>NZ_JAUCBP010000007.1 GCF_030362855.1 Neoalteromonas arenosi
ACAATAGCGACGTGGTACCACCTGACTCCATTCCGAACTCAGAAGTGAAACACGTTAGCGGCGATGGTAGTGTGGGGTTTCCCCATGTGAGAGTAGCACATCGCCAGACTCCTATTTAAAGTGAAGAGGCCACCCAATCGGGTGGCCTTTTTGCTTTATGTACGATGTTTATCAATGGGCTGCTCGAACGAAGTGACTAAAACCTGGATGGCCAGCCCGCACGAGAGCGTTTTAGAACATGCTTTAGAATGGCCCGAATCGGTAACCGCGAGGGCGAGGGCAGGACTGCCCGAGTAAAGTAGCACATCGCCAGACTCCCAATAAATACAAAGAACCCAGCTTAAGGCTGGGTTTTTTGCTTTTAGCAGCATCTAAAGATGCTACACCGCAGGGAAACCAAACCCATCAAGGTGTCATGCAAATAACCACTCCATAGCAGAAAGATAGATGTCACACATCCATGTGGCGGCGTCCAGCCGTTCATCCGTGAACGTCGTTCAGTCGGGCGAAGCAGTGCTTCGCTGTCAACTGGCTTCACCCGTGACGGGCGCGGCCCCATGTGAGTACAGTGCTTTTAGTGAGTGCTAAAAGTAAGTTACCGTCATCCCCGCGCAGGCGGTGACCTTCTTGGCACATAGCTATCTATCTACGCAGAAAAGCGGAGATCCAGTATCAAGTACGGGGTAACTTCAACTTGTTCTGGGACCACCTTGCGCGACAAATATACAAAGTACGTCCAAGCGTTCAAGCGATAGAAAACAGGATATAAGAGACCAATAAACGCAGTTGTGACACACTTTGTAACACCTCACTACTTGTGTGGTTATTGGACTCGTTTATTGGTGTTTTTGCGGTTTTAAACTTTTTCGAATTCTACGACGACTTATAGTTAATGTATAAGAACGTTACCGCAGAATTAAAAAATGGACATTACACGCTCAGCAATAAAAAACGCAGCTGGTGTTGGTATAGTTGTAGCAATTATCAGTGTAATTGGCTTGTACAGCTTATTTAACCTTCCAATTCAGCTATTCCCAGATATCGAACGCCCGCAAATTTCAATCCAAACGTTTTGGCGCGCCGCATCACCACAAGAGATAGAGTCAGAGATTATCGAGCCTCAAGAAGAAGTCCTGCAAGGTATCCCTGGACTACATAGCATGACGGCTTGGGCAAACCAAGGAAATGCGTGGATCAACCTTGAATTTGGTTTAGAAACCGACATGCAGCAAACGCTGATCGAAGTCATAAGCCGTATGAATCGAATTCCACCCTTACCCAGAGATGCACTGTCGCCTAACATTATGCTTGGAGGCTGGGGAGGCGGTACGCCAGCGTTAACCTATTTCTTTCTACAAAAGCTTCCCGGTAATACCGGCAATATTGACCAATATGTCACGTTTTTCGAAGAAGAGGTTCGCGCTGAACTTGAAAGTATACCGGGTGTCGCTCGTGTTCGAATGGAAAGCGGTATTGGTGGCCCACAAGAGTTCCAAATCGTGTTTGACCCATTCCTCGCCGCAGAGCTAGGTATCGACTTAACTAATATTACCCGTATGCTGGGGTCATCAACCGATGTGTCTGGGGGTTTTGTCGAAGTTGGACGACGCCGATATACCATGCGATTTGAAGGGCGTTATTCACCGGATGAAATGGGTGACATGATTTTAGAGTGGCGGGATGGAAGTCCAATTCGCTTAAGAGATATCGCCGATATCCGCATCCAACGTGCAGATGGCTCTAACTTTAGTATCCAAAATGGTAACACGGCGATTTCTATTCGCATTGATCGCGAAAACAACGCTAACGTACTCACAACACTGGAAGCGGTTAAAGATAAAGTCAGCGAACTCAATACCGAGTTGTTGGCACCTCAGCAGTTGACTATGGTGCAGTCCTTTGACGCATCAGTATTCATCTACCGCGCAATAAACTTAGTATCGAGCAATTTGTTTATCGGTGTATTGCTATCCATTGGCGTATTGTGGTGGTTTATGCGCCAAATGCGCGCAACAGTAATTGTCGCCTTAGCTATTCCGGTATCGCTGCTTAGCACATTTATCGTGCTACAGATAACCGGGCGTTCGCTGAATGTTATCTCACTTGCTGGTTTGGCATTCGCTGTCGGGATGGTGCTAGACGCTGCCATTGTCGTGTTAGAAAACATTGTCAGGAATAGAACCAGTAATAAAGATCAAAAGGAAGCTGCAACTGTAGCGACTTCACAAGTATTTGGCGCATTGATGGCCTCTACTGCCACAACGGTGGCTATCTTTATCCCGGTTATGTTTTTAAGTGATGTCGAAGGTCAGCTCTTTGCCGATCTAGCCTTAACAATTGCAATAGCTGTTAGCATTTCCTTCATTGTTGCAGTGACCGTACTGCCGGTCATCGCCAGCCGTTTTCTTAAGGGGGAACTGCCTAAAGATCGATTATCGGGCGTTTGGTCGAAAATGGCGGGTTTCGTGATGCGTTTAAGTGCGACTAACAGACGCCGTTGGACAGTTGCTGTTGTTCTTATGTCGATTCCGGTAGTCGCGACATTCTTGCTAATACCAAAGCTCGATTATTTACCGCCAGTTAAACGCGACGCTGTTGATGCGTTCTTCAATTTCCCCGCCGGCGCCAGTGAGCAATTCATCGAACAGGAAGTTATGTCGTTAGTGGTTGAGCGTTTACAGCCCTACATGGATGGCGAGAAACAACCAGCACTGAAGAATTACTACATAATTACCTGGCCGAATGGCGGAACCATCGGCGTGCGCGTCCAAGATCAAACCCAAGTTAAAGTGCTAGAGGATTTAATGCGCAATGAAATCCTTAAAGATCTACCTGATACCCAAGCATTTGCCATGCAAGGTAACTTATTCGGTGGCTTTGGCAATGGCCGCTCAATAGATGTGAGATTGCAGGCGATTGATCAAGATGGTTTGACTCAAGCAGCCGCACAAGGACTTGATCTGTTACGAGCAGCATTTCCTGGCGCTAACGTTCGCGCTAATCCGAGCTTGGAGCAAGCTGAACCTGAGTTGCAGTTCTATCCCAATGATTCACGCATTATGGAAGTGGGCTATGACCGCCCGCGCGTTGCTAGTTTGGTTAGAGCGATGGGCGATGGCGTTTATGTTGGGGAGTATTTCGACGGCATCAAACGCATGAATATCATCCTGCGCTCACAAGATTGGCAAACCCCTGAGCAATTGGCCACAACGCCACTGATGACTCCGAGCGGTGAAATTGTGCCATTGGGGGATTTGGTAAACGTTACTCGTGCAGTCGGTCCAAGCCAGATCCAACGTGTCGAACGCAAGAGAACGCTGACATTAAGCGTCAACCCGCCGGATGATATGACCCTCGAAGAAGCCATGAATATCATTGAGCAAGAAGTCGAACCACAGTTATTAGCTGCTATGCCAGTAGATGGCAATATTAGCTATGCGGGCAGCGCCAATAGCCTGAATCAAGCGATCACGACTATGAGTCAGAACTTTCTATTTGCTATGGGTCTTCTGTTTGTTCTGATGGCAGGACTGTTTAGGTCAGCGAAGGACAGTTTACTAGTGGTCCTTGCGATTCCACTGGCAACAGTCGGTGGTGTCGTGGCCATTCGTTTATTGAACCTTGTGACTTTCCAACCATTAGATTTACTGACAATGATCGGCTTTATCATTTTACTTGGTTTAGTCGTAAACAATGCGATTTTACTTGTACATCAAACGCGTCAAGGAGAGCGAGCTGGTCTCAATCGTACCGAAGCGGTTGAGCAATCATTATTACTGCGTTTACGTCCTATATTCATGAGCACTATGACATCTATCTTTGGCATGTTGCCACTGCTTTTAATGCCAGGTACCGGCAGTGTTATCTATCGTGGCCTAGCCGCAGTAATTGTTGGGGGCATGATTGTCAGCACGATATTTACCCTAATTTTATTACCTACTTTATTGCAACTGAACCTGCGTTGGCGGCCACGTTTGACAACAAGTGCCGTGCCAGTAGGCAGCTTAGCGAATGCTAAGCATTACAAGCATCCCGACCAGATTTAATATTACGGACTATCACTATGAAAATGCTAACGTCTTTACAATTCGCACTTCTTGCAAGCTGCTCTCTTTACGTAGGCTCAGGTATCGCTCAACAAGCACCAGCACCTGAAGCTGCACTGGTAGAAGTTCAACAAGTTTTAAATGAGTCAATTGCAGATCACATCTGGTTGCCCGGTACAGTCATGAGCCGCACTGACTCGCAAATCGCCGCAGAAGTATCAGGTCGTCTAACGTGGTTGGCAGATGAAGGCGAGATTATTCAAGCCGGTGAAGTATTAGCTAAGCTCGATGATACGCGCTTGCAGCTCTTACTTGGACAGAACCAAGTCAATATCAATAAACTCCAAGCGCGGGTTGATTTACTGACGCGTCGCTCTGAGCGTTTTATCCAAATGGCAGCACAAAACGCCACGTCCAAAGATCAACTGGATGATATCAATATGGAGTTGGAAATGGCCAAACAGGACCTAGCAGAGGCTGAATATACTCTGCAATTGACACAATACCAGATCGCGCAAAGTGAAGTAAAAGCGCCCTTTACCGCAATGGTGGTTGAGCGTTTGCAATCTCCGGGTGAATTCACCGCTGTTGGGCAAAACTTGATGCGCATAGTCGATACACAAAATGTAGAAGTCAGTGTCCGAGCTCCTTTAACCGCCATCCCCTATATCCAAAAAGGCATGATTGTCACCATTGATCAGCAGGCGGCACGAAGCGAACAACCCATTCGAGCGATAATTCCTATCGGCAACGAGCAATCGCGGATGATGGAAATAAGAGTTAGTCTAGATCCGACTGAGTATGCCATTGGCAGTGCGGTAAGAGTTGCTCTGCCGCACAGTGATTTTCACGACGGCCTGACCGTGCCCAGAGATGCATTGGTATTACGCAAAAGTGGTACATTTATCTATCAAGTCAACGCAGATAACGAAGCATTTCGGGTTCCGGTTGAGACTGGTATTGGGGTAGATGAGCGAATCGAAGTGTTCGGAAATATTGAAGATAAAATGCCTGTTGTTACGCGCGGTGCTGAACGATTGAGAGAAGGACAAAAAGTGCGTTTCGAGACTGATAACACTATACTCACCGCTGGAAATAGCAATGCTTTCTAATAAGAAAGAGAATTAAAAAGTATTAATTACAATAACCTACTGGCGTATAACTCAAAAAAAATGTTTTTTTGAAATGTTTTTATAATGTCTTAGGTCTATGTATTCGAGTGTGGCAGACACACAAAATACTCACAATTGTTAATGGGAACAAAAATATGAAACAGATTAAAAAATCATCTATCGCTACTGCTTTAGGCGCAGTTGTAATTGGCTCACTAGCAACTGTGAGCTTACAAGCTAGCGCGACTCCGTTTGGCGCCCAGCAGCTAGATGCTGGTTACATGACACTTGCTGCGGAAGGTAAATGCGGTGAAGGTAAATGTGGCGGTGACAAAGAAGGCAAGTCCACCGAAGGCAAATGCGGCGAAGGTAAGTGTGGCGGTGATAAAGCTGCGAAGGCTACTGAAGGTAAGTGTGGTGAAGGCAAATGCGGCGAAGGTAAGTGCGGCGGTGATAAAGCTGCGAAGGCTACTGAAGGTAAGTGTGGTGAAGGCAAATGCGGCGAAGGCAAATGTGGTGGCGATAAAGCTGCAAAAGCTACAGAAGGTAAATGTGGCGAAGGTAAGTGTGGTGGCGACAAGTCTGAAAAAGCAAAAGAAGGTAAGTGTGGTGAAGGCAAATGTGGTGGCCAAGCATAACGCTTAACTAAATTTTGCAAAAAAAGCCGGTTTAGTTGCCGGCTTTTTTATCTCTATAATTAGATAAAAATACGCCGAGGGCAGAATCGTGAAGAAGTTAGCGGGTGCGGGTTTAGGTTTACGCCGTGAAATGTTAGATGAGCTTATAGAACAGGTACCGAGTGAAGTTGACTTTTGGGAGGTGGCTCCTGAGAACTGGATTCCTTTAGGTGGCAGCTATGCTCGTAAATTTGCGCAACTCACAGCAGGCAACACTTTTACAACCCACGGTTTGTCATTATCCATCGGCAGCACAGACCCTCTCGATCTCGCGTTTGTCCAGCAAGTAAAAGCGTTTTTAGACGATCATGGTATAGAGTTTTACAGCGAGCATTTGAGCTATTGTTCTAGCCAAGGCCATATGTATGACTTGATGCCCATTCCTTTTACCACAGATGCTGTAAAGCATGTTGTTGAGCGGATCCAGCGCGTTCAAGATGTCTTAAAACGCCCACTTATTCTCGAAAATGTATCGTATTATGCAGCGCCAGGACAAAACATGTCCGAAATTGAGTTTACTCAGGATGTGCTGCAGCAATCAGGCTGTGAATTACTCTTAGATGTAAACAACGTTTACGTTAATTCCATTAACCACGGTTATGACGCTAAAGCGTTTATCGAGGCTATGCCAACCGGTAAAATAGTTTATGGTCATATTGCTGGCCATTACGATGAAGCCGATGATTTAAAAGTAGACACACATGGTGCCGACGTGAAAGATGAAGTCTGGCAACTCTTGCGGCACGCCTATCGAGTACACGGTGTATTTCCCACATTGCTTGAACGCGATTTTAATATTCCGAGTATGGTTGAGCTCGTAAACGAAGTTGAAATTATTAAGGGGATTCAGCGCGAGTATAGCAATATTGAGCAGCAAGGATTAATTGCATGAGTGACTTTGCCGATATTCAGCAACAATTTGTCGCACATATTAAGGAACCCAACCATCATGAATTTGATCATGATATAGAAGATCGCCGCTTAAAAATCTATCGCGAGTTGTTTTTCAATAACATTCTCGGCTTCTTAGATAACGCGTTTCCGGTTCTAAAATCGATTTATTCAGAGCCGTCTTGGCAAGTACTTGCGCGTCGATTTTTCTCTGAACATCATTGTCGCTCGCCATATTTTGTCGATATCAGCAAAGAATTTGTTGAATTTCTCGCCAATGAATACACTAACACTTCTACGGATCCGGCATTTCTTCAAGCATTGGCACATTATGAATGGCTGGAACTAGACGTATCTGTGCGCAAAGGTCAACTTGTAACCTCTGCTATTGAGGATTTGTCGGAAACATCCACTATTTACTTTTCCGAGTTAGCGTCATTGGTCAGTTACAACTTTCCGGTTCATCAAATCAGTCCAGACTTTCAGCCGACTGAAGAGAGCGAGCCGGTATATCTAGTGGTGTATCGAGACTCCACAGAAGCGGTGGAGTTTACATTGGTTAATCAGGTAACTGCGTTCTTACTGGATTTATTGGAGCAAAACGACGGACTGGCATTGCCACAGGTACTTGAGGTTCTGCATCAGGCGATGCCACAAATGGCATTTGCTCAATTACAAGATGCAACGATTGACATCCTTAAGCAATTTATCCAAAAACAGGTTTTGTACATCGAGTAACGCAACTCCTCCTATGCTATTTGTGCACGATCAAGTCCGATTTACGCTATCAATTGTTGTCACATTCAAGTACCATTTGCGGCTGTTTTTATGCTCTACGAATAGGTAATCTCAAATGGCAGATAACTCAGAATTTAAAGAAGTTTATAACTGGTGGTACTTCCTTGCCGCGCTAGGCACGTTAGTAGCGTTACCGCTTATGCACATTGTGCTAGGTTGGATCGTATTTTTCTTTAGCCACTAGAAGTCATAGCTGTGAGTACTGAGTATATTAAATCGGTTGTTAAAACCATCCCCAACTACCCAAAACCGGGTATTCAGTTTCGCGATGTAACCAGTGTTTTAGAGGATCATCAGGCCTTCTCTAGCTGTATTGCATTAATGGTCGAAAAATTTGGCCCGATGAACTTTGATAAGGTTGCAGGTACTGAAGCGCGCGGCTTCTTATTCGGCGCACCCTTGGCTATTGAGTTAGGGATTGGCTTTATACCTGTACGTAAGCCAGGAAAGTTACCGCGTGAAGTTATTTCCGAAAGCTACGAACTTGAGTACGGTATGGATACAATGGAAATCCACAAAGATGCAGTTAAGCCTGGTGAGCGCGTACTCATGATTGACGATCTGCTCGCGACGGGTGGCACCATGGTTGCAACAGCGAACTTGATTAAGAGCCTCGGTGGTATTGTCGAGCATGCCGGTTTTGTTATCTCTCTACCTGATATTGGCGGTGCAGCTAGATTGGCAGAGCAGGGGATTTCTAGCTTTGCACTTTGTGAATTTGAAGGCGAATAATTAATTGCATGAGTTACCAAGTCCTAGCCCGAAAGTGGCGTCCGCGAAAATTCTCTGAACTGGTTGGTCAGGAGCACGTTGTCGCGGCGATTTCGAACGCGCTGGATAACAATCGCCTGCACCATGCCTATCTGTTTACTGGCACGCGAGGTGTTGGTAAAACAACAATAGCGCGAATCTTTGCTAAAAGCCTTAATTGCGAAACTGGTCAAAGTGCCAACCCTTGCGGGAAGTGCGGGACGTGTCTAGACATTGAGCAGGGGCGTTTTGTCGACCTGCTTGAAATTGATGCGGCATCTCGCACTAAAGTCGAAGATACGCGAGAACTGCTCGACAATGTACAATATCGTCCGACTAAGGGTGACTACAAAGTTTATTTGATTGACGAGGTTCACATGCTGTCTAAGCATAGTTTTAATGCTTTGCTTAAGACACTGGAAGAGCCTCCGCCACACGTTAAATTTTTATTGGCGACGACTGACCCGCAAAAATTACCCATTACAATTTTGTCGCGCTGTTTGCAGTTCAATCTAAAAGCACTGTCTAGAGAGCAAATAAGCCAGCAACTAGCGCACGTGTTAGGGGCTGAGAATCTTAATTTCGAAATGCCGGCATTGAATTTAATTGCACGGGCAGCGCAAGGCAGTATGCGTGATGCCTTGAGTTTAACTGATCAAGCGATTGCACAAGGTGACAATCAAGTTACTCAAAGCGTTGTCACCGATATGCTCGGTTTATTGGATCGCAACCACATATTACGGCTCGCCCAGAGTTTAGCCACTAAACAAAATCAGCAAGTATTGGATATCGTTGCCGAGCTAGCTACCCAAGCGCCTGACTTTGCGCAAGTGTTGAACGAACTCAATGCGACTTTGCATCAAATTGCTTTGACACAAATTGTCCCAGACGCATGTCGATTAGAGACTACCCATGCGAAAGCGATTTATCAGCTAGCCAAAACGTTTACACCGGAACATGTGCAATTACTCTACCAAATGGGGGTTGAGGGTTTACGCACGTTAAATTACGCACCGGATCCGCAATCTGGAGTGGAAATGGTGTTGATGCGCATGTTGGCGTTTTCACCCAGTGCTGAGCTAGCCAATGTTGAGCGGATTATTCAGAACCCTCCAGCACAAAATTCGAGCGAGCCTCGAGTCCTGACTCGCGAACCTGAGTCAGTATCTGATAGCGTCGATACTCACCCTGAGCATATACACCCAGGTGAGCAATCAAATTCAGAATTTAACGCGAGTTCTGATACAAGTGATATTGACGTGGCAGCGCACGACGATTTAATTGGCCAACAGCATGCGATCGAGCAGCAGGCTGAGCAAATGCGGCAGTCTGCTGAAGTCGCACGGCATGATTCGATGGCACAAGCCAATGAACCAGTAATGCAATCTGAGCCAATACAGCCAGAGCCAACAGTGCCGAAAGAGCCGAGTCAAGACGATGCGAATTTAGCGCGCACTAAAGCAATGCTAGAAATGCAGCAACGTATGATGCGCGGTTTAGAACAAGAGGCGCCAGATAATTCAAAAAAGTGTGAACCTGAGGTTGAACCCACGCCCGAAGCTAGCGTGGATTTCAGTGCGAATATGCTCGAAGAGCAAGCGCCTCAGGTTGATTCGGAAGAAGAAAAACAAATGGCTTGCGTGCCTCAAGAACACGTTGAAGATGTCGTTGAGCCACAATCGGCTGCTGCGGACGTCGTTGAAGACGTTGTTAATGACCCTACAGAACAAGAGACGGTGGCCGCAAACGAGGATATTCAGCCGTTTTTATCTAATGGCGATAAGTTAACGTCAGCCGGCCAAATTGACCGTTGGTCCGCAACTATTAGCGATCTTGATGTGGCAGGTTTAGTTAAGCAAATCGCGATTCATTCGAGCTTCGTACAGCAAGGTGATTCAGTAACATTGACGCTAGACAATGAGCAGCAACACTTACTGAGTGATAGTGCTAAAAATCAACTAGCGCAAGCCTTGCGCACAAGGCTGAACGCGCCCATAGTGTTATCAATAAATGTGGGCGAACCAGAACGAACACCCTTTACCATTCAAAAATCAATCGATCAGATGCGTCACCAATATGCCTGTGAGATCGTGGATAGTGATCCTGCCATCGAGCAATTGCTCAGTGCATTCAACGGCACAGTTTTATCTGACAGCATCGAACCACAATAGTTAGGAGATACAAAATGTTTAAAGGCGGTATGGGCAACATTATGAAACAGGCCCAACAAATGCAGGAAAAAATGCAAAAGGCCCAAGAAGAACTACAATCTATCGAAGTCGTAGGAGAGGCTGGTGCAGGCATGGTTAAAGTCACTATGACTTGCAATCACAATGTGCGCCGCGTAGAGATTGACCCTAGTTTGATGGATGACGACAAGGAAATGATCGAAGACTTGATGGCGGCCGCTACCAATGATGCAGTGCGTCGGGTGCAGACTACGAGCCAAGAAAAAATGTCAGCGGTAACTGGCGGTATGCAAATGCCTCCTGGCTTCAAGATGCCATTTTAGTTTTACTCCAGAGAATTTGAAGCCTGCAGCAATTGTAAATATTTTGTATTGATGAATACGATGCTAGTTTGCTCATCTACTTAACCGTGGCTGGGATGCGCTCTTTTTGGGCCAGTTGAATATTGATTTCGTTACTAAGCGCGACTTCTCGAAACTTAAATTATTGGTGGCGATTAATAATCTAACAATAAATTCAGCCTCTTAATAAAGGTAATGTAACTTGACCCTTTTAGAAAGACTTAGAATTGAAACACATGAGCTTCACAAAGAGCTAGAGTCAAAATACCCATTTAATCGATTACTTTCAAAAGAGCTTTCTGCACGGGATTACGCTTGTGTTCTTAGATGTTTGAACGCTTGGTATGAAGAAATCGAACCTGAGATTCTCAAGGTCTGTGAGTTGGATGTGAATGTCGTAACAAAGTACGAGGCGTCAACGCCGTTTCTGCATATGGACCTCAAAGCCTTAGGTGAAACTCCACAAAAACAATTATCAGCGTTGCAGGCACTCCCCCTTAATTCAGAGCTTGTACTCGGCTACCTATATGTTGTGCTAGGAAGTGCTAACGGGGCGACTCAAATTAAACGTCATATGCAAAAGAATAACATGAAGCTGCCGGTTAACTTTTACACAAAAAGTGTCAACGATATATTAATTTGGAAATCTTTTGTCGAAGATTTAAAAGTGAGAGATAAGACTTTCACTGAACAGCAAAAGAAGGATGTGATTCAAGGCGCTAGTAGTGCATTTGAATCATTGATTAATATCAATTCTCTTTTGAGCTAATTTTGATCTGATTGGCCACTTTCGAATATCTCTGACAAGTCTTTCAGAGAGAATGGTTTATAGAGTAGTCTGTAGACATGGACCCCTCTTTTACGAAGAGAACCATTGTCTTTTGTCACATCCCCAGTCATCAATATCACTTTGGTTGATATTCCTGCTGGTATTTCTAAAATCACATCCTCGCCAGATTTTCCGGGCATTTGCGAATCTATCATCAGATAATCAAAGTGATTAGACTTAAGAGTCTGAATAACTCTTTGGCCTGAAGACAGCGTTTGAACTTCAAATCCGAGGGTCTCTAGCTGCATAGCTACCAACTCTCTTATTTCCTGTTCGTCATCAACAATTAGTATGTTGCATGTACCCGCTTTGTTAATCGGTGACTTTGTTGGTTTGATTACTTTTTTAGGGTTTTGGGCAGTCTCTATGGTCAGAGATACAGTGGTGCCTTTGCCTCTCTCAGAGCGAATATTTAACTCTCCTCCGTTATCTGACAATAGGCGCTTAGATACGGTAAGTCCTAACCCAGTTCCTTCACCTCTAGGTTTAGTTGTATAAAAAGGATGAAAAACCTTCTCTAGATTCGATTGGGATATACCTTCTCCTTTATCAACAATGTCGATGGTAAGTTTGTTTTTTTTAATTCCCTGTTTTATTTCGACATGTTTATACGGTGAATCCTCAAGTGCGTGTATGGCGTTTGTAATAATATTTACCAACACCTGTTGTAAAACGCTTTTATCAATTGCACACCAAGCTACGGCTTGATCGGTTTCGTAATGTAAAGTGAAACCTTTAGGGCTATATAACTCTCTCATGAGTTCAACAATTTCATTAACTGCTTCGTCAATGTTGCATATGGCCCCAGTAGTTGATTCCGCGGTACGTCGACTAATACTTTTTAAACCGGCAACAATTTTTTTAATCCTCTCGCTAGCGGCCCTTGCTCTCTCATTATGTTTACGAGCGACTTCAAAAGTACCAGCAGATTCCAAGAGCTCATGTGATTGTAACTCTAAGCTGTTCATTATTATTGCCAGAGGATTATTGATTTCGTGACCCACCGTTGCCGCCATTTCGCCCAAAGATATTAATCTACTGTGTTCAACTTGCGTGGTATCCTGGGCGATGTCAGAATTTAGGTTCCATACTTCATCAGTAATATCGATATTCGTGCCAACGATTTGCAGAACTTCTCCGGATTCAGATAATACCGGTTTTGCATGCGCTCTTATTAGGCGCACCCCTTTTCGTGGATGTCTGATATGAAAACTTGCTTGAAAGGGCTTTTTTTCATAGACATTTTTCTCAAATCTTGATGCGGTGTGTTCTCTATCCTCTTCTAGCAAAGCACTTCTCCACGCATCATACGTTCCACTAAAGTTACTTTTGTTGATCCCGTAAATGCGGAACATTGATTCATTCCAGAGCAATGAGCCATTTTTAAAGTTAAGCCACCAGAGGCCAATATCGCTTGTTTCCGAAATTAACTCTAATTCATGCTGTCTTCTCTTTTGGACCAGTATTAAGTACGCTTCTTTTAAACGTTCACTGAGTAAGTGAATTACTTTTTTATCGGCTTCAGTCCACTCTTTGGACTCTGTGTCCATTTTTTCTTGCCACAGTGCAAAAGAACGTCGTGGTGACAGGGTCTCCACATCATTTAGTTTTGTGAATTCCTTCGTTGTTGGGTTGCCTGCCCAATTTACGATACTTGTGACCACATTTCTAAATAGAATTATGTAAGCTGTACTGTCTTTATTTTGAGGCGTCGTATTATTGGTTATGGGTATTACACAAACACCAGCACAACGATTCAACAATTTACTGTCATTTGAAATGTGCCCAATATTTTCAGAAGTAATCCAAGTGTTTTCAGGGCACGTTAACTCAAATAATTTACCAAAAAGCTTTTCTGACGTTGTATTACCGAACTTTTGTATATTATTCCCGATAATCAACGCAGCTCCGTCAGATTCAGTTAATCTAAGCAATTCAGATACAAAAGCATCTGCAGTGTCAGGACTTTCAATTATCTTCAAAAGACGGTCTAACGCTAAAAAGTCCACAGCTCGTTGCTGTTTCTTTGATACGGCTAAGTTTTCTAGTTTTTCAATATATAATGATGTAATCGATGCTAGTGATGAACATAATTGTCTTTCGTTAAAGTTAAGAATCTTTGCGCCTGAATAATGATGGCATGCAATAAGTCCCCACAACTTCTCTTCAACCATGATCGACATGACTAAAGTCGCCTTAACCCCCATGTTTTGGAGGTATTTTATATGCATAGGTGAAATACTGCGTGAGTCGACCAATGTTAAATCAATAGGCTCTAAAATATCGGAGTGGGTGATAATCACGGATGGTATATAGTCGACATCTGCAATCAGGCGCGTTAGCTTTGTTGAGTAAAGTTTGCGCGCTTGAGCTGGAATGTCGGTATGTGGATAGTGTAGACCTAGAAAAGCTTCAAGATGATTGAGTTTACTCTCAGCAACAACCTCCCCATTCCAATGCTTGTCGAATCGGTAAACCATGCATCTATCATATAGAGTGTACTTTCTAATATTATTTGCGATGCAAGTAAAAATTTCTTGCGGAGTGGAGCACTTTTCATACGACTCGATGAAGTTCTGAACGAATGGTTCATTGCTCTGCACGTGATGTAAATTATGCGATGCGGATTCAAGCTCTAGACACAGCCTGTTGTGAGGAAGCTCTGTGATATTAACAGAATATTTATGCTTATTAATTACTACTTCTGTTTGACTGGTATTTGAAGATAATATGTCGAAAGAAGAAAACACCGTTAACTCAAATAGCTTCTTACCAAGGAAATGTTTAGGGGGTTTGTCAATTAGTGCTGGGAAATTATCAGAAAATCCACATATCTTTTTTTTACTATCCAGAATGATAATGAAGGCGTGAGGTTGAATTGCGCCGGGAATATGTATCGGTTCTTGGTCACAATTGTCGATAGTTACCTGTTTTCTGATGTTCATAGGGTTGGGCAGCCACAAATATAAGCATTTCTCACATCGTCTGGCCAAAGTATAGTCTAAAAAACAATATGTCCAGTTAATACCGTTCGCGTACTTTTAGGAATCATATACGCTGCGTTAAAAGGGACTTACTATTTTTTGTTCAAAGTAAGTGCCAGCGCGCGAAAGAGCCCGACTAACGCGTTGGTCCTTACTTATAAAACTTTTTTCACTATTTAAAAATAAGATCGTGGATTTATTCTTGTTGCTTAAGGCATACTTCTTTAAAATAACGCATGAACTTCCTGAAATTGATACTGAGGATGTCACGTGATACAAAGTTCATGACCCTCCTTACTGCTAAGGGCATCACTTTGTTTATTAACGATTACATCGCATCGTTTGGTTTCAAAATTCTGTTTTCATTGGACTACGCATGAGCAAAAGTTTTAGTCCGTTACTCAGTGAGCTAATCGAAGCGCTACGCGTTCTACCCGGAGTCGGTGGCAAAAGCGCCCAGCGTATGGCGTTTAGTTTATTGGAACGCAACCGCGACGGTGCTTTGCGATTAAGCAAAGTGTTGCACGATGCTATGGAGCACATTGGCAATTGCACCCAATGCCGCACCTTTACAGAGAAAAACTTGTGCGACATATGTGCTCACCCCACACGAGGTAGTGCCGACACCATCTGTATTGTCGAGGCTCCTCAGGATGTGTTGGCAATTGAGCAAACCTCACAATTCAAGGGGCGTTATTTCGTTTTAATGGGGCATTTATCACCGCTTGATGGCATCGGTCCTGAACAGATTGGGCTTGATGTATTGGCTGAGCAGCTTGATGCCGGTGGTGTGAACGAAGTTATCGTGGCTACTAACCCAACCGTAGAGGGCGAGGCAACATCACATTACATTGCGGAGATGTGTCGCAAACGCAGTATTAGTGCTTCGCGTATTGCGCACGGGGTGCCCGTTGGTGGTGAACTTGAGTACATCGATGGCAATACACTTGGACACGCGCTGTCTGGCCGAAGAGGAATTTAGGCCAACTCGGCGTTTTTATCACTCTTACCCTAGCGAAAAAATCCTCAACCGAGGTTGAAAAATTTCTCCTTGACCACACTTACTTCGCATACGTAATTCCATACTGTTGTTAAGGAGATTAGGTCTTATGTCGCAAGCGGCACACCCAGAGACTCACGGTTTTCAGACTGAAGTAAAACAGCTGTTGCAGCTGATGATCCATTCATTGTACTCGAACAAAGAAATATTCTTGCGCGAACTCGTATCAAACGCGGCTGATGCAGCCGACAAGTTGCGTTTTAAAGCATTGTCAAATGATGCGTTATACGAGAATGATGGTGACTTGAACGTCAAGCTAAGCGTAGATACTGACAAAGGCACGATCACAATATCGGATAACGGTATTGGTATGACACGTGATGAGGTCATTGAAAACCTCGGTACTATTGCGAAGTCTGGCACCAAAGACTTTTTCAGTCAGCTGACGGGTGACCAAGCCAAAGACTCCAAGCTCATTGGCCAATTTGGTGTGGGTTTCTATTCAGCGTTTATTGTTGCGGATCAAGTAACCGTGCGCACGCGAGCTGCCGGTGCTGATAAAGCCCAAGGTGTAGAATGGAGCTCTGCAGGTGAAGGTGAATTTACTATCGCCGATATCGAAAAAGAGGATCGTGGAACTGAAATCACATTGCATGTGCGTGAAGAGGAAAAAGAGTTTGTTAACGATTGGAAGTTACGCTCAATTGTCGGCAAATACTCTGATCACATCAGCATTCCAGTACTTATGTGGAAAGCGCCTACCGAAGAAAGAGATGGTCCGGACGGCGAAAAAATCCCAGCACAACCAGGCGAATGGGAAGCGGTAAATAAAGCGACAGCGCTTTGGACGCGTGATAAATCAGAAATCACTGATGAAGAATATCAAGAGTTTTACAAGCATGTGTCACATGACTTTGCTGATCCTCTAGCGTGGTCTCACAATCGCGTAGAAGGTAAAACTGAATACACTAGTTTGTTGTATATTCCCAGCAAAGCGCCATTTGATATGTGGAATCGCGAGCACAAGCACGGCTTGAAGCTGTATGTTCAGCGCGTATTTATTATGGATGATGCTGAGCAGTTTATGCCGACGTACTTGCGTTTCGTCAAAGGCTTACTCGACAGCAATGATTTACCACTCAATGTCTCGCGCGAGATATTACAAGACAATAAAGTATCTCAAGCATTGCGCCAAGGCTGTACTAAGCGCGTATTGCAAATGCTAGAGCGTATGGCGAAAAACGATGCTGAGAAGTATCAGGCCTTTTGGACTGAATTTGGTAATGCCCTAAAAGAAGGTCCTGCGGAAGATTTTGCTAATCGTGAAAAGATTGCTGGACTATTGCGGTTTGCATCGACAGAGAATGACTCGAGCGTGCAAAATGTATCATTAGATGACTACATTGCGCGCATGAAAGAAGGTCAGGATAAAATTTACTTTGTCACAGCTGACAGCTATCAAGCGGCCAAGAATAGCCCGCACTTAGAGATCTTCCGCAAGAAAGGGATTGAAGTGTTGTTATTGTCTGAGCGTATTGATGAGTGGTTGATGTCACACTTGACTGAGTACAAAGAGAAACAACTACAGTCGATTGCACGCAGTGACGTAGATTTATCAGCACTTGATGATGACGAAAGCAAACAAGCGCAAGAAGAAGCCGAAAAAGAAGTAGAAGGCGTTCTAGAGCGCCTTAAAACCGCTTTAGGTGATAAAGTTATCGATACTAAATTTACTCATCGTCTGACTGATTCGCCAGCAGTTATTGTGGCTGACGACAATGGCATGACGACACAGATGATGAAGCTTATGCAAGCTGCGGGACAGCCTGTCCCAGAAGTGAAGTATCATTTCGAAGTCAATCCAGAGCACGCATTAGTTAAACGGATTGCCGAAATACAGGACGAAGAGGCATTTGCTCAATGGGCTAATGTACTGTTTGATCAAGCCGCACTATCTGAGCAGGGTAGTTTGGAAGATCCTTCTGCATTCGTGAAGAATCTGAACAGCTTGTTAATGACACTATCTAAATAAGCGCTAATTAACCTTCAAAAGGCGAGTCTTAAGACTCGCCTTTTTTTGGCTTTGATTTTAAGCGTATGCGCAATTAGTCTAATGAATACAGATTATCCGGTGTCTTTCTTGTGTTGCTGGATATGAATGTGTAAAGTGCTCGCAGTCAAAAAAATAACGATGGAGAACGCAGTATGCGGATTATTCTTCTTGGCGCTCCAGGCGCCGGAAAAGGAACTCAAGCACAGTTCCTAATGGGGCGTTACAACATTCCTCAAATTAGTACCGGTGATATGCTTCGCGCCGCGATAAAAGCAGGTACAGAGATGGGGCTTGCAGCTAAAAAAGTTATGGATGCCGGTCAATTAGTCTCAGATGAGATTATCATTGGTTTGGTTAAAGAGCGTATTGCACAACCCGATTGTCAAAACGGCTTTTTACTTGATGGCTTTCCACGCACCATTCCGCAAGCAGAAGCAATGGATACCAACAATATCAATGTTGACCACGTTATAGAGTTTGACGTAGCCGATGATGTTATTGTTGACCGCATGGCGGGACGTCGAGTTCACCCTGCATCAGGTCGTGTTTATCATGTAGTTTACAACCCACCCAAAGTTGAAGGTAAAGACGATGAGACCGGCGACGAGTTGATCGTGCGCGACGATGATAAAGAAGAGACAGTGCGTAAGCGCCTAGATATTTATCACGAGCAAACCAAGCCGCTGGTGGATTTTTATCAAGCCGCCGCAGGTGAAAACAAGTGTCAATACCATAAGCTGGATGGTACGCAACCGGTAGAATCGGTTAGTGCACAATTGGCTGAGCTACTAGGGTAGGACTATGCACGCTGCACTCGTTGAAATTACCGGCTTCTATGCCAGCTTATTAGCGATTTGTTACCTTTACCTGTCGGTTTTGGTCATTCGCTCTCGCCGTTCTGCGAAAGTAAGCCTCGGTGATGGCGGTGATTCCACCTTGCAGCAATTGTCCAGAGCACATGCGAATTTTGCTGAATATGTACCGATTACACTTATCTTGGCGTTTTGCTTGGAATTAAATACAGACTTTACGCTCGTTGTGCATATTGCATGTGTTTTGCTCCTATTTGGACGGCTAACTCACGCTTATGGTTTGCGTCATCATATTGGTGCTAGCTGGCAACGCGTAGTCGGAATGCTGTCAACCTTTGCTGCAATTGCGCTTCTAGCGGTGTTTAATCTAGTATGGTTATATTTTTAAACACTCAGCGTTTACTATGAAAAACGGCGCCGTAAGGCGCCGTTTTTCGTGACAGGGAGTTTCCAGTTTAATCGAAGATTATTTGTTTTCGATTAATTGACTGCCAATCTCAATTTTACGAGGTTTTTTCGCCTCTGGGATCACGCGTTCAAGGTCAATGTGCAACAGACCGTGTTCCATATCTGCGGCTAGCACTTTTACGTGGTCACCGAGCTGAAATTTGCGTTCAAAATTGCGTTCTGAAATACCTTTGTGCAAGAATTTTTGCTCGGTTTTCTTCGCTTCTTTAGAACCCATGATCGTTAAAGAATTCTCTTGTACCTCAATGCTGACGTCGTCTTTGCTAAAACCAGCGACTGCCATCGTGATGCGATATTTGTCATCGCCAATTAATTCGATGTTGTACGGCGGGTAAGCGCTTTGTTTTTCAGCACGAGTTGCAGCGTCAACGAGAGACGCTAAGTGGTCTGAACCGATGAATGAACGGTAAAGTGGAGATAGATCGATAGTACGCATAGTCATATCCTTTATATTAAGCAATATGTTTAAAAAGTTGCCCCGATAATCGGCGGCGGTTTTATCGGCCTCTCATGAGCACCGATAAAACATATATGAGACTACCCAACTATTTTTCAAGAAAAAAATTCAAATTAATTTTTAAGTTGTTGAAAATATTTAAATTATTTCTTCAAACCAACGATCTTTTCGAGGAATATAATAATTGTCTAAGTCCAGGGATGTGATAACGCGCGTGGCTTTACCCGTGATTTCTGTTTCAGGAATAAAACCGTAAACACGTGAGTCGGCGCTGTGATTACGGTTATCACCTAATACTAAGTAATGACCTTCGGGCACAGTGACGAGAGCAAAGTTGTCCATACCGCTGGTAACCTTCGTCAATTGGATTGCATGGGGGGGATCTGACAGTTCTTCAATCAGTATGTCGCCCTGTTGGCGATAAGTTACCGCTTTTCCATTAATAAATAACTGATTGTTAACCATGGCGATCTCGTCGCCTGGAACACCAATTACGCGCTTAATCAATCGATTGTCCGCTTTACTCGATTCAAACGTCACAATATCACCGCGCTGTGGCTTATTGCGCTGCATAATTACTATATCTGTAAAGGGCACGTCTAAACGGTAAGCCATTTTATCCACTAATACGCGGTCACCTTCAATAATGGTTGGCAGCATTGAACCGCTGGGCACATGATACCAATCTGCGATACTGCTACGTGTGGCAAACAGTACGAAAATAAACAGGATAAAACCAATATTGTCTTTAATTAAGCTGGCCAAATAACGCATGAATCTACTCTCTCAACTCGATGTGGGTAGCATACAATGATTGACAGTTTACCGGCACCCTGAACTTGTAAAATATTGTGATCAGCGAGCGGTAAAAGGTTAGTCCAAGCCTACGACTCGCTTTAGGCCTTCCCACCAATAGAGTGTGTGTAACACTGTGCGGCGCATTGGCGCCACTGGGTATTTTTTTAGCGGTGTCTGGAAATAGGGAAGTTTGGGTAGAGTCTCTGGCTCATACAGTTGCTGCGCAAGGCGTTTACCCGCTTGTATGGAAAACGCTAGCCCAGCGCCACAATAGCCAGCGCTGTATGATGTTGCGGTTGCCTTATCGTGATAAATTCGTGGGTAATCATCCATGGAAATATTGACCCAGCCGCTCCAAAACTGCCCAATTTTGACGTTACCCAGCTCAGGAAAGGTCATTTTCAATCCGTTGAGAAGATTTTGCTTACTCTTAACAGAATCTGCATTACGACCAGCAATAGCACCGCGCCCACCAAACAACAGTCGTCCATCAGCTAGGATACGGTAGTAGTATTTTAGCGAGCGTGTATCCATCACCATCAAGCCATCGCGCACCTGTAGCTTGTCCAATTGCTCTTTCGTAAGCGGTTGAGTCACTAAGATACTCGACATCACTGGAAAGTTGCGATTGTAAAGTGATGCGTGCAGTTTATTGGGTCCATAGGCATTGGTTGCGAGGATTAGCTGATTGGCTTCAACATTGCCATTAGGTGTATAAATCAGGTGCTTACCATTGCTGAACTCAGTATTTAAGACTGGTGTATTGCCAAAAATTCGTGCACCGCTGACCGCAGCGCGCTTTGCCAGTCCATGTGCCAGTTTCCAAGGATTAACACCAAAGGCATTAGGGTGATATATGCCACCATATTGTTCCGTACTTGCAATATACTCTGCGGCAACCTGAGCTTGGCTAAGCGGAATTATTTTATCATTGTAGGTGTCGCTAAAGACGCGTGCTTGTTGATGCAATTGCTCGGTCTTTCGTTGCGTGTGGGCGAGTTTTAAATAACCGCCTGCTTGCACGTCACAAACAATGCCCGCATCGATAAATGCCTTTACCGTATCTACCGAGGCCAAGTTCTCTGCGTAGATCCCAGCGGTAGTCTCTTCCCCCCAGCGCTTGTGCATTTGCGCAACGCTCAACCGTCCTGTACCTGGCAATACAAAGCCGCCATTGCGGCCGCTGCAGCCCCAACCGGGTTGATTGGCTTCAAACAGTGCAACATTAACACCGTATTGTTCAACTAGATGGAAAGCGGCCGAAAGTCCGGTAAACCCGCCACCGATAATGGCAACGTCAATATTAATATCTTGTGTGAGTTGGGGATAACTAGGCTGCGCCTGATCCTCGGCCCAAAGACTCGTAGGTGCCCGTTGATCAGCGGGTATAGTGTTGTCTAGCAGAGGGTCATACATTGATTATTTAAACGTCAGCATCATTTCCGCCGCTGTGCATTCGCAAAGATCAGTACAAACGGGGCATTGGTAATTGTCTTCAATACACAAATGCTGCCACTTATTTGGATGTTCAGCAATGAGCTTAGCGCCATTTGCTGAAAAGTAGCGGTATGCAGAGTTGCCAGGACTGGCTAACCATATATGCGCTAAACCACCTAACGCACCTTGTTGTTTAGCGCTTTGTATCGAGTGCTGTAAAAGCGCTGAGCCCACCCCCTGGCCGCGCATCACCTCATCAACCGTATTGCATTTGAAATAGCACACACGCTCGCTGGGATGCGGCCACATGTCGGTGCTGCACCATTTGTCTATGGTCCAATTCTGTGCCGCTAATGTCAGTCGAAAACCCACCAAATATCGGTCGCCGACTTGTTGAGCGGTGTATCGTTCATTACTTGGGATTTCATCGTGGCCGACCAATGCCACATAGCTAGCGTTAATGTTTTTATGCCAGCTCGCATTGCCAATCGCAGTGAGTGAGTCTGGATCAAGATAATTATCACCGTGCACACGATTACCCAAGGCAATAATCGCAGAATAGAATTGCTCACTTAGTGGTAAATACTCGACCATAACGATTAACCGCTAAGTGCGTTATTTGCCAGCATGGCGTTGGCGCAATACATCGACAACACTGGTCAAATTGGTATCACTGGCTTGCAATAGTACGATTAAGTGATACAAGAGATCGGCTGCTTCGTTATGCAACTCGTCTATGTCTTTAACCGTTGCTGCAAGTGCAGTTTCAACACCCTCTTCGCCCACTTTCTGCGCGATACGCTTAATCCCTTTGGCATACAACGAGGCGGTATAACTTGAGTCAGGATCTGCGCTTTTACGCGCTGCTAGGGTGCGCTCTAGATCAGCAATAAAGGTCATGTCTGGAATATTGGCTTGTGACCAGCAGCTTTCTGTACCTGTATGGCAGGTGGGACCGGCTGGCGTGGCCAAAACCAAAATTGAATCCGCGTCACAATCAACACTCATATCCACTAGACCTAGTGTGTTATTTGATGTTTCGCCTTTGGTCCACAGGCGCTGTTTAGAGCGGCTGAAAAACGTTACAAGACCGGTATCAAGCGTTTTAACCACGGCCTCTTGGTTCATAAAGCCTTGCATTAAGACTTTGCCACTGAAGGCGTCTTGCACGGTCGCTGGTAGCAACCCGCCCATTTTATCCCACGCGATATCAGCTATATTGTCGGTGCTAATTTTAGTTGCCATTGTCTGTCCCGTTACGCTGATTGAAAGTCACTGCGAATACTCACGGATTCAGCGCGTAAGTATTGCTTGAGTTCTCGTATATCGATGATCGATTTGTGGAACACTGATGCAGCGAGTGCGCCATCTACGTCAGCTTGCTTAAATGCAGCGCTAAAGTGTTCCATTGCACCGGCGCCGCCAGAGGCGATCAACGGTACGTCGCATACAGCTCTGACTGCGCTAAGCTGTTCAATATCATAGCCTTTGCGCACGCCGTCTTGGTTCATGCAGTTCAACACTATTTCACCGGCACCACGGCTCTGCACTTCTTTAACCCAATCCAAGGTCTGCCATTGCGTCTGCTGGGTACGAGATTCATCACCCGTGAATTTATAAACTTCGTACTGCCCAGTATCAGCGTTGTAAAAGCTATCTATACCAATCACAACACATTGCTGACCATAGATATCATGCAATTGATTGATCAAGTTAGGGTCAGTCAATGCGGGCGAGTTGATCGAGATTTTGTCAGCGCCCATTTCAAGTATGCGTCCCGCATCTTCAACGGACTTAATGCCGCCCGCTACACAAAATGGAATATCAATCACTTGCGCAATGCGGCTAACCCAGCTCTTGTCGACCACACGTTGGTCACTGGATGCGGTGATGTCGTAAAACACCAACTCGTCGGCACCTTCCTGTGCATAACGCTCAGCCAAGGGCACGATATCGCCAATAATTTCGTGATTGCGAAATTGTACACCTTTAACAACTAAGCCATCTTTAACGTCTAAACAGGGAATTATGCGTCTTGCCAGCATGCGATAGCCTCCTGCACATTAAACTTACCTTCCAATAGCGCGCGTCCTAAAATTACCCCACTAACCCCCGTTGGCTTGAGCACTTTAATATCTTGCAATGACCCAATGCCACCTGAAGCTTGCCATGCAACCTGGGGAAAGCGTTCAGCCATTTCCTGATACAGCTGGTGGTTAGCGCCTTGTAAAGTGCCATCACGACTAATATCGGTACACAGTACATGCTTTGCACCTGCGTCTAACAAGTCTGCTAATAGACTGTCTAGAGCAACGCCGCTGTTTTCTTGCCACCCGTGAGTAGCAATTAATTTATTCCCATCTTCATCAATGTTCACATCAAGCGCTAATACAATTTGTTCGCCGCCGTAGGTACGTAACCATTGCTTAATGAGTTCTGGTTGTTTAACCGCTAGTGAACCGATCACAACGCGTTTAACGCCGATGTCGAGTAGTTGTTTTACATCGTCTTCACTGCGAATCCCACCACCGGCCTGAAATTGCATACGCTGGGTATCAACCATTTTTTTGATCAATTGCAGCTGACGTTTACTGGTGTCTTTGGCACCGGTTAAATCAACAATGTGCAGCCATTGGGCGCCTTGATCAGCATAGTCGTTAACCACGTCTACAGGGTCGAATGCGTAATCAGTTTGTTGTGCGTAGTCACCTTGAAACAAGCGCACAACTTTGCCATCAATTAAATCTATCGCTGGAATAATCATTACAAACTCACAAAATTTTTGAGTAATTGTGCGCCGGCATCACCGGAGCGCTCAGGGTGAAATTGCACGCCAAAGAAGTTGTCTTTGTTAATCGCTGCTGAAAACGGCATACCGTACTCGCAAGACGCGAGCGTGTGAGCAAAGGGCTTGACCGCAAAACTGTGCACAAAGTAAAAATAGCTACCCGCGTCGATACCTTTAAATAAGTCATTTGGGTGGCTTGGCGTAACGGTATTCCAACCCATGTGAGGTAAACGCAAGTCTCCTACTTGCATCCGTTCAACACTGCCCGGAATCAAATCTAAGCAGGTGGTGCGTTCGGCTGTACTTTCGGCCGACCAACTCACCATGAGCTGCATACCCAAACACACGCCTAGCACCGGTTGTGTTAGACCTAGAATAACACTCACAAGGCCTTTTTGTTCGATGCTCGCCATTGCAGCATTGGCGCTACCTACACCGGGTAAGATGACCTTATCTGCACACGTGATCAGTTCGGGCTGATCGCTGACCGTGACATCAACACCTAAACGATCGAAGGCAAATTTCACTGAAGATATGTTGGCACAACCGGTATTAACGATAACGATTTGCTGTTTCGCTAAACTCATAATGCACCCTTACTACTCGGCAATGTATCGCCTTGTTTGCTGATCGCTTGACGCAAGGCGCGACCAAAGACTTTAAACAGGCTTTCTACTTGGTGATGAGCATTACCTTCAGTCGTGCTCAAATGCAAACTCAACCCCATGGATTGAGCCATTGAATAGAAGAAGTGTCCAACCATCTCGGTCGCCATTTCACCAACAGTTTCTCGCGTGAAATTGGCGTTGAACACTAAATGCGGTCTATTCGAAATATCCATAATACATTCCGCTCGGCACTCATCCATTGGCAGGGCAAAACCAAAACGTCCAATACCACGCTTATTGCCGAGTGCTTTCTTCAACGCTTCACCAAGTGCCAGTGCAGTATCTTCGACGCTGTGGTGATCGTCGATATGCAGGTCGCCATTAACTTTCACTTGCATCTCAAAACCGCCATGCGTCGCAATTTGGTCGAGCATATGGTCGAAAAAGCCGATACCAGTTTGAATGTCTGATTTACCTGCTGAGTCTAAGTTAACACTGACGCGGATATCGGTTTCTGAGGTTCTACGTACCACGGTTGCCGTGCGAGTTGAATTCAATAGTTGTTTTTCTATCGCCGCCCAATTGTTGGTCTCACGGTCATACTGAATGCCGGGGATCCCCATATTTTCGGCCAATTGAATATCGGTGATGCGATCACCAATCACAAACGAACGAGTAAAGTCCACGCGACCTTGCTGTAAATACTCTTTCACCAAGCCTAATTTAGGCTTGCGGCACTGACAGTTGTCTTCTTCAAAGTGCGGACAAATCAATACGTCTTCAAATACCACGCCTTGGCTGCTGAAGATATCCATCATTTTGTTGTGTGGTAGCTCAAAATCTGCCGTTGGAAAACTATCTGTGCCCAAGCCATCTTGATTGCTGACCATAACTAGCTGAAAGCCAGCTTGTTGCAGCTTGAGCAAAACGGGAATAACGTTGGGTTCAAATACCAACTTTTCTAACGTATCGAGTTGCTTGTCGATAGGAGGTTCTTCAACTAGCGTCCCATCGCGATCGATGAACAGAATTGCATTTTGCATCAGGCAACATCCTCGGCTTGATAAAATTGTTTCATAAGAGAGATTAAACGTTCGTTTTGACTTTGCGTGCCAACTGATATGCGCAAGCAATTCGCCAGATGTAATTGCTTTGATTGGTCGCGAATCAGCATGCCTTCAGAGACCAAGTAGGTCATTAGAGCGTCTTTGTTTGCGGTGCGAAATAAAATAAAGTTAGCGCGCTGGTCACCGACTATTTCTACGTCACTAAATGCTTGTAACGCAGTACATAACCATTCGCGTTGACTGCTAATCTCGGCAACTTGCTGCTGCATGCGCTTAAGCGGGTTTGGCGCAAGTGCCTGCGCTGCAATCTGTGCGACCGGTTCGGCAATTGGGTAGGGCGCGATCACTTTTAACAAAGTGTCGATAACCTCTTTCGATGCCAAAGTAAAACCGCAGCGCAACCCAGCAAGGGCAAACGCTTTTGATAAGGTTCGCAATACAACAAGGTGTGGATACTGAGCCAGTTTAACTGCCCAGTTATCTGCATAAGCAAATTCTATGTAAGCTTCGTCAACTACCACTAGCGCACGGTTAGCAAATAGCTCAAGTGCGGCCTCAATTTGTGCTTGGGCTACAGTATTGCCGGTTGGATTGTTGGGCGAGCAAATAAATACCACACTGACGTTGTTGGCATTGGCCTGCATTGCGGGTAAATCAAGCTCGAAGTCAGCAGTTTGCGGTACGCTAACAACGTTAACGTTACACGTCTCGGCACTAATCGCGTACATGCCATAGGTTGGCGGACAGATCATTATGTGCGTTTTTTGTGGCTCGCAAAAAGCGCGGATCAGCAGCTCGATACCTTCATCAGCACCGCGTGTCACCAATACTTGGTTTGTATCTAGTCCAGCATAAGCTGCATAAGCTTCAATCACGTTTTCTGGCTGACACGCTGGATAACGATTTAAACGGCTATCATCAATGCTGTATGGATTGTTATAAGGTGATTCATTGGCGTTTAACCAATCTTGGCCGCCGCTATACAAACGACGTGCAGATTCGTACGGCTTAAGTGCAAGTATATTGGGGTTGGTCAATCGCGCTACGAGATTACTCATTAGTTATTCTCCGCAATAGCATCAAGACGCAAAGAAACGGCTTTGCCATGTGCATCAAGGCCTTCAGATGTTGATAGTGTTATCAAGGTTGGCGCGAGGGCTTCAAAACCGGCTTGAGTTAATTCTTGCACAGTATAGCGGCGCATAAAATCGAGCAAACCTAAACTTGAATACATGCGTGAGTAGCCATAAGTTGGCAACACGTGATTTGTGCCACTGGCGTAATCACCGGCTGATTCTGGCGACCATGGACCAACAAAAATTGAGCCAGCATTAGTAATTTTAGACAACCAACTGCTGGCGTTTTCCGCTTGGACGATAAGGTGTTCTGGCGCATATTGATTGCTGACCTCGACCGCTTGAGCAAAACTCTCAGTCAAAATATAACGACTGTGTTGCATCGCTGCAGTGGCAATTTCATTGCGAGAGAGCTGCGCTAATTGCTTCTCAACTTCGGCGATAACACGGTTGATTAGTGTTTCACAGTTAGACACTAAAATCGCCTGAGAGTCCTTGCCATGCTCAGCTTGAGAAAGTAAATCTGCAGCAACAAAAACCGGATTGGCGCTTGCGTCTGCTAAAACCAATACTTCCGATGGACCAGCAGGCATGTCGATAGCAGCGCCGCGTGGCATAGTACTAACGCGCTGTTTTGCCGCGGTAACAAAGCTATTACCCGGCCCAAATATTTTATCGACTTTAGGGATCGAGTCAGTGCCAAACGCCATTCCAGCGACTGCTTGGGCGCCGCCGCATAAGAAAATCTGGTCAATGCCACATAAGCTTGCCGCATAGCGAATTTCCGCAGCGATTTCGCCATTCTCATTCGGTGGTGTGCACAACACGGCCATTTTACATCCCGCTACTTGAGCCGTAACCCCGAGCATTAAAACTGTCGAAGGCAGTGGTGCTGTGCCGCCAGGTATATACAATCCGACTTTTTCAAGCGCGACTGTGTGCTGTTCGCAGCGCACACCTGGCATAGTTTCGACGACCACGCTTTGAGGGCGTTGTGCTGTATGAAAGGACTTAATGTTGGCATAAGCTCGGTCGATTGCCGCAATGACGTCCTCTCTAAGCTCTCCTTTGGCGGCATCAATACGCTCAAGCGGACAGCGTAAACTGTGCAATTTTGCGCCATCAAACCTTGCCGTAAGGTCGAGAATTGCCGCATCGCCGCGTGCAATAACGTCGTTGATGATTGTATCAACTGCGTCAAATAGCTTAGCACTGTCGGCCAGAGCCGGTCGCTCTAACACTTGATTTTGTGCTTGCTCGTCGAGCAAATTCCAATTAATCATAGCCTTTGCCTTTACTTATCCCATCATCTTTTCAATTGGCATCACTAAGATTGAGCTGCAGCCAAGTGCTTTGAGTTTTTCCATTGTTTCCCAGAATAGAGTCTCAGGACTTACGACGTGTACAGCTACAATGTCGTCGCTGCTAGCCAGCGGCAGAACCGTCGGATTCTCCGCTCCGGGTAACAGGCTTTTCACTTGTTCTAGATACGCTTTAGGTGCGTGTAACATGATGTATTTACTTTCTTTCGCCTGTGTCACGCCATCGATACGCGGTAATAAGCGATTGATTAGCTCTTGTTTTTCATCGCTCAGCGGTTTGGCGCTTTGAATCAATACGGCGCGAGACACAAATACCTCATCTTTTTCTTGTAGGCCGTTAGCTTCTAGTGTGGCGCCGGTTGATACCAAGTCACAAATTGCATCGGCAACACCAGCGCGTGGGGCGACTTCTACTGAGCCGGTCAGCATAACGGCTGATGCGTTAACATTGTTGCTCTCGAAAAAGCGCTCCAATAGATATGGGTAAGTTGTCGCAACCTTTTTGCCTTGTAAGGACTGTACAGAGTCGTAACTCATTTCATTGGGCACAGCAATAGATAGGCGGCAGCCGCCATAATCCAGTTCACGCAGTGTTTTAAAGGCGTATGGGCGATTAGATGCTTGGCGTTCCAACATTTTTTCTTCGAGTTCATTTTGGCCGATGAAACCCAAATCAACGACACCATCCATTACTAAACCGGGAATATCGTCATCGCGGACCCGCAAAAGATCGACAGGCTGATTGGTAGAATGAGCAATCAATAGGCGGTCGCGAATTTGTAGCTTAATGCCAATTGCTTTTAACAGGGCAATACTGTCGTCGCTCAGTCGTCCTGATTTTTGAACAGCTATTCGTAGCCTTGATGCATCACTCATTATCATTCCTCGTATTCGATAAAATTTTTGCTAGCCCAAATAAAAAACCCCCGGAAGGTCCTTCCGAGGGTATTAACTTTTTACGCCGCCGGAAGACCAATAGACCTTCCAGCACAAACCTGAAAGGTTATGCTTTATGATGGTGATGAGCAGCGCGTTTGAAATTCATTAACTATTCTTTCCTATGTCGGCCGTTGCCGATTACGGGGCGAAACGATAGCGAACTGGCAATGATTTTGCAATGGGTATGCCGCTAATAAAGCTATAATTAATTGGAATAATCGCTATTAAGTAAAACTTTTGGTTATATGGTGCATCTAACACTAGTGCAAGCAGACTTATTTATTTACAAAAGTGGATGGTGATATTGCGTAATATCAATAGGTAATAAAACGATGAGTAATGATTTACTTTTTTCTGTGCTACCTCGACGAGGCACCGTGCCGGTCAAGTCTGATCGTGGTGAGGTCAAAAAAGTTGACAAAAAGTCGGCACTTCACCCATCGCCACAGGATGAAAATCACCCTGTAATTCAAGAAAAGCCGGATCGCCAAGAGCAACAACCCGATCAACAGAGCAAGGATTACAGCGATGAGCATATTGGCTTAATTGTTGATACCACTGATGAAAATGTTGAAGCTGACGAGCAAGAAATTGTCCACAACAAGCAAGAATTTCTCGACGAAAATAGCGTTTCGCATACCGAAGACGACGATCCTGATAAGGACGACCGAGTTCACCTCGATATTACCGTTTAAATTACTAACTAACCCTATGACATTGTTGGTTTTATGTTAAGCTTTTGGCTAACGAGATAAGCTAAACTTTTACCGCACGGAAGCACTGGCTCATGGACATCTTTACGCTCACAGTTTGTACTGCGCTGTTAAGCGCAGGTATGGCGGTGACTTTTACCACGCAACTCATCACTTCTCGACGTGAAACTTACCTATATGACTGGATATTCGCTGCGGGTTGCTTTCTAAGCTCGAACATTATTGGTTTGTGGCTACTTAAAGATAGCAGCGATAGCATAAACCCAATGTTTGCTAATGCATTTTACGTAACTGCACACGCTGCTATTTTTAGTGGTACTTCGCGATTGTTATTCGGGCAGTCTATGTACAAAGTCGTTGCTCTAGCTTTCGTAGCGACATTGATTTTGCATCAGCTACCTATTGTGGCGACCTCAGTAGAGAGTCGAATTATCGTCCATTATTTGATTATCATTGCATTTAATGCGGCAACGCTTATGGCATTAATCGCGAAGCGGAAATCTAAACGCGAGGGCAAGGCATATTGGTTATTAATTTTTGCTTTAGCACTATTCATCGTGCAGTTATTGATTCGTGGCACAATGATGGTGAGTAAAGATTTTGAGCTGATGTTAGTCGGGAGCCACTTTACTCAAACCTCGGGTACATTGTTATTGATGTTATACGTGTTTGCTCTTACGGTGGGGGGCTCCGCCATAGTGATGTGGCGCAAAGAGCTCTCGCTTAGAGAGCTGGCTCTCACTGATGAGCTCACCGGTTGGCTAAACCGCAAATCACTTGAACAGGTAGCGAACAACGAGCTGCGCAAGAGCGAACGCAAAGGCACGCATTTAGCTATTTTGGTCATTGATATCGATCACTTTAAACAGGTCAACGATTGCTATGGCCATGCAGTTGGCGACAAAGCCATTCAGTTTGTCAGCGGGATTATCAAGCAACAGAGCCGAGATTATGATCATCACTTTCGTTTGGGGGGAGAAGAGTTTGTAGTGTTAGCTGCGGAGACTTCGCCTAGTGAAGCTAAAACAGTCGCTGAGAGGATCCGTATAGCCGTAGAGTCCACGACAATGCGGCACAACAGTGAGTCTATTCCCCTAACTGTTAGCGTCGGTGTAGCATTGTCACAACACGGTGAGCTGGATTGGCAAGGGTTACTCAATAGGGCCGATATGGCACTGTATGCATCAAAATATGATGGCCGTAACCGTGTATCTGTAGATAAGATGGAACACGTTGCTATTTAAATTAACAGAGAGTGAGCGATGAGCGGCGAACGGGATTTATCCATCTTACTAGCAAGCATGGCACCAGCGTTGGACCCTGATAAATACGTCTTTTGCACCATTGCGGTAAATCGAATTCCTACTCACATTCAAATAAAAGGCAGCTTTGCAGAATCAGAGGGGATGACGCTGATCGTTACGAAGTCTGAGGCAGAAAAACACGGTTTGGATTATTCGGGAGTGTTTCGCTGTATCACATTAACTGTCCATTCAAGTTTAGATGCGGTAGGTCTCACCGCAGCAGTAGCGACGACACTCGCGGCTCAAAATATCTCGGCTAATGTCGTCGCAGCTTTTTACCACGACCATATTTTTGTTGGTCAATCTGACGCAGCGCAGGCTGTTGAGGCGCTAACAGCTTTAGCGCGCAAACAGGCGAGTATCCTGCGTAGTCAGTAATCCATCGTCACAAAGTTAGGAGAACTTTGTACGCGCTCTATCCACGCCTCCACGTTGGGAAAGTCTGCCAATGAAATTCCGCCTTCATCTGCCTTATGCGTATAGGCAAATAAGCTAATATCAGCGGTCGTTAGGTTTTCACCTGCAAAAAAAGGCATTTGTTGCAAGGCCTTCTCCATAACTTCAAGGGCTTTATAGCTCCCCACAACTTTATTCTCGTATTCTGCTTGGCGGTTATCGGGCAATCCTTGGTAAAGCTTAATAAACCGCGCGACAGCAATATTCGGTTCATGGCTGTATTGCTCATAAAACTGCCATTGCTGAATGGCCGCTTGAGTAAATTTATCGACCGGATACAGGGGGCTATCATAAGCAAGAAAGTTACAAATTGCGTTGGACTCACTTAAGACTCGTCCATCAGCAAACTTTACGATGGGGATTTTAGCTGCAGGGGACAGCTGTTTGAAAGCTGCTGACTGGCTTTCACCGTGCATTATATCGACGTCAATCCAGTCGTAATTGAGATCTAGTAGCGCGCAGGTAAGCTGTATTTTATAGCAATTACCCGAGCGCTTATCGCCGTATACCGTAAACATGTTTAGAGTTTCTCAACGGTGTAACCAGCTTGCTCAAGCATCGTCAACACACTATCTGGACCAGCAAGATGAAGCGTGCCGACCAACACAAATTCGATTTCCGGTGTATTAAACATGGCTTTTATTTGGGGAATCCAATTATGGTTGCGTTCAACCAATAAGTCTTTGTAAACAGCTGGGAAATCTCGCTTCATTTCAACTATCTGTGAGTCAGACAAGCCATTCATATCACCAGCTAACCATTGTGTTCTAAATTCTTCTAACCACGCACCTAAAGTACTTATGTCATCCAGCGTATAGAGTAAAAGCTCATCTTCTTGTCCTTTTCCTAAATTAGCAAGAAATTCTAATTGTTGGTCTAAGCTTTCCAGCCACCCGATAGGTTTTCCATCACTTGTTGCCAGCTTTGCGAAGTGTTCATCAATACCCTCTGCAGTCAAACCCGCGAGTTTAAGCTCGGTTAGCGCGATAGAGATGCTGAGGAATGACGGTTTATAAGGCAGCATGCTTTGCGGCGGGATACCGCGGGATAGTAGGTGCTGTTCAACCGCCTTCGATACTTGCGGTGATAATTCGTCTCTAAACGTTCGACCGTCTTGGTAGGTCACCTTTGCAATCATTTTTTGTAAGAATTCGGGGTTGTCAAGTGACATGACATCGGTTTCAAGAATCACTTTATGGGACGCTTGATAGGCCCTGCTGTATTCCTTAGGTAGCGGGTAATCAGTTTCGCTAAGCATATGGATCGTGCCGCCGACGTAAACGGTGTCCTTGCCGTTACTCACTTTCCAGACCGATGCTGCATGGCTTAGTTGGCTAAGACAAAAAAATACAGCGAAAAGAACAATGCGTTTCATATGTGATTCCCTACAGTGAAATTCCCAATTCACCATAGGCTAATCGGATGGCCTAAAATCACAAGTGTTTTATGTGCTTACCACTCTAATTCAATTTCGAGCGCCTCTGCGCCGGAATCTAACCCACACATTTCATCGTAAGGTGTTGATTGCTTTAAGGTAACACGTTCAAACTGCAAACCCGATAAGTGCTCGCGAATTTCATTAAGGCAATGGAAAGCCTTTGGTTTGCTACTATTGTCACGAACGAAATCGCGATCGCGACCATCGTCAAGCGCTGCTAAGTATGTACCGCCTTCAATCGATTCAATAAATAGATTCATAGCTGATTCTCCGTTGGACGAAATTTAAACGCAGACAGGACTGGAAAGATCACTCCAGATGCGTCAGGCTTTTCATTAACTAACTAAAACAGGCCTTATCATGAGTTTAGAAACTACCGTTCAAGCGGATGCGCCCTGCCAATCTGCACAGTGTTCTTCTATTCGTTTCATAATCACGCCAAAAGATAAAGATCTAGGTGGGTTCTCGGTGCGTCGAGTATTACCTTCCATGCAGCAACGCATGGTTGGGCCTTGGTTGTTCTTCGATCATATGGGGCCCGCTGAATTTAAAGCTGGAGACGGGATTAACGTGCGTCCTCATCCCCACATTCACTTGGCTACGGTGACCTACTTATTCGAAGGTGAAATCCTGCATCGCGATTCATTAGGTTCTTATCAGCCGATTCGTCCCGGCGACGTCAATTTGATGGTGGCGGGAAAAGGTATTGTGCATTCAGAACGCGAGCGCCCAGAGGTTACCGCTATTGATCATCAGTTACACGGCTTGCAATTATGGCTAGCATTGCCGGAGGAACAACAGAATCGCGATCCCGCATTTTATCACTACCCTGACCATGAAATTCCACAGACAACGGTCGACGACGTTCCTGTTAGGGTGATTATGGGTGATGCTTATGATCTGTCCTCACCGGTTATGACGTTTGCAGATACGCTTTATGTAGAAGCCGCGCTGCAACCCGGTCAAGTATTGACCTTACCAGATGCGCAGGAGCGAGCTGTTTATATGGCTTCGGGTAGCGCCATGATTGATGCAACAGAGATTCAAGAACATCAAATGGCAATCATCAATCCAGATGCGAGCACCGCTATCACGGCAAAAACAGCCTGTAGATTAGCCATTATTGGCGGCGAACAAATGTCACCTCGACGTATGTTTTGGAATTTCGCATCGACCGATACAGAAAGTATTGAGCAAGCCAAACGCGATTGGGAAGAGGATAAGTTTCCGGTCATTCCCGATGACAACGATGAAAGGATCCCATTGCCGCGATGATTGCGGCAATGGCATTAGGCCCTAGTTTAAAACATCAAAGGTTAAACCGGCCTTGCTAGTCAATCGCTCAATTAGTGTATTACCGTAGGCCACCGCTGGCGTTAAAAAACCTCCAGGCACAGCTTGCATGGCGTCATCAAGGGCCAATGAAATAGCTGCTTCACTAAGCATTTTGGCCGTAGACCCATAACCAGGATCGCGGTCGCCGGTTACCTTGACAGTGATTTTTTGATTGTCTTTGGTAGTACCGAATATGCGGTAATCGAAGAAACCATTGCGCTGTTCTTCCTCACTCGGACCTTCGCCTGGTTTGGGTAACACGGTGTTCTCCAACAGCCAACGAGTCGGGGGGATTGCGGCGCCAATCATGAGTCCGGAGAGCATTACGGTAACAGTCCAGCCCATCATTCCGCCTTTCATCGAGCGCCCGGTCATCATCGCTTCGTCGTAGAGGAAGCGCTCTCCGTATTCGGCGTCAAACAATGCATTAGAGCGATGTACAATCCGTGTATTGATGCTAGCCATTACGAACGGTGCAATCCAGCTGCCAGTTTCTTCCTCGTACTTAGCATGGGCTAAGTTTGTTTGATAGGCCGAAAAGTTATGCCCCTCAGGACACAATGCATAAGGGTTTGCCAGTAATTTGCGCAATGCTGGGTCTTTTGCAGCCTGCTTGACGACATTAATAAGTGATGCAACTGTGCCGCCAGAGGCGCCGCCCTTCATTGCCTTCACGCGTGTTTTTACCACGTTACAAGTTTGGCCAAAGCGCTCTTTGGCGTGTTGCTGTAAAAAGTATACGCCCAGATCTGATGGGATTGAGTCAAACCCACAGCAGTTGATGATGCGAGCGCCGGACTGTTGAGCGACCTCTTGATACTTTTCTATCATTGCGTGTATCCACTGAGGCTCGCCGGTTAAGTCAACATAATCGGTGCCGCTGTTAGCACAAGCCTTTACCATCGGCTCACCGTAGAGTGCATAAGGTCCCACAGTGCTAATAACGACTTTCGTTCTCGCAACTAGTGCATCGATAGAGACCTGGTCGTCGGCATCGGCCAGGATTTGTGGGATGGACTCAATCGCCACATCTTTCGCTAACGCGTCTAGCTTACTTTGCGAGCGAGCAGCAACTGCCCAACGGATAGCGCCACTTGGATAGGTGTCGCGTAAATATTGACAGACAATCTTGCCGACAAAGCTGGTTGCGCCAAAAACGACAATATCAAACTGTTCGCTCATAAAATTTTCTCCAATTTTTACTCTACAAGGTCTGGGGCCCACAACAGGACGTAACAAAACCGAGCGTATTACACTCGGTTGATAATAGGCTGATCTGTTGTGTAATTCGAATAAATTCAGTTAGCGAGCAACTATTCATAAAAATGAGTCAAAAGGCCATATTTATAGCCTAGGATTATAGAAACTCACTTTTATAGAGACCGCTATGCAGCCAATTCATTGTACGACGATCGAAATTCAAAAAGATGCACTGGTAAATGTTCGCCAAGTAGAAACAACCATTCATCTGGATGAAAATCCTAATGCTGTGTTACTCGAAGTTGAGCAGTTTGGGCTATCGGCGAACAATATTACCTATGCGCTGTTAGGTGAGCGGTTTGGTTATTGGGGCTTTTTTCCAGGCTCAAAAGGCTATGGCATTATCCCAGTATGGGGATTTGCTAAGGTAGTAGAATCAAATACATCAGCGTTGACTGTTGGTGAGCGCGTATACGGATATCTTCCCATGGGGTCACACTTATTGGTCCATGCCGATAAAATAACCGCCGCAGGTTTTAGCGATAATCATCCGCAGCGGCGTTCGATTTCACCGGTTTATGATCATTACATGCGATGTAATGCCGATCCGAGTTTTTCTGAGGCAGCGATGGCTTGGATATTAACCTTCCGCCCATTATTCACAACATCGTTTGTTCTTGCCTACGCATTAGTGGATAAATTAAGTACTGATAAAGACAAGGTTTGGTTGACTAGTGCGTCGAGTAAAACGGCATATGGGACTGCGCAAATTCTTAAAGCACTTAAACCTGAACTAACGGTGATCGGCGTTACATCACCACCACAGCGTGAGTTCGTCACTCAGTCAGATTGCTATGATGAAGTTAAAACCTATGATGAAGCCTCTCAAGGTGGTATAGAAAACGCAGATTGGATACTCGACTTTGCGGGCGATCAAAAACGCCTAATCCAATGGCGAGCGGGGCATGAAGATGCAAGTGCGAAAACCATATTGATTGGTGCGACTGATATTCAGGCGCAGGGGCTAAGAGAAAAAACGTCAGTTGGCCATGTGTTTTTCGCACCTGATGAAGTACGAAAATACAACAAAGAGTGGGGACCGGAAACATTCCAAAAACGCTATGCTGAGCACTGGCAAGATTTCGTAAAACACTTTTCAACGTTGCTCCATACACAACAGCACCACGGTGCGCAGGCGATCGTACAATTGTATCAGCAGTTCCTAGAGGGCAATATCAAGCCAACGGATATGCATGTGTTAGATTTCTAATCCTGCTTCCACCAATGGGTTCGGCAGTTAGGTAATCCACAGTTGCGCAACTGCTTCGCAAGTTGCTTGCGGTCTGACAAGTTTAAGAAGCCACCAACACGCAGACTTTGGGTGTTGGTAACAATGCGGATGTCAGGCAGATGCCAATCATTTTCAGTTTCGATGATTTCCACGTGCACGTCAGACCGGTTAAATGTGTATGATTCACGGTAGTTGTGGAGTGGAAGTTTACCGCGCATCACTTCGACAGCATCTGGACTGATTTTAATGACTTCTGAACGATAAGTTGAATGACACACCCGATACATTATATAAGCCAGAAGTCCGACTTCGAATCCGGCAAAAGGTAATATCACCCAGGCACCGACAAACGCCCATGCAATCGCAATGACCATAACGAAGAATATCATTGCCGCCATAAGTAGTTTTGTACTGGCCCAACTGGCTGAGCGATTAGGTAGTAACGTAATCACTGTATTGGGGCTTGCTTGTTGCTCAACTTCGACCATGAGGTTTATACCCTTGAATTTGAACAAATGATCAGCACTTTACGTATTGGCATGCAAGTTTTTCTTTGGCACAGTGCGTGCGTGACTTAAAGGCAGTAAAAAATTTGAAAACCCTTCTTGTACGACACCCGGTGCGCTTATTGTTGTTAGTGAGCTGGATTGCTCTTCTAATTGCTTTGCCGAATACAGCAGAGTTACTCAACGGCTATGGTGGTTTCAGTGCGTTGGGTATAACAGGCGCAATCTTCGCAAACGCAACTGGAGCGGGTGGTGGCGTTGTATTCGTGCCATTTTTCAATCATCTCGGATTTTCAGCAATTACCATAGTTGCGACAAGTTTTGCTATTCAGTGTTGCGGAATGACAGCAGGCGCTGTGACATGGTTTCGTTTTTATCGACAACATCACCGTCATGACGGTGACTGGGGCCAGATGGGTAGAGTACTAGCGTTCAGCGTACCTTCGAGTATTTTGGGGATCTGGACGGTTCAGATCGTTGAGTATCAGCAGTGGTTTAGCCTACACGGTGACGGCGTTGAGGCACTGCATCTTTGGTTCGGTATATTTTCAATTCTTCTGGCTATTGCCATTTACGGCTCAATTCCTCTGCTCAAGCGCACGGAGTTTAACCAATTGCTCGAGCGTACAGACCTATTGGCTCTGGGACTGATTGGTTATTGTGGTGGTGCGATAACAGCTTGGTTATCTGTAGGTGTCGGAGAACTCGTGGCCGTTTATTTAATTATGCGCGGATTCAATGTGACTTTTGCGATAGCCTGTGCCGTTATTCTCAGTGCGTTTAGTGTGTGGGGTGCGATTGGTTATCACGGTTTTATCACAGATGCGATTTATTGGCCTGTTGTGCTCTTTGCCGGAGCCGGAGCAGTGATCGGAGGCATTATTGCCAAGCGGGTGGTGTTATTGTTCTCGCCAACTCATTTAAAAGTATTTTTCGCATCCTGGGTGTTGCTGTTGGGTATGAGTGGACTGCCGAGTATTGCCTAACGTCAAGCTATACTCGATTTGCAACTAATGAAGCGACTACCAACAACATAAAAATCGCGAAGGCTATTACATGCCCTGTGCGACGATTTACGGCTGAACGGTTCAATACATTATCGTTCAGAGTACGCCACTCTTTGTTTGCCATAAACGTGTTATAGCGAAGTGCTTGCTCGGCTTCTTCATCATGGCGATTGACGTAACGCTCGTTCATGGTGTATCGAGTAAATGTTTTTGGTCTCCCAAGAGATTGGTAAAGATCAGGGTAGTTGCGTTTAAGATGTGCTAAGAAGCGATTGTGGTTGGCAAATGCCATCACAACACACAGAAGGTTGAGTACAAACAATACTACTAAAACAATCATTTTTTGCACCAATTCAAAAAAGTTACCGCTTAAATTACCTCTCCCTTGTAGCTTACCTCAGTTTGGTATTCATAACCTAATCAGTCTTTCAACAAATCGACGAATAGGGTTTTCATATGCGTCTAAGCGAACTTTTTTAGATAAACTACAATGGGTTATCGTTATTAAGAACTTCTTCTCGCTCGCGTTGGTAGGTATCGAAATCTTTCTGATACCGCGCTTCGCACTCCTCGCGTTGCGCACCGTAAAGCTTGCTGCACTCTCGCATGCGATTCTCTTGCGCCGCATTGTATAAATCCCGCGAACTGCAGCCTCCGATTATTACAACAGCGCAGATCAGTAACCAAACGAACTTTTGTAGCCTAATAACCCTTGCCATTTTATTCCATTTGAAATTGTTCTTGATACTGTCAATATGACCGTATTGTTGCCAAAAAGTTTCAGCTACCGACTATGCCTTCTACTCGATTTTCGCCTGCGCAATACAGCCATGTCAAACATCCACAATGGTCGCGGGATGCTGCTATTTATCAAGTAAACACACGTCACTTCTCAGCTGAGGGTGACTTCAAAGGAGTGCAGCGGGACTTGCCGCGTATAAAGAGTCTAGGTGTTGACATCATTTGGTTGATGCCGATTCACCCAATTGGTGAGGTGGCACGGAAGGGGACATTAGGCAGTCCTTATGCAGTTAAAGATTACTTGGCTATCAACCCAGAGTTTGGCAGCCACGAAGACTTACATAGCTTGATTGCAGCGGTACACGATCTAGATATGAAAGTAATTATTGACTGGGTAGCCAATCACAGTGCTTGGGATAATCCACTTACGCAATCTCATCCCCAATGGTACGCGCGCAATCATCGCGGCGAGTTTAGACCATCTCCTTGGTGGGATTGGAGCGATATTATTGAGTTTGATTACAGTCATGCGGATCTGCGCGAATACATGATTGAGGCCATGTGTTACTGGGTTGATGAATTCGACATCGATGGTTTTCGCTGTGACGTGGCCGGCTATGTTCCGAATGATTTTTGGCGCCAAGCGCGGACCGAGCTAGAAAAATTAAAGCCGGTGTTCATGCTGGCAGAATGGGAAGCGCGAGATATGCATGAGTACGCGTTTGATATGACTTATGCGTGGTCTTGGAACGAGATTATGCACGGTATTGCTCACGGCAAATTATCATTGGATAAACTGCGCAAATATTACTCATGGAATGAACGCGCATGGCCTAAACAGGCCTATCGAATGACTTTTGTCAGTAATAACGATAAAAACGCTTGGGATGGTACGCAATTCGAGCAATTTGGTGACTGCTTAGACAATGCCATCGTATTGTCTTCTCTGGGAGAAGGAATGCCGTTAATTCACAATGGTCAAGAAGCGGGTGAATCGAAACGATTGCAATTTTTTGAATGCGATCCGATTGAGTGGCAAGCACACTACATTGGAGATTTATATCGGCAGTTGTTGGATCTGCGCAAACGATTCACAGCGCTCCACAATGGTGAGTTTGGCGCGACGATGTTACAAGTTAATACCGATCATGCTGATAAGGTCTTTGCATTCGTTCGGCGCAATGGTGAGCATGCTGTATTAGTTATCCTCAACTTTACCGACATGATGCTGAAGGTGGAAATGCAAGCAGATTTAATCGCTGGCGATTGGCAAGAGCAGTTTCTGTTATCGGCCACTCACCAGAGTGGAGCCGGCCAACTCTGCAAAATTGACCAGCCGATGAGCCTAGACGCATGGAAGGCGAGAGTGTTTATTCAGCAAACGCCTTGGGTCTAATAACGTGCAAGTCGAGCTGTGTAACACCTTGATTTAGCAAGGCTACAATTTCCTGGTATTTGGGCATTGCTCGGAGTCTTGCGAGGGCACCGGCGTCAGGCCACTCCACAAATGTTATCTGATCGGGCGCTGGCGTATTGGGTTGGTCAGACTCAATCTTGGGGTGGCGGATCTTAAACATAAATCGGGCACCTATTTCAGTTAGCAGTGGCTCTACGCTGTCCAAATATTGGTAATAATCGTCAGGTCGCTCGGTATTGACCCATGCGAACGCAACTGTGTAGCTTTTATCTGCCGAGAAGGACATGTTCTGTGGTTGATCTACCTCACCATTGTACAGGCGAATGTCTTGCCAAGCAGCGCTGCGGTTGCGTTTGAGCTCTGGCCATCGGGGTTCCTGCTCAAAAGCCGATATTGCCATGGGTGAAGGCCATGATCCGATAATAATTGTAGGGGGCTTAAAGTTGCCTAATATCGTTCTTTCGACCACAAGTTGACCGTGATTAGTAAATCCGTACTGTTCAGCCAAAGGTATTGCATCGCGATAATACTGGCGGCGCAACGGTAAGGTTTCTGGAGACGTTACGGGAGCGATCAACTGTACAACTTGTCCTGGTTTAATATCAACCGCCCAGTGTTGGGTATTGGCAAATACGCCCAGTGACATTGTCGATAAAATCAGGATTGCGGCAATTAAATTTATATTTAACAGTTGCTTAAGTGTGTATTTTGATTGTGTTACAAACATTGTTCCGAGTCCTTGCGAGAGCTTTTTATGGCACTTTAGCGAGCCTTAAAACACGAATCGAGGCTTGTTTTTTGTTTTTGTTGGTGCAAAATCGTTCCAATGGAAGATTGGAATGATTATTTATTGATTCTTGCACTGCATCGCGCGGGTACACTGCGCGGCGCTGCAATGACATTGGCGACTACACACACAACGGTGTCGCGACGCTTAGAGCAATTGCATCGCAGGCATCAAGGTAATGTATTTGAAAAGAGTGTTGGCGGTTATCAAATTACTGCATTTGGCGAGCCATTATTAGCACTTGCGCGCCGCATGGAACAAGTGGTTGTGAATGCGGAGCGGAAGGTTTCAGCGGCTGATGATGCGCTGGCGGGGAAACTAACCCTGTCTATTGGCGAACCTATGGCGCAATATTTATTACTCGATGAGCTTTTTGCCTTTACGCAGCGCTATCCGCGTATTCAGTTACATATCAATAGTTCGACTCGGTTCGCCGATCTGGATAAATCAGAAGCTGATGTCGTTATTCGCGCGGCGCGCAAACTGCCGGAGCATTTAGTGGGGCATCGATTGTTTCCCTACAGTATTTGCTACTACGCCAATCCCGAATATCTAGCGTCTACACCACGTAACGAATTGCGCTGGATCGCCCCCTCACAGGCCGAGCAATGGTCAGACTTAGTTGACGGTTCACCTTACCCAGAAGCGCCTATTGGTATCACGATTGATGATATTGTTACCCGTTTTATTGCGTTGAAGCGCGGACAAGGGTTGGGGCGCACCGCCTGTTTTCTGGGTGACGGTTGTGCTGAACTAATCAGATTGCCCAACACTATACCCACACCACAAGTGGATATTTGGGTGTTGACTCATCCAGATCTGAAAGATACACCGCGCGTAAAATTGCTGATGCAGTATTTAACCCATGCATTGCGAGAAAAACGCGCACTTATTCAAGGCGAAATAAGCCGTTAGTTACTGGGTATCTATAGCAAAATGACAGGCGATATCTGAAAAATTATTTGGCATAATTACCGAATTAGTCGCAATAGAAGTTTTCAATGTCAAAAATCGCCGCAATATTCTCCGCTGACGGTTTGCTTGCGGAGCATATCACTGGCTACTCGCCGCGCCAATCACAAACTGAAATGGCCAATGCCGTTGCGAATACTCTCAAAGACAAAAGCGCTTTGATTGTGGAGGCGGGCACGGGTACCGGCAAAACCTTCGCCTATTTGGCGCCAGTGTTAGTGGGGCAACGCAAGGTGATCATCTCCACCGGCACTAAAAATCTTCAAGAGCAACTCTACCATCGCGATTTGCCTGTTATCCGCGAGGCACTCAGTGGCGAGCGACAAATCGCCTTGTTAAAAGGCCGAGCGAATTATTTGTGCATTCATCGTTTAGCCCAAAACACTCGCTCAACTACGCTGTTAGACGCGGAAACTCTCGAGCAAATGACGCATGTAAAACAGTGGTCAACTGCAACCAAAACTGGGGATGTCGGTGAACTTACAGCAATCCCCGAGGATGCCAAGGTTTTGCCGTTAGTCACATCTACAGTGGATAATTGCGCCGGTAAAGATTGTCCCGAATACTCAGACTGTTACTTAGTGAAAGCGCGTAAAAAAGCGCTTGAGGCAGACGTCATTGTGGTCAACCACCACTTATTTTTTGCTGATATGGCGCTTAAGGACACCGGGTTTGGTGAGCTGATCCCCGAAGTTGACGCGGTTATCTTTGATGAGGCGCATCAAATACCGGAAATAGCCAGTGAGTATTTTGGTGAGTCATTATCTAGCCGACAATTGTTTGATATGTGCAAAGATATCTCACTGCTCTATCGAACCTCGTTGAAAGATGCTCAGCAACTGGATCGCGCAGCAGATAAGTGTAGGCAGTTATTGCAAGACTTCCGCTTACTTTTTCCTGAGTCTCCGCAACGTGGAGATTGGCGCAAAGCACTTAATCGCGACGATGTTGAAACGGCGATTTTCCGCTTAAAAGATGCGTTAGGCGTGTTGCATCAAGTGATGAAACTACACATTGGCAGAGACAAAGATCTCGACAACATGTTCGAGCGCTTGTCGATAAGTCGAGAGCGCCTTGACGCGATGTTAAACCTCGACAAAACAGGGGTTAGTTTATGGTATGAAACTACACCAAGACACGTGGTTTTGCATTTAACGCCTCTATCAATAGCGAATAAATTCCGTGAATTTGTTGAGGGAGATGACAAAGCCTGGATATTTACCTCTGCGACATTAATGGTCGACGGTGGGTTTAAGCACTTTCAGGCACGTATGGGATTGGAATCTGCAGACACACTGCTGCTAGATAGCCCGTTTGACTATCAGCAACAGTCAATGCTCTGCGTTCCGAGATTCTTACCCGAAGCCAATTCACCGCAGCGGATAACGCGTTTGGTTGCGATCGCCGAGCGTGTTATCGAGGCGAGTAATGGGCGCTGTTTTTTACTGTTTACCAGTCATGCAACCCTGCGCGCAGTTGCTGAAGCACTGTTGCAAACCAGTACGCGAACGATTTTAGTGCAAGGTACGACATCCAAACGCGCACTGCTCAATGCCTACCTGACCGATAAAAACGCAGTTTTACTGGGGACTGGAGCATTCTGGGAGGGCGTTGATGTGCGCGGTGATGACTTGATTTGCGTGATGATCGACAAGCTACCATTTGCTGCACCCGATGACCCCTTGCTACAAGCGCGCAGTGAAGATTGTAAGCGTCGAGGGGGCAATCCATTTGCACAAATTGCGATTCCGCAAGCCGTTATTGCGCTAAAACAAGGCGCAGGGCGGTTGATCAGGGATGCGAGTGATTCAGGTGTACTGATTATCTGTGACCATCGCCTAGTGACTAAGGACTATGGTAAGATCTTCTTAAGTAGTTTACCGCCAATGCGTCGCAGCAGAGATTTGCAGGCCACGCTCGACTTTTTAACTCAAATAAGAACGCCAAAACCTTCTGAAGTTAGTGAAGCGACTCACTTAACGGAACAATCCGATGTTGAAGCATAAACCAGAACAAACATTACTAGTCTTAGACACTGCGACAGAGTCTTGCTCGGTGGCGCTATGGCATAACCAGCGTGTTTATTCGCGTTTTGAAATTTGTCCGCAGCAACACAGCCAACGCATATTACCTATGATTCAATCGGTGTGTGATGAAGCCGACATAACCTTGAAAGACTTGGATGTTCTCGGTTTCGGTCGAGGTCCTGGAAGTTTCACTGGTGTTCGCATCGCCATTGCAACTATACAAGGGTTGGCATTTGGACTGAACGTTCCTGTGGTCGGAGTCTCAACCTTACTGGCTTTGGCTCAAGAAGTTTCGGCTAACACGGATAAGGATGATATTTTAGTCGCAATAGACGCGCGCATGAATGAGGTTTATTTCGCTCATTATAAGCGGGTTGGAGAGGTATTGGAGATACAAGGTCAAGAGTGTGTGGTTGACCCACAGATTGCTCAGCAGCATGTGCGCAACGCAGATGATCCCGAATTTGCAGGGACCGGGTGGCAAGCCTACGAAGCACTAAGCACGTTTATACCCGAGGGAACTACAGAGCTATCGGTTACATTGCCAAACGCTAAATTCATGCTACCTGAAGTGGAGCAAGCGATTATCGAACAGCGCCTCCAATCGATCATGGACGTACAGCCCGTGTATTTGCGAGACACAGTGACATGGAAGAAGTTACCTGGACGTGAATAGCAAAACGAATTTTCACAACATCAACAGTGCTTTACTTTTGACCTGCTAAACTGACAAAACAACCAATAGTTTACAAAGCTGGAACGGTTATTGAATCGCATCCAGGTTTGTAGCCAATTAAGTAAGGTCTGTAGTACGTGGAAATTGAGTCGTCGATAGTCGCCTCACAAAATGCTCTCATCATTAACCCTGCGCAACGACAACCTGAGCGCGAGGCGGAAGCGCGCGCCCAGCAACAGCAACGCCAACAGACTGAGCTACCAGTAACACAAACCGTATCTCGACAAGCAAATGCAGAGGCATTTGAGCAAGCCGAGCGCTTCCGTCAGCAACGGCGCAGCAACTACGATGCGCCTAACCCGCAAACTCAAGCGGCTTTAAACACCTACCAGAGCTTACAAACCGAACAGCGCAGAGAAGAAATAAGAGGTCTGCTAGGTATCGATATTTACGCATAATAATGGGTTGTTATTTGCCACGTTGTGGCAATATTATTCCCGCTAACGGCAACAATTTGCCGGCTTTTTCAGCGCAACAACATTGCAAAATGAGCGGTTAACGGGTTTACTGTCTAAACAGCCGGAAGTGGTAAGACATTATGCCTAATCATTTAGTACCGATAGCGTTTGAACTACCTCATATTACCTTGCGAGGGTTAACCAATAACCTTACCCATAAGCCCCTTATAGTAGCGTTACACGGCTGGTTAGATAATGCCGCTAGCTTTATACCTCTATTAACCGAAGTCACGGATTATCACATTATTGCACTCGATTGGGCAGGGCATGGATTATCTGATCATCGTCCACCAGGCACAGATTATCAGCAGTTTGATTACATCGACGACTTACATCAGTTGCTCACAGAGCAGAAGTGGGAAAACGTAATACTTATGGGGCATTCTATGGGCGGGATTCTATCAAGTATTTACGCAGCAACTTTTCCTGAAATGGTAAGAGCCGTCGTGTCGATTGACGCAATGGGGCCAATCACTACGGAAAGTTCAGTAGCGGAAAATCTGCGCACAGGCGTATTAAGTCGGCATCAGCGCCGCGCCAAACGATCGATAGCCAGTCCTGTGCCTCTGACACAACTGATAGATAAACGGCAACAACATACGGAGTTAAGTGGTGAACTGGTAGAGTTATTGATCAAAAGAGCTACTCGCCCGGTGATTGTTGAGGCTGGAGATGGTGGTACTCAGGTTGTGTGGCGCACCGACAGCCGTCTGCGCAATGCTTCTTTGATTCGCTTAACTGAGCAGCAGGCGCAAGAGTTGATGACCGAGTTGAGCTGTCCGATGCAAATTATTATTGCCGATGACGGTTTACTGGCTAAACGCGGTCTCTGGCAACAGCGCGAGCAGTGGTTTGGCAGTGCTGAAATTGTTCACCTGACAGGAGGTCATCACTTACATATGTATAACACCGAGCAGATTTGGGCACCGATCGCAGCATTTTTGCACAATATAAGTACATGAAATTAACATTTGTAGCTTCGCATCATTTAACTTTGTGTTACCTTTATACAAGATGCCTTGTTGCTGATACCAACCGCTATCAGTGATATGTAACGATAAACAAATAATAAATAAAGCTGGAAACACCATGGAAAAAGTTTGGCTGCAGCATTACGACCCTCGCATAGAACCTGAAATTAACCCCGACATCTATTCTTCGCTCGTCGACGTATTTGAACAGTCGGTGGAAAAGTACAAAGATAAAACCGCTTATATCAATATGGGGCACTCCATGACCTTTGGAGAGCTTGACCAGCTGTCAAAGCAGTTTGCCGCGTATTTACAAAACTCAGGTCTCAAGCGCGGTGACTCTGTGGCTATTATGATGCCAAACATGTTGCAGTACCCAGTCGCGATATTCGGTGTGTTGCGTGCTGGAATGGTAGTCGTTAACGTTAACCCCCTTTACACACCACGCGAACTGCAACACCAGCTTACCGATGCTAACGTCAAAACGATCGTTATCGTTGAAAATTTTGCAACGACCTTAGAGCAGGTAATAAATGACACGCCTGTCGAGAACGTTTTGTTAACATCCATTGGCGATATGCTGCCCGCACCCAAACGCTGGATTGTGAATTTTGGGGTCAAATACCTTAAAAAAATGATTCCGGAGTACAATCTGCCAAATGCGAAGCGATTCACGCAAGCGTTAAAACAAGGTGAGTCGCAAAAATACGAACGACCAGAGATTAAAAATACAGAATTAGCTTTTTTACAGTATACCGGCGGTACGACAGGGGTTTCTAAAGGTGGGATGTTGACTCATCGTAACTTGGTTGCCAATTTAGAGCAGGTTTCTGGTATCTTGGCTACAGCAATAACACCTGGTAAAGACCTCGTGGTTACGGCACTACCGCTGTACCATATTTTTGCTTTGCAGGGCAGCTGCTTATTGTTTATGAAGTTTGGTTGCCCGAACTTATTAATTACCAATCCTCGTGATATGCCCGGTTTTGTTAGCGAATTAGCCAAATATCCATTTGCTGTTCTTCCTGGTGTAAATACCTTGTTTAACGGCTTACTTAATACACCTGGATTCAGTGAGCTTGATTTTAGTAACTTTAAGTTTGGCCTTGGAGGCGGTATGGCTGTGCAGCGCCCCGTCGCTGAGAAATGGCAAGAAGTAACCGGCACTGTATTATTAGAAGGCTACGGCCTGACAGAGTGCTCGCCGGTGGTAACTGTAAATCCTCCGCAACTTGAGGCATACAAAGGCAGCATCGGTATGCCTGTACCGTCAACAGATATTAAGTTGATGGATGATGACGGTAACGAAGTGGCGCCTGGTGAAGTAGGGGAAATGTGGGTCAAAGGCCCGCAAGTTATGATGGGGTATCTAAACCGACCTGAGGCCACTGCTGAAATACTCAAAGATGGTTGGTTAGCCACCGGTGATATTGCTAAGGTTGATGAACAAGGGTATTTCTACATTGTTGATCGCAAAAAAGATATGATTCTGGTTTCGGGCTTTAATGTGTTCCCCAACGAAATCGAAGAAGTCGCTGCAATGCATGATATGGTGCTTGAGGCGGCTGCTGTTGGCGTCCCTCATGAGGTTTCAGGTGAGGTAGTTAAACTCTTTGTCGTTAAGAAAGACGAGGGTCTCACTGAGGCAATGGTAATTGAGCATTGCCGCTCTCATTTAACCGGTTATAAAGTGCCTAAACACATCGTGTTTAAAGACGATTTGCCGAAAACTAATGTAGGCAAAATTTTGCGCCGAGAGCTGCGTGATTAAGCATCTTTAATGCAGCCTGAAGCGACCCAAGAATATCAATTAGTTGAAAGCCAAAAAGACTTTGAAGTATTGTGTGAGAGACTCTCGCACAATACGGTCTTGGCATTAGACACAGAGTTTGTAAGGACCCGAACTCTGCTTCCGCAGTTGGGCCTTTTACAGGTCAATGATGGTGATTCGACATACTTGATTGACCCTATACATCTCGAAGATTTAACGCCCTTTGCACAGTTACTTGCAAACGAGAGTATTGTTAAAGTATTACATGCTTGCTCAGAGGACTTAGAAGTCTTTCAGAGCCACCTTAAGGTTACCCCTTCACCTATTTTTGATACGCAATTTGCCGCCAATGTGCTGGGGATGGGGCCGACATTGGGCTATGCAAAGTTGGTCGAGTTAATTTGTAATACACAGATTGATAAAGGCGAATCACGCACTGATTGGCTTGCCCGTCCACTCACGAATAAACAATTGCACTATGCCGCAAACGACGTGATCTATTTGTTTCAGTGCTATTCAGATTTAGCCATGAAAATAGACGCGAACAATCAGCGGGCAATGATTTATCAGGAGTTAGCGGTACTGGCAGCAAAAAAAGCAGCAATGGTACCAGCTGACTATGCGTATTTGACATTTGGTAATGTATGGAAGCTCAATGAGCAACAACGCTATGTTTTGAAACGCTTGGCCGCATGGCGTTTAACATTAGCTCGCGAAACCAATACAGCAATAAATTTTATTGTTAAGGAGCAGCATTTATTGAGCGTTGCTATGCATTTGCCGCGCAGTAAATCTAAGTTATCTGGATTGCGCGTGTTATTGCCGCAAGAGATTCGCAAACGTGGAGATCAACTCATCGGCATAGTGAATCAGGCAATTAATGCGTATAATACCAACCCAGATGCTTGCGCTGTGCCACGAGTTAAAAGACTGGCAGATATTCCTGCCTACAAGAAGGAATTGGCAGGCCTTAAGGCGTTGTGTCAGCAGATTGCGACCGAACACGCAATCGCGGTTGAATTGTTGGCGTCTAAAAAGCAGCTTAATCAGTTATTGAAGTGGTGGTGGTTCGAGTTAGATGAAACGGCCGTCACCGGCATGCTGCCCGATTTATTAATGGGTTGGCGCAGACCGTTGTTTAAACAAAGCCTCCTGTCCCAACTCGGTAAACCCATACGAGAGATTGAATGAGTACACCCAGCCTCCTTTGCAGTGTGTATAAAACACGAAAGAAAGACGGTATGTTTTTGTATGTTCCACAGGCGGATAATTTCGATGCCGTTCCACAGGCCCTGATGGAGCGCTTTGGGCACCCGCAACTGGTTATGCACATTCCTTTAAAGACCAGTAAAACCTTGCACAGTGTAAGCAAAGACGCATTATTGAGCGCATTTGAGCGCGATGGATTCTATTTGCAAATGCCGCCACAACAGGAAAACTGGCTTGCTGAACATCGCGAATCTTTAGGGCTGGCTCCACAGCCTCCCAAGGCTGACTACTAGTATGGTTAGATTTATCAGTATCGCGTTATTTGTGTTGACCGCGGTAACAGTGCATGCCAATGAACAGCAACAGGCTTTTGATGCATATGTACAGGGCTTAAAGAGCGAGGCTCTGAGTCAAGGGTATTCTGAGACTTTTCTCGAACCGGCCTTTGCAACGATTAAAATGCGCGAGCGAGTAATAACACGTGATCGCAATCAACCTGAACGCAAAATAACCCTCACTGAATACTTACAAACTCGCGTTCCAGACTGGAAGGTCAAGCAAGCGGTAGAATTACTTAACAAACACTTTGAACTGTTAGAAGCTGTAGAGCGCCAATTTGGTGTACAAAAGCGCTTTATCGTTGCGCTATGGGGTAATGAAAGCAATTTTGGACGCATCCAAGGCAAGGTTCCCGTGCTGTCTGCCCTAGCAACTTTGGCGTTTGAAGGCCGACGCGAAGCGTTATTTCGCAAACAGTTCTTTGATGCTTTGGCGATTCTCAAGGCCGGTCATGTAGAACTGGATAGTTTTACTGGCTCTTGGGCCGGTGCAATGGGACAAAGCCAATTCCTGCCTAGCTCATTTCTAACTTACGCCGTAGATTTTGATGGCGATGGCAAAACCGATATATGGCGTTCAACGGCCGATGTGTTTGCATCAATTGCTAATTACTTAGCTAGCGAAGGGTGGAACGGTACGCAAACGTGGGGGCGCCAAGTAAGCCTGCTTGACCCTGAGTTGAGTAGACTGGCAAGCTTAAATCGACAAGCGGCTAAAGACTTATCCGATTGGCAAACACTTGGGATCCGCCGTTTTGATGGTCGAGATTTACCGCAAGTGACGATGACTGCAAATTTGGTTATGCCAGACGGGGCACAAGGGCGTGCCTACTTGGTATACAATAATTTTCAAACACTGATGAAATGGAACCGCTCAAGCTACTTTGGTATTTCGGTAGCCTATTTGTCCGAGCGGATTAAAAAGGGGTCATGAGTTACCAACACAAGTGGCACCATGGTGCGTTAGTCGAGCACAAGCCCGGCAAAGTGGTGTGCGTGGGACGCAATTACGCTGAGCATGCCCGTGAATTAGGGAATGACATCCCGGGCGAGCCGGTGCTATTTATCAAACCAGCAACTGCATTACAGAGTTTTGAGCGCGGCGTGTGTTTGCGGCATCGAGACGAGCCTTATCACTATGAACTTGAGATAGCCTTGTTGATCGGGGAAAAAACTGCACATTTAGCTAGTGATTCGAATTTATCCGCTGTCATTGGTATGGGACTCGGGTTAGATTTAACCCTGCGAGCGACGCAAGCGAAATTGAAAGCGGCTGGGCACCCCTGGGAGCGTGCTAAGGCATTTGACGGAAGCTGCCCAATGACACCTTTCGTTCCCATAGAAGAACTCAATGGGGATTGGATGCAAGTATTCTCGCTGGCGATTAATGGTGAGCTGCGTCAATATGGCAACCCGCATGACATGCTGTTTGGTTATGCAGAGCTGCTGCGAGAGATTCAAAAAAACTTCACATTATTACCAGGGGATGTAGTCCTCACAGGCACGCCAAAAGGCGTGGGCGAAATCGACAATGGCGATAACCTCATATTGCGGCTGGGTAAGCATATGTCCTATGCTTCGAATGTGATTATTGAGTAACGATGAGCTCGAACATGGCAGAAACACCCTTTTGGGAAACCAAAACATTGGCAGAAATGACACCGCGGGAGTGGGAGTCGATTTGTGATGGCTGCGCAAAATGCTGCCTGCATAAGTTTATTGATGACGAGTCTGAAGAACGCTCAGTATACGAAGTAGATGGCAGCGAGGTTATTCATGATGGCGAGCAGGTACACTTTACCAATATCGTTTGTGAGCTGCTCAATACCAAAACTTGCAGTTGCACAGACTATGCAAACCGCACAACGTTGGTGCCCGAATGTGTGCAGTTGACCAAAGACAACTTGGAACAAATCTATTATATGCCACCGAGTTGCAGTTACCGCCGCTTACAAGAGGGTAGAGGATTGCCGAGTTGGCACCCATTACTCAACGGCAATAAAAAATCGGCAATGCATAAGGCAGGAATGTCGGTGCGCGGTAAGACCGTGTCAGAGGCAGACGTATACCTTGATGACTTTCAGCAATATATCGCGTTATGGCCGCTTGAAGATGTGGATTAAGCGTGCGGCCAGCACTACCACTAATAATGCAACGTAGAAACCGAAGATAACCATCATCCACTGCGCCATGCCCATGCCGGCAAATTGCCATGTATCATCTAGGCAGTCGCCAGTTGCGGCAAAAATATCAGGCAGCCATTCATGCAATGGCATCCAGCTTGGAAAGTTAGGAACTATTTCACAGGGTGCAAAGAATGGATTTGGGGCGCTGAGAATGTCTACATGTTCGTAGGCAATCATAAATCCCCAGACTGCCGACAATCCCCACACACCATACGCAACCAGGCGCGTTAAGCTGGTGTTGTGCAGCAAAGGTAATAATGCCGCAAACAGAATTCCAAACATTGCTGTACGTTGATAGATACACTTAATACATGGCTGAAGGCCCATAGCGTGCTGAAAGTACAAAGCCGTTAGCTCCAGCGCCAAAGCAGAAACGAATAATAAACCCCAACTTGAACGTTGCTTTGACCATTGACTTAACATTACGACCATAAAATTCTCTTGTTATTGTTGTTTAGGAATTTGAGCTAGCCCTGAGGGAATACTACTCGGTTGTTGAACATAATACCGAGTTTCCAATACATCGGGCAAATACTAATCATACGTTGAGCAGGAAAGTACTGGAATAATTTATGTAATTCAGAGGGTTAACCACTTAATATTGGTCTTGCGTACGGTTGTTTTTGGCTTCTTACTCTACGACTTATTGCTAATTGTTATTTTTATGTTTACGTGAGACTGGAATCTTGCCAATATTGACTGGTACAATCAGTCGTTAAAAATAAGAACACAGGTGCGTCGTACATGATTTATAAGGCCCAAAGTCCTGCCGGATTCGCAGAAGAGTATATCGTAGAGTCGATCTGGAGTGGACGTTTTGCGCCCGGTACGATACTTCCAGCAGAACGTGAGCTCTCTGAGTTGATCGGAGTCACCCGTACAACGTTGCGCGAAGTACTACAGCGACTGGCTCGGGATGGCTGGTTAACTATCCAACACGGCAAACCCACGAAAGTTAATAACTTTTGGGAAACCTGTGGTTTAAATATCCTCGAAACACTCGCTCGGCTTGATCAAGATGGTATTTCTGACTTAATAGATAACTTGCTCGCAGCTAGAACTAATTTGAGTGCTGTTTTCATTCGCGGCGCACTGCGCAATAACGCCGATAAGGCTGTAGAGATTATTAGTCGCTATACAGAAGTCCCTGAAGACGGCCCCGCATTCGCTGATTTCGACTATCAATTAAACCATGATCTTGCTCTTGCTTCTGGTAACCCAGTATTCGTGTTAATGATGAATGGGTTTCGCGGCATGTACTCGCGTATCGGCGGTTACTTTTTTTCGCATCAAAGAGCTCGCGATGTGGCCAAAGATTTTTACGCCAAATTGCTTGCCGCAGCCAAACAAGGCGATTATGAGTCTGTTCCCAATTTACTTCGTCAATACGGCATCGAATCAGGTGTGGTGTGGAGTGAAGTAAGAGAGTCAATGCCAAGCGATCTGGTCGATTAAATTCCTAATTAATTCATACGCTTAAAAAAGTTTTTCAAAAAAACCGCATATTAGTATGCGGTTTCTAATTGTCGTTTGTACTCTATATATGAAAGTTAAATCGGTCACTGGAGAACATCATGACTAAAACAGATCAAATTAAAGCTAAGTTCAACGAAGCAGAAGAGTTCGCACGTAAAATCTGGTTGGCAGGTTTAGGTGCATACGGTAAGAGCATTGACGAAGCTCAAGGTCGTTACGAGCAAATAAGCACTGAAACTCAAAAAATGTTTGAAGAGTTAGTGGTTAAAGGTGAAGCCCTTGAAGAAGATGCAAAAGGCAAGTTTAAGCAGACAACGTCAGAAGTTGAAGAGCGCGTTGCTGACGTGCGTAAAAAGCTGGGCTTAGATAATGATAATGCCGATCAAAAGATCGAAGAGCTTAGCGCAAAAATTGACGCGTTAACTGAAGCCGTTGCGAAGCTTGCAGCCGCTAAATAAAACCTAACGCACTCTTCGGAGTGCGTTTTCTTTTCCGTTGCTGACGATTAACTGCATCAAAAAATGTAGCGACATTACCAGTAACGACTACACTGAAAAGCACAGCAAAAAATCGATTGAGGGAAGTGAAATGTCTACAACCAGCAAAAATCCATTTACTAGTTTTGTTAACGCATACTGCGGATTAGTGGCGAATCAAGTTAGTGACTTATCGACTCAATTTGATAATGCTGTGTCTAAATCAAATGCTTTATTCAACGATCTTGCAAGTCGAGGGGAGGCTGTTGAAGCTGACCTGAAAAAAGCCATGCCGCGGAGTGATAAAATGAACAAGACAATTAAAAACTGGTTTGATGCTTTGAGTTTTGGCAGCGCGCAACGCGAAAAGCAGTTGGACCAGCTATCAGGTAAGGTCGACAAACTCATCGACCAAGTAGCATTACTCGCTGAACAGCGTGCAAAAGAAGCTGCGGCTGCAAAGAAAACTCAGACACGCAAGGCACCCGCGAAGTCAACGGCCACAAAAACTGCCGCCGCGGCGAAACCCGCAGCGAAAAAGCCTGCGGCAAATAAACCGGCAGCTACCAAAAAGCCCGCAGCTAAAAAGCCGGCAACAACAAAAAAGCCAGCAGCTAAAAAGCCCGCAACAACAAAAAAGCCAGCAGCAAAAAAAACGGCACCTAAAGCTGAATAAGACAGGCGTTTAAGCCATTAGCAAAATAAAAAAGGAGTTCAAGCTCCTTTTTTATTGGCGTTGCCAAATAGCCCGCCAGTCGTGAAATGCGTCACTCGCTAACCAACTAGGTTCGATTGTATCGGTTTGTTTAACCAAGGTGTCTATTTGTTCATTTTCGCTTGGCGTGAACTGTTTACGAGTCTCACTGAAGTAATAGTTTTCTATTTTATGTGCGACTTGCGGTGATTCTGCTAATGGGTAGCCGGCTTTAGCAAATAGCGGCAATACGTTGGGTTCGTGTTGCTTACGTGGATTTAGCCCTAAAACAATTCCCGAATATTTGGTTGTGTTTATCCCAAAACCTTGTGGAAATACGCCGGTTATCGCATTAAAAGCTTCGGCAAGTTGGCTATTGAGAACACCTTTTTTACCTAGTTGATCAATTAGAGCACAACCTTTAGGCACGTCCACACGTGAAAAATCGGGTTTGGTTGATAGCACAATTGAGGTGTAAATCTGCGGGATTTTCAATATCTGACCTATCCCAGACTTAGGCTTGTATGCATCTTTAACCAGCTCTAGCACGGTTGCATGAGCTATCACTTGTTGTTCTGGTGTTGCGTAATCAGTGGCATAGTCAACGCCCAAACCTAAAGTTACGTAATCGACACTAAAGCGATAGTTCATTTTGAGTAATGACTGGCGCTCGTCAGCTTCTAGTACTCTAAACGGGTTGGCATTGCCATCTGCACCGTTAAGTAATTTAAGTGCTAACGGGTGTTGCAGACCGGCATCTTGAAATAATGCAGCAATCATTGCAGGTGTAGCGACAGTTGCATACCAGAGCTTGCGAGTCTCGATATCTTCATTGTAGCGCGCTTCGGGTTGACGGAATGATTGCCAATTTGGCACTTTACATATTTGCTTGCGAATCACTTCGTCAACCAAACGCAACGTCAGTGCCATCTTGTACGGCACTTTGAGTTTTTGGTGGATCGTTTGGTGTGATGCTTCAGATTGTTCTGCAATTAGCCACAATGCAGCCAAGAATTTGGCTGTCTTTTGTTGTGTTTCTGGATATGAGTTACCTTCGCAACAATCAAATACCATTTGACACAAGCGCCGTACTTTCGCTAGTCGACGATTGCGCGACGTATCATCTGCTTGTTTGGCCTCATCGAGTTTCGCTATCGCATCTTGTAACTCTGCATCAGTCGCACTATCCGCACCCTCAGCCAACTTATCCTGTAAAACCGAAATTGCAATTTTAAGATCTAATTGCTGTCGGGTACTCTTGGCATCCCCAACGAAAAACGCGGTGATATCATCAAAAACCGAATCAACCTCGTCGTTTTCTGAAGAGATAAGATCAACGATTTCTAATACCTTTCTTATATACGGATCGCCGGCAAATGCCTTATTCATGCAGTTTTCGATTCCACTAAACGTAAATTTTGTGCTTGTCCAAGAACCCGAGCTTCGCGCTCTTTGAGTTGTTTCAAATAGCGGCGTAACAACTGGCTGATATGCGTACTGCGCTCAATATAATCAAGTTGTGGCCAAGTCGCTTTCTCACCATTGCGAATTAATTCCGCGATACTCTCAACGGTAGGATTGGACCATAAATGAGCCAAACTGCGCATGCCGCGCTCGGGTAAAATATTGATGTCCCCAACATATTGTTGATCGATTACCGAACGCAATTTGTGAATGGCTAATTTCGCCGCGCGATTACCTACTGCTGACTCCAATACATCAAACGCATAGATACTATTCACTTTGGCCAGATTGGTAATGTGACGCATGGTAATACTCGATACACTATTGGCGTCTTTGCGATTACGCGACAAAAATGGCACCGCTAACGGGTTGGTCTGACTGACAATACTATGGTTTACACCGTACAAGCGCGCTAGACGCTCGAAAGGTAAATCAGCCATCAACGAGCCGTCAGCAAATCGGCGATTCGGTATGTATGGGACAATTTCTCCTGCGGCGTTTTTAGCCCGTAACTGCACCGGACTGAACACAATTGGCACCGCACATGAAGCACGCACTGCTTGGGTAATAATCGCATTGGGCGATGTTTTTGCGTTCAGCAAACGCGAAAACTGATGTAGATCGGCAGGTGAAACCGTTATCGTAATGTGTAAACCCGTGCGTTTAAAGGCCTCTTCAAACGTCATTACATCAAACATTTCAATCAGCGCATTTTCGAGTTGCGTACTGTCAAACATGCTTTTGCCGGTAACGCCTTTAAACACTCGCCAATTGCGGAATTTATTGTATATAAACTCCGCATTCAAAACATCGATCAATTCATCGCGTGTGCGAGTGCCGAGCATTGCGGCAATGATTGAGCCAGCGCTTGCACCTGAAATTACACCGGGTAGTAAATCGCGTTCATTCAACGATTTAACCACACCGCAATGAAAGAATCCGAGGCCTGCACCACCGCTTAGCATTAAACAGCTGCGGCCAAATGCATGTGCAGTTTCTTCGAAGAATGATAATTTTTCGTAGAAGTCTACTTCTGTTTCATTGGCAGCGTATATATCGTCAAGTGCGCCAGCGACTTGTTGATTGAATTCTTCAATCAAATGCTTGGTGCCAAGCTTAGATTGATGCTGCAGCACGGGATTGGCAATGTTGCCTAGATTACCGTGTAAGCCTTCATGGAGTATCGACATCAGGCTTAAAATATCACCTTGACCGCGGGCCAACTTTATCCGTTGTACCCGTTTACGGATCAAACGATAATCGTAATCTCGGCAGGGGTCTTTTGCTTTCCATTCGTTGGCACCAGAGAGCTCGTCGTGTTCGGCACACGCTTCGCGATACTCCCCATAGGTCTCTGCATGTTCAATGGCATCATCCAATTGCGCCAATCGATTGTTAAACAAAGGCATACATCACCTTTAAAAGCTATTTATCTTGAATCAGTGTAAACAAAATGTTTAGAAACCACTACCCAATTTATTGAGTTAACGTATTGTGGCTAATACCCAGCAATAATCATCAAATTAGGCGATGTTTGGTGGTTACGCCGACAAAACTTTAGGTTACACTCTGATATTGTAGTAATTCACGATAAAACAAGGCGCAAATCGTCGCTATGGAATGGATCCTCGCCAATCTGATGCTTTTCACCATCCCACTGGTTAGTGCGGTGGTGGGCTGGTTCACTAATTTTTTAGCCGTAAAAATGATGTTCTATCCCATCGAGTTTTTTGGCATCAAACCGATATTTGGTTGGCAAGGCTTGATCCCTGCCAAACGACGAGAGATGGCAGAAATAGAAGTAGAACTAGTACTTGGGAAGTTATTGAGCGTAGAAGAGCTTGCCGAGCGTCTCGACCCTGAAGAGCTAACTAAAGCTATACAGCGGCGTCTCAAACAAGTCGTGAAGAAAATCGTCAACGAAGTTATGCGCGAATCTGCACCGCATTTGTGGGCGGGGTTGCCGGCTGCAGGCAAAGATTTGGTCTACGCGCGGATCGAGGCAGATATTCCCAATGTCGTACACAAGCTAGTCAATGACTTTCAACACAACGTAAACGAAATTCTCGACATCAAGGAGCTCGTGGTCGAGCAATTGGTTAGCGAGCCCGAATTGATCAATGAAATTTTCTTGAAATCGGGAGAGAAAGAGTTTCCGTTTATCGTAAAATCTGGATTCTATTTTGGCTTCTTATTCGGTTTGCCAACAATGCTCTTTTGGTACTTCTATCAAACATGGTGGATATTGCCTTTGGGGGGATTGTTAGTGGGGTACGCCACAAATTGGATTGCGATAAAAATAATCTTTGAGCCCAAACACCCCGTCAAGCTTGGTCCAGTCAAAATCCAAGGCATGTTTCTCAAACGACAAAATGAGGTGGCTCGAGTTTACTCCGATATCATTGAACAAAAGCTGATCAACTCAAAAAATATCACCAATATGATTTTACATGGATCTGGCTCACAGCAGTTGTTAGAGCTTATTGAACTACACGTAAACGATGCTATCGAGCGCTATGTGTCTATCGCACAGCCTTATTTTGCGCTGGGTGTTGGTTCAGAAAACTATTTCCAAATGAAAGAGCTCGCGGTTAAGCAAATTTTCTTAAACTCGGACAAGTACCTCATGTATGCTTATGATTATGCTAATAAAGCTTTACAAGTGGGGGATGATTTGTGTGCGCGAATGCAAGAATTGAGTCCGGAAGAGTTCGAAGGTGTGTTGCGTCCTGCATATCAAGCAGATGAATGGAAGTTAATTGTTACAGGTGCTGTACTAGGAGGCATTGCCGGGGTTGCCCAGCTTTATTTTGTCTTCGGTTAGGAGGAGTACATGAAAACTGCAGAACGGGTCCTTGCTACATCGTTGGAGTTGTTCAATTATCACGGCGAGAGCTCGGTGACCAGTGTAGATATTGCCAATGAAATGGATATCAGTCCAGGCAATTTGTACTACCACTTTAAAGGCAAAGAACTTATCGTTGACGCCTTGTTCGATATTCATACCCATCAATTTGACCGTCTCCTTGACGTACAAAACATTGATAAGCTTACGTTAGAAGAGTACTTCTATTACCTTTACCTATTGCTTGAGCATATTCATCTTTATCGTTTCTTATATCGTTCGCCCATGGACTTGATGGAAAAATACCCTAAGGTCGCGAAAAACTTGGTGCGTTTGGTAAAGCGTTTGGAAGCTAAATTAGAGTCAGTTCTCACATTGGCGCAACAACGTGAATTGCTGAGCCTGACAGACAATGAATTGAAATCGCTAGTAGAGATGATGAGTTTAACCATCGTTCAGTCCAGCCAGTATTATCAAATGAAAGGCGATGTGGATGATGATCACCAAATTTATAGTACACTGGCACTGTTGTTGACATTATTGACACCAAGAATGCGCGTGCCGGTGGAAAACTTAACCGAGCTGCAACAGCAATTGTCATTACATGCATTTACCCGCGGAAACACATAGGCAGACGCAATGAATAAGCGAGCAAAAGCGAAGACGTTAACGTTTTTGGATAAAACATTTTGGCTGACGGAATCCGTTGATAACCCGAAACATGTAGCCAGTTTGCAACTGCTGAAAAAACCAGAAAGTGCAGCGCCCGACTATGTGGAAGCTTTGTACAACGAAGTCAGCCAATACGATAAAGCGTCGGCGCCGTTTAATTGTCATGTGAGGAGTTTTCTCGGCTTTCCACTGCGCTTAGTACCCAGTACACGTCTAGACATGCACTATCACGTGCAAATACACAAAGTGGATGATATGTCAGATAGACCTGCACTCGATGAGTACATCGCAAAAATGCACGAAGTGATGCTCGATCGCGATAAGCCTCTTTGGCAATTTCACTTTATTCACGACGGTAAAAGCGATGTTTACGGTATATACGTCAAAGTCCATCACATGTACGGTGACGGTGCGACGCTAGTCCGCTGGTTTCAACAGGGGTATCACACCGAATCCACGACCGAGAGCTTTATTCCGGTTTGGGCGGTCAAGCGCAAGCGCAATAAAGGTCCCAGAGTAAAATTTTGGCGCAAGATGTTACGTCAAACCTGGAGTCTGTTAGTTGCTACCAAAGACCTATTAGTTATTTTTATTCGTTTGTTTTTCAAGATTATTTGGATTAATCGGCACTATATGCCAATCCCATTTAGCGGCACCAGAACCGTCCTTACTGGACAAGTTAAGTCTGGACGCGCCGTTGCAACGATGGATATTGATTTTGAGCGCGTGCGAGTTGTCGGAAAAAAGACGCGTGCTTCAGCAAATGAAATCCTGTTATGCGTCTTCGATATTGCAATTCACCGTTTTTTGCAGGATTACGGTCACACCTTTGAAAAAGCCTTGTTTACAAATATGCCAATTAATTTACGCAAACCCGGTGAGCAGACTTCAGGTAATAAGATTGCCATTGTGCCGGTCGAGCTTGCCCATGGCGAAACAGACCCATATGTGCGTTTGCGACAAATTATTGCCAATCACCGCATTGTGAAGCATGCGGCGCAACATGCTAGTCCCGGTGCATTTAGCTATTACACTGTGGTAATTCAATCGTTTGCGCTCATTTTTGAAGTTTTGCGTTTGTCGAATGTGACTCGGCCGATTGCAAATTTGTTAGTTTCAAATGTACCGGGCCCCGCTGAAAAACGTTATTTAAAAGACAGTGAACTCATTGCCAACTATCCGGTTTCAACCATGACGCCGGGGGGCGGTGTTAACATCACCTTGATGACCTATTCAGGCGTCGCGAATATCGGCATGGTGTGTTGCAATAAAAACATTAAGACATTACAACCCCTCGCAGAATACTGTGCGGAGGCATTTGACCTACTTGAAAAGAGCATTGATGATCCGACAGTCAATATTGCTGATATCGGCGAGCACATTGCGGAAATGCCAGTGTCAATAGTGACCGAAACCTTACACACAGAGAGCAAACAGGCCAGTTAACCGTAGTTTAGCTAATTCAACAAAAACGCCGAGTAATTGCTCGGCGTTTTTGTTGCAGTATAAATGGAAAGACTATTCCGCTGTTTCTGATGTCCGATGCACAGCAGGTTTTTTCAAGTGTTTATGGAAAAACGGCATTACCCACTCGTACATCTGTTTCACTTCATCGGTTGAAGTAAAAGAGTGACCTGAGTTACGCATTATTTCGCGCCTGTGCTCAATACCATACATTGAAAGCATGTGACTCATGCGCCATGTATGTTCAACATCTACGATACGGTCCTTAGTACCGTGAATGAGCATGATGGGGGTTTGAATATTCTGCGCGTTGTAAACCGGTGAATATGATTTGAGCTCTTCCATCTGAACACTCGGATCGCCAATGATTTCTTTGAGTTTTTCAGTTAGGAGCTCGTTGTTCTGTACAGAACTAGTGTTAAATAACAAGGGTAAGTCCATTACACCCGCAAAAGAAACCGCGCATTTGTATGTGTCTGGCTCCCTTAGAACACCCATTACCGCTGAGTACCCTCCATAGCTACCACCAAATAAACATACACGGTCTTGATCTAAAGCTGCGTATGATGAAAAAGCATTTTGCACAGCGGCGTTAATATCATCTTCGATAGCGCGCCCCCACTGTTGCATGCCTTGCTGTTCAAAATCCCGACCATAGCCACCGGAGCCACGGTAGTTGACTCGTAAGACGGCATAGCCATTATGCACGAGCCATTCAACATCCCCTGTGAGGTATTGGGTGTCATACACACCAATTGGCCCGCCGTGCGGCATAATGATCAGTGGTACGCTATTGGCATCATTTAAATCAATATGCGCAGGATAAGAGAGAAAGGCTTCAATTGAGTATTGGTCATTGATCGCCGTTTCGAAAACGACCTTATTTGACAGTGTCACATCATCTAACCAAGGAAACAGTGATTCAAATGCATTACAGGCCTGCCCATATTTGGAACAGTACAGCAGCTGGCCTGGATTATTGTCGCCGTAACGTGCGATGATCATTGAGCTTGCATCAGCAGAGCTATCAAAAACGGTATGATTTAACGTTTCTTCTTGGGCTGCAATTACTTCGTATACGCGCTGAGCTTCAGGATCGATAAAGTATCGATTTAATCGCCCCTGCTCTAAGTAGGTAACTGCTATTGGGGCTTGTCCGTCACCCGCCATAACAATTGATCGCACATCCCGTTCCGGATGCTCGTATATCACTTCTGTTACGCTGGCACTGGCCAGATCAAATACCACCGCAGCCCGCTTGTCACGTTGATAGTCGGTTATAACCCATAGCTTAGTATTGTTCTCATCAACGCCATAAATATTGAAATAAGTATCTTCGTCGCCCGTCCAGATTGATTTCATCTTGCGTGAACTTTCTCGTTGGCGGCTCCATAAAATTGGTTTGTTGTCTTCATAGGAAATACCAGCGCGAAGACGACTACCTTGGTCGGTGACCCACTCTATGATCTTGCCGCTATTGGCATTGAATTTACTGCGTTTTTGAAAGCGATAAGGCTTATCAGCAAACAGGGGATACTTGTGTACATCACTGAAGACCTTGTCATCATTCCAGCGGTACTGAGCAAAAAGAATCGCGTTAGGTTGGTTAGGCAGGCGATCAACGATGTATCCTTGCACATCGATAAAATCACGCCGTACTTCAGTTACACCTGACTCATCATAAGCCAACTCAAGAATCATGGTACCAATCTTGCCACTGGATTTATTGCGCGTTTGTATGGCGAGGACGTCCTCCGAGAGCCACTCCAAATGCTGAATGTAAAATCGATTATTAACACCATACACGTCAGTGTAGGGTACAGTTTGACTGCCGACATAAACAGACCCAACCTTCTCATAAACTAACATGTCACCACTAGGGCTCAATATCGCTTGACCCACAACAGGTCTGCGAAAAAAGTCTTCCACAGGTAATTTTTCCTGTTGCGCTTGCAGTGTAAAAGTGATGCTTGAGAAAACGACGCTAAATAATAGATACCACTTCATTATTCTGCCTCCTGATGATAGCGCTGCTGGTAATAGTGTGACAAAAATGGATCAGAGGGCATTAATGCGTTATGCCACTCATAGCGGTGCAGCAAGTATGGATATTGTTCCTCAAGTAGCTTGATAGAAATTGCTGAACGATCATGTAGGTCGGCTCTGGCACCATGGTTAGTGCTTTCAAATATAAATACTCCAGCAAAATTCAGTCGTTTCGGCGTTACTGTAAAGACCATGGCGTCATCGGTAAAATCGTAAAATGTGTAGCTCGTAGAGCCTGCAACATCAATGTTGCTGTCTTGTAATGCAAACCCATTGAAACCAAGTTCAACTCTATCCCAGCGGTATGTGCCTTTATCCAAAGCGCGCACTTCAAAGTGTTGGTCGTAGACAAGTGGGCCAATCTTGAAGCTACTTAATACACCTTCACCGACAATTGAAATTTTGGGTGCAACGCCATAAGAATACGCAGACACTATGGTCAGCCCTTGAGTGTCATCTACCGTTTCTAACTCAACGCGAGCGTCAATGCGTTCCTCTAATCGACCGAGTAGTTTCTCGTAAGTGTCAACACGACGCTCTAGCCAGTTTTCGATAGTGTCTTGATCTTTACAATATTTTTGTGTTTTGGGGTCGGTATTGAGGTTGGTCGCAACGGCTAAGATTTCATGTGTAAAGCGCTGATAGTGTGTATCGTAGTCAAACTGTGACTTCCACACATCGGCGACCATTTCGAAGGTAAATTCAGGGTCGACTTGATATTTAAGGTATTTGCGTTTGTGTGACGCAAGTGATTGATCAAAATCGTCCTGTAACGCTTGTATATCACTTTTGTAATCAGCCGCTAATTCAGCTGCATACTTATCACAGCGATCGGCTAAGGCATCCGCACTTAATGCGCACAATAAGGGAATTAAAACCAGTTTTTTCATACTAACTTCTTGTCTTGTTACTACGGGGATGACAAGAAATATCTAGGCGTGAAGCAGTTCTGAGGCTCTTCATTAAGCCAAAAATCACTAAGACGTCAACATTCCTTGTCCGGTGCCAGTATGCTATGGAGTCATACTGTGCTCAAGATGTATTTGTATTGCGTTTTTGCGCTTCGCGCTTTACCCAAATAAACGTGAGATACATTTTGGTTGGCAGTGAAAGCGCCATGCCGACAGCGACACAGACGGCACTGATGATAATGCCCGTAACACCCATTGACTCCATGGTTTCGCTAAAGTTGTGCAAATAGATGCCAAGTAGAATTAACAATAAACCGAAGCACATGACAACTTTTAGAAGCGTAATGATTTGTTTATCGGTCATTTAACTCACTTTTAATACGCATATTCTTCGTTTAATGCGTAGCATACGGGTCATTGCTAAATGTTGACTTGATCGAGATCAGGCACGTTGGTACTAAAAGTAAAAACGCAGTTCGCTTTGTTCCACAACCACGTGTTTACCCAATCGAGAAAATAAGTTCTGTCGCCATTCTGCCGGGTCTAAAGTAAAGGTTAAATTGTTTTCAGCGATAGCTTGAATAACATGGTTTTCGATTTGTGGGCGATGGTAATCTAGAATCTTTTGCTTGCTGCCACCAATGTAGAGCTGCAAATAGTTGATCGCTTGATTTGATGTACCCGCGGTAAGAATGTTTAATGCCGATTTCATCGGGGTTGCCAAAAGACCGGATAATTGCACCGGCGAGAGTGAATCAATAATTTTACTCGTATCCGATAGTAACGCGTATTCATCGTTTATCAGAGCAACTTCATCAACCCGAATATTCTCTATTGTCAGTGTTACATGCTGACTTAAATAATGAGGGTCGGCTGAGACGATCACCACCAAGTGCGCGCGATATATGGGGTTAGCCAGTACTCTTATTTCTAAACCACATAGTAACTGGAGCTGAATGCGGTTGGTACTCTGTGGCATGCTGATTTCGCCCTCTAACAACGTCAGTTGGCCTTTGCCGATAGGCACGGGAATGTCTAGTGTTTGTGGGAAATAGGGAACGATTAAATCATTGAGCTCCTGCTCAGTGAATTGGTCATATTTAAGCTTGCCCATTTTCACCATTATCATCGCAATGAGAACTTTCATGCGGTCAGCAAAAGACAGTGGGCGCCAGAGGATCGACACAGGAGCTCAGTTCACGTTATTTAGTTTGATTGGTGCAAATAATGAAGTGCCACGCGATACTGTCAAGAAGAAAACCACATTATTGCAATAAATTTTCGGAATTTTAACATTCTGCTAACCCCATCCAGCGGAAGTTTGGTACACTGGTACGATGACTGAAATCGTGATTTTTTGCAGTAGGTAAGCAAAGTTTATGCAAACAACATCAGAGTCTTTTGATTACATTATTGTCGGAGCTGGGTCGGCCGGTGCTGCACTAGCAGCGCGCTTGAGCGAAAATCCCGCTTGCAAAGTTTGTTTGTTAGAAGCGGGAGGGCGTGATCGCAATCCGTTGATCCATATCCCTTTTGGTTTATCGCTGTTGTCACGCGTGGAAGGCATAGGTTGGGGATACCACACGTCGCCTCAAACCTTTCTAAATGACCGTGAAATGTTCTGGCCGCGGGGTAAGACACTCGGTGGCTCAAGTTCAATCAATGCGATGTGCTACATTCGTGGTGACATTCAGGACTATGAAGACTGGGCTGCTAGTGGTGCCGTTGGTTGGGGCTGGGATGATGTATTGCCGTATTTCAAACGCTCTGAAAACAATATGCGCGGCGCTGATGAGTTTCACGGCACAGGCGGGCCGTTAAATGTAGATGACTTGCGTCACAAAGACACATTGTCCCATCGTTTTGTCGACGCAGCAGAAAGTGTCGGGTTTAACATTCTGGAAGATTTCAACCGCGAAGAACGTGAAGGTTTAGGCTTTTACCAAGTCTCGCAAATCGGCGGTCAACGCTGCTCAACGGCGAAAGGTTACTTAAAACCTGCACTTCAGCGTAATAACCTTACTGTCATGACCGGGGTAATGGTTGAGCGTGTATTACTCAAAGATAATGTTGCAGTCGGTGTGCAAGCGCGAATTGGTGGTAGAGTACAGCGAATCAAAGCGACTCAAGAAGTGATTTTATGCGGCGGTGCAATTAACTCGCCGCAATTGTTAATGTTATCGGGCATAGGTCCTGCTGAGCATCTTCGCGATAAGGGCATTCACGTTCAAGTTGACTTACCGGGGGTGGGGCAAAACCTGCAAGACCACCTCGATGCTATAGTGCAACACACCACTAAAGTGCGTGAGGGATACGCCGTTGCGCCAACAGCGCTACCTAAATATATAAAAGCCACATTCCAATACTTGTTTAAACGCAAAGGTATCTTCTCGTCTAACATAGCCGAGGCGGGCGGGTTTATGCGATCGTCTTTGGCCGAGAAAGGACCGGATATTCAGTTTCACTTCTTACCTGCTATTTTGGAAGACCACGGTCGCCATTCAGTTATCGGTTATGGATTTGGCGTTCACGTGTGTTGTCTGTATCCAAAGAGTCGTGGTGAGATTCGTTTACAGAGTAGCCATCCAGCCGACCACGCGCTGATTGAGCCAAATTATCTATCTCACCCTGACGATCAAAAAGTGATGATTGAAGGCATTCGCAAGGCTCGTGAAATACTGGCTTCAGAAGGTTTTGAAGAATTTAATAGCACTGAGCAATCTCCTGGTGAAGATGCGCAGTCTGATGAAGAACTTCTCGCCTTTATTCGCGAGAAATCAGAAACCATATATCATCCAATAGGTACCTGTAAGATCGGTGCTAAAGACGATCCTATGGCTGTCGTTGACGAGCAGTTGCGCGTGTATGGTGTACAAAAATTACGCGTGGTAGATGCTTCTGTTATGCCATCTTTAGTGGGGGGCAATACTAATGCGCCCACTATTATGATTGCTGAGCGCGCAGCAGATTTCATTCAGCAAAGCGCGGCTATTTAAGTGTACTGTGCTGGGTAAATAAGTGGGTGGCGCACTCGCACATTTCATCAATGTGCGATCGATCGGCATATATTCCGTCGATCAATAGCCGCGCAATGCCATGCATCGTACCCCAGGTCACTTGTGATAGCCGCAATGTGTCTTCTGTGGCCGGCAAAACCCCAAGCTTTTGCCACTTGCGTGTCATTTCTACTTGGTGTTGAAAGCTTGGATAAGCGACGGCTTTTAACTCATCTGTAGGCTGCGCATTTTTCCAAATCGTGCGGCCAAACATTAACTCATACAGTTGTGGGTTGTCAGCCGCATAATAGATATAATCGCGCACAAATTGACGGAGCTTCTCAGTATTACTTAACGCATCTTGCGCGAATATAGTCTCAGCCTGTGCTCGCCAGCGCACAAAGCCTTGTTCAGCGATCGCACATAGCAACGCATTTTTATCTTTAAAATGATGATATAGCGCAGTTCTGGAAACACCTACCGCGTCGGCGAGCTTGCGCAGCGATAACCCTTCGATCCCCATTTCTTGCAACATGAGAGCAGCCTGCTTTACAAGGCTTGCGCGCAGATTGCCATGGTGGTAACTATTTTTCGCTGATATTGCTTTCATGTGCGTAGATTATGATCTCAATCTTGACAGTGTCAATATAAGGCACTATCTTGACACTGTCTAGTTTTGTGAGATCCATAACATGCATAATAGTAATACTCTCGATTTTAAAGGGTTAGAGACATTAACCGTCGATATTGAAAACCACATCGCACAGATTCAATTAGCTCGCCCTGAACAGTTAAATAGCATGATCCCAGTGTTTTGGCGTGAGTTACCACAAACCGTGCGCCGCATCGATGAATATGCAGCTGCACGCGTAATTGTGATTTCATCACAAGGCAAACACTTCAGTGCAGGAATGGATCTCAGCGTGTTTCAAAACATGGCGAAAGACTTTGGTGGTGAGCCAGCGCGCCGAGCAGAGCGCATGCGCCGCATGGTTTTGGAATTACAAGACGCATTTAATGCACTCGAAGAAATAAGGATTCCAGTACTAGCAGCAGTGCAGGGGGGCGCCATTGGGGGCGCGGTGGATATGCTCAGTGCTTGCTGCAGCCGATACTGCACGGCTGACGCGTTTTTCTGTATTAAAGAAACGGCCATCGGAATGACAGCTGATGTAGGAACGTTACAGCGTTTACCCCATTTAATGCCTCAAGGCCTAGTCCGAGAGCTTGCCTATACTGGTCGCAATTTAGGTGCCGATGAAGCCTTGCGGAGTGGCTTTGTCAATCAAGTGTTTGCCGATCAAGCGACTATGCTTGCAGAAGTGATGAAGATAGCAGCCAGTATTGCGCAGCATTCACCTATGGCAGTGCACGGTTGTAAACACATGATCACTTACACACGTGATCACAACGTCAGTGATAGTTTAAATCACATGGCGACATGGCAGTCAGGTATGTTCCAAATGCCTGATATACAAGCGGCGATGCAAGCTCAACAGCTCAAGCAAATGCCTGAGTATGACGATCTGCACCCTTTGTCATCGCGTATGCAAGATAAGCAATAATAAATACCCTACAAGACATTTTCAGGACCATTAAAATCATGCAACAAACAGCTAATAATTCGGCGCCACATGCGCATTATCCACACCTTTTCAGGCCACTCGACCTTGGTTTTACAACCCTAAAAAATCGTGTGTTGATGGGTTCAATGCACACTGGCTTGGAAGAATTGCCTAATGGCCACAAACGCATGGCTGCATTCTTTGCTGAACGCGCCCGCGGCGGAGTTGGCTTAATTGTCACCGGCGGTATTGGTCCAAATGATGAAGGGGCTACGCATGCGGTAACCCGTCGACTCGATTCAGAGCAGGCAGTGATTAATCATCGAGAGGTTACCGATGCGGTGCATGCAGCTGGCGGTAAGATTTGTATGCAAATCTTGCACACCGGTCGCTATGCCTATAACAAAGACTTGGTCGCTCCAAGTGCTGTGCAAGCGCCAATCAATCCGTATAAGCCTAAGGCATTAGACGCTGAAGGCATTGAAAAACAGATCCAAGACTTTGTGTATACGGCTAAACAGGCGCAAAAGGCGGGTTACGATGGTGTGGAAATCATGGGATCTGAAGGATACTTCCTCAACCAGTTTATCGCTGCTCGCACAAATCACCGTGATGATGAATGGGGGGGAAGTTACGAAAACCGCATTAAATTACCTATTGATGTAGTGCGTCGTGTGCGCGAGGCCGTTGGCGAAAAATTTATTATTATTTATCGCTTGTCGATGCTTGATTTGGTCGAAGGGGGTTCGACGTACGAAGAAGTTGTGATGTTGGGGAAAGCGATAGAAAAAGCGGGTGCCACCATCATCAATACGGGCATTGGTTGGCACGAGGCGCGCATTCCTACTATTGCGACTAAGGTACCAAGAGCAGCATTTACGTGGGTCACAGCGAAGTTTAGAGAAGCCCTTTCGGTGCCTGTTATTACCTCAAACCGAATCAACATGCCAGATGTCGCCGAAGCTGTTTTGGCCAGAGGCGATGCCGATATGGTGTCTATGGCTAGACCATTCCTCGCTGATGCCGACTTTGTCGCGAAAGCGGATCAGGGAAGAGCGGATGAGATCAACACCTGTATTGGTTGCAACCAAGCCTGTCTCGATCATGTTTTCGACGGCAAGATGACCAGTTGTTTGGTGAATCCACGCGCTTGTCATGAAACTGAGTTATTGATACAACCAGCTACCGAAACTAAACACATTGCGGTGATTGGTGCAGGCCCCGCAGGATTAGCTGCTGCCACTACGGCAGCTTCGCGTGGCCACAAGGTCACCCTGTTTGATGCCGATTCTGAAATCGGTGGGCAATTTAATATTGCCAAACAAATCCCAGGTAAAGAGGAGTTTTATGAGACGATTCGTTACTTTGGTAAGCAGCTTGATATCCACAGTGTTGATGTTCGCTTGAATACGCGAGTTTCGGCCGCAGATTTAAATGATGGTGATTATGATGAAGTTATTCTTGCCACTGGTATTTCGCCTCGCACGCCGGCAATTGAAGGGGTTGAGCACAGCAAAGTACTGTCGTATTTGGATGTAATAAAGCACAAGAAACCGGTAGGTAAAAAAGTGGCCATCATCGGTGCAGGCGGCATTGGCTTCGATACATCTGAATACCTGTCTCACGGTGCAAAAACACCCAGCACAGATATCCCTACCTTTATGGAAGAGTGGGGCATTGATATGACTCTCCAGTCGCGTGGTGGCGTAGAAGGCATGCAGCCACAACCAGAGGCTTCGCCTCGTGAGATATACCTTTTGCAACGCAAGTCCAGTAAAGTCGGTGCCGGTTTAGGCAAAACCACCGGTTGGGCACATCGCGCAGGCCTTATGATGAAAGGGGTGCATATGCTCGCGGGGGTGAGCTATCAAAAAATTGATGACGCTGGGTTACACATTATTATCAATGATGAGCCACAAGTACTGGATGTGGACAATGTGATCATTTGTGCCGGACAAGAACCTCTGCGTGAATTAGTGGATGGTTTGGCGAAACCGCATCATTTGATTGGTGGCGCGGACGAAGCCGCTGAGCTGGACGCAAAACGCGCGATCGATCAGGGAACAAGGCTCGCAGCCACTTTATAGGCTGCGAGACTCATTATCTTTACAAGCCAACGCGAGACGGCAAGCGGGCTTCACATTCAGCGTTATTGGTGGGGATAACATCGGTAGTTTGCAACCAATCCGTGCTGTGGAACTCGCGAAATTCGCCGTCCAGGTCAAAACGAGCCACTGTGTAATCGATGTTATCGATAGTCGCATTGCCAGCGGGTTTTAAAATCGCCTGATACGTAGTCTCTAAAAAGGTGATAGTAAGCAGTAAGTTAAAACTTTCTGCATTGTCTGAGGTACTTCCGAGTAATGACCAGAAACCATCAACGAGTTCACCTCGTGTATTGCCATCACCGAGCTCACCGGTAGAGGCATTAGCATCATCGATAAATTTGACGCAAGCGCTAAAACTGCCGTCTATAGCATCAGTGTCGCCCATGAAATAGAACTCGACTTCTGAATCATCGACACTATTGGGTGCGGTGCCCAGATCTAAATCAGACACACGCAATGTCATGCCACTTAGTTGGCTAAATGGTTCAGCATCATCTGGCAACTGTGCTGCTTGAGTAATCTCTTCTGCGCTGTCAAAATCGCTGCCACTAAAGTCATTTTGCACCAATGCTGAAACGTCAGCTAAATCAGTAGATACAGCGTCAACAAGAACACTTACCAAACTATCGTCAGCGGAAGCAAAAAAGTTAACCATCGATTCAATAGTGCTATCGTTATTGCTGCGTTCTTGCAGTGCTTTGACTGTTAGTACTTCGACCAACCGAGCACTACCGGTGGCGGTTTCCATATTGGTATCCACTGTGGGCGGGATTAACTGATCAGTAAGAGAGGCTAAGTTATCTGTGATGCCGATTACCCGATTAAACGCAGTCTGCTTTTGTTGTTCAGATTCCGGCGGCAGTGCATATTCTTTGCGCTCATATAGCGCGATAACCTCATCTTCAGCGCTTTGGATCACGCGTGCGAGTGCGTTATCCGAAGCTAATATTTCATTGAGGGACGAACCCGATTGCACAATTTCTGCGGCCAGGCCGCGATAAATAGCTGCAGTTGCGTCGTTAGGTGTATCAAATTCATTACCAACTTCAGTGTATATGTCGGTCAGTCTATCCGAAAGTATGGTGACTGCTTTGTGGATCTTAATCGCCGTGTTGAGTAATTGTGAGTCGATACCCGTGCCAGAAGTCGTGGCTAAATAATCTAGGTCTATATCAGCAGCATTGATATCGAGCGACTGCAGCACACTGTCTCGCTGTGACGATTCAACATTGGTAAGAATACTGGTGATTGGCGATATAATGACGTTTTCAACATTACCTTCACTGGGTGTTGAAATTCGTCGGCTAAGTTGTCCGCTGAAAGGTTCGCCTGTCAATGTATCGTAGCCACTGTCAATTCGCAGAACCGCGTTACTGAAACCTGTACTACTGGTTAAGCAATATTGCGCTTGCTGCTCCGATGCATCGCTAGTGCAATAGTCAGTGTCAGTGAGCGGGTTGTATGAAAAATAGCCTTGATTGTCAGTAAAGGCCCATACCTCCCAAGCATCGCGAGTACCGTTGTTATTACTGTCGATAAATACTGTTGCACGAGCGATGTAGCCGTCGATAGCGCGGCCTGTAAAGACTTGATTGCGTTCACTGATCACGCCTTGGTCTTGAACATCTGAGCCACAGCCTGCAAGCATCAGCATAGAAGCCACACATGCTGATGATAATTTAGAAGGACTGAAATAGCGTTTGTTCATTTTGTTTTTCCGTTTATTAACTTTCACGTTAGCGGTTAGCGATGTCATTTAAAATTGTTCTTCAATGCTGAGCGCAAAGCCAAAGCGTCGAGGCGCAGTACTTCCGTCTACGACCACATCTTCTAAGCCGTATTCAAAGTCGAGATTCACACTGTCAAATAAGGTAAATCCGAGCGTGGCGCTAGAGATTTCTGTGCCGACTAAATTAGCGTGGTAACCCGCGCGCAGAGATGATAAAAACGGCCAATCCGTTTGGTAGTCGATACCAGCGTGTATCCACTGATGTTGAGCACCGATGTAATCGTTGTATTCGGCTAGGTCAACCGCAGCGCTTAAATAAACCCCGCCCCCTGGCGTAATTAAGCCGTCCAGTCGTGCCTTGACGTCTTTAGTATGAATCTCGCGCTGGGCTATCTCACCGCGAACTTCGCTAAAGAATCGCGCAGCCTCACAGTTTGAGCGTGAAGGGGTGTTTTCAGGGATCGCATCGCAGTTTACGCCCACATCACCAAATTCAAATTCAGGAGAGTTGAGATCTTCAAAGGTAAGCCCAAGGCGATAGCGCGGCGCATCCCATACAAAACCTACATCTAAGCCAAAATCGCTGGAACGATTTTGATTTTGATCGTACTCATCTTCAATGAGATCACCTAAATCAGCATTGGCAAGCTGAACAATCGGTAATACTTGTTTGCTCAAATCAATTGTCATGTATTTGACTTTGATGCCGCTATACAAATTTCCCCATTTGTGCTGATAAATCTCCCGTCCATAGCTCACGCCAAAGGTCGCCTCTACTCCCGATTTGATATATAACGAGGTAGCAGTACTAAACGACTCATTTTGATTATCAAAAGACAATTCCGAGTCGAGGATACTTAAGCCACCGACTGTCGCAAACGATAAATCTATACCCACTGTGCCTTTTAGCGTTTCAGAATAAAAAAACCATGGTGTGAGCGGCAATTGTGCTTGACCACCAAATCGCACATAACCATCTGCTCCAGCTCGCAATAACACATCATTGAAGCGGTCGAGGATCACGCTAGCGTCGTCATCAGTGGAACTTGGATCATCAATAATATCTGCGAGCTCTTCCAAATCATCGGCAAAATTATCAACGGGGCCTGCTTCCACCGCGAAACCGAATGATGGAAAGTAGCCCATGCGCATTGATTCACCATCACTTAATAAAAAGGAATTCATTGCGGGATTGTGTTTCGCAGCTGAAAACGAGTAGGGAGATGACGATGGTCCTGTGGTCAAGCCTGCACCACTACTGGCCGTTGGACCAGATGCTAGAGCTGTTGAGGAGGCTGAAATCAGTACTGCCAGTAACGGCTTATTCATTCTTGTTCCTTAGTCTGTAAGTATGCAATTGAATTTTTATATGGACTCAATTTGAGCGCTTTTGGGGCGACAATTTTAACGTTGTGAAAAGTACAGTAAAGCCGCGGATTTGCGTCTACGTATGAGTATAGATAAGTATGGCAGATTATAGAAATTAGTAATTGTAGCGATTGTGTGGATATGCACTGCCCATTGACTAAAGAGCAATGGTAATTACTATCGCGGACTCAGCAGCAAGGTAGCATTTTGCTGATCGATTTGAAAATTAAATTGACTGAGAATATTCATCCCCAACAGTCCTTGGGGGGAGCGTTCAGGGTCATCGCCCATCATCCTCGACGGAATAACCATTACCGATACGTCTTCAAACTGTAAAGGTCCCATACTAATTGACTTGATGGTAAACATAGGTGCTTGAATAAAACCTGCCGCAGTATTGACTTTGAACACACCGATAAATTGCGATGCAACGCGTGAACTAATTCGAGACCACGTGCGGGTAGTGACTGCGGTAGTCGATGCTCCAGTGTCAATCATTAAGCGCACAGGTCGATTATCAAAACCTAATTCAAGCGTATATTGATTGCCAATGCGGTCGAGTGGAATACGAGTGATGTTGGATTGTTTATCCGGGCGAGTAAACGCATCTAATTGAGCAACTTGCTCATCGCGATCAGGCTGATCAATTTGACGTTGTAATATCTGTCGAATAGAAGCTATTGCAGGATCGTCGTAACGTAGTCCCGCCAGTACATTTTCCATTAAAACTTCGTTGGCTTGTTGCGCATAAGCTTCTGCCAACAAAATCAGGTACCGACGTTCATCTGGCTCAATTTGGATTAGCGGCTCGATCAGCTCAGCCAATAAATCCCATGCCCGATCAAAGCGCAATTGCTCAGTGGCATTTTCGAACAGCTGCTGGATTTTTTCTCCAATGGCTTTGCGCGTTTCAAATTCAAGCGGCAATTCCAGCAAGGCATAATAATTGACCAGGGCGATACCTAAGGGTTCTGTGCGAGCAACTAGTTCAGCTTCGATTAAAAGTGCTTCGTTATTGTCAGGGTTGGCTCTAAGAAATTCTTGCAAGGAAACAGTCAGTTGCGGCCAATCTTCATCACGGAGTAGCTGACGGAGTTGGTCAATATCATTGCTTGCAATGGATTGTTGCAAAGAGCTTTCATCTTGCCCAGAGACAATCGAGGGTATAGGCTCCGGTGTGTCAGTTAATGGTATAGCATTTGTTCTGTCGTCAGGCACTTCAACGAGTTCGATTTGCTCTGCATGAGTCGATAATGGCACAGGAAGTTGTCGCCACAAAAAAACGTTCAACCCCAACGACGCGATTAATAACAGCCATGGAAGTTTGAATTTAAAAAAAGCCATGGTGCTTACCGGTTACGCAATCTCATTGTTAGACAATAACGCATCGCCATAAGTTTTGCTAAAAACTTCTGGCATGCGTTTCGGCAAGCCGCTACTGAGTGCGATGCAGACAAATTCAGTGCGCGCTTGGAATACTGTCTTTTGTCGCTGCGTGCAAATAAATTGAAATTGCCGGGTCAAATTCAAACGCTTATCGCAGTGAATTATCCACGTCGCACAAGCAATGGTTTGCCCTTCGTGACAGGCTTGTAAGTAATCAACCTCATGACGCTTGATCGCCATGCCGCGATCTAGCGCTTTGTATTGCTCTATGGTCAATCCCAGTGTATTGCTGTGAGCCCACGCGAGTCGCTCGATTTGACTGATGTAGGCAACATTATTGACATGACCATAGTGGTCAATAACATCACGTTCGATAGTCCAAAGCTGGATAAAAGGGGTTGGTAGATGCCAATTGAGTTCAGTCATTAGGCCATCTCTTGCGGCAGTGGGTTGTTTTTCAGTTGAAAATCACTGGCAAGTAATGCTTGCATAATTGCCGTTTCGCGGCTGATGATGGGATCGAGAAATAGGCGTACATCGCCTAACTGCTTAAACGCAGAGAATCCTTCCGCCAGAAATTCGTGCAGTGTTAATACCCCCGCCAATTCCGCCGGCTTGCGCGCCATCTTAATCAGCAAGCTGATACCGCGCACGTGCACTACATCCGCCAGTTGTAAGCCCAATTGCTCAACGATGGCTATTTGCTCTACACGCTCAGCTTGGCGATTTACCTGACGATAGGCCTGAGCATACAAATCAGCATTAATCGCTGAGGCTTGCAGAGTATCGGCGTCAATTAGCTGTAAAAGGGCTTCTACCATTGCTGAATCTAAGTCAAATGAAAGCGCGTTTAAGCGTAGGGCATCATCCAATGCACGCAGTGCTTTTTCGGGTAAAACAGCTGCTAATTTGGGGATGACTCTGGTTAAGTCTTTGTCGCGTTGACTAAAATCTTTCGGCCCATAAAGCTCGTCCACAAAGAAACGCATTGCGTCGGCAAATTCGGGTTGAGCGTTTAAGTCCTGATGGGTCGTCAACAAACGTTGGCATTGCCATTCCTGCAATGCTTGTATTGAGTCCAAACGGCCCATTTGTAGCGCCAAATCACGCCGCGCATTAACGGTGTAGATATGCTGAATAATCTGATCAGCGTTTATAGCCATAAAAGTATTAATTTTTACAATCACTGTTACCAATAGATTGTCGCAAGTTGAACAGCATTACAAGCCGCATGAAGTTTCTGGTAAACTGCGCCGCAATTCAAACTCGATAGTACAAATGAGCATGTTTTCTGGCGTAGCGGCCGATAGTCACGAAGAGCGACAGGTGGATCAGTTGATCGCTTTATTTGATGATACATTTAAAGCATTTAATACACGTTTAGTGCGCGGCACAGACGAGCCTATTTATCTGCCAGCGGATCAATCCTGCAGCCATAATCGTATTGTATTTGCGCACGGTTATTTCAGTAGTGCTTTACATGAAATTGCCCATTGGTGCATTGCGGGTAAGGCGCGCCGTAGGGAAATCGACTACGGTTATTGGTACTGTCCAGACGGTCGAGACGCACAGCAACAAAGTCGGTTTGAAGTGGTCGAAATTAAACCTCAGGCACTTGAGTGGGCCTTTAGCGTTGCTGCCGGGCGAACCTTTGGCGTGAGCACCGACAACTTAAATGGCGTACAGCCCGATCGGCACGCATTTGCGCAGCGGGTCTATGTACAGCTACAAACCTACTGCGCAACTGGCTTTCCCGCCCGTGCAGCACAATTTATCAGCGTGTTGAATGAGTTCTATCAAGCGCCAATGTTAACGCCACAACAGTGTTTGTCTTTGAGTAAGGATTTAAACCATGCCGCGTAAGTTTCGTTTAGGCTTAATTGTTAATCCCTACGCCGGCATCGGCGGGGCAACTGGATTTAAAGGCAGTGATGGGGCAGAAACACGGCAACAGGCATTGGCCAAAGGCGCAAAGAAATTAGCTAATGAAAAAACTGCTCGGGCCTTGGCTCATATCCAAGCGTACAAAGAGCAATGCACAGTTGTTACAGTGGCTGGTGAAATGGGGGCTACAACAGCTTCACATTTGGGATTTCACGTTGAGGTAGTTTACACACCTCAAGCGCACCAGACAGAGGCCATCGATACACAAAATGCAGCAGAAATTATGCTCGAGCAGCGGCTAGATGCGTTGGTATTCGCCGGCGGTGATGGTACAGCAACCGATATCTATAATATTGTCAGTGACAAGGTACCTGTGCTGGGTATTCCAGCAGGTTGCAAGATTCACTCTGGGGTCTACGCCGTATCGCCTAATACAGCAGGTAAAGTCCTTGCCATGATGATTCGCGGTGAGTTGGTAACCGTGCGCAATGCTGAAGTTCGCGATATCGACGAAAGTGCCTTTCGCAAAGGCGTTGTGGTTGCGAAGCACGTCGGTGAAATGCAAGTACCCCAGGAGTTGCGTTATATCCAAGCGGTGAAGATGGGCGGGAAAGAAAGTGACGAGCTGCTGTTACAAGATATGGGCGATCATCTTGCCGAATTGTTCGATGAATATGACGACACTATGTTTGTTATTGGCTCGGGCTCCACTATAAAGGGCGCCATGCAAGCCATCGGTTTAGAAAGCACATTGCTGGGCGTTGATTTAGTTTTTCAAGGACAGGTCGCTGGCGCTGACTTAAGTGCTGACGAACTTCTGCACCGCTGCCAAGATAAGCCGGTTAAGATAGTGGTAACAACCATCGGTGGTCAGGGGCATATCTTTGGTCGTGGAAATCAACAAATAAGTCCTACTTTAATTCGTCAAGCTGGGCGTGAGAATATCATTGTCATGGGCAGTAAGGGTAAACTTCAGGCATTAGACAAACGTCCGCTTGTAATAGATACCGGTGATACTGAACTCGATGCGATGCTAAGTGGCAGTATGCCGGTGATTACCGGTTATCACGATGCGGTTTTGTATCCTATTTCGGATTTAATCAGTGAGGATGTTGACACATGACAGGTTTTATTGACCAGGTAAATCACATGGAGCAGCAATTGCATTCGGTGGTTGATACTGGAGATGATCAAGCGTTATTCATTGCGAGCTACTTACACGGGCATTTTGACGTAGTAGTAAGTCAAATTGAGAAAACGCCAGATCCGAGCATTGCGGCTCTGGATAAAGCGATGGCGCAAAGTCTAGACAGCGCGTTTGCCAACGCGGAATTAGAATCCAGTGATCAGTATCAAGTGACAGCACTTTGGCAAACTTTGGTGGCATCAGTTAACTCATAGCGGCAACCCATTGCCTCATCTGAAGGAAAAAGAGCCTCTTACATGTCGCAAACCCATAGCTAACCCTCCTTTAAAATTCTTGGCGAGATTCTTGCAGCATTCGAACGGGAGATTAACCTTCGAATAGAGACTCAGGCCATGACAATTTTAACGCCGCGCAAATACTCTTACTTGTTGGTCGCAAGTATACTGAGCTACGCGCTGATCGGTTGCTCACAAACAGCGGATAGCCAACAAGTACAAAAAGCCCCTTCATCCCCCTCGTCGGCCTTGGGTAATGTTGAATTACACACTCATCAATTGGCTAATGAATTGTTTGCCAGATATCGCGGAAATCGCAATGCTCGCTATGCGGTTGTTGGCTTTGTGCCGGTTGATACTTTGCAATATGACGGTAATCAACAGCACCCGCTTATGCTATTGGGCCATCAGTTAGAGCAGGGACTAATGACTGAGGCCGCACGCAGAGGTTATACGACTCAAGAGTTTAAGATTTCAAACGATATAATGATTAATACAACCTCTGATCGCGTATTAACTCGTGATGTAGAGAAACTGCCAGGGCTTGAAGCGATTGATTTCTACATTACAGGCACCCTTGTTTATCAGCAGGAAGGCGCAGTAGTAAATGCTCGAATTATTGACGCGAGAAATAAAGAAGTCGTAGCTGCTGCAACGCGTTTTTTCCCAGCTGAACTCTTTTGGCAGAGAGAACAAATGACGTCTCGAAACGGCAAACTGTATCGGACTAGCCCTGAGTTGTGATACAAATTTTAACTTTTATAAACGGTAATGACATGAAAAAAACCTCGCATATGATTTTAACACCACTGGTGCTAAGCGCTTGGTTGTCGGGTTGCGCAATGTTCGAAGATGAGCAGCAAAGCGTAACGATGCAGCCGGTTAACGATACTTTGCCAACCATGCAAGTCATCGATATTACCGGTGCAGAACCTTTGCCTGAAGTGTCGCAAGAAAGTCAGGACGACACGCGAGCAGATAGTTTCGGTGCGTTCGGTCAACCTCCCCAATATTCGAGTGTGCAAGGCGCATATAAGGGGCGACCTTTAGCCAAGCATGTCGGTGATTATGTTAAAAATCTCACCCAAGATTTGATCAGTAATATGGAATATGTAAATACGCAAACGCCCGTTGCTGTGACCCACTTCGCGTTGCTTGACAGCAATTTGCAAGAGACCAATCTACTTGGTCACCAAATGGCTGAGTCATTCGTTCACGAGCTACACAAGTTTCGTATTCCAGTACTAGATTATAAAGCGACTGATTATATTCGTGTAACCGATAGTGGCGACTTTATCCTTACGCGTGATTATTTAGAGCTCAGCGCCAACTTGCCGATGGAATATGTGTTGACCGGTACACTGACCAAGCATCAGGGAGGGTATTTAGTTAATGCACGTATTTTAGGTCTTAACTCTAAAGCAGTGGTGGCAAGCGCACAAACACTGATACCGTTTTATGTTGTTGATGCGTTAATTCCCAGTGAGCGTAAAACCGACGAAATGCGCGATGGCGTGCGCTTAACAAGGGGTTAAGCATGGGTAAATTCTTGTCGGGTCTAATTGTCATTGGCGGGTTAACGACCGCCACAGGTTGCACAGTTACAGAAACTATTGATCAATGGCTACAGCCCGCGGAGCAAACCAAGGCTCCGCGCAATCGCAATCAACCCGATTTTGAGCCGCCCCCGATCCCTGCAGCTCTAGCCGATCGGTATCGCCAGGACTCGCGCGATATGTTGTTGGAAAAGCGCAGTGAGGCAGGGGAACAAACCCTTACGGTTGATACTTCGATGCGCGACAGAATACCGACCTTGTATGAAACACAACGGACACACAAAAGCCTAAGGGATTACGCTGCTCAATTGGCTATGGCGTTAATGGACCGCGCAATTCGACTTAATCCCGATGACCTGATCGGAGTCGTTTCCTTCGTAGATTTTGATGATGAGCTGACTAATTCAAATCCGGTTGGCAATCAGCTGTCGGAATACTTTATTGGTGAGATCCAACAGTTTGGCGTCAGTGTAGTTGACTTTAAAGTCACTGAGTCTATTCAAGTTGGGCCACGTGGCGATTTTGCATTAAGTCGAGATGCCGAGCATTTAGTCGACCAACTTGCAATGGACCACATACTGACCGGGACATTGATTTATCGCAGTCAGGGGGTTTCGGTTAATGCTCGAATCGTCGAGCTGGAAACCCGTCGTGTTGTAGCAACTGCGAATGTTATGATCCCCGATTTTATCGTCGCGGAAATCGACCCGTATCTTTCCCAGCGCTAATCAGGACATTACCCCTCGCCGCGTTTTAAGCTGCGCAGTAAAAAGCGGTTAGGGTTAATAGTGGCCAGTAATTCATGACTTAACGGCGCTGCTTCGGCAAACATTTGACTCGCCAATACCTCCGCCATTAATGGGGCGGTAGTAAAACCACGTGAACCCAATCCAGTCAATACAAAAGTATTTGCGTAAACGGCTGGCTCTTGCGGCAGTTCTCGTCTGCGTTTTTCCATAAAGCCGTTATATTGCTGTTGTTGTTGCTTGCAGTTAGGTATCGCGCCTACTAGCGGTAAATGATCCGGCGTGGAGCAGCGCACCGCCGCACGACCAACGCCATCGTGCCGGAGTGTTTGTGCCCAGTCACAGGCCGCCATAGACTTCGCTTGAGTGGCTAGGTTTTGGATACTCTCGGTTTCGCGATAGTCGCTATTGGTGTCTTGTTTGACATAAGTTGAACCCAATGCATGACGCCCATTTAACGCAGGTGTTAGGTATCCCTTATGGCATAACACAGTACGCAAAGCTGGCAAAGGTGTTTGACTATTGATTGATTCGACTTGTCCCCGGGTTAAAGACATCGGTAACTGATCGAGTAAAGGCAATTGTTGACTGGAATGTCCAGTAGCGAAAACTACGGCATCAAATTGCTGCACCTTTTCATCACCAGTTTCTGTTCGCACATGAACGTTAACACTATCCGAATCGGTATGCTCTATCCCAATGACGCGAGTGTTAAACGACACATTGACCATCGCTAATTGACGGGCTGCATCCATAACTGCTTGAACGACCTCAGCGGGTACCAACCAACCCGCATCGGGAATAAACAAGCCTGCATAAGGTAAATCGACGCCTGTAATATCAGCGACTTCTTGCTGACTGACTGAATAAATCAGGCTGTTAGGCCAGATTTCGTTGTCGATGAGCTTTTCTTGGCGCTGTTGCACAGTCTCTGAAAAACCAATTTGCAACACGCCACACCAATCGTGTTGAAAGTTTGCGCCCGATTGAGCTAAGTGGATATAAAACTGTTTGCAATAGGCAAAACTGGCAACCTGAATTTGACTCAAGTAGCTGGGTTGTGCATTGAGCTGAGGATACACTGCTGCTTGAGGGTTACCTGACGCTGCATCGGCAAGTGCGTTGCCTTTAGTGATCATGGTTACCTCAGAACCGCGCTTAGTCAGCGCATAGGCCATACAAGCTGCAGCTATGCCACCACCGATCACCGCGATATTGGGCGTATTAGAATGACTGCATTTAACTGCAGCACGTTTTAGATATGGTGTGTCCCGCATTGGAGGGACTGTGTCGCATGTGCTGAAGTTGCCTGCTAGCATGTCGCGTTTGCGACCAAAGCCTGGGCGCTTTTCAACGTTGAAGCCGGCCGTTTGGAGGCCACGCTTGACAAAGCCTGCGGCGGTAAATGTCGCGAATGTAGTCGTCGAGTGACTAAGTCGGGCCATTTCTGCAAATAGCTCTGCTTGCCACATACCCGGGTTTTTACTGGGGGCAAATCCGTCCAAAAACCATGCGTCTATTGGCCCTGCTTGCTCGTATTGAATGTTGGGCAATTGCTCTAGTACATCACCAATCCAAAGGTCCAAAGTGAAATGCAGCTCTTGATAGCTAAATGTAAATCGCTGACAACCTGCTACGGGATAGACTTTGATGGTACCGAGTGCCTCGCAAAGCGCTAAGTGTCGAAAAGGTTGCAGCGCGCGCTGCCAGTCGAGCTGCGGCAATGGGTACTTTTCGGTTGAAACAAAGTGTAGATGGCGCAATTTGGTTTGCGGCGACTGCTGTAAAACCTCAATCAATGTTTGGGCGGCAAGTAGAAAATTTAATCCTGTACCAAACCCAGTCTCTCCAATGGTAAACCTGCGCGTCCGCCAATTTTTCCAACGCTCAGGCAATTGATTGTTGGCAATAAAGACATAGCGAGTTTCAGCTTCAGCATCGTCTTTGGAAAAATACACATCGTCAAAATGCTCGGCGATGGGCGTACCATTTTCATTAAACTGAACTTTTGCGTAAGTTTGCGGCACAGAAAATTCTTTGAATCGTCACACTTTAAAAGATAGGGCTATGATACCGTGTTAACTAGGAAAAAGCTCAGTTTCATACAGGTTGTCGCGATCGGTGCTGTACATACATCAGCAATTGCACCTAGTATAAAGAGCAGACCACTTTACGCAGTGAAATCTATACTATATGCGCGTTAATTCAATTGGGTGAACTATGAGAAGAGCAGTTATTACTGGTATCGGTATTGTTTCAAGTATTGGTACTGACCAGAACGCAGTTACAGAATCTTTACGCAACGGCACATCGGGAATTACATTTTCTGAGCAATTTGCAGAAATGGGCATGCGCAGTCAAGTGTGGGGTCAAGTTGACATTGACCTTAAAGAGCACATTGACCGCAAGGTCATGCGTTTTATGGGCGACGCCGCAGCCTATGCATATATTGCGATGCAACAGGCGGTGGCTGATTCTGGTTTAACAGAAGAACAAATTTCTAACCCGCGTACTGGCATCATCGCCGGTTCAGGGGGGGCGTCCTCAGTCAACCAAGTAGCGTCAGCTGACATTTTGCGTGAAAAGGGCGTTAAGCGGGTGGGTCCTTATATGGTCACGCGTTGCATGGGGTCTACGGTTTCTGCGTGTTTAGCGACACCATTTAAAATTAAAGGCATTAACTACTCAATTTCATCGGCATGTGCGACCAGTGCACACTGTATTGGTAACGCGTTAGAAATGATTCAACTCAATAAGCAAGATGTTGTATTCGCCGGTGGCGGTGAAGAGCTGCATTGGACACTATCAAGCCAGTTTGACGCCATGGGCGCTTTGTCCACTAAGTACAATGATAACCCTGCAGTAGCGTCGCGTACCTACTGTGCTGAGCGTGACGGTTTCGTTAGCTCAGGTGGTGGCGGTATGGTTGTTGTTGAAGAACTCGAGCACGCATTAGCGCGCGGTGCGACGATTTATGCCGAAGTGACCGGTTATGGTGCCACATCCGATGGTTATGACATGGTTGCGCCATCAGGTGAGGGAGCTATTCGCTGTATGGAAATGGCGATGCAGAATATTGATGCGCCAATTGACTACTTGAATACTCACGGAACCTCTACACCAGTTGGTGATGTGCAAGAGTTGAAAGCGATCCAAGCTGTTTTCAAAGAAAACTCGCCCCCGATCAGTGCGACTAAGTCACTTACCGGTCACGCATTGGGCGCAGCCGGTGTTAACGAAGCCATCTATAGCTTGTTGATGATGAAGCACGGTTTCATTGCGCCATCGATCAATATCGATTCAATGGATCCTGCTGCAGAAGGTTTAGATATCGTGACCGAGAAGCGCGATGCAACACTTAATACCATCATGTCGAACAGTTTCGGCTTTGGTGGCACTAACGCAACACTGGTTTTCTCGCGTTACAAGTAAGTGCAGCGTTAACCATCCCATTCGCACAGTTGTTTTAACTGTGCAATGTCCAGCAAGGTGATGCGCCCATAATGCGTGCGCAAATACCCTTGCTGCTCCATTTCCTTCAGTAAGCGGTTAATAGTTTGTCGCGATGAGTTGATCATCATGGCAAGGGTTTCTTGTGATGCGGTAATTTCAATTAAGTTATGTCCCGCCAAGCGTTGGCCAAAATTACTGCTGAGCAATATTAAGCGCTTAGCCAGTTGTTGCTTCAAACTTAAACCCGCCGTCGAGTCGATAAAGTTAAACGTAGTTCTCAAGCGCTGACACAGCAACTGAGTGAAATAGTGATAGGTCTCCGGGTATTGATTTAACAGGCGATGAAAGTCAGCGCGACTAATAAACGCCAACACAGCGTCAGAATCAGCATGGGTGTCATGCGAGCGACCCAAGCCATCAAACATCGATATTTCACCAAACCAACTACCGACATCAAGATAGGCCAGTACCATCTGTTTACCGCTACTGTGAATATTACTGACTTTAACCCGGCCTTCGAGCACGCAGTGAAAGCCAGTTCCAACATCGCCTTTGGCATAGAGTTGGCTGCCCTTGCTCAGTTTTTGTAGTTTGATTACGCCCATAAAGGCATCTTGCACGGCTACGGTCATGGCATTAAACCAGACGGTAGAACGCAAAAGGGTTTGTTGAGGAATTGATAACATTTTTTATACAATGTCGTATTGGCGACAGTTGGTGGTCAATCATACGCGTATATTGTTGATGTGCAATATAGAGGACTAACTAATGAACGTTAAAGACCAAGTGTCAGAACAAGAGTGGCAAATGCGCGTAGATCTGGCTGCGTGTTATCGCATGGTAGCCCATTATGGTTGGGATGATTTGGTGTTTACCCACATCTCTGCGCGTATTCCAGGCCCAGAACATCACTTCTTAATTAATCCCTACGGCATGCTGTTTGAAGAAGTCACAGCATCGAGTTTGGTCAAAGTCGACTTGCATGGCAACAAAGTCATGGAAAGTGAATTTGATATCAACCCAGCGGGCTTTACTATTCACAGCGCGGTTCACGAAGCGCGAGACGATGCTAAGTGCGTGCTGCATTTGCATACCAATGCTGGTATCGCAGTATCTGTGCAAGAAAAGGGGTTACTGCCATACAGCCAGCAATCACTATTTGCTTTAGCATCTTTGTCCTACCATGACTACGAAGGTGTAGCTCTTAATCCCGATGAAAAACAGCGCCTGGTGGCGGATTTAGGTAATACTAATTTCATGATCTTACGCAATCACGGTTTATTGACGTGCGCTGAAACCATTGCTGATGCGTTTTTGGGCATGTTTATTTTGCAGCGCAGCTGTGAAATCCAAATTCAAGCGCAATCAACGGGCGTTGAGTTGCGTCCTATTCCCTCACCTATTTTGGCGGGTATCCGAGCTCAGGCAGAGCAGGTGACACGCTCGATGGGTGGTATGTTGGCTTGGCCTGGGATTTTGCGTAAGCTAGACCGCGATTGTCCGGACTATAAAAACTAATGCCCTACGCCGACTTAAACGACTACAAATCTCACGTGCAGTACAAACAGCTGCAAGGCCACAAGGTCGCTGTTTGGCACCATGTAAATGCTAACCCAGAAGCTGCAACACTGGTATTCATTCACGGTTTCCCGAGCGCTGCATGGGATTGGCACAGTCAATGGCAGGCGTTTAAGTCGGATTACAACTTAGTGGCATTGGATTTATTGGGTTACGGTTTGTCAGATAAGCCGCACCCGCACAAGTACAGTCTTGTCGAACAGGCCGATATTATTGAGCAGTTACTCGCTGAGTTGGGATTAACGCAAGTGAGCATCGTCGCGCATGATTACGGTGATTCTGTCGCCCAAGAATTACTCGCACGAGTGACCCTGGGTGCGGCTGGGTACACTATCAATCACTTAATCTGGCTCAATGGCGGTTTATTTCCTGAAAGCCACCGACCGTTAATCACACAAAAGCTGTTACATAGCTGGGTTGGGCCGGTATTAGCAAGGCTGTTAAGCAAAGCCACGTTGAAGAAAAGCTTTACGCGCATTTTTGGTCCCCAAACACCGCCTAAAGACAATGACATAGACGTGTTATGGGAGTTGATGAAGCATAACAGGGGGCGGCGTGTGATTCCCTCAATGCTGGATTATCTAGATGACCGTATTCGCTATCGCGATCGGTGGGTGTCAGCGATGCAGGAGGCGGCAGCGCAGGACACTACAAAACTGATGTTTATCAATGGCACTTACGACCCTATTTCAGGGCAGCACATGCTTTCCCAGTTTCAGCAATTACTTCCCAAAACACCCACTAAAGCTCTACCGGTCGGTCACTATCCACAGTTAGAAGCGCCCGAAGACGTCAATCAGATTATTTCTGAAATTATCAGTGAGAAGTGAGCTGGCAGCAGGTAAACTCTGCCAGATGAAAATTTTATACGACGACAATATGCCTTTTGCTGAGCAGTGTTTCTCATTGCTCGGCGACGCTATGCCTTTTAGTGCAGGTGATATCAACCTTGAAGTATTGGGTAGTGCTGATGCGTTAATGGTGCGCTCAACAACAAAAGTGACTGCCGAATTACTCGCGCAAGCACCTGAACTGCAACTGGTTGCTACCGCTACAGCGGGCTTCGACCATTTTGATTTAGCTGCGCTCCAAGCTGCGCAAGTGCCTTATTACGTATCTGCTGGTTGCAACGCTATAGCCGTAGCTGAGTATGTGCTCAGTGGCATATTCGCCTACGCAGAAAAACGTCAACTCAATCTTGCTGATCTACGCAAATTGCGTATTGGGGTCGTTGGCGCGGGTAATGTTGGCTCGGCGCTCGAATCTAAATTACGCGCACTCTTATTCGATTACTGCCTGTGTGATCCACCTTTAGCTGAATCGAGCGATACCCGCGAGTTCGTAGATTTAGATACGGTATTGGGGTGTGACATCATATGTTTGCACGTCCCCCTTATTGAGGACGGAAAGCATCCTACGCGACATTTGTTGGGAGCCAACCAAATACAGCAGCTCAACGCTAACCAATTGGTCATCAATGCCTGTCGCGGTGGTGTCATCGATGAATCTGCGTTTCTAACACAAGCTGAGATACGCAAAATGCCAGTGCTAATTCTCGATGCTTGGGAAAATGAACCGGCTATTAATCGTGCCATGTTACCCCACTGTTTGTTTGCAACGCCGCATATTGCAGGGCACACATTGGAGGGTAAGGCTCGCGGTACATTTATGAGTTACGGGGCCTTGTGTAACCACATGGGGCGCGATGAAGAAATATCCATGAACCAAGTCTTACCGTCACTGCCTGTGGTTGATTGGCGGAGCGAAGGTAAGTGCGATGAAAGTCTCATTGGAGCAGCGATTTTTTCGCTATATGATATTAGACAGGACGATAGGATTTTTCGCCAAGCAATGGCACAATCCAGCGACGTTGGTCGTACATTTACGCAATTGCGCAAAAACTACGCCCAGCGGCGCGAATTCGCGGCACAAACAATTGTATTAAACGAATACAGCGCGGATGATCCGATTCGACAGCAATTGCAAGGTCTCGGTTTTGATACGCTGTGTACGGAATAATGTAAAAATTCAAACGGGAGTAAAACAACTCATGTCACAAGCCTTTGATGTTGCGGTATTAGGCGCAACAGGTCTGGTTGGAAAAACTATGATCGAAATTTTGGAAGAGCGCAATTTTCCTATTGGTACTCTTTATCCACTCGCCAGTGAGCGTTCTGCCGGTGGTACCATTTCATACAAAGGTAAAGACATTGAAGTTTTAAACGCTGACACCTTTGATTGGCAAAAAGTGCAATTAGGCTTCTTCTCTGCGGGGGGGAGTGTTTCGGAAAAGTTTGCTCCTATCGCTGCTGAGGCGGGCTGTGTGGTTATCGACAATACCTCGCAATTTCGTTATGAGCCTGACATTCCATTGGTCGTACCTGAAGTTAATCCGCACGCGCTGGCAGATTTCCGCAATCGCAATATTATTGCTAATCCTAATTGCTCTACAATTCAAATGGTTGTCGCATTAAAACCCATTCACGATGCTGTGGGTATCGACCGTATTAATGTGTGTACTTACCAATCGGTTTCAGGTGCAGGGAAATCAGCTATCGATGGCTTAGCACAGCAGACCGCGTCATTGATGAATGGTCGTGAAGTTAATACCGAAGGCTTTAGTCGCCAAATTGCGTTTAACGCTATTCCGCAAATTGACGTCTTCCTTGACAATGATTACACCAAAGAAGAAATGAAGATGGTGTGGGAAACACACAAGATCTTGGGGGATGACACGATTCGCGTGAACCCAACGGCTGTGCGTGTGCCAGTATTTTATGGTCACGGTGAAGCGGTTCATATCGAAGCCCACCAACCGATCGATGCTGAAGATGTCAAACGCCTACTAAGCGAAGCGGATGGAGTAACGGTTTACGAAAATCCTGAAGACTTCCCAACTCAAGTCAGTAGTGCCAGTGGCAACGACAGTGTGCATGTAGGCCGGATCCGCAATGATATTTCTCACCCGAATGGTGTAAACTTATGGATAGTGTCTGACAACGTTCGCAAAGGCGCAGCAACTAACAGCGTACAAATCGCTGAGGTTTTGGTTAGAGATTATCTTTAAGTCTTTATATTGACTTAAATTTATCCTAATTCGGCCGATAACCTTAGAGTAAAATTCGGTGCTCTCGTTTATACTTACGGTATAGCAGAGCACGATTTATTCGCTTGTGATGGTTTGTTTGTTACATAAAGTGCTGTTTTAAGCCTGATTGGAACGGCACTTGCAGGCTTTCTGAGTTCAACAAAAAAAATAGATAAAGGAACGCAATGAGACTGAGCCGTTGGTTAATGATGAGTGTAACGTTCGCCATCGTTTTTGCCGTGGTCAGCGAAACCTCTGCGCAATCAACCAGCATTCAAATCAAAGGTCCGCGCGATGCACAGGGGCAATACTCTGGTGCTGTGTATGGGCCGATTGACGCTTCCGATACTCTGTGGCGCATTGCTTCTCGTTACCGTCAAAATTCTGATCTTACTGTTTATCAGGTGATGGTCGCTATCTATGAGCTCAATCCGGACGCCTTCGAGCAGCAAAACCTTAACTTACTCGTCGATGGTGCCACATTGCGTCTGCCATCAGAGCGATATATTGCTCGTATTGATGCAGAGCAGGCACGACTCAAAGCTGAAAGTGATGAGCAAGCGCTTGCATCTCTTAGCCCCACAGCTGAACAAGAAGCTGAAACCAATATTAAGCCTCCCGGCGAACTCGTTAAAAAGGCCGACCTAGACGAAACAACGTCGCAAATTGAAGAGCGCCTAACCCAACTAGACCAACAACAGTTGGAGCAATTTGATATTTTACGGCAACAATTTGCCGCCTCTATCGATAACGTTCAGGCATTGATAGATGAAAACCGCAAGGTGATTGAAAGACTTGATGGCGTTAATCAGGATATCGAAGACTTACGAGGGCAAGTCCAAGAGCAAGTCCAGCCACAGTTAGATACTCAATTGCAGTTGCAGCGTGAACTGATTGAGGAATTTGAGCGATTTAAGCGGGACCAGCGCGAGAAAGAACAAGCATCGCTTTTACAGCAATTAACAGGTCCGATGGGCATCATTATCGGGTCCACACTGTTAACACTATTGTTTTTGGCTAGTCTCGTTTGGTTTTTTGTCAAGCGCAGTAGACCCGCCGACGCAAGCGCTGTAGACGCGACACAATCGATAACGCCTCCCCCAGCAGCTGCTTCACAACCCGCCATGGACGACCTCAGTGACTCACTGGTCGACGATTTGGCGACACCGGATGTTGAAGAAGACTTATTTAATGATGATGAGCTACTCGACGATGTCCTTTCAGAGGAACTCGAGGAATCTCTTGATGATGCCGTAGAGAACGAATTAGAAAGTTATGCCGACCTCAGCGATGAGATGCTAGTACCTGAGCTAGACGGCGATGACAGCTTGTTTGAGGATGATGAAGAGCTACTTAAAGAGCTGGATGATATCGATGGTATAGACCTTTCAGCCGATGATGATATTGACTTATCCGATGCACTAGAAGACGACGTTGATGAAGCGCTCGCAGCAGAAATGGAAGACGTTGATATTGAGGATGATTCACTTGACGAACTTTTTGAAGAAGAAGAACTCAGTGACGTTGACAGTGAGTTGGCTGCCGAGCTTAGCGAAGGAGACGAACTTGAGGCAGCACTTGACCAGGATTTAGACGCAGAGCTGGCAGAGAGTGAGTTCTCTGAAGAGGTATTAGCATCGGAAGCCGAGCAAGTACTCAGTGCAATTGAAGATGAAGAAGATGATGAAAAGCCGGAAATCAGTATTGATGAATTGCTTGAGCAGCCGGAGCAAAAAAGTGATATTCCAGCGGGTATCGATGTTGATGTAGAAACCGGTGTTTCCAATCAAATGTTGGAGCAGTTAGAGGATGAGGTTGCTGCGCAAAATGAAGCATTAGACAAAGTCACTGATGAAATCCTTGGCGAGCTTGAGCAGCTTGAAATGATGCAAGGCATGATGGGCGACACTGATTTCGATGACGATGAAGACGACAGTGAGAGTGCTCAGGCTGAGGACGGTGTACCGCAAACGCAACACGATATCCAAACCTTAGATGAGTTTGCCAACGACCTTGATATCGATGACTTAAGCGAGCTTGAAGATCCGTTATCAGAAGACTTAATTGCCGAATTACAAGCGGAAACTGAAGCACAAGAGTCTACCGATGCCTCTGAAGAATTAGCCAATGAACTCCTTGCGGAGCTAGAAGCGGACGTCGTTGATGAGACTGAAGAAGGTGCCATACAGGAAGAGGACGTTGACGCTGATTCTGATGCGAGTGATGCACTTGCCGATGAGTTGTTGGCCGAGCTTGAAGCTGAAGTGGAGGAATCTGACGAGAATACTGATACGTCAGACAGCGATGCAGGTGATGCATTAGCCGATGAATTGTTAGCTGAACTCGAAGCGGATAGTGATGACTCTGACAGCTCAATTGAGTCAGCCGAGGTAACCAACGAAAGCGATGCAAATGATAATTTAGCCGACGAGCTACTCGCAGAGTTAGAAGCCGATATCGATACCACTGACGAGGCATTAGGTGAGTCGATCGCTGAAGATGACGAACTGGCTAGTGAGGGCGAAGACGTTGATGATACCGTTACAGATGAATTACTCGCAGAGTTAGAAGTAGCTGACGCTGAAGATACTGAAAAAGTTGCAGCGGAAGAAAGCCAAGCGATTGATGAGTCTGTGACCGATGAGTTGTTAGCTGAGTTTGATGCGAGTGACGATGATGAGTTCGAAGGTGAAGAAAGTCCAGATACTGAGACGTTTGAAAGCGCAGATGAAGCAGAAGAACTAGAGCTAAAAGAACCAGATTTAGTTGATGACGAAGCGGCGTTAGAACCAGACATTGACGTCGAAGAAAAGGCCGAAGCTGATGCTGGCGAGTTTGCTATGGAAGAGAGTTTTGAACTCGATGATATTCCAAGCATTGGCGATAGTGATGATACTGACTTTGATGATTCGTTATTAGATCAAGAATTTGACGAGTTCTCCCTTGATGAGGGGCTTGAAGATGACGCCAACGAAGAGTCTCAAGACTCGCCTGATGCTAAGGCTGCAAGTGATGAACCCGACGACCTGAAGGATTTACCCGGATTAGGTGATTGGCTGAATGAATCTGGCGATAATGAAGACTCTTTGGTACTTGAAGAAATCGAAGGTTCCGATTTTGATGAACTACTCGATAGTATCGATGCTGAGGTCGAGGGTAAGTCTGAATTAAAACTAGATAATCCGGATCTTGATTTAGAAGCTTTGTTTACTGAAGAAGCACCGCAAAGCGAAGAACAAGATTTTGTAGATGTTGACACATTGTTGGCCGAAAGTCAGGCCGATGACGGGTCTGCGGTAGATGATAGCAACCTCAATTTAGACGTTGCCTTAGCCGAGTTCACTGGCGTCAGCGATGACGATGTGGTGGTTGATGTCGATGATGGTGGCGCACAAGCAGCCAATCTCGATTTGGCCCGAGCCTATATTGAAATGGATGACAATACGGCAGCAATAGAGTTATTAGAAGAGGTCGCTACTGAAGGCACCGAAGAACAACAGCAAGAAGCTAAAGCGCTATTAAACACACTGAAGTAACGCCGGTGGTTGTGCGCTGTTACCCAGTTGGGCTACACTTGCCGCCAGTTTCGCAAGTCTAAAAGGTAATTCTGTTGCGCATTGCTCTTGGGATTGAATACGACGGTTCAACTTTCTACGGTTGGCAACGTCAACAGCAGCTCAGTACCATTCAATTATCACTGGAAAACGCGCTAACGAAGATCGCCAATACAGCGATCGAAGTGCAATGCGCAGGCCGCACTGATGCGGGCGTTCATGCTACTAATCAAATTGTTCATTTTGATACTGACGTTGAGCGTCCCGAGCGAGCGTGGACAATGGGCGTGAACACACATTTGCCGGATGCGATAGCAGTGCACTGGGCGAAGAGCTTTAATGACGACTTTCATGCCCGCTATTCTGCTACTGCCCGTCGTTATCGATACGTCATTTACAACGCTAAACTGCGACCGGGCATTTTGCGTGGTGGCTTGACGCACGAGTACCGGCCGTTAGATGCTGCCAAAATGCATGCAGCAGCGCAGTGCTTGATTGGTGAAAATGATTTTAGTGCATTTCGCGCTGCTCACTGTCAGTCAAAAACGCCATTTCGCAATTTGCATGCTATCAGTGTTGAACGGCGAGGTCCGTACGTTATTGTTGACGTAACGGCTAACGCCTTTTTACACCACATGGTGCGCAACATCACGGGCTCACTTATTCTGGTGGGCTGTGGAGAGCAACCGATTGAATGGATAGCCGAGCTGCTGGTGAGCAAAGATCGGACGCGAGCAGGTGCTACAGCAAAACCTAATGGCTTGTATCTCGTGCACGTTGAATATCCACAAGTATTTGGTATTCCAAAGACCCCAATGGGGCCTTTGTTCTTACCGGACTGACTTCTAAGACCAGTTTTGTTTTTATCCTAACGCCGGACTATGCTCTAATAACGCCGGTTTAACGCATAGCAACAGGAAAATAATTAATGAGTTGGATTCAAAAAATACTGCCTAGAACTCAAACTTCAACTAAGGGGAATGTTCCTGAAGGCGTTTGGACTAAGTGTTCTGAATGCAGTGCAGTATTGTATAAGTCCGAATTGGAAAAGCAGCTAGAGGTCTGTCCTAAATGTGGCCATCACATGCGAATTAAGGCGCGCGCTAGAATCGAAGGCTTACTTGATGCTGGCGATAAAACTGAATTGGCCGCCAATCTTGAACCTCAAGATGTGTTGAAGTTTAAGGATTCTAAGCGTTATAAAGATCGTATTACTGCCGCTCAAAAAGCCACTAATGAAAAAGATGCACTGGTTGTTATGCGCGGCAAATTAAAAGGCATGCCCGTTGTGGTAGCGTGTTTTGAGTTTAGCTTTATGGGGGGCTCGATGGCTTCCGTTGTTGGCGCGCGATTTGTAGCAGCGGTCAATGAGTGTTTGGAACACAATATGCCGCTAGTGTGCTTTTCTGCCAGTGGCGGAGCGCGCATGCAGGAGGCGTTGTTTTCCCTGATGCAAATGGCTAAAACCAGTGCTGCATTAGCTAAAATGAGCAAACGAGGATTACCGTTTATCTCAGTGTTAACTGATCCAACGATGGGCGGTGTATCGGCAAGTTTAGCAATGTTAGGCGATATTAATATTGCAGAACCAAAAGCGCTTATTGGTTTCGCTGGACCGCGAGTGATTGAGCAAACAGTGCGTGAAACATTACCGCCAGGGTTCCAACGCAGTGAGTTTTTGTTGGAGAAAGGCGCGATCGATATGATTGTTGACCGCCGCGAAATGCGCGATACACTGCACAGCATTCTGAGTAAATTACACCGCCACTAATAAATGAACAACACTGCTGAGTATCCAAAGACCACACAATCGTCGTGGTCTTTGGAGCAATGGCTTGCCTATTTGATGGCAATCCACCCCACTGAAATTGACATGTCGCTGGGGCGTGTTAACCGTGTCTTCAACCGTTTAGCATTAGATTTTTCCTCAACCCGCGTTGTAACTGTGGGTGGCACTAACGGCAAGGGCTCAACATGTCGGTTTTTAGAATTAGCACTCCTGCAATTAGATAAGAGTGTAGGGGTTTACAGTTCACCACATTTGATTAGCTTTACTGAACGCGTTCGGCTTAATGATACAAGCCCAGGCGAATCACAATTCTGCCAAGCACTATTACACATAGAGCGTATGCGCGGTAATGATTCACTGACGTATTTTGAGTTTAGTACGCTAGCTGCTTTGTGGCTCATTGCTCAGGCTAAGCCTGACTATTTAATTCTAGAAGTGGGCTTAGGGGGACGGCTAGATGCAACCAATATTGTGGATAACCATTTAGCGGTGATCACGTCTATTGCTCTTGACCATCAAGAGTACCTTGGCGATACGCGTGAATCAGTAGCGTACGAAAAAGCCGGTATCTTTCGTGTAAACAGTCCTATTGTGCTAGGCGAGCGAGATGTACCAGACGTGATGTTGAATCAAGCGCAACGTTCATCCGGTGAAGTATTATGGAAAGGCCGAGAATTCGACTTTGATGATAACCACCAACCAGTATGGGACTGGCGTGGACCAAATTACGAGTTGCGCCAATTACCGAAACCGTTATTACCGATAGATAATGTCGCAACTGCCCTTGCAGCATTAGCGGTATTAGGAGAGCTGGATGAGTTAAATGCCAAACCAGCGTTATTGTGGGAGCTTGTCCGCACTGCCGCTTTACCCGGAAGGTTCCAACGATTGAGCTTTAAACCCGATTGGATTGTTGATGTGGGACATAACCCTCATGCTGCGGCGCTTGTGGTAAAACAATTACAGGCATTGAACTGGGATAGGCTGTTTATCATTGTCGGGATGATGCGTGATAAAGCGATGCATGAAACACTGGCAACTTTTGCACCCTTAGCACCGTTGTGGATACCGGTTGGGTTGCCAACAGAACGCGCTGCCAGTATCGCTGATTTGCACAAGGCCCTAGCGCCGCAAGAAATATTAACTTCTGCAAAATCAGTGGCTGAAGGGGTAAAGTCTATATTGCCACAATTGTCAGAACGGGATGTGGTGTTGGTCTTTGGTTCATTTGTAACAGTCGCTGAAATGTTGACATTTAACACACAACAACGCCTATAATACGCAATCTTCTTTGTTGTGGAGACTGTATTTGTCTAGTGCGTTAAAAAATCGTTTGGTCGGTACTATTATCGTCGTTGCGTTAGCCGTCATCTTCTTACCTGATTTATTGGACGGCCAAAAGGCAGATCAACAGGTTGCATTGGTTTCAGTACCAGAAGCGCCTGTACGAAAACCGTTAGTGCAGCCGCCGACATTTCCTACTGAAGAAGTGGCAGCCGCAGCTTCACGCCCGATCGAAATTGTCGAAGAACAACCAGTAGACGAAGTATTCGAAGAGCAAAGCGATGAAAGCGAGCAGCAGGATACAACCACTCCTGATCCTGCAGACGTCACAAGTGAAGAAGCGGACCAAGCAAGTTTAGCTGAACAGACTGTTATCGATCGACCCATTGAAGATGACTTACAAAATTCCGGTTGGGTTATTCAGCTCGGTAGTTTTCGGCATCAAAAAAATGTCCGAGAATTGCTGGATAAGCTTGAAAATGCAGGCTATCGGGCATTTAGTCGGCCAGTACAAACTAGTGCGGGTCAACTGACTAAAGTATTTGTTGGTCCAGACTTGGAGCGCGGGAACTTAGAGAATTCTTTGGCGCATTTACGTGAATTGACGGGATTGTCAGGTAAGATTACTCAATTCAAAGTGTAAACTAACGTTACGCTGTTGACTTTGTCATCGATCAAATTTCACTGACTCTGTGTTTGGTATTCAGTAACGCTTCTGGTAGAATGCGCGCCATTCAAAAATGGTATTTATTACCAGCAAAACGACAGCAAAGCACGAATGAATTGGTTTGACTTCGCCATCATTGGCATCATCGCTTTATCAACCATCATTAGTTTGATCCGTGGTTTCGTCAAGGAAGCAATTTCACTCGCGGTTTGGTTTAGTGCTTTATTCGTAGCCAGTCAATTTTATCCTGACATTGCTGTTTATCTTACGCGAATTTCTGATGAGTTATTGCGCAACGGTGTTGCAATAGCCATTTTATTTGTAGCAACGCTGATTATTGGTGCACTTGCTAACTATGTCTTCAGTCAACTGGTTAAAGCGACAGGCCTCAGTGGTACGGATCGCGCATTGGGCGCTGTTTTTGGTGCTTTACGCGGTGTTTTGATCGTCAGTGCTTTATTGTTTTTTATGGATACTTTTACCCCCGCAGCCTCAAGTGAATGGTGGCAAACATCGTTATTGCTGCCAGAATTTGCGGTCATAATTGAATGGTTTTTTCAATATATGCAGGGTAGTTCAAGCTTTTTAACTTCCTGATAGGTAGGTAATTTTCATGTGTGGTATTGTTGGAATTGTTGGTAAGGCCGGTGTAGCACAGTCGCTGTATGACGGATTAACGGTGCTACAACACCGCGGTCAGGATGCAGCCGGTATCATGACTATTGACAATAATATGTTCAACTTGCGCAAAGCTAACGGGCTGGTGCGCGACGTATTCCATACGCGCCATATGAAACGCCTGACTGGTAATATGGGAATAGGTCACTGTCGTTACCCCACCGCTGGAACTTCAAGCTCTGCAGAAGCACAACCGTTTTATGTAAATTCACCGTTTGGGATAGCCTTTGCTCACAACGGTAATTTGACCAACGCGGTAGAGCTGCAGCAAGAAGTTTCGCGGATTGCCAGACGCCATATTAATACCACATCAGACTCTGAACTACTTCTCAATATATTGGCTCATGAACTGCAAAATTGCACGGAAAGCACATTAACACCTGAGCAGGTGTTTCAAGTGGTTGCGCGCACTCATAAGAAAATACGCGGGGCTTATGCGGTGGTGGCTGCGATTATCGGGCACGGTATTCTAGCTTTCCGTGACCCATACGGTATTCGTCCATTAGCGTTGGGTAAACGCACAACTGAATTGGGTGACGAGTATATGGTTGCCTCTGAAAGTGTTGCACTGGATGCGGTAGGGTTCAAATTTGTTCGTGATGTAGCACCAGGTGAAGCCGTGTATATTACTGAGCAAGGCCAGCTCTTCACGCAGCAGTGCTCAGAAACTCCGACTATGTCACCGTGCATTTTTGAGTTCGTTTATTTTGCGCGCCCTGACTCATTTATCGATGGCATATCCGTTTACGCATCCCGCGTGAATATGGGTAAAAAGCTCGGTGAGAAAATCAAACGTGAATGGGCGGATAAGGACATTGATGTTGTGATCCCTATTCCGGAAACGTCGATGGATGTGGCTTTACAAATAGCGAATACTTTGGAGCTGCCTTATCGACAAGGTTTTGTAAAGAACCGCTATATTGGCCGAACCTTCATCATGCCCGGCCAGACGATGCGTAAGAAGTCCGTACGTCGCAAATTGAATGCTATATCTTCCGAGTTCAAAGGCAAAAATGTTTTATTAGTTGACGATAGTATTGTGCGTGGAACTACGTCAGGCCAGATTATTGAAATGGCACGAGAATCCGGTGCTAAGAAAGTGTATTTTGCGTCTGCTGCTCCAGAGATTCGCTTCCCTAACGTGTATGGGATTGATATGCCTTCGGCCAATGAGCTAGTCGCATATGGGCGTGAAATAGATCAAATCAGTGATTTAATCCAAGCCGATGGATTGATTTTCCAAGACTTAAGCGATTTGGTTGAAGCTGTTCGCGAAGAGAATGAACAGATTGCACGCTTTGAAACATCCGTATTCGATGGCGATTATATTACGGGTGACATTGACCAATCTTATCTCGAAGGTATCGATGCCGCTCGAGGGGAAAAGGCAAAGAAAGCCCCAGTGGTGCAAGCGGAGTTGAGTAATCTCGACTTACATAACTTTGACCAGTAGCCTGCCCCAAAAAAAAGCCAGCAATCGCTGGCTTTTTACTTTCAACATGGCGGCTTGTATTGGTTAGTGCGTGTACACAGGCCCAATACCAGCGCTCCATAACATCACAGTGGTTACCATTAAGATGACCAGTAACACCAGGCCGCACGTCACCACTGAACTCGAATATATAAACCCTTTTTCTTCTGGGATATGCATCATAATCGGTACGCCGGAATACAGCAAATAGACCGAATAAGACAATCCCACTAAGCCGACAGCCATAATAAACCACAGTACCGGATAAAATGCCGCAAAACCGACCATAAACAATGGTGTAGCGGTATATGCCGCTAATTCTAGCGATTGGGTGTAGGTTGGATTAGAATCGAACGCTTTAGCTAATTCGTGGGCTAGGATTGCCAGAGCAACGACACCTGCTATCAGGCCAAAATACATAGCGATGCTCATCATGAGTGCGCTTTCATGGGTTAGGCGAATAACGTCACCTACACCAATGCTCCATCCCAATTGGGCAGCAGAATAATATCCCATCACTGCCGGGATTAGTGCAATTAAACAAATGTGACTCAACGCGTAAAAGTAACTCTCATGGCGTTCGTCAATGCTGTGCCATTCTTCTTTTGGGTGCGCATATATTCCCCATAGGTGATTCAAAATCATAATTTTATCTCCAACTAACGACTGTTTAGGTCGAACGCTTTATTATTGGTTGATTTTTGATCGTATATGTAAAATTAAAATTAAATATTTACAAATATTTAACAGTCATTTTGCGTGATGGACAAAAAACCGTCAAGACTTTAGCTATTTATTTGTGCTATTCAGATAGTTAGCTACATTCACTTTAGTGATGAGCATATTTGTTTTATGAATGATTCAAGGCTATTTATTCTTGCGATTGGTCAGGTGCGGACGAATAAACTCAGTAACAACCTGCTTGGGTGAGCGGTCTACGTAGAACAATCCCCAATGTTTTTCTGCGCCGTTTAGTTTGTTTGGATCGCCTTTCCACGGCTCATCAAAAGCCTCAAAAAATAACACTGTCGTATTGCTGGTTGTGGCCCAATGGAGTAGCTGTTGATAGTAAGTTGTTTGATTGCTAGGGTTTGCTTGAACACTAAACTCATTCGCGGTTGTTGCCCAACCGGCTTCTAAGATCACGATAGGCTTATTGGGAATAGCACGATGCACTTTTTCTATATTGGCGACGGTGTAAGCCAATGATTCTTCAATCGTCTTGCCTTCCCATATGGGATAGGTATGGACACCGATAAAATCGAGTTCTTGCGCAAGTTCATAACCCGATTCTGCCCACCACTCGTAGTTGTCTGCAACCGTTACGGCAACATCGGTTTGTTGTTTAACCATCCTTACATAGTCAATGACAGCGTCTACGCTCACCATATGATCGTTCCACTCCACTAATGCTTCGTTACCCACGTTAACCGCAACAATGATATCTGGATACTGTTTCACCAGAGCTATGGCTTTTTGTGTTTCTGCCACATTGAGGCGTTGATTAGCGTTTAGTTGAGCAACTGGAATAGGCTCATCTAACCATGGGCAACCTTCGTGATTACTGATTTCTGCACGTAACCATATCCCTTGCACCACTTTAATCGGCAATTTGTGTTTTGCGATAAGACGCAACGTTGCCTGTGAATTTTCATCTGTGTCGTAAAGTCGAATAAGATTAAAGCCATGGTCGACAAGTATTTGAAGGTCTTCTAAAACTTCGGCTTCAGAAGGGTTGACGGCCCCATTACCGCGGTCAGGATGTTGTCCTTCTCGAAACCCGCTGTATGCGACCCCCATGACTTCACCAGCGACCAGGCTGTCTGCTGACTGTTGATAACCTGCTGCTCTAGGGATCGTTATCCATAGGACAACCAGTGTGATTACAAAAATGCGTAAGAGTAACATTTACCGGATTGAGTTTGAGAAGCCATACCACTAAATAAACCGTTATCCTGATAATCTGTACAGTGACCTGCGATGAAATGGGTTGTTTTAGCGTTGTTGCGGATTGCAGGGGGGATAAGACGGCGTTATGCACCGTCTTGTAGGTAATCTTTGATCACATTGCGATAATTGCGACTGACCTTGATTTTGTGATGCTCACCGAGGATTAGAAAAAACTCTCCCTTGGTATGCGGTACCACTTTTTCAATATAGTTTAGATTAACGATAGTCGAACGATGGACCCGCTTAAACAGTGTTGGATCTAATTCATTGAGAAGCTCTTTTAATGTGGTGCGCTTGATATGGGTTTCACCATTAGCATGTACACATACATAATCGCCTGCAGCTTCTAACCATGCTATATCCGGCTGATTGAGTAAGGTGATTTCTTCTCGATCGCGGATAACAATTTTACGTTTTTCATTAAAGCTAACGTTTTCGGTATCCGCTTGATGCGCGTTCATTGAATTAATGGCATTGAGAATGCCGGACTTAAACTGTCCGTTTTCTTCTTTGTCGAGTCTCTCTATAGCGCGTTCTATAGCGCGGTCGATGCGCTCTTGATCAATGGGCTTCAAAATATAATCGACCGCATGTAAGTCAAATGCATTGATGGCATATTGCTCAAACGCAGTGGTAAACACAATCAGCGGCATTTCGTCAGATTGTAATTGCTGAACTACGTCTAAGCCATCCAGTCCAGGCATCTGTATATCCAAAAACATCAAATCTGCGCGGTGGCTGAGTGCGGCATCTATTGCCTCACGACCATTTCGACATTGACAGACAATTTCAATGTTTGGGTTTTTACTTAGCTTTGACTTTAACAAACCCAGCGCAAGTGGTTCGTCATCGACAATAATTGTTTTTATAGTAGTCATTAAAATTATTATTCCACAGAAGCCGTTGCTTCAATAGGTTCAAAAGGCACGCGAATTGTGGTTTTTAGACCACCATTTTCAGATGTCGACAAATCGAAACTAAAAGCCGTACCGTAAAGTACTTTAAGTCGCTCGTCAGTGTTTTTCAATCCAACACCTCTGCCAATTACACTTTGCAGTTTACTTTTACCAATTTTAATCCCAGGGCCGGTATCAGCAATATCAATCACTAGTTGCTCATTGACAATATGCGCACCGATAGAAATCGTACCGCCGTCTTCACACTTGGCAATCGCGTGCTTCATTGAGTTCTCGATAATTGGCTGCAATAACAAGCTAGGTAATTGCGCCTGTTTAGCTGCGGGCTCGATATCAATATTGAGTTTTAATCGGTCTTCAAATCGAATTTTCTCAATATCTAGATACAGGTTCAATGCGTTGATTTCATTTTCTAAGGTTATTTTCGAATTGGGTATATTGTCGAGTGAGTGACGTAAAAATTGACTCAGTTTAACTGACATAATTTGTGCCTTTTCACTTTCTTCACATTCGATCAGCGCATTTATTGCATTTAGTGTATTGCACAAAAAATGAGGATTGAGCTGGTAGCGCAACATCTTCATCTGTGCATCACGAGCCGTGGCTTGCGCGTGCATTCGCTTTAACTGCTGATTTCTAGCTTCTGCCTCAGCCCGCAACATAATGCGGTGTTCTCGTTGCAACAAATCGTAATACTGCACACCGAAAAACAGTGACGCCCAACTAATAAATATAAATATTCCGCTAAAATACCAACCGCCAAACTCGCTCCAAATATGTTCTTCACCAGTCATGGTTTCAAACAAATACATACGCAGCACAGTCCAAAGTGAAGAAACGGCTACGACTAGTCCAATACTTATAAGCGCTTTGAATATTAGCGAGCGATGCCACGTGAACAGTAAAATACGTTCCATGACAACAGTTAAGATGAGACCTAATATTGATTGCGAAAGGATAGGTGCGATATAGGTCCATGACGGCTGGCTGTACCAAAGCGTCAGGGTAAAAAAGCTAACGACGCATAAAAATGCCCAAAATGCCAATTGCCAGTAAACGAAAGGGGCATTGGGTTCGGGGTAGTCTTGAGGATTAAAATCGTAACTGCTTGAACTCATAATAATCGTGACATCAGACAGAAAATCAAAGTATTACACAGTTTAAATAGCATTACAGTTTTTTAACATCTACTGACTTGGGTATCTGGTAGGGGGCTTGATGCGGGAAGCAATACGGTCGAGATAAATAAAAAAAGGGCTCCATCGGAGCCCCTTAGCAATGATAATTACGCGGGCTGATATAAGTCAGCACGACTCAGAACAACCTCTATCTGACTGATCTCACCGGTACGATGAAACAGAATACGACTGTCATCTTGGTCTAAAGAGCTTCCCGAGATAGTGCGTTGGCTGCCATCGTGTAGGTGAATGTGTGTTTTTCCAGCTGAGCTATCATCTAAGGTGAAGATAATAGGCACCTGACACCAAGTGAAACCCAACTGATTTGCTGCAAGTTCAATGCTTTGCCACTGGTTTTGCAAATCTAGGTAACGGAATGGTGTTGGCTCTTGTGTAAACTCAACTTCGCGCAGTAAGAACGGCTGAAAATTCACTTTACCGGAGTCAACCCAACAACCAAGTTCACCCATTCGCGTAATCACTTCTTCTTTCACTTGACCTGTCATGCCAGGTTGCTGAGCGCCCGCATGTTTAGGGGTATGAGAGTAGGGATCCGCCGGGAAAGCCCCGTATTCGGATGGCGATTTATTAAAGCCGATTCCTTCGCGTACATCATAGTAGCGTGCAATTAGACGCTGCGTGACAGACTCGTCTTCACCGCTACGGAAACTGTCAACCGCTACTTCTTGCACAGCCAGAAGCAGTTTAGAAACCATATGCCAGTATATACAGCCGAGCCCCTCAAAACCGAACATACCGCCTGAGCGCCCGGTGAAGGCACTGTGATTAAATACGCTTTCATAGACTTCAAGTAGGTTTTGAAGTGAAGACTCTGTCGCTAAGTTTGGATAGTCTTCGGTTAACTCTGGCCACACAGCTTTGATTGCATTGGCATTAGTTAAAGCACTATTGAACCGGTAGTCGCCGCGTAAATCGCGTTTTACTAATCGGTTGTCACCGCGAGCTTGCATTTCCACTACTAACGGATCCTCATCGACTAAGCCACTGGGGATTGTGTTCTTATCGAGGAAGCGCTGTTGCGTCCGATCGGGATAAAGCATAAAGGTTTTTTGGTCGGGACGATAAATGTCGCTAGCAAATAATTGGTCGATGATTTCTATCGATTGCTGCGCAGATAGCGCTCCAGAACTTAGGGCTGCAACTTGTCCTTCCAGCATATCGTACAAATGACCGACGCTGAGTGATTGCTGATCAATACGCAGGATATTGTAAGCGTGATAAAGACCTGAATCGCTTAAGTTTGCATGAACACTTCGCAATATCAGTTGCTTGGCTGGGGCTAACAGCGACAATATCTTACTGGTTTCGACTGAGACTTGAGTGAAATCTCCGTTGTGCTGGTACATATTGGCGCGGTACTCAGTGGCTAGTTCACCCAACGCTTTCAGTGTGTCGAAACGGACTGCATTGATATCTTGCTGTGCGTTGAGTTGCTCAGCCGCCTGGGACAAAATTTCGGTGGTCTGTGTCAGCCAATTAGCAACTTCAGTGGTAAGCGTAAACTCACTGTGAGTAGTCTGAATACCGGAGAACAACGACTCCATAAAGTCAATGTAACGGTTCATGTAGTAAAGCGTTACCATTGATAGACCTTGGCCAACCAATGCATTGTTTGCGTCGTTCCACTCAGGCCGTTGCGTATTCAGCCAAATGCCGCCATCAATTACTAAGTTGCTCAATTTGGTGAGAAGTGGCACCAATAACTTTTCGGTTAACGTAACGCGGTAAACGTCGTGCTCACTGGTCAACACTAGCTTGCCATCAGCTCCTATGGTTGCCACGCGTTGCTCTATTTCGCTTGCTAATTCATTATCATAGAGGACCGTTGCCTTAGGGTCTTTGACCATTTCGGCATAGGGTTTCAGTCGATAAGGTACATTGGCATAACTAAATGCTTGCTGCGTTAACAACTGCTTCAGCTTACTGGGGTCAAACTTGTTCGAAGACTCAAGTAATTTAAGTAAATAGATAATTTGGTGGTCACCCCAGTAACCGATGTAACTCCAAGGGTCATCGGGTTCTTCAACTTCCCAATCAATCCCTTGCTTGGTAATGCGATAGGGGTTGTAGCCATCTACCGTAGAAGCGTTGACGAACTTTGCAATCACCGACTCGATGAATGATGGATAACTTAGAGTCAGTGCTTCCCAGTTTTGGAAAATATCACGCCAATTGCCCTGGTAGGACAACAGTGGTTGATTATTACTATCTTTAAGCTCGATCGCAAACTGGTTCCATGGACGGCTTGGATCACCGTGGCGTCGACCAAAGGTGATCGGTAAGTATTCATAAATCAACCGACTTAACTGCATGTCTTGCTCTTGTTCAGCAAATTGCAGTAAATCTTCAAATTCAATCCACTCGGGAAGTAAACGAATGGCTTCCGCATGGGCGGCGTAAACCTTAGCATTGAAATGTTTAATTGTTTGCAGCAGGTCGCGCCGCGAAATCTGGTACTGATTGGCAAAAATACCGCCACGTAGTACGTTAAACAGTGTATTTGCATAGTGATGTAATGAAACATCTGGCTGACCGGTAGCTTGAAAGCCATCTGCACGAGCCATGATTCTGGCGAGATTATCGCTGCCTGCCTGAATAGATTCAGTCAGCTTTTGCGCTAACGCATCAATATTCGTCAGCTCGGATTGTAGCGCAATGACCGCTGCTTGGTCTTTTTCCAAGTCAGCTACTATCGTCCAATCAGCCTTTTCGCCTGCTGCTAAGCTTACTGCAGCATTAATCAAATAATGGCTGCGAACTCCACGACTGGTATTTTTAGATGCTGCCGTTTGACCAGTTTTAAACGCATCAATACTGGCGTTATCCAAGTGAACTTTGGCGTCAGCCAAACCAAAGTGGAATACGGTATTTGCGTGTAACGCTTCAACGGGCTCAGCACGGTCGGTAATTGCAGAATAGAGTGTGTAAAGCGCCAGACCATTCGACTCATCTAACTCAGTCCACTTATATGCATCAACCAAGTTACTTGATTGTGCCTGCGTAAAACGCGGCGTGCCCGCTGGTAAGATATTCTGTAATCCGTCGATGAATTCAACGGTTTGTGAAGCTGATGCTGTGTTGGTCAGCTGTGCTTCTCTGACAATGCCAAACTCACCGGAGAATCGCCAGGTATACTGAAATTTTAAGTTCAAATCGTAATTGATTTCTTCAAAACACAATGCATTTCCAAGTGTGTTTTTATATAGGTTGCGCTCGATGCTATAGCGGTCGTCATGCTCTGCGTTATACGGTTCCCAGTAACGCACTTGATTGTCTGTAGTCACTCGGAAAATAGATTTCGGCCCGGTATGGGGGGAGCTTTCGTAAACTTTATCGACGGTAACATAAGGGAATAAGGCTGTATCAGGTGATACTCGGCCTGTTGTCAATCCACCGGTTGAACCGGCGAACAACCAATGATCTTGATCAGAAACGACACTGACAAAAAAAGCCGGCATCTGATCAACGTTTTTGATTTGATAAAATGTTTCACCACCCATTTCAATGTAGGCGCCTTCAACGCCCTTTAGCGCGGATGAGTGTGTGTGAGTATTCATACTGTTCATAATTTAATTCTCGTTAAACAAGTATTTTTTTATTATTTTTATCATTAAAAAAATCGCATCTCGTGCGCTAATCGGTGCAAACTAATCATTTGGAACGTTAATACAACACAAACGAGGTAAGGTGGACTTCAATCACGACCAGCAGGGTTTACGAAATCACCTGTCTCATTTACGTTATTTTTACAATCTTTAGAGCATAAACCAATCTCGGAAGATAATAGTCCACTTTATCGCGCCTATAGTCCCTTCTGGATGAAATGGCGCCTAAGCAGTTAACAACTGTGTTACATCTACGCTCATAATTCCGATTTTAATTTGCGTGTTAGACAAGTAGGGGCGGTGACCTGACCCGACGCCGTTCTTAAGCGCAACTATGAGAGTGTAAATGACCACCACTAGCCCGTTAAACGAGCCAGAATTGCAACGTGCCAAAGACTTGCTAGACCAAATGTCCGTAACGCAAAAGTTGGGACAAATGCATCAAGTCAATGGCGCCGGTGGTGTTGTAACAGAACAACTTGCACACGATGTCCGCATGGGTAACGTCGGTTCTGTGATAAACGAGGTCGATGCCGAAGTTATCGCACAATTGCAGAGCATTGCGGTAAATGAAAGCCCACATGGCATCCCGCTGTTGATTGGACGGGACGTTATTCATGGGTTTAAGACCGTTTTTCCACTACCTATCGGACTGGCCTCGACCTGGTGTGATGAAACCATCGAGCGCAGCGCTCGACTCAGTGCGATTGAAGCCTCTGCGGTGGGCATAAATTGGACATTCTCGCCGATGATAGATGTATCGCGCGACCCACGGTGGGGGCGTATTGCCGAGTCTTTTGGTGAAGATCCCTTACTCAACGCTCGCATGGGAGCGGCAATGGTACGTGGCTATCAAACGGAAGATCCTAGTCAGACAACGGCAATAGCCGCCTGCGCAAAGCACTTCGCAGCCTATGGAGCCAGTGAAAGTGGCCGAGATTACAACACGACTAATGTCAGTGAGCACGAATTACGACACGTATACTTGCCGCCGTTCAAAGCGGCATGCGAGGCTGGCGTACTTTCGGTAATGACATCGTTTAGCGACTTAAATGGTGTACCGGTTAGTGGCAACGAGTGGTTATTGACTGATGTGTTGCGCCATGAGTGGCGATTTAATGGTGTTGTGGTAAGTGATTGGGGCTCTGTGCAACAGTTGACCGTTCACGGCGTTGCTGAAAATGATAAAGCCGCGGCGGAGCAAGCGATTAACGCCGGTGTTGAAATTGAGATGGTCAGTGGCACGTTTATCAATCACGCAGAAGCTTTGTTACACAGCGGTGTAATTACAATCGAAAAATTAGACGCTGCCGTGTTAAACATTTTGGCGATGAAGATTAGATTGGGGCTATTCGAGCAGCATTATCTTCAAGGCGCCACTTCACCTTATAACAGCGAAGAGCATACTAAAGAGGCCTATGAAGCGGCGGTAAAGTCTTGTGTCTTACTCAAAAACAACGGTACATCACTGCCCATTGCTTGCGATCAAAGAATCGCTCTACTCGGTCCATTAGCTGATGATGGTTATGAGCAATTAGGTACCTGGGTTTTTGATGGTGATGTGAGTATCAGTCAGACCGTACTCGATGGTTTCAGGCAGCGTCGTGTAGAAGTGAACTACTTGCCGGTGTTTGCTAGTACTCGTGACCATGATAACAGTCGTATCCCTCTGGCTTGTGACGCGGCAGCGGCCGCAGATGCAGTCGTTTTGTGTTTAGGCGAAGAAGCGATTCTCTCTGGCGAAGCACATTGCCGAGCAGAGCTCGACTTACCCGGCGCACAAGAAGAGTTAATTCGAGCGGTGAGCCGGACGTTACGAGGGCGTAATGTACCTATTATATTGGTGGTGCTAGCTGGTCGGCCACTTGCACTTGAGTGCATTGAACCTTTTGTTGACGCTATCCTTTATGCATGGCACCCGGGCTCCATGGCGGGGCCTGCAATCGCTGATCTTGTGCTAGGGGAACGAACGCCCTCAGGGAAGTTGCCAGTTAGCTTTGTGCGCAAGGTTGGGCAAATCCCCCTTTATTACGGCCAAAAACCAACCGGTAGGCCAGTGACGCACGATAATTATGTCCATATGGACCAATTCCCGATGCGTGCAGAGCAAACATCACTAGGTATGGCGGCATCGCATATTGACACACACTTTACACCGATGTATCCGTTCGGGTATGGCTTGTCTTACACTCAGTTTGAATACCGCAATCTCCAACTAAGTAGCCATGAGGTTAGTGCCACAGAGCGATTAGACGTAACTGTAGAAGTTGTCAACTGTGGCAAAATAGATGCAGACGAAGTGGTGCAACTTTACATCCGCGATAAAGTTTCGAGTGTTTCGCGTCCTGTTCGAGAACTTAAAGGTTATCAAAGGATTAGCATTCCAGCGGGCCAGTCACGCCTAGTCTCTTTTTCACTCAGTCGAGCAGATTTAGGTTTTTATAATCAGCGCAGTCAATATGTGGTTGAGACAGGCACATTTACCCTATGGATTGGCGGTGATAGCACGTGTGACTTATCAGCTGAGTTTAATTGGATCAGTCAATAAATGAATGATACGCAATATTCTCTTTATCAAAAGCGCGCACGGCAGATGCTGCGTCGTATGTCTTTGTTAGAGAAAATTGGTCAAATGACGCTGGTTGATCAATCCATGTGCGAACCGAATGATGTCGCCAATCATGCGTTTGGTGGCGTTATGAGCAGTGCTGGGAGTTGCCCAGGGAATAATCGTGCTAGCGATTGGCGACAGCGTATCGATGCGTTTTGGCATGCCGCAAAAAATCGCAAAGACAATGCTATTCCCATTTTATATGGATTGGATGCAATCCACGGTAACTCGAATGTATCTGGCGCAACAGTATTCCCACATAACATCGGGCTCGGGGCAACCCATAGTCGTAGGGCGGTTGAAAAGGTCGCGCAAATTACGGGGGATGAAATCAGAGCCATTGGCGCTGATTGGATATTTGGTCCAAATCTCGCTATCGCGCAACACTATCATTGGGGGCGCACGTATGAGAGTTTTTCCGCAGACCCAAAACAGGTTGCTGATTTTGCTCAACACTACATTACAGCCTTAAATGCAGACCGACTGGAATACCCAATATTGACCTGCGCTAAACACTGGATTGGTGATGGCGCTACTGAACACGGCGTCGAGCAGGGGGATACACGAATATCTGAGCGTGCACTAGAGCAACATATTTTGCCCTTTGAACGCGCAATTAAACACGGTGCGATGAGTGTCATGGTATCGTTTAGCAGTTGGAACGGTGATAAGTGCCATAGCCATAAATACCTGATCACTGAGCGTCTTAAGAAACAACTTGGGTTTAAGGGGTTGGTGCTCTCAGATATGCAGGGCATTAGTTATGTCAACGACGACTACTACACTGCGATTGAGCAAAGTGTTAATGCTGGGATAGATATGTTCATGATCCCCTCGAACTGGGCGCAGTTTATTGATCTGCTTGCTCGCCACGTTGAGCTGGGCAGCGTAGCGATAAGTCGCATTAATGATGCTGTCGAAAGGATTTTGATCGCCAAACAATCGATTGGACTGTTTGAGCAAAAAGCGCCCAGTGAACGCAGTCAACCTTATCACAACTTGTTGGGAACGCTCGAACACCGAACGGTGGCCCGAAATATCGCTGCGCAGAGCTGCGTTTTAGTAAAAAATGATAACAATATTCTACCCTTGGATTGTACTCAGAAGGTCTTGGTTACCGGCAAAAACTGTGACCATGCAGGGCGTCAATGCGGTGGTTTTACTATTGAGTGGCAAGGCGCTGGTGCGCGAATGGACGGGGCGACAACTATTTGGCAAGGATTAAAACAACAGTTTCCCGATGCAAAAAAAATCTTACCCAGTCGGATCCGACAAAGTAATTTAAGCGAATTTGATGTGGCTGTAGTCGTTATCGGGGAGCGTTCATATGCTGAGGGTTTGGGCGACATACGTTCATCAGATCGTTTGCTAGTGCAATCTAGCTTAGGGATTGATGGCAATGTAGCTATCCACAAGCCCTATGGGAAAAGTGCTGCATTACAGGTGTTGCATCCAGAGGACATTGCATTGCTAAATGCGCTGCGTGAACACAAAATACCTATTGTTACCGTCCTGCTGAACGGTCGCCCCTTGATAGTGGAAGATGAAATTAACTTGTCAGATGCTTTCGTAATCGCTTGGCTCCCCGGATCTGAGGGGGAATGTATTGCCGATTTACTCGCAGGTGAAGTTAACTTCACCGGGCGTTTAGCATTTAGTTGGCCAGTATTGGCTAAGTCCCACGACACAAGCCAAGTGCCACTGATTAATCGCATGCCGTATGCGCAAGCGTGGCCACCGGGCTTCGGTTTTTCCTATACTGAACCGAACAGCCAAGGCATACTGCAACACACTAATGAAACGAGTGCGCGTACGCACTTTAAGCCCAATTAAAATAACAATAAGGACCATTCATGTTCGCCAACAAAACCGTCTTGTATTACACCTTAATCGTATCGATGGGGGGCTTTATTTTTGGCTTTGATGCATCGGTAATTTCTGGCGCTGTAGGGTTTGTAACGACCGAGTTCTCATTGACTGCATGGCAGCAAGGATTTGTGGTCAGCTCGCCAACGCTTGGCGGTATTATCGCCACGATAACGGCTGGCGCAATATGTGACGCTTTTGGACGCCGAAAAACACTCATAATTATCGCTTTTTTATATCTAATTTCGGCACTTGCATCAGCGCTAGCAGTTGATTATTGGATGTTAATTATTGCCCGATTTATTGGCGGTATGGCATTTTGTTCGTTGATGATTGCTCCGATATATATCGCAGAAATCAGTCCAGCCGAACACCGTGGCAAGATGGTTTCAGTCAATCAATTCAATATCGTTTTGGGGTTTTCTGTTTCCTATTTCAGTAATTTTTATTTCTTGCAGTTGAGTCAAAGTGATTTAGCTTGGGTGGTGCAATTGGGCATTGAAGATAATGTTTGGCGCTGGATGCTGGGGATGGAAATTATCCCAGCGTTATTGTGGTTTGTTTTACTGTTTACTATTCCACGCAGTCCCCGCTGGTTAATCATGAAAGGCTATGAACAGGAAGCGGACTCAGTACTGCGCAAAATCTTTGATAGCCATCAGGTTGTACAACAAATCGAATCCATTAAGGCGTCAATGAGCGAGCAAAAATCAACCCTCACGAATGGTTTGAAATTGCTGTTTAGCAATCGCATGAAGTGGCCTATTTTTATTGGGCTTATTGTTGGTATCGCGCAACAAATTACCGGTATTAATGTGATCTTCTTCTACGCCCCCACAATTTTCGAACAGAGTGGCGTCGGCACTAATGCTGCCTTTATGCAGGCTGTGTTTATTGGCGTGGTAAATGTTATTTTCACTATCGTAGCGATGATCACAATTGATAAATTTGGACGCAAACCTTTACTCATTATAGGCTTAAGTGGTGTCATTTTATCGATGTCAATTTGTGCCTACGGTTTTAAACAAGCGAGCTATATTTTGACGCCAGAGCAGGTCGTTCAATTAGCTGCCGAGCATGACGACTTGAAGGTTGAACAATTTACGCATATGCAGGGGCAAACCTTCAACTCTGACGTGGAATTCAAGCAGGCATTACAGCAAAATATTAACGAGCAAACCTACAACAAGCATCAAGGTCAGCTATTGGAGCAAGCAACGAACATCAACGCTACATTGATTTTAGTTGGGATCATCGGGTTCGTAGCTTCATTTGCGATGTCACTCGGCCCTGTAATGTGGGTCATGTTTTCAGAAATCTTTCCCAATCAGATCCGCGGTCTTGCTATTTCTCTAGTAGGCGTAGTGAACAGTGCGGTGAGCTTTTTGGTGCAACTGGTATTTCCATGGGAGTTAGCTACCTTGGGTGCGGCAATGACGTTCCTAATCTACGGAATATGCGCTGCCATTGGTCTCGTATTGGTTATGCGGTTCTTGCCCGAAACCAAAGGCAAATCACTTGAGGAAGTTGAGCGCAGCTTTGCTCGTATATAAAGTCAGCAAATCTCTGTCATTACGCAGTTGTCCGACAACGGACAATTGCGTTAATCTTGATCCCACAAACATAAACCAATAGCTAGTAAGGGAATTATGCCCAAGTTCGTGAGGTTCTTGGTAGTGTTCGCCACCGCTTCATGTTGGACACTTAGTAGTAGCGCGGCCGAACAAGATGCATATATTATCGGCGTAAACGACGTTTACGCTGACTCGCAAAGCCGCGCCATCATACAGCGGCTATTTGACGATATGTATGCGCCACTGAGAATTACCCCTGAACTGCGCTTTTATCCATCGCGTCGCGGCCTGCAACTGGCCGATAGGTTAGAAACTGATGCTGAAGCAGGACGCGTCTTACAAGTTGCTGAGCAATACCCAAATCTAGTCGTTGTGCCTGCCGCAATGTTACACCATCCAATCCACTTCTTTTGTATCGATGCAAATCGTTGTAACCGTTCACAAGAACATTTATTTGCCATTGTAGGCGGCTTTCAGGCAGGAAAAGCCTATTGTGATAAGTTTGGCTTGGACTGTTTTTTTGACCAAAGCCTGACGTTTTTGAAAACCGCGTTAACCAATGGTGCAGTCGACGTTTTAGTCGGTAGCCCACCAACAATCTTGAACTTATTTTGCCAAAGTGCATTGGAACAAGTTTACGTTCGGCGAGAATCGGAAATGGAAATTATCAGTTATCACCTAGTCAATCGACTGCACAATGATAAAGTACCTGCGCTTCAGGCTTCCATCGAGCGCATGCACCGTGAAGGTGGGTTCGACGAGTTTAAGCGCCATATTAATCAACTACCCGTTAACTGTGGTATCGAAATAGTCGAATTGAAAAGATTATAAGCCTCAGAGGATAGAGGACATTCTAAGGAGTTAGTAAGCGTGAAAAACAATAAAAGACCATTAATCTCTGGTTTAACCCTATTAGCCATAGCTGTAAGTAGCGGTCTGGCCGTAGCGCAAGATGCACCGATAGTGCAACCTGGAGCGCCGGGACAAGAAACACGAGATTTGAGCGCTGAGCAAGCGATTCAACTGAGTAAAACGCGCTATACCCTAGCCGACGTCAGCTTTATGCAAAACATGATACCGCACCATGCTCAAGCGGTAGAAATGGCAGAACTGGTTGCCGAGCGCACCAATAACGAAAAAATTATTGATATTGCTGGCCGGATTCAAAAATCCCAGACTGACGAAATTGGATTTATGCGCGACTGGTTACAAGAGCGCGGTGAAGCGATTGAATCACCTCATCACATGCACATGGATCATGCCATGATGGGGATGGCGACAGCTGCACAAATGCAGCAATTAGCTGAATCAACAGGCGTAGACTTTGATCGTCAGTTTCTCGACTTAATGATACCGCATCACGAGGGCGCGGTGCGTATGGTCAATGATTTGTTGAGTAAAGACGGTTCCGCTTATGACCCGTTGTTGTATGATTTTGTGAATGATATTGTCAATGATCAGAACGCAGAGATTACCCGCATGAATGAGATGTTGGCGGGTTTGTCTGGCGATCCGCGCGTGGGGTTAGTAGCCGGCTTACACGACGCCGGCTCTGCAATCATGAATTTAACATTGACGCATTCGCTGCCCAAGCCGAGAGGATTTTTCGACCCAGAAAATCCAGCTAATCTACCGCCAGTCAAGCCAACGGAAGAGAGCGATGAAGCTAGTAATGAATCTCGTGACGAAGATTTAGAAGGCGGTGACGTTAAAACCGAATGGGGAGAGCGCTGGCCACTATTGAGTTTTTGGAATACGGATATGGCATTTGCTAACGATGTGCTAGTGGCTGGTAATTATCACGGTTTCAATGTGTACAAAATCAGTAATGACGCAGCGCCACAACTTATGAGCTCGATTGTTTGCCCAGGTGGTCAAGGCGATGTGTCGATCGTAGGAGATTTACTCATCATGTCGGTGGAGCAAACCCGAGGTCGCATTGATTGTGGGTTACAAGGTGTAGATGAAGATGTGAGTGACGAACGTTTCCGCGGTTTACGCATTTTCGATATCTCTGATCTTACGCGTCCACAACAAGTGGGGCTGGTGCAAACCTGTCGCGGCTCTCACACCCATTCAATTGTATCCGCCGATGATGAGCGCGTTGTGGTGTATAACTCCGGGACGGCCGGTGTGCGCGATGAAGAGGAGTTAGCCGGTTGCGTAGGCGATGTACCTGGCGATGAGCGCACGGCATTGTTCAGAATCGATGTTATTGAAATACCAATTGATAATCCCGCCGCGGCTAAGATCACGTCAAGTCCAGCAGTATTTGCTGATCCGGAAGGGCGCGTTGCTGGGTTGTGGCTTGGAGGTGATCATGGTGACGATACTCAAACCACGCGTCGTACTGATCAGTGCCACGACATAACCATATTCCCAAGCGCCAATTTGGCGGCAGGCGCGTGCTCTGGAAATGGCATTATCTTGGATATCAGCGACCCGCTCAATCCACAAAGAATTGACGAAGTTACGGATCCTGGATTTGCGTATTGGCATTCAGCAACCTTCAACAATGACGGTACGAAAGTGTTGTTTACGGATGAATGGGGCGGCGGTATTCAACCGCGTTGTCGCGCATCGGATCCCAAATCGTGGGGCGCTAATGCTATTTATGAGATTGTTGATGGCAAGCTCGAATTCCAAAGCTACTATAAAATCGATGCGCCACAATCTGAACAGGAAAACTGCGTCGCCCATAACGGCTCAATCATTCCGGTTCCCGGTCGCGACATTTTTGCTCAAGCGTGGTACCAAGGTGGTTTATCAGTGATTGACTTCACGGCTACAGAGCCGGTTGAAATCGCGTATTTTGACCGTGGCCCAATCCACGAAGAGCGCCGGGTCGTTGCCGGTTATTGGTCGACGTACTGGTATAATGGAAAAATTTACGGTACCGAAATTATTCGTGGTTTAGATGTGTTTGATTTACAGCCAAGTGAGTACTTGAGCGCGAATGAAATAGCTGCCGCAAAACTGGCAGATATGGGCGATGTATTCAACCCACAACAACAATTGCCAGTCACTTGGCCTGACGTACCCGTTGTGGCTTTGGCATACCTTGACCAGTTAGAACGTCACGGTTTGTTTGCCAACGGTCAACGCGATGAGATTGACGCTTTGTTATCTCAAGCAGATGAAGTTTTGCAGCGCGGTGAAGGCAATCTTAGTTTGTCGCGCAAGTTAGCTACAGTCACGGCGACGCTTACTGCAACGCAAACTGACACAGCGGCGCAATCGATTATTCGTCAACTTGAGAAGACACTCATTGGAATTATGAGTAAGCTAGAAGCCTAACCCTTTTAGCGCAGTACAGGGATGTAAATATGTTAACGCTTCAACAGCAACGACACTTCGAGTCAAAAGGCTACGTGGTGCTTGAGCAATTGTTTAGCGATGCACAGATGGCAGCACTAAAAAGTGCTGCTATGGACATCGTAGATCAGTTTGACCCGGACTCAACGCGGGCAATCTTTTCGACGCATTCGGAATTTACCGATCGCGACCAGTACTTCCTAACGTCAGACGATAAAGTGCGCTGCTTTTTCGAAGAAGATGCTTTTGCACCTGATGGCACCCTGACGCAAGCAAAGCATTTGAGTATTAACAAAATTGCCCACGCGCTGCATGTGCACGACCCAGTGTTCAAGGCATTCAGTACCGCCGACTTGATTGCTGACATAGCAAAGGATGTAGGCGTTGTTGAACCAGAAATTCGCCAATCCATGTACATTTTCAAGCAACCCAAAATCGGTGGAGAAATCCGCTGGCATCAAGATGCGACGTATTTTTATACTGCCCCAATTTCTGTCGTTACTTTTTGGTTTGCTATTGAAGATGCAACCCTGCATAACGGTTGTTTGCAAGTGGCTGCGTCTGGTGCCAATTTTCCGTTGAAAGAGCAGTTCACACGCGATGAAAATGACCATACCGAGCTCCATACATTGCACAGTCAACCTTGGCCAAGTGACGAGGAAGCGGTGGCGTTAGAAGTCAAGGCTGGCTCACTGGTAGTGTTCAATGGTTTATTGCCCCATTTCAGTGCCGCGAATCAGTCTGACCATTCAAGGCATGCATTTACATTGCATATCACCTCGGGCACGAGTCAGTATGATCCGCGAAACTGGTTGCGCGCAGCGCCAGTAAAACTCGATTAATTTTTGCCAGCCACAAACTAATAAATTTGCTACACTAGCGCGGTTTTTCACTAGTAATAAGGTATTGCGTTTTGAACGCGCTGTTACAACCCATTCACGACTTTTTACACTGCGAGACACCTGATGCATGGATTGAGGCAGCAACGCAGCCTGAAAACCTACCTGTGCTGTTGGTGGATCATGCCAATTGTGAATTGAAAGCTGCGCAAACAGCTATGCTGTTGTTACGCCGTTATGCAGTGGATAAGAGTAGCGGTGAGGCACTGCTAGAGTGGCTAAAGCCGTTTGAAGATTTCGTGTATCGCAAAATTGGAACAGGGGATTTTAGCGCTCACGTCAACTTATCTAAGAAGTTGATTAGTAAATCTGATTTTGTCCATGGCGATGAGTTGATTGACAAAATGGTGCTGTTGATTAAAGAGGAATTACATCACTTCCAGCAGGTTCTTGAAATCATGCAAGCACGGGATATTCCCTATACAACCTTGAATGCTGCGAGGTATGCTCGCGGTTTGATGCAACACGTGCGTACCCATGAACCTGCCAAGCTAATCGATACACTGATATGCGGTGCATACATCGAGGCGCGCTCGTGTGAACGCTTTGCAAAATTAGCCCCATTTTTAGATGCAGAGCTAGAAAAATTTTACGTGTCTTTATTGCGCTCTGAAGCACGTCATTTTCAAGACTATTTAACTTTGGCTGAAAAGATTGAAGGCGGCGATATTTCGGCTCGTGTACAGTTTTTCGGTCAGAAAGAGTCAGCACTTATCGAAGCGAATGACGGGCAGTTTCGCTTTCACAGCGGTACACCTGAGTGCACAATGGCGACCGCCTAAGCAGTACCATGGCTTGTAATTTTGACTCTTGTATTTAGCTGTTACTTAGTCGTTTTAAAAAACTCACTAGTTGCATCATCTGCAGGGAAAAAAGTTTCTACCTTTAGCTCAGAAGCGGTAACGTCTAACGCCGTCCCAAAAGACGAAATCATGCTGAACATTTTCAGCTCCACATCACCGAGTTGTAAATTCAAGCTCATAACTGGCGCGACTGTTGCTGAGATATCTGCGGCTGTATAGTCTTGTGCGTTGGCTAGCTGTTGTGCTTCTTCTAATAAGTTAACTAGAAATGTGTTTTGCGGATCATCACTGACTTCACGTTGTAATCGCAATAAAAGGGGATTCGCGATTTCAGTCCAGTTTGATATGAAGGGCCGCAAACCTTTGTCACTAAAGGTCAAGCGATAGATATTGAGTTTACCGTCATCTAACAGGCTGGGATCAGGCTCACCAATAATGCTGATCAACTTATTACTGGCTTGATTGGCCATGTAGAGATTCCAGCGTCTATCGACTACAACGGCAGGAAAGGGCATATGGTGCTCTAGCGTCATATGCAATGCATTTTGCACAGTGATCATCGTGGCGTCATCAAGGGCGCGTTCTTTATAAATAGCGCCAAAGCCCGCACTGTTGAGCATTTGATTGCGGTCACGAAGTGGCATTTTAAGCGCTTCAGCTAAATCAATAATGGTATCTTTACCAGGACGAGAGCGGCCAGACTCCAAGAAACTTAGATGACGCTGGGATATACCGGCTTCCAGTGATAAGTCTAGCTGCGAATATTTACGGACTTTACGCCAGCGTTTTAATGTGGTTGAAAACGGCGAGTCGCTCATGAGTTGATCTTAAATGATTTTTTAACGGCTAATAATTTATCCTAACCGTAAATTGCGACAATTACCTAACAGGTAATTGCTGTAACTATCTTCGCTTCTACAATGTGACCAAACATTTAGGAGAAAACTATGAACGTACGTCTTATTCTACTACTGGTTACTTTGGCTTTGTTTGGTGCTTACTCTGGTTGGTTACTGCTAGATGTGGGTTATATAGCCATTTGGCAGGCAGGCTTTGCTAACCCATCAAGTCTGCAAATCCTAATAGATTTGGTGATTGCTTGTTTGATCATCACAAGCTGGATGATTGGCGATGCAAAAGCGCGGGGTATAACGGTGTGGCCTTGGATCGTTGCAGTCCTGACCACAGGGACGCTGGCGATATTGGTTTACTTAGTGGTACGTGAATTAGCGAAAAAGCCAAAGTTACAAACGGCTTAAACACCTATAAAAAAGCTCTGGCAATGCCAGAGCGATTTGTATTTTTCTGTATGGCGTTGGTATTGTTAATGGTTAACTACTGTACTATTGCCTAAATTGTATGTTTTCAAGGGTTAGCCCCTCCGGTGTAGCCACTAACATACTGCCTTGTTCATACCAATCACCTAACACGATGCGAGTTGCTGGCTTGCCGTTGGCTTCCAAATGGTGCATATCAGGGCGATGGGTATGACCGTGGATCATTTGCTGAACATTGTGATTTTCTAATGCTTCAATGACCGCCTGAGGTGTCACATCCATAATATCAGCGGCGAGTTGCATCTTATTCGACTCACTATTTTTGCGGCCCCGTGTAGCCAGATAACGGCGCAAGCTTAACGGCAGCGCTTTAACCATGGTTTGCCACCAACGAGAGCGCGATTTGCGGCGAAACTTCATATAGGCAATGTCGTCAGTGCACAATTCATCGCCGTGCAGCAATAGGGTAGGCGTACCGTAGAGGTCGATAACGGTTTGCTCGTTGAGGATTGTAAAGCCCGCTTTGTTTGCGTAACGCTGCCCGAGCATGAAATCCCGATTGCCGTGAATAAAAAAGACCGGGGTATGTTCAGCAACTTGTTTAAAAACAGCTGCAATGTGCTGATTAAAGGGCGAATTATTGTCATCGCCATACCAAACTTCAAATAAGTCTCCCAATACGTACAAAGCTTCGGCATGGGGGGCTTTTTCGCGCATGAACACTTCAAAACAGCGCGTTATTGCAGGAAAATCTTCGCCGAGGTGAAGATCAGAAATAAAATAGGTAACAGACATAAAATATCGGCGGAAGGCACAAAGGCCCTCCGTTCAGTGTGCGGCTCGGCTTAAGCGACCGAAACCTTTTCAATAATAATAGGTACGGTTGGCACGTCAGCATGCATCCCGTGGTTGCCGGTTTTGACACCAGAGATTTTATCCAGCACGTCTAAACCTTCAACGACTTCGCCAAACACACAGTAACCCCAGCCACTGGGTGTTGGGCTTTTAAAATCCAAGAAATCATTGTCAGCGGTATTGATGAAAAATTGTGACGTGGCACTATGAGGATCGTTAGTGCGTGCCATTGCGATGGTTCCGCGCTTGTTCGCGACACCATTATCAGCTTCATTTTCAATCGGTGCGTTGGTGTCTTTTTGTGTCATATCAGCTTCAAAACCACCACCTTGGATCATAAAGTTAGGGATCACACGGTGAAAGATAGTTAAATCGAAGAAACCACTGTCGACATAGGCTAAAAAGTTTTCGACAGTTTTAGGTGCTTTATCAGCAAAAAGTTCTAGCTTGATATCACCCATTGTTGTTTGGATAGTGACCATTAAAGTTGTCCTCAAATTCAAAGTAGGCGCAGTGTAACAGCAAACGCAGACTAGACCAATGCAGACGTGAATTACTGTACTCTTGGCTGCAATTTGCTACACTGCGCGCCGAATTTTTTAATAAGGTTGGTAAACCATGTTGCAATTATTTAATACCCGTACGCGCCAAAAAGAGACCTTTACACCTCGTGTAGATAATAAGGTTGGCATCTACGTGTGTGGTATTACGGTTTACGACCTGTGTCATATGGGCCATGCCCGCACTTACATCAGCTTTGACATACTTGTTCGCTATCTGCGCTCGCGAGGCTACGATGTTACCTATGTGCGCAATATCACTGATGTCGATGACAAGATCATCAAGCGGGCCAATGAAAATAATGAAACGCCCGATCAGTTGACCGAGCGCACCATTGCTATGATGCACGAAGATTTTGCGGCGATTAACTTACTTGAGCCGGACGTTGAGCCACGTGTGACAACGCATATGGCCGAAATTATCGCCGTAATCCAGCGTTTGATTGACAAGGGGCATGCATACGTTACCGAATCCGGTGATGTGCTGTTTGAGGTGGGTACCTTTGCCGAGTACGGTCAATTGAGTAAGCAAGACTTATCGCAGCTAAATGCAGGCGCACGCGTTGATGTGGATGAACAAAAGCGCGATCCGATGGACTTTGCATTGTGGAAAGCGGTTAAGCCGGGAGAGCCGAGCTGGTCATCACCTTGGGGCGATGGACGTCCCGGTTGGCATATTGAATGTTCGGCGATGAATCACAAACACTTGGGTGAGCATTTCGATATCCACGGTGGTGGTTCAGATTTGATTTTCCCGCACCATGAAAATGAAATTGCGCAGTCTTGCTGTGCGTTTGATACACCGTACGTGAACACTTGGATGCATGCGGGAATGGTGCAGGTCGACAATGAGAAAATGTCTAAGTCATTGGGCAATTTCTTCACGTTGCGAGATGTACTGCAACAGCACGATTCAGAAACGTTGCGCTTCTTTTTGATTTCGGCGCACTATCGCAGTCAGCTGAGCTATTCTGAAGACAACATCATTCAAGCCCGAGGAGGGTTGGAGCGTTTGTATACAGCCTTGCGCGGTGTCGAGCCCAATCCTCACACTGCGAATGATTTTGGCGGCTATTTGGCAAAATTCAATGCGGCGATGGACGATGACTTGAACATGCCTGAAGCAATTGCAGTGCTGTTTGAAGTAGCGAAAGACCTAAACAAAGCCAAAGCTGAAGACGGCCGTAGCGCTGAGTTAGCGCACGTATTGGTGCATCTCGGTAGTGTTTTAGGTGTATTACAACTCGCGCCAGAAGCCTACCTGCAAGGTGGCAGCGATGATGACAATGCGGAGATTGAAGCGTTGATCAAGCAACGTAATGACGCGCGCGCCAGTAAAGATTGGGCCGCAGCTGACGCCGCTCGGGATGCACTCAAGGCGATGAATATTGAGCTAGAAGACGGCCCGCAAGGTACGACTTGGCGTCGGATTTAAATCTCAGTTTGTTTTGCGGCAGCGCGCGCTTCTTTGTGCGCTGCCAGTTCAACCTTCCAGCGTTTTTCACCTACGTGGTGTTTCACCAGCTCAAGTACTTCATTAACGACTAATAATACTTCCCTGTCCAACGCTTGTTCTTCCTCACTTTCATGGGTGAGGCCGTGCTTGATGAACTCTTCGATTTGTGCGGCGCTTAGATCGTTGAGTAAGTTGATGATAGATTGCGTCACAATATCGGTGACAGCTGCTTCTAGGGTGCGTTCGATCGTGCTACCAACAACTGGGACTATCTTCATCGCATTAACGTGAACGTTGCCTCGAATAGCTTTGCCTACACTGTTTAGTACATGCTCGCGGATCACTTTGCCATGTTCAGGATCCATGATTGATGTGCCCAAATGGTTTAGCGTTGAGGCTGCCCACTGGGTAATAATAGGGCGGCGCGGCATTAAAACGTCATGGGTGATAGCATCGATGAGCGGTGACCCGGCGGCAATGTCTTTTTGTGCATCCGACAATACTTTAACTACGATTCGGTCGCTGAGCTCTTCCACAAACACGTCATAGTAAAAAGCTAAAAAGCGAAATAAAGCCGTTTCGTTTAGGTCGATTATTTTGAATTTATGCAAGCGGTGCAAAATCGAAATGATGCGTAAAAAACGGAAAATACGAGTTGCAGCCAGCGGTATGCAGCCGACTAAGTCATACCAATGTACGAAGGGAAAAAAGTACCAGCGCAGGTAGGTGTTGCGGACAACAGCAGCTATCCAACGCACAACAAATTCGGTCAAAAAGACCGCGATAAACCCCAGCTCAACAAATAAAAAGTTATCGTGCACCGGTTGATAGGCGAGGGTCATGGTAGGAAAAACATCATACAGCCATGCGAACACTGCATCGGTGCCGTATAGTGCGTCAAACAACAGCCAGAGTAAATTGAAAAACAATACACCCAACATGATCATGTCGAGGAATAACCAAGGGGCCTCGTGACTGGCTTTTAGGTTTTCTCGATTGATCTTTAACACAATAATAAGCCTTAACTGGCAACCTCAGTAACATCAACAATAACCGTTAATTTTTGGCCCGGCTGCAAGTACTTTTGATTGGACAAACTGTTCCATTGCTTGAGTTGAGACACGCGCACTTTAAACTTTTGCGCAATGCGCGACAGAGAATCACCGCGGCGCACTGTGTAGGTAACCTTGCGCGTGACTTGAGTCAAATGGCGGCTATCGCCGTCTAGCCAAATTACTAATTTTTGACCGGGCTTGAGCATATCTTTGGGGGCCATGCCGTTCCAGCGAGCAATTTGTGCTGAAGAAACATCGTAGTGACGAGAGAGGTCCCAAAGCGTGTCGCCAGACGCAACCGTATGAGTTATCTGATGACCCTGGCGCTGTCGACTTTGAATCGTCTCTAAACGCTGTTCGTTGGATAATACATATTCATCTAAGGAGCGCAGGGCGACCGGAACAAGTAGATGTTGACCGGCACGGATCATATTGCCGTTGAGCCCATTGACCTGCTTTATAACATCGACAGTGGTGTGATATTGCTTGGCAATTTTCAGCAGGCTATCGCCTGAGCGAATTTGATGGCGCTCCCAATTTAAGCGCTGTGAGTCGTCCGCTTTGGCTATTGCATTAGTGAATGTGGTTTGCTTATCAATCGGCAACACCAATTGGTGTGGGCCATCTGGATCGGTTGCCCAACGATTAAAGCCTGGGTTCAGTGCTGAGAGCTCTTTCACTGTCATGTCGGCAAATCCAGCTGCTACGGCTAAATCAATTTGGCTGTCGACGTCGACTACTGCGATAGCGGGTGAATTATCAATACTGGGCCAGGCAAAATCATATTGCTCGTGGTTGCGCAGAATATCTGCTAGCGCCAACAATTTAGGCACATAGGCGCGAGTTTCGCGGGGTAATTCTAGTGACCAAAAATCGGTCGCTTTGCCGGCACGCTTGTTTTTGCGGATCGCATTGCGCACCCGGCCTTCGCCACTGTTATATGCGGCTAATGCATGCAACCAGTTACCATCAAAAAACTGGTGCAGATAAGTTAAGTAATCCAATGCTGCTTCGGTGGATGCAATCACATCACGGCGACCGTCGTACCACCACGACTGGCGCAAACCAAATCGTTTACCGGTGCCTTCAATAAATTGCCACATGCCAGCAGCACTGCCGTGGGAGTAGGCAAAGGGGTCAAAAGCACTTTCCACGATAGGTAAAAGCGCCAGTTCCATCGGCATTCCGCGCTCTTCAATGCGCTGAATAATATGATACAAAAATGGCTTGGCGCGCTTTGATACACGACTCATGTAACTGGGGTGGCGTAAGTACCAATTGCGCTGCGCAACTAAACGGGGGTTGTCAGTCATTTCAAAGGAAAACTGCGCGGCAGCATACATCCATAGGTTAGGTTCAATTTCTGGCTCTACCGGTTCAACCGGCTCACTTAAATTAAATTCAACGACGTCTACCGGGTGGATGATTTCAACCACTCCCTCGTGCTCAGATACGGCCTCTGGCTCGACTTCGGCAATTGGCTCAACGGACGCTGTGGTCACGCAACCACCTAAAGTAAGAGATAAAACAATGCCAGCACTGGCGACAACAGACTTCATATTGAGCGTACAACCTTCCCTAAAATAAAAAGCGAAACAACAAGCACTTCAGTTTACTCTGTTTCGAGTCTTGGCACCAATCGCTGTGTGTTCACGGTTTTAGTAGTTATCTTTCCAGCGTCTGACCGCAGTGAAAACTGCAAGTTCATCGTCGAGCGTTTGATTGGCGTTTTTTTCTGCGGTTTGTTTAACTTCTATAGAACTGGCTCTGACAAATGGATTAACGCGTTGTTGGATACCAATGGAGCTAGGTAACGTGGGTAAATCATTGGCGCGTTGTCGCCTTGCCCACTGCGCATAGTCTTGTAAGTCACCATTGTTTGGCTCTACATTGAGCGCAAAATCAATATTGGCTAGCGTATATTCATGCGTGCACCACACTTGGGTATTGCTCGGCAGCGCCATTATTTTCGCCAGCGACTGTTGCATTTGAGCAGGAGTGCCTTCAAATAATCGACCACAACCACAACTGAACAGCGTGTCGCCGCATAAGATCCCACCATGGCCGATATAAGCAATATGGTCAAGGGTATGACCGGGTACTTCAATGACGTTGAAGGTTAGATCGAGTGCCGGGATAGTGATTGAATCACCTTCGCCAAGATGCTCGGTTAATCCTCGGATCTGGCTATTGTTGGGGCCAAACACTGGAATGTCTGGAAACTCCTCACACAGTTTTGCAATTCCACCTGTGTGGTCGGCATGATGATGGGTAATTATTATCGCGCTAAGAATGAGGTTTCGCTGGCTACAGAAGTCAAGAATAGGTTGGGCATCGCCCGGGTCGACGACCACGCAGCTAGACGCGTTGAAAAACGTCCAAATATAGTTGTCAGTAAACGCTGGTACTGGCGTTAACTCGACATTGTCAGGAAGTTTAAGCTGTGACATCAGGTTAATTCTCTTTCGAGCCAATCTGTGCTGTACTATAAGGCAAGGTTTACTAGGTAAGCAACGCTTTAACAGGAGTCACTCGCGCGAATGAAAGCCGCTTTAAAGCGAGAGCATTCTGAATATCCCCAGTCTTGGGCGGCATTGACCAGTGGATTGGCATTACAGCAGATTATTGCGAACGCCTGTGGCCCGAGTCTGCGCATGTGTTTTGGTTATCACTTTTTAAAACTGGGTAATTTGAGTGCAGAGATCAAGTGTGATGAATGCACAATTAACCACAAAATTGCGATAACTGCTAGACAACAACCTTATTCTTCCATCGTCGCAAAAGCCACTGATTTACCGCTGACAGAAAATAGCATCGATGCAGTACTGCTGGCCAATGAGTTAGATTTTAGCGCCGATCCACACCAAATTTTGCGCGAAGTCGACCGAATTATTACGCCTAACGGCCACGTGATTATCACAGGCTTAAACCCGTTTAGTCTAGATGGTCTGCTACACTTACTCCCCATTAAACGTCGCAGTTTGTTGGCCAAAGCGCGTTATTTTCGACAAGGCCGCGTAAATGATTGGCTACAATTATTGGGGTTTGAGATTATCGAGCAGCGCAAGCTAGCACATTTCTCGTTATTTCTGAATCGAAGTAGTGCGCCGATGCGTTGGTTAAACCGTTTTTGTCAGCGTTATTTACCGTGGAGTGGGGCTGCTTATGTGATTGTTGCCCGAAAACGTGAAATTCCGCTATCCTTAGTGAAGCCATCTTGGCGACTTAAACCGAAATTTTCAGCCGTTGGAGCTAGTGTGCGAGTTGCGAAAGCGACTAAAGCATAAAATGTTATCTCCGGTTGTGAAGAAATTGGTTTGCATGTCGATACAGATAATGAAGATAAAAATCATAAACAATTTGGGTGAGTATACGTTCAATGTTTGCCAGAAAATCGAAAGCTGAAGACCTAGAGAAAATTAAATCGTTAGAACAGCGTAATGCGGCGCTTGAAGCCAGCATCACTGATCTACAAAATCAACTGAATGCCGAGTCTGAACAGGCCGCACAGTTTCAAAGTCAATACGAGGCAGCTAAACGACTGGTAGCTGCTGTAGCCCAAGCGGGCCATTCGGTTGCCAGTGTGAGGGATAAATTAACCCTTTCTTCTCACTCACTTTCTGAGCAGAAAGCCAAGCTGAAAGCGTCTGACGAGGTGTTTACCGGTTCTTCAGAAGTGCTGGATGAGACAGTGGCGGGCTTGAGTCAGATCGATGAGATCTCATCGCGAGGCGTTAAGCATGCTGGCGAGTTGTCGGGTTTAGCAAGCAGTATTAGCAACTTTGTGGTGGTCATCAACTCAATCGCCGAGCAAACCAACTTACTTGCTCTAAACGCAGCCATTGAGGCGGCACGTGCAGGTGAAACCGGTCGAGGCTTTGCCGTTGTTGCTGAAGAGGTGCGTAATTTGGCGATGCGTTCTTCTGAATCAACTCAAGAAATCAATAATTTGGTGGCAAAGATTGAAGAGGGTACTCGCAATATTGAAACGAATATTAATGAAGTATCGGAGAAATCACGCGAATTAGTGGGTAAAACCGGTGATGTTAGTCAGCGCGTGTCAAACATTTTGAGTCTGGCCCGGAATATGCGGGCAACTATCGATGCTTCAGCGACAGATGGCGTATTGTCTGCTTCACAGTTGGAAGTATTGGCGCTGAAGAGCGCTGTTTACGAAGCTCTCGCGCAAGGTCAGGCGCACAGCTTGCCAGGCTTCAGTGATTCACAGTTTGCTCACCTAGAGGAAACGGTGGGTGCAGATATGCGCGGACTGGATACTTTATATCGTCAGTTTGCGGATGCGGCGACTCAACTATTGTCCAAGAGTCAGGCAAACGGTGCGGTTGATAGCTCCGGTTTGGAGCGTTTCGAAAACAGCGCCAATAAACTTTTAAGCAAACTTGCGGAAGTAGCGGAAGTATAAACAGGCCCTATAAGTAGCAAGAAAAAGCCCAGCAAGTGCTGGGCTTTTTTCATGGTTGTTTTATTTTACGCGCATACCAGCCGTTGCACCTTCGTGCGGCTCTAGAATGTATAAGTCTTTACCGCCGGGACCCGCCGCCAATACCATACCTTCAGACATACCAAAGCGCATTTTACGCGGCGCTAAGTTAGCCACCATCACGGTGTGTTTACCTACCAGTGTTTCGGGGGCATAGGCTGACTTAATACCGGCAAACACCTGACGCTGCTCATCGCCAATATCCAAGGTCAAACACAATAGCTTGTCAGCACCTTCTACATGCTCTGCGTTAACAATCTTAGCCACGCGTAAGTCAACCTTGGCGAACTCATCAAAGCTGATGGTTTCGGCGATTGGGTCGGTCGTACGCTCTGCTTGTTTGGCCGGCGCCTCAGCGTTAATGGTTTCTTTTGAATCTTCAATCATCGCGTTGATTTTATCCATCTCGATGCGCTGCATCATTGGTTTAAACTTGTTGATAGCATGGTTGTATAGCGGCTGTTGAGCACTGTCCCACGTTAATGTGTCATTCAAGAATGCTTCGGCTTGCTCGGCCAACTTTGGCATAACTGGCTTTAAGTATGTGACCAAAATACGGAAACAGTTGATACCTAATGAACACACATCGTGAGTTTCGGTTTGCTTGCTTTCGTCTTTGATCGTGACCCATGGCGCTGCCGCGTCAATATATTGGTTTGCGCGATCAGCCAAGGCCATAATTTCTCGGATCGCTTTGTTGTACTGACGTGACTCGTATAACTGGGCAATGGACTCTGATGCACTTGTAAACGCGGCCAATAAGTCTTCATTCGCACATTGTCCAGATAACTGACCATCAAAGCGCTTAGTGATAAAGCCGGCACAACGACTAGCAATATTGACCACTTTGTTGACTAGATCAGCATTAACTTTTTGCGCGAAGTCTTCGAAGTTTAAATCGATGTCTGTAACCGAATCATTCAATTTAGATGCAAAGTAGTAGCGTAAGTATTCTGGATTTAAGTGATCAAGGTAAGTACGGCCTTTAATAAAAGTCCCGCGCGATTTTGACATTTTCGCGCCGTTTACCGTCACGAATCCATGCACATTTACACCTGTTGGCTTGCGGTAGCCCGCGCCTTCTAACATAGCTGGCCAGAACAAGCAGTGGAAGTAAGTTATATCCTTACCAATGAAGTGATAAAGCTCAGTGTTTGACTGCTCTTGCCAGAAATCGTCAAAGTTAAGACCGACTTGATTACACAAGTTCAGGAAACTGGCCATGTAGCCTACGGGGGCATCTACCCATACATAGAAAAATTTATTCGGTGCATTGGGAATTTCAAATCCAAAGTAAGGCGCATCACGACTGATATCCCATTGTTGCAGACCTTGCTCAAACCACTCTTCGAGTTTGTTGGCCATTTCGTTTTGCACTGCGCCACTGCGTAACCAGCTTTTCAACATGCCTTCAAATTGTGGCAGGTCGAAGAAGTAGTGCTCTGAGTCTTTTAATACAGGGGTAGCACCAGACACAGCTGAACGCGGATTTTTGAGTTCCGTTGGGCTATAGGTTGCTGAACATACATCACAGCTATCGCCGTATTGGTCTTCAGCGCCACAGTTAGGACAGGTGCCTCGGACGAAGCGGTCTGGCAAGAACATTTGCTTTTCCGGGTCAAACAGCTGACTGATGGTTTTTGTACTAATATAGCCATTGGCGTGCAGACGATTATAAACCTCTTCACACAATTGTTTATTTTCTTCGGAGTGAGTTACGTAGTAGTTATCGTATTCAACGTGAAAGTCGAGTAAATCCTGATGGTGCTCTTTACGCGTTTGCTCAACCATTTGCTCAGGGGTAATACCGAGCTCCTGAGCTTTAAGCATAACGGGTGTGCCATGCGCATCATCTGCACAAACGCTGTAACACTCATGACCACGCATACGCTGGAAACGCGCCCAGATATCAGTTTGGATGTGCTCAAGCAAATGCCCTAAGTGGATAGAGCCGTTTGCATACGGCAATGCGCTGGTAATTAAGATTCGACGCCTATCTGCGGCGGAGTTTGGTGTTGCGTTTGTTGGCATGTGGAGAATAGTCAATTAGGATTATAAAAATGGCTGCAAATACTAGCGTAAAAGGGCTGGGTTTGCATCCGTAAATTCGTCTTACACGAGGATTAATTGGATGAAACTGTTTGGGAGTAAAACGCCAGACTTGTCGGCGCAAATTGAAGCACTGGTTACCTTGTTAATTGAGTATTTCGTTGTTGAACCGAATAAGGCACAGCGTTGGGTAAAGCAGCATGGCGATGAACTTGAAATTGGTTTGCCGTTCGCAGCGAAGTCTCAGATTGCCATTATTCAAGACCACCTGGAAACTGAGTTTAAAGCTCGCTTTGGCGATTTATCCGCACCCAAAGTGAGAGTGTCCATTGATATCCCAATTATGCACAGTGCGAAAACTCCCATTACCAATGTTAAAAATATCATTGCTATCGCCTCCGGCAAGGGCGGTGTTGGCAAATCGGCTACGGCGGTTAATTTGGCATTTGCTTTACAACAAGAAGGCGCACGAGTGGGGATTTTGGATGCTGATATTTACGGACCGTCAGTCCCCATCATGCTGGGGACTCAAGACGAAAACCCCGTCAGCGCCGATAATAAGCATATGCAGCCCATTGTGAGTCATGGCGTGGTGTCCAATTCGATTGGCTATTTAGTACCTGCTGAAAATGCCACAGTGTGGCGGGGGCCAATGGCAAGCCGCGCTTTGGGGCAGCTCATTAATGATACACAATGGCCAGTATTAGACTACATGTTAGTGGACATGCCGCCAGGCACCGGTGATATTCAACTGACGATGTCTCAACAGGTACCTTTGACTGCAGCTGTAGTCGTTACGACCCCCCAAGATATCGCGCTTGCTGATGCGACGAAAGGTATCGCGATGTTTGAAAAAGTCGACATTCCGGTGTTGGGGCTGGTGGAAAATATGAGTTACTTCCAATGCAAAAAATGCGGTGAGCGGGAATACATCTTCTCTGTAGATGGGGGCCAGCGCTTGGCTGATCGACATAACGTCCCATTACTGGGTAGTTTGCCATTGGACATTCAAATCCGCGAGCACGCTGACAATGGCAATAGTCTTATCATCGACCAGCCTGATTCGCCACTCACCGAGGCATATTTGCATGCGGCGCGAACCTTGTCGCAACAATTGGCATTTAGCTTAGACGAACACAGCGAAGCACACGGGGTCGTAAAAGGCGATCCTATTGCGATTGTGACGCCTTCATAATTCTGTCTAAATAGTTGCCAGCTGTGGATTCGCGCCGCATAATAGCGGCGCTTGGCAGACCTGCCAGTTTCTAAGGGAGAAGTATTCATGCGATTGTCCGACCGCGATATCTATCGCTACATTCAAGATGGTAAAATTGCTATTTCGCCAACGCCAGATTATGAGCAAATTAGCGGTGTAACAGTTGATATTCGTTTAGGTGACAAATTCCGTGTATTCAATGATCATCAGGCTCCCTACATTGATTTAAGTGGCAAAAAATCAGACGTAGAAGAAGCACTGAATTCGGTAATGAGTGATGAAATACTCGTACCCGAAGGTAAGTCATTCTTCCTTCACCCCGGCGAATTGGCGCTAGCGGTTACACACGAATCGGTTACGCTGCCAGCCGATATTGTTGGCTGGTTAGACGGTCGTTCATCGCTTGCGCGTTTAGGTTTGATGGTGCATGTAACTGCACATCGTATCGATCCAGGTTGGTCGGGAAAAATCGTGTTAGAGTTTTTCAATAGCGGTAAGCTTCCTCTAGCCCTCAAACCCGGCATGAAAATCGGTGCACTGTCTTTTGAAGTATTATCAAACCCGGCTGAGAAACCCTACAATGCAAGAATCGACGCCAAATACAAAGGCCAAGATGGTGCAATTGCTAGCCGCATAAGCTCAGACAGTAAAGGTTAACCATAGCTCGCCTAGCCACGCAGCGGGGCGATAGACCCAACACCCGCTTAGAGGCTTTCGAAAACGGCACTCATGACTGGAAACCAGGGCTCAAAGCTGTGGTTGTCTGCTCTTTAGTGCCTAGATTACGTGCATGTAAATGGCAAAGAAATGACACGCCGCGCCAGCTACAACAAATAAGTGCCAAACGGCATGCGTGTAGTGACGAGACTTCAACATGTAAAAAGGGATACCTGCGCTGTAGCACAAGCCACCCGCAAGCAATAATGCAAAGCCACCAGCTGTCAGTGATTGATAGATGGGGTAGATCAGTAAAATAGCTAGCCAACCCATCACCGCGTAAGTGATGACGCCGATTTTCGGATAGCGATGACCTATTGTGGTTTTAAATACAATACCGCCAATACCAATAGCCCAAACGACAATCATTGCAATAGTGCCAAGCGTGCCACCAACAGACAACACCAGAAACGGTGTATAGGTCCCCGCAATCAGCAGATAAATGGCAGTGTGGTCGATTTTGCGAAGCACCTCGCGAACATTGATTTTGCGCACGGAATGATAAACCGCTGAAGAAAGAAACATTAATGCGAGGCTTGATGCATATATCCATGCACTGACATTTTCGGCGACAGAGTCGCTTTTGATGACAAGCGCGATTAAACCCACAACGGCAAGGCAAAAACCGATTGCATGGGTACCCGCATTGAGCCACTCTTCAACGGTGGAATAAGATGCGTGCTCTTTGATAGATGATTTTTTAGAAAACATAATGACGAAAAACTTGCTTAAGGAATGTACATTGTAGACTTTCAGCGTACAAGTGTACACTGAAATGGGGCATCGAAAGTTCATAAAAACAGCAACTAAGAGACTAATTCGTCATATTATCTTTGCAATAAAAGGCAAAATAAGTAGAATGCGCGCTTCGGTCGGTGTGTGGCGCAGCTTGGTAGCGCACTGTCATGGGGTGTCAGGGGTCGGAGGTTCGAATCCTCTCACACCGACCAATCAAACCAATAAACTAAACCACTAGTAATATAAAACGAATACAGTGCAATGTTTTTTTCACCCCTTATTTCCTAATTTTTTTGTCTACTAACCGCAATTCCTTTTCATTCTGACCGCGAAGCCGTAATCTCAAGTTGAAGATATGGGATTGCGTTAAAATCTGTGATTTTGACTTTTTCTTTTGTTGTAGCGGTAAACTGTCAAATCAAAAATTTAAAAACTCCGAATATATTTTATTGAACACCAAAATATAAAATCGTGAATCGCATCGTATTTAAGAATCCATGTGCAATGATTGGAATCCATAGATTTCGTCCGGTTTTAACAAATATCCAGCCAAAAAATATTCCGAAAGATGCATTTGATAGAATTCCCACGGCACCTTCACTAAAATGAATCAGCCCGAATAGTATTCCCGCAATAACTGCTGCTTGCCATTCTTTTATTGATGAATTACCCAACATGCGAGTAATCAGAAAAGCTCTGAAAAACATTTCCTCGCCAAACGCAATAGTAGTCCACGCTAGTGCCAACATTAACAAATAGAGTTCAGTATTATTATTGATAGGGTTGAACCGACTTTGGTCAATTTCTTGAGGATTCATACCGAACAAGCTGATAACGGCAATAAAAATAATTTGGACAGCAATAAAAAGCAGTAGAGCGCCGACAAACGCTACCACGCCGAGAAAGAGCGTTTTCGCCCAGCTATTGGGAAAGGCTAACCCTAGCGACGACCAACTGCTTGATTGACGTTTTAATATTATTGCTCCGAATAACATCATCATGACATAACCGATATTTATTACGGTGCCGCCCAATATCGATTCGACACCAATAATGCTTCCAATTATCCCTAATAAAATAATTGGAGAACCAACAATCAAGACGTCGCGAAGCACGTTCGGTTTATTTAACTTGCCCATTGAACTATTTTCCGCATCTCAACACTGATTTTAAGTTTAGCATTTGACATGCGATTAGATAATTTGCTGATTATTCCGACATCAATTCGACCTTGCGCTTTTTTAGGCTTACTAGACGTCCATTCTGGTCAGTCGCGTTCCCGCCATGTAGACATGCTTTGCCTGGCAATAGATGAAGCAATAGGGTTGCTAAGATAACGGTTCAGTCAGAATGACTCTTTGTCATTCGACATGAAATAAGTAATACGAACGGTATGAGCAATTTAATGGCAGTCCGTTAAGCCTACGTGACAAAAAAGTATTTTTCCGAAGGAGGATAAAAAATTAAAGGTATAGGTAATCTTGAAACAGATCAAAGACCAGTCATTCTGCGTATTGATTTAGGTTAAAGAGGACAAGTCAGAAACTATACTTACATGAGTAGTTCCACACGAGATAGTTATGTGAAAAAATTTAACGAAAAAATCCCTAACTTTGTTGTAAATTCAACAAAAAATATTGCCTTGATATCCAGTGTGATTTTGTTCCCATTTTTGGTGGTTGACGTAATCCAAGGACAGTATTTAATCGCAGCAGGCATCGCAGCTTTAATGAGCCTCTACGTCTTAGCTGCCTATCGTTGTCACCGCGGCAAATACAGTCTTAAGCTCAGCCTGTTTGGGATCGCTCCTGTGATCACTGTACTTTCGATTTACTCTCTGTATAAGTTGGGAATCTCAGCATCATTTTGGTCTTTTGCAGCGGTATTCGTACTTTACTTCGCTCTCCCTTTGAGGCTCGCAGCGTCGATCAATGTGGTATTCATCATTATCGTTACACCCTTCGCCTACAAGGTAATGCCATCAAATGAATTTTCTCGGTTTTTTTTAGTTCTCATTGGTACCAGTGGGTTTTTGTTCATGTGTGTTCGGGAAATTTACAGTCAAAACCGATTGCTGATAAAACTTTCTTTTACTGATGCGTTAACGGGTCTTAAAAATAGAGCAACGCTGACTGATGCACTGCTACATGCAATCAACATTAACCAACGTTATAGAACGCCGATGACGATTTTGATGATCGATATTGATAATTTCAAAACGATTAACGACCTATATGGTCATATCACGGGTGACAACACGCTTAAAAGTATAGCTACGTTGATGCGTGATAATTTTCGCGAGCCTGACACTCTGTACAGAATAGGTGGCGAGGAATTTTTAGTCGTACTTCATGATACTCCTGCTGAATCGGCGCAACCTATAGCGGAAAGGTTTAGGTTAGCGGTGGAGAATGCCAGTCTAATTGCCAATCACAAAGTCACGGTTAGTATTGGCGTTTGTGAACTAACTGTCGAGAAATCGCCGCAGAAATGGATATCACTGTGTGACAAACGGCTTTATCGGGCCAAAGCCCAAGGGCGAAATAGGATTGTGTGCATGTAGTTATCGCTCCTTCGTGACACGTTTTGCAATGTTTTCTGTCAGCATTGAGATCCTAAAGCGAACCTCAACTACACGAATAACTCAATATAGCCTGATCGTTAATATGTAATGAAATCTCAGAATTTCACACTTTAATGCTCAATTAGACGAGCGTATCAAAACGTTGGTAATCGTATCTCTCATGAGCAAACACTCATTGCCAAGGGGTCTAAAACTAATAATGTCCGCTAAACACATAGCAACGTTTAAGAGCATCGCTGTTTAATCGCCTAACTCGTATCAATCACTGGGTATATTGAACAAAAATATTTCTGCCTAGCTTGGTCAGATAAACTTCATATCTTCACAAACCCACACAATTTCTGTGTATATCAATTGTGCTCGATATCCAAAAGGGCTAGGCGCACTGTATTTAACTCTGGCTTGTCTTTATTTTATGTCTGCTAATAGTCACACCCGATTTAAGCAAGCGATGATGGACTTGAGTAATGCGACTAAGCAATTATTACAAAATGCTTTTCCGATGCTTAGAGATGACCCCATCGGTTTACTTAACGTTTCTTAATTTTATTCATTCGTCGATCTTAATTTATTGGCGAACTTATTTGTAAAATTCTATTTTTAAAATTTCCCCCGATTCATCCCAATGAATCCATCGGGCGACTAGGTAACCTTTGTTGAACGTTCCTAGAGCTTTTTTCTGCCCATTGCGGTGCCAAAACACCCATTCGCGTGACGGAAGACCCGCAATATATTCACCCTGTTTCAAGCTTTCACCATTATCATACCAAAACTGCCAAAAACCATGACGTTGTCCATTCAAGTATTCACCTTGCGCCTCGAGATATCCGTTCTCATGCCAGTGATCCCAAAGCCCGACATCTTTGCCATCAACATGCGGCCCCTGGCTTTGAATTAGACCATTGGGATAGTAAGTCGTTTTTATTTGGTTATAAATAGTGTACAAAAACCGCACCTCTTGTTAATCCTTGTTTATTAAAGCATCACTTTGAGCTCTTGAATATCTTGAGGAAATATATGCGATAAATTGTTTTGCTCTGAAAGGCCTTCAAAAAAAGACTCAAAAGGGCTGATGAATTCGGAAATAATAAACGCTACTAGGGGCCTACCATGAAATCAAAACGCTTATTAGTAGAGCGAGCACTATCTGCTATTTAACAACACTAAGCCAGTTTCAATATTGCCAAGTTTTGGAGAAAATGGAGATTGTGGAAGGCGCCAATTAAGCATAAACGAAGAGCTATACGGGCCTTGAATCTGAACCAGGTGTTAGATTAGATAATAAACGCTAAAACTTAACGGCAATCTGGCTAAAGAGTAGATCTTTGGAACCCCGTATTGCAGCGATAATTTGCCAAGTCTGTCTGGTGGAGACTATCAACGTCATCTCATCAATGTTCATCGTCTCGGCGACTAAAATACAATTCATATCAAAAGGTAGTGCTATTTGCGTATCTTCTTCAGTTAGCGCTTCAAACCCTTCTTTAATTTGCGCTTTCATGCGCGCCTCGTTAATTACTTCTATTAACATACACTCTCTCGTGTATTGATAGCTAGGCAGGACTGTGTGCGGTTGAAGAAACAATGGTATTTCGGGGCTAGGTATTCGCTTAGGCATCGAAAATGTGTACCGTGTGAAAGTTAACTCCTTCAATTGTTTTCCTCCCAAGTTTAAACGCATGGACAGAATGTCTGTAATCACAAGCAACTGCCCAAGGGCACAGTATTCCAAAACGATAGAGGCTCTTAATACACTAGTAAACGTTATCACAATTTACTGGCGACTTACGAAATAAGAGCCAAGGTGACAGATTGTTGGACCTTGTGAAGATAATGCCGTTGTTAAACGATTTTTCGGCACTTTCTGCACCACTGGCTGTTAAAAGTACCTCAGCCAGTACGTGAGCATATGAAAAATGAAGTAAACACGTATTTGCGCTATTCCAACATATAGTGCTTTTTTGCCGATAATGGTACTTTATTATCAATCGAGTATAAGCGAAATTCCTTATGAGAAGTATCCGGATTTAGTTGTGCAGAACATGATTTAATTATGGGTTTATGCAGTGCAAATATGGAATCACAACACTTATCGAAGATTCACAGCGTAGTTAAGGGTATTTATGAAATATTTAGTTAAATTTACACCAGTATTAGCTTTCTTTTTTTCAAGTGTTTTACTTGCTCATGTGCAGCTCCAAAATAGCGAACCTACTAACAATGCGATGTTAGCAAGCTCACCCGAACGGCTATCTTTAACGTTCGGCAATGATGTGCGACTACTTAAAGTTACTTTCTCAGATTCAAAAGGTGAGGAAGTTAATTTTGGCTTCAAACCAGTCAAAAATTCAGGTGATAACTTTTCATGGGGTTTACCCCAACTTGCTACTGGAAATTATGTAGTAGAAATGATTTTCTTTGGCGAGGATGGTCATAAAATGAAAGAACGTATTAACTTTATGATTCACTGAATCTGGCCGAACAATATGGAAATGTACATATGGAACAGTGTGGTGATCGTATCAAAATTAATCTTTTATCTCGGTTTTGTAGTCGCTACCGGACATGCTTTGTTTGCTTACGGCAAATCCTTCAACAGTACACTATTCATAAACAATTCGATTGTTGACTTCCATAAGTTAACGCTCAGTTTCGTCCTGATTGCAGTATTCGCTGTTATCGTTTGGTTCTTTGCGACCATTGGGCTAATGGCAGAGGATGGGTTTTTAGGCGCATTTGACCCAGTTCTCGCTGCGATGATGTGGAGCAGCGTAATTGGCGAGAGCGCATTGTATCGCGGGGGAGGATTGATTGTAGTAGCTCTGCTCGTGATGGTTTCCTGGAAGTTTAAATTGAATAAGCTTCTGAGCAGTAGCGTGCAACTTTTGATGATCGTTACTGTACTTTTATTGTCTTACTCGTTCACTAAATTGGGCCATATCTCTGAACTCGAGGTCACAGACCAATTACTGCTGATATTCCATGTTTGTATCATGGCCTGGTGGTTTGGAGCCCTGTATCCGCTTAAGCTTGCTTGCCTGTCTTTGGATGACGACAAGCTTATTGAAACGATGGAGTGTTTTGGGAGACACGCTTTCGTGATGGTAACTTTATCGTTGATGGTTGGAGTCCTTCTTGCCGTAGAGCTGATTGGAAGTGTAGAAGCACTTTTCAATACGAGCTACGGTCTGATTTTGTTGGGGAAAGTGAGTCTGGTCGTGATTATTTTATGTGTTGCAGCAAGAAATAAATTGAGATTTGTTCCTGCTATACGCGGCAGTAATGGTCGTGCGTTGCTTTCGAAATCGATTTCGATTGAAATAATAGTGGCTTTATCTATTTTGGTGGTCACGGCTATATTGACAACCGTTGTTGGTCCAACCCCTTAAAAATAAGAAGGGTGAATATGAAAAAAATACAGATACAACAATTGATTATCCGCTGGATATGTTTGTTTAGTAGCATAATCACTTTAGAGGCGCTTGCTCATGATACGTTTCTACTGCCTGTGCAAGAGAACTACCCAATAGGTAGTAATGCAGAGATAAGGATATCCAGTGGGTTAGCTTTTCCAGAACAAACTTGGGGTATCGATGAAAGTCGAATTGAATTCACCTCTCTCAAGTTGAATGAAGAAATAATAAATTCTCCAACGTTTGCACTCAGTAAGGAGTATTTATCAATAGGGTTTACAGCACCAAAAAGTGGCTTAGTGACAGTCGCGCTCAGTACCAAAGTTCGTTCAGGCGCTATCGATAATGAAAATGTAGATGGATATTTAGAGGAAATCGGTGCGTCGGCACGCTTGAGAGAGGCATTTCATGCATTACCAGGGAAGCCGGCCTTGCAAAGAAGCTATGTCAAACATACCAAGACGTTTTTGTGTGTCGAGTTGTGCGACGCTCGCTTAAAATTTATGGCTAAACCTGTCGGACAAAAATTAGAGTTTGTAGGAACGAGAGAGTCCGAAAGTATTTTTGTGCTTGTGTATGAGGGCAAACCTCTTTCGAATCACCCGGTGGAGGTGAAGAACGTGGCAAAAGAAACTATCACGCTGATTACAGACCCAAACGGAAAAGTTAATATAAGTGGAACATTTTCTGGGACTTTGATGCTTGCAGCCATTGCACTTTCTGTGACCGATGAACCCGAAGGTCCATATCATAGTGATCAGGCCACACTAGTTTTATTACGTTGACGTATATTTTTCTGGTCAACTAATATCAGATAGAGCGGTATGTTCAGTAAAGGCAGAAGTGGATTTCACTATTTTTACACATAAGATGTAACGCTATTACTACCAGATCAGACAAGTAAAAAAACTTTTCACAACGAGTAATTCTTTTCGCATATGAAACAGTCGCTCACGTCTTCTAATCCTACTACGGGTAACATTGTTAGATAATATTGTTTGCCAAACAGCCTTGTTTAACTTAACTGTTCCTGTGAAATTTGCGCTTTCAGTGCTCACTGTAGCTGGTGGACGCTTGACCTTAGAGTCGCTTTAAGGATTATATTGAACTCATTAGATCTAAATCGTAGCTAAGGAGTGAGTAACGTGTCAGAAAGTACTTCGAAAGTGCAGCAGCATATTATTCTACCAATAGAAGGAATGAACTGCGCTTCGTGCGTTGGACGTATTGAATCAGCGCTAGCAAAAGTACCTAATGTTAGCCGAGCGGTGGTCAATCTTGCTACGAGTCAAGCAAACGTATCTTTTGACAAACGGCCTGATCAGCAAGCACTCGTCGATGCAGTGGAAAAAGCGGGTTACTCTGTCATGCCAAGTAACACCGTGCTCGCAATTGAGGGGATGACGTGTAGCTCTTGTGTTGCTCGAGTAGAGCGGTTACTGGCCAACGTGTCAGGGGTAAGCAAGGCAGTGGTAAATTTTTCAAATCATAGGGCGACTGTGACGGGCTTTGCAACGATCGAAGACCTGGTCAATGAAGTTGAAAAAGCCGGATATTCAGCACGTCATATTGAATATGAGCCTCCGGGACACGAGGCTGTAGCCCTCATTGAAGATCAAGAGCACGTAAAATTAAAAAGGGATTTAACGTTTGCCGCTGTGCTTACCCTGCCGGTTTTTGTCCTGGAAATGGGCGTCCATCTCGTGCCCTCACTCCACCATCATATCGCTACAACGATAGGGACGCAGATGAACTGGTATATTCAATTTATTCTGGTGTCTGTCGTGCTAGCTGTTCCGGGACGTCGCTTCTTCAAACAAGGCGTACCTGCGCTGCTGCGAGGAGTGCCAGATATGAACTCACTAGTTGTAGTAGGAACATCGTCAGCCTGGATATACTCTGTAGTTGCAACATTCCTTCCTGCTATTTTACCAGCGGGAAGCCGAAGTGTTTACTTTGAAGCTGCTGCAGTCATTATTACACTTATTTTGTTAGGTCGAGTATTTGAAGTTAGGGCAAAAGGTAAAACTTCTCAGGCTATACAACGCCTGATGGGGCTACAAGTCAAAACCGCGTCGGTCATACGTGACGAGCAGCGTATTCATATACCAATTAGTGAAGTGCAAGTTGATGATATTGTAGAGATCCATCCAGGCGAGAGCATTCCTGTGGACGCAGAAGTTATTAATGGATGCGGCTATGTCGACGAATCGATGGTGACTGGAGAATCAGTTCCTGTCGAGAAACATGTTGGAAGCTTAGTTGTTGGTGGGACTATAAACCAAACTGGTGCATTGACCGTTAGGGTTGCAGCAATTGGTACAAACACTGTTTTGGCTAGAATAATTCGCTTGGTCGAGGGCGCACAAGGCGCCAAATTACCCATCCAAAGTTTGGTAGATAAAGTCACAATGTGGTTTGTTCCTGCTGTAATCGGTTTATCGGTCGTGACGTTTTTTGCCTGGTTGATTTGGGGACCTCCTGGCAGTATTAGTCTCGCGGTTGTTAATGCCGTCGCGGTACTAATAATAGCGTGTCCCTGTGCAATGGGATTGGCTACGCCGACGTCCATCATGGTTGGCACAGGAAAGGGCGCAGAGTTGGGCGTACTATTTCGTAAAGGTGAAGCATTACAGCAACTTAAAGATACAAAACTGATCGCCATGGATAAAACGGGAACTCTGACAAAAGGTCGCCCCGTGGTCACTGATTTCTATGTGCACGATAACTTTATCACTGATCAGACGTTAGCGCTTGTTGCGGCAGTGGAAGCTAAATCAGAACACCCTATTGCTCAAGCCATCGTGGAAAAGGCAAAGTCGCATGAATTGGATCTCCCCGCAGTCTCAGCTTTTGAATCTTTGACAGGCTTTGGGGTTAAAGCAACGGCTGCAGACGTGCGGATAGAGATTGGTGCCGATCGTTTGATGGCTCAACTTGGCATCGACATATCATGCTTTGCAGATGCGGCAAATCGGCTGGGTAATGAAGGTAAATCGCCCTTGTATGCGGCATTCAATGGCAAACTCGCTGCTATCATCGCGGTGGCCGATCCCATCAAAGAAGGGGCTGCGGAAGCCGTTCGCAATCTGCATCAACAGGGGATTCAGGTGGTAATGCTTACCGGAGACAACCAGCGTACTGCAGAGGCAGTAGCACGCCAGGTTGGTATTGACCATGTTGTTGCTGAAGTTATACCAGAGGGGAAGCTCAATACGTTGAAGACGCTTAGGGAGAAATTTGGAAGTGTTGTTTTTGTCGGTGATGGTATCAACGATGCCCCAGCGTTAGCCGAAGCAGATGTCGGTATCGCCATAGGATCAGGCACTGATATTGCAATCGAGTCCGCCGACGTGGTGCTTATTTCTGATAAATTGGACGGTATCGCAAATGCGTTAGCGCTATCTGTGGCGACTATCCGCAATATCAAACAGAATTTATTTTGGGCGTTCAGCTATAACACTATTCTTATCCCTGTTGCAGCGGGAATTCTGTTCCCTGCTTATGGCGTGTTACTTTCGCCAGGATTGGCAGCCGGTGCAATGGCGCTATCATCATTATTCGTGATTGGAAACGCATTAAGGCTAAACAAATTTAAACCCAATCAGCAAGTCGATTTCTGAGTTTACTTCAGCAGGCGGACAGGCTTTTATGGTTTCACTGTGACCAAACAATTATTGAAAAGCTGTTTAGCGAATTTCTACAATAACACGTTATTTTAAATAGGGTCTTACCACACACTCGTGTGTGAGGGGTTATTTTTTAACAGCGTCAACACATGCATGTAACTCTTCAAACTTGATGGGCTTATACAATATCTTAGTAATCCCCATTTTTTCAGAATTTATCTCATCAACTAACTTATGATACCCTGTTACCAGAACGATGTCCGCGCCGTATTGCAATTCATTCAACCGATTTATGAGTTCGATTCCATCCATTTTGGGCATTTTTCCGTCCGTGAAAATTAAGTCAAAATTAACTTTCATGCACAAGTCAACCGCTTCTATCCCATTAGTAGCTGTTGATATAACGCAATCAGCGTAATGATATTTCAAATCCATCTCGAAAAGTTCAACGATTAACGGATCGTCATCTACGAAGAGAATTTTCATCGATACTCTTTATCCTCAGAATAAACATTACTGCTTCATTTGTTTGTTCAAACAACAATGCGGCATTCATTTCTTCTGCCAATCTACGAGAAAGAGACAAACCCAAACCAGTTCCTTCTCCCACATCCTTTGTTGTAAATAGAGGTTCAAACATTCGTTCCTTAACCTCCTCTTTAATTAAAGGCCCATTGTTTATAATTTTTATAATTATATCGCAATGGTCTCGTTCGACTTTAATTATTAACGATTTATCGTTTGTTGAATTGCTGTGCAGTGCGTCAATGGCATTTGATAGCAAGTTGTTTAATATTTGGATTAAGTTAACCTCTATTGTTTGCACATACGCGTTATCACCGGTCTCATAAACTTCTATTAATTTGATGTCTTTAAGTTTTATTCTTTGCTCATATAGTTGGACAGTTTTTTTCACAACGTTGTTAACATCAACGGAATCAATTTTTCCGGTTTCATTGCGCGATAGTCGCCTGAGGTTATCAATTATTTGACTTATTTTCACTACTGTAGAATGAATGTTCTTTAGGCATTTAGCCCCGACGAAATCCTCTGAACTTACCGAGTTCTGCAACATCTCAGCACTACCACTTATTATCTGAAGAGGGTTATTAATCTCATGTGCTACAGCGCCTGATAATTCACCCAAACTAATTAACTTTGAGTTGTTGATTGCATCTAACTTTAAATTTTCCCGTTCCGTAACATCTGTAAAGTAAACTAGAAGAAAATCCATATCAGGTTTTTTAAAGCTCACTACCCTAAAATATTTGTTAAGTGTTCTATTATAAATGGGATCCTCTATCACTTGCTTATCATTCATATATGCGTCTATTGCAGAGTCGAAGTGGCCGTTTTCTGCGAAGTCAGGGAAAGCAGCTAACATTGATTTGCCTACATCTTGATCATTTTTCGCTATACCGTCTACAAGACTGGCTTTATCAAAGACTACGGTACTGTGAAAATCCACGATATTACCGTTTTCTAGTTTAGGCTCATATTTAACAATTGAACCGGGATATCCCTCTACTAAAGTTTCTAAAAGAGTGTTTTGTTTAGTAATAAGGGCTGTTCTATTTTGAACTTCATCTTCCAATTGACTGTTTAGTGTTTTTAACTCTTCAATAAGTTTTAGGTGTTGTTTAGGGGATGGCAGATTTATGATCTTAGGTAATACTTTAAACAATGTGTACGCGGTTAAAAGACTAACTACAGCTGTAGCAACCTTTACAAACATTGCGAGAACGTATTCGCTATGCCAGTAATTGTATGCTGAAATTAAATGAGTGATCCCACATAGCTGTATGAAAAAAAAGAATAAGAGTAATATTTTTTTTGAATCTTTATCGAGGTCAGGTCTATTTCTATGGAATCTGAAAATTGCTATAGGTATTGACGTGTATGCAATAAAAATCATGATCTCAGAAAGCACGATTGGGAACAGCAATTCAGGTTTCCAAAGTATACAATGACCATGCGGCATGAAAGCTGAAGTATCAATTTCAAAAAACATAATTTCTCTCTAGTGTGAAGCGTATATTAATCTGGTAGTAAGCTGCTCGATTTAAGTTACATAGCACACCTCACGCCCAAAATCGCTACGGTCATAGTAGGGTACTAGCCACGAAATGGCCAATAGCGATTAAATATTTATGCCCTTAGCTAACATTGTAAAATGTATGCTGTAGCTACCAAGTACTGACTTACACAATTCTACTGTTGAATAACGGTTAATATCTCTTCTTAAAAATTATGCACGTGCATTCTCCTTGTTGATTTAAAATCTGGTAAAACGAATTGCGTCGACTATACTTCCGGTCTAAACACCCAAATTTAGGTAACCAGTAAAGTGTCTTTAACTGAACGTCAAGTCTTTTTGATCCAGAGTAGTTTTGAAAAAGTCGCCCCCATTTCAGAGACAGCAGCTACCTTGTTTTACGGCAAACTATTTGAGTACGACCCTAGTTTGAAGCCGCTTTTCAAGAATGATATGAAGTCTCAAGGAAAGAAACTGATGATGACTCTTGGTACCGCTGTAAAAGGCTTGTCAGATCTTGATTCTTTGGTTCCTGTCCTGCAAAAGTTAGCGATAAAACACGTCGAATATGGAGTCAAAGTTGAAGATTATACTCCAGTGGGGAATGCTTTACTGTTTGCATTGAGCCAAGGGCTAAAGACTGATTTTAATCAAGAAGTCAAACAGGCTTGGATAGATTTATACAGAGTCGTCGCTGAAGTGATGAGAAGTGCGGCGTATTCGAATTACAATGCCACTACTTTTCAAAACACTAAGCGGTATAATAATTAGGCCAAATTGTTCTTAAATTGTACATCCTCCATAACATTAAACACACTGTCATTTCCCTTGACGACAATGTCACATTGCGTCGCATAGTTACCTAAATATTGTCGAAAGTGGTTACTGTATGGGTTGACTAAAAACGTATATTAAGACTAGCGCTTATTGATGCAGCTTCTATGCGATAACCTGCCATCCGAGCATAAAAGTTGTTTTTATTTAATTCCTTATCTGCCCACCCAAGTGCATTATGTGCGTGCAACCCCACGGTGATTCTCGGAGATAATGAATAGCTCACCCCCAAGTTCAGTCTCGCGCTGGTATCAAATGCGTTTGTTTCGCCCTCAGACTGACTTCGATTTGATGCCATTAAGACTTCGTTGTTGTAACGTGTATAGTCTTCCGCGCCAGGAAAGCCCCAATAGATAACCAACGAACCATTAAATTTCCAGTTTTCTGAGCCATGCCACACGAAGTTAGCCTTACTGATGTGTGGAGACCAATTAGCTAAATCATCTCCATAACCGTAGGGCTCAGCAGTTTGAACCTGATTACGTAACTCGTCAAACTTCAACTCAAAGTTATGTAATTGAGTGTAGCTATGAGAAATATTCCAATCTAAATGGTGAGCTTTAGATGCGAACTCAATTTCCAAACCATTTACATTCATCGTTCCAATCTCAGCTGAGGTTCCTTTCTGAGGTAGAAAACCCAATAAATCGTGTTTATATCGAAATGCTGTAATGTGCAGTTGTTTTTGTCTATCTAAATATCGTGAATATATCAGTTCCTGCGACATGATTTTTTCGATATCGGGAGCAATGTTGTCATCAACCTGATTACGCAGAACTAACTCTTCGCTTTTTCTAGTTCCACGGTTTAAGACAAGTTTAAAATCGGAATAGATGTTTGGACTGTAAACCAATGAAAGTTTTGGAGAAACCATCCAACTAGCTAATGAATGATAATCTATCCGCGCCCCGACGAATAACCTCCAATCATCAGTCGGGATGTATTGATATTCTGTCGCAAGGCCGTAGGTAACCGTACTGAACGGCTTTAACTCATTTCTAATATTGTGCGGTGGATCGTCAGACACTAGTTGTGCGGACTCTGAAAACCTGCCGTATTTCGCCTCAAGTAATGCGGAAAAAGAGTGATGGTCATCTATCTTTGCGTCAATCTGGGTTGCAATGGTCGCTCTGCTTTCGCCGCTTGCGGCAGTGTTTTCGTAGTCCGGCGATGTTAAAACATCGAATGAGTCAGCGTCTTGCACCACGTCAAACTGATCAAATGTAACGCGGAGATTAATCGCAAGGTCATCGCTATAGTGAAGTTGGTTATCCAGCGCAGCAGTAATATGATGATAGCCAATACCTCGTTTACTTTGTTCAAATGAACCCATACTTTCGAACCGATGCCGGACGTCTACATACTGTGTCCCAGCCTTTACACTCCTAAGCCACGCCTCGCCAGTAGCCCAAGAAGCTTGTACATGAACTTTGTGCCGTATGTGTTCATTTCGAGAACTATTATCATTAACTATAGATGCCGAGCTGTTGTGCTCTCCCGCGGAAAAAAAACTTGAGCTTTTACTATAAACCACCGGGGCATCATCGGCAGAGGCCCCATGATAATCATCTATGCTTACACTCATAAATAAAGATAGGCCATCGTTAACGTCAACCGTTTTACGGAACTCTGACATCCAAAAGTTTTCTACTTCACCTTTTTTCACGACTACCTCATTGCCAGCGAAGGTTTTCGCTGAAAAGGTGCGTATGTGAATAACACCGCTTATTGCGCCAGGACCAAAAATGGCAGAGCCAGGACCGCGTGCTACTTCAATTGATTCAATATCACCGAGCATAGACAAATAACGCTCGGAAATAGCGCCATATGTAGCGAGATGATTAGTTACTCTGCCATTGACCAATATCAGCAATTTATTATCTAAATCGCTGATAATTCCCCTAATGCCCAAATGCACACCAGTCGCACCATGTTTGGAGCGCTGTAAGTTTGGCACATAAATTTCAAGTAACTCGTCAAGGTTTCTTGCTCCTGATTGTCGGATCATTTCACTGGTAATGATTGTAGTTCGTGCCGGGACCTTGTTTGGAGGGGTTGGGGTCAAAGTGGCCGATGAACTTAGCTCAAAACTAAGTAGCTCATCGAGACTTTTATTAAAAATAGACTCCTCTTGTGTGAGAGCTTCACCGCTGTAACAAGAAATAATGAACACGAAAACAAGAGGCAGTCTGCTTCGGAATCGATAGCGCTTATTTACATGGCATTTTGTTGTGATTTGGCACATATGACACATAGAGCTTTACTTATTTTCAAACTTATTAAATAGGTTATAGCTCATTAAAACGTAACAGGTGTTTTTAATTTGGCAAAAAACGTGAAATAGACCACACTAATATCAAGCCATTAAAAATCTTTTTCTCGTTTTGACCAGACAAATAGATCTATTCATCCGAGGGTAACCGACTAATCATGTCTATTGTGAAAGCTCCAATCATGATTGTTTTGACCATCTTGATGTGTAATTCGGTCAGCTCTCAGCTTGACGTGGATGATGAAGAAATAAAGGCGGCACTGGTCTTAAATTTAATCCGTTTTATTGAGTGGCCAATTAGCAGTTTTGAAAACGAAAATACGGCACTAAATATCTGTATTCTTGGTTCGAAAACGAGCGACAGCAAGTTTACAAAGCTCAATAAAATGACGGTTAAACAACGACCAATAGATGTAATCTATATTCAGAGTTTAGCGGATGCTAATCCCTGTCATGTGATGTATTTTATGGACCATCACATTGAGGTTCTGCGGCCTTATCTTATTTCTACATTCAATGAACCAACATTGACCATTGCGGACGTTAGAGGTTTCGTTCACGAGTATGGGGTAATTGAATTCACATATGGCAGTGATAATAGAATCAATTTTAATGTAAACCTTAAGTTGGCTCGTGAAAAAAATCTTCGTATAAGCTCTAAACTTCTGGAAGTTGCACAGGAGGTGAACATATGAGCTTGATGCTGCAACTGGCCAAACGCTCGATAAAGTTCAAGATAATGTTCATTGCAGTAGCTTGTACATCAATAACATTATTCATATTCCTTTTTATTAGTATTGGCTATCAGTTTTTGGATGAAAGAACGCGTATTGAGAAAGAAACTAGTGGACTGGCGGCTATTCTCGCAGATAGAACTGTGGCCGCTATTCAATTCCAGGATAATGAACTGGCTGAAAATAATCTGGAAGTGTTATCACATATTCAATCCGTCGTGTCCGGATGTATTATTGATTTGCACGGCAACCTGATAGCTACATATCAGAGAGACATTACAGACTTCACTTGCCAAGGTCATGCTTTGCGGGGGGAGGGAGAGAGCCATACGCTGATTTCTGTTCAACAACCGATAACGTTAGATGAGAGTATTATCGGGACGATATTTATTTATTCTGACTTAATAGTTTTGTCTGAAACGTTGCAGCGTCAGTCTCTGGTTAGTTTTTTACTGGTATTACTCGCGATAGGTTTTTCAATCCTGTTAGCCTCCAAATTACAAGGCGTCATCTCAAACCCCATTAAAACTCAGATAGAAGCAATAACAAGCATTAAGGATTTTTCAAGTTTTTCCAATACGCTGGAGGTAACAGGGAGCGATGAAATTTCCAATTTAGGTCACGCCTTTAATAAGATGCTAGAGAGATTGCGTGACTACGGTGAGATGCTTTACAAGAGTGAACAGGACTACAAAGAGCTTTCACAAAACTTACAGGAAATCATGGACCACTCTCCAGCAGTTATCTATGTGAAAAGTATTAACGGTCAATATCTTTTTATTAATCAGAAATACTTAGAAATTTTTCAACTGAATAAAGAGGATGTAATTGGATATACCGATTTTGATATCTTGCCCTATGAAACCGCCTTGAAAGTAACCAAAAACGACGAAATGGTAGCATCATCTCGCGTACCACATGAACTTGAAGAACACATCCCACGAGATAACGGCGTTAACGTATACATTTCTGAAAAGTTTCCTCTATTTTCTCATTCGGGTGAAGTTCGAGCTGTATGCGGCATCTCGACCGATATTACCGATAGATTAGCGCAAGAGGAGCAACTCAGGCGGACGCAGAAAATGGATGCGCTTGGAAAACTAACAGGCGGGGTAGCCCACGACTTTAACAACTTATTAGGTATCATCAGTGGTTATGTGTCTATTCTCGAATTATCTCACCCCGAACTTTCTTCAATTACTACAAAATTAGCAGCCACATGCGATAGAGGGAAGAAACTTACGTCGAGATTGTTATCTTTTTCAAAATCGCGAGCTATGGAAGTTTGTACCTGTAATTTAAATGACATCTTAAAAAATAACCATGAAATGTTGCAAAAAGCGGTAACCGTCAGTGTGACAATAAATTTGGAATTGGCCGATGACTTATGGCTCTGTGACATTGATATTGCAGACGCCGAAGATGCTATTCTGAATCTGGTACTGAATGCAGCATTTGCAACTGACGGTTGTGGCACGATTGTTTTAAGAACACAGAACATAACAGCGAATAATAACAAGGTTGTATTAAATGAATCTTTGGCTAAGACCGGTTCAGTCTTACTGGAAGTAGTGGATAATGGTTGTGGGATGACAGATGACATCAAGCAACAGTTATTCGAACCTTTTTTTACAACCAAAGGACAGCAGGGAACGGGGTTAGGATTGAGTCAGGTATATGGCTTCGTGAAACGTAGCTACGGCGATATCACAGTCGATTCAATTCCTGAAAAAGGGACATCATTCAAGCTACTTTTTCCTAAAAGTAACCATTATTCAGATACAGAAAACTCACCGTCTGCCGAGTTGATGAACAGTGATGTAAACAATAAAGGTTCAATTCTTATCGTCGATGACGAGCCAGAATTAACTGAGATACTGATAGAGATACTCTCTGAAAGTGGCTATAATGTGAGCGGTTGTGGCAACGTAAAAGATGCTCTCGAACTACTCGCAGATAATCAATATGATTTAGTGATTTCTGATATTATCATGCCTGGCGAGAGTGGTATTGATCTTGCCAACTTCATTTCAAGTAATTACCCCAATACAAAAGTTCAACTGGTTAGCGGATACACATTTCAAAAACTAGAACAAACGCAGTTAATCAATAAATCGATAAGTGTAATGAAAAAACCATACAAAATTTCAGACTTATTATCTCAGATCAGTCTTCATTTGAACTCATAGCCACACTGAATCAGTAAACGGATTGTTTCTTGTTGATAAGGCCTGCAGTAGCAGCTCAATGACTTTACTTAAGCGTACTTCTGCACTTTACTATACGCACAAACTCATATCTGATTACGTGCAACTGTTACCTAATAATGGCAATCATATGTTGCCTTTGAGATACGTAGGGCCGAGTCTATTGCGCTTAAAAGTTACTAACGGATAGCCAAATAGAAGTTCTTTATGGAGGCCCGTGAGTGGCCGCATTAAGCCTCATTTCGCTGACTATCACCATGAGCAGCTGTTGATTTAGTTCGTTTGTAATTTGACTAAAATGATATAGAGACTAGTTGAATTGCTGCCCGTGAATTACTCTATTACAGCTTTTCTCCCAAGCTTTCCGACGCATCCAGCTGTGTCTGAATCGATCACTACACTAACGATTCCGAGACGTGTTTATAATGACTGGACCTTGCTCCTCTTTGATATGAGCTCTCAATGGTATCGCTCGCTGTTGCGCTGATTTGTGCGCAAATAAAAGAAGCTAGTACAAACAGCTTGTCGTTAGTCTTTACTTCAGCTCTCTCGTTAATATGAGCCGGGGAGCGCTAAAAAATTAATCATCTGCGTTTTGCGTAGCCCTCAAAGCCTCAATCATCTCGGCAATTTCCTGTTGAGCTGAGTGGAGGTTTCTTAAGCGAACAGCTGTTTCATTCCAGGCAAATCCCAACATGTTTTTGAATATTGGCTGTGTGAGTATGCTGGGGTCGATGAGCTTGTTTTCAATCATATCGGCGTGACGCACCCACATAGGGATGAATTCATCATCTAATCCTTGTAAATAGTTTTGCTGTAAGGTTTTTTGGAGTGCGTAGCGGCGATTAAGTTTGAGTAAATCTCGCTTTACTTGCTCGTTGGTGATTAGTTTAAAATCACCACTTTCTCGCATTGATATAAACGTGAAATCTTGCGGCGTAAAAAAGTGATAATTGTTTACCACGCCAGCTGTTTGCACTGCCATTTCTTCAGCGTCTCGCGTTGCTAATGAAGAATCCTGTTGAATAAAAAACTGTATTGCATCTCTCAATGCTTGCTCTTTGGCCTCTAGCGCGCCGATAAGCTCTTTTATGTGGGTTTGATCGACTAACAAGTCCTGTTCCAGTTGATACAGATAATCTAACTGTTTCTGGTGATTGTTCCATTGTTCAACTTTGTTTTCAGTCCAAAGGGCGAGATAAATACCCAGAACAAGTAAGACTAAATCTTTCCAAAAGTGTGCAAACCCTTTCAACAGCTTGCTAATAGTTTTGTTCATGATGCAGTGAATCCATGGTTATTCTTTGTGCAGATAGTATTGTCTTAGTCGCACTGTCAGTGTCAATCGTTTAAAGGCGGTCGTAATTATGTACAAATGTGTCTAATTGCAGACGAAATGACGCTACACGCTGATTAAAAATGAATCAAAATGTTTCGAGTGTTACTAGTCCGTAAAACTGGCTAAGTTATCGACAATGATGCAACGAAAGTGTCTTGCAAACCTACTATATAGGTGTAGTTACGCGAATATATACAGTGAGGACACCGATATGAAATTTTCAACTAAACTTTTTGCAGCAGCGTTGTTGACCGCTGCCAGCTCAACCACGTTTGCAAATGACTTTAGCGAAACTAACTTAAACGAGTCAGTCAATATTTCCTTGGCAGCTGAAATGGCAACCGTCAGATATACATTGGCCGCAGATACAGTGCAAGACGTTATTAATGACGTAACAGAGTTTTGCCAAAGCATACAGTTGGCGTTTGCGCCTGACCAAGGCATGTTGGCAGCAAAGCCGGTTATTGCGACTGAGCAGCAATTAAGTGAGTAACGTCGACGTCTAGTTGCGCAGGTAGTTTTATGATTATCTGCGTGCCTACTCCGATCTCGCTCTTGCATTTGATTTTGCCGTGCAAGACGTGGGTCACTTGGTTGTAAACGATATGCATACCTAAACCGAGATTGTCGCCGCGATTGGTGGTGTAAAACGGATCAAAGATACGTTTAGCCATTTCTTTGTCCATGCCTTTACCGTTATCTTGTAATGTAATGATGATTTCGTCTTGCACTTGTGAAACAGTAATGAAAGCGTGGAAATCTTCGATACGATCGTAAGCGTGTTTGGCTGCGTTCTCCAACAACTGAACAACAATAGACTCCAAAGTGCTACTGTAAGTCCTGATTTGGATATCTGTGGTCGCGTCAAATACAATGGAATCTGAGGCTAGCGTATACCTCATTTGCATATCAGAAATGGCTTGCAGCAAGATCTTGCTCACATTGTTAGCGCTAATCACATCGTTGGGTTGCATTGTTGCCACAGATTTAAAGGTTTCGACGATTTTGGCGGCTCTCTCAAGGTTTTTTTCGACCAAAGCAACGCTCTCATTGGCATCGCTTTGGAATTGTTCAAATTTGGAACGTGACAAAGAACCATCTTTGACCAACTCATACAACGCTGATAGCTGAGACTGGAGAATGGAAAGGGCTGTGGTTGAAATTCCAAGAGGAGTATTCAGCTCATGCGAAACACCGGCAACCATACTGCCAAGAGAAACCATTTTTTCTGACTCAACCAGCTGTTTTTGCGCGCGTTTGAGGAAGTTATTGGTTTTTTGTAGTTCTTTTGCAGTATCTTCAAGCGCTTTTGTGCGCTCTTGTACTCGATTTTCCAGTTCGATGTTCAAATTCAAAAGTGCGGTCTCGGTGGCTTTGAGCTGTTGAATATTTTTTGTGGTACCTGTAAATACCAGTGGGGTTCCATGAGAATCGGTTTTTGTTACTCTACCGCGGTCCAATAACCATACCCACTCGTTATCTACTGTTCTTTTTCTATACGCTAGTTCAAGCTCTTGTTGCTCACCGTCCTTGATCAACTGTATTGCGCGTTGGTTAAATGGTTTATCTTCAGGGTGAATTTGCTCTAACTGAGCATCATTCCAATCGTCTATTTCAGCGTGATTTAGCTCGGTCATGGGGTTGCGTCTAAAGATTTTATTTAGCGCCATGTCGACTTCCCAAAACTCGTCACCGCTACCCCATAAGGCCAACTCGAGACGCTTACTTGCGCGTAATTTCTGTAAATGTTGTGAGCCTAAAAATAATAATAAAAGAAATGCAGCCAAACTGTAGAAGAAATAGGCGAGTGGGCTTCTCCAAGGCGCTGGCAAAATAGTGATATTAATAGAACGAGTAACGTGGGCAGCGTTCTCTTGGTTGTTCACCACTTTAACGGTAAAGGTATAGGTGCCAGGGTCTAAGTTTGTATAGGTGGCAAGCCGGTTTGAGCTTGGAGGACTCCAGTTTTCATCAAACCCTGCCAGTTTATACGAGTATTGATCATCTTCACTATTGCGATAATTCAACTCCACAAAGCCTATTGAAAACACCGAGTGCTCGTGTGTCAGTGTAATTTCATCAATATAGCCCAATGCTTTCGGCAGCACGGAGTCACTGGCTATCGTTACACTTTCATTGAGTACTTGGAAATCGTTAAAAACTAACGGCGGTGAAACGCGCTGACTGGTTTGCGCATCAGGGTCGACGATGGTTAAACCGTCAGTACTACCAAAGGCTAATTTGCCACTTGACAGATGTGCATATGCAGGTCGATTAAATACATCTCCCGCGAGCCCGCTAGACTTGTAAAAATTAAAAAACTGTTCCGTTTCAGGATTAAAACGGCTTAATCCATTTGCCGTAGCGAACCATATATTGCCATTCTTATCTTCAACGATCCCATAGACCACATTGTCGGCGAGGCCATGCGACATATCATAAGTGGTAAACGAGTGAGTGCTAGGCGATTTCTTGTTAATGCCACTGCCATGTGTGCCAATCCATAAGTGGCCTTGTGCATCTTCAATGATGCTTGTAATGTGGTTGCCTTTGATACTGTCAGGGCGATTCGGATCTTCAACAAAGAATTCAATGTCGCCGGTGTCTCTATTTAGTAAAGCCAATCCAAAGTAGGTGCCTACCCAAAAGTTACCTCGGCTGTCTTCTAAAAGCGCACTGACCCAATTGGCACCAGCATCTGTTGCCGGATCATTGCCAGTCGGGTAGTGGATAAAATCATTATTCTCGCGATCGTATTTGTTTAATCCCGCAGTTTCTGTGCCTATCCAAAGATCGTTGTTACTGTCCTCATACACCACCCAGATATGGTCACCGCTGATGCTCTTCGAGTTTTGACGGTCGTGCTGGAAATACGTAAAGGTGCCGGTTTCTTTATCGAGTAAACTCAGGCCACCGCTCCACGTACCAACCCAAACACCATCACGAGTTTTTTCTATTGCCAGAGCCGGAGGCGCTGGGAGCGATGTTTGATCTAGAGGATCATGCATAAAGCGTTGGGTATCGCCTGAATCTAAATCGACGAGATTTAGGCCGTTTTCCGTACCAACCCAGATAACACCCGGAGATTCTTCGGCTATCGCGAGCATTGAATTATCACTCAGTGAATTTTCATCCAGCGGGTTGTGACGGTAATGGCGAAAAGCGATTGCTTGTCGATCGAGTTTGGTTAAACCAAAGGGGAAGTGTCCGAACCATAGATTGCCAAAAGCATCTTCGTAAATACTGCGTATTTTGTCGGACCTAAGGCTGTCCATCATACCGGGTTGATGTTTGTATGACTCAAAACGACCATTTAAGCGGTCAAATCTACTCAAACCACCACCGTCGGTAGCGATCCAAAAGTTACCTTGGGTATCGTCGTAAATTCCACGGATAAAGTTAGAGCCAATACTGGTGCTATCTTGTGCATTGTGCTTGAAATGGGAAAACGATTCTGTTGTTTTATCAAAAAGGTTCAGGCCACCGCTAGCTGTACCAATCCACACAGAGCCTTGGCGGTCAACATGCATAACAACCACTGATGGCCCACTTAAGCCAGAGTTGTCGTCTTCATTGTGAGCAAAGTGTGTGACTTGTTGGTTGGTTGGATTGACTCGAAAAGCGCCGTTTGCTGCAGTGCCTATCCACACATTATCAGAGTCATCTTCAACAATATCACGCACATCGAGGTTGTCTGGCAGTGCTGAGATTTCATCGACCGTAAAAGATTTTGTGACCGGATCAAAAATCGCTATTCCAATTGAAGTACCTAACCAAATGCGACCATCTTGTGCTTGCATGATACTGCGAATGTCATTACTGACTGACTCTTGAGTATCATCGACGGTATAAGACGTGAAACTTTCGTATTCGGGATCAAATTGGTTTAATCCAAATGATGTTGCCACCCACATGACGCCGTCGCGGTCAATAATAATGTCATAAATCAAATTGGAACTGATGGAGCTTGGGATTTCTGCATTGTAGCGAAAGACTTTAGCTGAATAGCCGTCAAACCTCGCCAGTCCGTTGTCTCCGCCGAACCACATGTAACCTTGTTTATCTTGAATTGTAACGCGCTGAGCGCCGATTAAGTTGGTATCAGTGTTGTTGATGACCGTGAACGCGATGTGTTCACTGGCAGCCAATACAGTTGTTGTATTGCAACACCACATCAGAAAAGTAACAAGCAATCCTCGAATGATCACAATCCCAATTAAGCCTTCTTTTTTGTAGAGACAACCGTCCGTGCGGCTTCTATTACTGCCGATAATTCATAGCTTAGTCTATCCAGTGCATGGTGTCTAAGCATTCGCTGTTCGTACATGGATTTTCCTAAGTACTTAAGACACAATGGTTTTGAAAAATCTATGTAACCAATAGGGCGTTCCATACCCAATGCAATACGTCAAATACTTTCAATGCACGGAGTGCGGTAGTACCTACGATACGACAGAGCCGATGAATTTGTGTCCACGCGATAATCGACCGGTTCGACTAGTTTTGGATATCGCGTTGATTAAGCAAGACTATCCCGATATGTCTTGGTACCGCCCCGATGAAAAAAGCATGTGGCGTTTTGGTCCACTGCTACCCTTCAACAAAGCAACACAGCCTGACAAGGTGGTTAGTTTAGGCGAGGGTTTTACGCCAGTGATTGATATCTCAGATTTTCCATTGTGTCAGTCGCTTAGCTTAAATGTCGCGGTTAAAGATGAGGGGCAGCCTTACGAGGGTTATGGTGCAAATCCCACGGGTAGCTTCAAGGACCGCGGTATGTCGATGGTCGCAACGATGGCTAAACACTACGGCCTGGAAAAGCTTACCGTGCCGACGCAAGGTAATGCGGGGGATTCATTAACGGCTTATGGTTTATCACTCGATAAGCGAGTTGCCGTCGTCATGCCCGACGATACGCCGCTTAATATAATGGGGAGTGTAGCGGTTGCAGCGCTCAAACACGACAACATCAGCATTGATTTAGTCAAAGGGACTATCCGTGAAGCGGGCGAATTTATGAAAGAGCATTACGTACCTGATGGCTTTTTCAATTGCGCTACATTTCAAGAACCGGGTTGGCGGATTGAAGGTAAAAAAACCATGGGGTTGGAGTTAGCCGAGCCTTGGCCAGGATTAAAAGATGAGTGGGGATTACCTGATGTCGTGTTTTATCCCACTGGCGGTGGAACAGGCATTTTAGGCATGTGGAAGGCATTTGATGAGCTGGAAGCAATGGGGATTATAGACCATCACCGGCCGCGCATTATTGCAGTACAAAGTGAAAATAATACGCCCATAGTACATGCCATTGAGCACGATTTAGACGATACAATACCCACCGATGGCGGCGATACAATCGCCACCGGCATAAACGTACCTGGGGGTGTTGGACACAAAGCCGTACTAGCGATTCTACGCGCTAGTGAAGGCAGTGCGATAGCGGTATCTGAGAAGGCTATTAGTGATATCAGTAGAGCTATTTTTACTCAATATAAAATGTGGATAAGCCCTGAAGGTGCGGCATGTATCGGTGCATTAGAAGAGGCCAAAGCTAAAGGTTTGGTTGCTAGCACTGATCGCATCGTGTGTTTTAATACCGGGAGTGCAGAGAAGTATCTGGATAATTTGCACGACATCTTTATGCAGAAACAAACAGTCTCTACATAAACTAACGAGGAGCTTTGGCCATGAAAACACTTCATGTGGATTATTTGATAGTTGGCGCAGGCGCCAGCGGGATGGCCTTCGCCGATATCGTATTATCTGAGTCTGACAAAACGATTGCGCTGGTTGACCGTCAAGATAAGCCTGGAGGGCACTGGAATGACGCTTATTCGTTTGTGACTTTGCATCAACCGTCGTCGTTTTATGGGGTTAGCTCCAAGGAGCTAAGCAAAGGCAACATAGATCAAGTCGGGTTAAACAGTGGTTTTCATGAACTTGCGTCAGGTACAGAAATCCTTGCGTATTACGACGACCTTATGCGCGAAGTGTTTTTACCCAGCGGCAGAGTGACGTTCTTATCTAAAAGCGAATATTTAGGTGATGGCAGAGTACGCAATTTACTCACGGGTGAAGAAACAACGATTCGCTACAGTAAAATTGTTGATGCGACGTATTACAAGACCGCAATACCGGCTACCCACAAACCGGCCTTTTCAATTGACGCGGCGCTAACGTGTATTCCGCCCAACGCATTGCCTAAACAAACCGAAGTAGCAGGCGGTTTTGTAATTATCGGTGCAGGTAAAACAGCGATCGATACAGTAATTTGGCTATTACAACACGGTGTAAAACCTAACATTATTACTTGGATTATGCCGCGTGATGCATGGATGTTAAATCGCAAGACGACGCAGCCTTCCAATCAGTTTTTTAACGACACCATTGGTGCGCAAGCGGCTCAAATGGAGGCCATTGCGGCTTGTGACTCGGTTGAAGACTTGTTTTTGCGACTCGAAGCTGCCGGTATAATGCTGCGTATAGATTCAGCTATATTTCCTCCGATGTTTCACGGAGCGACGATCAGTGAGCAAGAGCTTGCTGAGATTAAGCGGATAAAGAATATCGTTCGAATGGGGCGTGTTGTTGCGTTAACCGAAACTGAAATAATACTTCAACAGGGCACCATTCCCACCTCTACCGATGTTGTTCATGTGGATTGTAGTGCAAGTGCAATTACCAATTTAGCTATATCAACGGTATTTGTTGACAATAAGATAACGCTACAAACCATTCGAGCCTATCAACCGGTGTTTAGCGCCGCGCTTATTGCCCATATTGATTTAACCTATAATGACTTAGAAAAGAAAAACCAACTGAGCAAAGTCGTTCCGTTGCCTAATCACACGCAAGATTGGGTCAAGATGACGTATAAAAATATGATGAACCAGTATTTTTGGTCAAAAGAACCGGGGCTTAAACAATGGTTACTGAATAACCGTTTGGACGGTTTTATGTCAATGGTCAGTGGTGTACGTTTTTATCAATTAGACAAACTGCAAATACTGAATCGAATGCGCAAAGCAGCCAAGCCTGCGGTTGCAAAACTCAAGCAATTATCCGCTTAAAAATCTCAACGCGCTTTCGCGTTTTCTTTCACCCATTGCCAAGTGGTTGTTATTTAGCCATGCTAGGCCTATGAACTTCCTCGATTATTCAATTATCGGAGCGTATTTGCTCGGTTTACTGTGCATGGGCTTTTTGCTTAAGCAACAAAATAGCAAAGCCGACTATTTTCTCGGTGGCCGCACAATAGGCTGGAAACCGTTGTCGTTGTCAATCATGGCGACACAGCTGTCTGCGGTCAGTTTTATTTCAGCGCCGGCTTTTGTTGGTCTGCGCGAGGGTGGGGGATTGATATGGCTCTCCTATGAGTTGGCACTGCCATTGGCCATGCTATTTTTGTTATTGACCCTCTTGCCGTATTTGCATCGCAGTGGCGTCGTAAGCGTATACGATTACCTAGAGCTGCGATTTGATCGTTCCTCGCGGCTCATCATTAGCTTTGTTTTTCAGCTCAGTCGCGCATTTGCTACCGGCATAATGGTGTATGCGATCTCAGTGATTTTACAAGGTACGATGGGCATAGCGCATTGGCAAAGTGTGCTATTAATAGGTGGCGTCACCATTGTCTATTCCTTACAAGGGGGAATGAAAGCCGTTGTCTACGGCGACGCACTGCAAATGCTATTAATTGTCCTCGGTACAGCCGCGTGTCTAGGTTTTGGGCTGTATGAGATTGGTGGTTTTGACGCGTTCTGGGCGCAAGTAGACAGTCAACGCTTGAGCACGCTTAATCTTGCTTCGAATGGGTTCGATGGCGACGGATTCGGTTTGTTGCCCATGTTATTCGGTGGCTTTGTGCTTTATGCCGCCTATTACGGTTGTGATCAGTCAGAAGCGCAGCGCTCACTCGCGGCGCACGATACCAATGATCTCAAGAAAATGATTTTGGCGGCTAGTTTACTCCGCTTTCCAATAACTTTTTTGTACTGCAGCGCCGGCTTAGTCATTGGTACTCTAGTACTGGCTACGCCTTCACTGCAAGCACAGATCCCCGACGGCAATCCGGATTGGATGATCCCTGTTTTTATCATTAATCACCTGCCCAATGGTGTGATAGGTTTATTGCTGGTGGCTATCTTCGCTGCGGCTATGTCTTCGGTAAGCTCGGCGATTAACAGTTTGTCTGCAGTAACCGTTGAAGACTATTGTCGCCTGAGCGGCAAAGCGTTAAGCGACGAACGTTACCTGTCTTTTGCACGTATTACTGGCTTATTTTGGGGCGTTGTGACGCTCGCTTTGTCATTTTTTGCGGGAGATATCGCACCAACCATCATTGAGGCTATAAATAAGGTAGGTTCAATTTTTTACGGGCCGATTCTAGCCTGTTTTGTATTGGGATTTTGGGCAGTAAAAGTAGGTGCACGCCACTTAAATATCAGTTTGGGTTTCGGGGTCTTGAGTAATATCGTATTGTGGCTATTCGTTGAACAGGTCTTTTGGTTCTGGTGGAACTTATCCGGCTTTGTTGTAACCGTATTGCTGTCTCATATTCTCGCTCATTTAGACCCTACGGCTGACATATCTGAGAATGCGAAGGTGGTGCATAAATCAATTTTAAGTAAAGCAGAAATCACCGTTTTTGTGGGCTGGTTCTTCGTAATTTTTACTGTGTGTGCAGCGCTAAATGGGTTGGGGGGGGGTAACGTCATCCCGCAAAAGCTAGATGACGTTACGTCAGGGTTTACGGCCTTACGTGCGTCATTGGTTTATCGCTATTGAGGTTCATGTATCTATCGCGCAGTTTGTGCTGACGTGTATCAGTACTCATTTGCTCACCTTCAATAAATACAGCCTCAGCATGACTAGTTACCTCTAGTGGATCGCCAGACCATATGACTACATCGGCTTGTTTGCCAGGCTCTAAACTACCCAATAGTTCATCAACACCGTAGATGCGCGCTGGGTTTATTGTCAGCGATGCTAAACCGGCCTGCCAAGGTAGACCATTTGCCACAGCATTACCCGCGTGCTGAGTAGCCAAGCGGATATTGTGAGTTTCCATGCCGATAGACACTTGTACACCAGCCTGATGTAAACGCGCTGCATTGGTTAACGTAGCGCCTATCTGATCAAACCCGCCAGGTAGATTGTTTTCGGGGTTCAAAATCACCGGAATACGGGCTTCAGCGAGTGCCTCAGCAACGCGCCAACCTTCTACCGCGTTGACTAATACAACATCAACAGTTGGATTGCGCTTTTTAAACGCAACGACCTGCATAATATCCGCAGCCCTGTCCGCAGTGAACAACAGCGGCATTTTACCATTAAGTACATGTAGCAGGGCCTCTGCATCAGGGCGAGTTGTCATACCATGCCATTCCATTCTCGGCATATAAGCGGCAAAGCCTGTTACTTGACGAATTGAAGCCGCTTCAGCGAAGGATTGCTCTATCGCTACCCACAGTGCTGCGCGGCTGCCGCCATGACTGTCTGATACATTGCTGCTCACATCAACGTGCATAAACGCATTGGCTCTGATCAGTGAATCAAACTCACCGCTGAGTGACGCAACAGCACCTTGGCCGTTGAACATGTAATCGCCATAACTAATGCCGGTGGCAGCTGCCGTTACGCCTTCAACACGTGAGATAGGGATAAGCGTTGAATCAGGGTTAAACCCGTACTGTACGTCTAGCGCAGCACCTACGCTCGATACTGGGTTTTCGCGCTCTTCTCCATGTACCACTGAGCTGTCAACAGATCCCGCCGACATGCCCACCTCCACTAAACCTAAAGATGTCAGTGCGCCGAATAGACCGGGCGTTACGATTTTACCGGTAGCATTAACCTGGGTATAGCTACTGGGTACTGCATCAGCACTCACAACCGATACAATTTTTCCATCATTGATGAGTACTGCACCGTTTTCGACCGTACCCATCGGACCCATGGTGTGAACAGTTCCACCAACAATCGCAGTTTGCTGTGCTGCTGCGATAGATGAAAGTAACATTGCGCCTATGGCGAGTATCTTTTTATTCATTTTGCGTCTCCTTCACCTACTTGGCCTAATTCGAAATCACTCACCGGCCAACCGGCGGGGTTCGCGCGATCGTAGATCAAACCACCATCAATATAGACTCGTTCCGCTTGTGTATACGTGGAGAACGGGTCGCCGCTCCACAAAACCAAATCGGCGTATTTACCGCTTTCTAATGAACCTGTTTGCTCAAAAATTCCTAAAGATTTAGCTGGATTCGCTGATAACCACTGCCATGCTTCCGCCTGGCTAATATCGATGCCTGCGCGTATTCCGTCCGACCAAGCTTTTGCGGCTTCTTGATTTAAGCGCTGAATACCCAGGTCACTGTCAGAATGTACCACCGCACAGGCACCAGCAGCGTGAACCATTGGAATGTTTTCTTTGACTGTATCGTAAGCTTCCATTTTGAAGCCCCACCAGTCAGCCCACATAGAAGAACACACGTTATTTTCGGCTAGTTTGTCGGCAATTTTATAAGATTCTATCGCGTGGTGAAATGAGCCGATTTGGTAATTGAACTCTTGCATGACATCCATCATGACAGTCATCTCATCAGCTCGGTAACAGTGCATATGCACAATAATCTCACCTTCTAACACGCCCACTAACGTTTCGAGTTTAAGGTCGCGTTTTGGCACCTTAGGATCTTTGCCGGCTTCATAATCGGCATAGTATTGCTCCCAGCTGCGTTGATAGTTTTGCGCATCTGACCATGCCTGACGATAGCCTGCAACGTTACCCATGCGGGTCATTGGGCCGCCTTTACTGCCATAAACGCGCTTGGGGTTTTCACCACAGGCCATCTTAATGCCATAGGGTGCACCGGGAAATTTCATGTCTTGCATCGTGCGATCCGGTACGTTTTTCAGCGTAACCGTACGACCGCCGAATAAGTTTGCCGAACCTGGCAGTATTTGCATCGCGGTTACACCGCCGGCCAGCGCGCGTTGAAACCCAGGATCGTGAGGCCAAATCGCATGTTCAGCATGTACTTCAGCCGTTACCGGCTTGGTCATTTCGTTACCGTCTGAATGTGATTGAACTGAAGGTGAGGGATAAACGCCTAAGTGGCTATGAGTATCAATAATACCTGGTGTGACCCATTTGCCCTGACCGTCAATGACCGTAGCGCCATCGGGTATGTCGACACTTTCACCAAGTGCAACAATTTTACCGTCACTAAAATACACACTGCCGTTGTCAATTTTGCCACCGATACCATCAAGAATGGTTACATTGGTGATCACTGTTGCTTCGCCCGGCACCGGGTGATAAGTACTAGGGTAGGGGTCTTTATCGATTTCAAACATAGGTTTTTGCGTCTTGTCTTCATTTTCACTTCCGCTACAACCGGTGAGCATAGCGGCAGATAGCAATGACAAGATCAACACATTCCGGGAAATTGAGGTGGTCATGGAGTTTCCTGTTATCGTTATTTTATTCGGCAGCTCAAGCATTTATGACTCTTAGCCGCACTTATTTAACGTATAAAGGCTAGCAAGCGATCAGCGGTTTGTCAGTTATTGATACAAAAAGACTAGATAAATCTTGCTGGTTTCAAAAATGTCGCTGGACAGCGGTAGCAAAAACCGCATTACGATCGTTAAACAATGCTAAACTTTAAGGACTTAGGTTTTAAAGTTTGTAGCAATCGATGTCATTTGCAAGTCATGGTGAATTAGAACTCTGGGTTAAAGACAACATTGTCTTTATGGAGATATCCGGTGGTTGGAATCTCGAAAAAGCTAAAGAGTTTACCCATCGATTAAATACAGAAATCTTACCTTTGATTAAAGCACCGTATGCTGCGATAGGTATTCTTCACGATGATTGGATGCCCACTGCTGATGCCGTTCCGCATCTAAATCGGGCGACCCTTTATGCCATCAAAGCTGGGATGGTAAAAGAAGCCTACGTATCTTCCTCCGCATTATCTTCCAGAGTAACCCAAAGTTTAGTCTTACCGGCGGATTGCCAACACTATCAAAGCAGGGAGTTTGACACATTAGAAGAGGCGATTAATTGGGTTAAAGAGTCGCTTGAAAGAGATAGTGTTACTAGCGAAGGCCGAAAACTCATTGGCACCTCGAATACTTAGTAGCTAAGTGTACTGGTAGCCTCCCTAGCGCAAACATAGACTGACGCCTAGTTTATACCGCGTTCATACATCGCAAAGGCCTATATCTTCCTTACAAAAAAAAGCCCCAAACTTTCGTTTGGGGCTTCACACAGTTAAAGGAACAAGGTGGCTGGTTGGGACTAAGCCACCCGGGACTTATTCCTCTATTGCTTCTCCATGATAAATCGCCACCAGACACCTGTTCCGGCTTCAATATCAACAGTCATGCGCGTGTCGTTGTCAGTGAATTCAACCATGTAAACCGTGGTTGCGGAGACTGTTCCACCATTACCGAGTTCGCCATTATTCACTGCTTTAGGGATACCTAAGTAGCCACCGACACCGTTAATTGTGATGGTGCCTGCGTCCATATCAAGGTCCCAAGTGTATTCACCTGCACCATCGTGCGGAGCCACAGGAGTACCACACTCTTCACCTGTTACACCTTGCCACGCTTCTAACCAAGTATCATCGCCAAGTACGTTGTCAAAGGTACCGTCTTCCATGAACACATAGTCATCATCGTAGAAACAAGCGCGTGTTGTTACACCAGCATCATCGATTGCCCACCAGCTGATATCGCCAAGTGCTGGACCCACACCGAGTGAGTTAGCTTCAGGAGCAACACGCCAAGTACCGACTACTGGACTTACTTCAACAGGTGCAGGTTGTACCGTTTTGATCATTCTGTATCTCCACCATACGCCAGGGCCAGCTTCGATATCAATAATCACAGTATTGTCATTTTCCCACGTCACTTCATAAGTTACGTTAGCTGGGACTGATACTGCAGGTAATTCTCCAGCGTTAACCGCTTTCGGAATACCCATGTATCCACCCAAACCGTCGATCAACAGTGTGCCTGTATCTTCAGTCGCTTCAGTGTAGGTCCAGGTGTAATCCGCTGCGCCGTCGTGTGGTGCAACTGGAGTACCACATTCTTCGCCGGTTACGCCTTGCCATGCCTCTAGCCACGTATCGTCACCAAGTACGTTATCAAAGGTACCGTCGCGGTCGAACACGTACTCATCATCATAGAAACATGCACGCGTCGTTACACCAGCATCGTCAATTGCCCACCATGAGATATCGCCACGTGCAGGACCAACACCTAATGATCCGGCCACGGGTTCTACTTGCCATGTACCTGCGAAGGTACGCTCTGGAGCAGGACCTGGAGTACCGAAGCTTTCCAGTTTCTGCATCACGAACTGCCACCAGATACCCGTACCTGATTCCACAGTAACGATCATGCGATCATTGCCAACTTCTTCGATGTTGTAAGTTACGTTTGGTGGGGTTGGTACACCTGGTAATTCACCAGCGTTAACCGCTTTAGGAATACCGACGTACGAACCGAAGCCATCGATTAGCAATGTGCCAGCGTCGCCGTCATAGCTCCATGTGCCAGCAGTCATGCCATCATGTGGTTCAACTGGTGCGCCACAGGCTTCTGGATTACCGCTTTGCCACTCTTCTAACCACGTATCATCACCGAGTACGTTTTGGAATGAACCGTCTTCGTTGAATACATAGGTGTCGTCGTAGAAACATGCACGGTCAGATACACCTTGATCGTCAATTGCCCACCAAGAGATATCGCCAGGCGTAGGACCAACACCCAATGAGCCCGCTTCTGGTGCTACTGCCCAAATACCAGCCATTGCAAATGGACCTTCAATAGGCGGTGCAGGAGGCACTGGCGCTGAAATACCACAGCTGCCTGGGGCACCACAAGAAAGGGTGATATTGTCGATGAGTACATCAGCTGCACCGGTAGGCTCGAACACGAACATGCTTTGGATACTGCTGGTATCAAGCGGCATAAAGCCATCACCACGGAACGCCAGTAGGTCGTTCACTTTAACGCTTACAGTTGTCCACGTATCACGCGGGAAGTTGTCTGCAGCTAGTGCGACTTGGCCAAGCGCTGGATAACCACTGTCCATCTTCACGAGGAACGTGCTTTCAGCGTCTGCACTGCGAACGTAAATATCGAAGCGCAATTCACCCGCGTGTAATTCCCAGAAGTTAGGGTTGTTACCCATACCGAATAGCTCAATCGGCTCAACAGTTGGGTTAATTGAAATGTTACCGCTGTTGGAGGTAATAACTTCAATCACGTTGCCGCGGTCACCTGCGTCTACTTCTGCAAACGTCAATGCACCATCGTTGTTCCAGAATGAATTGAGTGCGAGAGGACGGTCATACGTTTCGCCGTTGATTGTCCAGCTATACAGCGCTGGTTCGTCAATGTAAATATCGAACGACTCTTGTGCTGGACGCAGTGGATCAGGCGTCTCTAGGTCTGGATTGACGTTCGAATTACAGCCTTTTCCGTCTGCTCTGCCGTACGAACAGCTGTAAACACGCACATAATCTACTTCTAGCTCACCTGGAAGCGATGCGTCGTCAACGGTATTACCCGTTAAGTTACCACCGACAGCAAGATTCAAAATCAAGTGGAAGTCGGTGTTGAATGGTGCACCATCAACGGCTAACTCATAACCTTGATTTGCTTCGTTATAGAAATACGAATAATAACTTTCAGACGTAATTGTCTTGAAGTGAATATCGTTTACGAGGAAGCGAATTTCATTTTGTTCCCACTCAACCGCATATTCGTTGAACTCGGTAGGATCAACGTCAGCTGGGAATGCTTCAGAGATAGACTGTTGTAGTGGCCATGGGAAACCGTGGAAAATGGTAGAGCCATAATATTGGGTATCTACGCCAGGGTTTGCTGCTTCCATGATATCGATTTCACCTGTTGCAGCCCAACCATCAGAGCCATACGGCGAATCGCTGGACAGCATCCAGAAAGCGCCCCAGAGGCCTTGGCCTGAAGAGGTACGTAGGCTTGCTTCAACGCGACCGTAGGTAAAATCTAGTTTGTCGAGAGTCGTGATCCGAGACGACGTATAAGGGAAGCCATCCTGCACCGACTCAGCGCGGGCAGAAATCTTGAGCGTACCGTCAGACACCGAAGCGTTTTGATCGGTATACCACTGCTGCTCGTTGTTGCCCCAGCGCTCTAGTCCTCTATCAGAACCATCGCCGAGGTCATAACCCCAATTGGCAGTGTTTAGTGTGTCGCCATCAAACTCATCGCTCCACACCAACTCCCATTCCTCTTCAGGGGCAGGGAAAAACGGCGGAGTTTCCGGTGAGTCCTTGGTGTCACCCACTGAATCGCCACCGCCACAAGCTGATAGAAACAGCCCGGTGGTTGCGAGTAGTAACACGTGTTTGAGTGTTCGTCTACGGTAAGTCATTTTTGTCCTCGTTTCCGATTTTTATGCGTGCAACAAAAGTAAAGATTTTGTTAATGGTCGAATATATGAGGATGTAATTTAATTGTTAATACCCCAATCTCTTATTTGCGGTCAAAAGGGACTGGCAAGCCGTGAAGCGGACTGATTGAGTCGTAGGTGGTTCGAAAATACGAATTTTTTATTCTTTGACCATTACGCTAGCGTTGAGAAACGCCAACGCTTACATGGGGTGACGAAAGTTGATGAACATATTGGCAGTTAAGCGCCCAGTATTAGGGCTCGCGTCAATATCTGTCGCTGGATTGATAACGCCAGAATGGAGTAAGTTGCCCGGGTAAATCGCCATTCGATTCTGGCTAAAAGGGATCTCTCCTATTTTGGTAAACTGTGAATCGGTATCGGCAATGTACTGACCTTTGGGCCCGCCGTTTTGTTCAAACTGACGACTCACGGATGATAAAAACTGCTCTACGTTTGCCTCGAAAACGCGCTCTGTTTGGCTGGCGTTGTGGCGATAAAAGGCGGTGCCACCGTGCGGGTGCGGATTTAAATAGTGCAATAAAGCGAAGCGAAATTGTTCAGTTCCATCAAAGTGAGGGATTTGTTGTTCTATTGTTAATTCATGCGGCTTTCGAGTGACCAACGAATAATAACTGTCGAAGAATTCTACTTGATAATCAGCGGGTATCCCATAGATCTTGTGAAGCAAAGGCACGAGCGCTTTCGCTACCGCAATCATATACTCGTCTGGCAGCTTGGCGCGAATGCCAGGATAGTATGTTGGCGCCTGGTCAAAGCTCAGTTGGTCCAGATTACTCAGCAGCGTAGGCGTTAAATTTTCAAGAAAGTTATCCAGTATAAACACCGGGGTTTGTTCCTGACCCACCTTGCTAAAATAGGGGGTCGCTGCGCGGTTAACACTGATTTCCATGAGGTTTTCTACTTTTTTTACTGGATGCTTGCCAAACTCGGCAGTGATTTAGCGATCAGACTAACGGATTTTTATTCGGCTGTCAGGATACTTATACACTCACTTTTTACTTCAATCCCATACTCTTCATTGAGCTAAACCATAGAAATGGTTGACTCGCAACGAATGCATGGACTAACGTAATTTACGCAAATCGCAATGCTCAATAAAGTTTAAAAAAACCACTTTGTTTTCAACCGGCCGTGGAACTCACATTATGTTACCAGCTAAAAAAATTGCCTTTTCATTCATTGCAATAGTCGGGATCCCCGCGCTGTTCTTTTTAGCTTTGGAAGGTATTTTGCGAATCAGTGGTGTTGGCACTGATTATGACTATTTCCACTCGGTAGAAATTGACGGGGTTGAGCATTTTCAAGATAACAAAGCGTTTGCAAATCAGTTTTATCCCGCCTCTTTGGGTGTTGCACCGTTAAACAACACAATAACTGCGCAACGCGACGATGATGTTGTCAGGGTATATGTATTAGGGGGCTCTGCTGCGCAAGGTTTTCCCCACGTTAATCACGGCTTAGACCGTCACTTAGGGGCGCATTTAAGCGCAGCTTTACCCGGTAAAAAGATTGAAGTGATCAATACCGCTATGACGTCAGTGAACTCTCATGTTGTCTATGAAGTTGCGCGAACGCTACCTGCTAATTCGGCCGATTACGCCGTAATACTTATGGGTAACAACGAGGTTGTGGGGCCCTATGGACCCAGCACGTTTAACCAAAACTTTTTGTCTAGCATGACTATGATTCGGACGCTTCAATCGCTCAAGCGCACACGCACTTGGCAGGCGATAGAAGCATTGGTGCAAGCTGCTCAGCCAGCATCGGCAGGAGAAGAAATGGAATGGGAAGGCATGCAAATGTTTTCCGGTTTCAGCGTCACCCACGACGATCCCCGACTTGAACATGTTTATAGCCATTATGAGCGCAATTTGCGCGATATCATCGAGCTTCTTCAAGATAAAAATATGCATGTAATACTGTCTTCCGTACCGGTTAATTTGCGCCACTCTGCGCCTTTTGGTTCGGCACACAAGACAGGGCTCAGCGAAGCTCAGTTACAGCAGTGGCAATCACTTAACAGCGCCGCGAAGCTGTTATTTGCAGAACAAGAATGGGCAGCAGCGGTTAAAGCATATCAAGAATTGTTAACAATCGATGATGAATACGCTGATAGTCATTTTCGATTGGCCACAGCGTTAGAAAACATGAGCGAGTTCAACCTCGCTAAAACACACTTTGAAGCGGCGTTGCGTTTTGACACCAAGCGCTTTCGAACTGATGGGGTACTCAATGCAATAGTGGCCAAAGTCGGGGCTGAAGAAGCCGGCGAGTCACTCACCTATGTAGACAGTGTGGCATTATTTGATGGGGTCAAACGTGGCTATGTGCCAGGCTGGGATCTACTCCATGAGCACGTGCATTTTGATTATGACGGAAACTATTATCTTGCGCGCGAGTTTACGCAAGCTATCATGGCTGACTTGCAGCCTTCACAGCGCTATACCCGGCTGTCAAAACAGCGCGCCGCAGAACGTATTGGATTCCCTAATCACGAAACCAACCAAGTAATGAACCGCTTATTGGGCATGGTGAAGAAATCGCCATTCACTGAGCAAAGCAATGCCGCTGAACTGGAAGCCTTTACCACTGCAAGGCGCGATGAAATCGTCGCTGAGGTGGGCAGTCCGGCTGATGCAGTAGCACGCCGTCAGCCATTAGTTGAACAAGGTTTAGCAGATTGGAAAATCCATTATGAGTTGGCTGAATTAAATCGCTTCTTGCGCAATAAAGACGCGACTTATTTCCATTTAACAGAAGTCATAAGGCTTTATCCACACAATCATGAAAGTTATATAAAACTCGCAGAATACTTATCAGCTGAAGGACAGTTGTCTCAAGCGAATGAACATCTTAAACGATCGCTTCACTACACGCGCAATGATGAAACCAAAGATACCCAAGCACTGGGCTGGATTGGTTTAAATTACATGAAAATGAACGATTATGAGCAAGGCAGTGATTACCTAGAGCAGGTGATTGATGACTATTCCGATCAAATCGGCGCTACGATCCGGGCTTACGGTGCTCTGATAAAGTATGCGAGAGAACGCAACGAGCATGACGATTTTCAGAGTTATCTCGCCGGAGTGAAACGCTACGCCAAAGGACTCATTGAACAAGATCGAGTAGCAGAATTTCCTTTGTTATATCGTCGTATGGCACAAATAATGACCATCGCAGGGGACACTGCTGAAGCGGAACGCTGGCAGCAAATGCAGGCAGAAAACACTTAATTGCATTGTCTGTAAATTGAACGAAATGAAAACGCAACTTTTATGTGGCGTTTGCTCTCGTCGCTAAGGCTTTTGCGAATAATCCGCTTTGCCGCTCCGGCAAACCATCTCACCGCAACCTGGTTTCGTTTGTTAACAACCTATGCGAAGTTAAATTACGAAATATTTTTATAACAAGCTGATAACAAACGTAATCGGGGACACACGTCTATGCAAAACAAGAACCGTCTTTTTAGCCCTGTCGCGCGGGGAGTTTCACTTGCCTTAGGCGTGAGTTTAATGGCGCCAATCTACGCGCAAGATGCGGCTGATGGGACAACCGCCGAGGACCAGGATGTAGAAGTCATTCAGGTCTCGGGCATTCGAAGCAGTCTAGTACGCGCTATGGACACCAAACGCGAGTCGGTGGGTGTTGTTGACGCTATTAATTCAGAAGATATCGGTAAATTCCCAGACACAAACTTAGCGGAATCTCTGCAACGTATCACCGGGGTCTCAATCGACCGTCAAAATGGTGAGGGCTCTCGCGTCACGGTGCGGGGCTTAGGACCAGACTTCAACCTAGTTACACTAAACGGTCGACAGTTGCCAACCAACTCAGGTTTTGGGCGTTCGTTTGACTTTGGTGATTTGGCGTCTGAAGGTGTTTCAGGTGTCGAAGTATACAAAACAGGTAAGGCGTTCGTTCCTTCTGGTGGTATGGGGGCAACGATTAACATCTTGTCATACAAGCCGTTGGAAAATCCTAACCTCAATGCTAGCTTCGGTTTGAAAGCTGTTAACGATACATCAACTATCACTGGCGAAGAATTTACACCGGAGTTTTCTGGTTTGTTCAGTGAAACCTTCTTGGATGATACGTTGGGTATAGCTATCGTTGGTAGCTTCCAAGAGCGTAACAATGGTGCGCAGTCTGCAACCACCAACTTCTTCGCCGAAGTAGACGGTGGCACTGTTCGTGACGGTGTGAGCGTTGACGGTACACAACCGTCTGAAGGTGACATTGTTGGTTTACCGCGTAACATCGTTTACAACTTAAGTGAGATCGAACGTACGCGTACTAATGCACAAGTGACCTTGCAGTACGAGCCAATGGATGACCTTACCATCACGTTGGATTACACCTATGCTGAACAAGAAGTGTCTACTAGCTTTAACGACGTTTCTTACTGGGTCGCACAGGTGCCTGATCAAGTACTTTGGTCTGAAGGTCCTATCGTATCGCCATTGGTATACACTGAATTCCAACGTGAGCCTGATTTCCCACACGCAGCTGGTGGTGGTGGTTCACGCAATGAGTTGAACTCCGTTGGTATTAACTTCGAGTGGGCGGTTAACGATTACGTAGAACTAACGTTAGATCACCATGACTCTGAGTCACTGCGTGAGCCTGATGACATGATCCGCGGTACTAACTCATTCTTGACGGTTGCCGGTCTGCGTGGTGTAAGCCGTGCCTCAACCACTATTGATTATCGCGGTGATATTCCGGTTACGACCACTACTGCAAATGACCCGTTATCACCAGATGACATGCGTCTGACAGGAAGCGTGTTTGGTAACTCGTGGGCGAAGATGAATATCGAGCAAACGCAGTTTTCTGGTAAATGGTATGTTGATGACGACCAAACCATCGATTTTGGTGTAGGGTTGTCTAAAGTCGCCAACTTTGAAGCATCGAGTAACGTTCAGCGTAACACTTGGGGTCAAAACCAAGCCAGTGCGCTCGGTTCGATGACCGATCTAATGACACCTGCTAGTTTGTCTGGCGTGTTCGATTCGTTCGACTCAGGCGGTGATATTAACAACAACTTCTTCTTGTTCGACTACACAGCAGTAGCCGCACGAGCAGTATTTTTAGAGTCGTTAGACCCTTCAAACCCACTATATTTGGCTCCGTACACAGAAAATGGTCAGCGTGTAGTAGGTTCTTGTGGGCACGGCTTCTGTCCAGATTTTGATCCGGGCTTTGGTAACAACTTCCAAGAAGACACGATTTCTGCATTCTTGCAGTATCGCTTACTAGGCGATTGGGGTGATTATCCGTTTAGCGTTTTGCTAGGCTTGCGTTACGAAGAAACTGACGTTACTTCAAGCTCAGCGTCGCGTAACTACACCCGCGTAGACTGGGTAGGTGCAACCGAGTGGATTGCAATAGACGATGGTACAGAAGTACCGTCAGCGCTTGAGGCTACCTACGATAACTGGTTACCAAGTATCGATATCGATGTCGATATTCATTACGACATGAAGTTGCGTTACTCGTACAGCACAACAATTGCTCGAGCGGGTTACGGTGATTTACGTGGTAACCTGGACATCTCGAACTTTATCCAGTACAACTCGTCGGGCTTATACCGTGCAACGGGTAGTATTGGTAACCCAGGTCTATTACCTTATGAGTCAGAGAACCATGATTTGTCGTACGAGTGGTACTATGACGATGCGAGCTATTTCTCTATTGGTTACTTCAGCAAGTCAGTATCGAACTTTATTACGCGATCTGAAGTTGAAGACGTTCCAATCTTCCCAGACTTAGCGTTCCCAGGATTTGGTCCGCTGTTTGAAGAAGCGGTTGCAGCATTGGGCGGTACACCATCAAACCAAGAGATCCGCGATTGGATTTTCACTAATCGTCCGGATGCACCTGGGGTAGATGCCGAAGGTCAAATTATTACTGGTGTAGTCGGTCGTGATGGCCCAGCAACCTTTGATTTGAGTACTATCATTAACGGTACTGATGAATACAATCTAGACGGTTGGGAAGTGGCAATTCAGCATGACTTTGAGGATACTGGTTTTGGTTTCATTGCCAACGCGACCTTCGTAGACTCAGATCAGCAGTTTGACCGCTTTGTGAACGACATCCAGTTTGCTGTTCCTGGTTTAAGTGACACTCGTAACCTTATTGTTTACTACGATAAAGACGGTATTCAAGTTCGTGTGGCCTATAACTGGCGTGACGAGTGGTTATCCTTTGCGGGTGGCCGTCAACCGGGTTACGTTGCTGCATACGAGCAAATCGACTTAAATGCGAGTTACGACTTTGATAATGGTCTGGTTGTTTCGTTTGAAGTGATTAACTTGACTGATGAAACAACTCGTGGCTTTGCACGTGACTACCTACAGGTTGCAGGTGTAACGCAAACAGGTCCTCGTTATAACGTTGGTTTCCGTTACAGCTTCTAGCGGAAAACCTAAATAAAACATAAACTCACCATTGACTAGTGCAATGGTGAGTTTTTAAATTTAGGGTCTATGAATTCTGAAATCAGTAATATCGTAATTGTCGGTGGAGGCACTGCCGGCTGGTTAACCGCAGCGGTTCTTGCCGCGCATTTCGATACTCAATCCAACTTTACTATTCGCCTGATCGAATCCCCCAACATCAAAACTATTGGTGTAGGTGAAGGTACGTGGCCCACGATGGCTGCGACTTTGCGACGTATCGGTTTATCTGAAGCGCAGTTTATCAGTGAATGTGACGCCAGCTTTAAACAAGGTTCGCGTTTTATCAATTGGCACCGTGGTGAAGGTGAGAGCTACTATCACCCATTTTCACTGCCGATTGGCTATAACGACATTAATATCGTCGATCACTGGTTAGAATCGGGTGCACAACAGCCGTTTGATGAATTTGCAACGACTCAAGCAGCGGTCTGTAATCAACACCTAGCACCAAAGCAGGCAAAAACCCCCGAATACGCCAATGTGGTTAATTATGGTTATCATTTAAACGCCGGCAAGTTCGCCAATTTATTGCGTGAGCACTGCGTTAACAATTTGGGTGTAGAGCATATTTCAGCCGATGTTACCGCAGTCGATGCGCCAAATGGTGAGATAATTCAGTCGGTTACTTTGGATGATGGTGCCCAGATAAGTGGTGACTTGTTTATTGATTGCACGGGCTTTAAACGCTTACTTATTGGGCAGAGTTTGGGGGTGCAATTTAACAGCATTAAAGATGTGCTATTTAATGATAGGGCGATGGCGTTTCAGGTGCCCTATGCCGATGATAACGCTCCCATTAATTCAACTACCCATGCCACTGCGCACAAAAACGGCTGGATTTGGGATATTGCCTTACCTACGAGGCGCGGAATAGGGATTGTATATTCGTCTAAATATGGCGATGAGCAACAAGCCTATGATACCGTTGAGGCTTATATTCAAGAGCATATGCCACATGCCAATTTTGCCGATTTAACACCTAATAAAATCACCTTAGATCCTGGGCATCTAGAAACGTTCTGGAAAGGCAACTGTGTAGCGATTGGTTTGTCTGCTGGCTTTATCGATCCGCTCGAAGCGACGGCCATGATCCTGATTGAATTTGGCGCAAAATTTTTAAAGGATCACTTGCCGGCTCGGCAGAGTGACCTAGATGTCTTGGCGAATAAGTTTAACCAACGCATGAATCTGCATTGGCGCAATATTATAGATTTTATCAAACTGCACTACGTGTTATCTGAACGCGACGACAGTGACTATTGGCGCGATCATCGCCACGCAAGTACGATACCAGAGCCGTTACAACGCTCCTTAGCGATGTGGCAATATCGTGCGCCTTGGCATGCTGATGTGGAGGTCGCAGAGTCGATGTTTCCACCTGCCAGTTATCAATTTATTTTGTACGGCATGGGCTTTAAAACACAGTGCACCTTAAACAATAGACGTTTGGCAGAAAGGGAGCGCGTTCACCTTGCCAATTTACAGAAAAACAAACACACTGAATTACAAAAATTGTGTCAACACCTTCCAACCAATCGGCAGTTGTTACATGATATTAAACGCAGTTGGAACAACAGGTTGTAATAATGTCGAAAATTGAAATGTTAAATAACGCCGCTCACGCGAACGTTAAGATAAAACTTGACCGCGCGCCCGCGCTTGGCGATGACGTCATGTTTTGTATGACGTATCCGTTTGAGTTTCGCTTGGTGTTGTCGCACTACCCAATTGTGGTGTACCGCGACAAAGCTAACAATACTGCGTTCCCAGTTGCGTTATTTGGATTTGAAGAAGGTGAGAACTTATTTTTGGATAACTCGGGTTGGAATGCTCGATACATTCCTATTATGGTGCAGCGCCAACCATTTTCTATCGGCTCGCAACAAATCAAAGGCAGTGACGAGCGCCAGCAGGTGATTGCATTTAATCCTGCGCATCCACGGGTAAATACGACTGAAGGTGAAGCCGTTTTTGATGAGCAAGGCAACTACACGCCTTATCTCGAGAAAGTGATTAAAATGCTGGAGTCGATCGATATTGGCCATCAGCAGAATAAACTATTAGTTGAAGCGTTAGATAAATACGAGTTATTAGAAGAAAGCACTATTGCTATCACGCTTAAAGACGGCACCAGTTACGAGCTAGTCGGTTTTAGTACAATAGCCGATGACAAATTTGAAGCGCTATCTGCAGAAGCGCTGAAGGATTTAAATGACCAGAAGCTGTTATTACCCATTACTATGATCATGGCATCCATGTCGAACCTGGGTAACCTGGTTGATATCCGCAACGCCAAATTAGGTTAAATGGATAGCGTGACAAGCACTGAATTTGGCGCGCCGATGGCTGAACTAGCATGTTCCTCCGGTATTGTGCCCGAGGGCGTCCTCAATGGTGCTGAACCGGTGGTTCTGCGTGGTTTAGTCGCGCATTGGCCGATAGTACACGCTGCCAATGAATCTAATCGAGCGGCCGTCGATTATCTTACGCGCTTCTACAATGGCAAACCGGTTAACGCGTTTTTGGCTACGCCTGAAGCCAATGGGCGGATCTTCTATAACGAAACTGTCGATGGATTTAACTTTGCTCAGTCGCAGGTGTATCTCGATGATGCGCTGAATAAAATTATCGATGTTGCCGACCAGCCCAATCAGCCAACTTACTATGTAGGTTCACTAGAGATTCCTCAACATTTGCCCGGCTTTGATGCTGAAAATGCGCTTGATTTAGGCCAAACAAGTGTGCGTGAGGGGATATGGTTAGGCAATCAATCGGTGGTTGCGCCGCATTTTGATTTCCCAGATAACATAGCCTGTTGCATTATCGGCGAACGCACTTTTACATTGTTTCCGCCTGAACAACAGGCAAATCTGTATGTGGGACCACTGGATTTTACTCCAGCCGGTCAGCCGATCAGTATGGTCGACATGAATAATCCGGATCTGGATAGATTTCCGCGTTTTGCCGAAGCGATGAACGCTGCCATAACTGTGACGCTTAAGCCTGGCGATGCGATCTTTGTCCCGAGTATGTGGTGGCACAGTGTGGCGAGTAAAAGTGCGCTGAACGGGTTGGTTAATTATTGGTGGCGCAGTACACCGGCATATTTAGGCGTGCCTACCAATGCGTTGCTTCATGCTATTTTAAGCATTAAATACTTACCTAAAGAGCAGCGTGAAGCCTGGCAGGCGCTGTTTAATCACTACGTATTTGAACAACCTGATGATATGTATGATCACTTGCCTGCGCCCGTGAAGCAGAAACAGAATCAAATGTCTGAGTTAACGGCGCGTAAACTAAAAGCGCTGTTAAGCAGTAAACTCAAATAGCAATGATTGAGCTTGTGTAGCATGAGTACAAATAAGTTAGTTAATAAAGTAGTCATTGCCGGTGGTGGAACCGCTGGCTGGATGGCTGCGGCAACCATTTCTGCGACCATTGGGCGACGATTGGACGTTACCTTGATCGAGTCCGATGCGATCCCAACTGTTGGTGTGGGTGAAGCGACAGTACCTTCGCTACTGACTATTCACCAACTGCTTAAAATTCACGAGGCAGATTTCCTCGAGGCGACTAATGCTACCTACAAGTTAGGGATCATGTTCGAGAATTGGACTCGCTTAAATCACAAGTATTTTCACTCGTTTGGCAATTCCGGTATGTCATGTTGGGCAGCGGGATTTCACCACTTTTGGGTGCGCGCTCAGCAACAAAAGATGGCCAAGGATTATGCAGATTACAGTTTAGAAACACTGGCGGCAGAAAAGGGCAAGTTTGCCCATATGCAAGATCCCAATCTCAATTACGCCTATCACTTAGATTCAAGTAAGTACGGCCAATTTCTACGAGGTATCGCCGAAAAGCACGGTGTTAAGCGGGTTGAAGGAAAAATTGATAACGTCAATCTCGATCCGCAGTCCGGACATATAGAATCAATTCGGATGGAATCAGGTCAAGTGATCGACGGTGATTTGTTTATCGACTGTACCGGTTTTCGCTCATTGTTGTTGGGCGAAGCTTTAGGCGTAGGGTACAATGACTGGAGTGAGATGTTGCCGGCCAATGCCGCATATGCAGTACAAACACAGTCGCATCGTCCTGCAGTACCCTATACTCGCTCTATCGCACTGGATGCTGGCTGGCGCTGGCAAATTCCATTACAGCATCGCGTCGGCAATGGCGTGGTCTTTTCGACCAATTTTAAAAGTGAACAAAGTGCGCTTGATGACCTTTTACAAGGTATTGACGGCGAACCCATTACCGACCCAAGATTAATTCGTTTTACCACCGGACAACGCAAAGAGTTTTGGCATAAGAACTGCGTATCTGTGGGCCTTTCCAGTGGTTTTATAGAGCCGCTCGAATCGACCAGTATTCACCTTATTCAGCAGGCGATCATTTGGTTGATCAGTTTGTTTCCAACTGACGGTATTGATACCAATCAGGTTAATCGTTTTAATCAGCAGATGACCGTTGAAACCGAAACGATCCGCGACTTTATTGTGTTGCATTATCACCTGCAAGAGCGTGATGATCACGAGTTCTGGCGCTACTTACGCGAAATGAAAGTCTCCGATCGCCTACAGCAAATCCTCAATCTCTTCCAAAACAACGGAACGATAGTAGAAGAGCAAGATGACCTATTTGCCGAAAACTCATGGGTGCAGGTAATGATGGGACAAGGCTTAATACCCAAGCAATATCACCCCATCGTCGACATGATGGGTGACCGTGATTTGAATATGTTTATGCGCCAGCAAGAGAACGTGGTGCAACAAACGGTCTCGCGATTACCTTCACATACACAGTTTATTCAACACTTTTTGAATCAGCCAAGAGCGTAAATAGAACTGGCCGCATCTGTTTACGCTTGGAGCTCCTAATACTTTTGATCACGCCTATTATCTCTGTTGTGATTTATGTACTCTAAATCAGTACTAACTATGGAGATAAAACACAATGTGGAAACGTCTTTTCGTCGCCGGTGTAGGCTTATCGCTTACTGCGGGCGCAGTTGCCAGTGAGGTAATGACTCCAGAGAAACTCTGGCAGTTACAGCGCGTTAGCCCGCTGGGATTAAACCAAGCGCAAACGCATGTTATCTATCGCGTTACTACCCCAAGCATTGAAAACAACGATTTCAGTAGCAAGGTATATCAAGTGCCATTAGCTGGCGGCGAAGCGCAGCTACTAGAGGCTTATCAGGGCATTTTAATTGATGACAAGATCTCAGCCGACGGCCGTAAAAAGCTTTTCCATGAATCGGTCAATGTAGAATCAATTCTTGCTACCGATATACATGCAGACCTAAGCGACGCCAATGCTTATGTTTATGATGACTTGAATTACCGTCACTGGGATACATGGAATGATGGCACGGTAAAGCATGTGTTTTATCAAGACTTGGTGACTGAAGAAAAAATCGACATCATGGCTGGCCAGCCTTACGACAGCCCAACTTCACCCTTTGGTGGCCCAGATGATTACGTGTGGGGACCCAAGGGCGAAAACATTTACTACGTGAGCAAAAAGCTGACAGGTAGCGACTATGTTTCAAGTACCAACACGGATATTTATCGCTATAATCTAGCCAGTAAAGAAACCACTAATCTGACCGCCAGCAACCTAGGCTACGACAATCACCCTGAGTTTTCTGCAGATGGCACGATGGCCTGGTTGCGCATGGACAAGCCAGGCTATGAGGCTGATAAAAACGATATCATGGTTATGCTCGATGGCAGCGAAGTTAACTTAACCGCCCACTGGGATGGCACGGTTTATGGCTTTGAGTGGAGTGCAGACGCCAAGTATATCTATTTCTACGCACCGGTCGATGGCACTATACAATTGCACCGAGTCGCTGTAACTAAACGTGGTAAGCCTAGCATTAAACAACTGACTGAAGGCATGTTTGATGTCAACGGTATCGTTGCCGCTTTAGAAGACCACCTCATAGTTACGCGCAATAGCATGAACAGCGCTCGCGAAATCTACCGTTACGATATTGATGACAACGCTCTAGTCGCGTTGACTAACGTCAATGAAGCCACCTATGCAGCGCTTGATTTACCCGCAGTGAAAAAGCGCATGGTGAAAACCCAAGACGGCAAAGACATGCTGGTATGGGTGATTTATCCGCCTAATTTTGACGAGAGCAAGAAGTATCCAACCTTATTGTATCTTCAAGGCGGCCCACAATCTTCGCTATCGCAGTTCTACTCGTTCCGCTGGAACTTCCAAGTTATGGCATCGCAAGGCTACATTGTAGTCGCACCGAATCGTCGTGGTATGCCGGGGCATGGCGTTGAATGGAATGAAGCGATCAGCACTGATTGGGGCGGCAAAGCGATGCAAGACTACCTCGATGCTATTGATGACGTGGCAAAAGAATCTTATGTAGACAATAATCGCATTGGCGCTCTGGGTGCCAGCTTCGGTGGGTATTCAGCATTTTATTTAGCCGGTAACCACGAGGGCCGGTTTAAAACCTTTATTTCACATTGTGGCGTGTTTGATACGCGCAGTATGTACGGTACAACTGAAGAAATGTTCTTCGTGAATCATGACTTTGGCGGCGCGTATTGGGAAACCGATAACGCCGCGGCGAGTAAAGCCTACGCCGAGTTTAACCCGATCACATACGTCGATAAGTGGGATGCCCCTATGTTCGTGATCCACGGTGGCAAAGATTATCGCGTGCCGTTAGGTCAGGGTATTCAAGCGTTCCAAGCGGCTAAATTACGCGGATTAAAGAGTCGCTTCTTGTACTTCCCTGAAGAGAATCACTGGGTGTTAACCCCGCAAAACGGCATCGTTTGGCAACGTGAATTCTTTAAGTGGTTAGAAGAGACGTTGTAATCGAAGCTAATCTGGCGCTGCCGCTCTGCGTAGCGCCACTTATACCTCTAATAAAACAAACGCACCCAAGCCAATAGTGAAAATAAAGCTGCCCCATAGTCTGGTGTATTTTATGACAGGACTTGGTGAGGTATTTATTCCCTAACAACTAACCCATTTTCTTCCATGATCCCCGCGAGCTCGTCAACGCTTGCGGGATCATCGATGGTCGAAGGAATTGTATAAGGCTGTGCCTCCGCAATTTGCCTTAATAGCTTGCGTAAGATCTTACCCGAACGAGTTTTGGGGAGCCGCGGTACGATTAACGCTTGTTTTAAACAGGCAACGGCGCCGATATCACGACGGATCATCGAGACTAACTCGCTTTGCAATTCACTTTGTTGAATTTCAGCGCCGTTTTTAAGTACCGCTAAACCTACCGGGACTTGGCCTTTTAAGCCATCGGGGACACCAATTACGCTACACTCCGCAACTGCGTCATGCGCGGCCAATACTTCTTCCATTTCACCGGTCGACAACCGATGGCCAGCTACGTTAATTACATCATCAGTACGGCCCATTACAAATAGATAACCATCTTCATCGATGTAGCCACCGTCGCCGGTGCAGTAGTAGCCTGGGAATTGGCTTAAGTAACCCTCTTGGTAGCGCTGGTGGTCACCCCAGATGGTATTTAAGCAACTCGGTGGTAGTGGCAATTTGATGGCAATGGCACCTTGCTCGTTAGCACCGAGTTGCTCACCATTTTCATCCAAAATTTGGACATCAAAACCTGGTACCGGACGGGTAGCCGAACCTGCTTTAACTGGCAGTAACTCAATGCCGGTGAGATTTGCTGCGATTGACCAACCCGTTTCGGTTTGCCACCAATGATCAATGACCGGTTTACCGGTTTTGTTCTGGGTCCATTCCAGTGTGGGCGGATCCAAGCGCTCACCTGCCATGAAGATATTTTTAAGCTGACTAAGGTCGTAATCTTGAATCAGTTCGCCGTTCGGATCTTCTTTGCGAATGGCGCGGAAGGCGGTAGGAGCAGCAAATAAGGCTTTGACTTTGTACTTCTCGGCAACCCGCCAGAAAGCGCCTGCATCCGGCGTTTTAATCGGCTTTCCTTCGTAAACGACAGTAGTGCACCCCTTCAGCAGCGGCGCATAGACAATGTAGGAGTGACCAACTACCCAGCCCACATCAGACGCCGCCCAAAACACATCGCCGGGTTGCATATCGTATACAGCGCTCATTGAGTAGTGCAAGGCAACGGCATGTCCAGCGTTATCTCGTACTACCCCTTTGGGCTTACCCGTAGTACCAGAGGTATACAGGATATAAAGCGGATCAGAGCCCGCAACGGGAACGCATTCGGTAGGCTCGGCGGTTTGCATGGCCTGCTGCCAATCAATATCACGGTTAGCAACTAACGCTGCCTGACATTCTGCGCGCTGCAATATCACCACCGACTGCGGTGGGGACTCGGCCATTTCAATGGCTTGGTCAACCATGGGTTTGTATTCAATGACTTTGTTGATCTCAATGCCACAAGAAGCGGTTACCAAGGCTTTGGGTTTGGCATCGTCAATTCGTACCGCTAGCTCTGCAGCAGCAAAGCCTCCAAAGACAACAGAGTGAACAGCGCCCAGCCTGGCGGTGGCGAGCATAGCAACCACGGCTTCAACAATCATTGGCATGTAAATAACCACGCGGTCGCCTTTACTCACCCCTTGTTGCTGCAAAACATCCGCAAATTTGGCAACCCATTCTTGCATTTGTGCATAGCTGTACTGAGCTTTTTGCCCGGTTACGGGGGAATCGTAAATGACTGCAACTTGATCACCTCGGCCTTGCTTGACGTGATGATCCAGTGCCATATAGCAAGTATTTAGCTTGGCATCTGCAAACCACAATTGCTGGCCGTTTTCGTCGGTAGTGAGTTTTGCTGAAGGGGCCTTGAACCAGGGCAGGGCGCAGGCCTTATCTGCCCAGAAGTCGACCGGTGAATCCACCGATGCTTGATATTCAGATTGATAAGTAGGGTTAGTAGTTGTCATGCTCTGGCTCTTGCGTTATCCAGTTTGAATTACTCAACACTAGCCCATCATTGCCAAAAGTGATATGCGACTTAAGCCGCATATCCTAGCTGTTTACATTAACAACAACCCGTCCTTTAACCTTGCCAGCTAGGAGGTCTGGCGCGATATTGACCGCATCTTGAAGGTTAATTTCGTTTGCTACATCGTCAAAAGTTGTTGAATCTAACAGCTTGGCAAGCTTATCCCACGCTTCTATGCGATCGGTCAGTGGCCGCATCACACTGTCAATCCCTACCAACGTCACACCGCGCAGAATAAAGGGCATAACTGTGCCTGGTAGATCAAAGCCTTGGGCTAAGCCACAGGCAGCAACAATACCGCCGTATTTGGTGCTAGCACATGCGTTTACCAAGGTATGGCTACCAACCGAATCAACTACGCCTGCCCAACGCTCTTTTGCCAACGGACGACCAGGTTCAGACAGCGTATTGCGGTCAATCACAGAGACTGCACCCAAGCTCGTTAAATAATCAGACTCGGCGACGCGACCGGTTGAAGCAACAACGGTAAAGCCCAATTTTGATAACAATGCAATTGCGTAACTACCAACGCCACCATTTGCACCGGTGACCAGAATCTCACCTGATGCCGGCGTCAGACCGTGTTTTTCCAACGCAATCACACAAAGCATTGCCGTGTAACCTGCAGTACCAATTGCCATGGCTTGTTTGGGTGAAATTGATTCAGGTAATGGGATTAACCAATCGCTTTTTAGTCGCGCTTGTTGGGCTAGGCCACCGCAGTGCACTTCGCCAACGCCAAAACCGTTGAGTAACACCTTATCACCGGGCGTAAATTTGCCTGATGAGCATTGTTTAACTGTACCCGCTAAATCTATCCCAGGGATCATGGGAAAGCTACGTACCACCGGGGACTTTCCAGTAATGGCCAGTGCGTCTTTGTAATTGATGGTGCTGTAATCAACGTCAATGTCGGTATCGCCATCCATCAACGCACTCTTATCTAGATCCTTAACACTAGCGCGGTAGCCTTGCTCATCTTTTTCTATCGATATGCCTTTAAACATTTTTTCTCCCAAAGGTATCGCCACGATTACCACATAATAGACGGTTTTGAGGGAGTAAGAATAAGCGGATGGTCGTAGTGAATAGAACTAGCGTCATCTACACCCAAAGTAGCATGGTGAAGGATATGGGGCGATGGTAGTTTAGCTGGCGATTTATGGCACAAACTTATTTATCAACGGACACCCCTATGCGATCTTCGGCTTCTCCGCATCGATTCACTTTGTCACGCAAACACGCATTTTTTACTTTTCTCATCTTATTGCTTTTGCCGTTTTCTGCCGTAGCAGAAACGAGCGCGGCATTAGCTCAAATGCCCAAGCTTAGCGGTACCTTTTACGGTTACGCGAGTGTGGCGATTTTCGTATTGGCTTACGCCCTTGTACCTCTGGAAAACAATATTCACCTCCTTAAAAGTAAGCCGGTGCTATTCGCAGCAGGGATTATTTGGGTATTGGTGGCACTGGCCTTTAACGATATTGGCGCGTCAGAGCAGGCACATTATGCAATCCGCCATGCAATTATCGAGTACGCCGAACTGTTCCTATTTCTGCTGGTAGCGATGACCTATATCAATGCCTTGGAAGATCGCAATGTGTTTCAAGCCTTGCGCGCATACTTGGTCTCAAAAGGCTATTCGCTGAAAAAAGTGTTTTGGGTAACGGGCGCATTATCCTTTGTGATCTCACCGATAGCAGACAACTTAACTACAGCACTGTTAATGGGCGCAGTTGTGATGGCCGTTGGTGGTAAGGATGTAAAGTTTATCTCGATTGCCTGTATCAATGTGGTGATCGCCGCTAATGCCGGTGGTGCGTTTTCACCCTTTGGCGATATCACTACGCTAATGGTATGGCAGAAGGGCAAAGTTGAATTCTTACAGTTTTTGCCCTTATTTGTGCCGTCGCTAGTTAACTGGCTGGTGCCCGCATTAATCATGAGTTTTGCCTTGCCCGACGGTATACCGCAAGCAACTAAGGAAAAGGCGCGGATGAAACGCGGTGCCCAGATGATGATGGCGTTATTTTTAGCCACTATTGTTACTGCGGTTAGCTTTCACAGTTTTCTGCACCTACCGCCAGCGGCTGGTATGATGTTTGGCTTGGGCTATTTGGGCTTGTATTCGTTTTATTTGAAGCGGGTGGAAGGCCGCACGGTGATGGCGGATTCAATCTTTGGTGGGCGCAGTGAAGCACATAAGAATCCGCTTAGTGTCTTGCAATCCTACGGTAAACATATTGGCGCACATCTTAACGATCAACCGTATCCGGCGTTTATGCTGAATACCGAGCATGAAGTAACGCACTGGAATCAGGCACTAGAGGCATTAACCGGTATAAAAGCAGCTGATGTAATTGGTACAAAAAACCATTGGCAGGCGTTTTATAAAAGTGAGCGTCCAACCCTTGCCGATGTAATGCTTGATGATGAATCGAGTGTGGCTGTTCGTCAGCACTACGGCGGCTTATATCGTGATAACCCGCTGGAGGGCAAAGCCTACGATGCGGCGAATTACTTTGAAAATATCGGTCAATCTGGTGCCTATTTAATGTTTAGTGCTGCACCAGTGACCGATGAAAATGGCAAGACGATAGGTTCGGTCGAGCTATTTGAAGATATGACTGAACAGCGCGCCGATGTTAAAGAATTCGATGTAATGGAGCGGGTGTCACGTGCCGAATGGGACACCTTGTTATTTTTTTATGGCGTGATCATGTGCGTGGCAGGGTTAAGTCAGTTTGGTTATATGGCGATGATTTCTGAGCTAATGTATAACGATTTGGGCGCCATAGGGGCCAATGCATTAGTGGGTTTGTTATCCGCTATTGTCGATAATATTCCGGTGATGTTTGCGGTCTTAACTATGGATCCGGTGATGCCGCTGGAGCAATGGCAATTAGTCACGTTAACCGCTGGTGTGGGCGGCAGCATGCTTGCCATTGGTTCTGCGGCGGGCGTGGCATTGTTGGGTACCGCGCGAGGCGTGTATACCTTCGCCTCGCACTTAAAATGGACGCCAGTAATTGCCTTGGGCTACGTGTCGAGCATCGGCGTCCACTTGTGGTTAAACGGCAGTGGTTTGTAACCACTGCGCGTTTACTTCGCTAAAATGGACTCAACCCCCACGAAGCTAGGTAGACGAACAACAATGCGGTGCTAAGCCCTAATAGCGGTAAGCCAATTAAAGTCCTGCGGCGCAGTGTTACTTGACGACTTGTACGGATCGCAGCATACATAGCCCATAAGCCAACCGCTGCTGACAGCAGCAATACAATAGTACCGAAGTGCGCAGGTGGCGCTAAACCGGCCAAGAAACTAATCGATGAGATATCGGCCGCTGCTTTTGCTCCTGCTCCAATAAAGCCTAAGCCAACCAATGATAAAGTAACCGCAGCAAAGGCAAGTAAACGTGGCGTTTGCGGTCCTACTCCAAAATTAGCCTGCGGATTATTCGAAACCCGCCGGGCAATCGCGCCGCAAATAATAGCGATGAAGCCACTGACAATAATTAATACCAAGGTTCCTATATACATGGCTGGAGCCACAAGGTTTTTCTCATCTTCGGCCGCTAGAGCCGCAATGCGCAGGGTAGCATCGGTTTTTAAGTAGGTTAAAAACTCAGGGGCATCTGCGCCTGCTTCCAAACAACTCGCATCTAAATCAGCAAGGTCTTGTGTTGGTGCGTCGAAGAAGTCGTTCATCACTTGTGTGGCACATTCCGACATCGAACGCGTTGGACCGTGGCCCGCATAGGGCACAATAATCAATCGGCCATTGCTAAACCCCGGTGCAATGCGCTCAGCCAATGGCGTCGGGGTGATCGGATCCCAATCGCCATTCACGATAAGGGTGGGGATATCGCTTTGCACCAACTGATAATGTTTGCGGTCTTTCAGTGTTAGGCCAGACTCCACGCAGGCGTCGGCAATCAGCTGCGCGCCTTCCACCGTAAACACGCCTTGGTTAAAGCCAAAGTTTTCATTTAAATCTTCGGCGGCTACTTGTGCTTGCGCAGCGAAGTAGCCATCGTTACAGCGGATTGCATCACTCATGCCTTGCGATACACCACCAAAAGGGCTCGCCGCGGCTGCTAAGCCTTTAAAAATACTTTCATCGCCTGATTCTACAAAGGAGCTCAGTGCGTCCATTACCGCGGGAATAGCGGGATGTTCGTCTTGCTCATACTGCATCGCAAATGGGGCAAAGCCAACAATCAATGAAGGTACGGTGACGTTTCCTGACGGGAACAGCTCTTCGTCGTAAGCTTCCACAGTGATAGGGTTTTCAACCAGCGAGTTATATGCTGCATAAAAACGCTCGCGCAGACCTTTACAGATATCGGCGTCTTGTCGTTCGCATTCGTTAAAAATAAGCTCGTGGTTACGGCCTATCCAGCGGTGAATGCGCATTAAATCGCCCAAATCATTGGGTACTATGGCATCGAGGACGAGCGCTTTAATACCCTCAGGGTCAACTTGGGTGAGCATTTGACCTAAATGACTACCGTAACTAATACCCCAAACGTTCCACTGGTCAAAGCCTAGTGCCTCGCGCAGTGATTTTACGTCGCGGGCATTTTCATAAGTGTTATAGGCGGTTAGATCCACGCCACTAGCGGATGCCGCCGTGAAACAGGCTTGCATACGCTCAGCCGTTTCAACTTCATTTTCAGCCAAGGTAACCGAGATCATATTCTCGCGGCTGGTGGCTGAGTAGAAGCGGCAGAATTCATCTGAAAAGCCAATACCGCGTTGGTTAAGAATGTACATGTCGCGCGTTTTGGTTAAGTCATGATCTAAGAAGCGCTCTACATAATATTCTATGCCAACACCAGGACCACCGGTTAAGTAAGCAACCGGATCTTCACGTACCTCAAGTGGCTCTTCCTCATCGCTTTCTTCAGCCTCTTCGTCTGGATTACGGGCAGAGGCAATGATATGTGCGTAGGTCAGACGGATCATTCGACTATTCGGATCATCGCGATTCTCAGGCACTGACAACATGCCGCAGCGCAAGCGCTCAGGCTCATAATCAATTTCGTCTTTAAATGGGCAGACAACAGTGACTAGATTGGATTCTTCCATCAACTCGCTGATAGCTTCGCTCTGTTGGGCATTTGCCGTGGCAGTAAATAAGAGTTGTGTAAACAGAATGGCTGCTAGCGACGTAAAGGTAGTGCGCGCGCGCAAAGCACGATAAAGGCGTAGGGTGGTAAGCATCTGACGTTTCTCGTTATTTTTGTCAGAATCTACGCTAGCAAACAATCAAGCGTTGAGCAATTTTCCCTAGTTGAGACTAGCAGCGCCTTTTATAACAATGGGTGTAATGCTTATCTGCATGGATTAGGATAGTGGGTACGCTTTTATCTACCCGTTGTTGTACCCTTTATGTCAAGTGACCGCTTTATCCCGTTTTTGAAAAAAGACATTGTGCAAATGTGTGCCGAACGCCTCAATCAACATGGCGATAACACCGAGTTTGCCACATTTTGTACTTTGCTGATCAATCGCATTCACTATGAATATCATCAAAAACTGGAAAGTTTAAAAGATCACTACGCACCTTTTGACCCCGATAAAGTCACGCGCAATCTGCGCAGTGTGACACCAGAAGATAAAATAGCCAGTCAAAAAGCCTTCGCTAAAGAATTTGCCGAGCTACTAGACTCAGCTAATTTTGAGCAGATAACCGATGCCGACTTGCAAGATGCGCTTACCGAAGAGTCGTTGTTCAAAGTGCGCCTTGAAGTGTCGTTTAGCGACTTTGCTGAAGTGGTGTTTTACCGCCGCGGTGAATCCAAGAAAACCGAAGTGCTGCGCAGCTTTTGGGGGCTTCGCAAAAAGCCACTGACGTTCACCAACTACGATCGCGTAGCGGTTTATATCACCTTTAAGGACGAGGCTTACTTTAAAGCGCAAAGTAAAACGCCGTTTGGTTTTACCCCCGGCTCAACTATTGTGAAGCTATTTCAAAACGTACCCAAAGCTGATTTGGAAATGCTATTTCCCAACAGCGAAGTGCGCATGCGTCCCATTGATAAAGTGGTTATCGGTAGCTCGGCGGCAATCGGTGGCGTAGTGGTGTTGGTGACCAAATTAGGCGCTTCGATTCTTTTGCTCGCATCGCTATTTGCCTTTTGGTTGGGCTTAAAAGATGAGGCGGTAGAAGTTACTACCCAGCACTTAATCACGCTAGGCATCGGCTTAGGTGTATTCGGCAGCTTTATTTTTAAAGAGTGGAGCAAGTTTAAGAACCGCAAAATCAAGTTTATGAAGGCACTGTCAGATAACTTGTACTTTAAAAACCTCGACAATAACTCTGGTGTGTTCCACACCTTAATCGATGCCGCCGAAGAAGAAGACTGCAAAGAAGCCATCCTAGCCTACACCTTTTTACTTCAAGCACCGAGCGAAGGCTTAACCGACGAGAAAATCGACCAACAAATCGAGCAGTGGTTTAAAGACAAATATGACTGCGAACTCGATTTTGACGTAGCCGACGCCCTAGACAAGTTAGTGCGAATGGAGCTCGTCCACTACACCGGCACACACTACACACCACGCCCAATAAATGAGGCCGTGAAGGTGCTAGACGAGTATTGGGATGGGTTGCACGAGTTTTAGGTGCGAATACAGATAAAATAACATTTTAAGCTTCAATCAGTTGGCAATTTAACTATGCTCATCACGAAATCAGCAAACAGCCTGAGGCAAAAGTGTATTTAACAATAGGGTGAGAGTTGAGAACCTTTTATTGCGTCTTTGCCATTCGATGCTTTACATTTTTGTAATGTGTAATACGAAGTTTTTGCCACGCAATTTAGTCTTGTGGCTTTATGGCCAAGTTTTTTAGTTAATCAATTTCAGCTATTTTTTGTTTGAACGGCTTAAAATTTGGTCAAAATAATCATTTATTTGTTAGTGTAAGCGGCTAAACCCCCTATAACTGCTTAAATTTCCTTGGAATATTTTTTGCAAAAGGTAATTAGAATTACCTAACAAAAAAACAAGGAATAAAATGAATAATAAGTTGAGAACGGTATTTTTTAACACCGAGAATAAACTTCGAAATGGATGGTGGATTGCCATCTTTCTATTGTTAATTGCAGCTACCCGACCTATCTATAAGCCAATCAAAACGACACTAAGTGAATTCGGTTTACATGAACATGTTCTCGAAATGCTTGCCCCACTTCTCATTTTAATAGTAACTGCGATATGTTTGCGTCTTCGAAAAGAGAGCATGAAATCGGTTGGTTTAAAAATCGATGGACGTTGGTTCAAACAATTGAGTATTGGCATTCTTGCCGGCTCAATGATGATTGTTGCACTGTGCAGTATTGTTTTTATTGGTGGCGGTGTTAGTTTTCAAATCAATCAAAGCTTTAATTCGTCGATACTTCTCAATAGTTTTTACTTGTTTTTTGTGGGGGCTTTTATGGAGGAGCTGCTGCATCGAGGTTTCTTGTTTCAACGTCTGATCGATGGTTTAGGGTTTTGGACCGCTCAATTACTCATAGCTACAGTATTTGCCGTTGGTCACTGGACTAATCCTGGAATGGAGGGCGTAGGCCAAGTTATTGGTTCTTTAGACTTATTTGTTGGCTCCTTATTGTTCGGTTTAGCTTATTATAAGACTAAGAGTTTAGCGCTACCAGTTGGGCTGCATTTGGGCTGGAATTGGTGTATGGGAAATGTATTCGGGTTCAATGTTAGTGGTCATTCAGCGACAGGAATATTAACGCCGCAATTGAACGACATGCCCAGCTGGTTTACCGGTGGAAACTTCGGCCTTGAAAGTAGTGCAATTTCAGTTTTGATAGGCATTTTTGCGCTAGTCATAATGTGGCGCTGGTCTGGGATGAATGAGGGGCGGGCACTGGCTGCCAGTTAGGTAGTGTTAAAAAGCTAATTCAAAATTAATAGGAAGTTGGCAGCAGAACCTAAAATGAAGTGTTCATTTAAGCTAAAGGGTTCTGTTGCTGCAGTAAACATTTTAAACCCTGCGACCTCAATGCCGGCGAGGGGCCGCTCTGTACGTATAGCTGACACTCGCACTTAATCATTAGTAAGCGGCAAGAAATGACTTTTAAGAGGTCGCTTGAGCTACGTCAATTGCTATTAACCTTAAAGAGGATTAGCAGTTCGAATGAATACAGTGTCAAATTTTTTTACAGTATATTTTTTTTGAAAATGCATTATAAGCAAGACACCTTTAAGGTATTGATATTAAATGGTTTATATGAATATGGTGCAAGATTTGCTTGTCGGTGTTAGATGTAATTATTGACGAATAAGTAATGCGATATATTCCTGTACTTTTAATTTTATCCTTTATTTCACTAAACGCTTCTGCTGCGTTAATCCATTCATACACGTTTGACGGCTCTAGTGTTGTTGATAGCACGGGCTCGGTCGATGGTACCTTATTAGGTGGGGCAACGGTCTCAGGTGGAACATTAAATTTGGACGGTATTGACGATTTAGTGCAACTAGACGGCGCAATAATTCCATTACTCGGTAGTTCTTTTTCTGTTCTTATCGATGCACAACAACTTTCTCCTCAAAGTGCTCTTTTCGTAGAACTAATTTCACAAGGATTCAGTGGTGGCGGTTTCTATATTGGGCATGATAGAAATAGAGACATCAGACTTGGTGACACAATCCTTAACACAAGTCTTAAATTTCCAAGTGATAACAAATTCCACTCTTTTGCTTTAACAACGGGCGATTCATTTACAAGGTTTTACATTGATACGCAGTTAGTTTATACGGCGAATTACAACATTGGGCCATCAGCTGGAGGTTCTGATACAAGGTTTGGCGCTCAGTTTGCACCATTTGGGGAGTTTTTCCATGGCAAACTTGACAACATCTTTATATATAACGAAGTTTTATCTCTTGAAGAGATAAAGGAAATTCAAGGAGCAAATGAGGTTCCAGCACCACAAACAATTGGTTTATTGCTAATTGGATTTGCATGTTTATTCGCTAGAAAGATTAAGTCTTGAACAATTTGGCTCTCATTATTTTGAAACAGAAAAATGAATAGCGGCACGTCAAGAAAAGGGTTTGTTGTGAAGTGACCCCATAGAGTTGGATTCATTTCTAAGCGCCGGCCAAGGCCTGATTTCGATTTTGTATCGGACTCGGGCTTTTTATTTTAAACATCTTAAGTACCACCAAAAACGATAGTTTTGTAATTGCATTTTTGATGCAAATCGAACGACCGTTAATTGTCTTTTATTGCCAGACAAGGCCTTTTTTCAATTGCGTACGTATTTCAGCTGTTCAGGTTTGATTGGTAGTCAACGGCAAATGCAGCTTAAAAGCAACTATTCAATTTTTTCAGCACGGCAGTTAGCAAGCCTTACAACGAAGCTGATTCGTGCTAGCCTCTTAGACTCGGTATTACTAACATCGGAAAAGTTAGAAATGCGTTTAACGGTGATAATAATCAATAACCTTGGCATCATAACGTTAATGTAAAAGAAATAAGAATAAGGCAATCATAATTCGCAATACATCAATACTGATTCTACTGAGCTTTTTTATATTCGCATGCACGTTTCCTAATAACGCATACGCCCAAGTAAAGAAAAGCACATCGGGCATATGTCATGATTCGTCGAGTGCATCCTATAATCGAACCATGAATTTCGAAGCCTTTAGTACTCTTGAAACTTGCCTTGAAAGCGGTGGCCGATTATCCAGAGCAAAATCGGCATATCAACAAGCGGAAAAAGAAGCAGCAAGCGAAGGTAGAGCTTTTACCTCTGACTATGACAGGACCAGCTCCGCTTCAGCTAGTGAGGCCGCGCCGTAAATACGTTTCAGGTCAGCGGCAATGACCTTGCGCTGTTTCCAGTTCACATAGCGCAGCGAGTGGCGAATTTGATGTACAATACACAGTTGTATCTGTGTTTTCGGGTAAAACCGCCTCGATGGCTTCAGGGAAGCCTTTTAGGCCATCGCAGCAAGCAAAGAAGATATCCTGTCCGCCACGGCTCTTAAGTTCGTTCATCACAGACAACCAGAACTTAGCGCCTTCGGTTTGTGCCATCCATAAGCCAAGTAACTCTTTTTCACCATCGGTGTTGATGCCGAGCTCCAAGTAAACCACAGGATATAATGCGTCCAGTGGACGTCGCTGCCATTGCTTTACCTCATCCAGCTCTTCATTGGTAACTTGTGAGATAAAGGTTGGTGAGACTTCTACGCCGTAAGATTCTTCGAAATGCGCCTGAATATCACGGGTTGTCATGCCTCGCGCATACAGCGAGATGATACGGCCATCGAAACCATTGAGCTGCTTGTCGCCTTTCTTGACCAGCTGCGGCTCGAAACTGCCATTGCGGTCATGTGGAATATCCAGCTCGATTTCACCGTGCACAGAGCGCACCTTCTTACTGGATTTACCGTCACGGGAATTGCCGGAGTTTTTCCCCTCTGGTGCATGTTTGGCGTAGCCAAGATGTTGTTCCACCTCAGCACTCAACGCTCGCTCAGCAACCTTCTTGGTCAGTTGCTTAAGTAATCCGGCTTCGCCGAGAATATCGTCAGGGGAGTTACAGCCATCAAGAAGCTGTTCGATAAGTTTGTTTGATATTGGCATTCTGCATTCCTTTCAACAGGTTAAGAATGCCACTTACACAGATCTTTTTACACTCTCACGCTGGGAGAGTTAAAAAAAGTATCAACTCCCCTCTTACTAAACGCTACCTTCTCTCGGCCAATGCCACGCGAGCCAAATTATCAACGCCGTGAGTATTGTCTCAAAACCGGCGTACATTTTGTAAAAATACCAACCATCAGCATAACAAATTAATGCCATCATCACCGTCATTATTGTCCCGACAACAATATTGAGTAGCCTATTCATTTTGGGTGGCAAAAGGACCGATAAACAAATCATTAAGCTTGTTACCAGCAATATTGAGGATAGTCCCAGAACTATCCCTTGACTCATGCCGCCGAAAAGCGCAGTACCATCCATCATAGACTCCAGTTTTCCGGGTCTGTACAAATCAAAATAATCACAATAGATATATAAAGACATGACAGTTCCCCAAATGGCACTGAGCTTTAATTTGATGTTGATATCAAAGTCACAAAGTTTTGTCATGGCGCCTCCTGCTAAACCGTTAATACTTGTTACTATTCTCTTGCTTCTTTCTTCTCCACGGTTCTATAGGTTGAGTGACGTATTTCCACCAAACGTATCTCCATGGGATCACAAGGCATATTAAACAAATCCCAATTAACGATCCTTTTGCACTGACAATGGCAGGGATCTCGTCTCCAGCCAGAAATGGAGGCATTGCAACCACCGTCAGCCAAATGGCTTTCCACACCACCTCGTAAATCATAAGGGGTAAAAACGCTAATGGACGCAACAGCCCCCCTATTGCAAACAGGGAAAGTGCGAACAACATTGAATGTCCTAACCCTCTCCATGGCGTCCATTCAGACGCACCGTCTAAAATATAAAGTAACTGATTTTTACCAAGAACAACCACCATTCCAGCAAAAAACAATCGCAGCCCCCATGTTTTCCAAAGAGGTACTGAAGGCGCCCCGTTTTCTTTTTCGATATCTACAACTGATTTATTTTGCATATGCATGCCTCGTTTTCTAAATTCGCTGCTATGCTGCCATCAACAAGGGCTCCAGAAGCATCAAATTTGAAAATCGATCTACGAAATGCACAAATAAAGAATAAGATTTTCGAAATTGAAAAAGTTTGATGTAAAATTGCGGTAGGTTTGAAGAGGAATAAGAATTGGAATTGTTACATATAGCACAACTCTTTGTCATTGTACTCGCTGTTGTGCTAGCTATCATTCATTATCAACTCCGAGAAAAGAACCTTTTTCACTTAGCGTTCGCCTTTTTCTGTGCATCATCTTCTATGCATATGTCATATATATTAACCAGTGACTTTTGGGCACCCTACCACCATTTGATAGGCTCACTCGGTTTTGCCACCTGCAGTGGATACTGGATATTTGCTCGAGCGTTTTTCCGTAAATCTAACTCAATCAAACGTCATCATCTGGTTTTTGTCGGGCTGCTAGCCGCAGCAATCATATTCAGGCACCTTTTGCGTTTTATTGAACAAATGTGGTTGGCAAATACAGACTGGATCCCCGTGTTAACCACTATTTTATCTGAAGCGATTACTCTTTTATCTTCTGGAATGCTCATCCTCGCGTTTTGGGAAGGGTACCGAGTACTGCAAAATGCAACTGCAATACAGCGCAAAATATCCATTATTTACTTATCGACACTCATTGCAGGAATTGTCAGCGTTGTGTTTATTGCCTCTGCGCTTCCAGCTCATTTCTTAGCTGGCGCAGGACGAGACTGGCTTGTCGTTTTTTCTTATACCCTGATATTAACAAGTACCTACGCGCTGATTCGATTTCGCAGACAACAGGTCGACTTACAAGAGCAAAATGGCGAACCCTCCGCTCAGGAAGCAGATGTACTCGCCGAAAAAATTCATACTTTGTTTGTAGAAGAAAAACGCTTTTTGGAATCGAATTTGCGGGTTGCCGACATTGCTCGCGACTTAGATGTGCCTGAATATCGTATCCGAGCCATTATGCTCAATCACTTTAATGCCAAAAACTTTAATCATTACATTAACCAAATGCGCGTTGAGCATGCAAAGACGCTGTTAAGTGCGGACGACAAAAAAGACTGGCCAGTATTAGTTGTTGGTATTGAAAGTGGCTTTGCTTCTTCGGCTCCGTTTACACGAGCGTTTAAGGAATTTACAGGCTTAACACCTGGTCAGTACCGCAACCAACAATTGGCCTCTTAACAAAAGGCCATTAAACCTGAGTCATGTAGATGGTACCAGTCGGCGGACTTTGATTGGTCGCCACGCGATGGGCCGACACTCGGACGGTGCACACTCGCGGGCGGCGGATTTTGAATCCGTCATGCCAACCAACTCTGCCGTTCTGACTTAGGCATCAAGACAGATTAGTTACTGTTAGTGCATGTTAAAGGTAACTAGTAACCATATGCAGATCGTCGCGGCTTTCACCATGAGTCACCCGATAAGACGAATAAAATCCTCTACCACGCCTTGGTGAATATGAAGCGGATTGCACTCGTGTATTGCGTAAACCGTACCAATGGCTTCGTCTTTCGAAATAAAACCTTGTTCGGCGAGTTCAAGTAACAGCTTCAACCCTCGCTTCGTTGGTATGTTATCTTCCTCGCAAAATTTCAGGAGTGCTTTCTCGTTTGTAATACAAGTTATATCCCCAATGCTCTTTGCTAAATACAAGCAAACCTTGTCTTGAAAAGACAAGGGCCCATGTTGTGCATTTGATGCTTCAAAAAGAACTTCTAGATCCTCTTCAACTACGTCAAATCCATACTGCAAACAGTCATCATGACTAAGTTGCTCAACTTCACCTAGAATAACTGAAGGTATAACAACTCTTTCAATCTTCTCTGAATATAACGCCAGCATCATTATATCGGCATCGGCATAGTCAATGAGGACATTTGCATCTGTTATTACTGGCACTATTTATTCCCGAATTAACCAACCCATGAAGACGCCAGTTGACGCATTTCTTTATTCTGCAGTCTCAGTATTTCTGCCCCTCGTGAAAGTGAAATATTGCCACTCTCAACTGCCTTTCTTACAAGGAATGGTAAGCGATCTTCCCTAAAATCAAATACATCAAGATTGAAGGGCTCGCTTGCAGTGGTATACCTATGGTTAATCCTGTAATGGTCGCTTTCAATGCCTACCGGTTCAGTATGCTTCTGAAGAGATTTACGGTAACGATGTTTAAACTCGATATTGAAATTCATCCAAAGCTTATTTTTCTTTTCAGACGGCATATCTTCAGCGTATCGATAAAGAACAGTCCTCCAACTGACTTTAAAGACTTTTTTTACCTTTAAGACACGATCCACAAAACTCAAGCCGGCCGCTTCATTCCATTCTCTTTCAAAGGCGTCTTGTGGCATAAGGAAATGTGATGCAAATTGATCAGCTTCTGCCTCTTGTTCTTCAATCTCGGTAGTTTGGTCAATATCATATGCATTTAGATGCATCAGGAGGTGACCGAGTTCGTGGGCTGCGCTAAATATCCAAGTTTCTACCGGCAGTCTCTTCCAAGTATTAACGATAACAGCGGGGCCGCCTTCTTCTTGCTCACTAACTGACAACCCTAAAAATGAATCAGTTTCCACTTCAATAGAGCGGACCTTAATTCCTCTTGCTTCGAGAAGTCCACAAATATCCATGACTGGCTCCTTGGGACCCAATCCAAACTTACTTCTGCAATAGTTTGCAAGCTCAGGTATTCCGCAGGTATTACTTTCCTTGTAAGCGTAAAACTCTTGTAAATCGGCTACTTGCTTGTCTTGAGTAAGCTCTTCTAGAGAATTAAAGTCATACAACCAAGTAACCACATCAGAAATAATTTGTTCCCTAGTTTTAAGCCTTTTGAGAGACCTAAACCGAATATGCTTAAGAGGCTTCACTTCAGCCAGTATTTCTTGAATTGGTACTTGTAGAGCTTGAGCTAGAGCTTTGATCGACTCGGCTCTCGGAGTAGCCTTTCCACGCTCAAGTTTTTGGTAACCACTAAGAGACATACCAGCCTTTTCAGCTAGATCTGACTGATTGTATCGCGCGTTTGAGCGCAATCGCTTTAGATTGTGAGCAATAGCTTGATTGTTCATTGCGGTCTCCTTTAGTAATCATAATAACAAATTATTTAATAATAGCTACTTTATTGAATCGAGGAGGCTCGCTATGAACTGTTCAATGGATAATAAGTATTGCGCTAAAAACCAATAGGACCTAAGGAGCAAAATAATTGCTGTTAATGACCACAGAAGACATTCAGACTCACCAAGATAATAGTCAGAAATAGCTCCACGTTAAGAAGGGCTTAAAGCAGACAGTCAATACATGCTTTTCAGTTGTAGTTAGCTAGTCGACTTCTGACTATTTCAATGAATCGGACGTCATCGACTTGGAGCGTGTCATTACTCTGCATTAATAACAGTTGCTCAAGGCACTGTTGCCATAAATCCTTAGCCTCTTCATGTTTTTCTAAGCTCTCTAGGGTATCTGCCAATTTCCACAAACTTACAAACAAATTACGCTGAAAACCGGCATTTTGCGGGTCTTGTGCAACAAGTTGTTCTCTAATGGTCAACGCCTGCTGATAGGCCTCAAGGGCGGTATTGGTATTGCCTAAGCGCAGCTGGGTATCGCCAACCTTGTTATACGATACCGACAAATCACGCTGAAAACCGGCATTTTGCGGGTCTTGTGCAACGAGTTGTTCTCTAATGGTCAACGCCTGCTGATAGGCCTCAAGGGCGGCTTCGGTATTGCCTAACCGCAGTTGGATATTGCCATTCTTATTATACGATACCGACAAATCACTCTGAAACCCGGTATTTTGCGGGTCTTGTGCAATGAGTTGTTCTCTAATGGTCAACGCCTGCTGATAGGCCTCAAGGGCGGCTTTGGTATTGCCTAACCGCAGTTGGATATCGCCAACCTTGTTATACGATACCGACAAATCACTCTGAAACCCGGTATTTTGCGGGTCTTGTGCAATGAGTTGCTTAGCTATAGTCAACGACTGCTGATAGGCCTCAAGGGCGGCATTGGTATTGCCTAACTGCAGCTGGATATCGCCCAACCTTTCATACGATACCGACAAATCACGCTGAAAACCGGCATTTTGCGGGTCTTGTGCAACGAGTTGTTCTCTAATGGTCAACGCCTGCTGATAGGCCTCAAGGGCGGCTTTGGTATTGCCTAACCGCAGTTGGATATCGCCAACCTTGTTATACGATACCGACAAATCACGCTGAAAATCGGTATTTTGAGGGTCTTGTGCAACGAGTTGCTTCGCAATGGTCAGCGCCTGCTGATAGGCCTCAAGGGCGGCATTGGTATTGCCTAACCGCAGCTGGATATTGCCATTCTTATTATACGATACCGACAGGTTGCGCTGAAACTCGGAATTTTGCGGGTCTTGTGCAACGAGTTGCTCTCTAATGGTCAACGCCTGCTGATAGGCCTCAAGGGCGGCTTCGGTATTGCCTAGCCGCAGTTGGATATCGCCAATCTTTTCATACGATACCGACAAATCACGCTGAAAATCGGTATTTTGAGGGTCTTGTGCAACGAGTTGCTTCGCAATGGTCAGCGCCTGCTGATAGGCCTCAAGGGCGGCATTGGTATTGCCTAACCGCAGCTGGATATTGCCATTCTTATTATACGATACCGACAGGTTGCGCTGAAACTCGGAATTTTGCGGGTCTTGTGCAACGAGTTGCTCTCTAATGGTCAACGCCTGCTGATAGGCCTCAAGGGCGGCTTCGGTATTGCCTAACCGCAGTTGGATATCGCCAACCTTGTTATACGATACCGACAAACCACGCTGAAAATCGGTATTTTGCGGGTCTTGTGCAATGAGTTGCTTCGCAATGGTCAACGCCTGCTGATAGGCCTCAAGGGCGGCATTGGTATTGCCTAACTGCAGCTGGATATTGCCATTCTTATTATACGATACCGACAGGTTGCGCTGAAACTCGGTATTTTGCGGGTCTTGTGCAACGAGTTGTTCTTTAATGGTCAACGCCTGCTGATAAGCCTCAAGGGCGGCATTGGTATTGCCTAACCGCAGTTGGATATCGCCCACCTTGATATACGATACCGACAGGCCATTCTGAAAACCGGTATTTTCTGGGTCTTGTGTAACGAGTTGTTCTCTAATGGTCAGCGCCTGCTGATAAGCCTCAAGAGCGGCTTCGGTATTGCCTAACCGCAGCTGGATATCGCCCAACCTTTCATACGATACCGATAGTGCTTGTTGATAGCTGGTTTCCTTCGGGGAAGTCGCAGCGAGTTCTTTTTTAATCGCCAGCGCTTGTTGATACAGTGCTAGTATTTGCGACAAATCCGCTGTATCACTCTGTGCGAGCAAATCCGCTTTTTGAGTTAAAGCAACGGCTTTTTGAAAAAGGTCTTCTTTGCTTTCCATGCTGTAGGCATCTAACTGAGCCAATATAGCATCGATTTGTTCACTGACTTGTAAGCGTTGCTCAGTGGGGACATAAGCTCTAAGCACGTCACGCAACTCAAAGTTCATAAACTGTAAATTGCTACTTAATGAGCCAAGCACTTCATTCGCTTTAGTGTATTGTTGATAAGCAATGGTGCCGGCAATTCCTGCCAGTACGAATAACACGCCAAAGACACCGGCTACAATGCTGACTTGGCGCGTTTTCTTGCGCGCTAGTTTTAATTGGTGAACTTTGTCTCGGGTTGTCAGCTGCTCAAGCGATACCCCGAGTATCCCTGCAATGATTTTCAGCTTGGCATTCGCCAATTGCTCTTCATACAGTGTGGCTAAATGCTCTGCTTGCTTGCGGCTTTTGCCTTGCTCAAGTAAGTGTTTTTTATATGCCGAAGGATTGGTTAAACCTTTACCACCACCGGGCAGGCGAAAATCAGCCGCAATGGGCTCGGTTTGAGAGCCTTTATTTAGATTGCCATCGGCGTCTAAGTGATACTGCAAGGCTTCAGGGAAGCACTCCAGTGTAGCTGCACTTTCGGGGTCTTCTATTTTTGATTCATCAATCGACGCATTCGGCTCACCGAGTAATAGGGCTGCCATGATACGGTCTTGCTTGCCGGTTTGTTTAAAGTGCAGGATTTCTTGATTCACGTATTTGGATTGTGTGGCTCGGGGCGAGCATAACACCACCATAAAGGCAGATTTATCTAACGCGCTGGTAATAGAATTACTTAAATCGGCATCAGCCGGTAGCGATACCTCGTCACGAAACACGGGGTAAATCCGCTCAGGAATGACTTCACCACGAAGGTTTGTGGTACCAATTAACTCAGGCGGTACATCATACACTTCCAGCTGCTGATGCAGCCACGTGGCCCATTGCCTATCTTGCTCAGTATTATCCGCATGCCGATAGGATATAAAGGCCATGTAAGTATTTGGTGACTGCATTGTGTCGTATTGGTTGCGAACTCAAACTTCATTGTTTGCGTTTCAAATCAAGTTGTCAAATTGGAAACTGTATAGAGTTACCCCTATTTCCATTTCAAAAAATTTCCAATGTTTGAAACCCCAAAATGCGAACGTCGGCTCCTTGTCTAAAAGAGCCATTCCTAACTGAACAAGAAACCTCTAATCTAACTAGTGGTGATTAATGTATTTGGTGTGGTGCTAGCCTCAAATATCACCATGCCATTTTGATAACTGTGTAAGGTCTAGTTATTTACGCGGGTCTTTTACGTTTCTGGATGACAAGAAAAATAATCAGCAAGATCCCAGCTCCCAGAGCAGCAACAACGGGGAACAACCATTGTTTAATCGCAATGGTTTGCTTTAAACCGTTGGCTTGTTTGTGATCCGAATCATATTTAAGTGCTTCATCGACCATCTCTTTGGCTTTTGCTTTATCACCCATAGCCATATAGATCCTTGCCATATTGGTATAAGCCATCGCTGAGTATGGTTGCATAACCAGCACTTCTTTGACCCAATTTAAGGCTGTATCCAAATCACCTTGTTGTGCGGCAAGAGCCGCTCGAAGGTAAAACAATCGGGGGGTTCTAAAGTCAATGATCTGATTATTGGCATTTAGACTAACTTCCACTGGCTCTTGTCGGTCGATAATGGTGAATTGATTATCGGTAATATAACTTAGCTCTAGCTTGCCGGTGCCTAAATCAACAAACATATGTTGGTCATCTGAATTCAAGCTAACCACTTGGCCATTCTCAAGCGAGATGTTCAACTCTTTGTGTTGAAAGCGACTCGGTAAGGCTTGAGGAGTGGCTTTATTATCCTCTCGTATTGTCAGCATTGGCTGGCTCGCTGGCTTACCTTCAGAAGCCGATACAATACCTTCGAGTATTTTCCGAATTGCGCGTGCAGAAACAGAGTGCTCGAGATAAGTATTTGTGCGCAATACAACCACTAGATCACGTTCAGGGTAAACGGCTAACGTATGCCCGCCAACACCTCTGGCGCTGTAGCTACCATCATCATTTACCCACCACATGTAACCGTAATGAGGCGGGAATTTATTGCCCATATTAGTTTCGCTAACCGCGCGGGTACTGGCATTAATCCACATTTGGGGGATCAATTGTTGCCCTCGCCAATTGCCATTGCGCAAATACAACAGTCCGAGTCGTGCCAGATCGCGTGAAGACATGCGGAACTGATCGGCTTGGTGCTCTGATCCGCTCGTTACGGCATAGCCATCAAAGTCGCGAAAGTCTTGCATTTGCAAGGGCTCGGCAAGATGACGGGCGAAAGCTTGAGGAATTGCTTCACCGGTGAGCTGAGTATAAATAGTGCCGGCGACATTGAAATCCCAGTTGTCGTAGAACCAATGAGTCCCTGGGGAATATTGGCCGCGTTCGGGCTTGTTATCTAACATTTGCCCGCCTTCTGCGGCAGCAGGCAAATATACGCCTGAACGAGATGACAGAATATCTAATAGAGTTGCAGAGCGCTCTTCAGCTGTAAGAGCGCCGTTGTCGTTTATCTCTATATCCTGCAAGGTCGCTCGCAGGTTAATATCTGCAGAATGCACACCATACAGCGCACTTAGCATGCTTTTGCTGATCGAGTGAACTAGAAATCTGCGACTGTTTTCGCCCCAGTCAACGGCTATGGCACCATCTTTAACAATCAAGAGCCCAGCAAACGCTCGCCGGTTGTAAAACTTCTCAACCTTTGCCAAGCGTTCAGGAATAAACCCAGCTTGCTCTGGCGAGGCATAATATGACCAGTATTGATTAGGGTAGGTGAGCTCCATGTCAGTTTGCGCAAATGACTGGCCAACTAAAACCCCTATTGAAAGAACTGCTAAGCAACACTTGTGAAGCATTGTTTTAAACATAGCTGCATCTAAATCCATTATTTTCACAGGCGTAGTCTTACAGATAATGACAGCTTGCACAGCTTAACAAATGTAAGGAAATATAATGGGCTACACACAAATATTATCGTTGTAACCCTTATGCATATTAGCGCACCGAATATCCCATAATCTCCTCACTCGTCACTCTAAAACACTGTGCGTCACGGGTAGAGCTAATCGCAGTTCATTTAGAAAGGCTTTGTAACCTTGAATTAACTAGTATGATAACCTCAAAAAATATTTGTCCGGTCAAACTGAACTGTTTACAAAGTAAATTAATATTATTTGATAAGTATACCTTGACGATAGTGAGTTCATATATGCGCCCATCAATCTTGATAATGCTATTTTTATCATTACTAGTTGTTAGCTGCGCCGCTACGCATAATGCAGCAAACAATGGCGTTAATAGAGAAATTGTAGAGCCTGTGGTTCCGCAAAAGCCCAAGCGCCCAGGTGGCCAGCAACGGGATATTAACACTCCACCTCCGTCTGGAATATTTGGGGGCGGGGATGACCTGGCTGCGGCGAATCAATATACCTCTAATCCGAGATTTCAATGGCCACCCCCAAGACCTTCAGCGTACACTTTGATTCCTATTTCTGAACTTAGCTTGGAGAATGAAACTAAAACTCTTGGTGGCTTGGATAAGACTTTGAGAATCTTACTAGAGCGAGGACAGTATTTTGATATCGGTTATTATTCGATACCCCAACAGCCTGATGGGTTTGTTATGGTCACTAGGTTGGAAAAGATAAGCGAAGATGGTGAGCCATTCCCACCTTCCGAGCGCTGGGCCGTGAGGGTAAATGAAGGTCGGCAGTTTTCCATAGCTGACTATTTATCATCTCTTTTTAAGGCTGAAAATGGGTATTACAGGGTGATCGTATTCATAATAAGCGCACATGATTTCCCGGGATGGAGCAATGATGCCACTATCGCCGAGCAAGCTGAATTGTGGATTTCGCAGGGTAACCCTGCAATAGATAATAGAGCGGCAAATACGGCTTTAACCGACAACCATAAAGTGTATGCGCTAATTTATGAATTTGAGAAAGGCTGTGAAAATTGTGAGCGGACTGAAGGAACTAATATATCGCAGCTTATTCCTGGTAGATTGCAATCTAGGCAACATCTCTTAAAGGCCAGAATTTGGAATGTTAAATAAAGAAAAAAAAACCAAACGTATATTTATCAGTTACAGGCGAGCCGATACGGGATCGGTAGCCGGTCGGATTAAGGATGCTATTGAGCGTTATCTTCCCAACGTAAATGTCTTCATGGATGTTGAAACGCTTAAAGAGGGGAAGCGGTTCAAACAGCAAATCATAAAATCCATCGATGAGTCAGATTACGTCTTTGTGCTTATTGGCCCTAAATGGTTGGGAGAAGCAGATAAAGAAAATCGTTTACTGAGTGACGATGATTTTGTTCGTCTAGAGGTGGCTCAAGCTCTTCGCGCTAACAAACGCGTTTATCCAATCCTTATTAACGACGCCAAAATGCCTAGCACTCAAGAGTTTCCTGATGATGCACTTGCGATCAGTCAAATACATGCGCTAGAAATACGTCATTCTCGGTTCAATGATGACTTAAAACATTGCTTAAAAAGTATCTTTGGCCTCAATGACAGCCACTTTAGCAAATCAGGTCTTGGGGATAAAATTAAGGCTATAGGTGCGGGGCTATTGAGCGCCATTGGGTTCTTTGTTTTTCTAGATTTTGTTATTGGATTATCAATCGGGGGGGCGTTAGGTAAATTCTTCGGCAGCCCAATGCTCAGTGGGGCACTTTTTCTATTGGCATTTTTTGTTTTTTCTAACCTATTTTGGCAACGATGGGTCAGATAGCGTCCCTGCGTCACGGTTTTTTGTGATCTAACTTATTTTCTGTTTAACACTTTCTATGTCGATCCATTTAGGAGAGGTCGCTCTGTAGTATGAGCCGTTATACAGGTATGGCAACGACTTTAGATAGTCTTCCGGTCTCTCACTCGGAACGATCTCTGCGTGTACTTCATGGTGAGGTGAATAAATCGGACGGTTGAACTGTTCTTCTAAAGCGTCGGTTAATGCATGGTCACCGACGGGTAGATTTATTAACTTACCGTCGGCTATATAGATATAGTTACAGATTACCTGACCGTCCTCTGTGGTAAATAGCATTGTTGACGCATAAATTTGTGTCATGAATATCTCTCTTTGTGCCAGTGCCTGAAGGTATATTATCATTAAACATGGCACTTCCAGTTATACTAATCGACATTAAGCTCCAATCAATGATTGATTTAACTAGTAGCCTTTCATTTGGACTTGAGCGAATACCCTGCAATTTCTTCAGTAATCACGTTAAAACAAAGCCCATCGCGGGAAATACACAATTTGTGTTGGCCTGCTATTGAGGCAATATCGTTGTATTCGCTAAGCGTTATAAGTGCTGCTGGCTTACCATCGATTTGCGTGACAATATCGCCGACCTGAATGTCAAAGTGGCTGGACGGCAGGTTAGGGAAGACGTAGCGTACGACAAATTCACCACTGCGGATTTTGCGTAGCTCAAGACCGAGTAGGTTGTAGTCGGTGACGTAAGGTTCTTGCGGTACTAAATAAAACGCATCGTTAGTGTAATCAACAACCGTCTTAAACTGATTCATCAGCGCATTGCCCAAGATCCACCAATCATCTTCATCGTCACTGGGGATAAGGTTGACTTTTACATGCTCAATGGCGATATCACCAAGTGTTAACTGCGGTAGGCTAACGCGATCGTGCTCGACTTTACCACTTAAACCAAAGTCAGCGGCGCGCACGCGGGTACCGGTAATGGCAATATCATTGGCCTCAGGATAAGCGGTGCTTAACTTAACATAATGGCGGCTGCCGGTATCGATAATAAATGATTCAGTCACGGTAACATCGTCGTTAAACGCGAGTGTGCCAGTAACCGATACTTTGCTCATAAAGCTGCTCATCTCAAGCATTTGTGCATTTTCCTCGGGCTGGTAAGCATCTGCAGAGAGATAAATGGTATTGGCGTTGGCATCAAACTCCCAAGCGAAGTGACGCATCATATCGTGGCCAATTACGCCATCGTATATCGCTTCATCCTCGCGTAAATAATAGTTGGTTTGAGAAACTGGGATCATCGCCGCTTTCATCCCGTCAAAGGCAACACCGCCTAAGTCAATGCGCTGGATTTCAGTTTGATAAGCCTGACTTTTACCGTCCTGGCCCCAACCACTCAATGCCAAGTCAAAGCCGCGCGGTAAGTCCAAACGTTGTACCTTAGGAGTATCCATTAAAATCAAAAAACGAGCGCCAGTATCTAATAAGAACAACAGTCTTTCGCCGTTAACAGTTGCGTACACATAAGGCTTTTCACCGGCATAAAGCGCTTCTAGTGCGACGCGTGATTGTCCGCTGAACTGCGGCTGAACATTTGAGTTTATTTGCATCATGCGCATTGAATTAACAACATTACAGCCACTTAAGCTGCTGCAAAGTAGCGCAAAAACAATCAATAAAAACAGTTTGGATTTAAACATAGGCGATCCCTTTGAAACGTCTGAATTCTTTACTTGTCGGAATGCTAAATGAAAAGCTGTGAAGCAAATGTGAAATGAACGAGTGTTGGCTTTCACATCTATTTCACTTGCTTCGTCTTAGTCTTGTTGCCACGCTAGAAAAGGAGCAAGATTTATGTCATCGCACAGCCATTCACTGATCGAATTACACCAGGTCGGTCAATCATTTGTTACCCATCAACACAGCGTGAGTTTATTTGCGGACTTAACTTTTTCGATTGAGCAAGGTCACTCTTATGCGATTACCGGGCCCTCTGGCTCAGGTAAATCGAGTTTATTGATGCTTGCTTCAGGTCTAGAACAACCAACTGCTGGTGAAGTTGTGTACAGCAATCAAGGGCACATTCAACCAATTAGCCACATTCGTTCTGAGATTGGTTTTATCTTTCAGCAGTTTCACTTACTCCCTGAGTTCGATGCGTTAAATAATGTGGCGTTGCCACTTAAGTTACGCGGTCATAAACAGGCGTTGGCAATTGCCAAGGAGTGGCTCGACAAAGTTGGATTGGGTCACCGGCTTAAGCACAAACCCGCCGAGCTAAGTGGCGGTGAACAGCAGCGCGTAGCGATTGCCAGAGCGTTGGTTTTTAATCCTAAATTTATTTTTGCCGACGAGCCAACAGGCAACTTAGATGCTAATAGTGCCGGTGAAATTGCTGATCTATTGTTTGAATGCTGTCGCGACAAAGGTGCTGGCTTGGTGCTGGTAACTCATAGTGACTCGTTAGCCCAACAAACCCAACACCAGTTGCGTTTCAATGCGGGAAAATGTGAGAGGGTGAGTGCACAGCAAAGAGCAGAGCACACTGTTGAGCGCGGGAGTAAGCGTTATGCATAAACCTATTTTACCCTTGGCTTGGCGGCTGTTTTTAGAAGATGGCCGTACCGTAAATCAACGCGTATTGCAGGCCACTCAAACTATATTGATGGTATTCATTGTTACGCTCACATTAACCAGTCAATCAGTACAACAGCAACTTGAGCACAATATGGCGAATCTGTTGGGCGCTGATGCTGTGGTAACTCACACCGGTGCATTAAGTGCAGATGAGTTTGCTTATTTGCAACAAACCAGTAGTGCAGTGATTTATACTCAGAGTTTAAAAACAACCTTAACCCATGCTGACAAATGGCAGCGAGTATCTCTTAAAGCTGTCGATGAAAATTACCCGTTGCAAGGACAGGTACAAGTTTCTAATAGTCAAAGTGAGGCCTCTTATAGCGCTGAATTTGCGCCAGCCCCCGGTGAAATTTGGCTAGATCCTCGCCTATCGTCAGGGCTTGCAATTGCCGTTGGTGATATCCTGACAATTACTGATACTCCGCTAACCGTGACCCACATTTTGCATCACGAGCCCGACCGCCTAATGGAAGGGCATAACGTGGATATGCGCGCATTGGTAAATCGTCAAGACTTTACTCAGTTGGGATTTGCCGACGATACTATTGATTACCGTTATTTGCTGAATGCCGATAAAGCGCAAATTGATCAGCTGTTCACCTGGCAGCAACAGCAATTGCCTAGCGCGGAGTTCCGTCATCGCCAAGGCTCGCATCCGCTGGCGCTTTTTTGGCAGCGCACGGAAAACTTTATCGGTTTGGCATCAGTGATATTACTGTTTATGGCGGCCATTGCGATTTACCAAGTCTCGCGTATTCAAATTCGCAAAGAACAGCACTTTAGTGCGGTTTGTATGAGCGTTGGTGCGTCGCGTTTTGAAGGTCTCAAAGTGTCTATTTATAAGTGGTTGATGCATATTGCGTCGTTGTTGCCGATAGTCTTGGTGATTGCTACTTTATGCCATTTTGCGATTGTGGATTGGTTATCGGCGACGCTGAGTAATCTTACTTGGCAGCCTAATTTTGCAACGGCTGGGCTGGCCTTTGGCGCTTGTGCACTATTGTTGGCGGTATTTCAGTTGCCGGTTTGGTTGTCGCTCAAGCAAGCGTCGGTTAGGCAGTTAGTGTTTAACTTACCGCATCCACAGCGTGCTATTGTGTCGCTAGGCAGTGCTATTGTCGTTTTAATGGTAGTCACGGCAATATATTCCGACAATGGCTTGTTAACAACCATGGTGTTGGGTTCAATGGCGGCGTGTGTAGCATTGATTGCGCTGGTGAGTTGGCTGAGTTTAACTCTAGGTGAAAAGCTAACTCAGCGATACTCAGGTTTATTTTCTTTTGCGACCTTCATGATGCGTCAGCGCATAGTGAGTAAGTCTACGCAAATTATGGGCGTTGGCTTATGTGCATTTTTGCTGCTTTTTACGCTGATGCTGCTGCGTGACTTGGGCAATACCATGCACAAATATCAGCGTCAGTACGATGGCAATTTATTTGTTTCACAAGCCGACAGCACGCAAATGCAGGCCGTTGAGTCATGGGTCTTGAAGCAAGACGGCGAAATGCGCCAGCAAAAACCATTTATGTACGCCAAACTCATACGCGTAAATCAGCAATCGTTAGATGAATTTGCAACTCGCCCGAGTGAAAGTTTAGCCACGTTCAAGCGTTCAATTAGATTGCATTGGACCGATGTGGTGCCGAGTAATAATCGCGTGATCAACGGGCAGTGGTGGGGCATAGCTCCCCAAGAAACGCAAAGGTCACAGAACTGGCAACAGATTTCGGTTGAGCAAGAGGTGATGACCGACATAGGCTTAACGATTGGCGATCAGTTGACCTTTATGGTGGGCGAGCAAGCGGTTAATTTTACAATTGTTGCTAGCCACGCCTACAAGTCAGGCGCAGGCTCAATTACCTTCTGGGTGCAAATGCCCACAGCGGCTATCGAGTATCTGCGTGCGCCGCATTACTATATGGCCAGTATTGAAACCAATGAAGACAGCTTTTCTACGTTGGGACATTTGTGGCAGCAACATCCGACGTTACGAATGGTGTCTATGCGTGAAATGATGGCGCGTTTTGACAATACCTTGACCTTGGTTACGCAGATTATTAGCGGCTTTGCAATGATGATCATTTGTTTGGCGAGTATTGTAATTGTGTCGTCGGTATTGGCTTATGAGCGCCAAGAGCGCAAGAAGAATAGTGTGATCATGAGCTTTGGTTTACCCAAACGCACCTGTTTACACATTAACCTCATTGAGTGGGCGCTTACCGGAGGGATCGCCGCCTCTGGTGCTATGTTTGGTACCTGGTTGGCGGGGGTACTGATTTATCAATCACAGTTTTCGCTCCCTTACGCACCTGACTTTATTTGGTTAGCGGGGACGCTGTTAGTGATCATGGTGATAGTAATAGCCATTGGCCATTTGGCCAGTCGCAACAGCTTGAGCAGTTCGGTCCGCGAATTATTGGCAGAGTAGAAGCCCATTTCACATTCGTTTCACGCACCGTCGCATAGAGTAAACCTGTACTAACAAAGGAGATACTTTATGCGACATTTCATTACCCGAGTGTTGGCGCTTGTTACGCTACTCAGTGCCAGTTTTACTCAAGTTTATGCTACAACCAATACACAACAAGACACTACTGTGCTTATGGTGGTGAGTGGTTATGGGCAATCACAAGGCGAGGAGCAACCCGGCTATGAATTTGATGAATTTGCCAAAGCTTATTTAGTCTTTAAAGCGCATAACCTAGCCGTAGATGTAGCCAGTCCCCATGGTGGCGCGGTAGAAGCTGATCAATACGATCCGAACAAGGCGTTTAACGCCCAAGTGCTGGCAGATAGCGCGATTATGACCAAGCTGAACAACACGCTTGCGATTAGCTCGCTAGATGCCAACGACTATGACGCAGTATTCGTAGTTGGCGGCAAAGGCGCAATGTTTGATTTACCAAAAGATACTGCCTTGCAGCAAATCATCGCTGACGTGTATGAACAGCAAGGAGTTATTGCTGCTGTATGCCATGGCCCCGCTGCATTGGTGGATGTTGAGCTTTCTAATGGCGAATATTTGGTTGCCGGTAAACGCATTAATGGTTTCACCAACGATGAAGAGCAATTGTTTGGCAAGAAGTGGTTGCCACACTTTGAGTTTTTGCTGGAAGATAAACTGACCGAGCGCGGTGGTGTGTTCCAGTCGTCTGATATTATGCTCGAACATGTAGCCGTTGATGATCGCTTAGTGACAGGCCAAAACCCCTCATCCACTGTAGGTGTGGCTACAGCAATGCTTGAAGCTATGGGGATTGCTGTGCAACCTGTGGAACGCTTTAGTGACGATTTGACCCTAGCACAGGTCGCAGAGTTTTTGAGCGGTGATGAAAAGGCGCTGGAGCAACTGAGCACAGATCCAGAGCGTTATCATTTGGCATTGGCCGGCATGTATGGATTTTATTACCTCAAGCAAGCTGAGGATGAAAAACAGCAACAACAAGCGCTGGCATTGATGTTGGTGGCACAAGAGGCTATTAATAACCCTAACCTTGATATTCAGATTGCTAAAACTCAGCAGCTATTGGGTGATACCATTGCGAGCCAGAAGACTGCTGAAAAAATTCTGGCCCAACATCCAGATTTTGAACCCGCTCAGCAATTGTTGGCGAGCCTGAAACAGTAAGTTTAATCGGTAAGTCAGGATAGAAGCCTTAGATAGGATTGCAGGATGACAGAGTCAAACGGTTTACATGTACTTTTGGTCGAAGACGAGGTCAATATCGCCAAAAATATTGCCGAATACATGGAGCATAAAGGTCACATTTTTGATTTCGCTATGCGCGGTGATCAAGGCTTAGACTTAGCGCTAGAGAGCTACTACGACTTAGTCATCCTCGATTTAAATCTGCCCGCCATGGACGGTATAGAAGTCTGCTGTGCCTTGCGCGAGAAAGCAGACCGACATATTCCAATCTTGATGCTAACTGCACGCGACAGTATTGATGACAAAGTCACCGGTTTTAAGGTTGGCGCGGACGACTATTTAACTAAGCCGTTCTCTCTGCAAGAGCTTGAAGTGCGTTGTTTAGCCTTATCGCGACGTCACCGGTTGCAAACCAGTGACCAGTTAACCTTGGGGCCTTTAGTGATCGATCGTAAGCGCAAGTCTGCTAGTCGCGATGGCACTGCGCTGGCTGTCAGCAGTATGGGCTTTAAAATCTTAACGATACTGGCCGAAGCTTATCCGCAAGTGGTTAGCCGTTCAGAGCTTACGCAAAAATTATGGGGTGATGAACCAACTGAATCTGACGCATTGCGCTCGCACGTGTATCAACTGCGAGCGGTGATTGATAAGCCGTTTGCTAAGCCTTTAATTAAGACCGTATTTGGCGCTGGCTTTACCCTCGCCATTGATGAAAACTGATCAACAGGCATTGATACTATGACCCGAGCAGTACCTAAGTTTCACAGTTTAAGCCGCCGGATTATTTGGCGGTTTTGCTTGTTTACCCTCATTATTTCCGGCATTTACGGGCTGATTTCGCTGTCGCTGATGTACACCTTAGAAGATACCTTTATTGAGCGAGGGGTGGTTCAGGAAGCGGATTATTTGACGCAAGGATTTAGCGAGACGGGGCGTTGGCCAACACCGAGAAGCGCGAATATGCAGCTGGTTTTTGCGTTGGATGATTTACCTGATGACTTTCGCGCTATTGCGATTGAAGAGCCGCAACGCAAAGAATTTTTCGGTAACGAAGGTTTGCACTATCATCTGTATCGATTCAAGGAGCACCCCAACACCTTTTTAGTGGCTGAAGTCAGCGAGCAGCTACTAGTGCGGCCTATTCGCGGCGGTATTATCCAGTTTTTAGTGATCAGCGGTGTGATAGTTACCGTGATTGCTTGTTTAATCGCATGGCTTATTGGTCGACGTACCACACGACCATTACATCAATTGGCGAGCCTGGTTAATGGCGTAGCGTTAGATACTTTGCCGAAAGATTTTGCTAACGATTTTCCGAGGAATGAAGTCGGTATTTTAGCCCATGCGCTGGACCATACATTGGGGCGAATTGCCGCGGCGATGGAGCGTGAGCGCAGCTTCACTCGCGATGTAAGCCATGAGTTACGCACACCATTGGCGGTGATTAAAAATGCTGTTGAAGTCGCTCAACTCAGCGCCGGTAAAGATGAGAGCCAACCACTGCAGCGCATTTATCACGCCGCCGAACAAATGGAGCAAACGGTACAAACACTGCTCATGATTGCAAGGGAAGAGCATGGCGCACTAAATGCTCAGTCTATAGATTTATTACCGATTCTAGAGCGCACAGTTCTGGATAATCGCCTGTTGCTTGAAGACAAAGCCATAGACGTGGAGATTGACGATAGTTGCCAAGTTCAAGTGCTGGCTGAGCCCAACGTACTAAAAGTGATTTTAGATAACGTGATTGGCAATGCGTTTAAGTACACCCTTGAAGGGCAAGTATCGATTTCATTTAAAGACCAAGCATTACTCGTGAGCGACACGGGTCCGGGGATCCAGCCCGATATCTCAGCATCTGTGACTGAGCGCGGTGTTAAAGGTGAGCAAAGCACCGGTCTGGGCTTTGGTTTGTCGATCGTTAAGCGCTTGTGCGAACACCAAGGTTGGCAGTTAGAGGTGCAAAGCACCTCAGGCACACTGGTGAGTTTACATTTTAGCAGTTAAGGCAACTGCCGATAAATTGATAGTCTGAATAGACATCTGATGACACTTCATCTATCTCAGTAAATAGCGCGAAACTGCCTTGCATTTCAAGCTCTACACTTTGGGTTAATATCGATTGATTGATTTTCACAAACGCTAGATTAAGCTCAAGCATATCGATGGTGGCGGCAAACATCGGCGAGAAACTATTGGTGTTGGTGATCGTAATCTGTTCGATAAACTCGCCATCTTTGGCAAACGCCAAAATACCTTGTAGGTATTCTGATGCATCAGCGCCAAGCCGCTCTAGGTACACATCAAATGAAGCTCTAATATAGGCGTTATCTTCAGAGATTACAGTCAAACTATCTGTCTGAATCAGTTCTCTTAATTGCAATGAGATATTACTATTGGAATCTTGCTTACGCTGCTGAAAATCGCGTTGTTCATCAGCGCTGGGAGCGCGATTGTTGAGCGCAAGTAGTTGCCATTGCGACGCGTTTACCCGTTGCGGGTTAAAATGTTCGATACTGCTGGTCTCATCACCTTCTTCATTTTCATAACGGCTGACTTGGAACGACCATTGATTCAGTTGGGTCGCTTCAAAATTACTGATCGCTTGGTCGATGGTGGTTTTAAACTGATCTACAGCAAGCTGTGATTCGGTCACTGCATTGACAACTGCTGAAGGCGCAACGCTTACGCATATGGCTAAAAGTTTTAGCGAAAATCTCATGGATAAATCTCTTACTGATTAACGGTATCAATGATTTTGCTTTGGCTAGTGTGAAACTGATGTGAATTGGTTGGCTTCTTTTATGTGCTAATCTGAAAGGAGTAGGGGTATGGAGCTCGTTGTACGTGAATGTAGCTAAAGTATTGGTAATAGAGGGCTTGGTTAATGCCTTCGTCACAACCGCAAAAACAATTGTGGGGTTGCACACAGGATCTATGGCCATTCTGGCTGACGCATTCCATTCTGCTACCGATTTAATCAATAACCTCATCACCTACTTACTGCAGCGAATTGCGAATAAACCCGCAGATTTGGACCATCCCTATGGCCATCGTAAATTTGAATTTCTCGGTATTTTTATTCTTGCCGTGCTGTTATGTGCGGTAGCGATTGAACTGCTGATCAACACCTTTACCATCGATAACGAGCCGGTGGAGCAAAGTGTTCTTGGGCTTTGGATCATGCTTATTAGTTTCGTCGCTAGTGTTGGTATCAGCCTGTTTGAGCGTTATTGGGGAAGAGTGCTAAATTCGAAATTACTGCTTGCAGATGCTAAGCACACCTATGCTGACTCATTGACTACCCTTGCAGCTATTATTGGTTGGCAAGCCGCAATCATGCACTTTGGCTGGATTGATAAAGTGGTTGCTGTGGTGATCGTCATTATTGTACTAGGTATGGCTTACAAGCTGTTTGTGCAGTCGATCCCCGTATTGGTGGATCAAGCGGTAGTGAGCCGTGATGCCGTGCTGGATACGGTATTACCAATAGACGGCGTGGAGACTGTAAGTACCGTGCGTTCGCGCTCTTTGGGGGAAGAAAAGGTGGTGGAAATTACCATCACCGTGGACCCAACGCTGACTACTCAGGTGTCACATAAAATTGCAGATGAAGTCGAGCGGGTATTAGCCAAAAAGCTAGAGGTTCAACGCGTGTTAGTGCATGTAGAGCCGCAACCCAACTAGCCTGTTGTAAATTAATAGAGTTTACCTAACACTAACTGTGGATCCGGGTATTTGGCTAGCATCTGCGGTAAATCTTCTGCACTAACCACTCCAGGCATATCGCATACGTCAGGGTTTTCGTAACTCAATTGCAAATGCAGGTGAACTGGCCATCCGCCGTTTTCCTGCGGGTTGCCCATCCATGCAAACACTTCACCTTTTTTAACTACTTTCCCGGGTGGATTATGCTCATATGAAGCTTTACTTAAATGACCGTAGAGCGCATAGAGTTTGGTGGCACCGAGGTCATATTCGACGATCAGAGTATGCCCGTAATCAAGGGGCAAATCGTTATAGGCACGCTGGCTTATTACGCCGTCGTAAAAGCTGCGTATTTCGGTATTTTCTGGTGCAAAGATATCGATGCCAATGTGGTTATCGCGTACCCCTTGGTACTGACCTGCATTGTAGATGTCCGGGCGGTGCTCGTTGTATTTGCCAATTGCATATTCGGTTGCAACTGGTAATTCCATCGGGCCTTTAGACATATCTAGCACTGCGTAGTCTGCAGGCAATCGCACTACTTCAGCAAATTCAAATGATTCGAATGCGATCACGCGCAGACTCCTTGTGAAATAGGGCCAACGGCCCCTAATAATTTATTGCTTAACAAACTTTAAGGTAAAACGATCGCTTTCACCAATTTGACGGTTGCGCTCTTTTTGTGCGTCGTCATCAACGTTTAGAGACGGAGGTAATGACCACACACCGTTGGCGTGATCCGCAGTGTCATTTGGATTGGCGTTCACCTCAGAGGCTTCAACAAAGGTCAAACCATTTGCTTCAGCTATTTCGATAACCCAGCTTTGCTTTACGTACCCAGTGAACACGCTGTCATCACCGTCTTCAGGTAATCTATGACCAACGATGCCGAATACACCGCCCGGCTTAAGTACTTCATGCACAGATTTAACGACATCAGCAAAAACGCCATCCCGCTTCCAGCCGTGAACGCTGCGAAAAGATACTACCATATCAGCTGATTCAGGCTCACCTAAGCTGCTTTTCACCGGTGGGTCAAAAGGTAAAATAGTAATCTCACCAAACCGTTCTTTATTGGCAATGCGCTTTTGATACGCCGCCATCGCACGCGCGAAATAACCAGGTGCGTTTTCACGTTCCATATTAAAGTGTCCGGCAATCAACTGGCCTTCTTCGGCTAAGTAGGGCCCGAGGATCTCGGTATACCAACCACCACTTGGTGCTAACTCAACCACAGTCATACCCGGTTTAATACCGAAAAAGTCGAGGGTCTCGTAGGGGTTTCTATACTGGTCACGCACACTCTCATCAGCGCGTTCAGGCGCGCTTATTGCGGCTTTGAGTTGATCATCAGCCAGTGCGGGGTTGGTAAAAGACATCAGCACTATGCAGCTGGCGGCAAGTGTCTGAGATAGACGCGCAGTGGTGTATTTAAACATAGATCCTCCGTTGTTTATTGTTGCTTTACTATGCGGTTGAAGTCAGTATCAATTGTTTGAAAAACGATACGTGAAAATGACGAGTTTCGGTTAACTTTTAGTGAAAAACAGCTCAAAAATTATTACTTTCATCGTTTTTACATTTCAATGGAACTGTTTACTAACTGTTGCAATCTTAGCAGTAGATAGTTGCGTTACATGGAATCCATATGTACCCACACAAACTCGGCAAGCTAACGACTCTTGGTATAGCTGTTGGCATTTTGTTCGTAACCAGCGGATGTACAACTGTCGACAGTTCAATATCTAATACAACATTGGACCGTGAAACCTGTGCTAAACTTGCTGCAAGGGGCGTGGATTGTCAAAACAATCAATCGCTCGGAACCGCAGCCCTTGCTCATGTTGAGTTTCATCAACAATTGCTGCCGATTCATCAACGAAACGATATTCTTGAAGCTGAGTTAGATGAGTATAGGGGCGAGCACTAAACGCTCATTAAGTACAAGAGATGGCCTATGACGACGCCCGCACCGACATTTACCGTACAAAAATCGGGTGATGTGCTATGGGTGAAGCTTAAAGGGCAATGGAATGTATCTGCCGACCTTAATTACCTAACCCAACTTTCGGCCAACATGGGGCGGATCCGCAATCAACCCTGGGGCATGATTATTGATATGCGCGAGTGGCTGATTACCGATCTAAAAGTCTCAGCTCCCGCTGTAGATATTGCCAGTATAGACCTCGACCGCCGCAATCAGGTTCTCGAGGCATGGTGGCAACGAGAAGTCGGGCAAGCTGATTTTTTGGCACCATTTGTAACGCGTCAAAAATCTATTGATTTTGTTCGCAGTCAAGATGAACAGGTGATTTTAACCAGTTATCAAAAACACGGCTTATCAAGTGAGCGGCCTTCTGGCTGGTAGCTGATTTTCTCATTCCCACACATCGTTATACATTGAATTTATAGTTCACAATTGGCAATCACAATAATTAGCTTGAATACCCTGAGCTAGGATAGTAACTAATCAATTTGTTTGAGTGGTTTGCAATGCTGAATTTTGAGTTCATTACCGTACCGAAAGTGATATGTGGCAGCGGCAGTTTGAAGCAGATAGTAGAGGCCTTAAATTCACTGCAAACTCGACGCCCGATGGTGGTGACCGACCAAGGTATCGTCAACGCAGGCTTGTTAGAGAAGCTCACCGAGCATTTATCTTCAAATGTTCAATTTGTTGTGTACGCAGATGTAATTGCTGACCCGCCAGAGCAGATCGTGCGAGATGCATATCAACTCGCTCAACAACAGCAGTGTGACGGTATCATTGGGTTTGGTGGCGGTAGTTCCTTGGATACTGCCAAGGTAATCGCGCGGTTAGCATGCACGCAAGTGCCCCAGGACGAACAAGACTTACGGGACCTCTATGGCGTCGAACAAGTCCGAGGTAAGCGCCTGCCATTAATACTTATCCCAACGACAGCTGGAACAGGCTCTGAAGCAACGCCCGTCGCTGTGATTACTACCGGTGAGACTACCAAGGCTGGAATTGTTTCGCCTCTACTGCTCCCCGATGTAGCTGTACTCGATGCGAGTCTAACGGTAGGTTTACCACGTCATGTAACAGCTGCCACGGGAATCGACGCCATGGTACACGCCATTGAAGCGATAACAAGTAGGCACAAACGCAATCCAATGTCACATGCTCTTGCCATTCAAGCATTGGAAAAGCTGTCGAGTCATATTGAGTTAGCCTGTGAAAACCCAGAAAGTCACTCGATTAGGCAAGCCATGTTACTCGGTGCTTTTTGGGCCGGTCAGGCATTTGCCAATGCGCCTGTTGGTGGTGTACACGCACTGGCATATCCGTTAGGTGGGCACTTTCATATCCCACATGGATTGAGTAACGCACTAGTGTTGCCTTATGTACTGCGCTTTAATACGCCCGCGGCCAAGCATGATTACCAAGCGGTTGCTGATATTATGGGAGTTAGCTGCACACCCAACACGTCAGGCGCTGCGCTAGCGGCTTATTTCTATGAACTGTCGGGTAAGCTCGGTATTCCTCAAACATTGCGCGACTGCAATATTCGAGAAAGTCACATCGATATGCTTGCCGATGATGCTATGTTACAAACGCGCCTGTTGGTTAATAACCCACTTGAAATCAAGCGAGATGATGCGATTGCTATTTACACCGCAGCGCTCAATGGAGACTTATCATGAGCAATACGAGTGAAGTTAGCAAAGGCGATTTCTCAACCTTTTATCCCGTGCAAACCCGCTGGGCAGATAACGATGTGTATGGCCATGTGAATAATGTGACCTATTACGCCTATTTTGATTCAGTTATTAATCGCTATCTGATCGAGGTTGGCGGATTGGATATTCACGCAGGGGATAGCGTTGGCTTTATTGTCGAGTCAAAGTGCCAGTTTTTTGCACCGATTGCATACCCAGAAGAGTTATTAGCCGGACTGAAAGTCACCGAAATGGGCAACAGTTCCGTTACTTATCAAGTTGCGTTATTCAAACAAGACAGTGAACAAGCGTGTGCACTGGGGCATATGACCCATGTGTTTGTAGATCGCAGCACCCAGCGACCAATTAGAATAGACGGGGCATTGCGTTCTGCGCTGGAGCTACTTAAGCACTAAATTTACCGTTTCAACAATAGTTGTTAAATCTCTTTTGTATTGACATATGGATTTTCACATATATGATAATTCACATATGTGGAATATCGAATGTGAAAATGTCTCCATTACAGTTTTTCAAATGTTTATCTGATGACACGCGCTTGAAGTCACTGTTACTTATCAGTCAGCTTGAAGAAGCGTGCGTATGTGACTTGATCGCTGCGCTAGAGCTAGATCAACCCAAAGTATCGCGTCACTTAGCTGAGTTGCGCAAATGCAATATCGTGCAAGATGAACGCCGCGGAAAGTGGGTGTATTACCGCTTGCATAAAGAACTACCCGCGTGGGCGCAAGGCGTCCTTTGCGACACCGCCAACAGTAACCCTGATTACTATGCCGCGGCGCTCTCTAAGTTAAAAGCGTTTAAGCAATCCATATCCTGCTGCTAAAACCCTAAAGGACTCTCATGAAAATCTTATATATATGTACTCACAATCGGTGCAGAAGCATTCTGTCTGAAGCGATCACTAATCACATAGCCGGCGCGCACATTGAAGCGCGGAGCGCGGGCAGCCAGCCATCAGGTGAAGTACATCCGCTATCGATTCAATACCTTGCGGAGGCGGGGATTGCTACTACAGAGTTGCGCAGCCAATCATGGGATGAGTTTGAAGACTTTGTACCCGATGTAGTGGTTACTGTGTGTGATTCTGCGGCTGGTGAGTCTTGTCCAGTGTGGTTTGGCAAGTCGGTCAGAGTGCATTGGGGGTTGGCAGATCCATCCAAACTTGAGGGGAGCGATGCTGAAAAAGCGGCGGCTTTTAAAGCCTGCATGGATAGCATCCGCCAACGGGTTGAACTGCTTTTACCGCTAGCAAACAAGCAACTATCGGGTAACGAACTCAAACGTGCACTTTATGAGCTGGGAGCGGAGTAATGATTCGAGACACTAGTTTACCTAATGTTGACGAGACTCAATTTGCAGCGCCTTCGTTCGAGCGTGCACAATCCATTGATTTAGCCCATGCACCACGGATTTTGTTGCTTTATGGCTCGCTTCGCGAGCGCTCGTTTAGTCGCTTGGTCGTAGAAGAATCAGCGCGTATTCTTGAGCGTATGGGGGCTGAGGTGAAAATATTTAACCCCGAAGGCTTACCCCAGACAGATACGACTGATGCTGATCACCCTAAGGTACAAGAGTTACGAGAATTAATGATGTGGTCGGAAGGGCAGGTGTGGTGTTCGCCTGAGCGCCATGGTTCGATGACGAGCATATTTAAAAGTCAAATTGATTGGGTGCCACTGAACCTTGGTGGTGTGCGTCCAACGCAAGGCAAAACGTTGGCAGTGATGCAAGTTTGCGGTGGTTCACAGTCCTTTAATGTGGTCAATCAATTACGCGTACTGGGACGCTGGATGCGGATGGTCACCATTCCTAACCAGTCCAGCGTAGCAAAGGCCTTTCTGGAGTTTGACGACAACGATCGCATGAAGCCTTCTGCGTACTACAACCGCATTGTTGACGTGATGGAAGAGTTAATGAAATTCACGTTATTGCTGCGCGGTAACAAAGACCATTTTGTCGACCGTTACTCTGAACGCGTAGAGTCGGCTGAGCAGGTGAGTCAACGCGTCAACCAACGCTCACTCTAGGGAGATAACAATGGGACTATTTGAACGCTATTTATCGGTGTGGGTCGGTTTAGCTATTATTGCTGGTATCGCGCTTGGAAGCTTTTTTCCCAAGGCATTTGCCGTTATCGCAACATTTGAATATGCGCATGTTAATTTAGTGATTGCGGCACTGATATGGTTGATGATCTATCCAATGATGGTGCAAATCGATTTTTCATCAATTAAAGATGTGGGGAAAAAGCCGAAAGGGTTAGCCCTTACGTTGGTGGTTAATTGGTTGATAAAACCTTTCACAATGGCGCTGTTGGGCTGGTTGTTCTTTAAAGGGGTTTTTGCCGACTGGGTCGATCCTCAAACGGCGACTGAATACATTGCCGGTATGATTTTACTTGGTGTTGCACCTTGCACGGCGATGGTATTTGTGTGGAGCCAGCTGACCAAAGGTGATGCGAATTACACACTGGTTCAGGTGTCGATTAATGACATCATAATGATCTTCGCATTTGCACCTATCGCGGGATTATTGTTGGGCGTGACGGATATCACAGTACCATGGGATACCCTGCTGCTGTCAGTGGTTCTTTATGTGTTGATCCCACTACTCGCGGGGGCATTCACCCGCAAAAAATTGGATAGAGCAGGCGACCATTCGCAGGTAAATAGCTTTCTGGCTACGCTAAAACCGTGGTCAATGATTGGCCTGATTGCAACCGTTACTCTATTGTTTGGCTTTCAATCGGAGACGATTTTGGCCAAGCCTGAAGCCATTGTTTTAATTGCAATACCTCTGCTCATTCAAACCTACGGTATTTTTGCTATCGCCTATTTCGTTGCCAAGCGCATGAAGTTACCGCATAACGTAGCAGCTCCCGCGTGTATGATCGGCACGTCGAACTTCTTTGAGCTGGCCGTAGCCGTAGCAATATCACTTTTTGGCTTACATTCAGGAGCTGCGCTGGCCACCGTGGTAGGCGTACTAGTCGAGGTACCGGTAATGTTGTCACTGGTGTGGTTTGCTAATCGCACCCGGCATTGGTTTGCGTAATCCTATGCAATTCATCGCACCCAGATTAAGTTTATCGAAAACTGATGTTTCCTCGATTATTACGTTATAACATTGAGCAGTTCACAAGCGTCGATTAAAGCGCGCAGAAAATAAAGTACTAACGAGGAAATAAAATGCCGAATAAACCTTACCGTTTATTGGCTACAGCGTCAGTTATTAGTGCTGCCCTGTGGCTAGGTGGGTGCTCCAAGCAACCTGAAACTACTCCGGAAGATACACCGGCGGCGGCAGATACTGCACAAGCTGATACTGTAGCTGCGGATACCAATCCATTTTTTACTGACTGGGATACCCCCTTTGGTGCACCTCCGTTTGGTGAGATTAAAACTGAACATTTCATGCCAGCATTTGAAAAGGCCATGGCGATGCATATGGCGCAAATCGACGCGATTGCCAATGATGATAGCGTACCAAACTTCGCCAACACCATCGACCAAATGGAACTGGCGGGCGCTGAGTTAACCCGCGTCGCACGCGTCTTCTTCAACTTAACGGGGACTGAGTCGAGCCCTGAATTGCAAGAGCTACAGCGTCAAATATCACCGATGTTGACTCGCCACAGCAATCAAATTCAAATGAATGAAGCGTTATTCAAACGCGTTAAGGCAGTCTATGACGCGCGTAACGATTCAGACTTATCCGCTGAACAAATGCGTCTTATTGAACGCTTGTACGATGGCTTTGTGCGCACTGGTGCCAACCTTGAAGGTGAAGCGCGCGAGCGTCTAGCCGCTATTAACGAACGCATCAGTGCCTTGACCACAGAGTTTGGTCAAAACATGCTCAACGATTCACGCGAATTCATTTTGGTATTGGAAGAGTCAGATCTTGACGGTCTACCCCAATCCGCCATTGACGCAGCAAAAGCGCAAGCTGAGTCGCGAGAAATGCCTGGTAAATATGCGATCACATTGAACCGTTCTAGTGTTGAGCCGTTCCTGCAGTTTTCTGCGCGCCGCGATTTACGTGAAAAGGCGTTCAAAGGCTGGGCGCTACGCGGCGATAATGACAACGAATTCGATAATAAAGAAAACGTTGAAGAAATTGTGCAATTACGCGCCGAGCGCGCCAAGTTATTGGGTTACAAGCACCACTCAGACTACGTGTTGACCAATACCATGGCTGAAACACCAGAAGCTGCAATGGAGCTACTCGAGAAAGTATGGGCGCCGGCAGTTGCTCAAGCTGAAAAAGAGCGTCAGTGGATCCTTGAGCTAATGGCTGAAGAAGGCGCAGACTTTGAACTTGCACCGTGGGATTGGCGTTACTATGCGGAGAAAGTGCGCAAAGCCCGCTTTGACCTTGACCAAGCGGAAGTCGCAGCATACTTCGAATTGGAGAACATGATCGAAGCGAAATTCTACGTGGCAAACCGTTTGTTCGGTTTGACGTTCGAAGAGCGCAACGATATTCCGGTATACAATCCTGTCGTTCGTGTATGGGAAGTGAAAGACGCTGCGGGTAACGCAATCGGATTGTTCTACGGCGATTACTATGCGCGTCCTACTAAGCGCACAGGTGCTTGGATGAGCTCATTCCGCAACCAGCAGAAACTTGCGGGTGATGTGAAGCCATTGATCATCAACAACATGAACTTAAACAAGCCGGCTGAAGGTGAAGCAACGCTCATGACTTTCTCTGATGCGGTTACCTTGTTCCACGAATTTGGTCATGCATTACACGGTTTGTTGTCCAATGTTAAATATCCAACGCTTGCTGGTACTAATGTGCCGCGCGACTGGGTAGAGTTCCCAGCGCAGTTGTACGAACACTTTATTGAACAACCCTATATGCTTGAAAAGTTTGCACGTCACTATCAAACGAACGAGCCTATGCCTGCAGAACTGCTACAGCGAATTAAAGATGCGGGCAACTTTAACCAAGGTTTTGCTACCGTTGAATACACTGCATCAGCATTGGTTGATATGGCCTATCACCGCATGGAAGACGTTGGTGAAATCGATGTTCGCGCATTTGAAGATGAAGTGTTAACCGCATTAGGTAAGCCTGAGGAAATCATCATGCGTCACCGCAGTACGCATTTTGGTCACATCTTTGCCGGTGGTTATGACTCAGCCTACTATGCCTATATGTGGTCTGAGATCCTCGACGCTGACGGTTTTGACGCTTTCTTAGAAGTCAATGATATCTTTGATGAAGAGACGTCAAAGCGTTTGTATGATTACATCTACAGTCGTGGCGACACACTTAACTACCTTGATGCGTATACCAACTTCCGTGGTCGCGCACCAACAACCGACGCGCTGCTGAGAAACCGCGGTTTCAACTAAACAAAAGGCCTGCAATCGCAGGCCTTTTTTCTTATAGCGCTATGGTTACCCAGACCAGTCGGTGGTCAGACGATACCTCTTTATCGGTACCGCGTTTACCAATGCGGGCATCGTTCATCAGTAAGCGCCCTGGCTCGCCTTCTGCAGGCCAATACACACCAGTCTCAACGACCGTCAAATCTGCTGAAGGCACTGCATAGTCAGCTTTACTGCCAAAGGTTGCTGTACGCATCGGCGGGAAGGGGTGGTCACGGCGATTTGGCTCTTCAGTTGCTCCGCTTGAGGTCGGTAAAAATTTGCCATCAATGCGGATAACCTCAGGGTGAATATAGGGTTGATTGAGCAGCTGCTGTATGCCATTAAACCGCGAATCCGTAGTGCGGCCCCAAACGGTATCGGCATTTAGATCCCCCATAATTACAAAGCTGTCACCACTAAAACCACCAAATTGGCCTTTATCGTCATAGATACCGGCAAAACCATCGATGTAGTAACGCCAGAATTGATTCTCAGCACTGTTGCGATACTTATTGTTATCGGTAACGGTATCAAACCCAGGCGGTGTTGGGTGCGCTAATAGTGCGTGTATTACTTTATCGCCGTTGGCTGTTGGAATACGGATTGGCGCATCGACGTGATTTTTTGATGATAACCGGATGGCTTGCCATTCGTCATCGCTAAACCAGTTATCGCCGCATTGCATGCCGTCTGGGATCTGCCGACTACCATCACACACATTAATGGTGGGATTAACAGCTTGGGGCAAATCTTTGCGCTTAAAGGTTTGGAAAGTACGTGTATTGGCAGTATCAATTTCGTATTTCGACATCAAGGCAAATGCGTAGTGCCCGTGGTAAAACCCAAAGCCGTAGGCATCATTAGGGTTGGTTGGCGAGTAACCATTATTAGCTAAATCCATACCCGACGGTAGGCCAGTATTGGTGGCGTAGTTGGCAACAAATGGGTAGGTGATAGGCGCTAAGCTTTTGCCACCATCTACGCTATCGAGATTTTGGCTAATACTTAGATAATTAGCTTGAAAGCCTTGCAACGCTTGATAATTCTCACCGTAGCCGTCGTTGTTAAATTCGTTAAGCAGTAGCACATCCGGGCGCACAATTTGGATAATGGCCGCGACATTGCGGATTTGAATGATGCGTTCTGCGAGGCGGTGATCCGCCTCGTTAAGGCTCTTCGTTCGCCAACCGTCAATCAACGCATCCTGTTGCGCAACCGACATATTCATAAATTCAATCCACTGAGCAAAGTTTTCAGTGGGATCACCATCGTGAGCAAATGACACATTAAACTGGGCGAAAGTCACAGATTCTGGTGTTGTTTCTACAACCTCTTGTTCGTGTTTGGCCACCGAGCAGGCAAATAATATGGATGAAAGCACGCTAACGACAGCGACTTTAACGGCAGAATTGAACATAAATCTTCTCAACTTAATAAGAACTAGAGATATTAACTATCAGGATAAAACAAAAACGGCGAATTCCAATAATAGAATTCGCCGTAACTAGCGTTCGCGTAATAAACCGTTAGAACTCAGACGGAGCGTCTGGCACAGTCAATTCGCGCTTGGGATTGCGCTCAAGCTCTTTGAGCAATTCCTCGACTGCACGTTCTAGCGAGGGATCCTGTCCTTTGTACACCAACTCTGGACGGTCAATAACTTCGATGTCCGGCACCACACCTTCATTCTCTATGATCCAGTTACCTTCGTTATCCAAAATGCGGAATGTCGCCGCGATAACTTGGCCGTTATCAACCAGTGATGGGTTACCCGAGATACCGATTAAGCCACCCCACGTGCGGGTACCAATCAGTAAACCTAAACCGGCTTGTTTAAAGTAATACGGCAGCGCATCGCCCCCCGAACTTGAATAGCCATTTATCAACATCGCTTTAGGGCCGTCATGAGCAAGCTGCGGTGTTTGTGTCGGCTCAACACCACGGCGCTTCCAGTAGTTCAGCGGCTTGCGCGCTAACCAAGTGAGCATATGCTCTGGAATAAAACCACCACCGTTGTAGCGATCGTCGATGATTAACGCGTCTTTAGTGGTTTGCGGCATAAAGGTTTTAAATAGCTCGCGGTGACCATCTAAATGCGTATTCGGTAAATGTACATAACCAATCTTGCCGCCCGATAGTTGGTCAACATAGTCCATTCGTGATTTAACCCACTGGCGATAACGCAAGCCTTGCTCACTGGCAATGGGCTTAACCAGCACTGTCCACGTATCCCGTTCGTTGGGAGAACTGCTCAGTATCAGCTCAATGGTGCGGCCTTGGGTGTTTTCGAGTAGCTCGTAAACATTGTCAACGTCTGCCGTGCTCTGGCCTTGGATCGCAATAATATAATCACCGGCACTGGCTCTTACGCCTGGCTCATCAAGTGGTGAACGGAAGTTCTCATGCCAATTTTCACCTTCAAATATACTCGCAATTTGCGCATATCCAGATCGATGTTTGACTAACTCTGCACCAAGTAAACCGTGTTTTTTGCGCTCGGCTTTGGGCATATCACCCGATTGAACATAGATGTGGCCAGCGTTGAGCTCACCAGCAATTTCACTGAATACATAATCAAGGTCGACACGATGTGCCACTGCTGCAGCCAGTGGTGCATAGGTGTCGCGGATCGCTTCCCAATCTTGACCGTGATGGTTTTCATCATAGAACCAATCGCGCAGCGTTCGCCAACCTTCGGTGTACATTTGCGCCCATTCTACACGAGGGTCAATTTTGAGCATCATGTCATCAAGCGCGATCTTGTTTTTATCAAGATCTTGATTTTCTTTCGCTTCAACAATGCTGTACTTATCACCTGAGCGGACTAGCACGTGGTCGGTATTCGCTGATACCACATAAGCATTTACACCATTGGCAACGGTCTGGACTTTACCTTCTCTGCCTGTGCTGATGATATGTAAAGTTGACCCAGACATTGCCAACACACCATTGTTGGTGCCTGTTAACGCACGATAATCTCCCGCAGGGGCGGCGAGAACTTCAACGCGCTGTGCAAAACGATCAGCTTGAACCGCATTACTCAACGCGCTCTCACTCTTTTCGTCAGTTGTACCTGCAATCGCCACCTCATCACTTTGCAAACCGTTAAGAGCTGGCACATTGTCGTTAACCGCAACACCATAGATGCGCGTGGCTTTGTTATATAAATAATCGAACTCGTAACTGCCAAAAGTGAGATTGAAATCACGCTCTGAGGTGAAGAATAAATAGTTACCGTCGGGTGAGAAAGTAGGATTACGCTCTGAAGTCATGCTGTCGGTAAGGCGCATCACATTGCCGCTATCTAGGCTATACAACCACAGTGAGCTATAACGGTTTTCATCGTTTTTAACATAGACCACATCATTGCTATTGGGCGACCATGTATATTCAGTTAACCCATCCTCGTCAAAGCGCGCGGTATCAATTTGAGTTTGTTTGGCAGTCTCAATATCCAACACCCACAAAATGTGATTGTGATCAGAAAAGAGCAGTTTTTTGTTGTCCGCTGACCAGATAGGTGTATGGCGCCAAATCGTGCCGTTGCTAGTTAATTGGCGGCTCTCACCGTCGTTGAGACGATCTTTTAGGTAAATCTCATATTCGCCAGTGGCATCGCTTAAGTAGGCAATGTACTGACCATCAGGCGACCAACTCGCTGCAATCTCGCGACTGGCAGGGGAGTGTGACAAGTTGCGCGTGACACCATTGCTTTTGGGTACTGAAAATAGCTCCCCACGCGCGGTGAATAACGCGCGCTTGCCGCTGTTATCAACACTCATCGAATCAATAAAGCCACTCGCGTTAAGACTGTAAGGCTCTGCGTATTGACGCACGCCAGGGATGTTAATGGTTAACTGAGTTGTCTCATTAGTTTGCGGGTCGAATCGATACAGGTAGCCACCATTTTCATACACAATAGCGTTAGGACCTGCTGAAGGCCAAAGCACATCGAAAGTCGAATGGTTAGTCAGTTTTACGGGCTCACCGCTGCGTTGGTACTTGTACAAGTTGAGCGTAAATTCGCGGTCGGAAACGAAGTAAATGTTATCGCCGACCACTGTTGGTTGCTGATCGGTAGCGCGATGCTCAGTGAGTTGCTCAGATGTATGGTTTTCTAAATCGTAAACCCAAACATCTTGAGCACGGCCACCGCGTGTGCGCTTCCATGTTCGAAACTCACGGTCAATCGGCGTGTAAACAAATTTAGTGCCATCCGGTGTTAGCATACCTCCACCTGTTTCAGGGATGGGAAGTGGTTCTTCCATACCGCCATTTACCGATACTTTATACGGCTGTCCCATGCGCACGCCCCAAGGCAAACGGTTGGCTCTAAATACGATGTACTGTCCATCGGAGGTCCAGTCTAAGATACGGTAATCGAAGCCACCGCGTGGTGGCATTGGGCCGACATCGTTATAAAACGTCAGTTGTTTTACACCCGAGCCATCAGCGTTCATTACATAGACTTGGCGACTGCCATTGTATTCAGCTGAGAAGGCGATTTTAGAGCCGTCAGGTGAAAACTTAGGAAACACTTCATAACCAATATGGTCGGTTAAGCGTTGACTTTCGCCAGTAGTGTAGTCGGCAATGTAGATATCGCCAGCATAAACAAATGTAACTTTGTCTTGGTGAATGTCAGCAAATCTAAGCAGGCGCGTGTTTTCTGTCGAGTAACTGTGCGCGTTACCTGCTATGAACGCGAGTAGTAGGGTGAGTATTTTATAGTGTTTTAATCTCATCTGTCATTCCGTTATCAGTGATATCGCTTGAGTTGCAAGGCGATAAATATAGTGCACTTAGCCATAAAATGGCGAGTGCTTTTCAACGATCTGTTGAGTTGATGTTCGATGATAGTCGGTTGTTTACAAAGTGCTATGTCATCGGTCTTGTTAATCGCTTTATTTGACCTAACGCTTATTTAACACACTAAATAAGTTATGTTTTTTTAGCTGTCACAAGATCTACCTTTGCGTTGTTAGTATGTTATAATATCACGCTATAAGATTTTCACCGATGGAAAAGTGCGTCAATGAAAGTTGTTTTGAATAGGCTAATTCCAATGTGTACCCTGTGCTTGCTTGGCTCAGCTACAGCTATCGCACAGCAACCGCATGTGCATGGCGCTGGCAAATTATTCGTTGGTCAAGAAAATCAAACCTGGGAATTGATGTTCGAAATCCCGGCAGCAAACGCGATTGGTTTTGAGCACTTACCGACGAGTGATGCGGAAACTGCACGTATAAAGACTTACATCAACGCGGTAGAAAACAACAAAGCCTTGGTGATAGCAGAAGCAGGTTGTCGTTTACGAGGGGCTGAACATGCAATCGATGAAGTGTTTTTAAGTGCAGTTGATGAGCATCACGAGCATGACCACGACCACGATAAGCATGCTCATCACCACCAAGATAAACACGAGCATCATGACCATGACGGTCATGAGCATCATGGTGAACATTACAGCGTCGAATTTACACTGACGTTCACGTGTGAAAACGCGACGAATGAATTCGTTATCAATGTGTTTGACGGTGCGTTTGGTCTGAATGAATTAAATACCGAGTGGTTTACCGAGAGTGGGCAAGGTGCAACGACCTTAACACCAGCGTCTCGAACCTTGAAGTTTGATAATTAGGAACTTTAATGCGAAAAATTGTTGATGCGGCAGATAAAACAGCGATCAGTCTGTCGATCCTTTGTACGTTGCAATGTTTACTGTTACCCGTTGTAATGGTGCTGGTACCTGCTATTTCGGGATGGCTGGTGTTTGATGATGAAATTTTTCATCTTTGGCTATTGTTTTTTGTTTTGCCAATTAGCACATTTGCCGTAATTTTTGGTTTTTATCATCACCGCAACGCCCGTGTTGCAACGATCAGCTGTGTTGGCATGGCACTACTAATCATCGCTGCAGCATTTGGTCATGATATCTTTGGTGAGGTGGGTGAAATTGGCCTTACAGTGGCAGGCTCTTTGTTTATCGCATATGGTCATCTGAAGAACTTTTCACTGCGTCGCAGACCTGCGTGCGTGATTACCGAAAGTGCCTAGTGCGAACGAAAATCGTCTGGCTGGCCGATAAACTCATTTATTTCAGACACCGCTAATTCATATGCTGAGGTTCCTAACGGGTCCTCGTATAAGCCTTGATTGAGAATTCCAGAAAACAGATATGCCTCGCTCAACGCTGGCAGTTGAAAGCCCGGGGAGAGTCGCGCGAAAATAATCTGATTGGGTGGCGGTGGTGGAAAATGAATACACGCACCGTAATACGGCACAATAAAAACCAAACTGGGCGTTTGGTCAGGGTGAAACTCAATTGGCACTACAAACCCCGGAATACTTACCGCTTTCCCATCAAAGTCACTCACGGTTTGCGTAGAGCGCATGGCTGCTTGATAGTCTAAATCACTGCTGGCTTCAATCGAACGGAGAATTTTTTCAGTCAGATCAGAAACAGTTTCGGGTTGCTTAGTTTGATATTCACTGAGTATCTGTTTTTCATACTCGGGAAGCAGCTGTGACCACTGGATGTCGATTCGGTCTGAGTGTACGTATTGAGCTAAGAGGGCTTGGTCATCAGTGGTATAAACGCTACCAGAATCAAAGCTCAACATGACTTGCAATGCGCTATCGTTATTGATGACGATATAGCTAACAATCATGCCGAATAACAAAAAAATGAATGTGAACGGCAGCAGTAATTTATTGCGCATGAAAGCCTTAATTCAAGGGCTAAAACAATTAAAAAGCAACAACCTTTACTTGTTGCACATAGGTGTACGGGGCGCCATTGCGCTCAGCTGAAACACGAATCTTAACGTAGTGCGTACCTTTGCTTTGCGCTGAGAAATTCAACGAATACTCGCCGTCTAACTGGCCAATGGCTACTGGCGCGTCAGCACCTAAACGCAAATCATCCTGGCTGGAGAACTCCAACTGCGCATCGCGATAATCTAGCGGCAACTGATAGTTGATTTTCACCACACCAGGCTCATTGACTTTAATCGCCATGGCACGCGGGTGTTTGAGTACGAACCCCTCTTCGTTTGTGGGCGCCTCGGCTTTACTCATCATCGGGTGATTGGCACCGAATGCGCCAAACATTGGAGTGTCATGAAATTCGCACGCAAATGTTGCGCTTGTGGCAGCTAGAAAAACTAGCGCAGTTGACGATGTCATTAAGCGTTTCATTTCAGTCTACTCCTCGTACAATTGCAATGAATCAAGCATAAGTCGATACGCAGATATACCAAGATCAGTTTCACTTTGCTCGATTTTTAATGTGCCTTCAAACCAAAAGGGTTGCTGTAGTGAATCTAATTCGAAACCTTCGTCGGTTTTTGAATACAGGATCTGATTGGGTGCAGGTGGCGGCAGGTGCAAACAAGCGCCAAAGTAAGGAACTACAAAAAACTCAGTGACTAGATTGTTTTCATCATTGGCCAACGGCACAACGAAACCAGGGATACGAATCGCTTTATTCTCAAGTTCACTCACCACTCGATCAGATTTTAACACTTCATAAAAGCGCTTGGTGTCTTCGTCAACGTCTTTCAGATCATTTAAGGTCGACATATTGTCCATCGATGATCCGTCTTCAATGCCACTCAATAATTCCGGAGGATTTAAATAGACATTGAGGTCATCAATAGGAAGTAGCTCAATCCATTCAATCGTTTGATATTCGACCTTATCTTCTGCTTGGATGTTAAACGAAAACAACAAGACAACGCTAAATGCGGCAAATGATGTAAGCAGAAACTTACGGAAAGCTTGTAAACTCAATGCTCTTTTCCCCCTGAAACGGTGTATGTATGTTATAACATCAGCCTTATCAATGAAATATATTTGGCCTTTAGCAGTTTTTTAAAGAGTGAATCGCAGTGACTAACATAGCTATTGATATTCAAAACCTTCATTATCAATATCGCGGTAAAAATAAACACAACCCGTTATTCCACATTCCTAAGTGGCAGGTCGAAGCCGGGGATACTGTATTTCTACACGGCAAATCTGGCACCGGCAAGTCTACAGTGCTGAATTTACTGTCGGGCATATTAAAGCCCCTTAATGGTGATTTGCATTTATTGGGCGAAAACTTCGGTGCTATGAAAGGCGCTGCAACGGATGCGTTTAGAGCAAAGCATATCGGTGTAGTTTTCCAAGTGTTCAATTTGATTCCGTATTTACCTGTGCTTAAAAACATAGAACTGGCCGGTTACTTCGCTAACAACAAAACAGACATAGAGTCTGTCAAAGCAATGCTAGCAAGCTTGGCATTACCTGAAGAGGTTTTGATGCAGCCGGTTAGTCAACTCAGCGTTGGTCAACAACAAAGGGTGGCTATTGTGCGAGCCTTGATCAATTCCCCCGAAATCTTATTAGTTGACGAGCCTACTTCGGCACTGGATAGCTCGGCACGCGATGCCTTTATGCAGGTTCTGATGGATGTAGCAAAGCGCAAGAATACGACGATGATATTCGTCAGTCACGACCAATCGTTAGCGAAATACTTTCATCAATCGTTAGATGTTGCATCACTGTTTGCAGTAGAGGAGCATTAATCATGTTGCTGACTGTTGCCAAACTGAGCTTAATTAGCCGCAAGAAAACCGCAATTCTGACGTTTTTATCGTTAACTATTAGTCTTTTAGTGTTGTTCAGTGTTGAGCACACTCGACTTGAGGCCAAAAACAGTTTCAATCGGTCGATATCTGGCACTGACTTGATTGTTGGTGCACCGAGTGGACAGCTAAATTTACTGTTGTACTCAGTATTCCGCTTGGGCTCACCGACTAATAATATCAAATACAGCAGTTATGAATTATTAGCGGAAAATCAATTGGTCGATTGGGCTATTCCCATATCCTTGGGTGATTCTCACAAGGGGTTTCGCGTGGTAGGCACCAATAAAAGCTACTTTGAGCACTTTCGCTATGGCAGTGACCGCGCCTTAACTATCGAGACGGGTGAGGCTTTTAGCGGCCTATTTGAAACCGTCATTGGCGCTGATGTAGCTGAAGAGCTCGGATATAAAGTTGATGATGAAATAGTCATCGCCCACGGTATTGGCGCGACCAGTTTTAAAAACCATGACCAAGCACCATTTCGCATCGCGGGTGTTCTTAAGCGGACGGGAACGCCAGTAGATAAAACTGTGCATGTGAGTCTCGAAGCGATTGAAGCGATTCACTTACCGGTCTCAAAGTTACTTGAATTGGTTGACGATCCCAACGCAGTAGAACTTGAGCCAGCGACAATCACAGCCGTGTTATTGGGGCTCAATTCGCGCTTAGCGACTTTTCGTTTACAGCGAGAAATCAATAACTATCCGAGCGACCGCTTAATGGCAGTACTACCCGGTGTTGCGATGACCGAGTTGTGGTCATTGGTGGGAACAGTTGAAAATATTCTGCGTTTCATTGCTGTGTTGGTATTAATATCAGCCTTATTTGGCTTGTCGACGATGTTGCTCGCGTCCATGCATGAACGGCGCAATGAGATAGCGGTACTGAGAATTTTGGGGGCGGGACCCAAGACGATTGTGACGCTCATCTTATTGGAAGCGTTATTGCTGGCAATATTGGCAATAGTTTCAGCGATTGTGATCTTGACCGGTGCACTATTTAGCCTAAATGAGTTTTTGGCCGCTGAATATGGCCTGTTCTTAACCTGGAATATATTTACGCTGGAACTCTTGTACGTCAGTTTGGGAGTGATTACAGCGACAACTATCACAGCAGCGTTACCTTGTTATGAGGCGTATAAAAGCGCGATCTTGCAGCAGTTGTCGAATACACGTTAAGAGCCGTTAGGTAAAACGCTAAAAAAAAGAGCATCGTTGTTGCCAACGATGCTCTTTTTCTGTCAGGGAGTTGCTTAGAAAGTACCGCGAATACCCAGAACTAAGTTACGACCTGGACGAGGTGCCAAGTCTTTGAGGAATGACGTATGCACACGCGCCTCTGTATCGCCAAGGTTTTCACCTTTAAAGTAAACCTCCATGGATTGATTCATCACCGGTAGCGTGTAAGCCACGTCTAGATCCACAAGGGTGTAACCATCAGTAGCCGTTTCGAACTCGGCAATGCGGTCTTGCGACTGGTAACGAGTGATATCCAGGTTGGCGGTTAAGTCTGAGGTTTGATACGACAAACTTGTCCCAAAACGCATGGGTGACGTACGCGGTAGGTCGCCACCGTCTTTTAAACGGGCTCTTACGTAGTCAGCGAAACCAGACAGAATAAACTCGTCATTCATCTGCCAGCTAACTTGCGCTTCAAAACCGTTTAATATCACATCGTCACGCGCGAATCGCAAAACGGGCAATTCACCTTCATGCTCGTGCTCATCTTCGTGCATCTCGTCGTCATGCATGTCTTCTTCATGTCCATGCTCTTCTTCGTGATCATGTCCATCTTCGGCATACAAACCGGTATCTAATTGATAGTAATAGTTATCAATCTGGTTGTAGTACAAATTGAAGATGAAGCCAACATCACCTTCGGTTTTACGCCAAGTAAGATCGATATTGGTAGAGGTTTCTAGCTCACCGAAATCAGCGTTAAATTCAAATTCCGTCTCGCCATCGTGCTCTTCAGGTACAAATAGCGCGCCAATTTCATACGTACCTGTACCGATGTGCGGACCGAACGACAGCAATTCTGCAGAGGAGGGCGCGCGCTCTGAACGCGATAGGGCAAAACCAACGTTGTAACCGGGTTGGTAATCCCATACAACACCAGCCGATAAGCTAATCGGTGTGAAGCTTTCGTCATAGGAAAAGAGCTGTGACTCATCGTGGTGTTCGCCTTCATGCTCTCCTTCATGCTCATGCGCCTCATCGTGGTCGTCTGCGTCGTGCTCATCGTGTCCATGTGACTCGAGTTCCGGCAGAGGCACTGCATCGGCGGTGATATTAACGTGCTCGATACGCGCACCAAATTGGAACAAGAAATCACCGAAGTGGCGTTCTTCTAAAAGTGCAAGTGCGAGCATTTCTGTTTCTGACGGCGGGGTAAAGGCTTCTTCGCCTTCAGCGACAAAGTCACTGTTTTTATAATGCAGACTTAAACCACCTTTGAAGTCGTTAATGCTGCGGTGGAACCCGTCTAAGCGAAATTCGACAGTTTCATTTTGGAATACGGTACCGATTTCACCCTCTTCAATTTCAGCGTGCTCGTAATCGGTGTAACCTGCGCGCACGTTAACTTGGCGAAAGAAACCATCAGCAAAATCGAATTGTCCTTGAATTTGAACGCGCGTTTGCTCAAGGTCGGCATAAACCTCCTCGCCGTGCTCGTGCACACCTTCTTCGTGCTCCTCGTCATGCTCGTCTTCATGGCCGTGCTCTTCTTCTCCGTGGCTGTGACCCGGGATGCCATATTCACGATTAAATTGCTCGATTGATAAACCAATATAGCCGTTATCCATCAGGTAGCTAGTGCCGAAAGTAAATCCACTGGACTCTTCCGCGCTATTTTCAACGATACCGTCACCGCCGTGCTCGCCTTCGTGATCATGTTCGTCTTCATGATCTTCGTCATGCAGCTCAGCTTCGCCAGGGATCTCGTAATCTTCAGAGTCGCGGTAGTAGCCATCAAAGTAAAAGGCCAGACTATCGGTTCCAGTAGTAAAGTTAAACGCGCCAAGTTTCTCGTCATCGACAGTGCCAGTTTGAACTAGCCACTCACCTTGAGTTTCGTTAGTTTTGGGCACGCTCTGATCGACAACATTAACCACACCGCCTATCGCGCCGCTGCCGTAAAGCAAGGTCGCGGGGCCGCGGAATACCTCAATCTGTTGTGCGGTAGACGCTTCTGAAGCGACAGCATGGTCAGGACCAACGCGCGATACGTCACTGACATCCAAACCATTTTGCGCGATTAACACCCGAGGGCCACTGAGTCCGCGGATAACCGGGGTACTTGCGACTTTGGCATGAAAATTAGAATGAACACCGGGAAGGCTTTCCAGCGTATCACCGAGCGTAGCCGCTTGTTGGCGGTCAAGCTCTTCGCCACCAATTACGCTGACAGGTAGGGCGGATTCCATCGCTGACAAGTGAATCGGAACAGCCGTAACATCGATGATTTCAATGGGGGAGCGCTTCAATACAAAGGTCAAGCTTTCGCGGTCTGTATTGTCGAGTTCAACATGGGTGTGTAAATGGCTATAACCCTGAGCTTTAAAATGTAGCTCATTCAATCCAATCGACAAGCGGTCGAAAGTAAACTTGCCTGACTCATCTGTTTTTACTTCGATATTGCTACCTTCTAACACAATATGAGTATTTGGGATTGGCTCGCCTTTTTCATTGACCACTGTGCCTTCCAGTGACTGGGCATTCGCCTGCATAGCAAATGCCGCGCTTAACAATAATGCTAGCTTTGTTTTTCTCATGATATCCGCTTAAATTCCAAAAGATTGGTAATGTTATATTGTAACTAAATTTATGGATTGGTATGTTATATTGTCACAATTGCCAAGTAAACACATTGAACGGAAAAAATGTGCATCCCATCGCGTTAAACCGCCATTTTTCCTGTGGTGGTGAGGAATAGAGCTTTATTTTTGACCCAGTTTACTGTCGCGATAATTTTCCAAATACACGGTAGATTGAGTCGGGAAATCTGAAAAAAGCGTGTAAACTGATTTTACAACAGTTCTGTGTACCTATTGTATCGGCTTGATTATTGCGACGCAGGGTGTGTGGTTTAAAAGAATGAGAAACGTACAGAAGAATTAGAGAATAAACATGGTTACCAGACGACAGTTTAATCTTGGTATGGCTAGCCTGGCCTTTACTGGATTATTTACCCATTTCAAAGCACTTGGCGCATCACCTTCGCGCATCGCCATGGCCGCTGAGAAAGCGTACGGCCCGCTCTTGCCCGATCCCAACGGTATTTTGGACTTGCCTGCTGGTTTTAGTTATCGCGTTATTTCAAAGTTAGGCGATATGATGAGTGATGGCTTACCTGTGCCCGATCGCGCCGATGGCATGGGCTGTATAGCCATTGATGAAGAACGGGTAGTGCTAGTGCGCAATCATGAGATTGCACCATCAAAAGACTTTGCAGAACAGCTCAAGCATTTACAGCCATTCAAAAATCAAGCCTACGATAGCATTAACGGCGAATATCCTTTGGCAGGTGGCACGAGCAACATCATATACAACACTAAGACGGGTCAAATTGAAGACCAATTTATGTCATTGCTTGGCACGATTAGAAACTGTGCCGGTGGCACTACACCGTGGGGCAGTTGGTTAACATGCGAAGAAAACGTCGCAACGGCATCTGAACATCTAGGTAAAGATCACGGTTTTGTATTTGAGATACCGGCATCCGCTACTGGTTTGGTCGACCCCATTCCGCTTAAAGATATGGGGCGATTCAATCACGAGGCCACTTGCATCGATCCCAGTACCGGAATCGTTTATTTGACTGAAGATCGGCCTGATAGTTTGTTTTATCGTTTTATCCCCAATAAGCCGGGCCAACTGCAAAAGGGCGGTATTTTACAGGCGCTGGCAGTGAAAGGTCAGCCACAATTTGATACGCGCAATTGGTCAACACCACAAATGCCAATGCTCCAAGCGTTTGACAGTGAGTGGATAACGCTTGATGACGTATATTCAAAGAATGACGACCTTCGTGAGCGTGGTCACGCAAAAGGCGCTGCCGTGTTTGCGCGTGGCGAAGGTATCCATTTTGACAATGGTGAGATGTATTTCTGTTGCACCAGCGGTGGTGCTGAGGAACTTGGACAAATCATGCGCTACGTGCCTTCGTCGGCTGAAGGTACACCAGCCGAAAAAGAAGCGCCGGGTCAATTGAGTTTGTTTTTAGAGAGCCCCGATAAAAGCACGTTTAATTACGGTGATAACATCGTTATTGCACCCAATGACCACTTAATTGTGTGCGAAGACCAATATTCCGATACGGTAAACAACCATTTGAAAGGCGTCACCCAAGATGGACAAACCTATGATTTGGCCGCAGTGCGCTGGCAGACTGAACCTGCAGGCGTATGCTTCTCTCCCGACGGCTCGACATTATTTGTGAATCTGTATTCACCCACGGCAACCATTGCCATTCAAGGACCATGGGAGCAGTTTAAGGCGTGAGTAAAGTGCAAGCCGTTCCAACTAACATCATAACCGGAGCCTTAGGTGTTGGTAAAACGACGCTAATCCTTTCGTTACTGACGCAAAAACCAGCAAACGAAAAATGGGCAGTATTAGTTAACGAATTTGGTGAGGTTGGCATTGATGGCGCCTTAATGAACGCGCCTGATCAGCAAGTATTTATTCGTGAGGTCCCGGGTGGATGCATGTGCTGTACATCAGGGCTCCCCATGCAAATTGCATTAAATCAATTACTCGCCACGGCAAAGCCCGACAGGCTTTTGATTGAGCCCACAGGGCTGGGGCATCCAAAAGAAGTATTACAAACGCTCTCTGAGTCCCATTATCAAGAGGTTCTGAAATTACAATCTACGCTTACGTTGATCGATGCGCGTAAGTTGCGCAGTCAGCGCTGGCGCGAGCATCCAACGTTTAGAGAGCAGCTGGAAATTGCCGATGCTATTGTGGTGACTAAATCAGAACATTACGAACCACAAGAAAATCACAATTTAATCGCGCACCTCAAAGAGGTTGGTGTTAGTGATAAGCCTCGTGTGTACACGCATACGGAGCCGCTCGCGTTATCACTTTTGAACGATTTAGAGCGCCAGTCAGAGCAACTCAAACTAAATGCTCAAGAATATGAGCACCACCAAAACCATAGCCATGACCACAGTCACCATCATAAGCTCGAAGACCATTATTATCAGCCTTCACCGATTGAACTGGGTGAGGGCTCTCAAGATGTCTATAAAGTGGCCAATCATGGGCAAGGGTTCTTTTCCTATGGCTGGATCTGTTCTGGTCAACGCAAATTTGAATTAGATAAATTGAAAACCTTATTTGGCGCTATCGATACCGAACGATTAAAGGCGGTGATGCAAACTGAGCAGGGCACCTATGGCTTTAATTTAGCTGATGGCTCATTGGAAGTGACTCAACACACCTATGATAAAGACTCGCGGATTGAGTTTTTAAGTGATGATGAACAACAGGCAATTAAAATTGCTGACCAAATTGAAATTGAGTTAGGTTTACGAGTTTAAATTCCCGTCGATAAGTGTCAGGTTATTTTACAATACTGATTTTTGTTATTGTAAGTAACAGATAAATATATGCTTTTTATTTGGCTTTTATCTTGCTTGAAATTTAAGTGAATACAACGAAATTTCAATATGTAGAAGTTAGAAGTGAGTAGTAGTATGAAAAAAGTAGTGTTGTTTTTATGTATTAGCGGCTTGCTATCTTTGGCTAATGTCGCACATGCCGCATTAATTTCTGTTAATGCCTACAGCATGGTCAACGGTAACACCGGAAGTTACACCTACCATGACGATGATTACAGCGGCAGCGGTAATCCGCTACTTAACGGTAGTTTTTTGTCGGGTGGCACTGGTAAGTTGACCGATGGCGTTATCGCCAACGATCTGTGGTGTAACACCGAGAGTACAGGAGTGTGTGGCACTATTGGCTCGGATATCAACGGATTATATGTAGGTTGGTTATATACCGCCCCAACAATTACCTTTTCATTTGACCCAGGTACGCGAATTGATCGAGTGGTCATATATGCTGATGATTCAGAATTTAACCGTGCAACGAATGCGGTGCAACCTGGTGCATTTGGTTTTGGTGGTGTTGCCGCACCTGCAGCCGCGGAAATCTTCGAGTTAGGTCAAACGTTTAACTTAGGCAATGTAGCCAACGGTGGTCCAAATCGTTATGTTATTGATTTCAATGCGATTATGACCAGTGCATTGACGTTGCGTTTAACTGGCCTGAGTCCTTGGATTTTTGTCAGTGAAATTCAATTCGAAGACACATCACTGCGCGTTGATGCCAATGCACCAGCAACAGCGGGTATTTTTGCGTTTGCACTTGCCATATTGGTTTGGCGTCGCAAAAAAAGCTAGATCAGACGCTAATTTATAAGTACAAAAAAGCGGGGTTAGCCCCGCTTTTTTTATAGCCGTTACTCTTGCTACATCACTGTTGCGTAATCGCAAAGCTGTTGGCTTCAGCTACAACTTCAACACCATCACTGAAAGTCACCGTGCGCTGCGCCGCACCATAGTTATACACTACGTAGGTCATTACACCGTTATTGTTAAATGCTACCGCAGCAGGATAATCAGCGGTTAGCGCGCCGGTTCCCATTGCCATTTGACCTAACTGCTCGAAGGTGTGGATCCAATGGTAGGTATGAGCTTTGGTTTCACCGGCTTCTGGCTCATACGGCGCAGCACTTTCATAGTCTTCAATGCTGCTTGTCGCATCGGTCATCGCCCAAATATTCCACCAAATATCACGCCATTGATCATCGATTAAACCCGACGGGCGGCCATTGTTGGATTCTTCCAGTCCCAATGTTACATAGTCGCTGAGATAATCCGCATGCACACCTATGTGGAGGTTTAATGCGTTGGTAGGCAGACCTTGGATCCCTAGTATGTGCGCGTAAGCACCACTGAACCAGGTAGAGAATACCGCTCCGTCACCCCAAACAATGGATGTAGTAATACGTTCATAGCCAGCTGGGAAGTTATCGTTTTCAACGTTTCCGCCTAAATAGCCATCAATATTGTTCCAGTATTGCCAGTAGGCTGCTGCGGTTGATGCGTGCAGATAAATACCGCGTTCTTTGATGGCCTCATCACCGGTGATCAACCCAAACAAGATCATTGCACCATAGGCATTGGCGGCTTCTGATGTCGACTCATTGTTATTGCCGCGAACAAAATTGACGTTACCAGAGGCCCACGAAAAGCCATTGGTAGGGTCGAAGTGACGCAGGTAAGGGAACATGGGATCGTCGCGGTCACCGGCGTAGTCTCGGATTAATAGTTTGACCATTTGGCCGTATTGATCGTCGCCGCACCATGTGGGCTCATGACGGCATATCTCAGCAGCGGCGCGCACAAAATAACCGTAGTGAAAGTGGTGATCATTCAGTTGTTGGTGCGAGGCGAACGATTCTTCCATGCCGAGTAGGGTGTTCCAAGTCTCGTCGTAGGCAAAATATTTATCGACATCGAGATTATCGTCTGTTTCGGCGGTAAACCAATCTTCAAGCTCCCCTTTTAGCCAGTCGAGCAATTGTTGCTTGCGGGTGGTTAAGTTGAGGGCATCGGTAATAGCAATGAGCTCAGACACTTTGCCATAGTTTTTACCTGTCCAATAGGTGTCACGACGGGAATTCCATTGGTCGCTTGGTACAGCCAAAAACTCATCGACTAGCGCGGTAACAGTGGCAACATCAATATCATCGCCAAAGGTTGGTAGTGCTGGTAGGACTCCTACATGCGGAAGTCGATAGGTGAAACTATCTTGCGCAGCGAACTTAGTAATACCACGCGCACTGCGAATTTGGTAACCCGAGTCATTTAACGTCGAAGTAATATGCTTCCAATGCAGAGGTTGTAGGCCTGCCAACGTGGTCACTGGAGTGCCATTGGCACCGAGGTAACTCTGGGTGATATCAACGGCTTGACTAGCACTATCAACAGCGTATTCGACGCGCACACTGGCAATCTTTGTGCGTGCGTGTTGCTCAAACAAATCAATCATTGCTTGCGCTGGATTAGACTGTGTTGGCAGCAGAGCGACAGTGTATGACTTCGTCGGGTTTGAAACGCCAATTACATTGCTATTTGGATTGCTAAAGGTTGTAGCACCATCGCCAGTCACGAGAAAATAATTTGTGTTGCCAGCAACGCTAGTCCAGATCCCTAGACTGTTGTCACCTTCGAAAAACACCCCTTTCTCACCACCGTCTTCACGCAGCGTTTTAAGTTGTAAGTCGCCATTGAAAACATCGACAAACACATAAGGAGAGCCGTGGACAAATGTCGCCTCCATAACGGCTTCACCATTGTTTTGCCATTCCACGGTGACGCTGCCGTCACTGTGTGATTTAGCATAAGCTTGCAGCGCATTAAAGCTACTGTTGCCAATGGCAATACCGTCAAATACTTCGGCAAATGGGTCGGGGATACGGTAGCCGAAATCAATGCCATAAACATTTAGGCCTCCAGGGATCCCCATCATTCTGAAGCCTGTGTTATTGACGCGAGCGGTAATGGGGTCAGGTGTGATATAGCCTGCACCGTTTGGATCACCGATAGCCATTTCACCAATAAATGCTACTGAGCCCCACCAACGGTGAGCCGCCATGGGTTGCTCTGCAGCTGCACCAACGACTTGAGGAATCAGTGGGGTTGGCTCGCCAATAGGCGTACCGGTAGATGTATCACAATCGGCAATACCAGGGGCGACAACACCCGCACTGTAAATCCAGTTGCCAAAGTCAAATACGCAGCGGTAACTCGCGGGGTTAATAGTATCCGAATAACTCGCCGCGCCAAGTTGGGTTAAGTTGTACTCCACCTCGTTTGGCGGTGGGGGGGCGGGTGAAATCGACGACTCGCCGGTGTAACTTGTCTCAAAGCGCACGTTATCGACTCTAAATTGGTTACTCGTGTGCGCTGTGGCCCAGATAACGATGCCTGTGTTGATTTGCGCTAAGTTTAGACCTGCTTGTTCAAGGTCAGCTAAAGGCACTGTGATAGCGGTCCATTCGCCGTCAACTGCAAAATTAATTTGCTGATCGCCTGACGTACATGGATACACGCAATCCAGCTTCATCGTATACATGCCATCACCAGCGATGGTTTTTAAGTCAAATAACAACGCACCTTGACGATAGTTTGTCATATCAATAGGCGTTGAAGACTTTACAAAGAATCCGGCAAATGAGCCGCTGTCGGCGTGTTGAATTTCAAGCACGTCGCCGCGTTCAGCATCGTCAACAGTTTGCCAGCTAATGCTCGGGCATGCGGCGCCACCATCATTACTGCATTCGGAATAACCAATCGCTTCGTCAAACGCGTTTAGACCACCGTCCCATGGCTCAACGGCAGCGCCTTGACTAAGCACGCTGATACTTTCTGTGTTGCTGGAGTCTTGCACTTGGACGAGGCGATTTACAGTTGCGCTATTACCGGCAGCGTCAGTTGCGGTGTAATTCAGCGTGTAATTATTGACTGTCTGCGTATCAACCGAACCAGTGATGACAACATCCACGGCACCATCAACTACGTCTTGCGCAGTTGCACCGGCTTCGACGTATTCGCTACCGATTTCCAGCGCGACGACTGGTTCGCCTAATAACGTCACTACCGGCGCTCTTGTATCGGCGACGATTACGGTACGCTCTACCGACGCTGAATTACCTGCGCTATCGCTAGCTGAATAGGTTAGGGTATAAGTTCCAGCAGAGGTGCCTACACTACCGGTAACCGTTACTGATACGTTACCGTCAATGTCATCGTTGGCAGTAGCGCCAGGATCAGAAAACGTTGTACCTTGTTCATGATTAAGAGTGGCTGAGCCATTGAGCGTTATAACCGGGGCCGTTGTATCGGGAGCTGGCGTTGGTGTCGGATTGGGCGTCGGTGCTGGACTATCAGAGCCGCCACCTCCACATGCAGTTAAAACAATGGAGGCACAAAAGGCCGCGAGCAGGTGGCGCATAAACAATCCCTAAACTGTAAACAATGTGCTAACAGACACTTAAAAGTCTGTTAACACAAGTTCAATGCGCTAGGGTGGGCGCTATAGCTGCTAAAGCGGATTGTAATGCACTTTCAATCGATACTTCTGCTACCAAGAACCATACATTGGGTTAGGCAACAAGAAGTACTCTTCAGAGTGATTGTCTAGCAATAGATCGATATCTGCACTGTGTTGAAGGACACCGGTAAAGTCTTCGATATTGTCGCCTATTTGCATAATAATCTGGGTTGCAGGGAAGTTGCTATGGCGTTTGCCATCGGGTGAGTAACAACTCGCTGTGCCAGCGGATAGCGCTTGGCGACGACGATCTTTATCGTTCAAAATCGTGGTTTGATTGATAGCTGACTCGTCTTCTTCCACTTTCCCAATCAGGCACGTATTGTTGACGTTAACATCGAGACCGAGAGCTTTAAGGTTACGCCATGTGTTAGCGTCCAAAGATTGCTCTCTATTGGTGACTAAGGCTACAGAACCGCCGCGGTCATAGACTGCGCGAATAAAGTCTGCCGCACCTGGTACAAACGTCGCTTCTTCACGTTGCACCCAATCGTTCCAGCTTGCTGGCGAGTAGCTGGCACCTGATTGGTCGAGCTCTACCTGATATTGGCTGTTGTCTAATACGGTTTCGTCGACATCCAAGACGACTATCCACGGGCCTTCAGGTAAGCTTTTTGTTGCTAGTGCTTGCTCGGCCTGTCGGTAGGTTCGACGCGTGAGTAATTGGTATTCACTACTCGTTGTTTGCCATTTTACCGCACTGGTTAGCGGCAATGATTGCATATCTAAACTGAGCGTAATTGCACAATGATCGCTAAGCATATTGTCGACCGTCATGTCGTCAAACGGATGCACAGTCACTTGAGTCTGTAGCGCTGAATGTTCTACGCCACCTAGCAGTAAATGGTCGATAGGCGCAGGGTAGTAGGGATGGCAACTTATTATGTCGGCCGTGGTGATACTGAGGGTCGACGCTGAACCATTAGAGTTGGTGGTGAGCTCACGCGTCAAATGGTTATAAGGTGCAGAAAGGCGATGATTAAAATCACCCAGTACAACATAGGGTTTACCTGCGCTTTCTTTACTCTCAATCCAAGCGTCTAGAATGGGGGCTTGGCGCGCGAACGTTTTACACGAATCAGAATCTGCGCGAGAGTAGTTGTCGACGAAGCAACCACTTTTCATATGCAGGTTTAACACGGCCACCGGACCAAGTTCAGTTTCTACCACTATTTCTAAACCGTGACGTAAGCCGCGCGAATCTAACCCAAAATCTGCAAGCGAATCCACACTCAATACATTTAACCCTTTGCGCACGGCATAGGCGACTTTCTGCTGGGTTGAGGTAAAGCCATTCTGACGACAGGTATAGGGATCACTATCGGGACGGCCTGACATAATGATCTGCCAATCACTTGCTGGGAATAATAATTGCGCCGCCTGTGCAGAACCAATTTCCTGTAAGCCAATGATGTCAGCGTCCAAACGACTTGCATAAATTTGCAGTTGCTCTAGCTCAGCGTCTGTGCGCGGTTTACACCCTTCGGTAATTGGGAAGGCAAGGTGCTCAACGTTCCACGTTGCGAATGTTAATGAAGAGTCTATGTTGACTGGTGCAACGACGTCGGCAACAGGCGCATTGGCAACACTTTGACAACCAAATGCGCTGATAGACAAAACACCCGCGACTAGCGGCTTTAGAAAACGATGTTTAGGCATAAAAATTAGCAATGTTAATTACGAAATAAAATGTGCTGCTAAGTTATATATTACGCTGACCAAAAGCAAGTGATCCTATTATTACAAGGCGTCGATTTAGCTCGATTTTGCCGAGGTTATTGCATGGGGTTTTCCACCGCGATATAAACATAACCTACCTAATCAGCGTAAAGAGGCAAAAGATGGAAGATATGGATGAGAACAGTCTCAAACTTGGCCAAAAGATCACTGCATTGCTGAACCAAACGAGTCTTTATCAGTTTGAAGAGGAAATTGCAGCGCTGATTCAGGAAACGCAGCAATGGTTGGCTACCAATCCGGCGAGTAAACGCGAACTTGGCTTACCCTTGAGCGAGTTGCGCAAAGCGCAGCAAGCCATTGCGGCTAATCCGATTCATTGGGTTAAAGTGCTGGATGGACGGCTGGCGATTGGGCCACGTCCAAAAGAAAAAGTTGTTCAACGAATGCATTGGTATGGCGTTACCCATATTTTCACGTTGCAGGCGCAAAGTGAAAAAGCCGAAGTGATCGGCAGTATGGCACAGGCACGCGGATTAGATTGGTTGTGGTTTCCCATGGCGTCAGCTGTGCCGCCCGAAGAAGCCCGTGAAAATGAGTTGCGTCGATTATTTGAAACGGCCCAAAGTGTCTTACAAAGAGGCGGCGGGATCTATCTGCACTGTGCTGCCGGCATTCATCGCACCGGAATGATGGCCTACGCGCTCCTGCGTTTTATTGGGCAGTCCCATGATAAAGCTATGGCAACCCTTGGCGAGTGTCGCACTGAAACCTTTGAAGGGGTTGGCGCTGAGCGAATTGCTTGGGCTGAGCGGTTTGGACGTGGGTAGACTTATATTACTCTCAATCGCGACAGATGTATTTCAGAATGGAGACCAGTGATGAGAACACAACTTTACATTTTGATTTTCACTTTTATTTTTTTGACATTTCTAACCAAACCTTTACATGCATCAGACCATGGTTGGCAGGTTGTAAATGATGGTGAAGGCTTTGCACTGATGAAAGGGGCGGAGAAATACCCTATTGACTTTGACGTCGGCACACCGCGGTATTTGGAAACGATTCAATTGAATGAAAACTTTCACGCAGTTGTGTATGCGAGCGGAGATGTTGGTACCTCAACAATCATTCGTATCCAGCGCGCTCTGCTATTTAACGGCGAACGGTACCTAGACAATGTACCTTATCTGTATATCGATCTGCGCACTCAGAGTGAGCTTGGACCTAAATGGGAAATATCAGCAGACAAGATAGTGATTACAGACCACGAATTAGGTGGGAAATGGGTGTTTGAGCATCAACAAAATAACTAACTATGCAAATTCAACACTTTTCCCTAAGGTTTTATGATTAGTGCTGCACTTTTATCGGGCAGCAATGGTATTCTTTGTTCTTTGAAATCAGCTTAAGTAATCTCCAGTGAGTTTAAACGTATACCTCGTCGGCGGTGCCGTACGCGACCAACTAATGGGCAAAGATGCCCACGATAAAGACTACGTTGTGGTAGGGGCGACGCCTGTGCAGATGAAAAAGCTCGGCTACCAGAGCGTCGGCGCTGACTTTCCCGTATTTTTGCATCCAGAAACCAAAGATGAATATGCGCTTGCCCGTACTGAGCGTAAAAGTGGTCGGGGTTATCACGGATTTGTGGTTGATGCGAGTGAGTCGGTTACTCTCGAAGAGGATTTAGCGCGGCGCGATCTAACCATTAACTCGATGGCTCAAGACGCTAGCGGCAATATCGTTGATCCATTTAACGGTCAGCAAGATTTGGCAAACAAAGTCCTCAGACACACCACCGAGGCCTTTTGTGAAGATCCGGTGCGAGTGCTGCGTGTCGCACGCTTTTTAGCTAGATTTGGTGATGACTGGAGCATCCATGCTGATACCTTGGCATTAATGCAGCAAATGCAAATTGACGGTGAATTAGATCACTTAGTTGCAGAGCGCGTTTGGAAAGAAATGGAAAAAGCCTTAGGCGAGCCTCATCCAGACTTATTTTTTAAAACCTTGGATGGCTTGGGCATATTTCCTGAGATTGAAGTCATGCATGGTGTTGAGCAACCACAGCAATATCATCCGGAAGGCGATGTATTTATCCATACCATGCTGACTCTGCGTCGCGCTGCGGAACTGGGGTTTTCGCGCGAGACGGTATTTGCGTGTTTGACTCACGATTTCGGTAAGCCAGTTACCTATCAAATGCACGGAAATTTGCATGGCCACGAACAAGCCGGTGTATCTGTGGTTGAAGCGTTTTGCGAGCGTTGGCGGGTACCCACCCGATATAAGCAGTTAGGCATGCTCACCAGTGAAAATCACACCCGACTGCACCGTATGTTTGAATTAACACCGAAGAAACTGCATCGGTTAATCATTACCTCAATGAACGCACTCGAGCATCCTGAACGGTTCGAGCAGTTTGTGCAAGCCTGCCAGTGTGATGCGCAAGGTCGTGGCGAAACACTGCGGGAAAAGCCTTATAAACAAGCAGACTTTGCTCGAACTCTTGTCAATGATATGAAGGCTTTTGATAAAAAAGCCGCGGTGCAAGAGGCATTGAGCCGCGGTCGAACCGGCCCAGCAATTGGGGAAGCGGTGCGGGTATCTGAGATTGATTGGATCCGGCAGTACATAAAGCAAAAGGCATAGTAGGTCCGATTGACCTACTATGCATCGACTTTTGTTATTCCTGCATGCTATCGATAATGGCTTTAAATTGAGCCTCTGTTAAACCAAGCCCGGCAGCGATTTGATTGATAGCCTGAACTTCTGAATCGTCTGCTTGCCCATCAGCCCATGCGACCATCAGGGCTGTTTTAATCACTAACGCTCGGCCTTCGTCACTCAGGTAGTGACTGGCTTTAGCCGCAAAATCTAAGATATTAAAGTCCGAGCTAAGTCCTTCTATTGCAGCTTGTACTGCTTGGGTGTCAACGTCTTCACCCGTGACCTTGCCGCACAAATCAGCGATAGTATCTATTTCTTCTTGCTCAACCACACCATCCGCTTTCGCCATATGACCGAGTATGGTGAGTAGAATTTGTTTCACTTCCATTTCGGCAGGAATTTCGACGCTGGGCGCGTTACTTGAATCCTGCACAAACTCGTGAATAGCTTGGTCAACAACAAGGTCTTCAACCAGGGTCTTCTGATCGATTGATAACTTGTCTTTTTCGATCTTACGGATATTTTTACGCAGTGAAATAGCATGTGTTTGGCCACATTTTTTACACCACTCTTCATCAATTGAATAGTGCTCTCCAGCCTGATTGACCTCATGAGCGGTAACCGGTAGAGCGTCCTTGATAAAACTTAAGTCACCTTGCAGAAATTGATTTTTCATAGCCGCTTCATCATCCGCATTGAACAGCATCAAGTTATTGTCTTCCTCTGCCCAGTTATTGCAGTTTTCACAATAGACGCGACTTGAAGAATAGGTATAGGCCATGTAAATCGGTGTCACTATCAAACCCAAAGCTTCTAAACCCCACGCGATCCATAGCATGCCTCCGTCAAAGGTAGAGCCTTTGACTTCAAAGTAACCAACCTCGGCGATGTAATTGGCTGACTCCCACAAAAAGATGGGATTTAAGGCGAACTCTGCAATAGTGTAATCAGATAATTCAGCATAGAGTTCTGCGTGCGACATATAGGTAACACTTATGCCTAAAAATGCACCAATCAGTAAGCTAAGACCGATATTCCGGACATGTCCTATAACTATCATTTGCCGTGCCAACCAGCCTAAACCGAAACTCGCGCCAGCGAAAATAACTAAACTTAGATAAATGATGGGGTTAATGAATAAGGCCATGGTATAAAGCCAACTGACTAACAAGGCGCCAACAATAGCAACTGGAATGACAACAAATGATTTAGGGCCAATCTTGCCGGAAGGTTTGTATACTGCGTAGCTCATGCTTTTTCCTATTTTTATCGTTATTGATTTGAATGGGTTTTTTCAACATATCGCTGATAATATTCAGATGATTTAAACCGCTCATACCACTGCTGGGGTTCAATCAATCGCTTCGAAATATCGTTTTCGTCGGTCATCTCTAATATGTCAAATATGACCTTGGGAGAGTGGTGCGGTGAAATACGTTTTTCTGTGAAATACTCGATCGCGTCAGGTTGTGATGGACCGTAATAGGCCATATAACCACCGGTGTCCAAGACCAATAAATAATCCATCATTGCCAACGATTCAATATCAGGGGTATGAATCGTTAATACTACGCCCGTGCCATTATCAGCTAGAGTGCGAAAGACCTGCATAATTTTGCTCGTATCCCCTGCGGAAAGGCCAGAGCAACATTCATCAGCAAATAAGAACTTAGGTTCCAGTACCATTTCCATCGCAAGGTTTACACGTTGGCGCTGGCCTCCACTAATAACATTGGCTCTGTGGTTTACTACGTGTGTTAAGCCAACCATTTGCACAATTTCCAATGCACGTTTCGTAAGTGCTTCATTTGGCCATGAGATTGGTAACCGTAGCTTACTAGCGTACTCAATATTTTCGAGTACGGTTAAGTAGTCTTGGACAACATCGAACTGTGGTACGTATTTTAATTTCCGGCTTAAGGTCTGGTTCTTGAGCAATGACCGACCATTCAAATGGAGTTTACCCTCACTTGGTTCTTTTAAACCGCATAAAACCTTCATTAATGTTGATTTACCAGCACCGCTTGGGCCAATAATTCCTACAAAAGAACCTGAATGTAGCTTTAAATTGATGTCATGTAAGATGCTTCTGCCAGACTCTGTTTTGACAGATAGTGCTTTTGTTTGCAAGACGTCATTTTCCGCGACACACACTTCGAGTTCATTATTGCTGGCATCAAGTGAGAAATCATACCTGTCAATGCGGATGGTTTTTTCACTCAAAGTTTTGCTTGGCCGGTCATTCATCGATATTTGCCAACTCTTGTCAAAGCTGATGCTGCCGGCCAGCCAATCAAGCGTCGGGGAATTCAATTGGATATCGCACTGAGGATTAGCTCCGAGACTGTACCTTCTAGACGGCTCGAGTTTATAGTAATGAACATTTTTCTTTGAGAAATTGGAGGTCAGATCTTTACGACCCTGCTCAAGCGCTTTTTCAATATCTTTTATACAAAAGCTGACTTTTTCAGACCCTAAACACAACTTTCGAGTTTTATCGACTCTAGCAACCGAGACAGTTTGTCGATTGACTAACAATATACTTGTCTGACTGATATCGCGGACCAAAAAAGAGCCATCATCTAGCTTCATAATTAAGACATGCTTTTCTGCGACCAGATGATGATCAATTTGAAATAAGTTTTCAGCACTACTGCCTATAGTAAAGCTTGCTGGTAACGAATCCCCCATGCTAGCAACCTTCAGATAATCGTTTAGAGGTAATCATTAAACCTACTTTTGTAATTAAGAGACCTAAAATGCAAATAGCTAACAATGCAACATAACATTTCCACAAATGATAATGAGTGAACAACAGAGGCCTGCCTTCAACATTGGCTAAGAAGTCTTGCCATAAAGCGAGCCTGACTCCCGCGAGATGTTGACCTTGCTTGACATCTTTGACGATTGACTCAACATTTCGCCTAAAATTTTCATTAATTTTGCTTACAATATTTGTAGTAGTTCTCTCATCTAATTGCTCGAGTAATTGGACAGCTCTTGCTTTATCTGTCGACTGTAGTGCAGATAAAATATCTCTATAAAGAGGATTTTCAGGGCGGAAACGTAAGCTATTACTAAGATGTGTGATGATAACTTTACTCGCGGTGGGATAGATTACACTATCGCTGAGTAAGTACTCGAATGAAGCTTCATCGGGTACCTTAACCTGAGCATAGTCATATTCCAAAAGCTCTTGTGTGAGACCATCTGTTAACTTGTTACCATTTTGTGCAAATGCGCTATTGTTTGTATCTATCGCGACACTATCAACTAAGACGCGCTTCAGATCACTCGTCATCAACTCGTACCCCCAACGCGAAGAAGTAATACTTGAAATGTTGTATACAAGATTATTCATTTCAACAGCCGGTTTAATTACCGAGCCTGATAGTAAGATTTGTAAAATGAGGTAAAACGGCAGAAATGCACTCGCTGCCGACGGTGTAGACATGAAGCTTGAAATAGCTAATGCAAGCGCCACGCTGGCAAGGCTGATTAACACCATATTACTAATGATGAATATAAATACATCCAGACGCAGAACGGCATATAACCCAAGCTCTGTTGCATCATTGCTGGTTAAGCCAGATGCCTCTGGAGCATTGACTGTTGGAAGAATGATAAACAGTAAATGAAACACTACGGCAAACAAAACACATTGCATTACCGCAAGCATACCCAGATAAATAAATCGAGCAGTCACAAAATCGAAATCGTGTAAAAAACTGATACGCTCTTGAAGATACAGTCGCCAATAGCTTGGTATCTCAAGCATCGCTTTAGACGTTCCAAACCAAACTGCAGACAATACACTCAGAAATAATACTGTTTGAGAAGACTCTAGTTCAAAGAGATGTCTTGAATGAGCGAATGTGCCTTGATGCTCAGTAAATACCAAATAGAACGCTATTGCTAATAGCGGCGCTTGGACAAGAGAAATGCGAAGATCACTTTTATTCCGCACAAATCCAAGCAAGCTTCGTTGCAGCTGGGCATTGATTTGGTTGATGTGAAATTGAAAAAATCTGAGCATCACATAGCTCCAGTTTAACAGCTGGGCTGCATCCGTGCATTCCCGTTCATGCTATCGATAACAAACTGCAAAATTAGAATAACCATACCCCGAGTACATTTTTACACGAACGTAAAAAGTACCTGTCCATCTTGGAGTAACCTCCACGATTGGAAGTGCATCAGTCTGAGTGTCTTTGTCAATTTCATTCCAGTCTTCGTCATACAAGATGATGTCCAAATCATCAACAGAGTAGTCGCCAGCTGCAAAAATATAGTACTTGTTGCCTTCGTATAACGTTGTTGAATAGGTATATTTTTGGCCTTGTGATAATCGCTCACCTCGAGCTCTATCACGACAACTGACACCGTATTCGTATTGTATAAAATTTGCCAAGGTGCGCAGTCGCTCCATTGATTGAGCGTCCGACGCTATAACAGAAGCAGAGGGCATGCTGATAGCCGCAGCGAATAAAGCGGTTGTAATAAATCTCTTTAACATGATTTGTTCTCCCTTTCCTTCTAACTATAAACAATTGCGAGTGCGTCGCGGATTAAGATGATATCGGCTTTCGTTATCTCTCCACGCGCTTTAGCTAGAATTGGTTGGATAGCGTTTAGAGAGGCGATTAATTCAGCGGTCTGAGGTTGTTTTGCAAATTCAGCATTGGCTTTATTTGTAAAGTAGTCAACAAAGTAACTCGTAATCGTAGACCAACGAAACAAGCCCAATTGCTGAGCCGTTGGCTCATCGATCTCGGCGACTGATTTAGCCCCCAAGTACATTACCTTAAAGGTCGCTGCGGCCAGTGCTAGATTAGCTTCATCTTTAATGTCTTGGTTATCTCTGAGACGAGGAAACACTTCACTGGTCAGGCTGTCTAGTTCACGCTGCAAAGCTTGAGTGTCTAATTTATCCGACTCAATAAGTCTTTTCATCCGATCGAGTCGACCTTTCATCTCGGGACTGTTGTCTAATGCCAAAATAGCGGAACTTGCTTCTGCAAGAGTTTCGTCAGAAGGGGATTTACCATCATCCAATGAAGTAATAACAAGCGCGACATCAGATAGTGTAGTGCCCACTTCAAAAGCACGTTCAGCGCCGCTCATTGAGCCGTAGTTTTTGCTCTCTATTTCGATCGAACTAGCCCAACCATTATTTATATTCATCCTAGAGGCTATTGAATAAAGTTCATTTACGGACGGCAAATATTCCAACACCGTTTCATTGTCCTGAGATAGCGCTGGTGGTGCTATCAGCATAGTAGTGAGAGCCAATACTCCTGGCGAAATTTTCAGTTTTATCAGATCTTTAATCATTGTGATTAATCCCTACGATATTGCGTTTTAGAATTATTCTGCTTGTTGACTTCGCAGAAAGTTTTCGAAGCTTTGCTGTTTTAGCATCGCAATGTTTTCAAGTTGCTCAGCTTGCGCATCGCGCAATGCCAAACGCCGAGAAATTTTTCTCAAATTCTTCACTTCAACCAGAGATAGTTCGTCATCAGCAAGTGCGACACGAACTGCATCGCAATAAATCCACGCTTGAAAAAATACAAAGTCGTCTAACTGACGCATTTGTTCGTCAGATATTTTTTGATGGCTACTATTAAGACGACAAAGAAGGTAATTGGCGACCTCATGAGGAATATCAGGTTGGTCGAATCCCACAGTCTCACTTGATGTGGGAACAGCGAGATTGAACAAGCTGAATCCTATCGATTTTAAAGTGTCATGCTCTGTCACTGGGGACTTAAATTGGGAGGGGGGCACCGGTATAAAACGAAGATGATTGGAGCGATTGACAAAAACATTGTCGATACTATGAATTAAAACGCCCTCTAGATGTTCCTTCATATATTGCAATAGGTGGATTAGACGCGTTAGAAGAATTAGCTTTTTTATGGTGGCAACGTGCTGTATTTTATCGATCAGTGGAGCGTACTCATCTGAGTCTACCTGAAGCTCCACAGTTACTCCGCTTTGCAAGAAAGAGCTTTGAGTGATAGTGAAGGTATAATTGCAGTCGAGCTCTGCGTATTGTCGAACGTAGGCTTCATACAGATTGCCACAGCTTGCATCTGAGTTGATACGCAACGAGTGTCTAGAAGGGGTCAGATTCCATCCATTTGCAGCACTGATCAAGTAAGCGTTCCCTATTGAAAATCTTCAAAACTGAGTTTAAGACTAGTTGATTTTTAACCAGTTGCAAACTTGCAACACTTTCACTTAGCTAAAGCGAGCATCTAATGCAAGTGATTGATTAACTGCATGAATAAGCCTGCTAATTAAGCATACCAAAGGTCGCCGCAACCGCGTCATCAGTACAAAAACTACTACCGCTAGCGCCTTCGGCAGCTTGTCGATTTGCTACTTCAGTATTGTATAGCGTCGTTAAATACTGCCAAATATCCTGACGAACGTAATGGCGCATAGAAGAGTCCGGGTTACCGCCGTTATCGACCCATTGGCCAATAGAACATTTGCGCATATTTTCATTCTTGAGTTTACCTGCGGCGATAGCCCGTACCGACCAATTCCACGTGCTGTTCGGATAAATTTCAGCGACAAATCTAGAGTTTTCGATCGCTTGCTTCCAGCTCGACTCCTCGAGGTAAATCAAACCAATATTTTCCAGCGCAGAGGCTATTTCTTCATCATTTACCGATACGTTTACCGCCCGATCAAAGTCGCGACGGGCGAATTTGACTTCACCCATGCGTAGTAATACCAAACCTCGACGACGAAATACCGTGGGATACTTAGCATCCTTGGGCAGCTCATTCTCATATATCGCGATAGCCGCTTTGTAGTCAGCCAAGGCATTGTAGAGATTATTTTCTATCTCGGTTAGACGGACCCAAGTAAGGCCGCGGTCGACCAATACGCCAAAGCGAATGCTGACATCAGCGCTATTCATAGCACTGTTAAACGTGCTTAAAGCCAGCTCAAATTGCTTACTATCAAGGTATGTTCGCGCCAACCCCCAAGTGGCCAAGTCTTGAGTTTGTTGTTCCGACTGGGCGATTTTGAATTGGGTGATGGCCGCATCGTACTCATCCTTGTCTAGGTATTGAATACCTTTTAACAGCGTGATGACAGAGTTGTCCTCATTACTGCTGACAGCGGTTTCCTTGATGCGCTGCTCCTCGCTCGTTAAGGGGGATTTTTGCAGCCATTTTTCAGCTACGTAAAGCGCTTTTTCGGTAAGGTCTGTACGTTCAGTTAGCGCTTCCATTGAATTGCGCAACACACTGATATCATTGAGTACAGCATTAGTCCGAATGCGGAACGATTTAGTTTCTGATTTCAAAATTTCTGTTTCAGCACGCAGCTTTTCAGTCTCCTGTTGTAACGCAAGCGTGTTTTGTTCCATGCTAATGACCAGTTGTTGCACGTCTTCAAGCTGTTTTTTATTCTCCGAATACTCCAGTGCTGCAAAATAAAACGCGGCGGCAATAACCGCTACCGCAGCAAGCCAAAAGAATATTGCAAACTTCGCTTTGCGCTGGCTTTCTTCTAAATGGGCAACCGCATCTTCTAGTTCTTTTTGCATCTTATTCGGTTCCTTTAGCCGCTTTTACGATATCAGTAGTTTTGTCACAAAATTGTAGGAAAGTTTTTATTGCATCACCGCCACAGCTAACTTCGGAGATGCTCTCTAGAAACACTTGTTTATCATCAACGACTATTGAGCATATCGTTAGTTTTGAAACGCACTTTTCCGACGTGTTAATAATTAAAAACACCAGTAAAACAGTAATTAGTACCAGTATGATAAGAACAACAAACAACCAGGGCTCTGTAGAGCCTTGCCAAAAGAAGATTGAGAAAGTAGCGGTGATGAATACGAACATCGCAATACAGACAAACCGAATCAAGAACTTTTGATTGCGTAAGTTCATCGCGATGATATCGTTTTTTACGCGCTCATATCGCTCCGATATTTTGTGCGCGTCCCAGTGACCTCCATGCGCCATAGATGTCTCTCCGTGGGTTGTTAAGCCTCAAAGTTAGGTGGGTACAGCCTATCTTTCGCTTTTTTCTTTATGTTTACTATAGAGCAAAAAATGAACAGTTGAGGTTTTTTTTAGAGTAGTGCCGCTAATAAATGACGGAAAGCTGGTACTCACCGTTCAATGCCGGTCTTTGAACGTCGCTCTGTTTGTGATGCACCCCAGGGATATCTGTGTAGCGCTATTTGCACCGCAAGTCGTGATTTTTTTATCTAATACAGTTCACTGCCATCGTTAAGTTGCCAGCACTAATGTAACGAAAAGTTGGCGTCCATACGCAGTGTTTACTGTTAAAAGTGAACAAATTGTCAGTTTGAAACGTTTAATTTCTACCGAAAAGTCAATCCTTGGATACCGATGTTTAGCAATATCCAAACGAGTAGAATTAAATTCTTTAGTTTATATCTCGGACTGCTGTGCCTATTTGCCGCAACGCCGTCCATAGCCCAGTGGCAAGGTGCTGACCGGCCCAAACTAGTCGTCGTTGAACCCTTGAGTTTTGAGTTTGAGCGCACCCAAATTGAAGCCGTTGGCTCTGCACAAGCAAGGCGCTCTGTTACGTTGTTTCCCAGTGTCGCCGATGAAGTAGTTGCAGTTTACTTTGTTCCGGGTCAGAAAGTGTCCGCCGGTCAAAAGCTACTTGAACTTGATAGCCGCTTGCAAAATGTGGCTATCAAGCGTGCCGAAATCCAGCTCAAAGAAGCACAGCGAAACTACTCGAGAGCGCGGCAGAGTCTTGCCAAGGGCGCAATTACCCAGAGTGAAGTCGAAGTTGCAGAGACGCAGCAACAATTAGCGGAAGTGGCATTGCAAGAAGCACAAGAAAATCTTGCCGATCGTATAGTGCGAGCGCCGTTTGCTGGTATTGTGGGTTTAACAGACATCGAAGTGGGTGACCGTATTACACCGCAGACACCTATTACGACCTTGGACGATCGCAGCGAATTGTTCGTCAATTTCGTGGCCCCTGAGATGGCGGTTCCTTACCTTATTAATCAACCTGAAGTGGTATTACAGCCTTGGACAGATAGAGCGCTGCAGCTGACCGCACAAATTGCCGAGGTTGACACGCGAGTGGATACTAGCGACCGTACTATTCGCGTTCGAGCGCTACTTAATAATGCGTCAGATACGTTTCGACCCGGCATGAGTTTCCGCGTATCACTTAATGTGAGAGGCAATCGCTATGTCTCAATTCCAGAAGCGGCATTATCATGGGGAGTCACCGGTGCATACGTTTGGTTAGCGCAGGATAATAGCGCTAAACGCGTGTCTGTTGAGGTGGAACAACGCTTGCGGGGCAGAATCTTGGTTAGCGGTGCGCTAAGCGATGGACAAACGCTGATAACGGAAGGTATTCAGGGGCTGCGAGAAGGACAATCATTGCGTATTCAAAATAGCCAAAATGCAACCCTTAAACGCGAACAAGACGACAGCGGAGCCAACGCCAATGGATGATCAGCAGAGCTACAAGGACGATTTACCGTCACTGTCGGTTCGTCGCCCAGTTCTCGTGTTGGTGTTAAATCTCCTGATCATCATTGCGGGTATCGCGGCAGTATTTGGACTCGAAGTCCGAGAGTTACCTGATGTTGACCGTCCCATTCTAACTGTAACGGCTAATTACCCTGGTGCTTCACCTGAAACTGTCGATGCTGAAGTGACTAGTCGTTTGGAAGGCGCTGTAGCGCGTGTCAGCGGGGTCAAGTCGATTCGTGCGCAGAGTGAAGAGAACAACACGCGGATTAGGGTAGAGTTTCGTCCTGGCGTCGACATTGAGGACGCCGCTAACGAGACTCGAGAGTCAGTTGCCAGAATACAGCGGCGCTTACCAGAAGATGTTGAACAAGTCGCCATTGTTAAAGCCGATAATGATGCTCAGTCCGTGGTCAACATTGCAGTTGCGAGCGATCGCTACGACTTGGAAACGCTGACAGACATCGTGGAAACGGATCTTGCACCGTTGTTTTTGAATATTCCTGGGGTTGCCGATGTGCGCCTCGATGGCGATCGCCAACGCGTGCTGCGCGTTAGCGTTGATAATCTGCGCTTGACGAGTTTCCAACTGTCTATTTCAGATGTTGCCGCAGCACTTAGTACCGCACCGTTTGATGTGCCAGCTGGCAGTATTCGCTCTTCCGATCAGCAACTCATTGTGCGAGCAGATGCAACTTCGGTTAGTGAGCAAGATGTGCGTGATATCGTAATCACTGGCGATGTGCGGGTGGGAGATGTCGCCAATGTCTATTTTGGGCCTGCAGATTCTCAAAGTATTGTACGTCTAGATGGTGTGCCGGTGATTGGGTTAGGAGTCATTCGTCAAGCCCGTTCCAATACGATCGAGATTTCCGATGAGGTATTGAAACTGGTCGAGCAGCTTGGCAAACGTTTCCCTGAGCTTGCACTGACTGTTACCTCGGATGATGCTGAGTTTATTCGTGACTCGGTTGATGAAGTGTTGCAATCACTGATGTTTACTATCGCGCTAGTGATTGTCACCTTGTGGGTATTTATAGGTCGATTCAGAGCAACCTTAGTGCCTGCGTTAGCCATTCCGGTGTCGTTAATTGGCTCACTTGCGTTGTTGTGGATGTTGGGTTTTTCTATCAATATTCTGACATTACTGGCTTTGGTTCTAGCGACAGGATTAATCGTCGATGACGCAATTGTGGTGTCAGAAAATATTCAACGCCGACGCGCAATGGGGATGGGAGCCAGAGCCGCTGCTGTTATCGGAACGCGAGAGGTGTTTTTTGCGGTTGTTGCAACTACCGCTGTTCTGGTTGCTGTGTTTGTACCCATAGCCTTTTTACCGTCTACCGCAGGTCGCTTGTTTCGAGAGTTCGGCGGCATCCTCGCTGGTAGCGTCATCATCTCTTCATTTGTGGCCTTATCATTAGTCCCCGCGATGACCGCTAAAATGCGGCACAGAACGAAGCCTTCAGCTGTCTATACTCGTCTTTCATTGATTGGCCGTTGGTTTGCCCGAGGCTATGAAAAGTCATTGTATGGCATACTCAAGTTCCCAAGTGTCGTGGTTATTGCATGTCTACTCACTGCACTCGGTGCGTATTTCACTTATGCCAACTTGGAAAATGAGCTGTTGCCGGCTGAAGATCGCGGAGTCATACGTGTGTTTGCACGAGGACCGGATGGAACGGGTGTTAACTTTATGGATCGCCAGGCAGCAAAAACTGAAGAAATCTTGCTACCGAGCTTAAGCCAAGGTGAGATCGAGTCAATTTATACGGTCGTCGGTCGCTGGGATCCAAACATCTTGTTTATTACCGTTCCACTGGTTAATTGGAGCGAACGGGAGCGCTCTCAAAATGAGATTATTACTGAGCTGAGACCGGCATTAAGTCAGGTTGCCGGCGCGCCCGGGCGCGCTTTTGGGGGGAATAGTTTAAACTTACGCGGTTTCGGTGGCGGCATGGAAATGGCGCTAACTGGTGACAGCTACGCCAATATCTATGCTGCGGCATTAGAGTTTTCAAAGTTAATTGAAGATACACTGCCTGAGCTCGGGCGAGTTGATATCTCTTACCAGCCCACGCAACCGCAGATGAGAGTCGTTATTGATCGTCGTCGAGCCGAAGAGCTTGGCGTAGCGTTAGATGATGTATCCCAAGCATTGCGAGCTGCGATTAATGGCGATGATATCGTCGACTTAAATGTAGGGGATCAAGCTATTCCTATTATTTTGCAGGCCGAAAACCGCAATTCACTCGATCCTGCAAATCTGTTGAATCTTTATGTCAGTTCAGACAATGGCTCATTGGTGCCACTTTCGAGCGTCGCTTATGTGACCGAAGAAGGGGTTGCTGCCGAGCTCGAGCGTCACGCTCAGCGCCGGGCGATCGAACTTGAAATGGATTTGCCGCCAGAAGTAACCATTGAACAAGCGGTAACTGCGATACGAGACTTGGCTAATGAGAATTTACCCGCAGGCATAGGATTAGTCTTTTTGGGTGAAGCGCAGACGTTTGAAGAAACCAATCAACAAGTACTACTGACCTATGTTCTAGCCTTTTTAATTGTAATGCTAGTTCTTGCGGCTCAGTTTGAGAGTTTTAATAGTGCCTTGGTCGTGATTTTAACTGTGCCATTTGGTATCGCTGCCGCAATATACGCATTGTATTTAACTGACACGTCGGTAAATATCTATTCGCAGATTGGCTTGGTTATGTTGATTGGTTTGCTCGCCAAGAACTCTATATTGTTGGTTGAGTTTGCCAATCAACTGCGCGACCGCGGCACTGAGCTAAAAGCCGCTATTATTGAAGCGGGTAAAGTGCGTTTGCGCCCTATAATGATGACTTTAGTGTCAACTATTCTTGGCGGTTTACCACTGATTTTGTCAACCGGGGCAGGTGCAGAGGCGCGTAATGCGATTGGCTGGGTAGTGTTTGGTGGACTTGGCTTAGCGGTTGTCTTTACCTTGTTCTTAACACCCGTTTTGTACTACGCAATAGCGCGATTTACAAAACCGCGTGCTGACGAAGCAAAGCAGCTAGATAACGAACTAAAAGCGGCGCAAACTCAGGTATAAGCCTTCTCGGGCCTTGACCGATACGCCGATGCGATTGAGCTTGGCATGCTTACTCGAGCATGGTAGTTTGCCGAAAATTTTGTTGAGAGTTGCATTTTGACACAACTACAAAATCCGAAATGGCTACCGCTCGCTGAAGCGTTAGAAAAAATGGCTGAGGTTATCGAGCCCATTAGTGACGTTGAGACCATAGCTATCAGTGAGGCTAAAGGCCGAGTTGCAGCACTAGATGTGGCATCGCCAATCAACGTACCACCTTTTGCCAATTCTGCGATGGATGGTTATGCCATTCGATTTGCTGATGTTGAGCATCGGGAACCGCTTCAGGTCATAGGTAAAAGTTTTGCGGGCGAACCTTTTACTGGCAAAGTCGGGCCACGGCAATGCGTGCGGATAATGACAGGAGCTGCACTACCAGCAGGCGTCGATACCGTAGTAATGCAAGAAAATGTCAGCGTCGAAGGCGATACAATTCAATTGACTGGTAGTGTTCGATTTAAAGAAGCTGTTCGACCTGTCGGAGACGATATCAAGCAACACAGTACGATACTTGTTGCCGGTAAGAAGATAGCGCCAATCGATATTGGTTTGCTCGCTTCATTGGGCATTGCACAAGTAACAGTAAAGCGACAACTAAGAGTAGCTATTTTTTCCAGTGGTGATGAGCTGACTTTGCCCGGGTACCCGCTAAAAGAAGGTCACATCTATGACTCAAACAGATTCGCACTAATAGCGATGCTAGAGGCATTGGATTATGACGTGATGGATTTGGGGATTGTGCCAGATGAAATGGATGCTTTGCGTAGCGCCTTTGCAAAAGCCGATGAGAGCGCAGATTTAGTGTTGTGCTCTGGTGGAGTATCAGTAGGAGACGCTGACTATACCAAAGACGTACTGGCGGAAATGGGCCAAGTAGAATTTTGGAAACTAGCAATTAAGCCTGGAAAACCACTAGCATTAGGTCGTTTACCAAATAGTATTTTTATTGGTTTGCCCGGAAATCCGGTCTCGGCAGTAGTGACTTTTATACAGGTCGCTCAGGCAGCACTAGGGATGCTATCTGGGGAATTGCCTAAGCAGGACTTGGCGTTACCTGCAGTAGCCGCAGAGCGTTTTCGCAAGCGCCCGGGCCGACTAGACTTTCAACGCGCCTATTGTTGGACAGATGAGTCCGGGCAATTATTGGTAAGACCGGCAGGTAAACAAACCTCTGGTGTGTTGTCATCGTTTACACACAGTAACTGTTTTGCCTGTTTAGAGCTGGAGCGTGGCCCAGTAGATGAGGGGGAGAAAGTAAACCTTTTGTTGTTTGATCATTTGCTTCAATAAGTGTCGGACTTTTGTCACTGCGAAGATGCAAATTGCATTGAGTTGGTGCAACCGCTGGATTGTTGACTAGGCTTGAATTTATTAACCTATTGAAAATATTGATAAATATAGTTGGCACTAATCCTGTATTAACGATCATCAGACGCGACGTTCAAAAATAGACTAGTGAACCTTATAACGTCGTTATAACTACATCAAATGCTTGGATCGCAGTGCTGTGATTCGGCAAATTAGCAATGAAGCCCGTAACTAAAGTTTCTTTTGGAAACCTACGTTGCGGGTTTTTTTTGCGTAAACGCACCATCGATGTGCATAAATGCGAAGATGCGCATTTTGCCTTTCATAGACAGTTGGTTTTTATAAAGGAAAACATTAGGTTAGGCTGTGGGATACGCTGGCAGGTGTTTTGCTTCAATGTTTACTTGTCAAGGTGGTTTTGCATTGAACGCTGATGAATCAGTCCCATAATTGCTCTATTCTGATACTGAGCTTAGATGGAAGTCGTCGCCAAATTTATTATTTCCTTGTAACTAATATGTCGGTGAAGGAGAAAAGCTCATGAGTCTACAAGCTACTGTTGGGTATATTCCTTTAACTGATTGTGCGCCTTTGGTGATCGCGAAAGAGCTTGGCTTTTTTCAACAGTACGGCGTTAATGTTGACTTGCAAGCACAGCGCTCTTGGGCGACTTTACGCGAAAAATTACATGCTGGTGTTTTAGATGCAGCGCAAGTATTAGCACCTTTACCTTTTGCCAGTCAACTTGGCTTAGATACTGTAGCAACAGATGTGATAGCCCCTATGGTTCTGAGTCTCAACGGTAATGCCATCACACTTTCAAACTACCTGTGCACTGAAATTAAGTCAGCTAACAGCATTAAAGACATAAACTTACCAATGGCTGCTTATTTGCTTGAAAAAGTCATAACGCGTCGTAAGCGTAAAGGAGCGTCTAAGTTAAGATTTGCAAGTGTGTTTCCATACAGCTGTCATTTCTACCAATTGTGTGAATGGTTAAAGTCAGGGGGAGTTTCAATGTCTGATGTTGATCTCACGATTGTTACTTCTGACAGCATGATAAGTGCATTGCACAATGGCGAAATTGATGGCTATTGCGCAGGAGGTCCGTGGAATGCAAAAGCTGTTCGAGCAGGACTAGGTACCACAGTTTTAACATCCTATGATATTTGGCGTGAATCACCGGAGAAAGTATTAGGTTTGCTCGGGAGTTTTTATCGTCACAATCCCGCAACCGTGTATGCCATTTGCCGAGGATTGAAACAAGCATGCCAATGGTTAGCAAGCATACCAAACAGATTTGAAGCGGCTTGTATATTGAGCCAGAGCAAGTATTTAGATGCTCCCATAGAAGTTGTAGCTCCCTCCTTACTCGGCAGTTGCTTAATCGATTTAAAGCACTCACCTAGGGAAGTGCCAGACTACAATCAATTTCATTCTAAATTCGTTGATATAAACTCCCCGACGCAGAGCAGTAGAGATTGGTTGCTTCAGCAAATGTTGACTACCGGTCAAGTATCTCAAGCGCAGGTGGATTCGCTGAAAGTAGGGCAAGTGTTTCGAGCGGATATCTATGCTGAAGCCATGCTAGGCTTGTGAGCAGGCAAATTAAGCACACAAACTGTGCAACCTCGCACCAGTATGGACAGTGCAACCGTACTTTACAGTGAATGCCCACCTCTAACATTATGAAATATATGGAGATTTAATGTTGGCATTTATGATGCTAATAGCTACGTGCTTCACTAATAATAATTATGTCTCTTAAAACGGTTGTTCCAAAACAAACCATCGAGACTGATAACAAAGTGCGCAACGACAGCAATGTTGTAAATAACAAGTATCCATTTGAGAGTATTGCTACTCGACTTTGGAAAGGCAATGTCACCCACTTAGGCGCTATGTGTCCGGATGTCTAAGTGGGTTTTTTTTAAATAGCGTGCAGCCACCAAACCTACCATTCCATATATTACTCAACCAAACGCAGCAGAAAGCAAACTTATAAATTTAAACTACACTGCGTATTAGTTACAGTTTTAGCAGTGACGGGTTGCCAGCGAGCCAGTAAAGCTTTTAGGGAGCATATACATGAAGAAATGTAATTTACCGGTTGCAGTAGCAGCTATACTGTCCTCTTTAGGCAGCAGTTATGCCAGTGCTGACGAGTTCTACAAGGCTCTCTCTGAAGGCGAAGTATTTGGTAATTTCAATTTGCGTTATGAAGCGGTCGAACAAGACAACGCGCTCGAAGACGCTAGCGCTTTCACACTGCGGACGCGCTTGGGTTATAAGTCAGGTAGTCTTGATGGTTTTTCATTTACGGTAGAAATGGAAGATAACCGAATTGTGTTAGGTGAGGGCGACTATGCATCTCCACCTAACGGTTACAATACCGGTATCTATTCGGTAATTGCTGACCCGGAGCATACTGAGCTTGACCAAGGGTTTATCCAATACAAGAACGATAATTTAACCGTTAAGGTAGGTCGTCAAGTGATCACTCATGATGGCCATCGTTTCATTGGTCATGTTGGTTGGCGTCAGGACCGGCAGACGTTCGATGCGGCAACGGTTGTATATGCGCCAAATAAAGACCTTAAGTTAACCTATAGCTACATTGGCAAGCGTAATCGAATCTTTGGCGAAGATGCTGATCTAGATGCAAAAGATCACTTGTTCCATGGCTCTTATAAAACTGAGTTTGGTACATTGGCTGTATATTCATATTTGCTCGAAGTTGATAACGATACTGACAATGCGTTAGATACTTATGGCATTCGGTTCGCGGGAAAACGTAAAGTCGACGATTTCAGTATTGTTTATCACCTCGAGTATGCGTCACAAAGCAATGAAACAGCCGCAAGTGACTTTAACACTGATTATCTCTTTGCGGAAATAGGTGCGGTATTCTCTGGCGTGACAGCTAAAGTAGGTTATGAAGTGTTGGGCTCAGATGATGGCATGATGGGTTTCCAAACACCGTTGGCGACGCTTCACAAGTTCAACGGCTGGGCAGACCAATTTTTAGGTACTCCTGCACAAGGCCTCGAAGATGTAACATTTACCTTGACCGGCGCAGTAGCAGGAGGGAAATGGCTTGCTGTTTATCACGACTATTCTGCTGATGAAGCAAGTGCCACTGTTGATGACTTAGGTAGTGAAATCAATCTTCAATACTTGAAAACTTTTAATAAGCACTACAAATTTGGTGTTAAATACGCCGCTTACTCTGGAGAGAGTGGTCGTGTTGACACAGACAAATTGTGGTTATGGTTAAACGTTGGTTTCTAGCCTAAGTCAATGCTATACAAGACATGGAGCAACCAACAGCTCTAAAAGTCTTCATAAAATTACCAGCGATGCTCAGTGTGGATCTTTATTCTCAAGATTTCCGCAGCTCCTTTGCGGTTACAAGACCATGATGAACTGATTAACTGCAACACCCAAGTTGATTGGCGTTGTGTTTTAAATCATCGGCTTTCAGTATAAATCGTTTGCTTATGCAGCTTGCTTGTCGGCCTTAGTCATTGACGTGAGCTGTGCTGCTAGTTTGTCACACGCATCATAGTACTTACGCGTATTCTGGAAATACACTCTTTCTACTACTTTACCGCTGACATCAAGAATAAAGCATGCGAGTGGTTTACCGGTTTTGGGGAGCGAGAAACAATGCAATGTCCATTGAGAATACAGCGGTGCCTGGAATAGAAACCGATTAATGCAAAAGGGAAGCTGTCCCCATTCAATGCTCGGCGTTTCGCCGCCGTAGCAGTGTTGAGTATGCTGAAATTCATTGTCACATGAAAGTGCACTGATGCCATGCTTTTTCACTAGCTGATCGATAATTGCTATGCCAAAACTCATAAATCACCCCTTAAAGCTGTTTATGTATACAGTATTGTTTAAATATACAGCAATTGCAAGCTATGATGAATGCGAATATTTACAGACTTGATTACGTCCTTGGGTTTTTGCGCGATACAGAGCGGTATCCGCGCGTTGGATCAGTCGTTCTATCGAGTTTTCGTTGACATCCGTTTCTGTGTGCAGGCCAATGCTGACTGTTACTACATCTGCGGCAACACTTTCCGAATGTGGGATCGCAAGCGCACGTATATCGTCACAGAGTTTTTCAGCAAACTCATAAGCTTGGGCTTCTGTATGGCCTAAAATAGTACAAACGAACTCCTCGCCGCCATAGCGAGCCACAAAATCCGTGCCGCGCCGGGCATTCTGTTCGATCACTTGCGCTACTTTATAGAGGCACTCATCACCTTTCATGTGGCCATAGGTGTCATTGAATTGTTTGAAACAGTCAACGTCTATAAGTAACACCGAAACCGAAATTTTATTGCGTTTTGAAATGGGAATTATCTGCTCAATATGTTCATTAAATGCACGTCGATTCCCGACTTTAGTGAGGCTGTCCACAAAGCTTAGTTTAGTTAGCTCTACTTTTTGCTTATCAATGACTTCAAACTGTTCGGCAATGGTTCGCGCTAAAGCGCCAATTTCATCATTCGATTTCTCACCGTAATGACCAGTATTATCGGTCTTACTGGAATTTAGGTAGTTGTTCAGACCAATAATACGTGAAACAACGCGTGATTTGATAAATAGGATAAGGGCCAGACCAATGGCGAATGTCGCGGCATAGACCATCAATGTGTAAGAGTGCTTGCGTGCAGCATCACGGGCAAATTCAGATGCGAGCGCAGATTGTTGCTCGGCAAATTGATAAGAGCTGAATTCAGCACCTTTGGCTATATCGAGAATAAAGCGACGCAAAAAATTACTTTGCCCAGCCGCACGGGCTCGCCCTCTTAATTGTAAAGCTTTGACACGACTTAACCCCTTATTACCAACGACTAAACTTTGTAGTTCGGTCAGGTACTGGTTTGTGTTCTGGGGAATTTGTGGGCTGCCGAGCAGCATGTTGAAGTTTGACTTTATTGCGCGTTCATAACGTCTCAAGTCGATCAGTTTTTCGGCTGATGAAAGCTGTGAAATTGCAGCCTCTAATGAGTAAATGGCTTGTAAGTTATCCTCAGTCATTGAGGTATCGATAACACTGTTTGCACGCAGCTGATTGACTTGCTCTATCAGCTGGCTTTCCTGTCTACTGTGTTGAAACGTCTCACGAGTGGAGACGGTCAACGCCGCAAATTCAGACTTAATGGTTTCTAGGTCAGAATGCAGTGGATTGTTATCTGCTAATAGACGCTCAATCTCACTGAGCTTTTCGAGTACTTGGCTCTCGTTTATTCTAACTTCTGGTAGGCTACTCGACTGGGCGAAATTTGAGACCAGAAAAGCGAGTGCTGAAATTTGGCTGTGCAACAGTCCACTGCTTGCTAGGGTTGGCAAAACCTCGCTACTGATCCGCTCATACGTGGCTTCAGTTTCTTTTAACTGGATGTAACTAAAACTACTCATTATGGCGAACAGTAAGATAAAAACACCCAGCAGGACGTTAGTTACACGACTAATTGAAATCAATGTATTGCGGAAAAACTTTCTAGGTCGCGCTACTTTAGTCAAACGTTATTCTTCCTTGCTCGACAAGGTTGACCCGATCAGCGCGCTGCATAGCACGACTGACCACCTCTGACACCAGTGGTGCTGTAGGCGCATTTTCGAATCGCCTTGTTGCGCCCTCAAACATGGTATAGCCGTCACCGCCACTGAAAAGATAGTCACTGGTAGCAAGGATATACGTCTTATCAGACTGCACCGGTGCACCATCGACACTAACATTGGTAATGCGCTGATTAACGGGGGCATTCACATCAATCGAAAAACTCAACCCAGACACCTGTGGGAACCGACCTTTGGTCACCTCGTATTGACTAACGCCATTTTCGAGTGCTGCGACGATGTCTTGTCCCGTTACCTCTATGACAACGAGTCTTGCTCGAAAAGGGAGTTCATGCAGCAAATCACGGCGTGTAAAAGGGTAACCAGCAGAGTAGGCTCTGTCACCGCGAATAACGCCGCTATTTATCAACGCAATGTCGGCTTGACCTTCTTTACGCATTGCATCTGTGATGAAATTACCAAATCCACTTTCTTTGGTTCGAACGGTTTCCCTCAGTGTATCAAAGGGCTCTGCGATAGTTGCGATCTGTTGCTTTAACTGAGTATTGAGTCGACTTTGATAGCGGTTAATGATTTGCGCTATCGCTGGATTTGGGACAAGTGACGCCAGTTCAATCGATTCCTTTTCGACAGTGACACGGCTGTTTTGTGCATCGTGACTAAAGTGAACTTCAATCACCGCAGCCGCGCCCAAGTCATCGAGTACTAATTGATTTGGGTGACGCTCATCAATCGGGATAACCTGAAGAACGTTATTGGGTTCACTCTGGATTGAAATGTCGATAATTCCTTGATCCAACGCTGGTTTGATAAAATCGAACATATCTGAGTGGAGCAGCACAATGGCGTCTGCGCCTTCTGCGCGTAGCTGCTTCGAGATATTCATCACTGCTTGCTCTGGCGAGGAAATCTCTAAGCGTTTGAGTAAGTATTCGGCAGTGATATTCTGGGAAACAATCGAAATAAAACCGATATTAGCATTTTGCTTGTTAACGATAAGGTCAGTGTAAATACCATCGAGCGGTTGCTCGGTTTCTTTATCCGTTGCATTGGACAGCAATAATGGGAATGCGGCTTCATAGCTGCGCAGAATGAGCTCGTCTTCGAAATAGCTAAATTCGCGCTTTGTGATACTCATCACATCGGGCTCTAGATTGTTGAGGATATCAACAATGTGTGAACCTGAGTCAAAAGAGGCTAAAGGACTCGGTGCTAAACTTGCGCCGCCAAATACAAACAGCAGGTTTTCGCGATTTGCGCCGCGTTGTTGCTCAAGCAAGGTTGCTAGCTCTGCGTAGTCACCGTGATTTGGCGCGCCAATAATGGGTAAGTCAGCGGCGTAAACCAGTGTTACTTGGTGTTCAGCGCTAACACAGCAAGCACTCAAGCATGAAGTGAGTGCTACAAATCCGAGGATTAACCTGCGCATGCTGCTATCTCATTAAGGTTGCATAGCGATATAGTATGCGCATGCACAAAAAAATTCTATACACTGAGAGAGTCAATCTGCTGATAAACGTGTTTGTTGGGTAGCTAAACTCAAAATTACTGCGTTTTGAGTTCAGCATTTCATACTGGCAAACTACACTTAAGTAATTCTCTGAAACCTTCAATTCGAAACAGGTGCAAAGCATGAGTTCAGTAACAATCAATGGAAAAGAGTACCCTATAGATGTGGCACCCGATATGCCACTGCTGTGGTTTTTGCGTGACAGGCTTGAATTAACCGGCACCAAGTTTGGTTGTGGTAGTGGCTTGTGTGGCGCGTGTACGGTTCATATCGATGGCACCGCAACACGTTCTTGTGTTATGCCAATTTCGGCGGTAGCCGGTCGCTCAATAACCACCATTGAAGGTTTGTCAGAAAATGGTGATCACCCCGTACAAAAAGCGTGGTTAAAGCATCAAGTGCCGCAATGTGGTTACTGTCAGGCTGGCCAGATAATGAATGCTGCGAGTTTTTTGGCAAACAACAAGCAGCCGTCTGAACAAGATATAGAGGCTGCTATGCAGGGAAATATTTGCCGTTGTGGTACATATCAACGCATCAAATTAGCGATTGCTGATGCCGCAGACGAATTGGCCAAGGAGGTATAGAGTATGGAACACGCAATTCAAAATCCAGCGCGTAGAACCTTCATCAAAGCGTCGGCACTAGTGGGTGGTGGCTTAGCGTTAGGTGTTTCTCTACCGAGTATGGCGCATCAACATCTAGGTAGTGATTTTAATCCCAGCGCTTTTATCCATTTATATAAGAACGGTGACGTCGTGTTGTTCTGTGGCCGTTGTGAAATGGGGCAGGGCATAAGTACGGCGCTACCCGCAGCAGTCGCTGACGAAATGGAAGCTGACTGGTCAAGAGTTACGGTCAAGCAAGGTGAAGGCAACGCTGAGAAATACGGTCCGCAAGCAACGGGCGGTTCAGCCAGTATCGTAACCATGTATGAGCCGATGCGACAAGCCGGAGCAACCGCGAAGCTGATGCTAATTGCTGCGGCAGCGAAGGTATGGCGAGTGTCGGCTGAAGAATGTGAGGCCAGCAATCATGTTGTAATTCATACACCGTCACAAAAAACACTTGGTTACGGTGAGCTAGCTGAACTCGCAGCGGTACAAGAGGTGGTTGAAGCGCCGACGCTGAAGGACAAAAGCCAGTTCAAGTATATTGGTAAGGCTTTACCCCGACATGACCAAAGTATGGTGGTGGTCGGTGAGCGTACCTATGGCGTCGACACTAAGGTCCCTGGTATGCGCTACGCAGCCATTGTGCATTGTCCCGTATTAGGCGGGAAATTAAAGAGCCTCGATGATACTGATGCTCGTGCTGTTGCTGGTGTTATTGATGTTGTCACTATCCCTAGATTAGATGTGCCTTTCGGTTCAGTGGGGGGGGTTGCTGTTGTCGCGGATAATTCATGGACAGCGCAAAAAGCGGTAAAGGCTTTGGTAGTTGAATGGGAATCTGGACCCAACGGTAACTACGATACTAAAGCCTATCGCGCACAACTCATTGCGAATGTAGAAAAGCCCGCGGAAAAAGTAGCTGAGCGTGGCGATTTGACCGCTGCTTTCGAAACGGCAGAGCACAAGGTGTCAGCAACTTATACCGGTGGCCACTTATGTCATGCACCAATGGAGCCAAACGCCTCAGTTGTATGGGTGAAAGACGGTAGCGCTGAGGTTTGGGCATCCACGCAAAGCCCGGAAGATATCCAAAATGTACTCGGTGACTATTTGGGCATTGAACCCAAAGACGTATATGTTCACGTAATGATGAGTGGCGGTGCATTCGGGCGTAAATTCAAATGTGATTACGTCCAAGAAGCAGCAGCGATTTCTAAGCATATCAATGCGCCAGTGCAACTCATCTGGACACGTGAAGAGGATATGCGTACCGGCTACTATCATTCCATTAATGCGCAGCATATCGAAGCTTCTATGGATGCGGATGGCAATGTTACTGGATGGCTACACCGCGCTGCATTCCCGTCAATTAGTTCGCTGTTTAATCCGGCTTTAGAACGCGCACCCGCCAATAGTCTGGGAGAAATTGAAAATCACCCCTTCGGCATCGCGAATTTGCGCAGTGAAACGGGTGAAGCACCTGCACACACACGGATCGGCTGGTACCGTGCCGTTTATGCTATTTTTTACGGTTTTGCTTACGGCAGTATTGCCGACGAGTTAGCGCATAAAGCGGGCATGGATACCGTTACGTTCCTACATAAATTGTATGACAATAATAAAAATCCTGAGCACAAAGAGCAGGTAGCGCGCTCTAAAGCGGTATTGCAGCTCGCCGCGGATAAAGCTGGCTTTGGCCGTAAATTACCCCCAGGCGAGGGGATTGGTATTGCTGTTCATCACAGTTTTAGAAGCTATGTGGCAATGGCAGTACATGTGCGAGTGACCGGCGATAAAATTGAGGTACTAAATGTCGATTGTGCTGTTGATTGTGGTCAGGTACTCAACAAAGACGGCGCCACCGCTCAGCAAGAGGGCGCGGTAGTTATGGGGATGTCACTGTCTTTGTATACAGAAATAGTGTTCAAGAATGGTGCAGTTGTGAACTCTAACTTTCATGATTATCCCGTATTGCGGATTAACGAAATGCCGAATGTTCGTGTTCATTTTGTTGATTCGGACTATCCACCCACTGGCTTAGGTGAGCCTGGCGTTGCGCCATTCCCGGCAGCACTGACTAATGCCATTTTTGCCGCCTCAGGGACCCGTCATCGCGACTTGCCGATCAAACCCATGGCAATTTAATCGCCGTGTTGCTGTTGATAGCGTTGCGTTACATAGTCGATCACTGCTTGCAGTTTTCGACTGTGTGACCGTTTCTGGTTAAACACAGCAAACATCTCTCGTGTTCTAGCACGCCAATTCGCTGATGTGATCGTCACCAGATCATTATGTGGACAAAACTTATTTAATACGATGTTCGGTACGTAAGCTAACGCGATGCCATTCAAGGCCGCTTGCAGTGCAAGCGTGAGATCATTGACTTGGATACCACTGCGCGGTGCAATTTGGATTGGTTGTCCTTCGCTATCAATAAAAGTCCAGCGGTTCTGTGGCGGTGCGATCGCACAAGGAAGTTGATGTAAGTCGTGGATGGCAAAGTTGTCTTGAGCGATGTCATGCTGCGCAATGAAAGCCGGTGCTGCAACTAAGCTAAAAGGAATATCCCAGAGCCGAATTGCGTGCATAGAGGAATCTGCCAAAGGACCAACGCGAAACGCGATATCAATATTGTCTTTAACTAAATCAACCAGCTCATTGCTTAATGATATGTTTAAATTTAATTGTGGATGCAACTTGGCAAAGTCGATTAAGTAGCCACCCATATAGTCCAAACCCACGCGTGTTGGCATTGATAGGGTAAGACTACCTTGTAATTCTTCTTCATCGTCTAAGGCATCTGACACCGCCCAATTGAGCTGATTGATCAGTGGTGAGCATTGTTCAAATAACGCTTGGCCCTTTTCGGTTAGACGCATGTTGCGTGTGGTTCGAATCAACAACTGTTGGCCGAGACTTTGTTCTAATGCCGCGATCCTTCTGCTGACGGTACTATGTGGTATCGCCAATGCGCGAGCCGCTTTGTAAAAGCTTTGGTGCATGGCAACGGTGCAAAATAAGCTGATGTCGTCAAATTGATTATGCATACCTATCCATCTTATTATCTCATATATGGAATTATGTTAACCGGATATGTCTATTTTTAAAATTCTTAAAAGTCGTATAGTTACTGCCAAGTCATCGGGAGGAAGTCACTGTGAGTCAGCCAATCCAAACAACGTTCGCAAAAATTATCGCTCAGTTTACAGTTGTACTGGTTTTAATTACCGGTCTACTTGCGCTGACAACAGAAGTAAAAGCAGAAACTCAACAGTTGGTCTCGGAACAAAGAATTGCTGGACAAGTACGCTCAAGTATTGCGTTTGAGCGCGCGTTTGATGATCAGCACATTAGTGTCCATGTGACTGAACAAATAATCACTCTGTATGGTGCGGTTGATAGTCCAAAGACCCTGCAATCTTTGGTGTTTTTTATGCAGGATTTTACCACTGATTATCAAGTGGATATTCAAGTTGCCGTACGTAAACAGCCTCAGCAGCAGACTAAACCTAGCCTTTTGCGCTTGATTAGTTTTTAAGCGAACACCGAGGAAAGACAAAATAACTGTGTACTCAATTGTGGTTTATCGCTAGCCTTAACTAAATTTACCAGCGTATTACCTGATGAATAACGATAAACAACACTCCCCAGACCTCAATGACATGCTTGCTGCGCAACCACAACAACGGGCGCAATTCTTCGACCGGTTAGTGAACCAGTATCAGCAAATTTGGATTTTGTGTGATGACGATGGTGCTGTGATGCTCACTTCTGAAGAGGAAGATTGCATACCTGTATGGCCCACCAAAGAAGCGGCAGAGCTTTGGCGTAATGACGAGTGGCAGAGTTGTGAAATTATGCCGATCAAACTTACCGATTGGTATGCACGCTGGACCGTTGGCATGCAAGAGGACGATCTCTGTGTTGCTGTATTCCCTGTGCCGGGTGAGGATGGCATGGTGTTGTTACCTGAGGAATTTGAGGCGCTACTAAAACACTAAAAGCGCGTTATTTTGTATCTTGTCATTGTGTGGCATAGTGTGGCCTGATTTTCACATCACGGAATGAAAACACCTAATGACAAAAATAAAAATATCTCTACTCACACTCGCTACGGGCTTGTTGGTTAGCGGCGCTATCGCAGCAAAAGAGGGTATGTTCACACCCGAACAGTTACCACTGATCAAGCAAGATTTGGTTGCAACGGGGTTAAAGCTCGACCCTGATACACTGACCTCTCTGACTGAATTTCCCATGGGAGCCATTGTTTCTCTTGGCGGTTGCTCAGCTTCATTCGTTTCTGAGCGAGGACTGGTCGTTACCAACCATCACTGTGCACGCGGCTCGGTACAGTACAACAGTACGGCCGAAAATAATTACTTAGAAGACGGGTTTGTCGCTACAAAATTTAGCGATGAATTACCTGCCGCACCTGGCACGCGGGTATACGTCACCGTTGATTTTAAAGACGTGACTGAACAAGTCTTGGGTGGCTTGAGTGATGAATTAAGTGGTCGGGAGCGCTATGACGCAATTGAGCGAGCGCAAAAACGCTTAATCGCCGAGTGTGAATCAGAGCCTGGTTATCGTTGCCAAGTGCCAGCCTTTTATCAGGGCTTGGAATATAAACTGATCAAGCAGCTTGAAATTCGCGATGTACGCATCGCGTATTCACCGGCCGATTCAGTGGGTAAATACGGCGGTGATATCGACAACTGGATGTGGCCACGTCACACCGGTGACTTTGCCTTCTATCGCGCTTATGTTGGCCAAGATGGTAAGCCCGCAGATTATTCAACCGACAATGTCCCCTTCGAGCCTAATCACGTGCTTACGGTTTCAGCTGCGGGCTTGCAGGATGGCGATTTTGTTATGGTTGCCGGATACCCCGGTCGCACGTCGCGTTATAAGCGACTCGTTAATGTTGAATACAACTTTGGCTGGCAATATCCGCAGTGGATTTCGACCATTGAAGAGTGGATTGCAACCATCGAAGAGACTGCACCGGAGGGTAGTGACGCAAGGGTTAAGTACGAATCATTGCTAGCTGGTTTGAATAACTACATGAAAAACCTCAAAGGCCAGATTGATGGTGCTAAACGCGTAGGTTTGGTTGATCGTCGTGCCGCGCGCGAGGCGGCGTTGTTGGCATGGGTTGAGAGTGATCCGAGTCGTGCCGGGTATAAAACGGCCATTGAGCAGCTTGACCAACTCAATGAGCAAATGACTGCCGATATGCAGCAAGCGTTTTTTTATAACAATATTAGTCGCCCAGCACTACTGGTAGTTGCTAAGCGCTTGTATCGTCTAGCAATTGAAAAGCAAAAGCTGGATGCGGACCGAGAGCCTGGCTATCAAGAACGCGATTTGCCGCGTATTGAACAGCAGATGCAACGCGTCGATCGCCGTTATGATCCAAGCGTCGACAAAGCGACATGGTTGATGTTTTTAGAGCAGTATGTGCAATTACCTGATGAGCAGCGCGTCATAGTTTTGGATCGCTTCTTGGGTATTGATAAATCATTTGACCCTGAGCAAGTAGCGAGTTTGCTTGACACTATGTATCAACAATCACAGCTGGCCAGTGAAAGTACTCGTTTGGCGTTAATGAATGCCTCGGTCGAAGAATTAGAAGCACTGGAAGACCCATTTATGCAACTTGCTGTGGCAACGTTTAAATACGATATGCAACGCGAAGCGGTTGAAAAAGAACGTGAAGGCCAATTGGCGCATTTACAAGCACAGTACATGGAAGCGATTATTGCGTGGCAGGCGTCGCAGGGACAGTTGGCTTATCCTGATGCTAATTCAACCTTGCGTGTAACTTACGGTACAGTTTTCGGCGGCTCGCCCAAAGATGGTTTGATTTACGAACCATTCACACGCCTTGAAGGCATTGCGGAAAAAGATACTGGCGAAGCACCGTTTAATTCGCCCCAGTCGCAATTGGATTTAATTGCGCAAAAGCAATACGGCCCTTATAAAGACGACACGTTAGGTACAGTGCCGGTAAACTTTTTGTCTGACCTTGATGTTACAGGCGGTAACTCTGGGTCGGCAACGCTTAATGCCAATGGCGAGTTAGTTGGGTTATTGTTCGACGGTACGCTTGAAAGTGTAAATTCAGATTGGGATGTAGATCCTCGGACGACGCGCTCAATTCACGTGGATTCGCGCTATATGCTTTGGATTATGGAGTATGTGGATGGAGCTGGCCACCTTATTGATGAAATGCATGTAGTGGGCATCGAACGTTAATCACGGCCGATTTTGTATATAAAAACCCGCTTTTAAGCGGGTTTTTTATGTTGGTAAAAATATCTGTTTACAAAATACTAAAGCCAAAGAAAGGCTTTAGCTTGTATGTTGTTGTTTTTATGCTAAACCAAAGGTAACTGATGGGCGTATACCCATTAGCTTTACTATAAGCGCGTCCTGAGATAATGACGTTGAACGGTAGTCATGCGGTGTTCAGGACGAAAATAATAAACACAAGGGAAACACATATGAATACTACGCAAAAAGGCTTCAAACGAAGCGCCTTATGCGTTGGCATTGCCTGCGCCATTAGTACTCCAATAATCGCCCAAGAAAGTGATGATCAAGATATTGAACGCATCATGGTAACGGCGACTAAACGAGCCACCACACTTCAAGACGTACCATTTTCGTTAAACGCGCAAACGCAAGATGACATTGAACGTGCTGGCGCTACAAACTTAGAAGAACTGACCCGCAACGTTGCCGGTGTTTCAATTCAAAACTTAGGGCCGGGTCAAAGCCAAGTGGCTATCCGTGGCGTCTCGGCAGGCCAAATTGTGCGTGACCAACCGGGTGTAAAAGAACAAGTTGGTGTGTATCTCGATGAAAGTGTAATTTCGTTATCTCTGTTTACACCCGATTTGGATTTATACGATCTAAGTCGTGTTGAGACACTCCGTGGACCGCAGGGCACTTTGTTTGGTAGTGGTTCAATAGGCGGTACGTTGCGCTATATCACCAATCAGCCTGAACTGGGTATTACAGAAGCATCTGTAGAAGCTAACTTAAATACAGTTACCGATGGCGATACTGGAAATCATTTAAAAGGAATGGTCAATGTACCACTAACTGACGATAGCTTAGCATTGCGGGCGGTAGTCTATCGGACTGATTATGCAGGTTTTATTGATGCATTGAGTGAAGACGGATTTAGAGCGAAAGATGTTAATGATGGTGAGCGCACTGGCGGCCGAGTTGCGCTGAAGTGGCAAGTAACCGATGATTTAGTTATCACACCGCGGATTATTTTCCAAGAAATCGATATGGGTGGTTTCAACCGTCAGGAAGTGTTTAATTTATTTGCCAATCCGTACACGACAACACGACCGGCCATTCAATTACAAGAGCGCGAGCAATATTTACTATTAAACGAAGCGTTCGAAGACGAAACGACTATCGCTGATATCACCGCCGAATATGCGATGGACGAGGTTGATTTTACTTTTGTGTATAGCTACACCGATCGCGATATTCTTGTCAGCCGCGACGCGAGTGCATTAACTGGCTCGGTGAGTGTCGATTTGGGCTATCCCGATGAGGCGGTTACGTTACCCTCTAACTTGCAAGATCGAACGCAAGTCGAACAAGATACCATTGAGTTGCGCGCCGCATCGAATAATGATTCAGATCTGCAATGGTTAGTTGGTGTATTTATGTCTGATACCCAACGCACATACTCGCAGCGACTGCCAACACCTGGATATGATGCATTTACTGACGCCGTATTAGGAGCGGGCGTTTCGGCCGCAACAGCAAATGGCTTTGGTTCAGACTCTCCGTACAACGCTGACCTACCTTACGATTTAGAACAGTTAGCGGTATTTGGTGAGGTAACCTATGACGTAAACCAAGATCTTGCCGTGACAGCCGGTACACGCTTTTACGATTACGAGGAAGAGCGTCGTTTTACAACGGGTGGACTGTTTTCGAATGGCGATGATCAAGTGGATTCAACCGCATCAGATGGTTTTACTTCTCGGGTAATCGCGAACTACCGAATGAATGAAACGGTCAACTTGAACGCTCAAGTATCACAGGGTTTCCGGTTAGGCGGTGTAAATGATCCGCTTAACGAAACGCTGTGTAACGCGTCGGATCGCGCAGTATTTGGCGGGTTCCAAGACTATGACGATGAAACCTTGATCAACTATGAATTCGGTATGAAAGCGGCAAGTCGCGGCTGGACCGCAAACGTCGCAGCGTTCTATACCGATATCGAAGATCTGCAAGTCACTTTGGATGCAGGGTCATGCTCATCGCGTATTTCATTCAACGTTGATAAGGCTTTCACTCAGGGGATTGAGTTTGAATTGACACGTCAAGCAACTGAAAATGTGTTCTTCAGTTTTGCTGGGTCGATAATTGAAGCCGAATTTGATTCAACTGTACTAGACAGTGATGGCAACGTGATTGGTGGTGTTGAGAAGGGCAACCGTTTGGCCTCTGTACCAGAGTTACAGTTTGCCTTTGCGACCACTTATACGTTTGACTCCCCTTTGTTTAATTCGAGCAGCACCTATGTGTCAGCATCGTATCAATATGTCGGTGATCGTATCACTCAGCCGAGTGATCAGGTTGCTGGTGCCGGAAGCTTTACGTCGGGCTTACCGTTTGGTGGAGCAACTGGCAGCGAGACAACTAACCTGGATTTAGAGTTGGATGCTTATCAAACACTGAATCTCAGTATGGGTTTTGAATATGACAATTGGGAAGCGTTGTTATATGTCAATAATGCCCTAGATGAGAATGCTAACTTGTCGTTTGACCGCGAACGCGGTGGACGAGCTCGACTTGCATATCGGACCAATCAACCGCGTACCATCGGTTTGACCTTCCGATATTTCTACTAGGCAAGTGGCGTTGTAGGTGAGCCATGCGGCTCACCTATACATTTTGCACAATCTTTATATTTTATAACACTTCACTGACGCTATACTTGCCATACTAGACTCTCTATTAACCTTGATTGGAGTTGAAAATGGCCCCCATACTTAGGCGTTTGATCGCTACTTCACTTATCGTGTTTTGGCTTGTATCTGTGTTGGCTTTGCTGCCTACGATTTAGCGTACATCGCGAGATCTAAACATTTCGTCGTTTCACTAATCTTTATCAATTGGCATCCAGTATTATTTTTATATGCCATTGAATTTGACATTATTCTCGCGTGAATGACGTCAACCGATAGGAGACGATTATTACGTTACTTCCAAATGCCGAACAATTGTGGTTTCTACCACTTGGTGGAACTGGTGAGATTGGCATGAATATGAATTTGTTCGGCCATGATGGCCAATGGTTGATGGTTGATTGTGGGATAACGTTCGACGAACCTATCACTCCCGGTAGCCGCGACATATTCCGCGTTGTGGCGGCAGACCCTTCATTTATTGCTCAGCAAAAAGAGTCACTAGCCGGCATCGTTATTACCCATGCTCATGAAGATCACATTGGCGGTTTGGCGCATCTTTGGCCGCGCTTAAAGGCGCCTGTTTATACGACGCCATTTACAGCTGAAGTCTTGCGTCGCAAGCTGGCTGAGGTGGGATTGGTTGGCAAGGTACCGATCATTGAAGTGTCGATAGAAGAGAGTATTTCTATTGGCGGATTTACTGTCAGCTGGGTGCCTATCACGCATTCTCTTCCCGAGCCGCACGCATTGCTAATTGAGACGCCTGTGGGCAAGATATTTCATTCGGCAGATTGGAAAATTGACCAACGTCCCGGTGTTGGTAATGGTTTTGAGCAATGGCGTTTCGAACGCCTCGGTGAAAGCGCAATTACAGCAATGACATGCGACTCGACAAATGCACTGAAAGCTGGCCATTCATTGTCTGAATACGAGTGCTTTCAAGGTTTACTTCAAACTGTAAAAGCGACGCAAAATCGTGTGGTTATTACGTGTTTTGCGAGTAACGTCGCGCGCTTGATCGCCATTGGAAGAATTGCACAAGCTACAAATCGCTACTTAGCCGTCTACGGTCGTTCGCTACAAAACATGATTGGTGTCGCACGAGTTACCGGCCACTGGCCAGAAGATATTGAGATAATCGACAATGCACACGCTGGATACCTACCCAAGAATGAAATTTTAGCAGTAGCCACCGGTAGCCAGGGCGAGCCCCAAGCGGCATTGGCGAGAATGGCCAATGACACGCATAGAGATATCAATCTAGATACGGGGGATACTGTTATCTTTAGCGCAATGATCATCCCAGGAAATGAAATTGAGGTTGAGCGTTTACTACGTCAGTTTAAAGCTCGCAAAATAACAACGATATTATCTGAATCAAGTGAGCATCCAATACATGCCAGTGGTCACCCGAATAAAGACGAGCTGCGTCAGATGTATCAATGGGTCAAGCCGCAAATAGCGATTCCAATCCACGGTGAAGCTGAACATATTGAAGCCAATGCAAAATTGGCAAAATCTGTAGGCGTAGCTAAGTATTTTACAGGTAAAAATGGTGACCTGTATCAACTCGCACCGCAACCAATGCTGAAACGCGGTGCAGTGAAGGCCGGGAGGATTGTAATTCGCGCTGAATGATAATCAAGAATAAGTGACGATAGCTTAACCATTGCTCGAATAAACGTGACTTATACGTCGAGTTATTAATATTGAATTTGGCATTGGAACAAGTCTTAATTAGCCTATGTAAATGAAGTGTTAATTGGTCTAACATTATGAACATGCCCCTACAACAAGAAGCCACTATGAGCCTAACTAAAAATCCGACATCTCCTTTATCCATGTTATATAGCTGGGAGCGTGAAAGCCCCGACACGGTTTATTTGAAGCAGCCTGTTGAAGGTGTCATCGCAGAATACACGTGGAAGCAGTTTGCAACCTTGGTGCGCAAAGCCGCAGCAGCGCTGCAGCAGAAAGGTTATCCCAAGGGTAGTCGAATCTGTATTTTGGCGAAAAACAGCATGGAATGGTTTGTCGCTGATATGGCAATCATGATGGCAGGGTACGTTTCTGTCCCTATATTTGCCACGGCAGGCCATAAAACCATTGATTACGTACTAAAGCATTCTGACTCAAAGTTGATCTTCGTCGGTAAGTTAGATGACACTGAAAACCAGATAAAAGCGATCCCCGATGATATTGATTCTGTAGCTTTCCCTTATCCGGGAATCAATGTCAAAGAGCAATGGAGTGATTTTATTGGCGTTGAACCACTGCAAGGTGAGCCCAACGTCGATATGGATGACATGGCGACCATCATTTATACCTCAGGTAGCACCGGTACGCCTAAAGGTGTAGTGCACACGTTCAACACGATTTGTTGGGCAGCCGAAAATTCGTTAAATGCGCTGTCGGTAAATCAAAATGACCGCATTGTAAGCTACTTGCCGCTGGCACATATCACCGAGCGTGTACTGGTAGAGTTAGCGAGTTTGTATTCGTCAATGCAGATTAATTTTGTTGAATCTCTCGATACCTTTCAGCGCGATGTTGTGGCATGCCAGCCGACATTGTTTATTTCAGTACCGCGTTTATGGACCAAGTTTCAGATGGGAATTTTGGCGAAGATGCCACAGAAGAAACTCAACCTGTTGCTCAGTATTCCAATTGTCAAAGGGCTGATCGCGCGTAAAATCAGACAAGGCTTAGGTATTGACCAATCTCGCTTGTGGGCCAGTGGTTCAGCGCCATTAGCGCCAGCTACGATTAAATGGTTTGAGCGCATAGGGATAAAAATCAGCGAGGGATGGGGGATGACGGAAAACTGTGCCTATGGCACCAGTAGTGTGCCGTATCGCAGCGATAAGATTGGTTGTATTGGTCATGCGTATGACGGCGTTAACATACGCATTTCTGATGAAGGTGAAATTCAAGTGCAGTCACCGTGCAATATGAAAGAATATTATCTAGAACCAGAAAAAACAGCGGAAACATTCACTGAAGACGGCTGGTTAAGAACAGGTGACAAGGGCACGATTGATGCAGATGGCTATGTTCGCATCACCGGACGCTTAAAAGATATCTTCAAAACAGCGAAAGGCAAATATGTTACGCCGGCTCCTATCGAAGCCAAAATCATGGAGAACCCGATTGTCGAGCAGGCCTGTGTGACGGGCACTAACTTACCGCAACCGATTGGCTTGGTAGTGCTCTCTGAGGATGCACGCCAACAGCCCAAAGACGAAATAGAGGAGTCAATTGCAGAGACTCTCGAAGGTATTAACGCGGGTCTGGAAAGTCATCAGCGATTAGACCGGATTGTACTGATGGCCGACGAGTGGACGATCGAGAATGACCTGCTAACTCCAACACTTAAAGTTAAGCGTCATGTCTTAGAAGAACGTTATAATGACGTTATTCAGAAAAAATATTCTGGCAAGGTTGTCTGGAGTGACTAAACTATTGATTAAGAACAGGGTTTAGTTCTCTGTGGTGCCACAATGGGATGCGGCGCTACCAAGCATGGATTGAGTTGTATTTAAGAGGGAGGCAAAAGCCTTCCTTTTTTGTTTCAAAGCTTTATAGCGCGAAATCACTCGGTTATAAGTTTAAGTACTTGCGTATGAATTAATATACTCATTATTGGTTGTTTAATAGTCAATACACAAATAGAGTTCGCGCCGCTAAAAATTGATTAACACTCAAACCACGAGGAATGCCATGTTGAAAAAGCATTTGTTTAGAGGGTGTATAGCACTCATGGTGGCTTTGTCAGCCCATGTTGCTATGGCCGATGTAGTAATGGTTGTTCACCCTAGTAACAGTGACGCAATTGACGCCAAAGTCGTTAAGCGTATTTTCTTAGGTAAAGAAAAGAAATTCCCCGGTGGCTCTGATGCCACACCAATTAACCAAGTTGCGGAGTCGTCCGTGCGTGGTGAGTTCGATGACAGTGTCATCGGCAGGAGCTCTGCTCAAGTATCAGCTCACTGGTCAAAGCTCGTATTTACAGGTAAAGGCGTTCCGCCAGCGGAAGTGGCTGATGATGCGGCTGTTATTGCTGCCGTCGCGGCAGATCCGACGGCTATCGGTTATGTTGATAGCGCATCAGTTACTGGCGCTGTTAAAGCAATTCAAGTTCAATAAATGGTGGGGAAGACTATGAAAAAAATTATAGCTATGAGTGCAGTTGCATTGGCAGTTAGTTCAGGTGTACAGGCAGATGTGCGAATCAACGGCTTTGCGAATTTAGTTGGCGGTATTACCAGTAGTGACGATTCTTTGTATGGCTACGACGACAACGTTAGCTTTAGCCCAGAAAGCTTGTTTGCTATTCAGGTTAGCGGCGATATTAATGAGCGCATGACCGCAACTGGTCAGCTGGTTGCGCGTGGTGAAGACGATTATGACGTTGCCTTTGAATGGGCTTACTTAACATTTCAAGCCACTGACGATACCAGTATCTCAGCGGGTCGTCTGCGCATGCCGCTGTTTCGATATTCAGCGTCTCTCGATGTGGGTTACTCATATCATTGGGTAGTCGCACCTCAATCAGTGTACAACGTACCGTTTAACAACATCGATGGTGTTCGTGTTGACTTTAATGGCTACAGTGATGATTTGGAATATACATTTCAGTTAACTGGGGGCAAAGTCGAAAACGATTTTACACTTGCCGGCCAATCGGCAAGGTTACAAATCAACAACGTGATTGTTGGTACGGCTGAGTTCACATACTTAAATTGGAAATTTCGCGGTGTAGCTGCGCGTGGTGATGTCACCTTTGATATTCCTGCATTAGAACCCGCGTTTGCGCAATTAGGTCAAATAGATTCAGGACTACAATCGTTGTTAGAAGCGAATGACGATTCTGGCTTGTTCTATGGCGCCAGTATTGAGTACGATGCATTCGATTGGTTTGTCGCCGCAGAGTTTACTGGTGCTGAGATTGAAGATAGTTTTTATCCAGATGAAACAAACTTCTACGTTACAGCCGGTTTGCGTTCGGGCAAATGGACGCCATTTATTACCTACGAAAAATCGGATTTAAATGATGGCCCTAAATTTGTTGACCGCATTGCCGGCTTTCCAGCCCCGTTGCAAGTGCCGCTTACTCAGTTAGTTATCGGGATTCAGCAGCCTGCAATTTCCGAAAATGATACAACCTCTGTGGGCGTTCGCTACGACTATGACACTAACGTAGCGTTGAAAGTAGATGTAAGTAAGTACAGCGATGATCTAGATGAATCGCAAGATGCAACGTTGGTTCGTTTCGCTGTGAACTACGTCTTTTAATCCTAACGAGGGTTAGTCGAATGAAAGTTTTACATTTTATTGCTAAAGGTGCTGTTCTGCTTATTTTGTCTTGGCAAGCAATTGCTGAAACAGTGGTAATCGTCCACCCAAGTAACTCAGCACAAATCGACGCTAAACAAGTACAGCGGATTTTTCTTGGTAAGGAAAAAAAGTTTTCTGATGGCGCCGAATCTATTCCGGTGAATCAGATTGCAGATTCCAGTGTACGCAGCGATTTTGATACGACAGTGCTTGGCCGAAGCTCTTCACAGGTGTCAGCATATTGGTCAAAACTTGTCTTTACGGGTAAAGGCGTGCCGCCCAAGGAGGTTACAAATGATGCAGAAGTTTTGGCGTTAGTAGCCAAAAACCCGAGTGCTATTGGTTACGTGGATGCAGCATCGGTGGACAGTTCGGTAAAAGTAGTTCCACTTGACTAGTACTGTTTCTTGTAAATCGCTATCCTAAAGTATGCTTAAGCCAGACTGAAATCCAGTCTGGCTTTTGTATTTGTGCTTGTAGGCACGCGTTAATTAAGCTACTGTTTGATTAAAAATTAACCACGGATGGGCGTTTAAATGACCTCTAGAGCCTTCGCGACAGTCTCTGTCGCTCTGTTAACAACAATCACACTGTCTTTACCTACCCAGGCGAATACTTACGAAAAGTTAGCCAAAGCATCAGCAGCAGCCTGTGAAAATTTCAAAGCGTGTGCACTACAAGAAATTGAAGGAGATGCGAGTATTACCCCTGAAATGCGGCAAATGGTCGAAGGGATGGTTTCTGGTGTTTGTGAAAACATGATTGGTTTTACACAAGCTGACCAGCATGAGTCGCTTCATGAGCCGGCGATAGCGTGTTTAAATTCAATGGCGAACCTGAGTTGTTCAGAGCTACAAGATGGTGGTGAAACCGCTGCGTGCCAAGAGCTTAATCAGTTATTAGAGAATTACGAATATTGAAAAGCTGGACGTTAAGTCCAGCATCTAACTTCAATGCGCTAAACTAACCCACGCCGGTGGAACCAAACCCACCTTCACCGCGGGCACTGTCGCCAAATTCGTCGACAATAGAAAATTCAGCCTGAACAACAGGGATAAACATTAACTGAGCGATTCGATCACCCGTTTCAATGGTGAACTCAGTATTACCGCGGTTCCAGCATGAAATAAACAATTGACCTTGGTAATCGGAGTCTATCAAACCAACTAAATTACCCAACACAATGCCATGTTTATGGCCTAGCCCAGAGCGCGGTAATATTGTAGCGGCAAGTTGGTTATCGGCAATGTGGATTGCAATACCCGTAGGGATTAGCTGCGTATCGCCGGGTTTGAGCGTAATTGCCTCATCGAGACATGCGCGCAAATCAACCCCTGCAGAACCATCTGTAGCATAGGTGGGTAAGGGTATAGTGTCGCCAATTCGGGGATCTAACACTTTGAGTTCGATAGCTTTCATAGAGTCCGTATCTTGATAAAAATAAGTGCTCAAGTGTACTGATTTTTCCCTCCTGTGCAAAGCTAAAGGCGAGTAACTACAACGTCATTAGTTGTATTGCACAGTACTTGAACATTACTGCACCAGCAGTAGGCGAACACTTGATCAAAACAGTCGGTTTAAATCTTAACATTATGATTTATATGGAATTTGTGAACTGGTATCAATTATGCTGGATAAAACTGTTAAGTGAGTTTTATGCAGTGTTGAAAGTCATAAATGCCAGGCAACGTTTGTGCACCGGAGCTGCTTAAGACAGCGTAACTTACCCATGTGAATTTCTCTGTGTCCAGATATTCACATGGGCTTTTTCCTACTGGGTTTTGCTCGAACATTAACGTACTATGCAAGAAAAAGTATTTTTCTGCTTGTGCTGCGATTATATCCGTCAAACAAACTTGAACATTTAGCTGAGTTACTAGGGGCTGTTATGCGCAGTCACCAAGCGTCTTCAGCAGTGTCTAATCCTTTGGCCCCAACAACGATTCTAGTTGAGAGCTTGGGCATGCAACATTGGTTAAATATGACACTTGCAACGCAGCAGGGTGTTGCGATGAACTTTACCTTTCCAATGCCTACGCGTTTTATGTGGAATACGGCTCGAGAGGTTTTAGGCGATAACACGGTTCCCCAACAGTCACCCTACAAGCGCGAAGTCTTAGTATGGCGGATTTATGCTTTATTAAGTGCGAATGAGTGCATAAATCATCCGGATATGGCACCCGTTAAACAGTATTTAAGTCAACTGGTCAATCGCAACGGTACCGTTAATCAGGCGGAGATATTTGAATTCTGTCGCAGCATTGCCGATGTATTTGAGCAATACATGCTGTACCGACCTGATTGGCTAGCGAATTGGGAGCAAGGCAAAAACCGCGATACCAAACTCGAGGGCAGAGCCGAGAGTATTTGGCAAGCGCACTTATGGCGTCAGCTCCACCTCCAACAACCCGATCATCCCGCGAGTCTTCACCAACGAGCAGTTGAAGCCCTGCAACGTTGTGATAGTCACCAGTTAAGTGTACCTGAACATGTTTACGTTTTTGCTTTAAACACGATGGCGCCACAGTTAGTGGAATTTTTAAACGCGGTAGCACAACATCGTGAAATTCACATTTTTCATTTAAACCCCTGTGTTAACTATTGGGGAGATATACTAACCCATAAACAGCGAGCGAGAGCTGAGCAACTAGCGACCTGGGTTGATCAAGAAGTAAACAATCCGCTGTTGGCCAATCTCGGCCAGCAAGGCAGAGATTTATTTAACTTATTGCAACAACAGCAAACCTTTGAAATCAGTGCATTTGATGCGCCTTTGCCCGAAGCTCAACAATCGATAGCCTCAGAAAACCTCCTTCAACATGTACAGCAAGCTATTTTTGCCGGTGAGGAGAATGCAACAGAATTTATTTGTGCATCGCCCGATGAATCTATTGTTATTGCCGAAGGGCATAATGCGATACGAGAATTACAAGGATTACACGACTTTTTACTTGCGCGATTTGAACAAGACCCAGAATTAAAACCGCAAGATGTGTTGGTTATGTGTCCGGCAATAGAGAACTATTCACCGTACATTGCCAGTGTTTTTGCACAACGTGGAAAAGGCCATCACACGCCGGTAATTCCCTTCTCAATTGCAGATAGAGCACCCTTAGATAGCGTGCCAGAAATCGCAGCGTTTTTAAGCCTTTTACACCTACCAGATAGTCGCTTTCAGGTCTCGATAATTGTTGAGTATCTGCGTCTAGAAGTCGTTCGCGAGCACTTCGAACTGTCTAGTGACGACTTACAATTGATAACACAATGGCTTAAGTCCGCCAATGTGCGATGGGGGTTAGACAGCGAACATCAGCAGCAAGTTTTGGCTGGGCACGCCGATCAAATTATTGCTGGTGGCGCTAACGATTCGACAGGGCGATACAGCTGGCAATGGGGCCTTAAACGCTTGTTGATAGGCTTAGCACATGTCGATCAAATGACATTAGTTCAAGACGTCGCTACAGTACCCGATGTGGAAGGCCAACAAGCTCGTGCATTAGGCCAACTTTGTTTAATTGTTGAGCGGTTACAGCAGCATCGAGCCTTACTGACCAAGTCTCGAACCATCGCGCAGTGGCAGTCATACTTACATGAGCTTAAACTCAGTGTGTTTGGAAGTTTGCAGCAACAAACCGTTGTTGCGAGTAAATTTGACCAAGCAATAGCTGAACTGATTGAAAACACCGAATTAGCGGCTTTTGAAGGCGAAGTATCCCTGCCAATTATCCGTGATGCCTTAACTCACAGTTTTTCAATGCCAGATGCTGTGAATCAGTTTATGACTGGGCAAGTGACTTTTTGCTCAATGTTACCCATGCGCAGTATTCCATTTAAAATTATCGCAATGTTGGGCATGAATGATGGTGAATTTCCGCGTTTGAGTAGCAATTTTTCTATCGATTTAATGCAGTATACGCCGCGTCGCATTGGCGATCGTTCACGTCGAGGAGACGACCGTTATTTATTCCTGGAAGCTATTATTTCAGCCCGTTCTGCGCTTTATATTAGCTATCAAGCGAAGTCGATTACGGATAATAGTGAACGGCAACCTAGTATCGTATTACGAGAGTTTTGCGAATACTTAAACACCCATTTTGCTGCACCTAATCGGGCAACTGGTGAAACGACCTATGTATTAAAACACTTGCCGTTACACCCTTTTTCGGCTCGTCATTTTACGTCTGGTAGTGACGTCCACAGCTATAATCAAGGTTGGTTGCGATTGGCTAAGATGGTGCAGGGTAACCGCAATGGCGAAGCGGATGATGAGGGGGACGTCAATGATGCGGATATCGCGGTGGTAATACCCAAGGAATTCACCAGTTTACAATTAGCTAATGCATTAGACGATCCCCTGAAGTATTACGCTAATATGACGCTGGGAATGTATTTAGAGGATACTTCTCCATTACTAGAAGATAGTGAGCCATTTACAATTGATGCACTAACGCGCTACCAGGTTTTGCAAGCCTTGGTCGACATAGGTCTAGAAAAGGGGACCGAGGAGCACATTCAGGACTTTTTAGCGCTGCAAGAAAATGCTGGAATGCTCCCTCAAGATACGGTCAATCAAGGGCTTGTTAGCGACTTTGTTGAGGAAGGGAAGCGCTTGATTGAAAGTGTCGCGAGCGAACCACTAACCTTGGAAAATGTGCAAGCCGATGTCAGTGGGATCAGGTGTCACTGTCGTGTTTTAGCTGGTACCGACAATAGTGGAGAGCGACCCGAGCAGGTCTTGAAATTTTATCGCGTCAGTGAATTCCGCACGGTACATCGTATTCAACACCGTATTGAGCAGGCCTTATCTGCCGTTGCGAACAATACTACGGTTAGCGCTAGCGGTGTGCAAATCGTACACAAAAGTGGTGCGGCTAAATTAGAGGAAGTAAATTACCCTGACATGTCTCCAGCTGAGGCCAACACATTACTCATCAACACTATTGATGCAGTACAAGATATACTGCGTAGGCCATTGCTTATTCATGCCAGGATTGGCGAAGTAGTGACAAAGCACTTTGAACCTGACTTATCGATTAATGAAAATTACCCATTGCGTCAAGGATTAGAACGCCTGCTAGAAGAACAAATGTATAAACCTTCGTTACTCAGTAATCCTTATGTCAACTACTTCAAACCAGAAGTCGATATTCTCAATGATATAAATATTGGTCATATACAAGAGCTCTACGCTCCTCTGCTAAATGTGGATACAAATAAGCGCAAAGGACGCAATAATGGGTAAGCCAACCCCCCTCGATGTCAATGCAATGATTTTATCAGGCTCTCACTTGATAGAAGCCAGTGCGGGCACAGGTAAGACCTACAATATAACGCGTATTTACCTGCGATTAGTAATTGAGCGGGGCTTATCGGTTACCCAGATCCTAGTGATGACGTTTACCAACGCCGCCACGCAGGAGTTGCGTGGGCGCTTGGCTGATACCCTACAAGAAGCATTGCATTATTGGCAAAACCCAACCTACAGACAAACGAACAATGATGCCGTGATGGCGAATTTGCACGCTAACTGTGACCAACAAGAAGCGGTAAAACGAATCAAGTTGGCACTGTTAGAGTTGGATGAGGCTGCGGTATTTACCTTGCACGGTTTCAGTTATCGGGTATTGACCGAAATGGCATTTGCAGCGGGTAAGCCGATGAGTGAAACACTTGCCCACAACCATGAACCTTTGTATTTACAAGCATTACAAGATTGGTTTCGCATTCATCGCAACAATAACGAACTCATGGCGTCTTTAGGGAGTCACGGCTGCTATACACCAGAGTCATTTTGGCATAGTTTCAAGTCACTTATTTACACCGACGAGTCGGTCAAAGTATTTACTGAGAAAGAAATTACTACCGACTTTGACAATAACATGCGGGCCTTGCTTAACGAACATGAGGCAGATCTAAACGAAGCGACTTCACAATTGTTAGCTCATAAAACAATGATTTTTGCCGAGCTAATCGAAGGTCATAAGCAACAAAGTGCACGTGAAGACGAGTGGCAGGTGTTACTGGATTGGCTTGCGAGCCCCAATTTGCTTGAGCCACCTAAAGCCGTTAGCGCTTTTCTTCACGGCAATCGCTATTCGCGGAAAGACTCAGTGAAAGAAGTTTTGAAACCAGTCTCTGAATTACGCAAAAAGCTTACTGATGAAGCCAGGAAACTGGATAAAACACGTAAAGATCTACTCGCAGAAATAGACCAATGGCACGTAGTGTTGCCTATTGTCGAGTGGGTTAAACGCCACGTGAGTGCTGAAAAAAGGCGACTGCGCGAGGTGGGGTTTGATGATCTGATAAAGAACCTCGCGGTTGCTACGAGTCAATCGCGTAGTTTTGCCCTTCAGATCAGGCACGAATTTCCAGTGGCGTTGATCGATGAGTTTCAAGACACTGACAGCCTGCAATATCAAATTCTTAGCAATATCTATCGCACTAGCACAGATCTGGTTAGCGATTCAGAGCCACCGCTATTAATGATGATCGGTGATCCTAAACAGGCCATTTATGGTTTTCGCGGTGGTGATATTTTCACTTACTTACTTGCACGCGATGATGCTGACTATCAATGGGTGATGGACACGAACTGGCGATCGGTCGCAGGCATGGTGACAGCCTATAACCGATTGTTTTGGGGGACTGACTTAAGTGCCGAGGCGCGCGATGTATTTGGCTACTCTATTGCGTATGAACAAGTTAAGTCGACACCTTATGCAAGCGCCGCCAAACAGCGTTTTGTTGACCCGCTGGCTGACAGTCGGCAACCCTTAACCTTCTTTGCTGCAAGCACTCCTGATAGCGAATTGAGTAGTGCTGACAAAAAGCGTGCCAGCCAACGTGAATTAACTCATTGGTGTGTTGCTGAAATCCGTCGATTATTAAATCAAGTTAGGGTCGACGATAAACCGCTCAAGCCTGCTGATATCGCAATATTAGTGCGAACAGGACGCGAGGCTCAGCGTATCAGTGAAGCACTTCGTTCAGTTAATCTGAGTGCAGTTTATTTAAGTGACAAAAGTTCTTTGTTTACCAGTGCTGAAGCACTCGAGTTATCACGAGTACTCACTGGAATATGGTTCTACCAACAAGACCGCCACGCGGTCAGAGCTGCAAGTAGTCACTTATTTAGTTTGTCGCAGAGATGCCTATTGGCAATGCAGCAAGATCCACAGCACACGAGCTGGAGTGAGGTGAGAGCGCAATTAGCTGCCTACCGCGAGCAATGGCTAAAACATGGCTGCTTATCCGTTATTACGGATTTGTTGTGCACACGCTTCAGTGCCGGGTATGAACAGGAGCGCGCAATCACTAATTACATGCACTTGGCTGAGATGTTACAACAGGCGAGTCAGACGAATTCACATCCATTACAATTGTTAGAGTGGCTTAAAGAGCAGATTGCTGATCCTGCGGCAACAGAAGAATACCAACAGCGGCTGGAGTCAGATGCAGACTTAATCAAGATTGTTACGCAGCACAAATCTAAAGGGTTGGAATACCCAGTTGTTTTTGTACCTTACGCCAATGAATACCGTGATCCGGTCAAAGTAGGTAACTCATATAGCTCGATCTATCATTACTTTTGTCCTGAACAGGATTGCCGTGTGCTACAACTAGGACGCACGGATCATGCCGTGGAGCACACGCGTAAGCAAGGACATGCGGAGAATATGCGGTTATTGTATGTTGCCATAACTCGCGCAGCACAACGCTGCTATTTAGGTGTTGCTGAGAGCGATGATTGTGAGTTATCAGCGCTTGATGCGGCACTGTATGAATCTGAATCTAGTCATTCTCTGCCTTGGTATGAACGACTGCGGGCTGCAGTCGCTAGCTGCCAATATTGGTCATTGTGCAGTACTCGCCTGGATACTGAGGCCGGCGAACAACTGGCTACCAGTGTAAAGCCACTACAACTTACTGCAAAAGTATTTAGTGGACACATAGATAGTGATTGGCGCTTGCACTCATTTTCAGGCCTAACCAAAGACTCGCACAATACCGACATTAGCAGTCGTGAAATCGAAGTTTTCTATTCACAATCGGATGCTATGTCTTCAGCAGCGGCGAATAGTCAAGCTTGTGCCATGCCTTTTGAAGACAGTCGTTTCAGCTTTTTAAAGGGCGCGATGGCAGGTAATTTTTTGCATGATGTTCTAGAACATATGGATTTTTCCCAACCACAATTGACGGATTTGGTGGAGCGCTTTAACCGGCAGTATAGTGTGGTCCAAACACAACAACAGCAAGCACAGTTGATTAAATGGCTTGAACAAGTTTTAGCCGCGCCTATCAATGTATCCAGTTCTGAACGCGTGAGTTTGAGCAACTTTTCAATGCAGCACACACTTCGAGAGGCAGAATTCTATTTCCCTCTTGAGCGCGTCAATACTGACACAGTGACTCACTGCTTACTGCGTCATCGTCAGCAGTTACAAGGTATTGGGCTCCTTGAGTCTGATGATATCAACGCCGAGCTGCATTTGAGCAGCAAGGTCCTAAGTGGCATGATGCACGGTTTTATTGATTTAATATTTTGTCATCGGGGTAAGTACTTTGTCGCTGACTATAAATCTAATCACCTTGGTGATGCAATTGCTGACTACACACCTAAATCATTGGCGCAGAACAATTTACTACACAACTATGATTTACAATATTTAATCTATTCCGTCGCGTTGCACCGTTATCTTGCGGCGCGAATAAACAACTATAACTTCACCCAACATTTTGGTGGCGTTTGTTATCTGTATTTACGAGGTATGCATGCAGAGAACCAAGCCTCGGAGGGCGTGTTCTTCCAGTCGCTTGAACAAAGTTTGATTCGCGACTTAGACCAATGTTTTGCAAACGTCGAAGATGAGGCGCAAAAATGATAATCAAGTCGCCTACATTTAACGCAGTCTGTCAGCAGTGTCATGATGTTATCGCTTTGGATTATTTCTTTGCCAAAGCGTTGCTCGAGCAAGCTGGGCACAACATGACTGAAGAGCAATTAGACCAAGCATTCGAACTGCTGCTGGCCCTGAGTTGGGCCCAACGCCAAGGACATAGCTGCCTTGCGCTAGCCGAAGTAAGTAATGTCAGACTCTGGCGGGACGCCGCGAGTGATAAGTTGGGGATTAAATTTGCTGACCAAGAGACATTATTAGGAATTGCTCGAAATTTAGTTACGGCGTTGCCAAATCCTAAAGCTTTGGTGCTTGATAACCTTTTGTTATACACCGCAAGGGCCTACCATTTTGAACAGAATTTGCAGCAGCAATTGCGGCTGCGCTTAAAGCACAAACCGGTTAGTGAAGAAGCCATTACTCTGTTATCTCAAGGTAGCTCGCCCATATGGGGTAAGTTATTTCCTCACACTAACACGCAAGATCAAATCAATTGGCAAGGCGTGGCTGCTGGGCTAGCACTGACTCAGCCATTATTGATTTTAAGCGGCGGTCCAGGCACGGGCAAAACCTATACCATAGCGCGAATGCTGATCGCCTTATTAGTCGCTGCAAATCGACCACTTAAAATAGGCCTAGCAGCACCCACGGGCAAGGCTGCGCAGCGACTAAATGAGTCACTAAGGCAGAGCTTGCAGGCATTTGAGGATGACCCACATATTGCACCATACCTGTCGAGTGTGCCGGATTCAGCATCGACGATTCATCGAATGCTAGGTTTACGGGAGGGTACGGTAAATGCGCTCTATAACGAGCAAAATCCACTGTCACTTGACGTTTTGATTATTGATGAGAGCTCAATGCTCGATTTAGCTTTGTTTGCTCGTATCGTAAGAGCCGCTAAACCTGATTGCCGATTAGTTTTTGTTGGTGATGCACACCAGTTACCTGCAGTTGAGGCTGGAAATGTATTACCTATGTTGATGTCGAGAACTGTCAACAGGCTGTCTAATCAGCAACAGCACTATTTAGCACAGTTAGGGTTTGAGTTTTCATTGCCGCCGACAAAGCATGCCGGTTATTGCATAGAGTTACAACATACGCATCGCTTTAACAGTCAGTTAGGCGAATTCGCCAACGCCTTAAAGTGCGGGGTTAATAGTAAAGCTGATGCGGAGCGGGCTTGGCAAAGCTTTATCCAGCTATGCGCTGACCCCAATGTCCCATTTACCTGGGTAGAGTACGAGCTCATCAATCAGCAATTGGAACATTGGGTTAGAGATCACTTTTTACCTATTGCTAAACAGTCGAATGTCAGTGATGCGTTATTGTTTGCCAGTCGTTTTCGGATATTGACAGCACTGAAGAAGGGAGAATTCGGGAGTGAAAACCTCAATAATCTGATTGAACAAAAACTCAAACGGCTCCTCGGTATATCAACTCAGCAGCAGTTTTATCATGGGCGACTAGTTATTGTTACGCGCAACGCGCCGGCACTGAATTTATTTAATGGTGATGTTGGTGTGGTGTGGCAAGAGGGATCCCAGTTAAATATATACTTTGAATCGAGCAAATTAGGCGAATATAGAGTGATAAGCTCTCAGCGCTTCAGTGATATTGATAGCGTTTTTGCGATGACTATTCACAAATCCCAAGGCTCAGAATTTGACCACGTGGCTGTTGTTTTACCCGATACTGGTGGTGAGTCATTATTATCGAATGAGTTAATTTATACCGCAGTAACTCGAACAAAGAGAGCACTCTCTATCGTTACCAATGCTGAACGATTCCGAACCTCAATAAGTTATCAGACTTCGCGTTGGTCGGGAATTAAGCCCCTCGATAGTGATTTTATTGGATAATTTGTATCTTCAATATCAGTCTCTTCAGCGGCCAAATGAGTAACTTGTGAAGCATCAACGAAATAGAGTAAACAGTCGCTTTTGGCTATTTCTGCGTGACTGGTTGCCATGAATATTTTTAGCGGTACTTTGGCGCGCAGTTCTCCTCTGTAATTATAAAAAAAGTCATCGATTTCAATTGACTCGTCGTCGCTATCGATAGCTAAATGTCGGAATCCATCACTATCGGTCCATCCAAGTTGTGTGTCCGCTTCTGTGGTACCAAAGTTAAACCGTTCAATATCATGGCGCAGTGTTAACATGGCACCAAACACAGGCCGCTCTGAAAAACTGATCGAAACATTTGGCTGAATCTTAAGGCGTGAAGGATGATGCAGAAGACTAATGCTTTGTTGAACAGCGAATACATCATCGGTGCTCAGTAACGACTGCAAACCGCTCGTGGCATTGTCATTCGCGCGTTTATCTCCGGCTCCTCCAGCTTCCACGGTTATAATGGGCGCGGTAAAAGGAACCTCCATAATCGACCCTAATGCTAGCTCCGTGTGAACTAACCAAGGCGAAAAATAGGACGCGAGTGCGATGTGTTCTCGTTGATAACGCGTAGAAACACAAAATGCTGGTCCACTGCCTGATGTATTGTGTACGTCGATAATGCACTGCGGTTTTAATGGGACGATAAAATCAATAATTGATTTAGCCAATAGGCCATTGCAATCGAGGTAAGGAGGGCGAAAGCATCGGTTCAAATCACGTTCATTTGGCAATTGGCGATGACTAAAGGTTGGTGGGATCTGAGCAGCAGCAACTGATGCAACGATAATATAGGTGTCGAAAAAAGGTTTGAATTGAGACTTTAACAGGTGGTGTAACGCATGGATCCCACTGGGCTCATTGGCATGAAGAAGGGTTGTCACTACACGACAGTTTCCTGAGTGATGACCACGCAAAAGAAAAATCGATGGCCCTTTTAAAGAGAATAGGAAGGCCTCGACTGAGTCGGGTATGTCAGCGACTTTGGGATTATCAATCAGGTTAAGAAGCGATGAGTTGTTTGACATCTCTAGTCCCAATCGGCAACCGGATAACCGGTAATATTGTTAAGCGTATATTGCTCGACCAAGGCTGCTAATTTCGCTATTGGGCTAAGGCTATCATCGACTCGTTCTAGCATTGATAATTGCCATGAAGCTCCCGTTTGTTGTGCAGCAAGGCGACGTTCAACAACGGTTAAATAACGGTCAATATCCTGCTGGTCGACGCCAATAGAGCGCAAACCATCAGCAGCTAATGGCAGCACATCAGCAATGACATCGATAACTCGGCGTTCGGTTAGCTGGTGTTGATGTTGTTGCGGCCATAATACTTTTGCATTTAAGCCAGCTTGAGCGCAGCGGTAAAAATTAAATTCAGCGTACTGAAAGGGCAATTTGGCAATTGTCTGATTAACGGTTTCACTTAGTGCCAGAGTAAGACCAATTAAAACTGCTGTATTGGCAATCATGTCAATATTTGTAGGCCCAGCAGGTAGAGTTCTAAACTCAATCCGCAAGTGCGGGTCATTCCCCGTATCGAGCACTGGGCGATTCCAGGCCCAAATAGTTCCTTGGTGTAACTGCAGTGCTTTGCACTTGCTGAGTTCATCGCAATCGGGCATTTGCGGCAGAAGGGGCGGATACAACGCCACGTTTTCGGCAAACAATTCATAGACTGAATTGCGTAACCAACCTTGGCCAAAGTTGACTCTAGCGGGTTGCCGCCATGGCGTATCTAAGTGGTTTCGACTGTCGATACTTTGTTTAAACAGCGCAATTCGGGTTTCGTGCCACAGGCGCTTACCCATAAAAATTGGGCTATTTGCAGCTAACGCTAGCACTAGTGGCGTGACCAATTGGGCAGCGTTAAAAATGTCGACAAAACGCGACTGCGGTACACGCAAATGTACTTGAAAGGATGTATTAGCACCTTCAAGTGTCACCTCATTAGAACGCATTTGTAAATGGTCTTGACCATTTATATCGACTTCAAAAGCCCCCTCGCGCATCGCCGCTAGTTGTTCAGCGAGTACGTGATAACGGGGGCGGTCGGTTAAAAATTCAGAATCCAGGTGATATTCGGTGAGTGTTGGAAGAATCCCAATAGGAACGACGCGAGCGTTTTTACTCATCATCAACGAGCGCAACAGTGCGACCTCTTGATCCAGTTGCTGTTGCAGCGCACTGAGCGATTTTCCAGCACTGGCAACCGGTGCTAGGTTAAATTCTAAGTTGTAACGATTGAGCTCGGGTTGCAATAAAGGATTGTTTCGTTGATCGAGTAACCATTGATTTTTCGGAGTAGGCAACCATTCTGCATCGACTAAATAAAGCTCTAATTCCGCCCCTATTGATGAGACTTCGCGATCGAGTGCAGGGTTAGTAAGGTACTCAGGTAGCAGGCACAACTCATCTTCCAAGCGCTGATTGAAGCGCGCGTACTGGTCGGCAGTAAATGCTTGTTGGTGAATGGAATGACCCATAAATTCATCGCTGCAAGTAATTTATCACTAGACTAGGGTATCCAACGAAAAAGGCGTTGACATAGATCAAGATGCCGCAAAACAACGCAACCTCGTCGTCACACACATATTTTCACTGTTTACCGCACTTAACTTTTGCTACGGTGTTACGTGAACCTTTCGCTATAACATTGGGGGAAACGTGAAAAAACTATCAGGCTTATTGTTTTGGCTGCTGCTGTCGCCGTTGGCGTTGGCACAAAATATCTCAGAGTTTACAGATGGGATGAGCAAACAAGAGGGGTTGATTCCAATCTTTTATGATCGTTCTGAAGATAAAGTTTATTTGCAGCTATCAGAATTTGAGCAATCCCTGATTTTCCAAAGTAGTTTGCCTCAAGGCGTCGGTTCAAATGACATTGGCTTAGACCGCGGCCAGCTTGGTGAAACACGTCTGATTGAGTTTGAGCGTTATGGCAACAAAGTCTTATTGAAGCAACTGAATACTCAATATCGCGCTGTTTCAGCCAATGTGGCTGAACAAGCTTCAATTGATGAAGCTTTTGCTGATTCGGTTATTGCCGGACTACCTGTGGTGGCGGAAGATGCAGGCGCAGTGTTAGTCGATTATACGGATTTTTTGTTCAGTGATATTCATGGTATTGCTGTACGTTTAGAGCGCACTAAACAAGGTAATTACAAAGTGGATACGGTGCGCAGTGGTGTGTATTTACCTCGTACCAAAGCGTTCCCGAAAAATACCGAACTTGAAGCATTGGTGACTTTTGCCGGTAGTAAGCCGGGTACCTATGTAAGTCAGGTCAGTCCAGAGCCTGAGTCAATCTCTGTGCATCTGCATCACAGCTTCATTGAATTACCTGACAATGAATACCAACCACGCCGTTTCCATCCGTTTTCAGGGTTTTGGAAGCACAGCTATATGGATTATTCGGTCCCAATTGATCAACCGATGGAGCAAAAGCTGATCCCCCGCCATCGATTGAACAAGTTAGACCCATCGGCGAGCAGCAGCCCAGCTGTTGAACCGATTGTATATTACCTCGACCCAGGCATTCCTGAACCGGTAATGAGTGCATTGCGCGATGGTGCATTGTGGTGGAACGACGCCTTTGCCGCGATCGGGTATGAAAATGCTTTCCAAGTCAAGATACTGCCGGCAGATGCAGACCCAATGGATGTCCGCTACAACGTTATCCAATGGGTACACCGCGCTACGCGTGGGTGGTCTTATGGCACATCAGTGGTGGATCCACGTACGGGAGAGATTATCAAAGGTCATGTTACCTTGGGCTCATTGCGTGTGCGTCAAGACTATTTGATTGCTTTGGGGTTAACGAGTCCATTCGCCGATGGCAATACCGATACCTCAAAGCAGCAAGCCATGGCCTTAGCGCGCATCAGACAATTGTCTGCCCATGAAGTAGGGCATACCTTGGGTATTGCGCATAACTTTGCCGCTAGCGAAACAGGGCGTGATTCAGTGATGGATTATCCACACCCGAAAATTCAAATTGTGCGCGGCAAAGTATCATTAGAAGGGGCGTACGCTGTGGGTATGGGACGTTGGGATTTACACACCATTGCCTATGGATATCAAGACTTTGTTAATGCTGAAGCGGAAACTGCTGGGTTAGCTCAAACCATCGCGGCTGCCTATGACAGTGGTATGCGCTATAAGTCTGATCCGGATTCTCGTTCCGGTCGTCACCCCAGTGCAGATGGGCACCTGTGGGATAATGGTGCAGACCCGATCGCAGAGTTTGAGCGGGTAGCTGCAGTGCGTCACTACGGGCTGGCAAGGTTTGGTTTAGATACTATTCCAGAGGGAACCCCTTTATCTGATCTGGAGGAATTTTTAGCTCCCTTGTACTTTGCGCACCGCTATCAGGCCGATGCAGTAGCCAAGCTTATTGGTGGGATAGACTATCAATACGAAGTGAAATCTGAGCGTCCTATTCAAGGTCAGACCGTAGTGTCACCAGAGCGCCAAAATAGAGCACTACAAACCCTGCTAAGCAGTTTGACGCCGGAATTTTTAGCCCTACCGAACAGTGTTACGCAGCTTATCATTCCCAAAGTGTACGGCACCAGTCGTAATCGCGAATCTTTTGCCGGTCGCACTGGGCGTATGTTTGATCCGCTGAGCGCCGCGGAGGCTTCGGCGGCCAACACTGTAGGGTTATTGTTGCATGCCGAGCGTCTCAACCGATTGACGTGGCAGCGAACTTTGGACGATGAACATCTGAGTGTGGTTGGGGTGTTGAATCAACTATTGGATAAAACTTGGAAGGCGCGCGCATCTGGTACTGATGGCGTAAGTGAAGGCCTAGCTGAAAGTATTAATGAGCGAGTAAAGCTTGTCGTGTTGCATGCGGTGATGGACGCAATCAAGGCGGATAGTTTAAGCCCGGAGAACCGTTTAGCGATGATGGGGGCACTGCAGCAGTTTACTAAATGGCTAGCGCGTAACGACGACACCTACGTTGACAAAGCTCTTCTGCAGTTACTTGACACATACTGGCAAACCGGCGAATGGCATGGCACCTTCAAGCCAGTGAGTATGCCGCCGGGTTCACCTATTTAAGTGAATCTGGCTGGGTGCTGCTCAAGTTACAGAGCAGCACTTCTTCACAGCTGATGATAGTTGGTTAAACATTTATACAATTGCGTTCCGCTGAGCACTGAAGCCGATGGGAAATGCAGCACTGGGATCAAATCGCAGGGTGCGGTGATCAGCTCTACTGCACGTTCGTTATCGAGTTCGTCAACATTCAAGACTTTTGCTAGGCACTCACCATGATTGACCGGAACGCCGGGTTTCGCACAATACTCAACAATGCCACCAGTCTGAGTAAACAGCGTGCGGTAGTCTTTAAGTTTAGAGGCATATCGCAGCATAGGTGCGGGGCCTATGCTTGCGTCTACCAACACATCACGGCCATTTAAATAACTTAAAATACCTTCTGCGTCTTCCTCGCCCTCGGCAAAATTAACAACTTCTTGTGACCCCATTTCAACGGTGAATGCCTCAATGTTGAAGTTAAAATCGCGCTGATATTTTTTGGTTAAATTCTCTGACAGTGTCCACCATGGACAAAAGGTTGCCTCGTCGAGCGCGCCCGCAAACAGATTAGGAATAAAAATTACGTGTGGAATATTAAACAGCTTTGCGGCATCAGCAGCGTATTCAGGAACGTAAATATGGCGACTAGACACTGGCCCATTATGCAAATCTAATACGATATCAGCATTCATCGCTAATGTTTGCAACTTGAGGTTAAGTTGATTGGCAAGCCCGAGTCCCCAGTCAGCGTTTAAGCGCTGGTGTAAGCCTTGTTGTAGTACTTGTCGAAAGCGCTGCTTAATGGATTCGACCGACTCTTCTGGTCCAACGGTACGGGCAAATTTCAATACGGCGTCGCGATCATAGTAATAGCCGCGATTCCAATTCGTTCCATTCACAGGATCAAAACGGCCAAGCGTATATTCACCCGCTTTGATATTGGTACCCACCGGATTACAGTTAGGCACCAAGGTAATCTCACCGCGGATAGGAATGCGCTTTAACCATTGAATGAGGTGATAAATAACCACGTTGCCCTGAACTTCGGCCCCATGGATGGAACTTTGAATATAGACTTTCGGACCCTGTTGTTGACCGCGAAAGCGATAGATGGGGACTTGCATGTTGCGCCCAGATGCGTTTTGGGCGACGACCAGGTATTCCTTCGAAAAGCTATTACTCACAAAATTTCTCTTAGTGATGCTAGTGATGCATAGTCTACTTGGCTTTGGTTAAAGCGTCACCTTTACTCAATCTTTACACTCCAGTGACAGAACTTTACGTGCGTACCAGTAGACTCAATGACATAAATTCGATGCAAATATCTAAGCATTTGCTCGCGGAAGAATTAAATAAGGTTGTACGCACAAATGAAAAAATTTATACAGACAGTTATTTTTATCGTTCCATTTGCTGGTGTGGTCGCTTGTGGTGGGGGCAACAGTGATTCTGAGTCCGTAGTTGTTGAAACGCTTGCACCTGAACCGGTTCAGCCCGATCCTGTGCAGCCTGCTCCTGGGTCGACCAGCACAATCGATTTACCTGACGTACCATACGATTACGAAACGCTTGATTTGCCCGCGCACTATACCATGGACGTACCTGGACAACGATTGCCAACATCGGTCAATGGACTCGACAATACTCCCGCGAACAACCCGGTTACCAATGATGGTGCGACGCTCGGACGCGTGCTCTTTTACGATAAAAGTCTTAGCGCGAATGGCGAGGTAGCTTGTGCATCGTGTCATATCCAAGCCTTGGGCTTTTCAGATGATGCAACCCTAAGTGTTGGCTTTGAGGGAGGGCAAACTGCGAGACATTCAATGACGTTAATCAATGCGCGCTATTACCAACGCGGTCGCTTTTTTTGGGATGAGAGAGCGACTACCCTAGAGGAGCAAGTACTGCAGCCATTTCAAGATCCCGTAGAGATGGGAATGAGTTTGGATGAGGTTGTTGCTGCGGTTGCGGCACGTGACTTTTACCCCGAACTTTTTACTAATGCATTTGGCAGTAGTGAAGTAACCTCCGAGCGAATAGCATTGGCTCTCGCTCAGTTTGTCCGCAGTATCGTGAGCTATTCCAGTCGTTATGATGAGGGCCGGGCGATGGCCAATGCGCCAGGTGACGACTTTTTTAATTTTACTGCACAAGAAAACCTCGGTAAAAACTTGTTCTTGCAAAATATACCCAATGGCGGGGCAGGCTGTTTTGGTTGTCACACCACTGAAGCCTTTGTCAGTGCAAATCCAGGACCAATGAACAACGGCCTCGATTTGGCGACGACTGACGAGGGAGCTGGTGCAGTGTTTAATAACCCGATATTTGAGGGGCGCTTTAAAACATCGAGTCTACGCAGTATTGAACTAACTGCTCCTTATATGCACGATGGTCGTTTCGCGACTTTGGAAGAAGTGGTCGAGCACTATAATAGTGGGGTTCAAGCACACCCAACACTCTCACCGGCTCTGACTGATCAAAACGGTGACCCTATCCGGTTAAACCTCACCGATGAGCAAAAAGCCGCACTCGTCGCATTTCTAAAAACGCTCACTGATGAGAGTATTAGTCGTGAGGTTAAATGGAGCGACCCGTTCATATAAACTTAATGTCATTAACATCGCAAGATCTGTTTAATTCACCCAACTCACCTTGAGCTTGTGTGCCGATTGCGATACAACGGGGCAAAGCGTTGTGAAGGAGAGACTAAGTGGCCGCAAAGGCATTAAATGTTGCAGTGTTAACTGTCAGTGATACCCGCGACGAGGATACCGATACTTCGGGCATGTTCTTACAAACAGCTGTACAAGATGCTGGACACGTATTATTGGCCAAAACCATCGTAAAAGATGACGTTTACCAAATGCGTGCTGTTGTATCAGAATGGATAGCTAAACCCGATATTCACGTTATTCTAGTAACTGGAGGAACAGGGTTTACTGACCGCGACTCCACGCCTGAAGCACTTACGGTGTTATTTGATAAACAAGTAGAAGGGTTTGGCGAATTGTTTCGTTATCTTTCATTTCAAGAAATAGGTACCTCAACCGTGCAATCACGTGCGTTCGCCGGCTTAGCTAACCATACCGCTATTTTTTGCATGCCAGGCTCTACAGGGGCTTGTCGCACCGCTTGGAATGGGATTATCAAAGAGCAGCTCAATAGCGAACACCGGCCTTGCAACTTTGTTGGCCATTTAACAAGTCACCTTTCTGACAATGCTGGGAAATAAGCATGGCGTTTTCACATTTGGATAGCCAAGGCAATGCCAATATGGTTGATGTTTCAGCCAAGCAGGATACACAACGCACTGCCATTGCTGAGGGTTTCGTTTACATGCAGCCAGAAACCCTCGCGCAAGTGCAACAGCAATCATTAGCCAAAGGCGATGTGCTTAGTGTTGCGCGTATCGCAGGTATTCAGGCAGCGAAGAAGTGTTCCGATTTGATCCCACTTTGTCATCCGTTAGCTTTAACCAAAGTCGGTGTTGATTTTGAGATCCAAGCAGAACAAAACCGCATCCGCATTGAGGCCATGTGCCGCTTAACCGGCAAGACGGGTGTTGAAATGGAAGCGTTAACTGCAGTTAGCGTTGCTGCGCTTACCGTTTTTGATATGTGCAAAGCGCTAGAGCCGGCAATGCGTATTGACGGAATTCGCGTGCTCGATAAACAAGGTGGCAAGCACGGTCATTGGCAGGCACAACAAGCATGATAACAGTAAAATTTTTCGCCCAATTCCGCGAGCTGCTGGGCACTGAGTCACTTGAGCTTGCCATTGGTGATGGAACGACAATAGCTGATCTGCGAACGCTTTTGGCTAGCGAAATTAGTGAGTTCGACAGTGTGGTTCGTCCCAACGAGTTCTTGTGTGCATTGAATCACACGCTCACAGATCAACATGCGGTACTTAGCGATGGTGATGAAGTCGCGTTTTTACCACCGGTTACTGGCGGTTAACGTGGACCGAATTAGTGTTCAAACCGAAGACTTTGACGTAGCTGAGTGCTATTCCGTGTTGCGCGAAGCCGAAGGGGATGGTGCGATTGTTACATTCACCGGTATCGTTCGAGAGCTTGCTCAAGAAGCGCGCCTTGCTGGTATTGAATTAGAACACTATCCACAAATGACCCACTTAGCCTTGGAGAAACTCGTTGCCGATGCGCGATCGCGTTTCACCTTAGGTGCAGTGACTATAATCCACCGGGTAGGCAAATTAGCCGCCCACGAACAAATAGTCTTTGTAGGTGTTACCAGTCGTCATCGACAAGCCGCTTTTGATGCCTGCCAATTTTTAATGGACATTTTAAAGCGCGACGTGCCCCTGTGGAAAAAAGAGTGGCACGAAGACGGTTCTGGGCAATGGGTAGCGGCAAAAGACAGCGATAAGAAGGCAGCTGCTAAGTGGTAAATGTGAAAGTTATAGTTGCTCGACGCATGCGAATGTTAGTCGTTTTGCTTTCCGCTATTTTGGTGCTACTGCATACCGCCCCTGCGGCAGCTAATGCGAGAGATAAGCTGCGAGTTGCTGTCGCGTCTAACTTTGCGCCAATGGCTCGTAAGCTTGCGAATCAATTTGAGCAGCAAAACGATATTGAGCTAAGTATCGTCGCAAGTTCTTCAGGTACTGCATTTGCGCAAATCGTGCAAGGTGCGCCCTATGATCTCTTTTTATCGGCTGATGCTTTTCGTCCTGAGCAATTGGAACAATTAGGTCATATTATTCAGGGTTCTCGTGCAACATATGCACGTGGGCTTTTAGCGCTGTGGGCACCTAATCAGCAGTTGCCATCTGTTAATGTAGATGCTCTAGCTGAATGGTTAATATCACAACCTAGATTGGCGATAGCTAATCCCTACACAGCGCCCTACGGAACTGCTGCAACACGTGTGTTGGCAACTTTGGGAATAGAGCATCAAGTCAAACCGACCACAGTTACAGGCAACAACGTATTTCAGGCCTTTCAATTTGTGCATACCGGCAATGCGGCGGTGGGATTTGTAGGGTATCACCTAGTGCAAGATGAAGCCGATGTATTGATTTTACCGACTGCGCTCTATTCACCCATTGAGCAGCAGCTAGTTGTGTTAAAGCGCAGTAAGCATGTTACCGAAGCTATGGCATTTCGCACATATTTATTAAGTCCAAATGTGCAACAGCAAATTACCCATGCAGGTTTCGCTCAAGGGGACAGTTAGTGGACTATGAGGCTATCTTTTTAACCCTAAAGCTGGCGCTGTTTACCAGTGTTATTTTGCTTGCGTTTGCTACACCACTTGCTTGGTGGTTAGCGCGTTGGCGTCACCCACTGCGGCCCTTAGTAAATGCAGTGATTGCTTTGCCATTGGTTTTACCGCCAACGGTTTTGGGGTTCTATCTGCTGGTCGCTTTTTCACCTAATCACTGGTTTGGTGCTACATGGTTAAGTACCACAGGCAGCACGCTTGCTTTTAGTTTTACGGGCATTCTTATAGGTTCGCTGATTTATTCCTTACCTTTTGCGGTACAGCCGCTCTACAACGCTTTTGAACACTTAGACAAACGATACTTAGATGTGGCTAAGACCTTCAACCTTAGCCGCTGGTTAACGTTTTGGCGTGTGATTTTTCCACTTACGCGTTCGGCGTTTATGACTGCGGTGGGCTTGAGTTTTGCTCATACATTAGGTGAGTTTGGTGTGGTATTGATGATCGGAGGCAATATACCTGGAGAAACGCGCGTTGTTTCTATTGCACTTTTTGACCACGTCGAGTCACTGAATTATTCAGCCGCACACCAATTGGCGTTTGTATTGTTGGTGTTTTCTTTCGTGATGCTGGCGATTTTGTATCGTCTTAATCGCAAGCAGTTAAGCTCATGGACTTAACCTTTACGCTCGAAAAAGATCGCAAACAGCTATTGGCGGTCGATTGTAGAATCCCCGCTGGGGTTGGTTGCATTGCAATCTACGGGCCGTCAGGGGCGGGTAAAAGTACATTACTGCGATGTCTTGCTGGACTTGAAGAGGACATGCGTGGTGCTCCTATACTGTGGGATAAACACGAGTTTTGCGGTGACCGCGTAGGTATAGTGTTTCAAGATGGTGTGCTGTTTCCACATCTAACCGTACGCGGTAACTTGTCTTTCGCTTTGCAGCATACGCCAGTGATTGGCCTGTCTCATCCACTTGCAGAGCATTCGATGTCATCATTGGTGAATATTTTCGAAATTGAATCACTGCTTGAGCTACCCGTAACAAAGCTATCGGGTGGCGAGGCACAACGCGTAGCGATTGTTAGAGCTCTGTTGAATAAACCCGATATATTGCTGTTGGATGAAGCGTTTTCTGCGCTGGATAAGCGATTAAAACGCAAGCTTATTCAATTTATTTCAGGGTTGATTAGCAAAGGCTTACGGGTCGTGGTTGTATCGCATGCATTGCGCGAACTAGCAATTTTAAGTGACTACTTTATTCATCTTGAGCATGGCAACGTCGTCAATAGCGGCAGTGCCGAAATGATGTTGCCGAGATTGCAGTTGGATGCAGATACCCTCAGTAGTGAGAGCTTAGGTGAACCTGTTTTCAGCCTGTTAGCAGTTGAGCCTGCACTCGGTTTATCAACCGAGCATGGCACTGATCCGATTAAGGAATTTATGCTTGGCGAAGTACGACTCTATGCATCCAGTTATTTTACAATTCATGATGAAATGAAAATCCGCGTAGATGCTAACCATATTGTGATAAGTAATAATGCCCCAGGTGATTCCAGTATGCTTAACCAGTTACCGGTATTCATAGAGCAAATTGAAAAGCGCACAGACGGTCGTTGTTTGTTGCACATGTTCACTCGCACTGAAGCTGCGCCACAACGTCTTTATGCAATTGTTTCTAGCTTATCAATCGAGAAGTTAAACCTTGAGGCTGGTCGGCATGTATACGCCAGTTTTAAAGCACACTAGAGCAATAAAAGGAGATACAAAGCATGGAGTTTGAGCAGTTAAAAGCCTATTTGTTAGCAAAGCCAGAAACAACACTTGGCTACCCATTTGGCGAAGATACCCACGTATTTAAAGTAAATAACAAGATGTTTGCGCTTTTTGGTCGTCACAATGACTTGCCAATGCTAAACCTTAAATGTGATCCATTGGAAGCGGCAGCGCTGTGCGATGTGCATAAGTCGGTCACGCCGGGTTACCACATGGATAAGCGACATTGGATCTCAGTTTATTTTGATGGCAGCGTTCCACAGTCTGAGGTGGAGCGATTAATCGATAATTCGTTTAGTCTCGTCGTAGCTAAAATGCCCAAGCGCGACCAAGCGCGCTTGTTAGCGGATTAACGATTGATTAAGAGTCATTGCTGAGTAAAAACAGCAGGGGAATATGCAGTCGGTTTTGCCATGCCGTTTCGCTGTGATCGGCACCAGGGTCGAAGTGTGTTTGCTAATTGGTCTGCTCATAACCGCGCGCAGTCATGATCTTGTCAACTTGAGCCTGAAGCGGTGGATAAATCGCATCTAAGGTCTGGTCGCCGTAATCGAAGTAGATTCTGTGTTCACCTGGTGCTGGAAAATCGTTTTTTAAGTAGTGCATAAACTCCGCGGTAATAGGATTTTCCTGAGACGTGGAGCCTCCCACCCAATGCGTTGATACACAAGCTGCGGCGCCAAAAACGTTTGGATATTCAGCCAGCGCATACATCGAGATCAATCCGCCCATACTTGACCCCATGATAAATGTATTGTGCTTGTCAGTGTGCACCGAATAGTGAGTATCGATATACGGTTTTAACTCTTCAACGATAAAGCGCAAATATTTATCGGACTCGATAATAGTACTGTAATCAGCGATGGGTTCGTTTGTCAGTGGCGTAAACAGTTTGACTTTCTGTTCTGCTGACAATCGCATGTAAGGCTTTTGTGGCAGATATTCTAAATAACGACGTTGGTCACCACCATTATCGATACCAACAACAATGAAGGGCCTAGTTTGTTGTTCGGCTTGGAGCTTGCCTGCCACTTCGTCTACACGCCATTCTTGGTTATTCCAGGTCGTTGTAGCGTCAAAAAGCATTTGCCCATCGTGCATGTAAATGACGCTGTATTTTGTTTCGCTGTTGTAGTTGTCGGGTCGCCATACTTGGATCCTGCGGCTGGGAATAAATGCCGACTCGAATGATCCAATAGTATCCAGCTGACCGCTACTGACTTGGTTTAACGGTCTGTCGATGTCGGCATGACTGAGTAGGGAGAACAGCATTGTAACCAATGCAAAAAAAGGGAGCCCGCGACGCATAAATTGTCCATAACTATTGTGATGTTCTGGATCTAGCCTAGCAGATCTATGCGCGTTTTAAATGACTCGTGAAAAGCGCTGATGATTTTTACTCAAGCCCATATAGGCATCAAACAGCATCGCAATGGTACGCACCAGCAGTCGCGCGTGAGGAACAACATAAATATTATCTTGGTCGACAGTAACCAGTTGGTCATCAATAAAAGGCTGCAGGGCAATGAGCTCATCGGCAAAGTACTCGTCAAAGGCAATTTCATAGTCGCGCTCTAATTGGCGTTTATCAATGTGTAAATTACACATAAGTGCCATGATTGCGGCGCGACGAATGGCGTCGTCATTGTTAATGCCTACACCTTTCTGCACGGTGGTTATGTGCTGATCTATACGCGAGTAATATTCATTCAAAGTTTTTACGTTTTGAAGGTACCAGTCACCAATGAAACTGATTGATGAAACGCCCAGACCCAGCATGTCGAGATCTTTATGGGTGGTATATCCTTGAAAATTACGGTGCAATTTTCCTTGTTGTTGGGCTATAGCTAAGTCGTCTTCAGGCTTGGCAAAATGGTCCATGCCAATCATCGTGTAGCCACTGTCGCACAAGCGTTCAATTGCGGTGCGCATCAAGCTAAATTTTTGCTTGGGACTGGGCAACCAGGCATCTTTTATTTTTCGTTGTGCGGCAAATCGAGCCGGTAAGTGCGCATAGCTAAACAGTGAAATGCGTTCCGGATCCATTGTGATTACTGCATCGATAGTCGCATTAAAGCTGTCGGTAGTTTGATGGGGCAAACCATAAATAAGATCCAAGTTGACTGAAGTGAAACCAATGGTTTTGGCATGGGCGACTAAAGCCTCGACGTGCTCAGTCGATTGCACACGGTTAATGGCTTGTTGTACATCTTCATTGATATCCTGAACACCAATACTTAAGCGGGTGAAGCCGATATCTCGCAAATTCGAGAGGTAATGAATATCGATTCTACGTGGGTCAACTTCGATGCTGATTTCGCAGTCGTCAGCTATGGTATACGCTTCGCGCAACAGCTCTATCAATAGCGTCATTTGCCGTTCGGATAAGAAACTCGGTGTACCGCCACCCAAGTGTAATTGCTTCACCACATGATGACGAAATGAGTGTTGATTAAGCGCTATTTCTTTTTCCAAGTACTCTAAATAGCGATCGGCTTTCTCCGGATGGCGGGTGACGACTTTATTACAGCCACAGTAGTAGCAAAGGCTGTGGCAGAAAGGAATGTGTACGTATAGGGAAAGACCTTCGCCTGCACTGGTTAGCGCCGCGTGATGCAATGGTGCGTCTGGCAATTCCTCATGAAATTCCAAAGCAGTAGGGTACGACGTATAACGAGGTCCCGACGTATTGTATTTATTAAGCAGATCAGTATCGAATAATTGGGTCATTGCAAATTGGAATAGTGGACTCTGCAGCGCAGTGTACGCGGGTATTGATATTGGTTTATTGATCTCAACCAATAAAGTGATACATCAAAAGTATTCGTATTGATAATGTAAACCTATTAGTAGAATCAATTACACTTATAGTTCACTTATTTTTAACATCTCACTATTGCAAACTTATTTGAGTACTTATGGCTGAGATACTTTTGGTGAGACATGGTCAGGCTTCGTTTGGTAAAGCGGATTACGACAAACTGAGTGATTTGGGCATTCAGCAGTCACAATGGCTCGGCGAGTTTTGGCGTTCAATTGATTTTTCATTTGATGCGATCTGGCGTGGAGACATGTTACGCCATCGCGAAACCGCTGATGGTATCTTGCACGGCTTATCAATAGGTGGTGAAGCGTCAGTCAAAAGTTTGCCAAGTGCCGAGGTCTATTCAGGCCTGAATGAGTTTGATTTTCAAGCGGTCGCCGATGCGTACGTCGCCATTGATCCGGCGTCACAACCTGCACCGGGGGCAAAGCCTGCCGAGTTTTACCGCTTATTGCGCAAATCCATGCTCGCTTGGTCGCAGGGTAAACTCGATGAAGACCGATTGCCGGAGTCTTGGCAAGGGTTTCGCTCGCGGGTAATGGACGTTCTCGATGCTGCGATCGCTAGCCCGCATAAGCGCATTGTTATGGCCACTTCGGGTGGTGCTATTGCCATGATGGTCAGTCAAATTTTAGGCGCAGATGCCGCTACCATGGTCAATTTAAACCTTCAGATCCGCAATACCAGCGTGTCGCAACTATTCGCCAATGCCCACAGCGTGCATTTACATCATTTCAACGCGGTGCCGCACTTAGAGCACCCCGACAAACGTAGCGCGATGAGCTACAGTTAAGCAGATATCACAAGGACACCCAATGAACTTTGATTATTCAGAAAAAACACAGGCGTTAATGGCTCAACTTGAGGCATTTATGCAAGAGCATGTATATCCGATTGAACAAGATTACATCCACGCAGTGGAAACCAACGCCAACCGTTGGCAAACACCTGCGATGATGGAAGAGCTTAAAGCCAAAGCGAGAGCGGCTGGGCTTTGGAACTTGTTTTTACCTGAAGAATACAAACCTTATGGCGCGGGCTTAACTAATCTGGAATATGCGCCACTATGCGAGATTATGGGGCGCGTACCGTGGAGTGCGGAGATTTTTAACTGTAGCGCGCCAGATACTGGCAATATGGAAGTACTGGCGAAGTACGGCAATGATGCTCAGCAAGAACAGTGGTTAAAGCCATTACTAAACGGTGAAATCCGTTCGGCTTTTGCTATGACTGAGCCAGCCGTTGCATCGTCTGATGCCACTAATATCGAAACTGCAATTGTGCGCGAAGGCGATGAATACGTGATCAATGGTCGCAAGTGGTATACCTCAGGGGCCATGAACGAAAATTGTAAGATCATGGTCGTAATGGGAAAAACTGATCCATCCGCTGCACGCCATCAACAACAAAGCCAGATCCTAGTGCCAATGAATACACCGGGCGTAACCGTAGTTCGTCCAATGGCAGCTATGGGGCATTACGATGAGCCAGTGGGCCATGCCGAGGTACTGTTTGAAAATGTGCGTGTGCCAGCAAGCAATTTATTAGTGGGTGAGGGTAAAGGTTTTGAAATTGCCCAAGGTCGCTTAGGGCCCGGCCGAATTCACCACTGTATGCGTCTTATCGGTGTTGCTCAGCGCGCGCTAGATGAAGCTTGCGTGCGCGTTGAAAAGCGTGTTGCCTTCGGTCAGCCATTGAGCAAACAGCAATCCGTAAGAGAAAGCATCGCACAAATGCATTGTGATATAGAACAGGCGCGATTGTTGACACTAAAAGCCGCAGATAAGATGGATAAATACGGCAATAAAGTCGCTCGTGACATCATTGCTGCAATAAAAATCGTGGCACCGAAAATGGCCTGTAAAGTCATCGACGAGGCGATCCAAATGCACGGTGCCATGGGTACAAGCCAAGATACAACATTGGCCGCAGCCTATGCTTATGCGCGAACGGTGCGCTTAGCTGATGGCCCTGATCAAGTCCATATGATGCAGTTAGGCCGTAACTTAATCGCTGAAACTGCCGCGAAAATGGTGAAATAAACTATGAGTCAATCATCTGAGTTGGTGCGGCTCGATGCGCTGAATCGCTATTTGCAGGAGCAGGGTGTCGATATTGGCCATGTGCAACGAGCAGATAAATTTAGCGGCGGGCAATCCAACCCGACGTTTAAAATTGCAACAGACAAAGGACAATACGTGCTGCGCCGTCAACCACCAGGGAAGTTGCTCAAGTCTGCCCACGCGGTTGACCGTGAGTTTCGGGTGATTGCCGCGTTACAAGACACCGATGTGCCTGTGCCTCAGGCAATACATCTGTGCACAGATACCGACGTATTGGGCGCCATGTTTTACATCATGGAATTCAAAGACGGTCGAATCTTTTGGCAAAGTGCATTACCCGAAATCACTGATGTAGTAGTTCGCACACAAATGTATGACGAAATGAATCGAGTACTGGCAAGTTTGCACAACGTTGATGTGGAAGCTGCCGGGTTGGAAGACTACGGACGTCCCGGGAATTACTTTGAGCGTCAACTGCAACGCTGGACTAAACAATACAGAGCAGCCGAAACCGAGCATATAGAAGATATTGAAGTATTAATGGATTGGCTGACCGTAAACCTACCAGAAGATGACGGACAGGTCTCTTTAGTTCACGGCGATTTCCGTCTTGACAATATGATGTTTGCCCCTGATGAACCAAGGGTTATTGCGGTATTAGATTGGGAGCTTTCGACTCTAGGGCACCCCTTTGCTGATTTAGCATATCAGTGCATGCAGCTGCGCTTACCCCATGATCTTGGCCATGCACCAGGGTTAGGTGGTTTGGATAGACAAGCGCTGGGCATTCCAAGTGAAGAAGAATACATCGCCAAGTATTGTGAGCGCCGCGGTATCGAACCTATCGATAATTGGCCGTTCTATTTGGCATTTAGCTTCTTCAGATTAGCGGCCATTGTACAAGGAGTGGTTAAGCGCGCCAAGATGGGGAACGCTTCGAATGCCAAGGCCGCAGCACTTGAATCGATGATGCGCCCTTTAGCTGCACACGCAGCAGCACTGATTAAAGATTAAGAGTAAAACTATGAAAGCAATTGTATGTAATGAGTTTGGTCCCGTTGATGATTTGGAATACAAAGAGTTATCTGCGTTAGAGCCGGGTAAAGGTCAGGTCGTTGTTGATATTGCAGCAGCCGGGGTTAATTTCCCTGATGGTTTATTGGTGCAAGGGTTATATCAAATGAAACCTGAGCGACCTTTTATTCCTGGTAACGAAGTAGCAGGGACAATTTCCGCTATCGGTGAAGGTGTAGAGGGATGGCACGTAGGTCAACGGGTAATTGCACTTTGCATGTTAGGTGGCTATGCCGAACAAGTTGTGGTGCCGCAAACCCACATATTACCGTTACCTGAGCAAATTCCATTTGAAGAAGCAGCAGCATTGGTAACTGCCCACGCGACGGCACATCACGCCTTAAAACAGCGCGCCAATATCCAACCGGGCGAGACGCTAGTAGTCACAGGTGCAGCTGGTGGTACAGGCTTGGCTGCGGTCCAGATTGGTAAGGAATTGGGCGCTACAGTTATCGCTGTTTGTTCTACGGCTGAGAAGCTCGCAACCGCTAAAGAGAACGGTGCGGATATTCTGATTAACTACACCGAAGAAAACCTTAAAGATGCAATAAAACAAGCGACCAACGGCAAGGGCGCAGATGTTGTTTACGAGTGTGTGGGTGGTGATACCTTCCATGCCTGTAGTCGCAGTATGGCTTGGAACGGTAGATTGCTAGTCATTGGTTTCGCCGGTGGTGAAATCCCAGAATTTCCAGTCAACCTATCCTTAGTCAAAGGATACTCAGTAGTGGGAGTGTTCTGGGGCTCATTTACTCAGCACCAACCGAAAGACTTTGCCGCGAATATGCAAGAGTTATTGACTTGGTATGTACAGGGTAAAGTGAAAGTCGTGGTCGATGAATGTTTGCCGCTGTCAAAGGCTAAACAAGCGCTTGAAAAAGTCATGGGCCGAGAAGTGCGCGGTAAAATGGTGCTTAAGCCTGATTAGTATTTGGTATTAGAAAGGCAAAAGGCTCCCAACAGGGAGCCTTTTTAGTTGCGAGTAAACAACTCGCGTACCATGTTGAAACATGGTGGTAGCCGAGGCTACCGAATTAGTTGCTTAGATGCGCTCAGCGACTACAGCGGCTACTGGATTGTCAGCAAGACCTTGCTCAGCGATCCACGCTTGTAGTGTTTTACCATCCTGCTCTGGCTCCGCTAAATCCTTTTTTGGCATTTTCTTAACCAGTAGAGTCCCGGCTTCTACAGCATTGTTAAGCAATGCAGTGCGAATAAGGCTGTTACCGCCACAGCTCACACCTGAGTAGTAATCTTGAAGCTTAAGGTTGTAGTCAGACTGAACCTTTTTCATTTTCTTACGCAATTGGCCTTTGTCGTCAGCTTTAACGATAGAGCAAATGTTTTGTAGGGCTTCGTTAACGTCTGCTTGCGCAGTACCTGTGAACATTAAAGAAGCAGCGGCGATAGCGATAGAAGTTTTAACTACTTTCAACATGGTTAATTCCTCGGTTAATAATTAGTTGATGCGTTTGAACGGTTTTAATTAAAGCCCAAGGCGAAAAAGAAAAAAATCTGTGGGTCGATACATAGGTATTTTAAATAATACCTATTGAGAGGCGTTAGCTTAAGAAGAAAATAGGGTGCACCGAATTTCAGTGCACCGCAGTGTGCTTATCGGCTTACCAGGCTGACACACCGCCATCAACGGCAATGGTTTGGCCGTTCATGTAGGTGTTGCCGGGTGATAGCATCATTAACATTACGTTGACCATTTCTTGTGGATCGCCCAAGCGTTTCATCGGGCTGCCCATTGCCATTCGCGCTCGGTCTTTTTCGGAGTTAAACCCATCAACATTAAGGATATTCGTTGGGCTAAAAAATGGACATATGGCGTTACAACGCACATTTAATCGACCATATTCAATTGCTGCGGTGCGTGTTAGGCCTGCAACTGCATGTTTAGCTGCTACGTAGGCACCGCCTTTGGGCGCACCGCCAATACCCGCCATAGAACTTACATTGAGTATATGGCCTTTACCATTCGCCAGCATGGCTTGGATCTGATATTTCATACCATACATTACGCCTTTGACATTAATATCAATTTGACGATCCAGAATCGCTTCAGTGAGTTCATGTATGGCAGCCGGATCATGCGCCACACCGGCATTGTTAACGGCACTGTCTAATTTGCCAAAAGTGTCGACGGCCGTCTTAACCATGGTCGCGCACTCAGCTTCAGAAGACACGTCATTTTTCATAGATGTAACGCGCTGAGCGGGGACATTGAGTTGTTTAACCGTTTCAGCCAAGCCTGCCTCGTCAATATCGCCCAAGACTAAATTGGCGCCACGGCTGGCTAGTCCAATTGCAAGTAAACGACCGAAACCGCTCGCGGCGCCTGTGATTAACACGGTGTGATCAGTAAAATCGAGTAACGGATCCATAGTTTTGCTACCTTGTTATTTAATCGGGTTTTGTGTGAGGAAATTTAAAATAATATTGGCAAATACTTCGCCTTGATCTTCTTGAACAAAGTGGCCACCTTGTTCAATGGTTGTATGCGCTTGGCCCTCACATCCCGGTATGAGTTTGCGCATAATTTTATCGCCTCCAGCCGTCACCGGGTCGGAATCACTAAAGGCGCATAAGAACGGTCTATTAAAACCTTGTAAGCCTTGCCACGCTTTGCGATTGGCATCACTGGCAGGATCATCTGGACTTACCGGCACTAAGGTGGGGAATTGTCGTGCACCTGCTTTGTACGATTCATCGGGGTAGGGCGCATCGTAGGCTGCATAAATTTCAGGTGTTAGCGGGGTTACCGTAGCACCTTTTATAATTCCGGCCGCAGGAAATACGTCGACCTCTTGAGAAAAAGCCTTCCATTTAAAGAACGCTTCTCCAGGAGGGTGATCGCCGGTCGGTAACATGGTATTAGACGCAACAACACGGGCAAATCGCTCAGGTTGCTCACCGACTAAACGCAGGCCTAATAAGCCTCCCCAATCCTGACAAACTAAAGTGATATCAGTTAGTTGTAGCTGATCAAGCAATTGAGTAACCCAATCAAGATGGCGTTGATAGGTATAATCAGATCGTTCAGTGGGTTTATCTGAGCGCCCAAAGCCAATTAGGTCAGGCACGATCACGCGATATCCCGCCGCAGTCAGTGGCGTAATCATTTTGCGATACAAATAGGCCCAGCTAGGTTCACCGTGTTGCATCCAGATTACTTCACCATCACGCGGGCCTTCATCGATGAAATGCATGCGTAATTGGCCGCCTTCAAAGTCGTCCACTTCGATGTAATGAGGCGTAAAATCGTACCCAGGTAAGTTACTAAAACGTTCGTCTGGAGTCCGCAGTGCTTGCATAGTTTGTTACTCACTTTTTGGCGTTCATACATTGCCATTAAACAAATAAGCTCAAGAGGGTCAATGAATTTAAATCAGACTAAAAGTACGGAAATATCCCTAGCCCGCATCGGTAAACGAATTGTTAATAGTATTGATTTAATTTATTCAGAAATATAAAACCAATAAACTTCACTGATTGGTGGACAGGTCATACCATGCTCTTCAATTAATGCATAAGTAGAAGAGTTTCGTTTATGAGCCAATCAGCTGTTGCCTATTCCGTTCAACAATCAGTCGCGTCGTTAATAATGCACAATCCACCGGTTAATGCGCTGGGTAAAGCCGTTCGAGTGGGGCTTGTCGAGGGAATTGAAAAAGCCCTAGCCGATGATGCGGTAAAAGTAATTGTGATCACATCAGATATTGGATTCTTTAGCGGCGGTGCTGATATATCGGAATTTTCTACGGGCGATTTCGAGCCAAACTTATCTACTGTGGTATTACACGCCATTGAACAATCGACTAAGCCTGTTGTGGCGGTATTGCCGGGGCCAGCGTTTGGTGGTGGTCTAGAGTTGGCATTGGCGTGTCACTATCGCATCACGCACAAGGCTAACAAGGTTGGGTTACCAGAAGTCAATCTGGGCATTCTTCCAGGCGCCGGCGGTACACAGCGTCTTCCTCGTTTGGTTCCGGTACAACAAGCGTTAGACATGGTTGTGTCTGGTCGTCCGCAATCAGTTACTAAGCTGCCAAGTGTTTTTGCAGAAATTGTCGATTCAGTAGAGCAACTTCCCGCTGCAACCCAAACCTTCATCGAGAACTTGGATTTAACCGCGGATATTCCACGTACATGCGACATCACCGTTGATTCAGCGAGCTTTGATCCTGCATTGTTTGAGCAATATGCCGAAGGTATTAAGAAACAAGCACGCGGTTTCTTTGCGCCATTTAACTGTATCAAAGCCGTACAAGCAGCTACTGAGCTACCATTCCCGGAAGGCCTACAACGTGAAGGTGAATTGTTCTTAGAATGCATGCAAACATCACAAGCACGTGCTCAGCAACATTTCTTTTTTGCCGAACGTGCCGCCGGGCATGTGCAAGACTACGACAAATCAACGCCTGTCCGCGACATCAAGAAAGTCGCTGTTATCGGTGCCGGTACCATGGGTGGCGGTATTGCAATGAACTTTGCTAATGCTGGCATTCCGGTAACTATGCTCGAACTTCAACCGGAAGCCTTGGAGAAAGGCTTAAGTGTCATCCGAGGCAACTACGAGCGCACTGCCAAAAAAGGTAAGTTGACAGCAGAAGATGTTGAAAAGCGCATGTCATTACTGACGGGTACAACCAGCTATGCGGATTTGGCCGATGTTGATTTAGTTATCGAAGCCGTATTCGAGAAGATGGAAGTCAAGCAAGCGGTGTTTAAATCGCTCGACGAAGTTTGTAAACCCGGTGCAATTTTAGCGACAAATACTTCAACACTCGACATTAATGAAATTGCTGCGGCAACAAGTCGTCCGCAAGACGTTATTGGCTTGCACTTCTTCTCACCTGCAAACGTGATGAAGCTGCTTGAAATTGTTAAAGCAGAGCACACAGCACCTGAAGTTATCAAGACTTGCATGCAAATGGCCAAAATCATTCGAAAAGTCGCCGTATTAGTGGGTGTGTGTTTCGGTTTTGTGGGTAACCGTATGATCGAAGCCTATGGGCGTGAAGCAAACCGATTGATGCTAGAAGGCGCAACACCAGAGCAGGTTGACAAAGTCATTTATAAGTTCGGTTTACCTATGGGGCCATTTACCATGGGTGATATGGCGGGCTTGGATATTGGCTATTTTGTGCGTCAGTCACGTAAAGCCTTTATCGAACACGATCCAAGTTATTGTGTGGTAGCCGATAAATTGGTTGAAGATGGTCGTGTGGGGCTGAAAGCAGGTAAGGGCGTTTATCTTTATGAGCCTGGCAATCGTCAACCCATTCCAGACGAGAGCGTGCTTGAAATAGCGAAGCAAGAAGCTGCGCGTCTTGGTATCGAACAACGCAAAATTAGCGACCAAGAAATCCTTGAGCGCTGCATCTATCCATTGATTAACGAAGGCGCTCTGATCCTCGAAGAGGGCATTGCTGCCAAAGCCAGCGATATTGACGTTATCTACGTGTATGGCTATGGCTTCCCAGTGTATCGCGGTGGCCCAATGAAGTTCGCTGACGAGATTGGTTTAGATAAAGTTCTCACAGCAATGAATAAATATCGCGAGCAATTAGGCGACTACGGTGAAGCGTGGTTTAAGCCTGCCCCCTTGTTAGAAAAGCTCGCTCAGCAAGGTAAAACTTTTAACTAATACATTTCAAGGCTTGAATCGAGCCTTACTAGGAGGACACATGCGTCAGGCAGTTATCGTATCAACCGCACGAAGCCCAATCGGGCGTGCGTATAAAGGCGCTTTAAACAACCTTGAAGCACCGTCACTAGGCGGGCATTCGATTGCCGCTGCAGTAAAGCGTGCAGGTCTTGAAGGGCAGGAAGTCGATGACGTGATTATGGGTTCAGCCTTAACCCAAGGTTCAGGCTCGATGAACATTGGTCGCTTAGCCGGATTAGCTGGCGGTTTGCCGGTTACGGTTTCCGGCATGACGCTTGATCGCCAATGTAGCTCTGGCATGTACGCCATTGCCACTGCTGCACAAAGCATTATGACAGGCAATACCGACATTATGGTTGCCGGTGGTTTGGATTCAATTTCATTGGTGCAAAACAAGCACATGAATACCTTCCGAATGACCGATCCTGCATTAATCGCGAAGCACAAAGATATCTATATGCCGATGCTGCAAACCGCCGAAGTTGTAGCGAAGCGCTATAACGTGAGTCGCGACGCGCAAGATGAGTATGGTTATCAAAGCCAGATGCGCACCGCAGCAGCACAAGCGGCAGGCAAATTTAATGATGAAATTGTACCGATCACCGCTAACAAGGCGATTGTTGATAAAGAGACGGGCGATGTAAGTTTTGCCGAGGTGACGCTTGCAAAAGATGAAGGCAATCGCGCCGAAACCACGCTTGAAGGTTTACAAGGGCTGAATGCGGTTATCGAAGGCGGCTGTATTACAGCAGGTAACGCCAGTCAGTTGTCAGACGGTTCAAGTGCGAGCGTTCTGATGAGCGATGTTGAAGCGGAGAAACGCGGTCTAGACCCGCTTGGCGCCTTTAAAGGTATTGCGGTTGCGGGTTGTGAGCCGGATGAAATGGGTATTGGTCCGGTCTTCGCAGTGCCTAAATTACTTAAGCAGCACGGGTTAACGATGGATGACATCGGTCTGTGGGAGCTGAATGAAGCCTTCGCGGTTCAGGTTTTATATTGCCGTGACAAGCTGGGTATTCCTGATGAGTTGCTCAACGTAAACGGCGGGGCAATCTCTATTGGACACCCCTATGGCATGAGTGGTGCCAGAATGGTGGGGCATGCCTTAATTGAAGGAAAACGACGTGGTGCAAAATATGTAGTGTGTACCATGTGTATCGGTGGCGGCATGGGCGCCGCTGGTTTATTTGAAGTGTTATAAAACGGTTATACGACGATGCAAAATTACAAAGCACCACAACGAGATACGTTGTTTACTTTATATGAATTATTGGGTTTTGAATCCCATTATGCAGATCTGGGCTTCGAAGAGGTCAGCAATGATCTTGTGACCGCTATTTTCTCTGAGGCGGCAAAATTTGCAGAAAATACTCTAGCACCAATCAATGCGGTTGGTGACGAGGAAGGTTGTGGCTTCGATAATGGCGTAGTGACTACACCTACAGGTTTCAAAGAAGCCTATCAGCAGTATGTAGAAGGCGGCTGGCCATCAATGGCGCACCCCGAAGAGTACGGCGGTCAAGCACTACCTTACTCACTGGCTACATCTATGGCGGAGTGGTTCTCAGGTGCTAACCACTCGTGGGCAATGTACCCAGGGTTGAGTCAAGGCTGTATGGAAACCTTGAAGGCGCACGGTACCGACAAGCAACGCGAGATGTTCTTACACAAATTGGTTGAAGGTAGCTGGACCGGCACCATGTGTTTGACTGAACCACACTGTGGCTCTGATTTGGGTATGCTTAAGTGTAAAGCAGAACCCAATGATGACGGCACGTACTCACTGACAGGCACTAAGATCTTTATCTCAGCGGGTGAACACGACATGTCTGAAAATATCGTGCATATCGTCTTAGCACGTTTGCCAGACGCACCGGCAGGCACTAAAGGTATCTCATTGTTTATTGTGCCTAAGTATCACGTTGACGAGAACGGCGAGAAAGGTGAACGCAATACAGTTGTTTGCGGTTCGATTGAACACAAAATGGGTATCAAAGGCAGCGCAACATGTGTGATGAACTTTGATGGCGCTAAAGGTCACCTGATTGGTGAGCCTAATCGCGGCCTCAATTGTATGTTTACCTTTATGAACATGGCGCGTATCGGCACGGGTATGGAAGGTTTATCAGCTATAGAAGCGGCATTCCAGGGGGCCTTGGCATACGCCAAAGATCGTTTGCAGTTCCGCTCATTAACCGGTCGTAAGAACGAATCAGGCCCAGCTGACCCAATCATCGTACATCCAGACGTGCGCCGCATGTTGTTGACGCAAAAATCATTACGTGAGGGTTGTCGCGCACTGGCCATTTATTGCATGAAAATGGTTGATGTGACCTTGTACGAAAAAGATGCTGAGAAGCGTCAGATTGCTGATGCTAAGTTGGCCTTGCTAACGCCAATCGTTAAAGCATTCTTAACTGAAACCGCCCAAGAGTGCACCAGCTATGGTATGCAGGTGTATGGAGGTCACGGCTACATTAAAGAGTGGGGCATGGAGCAACTTGCTCGTGATACACGTATTTGTACCATGTACGAAGGTACAACAGGTATCCAAGCGATTGACCTATTGGCGCGTAAAGTGGTCGGTAGTCAAGGCAAGTTGCTACAGGTATTCACTCAAGAGATCCGCACCTATTGTGCGAGCTTACGCGACAAGCAGCAGTTTAATGCGTGGGCTAACGCGGTAGAAAGTCATGTCGACGAGTGGGAGCAGCTCACTAACGACATCATGAAATCTGCCGCTAATAATCCTGATGAATTGGGTGCCGCGGCGGTAGACTACTTGATGTATTCTGGTTATGTATCAGTTTCGTATTTCTGGCTGCAAATGGCTGTCACAGCACAACAGAAGCTGGATGAAGGCAGCACAGAAGTTGACTTCTATCAGGCGAAGTTGCAATCAGCGCAGTTCTACTTTGATCGTATGCTTACTCGCACACGTTCATTGGTTTCAGCGATTCACTCAGGTGCTGACAACCTAATGAGTATGAGCGAAGAAGCTTTCTATCAAGGTTAATTGGAATATGCCTGAACATAGCGATATTCAATCTTGTTATGTTCAGGCGAAAGGTCTGCGACTGCATTATTTAATGCGGTCGCCCATTTCTACAGAAACGCAAACTCCAACACTTATATTTCTGCACGGTTTTCCTGAGTATTCAGGCGTTTGGCATCATCAACTCGACTTCTTTGGTCAAATAGCACGCGCTATCGCACTAGATTTACCAGGTTATAACCGTAGTGAAGGTCCTGGTGCGTTAGCTGAATTTAGCGTACCGAATTTAGTAGAAATAGTAGCCGAATTTATTCGTCAGGTCAGTGATGGTCAGCCAGTGGTGTTGGTGGCGCATGATTGGGGGGGAGCGCTGGCATGGCCGTTGGCTGCTCGCTATCCTGAATTACTCAGTCATTTAATCATACTCAACGCTGCACATCCGAGTACTTTTACCCGCGAAATGATGCAAAACCCAAAACAGCGTGCGATGAGTGATTACATTCATACGTTCTTATCAAGCGATGCTGAAAAAGCTCTGGCAGATGATGATTTCGCATTGCTCAAGCAACATTCGATAACGCATGTTAAGGGTGGCATCAGCCCCGAGTTAGAAACGGGTTATCGCGATTCTTGGCAATGCGACGGGGTCTTGACCCGTATGCTTAATTACTACCGCGCTATGCCACAGTTATTTCCGCGAGAGGGCAGCGACACGAGTAGCCTAGACAAGCAAAACGGCGGGCCAACCAAGCAGCTTGCTGATTTTAAAATCCCACAGATATATATTCGAGTTCCCACGCTTGTATTATGGGGCGAGCAAGATAGTGCGTTTGATATTAGCGTATTGGATGGATTATCAGAATACATTGATGACTACACTGAGCAACGCTTTCCAGATGCAACACATTGGCTGCACCATGAAGAGCCAGAAGCTATCTCATCAGCAATTAGCCAGTTTTTGGCACGCTGATCTTCTATTTTTTTAAAACGATTAAGGTAAATACTTTACAGATCTGATCAGTTCTGTAAACTCTCGGCGTGCGAGGATTTGCAGATTTATCGCGATGGATTGCAGTAAATAATAATAATGAATATACCCGGTGCGCAAAAAATGAAAACCACAATAGTAGTATCGCTATTACTGTTTGCCAGTAGTAATCTATTTTTAACTCGAACGGTCCATGCGGCTTTAATCACTTTCGATAACACCACAGCGTCGACCACAAATCCTTATTTGCGGGCGACGAAAACCTATTTAGAAGACGACTTTTTATTTACTTTTTTGGGTAAAGATACCAACTACCTGGACAGTAAATACGTTGGCTTCGATGGACTAACTGAATTCAATGGTGACGTTTTGCAATTTGGTTGCTGTCGCTACTCAACGGTTACTATCACACATAAAGACAATCTGGCGTTTAACTTAAACAGTTTCTACAGTGGGACAACAAAGTCGAGCCCAAATGACCAAGGCGACTTGTTTTTCAGAGCCACCTATAGCAACGGTAGCATTGTTGACAGTCAACGTTTTATTGCAAATCGGCGCATGCTACAAACGTTTGCACAATTGCAAAATATTACATCGCTGATTATTAGTCGAAATTTATACGATGCGGTAATTGAAAACAGTTTTCCGGTTATCGATGATTTAGATTTGAGTCTCTATACAGCACCGCGAATTGCAGCATTAAATTTTACGCCTCAACTCGCCATATCGAATGAACTAACCGAAGTGCCTGCGATGGCCATGATGTTAATCGGAGTTTTAGCGCTTCGACGGCGCAGGTAAACTAAGACCAAAAAGAAAGGCTCCCTTGCGGGAGCCCTTCGAGGAAGCAGATCGCTCTGCCGACCATGTTGAAACATGGTGGTAGCCGAGGCTACCGAATTAGTTGCTTAGATGCGCTCAGCGACTACAGCGGCTACTGGGTTGTCAGCAAGACCTTGCTCTGCAATCCACGCTTGCAGCGTTTTACCATCCTGCTCTGGCTCCGCTAAATCCTTTTTTGGCATTTTCTTAACCAGTAGAGTCCCGGCTTCTACAGCATTGTTAAGCAATGCAGTGCGAATCAGGCTGTTACCGCCACAGCTCACACCTGAATAGTAATCTTGAAGTTTAAGGTTGTAGTCAGACTGAACCTTTTTCATTTTCTTACGCAATTGGCCTTTATCGTCAGCTTTAACGATAGAGCAAATGTTTTGTAGCGCTTCGTTAACGTCTGCTTGCGCAGTACCTGTGAACATTAAAGAAGCAGCGGCGATAGCGATAGAAGTTTTAACTACTTTCAACATGGTTAATTCCTCGGTTAATAATTAGTTGATGTGTTTGAACGGTTTTAATTAAAGCCCAAGGTGAAAAAGAAAAAAATCTGTGGGTCGATACATAGGTATATGGTTTAATACTTATAAGAATTTGCTAACTGAATTGAGAAATGATTTATGTTTGACATTAAAGTAGAGCGCTTAGTCAAAAAACCAATTGAAGAAGTCTTTGCAGCACTCGCGGATCATGGCAACTATGCAAAATTTCCTGGTGTGGATGAATCAGAATTAATTACACAAGGCGAGCATGAAGCGAACGGCAAGGGAGCGTTGCGGCGCATAAAAATCAAGCCCTTTACCCTCTATGAACGCATCGTGGCCTTTGAACGTCCTAATCGTTTGCAATATCAAATAGAACAATCGTCGCCGATCACTTTTGAACATGAAATCGGTGAAGTTCGCCTAACTGAGGCTGAAGAAGGTACGCGCGTTGTCTGGATTTCTCGCGGTCACTTAAAGGTACCGATATTAGGAAGCTTAATATTAGACCCAATGACGCAAAAGCAAGGCGCTGCTGGTTTTGCCAGCATACTTAAAGCGATAGAACGTCAATAATTCATTCACTTTGTTTGTTAAGCGCAGCGCTGTGTCGAAATTTACTTGGACAGTATCGCTTGGATATATAGAAAAGAAAAAGTTCTAGAGCACGTTTAATTATTGCGCCATAGATTGAGCATAGTTATGCTGTTGTTGAATACACACAGGAGAATAAGATGAAAAAGGTACTTACAGTATTGGCGCTAGCATTATTTATCGGTGGATGTGCACCAGAAGTCGGCAGTAAGGAGTGGTGTGAAGATCTGGAAGCCAAACCCAAAGGTGATTGGACTGCAAATGAAGCCGGTGACTACACTAAACACTGCATCTTTGGCAGTGATGAAGACGAAGAGTAGGAGTCTGCTCAACGTCTCACGGTAAGCCTATGCACCGCTTAATGCGGTGCATAGGCTTTACAGACCTCACTTATTTGTTCACGCATCCACAAATGTGCGTGGTCGTGATCAGCACTAACGTGCCAATACAAAAAATACTCCACAGGCTGAATGTCGAACGGTAATTCAAATATCGATAAATCGTAATGTTTGGCTAAATGATAAGGTAAACAAGCGATAAGGTCAGTTTTTACGATCGCACTTGGTACGGTTAAGAAATGTTGTCCTCGCATTATTACTTTGCGTTTTTTACCTAATTTATCCAACTCAATGTCTATGGGGCCGGCGCCGCTTTTTCGGTGTGAGACATTAATATGACCAAGCCGCAGGAATGTCTCCAAATCTAAACCATTTTTAAGTGCTGGGTGGTTTTTCCGAGCAATAACAACAAATCTATCTGACGCAATCTTTTGTTTACATAGGTGTGGATCGGTGAAGCTAGAAGCATCGGCGAAGAAATCCAAGCTACCGTTAGCCATTGACGATACTACTTGACTGCGCGCAATTTCGTAGTTGGTGAGCGTGACATTGGGCGCCACATTTTGTAAGCGCACCATCAAACGCGGCATGATACTGACTTCGAGTAAATCGCGGCTGGCGAAGTTAAAGGCTTTCTCGGAAATCGCGGGATCAAAAGTATGGCTTTGTTGCACACTTTTGCGCAACAAGCCCAGAGCCTGACGAGCTGGAACTATAATATTCTGTGCAACAGGTGTCGGGGTCATGCTATGCCCAGTGCGCACGAATAAAGGGTCGTTCAACATTTCACGCAATCTAGCTAATGAGTTACTCACTGCCGGTTGCGTGATGCATAATACGTCGGCTGCTTTGGTTAGACTGCCGGCTGTATAAATAGCATCAAACACCGCGAAAAGGTTTAAGTCTATTCGGTTCAGGTTCATATTTAGCTTCTATTCGTATTTTGGTACAAAGGGAGTGTAGCGTCTTTTAATTATTAATCGCTATTATAGAATGTGATTTGAAATATTCAGTAAATTAATAGTATAAAAATGTAACTTTATCGCATTTAAGGACAATTTTATGAGTACTACGTTGATAGATTTAGCCATTGGAGACGCATTACCGGCGTCGGATTGGATACCTGTCACACAGCAAGCAATTGACACCTTTGCCGATGCAACAGGCGATCATCAGTGGATTCATGTTGATCCAAAGCGGTGCGCAACTCACAGTCCGTTCAAAACCACTATTGCGCACGGTTTTTTTTCAGCATCATTGATGCCAAAAGCATTTGAAGGTGTTGTTACCTCTCATCCAGATATCGCGTCAGTCCTCAATTATGGGATCAATTCACTGCGCTTTCTTGAACCGGTTCGAGTCAATGACCAAGTGAGATACATTTTCAAAGTAGCATCGATTGAGCAAAAGCCAACCGGACGTTTGTATACCTTTGATTGTGCGGTAGAAATCAAAGATCGTGAGAAGCCTGCATTGGTAGGTCAGTTTTTGATGCTAGCGATCATCCATTCCGTTTCTGGATGAGGATCTTTCCCCTAAGAACTCGCTGGTCAGACCATCCAAATAGCTAATATTTACATATAAGCAACATAAAATTTACATTTATTCGAGTTACGCCTACTATTTTCGAAGCGTACTCGAAAAGTGTATGCGTATAAAAATAACTGATATACCACTACAGACTAGCTGGGTTGTTTGCATGCAAACACCTAACATAGGGGACTCACAATGAAGTTATCCACTCGCAAAACGGCGCTCGCTGCCTGCGTAGCTGCTCAGTTTGCGCTCGCTCCACAACTTGCCATGGGGCAAGAAGATGATTCTCAACAAGCCGAAGAACAAAGTTTTGAACTGATTATGGTCACAGGTAGTTTTGTGCGCCGCAGTGAAAACTTCGAATCTCCCTCGCCGTTGGCGGTCGTTGACAGTGTGTCGATTGATTCAATCGGCGCGAAAAATATTGCTGACATAACGCAAACGCTAACGATAAATACCGGTGCGCAAAACAATCCGGATGCCTTTACTCAAAATGCAACTGCTGGTACATCCAACATCAACTTGCGTGGTCTTGGTGTTGCATCGACTTTGGTATTGCTTAATAACAAGCGCCAAGTAGTAAACGCACAGCAAACTAACGATGGTTTAAATTTCGTCGACACCAGTTCTTTGGTGCCGATGATTGCAATTAACCGCATGGAAGTGATTAAAGATGGTGCATCAGCATTGTACGGCTCTGATGCGGTTGCTGGTGTGGTTAACTTTATCACCAAGAAAGATTATGAAGGCGCTAAGCTGACCTTTGATTACCAAGATGGTGCGCACGGCAACAACAAAGAATACATCCTTCAAGGCTTATGGGGCGCAGTGGGTGATAACGGCAGTGTGATGGCAGCCATAAGCTATACCAATCGTTCACCTATGTTCTTATCTGATCGTCGCTTGAGTCGTCCACAAGACGATACCAGTGCATTAGGTAACCCGGGCTCTTACTTCTTAGGTGCCGTGCCGTTTATTGACCCGACGGGTTGTGCTGAGTTTGGCGGTTTCCCGCAATTGCTTGCACCTCCAGGCACAGTACCTGGCTTAGATATTGGTTTCTGTGGCTTTGACTTCGGTAATACCTATTCGTACGTACCAGACGAGTCACGCGTGACAGCGTATGTCAAAGCTGAGTATCAATTGACAGATGATATCAGTTGGTTGAACGAAATTAGTATTGCGCGCAATCGTGCAGAACGGGGGGGCTCACCCTCATTCCCAATTTTAACTTTACCGACGGTACCTGCCGATCACCCAAGTAACCCATTTGGTGCGCCAGTAGGGTTCTTTGGCCGTGCTGAGGGTAATGGTGTTCCGGGCGATCCAGCTGAGACAGAATCAGATACGTTCCGCTTCAATACCACGTTAACCGGTGAATTAGACAACGGTTTCTGGGAACTGAGTTACACCAATGGTACCAACGACTTCTTATTCCAAGTTGATGATGTCCTCAATACCGAGTTTAACCTTGCGTTAAATGGTTTAGGCGGTGCTGACTGTAACCCGCTTACTGGTACACCAGGAGTAGGTGCGTGTGAATACTTCAACCCATTTGCAACGTCATATACAGTGTTGCCAAATTCACAGTACGTTATTGATTCATTCACCGGTAAGCAAGTCATTGACTCAAAGTCAGATTTACAAGTTGTGGAAGGTTTTGCGTCGCTAGATGCGTTTGACATGGACGGCGGTACAGCGGGTATTGCATTCGGTCTGCAGTGGCGCGAAGAACGCTTGTCGCAAGACTATGACGCACTTTCTAACCAAGATAGTTTTACGTTTGTCATTGGTAACCCAGACTTTGACGGAAAGTTAGATGTTTGGGCAGCATTTGCCGAGATGGCGTTACCAGTTTCAGACGTATTAGATGTGCAGTTAGCCTTGCGCTATGAAGATTACGGCGGTGCCGTAGGTGACACCATTGATCCTAAGATTGCGTTCTCTTGGCGAGCAACGGATGACTTCTCATTGCGAGGTTCGTGGTCGTCGTCATTCCGAGCGCCAACAGTATTCTTGCGCAATGGTGGTGCAACGTCACTTCAACAATTATCAGATCCATTATTCGGTACCGCATTTGCAGCGGTGAGAACATCAGGTAACGAAGACTTGAAGCCTGAAGAATCTACCGCATATAACATTGGATTCTCATTTGAGCCAGTGGATGATTTGTCAGTGGAAGTCGATTTCTGGAACTTCGACTTTGAAGACCTCATTATTCAAGAAAACGCCCAGGCGATTCTAACGGCTTCACCGCAGGATACCTCTCGAGTTATTCGCGCAGGTGATCCGCTAAATGGTCCCGTGTTGCAAGTACTCAACACGTACGTTAACGCGAGTGAGTTAAGCACGTCAGGTCTAGATTTGGTAACGAGTTACAAAATCGAAACAGACATGGGTACCTTTACACCAAGCTTGAACGCGACCTATATCCTCGATTATGAGTTGAACGATCCACAAGCTGGTACGATTGATGGTGCTGGCCGCCGTAACTTCAATAACATCGGTACCTCGTCGCCTGAGTTGCGTGCTAACTTGGGAGTGAATTGGTCGCATGATATCCACAGTGCTAATGTGTTTGTGCGCTATATTAGTGCATACGATGATGACCAAAACTGTGCTGATGGCTCAGCGAACTCCGGTAGCTGTGCAAATGGCTTCTTTGAGATCGACAGTCATGTCACGGTTGATGCGCAGTACAATGTTAATTTAGGCGCTGTGTTTGAGACCGAAACTGACTACCTACTGACCATTGGTGGGATTAACTTATTTGATGAGGATCCACCTCAGGTATTCACCAACAGTGGTTTTGACTCAAAAGTTCATGACCCTCGCGGCCGTCAAATCTATGCGCGTATAGCGATTGAATTTTAATCGTTAGCGTTAGCATAAGTTGACAAGTAATCGCCCGGTTTTACCGGGCGATTTTATTACTGGTGCCAGAAATCTGGTGTAATGCCCCCAAATAACAAAGGAGAGTAGGCATGGCCGAAAAATACACGACTGAACAAATTGAATCAGCCTTGGACGAATTGAATGCTAAGTTAGCTGACGCTGAGCAATGGGCGATCGTAAATGACAAGCTCACTAAAGAATTTAAGTTTAAAAGTTTTATACGTGCTTTTGGTTGGATGTCTCAAATAGCCATCTGGGCTGAGAAACTCAACCATCATCCAGAATGGTTTAACGTTTACAACCGTGTCAAGGTTGAATTAACCACACACGATGTTGATGGTATTAGCGATTTAGACTTTAAATTAGCAACCAAAATGGAATTGTTTAAATAACGCCTACCACAAACGGAAAATTTGTCTATTTTTTCTAACTTTTGGCGTTAGTTAGCTATAGTTAAGAAGTCTTATTCAGTGCGGAAGTGAGACTTTTATTAAAACGTTCCGATTAGCATTATTGATCGTGGCTGTGGCAGTTTTGGAGCTGGCACAGTCAGCTAGCGCCTCCAGTCAGGTTGAGTCCCAACTGATCGTTCCCACCCACATGCGGCACTTTTCAGTTGCAGAGGGGCTATCACAAGTCACAGTGTCTGACATACTGCAAGATCGACTTGGGTTTATGTGGTTCTCTACGCAAAATGGACTTAACCGTTTTGACGGTTATGAGTTTGTACAGTACAGAAAAGATAAAACACAGGACGGGTTGGGCCCGATAGGTGAATTTGCCTATAAACTCGCGTTGGACAACATCACTCACGACATTTGGGTGGCTACCTCGGGAGGGTTGTCGCGCTACCTGTATGAGTCAGACTCTTTTCGTCATTACACGCTAATTGGTACCGATGGTCAGCAACGTTTTATTATCTCGACAATTACTGTTGACCGTCTTGGCGATATATGGGCCGGAAGCCGCTATGGGATGTTCAAATACAATCGCCAAGGTGACCAATTTCTGCCGGTATCCATTGATATTAATGAGACTACTCGTGTAATTGACATTGTGCGTCTCACTGAGGCCACTCTGCTCGTTGCAACAACCAATGGGTTATGGCGAATTGACCTTGAAAACGGGCAGAATAGCCGTTTGCTGATTGAAAATGATGAAATCACAGATATTGAATGGCTCGGTGATTCTCGACTTTGGGTTTCTACAATTGAATCGGGCATTTTTGAAGTTAGCCTTGCTCAACAAGTGATGATAAAGGCGTTACCACTTGATACCCCTCGTTTATCCAATAGCGGTTTTACAGCGATTAATCAGCTTAAAAACGGTGATGTGTGGTTAAGCTCTTACGCCGGGCTAGCTATTGTTAGACCTGACGATTTAGCGAGCGTGCGGGTGTTGTCGTTTGATAACGATGCTGTGAGTGTGTTGAGTTCTGCTCATATGACAAGAACGTTTGAAGCTGAGTCTGGCTTAGTATGGCAAGGCTCTTGGATCAGTGGAGTCTCCGTCTTTGACCCTAGCAGCGTCAATATTAAAGAGTTAAACGCCGAACCATTCACTACCGTACGCGGATTAACGCTGGACGATAGTGATGCCATTTGGTTTGGTACGCCAAATGGAGTGTGGCAACGAGACGTCTCGGGAAATCTTCAAGGCCCATGGTTACTCAATGATGAATCCCAAAGTGATGGCCAGTCCAATAGTAAAGTGATTCGGGCTATCGCATTCGATCAAGCACGACAAAAATTCTGGGTTGGCACAACAGGAGGCCTTTACAGCTTGTTACAGCCTGTCAGCCATTTAAGTCAAGAACCCGTGCTCAATGATGAAACTATCTTTCATTTAACAATGGATAGTAATAATGATTTATGGGTGGGTACCTTCAACGACGGTTTGTATTACCTCGATGGCGACACACTAGTTACGAAAAACCACTGGCCGCTGGCGACCGTCACCCACATAAACACCGACGATAATCAATATACCTATGCGGGTTCGATAGAGGGGTTGGTTCGAATTGACGCTATAACCGGTGAGATGATCAATTTACATACATTGTCGGACAACCCAAAGGAAAACAGCCCGCGTGTTGTTACATGGGTGTCTAGCGCGTCTGACGGGCATTACTGGCTAGGAAGTCAAGGTGCAGGCGTGTATAAAATGCAGGTCACGGGGCAACGTTATATATATACACAGTTAGTGCCTACAGAGCACCTGGCGAACCTTTCTATTGGTGGTGTGCAAGAAGATCGAAAGGGCAATCTTTGGGCTAGTACAACCGAAGGTATTGCTAAGATCAATCGTAATTATACTGATGTGAGTTATTACAATGAGAAAAATGGCGCAAAGTCAGAAGGTTATTATATAAATCACAGTGTAATGAAGTCAGATGGTGAGATATTGTTCGGTGGCCCTAAAGGCATATCTAGCTTTTACCCAGAGCATGTCAAACGTTCAGGGTGGAATCCCAATATTATCCTGACCAACTTATCAGTATTAAACAATACAGTGCGACCGTCGCCAGCTAGTGATCAGCAAAGTAAGCTTACCGCGCCTATTCACATTGCCAATCAAATCGAACTGGGACCACAGGATTTGGTATTTAGCGTGAGTTTTAGCGCACTGGCGTTTAGTTCACCTGAAAACAACCTGTACTCCTATCGGCTAGAAGGTTTTGATGCAGATTGGATATCCACATCAGCCAATAACCGAACGGCTACCTATACCAATCTTGACCCGGGTAGATACCGGTTAGTTGTAAAGGGGACTAACAGTGATGGTATATGGAGTAACAAGCAAGCAACGCTATTAGTTATAGTACATCCGCCATGGTACTGGACTGCATGGGCACAGTTACTTTGGGCATTCTTAGCCATTGGTTTAACTGTTGCAATTTATCATTGGCGAACGAGCGCATTGAAACAACGCTCAAGAAACTTACAGCAGCTGGTAGAGGCTAGAACACGAGAGTTAGAAGCATCAAACAAAAAACTGCAAAGACTCTCTACTATCGATGAACTAACAGGTTTGCGCAATCGACGCGATTTTAGACAGAGAGCCCAAGTAGAGCTTGAACGCCACAAACGCACTAGTATTCCATTCTCGATCCTGATGCTCGACATTGACTATTTTAAACAAATCAATGATCAGCAAGGCCACGCCTGTGGCGATAAAGTACTGAGAGAGTGCGCCACGAAGATGCAATCAATTATTCGGGAGAGTGACCTGCTGGCACGCTGGGGGGGGGAAGAGTTCATAATACTAGCGGTAGATACCGAGCTAGATGATGCGGTAATACTGGCAGAAAAGATCCGCAAAGAAATCCATCGACATACTATTTATTACAATGATCAAATCATTACCGTGAGCTTTACCATTGGGGTTGCTCAAATCGCGCCTGGACAATCACTAGATGAGTGCATCAATACTGCTGATAAAAGAATGTATGCTGGAAAAGTCAGAGGAAAAAACCAAACCCATTCTAGTACAAATGCTTATTAATAAGTCGTAACTGGTTGAATAGTGTGCAAACAGTAAAATAATCGCGAACTGTGCTTGCGTCGACTTAAACCATATGTATAATACGCTCCACTTAGCGAGGCAGCATAAGCCAGCTAAACCGGAACAAGCGCGGGATGGAGCAGTCTGGTAGCTCGTCGGGCTCATAACCCGAAGGTCGTAGGTTCAAATCCTGCTCCCGCAACCAAACATAAAGCCCTGATTTATCAGGGCTTTTTTGTGTCTGAAATACATCAAAAATTCCCTAATTTTTTGCTTTTGGGCACGCGGTGCCCAAAACGTGCCCATTTTGTGCCCTAGTAATTATCCAAGCGGCTCAAAAGTAATCTAAGTATTTAGTATCGAAGTACATCTCGCAGTGTAGCTAGCACATTGCGTTGAAGTAGTCCCCGAAACTCCCATAAAAACTTTATCCAAAAAAACAGTTCTGCAAATAACTCTTAACGTTAAACAAAAAATATCTAGGTCGAATAATTGAATATCTTGATTTTCAGACCTACTTTTATAAATAAAAATGAATATATTTACAAAAATACACCACTGAAGTGAGAATGAGTATGCTAAGTTTATTCCGCCGTTCTGCAAAAGGAGACGCAAATGAGATTAACATCAGCCCGTCTCAATTCAATGCACTTAATCATGCAGATGACATTGTGACCAGCCTCAAAAAATCACAGGCCTATATCGAATTCACCCCAAATGGAAAAATCATTGATGCTAATGATAATTTTCTTTCTGCTATGGGTTATCAGTTAGACCAAATAATGGGGCAACATCACCGTATATTTTGTGAGAAAAAATACTCAGGCTCTAAGGAGTATACGGAGTTTTGGCACCGATTAGCCAACGGCGACTCATTTACTGGGCGTTTTAAGCGTATAAAAGGCAATGGCGAACCTATATGGATAGAAGCCAGTTATAACCCGATTAGGGATAAAAGCGGTAACCTGGTCAGTATCGTCAAATTTGCTACAGATGTTACTCAACAAGAGTTAGAGAGTAGTCATTCACAACAGATATTTAGGGCCTTAGATAATTCCAGCGCAGTGATTGAATTTGAACTAGATGGAACTATTGTTCGAGCAAATCAAAACTTTCTTGACGCGACAGGCTATCAGTTAAACGAGATCGTAGGCAAACATCACCGTATGTTTTGTCCTGCGTCTATATCTTCAAGCGCAGAGTATAAAGAATTTTGGCGGCGTCTTGCACAAGGAGAGCATGTAACCGGTCTATTTGAACGTGTAAACGCAGCAGGTCAACCCCTGTTCTTAGAAGCCAGCTACAACCCGATAACAGATATAGATGGTAAAACTGAAAAAGTGATTAAATTCGCACAGGACGTAACTCAGCGTATCCAGCGCGAAAAGGATGCGACCGAAGCGGTTTATACGACATCCGTCGAGACTGAGCAAATCTCTCTGCAAGCTGACCAAGCACTTGAGGAAATGATCAGTATCATGCGCGATATGTCTTTGGACGTAAATACAGCGACAAAAGATGTGATTGCATTAAATGCCGCGAGCGAAAAAATTAACTCAATTGTTGATACGATATTAAGTATTGCCGAGCAAACAAACCTGCTTGCATTGAATGCTGCCATTGAGGCGGCCCGCGCAGGCGAGCAAGGACGTGGTTTCGCTGTCGTTGCTGATGAAGTTAGAAACCTAGCAAAACGCACAAGTGACTCAATCGCTGAAATAACGCATGTGGTGGATAACAATCGTGAACTGAGCAATAAAGTCGCACAAAGCATTGAAGGTACAGAGGACAAGGCCGCTAAAGCCGAAGAACTTATTGATCGAGTCAGTTCGGTGATTGGTGAAGTATCCAAAGCGGTCCAGCACGTGGTTGAATCGGTAGAGCGAAAGGCGGAGATTTAAATAATTTGTTGATTTAGCTTAGGTAAACGTCGTTATAAAAACCATAGCATCTCGTTTTGATGTATTGCAGATGTAGGACTTTTTAATAGTGCAAAGCTGGGTGTGGTTTTCGCGGCGTATACCGAAGTCAAACTTTCCTGCCTCACTTTTTAAAACAAATGCAGTAAAAGAACTGCAAACATTCTTAAGCTTAACTCAACGCATAGCTAACACCTAACCCCGAATCAACGGCTTCTAACTTGGTAAAGCAATCAAATATACCCCTGTCGCTTCCGCAGTTGATGGTTTTATAACCATCAGAAATAACTCGTAAAAATGAATGTTATTGATCTCATAAATTATCGGTATATGTCATACGTATTAGCCGATAGTCAAAATGTGGTGTATTTCTATACTGGTCAGACAAGTTGTGGCGCAATTTGGATGGATTTTACTCATAACAAGAAAAATAAAGATTCAAACGACAGTTACCACCGAACGAGTTTTTAGGTTTATTCGGTACAAAGCACGTCGTGATTATTAACAGTCATGATGATGCGGCGAATGATAATAAAATGGGAGAATGACCTGTGAAGATTGTTGTTTTAAAAGAGAGCGACGCTGCAGACTTAACCGACAACCCTACAAGTGCAGAGCGAAGATGTAGTGCTACACCAGCCACAGTGGCTAAGTATTCAGCCCTCGGTGCTGAGGTTTTGGTCGAAGCAAATGCTGGGGTGCTCGCTGGTTTCAGCGATACAGAGTACAACGAAGCAGGCGCATTAATAGTAGACGATCGCAATAAGCTATTGTCTCAAGCCGATATTTTGCTATATGTAAACCGTCCAAGTCAGGCCGATATCAATATCATGCAACCATCAGCGATTGTAATAGGCCATTTAGATCCATTCTTTGAGCAAGAGACTATCGAACAGCTGGTCGCAAAGGGCACAACTGCGTTGAGTGTAGAGATGATCCCGCGCTCCACGCGCTCGCAGAAAATGGATGCACTAAGTTCGCAAAGTAACCTAGCAGGCTACGTAATGGTTATGAATGCCGCGGCTGAATTAGACAGCATCTTACCGATGATGATGACACCCGCAGGAACGGTGAACCCGGCCAAAGTATTTATTATTGGTGCGGGAGTCGCTGGTCTACAAGCGATTGCCACGGCTAAACGTTTGGGGGCTCAAGTTACTGCGTTTGACACACGCCCCGTTGTCGAAGAGCAAGTAAAATCCCTAGGTGCCAAATTTCTCAATATTGATTTAGGTGATACTGGTCAATCTCAACAAGGCTATGCCAATGCACTGAGTGCGGAGCAGCAGGCGAAGCAAAAAGCAGGGCAGCACGCCGCAATAGCGGCTGCTGATATTGTAATTACTACAGCACAATTATTTGGCCGAAAGCCGCCACAAATCGTATCTGCTGAGGATATTCGCGCCATGAAGCCCGGTAGTGTTGTCGTAGATATGGCGGCTGAAAGTGGTGGCAATGTCGAGGGCAGTGTGGCCGGTGAAACACGGATTATCAACGGGGTCAAAATTGTGGGCACAGGAAATTGGGTTAACCAAGTACCAAAAGATGCAACGAATTTGTACGCCAATAACTTGTACAACTTAATCGAAGATTATTGGGATAAGGAGAGTAATACACTCAACCTCGATTTTACTGACGATATTCTTGACGCAAGCGTGGTTTGCCATGCGCGTGTTTTACGCAACGAGTTACTGCGGAAACAGTTTTCGAAAACTGATGAAAGTGCAGCGAGTACTGCAACACAAACTGAGGTGGCCTAACTATGGATTCTATCAACCTAATCTTTATTTTAATTTTGGCTGGCTTTCTCGGTTTTGAGCTGATTAAAAAAGTACCAGCAACGCTTCACACGCCTTTGATGTCAGGCGCTAATGCCATTTCGGGGGTAACGTTAATCGGTGCGTTAGCGGCATCTGGAAGTGATCAAAATGTCTTGACGACAATACTCGGTACTCTCGCGATCGTTTTTGCCACGATGAATGTCGTGGGGGGCTATATGGTGACTGATCGCATGTTAGCCATGTTCAAATCTAAGACTAACAACAAGTAAGGGGGCACTATGTCATCTGCATTAATGGTTAATGCCTCATATTTAGTTGCGGCAACCTGTTTTATCTTCGGCTTAAAGTTACTCAGCCATCCTTCGAGTGCTCGAAAGGGGAATTTGGTTTCAGCTGTCGGTATGCTCATAGCAGTATTGGTAACGCTGATCGACAAGCAAATTTTAAGTTATGAATGGATTGCTGCAGGCGTGATTTTTGGCAGTATTCCAGGCGTTTGGTTAGCCAAACGCGTCGAAATGACTGCGATGCCAGAGTTGGTTTCGATCTTTAACGGTTTTGGCGGTTTAGCCAGTTTGTTGTTAGGTGTTTCGTCGTTAACTCACTCCACTGGAACCATTACGCCGGTATTGAGTGTTCTAGCATACCTAGCTGTAATCATCGGTGGTGTAACCTTCACTGGCAGTATCATTGCCTGGTTGAAGCTGGGAGAGCATATGCCAACCCGGGCGATTATTTTCCCACTTCAACGCTGGTTGTATGGCGTTATTATTCTTGCGGTTGTCGTGTTGGCGCTGTTCGCTGCAATGAATCCCGGTTACTTACCGTATTTCTACGTAGCGATAGGCCTCGCGCTGTTGTTTGGCATTTTAGCAACCTTACCTATCGGTGGAGCTGATATGCCAGTGGTTATTTCGCTGCTAAATAGTTACTCAGGCGTAGCTGCAACACTGGCAGGCTTGGCGGTGAATAATAATATCTTAATTGTTGCTGGTTTATTAGTAGGCGCGAGCGGCCTAATCCTCACGCAAATTATGTGTAAAGCGATGAATCGATCACTGATGAATATTCTATTATCGGGATTTGCTAAACCTGCAGCGCGCGCCGCTAAAATCGAAGGAGAAGTACGCTCGATGACTGCACAAGATGCATATTATGTTCTGGAGGCAGCGAAAAGCGTCGTTGTGATCCCTGGTTACGGTATGGCTGTGGCACAAGCTCAGCATGCAGTTAAAGAGCTTCAAGCATTATTGGAAGACAACGATGCGACGGTGGCGTATGCCATTCACCCCGTTGCCGGTCGTATGCCGGGGCACATGAATGTATTGTTGGCAGAAGCTGACATTCCCTATGAGCAGCTGTATGAAATGGATGCGATTAATCCACGTATGGATAGTTTTGATGTTGCGATTATTATTGGTGCAAACGACGTAGTTAATCCCGCTGCGAAAGATGTCCAAGATAGCCCAATCTATGGCATGCCGATTATAGAGGCACATCGCGCACGCAATGTATTTGTGATGAAACGTTCCGCGTCTGCTGGCTTTGCCGGTGTCGATAATCCGTTATTTTTCAAAGAAAATACGCGACTGATATACGGTGATGCAAAAGATACGCTTAACAATATCATTCGAGAGTTCGGCGATTAGTATTCTGACGTCTTTCTTACACACCAGGAACCTCTGTTAGAACAGAGGTTTTTTTGTTTGTTTTAGTTTTTTTCCGACGCATTAATCCAGTGACACCCACTGTAAGACATCGTTTTCAGATGTGAAAAGAATTTTCAAGTGCCAAAACATACCGTTCACGGGAGTGCTTTAGGTTTATTTCAACCAAAATTCAAGATACTTCCAGCTTCTTTATGATACTTCCAAGATTTTTAATTGAGTAATGTGCGCCACAACGCGACTGTTACAAGGTCAATTGAACAGGAGAAGCAATGCAATGAAGCCACTTCCAATGGCCAACCAGTTAGGTCGATTAGGATTTGTCGTTTGTGTAACTGCGTTCACGTTAGGTTGCGTGAGTACACATGAGCGAAACTCATCTAAATATGCCAGCGATGGCACTGCAAATAATGATGACGGTGTGATTTGTAGAATGGAAAAGCGCACCGGCTCAAATATGATGACTCGCGTTTGTCGCACGGCTGAAGAGCGAGCTGTTTTAGAACAAGCTGGGCGTGAAGGTTTTGAGCGTTTACAAAGAACTGGTATCACCAGTAACGCTGATGGTCAGTAAATCTTGGGAATAGGTGGGAAAATGAATATGAAAAAAGCGTTAGTGGTCACCGCAGGTGCGGTGCTTTCTTACTCATTGGTTTTTGAAGTAATCGCTAATCAAAAGCTACGGTTAAAAACCGATGTCATCGCTACAGTGATTGAATCTAGTGGGGCTGATGATGGCGCTTGGCAGCGCGCGTTTCCAGAGACACTGACAATGACCCGAGGGATGGAGCGTGCAGGCGTTAAAGGTTGTGGTATTTTTAATCTGCAGGTTGATGCGCAAGGCAATGTACAAGATGTAGATACAGATATTGTCGTTCCCAGTTTTGGTATTCGACGCCACGCTAGAGACTACCTAGAGTCTTGGCAGTGGGAGCCTACGGGCCAAAGCGGCACGGTTAAAGTTCGTTTAGATTTCTGTATTGGTGGCGCTACCAATGATGAAGTTCGCGAAATTTGTGAATATCAAGCGACGCTACCTTGCAGCAATAAGCGTTCATAGTACATGCAGCTATCGGTTGCTAGTTGTGGGCTAGCAGCCGATCAGCTGTTTTTTATTTGCTTAAACGTTAGCCCAAATTTTTGTAAATACATCCGCAGACGGTGTGAATCATTCTGTGTTTGCTTGCGCAATCGACTCTTGTCAAACAAAGCGCGGCTCGCTTCGGCGGCAGTAGTATATTGTTTACACGCTTGAATGACGCTTTGCAGCTGCATTTGATCAAAGTAATCTAATTCTTCAATAACCTCTTTGTCTAACCACTCTGTAAGGTCTACCTGCTTGTTTTCGATTTGCTGCTGCCAGCGATTTTGTAAGCGCTGAATTTCACGCTCCACTGTATTGCGTTCGATGCGTCCTGATGGGCTGAGGGTCGCCATCCGTGTAACACTTGCATTTAGATCTCTAAAATTTGCAGCCCACGTTGCACTTGGACTTTTGGCGAAGCTCAAGTACTGCTCTTTGGCAGCCATACTAAAGCGTATATGGCGGTCTAACAGTCGAGCGCTCTGGTGCAGCTCAAATTCGAGATTAACTTCAAAGTCGTCCATTCGTTGTTTCAAAGAGGGGAGTCGCCACGACCAAATATCAATTCGAGCCAACAAATCCTCGCGAAAGCGACCCTGTTTAACTTCTTCTTGCAGATCTTTGTTGGTGCCGGCGATTAGCTGAAAGTCACTGTAAACTAAACTGTCAGCGCCTACGGGGTAAAACTCTTTAGATTCAATTGCATGCAGCAGCATGGCTTGCTCATCAAGGCCCAGCTCACCAATCTCATCTAAAAACAAAACCCCTTTATCGGCTTGTTTTAAGTAACCACTGCGCGGATTAATTGCGCCGGTAAATGCACCCTTAACATGCCCAAAGAGTGCAGACATAGCCCCTTCACCTACCAGTGTTGCACAGTTTACCGGTACAAAGCTGGCGGTAACTTCTTTGCGTGTGGCTTTTAACTCGTATATCCGCCGCGCTAATTGTGATTTTCCTGCACCAGTAGGCCCTTGCAGCAAAATTGTATCTCGTGAACTTATAGCGACCTGTTCAATTTCCTCTATCATTTGGTTAAAAGCTATGTCGCGAGTCTGAATTCCCGCCTTTAGGAATTCCGTTCCCGCTTGCGCCTGTTGTTGGAAGCGTTGCGATAGGGCATCGTACTTGGATAAATCTAAGTCAATTACCCGCAATATGCCTTTGGATTTTTCTTCGGGCGGCGCATTAAAGTCAGGGGAAACCTGAACCAGTCGAGCAGGGAATAATTGTGCTTCGCTGAGCAAAAACATACAGATTTGATTCACATGAGTGCCCGTAGTGATATTCAAATAGTAGTTTTCATTGTCTGTATCAAAGTTGTAATGCTGGCTAAACTCCAGTAGCCATGAATACACATCGGCAAAATCCCACGGATCACTCCACGCAGTTTCAACCAATGCAACTTGCGTGTGCGGCGATACTTGCTGTACATCTTCCATCACCCGCTTAGCTAGGCGCAAATAATCAGGCTCATAGAGCATTTCCATGCGATCGACAGGAAATTCCGGGTGAGATACTAAGCTAATTGTCGGACGCCACGCGTGCCAGCGCTTATGGCCACGACCTTTGGCATCTTTAATAACACCAAGAATATTTATGACCACATTTCTCTTTGTCATGGCTCACTACTCAAGATATCAATAAAAATACAAAGCTATCACAAATGATATAAATGTGGCTATTTTAAGTTGGTGTCACTTTTCTGTTTTTCAGCGATTAAAAATAAATAAGTAAATAAAAACATATAGATAGGGTTTTTATTTGATGTTTTTTCAAAACTTGGCACTGCGCTTGAAAACGATGTCGGCGTTAGTCGCTATTGATGTGTATGTTCTGCACACAGGTGCGTTAGGTGTTACCAATCGTATACCGCGAACTAACACCGACAGTTGTTCTGTCACCAGCCTTTCACGCTGGACGCTGTATGTAGCTCAGAGGTAGAGCTCGAAATTATGGATTTCGTGGACGTGGGTTCAATTCCCATCATACAACCAATGTAAAAACTGGATAAGACTTAGCTTAAGTCAACAGGTTCGAACCCTGTTATGAACAAACTGTAAATTTGTTTAAACCCGACTGAGGGCCGTACTAACCGCTGTTAGTTACTCGCCTAGTCAACATTGATACACATTGCCAGTTGCAAGGATGCAACGTTAAACAACCGGCGCCGTGTATTGACCTTGATTAGCGCCAGTAATTTTCAGGTTTGCTACCCCCGAAGTCACATAATGTAAGAGGAATATAGGAGGCTACGATGGCCCAAATCAAACAAGGATTAGTGTTCACCACAGTAGTTGTGACACAAAACGAATTAGCGCTGATGTTTCGCGATGAGCAATTTGAAGCGGTGTTAGCGCCAGGTAAACATCGCTTTGTAAACGCCAGTAAAGCACTTACTTGGCAAGTGTTTGATACTAAAGGCTTGTACTTCACAGATGCCAACGCCCAACGCTTGGTGCGTGAAAACGCTGAACTGCAAGAGCACATTCAGTTTTGGCAGCTAGCTAGCAATGAAGCAGGTTTGCTTTATGTTGATGGCCAAATGCGCGGGATTGTAGCCCCTGGGGATAAGTTGTTCTTGTGGAAAGCAGCTGGCGAGTTGCGCCTAGAGCGGATCAACTTAGACGAGCAGCTTAGTGTTAATACTGGCGTATTAACGGATATTAAAAACCGGGGTTTAAATGCAGCGACTAACTTAATTGCCAGTGCAGCAGTGGTGCGCAGAGTGCCTGTACTAGAAGCGCGGGTAATGGCGAATCATGTAGGGCTGTTGATGGTTGATGGCGCGTTACAAGAAGTATTGCAGCCTGGTGTTTACGGTTTCTGGCAGCTTAGCCAGCATGTGGAAGTGAAAGTCTTCGATTTGCGTAAGCAAACCCTAGAAGTCGCAGGGCAAGAGATTCTGACAAAAGATCGCGTATCAATCAGAATCAATTTGACAGCTACTATCAAGGTCGAAGACGCAGTATTGGCAGCAGAGCAAGTGGATGACATTAACGCGTTCATCTACAAAAGCGTGCAGTTAGCGCTACGGGAAGCTGTTGGTACCAAAACGTTGGATGATCTTCTTGCTGACAAGTTGTACGTCAATGAGACGGTAAGTGCATTAGTGAGTGATGAGTTACATCAAGTGGGTGTGCGGTTGTGCCGGGTGGGGGTAAAAGACATCATTTTACCTGGCGAGATCAAAACGATTTTGAACAAAGTGGTCGAAGCGCAAAAAAGTGCCGAAGCTAACGTGATCAAAAGACGTGAAGAAACCGCTGCAACCAGAAGCTTGCACAACACCGCGAAAATGATGGAAGGCAACACCACGTTGTTGCGCTTAAAAGAGTTAGAGGCGCTCGAGAAAGTCTCAGAGCGAGTAGGCAGCTTAAATGTTTACGGCGGATTGGAGCAATTATTGACCCAGACCGTCAAATTGAGCTGAGTTACTTTTGCTGCCAAGGATGGCGGCAGTTTTACATTCAGGGAACATTAATACAGGAGGGAGGACAATGACTGATGCAGTTAAGGCACGCATTGATGCCGAACTCAGCGCAATCGAAAGCAAGTACAAGGTTCGCGTTTTAATGGCGGTTGAATCGGGTAGTCGGGCTTGGGGCTTTGCCTCAAAAGACTCCGATTATGATGTACGGTTTTTGTATATGCGCGAGCCTGAGTGGTATTTGTCGCCTTTCGTTGAATCCAAGCGAGACGTGATTGAATTGCCCATTGAGGATGAGCTAGACATCAATGGTTGGGATTTGCGCAAAGCTGTTAAGTTGATGGCAAAGTCAAACCCAGCATTATTGGAATGGTTTAGTAGTGACATCGTGTATCGGGAAGAAGAGGGCTTTCGAGCCACGTTTGCGCCATTATTGGCTGCGTATTATTCGCCCCGAGCGGGATTTTATCACTACTTACATATGGCCAAAGGTAACTTTCGGGAGTATCTCAAAAGTGACTTGGTCAAGACTAAAAAATACTTTTACGTGTTGCGTCCCATACTGTGTATGCGCTGGATAGAGTCGCATAGCAGTATTCCACCGCTGTTTTTCGAAACACTGGTGGACAAAACGGTCGAAGACACCGAGTTAACAAACGCTATCGCCGAGTTGCTAGTGCGCAAAAAGGCGGGTTTTGAGACTGATTACGATCGACCGATACCGGTCATCAGTGCTTTTCTTAAAGCCGAACTGGCAAGACTCAGTGATTGTGCTGCGGCTATAGCCGTGAATCGCAAGTCTACCGATGACTTAGCTCGGTCCTTTGTACGTTATGTGGGAAACGCATAGCGCGTTGTAAAACAAAGAGGAATTACCATGCCTGTGGTAACGCTGTTGCAAGCGAAAGAGCAACAAAAGCCGGTCAAAATATGGACCGATGAAGTGGAGCATGAAGCATTGGCGCAAATGCGGCGAGTGGCAAGCTTGCCATTCATTTATAAGCACGTTGCGGGAATGCCGGATATCCACTTAGGGAAAGGTGCAACCGTAGGTTCGGTTATTGCGACTACTGATGCTGTGATCCCAGCTGCGGTTGGAGTTGATATCGGCTGCGGTATGAACGCAGTGCGCTTGTCCCTAAAGGCGAGCGATTTGCCTGACAACTTGGCGCGAGTTCGCGCGGCGATCGAAGATGTGGTGCCCTTAGGTGCTGGCGGATTTCATCGCAAAGAACAAATCCGCGGTGGCGATGCAATCGCGCGGAGCCTTGATGTTATTTTGGAAAAACATCCGGACATCAACAAACACGGTAATGCGCGCAAGTATGCGCATCAGATGGGGACTCTGGGTTCAGGGAATCATTTCATTGAACTGTGTTTGGATGAAAATGATGATGTCTGGGTGATGTTGCATTCGGGCAGCCGTGGGATCGGTAACATGATTGGTCAGTACTTTATTCGTTTGGCCAAGCAAGACATGCGCGTGCATCAATTGAATGTGCCAGACAAGGAATTGTCGTATTTACGCGAAGGAACAGAACACTTTGACGACTATGTCGAAGCGGTAGATTGGGCGCAAGCATATGCCATGTATAACCGTGAGCATATGATGAATGCAGTGCTAAGAGTCTTGGCTGACCATTTGAAGCGCTTTACGGTGACGAAAGAGGCTATTAACTGTCATCACAATTTTGTTGATCGCGAATGGCACGACGGCAACCACGTATGGGTTACTCGTAAAGGGGCAATTCGTGCGCGTGCAGGCGAGCTAGGTATTATTCCAGGCTCGATGGGCGCAAAGTCGTACATTGTTCGCGGTAAAGGTAATGCCGAGTCATTTTGCAGCTGTGCCCACGGTGCAGGGCGCAAGATGTCGCGTACCGCAGCAAAAAATCGTTTCAGAGTCAGTGATTTGGAGCGTCAAACGCAGGGTATTGAATGTCGTAAAGACAAAGGCGTGTTGGATGAAATTCCAGCGGCGTATAAGTCCATCGACAAAGTCATGTCACTGCAAACTGATTTGGTGGACGTTGTTCATCAATTAAGACAAATCGTAAATGTAAAGGGTTGATTAGATTGAATAATCATCAATTAAACAGGAGCGTTACGACACTCATCTAACACCTTATCTGGCGTTAGTTGAGTGTCAATTAACGCCAATATTGAAGTATAGGGTGAATGTGATGAAACATTCCGAACGAGTTCGGCTGCGAGAGCAAGCTGAACGCCTCGATTTTGAGCGCAAAACTTTGCGTATCAGTTCGCGTGTAGTGAGACAATGCCAGGAAGACGTGATTGCGCAGAACTTGGCGCGCAAGCCGAAAGTTTTTCGCCATTCGAATACCTTGGTTTGTAAAGTTGCCGATAAAGCGCCAAAACTGGTTAAGGACCAGCATAGCTTGAATGCGGTTGAACACATGGCGCGTATTGCAACCTATCGCGATGTTGACTCATGGCAGCCACAGGGCAAAGGCTACCGCACCTTGTTGGTGTCACTGGCTGAACACTTGTTTGCTGCTTATCCAATGCCAGAGTTTATCTGGAGCGTGTTTTGGGCAACGGCTGATCGGCAGATGATGAAGCAGGTAGCTCGTATTGCTTATGGCACCAGTGTTTTTGCTTTGTGTGAATCAGGTTCACTACCTGTGCCGCTAACGCGTCGACAGTGCCATGCACTTATGCAGTTACCAGCTTCATTGAATTTTATCGAAGCCATTCGTTATGTTCAGGTAATGAGCTGCGGTGGAAGCTACGCCTTGTTTCAAGCATGGAGCAAGTTGCGTCCCATTATGGTCATTCAAGAGCCAGCGATGGAGCAATTTTGGCAGCAAGTTTTACTCTGGTGCTGCAAACAAACGGAATTATCTGTTCAGGTGTTGCCTCAGCTCGTTGAATACTTGCGCGTTCGCAAGGGCGCTGATCGTCAGTTTGTGCTGCATAAACAAAGCTATAAAAATGTGCTTTATGCGATGTACGAATGGCAGCGACATGAGGCTATGCGCAAGAAAGCGAGTGGACAGAATTTGCCTGAATCTGGTTGGCTACCACTAGATTGGAAAGAGTCTATGAGCACCAAGCGCGGTCGCATTGTCACTCAGCAATGGCAGGTTGATGAGATCCTTTCAATCGAGCGTTTGCTCGCGGAGGGAATTGCCATGAACCATTGTGTTTATGGCTACCGCAATGCGATTAAGCGCGGCAATTGCTCGATTTGGTCGTTACGACATAATCAGCAGCGAGTAATTACAATCGAAGTTAACAATGCCTCTAGGCGAGTAGTGCAAGTGAAAGGTAAATACAATCGCGAGCCAAGCAATGCTGAACGACAAGCTGTTGTGCACTGGGCGGTGAGCAACAATTTGCGTCTGAATTAAGTGCATAGCGCAAAATAATCGACTAGACTAACCTTATGCCGAACGCCACGTTGTCTTATGCAACGTGGCTTTCGGCAACTCCAAAGGTTGAAGTTGTATAGTGCCATCGATAGAGAAGTTCGACTTGAGTTTAAAATCTTGTATTACCGCTTTTTTGTGGACGTTATTACTGTTAATAACTCAACCCACCTTGGCGGCTATGCCCAATACACAGTTTCATGACCAAAGCCATTTTCCGATTGCCCCAGCGTTCGATGTTTATATAGATGCAAACAATCAACTAGATATTCAAGCCGTTCGCGAGCTAGGTGATGACCAATGGCAACCAGAAACGCCAGCATCTGCAAGCTTCGGTTTCACGCAAGCGGCGTATTGGACTCGTCTTGAATTGGTCAATCAAAGCAGTCAAACCCAAAATTATGTGGTTGAAATAGACTACACCTTGCTCGACAGTGTGACCTTCTACCCGTTTAGAGCGGGGCTTGCACAACAATCGATTCAAACCGGCGATACGTTGCCCTTTTATCCGCGCGAGATAGATCACCCCAGTCAGTTATTAGGTCTGCAATTGGCGCCACAAGAACGAGTTGAATTGTACGTTCGGGTCGTAACGGATGGCTCTATGTTGATCCCCATGCGTTTGTGGGAGGAGCGTGCCTTTTTCGAATCTGCTGCCGTCGCGCAAAAGGTCCATTTTTTATATTACGGTGCAATATTGGTGATTGTACTTATCAATATTGCCGTGTTTGTAACCTTACGCGAGCGTTTGTACTTGTATTACGCACTGGCTACAACAGGGTACTGGCTATTTTTCGCGACCAGTAGAGGTTATTTCCAACAGCTAATACTGCCGGATAGCCCAGATATTAGTAGTCGTATATTTCTGATTTCCATGCCTGCTTTAGCGCTTTTTTCGCTGTTGTTTGCACGTCAGTTTTTAAAAACTGCGCAGGTCACTCCTCGATTTGATTGGGCGTTGAAAGCCATGATTGGCTTCGAAATGTTCAATCTTACCCTGGCAATTTTTGGCGACTACAACACGGTGGTCAAAGTGTCAGCCGTCGGAGCTGTGTTGCTATTTAGCGTTTTGTTTGTTGCTGGCCCCTTAGTGACACGAGTGCGGCGCACGGCTGGCTGGTATTTCACTGTTGCATGGACGCCATTGACTATTGGGTTTTTCGCGACATCAGGTCGCACATCAGGATTCTTGCCCAATACGTTTTTTACCGAGTATGCCATGCAAATCGGTTCAGGATTAGAGGCGCTCATCTTAACCTTAGCATTAGCGGATAGGCTCTACACCGAACGAGAAAATAAAATTAAAGCACAGGAAGCGAGTATTCAAACGGAGAAGGCACGTAGCGAGACCCAAATGCAATTGGCTGACGCGTTATCACGCGACCCTGTTACGGGGTGCTCTAATCGCAATCGCTTGGAGTTATTGATAGGTAAAACGATAAAACAATCCCCGGACAAAAAGTTAATCGTGGCATTGGTTAAGGTATCTAATTTTGACGACATCGCTCGAACTCTTGGTTTGTCCCGTGCTGAAGCGATTCTGAAAAAGTTTGCCCGTAAATTGAGTGAGCATCATCGAGATATTAACGGGGTAGTGACGGCAACGCGTTTTTCGGGTGAGACGGAATATATTTACCAAATTGCGCGCGACACATTTTGTTCAGTAATAGAGCAAGCCGCATTTGAAGAAAAACCAGAGAAATACTATCAGACTCTGGTGAACTTGGTCGAGCCGATAGGTTTGGACGGTATGCACATTGATATTTCGCCAGTGTATGGCTGCTCTCTCTATCCACAGCACGATGATGTGCCGTCAAATTTGATTAAAAAAGCCCTGATTGCGGCTAATCAATCGAATCTATCCGCAGGAACAATGACGCTTTATCACGATCGGATGGATATTTATGATGAGAACCAACTCACCATCGTCGGTTTGTTGCGGGATGCATTGCGCAATTCGTCATTGAACTTACTCTATCAACCCAAGTTTGATATCGCCTCTGGCAAAGTTGTAGGTATTGAAGCATTAGCACGTTGGCATCATGCAGATTTGGGCGATATTTTCCCGGATAAATTTATTCCCTTGGCCAAAAGTTCTGGGTTGATCCATGAGTTAACATTATGGGCCATCAGACAAGCGCTAACTGATTTGAACAGATTGAGTGAACTGGGTTTTGACGGCAGCATATCCATCAATATTTGTGCTCAAGATCTGCAATTTAAGCACTTTGGTCAAGAAGTTACCGAAATACTCAACAGCTTGGAAGTGGACGCTCAGCGGGTCTACTTAGAACTTACTGAATCCGATGCTATGGAAGACCCCAAAATTGGTATTGCGATGCTTAATCAACTAGCCAAAACTAAGGTTAAAATTTCTATCGATGATTTCGGGACCGGATACTCATCGCTGTCGTATCTTCACAAATTACCCGCCTCTGAAATAAAGCTTGATCGATCGTTGATACATGATGTTTCAACTGATACCAATACTGCGGTAATTGTCAGTACATCTGTCATGATGGCCCATGCGTTGGGCTATACGGTAGTTGCAGAAGGCGTGGAAGACCAATCCACTTTGGACAAACTAAAAGAGTTCGATTGTGACGTGTATCAAGGGTATTTCGGTGGTCGACCGCAGTCAGTTGAGCAATTGATTCAGAACTTTTTTCAAGCCTAATGTTCAATAGTAGGAGCGCAGGTCTGTATTGATGCATTACTGAGAGTGAAGTTGGACAGTTTTTTGCAATAGATTCACGGTATGTGTTTTTTGCACAAATTAGAGGAAGCGTATGAAAAAGTTACACAAATTAGGTACATGTGCATTATTGGCGTCTGTGCTTGTTGTTGGATGTGAATCAACTGGAAACAACACCCAAAAAGGTGCAGCGATAGGCGCGGTAATCGGCGCTATTGCCGGCAAAGGCACCGGCGATCACGATAAAAGCCGGTATGTTTGGGGCGCCGCATTAGGCGCAATAGTCGGTGGTGCTATTGGTGCATACATGGATGAACAAGAAGAGGCGCTTCGCGAGGAGTTGGCCGATTCTGGTGTGGAAGTGTATCGAGAAGGCGACACCATTCGACTGGTAATGCCGGGAAATATTACCTTTGCAACCAATAGCTCGGAAATTCAGCCCAGCTTTAATGAAGTACTCAACGATGTAGCATTAGTTCTGAATAAGTATGACAAGACGAAGCTGCAAATTGCAGGGCATACGGATTCAAGCGGTGATGCACAATACAATCAGCAACTATCTATTATGCGAGCAAATAGCGTTGCGGCTTACTTGGTTAGCGCGAACATGAACGAAGCGCGCTTGCAAACGGTAGGCTTTGGTGAAACTCAGCCCATTGCGAGCAATGAGACCGCCGACGGTCGAAGCCAAAATCGCCGCGTTGAATTACAAATTATTCCACTGACTTAAGTAATCCAATTAGTAAGTTTGCGTTTGCGGCAATCTATGATTGTCGCAACAAAACGACACAATTCCCTTATGTGTTATTCATTCGTCTTAGTGTAAGATCAGGTTAAGTTTGCACAAGGATTAGGGAAATTTGTGAAGTTAACCACCCAGAGTCTTAATAACCCAACGGCTGTGATCATTATTACCCTCATGGTAATTGTTTTGGGTGTTATTTCCTTACTTCGTATCCCCGCGCAGCTATTGCCAAACATTGAGAAGCCGGTTATTACGGTGATCAGTTCGTGGCCGGGCGCTTCACCCGCCGAAATCGAATCAGAACTAACTGTGCCGATTGAAGAAGTGCTCGTAGGCACACCAGGGATGACTGATATGTTGGCGTGGAGCATGTCAGATTTCGGTTTTATGCAGTTGGAGTTTGCACTTGAAACGGATATGACGCGGGCATTAATTGATGTGATAAGCCGTTTAAATCGATTGCGACCTTTACCGGCAAATGCTCAGCGACCACAGATAATGATGGGTGAGTGGGGTGACGCGAATGACACGTTGATTGACTACTTTATCCAAAATGACGCATCCGTCAGTGAGCAACAAAAGCAAGCCAATAGTAAGTTTATTCGCGATAATATTTTGCCTGAGTTGCAGGCGTTATACGGTGTATCGCGCATAGAGTTTGACGACGGTAGTTGGGGCGATGGTGAACAACTGCAAATTATCTTTGATATTTTCCGTGCTGCGGAACTCGGTATTGATATTGCCCGAGTACCTAGTTTAATCGGCCGGTCACAGGATATGTCGAGCGGCTTTGTCGATGTAGGTCGCAAACAATATACAGTCCGCTTTGAGGGCCGTTACGACGTCGATGAGCTTGCAGCATTGATTCTGGAAGAGCGCAATGGCGTGGAGATCAGACTTGCAGATATAGCCAAGATTGAAATCGGCCCCGGACGAGCCGGTGGATTTATCTATCAAAATGGCAATCCAGCGTTTCGTCTAGCCGTATCAAAAACCAATGACGCCAACGTGTTAAAAGCACTTGATGGCGTTAAACAAAAAATGGCTGAACTCAATGAGACCGTATTTGCCGAACGTGGTTTGAAGGCGCAGTACTCATTTGACCCTGGGCGCTACATCCAGCGCTCAATGGGCTTGTTGGGCAGTAATTTGGCGCTGGGAATGTTGTTTGCTGTTACCGTGTTATGGCTGTTCCTGCGCAAATGGCGAGCAACGCTGTTAATTGCTGTTGCCATACCGGTTTCCCTGTTAGCGACTTTCATCATATTGGGCCTAACTGGTCGCTCGCTCAACGTTATCTCACTGGCCGGTTTAGCCTTTGCCTCGGGAATGGTGCTGGACGCTGCGATTGTGGTGCTGGAAAACATTGTACGTCTTAGAGAGCGCGGAGAGGATATCGCTACAGCGAGCGATAAAGGAGCGACACAAGTGTGGGGAGCTTTGTTGGCATCAACAGCGACCACTGTTGCGATTTTTGTTCCCATAATGTTCTTAGAGGATGCTGAGGGTCAAATGTTCGCTGATTTGGCACTGACCATTGCTATTGGCATCAGTGTTTCTTTGGTTGTTGCTGTTACCTTATTGCCAACAGGGGCCAGATATTTACTCAAGGGCAAACACTCTTCAGCCCTGACATCCGACCCCAAACGTTGGGAAGCTCTGGCCGATGGTCTTATGCGGTTGACCAACTCTCAAGGTAAACGCTCATTTTGGATCGCAGGTCTGATCGTTATACCGATCACCTTAACCATTACCTTATGGCCAGATAGCAACTATTTACCACCGGTTAAACGCGATACCGTCGACAGTTTTTTGTTCTTCCCGCCAGGCACTAACGTAGCGACTGCCGATCGTGAAATTGCCCAAGTTATTGCTAAGCGATTAGAGCCACATTTAAATGGTGAGAAGCAACCCGCGGTGCGCGACTATTTTTTCTGGTCGTTTCCCGGTGGCTCAGGTGGGTGGCTAGCTTTAAACGGCGAGGACGGCACTGATTTAAATCAGCTCCAACAGACGATTCAAATGGATATCATCAGCGGCATTCCTGATATGTTTGGTTTTTCAATGCGTCGCAGTTTGTTCGGCGGGTTTAGTGATTCCAACAGTGTGCGATTGGAGATGACCAGTACGGATCTCGATGCAGTAAAACAAGCTGCAATGGCTGGAATGGGCATAGTCATGCAATCAATCCCCGGTGCCACAGCTAATCCAGAACCCGATCCCTTTTCGGACTCTACCGAATTGCGTTTTATTCCCAATGACAGTCGCTTGAAGGAAGTCGGTTGGGGCCGTGAAGATTTGGCCGTAGTCATTTCCCAGCTCGGTCAGGGCATGTGGATGGGTGAGTACTTTGATGGTGCCAAACGACTGGATATTTACTTAAAAACAGCGCGTTTTGAAACCCCAGAGCAATTGGCTGATCTACCCGTTATGACCCCGCGGGGCGGAATAGTACCATTGGCCGAGTTGGTTGAAATTGACATCGTTTTAGCCCCAAGTGCAATTGCCCGTACTAATCGCAAACGTGGCTATACACTGAGCATAAACCCACCTGAAGGGATGTCTCTAGAGGGCCTTATTAACGAATTAGAGGCTAAAGTTGAACCGGCATTGCGTGCACAATTACCTGCAGATGCGCAAATCAAATACAGTGGTAGTGCGGAAGATTTAGCGCGTGCTATTTCCACCTTGAGCGTGAATTTTGTCATGGCGTTTTTACTTTTATTGTTAATTATGGCGGGTTTGTTTAAGTCGCTCAAAGCGGCGGTACAGGTGTGTATTGCACTACCTCTTGCCTGTGTGGGCGGCGTGTTAGCATTGCAATTATTGGATATATTTAATCCGCAACCGTTAGATTTACTCGGCATGATAGGATTTATTATTTTACTTGGATTGGTGGTCAACAATGCCATTCTACTAGTGTCGCAAACCCGCGATGGCTTGAAATCTGGATTGGCAGTAGAAGAGGCTGTGCGCAATGCACTTAGCATTCGCTTGAGACCTATTTTTATGAGTACGTTAACCAGTCTGTTTGGCATGCTGCCACTTCTGTTATTCCCTGGGGACGGCAGTGATATTTATCGCGGCATGGCTGCAGCAATCGTCGGTGGAATGTCGGTATCAACCGTATTTACCTTGATTTTGTTGCCGTGTTTATTGCAATTTTCTTTTCAGCGTTCGAGGGCATAATTGTTGAAACAGCTACTTACCATCGTGGGATTGAGCTTAATGCTCCTAGTATCTACCGACCTACTCGCGAGGCAAATGCCACCCGCGGATGTTGAAGTCTATGAGATTAATGTTCGAGCAATGGCACCAACTATCGCTTTGAAAGGCGAGGTGGCGTCGTTGCAAGACGCAGTGTTATCAGCCGAAGTTGAGGGGCTGCTTGAAGACATTTTATTAGTGGGAGCAGTTGTCAAAAAAGGTCAGGTTATTGCGCAGCTCAATCGCGACCGGATGAGTTGGCAGATGCAACGCGCCGAAGCTGAGCTTGCCAGTTTACGTGCAGATTTGGCGTTTCGTCGCTCTGAGGTCGAGCGCTTTACTGTGCTTGCCAGCCAAGACAATGCATCAAAAACGCAGCTACAACGGGAGTTAGCTAATACACAAATGCTTGAACAGCAAATTGTACTTGCTCAAGTTAATCTGAATGAGGCGCAGCGCTTGCTCGCTGATACTGCGATTAAAGCCCCATTTGACGGGGTGTTGGCTGCACGTCACGCACAAGTTGGCGAGCTTATTCGCGTTGGCGATCCGTTGGTTAGATTAGTTAATACAGAGATCAAAGATATTGTTTTGCCAACACCAATCCAGTATCAAAGTTTTATTTCTGTAGGCACGCCGCTCTTGGTGGAGTACCGCGGAAAAACGTTAAACCTACCTATACGCCATGTTGTCCCTATCGGTGATCCCAATTCGCGTATGATAGAAGTACGTATTGATGCCAATAAGACGCCTTTGCTAGTGGGTGACGCTGTAACAGTATCGGTGCCTAAAGCGCATTCAAGTGATGAGCCCGCTGTACCGCGTGACGCGCTCATTATCAGAGGTGCTCAGACCTTCGTGTACCGGGTAAGCGCCGATCAGCAAGCAGAGCAAGTCTTGGTAAAGGTAAGATTTGCCGACGGTGACTGGATCGTAGTGGATGGGCCAATTAATGCGGGAGACCGTATTATTGTACGGGGGGCCGAGCGGCTTCAGCCAAATGCAAAAGTGAATGTGAAGAATCCATAAGTTGTTGTAGTTATCCAATCAAATCAACAAGGGTGACTTGAGATGAAAAAGAATTTAGTACTTACGACATGTTTAGCAGCAGGGCTTATATTTGGCGGTACAACTGTCAATGCATACGGTCAAACGGAAGCTGTTGAGCAAGACATCGAGGTAGTTTCAGTCAAAGGTCAGCGCTCTATTGAATATTACGTACGGGAATACGAGCGCGCTAAAGTGGCTATGTATGATGTATTTAATCGTATAAATACCGAACGTCAATTTGCGATTGATTGCCGAATCGTGAAACCGATTGGTACTCAAATTGCGCAACGAGAATGTCTACCGCGGTTTTACCGTGACGAAACCGCCTATCAAACGCAATTAGTGTGGTTGGGCGTAAGCAACAATTTCGTCGTTGATGGTGATCAGATTAACTTTTTGACCAAGGAGAAACAGGCAGAGTTTTACGCGCACATTGCTAAGTTGGCGGAAGATTCACCAGAGCTGCTGGCTCATTTGCAAAACATTTCGAGTAAACTCGAAGCGTTGATGGTCAGAAAGTACGGCGATCCAGACGCAATTGAGTGAAGTTTGAATCGTATGCAGCAAGCCTTATTAGGCTTGCAGGCGAAGGCTACAGAAGGTATACTACGCGGCAATTAGTGAGACGGGCTCCCTCTTCGGAAAGTAACGTTTCACGCGAGGCACTTGTTGTGAAGTCAACATGCCGATTCATTTTTGGAAAACTGGTGAGTTCACAAGTGTTTCCAGCCAGTATATGAGCCCCGCATTAGTCCGGGGTTTTTTGTTGGTAAATTTCAGTATCGGCACGTTGGTTGTAAAGTGCACTTCAGTTGGGCTATAGGCCCTTTTTTCGTATTTGGAGGTTTGTTTGTCGCAACTTGAAAAACGGCTAACAACAATGTTAAACGCGCCAGTTGAAGCGCTTGGTTTTGAGCTCGTCGGCGTAGAATTTGTCCGTGCGGGTAAGCATTCGATTATGCGTGTGTACATCGACCACGAAAACGGTATCAACGTGGACGATTGTGCCGAGGTAAGTCACCAGGTAAGTGCGGTACTGGATGTAGAAGATCCAATCAGTACTGAATACAACTTAGAAGTATCATCTCCTGGAATGGACCGCCCGCTATTTAAAGAGCAACACTATGCTGCCATTGTTGGTGAAGTAGTGAATGTTAGGTTGTCGATGCCAATGAATAATCGACGCAATTTTAAAGGAACACTTGTGGCCGTTGAAGACGGCGTTATAAGTGTTGAAGTTGATGGTCAAACGTTCGACTTGGCGTTTGCGAATATAGAAAAAGGGAACCTAGTTCCAACGTTTGATTAACAGCATCGAATCGCTGTAATTGTCAATGAGGCAAGAGATGAGTAAAGAAATTTTGTTAGTGGCGGAAGCCGTATCGAATGAAAAAATGGTTCCTCGTGAGAAGATTTTCGAAGCGTTGGAATACGCATTAGCGAGCGCCACTAAAAAGAAAAATGAAGGCGAGATTGAAGTGCGCGTATCCATTGATCGCGACACTGGTGATTTTGATACCTTCCGTCGTTGGTTAGTAACGCCTGACGATCAGCCGCAAGAAAATCCGTATGCAGAAATGACCTTATCTGCAGCACAGATTGACGACCCGGAAGTTCAAGTAGGGGATTACGTAGAAGAGCAGATTGAATCAATCGCGTTCGACCGTATTACTACGCAAACTGCCAAGCAAGTTATCGTACAAAAAGTCCGCGAGGCTGAACGTGCGCAAATGATTGCTGAATACGAAGATCGCGTGGGTGAGCTGGTTACGGGTACGGTTAAGAAAGTTAATCGCGACAATATTATTATTGACCTTGGCAACAACGCTGAAGGCGTTATCTTCCGCGACGATATGTTGCCGCGTGAAACGTTCCGCCCTGGCGACCGCGTACGCGGATTACTTTACGTCATTCGCCCAGAAGCACGTGGTGCACAATTGTTTATCAGTCGTACTCATCCTGACATGTTGGTTGAGCTATTCCGCTTAGAAGTACCGGAAATTGCTGAAGAAACGCTTGAAATTAAATCTGCGGCGCGTGACCCAGGTTCACGGGCAAAAATTGCAGTAAAAACCAATGACAAACGCTTAGATCCGGTAGGAGCGTGTGTTGGTATGCGTGGTTCACGTGTGCAAGCGGTTTCTGGCGAGCTCGGTGGTGAGCGCGTCGATATCGTGTTGTGGGATGAGAATCCAGCGCAATTCGTTATCAACGCCATGGCACCTGCTGAAGTGGCATCAATTGTTGTTGACGAAGATAACGGCAACATGGACGTAGCAGTAGAAGCTGACAACCTAGCACAAGCAATCGGTCGTAGCGGTCAAAACGTTCGCCTTGCCAGTCAATTGACCGGTTGGGAACTCAACGTTATGACAGTTGAAGATCTCAACAACAAGCACGCTGAAGAAAATGCAAAAGTGTTGGAAGTCTTCACTGCAGGTCTTGATATTGATGAAGACTTTGCCACGGTGTTGGTTGACGAAGGTTTTACGACGTTAGAAGAAGTCGCATACGTACCAGTCGGTGAGTTACTAGCGATTGAAGGTCTTGACGAAGAGACGGTTGAAGAGTTGCGTAATCGCGCACGTGCAACCTTGACTACTCAAGCACTGGCTAACGAAGAGTCGTTAGAAGCAAGTGAGCCAAAAGAAGAACTTCTTAACCTTGAAGGTATGGAGCGCCACGTGGCGTTTGTATTGGCAAGCCGCGGCATCACTGATCTTGAGTCGTTAGCCGAGCAAGGTACAGATGAAATCAGCGATATTGAAGAACTAGACGAAGAAAAAGCCGGCCAGCTAATTATGGCTGCGCGTAACATCGTTTGGTTTAGTGAAGAAGAATAAGGTCAACGAGAGGAAATTCCAGTAATGGCAGAAGTATCCATTGAAAAACTCGCCAGTGATATTGGCACAACGGTTGACCGTCTGTTAACTCAGTTCAAAGACGCCGGTATTACTAAAAGTGCGTCTGATAGCGTGACTGAAGACGAAAAGCGTCAGCTGTTAGACTTTTTAAGCAAGCAGCATGGCGGCACTGGCTCTGAAGCGCCCAAGCGCATGACATTGCAGCGCAAAACTACCAGCACATTAAGTGTTGGTAAGTCCAAAGCGGTCAAGGTTGAAGTACGCAAAAAGCGTACTTACGTCAAGCGTACCGAAGTTGAAGAGCAGCGTTTAGCTGAAGAGGAAGCGCGTCGCAAGGCTGAAGAAGCAGAGGCGCGTTTGAAAGCTGAAAAAGAGGCGGCTGAAGCAGCTAAGAAAGCGGCTGAAGAGAAGGCGCGCAAAGCGGAAGAAGCGCGTAAGGCACAAGAAGCTGAACGTGCAGCGCGCGCTGAAAAGGCAAAGAAAGAGGCGGAAGAACGCAAAGCAGCAGAATCGGCACTGACGCCTGAAGAAAAAGCTGAACAAGAAGCGGCACGCAAAGAAGAAGAGCGACTTAAGAAGCAGCAGGAAGAAGAAGCACAGCGCAAGCTTGAAGAAGACGCTAAACGCGCTGCTGATGAAGCACGCAAGCTAGCGGAAGAGAACGAACGTCGCTGGAAGGAAGAGGAAGAACGTCGTAAGCGCGAGGAAGCTGAAGAAGTTCACTTGCACTCCAACCGTTATGCTCAAGAAGCGGAAGACGAAGAAGACATGCAAGTTGAGCGCTCTTCACGTCGCCGCAAAAAGTCGCGCAAGAATGCCGGTGAAGACTTAAAACACAGCTTTAATAAGCCAGCACAACCCGTTGAGCGTGTTGTTAAACTGGGTGAAACCATCACTGTAGGTGAGTTGGCGAGTCGTTTGGCAGTTAAAGCGAACGAAGTTATCAAGACCATGATGAAAATGGGCGAGATGGCAACGATCAACCAAGTACTTGATCAAGACACTGCTGTACTTGTGATTGAAGAAATGGGTCACAAGTATGAGTTGGTGAATGACAACGCTTTAGAAGAAGAATTGATTGCAGATTCTAACTCGGGTGAGAAAACGACTCGTGCGCCGGTTGTAACCATTATGGGTCACGTTGACCACGGGAAAACGTCACTGCTTGACCATATTCGTCGCGCTAAAGTAGCAGACGGCGAAGCGGGTGGTATTACCCAGCATATCGGTGCATACAGCGTAGAAACTGATAAAGGTCGAATCGCATTCTTGGATACGCCTGGACACGCAGCATTTACAGCAATGCGTGCGCGTGGTGCTACCGCAACTGATATCGTTGTATTGGTTGTGGCGGCTGATGACGGCGTTATGCCACAGACTAAAGAGGCGGTTCAGCACTCGCGTGCAGCGGGCGTACCATTGATTGTTGCGGTCAACAAAATGGATAAAGAGACAGCTGACCCCGATCGCGTAAAAACCGAGCTTTCACAATTAGAAGTTATTTCTGAAGAGTGGGGCGGTGAGCACCAGTTCGTCAATGTATCTGCCAAAACGGGTATGGGGATTGATGAATTACTCGATGCTATTACCTTGCAAGCAGAGCTACTTGATTTACAAGCGGTTAGCAAAGGCGCAGGTCGCGGTATCGTTATTGAGTCACGCTTGGATAAAGGTCGTGGTCCAGTTGCATCGGTATTGGTGCAGCAAGGTGAGTTGCGTACTGGTGACATTTTACTGTGTGGCGAAGAGTACGGTCGTGTGCGTGCGATGCGCGATGAGAACGGTAAAGAAGTTAAGGTTGCAGGTCCATCAACGCCAGTAGAAGTACTCGGCCTTTCAGGCGTACCTATTGCTGGTGAAGACGCGTTAGTGGTACAAGACGAGCGTAAAGCGCGTGAAGTTGCCGCTAAACGTCACGCTAAACAGCGTGAGCTGAAACTAGCCAAGCAGCAAAAAGCGAAACTGGAAAACATGTTCGCTAACATGGAAGCCGGTGATGTGAGCGAGTTGAACGTTGTACTTAAAGCTGACGTTCAAGGCTCTGTAGAAGCGATTTCTGAATCACTTATCAAGCTGTCTACTAGCGAAGTTAAGGTTAACATCGTCGGTAGCGGTGTGGGTGGTATCACGGAAACTGACGCCAGCTTAGCTGCGGCTTCGAGTGCAATTATCGTAGGCTTTAACGTTCGTGCAGATGCTACAGCACGCCGCGTGATTGAAGCTGAAGAAATTGACTTGCGATACTACAGCGTAATCTACAACTTGATTGACGAAGTTAAGCAAGCGATGAGCGGTATGCTTGCGCCAGAGTTTAAACAAGAAATCATGGGACTTGCCGAAGTGCGTGATGTGTTTAAATCACCGAAACTGGGTGCCATTGCAGGTTGTATGGTTACCGAAGGTACGGTTAAACGCAGTAACCCAATCCGCGTATTGCGCGACAACGTCGTAATTTACGAAGGTGAACTTGAGTCATTGCGTCGCTTTAAAGACGACGTACAAGAAGTTCGCAACGGTATGGAGTGTGGTATCGGCGTGAAGAACTACAATGATGTAAAAGTCGGCGACCAGATTGAGGTCTTCGAGGTTGTTGAAGTTAAACGCGAAATCTAGCATTTCAATTGCCAAATAAGCGTTGAACGGAGGCATAAGCCTCCGTTTTGCGCTCTGAGAAAGATTTAGGAGTACACCATGGCACGCGAGTTTTCTCGAACTGACCGGGTAGGCCAACAAGTCCACAAAGAAGTGGCAAGTATTTTACAAAATGAAGTAAAGCATCGCATTCCCGAGCTGATTATGGTGACGGTTTCTGGGGTGGAAGTGTCGCGCGACCTTGCACATGCAAAGGTTTTTGTGACCTTTTACGACAACGACGAGAAGGTTGTTGAAGCAAACTTAAAGCTGCTACAGGAGCAAAAAGGTATGGTGCGTTCGTTACTGGCAAAGCGCCTGCGCATGCGCTCGGTACCGGCTATCCATTTCTTCCGTGATGCATCGCTAACCGAAGGGATCCGCATCTCAAATCTTGTTTCACAGACTATCGCTGATGATAAGCGCAGAGCCGGTGAAGAGCCAAGCGATACGGACGAACAAGACTAGTGGGGCGACGCAATAAGGGGCGTGCCATCCACGGCATGCTTATGTTGAATAAAGGCCTAGAGGTTTCCTCGAATGACGCCTTGCAACGCGTTAAGCGCTTATATAAAGCAGCAAAGGCAGGCCATACTGGTGCTTTAGACCCTCTCGCGACCGGCATGCTACCGATATGTTTAGGTGAGGCCACTAAGTTTTCCCAGTTTTTACTCGATGCCGATAAAACCTATGAAGTTGTTGCGACTTTTGGCGTTCGCACTACCACTTCAGATGCTGATGGTGAAGTTGTTGCAGAAGCTGACGTTGACCTAAGTGAAGAGCAGTTGAACCAGCTCATTGATGAGTTTAAAGGGCCCAGTAAACAAGTGCCTTCCATGTATTCGGCGTTAAAACACAACGGAAAACCTTTGTATTGGTATGCGCGACAAGGAATAACCGTTGAACGTCCTGCTCGTGATATCAACATTTTTGTATTGGAGTTATTGAGCTTTGACGGCACGAATGCCCATATGCGTGTGCATTGTTCTAAGGGTACCTACATCCGCACGCTAGTGGATGATATGGGCCAGGCGGCAGGTTGTGGTGCCTATGTCTCCAAGTTACATCGTGTAGCCGTTTCGCAATACAGCGCTGAACCCATGTATACATTAACTGAGCTTGAAGCCATGCAAAGTAGTGACGAGGGCGATTTTAGTGCGCTAGATCAGCTCCTTCTACCCATGGAGGCAGCAGCCATGGATTTACCGGCAATGGATGTTGACTTCGCACTAGGTGATAGGTTTTTACACGGTCAAAGCGTTCCGTGTTCGATTGCAGCTGAGCTCGGTCAGTTTGTGCGGATTTATCAACAATGTGAAGAAGGTGAAAAACGCTTTATTGGCGTGGGTGAACACATTGAAAAAGCCCGCGATCAATCGCCGCAACTATTTGACCGTTACACTTTTGTACGCCCAAAGCGGTTAGTGGTGTTCAATTAAATCGTTATTTACTACCAACTTTACTTGCGTTAAGCGGCGGCATCGCTATAATACGCGCTCTTTTGGAATGGGCTGAATTAGTGATTGGTCATTCCGGTATTTAAACTCATTAGGAGAATCCTATGCTCACTAAAGAACAAACAGCAGAAATCATTGCTGAATATGCAACTAAAGAAGGCGACACTGGTTCACCTGAAGTACAGGTTGCATTGTTAACGCACAACATCAACAAGCTTCAAGGTCACTTTGCGAGCAACAAAAAAGACCACCACTCACGTCGTGGTTTGTTACGCATGGTAAGTCAGCGTCGTAAAATGCTTGACTACCTTAAAGGCAAAAACGCTGAGCGTTACACTAGCCTAATCAAGCGTCTTGGCCTACGTCGTTAATCGACTGCCAAGTCCAAAAAAAAGCGCCATATCGGCGCTTTTTTTGTGTCTTTAACTTTCTGCTATGAGCTTTAACTAGCCTAAGGACCTGTACTCGCTATTTTAGTCGCTAAATTACGCACTTCAGTTTCAACCTGGTTGAGGCGGGTAACAAGTGCTGCATTGCGCTGTTCTAGCAGAGTTAGCCTTTCCGTTGCCGCTTGCAGGTCGCGTTGTGTGCTACCAGCGCTAACCGATGCGCGTTCAAGTTGAACGTTTAACGACAACACTTCACTGGCTAAGCTATCGACCTGAACTAATAGGTTATCAAGTGTCTGCTTGTTGGTTGTACCTGTAGATGCATTCGTGCTTGTGGTGGAGCGCAATGCTGCGACTTGCTCATCAACTTTAGTTGTCAGATCGCCGAGTTCTTTTTGGTTGCGACGCCACGCCGATGCCCATAATTTATCCATTTGCTCCCACAACTCATCGGCGCGATTGGAAAGCTCGGATACTTTTACTTGCAGAGCAACGGTTGACTCTCCCAGATCTTCGCCGGTTGCCGACAAGCGATTCTCTAAATCAGCGATCCGCGCTTCTGCATTTTGCGCTGCACCAAGCTGCGTTTGTAACTGCATATACAAGTAACCCGCTGCACCACCAGCACCCAACGCTAAGATCAGTGCAAAAGTCGCTAAACCGTTACCCCCTGAGCTATTGCTGGAACCCGCAGGGGCAGCGCTTGCTGTTGTTTTTCCTCTTGCCGGCGGAGTTTTCTGTTGATGACCGCGTCTATCCTCTTCATCAAGTTTGATTTGTGGAAAGTCATCATTGTTATTTGCAGCCATAAAATTCCAAACTGAAGTTACTAAAATTCATAAATCTGCGCTCATGATACCGTTTTCGAGATCCATATACCATGTACCGTATCGCCTTTATTCGTCGCTATTGCCAATCCATTCCACGCGATACAAGTCACGTCGCCTGTCGAGATAATTGCGTACCGAGCCTTCGTTTTGTAATTTGGTCAATTTGTCAAAATCCAAGTCTACAATTAAGGTCATTTCCGTATTGGGCGTCGTTTCTGAAACGATCGCATCGTGTGGGAATGCAAAATCTGACGGTGAGAAAACCGCCGTTTGCCCGTACTGAATATCGACGTTGTCAACTTTAGGTAGATTACCCACACTACCAGCAATTGCGACATAGCATTCGTTTTCGATCGCACGGGCCTGAGCGCAGCGACGCACACGCAAGTAACCATTTTTAGTGTCTGTCCAAAACGGCACAAAAAGCACCTGCATTTCTTGCTCTGAGAGAATACGCGCTAGCTCGGGGAACTCTACGTCGTAGCAGATAAGAATGCCAATTTTGCCGAAATCTGTTTCAAAGGCGGTCAGCTGATTGCCGCCTTTCATGATCCAGTCTTCTTTTTCATGCGGCGTTGGGTGTAATTTAGGTTGTTTTTCTACTTGGCCATCGCGATGACAGAGGTAGCTAATGTTGTATAACTCGTCATCCTCGATTACCGGCATAGAGCCAGCAATGATATTGATGTTATAGGACACCGCAAGATGTGACATCGCGGTCAGAATTTCTTCGGTATAAGTAGCCAAATGCCAAATCGCATCGATTGATGTGTCCGATGGGCTCAATCCCATCAGCGGCGCATTAAAAAACTCTGGGAACAGGGCTACATCACATTTGTAATCGCTCAATGCATCGACAAAGTATTCAACTTGTTGCAATAGTTCATCGACGTTTTCAAAGTACCGCATTTGCCATTGTACGCAACCTATTCGGGCGGTGCTTTTCACGCCACCAATTAAGTTGGGTTTTTCTGCGTCGTAATAAATATTGTGCCACTGTAAAAGCGTGGCATAACCCAACGAAGCCTTGTCTTCGGGTAAATAGGCTTTTAACACCTGTTTGACTTCAAAACCGTTAGAGATTTGAAAGGTTAGGGTAGGATCGTAAATATCTTTTGATTTTACCCGCTCGATGTATTCATACGGACTCATGTCTTGTGCGTGTTTTGAGTAGTTGGGGATCCGCCCACCAGCAATGATCGACTTTAAATTAAGGTTGCGACACAGCTCTTTGCGCGCCTCGTATAAACGCTGACCTAAGCGCATGCCCCGATACTCTGGGGAAACAAAAATATCGACGCCATACAACACATCACCATTGGGATCGTGGGTGGTTAAATAGGCGTCGCCAGTGACTTCATTGTAGGTGTGCTTGTCGCCAAATTGGTCGTAATCAACAATCACCGAAAACGCGGCCGCAACGACTTTACCTTTGTCTTCGATACAAATCTGTCCATCGGGAAACGTTGATATCTGGGCTTTGTATTCTTTCGGTGTCCATGCACCTCCCGCTTGTGCATATACGACATCCATGAGCTCCTTGATATCGGCAAAATCCTTCATGGTTAAATGTCGCAACTCTAGTATGTGTTCCGGAGATTCCTCCGCCGTTGTAATGTTATCAGTCACGCAATAATCCTATTTGGTTACTTCAATGGAGAATGACAATTTAGCCAAACACTATGACTTTGCTAGATTACGCAGTACGTAATGCAGGATGCCACCGTGTTGATAGTATTGCCATTCACTGGCAGTGTCGATGCGAATTTTTGTGGTGAACTCGATGGTGTTTCCATCTTCTTGTTCGGCAATAACCTCAAGTGCAGTTTGACCTTCAGTCAGCTCGCCAAAGGTAAAGGATTCGCGGCCAGACAAGCCTAATGAATCAGCACTTTCTCCCTTTTCAAACTGCAGTGGAAGCACGCCAAAACCGACTAAATTCGAGCGGTGGATCCGTTCGTAACTTTCCGCAATGACCACTTCAATACCGAGTAACTTAGTGCCTTTAGCCGCCCAGTCACGACTTGAGCCTGTGCCGTATTCTTTTCCGGCTAAAACCACCAGTGGTGTCTTGTCCTGTTGGTATTGCATCGCAGCCGCATAGATGCTTTGCGTTGTGTTCTCGGGGAAATAGCACGTAAAGCCACCTTCGGTGTCGGGCGCTAATTGGTTGCGCAGACGGGTATTACCAAAGGTGCCACGCATCATCACTTCGTGATTGCCACGCCGTGAGCCGAGGCTATTAAAATCTGCTGGTGATACACCTTCTTCCTGCAGATATTCGCCGACCGGACTATTTGACTGGATCGCACCTGCCGGAGAGATGTGATCGGTGGTAATAGAATCGCCAACTTTGACGATACAGCGGGCTTTTTCAATGCGCGGCAAATCTGACACTGCTGCTTGCATATTGTCGAAGAACGGCGGGTTTTTCACGTATGTTGATGCCGGCCAACTGTAGGTTTTACCCTCTGGTACCGGCAGGGAACGCCATTGTTCAGTGCCTTCAAACACTTCCGCATAACGACTTTGATACATGTTTGCGTCAAGGTTTTCGGCAACGATTTGATTAATTTCAGCACGGGTTGGCCAAATGTCGCTGAGCATTACTGGGTTACCATTGTTATCTTGCCCAAGTGGCTCCGATGTTAAGTCGAGTGTCATGGTGCCAGCTAGCGCATAGGCGACTACCAATGGAGGAGAGGCAAGATAATTAGCGCGCACGTCCTGGTGAATACGACCTTCAAAATTTCTGTTACCAGAAAGGACAGACGTCACGGTGAGGCTACCGCGCTGTATCGCCTCGCTGATTGGCGCGGGCAATGGACCAGAGTTACCAATACAGGTAGTGCAACCAAATCCAACCACATCGAAGCCGAGAGCTTCTAAATCATCTAATACACCGGCTGACTCCAAGTAGGCTGGTACCACTTGTGAGCCGGGGGCCAAGGATGTTTTGACCCACGGTTTCGGGCGCAAGCCTTTCTCACGCGCTTTTTTAGCGACTAAACCGGCGGCAATCATCACGTCTGGATTTGACGTATTGGTGCATGAAGTAATTGCAGCGATTACCACATCACCGTGCTTGAGGTGGTGCTTCTGACCATCGAGCTCAAACACCTCCATTCCTGAAGACGGTTGTTTACCGATTGCCGATGCTCCGCCTTCATCAGCGAAACGCGCAAGGGTCTCATTATTCAAATCGAAACCTTGCAACTGCATATGCTCAATGAAATTAGATTTTGCTTCTGTTAATGCAATTTTGTCTTGGGGCCGTTTAGGACCAGCAATACTCGGAATAACTGTGCTGAGGTCGAGCGTCAATGTATCGGTATAATCAGCGTGGGGCTGACCGTCATTACGCCATAAGCCTTGGTGTTTCGCATAGGCTTCAACTACGTCAATGTGCGACTGTTCACGACCGCTGAGTCGCAAGTACTTTAAGGTTTCATCGTCGATTGGGAAGATGCCACAAGTAGCCCCGTACTCTGGCGCCATATTAGCAATCGTTGCACGGTCGGCAAGCGGCAGGTTTGACAAACCATCGCCAAAAAACTCGACAAATTTACCGACCACACCTTTCTCTCGCAGCATTTGCGTAACGGTTAACACCAGATCAGTAGCGGTAGCTCCTTCGGGTAATGCGCCTTCAAACTTAAAGCCGATAACTTCAGGGAGTAGCATACTGATCGGTTGGCCAAGCATAGCTGCCTCGGCTTCAATCCCGCCAACACCCCAACCTAGGATCCCCAGACCATTGATCATCGTTGTGTGAGAGTCGGTGCCGACCAATGTATCGGGATAAAGCATTGTTTCTCCCGATTGTTCATTTTGCATCACCACTTGGCCCAAGTATTCAAGATTGACTTGGTGCACAATGCCCGTTCCTGGCGGGACAACACGGAAATTCGAAAAGGCTTTTTGGCCCCAACGTAAGAATTGGTAGCGCTCTTGATTACGCTCAAATTCTTTCGTTGTATTTTGTTCTAAAGCCTTGTCGGTACCGAAAAAATCGACCATAACCGAGTGGTCAATGACAAGGTCAACAGGCACCTGAGGGTTGATCTTGTCAGCCTCGCCCTCTAAGCCAATGATTGCATCACGCATGGCTGCCAAGTCGACAATGGCAGGCACACCGGTAAAGTCTTGCAATACCACGCGTGCAGGTGCAAATGCGACTTGTTCACTTGGCGTTGCATTGGGCTCCCAATTGATAACGGCTTCAATGTCAGTTTTGGTAACGTGAAGGTCATCTTCTTTGCGTAGCAAGTTTTCGAGTAATATTTTTATACTGAAGGGCAAGCGCGCAATTTTATCCTGCGCAGGAAGTGCGCTTAGTTCATAAATCGTATACGCTTCACCCGCAATATCAATTTGCTTGGCTGCATCAAAGCTGTTTAGGCTCATTGTTGTTCCTTTTACGCTGATCACTGAATTTTGTACGCAGCGAGCAAATATTTTGCTCACCGACGATAAAACTATTGTTTAATAAGGTTAAATTGTAGTCTAGACCAATGGTTTCACAACGCTGAGGGAGATTATGAGTGAAACAGTTTTGCACCAACGGATTGCTCAGGCGTTACAGCAGAGTCGTGGTCAATTAACCGGTGTACTCCTGAGGCTTGTTGGGCCGTCGAATTTAGACTTGGCTCAAGATATTGTGCAAGACACGTTCATTCAAGCGCTCGAGCGATGGCCACTTGATGGGATACCCCAACAACCGACCGCTTGGCTTACGACCGTAGCAAAGCGTAAAACACTTGATGCGTTGCGAGCGCAAGATGTCAGACTCAAGTATGCAGAGCGTTTAGCCGAGCCCCTAACCAGTGAGTGGACGGTTTCCAGTACGGTTGAAAAGGCGTTTGACGCAGCGGTTATCACCGATGATGAATTGCGTTTGTTGTTTTGGTTAAGTAGTGCTGATATGCCACAACACAATCGCTTACCTCTAGTATTAAAAACGCTGTGTGGAATGGACGCCAAGGCCGTCAGTCGCGCGTTACTGTTACCACTTGAAACCGTTAAAAAACGTCTAGTTAGAGCGAAACAAGCGATACAGTCCGCAGACTTTTCCATCCCCGAGGAAACACACTTACCTAATGCATTACATCACGTACATTTAGCGCTGTATTTAATGTTTAACGAAACGGTAAACCAAGCTGGACCAGATTTGGCGACCCGCGAGCTAATAGCCACAACGGTAAGAGGCTATTTACGAATTATCCTAGACCACAAGGAAATTGCCTCTTCCGGTAGTTATGCGCTAATGGCGATTATCCAGTTTCACATGGCTCGTTGGCCAGCACGGTTCGACGAACATGGTGAGATGGTAGCGATTGATGAGCAAAACCGTGCGATTTGGCATACGGGTCTGTTTATTGACGCTGCGAAGCTGTTAGAGCAGGCGCTTGATATGCCACAGACAGAAGCAAGTCAGCGCTTTCTATTGGAAGCATTGATCACCTATGAGCACAGTCGCGCTAGCTCATTTACGCACACACAGTGGTCATTGATAGTGGATTATTATCATAAATGGTACTTACTTGAGCCAACCCCGCCTGTTGCCATTAATTTAGCGGTTGCACAGGCTCAACATGGCGATATCAACGCTGCACTAGCGACTCTTGAGAATGTTGATAGCCGCTACTCGCCGGCGATTGCTGCGCGGGTTTTAGCGACTCAAGCGTTCGTGTCAGCGTTATCAAAAGATTCTATAAAGGCAAAGCTGTACCGTAACAAATGTGCTGCCGCCGGTTTACCCACAAAAGCATTGGCAGGTTTGGATAGGCAAATCAAAAAATTACTCAGCGACTAACCTGCGAAAGCTCGTTAGTCGCCGCGAGATTTAGTGTTCGCTTTCCAATTGCATGATTTCGCGAACTTCTACTTTGATTTTTGGATAGTTAAAGATTGGGCAGCGCTGGGCAATCTCTACTGCTTCATCAATACTGCTGGCAGCGATAATCGAATAGCCACTAACTAATTCATTAAACTCTGCCGCTGCGATATCGGTTACCACGTGGTCACCGTTGATGCGCTTGCCGGCATAGTGTAGGGGGTTTCCACCTGACACCAGCTGGCCTTTCTCTGCTAGCGCGTTCATCCAGTCTTCCCATTTTTGCATGACATTTTGAAAGTCTTCACCGCTCATATTGTCATGTGCATCGGGATCGCCACCTTGATAGATCAACATGTATTCTTGCATTGTTATTTCCTCTTTTAAGTGTTTTGCATTTGCTATGCATAACTATGACGGTTGAAGGATCCCATCGAGGACACTTGTTAGAAAAAAATTACAAATACAGCATTTCTTTTCGCGTCGGAGCAAGCGCATTGAGCACTTGGTTCTGCAAAGTATGCGGAACATCTGCGCGGTTCATCGCGTTAATTAATAAGTCTACAGTGCGGTTGAAGTCAGCTTCAGTGATATTCATCCCAGCGTGCACTTGTTCCATGGTATCGCCCGTGTACTCACAGGGCCCACCTGTTCGCTGGCAAATTTGCTCACTCAATTTGGTGACGAAACGATCAATATTTGCCCCTTCAAAATAGGCAAGGATAACGGGATCTCGTTCGATTTCTATGACGAAATTTTCAACAATTTCATTAACTTTTGAATGACCGCCCAATTGTTCGAATACGGTAGTTTGATTCAATGCACAGCCGCTCATTAATGCGACCAGTAGAATAAATGACAGAATTCGCATAGCCAGTCTCACCATAGTTGACCGTTGATGGATAAATACAACCCGTTTTGATCTTCTGCACCGGCGATGCTGCCGAGTTCAGCCCAGGCTAGCGTAAGAGCGAAGTGTTTGTTGGGTATGTAAGTAACAAAAAAGTCGACCCAATCATCTTCGCCCAAACCTAAATTATCAGGCTTCTGCCGATACTCCATGCCGACTGCAACGTGGCGAGAGAGTAACACGCCAGCAGACGCCTCTAGCATGACCTCATAATCATCGTTACGCGCACCACCAAAGCCCAAAAGGCCGAGTTCATTTGCTCGAGTAGCACGTGCGGTTACATTCCAAACCGCGTTGTAGCCGCCGATCGCGCCCAAATGCACCTTGGTAGCAGCAAGGTAAAAATCAGTGCCGCTCGATACAGAGTCGGCGCCTAATAATTGCGCGATGGTTTTGTCTTCCAAGCGCTTGTGTTGAAGGCCGGCACTGATTTGTGGCCAATCGGAATAAACCACATCACCATAGAGACGATATTTGACGCCAAAAACGTTTTGCTTGATATCACCGCCTAAGGTTTTTAAATCAAACCGGTGATGGGCGGCACTGATTTCAATGCGGTCATAAAACGAGGCAGATACACCCAATACGTTGAGCCGGTAGTCGTCAATATCTACTTGAGTTGACACTGCGCTGATGGAGATCTCATCTCTTGAGTCGTACCCGCTTAATGTTGCCCAGGGAACGATACCACCACCGCCGGTGCCCTCAATTTGCACTAGACCCGCAGTACCTATCAGTTTGCCTTCACCGGCGTGCGCTGATGAAAATGTTACGCTCATACAAAGCACAATACTCGTTATGCGCAGCAGGTTTAATCTGACCATGGCAAATCCTTATATTTTTGGATCCAAACAATTATCTCATTTAATGGCGCAGGACGACTAATAAAGTAGCCTTGGGCATATTCGCATTTCCAGTGGTTTAACAAGGCTAATGATGCTTTGTCTTCGACACCTTCGGCGATAACTTGCAAACCAAAACTGTGTGCCAAACCAATAATTGTTTGAACAATCTGTTGGTCACTTTCATTGTTCGCAAGTTTAAGCACAAAACTTTTATCAATCTTGAGATCGGTGACAGGCAAGTTTTTAAGGTACGCCATCGACGAATAACCCGTGCCAAAATCATCAATCGCGAGTGAGTAACCCGCTTCGCGATAGCGCGAAAGCTGCTGAATGGCCAATTGATGGTCAGCGACGAGATCACTTTCGGTAATCTCAAACGCGAGATTTTCGTTGGTAAGTCCTGCTTGCATTGATTTATCGATGATCATCGGCAACAAATCGTCATTTAAGATATCTGATGCGGCCAAGTTGATTGCAACACATACATTAACGCCTTGTTGCTTCATTGCTTGGACATCAGAAATTGCTCGGTTGATGACCCAATGGGTAACATCCTTAATCAGTCCTGATTGTTCGGCTACAGCGATAAATTCATCCGGCGGTACAAATCCCAAAGAAACGCTATTCCACCGTAAAAGTGCTTCTACGTGGGTTATGCTCAAGCTACTCATATGCAATTTGGGTTGATAAACTAAGGATAACTCGCTCCCGGTGACCAACGCTTCTTTCAACGCGGTAATTATCGTAATACGGCGGGTATACTGAGCTTCAAAGTCGGCGCAATAGCGAACCATGAGACTGGATTCGGTGCGTGCTTGGTCAAGCGTTATGGTGAGGTGCTTGAGTAATGTTGTTGTATCTGCACTGTCTGTTGGGCAAAGCACTTCGCCAATAGCCACCCGTAATTGTATTACCACACCTTCTACTTCTATGGGCTGGTGTAATTCTCGCTGAATTTCGTGTAATCGACGTTGAGATTGGATCTGTTCGGGGAGCCATAAAAACTCGCCACCGTTCAGTCGCGCAGCTTGACCACCAAGTGCTTGTAAGCGAGTCGCTATGACTTGCAAACAACTGTCGCCATTGTGATGACCAAAGACATCGTTAATGCCCCTAAACCCAAGAATATTGACGCCGATCACCTGAAACTCTGCGCCACTATCAAATTGTTGGTTAATGACATCATTGATCGCGTAGCGATTGAGCAGACCGGTCAGAATGTCGTGACTGGCTTGAAATTTGATCTGCGCTTCACGTTCTTTAATATTGCTTTGCATCGACATGAAAGAGCCGGTTAGGTCTGCAATCTCGGTCGTTCTAGAACGAATATCTATGGCTTGTTCATAATCACCAGCAGCGATTTTTTGACTGATCATTGAGAGTCGCAAAAGCGGGCGAGAGAGCCGTTTGGCCACGGCAGCACCGAAAAGTAACGATAAGGCAAGACAGGTTGCAGCAATAAGTGTGATGGTGATTTGTAGGTCATTAAATTCATTAAACAGTCGTTCAATGTTGTCGGAGAGTCCAATCGTAACTTGGTAATCTTCATCCGAAAGTAAGCTAAACTCTTGCGATACAAAATGATTGTTATTTAGGGTTACCAGCGACAACCACGACAGTGACTCTATGTCAGAACTAGTGCTTGTCACGGTTTGCAGATCGTTCAGCGTTGTGCGTCTAAACAGCAGATCATCGCCTTGTTTCACGCTCATAGTGGTTTCTAGTAACGTGATAGCTTTAAGACGTTCCAGAAATGCCATATCAAGTTCAAATCCAATCATAGCTATTGCAATAGGGCGGGGGGCATCTACCGTCAGTAGTAGAATTTGATACAGGCGTTGATTGATCAGTACAACGGATGTTGCTCCACCAACTTGTAACGTTTCCGCAATGAGTTCGCTCGACACCAAGGTGGTTTGTTGTTCGATATCATCAAGTGTCGCCTGAGTGACCATGCCATCGAGGCTTAATAACGCCATCAAATCAGCTTCAACCCGCGCACCGTGATTAAGCAGGACACTTTCTATAGTATTGGCATCGCCACTGGCTACTGCTTGCTTAAAGCCAAAATCATCGGTTAAAACACTCGCCGAATTGAATAATTGCTCTTCGCGATTCCCCATGATTTCGACAACAACGGATTGCGCAACTTCAAGGGTGTCACTCAGTTGCCGTTTGGCATGTTCAATTGTGGATGACCACACGCTAAACAAGATAGCTGTTGTGCACAACAGGACTAACCCCGCTGAGAGTCTAAAGATGTGTTTATTCAGTGTGTAGGAAGCCAATCTAGTTGTTATCCTTTGCCGAAGGTTCGGGAGCCAAAGGTACGTTTTTGTTCCTTGGATTGTGCTTCAATGAGTGTGACTTGAAGTTGCTGAAGCGCAGTGTCTTGCTGAACAGCGAAAGTTTCTTTAGCGAGATTGTCGATGGACATCTGAGCATGCCAGACAGTAACAGAGTCAGGTAGTGGTTGTGCAAATCTAGCGATACCGTCAACGTTGGTGACAGCCATCGTTTCGCCGTCAGACACGTATACATAGGCAACCATAGTATCGTGAATATTACAGCCTAATACACCAATACCTGCTTGTTCGAATTGTATCGGCGCAACATCACTACCTGAATACAGTTTAATTTCAAACACCTTGATTGGAGAAAAGCTATAAACGTGATGGCGAATATTATCGCTATTGGGAAAGCGTACTTTATCACCTTGTTGGATAGCCACCACAGTAGGTACAAAGCGCTTATCAATTTGGTCAACAACCGCGATTTTGTCGGTTGCAGGCACCACTGCATAAGCGCGATGAGCAACTACGGCGTTAGGCACGGGCTGTCCGTGCTGATCGATTACCTTAATCTCATATTCAGCGAGTGACGCAAACGACGCGCAAAGCATTAATAGTGTGCTAGCAAAAGCATATTTCATTCGAATCAGCATGTTACCTCTATTAGTATTAAAAATAGCAAACATTTTGCAGAATAAATACTGTTTACTGTTTACTGTTTAGGACGGGGATGCGGGGCATTTAGTCATAGATCGTAATCATTGCCCATATTCAGAATTCAAAACTTAGCCTAATCTAATAGCACGTTAGCCATAGACATTTTGTGCCTAACTCAGTTCGTCCTTTATCGACCGTTCGACGAATTATTTTCGCGCCAATTAAAAGCTGCATGATAGCGCTATGTATATGCTCCGATAGCTGTACGTTGTGAGTAATGTAAATCGCAATTGCACAGCGAGTTTGACCAAGTTTCTTGTCGTGGCTTTTTCTAATTTTTTCGGCGCTTCACTGTTTAATGCGATTAGTTTAAGAACTTCTGAAAAATTAGCGACTTAACTATTGGCAATTAAGGCATTCCATTGCGATACTATGCAAAGACGCGAATATAATCGGTTAAGTGAGAATTAGCATGGACAAACAAGTCAGCTCTCGAGCCACCAACGCCAAGGCTCTGCGCATCAATCTTGACGAAAAAAAGTACGGCACAATTGTCGAAATCGGTGCAGGTCAAGAGGTCGCTCGACAATTCTTTCTGGCCGGTGCAGCAGCCGGTACCATCGCCAAAACGATGTCAGCCTATGACATGAAGTTCTCTGATGCGATATACGGGGTTCAAGAAGATCGCCGCTACGTTAGCCGCGCACGCGTTAAAGCGATGATGGAACAAGAGTACGACCTAGTGTTAGAACGCATCGCCGATGTACGTCCGCGCTCTTCGCGGTTCTTCGCCTACGCGGCTACCGTCGCGGCGAAAAGCTTCAAAGGCAATAATGAGTGTCATGCGTGGTGTGGTATCCGTATTCAAATGTACCCGGGCGCAGAGCCGTCAGATATTATCGTGCACGTGCGAATGTTTGACGATAACGCTGAAGCGCAACAACAGGCGCTAGGTGTTCTAGGGGTTAACCTTATCTACGCCGCTTATTACTACTTTGAAGATCCGCGTAAAATTATCGATTCATTGACCGACAACATGAAGCCCAACCGGATTGAGATTGACTCGGTGGAGTTTCATGGTCCGTACTTTGAAGAGATTGATAATCGTGCCAAGAATATTCACTTGATTCGCAGCTGGAAAACCCGCGCGATTATGTTCCGCCCGGATGGCAGTGTCGCGGTACCTGCGGAAATGCTATACAAGAAAAATGTTATTACCATTCGCGGCTCATTCCGACCCGTAACCAAGCTCAATGAAGATATGATAGAGCAGGGCAAGAAGGCGTTTTTCGCTCAGAAAGGTGTAGATGAGTCAAATACCGTCGCGATCGCCGAGATATCGCTCAACGATGCTTACGGTAATGATGCCAACTTCCCAGAAGCCGATTTAATTGAGCGTGTGCAACTGTTAAACAAGCTCGGCTATAACGTGATGGTCTCGGATTACACCCGCTACTTTTCATTGCGTGCTTATTTCCGCCAATACACCAAGATGCACATCGGTATAGTGGTTGGCATGATCAATGTGAAGCAAATTTTTGATGAGAACTTCTACCGCGGTGTTGAAGGTGGAATTTTAGAAGGTTTTGGTAAGTTATTCCCCGATAACACTAAGTTGTTTGTCTACCCAGAGCGTGCCGCTGATGGAAAACCGACCAATTTCACCGAAGTAAAAGTACCTGAGCATTTGCGCTTCCTTTATCGCCACTTGCTTGAAAATGGCTTTGTGGCAGGTATCGAATGTAGCGACCCTGAATTGTTTAACATCTACTCGCGTGAAGTATTAAAACAGATCCCGACAGCGTCTAAAGATTGGCAACAACTCGTGCCAGAAAAAGTGGTAGAAGAGATCGTCAATCGCAAGTTGTTTGGGTATCGGGGGTAACACGACTCATTTGGCTCACTCCAACAAAAAAGGGCGTATTGAACGCCCTTGAATGTTTATTTGGTGGTGGGGCGGGACGCCGGTTTGGTTCCCACAATAGGAACTGAATTAGCCCCGCAATTACTTTAGTATGCTAATGCAGGTTAATGCTCACGCAGGAGCTTCGGAGGCTAAGTTGCCAGACACTAGTAGAATCTTTGTTGACACATTTTTAATAATAGTTTAATTGATGCCAAAAGGTTTTGCGCCCATCTTAAGTTGTTCTTTACGTTTTTCAATAAACATTTGTCGTTCTTCCAACGTAAGTAAATCCATTACGATTGCCCCCATCTCATAGGTTAATTGCCACTTACGCTGTTGAGCTTGAGCGGCTTTTTCTGCTGCGGCAAACGCTTGTTCAACATCGTAATCGGCTCTAGTTGCGATTGCTAACTGATATTCTCGATTGGCCTGTTTGAGTTCTCTAAAAGACTGACGCAACTCTGGTAACCTTTCACGTATCGTGGCTCTGACTTTATCTTTGGTCGCTTGTGGAATCTCATCAAGATGCAGTAACATCATAATGGGTTGGCCACTGTCCTTGTATTCTGCTGCAACTTTGATTTCTGGGCGCTGGATATAGAAAACGCCATATACCAGCACAAAGGTTAGCAGGATAAACAGTATTAGTTCTAATTTTGTGAATTTCATGTGCTGTCCTAAAATATTGAATCTGGTAATGCATGGGTGTATAGCATGAGTTCTTGCTCTGGAGGTAATGGCGGTAACTGAAAAAGCCCAACCACTATGGCTAGACTAGCACCGCAAGCCACTGAAGCAAGCAATTGTATAGTGCCTTTAGCAAAGTAGCCTTTTAGCATGCTTACCATGCGTTGACTGAAGGCTCCATTCGGCGTCTGTTTAATTTGCTGCATAATTTTGTGCTCAATATGTTGAGGCAGCAAAGGTTCGCCGGACGTTTTTAAGCAACTGTCTAGCCATTCTGCAGTCGCTTTGGCCGATACAACGCAAGGATCGTTCTGGGTTGAGCTGATCAAGCAACGTTTATCGTCAGGCCACTTATCGGTTGCAGCGCCATAAGTGTGGTAGCAATCCACTACCGATTGGATATCTTCAGCTTTCGGTTGTTTGTTCATACTGATTACCTCAAACCTGTTAATTGTTTACGTTCAAATAGATCGCTTAACGAGCGTCTTGCCCGAGCGAGTAAGGACTCGACCGCCTGTTCTGATACACTCATAATGGCACCCGCTTCGGCATTTGATGCGTCACAATAGATGTTTAATGTTATTGCTAAGCGCTGTCGCTCTGGCAAAGACATAAGCGCGGTTTGCACGTAGTGCGAATAATTTTCATTGATGGCGGTGGCTTCCGGGGATAAGGATTCACTTAGCAGGGCATCCACAGTTTGGTGCTGATTTGACAGTTCTGATTTTTTCCGCAGTTTGTCAATACAGGCATTCGCCGTGATACTTTTTACCCAAGATGCTACTGTACCTTTTTCAGCGTTGTAGCTGTGTGCTTTTTGCCAAATCTTCACGAAAACCTCTTGGGTTATATCTTCGGCCATACTGCTGTCCCCAGACATGCGCCAAGCGATTCGGAAGACACTTTGTCCATATGTCTGATAAAAGTCAGACATTGCCTGGTGGTTTCCTTGTGCCATATCCAAGACTTGGTTCACATGCCTGTCGTTTTCTGCCAATTGCAATAGCCTTTGTTTATCAATGTGTCGCTGTTGTTATTTGTACTACGAGACCACTCTTTAATACCGGTCGAAAAAACTTAAAAAAATTTCGACTGGTTTGACTGACACGCTGCGTAAAAGCCAATAACAACAATTTACTCAGGTAACTCAGTTTGAACGCAACAACTAATTTTCTCAACATAAGAATTATACTACTCAAGGCTATGTGTCTTCTGCTGTTAATAGCCTGTGGTGGAAGTTCGACTGAAGACCCCGACGCCGTAACAGTCGCGCCGCCAGAAACGCCGGTTGAGGATCAAGAGTTCGATCCCTATGATGGATTACACAAAAATATGACCATCGATATCGCAGGCGTTAATCGTGAATATCACTTGTGGTTACCAGATGACACTTACAATGCCCCGGTGGTATTTATTTTTCATGGCCATAATAATGATTACAACGGGATTATTGGCTTAGACGAAATGGGGAATCCGCAGCCGGTGAATACGTTTCCCTATAAAACTTGGCTAGAAGTTGCGCACCGTGAAAATATTATTCTGGTGGTTCCTAATGGGTTTAATGATGGCAACAACAAGGGGTGGAATGATTGTCGTGGCGACTCTGTGGGTAACTCGGAACAAGATGATGTGGCCTTTGTCAGCCAGTTAATTGATCATCTGGTTAGTGAGTATCAAGCCGCACCGAGACGCATTTTTGCTACCGGTACCTCAAATGGTGGACATATGAGTATCCGGCTAGGCCAAGAACTCACCGACAAAGTTGCAGCCTTTGCCGCAGTATCTGCTGCAAACCCTGTCAATACAGAGTGTACAGAATTAACAAAGCCTATTTCAGCGCTTTTTATGAATGGCACAGACGATCCTATTTTACCGTACCAAGGTGGGCAAATGATTGAAAACCGTGGTGAGGTGTATTCCACCGAAGCAACGGTTGCGTATTGGGTTGCCCGCAATCAGCTGAGCAATCAGCCAGTTGAAACGAACCTGCCTGATAGCTTTACTGATGATGCCTCCACTGTCACAAAGGTGCAATACAGCGACAGTGCTTCAGACACGGAAGTCGTTCTTTTTCAAGTTAATGGTGGCGGGCACGCAAGTCCAAGTCCTACGCAAAGGTTTGGAACGCCCTACGTACCGCATGTTTTGGGCGAGCAAAATGGAGACATAGAAATGGCCGAAGAAGTGTGGCAGTTTTTTCAAGATAAAGAGCTGACGGACAACTTAGCGACCAAAGTCTACCAAATATATGAAAAGACCTTTTATGCAGAAAATAGCTATAACAATCCCTATCTTGATGTTGATTTGTGGGTAATGCTAACTGGACCGGGTGTAGAATACCGCGTGCCGGCTTTCTGGGATGGCGGTAATACTTTTCGCGTTCGTCTGGTGGCAACTCACCCAGGTGCGTGGTTTTGGAGCACCGAGAGTGTGACGGGGGATGCGGGGCTTGATAACAAAAGCGGAAGCTTTGTAGCGACAGAATGGAACGAACAGGAAAAGCTCGATAACCCGAATAGGCGAGGGTTCCTTAAAGTATCTAACCGCGTATTAGAGTATGCCGATGGTACGCCATTTTTTATGACGGTTGATACCAAATCAACCCTTCTTACTGATATTTTTCGCTGGGACAGTGGAAATATTCAACCTGGATTAGCCGGCGTTTCTTTTCAAGATGCGGTAATACAGCGTAAATCGCTAGGTTTCAATACTTTTCAAGTTATTTCCAGTTTTCCTAGTGATCGGTTCGATGAATTATGGCAACAAGTGACTTGGTCGAAAAAGCACGCCGAAGACGGTAGTTGGCCGTTTAAATTTTTGGCAGCAGATCCCAGTGATGGCTTTGAACATCCCGACTTTAGCCGAATCAATCCGAACTATTGGCAACAGCTTGATCGTAAATTTCAGTTCATTACTGAACAAGGAATGATTTTCAATTTAGAGGTTTTACGTCGCTCAGAACAACAGTTTCTTGAAGCTGGGCCAGAGGTTGCGGCCGCTTTTATTCGTTATTTGTGGGCTCGTTACGGTGGTTACAACATGGTGTTCTCATGGATGCATATTGATGCCAGTATGACACCGGCATCATCGGAGCATGTGCAATTGGTCCATGACTATATAGAGTTGCTAACAAACATATACGATCGACTCGGGAATATGCCATTTGGTAATCCAAAAACGATTATGGTGCCTTGGGGCACCACTACTTCTGGACCATTATATGATCTCGCACTGGATCAAATAGCACCAAATTTTATTGATCTGAATAGTTACAGTAACACTGAACGTAAAGGCGGGTCTGTTCCAGCAATGCGAAATATCTTTCAGGCGTCTCCGTTACCTGTAATCAACCTCGAGCCCTATTGGCCGACACCCCATGCTTTCTTCTCGCAACATGACTTCTTAACAATGGAGCAACAAGCACAATTCTTAATGTACGCGAGCGTCCTTAACGGAGGAGCGGTTATGGGACATACTTGGGGAGATGGTTTTTTTACTGGGATAATTTCTGAAACAACACGTCTTGCCGATAATTTGGAAGCTTATCAAATAACAACCATGGGCCATTTGAAGCGATTTATGCAAGATGAAGGTCATGATTTTAGCGTGTTGATGCCGACACCTGAAAATTTAGACTACTCTATGTCGAGTCAGTCTTCGCTCGGAGGTGAGTCGGAGTTTCATTCCTTGGCAACTACGCCACAAAAAGACATCGCATTAGGCTTTATTGCTGCAACATTCGACTCGGTTGATTTGATTAATATGCAGCCTAGTACAACTTATTCGTTGGAATGGTTTGATATTCAAAGCGGGGAATGGCTTGCACAGATTCAGGTAGATTCTGATGATAATGGGAGACTGGAAATGCCAGCAGTTCCTAACAATGAACTTCGAGGTTGGGCTTTTCGTTTGAGTCAATATTAATGCCTTCAGAAAAATGTGGACCGTAATGAAATCAAGAAAATCTTTGAGTTAGCTTAAGTATTTTTAGATGAGGGTCCTCATTAACACTCAACTTCTGAAAGTAAAAATGCAGGTAATTAAAAAGCCCTAAAGGCCGGTGAGGGCTGATTAGGGCTTAAAAATTTGGTGGAGCTGGCGGGATTTGAACCATGTTTTTTAGCTATTGAAATATATGGGTAAATTACTTTTTATTCTGCTTCTGTGTTACTAATGGTGTTACTTAAATATGTTGTAGGTTCTTTAAATTGCTTCGATCTGGTTTTTAATTTAATCACTAATTTTTAAGCAAAAAAGTCAAAATAAAAAAGTAAATTTATATTGTTTTTACGAAACTTTTTTTCAAAAAAAAAGATTTTTGAATAATTTTTAGATGTCGAATTTGTAGATCTTGTACTTTTAACTTATTTCACATCAACACACACATCAACAAGTACACCAACACTCACACCAACACGCTGAAAGCCCGATTTTTCGAGCTTTAGCGGCTAAACACCAACACTCACATCAACACTAACGCCAACATTCACACCAACACAGATCATCACAGTTTTTTTAGTGTAATCGGTAGAGAAGAGTCTTTGATATTCAAAGAAAATCAAAGGGAAACTTTTACGGGTAATAATGCCAATTTATGTGTGGAAAATAAGGAGCTCCTTAAACAAAAATGGAGTCTTAAATGACACACAAGCACGCAATCTCATTCTTACGAAAAGCAGACGTAACTCATCGCCTTAAGGTTTGTAGAAATACTCTGAGAAGTATGATTAGCGATGGAATGTTCCCTCCAAGCGTACCTATAGGTCCAAGAGCAGTAGGGTTTATTGAATACGAAGTAGAGCAAACTCTGGATGCCATGATTTCTGGTAGTTCAACTGCCGAAATTAAAGCTCTAGTTCGGGCATTAGTTTTAAAACGGCAAGACAAGCGTGGAGGATGCTGAAATGAATAAAGATAAGGCAGCCCCATCTGCAAAGGGCCACCCCGCTAAGCAACTTAATAATATACAAAAACATCCACCTTTTAAAATTGAGCTAGTTTTGGAACTTGCTTTGAAAGTTGGTTTGAGGGGATTCACTCAACCAGAAGCGTACTCGATTTATCATGAAAGTTGCCTACACAGCAGTATTTCCGAGCTTCAAAATAGACATGGAATCGCTTTCAACAGGTGCCTAGATCCAGCCACCAGGGTACATTACCGACAATCGGCTTTTGCAAGATATTGGCTAGCGGACACTCAGGCGAGGTTGAAGGCTGAAGCGTTGCTAAATAAGTACAGAATGAAACGCGGTTTGATTCTTCCCATCTCATTTGACTGTAGGAGTGGGGCACTTTAGCCCCTGAAATGCTATGGGCAGTGCAAAGAAGAAAATGAAATCAAGGCGAATTATGGCTATCCCCAAGGATGTTATGGAGCATCCAGACTACTATGAACTATCTGGCAACGGAGTAAAATTGCTAAATGAAGTTGCAAGGCAATATACAACTTATAATAACGGCAAATTATGTATCGTCTGGTCACAGTTGAAAGAACGGGGATTTAACTCTCAAACTACACTTAACAGAGCAAAGAAGGAGCTTCTCGATAGAAATCTAATAATGCTCACTAAACGGGGCTATTTTTCTCAAGGCGCCCGCTTGCCAAATTACTATGCGCTGACTTGGGCAAGGATAGACGAAATATCGGGATTTGATATGGATGTACCACCATCAAGCAAAGCAATAAGACTCTTTAAACAAAATGTCCCACCTTAAATTTCGTAGCTTCATTTATTGGAGCTACTAGCTCCAATCTCAGCATCTATTAACTCCAGTTTTGGATTTGTCGTAGGCTTTACTACTCCAATTTCTGGAGTAAGAGAGATAGAAAGAATGGCGCAAATAGGGCGTTGAGAAGTTAGTAGGTACTAAGGGTAATACTCCAAATTCTGGAGTCCTATTAAGTATGCCATGTACTACTAAGTTTTTTAACGCACAAGTAATTGAGATACCGATAATTAGTAAAACCAAAGAGGTAAAAATATGCAAACTTCAGTAAGACGCTTATCAGCCGCTGAAAATCGATTAAAAGCGGTACAATTTAGAAGGCAGGGGATGACGCTAGAACAAATTGGTATTGAGCTAGGGGTCAGTACATCAATGGTTTATAAATATATTCACAGTGCGTTAATTGAGTTAGCTGAAAAACAGTATGAAGAAACTCAAGATTACCGTGCGTTGCAAATGTATCGACTTGAGGGGTTACTAAATATATCTTGGGACCAGGCCCAGCGAGGAGATTTAGCTGCGGTCGACAAGGCTATAAAGATAATAGATCAGCTATCCAAGCTAATGAATTTGTATGCGCCAATGAAAATAGCTCCAACCAATGTCGCTGGTGAAGACTTGCCTAACTCAGGTGTTATCGTTGTACCAGCTGTGGCCGGGTCAGTTGAGGAATGGTTAGAACAATACAAACTGCAAACCGAATAGTTCGAACGTCGGTCATTTTAGAGATATCAACAATACTAAACTAACGAATGTTGGTTGGCTCTCCGTCTCTTGCTACTTCGATATTTCAACAGGCAGAAAGAACAGAGCATAGTTTTTCTGTACAAACGAGTGTTAACATGAGCTAAAAGCAATCAGTTTTTACGATTTAAAGGATTAAATAGTGTATCAATTAGCAGTTAAGGTTAAAGGTTATAAGTGTTTCCATGATGAAGCTGGGTTTGATTCTATTCAGAGAGTGAATCTTATTATTGGGAGAAATAACTCCGGAAAGTCATCTCTTCTTGACCTAATTGATAAGGTAACGTCTAGAAATTACGAGTTTGATAGAAGTACCTGGAGGGAGAATCAGCCTCCTCAAGTGATATTTCAGGCTGAAATTAGTGAAAGAGCGGTTACTAATACATTTCCAAGACAAACTCACGGTGGTGAAATCAGCGGTAACCATAATGAATATGGTCAGAAATACATTGGAAAAACGATAAAGTGGTCCAAAAGAGGTGAAGGAAGAAACAATAATGCCCAGTTAATAGAATGTAATGATGAAGGTATTCAACCATCGCTTTTGAAAAGCGGGGGGTACCATGAAACCCTACCAAATAACATGTTAGTCCCATTAGAAGGAAAAAACTTTCGTAGACTATTGGCTGAAAGAGATATCCTACCTGAACCAGCGAATACGACCGACATTAATATCTCAACAAATGGTTCAGGACTAACAAATGCAATACAATGCTTCATCAATAAATCTGGCCTACCAAGTGAACTCGTTGAACAAGATATATTAGAAGGTCTAAACGAAATTTTTGCACATGATGCATGTTTTACAGACATTGTGTGTCAACAACACGAAAGCTTGGCATGGGAAATTTACTTAGAGGAAGAGCATAAAGGAAGAATCCCACTATCGCAGTCGGGTAGTGGATTGAAAACAGTCATGTCTGTACTAGCATGCTTGATTTTAGTACCTCATTTAGAGCACAGACCTTTAGGAAGTTATGTTTTTGGTTTTGAAGAACTTGAAAACAATATACACCCAGCTCTTTTGCGAAGACTTAACGAATATATATATAAGTCTTCAAAAGAACACGACTTTATATATTTTCTTACGACTCACTCAAACGTATTGATAGATCAGTTTAGCAAGCAATCAGATGCACAAATTGTGCATGTTACTCATAATCAACAATCATCTTTCTGTAAGACTGCACAAACGTATATCGAAAACAATGGAATTCTTGATGATTTAGATATCAGAGCAAGTGATATTCTCCAATCTAACGGTGTTATTTGGGTTGAGGGTCCATCAGACCGAATTTACTTGAATAGATGGATACACCTATGGAGTGATGGTGCTCTTAAGGAAGGGACCCATTACCAGATAGTATTTTACGGAGGGCGATTGTTGTCCCACCTTTCAGCTAGGAACCCCGATGAAGCATATAGTGGAATTTCGATACTAAATGCTAACAGAAATGCTCTTATACTAATTGATAGCGATAAGAGAAATAAGCAGTCAAGAATCAACGATACGAAAAAGAGAATCAGAGACGAGTTTGATAAATTGGGTGCATTTTGCTGGATTACCAGAGGGAAAGAGATAGAGAACTTTATTCCGTTGGAAGTGGTAAATGCTCGTTGGAGTCTTGAAGCAACACAACATGTCGGTATGTATGATAACTTCTTCGATTACCTTGAACAGCTTGTACCAGGCGAGGGCAAGAAATATAGCGGTAAAAAAACGCTCATGGCTGAAGAAGTAATCCCCTTTATGACGAAAGAGAATTTATCTGAAATATTAGATATTGATGAAATGATGCGGCGAACTTGCAGAGCAATTGAATCCTGGAATAGTTAGACATTTTGGTAAACGCATCTGCCTGAATGGGTCTCAGCTGCGTTACAATTTTCCACAAAATTGGGTGTTAAAATTAAGGGAAATAATGGCACAGAATCCATTTTATGTTTATGCCTTGAAAGATCCTCGGGAAAAGCCAGCTAGAACTTTCTATATTGGAAAAGGCACCGGGAATAGAGCATGGGAACATCAAACTAATGTTGATGACTCTGAAAAGGGATTGGTTATACAAGGTATTCATGATGCCGGTTTATCTGTCCTTCATACAGTAATAATTGACAACTTAACTGAAGAACAATCTCTGAAGATAGAGGCTGAATTAATTGCCGCTTTTGGCATTCGTTCTCAAGGCGGATTGCTCACAAATCGAGTTAAGCCGAACCCGAATAATATTTCAAAACGAATTAGGGTAAATATTCCAGATGGGTGCTACGAAAAGGCTCAAATGGGTTTGAATATTCTTAAGTCGGCGGTAATGGAGCTTGCTAAAGCCAACCAGGATGGAATAAAGAATTCAGACGCGGCAAAATATCTAGGTCTGCAATCGGACTATGGAGGTGGATCAAAAGACTATCTAAGCTACAGTATTCTTGGAGTACTAATGCGTGAAGGTAAAATCGAGCGAAACGAGAAAAAGAAGCATGTGGCAAAATCAGAGTAATGCAATTGAGCAGTGCATGCTTTTGAGCCTTTATTCTCCTGTGTTGCAAATCATTCAGAAGTTCGAGCGCTACGCCTATAGCTGGATAAAAATTTAAATGATTACTAACAAGGTACCTGATACATGGCAAGATCTGCAAAATGAAACTGCAAGAATATTAGCTGAATGCGGTTTTAGTGTGGAGGTTGAAAAAATAATTGATACTGCCCGTGGAAAAGTTGAAATAGATGTTTATGCCGAGGAGAAAGTTAAGGGTAGAAAATACACTATTCTTTGTGAATGCAAGCATTGGAAGGGGAGAGTCCCTCAGAATGTAATACATGGCTTTCGAACTGTAACAGCTGATATTGGTGCAAATGTTAGCTATTTGATTTCTCTCAACGGTTTTCAGGTAGGGGCGTTTTCAGCAGCCAAACATACCAACACTAAACTTGTTACTTGGGAAGAGTTTCAAAATCATTTTGAACAAAGTTGGTTTGATGAGTATTTATCTCCAAATATCGCAAAAAAACTAAACGCTATTATGACTTATTCAGAACCACTGCTTCCGTCATGGTTTGCTGCGCTACCTGAAGCAAAGAAAGCAGAATACGTTACTTTAAAAAATAAATATGACCTATTTGGTGCGTTAGTAATGGAGTTCACACCATATGCTAGAATGTTCGAAGATACAAAGAGGCCATCTTTACCCTTAATAAAGAGGCTTGATTTGCCCCCTAGTTTACTTGCAACGATTCCAACCGAGATTCTCGAAGCAATTAGCTATCGCGAGTTTTTTGAAAGCTGTCTGGATTATGGTTTGACTGCTATAGAAGAATTTAGGAGCGTACGCGATAGAAGCTAAGCATAAAAAAGTTTGCGATAAAAAAGCATTCGCTCATTTGTGCATTTAACCTCTGAACAAACAGTTGATACTTACTCACTACTCAATTGTTGCGTTCGCATATTAACTAACATAGTCTCCAACTATTTGATATGTAACAAAAAACGCAAGTAGCTAGCCCCCTGGCTAATGAACATTACTGCAAAATCAATGGAAGGTGCCTCTGTACTTTCAATTTTTTGGCCATGCCTGTACATGTGCGCCGCGTCAATCCAGTCGCAAAAACCATCGAGCAGGTGCTCAGTCGCATTTAACTCAACCGGTCTATCAGTTAGTTTAGCTTGGAACAGGCTTTTAAGGTTTTTCTGTACACCATGTGAGTTAAGCCTCTCTTTACCCTTTGCATTTATCAAATGCTTGTAAGTTATTTCTAAGGCCTCGAAAACTGCTCGAATAGCACTAGCCGTATCTGGTGGATCTCGGTCTAAAAGGGCATAGGATTTTTCAAAAGCTTCTTTTATGGCTGGCTGGCTATCGAGGCCCGCTAGAGTTGCATTTCGGCTACGTTCAAATTCTTCATCCTGGAAGAAGTGAACACCACCTAAATCATCTAATCGGTATCCCAGGCTTTCCTCTGAGAAAACCCTACTAACAAAAGCATGCCATTTAGACGCCTTATGAGAATTTACTGTCCCAAAGTGGTAATGTTGAAAAACAATCGTGACACTATCAAGCAAATCTCGAATATCGCAAGACTCAAAAAAATCTGAAAGGCTATAAGAGCCCGCAACAAACGGAACCTTTGCACCAGTTTCTATATGTATTTTTTTAACTAGTTCTTTATTCTCAGAAGTTAATAGGTCCCAGTATATTGCACTAAGTCGATTTCTCATTCGCAAACTGTCTTTAACCGTTGAATCAGCTTTCAGATAGACCTGACTAAATCTTTTTCCTCGGTTCATACATTCACTCCGTGTAGTCAAACGAGCCCGAAAAAGGCCGTCTCAATGATTATTTGGGCAAACCTATAAGCTTTCTTCAATTTGACTTAAACTTCATTCTCATTTTTTTCGCGATTCTTTTTAGTAGTAACAATGAAGCGAATATCATCAAAACATAACAAAAAAGTACCAACCCTACTAAGAATCCATCAAAGGTATTTTGATTCGCCCAGTTGACTAGAAATTCTGGCATGGCCTTAAGTATTGGCCTAAAGCTCTTAAATAAAAAGAAATCCAAAGCGGTGAGTAACACTGCTAAAAAACCAAGAAAGCCTTTGGATGGATGGTTGACTAATTTAGAAAACAACGAACCAATGAGGAACCAAAACTTATTCAAATTATTAAACCTAGACTTTAGCAAATCTTTGTTATTGTGGCTGTTTTCTGTTTTTCAACGAATACTAGCTTAAAAAGAATACGTATTTTTTACTACAGTGTTATAGGTTGATTATTTAAAGTTCCGCGTTGTCTTGTTTTTTACTCGGGATAGAATGATAAATCTTTGTGCGTCCAGAGTTGACTAAAAATACTTCATTCGCACTAGATTAAAGTTAAGGAAGATACTAGTAGTGTTCAGAAGTAAGTAGAAAAACTTGAACATTTGTATCATTAATTTGAGGTTGATGTATTAATTCTAGTCCTTTTGGAAAGACTTTTGGTGTTGCTGATTCACAACTTCATCAACACTGCTTACAAAACTATGTATGTGAGAAATGGCCGCATCAAGAGTAACTTTGTCTATATCTATTGGCTTGTTATTTTTATCCTTACCATTACGATGAACTAAATCGTGTCGATTGTTGACAATTTTTGTAATCATTGACTTGTCATAATCAATCTCGATTTCGAATACAGCCTTGTACATGTTCATGATTTTTATAATATTGTGATACATCTGCTCACTTAAAAATTCATCCAACTCTCGAGCGATAATATTAGTGTCAGCTAGAATAGCTCGGAGGGTAAATTTTTTTGTATTCAAACCTTCAAATTTATTCACTGCCCTTTCCATAAAAATTGGCTTAGAAAGTACAATGTTTTTCAATGTGTCGCCTAGATAAGTCTCAAGAAGTGTTACAGCATGTATGTATGCCATCTTATTGATTAGATTACTATTACCAGGATAGCTGGAACTTGTTACCAAGACCCCCTTTAGTTCTTCAATTGATGACAGAAAATATCTAAAGAAAGTAGTGTGGTTTTGCGATTTAAGCCAGTTTAGATGTTCTTCCATATAATCATTCCATTGCTCATATTTCTCATCATATTCGTCAGCAAGCTCATTCCAACCTTCTGTACTCTCAGTTGCCTCTGGGTTGCCAAGTTGGCTACGTATCCATTCTGAACGTTTGCACTCATAACGCTCTTCTTGAAGTGCTAAAAAGTGTTCTGTTGTAGAACTCATAGCTTGTTATCCTTAAGTTATCTTGACACATTTGTTAAATAGTCACATTGCTAACAAAACAATAGCGTTTGTTTAATTTCTAATAAATCAATTAACCAATCTGACGAAAATTTATCATCTGTATTTTTATTGGTAGCATTTATCAGCATCAGAGGCTCGATAATAGGCCTCCAACGAATACTGTAACCCTTGACCTATCCAGAAATCTTCGCATATGAAGCCACTAGACATTCCGCCTTTATCAAACTCTTTTATGAAGATTCCATTCTTTCTTTCCGAAGAGCTACTTGTAAGCTCGTCAAACGCCAATTTTATACATTCTTGAAAGGCTTCATCGGTTTTTGGAATAATCGTCCGCTTTTCATAAAAATGCTTGCGCATCGCTTCCCACAAATATCTATCGCCTCTCATACCCATTGAAGTCGGTGGTACAGCAAACAATTCAGAAACTAAACGTCTCAAAATTAACCTCGTTCATTCACAATTTGAATATGCTTAATGCCACTGGATAAGCTGAAGTTTCCTGTAGCTGATTGTTCTATGTGGTTGCTCCACCAATTCATCATTATTCGCCGGCGCTCTATGTATTCACTTCGATTGTATGCTCGACGAACTTCATTTTTGTCGATATGAGCGAGAGCGGACTCAATAATGTCAGAATCGAAACCTTGCTCATTCAATATCGTACTAGCAAGGGACCGCAACCCATGAGCAACAAGCTCCCCTTTATATCCCATTCGCTTTAATGCCATGTTCGCAGTTTGACTATTTGTGGGCATTGTTGGGTTTCTATCTCCTGGAAACAAATAGTCCCTATTCGCACTAATCGGAGTTAAAACTTTTACAATAGCAAGTGTTTGAGGAGTCAAAGGGACTGTATGTGAAACTCTCTTTTTCATTCTTTCGGCAGGAATAATCCAAATACCTCGTTCTAGATCGATTTCATCCCATCGCGCTCCTGCGGCTTCGCTGGGGCGGGTCATGGTATGAAGTTGCCATTCTATTAAGCAACGCGTGACAAACTTAATACTAGCCACACTAAGGGACTTCATTAAGTCAGGAAGTTGTGATGGCTTAATCGTCGCCATATTTTTTTTTGTTGGTGAAACAAAAGCCTTATTAATCTGCGCAATTGGATTGTGAGCCACTAGGCCAGTGTTTGTTGCAAAAACCATAACCTCGTTTAGGCGCTGACAAAGACGTTTCACCGTTTCTAAGTTTCCTCTCTCAGCAATTGGTTTAAGTACTTCTATTACAAGCGGTGCTGACAGTTTGTTGAGTGGTACGTCGGCTAAATTAGGGAATACATGATTATTAAGTGAGCGCCAAATATCCTCGGCATAATCTTTGGTTACTTGTTGCCTCTTAATTTCAAACCAACGTGCTGATACATTCTTAAGCGTATTCTCGCATTCCAGTTTACTAGCGCGAGATATCTCCTCTCGATGCTCTTGGGGATCGATGTTTTTCGAAAGTAATAGCCGGGCCTGTTCTCGTTCTTCTCGTGCTCTAGCTAGGGATATAGTAGGGAATGAACCGAAGCTAATGTTTTTGCGCTTCTTGCTTACCGGGTGGTAGTAGTTAAACAGCCAAGTTTTTGTCCCGTTAGGTTTTACCCTTAACATTAATCCCTGACCATCTGAAAGGTTGTATTCCTTAGCTTGAGCTTTTGCCTGTGCAATTTCTTTATGACTAAGTGGAAGTGTCTGCCGGGCCATTTTAGTAACACCAAATATTGTGAGAATTCATAAGTGTTACTAACGATGTTACTAAAGGAATTGATTTTTAACAATCAGTAATGAACATTAACGAACAAAGCGAAGCGCTCGATTTTGCGCTATCTCTTTGTTTTTAAAGGGTTGATTGTTGTCATTAAAGGGCAGGGCTGCCCAATAATGTAAAGTGTTTGGTGGAGCTGGCGGGATTTGAACCCGCGTCCAGAAAGTGTCTACCGTCGGTACTACATGCTTATTTTGTCTTTTATTTAACTACTTGGAACTCCGACAAACAGGATTTCCTTGCAGCTGGCCTGATACTATTTCGCGGTTCAACCTCAGACAAGTTTCCCTCGCTATTCTACTTAGATGACCTTCCGAATCCCCGCTAGTAGAAAGAGACTAAGGTGGAAGGGCCTATACCGGTTATTAAGCGGCTAGTGCGTAGTTTTCGTCGTTTGCGACTATTTAATTGCGGCTTTTTAAAGAGGCAAACCGCACCTCTGCATGCACCTAAAGCGTCTCAAATCCTGTCGAATCCTAATCAGCCCCAGAACTGTAATAGTATCATAAGGTTGAATAAGGGATCTATGCGCTTTTCACTACCTTTCGCTTAATTCGTAACCAAATGATTCCAGCTGCGCTAATTAATGCAAGTAACAGGGAACCTGGCTCGCTGACCGTCTGTGCTCCAACCACTCGAACGTCATCAATAAAGTTACCCACGGTTCCGGTGTACGGGAACACTGATGAAAACGATAACCGCGTTTGATTAGAAAACGCCACAAACTGGGTAGAAAAATAAGACCAACGACCCTTTACGTGGTCGTCCATAATTTGCCGAAAAATAGATTGCGCAGCATTGTCTTCTACATCGACTTGAAAGGCTTCTTTATTGGAGCGGCGCGCGCTGTAATAGAAACTTAAGTCGTAAATTTGACCGGCAGTAGTATCAAAGATCTGAGATATGGTAAATGGTCTACCGCGTTGCCCGTGGGCGTTAAGCTCGGCGAACTGACTACCATCAACAGCGTTAACTCGGCGAAAACTATTCCATATTTCAAGGTTACTTCCCTGCCATCCATTAACCTTGTCTGAAGCAAACCAGCGCCATGTGTTCGCGCGCACATCATTGTCTTCAAAGCTGCCATTAACGATCAAATTCGCATCGGCATTTGATGACCACACTGCAAGAAGTAATAAACTAAAGGCAATAAATTGCTTCATATAATCATGTTCCCACGCAAAAAATTCGAGCGATGATAGCAACTCGTTACTTATTTTTAGGTATCTAAATTCATAAGAAAGTATTGTAAATTGGTTGACCAGTTGCATTGGGTGGGCTGAATTTAGTGCTGGTCAATTATGCACTGATTGGCATAATGCGGACATTCTAGACTATTTATTCGAGGCAAGATTTTGTCAAACCAAACCCACGCCGCGTTTCAGCCATTTGCTACAGCATCGGGGTTAACCCTGAAAAATCGCATTGTGAAAGCTGTAATGGAAGAAAATTTGGCCAATGCTGATCAACATCCCGACAAAGCGTTGTGTAATCTTTATTCGCAGTGGGCATTCGGTGGGGTCGGTTTAATCATTACAGGGAATGTGATGATTGATCATTTAGCCATGACCGGGCCTGGTGGTGTGGCGTTAGAAGAGGGCGCCGACTTAACCCCTTTTAAAACGCTTGCGAATAAAGCCCAGCAAAATGATTGCAAAGTCATGATGCAAATCAATCATCCCGGTCGCCAAGTATTCAAAAAAATGGGCGGTAAAATTCTCTCGCCATCTGATGTGGCACTCAATATGGGCAAACACTCTAATTTATTTGCCCCACCTACACCGATGACTGAGCAAGATATTGCAGACGTTAAGCAGCGCTTTGTGACTACGGCAATGCTTGCGCAGCAAGCGGGTTATGATGGCGTTCAAATACACGCTGCCCATGGGTATTTATTAGCGCAGTTTCTATCGCCATTGACCAATAAGCGCAGTGACCAATGGGGCGGTTCGTTGGAAAATCGAGCTCGCTTATTATTGGATGTTGTTCGCAGCGTTAAACAGGCATGCGGTGAGCGTTTTGCATTATCCGTAAAACTCAATAGCGCTGACTTTCAACGTGGTGGGTTTGATGTTGATGATGCGAAAGCTGTGGTTGTAATGTTGGAGGAGATTGGTGTTGATTTTGTTGAGCTTTCTGGCGGAAGTTATGAGGCTCCCGCCATGCGAGGGCGCACTGCCGATGACCGAACATTAGCGCGTGAAGCTTATTTTTTGGAGTTTGCTGAGCAAATACTGCCCGCTACTGATTTAACTTTGATGACAACGGGAGGGATTAGCCGGTTAGCAACGGCCGATGCGGTAATTGATTCTGGTATTAGTTTAGTCGGTATTGCTAGTGCGCTAGCGATGAGTCCCGATTTGGTCAATCAGTGGCATGCGAATCCTAATACCCAAGGCTACATACCTAAAGTCACTTGGAAAGACAAAACTTTAGCTGGGTTGGCAACTATGGGGATTATGAAGCGTCAATTGCAAAGAATGAGTGACGGGCGCAAACCAAAACATAATGACACTGCGTTTTGGAGTCTAATCCTTTCGCAAATCAAAATGGCCAAATTGACCAAGCGCTATCGCAAGCGCTACGCCGATGAAGTGAATGATGTTTGATATGAAGCCATGCAGGAAGCGCAACGCCTAAGCACTGTGCTTCATCATGCGCTCTTTTTGCCGCGCCCAATCTCGGTCTTTAACTGTGTCGCGCTTATCGTGTGATTGTTTACCTTTGGCAAGATAGATCTCGACTTTTACCCAACAAGCCTTCCAATACATGGCGGTTGCCACAATTGAGTAGCCCTGACGGTCTCGCGCGCCCATGAGCTTATCCAGTTCACGTCGATGTAGTAGTAACTTTCGGTCGCGCGTGGGATCACACACCACATGGCTAGAGGCCTGATTAAGCGGCTGAATTGAGCAGCCCAATAAGTACGCTTCACCTTTATCAATATTCACATAGGTATCAGTAATACTGACTTTACCCTCGCGAATACTCTTGACTTCCCAGCCCTGTAATTCAAGCCCGGCTTCAAATTTATCTTCTAGGTGGTATTCGTGACGCGCTTTTTTATTTTTGGCAATAGTGCCTGTTGTTGGTTTATTCTTTTTCATCCGCGCTATTATAACGCAGTGTTTGTGCTTGTCTGCGAAAATTTCGTTTATTTGTGCGCTACTCATACGAGCCTTTCATGATAAACTACTGAATAGTTTAGAAGTTGTTTCAAGAGGTTACATGCCCAGTATCCAGCGCAGTGCTCTGGTCGCATTTAGTGCCGAGTCTATGTTTGAGTTAGTCAACGATGTTGAGTCGTATCCGGATTTCTTGCCGGGTTGTGCACAAAGTCGCATCGATGAGCAAACCGATACCACTATGCGCGCGTCATTGTTGATTGCTAAAGCTGGCGTCAAACAGTGGTTTACCACCAGTAACCATCTAACGGCTAACCAGCGTATTGATATGAAGTTAGTCGATGGACCCTTCAATCATTTAAGCGGTGGATGGGAATTTACTGCGTTGTCAGAAGATGCGTGTAAAATCGAGCTTAATCTCACCTTTGAGTTCAGTAGTCGCTTGGCCCAAGCGGCGTTCGGTAAAGTGTTTAACGCTATTGCTTCAAGTATGGTGGATGCGTTCACCCGTCGCGCAAAAGAGATATACGCCTCATGAGTGAAACCTTTACTGTAGAAGTTGCCTATGCGCTACCTGACAAACAATCATTGTTGAGTTTGGAAGTCTCACAAGGAACTACCGTAGAACAAGCGATTGTACAAAGTGGCATATTATCCAGCTATAGCGATATTGATTTAAGTAAAAACAAGGTCGGTATTTGGAACCGTGCAGCGAAGCTTAACGAAGTGTTGAAAGCTGATGATCGGGTAGAAATCTACCGTCCTCTGATTGCCGATCCTAAAGAAGTGCGCAAGCGTCGGGCTGAAAAAGCCAAAGAAGAGGGACGTGCCGATAAAGTGACCGGTGGTCGCCCCAATTCACTTAAGAAAGCAAAAGCCGCCGAAAATAAATCAGACGATTAGTATTTGCGCCGCTGCAGCCCTGTAGTGGCTAGGATCTTCGCTGAAATTTCTTCAATCGAATACTTCGTGCTGTTTAAAAACGGTATTTTTTCTTTGCGATACAGATTTTCGACTTCACGCAATTCCATGCGACATTGTTGGATTGAAGCGTAGCGACTATTGGCACGCCGTTCAGATCGGATTTGATGTAATCGATCAGCTGCGATGGTTAACCCGAATAACTTGTGTTTAAAGCGTCGCAATGCTGGTGGAAGCTTTAATATATCGCCCATATCTTCTTCCGTAAACGGGTAATTAGCGGCTTTGATCCCATACTGCAATGCAAGATAAAGACTGGTAGGAGTTTTGCCCGAGCGCGACACACCGGTCAGAATAATATCAGCCTCGTGATAGTCTTTAAGATTTGAACCATCATCATTTGCCAATGCATAGTTAACCGCTTCTATACGAATGTCGTATGTTGTTTCGTGAATACTGTGAGTACGATGCTTTTCTGGTTTCGACGGAACGCCTAATACCTTTTCTAAAGGCGCCACAAATTGGTCGAGAAAATTGTAATTAATGCCTACCGATGTGCTGATAATTTTCCTTACATCAGTATTTACGATGGTATAGAACACTAAAGGTCGTTCACCACTTTCTTGAAAACTTTCAGAAATTTTTGTTAACACTTCGTGGGCTTGTTCTTCAGTTTCAACAAATGGAATTGTGATGTGCGTAAGCTTTAAGGGGAATAATGACAGTAAAGCATGGCCGAAAACCTCAGAAGTAATGGCTGTGCCATCAGAAATATAAAAAGCTGTGCGCACAACATCTCCTTAACATTGTTGTAAATTAATTACAGAAAAAAATTAAATTTTACTTTGATATCAACGCCATTCTAAAATCGCATCGACAAAAAAGCTGGTAAACGTTTTTTAACAAAATGTACGGCAGCATTACTAAAAACACAAACCCTATGATTTAGCAAAACAGCCGGAGGCTAATCGAGTGCAAGAATACGTACTTTGGTATCAGCAGTTAGGTATGCATGATGTTGGTAGAGTTGGCGGTAAAAACGCCTCTCTGGGTGAAATGATTTCAAACCTAGCGAATGCTGGTGTACAAGTTCCAGGAGGTTTTGCAACGACAGCCTCAGCTTTTAACGAGTTTCTCGACCAATCCGGTCTCGAAAAACGCATCCATGACCTACTTGACGCACTTGACGTTGACGACGTGAACGCGTTGGCAGAAGCCGGTAAAACGATTCGCGACTGGATTATCGAAACACCTTTTCAGGCAACACTAGAAGACGCGATTAGAGAAGCGTTTGAAGAATTACAGGGTGATGCCGGTGACGAAGCGTCATTTGCTGTGCGCTCTTCTGCCACGGCCGAAGATATGCCAGATGCTTCGTTTGCAGGGCAACAAGAAACTTTTCTGAATGTGAAAGGTTACGATGCCGTAATGGTCGCGATTAAGCACGTGTTTGCATCTTTGTTTAACGACCGAGCAATTTCTTATCGCGTGCATCAAGGCTACGATCACAAGGGCGTCGCGTTGTCAGCTGGTATTCAACGCATGGTGCGCAGCGACATTGCCTCTTCAGGTGTTATGTTCACAATCGACACTGAAAGTGGTTTCGAAGATGTTGTGTTTATTACCAGCTCATATGGCCTGGGTGAAATGGTCGTGCAAGGGGCAGTCAACCCGGATGAATTCTATGTCCATAAGCCAACCTTAAACGCTGGAAACCCTGCGATTGTGCGCCGTAACCTCGGTAGCAAGCTAACGCAGATGATTTATTCAACTGACCTTGCGCATGGCAAGCAAGTTGAGATTGTCGATATTGAAAAAGCCAAATCTATGCAGTTCTCATTGACTGATGATGAAGTGATGGAGTTGGCCAAACAAGCGCAAATCATTGAGCAGCACTACAAGCGTCCGATGGACATTGAGTGGGCTAAAGACGGTGTTGATGGCAAATTGTACATTGTACAAGCGCGTCCAGAAACTGTGCGCAGTCGTGAAGACATGCAAGTGATCGAGCGCTTCCAGCTGAAAGGTAAAGCTGGTGTTGTATGTACAGGTCGTGCGATTGGTCACAAGATTGGTGCGGGTAAAGCGAAAGTCTTGGCGTCCATTGACGAAATGGACAAGATCCAGGCTGGTGACGTGCTTGTTACTGACATGACCGACCCAGATTGGGAGCCGATCATGAAAAAAGCCGCGGCCATCGTAACTAACCGCGGTGGCCGTACGTGTCACGCAGCGATTATCGCGCGTGAGTTAGGTATTCCTGCAGTAGTCGGTTGTGCCGATGCGACTCACTCAATCGAAAATGATGACATGGTTACTGTGTCTTGTGCCGAAGGTGACACCGGATATATATACAACCAAGCATTAGACTTTGATGTAGTGACATCACGCATTGACTCTATGCCTGATTTGCCTCTGAAAATAATGATGAATGTGGGTAACCCAGACCGTGCCTTTGACTTTGCGCGTTTACCTAGCGCAGGCGTTGGTCTTGCCCGTTTAGAATTCATTATTAATCGTATGATTGGTGTGCATCCGAAAGCATTACTTAACTTCGATGAGCAGCCTGACGAGCTTAAGGAAGAGATAACTGACATGATCGCAGGCTATGCGTCACCGGTTGAGTTCTATATCGAAAAACTTGTAGAAGGGATTTCGACCATCGGTGCTGCGTTCTCACCTAATAAGGTGATTGTGCGTATGTCCGACTTTAAGTCAAACGAGTACTTCAACCTTGTCGGCGGTTATCAATATGAGCCGGACGAAGAAAACCCAATGCTGGGTTTCCGCGGTGCTAGCCGTTATATTTCTGAAGACTTCCGCGATTGTTTTGCGCTAGAGTGTGAAGCAATTAAGCGTGTGCGCAACAAGATGGGCTTGACTAACGTTGAGATCATGATCCCATTTGTTCGCACCGTTGAAGAAGGCCGTCAGGTTATTGAATTGCTTGCTGAGCAGGGCTTAAAACAAGGCGAAAATGGATTGCGCGTCATTATGATGTGTGAGTTACCGTCGAATGCTTTATTGGCTGATCAGTTCCTCGATATTTTTGATGGTTTCTCAATTGGCTCGAATGACTTAACTCAGCTTACGCTTGGTCTAGATCGTGATTCAGGCCTTATTGCTCACTTGTTTGACGAGCGCAATGACGCGGTTAAAGCGTTACTTGCCATGGCGATTAAAGCAGCAAAAGCGCGTGGTAAATACGTTGGTATTTGTGGTCAGGGACCATCAGATCACGAAGACTTCGCCGCTTGGTTAGTCGAGCAGGGTATCGACAGCGTATCGCTGAATCCAGATACCGTGGTTGAAACTTGGTTGTATCTCGGTGAGAAACACGCTTAAGTAAAAAAGCTAATAAGAATTACAGCGCAGCTTTAGCTGCGCTTTTTTTTACGTAAATAGTGCTTAGTTTGCTAAACCAGCATTGATGATAAGGGCACTTTGCGCTACCGTGTCACCACAATAAAAGTCGCTCCATACACATGAAAGACGCCGCCGCTCACGACAATAACAGTGCGTTAGATACCAAAGAGCTAACCGATTATCTTTATCGTCAATCACTAACGGGATTACTCATAACCGCGATAGTGTTTGGCGCTTTATTACTGTTTTTCTCAGGTAATACTCCACCCGTTATCGTATATAGCTTGCTCGGTGGCATGTCATTGTTACTGGTTATTCGTTTGGCCGACTGGTTTAACTGGTATTTTCGCCCGCCATCTTTAACTCTTGCACTGCGTTATAATCGTCGTTTCAAAGCTTTGGCAATTTTAACCGGGATCCTTTGGGCTGTTTCTGCTTGCTGGTTATTTGGCTATCAAAGCCTCGAAGATAAATATTTTACAATGTTAGCACTAGGCTCAATGACCGGGGGCTCGGTGATTGTATTAGCAACCAGTCGCGTGCTCTCAATCGCATATCCATCGTGTTTGCTCTTACCGATTAGCCTTGTGGCAATCAACAGTAACGATGCTGCGCTGTTTAAAATTGGTATTCTCGGTTTGATTTATTGGTTATTGATGATGAATATTAGTCGTCGAGCCGCCGAGATTAGTAAACAATCAATTCGCTTTAAGAATGAACAAGTCATATTGCGTTCACAGATTGAAAATGAGCGCAACGAATTGGCACGCGCATACGCACGGCTAAGGGATGTCAATAACGAATTAGATCAAGCCAATTTAACCCTTGAAGATAAAGTCGCGAAGCGCACCGCTCAGATTGAGCGATTGTCTAAACTAGACACATTGACCGGTTTGTTGAATCGCTCTGCGTTTATAAGTGAACTCAATCACTCGATTAACACCTATCCAAACAGTCCGTTAGCTGTACTATTTGTCGATCTAAATGGTTTTAAATCCATTAATGATGCTCTAGGTCATCGAGTCGGTGATGAAGTATTGAGGACCGTTTCACAACGCTTGAGTAAAGCGGCACAAGATGCCTTATTGTGTCGTTGGGGCGGCGATGAGTTTGTCCTAGCGATTAATTACACCACTGAGCAGTCTACCCTCAAATACAGCAAAGATTTACTGAAAGAAGTGGCTGCACCCATTGATGTGGATGGCCATTTTTTAAAATTGGATGCCAGTATAGGTATAGCCATATACCCAGAGCATGCCAAGCTGCCAGCTGAGTTGGCAGAAAAAGCCGACGTCGCAATGTACAAGGTCAAAAAGCTCAAGGGCGAGGGGATCCAGACCTGCAATGATGAATTAAAAGCCGAGGTCGTAAACGAGCAGCGCTTGATAGCCGGTTTGCGGGAGTCGATTAAACAACATCAGTTATTTATTGTGTATCAACCCATTGTTGATAGTAAAACTCGTGAAGTTTGGGGCGTAGAAGCGCTAGTGCGTTGGCAGTTTCAAACTGAGTTGGTAAGGCCTGATCACTTTATCCCTCTGGCTGAAAAATCCGGCTTTATTTTGGAATTGGGGCTATGGGTGCTACAGCAAGCCTGTACCGAGTTTTTACTCCTTGAAGATTGTCAGAATAAACACCTTTCAGTTAATGTTTCAGCCTTGCAAATGCAAACCGAGAGCTTTTTCACCCACGTCCAGTCGGTATTAGAAACCACAGGTTTTGACCCGCACAAGTTGCATTTAGAAATTACCGAATCAGCGTTGATGACCGATGATCAGCAAGTCTTAGATTCCGTGATGTCGCTCAAAGCAATGGGGATCAGCTTGTCGATTGACGATTTTGGAACTGGCTACTCTAACTTGAGCCAATTAACCGTGCTGCCTGCCAATATCTTAAAAATTGACAAGAGCTTTGTTGATGCATCAGCCAAAGAGCGAGATGTGATTTTACGGGCAGCGTCTTTGATCGCCAGCGAGCTGAAATTCTTAACGGTTGCGGAAGGGGTGGAAACTGAAGCGCAAGTGAATGAACTTACCCTGCGCGGTATAGACTTACTCCAAGGGTATTACTTTGCCAAGCCGATGAACTTGGGTAAGCTTTCTCAATGGTTAAAGCAGCAAGCCAATTAGCGCGATTTGCGACGCAGTAGCCAGCTGTCGAGTTTGCGCGCACCTCTTGCTGCAGAATCTTGAGTGGCTTGTAACCAGCGTCTGGCAAACTTGTGATCAAAGCTGAGCAAAAACAATCCGGCGAGAATAAACAAGATCGAGCCCGGGATAATGGTAAACACAATTCCCAATGCGACTAGCGCAATTCCGGAAACGGTCCTGACACTTTTGATGACCATGAACAACCCATATTTGTTCTACTTACGTACAGTATACTCTACGGTACTGTGTTACAGCACTGCCGAATTGTATCTAACTATTTCAAATCCAAATTAGCGCCTATTAATGCTTGGTACATAGGTTTTTGGTGTTTGGTTTTCAGCCTGCAGACGCGTATACTTGCGGGCCTATTTAGACGAGGAGATCAGCAATTGATATTACCGGTAGTTCCCCCAGAAAGCGCAGTCGCAGCGGAATACCTTGAATACCTTGAAGCCTTGCGAGATTCCAATTTCAGCGGTGATATCGAACACAGTTACTCCAGTCGTCTGGCGGTGGCCACCGACAACTCAATTTATCAAAAGATGCCACAGGCGGTGATATACCCCAAATCAGTCGAGGATTTGACTGTAGTGGGTCAATTAGCGGCTTCGAGACCGGATATTCAGTTTTCTGCACGCGGCGGTGGTACGGGTACTAATGGTCAGTCATTGACCAGTGGCATAGTGGTAGATATCAGCCGTCACTTAAATAATGTGCTGGAAATCAATGTGGAAGAGCGTTGGGTTAGGGTTGAAGCCGGTGTAGTAAAAGACGCCCTCAATGACTTTTTGCGCCCCTATGGATTTTTCTTTTCACCGGATTTATCAACCAGTAACCGTGCAACGATAGGCGGCATGATCAACACTGATGCTTCCGGTCAAGGTTCTTTGGTGTACGGTAAAACCAGTGACCACGTGTTGGCATTAAAAGCCGTTCTCGCCAATGGAGAGGTGCTCGATACACAATCTATTGCATGCGCGGATGTGAAAAATATTGAAAACCAATGTGTGCAGACAATTTATGCACAGTTGGTTAAGTCTTGTATCCACAAACGCGACGCCATACTTGCCAAATTTCCCCGTCTCAATCGCTTTTTGACCGGTTATGATTTAGAGCACGCAGCCAGTGAAGACCTCAGTAGTGTCGATGCAACACGCATCCTCACCGGCTCTGAGGGCTCTTTGGCATTTATCGCTGAAGCAAAACTCGATATAACGCCTATCCCCAAGCACAAGGCGCTAGTGAATGTTAAGTACGACAGTTTTGAGTCAGCACTTCGCCATGCGCCAGCCATGGTCGCGGCCAATGCGACATCGGTCGAAACGGTTGACAGCAATGTACTGGATTTAGCGCGTACGGATATCATCTGGCACAGTATCAGTGATTTGATTACAGATGTTCCCAATAAGACACTGTTGGGACTCAATATGGTTGAATACAACAGTGAGGATCTAGACGAAATCGAGCAGCGAATAGCGACTTTAAGTGCGCGTTTAGACGCTGAAATAACGGCCGGTGAAACAGGGGTTATTGGTTATCAAGTTACCTTTGATACGGCGGATATCGCCAAGATTTATGCTATGCGTAAAAAAGCGGTTGGGTTGTTGGGTAAGACCAAAGGCAGTCGCAAGCCGATTGCGTTTGCAGAGGATACTGCCGTTCCTCCCGAGAACTTGGCAGATTTCATTATGGAGTTTCGCGCATTACTGGATAGTCACGATTTGCACTACGGTATGTTTGGTCATGTTGATGCCGGAGTATTACACGTGCGCCCTGCGCTCGATATGTGCGATCCAGAGCAAGAAAAGCTGATGCTTAAATTGTCTGATCAAGTGGTTGAGTTGGTCGCTAAGTATGGTGGCTTAATGTGGGGCGAGCACGGTAAAGGCTACCGCAGTGAATATGGGCCAGCGTTCTTTGGTGATGAACTCTTTACCGAGTTGCGCAAGATTAAAGCGGCGTTTGACCCGCATAACCAGATGAACCCTGGCAAAATTTGTACGCCCATTAATTCTGACGCGGGGTTAGTTAAAGTCGCTGACGCAAAACGTGGCCATCTGGATAAAACCATTCCGATCAGTTTTAAAGAGCCGTTTGAACCTGCCATGAGCTGCAACGGAAATGGTTTGTGTTTTAACTACGACACGACATCACCGATGTGCCCATCGAGCAAAATTACCCAAGACCGTCGCCATTCACCGAAAGGCCGCGCGGGGATGATCCGGGAGTGGTTGCGTTTACTCAATAACCAAGGTGTGAGTGTTAAGCGCCTTGAGGCGGAGAGCTTCTCAACGTCATTGTGGGAGCGTTGGATTAACACGCGTAAGACAGCTAAAACCGAAGATTTTTCCCATGAAGTATTAGAAGTTATGGATGGCTGTTTGGCGTGTAAGTCGTGTAGTAGTCAATGTCCGGTCGGTGTTGACGTACCCGATTTTCGAGCGAAGTTCCTATCGATTTACTATCAGCGTTATATGCGTCCATTCAAAGATTATTTTGTCGCCAATGTTGAATGGATGGCCCCATTGATGGCTAAAACGCCGCTACTTTTCAATACCATGCTTAAGCCCAAGTGGGCACGTTCGCTATTACAGAAAACCATTGGTTACGTAGATGCGCCAGTTTTATCAGTGCCTAATTTAAAACAGCGCGTTGAATCATTAGTCGATGATTACTCCTACTCACAACTTGCCAGTTTAAGTGACGCTGAGCGCGCCGAGTTTGTATTGATAGTACAAGACCCGTTCACCTCGTTTTATGATGCGGAAGTGGTTAAACATTGTATTGATTTAATTGCTGGTTTAGGTCTGAAGCCCGTTGTTTTACCGTTTAAACCCAATGGGAAGCCACAGCATGTGAAAGGCTTTTTAGAGCGTTTTGAGCGCACGGCAAAGTCAACTGCGGCGTTTTTAAACCAAGTCCATCAGTTGAACATTCCTATGATAGGTGTCGATGCATCACTGGTGCTGTGTTATCGTGATGAATACACCAAGACGTTAGCTGAGAAACGTGGTGACTTTAGCGTTAAAACAGTTCAAGAATGGTTAACAGAATATCTGGCCGAGCGCCAAGAGCCATTGCCGCAATTAAATGATGATAATACCTACGTGCTGTTGAGCCACTGTACTGAGAAGACTGCTTTGCCAGCCTCAGAACGACAGTGGCAGGCCATTTTCAGTGCGTTTAATTTGCAGTTAACTCCCACACCTGTGGGCTGTTGTGGCATGGCCGGTACTTATGGTCATGAACAGCAGAACTTAGCCAATAGTCGCGGTATTTATGACTTAAGTTGGCGCCCCGTATTGGCGAAAACCAAGGCGGACGTTGTTTTAGCCACGGGGTATTCATGTCGCAGTCAAGTGGCGCGATTTGAACAATATAAACCATTACACCCATTGCAGATCATTGCCATGCACCTGCAAGAAACTCACTAGGATAATTATGCAAGAACAACCTAAAAGCCAAGAAGAGCTTGCCCAATGGGCGAAAGAGCAATTTCAAAAAGCCAATCAGCACCTCGCTGAAAATGGTTACCTGTTTAAAAGTGTTATTACGGAAGAAAGCCGTTATTTGGCGCCATTTGTTGCTGTTTGGAAAATCAGTACCAATGACGGTAAGTTACTATGGGTGTTAAGCGGAGATTTACCGGTTGATTACGTACCGGCAGATGTTGCAGCAGACGCGCGCAGTGCACTTAAGCATTTTGCCTTGAAGTGGCAGCTAAAAGCGGAAAATATCCGCAACCAAGTAAGTAATGATAAGACGCAGATGGACTATGCTGCTTTACTAGAATCTCGCGCTGAGAGCTTGGCGGAACTAGAAGGCAACGACCAATTCTGGCAGGCATAGGACAATAGGTTAACTATGCCTTGGCAACCCGCCAAGGCATAGCGTTACTCAAACCAGTAATAACCCGCTTGGCATAAGGGCAGTAGCACTTTGGCTATGCCTTTTATTTGTTCACTAGGTATAGCGTTTGGTAACTCGGTGACGCTATTGTTCAATAACGGCACCAAACTATCCCAGTACGCCCTTGGGCATTGGAACGCTTCACCGTTCACGGCGAAGCACTGTTGAGGGTCATCGCTCACTAGGTACAGAGGTCTTAATCCTTCCAGTCGATTAAGCGTGTCAGTCGACGCTAATCTTTCAATAATAACCTGTAAATTAAATTCTTCTGTGGGGTACGGGGATAACTCTTGCTCACTCATTCGCACGATCAAATGATGCTGATAAGCTGCAGTATCAATGGCGTGCTTGAGCTGTTTAACAAGCGCATCTACTTCACGAGATGTTATTTCGGCAGGATGCATTGCGAAGTCGGGCGAGGCATCGGTATAGCGCTTATTTTCAATAAGGTTATTGCTTAAACCCTCGGTAAGAATGTCCGCAAGTAGCTCATTGTTCGGTGCGCGAAATCCTATGGAATAGGTCAGCGCACTTTCAATCGTTTGCCCTTTGTGAGGCCACCCTGGCGGGATATACAACACATCACCACACACAGTAATACAGTCAATCATTGGCTCAAATTCATCGACTTGACGCAAACCATTATTATTAAATTCAATGGACTGAAGATCGGGTTTGCCAACCTGCCAGTGACGCTGCCCTTTACCTTGAATGAGAAACACATCGTATTGATCAACGTGAGCACCAACACCTGCACCCATTGTACTGTAACTGATCATTACATCGTCTGTACGCCAGTACGGGATAAAGTCAAATGTTGAAAGTAGCTTATCGACGTCGCCAAAATAGCGCTCTGTGCCTTGCACCAAAAGCGTCCAACTTCCCGTGAACACTGCATCAAAATCGTCGAACGGACCGCTTGTTGTTTGCCAATGACCATGCTCGTCAACGCTAACAATACGACTATCTACCTCGGGCTCCTGTGCTAAGCCGGCTAAATCGTGCTCGTCGATTGGATCATGAAAACCGGGCATTAAGCCACGCAATAAACAGGGTTTTTTTTGCCAATACTTGGCTTTGAATTCTTTGACTGAAAACGTTTCGTTCAATATCGCGTTCACCAGGGCTCCAACCAAAATCACATAACATGATCATACGTTAACTAATCAGTAAAGGTGAAAACTTTCTGTTACCGGTCAAGTGTCAGTGAATAGACCACTCGAGTTCCCAGTCCCTGCAATTCCATGCGTCCAACGAGTTCACAGTGAAGTTGTTGGTTAATCGATAAGTATGTTGTTTCACAAATATTAATATGTCCAGCCACACAGTTCGATTCCAGACGGGAGGCAAGTAGCATTGGCAAGCCCCACAAGTCGTAACAGGGTTTAAACAAACCAATTATACCCGCTATCACTTTACCACTCGCTATACCGATACGGCTAAGCGAGTCAAATCCAAACCTATTAGCGATCGCTCTAAATTCCACTTCCATCTGTCTCGCGGCAAGACAAATAGCGACAGCAGGAGAATAATCATTGTTATGTTCGATTGTATAGGTTAGTGGCACGCCTGCTGCGGCTATGTACTGATCACCATTAGTTTTAATTCGTTCAATGCCATACATGGCACATATTTCATCGAACCGCCGATAGACCGCATCGAGCATTTGAATTTGTGCTAACGAATCGCGATTTGCGGCAAATTCCGTGTAGCCCCGCATATCAAAAAACAGCACGCTAACAGGTGAATAATGTTGCGGCTTTGGCTGCTGTGTTGAGGGCAATGGCGCTTGAAAACACTCAGGCAATACTCGATTTAATGCACTTTTGCGCGACGCTGATTCAGACTGAATAGCGCGCCAAAACTGAGATAAATGCCAGCGTATAAATACACCGATGAAGGTACAGCAGCTACTCATTAATAAGGCATTGAGATAGCCCTTGCTTTTTAGATAAGACTCATCAACGTCAGCACGCCACTGAATCCATTGATACTCTGCATGTAAAAAAAGCGCGTTGAATAAAACGACAACGCACAGAAGTAACAAAGGGGATTGCAAGCGAAATAAAAATACAGCTATTACGATACCTACTGGCAAGAACCAATGGGCTAAATAGTCGCCTTGCCACAGTGCACCACTCAGCACGATGAAGGACGCATACGTAATACACAGTAAGAGGTTACGGATTCCGATTGAGTGAGCTAAGCGCAAGGCGCTCAGGGCAAGGATGTGGAGGAAAATAAAACCCACAATAAATAGTTTATGGGTTTTATCAGCAACACTCGCTAGTGGAATTTGTACTATCAGCGCAATTAACAAGGCATATTGGACAGCAGAGCTTATTGATTGGCGCTGAACGTAGGCATGGGGAGATGACACTGGCTATTCCTAGCCGCAAAGTACGGCAAAATCCATTTGCCGCTAATACTAGATGGTGTTGTTTATTTGGGTAACTGATCTGTAAGACGGATAGCATCGCCAATATAGTTTGCAGGGGTTAATGCTTTGAGCGCGGTTTTAGCGTCGTCAGGTAATTCAAGCCCATCAATAAAATCCGCCATGATTGCAGCGTTAACCTTCTTACCTCTGGTTAATTCTTTGAGTTTTTCGTAAGGTTTTTCAATGCCGTAGCGACGCATAACAGTCTGAATCGGCTCTGCTAACAATTCCCAGTTGTCGTCGAGTTCCGCGGCGAGGCTAGCACTGTTCACTTCCAATTTGCCCATACCTTTGAGCGTTGCTTGATAGGCAATCATTGAATACCCCAAACCGACACCTAGGTTGCGCAATACAGTTGAATCCGTCAGATCGCGCTGCCATCGTGACACTGGGAGTTTAGCCGCCAAGTGAGCAAACATTGCATTGGCCAACCCCAAGTTACCTTCGGAGTTTTCAAAGTCGATGGGATTCACTTTGTGTGGCATCGTTGAAGAGCCAATCTCGCCCGCCACTGTTTTTTGTTTGAAGTGACCCAATGCGATGTAGCCCCATACGTCGCGGTCAAAATCGAGCAAGATAGTGTTGAAACGCGCGATTGCATCAAATAACTCAGCAATGTAATCGTGTGGCTCAATCTGAGTTGTATATGGATTCCATTCGACACCTAAGCTAGTCACAAATTGTTCTGAAAGTGCGTGCCAATCGATGTCAGGGTAGGCAGATAAGTGCGCGTTGTAGTTGCCAACAGCGCCGTTAATTTTACCCAGAATGCTCACTTCAGCGATTTGCTTGCGTTGACGGCTTAAGCGCGCAACAACATTGGCAAACTCTTTACCCATTGTGGTGGGTGATGCAGGTTGGCCGTGGGTTCTTGCCATCATTGGTATTTGCGTAAGTTGTTCGCTCAAGTCACGCATTTGCGCAATGATTTTATCTAATGTTGGCAATAGCACATCATCGCGGGCTTCGCTAAGCATAAGAGCGTGCGATAAATTGTTAATATCTTCTGAGGTACAAGCAAAGTGAATAAATTCGTTTACGGCATGGAGCTCTGCTACGTCCGCGACGCGTTCCTTCAAGAAATACTCAACGGCTTTTACATCGTGGTTAGTGGTTTTCTCAATGTCTTTTATGCGCTGGGCATCAGCGACTGAAAAGTTCTCAACGATAGCATCTAAGTGTGCATTCGCAGCTGCTGAAAACGCCGGTACTTCAGCAATTGCCGCAGTGTTAGAAAGCATTTGTAGCCAACGGACCTCTACGACTACACGATACTTCAATAAACCAAATTCACTAAAAATCGGCTGAAGTTCAGTGGTTTTGCTGGCGTATCGACCGTCAATTGGCGAAATAGCGGTTAAAGTTGAGATTTCCAAGGTTGACTCCGGTTTAGTTGATTATGCGCAATGCTTGTTGAGCAGCGCTAATGATAGACTTGCGTTTGAATAGAATATTGCGGCGCTTGCCACCCATTTGCCGCCACAAAACTGCAGAGCGCACGCCCGCTAATAACAGAGCTCGAACGCGTTGTTGGTTTTGCGGTTGATTAAGAAATTTTTGCTGCCCTGCGACTTGAATGCGCGGTGCTAAAGGGCTGACTACATCACTATATATGCTGGCGAGAGAGCCGATAATCTGGTGATTGTCAAAATCGATGTGATTGAGTTGTCTTTGCACGTGTGAAATGCGCTCACCTAGCTGTGATAACGCCTTCGGGTTCTTAGCTAACTTGCGCTCTAAGCCGAGTATGCTGGCAATATAACGGGTCAGCTCGGCATCTTTATTGCCGGGTTTATTGTGTAATTGCGCAACAAGCATTTGAAATCCAAGCTTGAGGTTGCTTAGTGAACCGTATACTTGTTGAGGATTATCCGGTGCCGTAACAAGAATACTGGATAAACTCGCTTCCGCTGCCACTTCGTCCAGTTCCCCTTTTCGAGCAACGTCTTGGACCAGGGCTGCGGCTTGACAGACGCCGGCAAGGGCTAATTGGTTTTCAATTTCTGGTGCTAACATCTTATCGAATATAACTCTCAATAATTCCGCCGCCTAAACACACCTCGTCCTGGTAGATAACTACGGATTGTCCCGGCGTTACAGCTTTTTGCGGTTGCTTAAATTGGACTTCTACGGAGCCATCGGCATTGGGTATTAGTGTAGCTGCTATGTCTTGCTGGCGGTAGCGTGTTTTAACCACAACATCCATTGGCTTGGCATGCGCTTCGCGGTCAACCCAATGCAGCTGGTCAGCGTTTAGGCCGATGGAATACAAACGCGGATGATCGGCACCTTGGCCGACGATTAATGTATTGTTGGCAACGTCTTTGTCTACTACATACCATGGTTCATCGCCATGATCGCGTAAACCACCAATATGCAAACCCTTGCGTTGTCCTAGGGTGTGATACATCAACCCTTGATGCTCACCTAACGTTTCGCCTTCGGCACTGACAATAGGACCTGGTTGAGCGGGCAAATACTGTTTTAAGAAATCAGTAAATTTGCGCTCACCAATAAAGCAAATACCGGTACTGTCTTTCTTGTCATGAGTTACCAAGTCAAGCGCCGCTGCAATCTCTCGCACTACAGGCTTTTCTATGTCACCAATAGGGAAAAGCGTTTTACCGACGTGTTCATGGCTTAAAGTATACAAGAAGTAACTTTGATCTTTATTGTCATCCAACCCGCGCAGTAACTGATACTTGCTGTCGACTAGACGGCGTCTAACGTAATGGCCAGTGGCGATAAAATCAGCGCCGAGGTCTTCTGCTGCAAACTCGAGAAATGCCTTAAACTTAATTTCCTTGTTACACATGATATCGGGATTTGGCGTTCGACCAGCGCGATACTCGGCAAGAAAATACTCAAATACATTGTCCCAGTACTCAGCTGCGAAGTTGATTGTGTGTAATTCAATGCCAAGCTTGTCAGCGACTTGTTGTGCGTCTGCAAGGTCTTCGGCAGCAGCGCAATACTCATCATTGTCGTCTTCTTCCCAGTTCTTCATGAAAACGCCTTCAACTTGAAAGCCTTGTTGCTGAAGAATATAAGCGGATACCGATGAATCGACACCACCGGACATGCCGACAATGACTTTTTTTGACGCTGGATCTGCAACGTCTGGCTGTGGTATCGCTACTGGTAAAACAATATCTGACATAGCTTGTATATAGACTAAAAATAAAGGCGCGGAGTTTACCAGAACGGCGAACTAAATTCGATAGGTGTAGGCGCGCTTATTTAGGTCAAAAGTTTCCATCTTATGCGCTACATGGGTGTGGTTACTGATGCCGGTTTTTAAACCTCTATTTGCTGATATTCACCGTTCTCTAAGCCATCAATCGTCCAACTGCCAATCCGGTAGCGGATCAGTCGCAACGTTGGGTGGCCGATATGCGCAGTCATGCGGCGCACCTGACGATTACGGCCTTCAGTGATCGTGATTTGCAGCCACGCCGTCGGAATACTCTTGCGCTCTCGAATAGGCGGCGTGCGCGGCCACAGCTGACTTGGTTCGTCGATCAATTTGACCTTTGCTGGGGCGGTCATACCGTCTTTTAATTCTAGCCCTTGCGCAAATGCGTTGAGTGCTGCTGGCGACGGGATCCCTTCCACTTGTGCCCAGTATGTTTTACTTGTTTTGGCTTTAGGATGGGCGATTTTGTGCTGCAGTTTACCGTCATTAGTCAACAGCAAGAGTCCCTCTGAGTCGCGGTCCAATCGGCCTGCCGCATAGACATCGGGTATGTTGATATAATCTTTCAACGTCTTGCGTCCCTCGCCATCAGTGAACTGCGAGAGAACATCAAAGGGTTTATTAAACAGCACTAGGGTGCGCGGGCGCTTGTTGTAGGTGACCATGTATGATTACTCCAGCATCGACAATAGGATACCGCAAACGCGATAAGTTGTGGTTTTTTTTCCTTCTACTACAAAGGTATGACTTGTTTAAACACGGATCGGCCATATACAATTGAGGGTTTAAGCAACTCCAATCTAATCCGGCTCCAAGAGCCATGCTGAAGAGGTTCAGAATGACGACATCGAAGTCTAAAATCATTTACACCAAAACAGATGAAGCGCCATTGCTGGCGACATATTCTTTGTTACCAATAATCGAAGCTTTCGCAGGTACCGCTAATGTTGATGTTGAACTTAGTGATATCTCTTTGGCAGGTCGTATTTTGGCGAACTTTCCGGAGTCTTTGGAAGAAGGTCAGCGTGTACCTGATGCACTGGCACAACTGGGTGAACTGACTCAGTTCCCGGACACCAATATTATCAAACTACCGAACATCAGTGCTTCGATTCCGCAACTAAAAGCTGCAATTAAAGAGTTGCAGAGCAAAGGTTTTGCAGTGCCTGATTTTCCGGAAGACCCACAGACGGATGCCGATCGAGAGATCAAAGAGCGCTACGGTAAAGTGCTTGGTAGTGCAGTGAATCCTGTGTTGCGTGAAGGCAACTCAGACCGTCGCGCACCCACCGCAGTTAAAAATTATGCGAAAAAACATCCGCATTCAATGGGGGCCTGGAGTCAGGCGTCACGAACTCACGTAGCGCACATGCGCGGTGGTGACTTTTATTCTGGTGAAAAATCCGTAACCGTTGAAAAAGCCGGTCATGTATCGATTGAATTCGTTGGCAAAGACGGCAGCAAGAAAACACTCAAGCCACGCGTTGACTTGCTTGCTGGCGAAGTGATTGACGGCATGTTCATGAGCAAGAAAGCGCTGTGTGAGTTCTTTGAAGAACAAATTAACGACGCACGTGAAACCGGCGTATTGTTCTCATTGCACGTTAAAGCAACGATGATGAAAGTATCGCACCCAATCGTATTTGGCCACTGCGTTAAAGTGTTCTATAAAGACTTGTTTGAAAAATACGGCGATTTATTTGACGAGTTAGGCGTTAACCCTAACAACGGTTTGGGCAGCGTATACGACAAAATTGCCGGGCTACCTGAGTCACAGCGCTCTGAAATTGAGCGCGACATCAATAAGTGCTATGCGGATCGTCCATTGCTAGCCATGGTTAACTCAGACAAGGGCATTTCAAACTTACACGTGCCATCTGACGTTATCGTAGACGCATCTATGCCCGCTATGATTCGTAACTCGGGTCAAATGTGGGGCCCAGATGGCAAGCCAGCAGATACCAAAGCGGTAATACCTGAAAGTACTTATGCAACTATTTATCAAGAGGTGATTAACTTCTGTAAGACGCACGGTGCATTCGATCCAACGACAATGGGTACAGTGCCTAACGTTGGTTTGATGGCTCAAAAAGCGGAAGAGTATGGTTCGCACGATAAAACCTTTGAAATGCACGCTGATGGCACTGTGAGCATCGTCGATCAGGACGGCAATGTGTTGATCCAACACGATGTTGAAGAAGGCGATATCTGGCGTATGTGTCAGGCCAAAGATGAGCCAATCCGCGACTGGGTTAAACTTGCAGTAACGCGTTCTCGTCAAAGTGGTATGCCAGCAGTATTCTGGCTAGATGATGAGCGTGCGCACGATGCACAGCTTATCAAGAAGGTCGAACTGTATTTACAGGACCACGACACGGCTGGCCTAGATATCCAAATTATGTCTCCGGTACGCGCTATCCGCTACAGCATGGAACGCGCTATTCGCGGTTTAGACACCATCTCAGTAACCGGTAACGTGTTGCGTGATTACCTTACCGACTTATTCCCAATTCTTGAGCTGGGTACTAGCGCTAAGATGCTGTCGATCGTTCCGCTTATGGCCGGTGGTGGCCTATTTGAAACCGGTGCAGGTGGCTCTGCTCCCAAGCACGTTCAGCAGTTTGTTGAAGAAGGTCACTTGCGTTGGGATTCTCTAGGTGAATTCCTAGCACTTGCAGTATCACTTGAAGACTTAGCGATTAAGACTGATAACAAGCGGGCTAAAGTATTGGCAGTAGCGCTCGACCAAGCCACTGAGCAATTGCTTAACAATGGCAAGTCACCACTGCGTCGCGCAGGTGAGCTCGACAACCGCGGTAGTCATGTTTATTTGGCATTGTACTGGGCAGAAGTGCTTGCTACACAATCTGATGACGCAGAATTGGCAGCGAAGTTTGCTCCTGTAGCAAAAGCGTTGAGTGAAAAAGTCACTGACATCCTTGCTGAAATTGATGCAACACAAGGTAAGCCGTCAGATATCGGTGGCTATTACATGCCGGATGAAGCATTGGTTAGCCAAGCGATGTCTCCAAGTGCGATATTGAAAGATATATTAGCCACGTTGAGCTAAATTTTTTCGTTCTAAATAAAAAAGCCCGGTTATAACACCGGGCTTTTTTGAATCTGCGATTTATCTTTCAGGGTTCTCTGGAATATCTATATTCTCAGCATGTAAACCTTTAGGACCTTCTTGAATATCAAAGGTTACCTCTTGGCCTGCCTTCAAAGAGCGATAGCCCTCCATTTGAATAGTGGAGTAGTGCGCAAAAATATCTTCGCCACCATCCTCGGGAACAATAAAACCGAAACCCTTCGCGTTGTTAAACCACTTAACCTTACCGACTGCCATACATCTACTTCCTCTTAATCCTTGAACTGGAACTTTTTAGACCCCATTATGTGCAATAGGAGTGGGAGATGTGCGTCACTTCACATCACCTTACATAAAATGTAGATATTTTAACCACAATATGTCAAGGCGAAACGTAAAAAAACGCGTTAACAAATGTTACTAACAAATGTTTCTGAAATTTTCATTCTGTGACTATTATTAAATTATGAGTAAAGACAACACCATTAGCATTGATAAACAGAAGCACTTGGAAGAGGTGCGCAAGAAAGCGCAGCCGCCGCCGATGTATAAAGTAATGCTGAATAACGATGACTACACCCCAATGGATTTTGTGGTGGAAGTTTTGCTGAAGTTCTTCAACATGGATAGTGAGAAAGCGAACCAATTAATGTTGACGGTTCATTATCGCGGTCGCGCTGTGTGCGGTGTTTACACAGCCGAAATAGCAGAAACAAAAGTAATGCAAGTTAATCAATATGCGCGCAAACACCAACACCCACTGATGTGCTCGATGGAGCCAGCGTGATTTTTTGGGGGAAGTATGTTAAATAAAGATTTAGAACAAACGTTAAATTCAGCGTTTGTATTTGCCAGAGAACATCGTCATGAGTTTATGACCGTTGAGCATTTACTGCTGGCGCTGTTAGACAATCCCGCTGCACAAGAGGCGTTAAAAGCCTGTGGCGCGGATATAGATATTATTCGCGGTGAACTAACCGAATTCGTCAAAGACACCACACCGTTGATTTTGGACGATGCTGACGGTGATCGAGAAACCCAGCCCACTTTGGGATTCCAGCGAGTATTACAACGCGCTGTATTCCATGTCCAGTCCTCAGGGAAAGAAGAAGTAACAGGCGCCAACGTATTGGTGGCTATTTTTAGCGAGCAAGAATCACAAGCTGTTTATATTTTGAAGAAAGCTGATGTGACCCGCTTAGATGTGGTCAACTTTATTAGTCACGGTGTTAGTAAGACTGAAGACGAAGGTAGTGTTAATTCAGAAAATAGCGAGGAAAGTACCGAGGGCGAGGCTAATGAGTCGGCGTTAGACAAGTTTGCAACTAACCTTAACTTGCAAGCTCAAGAAGGCAAAATTGACCCGCTCATTGGTCGCGACAGTGAAGTTGAGCGGTCGATCCAAATCCTATGCCGTCGTCGCAAAAATAATCCACTGTTAGTGGGCGAAGCTGGGGTTGGTAAAACCGCGATTGCTGAGGGCTTAGCTTATCGCATTGTAAACAATGAGGTTCCTGATGTTATCTCGGAAAGTACGGTGTACTCATTGGATCTAGGTGGTTTATTAGCCGGCACAAAATATCGAGGCGATTTTGAAAAGCGCCTAAAAGCCATCTTAAAAGAGCTTACAAAAGATAAACACGCGATTTTGTTTATCGACGAAATTCATACCATCATTGGCGCAGGTGCTGCGTCAGGCGGTGTTATGGATGCGTCAAATTTACTCAAGCCTAAATTGAGCAGTGGTGAGCTGCGCTGTATCGGCTCGACGACTTATCAAGAATATCAAGGTATCTTTGAGAAAGATCGTGCCTTGGCACGCCGCTTCCAAAAAGTCGATGTGGTTGAGCCTAGTGTATCGGATACCACCAAGATTTTGATGGGGCTGAAATCGCGTTATGAAGAACATCACAATGTACGCTTCACGAATAAAGCATTACAAGCTGCGTCAGAATTGAGTGCTAAATACATCAATGAGCGTCATTTGCCGGACAAAGCCATCGATGTAATGGATGAGGCAGGGGCGAGCCAGCGTTTGTTGCCGCAGTCTAAGCGTAAAAAGACGATTGGTGTTGGTGATATTGAGCATGTTATTGCGAAGATAGCGCGCATTCCAGAAAAGTCAGTTTCAGCCTCTGATAAGGAAGTACTGAAAAACTTATCGCGCAATCTGAAAATGGTCGTGTTTGGCCAAGATGATGCGATTGAAACTTTGACTAATGCGATTCACTTGTCTCGCTCTGGCTTGGGTAATGAGCAAAAACCTATAGGTAGTTTCTTATTCGCCGGTCCTACTGGGGTCGGAAAAACCGAAGTCACCCAGCAGCTTGCTAAAATTATGGGTGTCGAGCTTGTGCGTTTCGATATGTCGGAATATATGGAGCGCCATTCGGTGAGCCGCTTGATCGGTGCGCCTCCGGGTTACGTCGGCTTCGATCAAGGCGGCTTGTTAACTGATGCGGTGATTAAAAATCCGTACAGTGTAGTCTTACTTGACGAGCTAGAGAAAGCCCATAGCGACATTTACAACATTCTGTTGCAGGTGATGGATCACGGAACGCTGACTGATAACAATGGCCGTAAAGTAGATTTCCGTAATGTAGTATTGGTAATGACCACCAATGCCGGTGTGCAGGAGACTGTACGAAAATCAATTGGCTTTAAACAGCAAGACCACAGCCATGATGCACTGAGCGAAATTAACAAGATTTTTTCGCCTGAGTTTAGAAATCGCTTGGATGGCATTATTTGGTTTAATCACTTGGATTCTGAAGTGATTTTACAAGTGGTTGATAAATTTATCATCGAACTACAAGCTCAATTAGATGCAAAAGGCGTATCGCTTGAGGTCAGTAATGCGGCTCGAGCACATCTGGCCGAATTGGGTTATGACAAAGCAATGGGCGCTAGGCCAATGGCCCGTGTTATTCAACAAGAGCTGAAAAAAGAGTTGGCTAATGAACTATTGTTCGGTGAATTGAGTAATGGTGGCAGTGTAAAAGTTGGACTGAAAGGCAAAAAGTTCATCTTCAGCTTTAAGTCACTAGAAAAGTCCAAATCGACGACGCCGTAGCCTCGAACGTGCATGAAAAAGCCCGGTAATGACCGGGCTTTTTTTTGTATTGCGTTCAGTACGAGGCTGTTTCTAGCGCGCGCGATAAATAATGCGACCTTTAGTTAGGTCGTAAGGGGTCATTTCTACTGTTACTTTGTCGCCCGTTAAAATGCGGATGTAGTTTTTGCGCATTTTGCCAGAAATGTGAGCGGTAACAACGTGACCGTTTTCTAATTCAACGCGGAACATTGTATTTGGCAAGGTATCTAAGATTGTACCTTCCATTTCAATACTGTCTTCTTTTGCCATGTAAAGCAATAACCTCAATAATATCCAAAAAATTAGCCGCGCAGACTTTAATCAATAAGGTCGCCGCTGTAAAGCATTAGTCTATTTTTTTTACTATGCGATGCCATTTATTGTCAAAAAATCGCTCGTGGGGGAGAAACTCCTGTTTGTAATTCATCTTACGGCAAGCATCTACTTGGTAGCCTAAATATACATAGGGCTTGTTCTGCGCAACGGCATGACGGATGATCTGCATGATCATAAACTTACCCAAAGAGCGGTGCGCTAGATGCGGAGCAAAAAAACAATACAGCGCAGAATAGGCTTCTTCTAATTCGTCGACGATGCTCACCGCGACCAGTTCACCGTCCTGCCAGGCCTCAAAAAACAGCGGGGCATTCCATTCACAATCGATAAAATTAATAAATTGACTAATACTCGGTGGGTACATAGACCCATCGGCATGACGCTCTGTAATATAGGCTTCATAAAGCGAATAGTAATTAGCTTGCAGATTGCGGCGCACTTGTATTTCAACCGCACGGTTTTTACTTAAAATACGCTTTTGACTTTTCGATGGCGTAAACTCATCGCTGACCACACGAATACTCTGACAAGCATTGCAATGACGGCAGTGCGGACGATAGATTTGATCACCACTTCGGCGAAACCCCGCACGAATTAGTACACTGTATTGGCTACGCAAATCTTGATTGTCCTCGACGTAAACAAGCAGTTGTTCACTTTGGTCGGGTAGATAGCTACATGGAAAGGCCTGCGTCAGGCCAAACTTCATTAACAATTTATCTGTTGTGGCTGCCATAAATCTTCACTAACCCATTGTTTACGAGAAACTTTGAGCATTTCTAAGAACTCTCGTCTTGGTACGTTGCGACAGCCCAGAGAGCTCAAATGTGGATTATCGAGCTGGCAATCAATAACTGGAATTTGGAACTTTTGTAAGTGTTTAACTAGCGCAGCCAAGGCTAATTTGGACGTATTGGGTTTGCGGTGAAACATTGATTCTCCGGCAAAGTTGGCTCCAATGGATACTCCATACAAACCGCCTACGAGTTCGTCCTCTTGCCATACTTCTACCGAGTGAGCATAGCCGGCCTCGTGAAAGCGGTTATAGGCCTTGATCATACTCTCGGTTATCCAAGTCGAGTTTGAAAACGCTATCCCTGAGGCAGTGGTTTTCCGAGGGATCTTTGCACACTGTTGAATGACCTGCTCAAAGGCGTGATTTAATGTAATGCGGTACACATTTTTGCGAATTAATTTAGCTAAGCTTCGCGACAGGTGAAATTCATCACAGAATAGCAGCGCGCGAGGATCCGGTGACCACCATAAATAGGGCTCGCCAGGATTAAACCATGGGAATACGCCTTGAGCATAGGCTGCACACAGGCGGTCAACACTCAGATCTCCGCCATATGCGAGGAGTCCATTAGGCTCCGCTAACGCGGTATCTGGGGGAGGGAAGTAATGTTGTTCGTCTAATTGATATAATTGGATCATGCAAAGGCCTCAATCAGAGGCCTTCAGCATAACATGTTATTTTTCTAGTGCATCAAGAAATTTTTCGGCATCTAGCGCTGCCATACAACCGGTACCCGCAGACGTAATGGCTTGACGGTAGATATGGTCCGATACATCGCCAGCAGCAAATACACCTTCCACACTGGTTTGTGTGGCATTACCTTCCAGACCACTGTTTACCACAATGTAACCATCCTTCATCTCCAGCTGGCCGTCGAAAATGCCAGTGTTTGGACTGTGGCCGATAGCAATAAACAACCCCATGATGTCTACTTGCTCAATGCTGTCGTCTTCCGTTGACTTAATTTTGATACCCGTTACACCCATATCGTCACCGAGTACTTCTTCAAGGGTACGATTAAGGTGTAAAACGACGTTGCCGTTTTCAGCTTTGTCCATGAGACGGTCGGCCAATATTTTTTCACTGCGGAAACTGTCGCGACGGTGAATAACATGCACTTCTGATGCAATGTTAGACAAGTAAAGTGCCTCTTCGACGGCAGTATTACCTCCGCCAACAACGGCGACTTTTTGATTTCTGTAGAAGAAACCATCGCAAGTAGCGCACGCAGACACACCTTTACCCATAAAGGCTTGTTCAGTTTCTAGACCTAAATATTTGGCCGATGCACCTGTGGCGATAATCAATGCATCACAAGTGTAAACACCGTTATCACCGGTCAGTGTAAAAGGACGCTTACTTAAATCGGTCTCGTTGATGTGATCAAAAATAATTTCGGTGTCAAATTTCTCCGCGTGCTTTTGCATGCGCACCATGAGGTCAGGGCCGGTCAGTCCATCTGGATCGCCGGGCCAGTTTTCTACCTCTGTAGTGGTTGTCAACTGACCCCCTTGCTGGATACCCGTCAAAAGAACTGGCTCTAGGTTCGCGCGTGCTGCATAGACTGCTGCTGCATAACCAGCAGGGCCTGAGCCCAAGATTAACAGACGTACATGACGAGTGGCTTTTTCTGAAGACATTAAAAACTCCGCTAATAGGCCGGTCTACCCGGCTGATTCGTTCAATAAGTGGTAATTTAAGGACTAATGATCAACTTTCAACTGTCAGATGAATATTTAGCTGACTAGTATGTGCATGTTGGACAGGTTTGTTGCTCATTTTCATTCATTCTATGCTGATTTAACTATATTGTTAGCGTTGATTGCGACCAAAAGAAGGGTCTCTGCGTTTATTATAATAAATCGATATACTCAAAAGGCGTATCTTTGCGTATATTAAAGGGTGTAAGGCAACAAAGAAATCACTATGTCGTTATCAGTCGCAACAATGTTGAAGGATGGTCAATCCTACATGCAAACATGGCCAATGGAAAAAGCGCTCTACGCTCTTTTCCCCGAGTGTCGTGTGGTCGCTGTCACGCGCCTTATGGTGAAAGTTGCGCCGCCATTAGCGATTTTGAGTTGTGCTGCACTGCTACAGTATTACGGCAGTGGTTATTTACCTCAAGCGATTACTATTGCTGCATTCTTTCTTAGCTTACCCTTGCAGGGCTTAATGTGGCTCGGCCACCGTTCGAATCAAGAGCTACCCCCCGCACTCAAAGCTTGGTACTTAGAGATCCACGCTAGGATGCGTGAGCAGGGTTGTAAGTTACATGCAATTAAAGCCAAACCGCGCTACAAAGAGCTAGCGCAAATGCTGAAGACGGCATTTGAGGAACTTGACCGCGTGTTTACTAAAAATTGGTTTTAGTTGACTCACCGGACGCGAACCTCAACACTTCTCCACATCGACGGCATTGATACTTTTGCTTTTGCCGCATGACTTTGTTGTGTCTCCTTACCGTCAGCTCAACCGTACCGCAACTACACTGGTAAGGGAATGTTGTGCTCGTAACCAAGCTCGACTGCATGTGATGTGTCACCTGCGGGGGGCACTTAAATACCTCCTGCATGACCGTTTGCCACTCGATCCCGTGTGGTTTTACTCTGCCATATAATTGATGTACCACGATGTGTGCAATTTCGTGGGGCAATACCTGCTCCATATAGTGCTGCGGATTTTCAACCAGAAATAGGCGATTCAGATTGATATGATTCTTGTGTAAATGGGCGCTGCCACCGTTGCGACCAGCTGCGCGAAATCCAAGTGTCGGCGGTTTAATGGATTTCGCAGCCCATGTAGTGGCTAAATCAATTAACTCTATTACACGCGCCTGCAGAGCATCCTGAAGGGGTTGGGGGACGAACTTTGACATAATAAAAAAGGCGCTAGTACTACTAGCGCCGATATTAAGGGAAAAGCAACGCTTAATCTATTTCACAAGCAATACACATTGCGTACACCCCGCGAGGGTCGTTCAAACGTGCAACGCTGTCGAAGTCTTCTATAACCTCTTTGAATAAGCCCAATGCATAGCTTTGCTCATAACTAATACCGCTACCTTTGGCCATAGCAGCGGCTTGCCCGAAAAACTCTTTCCAGAATTTTTCTTTAGGTGACAATGAGCGCTCGACCACCCGAGTATCGTAAGATTCTAGATTCGCTAATTCAGCGGCAGCGGCTACTGCGTCGTCAAGCGAACCCAGTTGATCGACCAAACCAAGCTCCAGCGCGGTTTCACCAATCCAGACACGCCCTTGTGCAATTTCATCAACACGAGTCTCGGTTAATGAGCGTTCGCTCGCTACCAGTTCAATAAACTGTTTGTACGAATGCTCAATGCTACCTTGAATAATTTGTCCCACGCGCGGATCCAACGAGCGCGCCGCAGATATGCCGGCGACCTCCGTCGTGCCTACGCCGTCCACCGTAATGCCCAAGTAGTCCAGCGTATTCTCATAGGTCATAAACATGCCAAACACACCGATTGAGCCGGTAATGGTACTAGGTGAAGCAACGATTTTATCCGCGCTTGCAGAGATCCAATAGCCGCCTGATGCCGCGTATGTACCCATTTTAGCTACCACAGGCTTACCTGCTTGTTTGAGTAATTCAATTTCATTGCGTATCACTTCCGAAGCGAAAGCACTGCCGCCTGGAGAATCGACATGCAAAACAACCGCTTTGATTTGATCGTCAAGGCGAGCCTTGCGCAGCAACCGCGCGGTAGAATCACCGCCAATCGCGCCAGCCTTTTGATCGCCGTTTAAGATCACACCTTTTGCAACAACGATACCCACTTGATCCCCGTCGTTTTGCATGAACGCAGAAGGCATGCTGATGACGTCTAGGTAATTTTCATAGGAAACGGATTTGAAACCAAGGCGCGAGCTGTCCTGACCAACTAAGTCTTGTAGTTCGGTGCGTACTTGCTCACGGTTTTTCAACTGATCAACCCAGCCGTATTCCAATGCGTAGCGAGCAAAGTCACCATCGACATCAGCCATTTTGCCCGCTAATACGTCAAGCTTTTCATCAAAATTGCTCATTTCCATGTCACGGGCTTCAGCGACATCCGCTTTGTATTGTTGCCAATATACATCTAGCCATGCCGTGTTTGCTTCACGTGCAGCGTCAGACATGTCGTTGCGCAAGTATGGCTCTACCGCTGATTTAAATGTACCGACACGAAAAATATGCGTGGTCAGTTTGAGTTTTTCGAGTGCATCTTTGAAATACGTGCGATAACGACCGTAGCCTTCTAGCAGCATTCCACCCATTGGATGCAAGTAGACATTATCCGCATGCGCAGCAATGTAATATTGATCTTGCGTGTAGAAGTCGCCGACAGCGTAAACTGGTTTACCGGATTGTTTAAAGTCCTCTACTGCTTCGGCGATGACGCGTAGTTTATCCAAACCTCCGCCGTACATAGCCTGGAGGTCCAGAACTAAGGCCGTAATGCGATTGTCGCGTTTGGCATTTTCCAATACCATAACAACATCAGATACTAAGACCTCAGGGTTTTCTTCCTGCTGGTCAAAGGCTTCATTGACAAATTGCTCGAATGGGTCGACCGCAGTTTTCTCGATCACCAAGTTTCCACGCAGATTAAGCACCAAAGCACTGTCCTGCTCGATCACAATTTTCCCATCATCATCACCGCTTATAGCGATAAAGAAACCGACAATCAGTAAAAGAAAGATGGCGTTAAAAATTAACTTACGACTGAAATTAAGAACATTCCAGATCCCGACGAACAACGACTTCGTCCAACTACCACTGCTGGCCATGTAAAAGACACCTCTGCTATTTTTCTGTTTATATGGTAATCAAAGCCAGTTAGATCGCGAAATTTTAAATGTAATTAATTATGACAAAACAACCAATATACGTTTCGTATTGCGTATTAGTCAGGTTTTTCACTTAGCCAACGACTGATCACTTGTGCTATTGCTTTGTGATCACTCGCGCTTAAGCTCATCAATAAAGCTGATGTGCGTTCACTGCGTTGTGCCTTTTGTGATTGACGTTGATGCAACCGTGAAAAGGCACTTGGTTTGGCAGCAGCAGAGTTTCGGCTGGAATTTTTTTTCTGCGTCACTGAAATAATTTTCTTCTAAAAGCACTCTACTTAGTTAATCCTAAGCAGAGAGTATTATCGTGTTAAAAACAATCACTACAAAGTATCAGCAAGTTGTTGCATCTTCGCAAGTTGCAGACGGCATAGCGTCACTACTCATTCGGCTTTACCTTGCGCCTGTTATGCTGCAAGCGGGGTGGAACAAACATACCTCCTTTGACAACATTGTTGCTTGGTTTGGTAACACCGAGTGGGGATTGGGATTACCATTTCCTGAGTTATTAGCGTTTCTGGCGACTTATACAGAACTCATAGGTGGTGTATTCCTGCTTATTGGCCTAGCCACACGATTAATCGCAATTCCATTAGCGTTCACGATGCTGGTGGCCGCTTTTACAGTACATTGGGAAAATGGTTGGCTAGCGATTGCCGATAGCAGCAGCTGGCTAGCAGACGGCACGATTTTGCATAACCCTAGTGTTATGGAATCAGCGGATAAACTGGCTGCGGCGAAATCGCTATTACAAGAGCATGGCCATTATGATTGGTTAACCAGTAGCGGCAATTTCGTTATTCTCAATAACGGGATCGAGTTTGCTATGACCTACTTTGTTATGCTGGTTGCACTATTTTTTATGGGCGGCGGGCGTTTCTTTAGCCTGGACTATTGGCTTACCAAGCGAATATCTAAGGCATAAGTTTAAATATCGATGGCATTGAGCCGATCGCAATAAATGATATGATCGGTTCATCTTTCTTCGCAGTAAAGCTTTACTATGAATGCTATCGACTTATTACTAAACCGCCAATCTCAACCGCGTCTACAAGCGCCCGCGCCAGCAGGTGAAGCGTTGCAAATTATTCAACAGGCAGCACTGCGCGCGCCTGATCATGCGGGTTTAACGCCGTGGCAATTTGTCATTATTGAAGGCGACGGCTTAGAACGGCTGGGGCAGTTGTTTATAGAGTCTGTGAAAGCGCGTGGCGGCGACCAAGAGTCACTTGCCAGGGCTCCCCTATTGCCCAAAAGATCGCCGATGATTATTGCTGCGGCGACGCGCTACACCGATCACCCTAAAGTGCCCAGAGTAGAACAAGTTCAGTCTGCGGCGTGCGCGGTTCATGCGATGCAAATGGCGGCATTCGCGCAAGGGTTTTCAGGCATATGGCGCACGGGCAGTTATGCGCAGTGTGATGTGGTTAAACAAGGCTTAGGTTTTTCATCAGATGAAGAATTGGTTGGGTTTTTGTATCTAGGTAGCTCACCAATTTCTCCGCGTCAGCCGCCCAAACGCAGCGCCGATGACTATTTTAGCCATTGGCGCTAGTCATCTTAGTTGACGGTTACAATCTTACACGCGTTCGTCGCACCAACAGTTTCCATTTCATCGCCGTAGGTCATAATGAATTGGTCACCTGTCTTGACTAAGTTTTGTGCTTTGAGGACATCAATGACGTCCTGTTTTAATTGGCCTGGAGCACTTTGACGCGAATCAAAAAATACCGGTTGTACGCCGCGGTAAAGAGCCATAGTGTTTAGTGAGCCGACATGGCGCGAGAGGGCGATTATCGGTAAGCCAGTTGTAATGCGCGACATTAGCTTCGGCGTATTTCCACTTTCTGTCAGACCTACAATAGCCTTAATATTAGGAAGGTGATTAGCCGCGTAAACAGCTGACATCGCCATTGTCTCACTGACCGAGGTGAAAAACTCATCCAAGCGATGCTTGGATATTTTCACACTCGGATGCGTTTCTGCACCCTCACACACACGTGCCATGGCCTGCACGGTTTCTACCGGAAAGTTACCTGCTGCCGTCTCTGCTGAAAGCATTACTGCATCAGTTCCATCCAGTACAGCGTTCGCAACGTCCATAACTTCCGCACGTGTTGGCATCGGACTGTCTATCATTGATTCCATCATTTGCGTGGCAGTAATTACGACTTTATTGAGTTGCCTTGAGCGTGCGATCAGTTTCTTTTGAACGCCGACCAACTCTGCATCACCAATTTCGACGCCCAGATCGCCACGCGCAACCATTACTGCATCTGAAGCAGAGATGATATCGTCAATTGCGCTGTCGGATTCGACCGTTTCTGCGCGTTCGACTTTGGCACAGATCTTTGCTTCACAACCTGCTTGACGAGCCAGCTCACGAGCATAATTGAGATCTGCGCTAGAGCGGGGGAATGATACCGCGAGGTAGTCGACTCCGATTTCTGCAGCTGTAATTATGTCGCGCTTGTCTTTCTCGGTAAGTGCTTCAGCTGATAGCCCTCCACCTTGACGATTTATACCTTTATTATTCGAGAGTTTGCCGCCGACGGTTACTTTGGTAAATATACGACGCCCTTCGACGTTTTCAACTCGCAGTTGAATACGACCATCATCGAGTAAAAGAATGTCACCGTGACCGACATCATCGGGAAGTGCTTTGTAATCAATACCCACCTGTTGTTGATCGCCGGCATCTTTATCTAGTTCTGCATCGAGTATAAAGTCATCACCAACAGCGAGTTTAATCGACCCTTCTTTAAATCGAGATACGCGAATTTTGGGGCCCTGTAAGTCCCCTAATATAGCAACGTATTTCCCTAAGTTTTTGGCAGCCTGACGCACTTTCTTTGCACGCTCTATATGGTCTTCGGCATTACCATGACTGAAATTCATCCGCACAGTGTTAGCACCCGCAGCGATTATCGCTTCAATCATCTCTACACTGTCTGTTGCAGGGCCGAGAGTCGCTAAAATTTTTGTTCTTCTGGTCATTTGTTCCGCCGTCTAATCGAAGTAATCTGTTGGTGTTGGAATTTGATTACGTAATTTAATTACATTTATGGTAGTTCACAGCGAGCGTAATATGCAAATTTAATGCGGCATAATTACGTGTTTTTTAACCATAAATAGGTCTTACCAGTTGGGCGGGCAGCCGCATATACTGCGGCGGTTTGGCTTTAATTTTTAGCGGAAGATCAATTAATCGCGCTTGTCATAACGCGAGCCGCGAAGTGTGTCTTTCACGCGCTTTAAGTTTTCACGGAATTTATTACCTCGCCGCAACGTAAAGCCTGTTGCCAGGATATCGATAAGGGTGAGTTGCGCAATGCGCGACGCCATTGGCATGTACATATCAGTGTCTTCTGGGACCTCCAACGACAACACATAGTTACATTCTTTTGCCAGCGGACTGTCGGCTGAGGTAATGCCAACGACCGTCGCGTCATTGCTGCGTGCAATATTGGCTATCTCAACCAAACTCTTGGTGCGTCCGGTGTGTGATATCACCACCACCACATCATCTTCGCCGCAATTCATACAGCTCATCCGCTGCATTACAACGTCTTCGAAATACACGACAGGCACGTTAAAACGAAAGAACTTATTCAATGCATCATGCGCGACTGATGCTGATGCTCCTAATCCAAAGAATGAAATCTTTTGCGCTTGCGTGAGTAGGTCAACGACCCGGTTCACTGTGTTTATATCAATTGACTGGCGCGCCACTTCGAGAGACGCCATTGTCGACTCAAAGATCTTATTGGTGTACTCCTGAGGCCCATCGTTTTCGTCGACGTGGCGATTTACGTAGGGCGTTCCATTTGCCAGGCTTTGTGCGAGATGAAGCTTAAAATCGGGGAAACCCTTAGTATCTAAACGGCGACAAAAACGGTTGACCGTCGGTTCACTAACATCCGACATTTTCGCCAGAGTCGCTATACTGCTGTGAATTGCTGTCTGTGGATTGGCTAAAATCACCTCAGCGACTTTGCGTTCCGATTTACTAAACGCGCCTTTATTCTCGGATATTCTCTCAAGTATGTTCATACGACTGTGGTTTTTACTATACTGGTTTAGCGGATATCACAAATATACTACTAGATAAATGTAAAAAGACATCAAAACCTGTAATTTTTTAACAAATTTGATTGAAAAAGTGCCAAGCAGGAAGAAAGTAACCCGCAAAAAGACCCAGAAATCGCGTAATTAAGTTGTAAAATTACAACATTTAATGTTAACTTGAACTGTATAACCAAATGGGTAGGTTGTTGTCGACCAAACCATTACCCGCATAGTTAAGGTAAAAACAAATGGTATTCGAAAGTACGTCTGAACCCTGTGATTTTGTGCTCTTTGGAACAAACGGCGATTTAGCCCGCCGCAAATTATTGCCCTCCTTATATCAACTAGAAAAAGCTGAACTTATTCACCCTGATACCACCATTATCGGTGTTGCACGTCAAGAAACGTCGGTTGACGACTATATTGACTCTGTGCGCGACAACATCGAAAAGTTTTCAGGTGCTGAGGTCTGCGAAGAAACATGGGCTCGCTTAAAAGCACGCTTGGATTATGTGAAAGTCGATATGCGCGATGAGGCGAGCTACAGTGCGTTCAAAGAACACGTCAACCCCGACCGCATTATGGTGTGCTATTTAGCAACACCACCTTCTATTTATGGCGACATTTGTCGCGGTCTTAATGCTGCCGGCGTGATTGACCCGAGTGTTCGAGTGGTACTTGAAAAGCCAATTGGCCATGATTTGGCCTCATCATGTGTGATTAACGAGCAAGTCGCTGAGTTCTTCGACGAGAAGCAAATATACCGCATCGACCATTACTTGGGTAAAGAGACAGTACTGAATTTGATTGCGTTGCGTTTTGCCAATTCTATTTTTGCGACTAACTGGGATCACAATTGTATTGATCACGTGCAAGTCAGTGTCGCCGAATCAGTGGGTATTGAAGGTCGTTGGGGCTACTTCGATGAAGCGGGTCAGATGCGTGACATGGTTCAGAACCACCTGTTGCAGGTATTGAGCTTAATTGCCATGGAGCCACCTACAACACTTGATGCTGACAGTATTCGCGATGAAAAGCTGAAAGTTCTAAAAGCGTTGCGGCCAATCAATGCGTCGAATTATCAACAATCGACGGTGCGAGGGCAGTATATTAACGGCTTTGTGAAGGGCCAGGAGGTACCTGGATATTTAGAGGAACCCGATGCAAATACCGAAAGTCGCACGGAAACGTTCGTCGCACTAAAAGTTGAAATAGACAACTGGCGTTGGGCTGGCGTACCGTTCTACTTGCGCACCGGTAAGCGTTTACCGACAAAAGTCAGTGAGATCGTTATTTACTTTAAGCGTCAGCCACACAATTTGTTTGGTGATAGCTTTGCCAACCTTCCGCCCAACAAGCTGGTTATTCGTTTACAGCCAGACGAAGGTGTTGAAATTACAGTAATGAACAAAGTTCCTGGCCTACAAAGTTCGGGCTCGATGGACTTACAAAAATCAAAGCTCAACTTAAGTTTTTCTGAAGCATTTTCTGATGAACGCATTGCTGACGCATACGAAAAGTTACTTTTAGAAGTCATGCGCGGCAACCAAGCCTTGTTTGTCCGTCGTGATGAAATTGAACAAGCTTGGAAATGGGTCGATTCAATCCTGGCAGCCTGGGATGGAAGTAACGAGCCACCTGAACCCTACCAAGCGGGAACGTGGGGGCCTGTTGCCTCGATTGGGCTGCTTGCGCGGGAAGACCGGAGCTGGTACGAAAGCCGCACGACGAAGAAAAAGTAGGGGGCATCGATGGCTTTAACGGAACAGAAGTTCGCATCTCGCGAATCATTAAATGAACAGTTTGCAAAGCAAGTTGCCGGATTACTTAGCGATGCTATCGCCGCGAAAGGCAATGCTTCGCTAGCAGTCAGTGGCGGTAGTACACCATTGCCGTTTTTCCAGCAACTGTGTCAACAACCGATAGATTGGTCGAGTGTTGTAGTAACACTCGCCGATGAGCGCTGGGTAGATAACACCCATGCGGATAGCAACGAAAAATTAGTACGCGAGAATCTATTAGTTGATAAAGCTGCCGTGGCGCGCTTTTTCCCACTGAAAACCGGGCATGACAATGCATTTGATGCTGTGTCGACGTTACATGCTGATGATGCACAGCCTCGCTTGCCCTTCGATGTGCTGATTTTGGGAATGGGAGGGGATGCTCATACCGCTTCACTGTTCCCGTGCTGTGCGCAAATTGACGCTGGACTGGACCTTAATTCAGGGAATACGTTTATCGCCACTGAGCCTACAACGGCGCCGCATCAGCGTATGTCATACACCTTGCCCGCTCTAGTCAGCGCGAATAATTTATTTTTACATCTGACGGGCGATGAGAAGCTTGCTGTTCTAGAGCAAGCATTAACCGTTGCAAATGCGGCAGAGAAGCCGATTAAAGCCGTAGTCGAAAACGCAGACGTTACTCTCGTTTGGGCCCCTTAGGAGATAGCTTATGAATTCACAAATCCAAGACGTAACTGATCGAATTATTGAACGCAGCCAAGCGACGCGGGCTGCGTATCTACAAAAGATAGAACGCGCACGAAAGGATGGTCCGCATCGTGGTGCACTCTCATGTGGTAACTTAGCGCATGGTTTTGCTGCTTGTAATTCTGCAGATAAAGCCGATTTGCGCAGTATGACTAAAGCGAACGTCGCGATCGTATCGTCATACAATGACATGCTTTCGGCGCATCAGCCTTATGAAGGTTATCCTGCAATTATCAAGCAAGCGGTCAACGAGGTCGGCAGTGTCGCTCAATTCGCTGGCGGTGTTCCAGCCATGTGTGATGGTGTTACGCAGGGTAATCCAGGTATGGACCTGAGTTTGATGAGCCGCGATGTCATCGCCATGAGTGCTGCTGTTGCACTGTCTCACAATATGTTTGACTCCGCCATGATGCTGGGTATTTGCGATAAAATCGTGCCAGGGTTACTCCTTGGTAGTTTGAGTTTTGGTCACCTTCCGACAGTGTTCGTACCTGCCGGCCCCATGCCTTCAGGCTTGCCAAATAAAGAGAAGGCACGTGTACGCCAAGCATATGCGGAGGGCAAAGTAGGACGTGAAGAATTATTAGAAGCGGAATCTCAGTCATATCACTCAGCGGGTACATGTACCTTCTATGGAACGGCAAACAGTAACCAATTAGTGGTAGAAATGATGGGCTTGCATTTGCCGGGCTCGTCGTTCGTTAATCCGGGCACACCTTTGCGTGATGCGTTAACTAAAGCCGCTGCAGTACAGGCGACGCGCCTGACGGACTTAGGCGATAACTACACGCCGATTGGCCATGTTGTTGATGCTAAAGCTATCGTCAATGGCTTAGTGGCGCTATTAGCCACTGGTGGTTCAACCAACCACACCATGCACTTGATAGCGGTAGCTCGCGCTGCTGGCTACATCGTTAATTGGGATGATTTCTCTGATCTATCCAATGCGACACCACTTCTCACGCGTATATATCCCAATGGCCACGCTGATATTAACCACTTTACCGCGGCCGGCGGTATGGCGTTGTTGTTTAAAGAATTACTCGACAACGGCTTGTTGCACAACGACGTTAAAACAATCTGTGGCGATGGCTTAGATCAGTACACCAAAGAGCCTGTATTGGTTGATGGTGAGCTAGAGTGGCGCGATGGGCCTACAGAATCGTTAGATAAAGAAGTTGTTGCTTCAGTTGCAGTACCTTTTAAACCCGACGGTGGACTATCAGTACTCAGCGGTAATCTTGGGCGTTCTGTAATGAAAACGTCGGCGCTGCGTGAACCGCATTGTCACATCAAAGCACCAGCCGTTGTTTTTGAAGATCAATTTGAATTAGACGCAGCGTTCAAGGCCGGCGATCTCGATCGTGATTGCGTAGTGGTTGTGCGCTTCCAAGGGCCTGCTGCGATTGGTATGCCTGAACTGCATCGCCTGACGCCGCCTCTTGGTGTGCTGCAAGACCGCGGCTACAAAGTGGCCTTGGTGACCGATGGTCGTATGTCAGGGGCTTCAGGTAAGGTGCCTGCTGCTATTCACGTTACGCCAGAAGCCTACAAAGGTGGGCTAATTGCTAAAGTGCAAGACGGCGACATGATTGAAATTAATACGCAAACGGGTGAGCTTAAATTACTTGTTGAAGCGTCTGAATTGGATCAGCGTCAGCCTGCAAAAACGGATATAGCTATGCATCAGATCGGTATGGGCCGTGAAATGTTTGGCGGTATGCGGTCAACACTTACGGGTGCTGAAGAAGGTGCGTGTTCTCTGTTTGTTGAGCAGGAACAAGCATAATGGCAAGTTTCGTTGCAGATGTTGGCGGTACCAACATTCGGTTGGCCGTTATTGAAGATGGGCATTTATCACACATTAAGAAATACCTATGTGCAGATTTCCCAAGTATAGAGGCAGCTATTGAGCATTACTTCGCCGACATGCCTGATTTAATCTTCGATTGTGGATGTATAGCCATTGCTTGCCCTACTAACAATGACTGGGTCAAGATGACCAATCACACGTGGGCATTTTCAAAGCAAGCGCTGAAAGCGCATTTGCGTCTCAACTGGCTCGGTGTGATCAACGATTTCTCTGCGGTCGCCCATTCACTACCAGTTTTGCGGGCGGATCAAATTATCCAGTTGGGGACAGGCTCTCGCAGTGAAACCGGCAATATAGCAGTGTTTGGGCCTGGTACTGGACTGGGCGTTGAACACATGACCCATACTGCCGAAGGGTGGCAAACTCTCGATGGGGAAGGTGGTCACGTTGATTTTTCACCGTGTGACGAAACTGACGTTGTCATTTGGCGTTATTTACAAAAATTGCACGGCCGTGCGTCAGCTGAAGAAGTCATGTCAGGTCGTGGAATAGTGAACATCTACCGCGCTTTGGCCGAAGATCAGCAACATCCGGCTACCTTCACCGAAGCTGCTCAAGTCACTGCTGCCGCTCTCGATAATAGCTGCCCAATCAGCCGTCAAACGGTTGAGCAATTTTGTCGTATTTTAGGCAACTTTGCGGGCAATTTGGCACTGAATTTAGCAACTACTGGTGGCGTTTTTATTGGCGGTGGTATTGCTTTACGCATTATTGACATTCTTGAACATAGTGATTTCCGCAAGTGTTTCGAAAACAAAGGGCAGTTTGCTGACTATGTGAAACCTATTCCAACTTATTTAATCGCTGAACCTGATCACGGCTTATTAGGTGCTGGCGCTTATTTGAAACAACAAACAGCGAGTCTAAACGCATGATGAACAATTGGACAATATCCCCGGCTGAAGTGTTTGCTTCTGGCCCCGTAGTGCCAGTATTAGTTATCCACGATGTGGCGCACGCTATTCCACTTGCTGAAGCACTGATAGCTGGCGGCATTAAAGTACTAGAAGTAACACTTCGCACACCAGCAGCTTTGGATGTTATTCGTGAAATTGCGAACAAGGTACCAGAGGCAATCATTGGCGCAGGTACTGTTACCAATGCCCAGCAACTTAAAGAGGTTACTGAGGCTGGCGCTAAGTTTGCTATTAGCCCAGGTATGACCGCAGATCTACTCGAAGCTGGTGCACGCGGTACGATCCCACTGATCCCTGGTATTTCGTCTATATCAGATTTGATGAAGGCGAAAGACGCAGGTTATACCTATTTGAAATTTTTCCCAGCAGAGGCTTCAGGTGGTGTTAAAGCCCTGAAATCTATTGGCGGTCCATTTCCGGAGACGACATTTTGTCCAACCGGAGGTATTAGCCCAAGCAACTATCTGGAGTATTTAGCCTTACCCAATGTGAAATGTGTGGGCGGGTCTTGGTTAGCCCCAGACGAAGCGATAAAGTCAGGCGATTGGGCACAGATCACAGAGCTTGCAGCTACTGCGGTCAAGAACGCTACACAATAACTTCTTCGTTGCAGTACTTTCGTTAATGAAAGTACTGCTTATCGAATTACTTGTTCTAAAATATGCGTCTCATTCTGCGTAATTACATTCGCTTGAGTACGCGCAGTTTCAACACATAACATTGTTAAGTAGCTGTCATCGCTCATATCTATCATCTCCTTGCATCTGTCTTGCCAAGGGTTCCAAACCACTAGACTGTCATGTCCATGTGAATTGACAACAGTGCTAGCTTCACCTGATGTAATCGTTACGCTTGGCGTCGCACTAAGGTGAATTCTGTCGGTTTCCGATGTGAAACAGTATGGTGATGGCGCAGGGCATTGCGCCCAGTTTTGCAGCTTATCTATGTAGGGGGATGTTAAATCATGTAACTCAGTGTGATGAATATCAGACACTGCAAAATAGCTGTGTAGGGCTGCGTAATAACTGCGAGAAGCTCCACTGTTAGTCGTTCGCAAACGCACCGTTAATGTTTTTGCAATGACTAACTCTAGCTCGACATGCAGGTTGGGCAATAGATTGTTCTGCGCCTCAATAAGTGGTGTAAGTGTCACCGTGGTGGCATCAACAGACTCTTGAATGTGAACGACTTGCCAGTCACAGGTACGCACGTAGCCATGAGCGGGAAGTTCACCAAACTCATCAGTAAAATCTTGTGGCGCGGCTGCAAACCATGGCCAACAAACGGGTATACCACCGCGTATAGGTTTGCGTTTATCAAATTGTGCAAGCGAGCTCATCCACAAACGCTCGCGATTGTCTGTTTTTGGCTGAAACGACAATACGTGACCACCGAACAAACTAATCACGACACTTGCTTGGTTATTTTCAATGGTAACCGTTGCTACCTGATCACGACTACCGTGGGTAACTTTTGTATAAAGCATGAGTTGATCTCGCTAACAAGACATTTATGGAAAAGCGTTGTTGGCTAGTATAGCCAGATAAAAGTAAGGGCAACAGATGTTGCCCTTGAAGAGGTTATTTGGAAATATGAGCGACTAAGTCGAGAACTTTGTTCGAATAGCCCATTTCGTTATCGTACCAAGCAACGACTTTAACAAAGGTATCCGTTAATGCGATACCCGCAGTCGCATCAAACACTGAAGTTTGTGTTTCGCCGATAAAGTCTTGCGATACCACAGCGTCTTCAGTGTAACCCAAAACACCTTTAAGCTCGCCTTCTGCTGCTGCCTTCATTGCCGCACAGATGGCTTCATAGCTGGCTGGCTTAGCAAGGTTAACGGTTAGGTCGACAACTGACACGTTGGCAGTTGGGACACGGAATGCCATACCCGTTAACTTACCATTCAACTCAGGAATCACTCGGCCAACTGCTTTGGCGGCACCCGTAGATGATGGGATAATGTTCTGAGATGCACCACGCCCGCCACGCCAATCTTTTGATGACGGACCATCCACCGTTTTCTGAGTTGCTGTAGTTGCGTGGACGGTTGTCATCAAACCATCGACAATACCAAACTCATCGTTGAGGACTTTCGCTAACGGCGCCAAACAGTTTGTGGTGCACGATGCATTAGAGACAATGATTTGGCCTGCATAATCGTTGTGATTAACACCCATTACAAACATCGGTGTCGCGTCTTTCGAAGGTGCCGACATGACAACTTTTTTCGCACCAGCATCGATGTGCTTTTGTGCAGTTTCTTCAGTTAGAAACAAACCAGTAGCTTCGACCACCACATCAGCCGCAATCTCGCCCCATGCTAAGGCGGCAGGGTCGCGCTCTGCAGTAACGCGAATAGTTTTACCATTGACAATTAAGTTGCCGTCGACAACTTCAACAGTGCCATTGAACTTTCCGTGAGTGGAGTCATACTTAAACATATAGGCAATGTAATCAACGTCAAGTAAATCGTTAATGCCAACTACTTCAATATCCGTGCGTTGTGTTGCAGCACGTAATACTAAACGGCCTATGCGGCCAAAACCGTTAATACCAACTTTAATTGTCATGACTTTGTCTCAGTATGTAATATAATTACGAAAATTATGGATCAAAAAACGCTTTTTAGCAAAGTTTTAGCCGTAATATGATGTAAAATTACGTTTTAAGGGCCGATTTATCGGCTTGCAAACGTATTCAGGTGCGGCACAAACGTTCTTACACGATAATGTTAACAATTTATTTACGTTGATAAGTTTCAACTAGTTTTTTACGGACACAAAAAATGGCAGTAAACGCGCTCGATTCTCTCGTTGAAATGCGAGGTATTGAAACCCGATACGTTGACGCTTGGGGCAAACCCGCGCAAGTTAATGAATCTACTAAGAACAAGCTTTTAGAAGTCATGGGGCATGACATTTCATCGCCTGAAAGCATTGCACACGAAATACAGCAAAAAGTTGCTGATGCGTGGTTGAAGCCGCTAGATCCAGTCCAGGTTGTGCGTAGCAATGAGCACTTGGTGATCACCGTTAAATTGCCCATTGAGTTGGTTAATGATCCACATACATTGGCGATTCAATGCGAAGACGGCAGTGAGCATCAGCTCGAGTTTGTGCCGGTTGACGCAGATTTGATCGACGCTACCAATATTAACGATATTGAATTTCAGGCTTACGCTATTCACGTAGAAGCTGAACTACCATTGGGTTATCACAATGTGCAATTGCTCGCCGACGGTGATGATGTTTTGGCGAACATGCGGCTGATAGTTGCACCACTGCGGTGTTACACCCCGGAGCCGATTGCTCAAGGCAAGAAGATCTGGGGATTAAGTGTCCAGCTGTATTGTTTACGCAGTGAGTCTAATTGGGGCATTGGTGATTTCAGTGACCTAGCCTTTTTGGTAGAGAAGTCGGCTCAACGCGGCGCAGACTTTATTGGCCTTAACCCGATCCATGCATTGTACCCGTCAAACCCCGATGCTTGCAGCCCATACGGTCCATCTTCTCGTCGCTGGCTTAATTACTTATACGTTGATGTCACTAGAATCGAAGGGTACAACGATGACTCAGTACAAGCGTTAATCAACAATACAGGCTTCCAGCAACAGTTAAATCACGTAAGACAAATCGACTATATCGATTATGAAGCGGTAGCAAGTCTAAAGTTAGCCGCGTTAAGTCGCGTGTTTGACGTTTTTAATGCTAAATATCTGACCAAGAACACAAAAGTAAATAAAGCGTTTAAATCTTTTGTGGCTGACGGTGGGGAGAGTCTTGAAGTACTGGCAACGTTTGATGCGATGACAGAGCACCTCAAATCAGAAGGTAAGGAAAGTTGGGGCTGGCCGGTATTCCCGAGCAAATATGCTGATTTTTCCTCATCTGATGTTGCAAAGTTTAAAAAGAAATATGCGAATCGCATTAAGTTCTACATGTTTTTACAATGGCAGGCCTCATTGCAATTTGATGCTGCTAGCCAAAAGGCGTCGGATCTTGGTATGACCATAGGTTTGTACCGTGATTTGGCTGTTGGTGTGAGTGAGGGGAGTGCAGAAATATGGGGCAATAAAGACCTATATTGTACAGGTGCTAGTGTTGGCGCTCCCCCCGATATTCTTGGTCCACTTGGACAGAATTGGGGCTTACCACCGATGGACCCAGAAAAGTTATATGCCCAAGCCTATCAACCGATAATTGATTTGTTCGCATCAAACATGCATGCCTCAGGGGCATTGCGTATTGACCACGCGATGGCGCTATTACGACTGTGGTGGATCAAGAAAGGCGATCACGCCAAAGAGGGCGGTTATGTATACTACCCGGTTGACGATTTACTGGCTATTTTGGCGTTGGAAAGCCAGCGCAATCAAAGTTTAGTGATTGGTGAAGACTTGGGTACAGTGCCCGAAGAAATCCGCAGCAAATTGGCTGAAAACGGAATTTATTCATACCGTGTGTTCTTTTTCGAACAGGCCGAAGATGGAGGGTTCTTCTCGCCGAGTCACTATCCGATCCAGTCTATGTCTACGCTGACTACTCATGATATGCCGACATTAATAGGTTATTGGCATTGCTATGACCTTGAATTGGGCAAAGAGGTTGGTTTATATCAAGATGAAGACGTCCTTGCGACGCTGTATAACGACAGGCACGAGAATAAACAACAGATTCTTGATACGCTACACGGTCATTTGTCGGTCGATGAGAGTGTTGGACGAGACGTCAATCATACGCCCATGACTCAGAACCTGAATTACGGGATGCAAGCGCACATGGCCAGTGGTTCAAGTGCTCTACTTAGCCTACAATTAGAAGATTGGCTACAAATGGATAAACCAGTCAATATTCCTGGTACATTTAATGAGTATCCTAATTGGAAGAGAAAACTGTCTCGATCGCTCTCTACAATCTTTGATGATCCAAATATTATGTCTTTGGCTCAACGTATAGATAATGCGCGTAAACAAGCAGGTAGTTAACAGTAAGGAATTTTAATGCAGCAAATACCACTTTTGGCACGCGCCCAATGTGCGACACCTTTTGATTGTCTTGGGCCCCAGGTTGAAGATTCCGCAGTCACTGTTAACGCCTGGTTACCCGGTGCCAAAAGTGTTGAATTGATTGATTGGACATCTCGTGCACCGATCGAGAAAATGGCTTGCATCGAGGATTCTTCGCTGTATTCAGTAACTATTCCGCAAGCGGATTTACCGCAGTTGTACGGCTTTGAAATTACGACTGCAGAAACCACCTATCAGTATCTCGACCCCTATCAGTTTCAGGCACAAGCCTATCACGCAGTACATTACATCGATCATGCTCCAGAGAACTTGTATCAACAAGCAGGTGCACAGATCCTCACTGTTACTGATGTCTCTGAACACGCGATAGAAGGCGTTCGATTTGCCGTATTTGCGCCGAACGCCTCAGCTGTTTCTCTGATAGGAGAGTTTAACTTGTGGAATGGCAGTAGCCATCCAATGCAACGCACAGAACTGGGCTATTGGGTACTATTCGTGCCTTATTTGGGCTCTGGTACGCAATACAAGTACCAAGTTAAAGATGCACATGGTAACGAATTACCGCACAAGGCCGACCCTATAGGTTTTAGCGCAGAACAGTATCCCTCACATGCATCACGTGTTTATGATCACAGTCAATATGAGTGGCAAGACTCCGCTTGGATGAATCGTGAAACCAGTGATCCCTACACTCAACCAATGAGCATTTATGAGGTTCAGCTTGGTTCGTGGAAACGTCCCGACCACGACACTGGCGAGCGTTATCTTAGCTATCGAGAATTAGCCGCTGAGTTGATACCTTACTTGGTTGAGATGAACTACACGCATATTGAATTACTACCCATTTCAGAATACCCATTTGATGGATCATGGGGCTATCAGCCAGTCGGTATGTTTGCGCCTACAAGCCGCTTCGGTCACCCTGACGAATTCAAATATTTTGTCGATCAATGCCACCAACACAACATTGGTGTGATCATCGATTGGGTGCCAGCCCATTTCCCGGAAGACGGTCATGGTTTAGCGCGCTTTGATGGTAGCTGTGTATACGAGTATGAGGATCCACGTAAGGGGTGGCATCCGGATTGGAACTCCTGTATTTACGATTTTGGCAAAGACACCGTACGTCAATTTTTAGTGGCAAACGCCTTGTATTGGCTAGACAAATTCCACGTTGATGGGTTGCGTGTAGATGCAGTTGCATCAATGCTTTATCTTGACTATTCGCGCAATGACGGCGAGTGGATCCCCAATGTCGATGGGGGTAACCACAATTACGAAGCGATTAGTTTGTTGCAGTGGATGAACCAAGAAGTCTATAAAAAATTCCCGCGCGCTATGACAATCGCTGAAGAATCGACGTCGTTCGCGAAAGTATCGCGTCCGGTATTCGACGGTGGTCTTGGGTTTGGCTTCAAGTGGAACATGGGGTGGATGCACGACTCCTTGCACTATATCGCCAAAGATCCTGCCTACCGCCGTTATCACCATGGTGAAATCACGTTCTCAATGGTCTATGCATTTAATGAGAACTTTGTTCTGCCTATTTCCCATGACGAGGTGGTGCACGGTAAGGGCTCAATGTTACAGAAAATGCCGGGGGACGAGTGGCAACAAGCCGCTAACTTGCGTTGTTATGCGGCATTTATGTTTGGCCACCCCGGTAAGAAGCTCAACTTTATGGGAAATGAATGGGGCCAAGCACTGGAATGGAATCACGATGCACAATTACAGTGGGATTTGCTGCAATATGAAAAGCACGCTGGCATTCAGGCGTTGTACAAAGACTTGAATCAGCTGTATCGGGATATTCCGGCACTCCATGTGTTTGATTGTGATCCGCAAGGGTTTGAATGGATTGATCATGAAAATGCCGATCAATCGATTGTATCTTTTGTGCGCAAAGGGCCGACAAATCAGCCTAAAGTCTATGCAGTGTGTAACTTTACACCGCTGCCGCGGGAAAATTTTCGCTTAGGGGTTAAAGACGCCGGCAGCTATAAACTATTGCTCAATACCGATGACAAAGCCTACTGGGGCAGCGAGTATCCGGTTCAAACCGCAATGACTGCAGAAAAATTGGCGTGGAATCATCAAAGTCATTCAATTATTATAAATGTTCCACCTTTGGCTACATTATTTATAATCGCTGATTAATTTTTTGTGAACTCCTATGGCGCCGCGTAAGTTTCATTTTGGCCGAGCCAAGCCGCTAGGCGCTACCGTCTGCGATTACGGCTGTAACTTTGCCGTTTATTCCCCAAACGCTAAAGCGGTTACGTTGTGTTTGTTCGATGCCGATGAACAACCCATAGCCGAGTATCCCATGCCCGGGAAAACGGGAGATGTTTGGCATATTGGCGTCGCCGAAATCAAGCCTGGTCAGTTATATGGCTACCGCGTTGATAAACCACACCGCAACGATGATAGCCACGATAAGTTGCTAATTGATCCTTACGCCAAGGCGCTGAGCCGTCCTTGTAACTGGATTGCAGAGCGTTATCTAGGTGATAGTGCAGGCATGATGCCTAAATGTGTTGTAGTGCCGGAAGAGCCAAAGCGTGTAAGGCTGCAATTATTCGATAAAGAAGCCCCTCGCGTAATATATGAAGCACACATCAAAGGGTTGACCCAGTTACATCCCGATATCCCTGAAGATGAACGCGGCACCTATGTTGGTGCAGCTAATCCGGTCGTTATTCAGCACCTACGTCAGCTGAGTATAACCACGGTGCAATTTTTGCCCTGTGCGAGTTTTATGCCTGAGCCCTACATAACAAATTTGGGACTTACCAATTATTGGGGCTATAACCCGGTTAATTTCTTTGCCGTTGAGCCACGCTATGCCAAACAAGATGCTATAGCGGAATTTAAAGCCATGGTAGACACCTACCACGAAGCCGGAATTGAAGTGATTATGGACGTTGTATTTAATCACACCGCTGAAGGTGGCGAAGGCGGTACTATGCTGAGCTTTAAGGGGTTGTGCGAAAGCCAAGCGTATTTGTTTGAATACGACAAAAACGGTGAGCGACGCTACAGCAATAACTCGGGGTGTGGGAACAGTTTTAACACTGCACATCCGGTGATGTTAACGCTGATAATGGATGCGTTGCGCTATTGGGTTGAAGTACTGGGCGTTGATGGTTTTCGCTTTGATTTAGCCGCGAGCTTGGGACGCGACCAACACGCCTTTTCGACCGATGCCGCCTTGTTCAGGGCGATTCAGCAAGATCCGGTATTGGCAGACGTGTTGCTGGTGGCTGAGCCATGGGATATTGGCATGGGGGGGTATCAAGTTGGTAGCTTCCCACACGGTTGGCGCGAGTGTAATGATAAGTTCCGCGATACAGTGCGCGCGTTTTGGCGCGGAGACAAAGGTATCACCAGCGACTTTGCAACTCGAGTAATGGGGTCGCGTGATATTTATCACAAAGGCTCAAAACCAATTTGTACCTCAGTTAATCCTGTTACCTATCACGACGGTTTTACATTGCACGATTTGGTGTGCTACAGCGAAAAACACAACGACGCTAATTTAGAGCAAAATCGCGATGGCCACTCACACAACCTTTCGGCTAATTACGGGATCGAGGGGCCAACAACCGACAGCGCAATAAACAAAATACGCGAGCGTCAGAAGCGCAACTTGTTTACTACATTGATACTCTCGCAAGGAACCCCCCATATCTTAGGTGGCGATGAACTGAGTCGCACTCAGGGCGGCAATAATAATGCGTATTGCCAAGACAATCCGATCAATTGGTATAAGTGGGAGCTAGATGATACCCAGCGTGCTTTTTTATCTTTTTGTCGAGAAGTAATCGCGCTCAGGCGCAGCAGTCGTTTATTTAGTGAGTTACAACTCGAAGACGATAGCTATTACGCGAGTGGAAACATCGCGAAAGTAAATTGGTACAAACCCAATGGTAGCTATAAAACACCGCACGATTGGCACGAAAATGAAAACCAATCGTTTGTGGTAGAACTCAAATGTTTGTCAAGCTCCTCAGCATCAACACGGCCGGAGCATTGGTTGATTTGTTTCAATGCCAGTGATCATAGAGTGAAATTTAGATTGCCATTGTTAGAGCCGCAAGGAGGCTGGACGTTGCGTTTGGACACCCGCTATCAAGATATTGGTGAGCTGCCTAAAATTTGTGTGCAACGAACATTTAAGATGGCCAGTAAATCAATTGCAATTTTCACCTACTCCTATTAGGCGAGCTTTGGTATCATGCGCCCCCATCATCCGGTGGGGAATATAAACAATGCAAGCAACAGCCAACAACTCTAGTGATTCTTTGTGTGATATTGGTTTTATCGGCCTTGGTGTAATGGGGGGAAACCTAACACTTAATTTGGCCGATAACGGATACAAAATCGCTTGTTTTGATTTAGACCAAGCAAAAATTGACGCAATCATAGCGCAAGACACTGCCGAGCGTGGCGATGCAGAACCGCGCGTTATTGCATGTCGCTCATACACTGAGCTACTGAAAAACCTCAAAGCTCCGCATTTAATCATTCTATCCGTACCTGCCGGAGAGCCAGTTGATCACGTTTGTCATCACTTAATAGATGCAGGCATTGACGCCGATGATATTGTTGTTGATACCGGTAACAGTTTATGGACGGATTCGGTCGAACGTGAGAAGAAGTATAAAGGTAAATTTATTTTCTTCTCTACTGCGGTATCAGGTGGTGAAGTAGGTGCGCGCTTTGGTCCATCTTTAATGCCGTCAGGCAACCCTTATGCGTGGACTCGATTAGAACCCGTTCTCCATGCTATTGCCGCAAAAGTAGACCCTGACACCGGTAAGCCGATCGAGTCCAATACACCGGGACATCCAGTCAAGCACGGCGAGCCCTGTGCGACATACATAGGACCTGTTGGGGCAGGGCACTACGTGAAGATGGTGCACAATGGCATCGAATATGCCGATATGCAGCTGATTTGCGAAACCTATCACGTTATGCGCTACGCGCTAGCAATGACACCTAAAGAAATCGCTGCGGTGTTTCGCGACTGGAACGAAGGTGAACTCAATAGCTATTTAATTGAAATTAGTGCTGAAGTGCTAGAGCAAACGGACACCGAGACTGATTTACCATTGGTTGATGTCATTTTGGACCGCGCCGGTCAAAAGGGTACGGGTTTATGGACTGCCGTGAGTTCACTTGAAGTCGGTAGTCCAGCGCAAACCATAACTCAAGCGGTGTTTGCGCGAAGTCTATCTAGTTTAAAAGATGAGCGCGTGGCAGCGAGTAAAGTACTTGCGGGGCCGGCGTTGAAAGAATACTCCGCTAGCGAACGCGAAGAGATTGTCACAGCGCTAAAACACGCGCTCTACTGCAGTAAAATATGTGCCTATGCCCAGGGTTTCCAATTAATGGATATCGCGGCAAAAGAACATGGATGGAAGTTAGATTTCGCCGAAATCGCGAAAATATGGCGCGCAGGCTGTATCATTAGAGCCGTTTTCCTTCAGTCGATTACTCACGCTTACGAGCAAAATGACAATCTTGCGAACTTATTAGTCGACCCATTTTTCACGCAGCAAATCGTCAGTTATCAGCAAGATTGGCGTTCAGCGATTAGCCATGCAGTATTAAGCGGCGTGCCGTGTCCAGCAATGATGTCGGCTCTTGGATATTACGACTCGTATCGCATGGAAGTTTTACCGGCTAACTTACTACAAGGCCAACGTGACTATTTTGGTGCGCATACATTTCAACGCGTTGACAAGCCCGCTGGTAAGCGCTATCACATTGAATGGAGTGAGCCTAACCGGCCGCAAGTCAGTATCAAGAAATAGTTCTGCGAGTGATAAAATCACTCGCTTACTGAGGAGTGTTCACTATGCAACATGATGATAGTTATTGGCGCGAGAAACTAACCCCAGAACAGTTTCGCGTATGCCGCGAAAAAGGAACAGAAAGACCATTTACCGGCGAATTACTTGATCAGTTTGCGCCCGGCACTTATCACTGCACCTGCTGTGGTGCGGAATTATTCACCGCGCAAGCGAAGTTTGAATCGGGGTGTGGTTGGCCTTCGTTTTCTGCACAAAGTGAGGCGAATAACGTTGAATATCAGATGGACCTCAGTCACGGGATGCGACGAATAGAGATTGTATGCCGAGCCTGTGATGCGCATCTAGGTCACGTTTTTGATGATGGTCCTGCGCCAACGGGGAAACGCTACTGCGTAAATTCAGTCTCATTAACCTTTAATGAAGCAAGTGAATGACCGGTTGTGTGCCAGCATTGGGTTATAAAACTGAAAAATAATCGAAATTTGTCAATTTTTTGATACGCAAACGTGAAAGTTACTTTCAGTCTAACTCGAAAAATTGAAGTCACCTGACTCAATTCGGTCGTAAAGTCGGCGGGCTTCTCGCTGGACCTTATCGAGGTCTAAACCGGCTTGCGTAGCAATCGCCGCGAGCTCGCTTACGTCAACGTCATTTTCTTCGTACTCGCTACCGACATAGCCCCACAAAACAGCGCGTTCAATCTCGTCTCGCTGTTGATGTAAGGTATACAGGGATATGAAAATTTCCGGGTCTACAGCATCGTCATCCGTGTATAGGCTAAGCGCTGTATACAATGCATTAATTGCATGACCAGTATCGATTTTTGCATAGTATGAAGCCAAGCCAACTTGCAGAGCCGGGGAGTTTAAACGCCCTGCTTTTTGATGGGCAAGAAACCTCCGTAAGGCGTCTTCGTGACCATGTCTAGACCATTGATAATAAGCCAAATAGGGATTGTTAGAGTCTCGGGTGGCACGTGATAAGCGCTGCAATTCGCGCTGAGCAGTGAGCGCACCTTTCATGCGCCCAGATTCTTTTTCACGCAACTTGATATGGCGTATTTGTGCAGCTTTATCGATACACGTTTTATAGCTCTCAAACATTAACAATAAATCGTATTGGGCTTTTTCTGGCATCTCATTTAAGTGATCATAGCGATGCTTGATAATGTCAGCTTTTTCAGCCCGGCACCAATAGTCAGGATTGAGGTCGTTGCAAATTTCCGGATTTTCTTCACACATTTGTGCCACGGTTCGAGGGGCAAAACCATCACAGCCGCTGAGTGTTAGCAAGGTTATTAGAACAAGTATAAATGTGGGAAAATAACGTACAGAAACCAAATTTTTCATCCGTTTTTGACTAAAAGTGAAATTTTTCAACAATTTGGCGGAAGCCCATTCTATCTTTACAATAGCCGCCGTTTTTAGGCTGATGCTTAGCGATTCAAATATCAGTGTAGCGCAAATTCTCAAAGAATTTGAAGTTGCACCTCGGATCGCAAACGCACATTACGTATAGCTATTGATTACTATCTAGGTGGGGCATGAATCAACAATTCGAACAAGAGTTACAATCCAGTTGGCAGGAACGTCAGGAATACGCGGAAAAGATGTTACCGTTAATCGGCAGTCTTTATCGTGACCACGCAGTTGAAATTTCTATCTACGGTCGTCCTTTGTTGAACGCCAGTGCTATTGATGTGATCAAAGCACACCGCACTGTGCGTTTACACGAAGGCGTAAAACTCAGATTGCGCGAGAGCTGGCCGATTGTTGAAGCTTTAAGCAAGATGCAGTTGGCGCCAGCACAGATTGATGTCGGTAAGTTAGCGTTTGACTTTCATTATGGCAAAGCAGTCGATAATAATGACCTAGACGCATACTTACGTGACGCATTGAGTGAAATTGTTGATCGCAAAGATGAGCACGAACCACAAGATGTAGTGCTATACGGCTTTGGTCGTATCGGACGCTTGTTAGCGCGTTTGATGATTGAACGTCAAGGCAAGAGTAATAAGTTGAGATTGCGCGCAATTGTAGTGCGCGGTGGTCGTGATGGCGATTTAGAAAAGCGCGCGAGCCTTTTGCGTCGCGATTCAGTTCACGGTCCATTTAACGGCAGTATTACGATTGATCATGAGCGCAAAGCAATTAAAGCGAACGGATCATACATCCAAGTTATCTATGCAAATAGCCCTGAAGAAGTCGATTACACACAATATGGCATCAACAATGCGATTGTCATTGATAACACTGGCATCTGGCGAGATCGCGATGGCCTAGGTTTGCATTTGAAGGCAAAGGGCACGTCTAAGGCAATTCTAACGGCGCCGGGTAAAGGTGATATTAAAAATATCGTCCACGGGGTTAACGATGGTGATATCGAAGCCTCAGATACCATCTTATCTGCCGCTAGTTGTACAACTAATGCCATCACACCGGTATTAAAAGCGCTAGATGAGCAGTTTGGAATTGAAAACGGTCACGTTGAGACAGTTCACTCATACACCAATGACCAAAACCTTATTGATAACTACCACAAAGGTGAGCGTCGTGGTCGCAGTGCGCCACTAAACATGGTTTTGACTGAGACAGGTGCAGCTAAAGCTGTTGCTAAGGCCTATCCTAAGTTAGCAGGTAAGCTAACCGGTAATGCTATTCGGGTTCCAACCCCAAATGTTTCAATGGCAATATTGAACCTGAACTTGAAACAAGCGACTGATAAAGTGAGCTTAAACGAGTTCTTACGCGATACGGCATTATTCTCTCCGCTGCAGCATCAAATTGATTACACCGCGTCGACGGAAATTGTATCTACCGATTTGGTGGGGGCACGGGCAGCGGCAATTGTAGACTCACAGGCAACGATCGTGGCAGATAACCGCGTGACCTTGTACGTTTGGTACGACAATGAGTTTGGCTATAGTTGTCAGGTTATGCGTTGTGTTCGCGATATGGCAGGGATTGACTTCCCAACTATCCCAGGCGAAATTCGTTAATCACACATACGTGTCAAAAAAGCCTGCGTTTTAGCGGGCTTTTTTATTTTCACAATGAAATTTTCTGCTAGGGTAGGAGGTCTGATCTAGGGCGTATAAACAAGGTGTAATTGCAGTGAAGCTAGCTGGTCAAAAATGGACCCTTTGGGTTAGAGATATCGTCATCGGTGGGATTATTATCGCCGCAGTATTGGCCTGGCAGGGGCGCGATATGTTAGAGCAAGATGGCTCAGTTTCAATAGCACATCAAGTCTTACCCTCACTACAAGGACAGCCCTCTCCATTATTAAGTGATGAAACGCCAACGTTAGTGTATTTTTTTGCGCCGTGGTGTCAGGTGTGTCATTTGAGTATTGGCAACTTGGAATATGTGAATAACGACAACATCAAGATCGTTCGAGTCGCATTAGATTATGCCAATATTCAAGATGTAGAGGCATTTGCAGCCCAACATGAAATTAACAGTCCAATCCTGCTAGGCAATAATCAAATAAAGCAACAGTTTAATGTGAGTGCCTATCCAACCTACTATTTGCTTAATACGCAAAACGAAATCATCGGCGGATCGAAAGGTTATAGCACTGCAGCAGGTTTAAAACTCCGTGAGTTCCTAATCAACTACCAGTGATCAATGACATTCAATCATTGAGTCAACAGGGGCATAACGTTTACACTATGGGTATACCAACAACAAGATTGGATCCTATGCATATTTCAGCCAATTTCGACAGTGGCAACATTCAAATCATTCAAGCCGAAACGCCAGACGACATTAAACTGGCAATTAACCGTGATAACAATTCAGAGTTTTTTCAATGGTTCCATTTCAGGCTGCAATCAACGCCGTTTGAAACCCATAATTTTACGCTTACGGGCCTAGACAAGTCGGCATATCCTGGTGGCTGGCAAGGATATTCAGTCGCAGTGAGTTACGACCGTGAAGAGTGGTTCAGAGTCGATGCTGAATTTGATGGCCAAAGCTTATCGTTCAGTTTCACTCCAGAACATGACATGGTCTATTTTGCCTATTTCGCGCCGTATAGCTATGAGCGCCATTTAGACTTGATCGCCCAAGCGCAAACCAGCTTTGATTGCCGCCATAAGTTGCTTGGTCAAACCTTAGATGGTCGTGATATGTCTCTTTTGATCATTGGCGAGCCGCGCGAAGATAGAAAGTCAGTGTGGATAACGGCGCGCCAGCACCCAGGGGAAACGATGGCTGAGTGGTGTGCTGAGGGATTGATCACGCGATTGCTTGATGATCAAGACGGTTTAGCGCGAGCGTTGCTTGATGAAGCTGTATTCTACATTGTGCCTAACATGAACCCTGATGGTTCTGTGCGCGGGCATTTACGCACCAATGCTGTTGGTGCCAACTTAAACCGCGAATGGGCGACGCCCACTGCTGAACGCAGTCCAGAGGTTTTGTATGTGCTAGAAGAAATGCGTGCGACGGGTGTAGATATGTACCTCGATCTACACGGCGATGAAGCGTTGCCGTATAATTTTGTTGCTGGCAGCGAGGGCGTGCCCAGTTATGATGAGCGCATGCAGCACCTGGAGTCCATATTTAAACAAGCGCTGCTCAATGCTACCCCTGAGTTTCAAACGCAACATGGTTATCCAGTAGACAAGCCCGGTGAAGCGGATTTAACCATAGCATCTAATGCTGTTGCTGAAGGCTTCAATTGTATGGCATTTACCTTGGAGATGCCGTTTAAAGACAACGCTGATTTACCGGATCCAGCATACGGATGGTCACCGCAGCGCAGCATGCAGCTCGGTGAAGATTTATTGGTAGCAGTGCGTGCAGTTCTAGCGGAACTGCGCTAATCTTGGCTACTTTCGGACTTACAATAATAACAAGAGGGGAATACCTTGGAAGGGTTGTATAATTTTCTCGTCGATCTCGACGGTTTACTTGGCGGGGCGTTTTGGTTCCCATATGTGCTACTCGGCGTAGGTTTATTTTTCACAATCTACCTAAAGTTTCCTCAAATTCGCTATTTTAAACATGCCTGTAAAGTCATTACTGGTAAGTTTGATAAAGACAATGACCCTGGCGATACCACCCACTTTCGTGCTTTGACCACGGCCTTATCTGGTACTGTAGGTACAGGGAATATTAGTGGTGTGGCATTTGCTATTTTCCTTGGTGGCCCAGCAGCATTATTCTGGATGTGGGCAACGGCATTCTTAGGTATGACCACCAAATTTGTGGAAGTTACCTTATCGCACAAGTACCGGGTTAAAACTGAAGACGGCACTATGGCGGGTGGTCCAATGTACTATATGGATCGCCGCTTAAACATGAAATGGCTCGCGGTAGCGTTTGCTATTGCGACAGTTATCAGCTCATTTGGTACCGGTAACTTACCGCAAAGTAATGGTATTGCGACCAGTATAGAAGCGACCTTTGGTATCGAAGCTATATACGTTGGCGCAGGTTTGGGAGTTTTACTTGCCCTAGTAATTCTTGGCGGTATCCAGCGTATTGCTGCAGTAACTGCACGCATTGTTCCGATTATGGCTGTGATTTACTTAATCGGTGCGTTTGCTGTTATCTTTGCCAATGTTGAAAACATTGGACCTGCGTTTATGTCAGTGATCGGTGATGCATTTACCGGCTCTGCAGCTGCCGGCGGTTTCTTGGGAGCTACCTTAGCTTATGCGTTCAACCGCGGTGTTAACCGGGGGTTGTTCTCAAATGAGGCTGGCCAGGGATCTGCCCCTATTGCACACGCTGCGGCCAAGACTAAAGAGCCTGTATCTGAAGGAATGGTGTCTATTTTAGAACCCTTTATCGATACCATCATCATTTGCACCATTACTGGCTTGGTGATTTTGTCGTCAGGTGTTTGGAATGAAAAACACGAAAACGTATTTGATCGGTCGGATATGTTGTTTGTTAGTGGCCAATATACCGAAGCCGATGTTGAAAGCGTTAATCAGCTTTACCTATATCTCAACGATGTCGAGGGCAGCACGGTAGAAGCCTATAATGGTCAGATTTCAGTAGTTAATGGTGTAGCGGTCTCTGGTGGTTACACGCTGATCAATTCTCGGTCTATCGCTGAAGATGTCGTTTATAAGGTTAATAACGAAGATCTATTCTCGGGCATGCTGGAAATTAAAGACGGGCGTCCAGTGCGAGAAAACTTGCAAGTTTCAGGTAAATCTCTAGTTCACTCAGCACCATTAACAGCGATTGCATTTACCCGTGGATTCTTCGGTGACTATGGACAGTATATTGTATCGGTTGGATTGCTATTGTTCGCATTCTCAACGGCTATCGCATGGTCATATTACGGTGACAGGGCAATGACCTATTTGTTAGGTCCGCGCTCGGTGATGCCATATCGAGTAATTTATGTTGCAGGCTTTGTGTGGGCTTCGTTTTCCGACACGACCTTAGTATGGGCACTGTCAGCTGTCGCAATCGTAGTAATGACCTTGCCAAACTTATTTGGCATCGTAATGCTGCGCAAAGAGATGAAAGAGACAGTAGACGATTATTGGCAGCGCAACGCCGATAAATAACCTGTTATTTTCACTTCAAGGCACCAATACTCAATTGGTGCCTTTTGCTTTTTAAGCCCGCTCTAATTCGAGCAAACTAAATAGCGTTCGAAGGCGTAAAACAACTTATTGGCGTGTTGGCTTTTTTGCATACGCCACGCAGTAGAGGAAATTTTTATGGCATTGATCAATTGTCCATCGTGTAACAAGAAAATATCAGACAAAGCGCCTACATGTTCGCACTGTGGTTTTGCTGTAGGAAATGCTTCAGAAGAAGATATTTTGCGCAAGCAAGAAATGCAGCGTTTTAACAAGCGTCAAAGTCTGCAAAACCAATCCATGCTAGCGATGCTTCTGTTTGTTGGCGGTTTTGGAATGTGGTACTGGGGCGGAAGTCAACCTACGGATCTGCAACAAAATATTGCGGTTGGTTGTTCAGTGGTTGGTTTAGTGTGGTACTTGGTTAACCGCGTTCGACTTTTTATCATGAAGCGATTTTAGTAAGAGGTTGCCGTGCAAGTTGAATCTTTGATTACGTCGATGACGCCAGCGCTGTATGAGCGTGTGAAACAACTAGTGGAAACTGGAAAGTGGTTTGATGGCAAACCTATGTCCGAACACCAGCGCGACATGCTGTTGCAAGCCGTACTGGTGTATCAAGCAAAGGTCGAGCAATCAGGTGAGCATATGACGGTTGGGGCTGACGGCGAGATCATTCACAAGTCTCGTCAAGAATTGAAATCAGAGTTACAAATGCAACAAGATTCCCTCATTGCCAGGTTTAAGAAACATGATATTTAAGCGTCTATTCACGCCAAAACACTCCCATAAAGACCCCGCTATTCGCATTCAGGCTATCGAAAAGCTCAATCCCAATGTGGCGAGCGATAAAAGCAAGCTACACGAATTGGCTTTCAATGATGCGGACGGCCGCGTGAGCTTAGCAGCATTAGAACAGCTCAAATCCTTTCCTTTGTGGTTAAAGATGTCGCAAATAGCTGCAAATAGTGCGGTGAAAAGTCAGGCCCAGAAAAAAGTACTTGCGATTTTGTCTGATGAAAGCAGCGATCTAATAACTCCAGAGCTGAGACGGGCTACAGTTTTAGAATCCAAGGAAATCGTTATCTTAAAGCATGCGCTTGAACATACAGACATGTTTAACGATGAACCAGAAGTGGTCAGTGAGTTACTTCATCGTATTGGTGATAATACTTTTTCACGCCAGTTTATGCTGCAACACGCCAGTGAAAATGTGCGCGAGTTTTTAATTAGTCGACTGGACGACCTCGAAACACTAACAAAACTCAATCGCCATATAGAGCTTGCAGCACACCAAGAATTAATTGTGCAGCGTATTGAAACCCTGCGAGCTAAGGCCCTACGACCAAGTGAACTTAGTGAGTCATTGCGCCTAAACTTGAGCAAGCTCAAAGCACTCACGGATGGTCAGGATTACGCGGCTGTATCAGCATCAAGTACTCAGTTGCGTTTGCATATTGAGGCTGATATCGCAGAGTTGGGCGAATATGACGAGCAATCAGCTCAAGCCCTGCAGCAGAAATACGCGCTGATTAGTCAAGCCGTTGATCACACGCTTGCCCGTCTTTACCCGCAATACCAAGAACAACAAGCTGCATTGGCCAAGCGCGAACAGTTAAAACAATGGCGAGCAAAAGCAACAGAGCTTGCTGCACAGGCAAAAGCGTTGGTAGGTGAAGGTTTTGAGATCATTGATGATAACGTGCAGTTACGTATCGATGGACTAAGAGCGTCTATTGCCACATTAGTTAATGAGGCCGAACCTGCTAGCGCCGAAGATTCATTGACTCAACAATTACAAGTGTTGGCGACTAGGCTAGAAAAGCTACCTAGTTTTATTGCCGCGCAACAACAGTTAAATGCCATTGTGAAGAGCTTTGAAGAGAGTTATCAAGTCCCTCAGTCACTCAGCGAATACGACGCGAGTAAAACTGTCTTTGACACGTTAAAGCAGCAAGTCGGGACTGTGATCGGTCAAGTTGGTAATGAGCTACCAGAAGAGATGCAAAGCAATTGGTTAACTCTTCAGCAGCACTGGCAAAAGGCCTTAAACGATTGTCGTAAACAAGCTGATGAAACCATGCGTTTATGTCAAAGTAAGCTGCGTGCGGCGCAAGGCTTGTATAAACAAGGCAAGTTTAAAGCAGTATTAGCTATTGACAAAAAAGTGATTACAGCGGTAACGCAATTACCGGCGAGTTTCGTTATGCGGATTCAACGCCAGCTCGATGCGCATCAGGCGATGGTTGCCGAGCTCAAAGGTTGGCAATCATATGTTGCAGCTCCGCGATTACCAGAATTATTACAACAGATGCAGACTTTGGCCGCTGAGCCAGTGCGAGATATTGATGAGCGTCGGCAACAAGTTCAAGTGTTACGTCGGAACTGGAATAGTCTTCAAATCGGGGACCAACAACAAGCCGAGTCTCTCCAACAGCAATTTGATCAGGCGGCTGAGCAAGCTTTCGCCCCGGTACAACAGTTTCAGGCTGAGGAAAACGCCATGCGCGCGGACAATAAATCGCAGGCCGAGAGCATTTTAACTGAGCTGGAACAACTAAATCCAAACATGGAAGATGACAATGAGTTTGCCAAATTATTTAACCAGTTGAACCAACGCTGGTTTAAGCTTGGTGAGATCGGGCGGGCCGATTGGCAAGCGCTAAAGCGTCGTTATACGGCTTTGAGCAAACCACTCAAGCAACGAGTAGCTGCGGTGCACAACGAAAATGCAGAGCAGAAAAGACGTTTGATTAAGCGCGCAGAAGCGCTGTTACAAGATTCAACAAGTGATGTTGTTCAGCAAGTAAAAGCGCTCCAGAAACAATGGCAAGCAGTGGGTTTTGCGGGTAGCAAGCAAGATCAATCGCTGTGGAAAACGTTTCGCAGCGTCAATGACCGAGCGTTTGCACAATTAAAACAGCAGAAACAGTCGGTACAAGCCACTTTCGATAATGCGCTCGACGCCGCTGAGTCAACGCTCAACGGATTGCTAGAAAGTATCGAACAAGAAGGTATTTCGACGGGGCAACTCGATGTATTGGAGGAAGAGCTCGATAAAGTGATGCGCGATTTTAACTCAGCTGTCAATGATATAGATGAAAAGCTGGTGCGCAGACCAATGCAACAATTAAGGCGATTGAGTGATGATATTAGCAATCGAATTCGCGTTCAAAAGCGCGAGTTAAAGCTTGCGCTGTTTAACAGCCAATTGCAACAGTTGTTCGACTATTTGCCAAGTCGTGTGGATGAGGATGAGTTACTCGATCAACATGCACCCAATTTACCTGGCATTGCGTTGCGTTCGGTGGCGCAATCGGAGTCACTCACGCGTCAAGCAATCACTGTGCGGATAGAAATTGTCACAATGTGTCCATCACCCAAACACGACAGCGAATTGCGCAGTCAACAACAAGTGCAATTAATGAGTGAAAAACTCAGCAGTGGTGAACTACCCGATAAATGGCAGCTATTTGCTCAATGGCTTGCGACTGGTCCATTGCGTCGCGACGATTTGTCGTTGTTAGCGCGTGTAAGGGCTGCTTTGATGCCAGACACGGTGGAGGTTGCTAAACGTGTTGTATGAGGAAGTAGAGTTTAATTTCGATTCAGAGCCACAAGCTTATCGCTTCTTAAACTCCGTAAAAAATTGGCATCAACGCGATTTAAAGGCCGAATATGGTCGTGACTCTGCAAGTGTCAAAGTCACGTACTTACCTGCGGCTAACGCATTTGATGATACGGTATCTCGCCTTGACGATCTCGCCACTGAGTTAGGTGGTAAAGCACTCTAAACACTTAGCTTGGCCAAGCAATTACTTGGCCGGTGAGTGGTTCATTGTTTCTCAAATAACAATGTCATTCTATCTGACTCGCCAATCGCGTCAGCCGCTGCCCGCTTGTCGGCATCATCGCCAGCGCCGAAATAGGTCGGTGGTAGACGCCAAACGATATCGGCTTCGGTTGGATTATCGTTTTCGTTGGCATTCACTTCTGATTTAGCAACAAGCTTGAAACCTGCTTTTTCAAACAAGCTAATAACGGTTGATTGCTTTAAGTAACCGGCACTGCCATTCGCCCACGCATCATTAGCACTCTCTGGGGCTCGGTGTTGTACCACCCCAATTTTGCCGTCTTCTTTTAGCAGCATATGTGCCGCTGTTAGCGCATTCGTCATGGTTTGTGCTTCTTCTTCGAAGCGATTTAAATTGTGTAAGGCTCTAATAAACAAAATCCGGTCGGCCGTACCTTTGGCTGAATCAGGTACTGTTGCAAACGTAAAACCTTCGGCCGCGGGCGCATTTTCAGTTATCTCTGCAACCATACCAGGGAATTGGGTGGTTCGTTCAATCTGATCTTTGATTGCTTCTTCAGTAAAAAAGCCAAAACGTGCCCACATATCATCGTTGTAGTTAATGCCATACATCGTGCCTTCACTTCCAACAAGTGGTGCAATGATGCGCGTATACCAGCCACCGCCGGGCAATGCCTCGGCCACGGTCATTCCGGGTTGTACATCAAAAAACGTTAAAGTCTCAATGGGGTTGCGTTGATTATCGCGCTGTTTCATCTCGGCGGGTCGCGCATCGACAATTTCTTGTAAAGATTGCGCCTGTGCACCCAATAAAAAACCACCACAAGCGATGGCTAGCAGAGTTTTGCGGATCATTTTTACGCTCCTTTTAGTCCTAATAAGTTCGAGCCAGCATAGTCGGATAAATCATTATAAACGACTAATAAGTGATAAAACTTCGAGTTTATGTGATCAATGACAGTAGAGGACTAATTATTGGCGGCGATATTAAGTTGCTGATTACACCATCGCTGTGCCGCTTCAACGCTATCAAAGGCTTCTAAATTAAGCCCCGTTTGTTGCTTAAACTGCGCTAACATTTCACGCTGTAAAACAGTACTGCAGATTGAAGCAATTCCCACACAGCCATTTTCAATTGACCACTTATAACTGTTACCTATCACGTGCATGACTTCCATAGCTCCAAGGGTATCGGGATCCAACACGTCAATCCGCGCCCATTGAGAGACGTTTTGTTCGTTTGTACTATTGCGTAGCTGTTCAAAAGAGAGGGTAACACCTTCAACGTTAAAGGGACCGTGTACGTGATTGTGCAAAACGTTATTCTGCCAAGTAAGTACCACATTGCCATGCGGTTTTAAATTGCGCTCAACCAACGATCAAACTCCCAATAGCCCCTCGGTATAAGCCTAACACTAAATACTCAGTTCGCCACTGATATTCGCTTGCAGGTGTGCGCGGATATCGTCATAACTCAGTGGTTGGCTGAGTAAATAATGCAGTTTTGCCAATGCTGCTTCTGGCGTCATGTCCGCACCAGACACGACGCCGACGTCTAATAGCGTTTGACCGTTTGCATAACCGTGCATATCGACTTTCCCGTGAGTACACTGGGTGCAATTTAGGACTACAACTTGGCTATCTCTGGCACGTTTCAATTGCTCGAGTAGGGCCGCTGACTGCGGCGCATTACCAACCCCATAGCTCAGTAATATGAGAGCTTTTACAGGCTGTAATAAGGTGTTTTTAATCACATCTGCAGAGATGCCCGGGTAAAGGCTCACTAAGCCTATTGGTTGCGCCTGAATATTTTTAATCACTAGCTGCGCGTTGGTGTCTACCTTGCGATGTTGGTTGGTGACTTTTATGTCAATACCCGCATCGATAAGAATCGGGTAGTTGGGTGATTCAAATGCATCGAAGCCATTTGCGTCAAGCTTGCGCGCTCTATTACCCCGCATTAGTTTGTTATTGAAAAACAAGGTAACTTCAGGAATGGGGTAATTAGCGGCAATATATAGGGCGTTGAGTAAGTTTTCTTGCCCGTCTGAACGTAATTCGGCTAAGGGTATTTGTGAGCCTGTTACGATTACTGGCTTACTGAGACCTTGTAACATAAAGCTCAATGCCGACGACGTATATGCCATTGTGTCGGTGCCATGTAAAATTATAAAACCATCGTAGTCATCGTAGTGCTCGGCAATATCATCAGCCATCTGCTGCCAATCATTGGGTGACATATCGGAAGAGTCGATTAAGTTAGCGTATTCATTGATCGTAAATTCTGGCATTTCAGGCCGATTAAATTCTGGCATACCCGCTAGTGTTTCAGACAGAAACCCAGGAGCTGGCACATAACCACGCGTTGAAGGTCGCATACCAATGGTGCCGCCAGTGTAGGCAATGTATATTTTCTTTCGCATCTTCAAATAGGCCCAATGCATTGTTTGACGTAACTCTAATCGAAGTTCGGTTTTGTGCAACCTGTTTTGCGTAAAGAGATGGAATAAAGCCTTGCTAAACAGTAACCTTACTAGGCAAAATCGATAATCAAAGCCCATGTGAAAACAAGCACGTAAAATTTAGGGAAATCTAACTACAATGGCAAAACCACAAGGACAGATAGTGTGTGTAGGGATGGGTATGATTTTGGGTGCGCATATGGCTCCGCGTTGTCGAAGTTATATTGAACAAGCGGACATCGTTTACAGCAGTTGTCATCACTTGATGCAAAGGTGGTTAGAACAGCTCAATATCAATAGCCATTCTTTGCAGCCCTTATACGGTAAATATAAAGACCGCCGCGAGACCTATGCAGAAATGATTGAAATCATGCTCGCCTCCGTGCGCGCTGGTAAGCGTGTTGTAGGCGCGTTTTATGGTCATCCCGGTGTTTTTGCACAAGTACCGCATCGCGTGGTCAAACTGGCTTTAGAGGAGGGCTTTGATGCGCATATGGAGCCAGGAATTTCAGCTGAAGCTTGCCTATATGCCGAGATGAATATTGATCCCGGTGAACTCGGATGTCAGCATTTTGAAGCCAGTCAATTTATGTTCTATCAACGGATTATTGATCCTTATGGCTACTTAGTGCTTTGGCAAATTGGCCTTGCGGGTGACTTAACCCTAACATCCAAGATTAGCACTACGCCACAGCGACAATTGTTGTTGGACAAGTTATTCGAGTATTACCCCCCAGACCACCAGGTTGCTATTTACGAATCTAAGACTAATGTGATGGAGCAGTCTCGCATCGAATGGTTTGCATTGAGAGACCTAGTCGATATGCCATTAACGATGATTTCCACATTAGTGTTGCCTCCAGCTAGGCAAATGCCCGTAGATCGGGATATGATGGCTAGCTTACATAAAATAACGCCGCGTAATTATTAAAAAGGACATAAAAAATGACGCAAAAAAAATTGACCGAAGCAGAGTTACTGTCCATTGTAGACCGATTAGGCAAGGATCCTTCCTACACATTTGGTGATTTGGAGCCTGGTGTACAGGAGCAGTTGTTGGAATTGCAGCAGCAAAGCGATGAAACTAACCCGATATTAGTCATTCAAGAACCCAAAAAGCCTGATGATGAGTCAGAGGATCAAGATTCACCACCTGATAGTCCAGCGAAAGAGTGATGGGCTAGCACATACAGCCAATCATCTAGTTAACGTGACCGATTAAATTGCTGAAGTTTAAGTTCATACCCGTTTTACTCATTATCGCTTTCAGTGCCGCAGTGTGTTGCCCGTGGGCAACACTTGCTGATGATAGTCTTCTCGATCAGGCTGAAGCGTTGCGCAACGCTGATCCTAGCCAAGCGAAGCGTATATTAGAGTCAATTGATATTGCTTCGCTGAATAGTGCTCAGGCAAACCGCTATGAGTATCTCGATATATATCTGATGGCATTTTCAGGTGACTTCAAAACGATGCTTAAGCGCTACCAAGCATTAGTCCCTGGAATTGAGTCGGACATACTGCGTTTCAAAGTGTACTCAGGCATGATGCTGTCATATCAAGCTGCAAGCAATTGGGTAGACGGTCTATCGTTAGCGAGTATCATAATCGAAGAGTTTGAACGGTCAGATTCAAAAGCGACACTTGCTCCTTACCTTTTCGCCCTAGCGGGGTTTTATGCGGCTGTAGATGAGCACCAACTGTCTAACGATTACTTAGATTTGGCTCTGCAATACCCGCAAACTGATGGTTTTAAGTGCTCAGCTTCTTTGCAGAAGGCTCATAACCAGCTAAAAACGGTTGCAATTGAGCAGCTCTCAAAAAATGACTTTGAAAGAGTAATCGAGCTTTGTAAGAGTTCAAAAACAGCCTTGTATGTCACCCTTGCCGAAATGACCTATGCAAAGTACCTGCTGGCTATCAGTGAGACGAACCTCGCGCTGCAGATATTAAATGAAAATGAAGCTGAGCTTATGAATACGGGCTACATCCAGGGCAAGTTATCTTTCCTACAAATCAAAGGAGATATTTACGAGACTGTTGGTGAATTGAGCAGCTTACAGAAAATCGTAGAGCGAATTTTAACTTTTGAAGGGCGGGAGCAATATCGAACGGCATTAGAAAGCGCCTACCGATGGCAGTCACAGTTAGCTGCTGAACGCGGAGATTTTCAACTCGCCTATGAAGCTTTCCTTAACTATGAGGAGCTGCGCCAAGAACAGTTGGATACAGCAGTACTAAAACAAAAAGCAGTGCAACAATCACGCTTTGAATCAATGGAAAAACAAGCACGCATTGAGTTGTTAGACAAAGAAAATCAACTGCTAAAGACGGAAGCTGAACTATCTGCTGAGCGAATTGAGAATAGTATACTCGCCTTTGTATTATTATCCGGATTGTTTACTGGGCTGATGATTTGGTCCTATCGCAGCCGCCGTCTGCGTAAGCGTTTCGAGCGCTTAGCCAATATTGACGGGCTTACTCAAATATATAATCGGACTGCTTTTATCGAGCGAGCTCAACACTTACTTGAAAAAAGCCACAAGCGTTTTATTCCAGTCGTGTTGATATTTTTTGATTTGGATAAGTTTAAACATATCAATGATAGTTTTGGTCATCAAGCGGGGGACTGGGCGCTGAAGAAAGCTGTTAATACTGTCCAAACAGTCCTTGACGATAACGTGTTATTTGCTCGCATGGGTGGTGAAGAGTTCGCACTTCTCAAAGTGGGGCTAACACAACAAGAGGGGGCGATGTTTGCAGAAAAAATGCGCGCTGCTTTAGAGAATCTCAACACGTTAGAAAGTGGCCACAGCTTTAGTCTGACCGCGAGCTTTGGTGTAAGCGACACAACACTAGCAGGGTACAAGTTGGATACGTTAATTGCGTCGGCAGATCTTGCATTGTATCAAGCGAAAAAGCGCGGTCGAAACCAAGTGTTTCAATACAATAAAGGTGCGCTCAATTAAGCGCACCTTTCGGTTTAATCCGCTTTACTTAACCTCTTCGCCCGCGGCTTGCTTGTCGGCATGGTAACTTGACCTCACCATTGGTCCGCACGCGGCGTGACTGAAGCCGATCTCTTTTGCGTATGCGCCTAACTGATCGAATTCATCCGGATGCACATAGCGCTTAACTGGATAATGATGTTTACTCGGTTGTAAGTACTGTCCAAGCGTCAGCATATCAACATCGTGGGCACGCAAGTCGTCCAATACCGTTTGAATTTCCTCAGCTGACTCTCCCATACCCATCATCAGACCAGATTTGGTTGGAATGTCAGGGTGCTGTTGTTTGAACTTTTTAAGTAAGTCCAGCGACCACTGATAATTGGCACCTGGGCGACATTCGCGATACAGACGCGGAATGGTTTCTAGGTTGTGATTAAACACGTCTGGCACGCCGTTTTTGAAAATTTCTAAGGCGCGATCCATACGACCACGAAAGTCAGGAACTAACACTTCAATCGTGGTGGATGGACTGTGTTCACGAATAGCATTAATGCAATCGACAAAATGTTGTGCACCACCGTCGCGCAAATCATCGCGATCAACTGAAGTGATCACGACATAACGCAGATTCATTTCTTTAATGGTGGTGGCTAGCTTGAGTGGTTCTTCAGCCGATGGTGGCAGTGGTTTACCATGCGCTACATCACAAAACGGGCAGCGTCGGGTGCAAATATCCCCCAAGATCATAAAGGTAGCTGTACCCTTGTTAAAACATTCCGCAAGGTTGGGGCAGCTCGCTTCTTCACACACACTGTGCAGTTTGTTTTTGCGCAATGTTTGCTTAATCTGATCAATTCTGTCAGTTGTGCGAGGCAGTTTGATCTTGATCCACTCCGGCTTACGCAGCATCTCTGCCTTTTCGGTAGGGATAATAGTTACAGGAATATGTTTTACTTTTTCATCGTCGCGTAGCTTTACGCCAGCTTGAGGTCGCGCGTTAGTCATCAAAACCTTCTCTGATTTGTTTCTCTGATATACCCACTTGGTCGCAAAAATGATCAACGAGGGGCATTGCCGCTTCGCTGAGCGATTGTGGGCCATTTAAGCCGGCACAATCAACCATTTCTAGACCGGCATAACCACAGGGGTTAATGCGCTGAAACGGGGAAAGATCCATATTAACATTTAATGCTAGCCCGTGGAATGAGCAGCCCTTGCGGATCCGTAGTCCCACAGAACACACTTTTTTCTCGTCAACATACACACCAGGTGCATCTGCTTTGGCGTATGCTTCAATATCGTAATCGGCAAGCAATTTTACAATCGACTGTTCTAATGCGGTGACTAAATGACGCACACCGAGTTTTGCTCGTTTAATATCAAGTAACGTATACAGCATTTGTTGCCCTGGCCCGTGATAAGTTACTTGACCGCCGCGATCAACGGGCACAACAGGGATATCACCGGGCATCAAGATATGTTCTTCCTTTCCGGCTTGCCCCTGCGTAAAAACAGGCTGATGCTCGATTAACCAGATTTCGTCGGCAGTGGTTTCATCGCGACTATCAGTAAAGTCTTGCATTCGTTGCCAGATAGGCAGGTAGGACTGAGCCGAGGCGACTTGACGAACAATGGGTGTCGGACAACTTGAAAAATTACCAGCCATTAATTACAGCACAACTCTGACTAATTCTAATTTAGACAGTTCGGTATAAATCGATTCCATGTGCTCTTTACTGGTCACTTTGACACTCAAAGATAGCGAGTGATAATTACCTTTACTACTCGGTTTAACCGTTGGTGCATAGTCGCCGGGCGCGAGTTGTTGTAGACGGTTGATCACTACTGCCGGTAGACTTTCATCCGCCACGCCCATTACCTTAAAAGTTTGGTAGCACGGAAATTCAAGTAGCTCATCAAAACGGGTATCCATAACAACTCCTGATATTCTTGGGATTAACTATCGAATCCCAACTGCAATTTAATATAGTCAATTGTGCGGTCAAAAAAACCGCCTTCATTCACTTCATGCAAAGCAACTAGGGGATATTGAGCGATGTCTTCGCCATCGAGTTGTAAATACAGGGTACCGACAACTTCACCTTTAGCCAGCGGGGCTTCGAGGTTTTGGTCTAAAACAAAATTCGCTTCGAGGTTTTTGGTTTGGCCGCGTGGAATGGTAATTGGGGTCGATTGATTAATTCCCAAGTCTACGGTTTCGCGATCGCCCATAAAAATTCTGTGCGCAACAAAACTGTGACCCGCTTGATAGGGCGTTACCGTCTCGTAAAAACGGAATCCATAACGCAATAATTTACTGTTTTCTTGCTTGCGCGCACGTTCACTTTCTGTGCCCATCACCACTGAGATTAGGCGCATATCACCCTGTGTCGCAGACGTGATTAAACTGTAACCCGCTTCAGACGTGTGACCGGTTTTAATACCGTCAACATTGAGGTTTTTGTCCCACAACAAGCTATTGCGGTTGTATTGCTTAATATCGTTATAAGTAAACTCTTTTTCGCTGTAGATAGCGTACATTTCGGGCACTTCATTAATCAGCGCAGCAGATAAAATAGCCATATCGCGAGGTGTCGTGTAGTGCTCTGGATCATGCAGTCCGTGGCTGTTTACGAAGTTAGTTCCCGTCATACCCAAATTCATTGCATGGGCATTCATCATACTGGCAAACGCACTCTCGCTGCCGGCAATGTGTTCGGCCATTGCCACGCAGGCATCATTACCCGATTGCACCATAATCCCGCGCAATAAGTCCGATACTAATACTTCGGTACCTGCCTCAATAAACATGACTGACGATCCTGGAAAGTTTTTCGCCCAAGCATTCTCAGAAACCATTACTTTGTCGTTGACTGTGATATTGCCCGCTTGCAACTCTTTACCGATAACATAGACCGTCATGATTTTTGTCAAACTAGCCGGCGCAAGACGCATGTCTGCATTTTGCTCAGTAATGACGGTGTTAGTGGCTGGATCAATCAATAAGTGACCCTCTGCTGCAACTGACGGCGGCGGTGGGATCACGACGGCAGCATGTGCAGAAGGAACAAGTAACGCGCAAAGCACAAAAGAAAAACTACGAATTTTGGAAAGCATGTATTTACCGTTAATTTATGATTTTAGTTGGAGTAAACCAGCATGGATTGCGTTTAATGGTCATCCGAAGGATTGCTATTTTATCGCAAAACCGGCCCTATCGACCAGTTTATGACAATAAAAAATACCAAAAGTTGTCGTTAGGTAGCAGTAATTCAACGAATTTTATGGGGCAGGGACCGTAAAAGCCTCTGGGTAACCATTTCTGCGTAATTCATCGAGTAATAAATCCGCGATGTGTTCGCTATGAATCGGACCCAGTCGGAGACGATTAATGTTGTTATCCGCCTCAATGGATGCAGGTACTTGATACAACTCACTTAGCACCTCAGATAAGTTTGCGACTCGCTCACTGTCACTCAGTGCTGCGACTTGAATAAAAAATCCGCTTATTGGTGAAGGTTCAACTACAGGAAGAGAGTCATTCACAGCGGGGGGCTTAGGCACTTCAAGCCCCGCATACTCAGCGTAACTAACCGTTGGACCATTCCCCACAGTTACCCGGTTTTGCTCGTCGAAGTGTATCACCTCCACTTTTACCGGGGCTGTACCTGTCGACAGATAGTCCAATTTTTTCGCTGCAGCGAATGATAAATCGATAATACGGTCGCCGTGAAATGGCCCGCGGTCATTAACTCGCACAATCACACTTTTATTATTAATAACGTTTGTCACTTTCACAAACGAGGGCAGTGGTAAGGTTTTATGCGCCGCTGTCATGCCATACATATCATACACTTCACCATTTGACGTGAGGTGACCGTGAAATTTTTGTCCGTACCAAGAAGCTTCGCCTTCCTCAACAAAACCTTTGCCCGTGGCTAATGGGAAATATTGTTTACCGAATACAGTATAAGGACGACTATTGTGCTCTCGATAAGGCTCGTAATGCGGAATTGCGCTTTCACGCGCAATACTGTCAGGTACTTTAGTTGGTGCTGAATCATGCCGCTGGCTGTAACGACCGCCATACTGACAGCCAGTGAGACTGATGATTAACACTGTAGCAATAATAATTATTGTTATTTGATTGCGCATAATATCACCGTGACATGAGACGAGCCTGTGTGCTAATTGCCATTAGAATGCCAAATCCTGCTAGCAGTGTCACCATTGATGTACCACCATAGCTCACTAAAGGCAAAGGTACTCCTACAACCGGTAGTAACCCAGAAACCATGCCGATGTTGACAAATACATAAACGAAAAAGGTCAATGTAATCGCACCTGCTAAAAGCTTGCTAAAGGCATCTTGGGCACGGGCGGCTATCCACATCCCACGCATGATTATAAATCCGTAAATACCAAGTAGCCCAAGTACACCTAAGAGTCCAAATTCTTCACTAAATACCGCAAAGATAAAATCAGTGTGGCGTTCAGGCAGAAACTCGAGTTGTGATTGCGTACCTTGTAACCAGCCTTTGCCATCGACTCCACCTGAGCCAATCGCAATTTTTGATTGAATAATGTGGTAGCCGGAACCCAATGGATCGCTTTCCGGGTTGAGAAAGGTCAACACGCGTTGTTTTTGATAATCTTTCATTAGGAAAAACCACATAATTGGCGCAAATGCACTGGCTAATACACCGACTATGGATATTAACCGCCATGTCATACCGGCTAAAAATAGTGCGAAGATCCCCGAACTGGCAATTAGTAATGATGTACCTAAGTCAGGCTGCTTAGCGATAAGCACAGTTGGAATGGCAACCATTACAAAGCCAATGATTATATGCTGTGTACGTGGGGGAAGGGTAAACTTGCTGATGTACCACGCGACCATCATGGGGACTGCGAGTTTCATTATCTCAGAGGGTTGAAAGCGCATAAAACCGAGATCTAACCAACGCTGGGCACCTTTGCCCATGACCCCAAACAACAGCACCCCGACTAACATTAGGAGCCCAATAATGTAAAAATAAATCGCCATACCGCGATACATCATTGGCGGTATTTGGGCTAATACCACCATCACAACCAAAGCCAAGCCGAGACGAATGACTTGACGCTGAATTAAATCTGCATCTTGGCCACCGGCTGAATAAATAGTAACTAAGCCAACCGCCATTAAGGTTAACAATCCAATCAGTAGCACTCCGTCGATGTGCATGCGACGCAAAAAACTGGTGGGTTTAGGATTAAAAGTCGCTGAATTCATCGCGAACCTATCGCTGTAGAATTGTCGAGGTTTCCATCTTTATCAAACCGATGGTGACGAAAATAAAAGTCCATAATATCGCGCGAAAGCGGGGCCGCATTTGAACTACCTCCGCCCGCATTTTCTAAAACTAAAGCTACGGATATTTCCGGCTCGTTATAGGGAGCGTAACCGACGTACATAGCATTATCGCGTAAGTGTAAGGCAACTTCTTCCTCGACGTATTCTTCATCTTGTGCAACTGTAAACAACTGCGCAGTGCCGGTTTTTCCAGCAGCGATGTAAGGAGTATTAGCATAGGCGAGCCGAGCGGTACCATGTTCGCGATTCACAGTGCCATACATAGAGTCCAAAATCATATCCCAGTTCTTAGCATTATTTACATCGATGGGCCGTGCCGTTTTTACGCCTTCATCAACCACACCCGATGTCGTTTGGACACCCTTTAATATTTGCGGTAAGACTTTTTCACCGCGATTGATCAACATATTAATCGAGGAATTAATTTGAATAGGCGTGGCTGTCCAAAAACCCTGACCAATTCCCACTGGAATTGTATCACCGATATACCAAGGTTCATTCATTTGTGCGCGCTTCCAGCCACGCGTTGGCATATTCGCATCTGACTCTTCGTGAATATCAATACCAGTGTAATCGCCGAAACCAAATTCCATCATCGCGCTACTAATTGCGTCGATTCCCAAATTGAACGCAAGATCGTAAAAAAATGTATCGCACGACACCTCAACGGCTTTAATAACGTCAACGTCGCCATGACCACCGCGTTTCCAATCACGCCAAGTATGTGAAACATTTTCAATCTGATACCGACCACGGTCTTGCATAATGGTTTCAGGAGTGATCACAGATTGCTCTAAACCAACCAGTGCCAAATGTGGCTTGATGGTTGAAGCCGGTGGATATTGCCCTTGTGTTACACGGTTTATCAGCGGCCTTTCCGTTGAATTTAATAGCGCATTGTAATTGCGGCTGCTAATGCCATGGACGAATAAGTTCGGATCATAGGATGGATTAGAATACATCGCTAACACCGCACCATTGCGAGGATCTGTCACAACCACAGCGCCACGGTTTTCAGCCATTAATCGCTGAATTTCCAGCTGTAGTTCGATATCGATGTTTAAGACGAGATCTTCTCCGGGTATCGGCGGTTGGAAATCTAAAGTCCGCAGAATTCGACCTTGGTTGTTCACCTCTACTTGTTGATAACCGACAGTGCCGTGCAATCGCTCTTCATAAAACCGCTCAATCCCGAGTTTACCGATATCGTGTGTGGCATCATAATTGGCTGCTTGTCCAGACGCTTCGAGTTTGTTTAAGTCGTTGCGATTAATCTTCGCAACATAACCCACCACGTGAGTAAGCGCTGAACCAAATGGATAATGCCGTGCCAGTCGAGCATTAATCGTCACGCCTGAAAATCGATGCTGATGCACTGAAAAGCGCGCCACTTCATCCTGACTTAATCGTGTTCGCAGGGCGACCGGTTTAAAGCGGCGTTGGCTCTTTAAGTTACTTTTGAAATCCTCAACTTGCTCATCACTGATGCTGATGTACTGACGCACACCAGCGATCATGGCGTCTATGTCTTCGACGTCTTCAGGGATAACATTAAGGCTAAAAACAGGAATGTTTTCGGCCAATATAACGCCGTTGCGGTCCAAAATTAACCCGCGATTCGGTGCCACCGGTAACAACTTAATACGGTTGCCGTTTGATCGTGTTTGATAGTCTTCGAATTGGTTTACCTGTAGGTTATACAGATTACTCAGTACCACTCCCATCAACACCGCAACAATCACCAGAGCGATAACTGCACGACGAGCAAACAAATTCGCTTCTGCAGTATGATCCCGAATGGTTTGACGTTTAATCGGCACGGCTATTCCCGATGATAGGGATGGTTTTGGGTAACACTCCACGCGCGATACAAGCTTTCGGCTAAAATAACGCGAACCATGGGATGCGGTAAGGTGAGGGCTGACAGTGACCAATTCTGTTCAGATGCGGCAATGCATTCGGGCGCAAGGCCTTCAGGACCGCCGATGAGTAAACTCACATCACGTCCATCGAGCTGCCACTCAGTTAAACGCTGAGCCAGTTGCGGTGTTGTCCATGGTTTACCGGTTACTTCGAGGGTAACTATGCGGTGGCCTTTACCCACAGCTTTTAGCATTAACTCACCTTCTTTTTGTAAAATGCGCGGAATGTCGGCATTTTTACCGCGCTTGCCCGGTGGGATCTCGACAATGCTTACTGTTAGGTCAGACGGAAAGCGGCGTAAATACTCTTTACAGCCTTCTGACACCCAAGATGGCATCTTGTTCCCGACGGCAACGATTTGGATCCGCATCAGCTCCAGAGCTTCTCCAATTGATAGAAATCTCGGGTCTCATCTTGCATGACATGGACAACAATATTACCCAAATCGACAAGTACCCACTCGCCAGAATCCTTGCCCTCAATACTCAGTGGTGGATTGCCAGCTGCTTTGCACGATAAACTGACATTCTCAGCGATTGAAATTACGTGGCGCTTTGAATTACCTGAGCAAATCAGTAATGTATCGGTGATCGATGATTTGCCGGCAACATCTAAGTCGATGAGATCACGGCCTTTCATATCGTCAATTTTTTCAATAACGAATTGTTTTAATTCTTCGTGGTTCAAACTGTCTCCTAAGCTAATGGCTTAATTAATATATAACTGCTGTTGTTGAATGTAGGTGAATACCTCAGGTGCTAGCCATTGCTTTGCTTGCGAGACTAAGTCTGGGTTGGCTAGCCATTCACGTAGTTGGGTAGATGATACATCCCGAAGAGGGGTTTCTGCAAAAAACACTGCACCATTGGTCATTTGATTTACAACACTTTTATCACTTTTATGATGTTTAGCTAGCCAGTCTGACAATGGTGCTGATGCTGTAGCCTGGCAATTAGGGCGCGGCAGGACAGCTATATGACAATAATCCAGCAGTCGCTGCCATTGAAACCAAGTGTCGAGTGCGAGCAAAGAATCTTCACCAATGACAAAAACAATACTGGCCGTAGGGTTGTGTTTGCGCAAATGGGCAAGGGTGTTTACGGTATAACTGGGAGTTGGTAAATCCTGCTCACATAACTCCGGTTGTAAAATTGGGTATGCCTTACAGACCAACTCAACCATTCTGATACGTTGCTCAAAAGTCGCTCCAACCACTGTTTTGTGCGGTGGTATAGGTGCAGGTAACAGGCGCACTTCGGTAAAGGCAAAGTCCTTTGCGGCTTGCAGCAGAGGTTCAATGTGGCCAATGTGCGGAGGATTGAAGGTACCACCAAATAAACCAATCACCGACGTGACTGAACTCATAAGGCAAACTGTTCTAATGGCGCAGGCAAAAACAACAAGCAAAGATGACACAGAGTGACAAAAGGCTTACTCACAAAACTTTGTTTAAATTGTAAGTCAGCGCGACTTAACTTTTGCTGGATATGGCGCAAATCATTCAGTGTGAGCCTAGACAATGCGGATTGATACAGCATTTGCTTGGATTGCCAAATACGCAGTCGTTGCCAATTGATCGACTCCCCCTTTTGCTGCAGCGTGGCCAGCTGGGTTAATAATTGCCACTCGCGTATCAGCGCCCAAATAACAATGTTTGGCTCTACACCTTCACTTTCGAGCCGATAGAGAATTTTAATTGCTCGTTGTGCATCACCACCTAATAACGCATCGACTAATTGGAAGACTGTAAACCGCGACTGATCGACCGTTGCCTTATTCACATCTTCTTTGGTCAGCGAGCGTGCGCCGTAAATCAATGCTAACTTTTCGATTTCTTGCCGAGCAGCCAATAGATTGCCTTCACATTGCTCTGCTAACAGACTGATAGCGTCAGGATCCGCACTGAGCTGATTGCGCTGCAGACACTGACTGATCCATTGTTGTAACTTGCGACCTTCTTGCGGGTAACACAAAGTGAAAAAGCCATGCGCCACGAGGTTTTTAAACCATTTTGCTGATTGCACATCTTTGCCGATTTTGGGGCCGTGAATCAAAAGCAGTAGGTCAGTGAGATCCCCAGCAGCTAATTCATTAAGAATCTTGGCACCTGCGGCACCAGGTTTACCGGTCGGAAGCTCTAACTCGATATACTGGCGGTCGGCAAAGAGCGACATCGATTGACTCGCTTCGAGCAGCTGTGACCATTCAAACTCACTATCGGCAACTAAGGTCTGGCGCTCATTAAAACCTTGGGCTACGGCAACTTCTCTCAGTGCATCTATACATTCGAGCTTTTGCTGAGGCTCATCACCAAATACCAAGACAATACTTGGCATCGCTTTATTTAATTGAGCTTTAAATCGTTCTGGGTAGACTTGCATAGCTAGTTTACGGCAACCGCGGGTACAGAGGCTTGACTAGCCATCAATCGTATAATCCGATCAGCCGCCTCAGCGCGCATTTCGTCAAGGATTAAATCGAGTTCTCGAGACTTTGCTAATACCTGATCGGGATCATCTTGATACTCACGTAAAACCTCAACGACTGCGTTTACCGGCTCTTGCCCCGGAAAAGTTAAGCGATAGTCAACGCGATAAATAAGCTCATATTCGGCGACCTGCCCCGTGCGAAAAACAGATAGCAATCGACGGTCGAGGTTTTCAGGACGCAATTCGATTATAACTGTATTGGCAATATCCGCGGGAGCGGCTGCTCGGGTATAACCAAGTTGATAGACCGGGAGTCGTTCGGCCAAAGCGCGAGCTTGTGGGTCATGCGCAGATAAACTGCGCACTTCGACAAGCTGAATATGCTCCGGAAATTGCTGTGAGCCACGTAATTGAAAGCCACAGCTGCTGATACTGAGCAGCACAACACTCAACACAAGCAACCGAGAAAACGACAACAAAAGTCTATATTTCATCATTAGTTAGCCACAATATTAACTAGCTTACCTGGCACAACAATCACTTTACGTACCGTTTTACCTGCGATGAAGTTCTGTACGTTTTCTTGTTCCATAGCCGCTTGCTTGACCGCATCTTGGTCTGCACTAGCCGCCACTGTGATCTTGGCGCGTACTTTGCCGTTAACTTGCACAATAATGAGCTTCTCATCTTCCACTAATGCTGCTTTATCAGCTTCAGGCCAGCCACTTAATTCGATTGAGCCTGAATGCCCGAGTAAGGTCCACAAGTGCTGTGCAATATGTGGAGTCACTGGATTCAACATGCGAATGGTGGCAATAACGCCCTCGGCTAAAATACTGCAATCAACAGCATCATCCACCGGCGCTTTTTGCAAGTGATTCAAAAGCTCCATTATCGCCGCTATTGCTGTATTAAACGTTTGACGGCGACCTAAGTCATCAGTGACCTTTTCAATTGTACGGTGAACTTCACGGCGCAAGTCTTTTTGCGCTTTGCTAAGACCTTTCAGCTGCTCAGCTGATAAGGCTTCAGCATTACTTAATGAATCAAGATTATCAGTGACCAAACGGAACAGGCGTTTGAGGAAACGATGCGATCCTTCCACACCTGAATCAATCCACTCAAGCGTTTGTTCAGGTGGCGCGGCAAACATCGTAAACAAGCGCACAGTATCTGCACCATAAGTGTCGATAACGTGCTGGGGATCGATGCCGTTGTTTTTTGACTTAGACATTTTTGTCATGCCGCCTGGCACGACAGGTTGGCCATCTGCTTTCAGAGTAGCCGCGGTCACCCGGCCTTTGTCATCACGGGTCAGTTCGACGTCAGCTGGTGCATACCAAGTAATTTTACCTGAGCTGTCTTCACGGTAAAATGATTCCGCTAAAACCATACCTTGGCACAGCAAGCGTTTAAATGGCTCGTCTGAATCAACCAGGCCTTCATCGCGCAACAATTTGTGGAAAAAGCGCGAGTAAAGTAAATGCAATATGGCGTGCTCGATGCCTCCAACGTATTGATCGACAGGTAACCAATAATTACTCTCACGCGGGTCTAGCATTGCATCTGACGGTGCAGAAGCGTACCGTGCATAGTACCAGCTAGATTCCATAAAAGTGTCAAACGTATCAGTCTCACGTTGAGCATTAACGCCATTGACTGTTGTTGCAGCCCAGTTTTTGTCTGCTTTAATCGGGCTGGTAACGCCGTCCATCACCACATCTTCTGGTAATTGCACGGGCAGATCGTCGGCAGCAACGGGCACTTCAGAACCATCAGGTAGATTGATCATAGGAATTGGCGCGCCCCAATAGCGCTGACGAGATACACCCCAATCGCGCAAGCGGTAATTCGTCGTACGTTGGCCTTTTTCGGCAGATTCTAATGCCGAGCAAATCGCATCAAACGCGGCTGTGAAATCCATGCCACTGTATTGCTCTGAATTGATCAATTGACCTTTTTCGGTAATCGCGGCGGAGGAGACATCAGTGATATCTGCACCTTCATTAGCAGCCACCACTTGTTTAATCGGCAAGCCGTATTTGGTCGCAAATTCCCAGTCGCGTTGGTCATGCCCAGGCACTGACATAACTGCGCCAGATCCATACTCCATTAGAACAAAGTTAGCCACCCATACTGGAACGCGTTCACCTGTTAGCGGATGAATCACTTCCAAGCCTGTCGCACAGCCTCTTTTTTCCATCGTGGCAAGTTCAGCTTCTGCTACTTTGGTGTGTTTTGCATCTTCAACAAACGCCGCAACTTCGGCATTCTGTGCAGCGGCATACTGAGCTAATGGGTGTTGAGCTGCTACGGCAACATAGGTTACGCCAAAGAGTGTATCTGGACGTGTGGTATACACCTCAATGGCATCCAGACCCGCGATTGACTCAGGTAACGCAAAACGAATATCTGCACCAACTGATTTACCTATCCAGTTGCGCTGCATCGCGACCACTTGCTCTGGCCAATCCGTTAGGCCATCAAGATCATTCAATAGGGTCTCAGCGTAATCTGTGATTTTAATAAACCACTGCGGGATTTCTTTTTGTTCAACCGTTGCGCCGCTGCGCCAGCCTTTCCCATCGATAACTTGTTCGTTGGCAAGCACTGTTTGATCTACCGGATCCCAATTGACCGTCGCCAATTTTTTATACACTAAACCCTTTTCATACAAACGGGTGAAGAACCATTGTTCCCAGCGATAGTAATCGGGCTTACAGGTGGTTACTTCACGTGACCAATCGTAACCAAAACCCAATGACCGCAGTTGCTGCTTCATGTAATCGATATTGGCGTAAGTCCATTTAGCGGGAGCCGTTTTATTATTGATTGCCGCGTTTTCAGCGGGCAGACCAAAGGCATCCCAACCCATGGGTTGTAAGACATTTTTGCCCTGCATGCGTTGATAACGACTAATTACGTCACCGATCGTGTAATTGCGCACGTGGCCCATGTGTAATTTGCCACTTGGATAGGGGAACATAGATAGGCAATAGAATTTCTCTTTGCTGTCATCGACGTCGACTTTGAAGACATCGCTTTCGTGCCATTGTTGCTGAATCTGTTGTTCTATTTGTTGGTGGTCATATTGCTTATCTGACATGCAGCTTAGGATTCCATTTGGTTTTAAAACGGCGCTCAAACGCCAAACTTCTTCAAACCGTAAAGAATACCTCAGAGTGCGCGCCAACAACAGGGCTGAATAAGGCAATTAAGAAAAAAATTAGGACAATGCACACAAGCGATTTACAGCAGTGTACACTGTATTAAAACGCCAATAAAAAAACACAATAATAAACGCCAATGAAAAAGACCCTAGTCCCAGACGCGATTCCCTACGAGCAACTTAAAGCACAGCCAAGCGAAGCGCTAATTCAACGCTTTATGGAAGATGAAAGTGCGCTACAAGCTACCTTTATTGGGCAAGCAAGGGCGCGTGAAGCCTTGCGCTTCGGGCTTGGCATTGAAGCCACAGGATACAACTTGTATGTCATGGGCGAGCAAGCGACGGGGCGTTATACCTTGGTGCACGATTACGTTGAAAAAGCGGTTAAGCATAAGATCACACCGGACGACTGGGTTTACATTAATAATTTTGATGAAGAGCGCCAGCCGTTAGCACTGCGATTGTCCGCCGGTGACAGCAAACGCTTACTAGACGATTTAGTCGCGTTAATCGACGATGTATTAGACACCTTTCCCGCAGCATTTGAAAACCCGGGTTATCAGCGCAGGAAAGCTGCAATAGCGCGTAATTTTGAGCTTAAGTACGATCACGCAATCGATGCAGTAGAGCAAATTGCCCAGTCACAAAACATTGCCTTATACGAAGATGGCGGCACTATCACTTTTTCTCCAATCGTTAATGGCAAGCCAATCAATGATGCCGAATTCAGTCAATTAGACGATGCAACGCGTGCAGGGTTTTATCAGCTGATTGATACATTGGAAGATAAATTGAGTGAGGCTCTTATTGAGCTGCCATTGTGGAAGCGCGAGCACTCAGAGCAACTGCGCGAACTCAAGCGCGCAACGGCAGAGCAGGGTATACGCCCTTTGTTGAAGAACCTTGAGCACAAATACGCGTCGCAGTTAGGTATTCTGAAACACTTACGGCAAATCAAAGCACCACTGATTGATACTGTACTTGAACTTCTCGCGATGGAAGGTAAAGACGAAAAGCCTGATGAACTGGATCGCAAATCATTTCTTGAAGAGCAGTTCTTACCCAACATTATTGTCTCCCACGATATTACTGCCGGAGCGCCAGTAATCTACGAACCGAATCCAACCCATCAGAATCTATTTGGAAAAATTGAATACAACTCGTCACAAGGCGTTGCGTATACCAATTACTCGATGATCAGACCGGGTGCGTTACACCGCGCGAATGGTGGATATTTATTGCTGGATGCAGATAAGTTGGTGCAGCAGCCTTATGTATGGGAGTCACTCAAACTGGCATTGAAGTTCTCGACATTAAAGATGGACTCGCCTCAACAAGATGTGGGAATGGTGAACTCAATTACCTTGTCGCCACAACCGATAGATCTCAATGTGAAAGTCATACTGATGGGGTCTCGCGATCTGTATTACACGTTGCAAGATTACGATGATGAGTTTGACGAGTTGTTTCGAGTATTGGTTGATTTCGACCATGAAATCAATCTGGATGAAAACAATTTGCGTGATTTTGTCGGTCGCGTACGCCATCAAGTTTTATTACTAGGTCTTGAAGGTATCAGTAGCGCTGCGATGAGTCGTTTGGTGACGTATTCAATGCGCATGGCTGAGCACCAACAAAAGCTATCCGCACGCTTTGCTGACGTAATAGAATTGCTAAAGGAAGCCAACTTTTTCGTTCAGGATAACGAAGGCTCGGTGCTTGATATCAATCATATTGAAGACGCGTTAGCAGCTAAACGGCGCAGAACTGGTCGAGTGCGTGGCGCGTTACTCGATGATATCAAAGAGGGCCATGTACTCATCGCTACGGAGGGTAAGGCAGTAGGTAAGGTCAATGGTCTAACGGTGTTGGAAATAGGCGATACCACCTTTGGCACACCGGCTAGGATCACTTCCACGGTTTATGCCGGCGCTTCCGGCGTGGTTGATATCGAGCGCGAGGTCGAACTAGGACAACCCATTCACAGTAAAGGGGTTATGCTGTTAACGGGATATTTGGGGAATAAATACGCACAGTATTTTCCATTAACACTATCGGCAAATATTGCGCTCGAACAGTCTTACGGTCACATTGACGGTGACAGTGCCTCATTGGGTGAGCTAATTGCCTTGGTTTCGGCGTTAACTGAAATTCCGGCAACACAAGAGTTGGCCATTACTGGTTCGATTAATCAATACGGTGAGGTTCAGGCGGTTGGTGGTGTAAACGAAAAAATTGAAGGGTTCTTCGACTTGTGTATGCACCGTGGTTTAACCGGTAATCAGGGGGTTATCATCCCGGCATCTAACCAAATCAACTTAATGTTAAACGACATTGTTGTGGATGCGATTAAAGCCGGGCAGTTTCATATTTATGCCGTTGAAACTGTTGACCAAGCTGTATGCTTGTTAACGGGCCGTGATGCTGGTGAGCTCAATTCTAAAGACCGTTATCCCAAAGGCAGTGTGAACTACGAAGCGGTCAATCGGCTGTACAATATTGCCAACATCGTCAATGGTGCGCCTGATTAGCCGACAAAGTGTGTTGTTTAAGTTAATAACTTCAATGACGCACTTACCCTTTAACAAGTCCGCTTGAGCGTTTCGCACTTGCATTGATATCTAACTGGGCTTCAATGTGGCAAGTTATTCATTAACTGCGGGCTATTTTATGCGACTAACGAAATTTTTACAGGTCACAAGCCTACGCAACCATTTCATTATCGGCCTTGCACTTATGTCTTTTTCGGCAAATGCAGGCTGGGAGCTCACTTGGGTTGATAGGTTCGACGGTACAGGCGTTAATTGGGATAATTGGACAGCGCAAACTCAAGCCAATTACAACAACGAAGTACAGTGCTATACAGACGATGAGTCTTCGGCACAGCGCAACTACGAAGTATCAGATGGTACGCTAAAAATCACTGCTCGACGTATGGATATTGCGTGTCCGGGGTTGGGCGGTGAACAACGCACTTGGACTTCTGGACGACTAAATAGCAAAGACAAAGCAGAGTTTCTATATGGTCGGGTTGAGGCGAGGTTGCGCTTTCTCAACCTAGAGGGAGGCTCTTGGCCAGCCTTCTGGATGTTGGAAAATCGCATCGCAGAACAGCCCTATAAAGGGGATAATGATTTTGTGAATTGGCCAAACCCGGGGGCTGGGGAGATCGATGTTTGGGAGTGGTATGGCAACTCTGGCGCAAGTTACATCACCAACTTTTTTAACGTAGCTAGCTGCGGCGGGGAGTTTCGTCCGGACTATCCTGGTGGTGTAACCGACGTTACTGAGTTTAATACCTACGCGATGGAATGGACGCCTGACAGCGTTGCTTTTTATATGAATGATACGCTGGTGGTGCAGCACGATATGTCGAACTGTTCTCAGTACGAAGAACCCATGTTTGTGCTAATTAATGTCGCGATGGGCGGCAATCTAGGTGGAAACATTGACCCAGCCTTAAACCAAGCCACTATGGAAGTGGATTACGTTGCTCACTGCACGCGCTCAACGGCTAATAGCGAGACAGGCTGTAATGAAAGCTCACCAGTATTACAAGACGCCGATGGAGATGGTGTTAGTGACAGTGTTGACCAATGTCCAAATACGCCAGCGGGGGCAACGGTTGACTTCAACGGCTGCCAGATCCAAACAGAGCCGCTTGCTGGTGCTAGTGCGCCGGTGGAGCCGGAGGAAAATGTCATTTCGCTGTACAGTGACAGTTACACCAACATCACAGGTATTGATTACAACCCCGATTGGGGGCAAGCAACCGCGGTAAGCGAAGTGGACCTCGCGGGTAACAGCGTTTTAAAGTACGAGGGCTTGAATTATCAGGGCACAGATTTTGACAGCAATCGCCAAGATGTTTCTGAATTAGATTTCTTTCATGTTGATTACTGGACTTACAACGCCGATTCTTTGCGTATTTACTTGATAAGTCCTGGACCCGTTGAAACCCCATATGATTTCGCTGTTCAGAAACAGAGTTGGCAGCGTTATAAAATACCCTTGTCACACTTCGTCAACGTTGATTTAACTAATACGTTTCAGTTGAAGGTAGAAGGCAATGGGGATGTATATCTCGACAATATATACTTTAGCGGTGAGTCGGAGAGCAATCTAGCTCCTGTGGCATCACTGAGCGCCACGCAAAACGGCAGTAGTATAAGTGAAATTGTCCCTGACAATGGCACGGTTAATGTTGCCGTATCAATTTCTGATCCTAATACGACGGATTCTCACACAGTCGCGTGGCAAGTCACAGGAGTATCAAGTTTTTCAGAGCAAGCGCTCAGCATTGCAATCGAGCCTAGTGAAATTACCGGGAGTAACGTCACGGTTACGGTAAACGTAACCGATAATGGCTCGCCAACACTAACTGCTGAAAACAGCCTCAATCTAACGGTACAGACTCAAACACCTACAACACCAGCTCCAACGACACCCGTGACACCTACACCTGATAATGACGCATCGGGTGGAAGCATAGGGGTGCTGCTGGGAGTGCTGCTGCTAGCTGTAAGTCGCAGACGCCTTTGTACTTTACGTTAATTACTTTGGTGGCATCCGCAAAGCACCATCCAAACGAATGGTTTCACCATTTAAATATGCATTTTCAACCATGTGAATGGCTAATTTAGCAAATTCTTCTGGTAGTCCTAAACGGTCAGGAAAAGGTACGTTAGCTTTTAGCGCATCTTGCACATTCTCAGGCATAGCCAGTAACATCGGTGTACCCATGATACCCGGCGCTATGGTATTGACGCGGATCCCAACTTTCGACAAATCTCTCGCCATCGGCAAACTTAAAGCGATAATGCCACCTTTACTCGCGGCATAAGCTGTTTGACCAATTTGGCCTTCATAACCAGCTACCGAAGCAGTATTTATGATTAATCCACGCTCTTGTGCTTCACCGAGTGGCGCTAGTTTAGCCATAGCAGCCGCTGCAGCGCGCGCGACGTTGAACGAGCCAATTAGATTGATATTGATGACATTGGCAAAATCGTCCAATGGCATTGGATTGCCTTCGCGATCTAAGACTCGCTTAGCCGGTGCAATTCCCGCGCAGTTGACGCACAAACGCAAGTCGCCAAAATCTTGCTCAACTTCAGCTACCGCAGCTTCAACTGCAGCGCTATCTCTCACATCGACGCGATAAAAGCGCGTTTGCTCAGTACCGAGTTCAGTCACTCGATCTGCGCCTACGTCTTCGTTCATATCGAATATGGCTACGTTCATTCCCTGCGCGCGCAGAGCAACGGCAGTGGCGTGTCCTAATCCAGAGCAACCGCCAGTAACGATTGCCGTCATTGTTGTTGTAATTTGCATAGTTCTGTCTTTTGGTAGGGTTTAGTTTTTTTAATTAGCGTTTAGGCAGCGCAATTTTATTTTCTTCACTGGGCTTGTATAGCACTAGTGTGTGTCCGATCACCTGAATTTTATGCGCTTTAGTTTCGCGCACTATAGCATCTGCAATGAGCGCCTTTTCGTCGCGATCGTCCGTCGGAATTTTTACTTTAATGAGCTCGTGATGGCTCAACGCGTTCTCAATTTCGGCTAATACGCCTTCGGTTAAGCCGTTATTGCCTAGTTGCACAATCGGTTTTTTGTCGTGTGCTAGGCCTTTTAAAAACTGTTTTTGTTTAGTGGATAAATTCATTGTACCAATTTCTTACAATTAGATGACGTATTGTCACTTGAAAAACGCTATTCTAACGCCATCTCCCATGCAATACGACATAGATTGCGTTGAAAGATTAAAAACACGTACTCCAATTAGCAATATGCGCCGACTTGGAGAACACTTTTGAACAGAATCAACGGAAATTGCGTATAAAGCGGGAAGTGCGTAAGGCTGCTCTCGCTGCTAATAGCGTATGTGTATTTGAGTTTTTTCACGGCGAAGGGATCATGGTGATCTTTCGCTAAGCAAAACGTGCGTTTGCTTTTTTAAACGCAAAAATCTGGTGGTTCAAGAGTATGACCGAAACAGGTGTATTGGGTGGCGGCCAGATATAAGGTGTAGTATTGTAAACTACTTCACATAAGATTATTGCCTTTCGGCTCAGCCTAACGAAACTTATTCAAACATCGTCAGGTCTCAGTGAAGGGAGTAATAGTGGCAACAATAAACGAGGTTTAATCCGTTGAGCGATATGGCAAAAAATTTAATTCTTTGGTTAGTAATAGCCGTAGTGTTGATGTCGGTATTTCAGAGTTTCTCACCCGGTGAATCAAACAGTACTCAGACTGACTACACGACATTCATTAACCAAGTGAATCAAGGCAATGTTCGTGAAGTTAGAATTAATAGTGATGCGCGTGAAATTCGCGGTACTCGCACAAATGGCGATACATTTATCACCTACATACCTTATTTCGACGAGCAACTAATTTCTGATCTGATCAAGCAAGACGTTAAGGTGCTCGGCGAGCCGCCTGAATCGCCGTCGTTGCTGGGTACAATTTTTATCTCGTGGTTCCCAATGTTACTCCTTATTGGCGTATGGATATTTTTTATGCGTCAAATGCAAGGCGGCGGTGGTCGCGGAGCAATGTCGTTTGGCAAGAGTAAGGCGCGCCTACTGGGTGAAGACCAAATCAAGACTACATTCGCTGATGTTGCAGGTTGTGATGAAGCGAAAGAAGATGTCGCAGAGCTAGTGGATTTCTTGCGCGACCCTTCAAAATTTCAGAAGTTGGGCGGAAAGATCCCCAAAGGCGTATTGATGGTAGGCCCTCCAGGTACGGGTAAAACCCTACTCGCAAAAGCGATAGCTGGTGAAGCGAAAGTACCATTCTTTACCATCTCAGGTTCAGACTTTGTCGAAATGTTCGTGGGCGTGGGTGCAAGCCGCGTACGTGACATGTTCGAACAGGCTAAAAAATCTGCTCCGTGCATTATTTTTATCGACGAGATTGATGCCGTTGGGCGTCAGCGTGGCGCTGGCCTCGGTGGTGGTCACGATGAACGTGAGCAAACGCTAAATCAGATGTTGGTTGAAATGGATGGGTTCGAAGGTCACGAAGGCATTATTGTTATTGCTGCGACTAACCGTCCCGATGTACTCGACCCGGCATTGTTACGTCCTGGTCGGTTCGACCGTCAGGTCGTTGTTGGCTTGCCGGACATTCGCGGTCGCGAACAGATCCTTAAAGTGCATATGCGCAAGGTGCCCATTGGCGACAATGTTGAGGCTTCAGTGATTGCCCGCGGTACACCTGGTTTCTCAGGTGCAGACTTGGCCAACTTAGTTAATGAAGCTGCTTTGTTTGCTGCCCGTTCCAACAAGCGCTTAGTGTCGATGGAAGAGTTCGACAAGGCCAAAGACAAAATCATGATGGGCTCTGAGCGTAAGTCGATGGTCATGTCTGAAGAGGAAAAGACCATGACAGCTTACCACGAAGCAGGGCACGCGATTGTTGGACGTTTGGTGCCTGAGCATGATCCGGTTTACAAGGTTTCAATAATTCCGCGCGGCAGAGCGCTGGGCGTAACCATGTACTTGCCAGAACAAGATCGTGTTAGTCATAGCAAGCAACACCTTGAAAGTATGATTTCAAGTTTGTTCGGAGGCCGTATTGCTGAGCAGCTGATTTACGGTGATGACAAAGTTACAACCGGTGCATCGAACGATATCGAGCGCGCCACCGATATTGCTCGTAAGATGGTAACGCAATGGGGGCTCTCGAATAAGATGGGGCCTATGTTGTACGCGGAAGAAGAAGGCGAAGTGTTCTTAGGTCGCAGTATGTCGAAGGCAAAACACATGTCTGATGATACGGCCCGTGCAATTGATGCGGAAATCAAGTCACTGATTGACCGCAACTACGAGCGTGCCGAGAATATCCTCAAAGAAAATATCGACGTATTACACGCAATGAAAGACGCGTTAATGAAATACGAAACTATCGACGCAAAACAAATTGACGACCTAATGGCACGTACTGACGTTCGTCCGCCGGCGGATTGGGATGCATCGAAGCAAAACGATAATGACAAGCCAAGTGGTGGCGCTGAGGTCAAACAGGACGTTAATGGTACTGACGATTCAGACGCTGCAGACGGCAAACCTGGTGATGCAACGCACTAAGTTATAAGTTTTTAATCAAAACGCCAGCCTATTGCTGGCGTTTTTTTATGCAAAAAGTTAGGTAAAACAGATGGGTTTTTCACTTACCACAATCACCTCACCACAGGTTATGGGGATTTTAAATGTCACGCCGGATTCATTTTCAGACGGCGGCGTCAATCTGACTTATGACAATGCGGTTGAATCAGCATTGCGAATGATTGAGCAGGGCGCTCACATCATTGATATTGGTGGTGAGTCTACTCGTCCCGGTGCTCAGGCCGTGAGCGAAAGTGAAGAGTTAGATCGCGTTATTCCTGTGATTGAAGCGATACGTGCACGTTCAGATGTGCCCATCTCTTTAGATACCAGTAAGACACAGGTTATGCGCGAGGGGCTTGTTGCAGGTGCGAGCATGATCAATGACGTTAATGCACTGCGCGCCGACGGCGCAATAGCCGTAGTTGCCGAGTATCAAGTACCGGTTTGTTTAATGCACATGCAAGGGCAACCTCGCACAATGCAGCAAAACCCGACGTATGTTGATGTTGTTGCTGACGTAAAGGCGTTTTTGCAAGAACGCTTACAGGCTTGTGTGAACGGTGGGATCAATAGTGCCGAGGTTGCATTAGATCCTGGGTTTGGCTTCGGCAAATCAGTGGCGCATAACTACACCTTACTGAATGCTACGCCTGAGCTCTTAGCATTAGGGCAACCGGTGCTTATCGGGATCTCTCGCAAATCTATGCTTGGCGCGGTTACCGATAAACCTGTTGAACAGCGCTTGGCGTCTAGCGTTGCAGCAGCTACAATAGCTGCCAACTTTGGTGCGCACTTGATCCGCGTTCACGATGTTGATGAGACCGTGGATGCGTTAAAAGTGGTAGCAGCAACGAAAAACTACCAATAACAAGAGAGGACACATGGGCCAACGTCAGTTTTTTGGAACCGATGGAATTCGCGGTAAGGTCGGTGAAAGTGCAATTAACCCTGAGTTTGTAACCAAACTAGGGTGGGCTGCAGGTAAAGTACTAGCCGGACAGGGAACAAATAAAGTATTAATCGGCAAGGACACCCGAATATCAGGCTACATGTTGGAATCTGCGCTTGAGGCAGGCTTGTCGGCTGCGGGCATAAATATCGGTCTATTAGGTCCAATGCCAACGCCAGCCATTGCGTATTTAACAAAAACGTTCCGCTCTGAAGCCGGTATTGTGATAAGTGCTTCGCATAACCCTTACTATGATAACGGGATTAAATTTTTCTCTGCCAATGGCTTCAAACTAGACGATTCGATTGAGCTGGCGATTGAAGAGCAAATGCAGCAGCCAATGACGTGTGTAGCGTCAGATAAGCTTGGTAAAGCCATACGGGTAAACGACGCTGCAGGTCGTTACATTGAATTCTGTAAAGGTACTTTCCCTACGGAGCTTTCACTGAAAGGCCTGAAAATCGTAGTCGATTGTGCTCATGGTGCTACTTACCATATCGCTCCCAACGTACTCAGCGAGTTGGGCGCTGACGTAATTGAAATTGGTACTGAGCCGAATGGCACGAACATCAATCACAAAGTTGGCGCTACGAGTATGAAAGCCATTGTCGATGAGGTGAAAAAGAGCAAGGCAGACTTAGGTCTTGCGCTTGACGGTGACGGCGATCGGATCATGATGGTTGACCACTTGGGCAATGTTATTGATGGCGACCAAATTATTTATATCATTGCGCGTGATGCGTTGCGTGCGGGCCGTTTATCGGGTGGCGTTGTGGGTACTCTAATGAGTAATTTAGGCCTAGAAGTCGCGTTATCGGTATTGGGTGTTCCATTCGCGCGCAGTAATGTCGGTGACCGTTATGTTATGGAGCTTTTGCATGAGAAAGGCTGGCATATTGGCGGGGAAAATTCTGGACACGTGCTTAACTTGGCGACTTCATCCACCGGTGACGGTATTATTGCTGGCCTTCAGGTGTTAACAGCTATGTTGCGCTCGCAAATGACGTTAAATGAGTTGTCGAAAGGCTTTGAAAAATATCCGCAGGTTCTACAAAACGTTCGATTTGAAAAAACCGATATTGACCCAATTACTCATAAAGATGTACTGGCAGCGGTGAAAGAAGCTGAAGTGGGCTTGGGCAAAAACGGTCGCGTATTGTTGCGCAAGAGCGGTACAGAGCCCCTGATCAGAGTCATGGTTGAATCAAATGATGACAATCTTTCAACGCAGTGGGCTAGCCATATTTCTGAGGTTGTGCAACGCGTTGCTGGTTAATATATGAACGATTGATGCGCTATTCGCTTTGCGTCGAGTGGTCACATCGATTTTTGTCGGTAAACCACTTGTATATTGTAAGTGGAATCGTTAATATCTCGCCCGCTTTTTATAGCGGCTAAAGGACTGTTAAATGACTGATGTACGTAAGCCGCTGGTAGCTGGTAATTGGAAAATGAACGGTAGCATAGCGTTACTTAATGAGTTTTCTGGTTACTTTGCTGATAAGCGAGAGTTCGATTGTGAACGTGTAATTTGTCCACCGTCTGTATTTATTAGTACAGCCAATACGCTGATGAAGCCATTGGGCTTTGCAGTTGCGGGACAAGACGTAAGTGCTCTAGATGAAGGTGCCCATACGGGCGATTTGTCAGCCACTATGATGGCAGAAGCGGGTTGCCAGTATACGATTGTTGGTCATTCTGAGCGTCGCACCGACCACAACGAGTCCAATCAGTTGATTGCTGATAAGGCAAAAGCGTTGTTGGCGGCAGGTGTTATCCCGATTTCTTGTGTTGGTGAGCCTTTAGAGGTTCGCGAGCAAGGTCAAGAGCAAGCGTTTGTTGCTGACCAGTTAAGTGCGTTATTTAGCACGGTAGATTTAAACGAGTTGGCTCAGGTGGTAATCGCTTATGAGCCAATTTGGGCGATAGGTACAGGTGTTACTGCTTCACCCGAACAGGCGCAAGATATGCATGCATTTATTCGCAGTGCAATTGCTGCCATAAGTGCCGATGCGGCTGCGCGTATACGGTTGTTGTATGGCGGTAGTGTGAAGCCAAGTAATGCGGAAGAATTGTTTTCGCAAACGGATATTGATGGTGGTTTGATTGGCGGTGCCAGTTTGAAGCCAGAGGATTTTGCAGCGATTTGTCAGGCAGCAAAGAGCTAAACTGGCAAACGCAAGAGGTTTATTAAATGTTATATCAAGTTTTAATTGTCGCATATTTACTCGTAGCATTAATGCTCATCGGATTTGTATTAATCCAACAAGGTAAAGGTGCTGATATGGGCGCTTCATTTGGTGGTGGCGGCTCTAACACTGTATTCGGTTCCAGCGGTTCTGGTAACTTTATGACGCGAACCACAGCCATTTTAGCGACGCTATTCTTTGTTATCAGCTTAACGTTAGGTGGCATGACAGCAAAAGAAGATAAGGCCGAAGACGAGTGGCAAAATCTAGAAGTACCAGTCTCTGAAGTCCCTGTCTCAGATGTCACTCCAGCTGACGATAGCGATGTGCCTGTTCAGGACACGCAGCCAGCTGAAGATGATTCAGACGTACCCAACTAGAATTAGGAAATTTGCGGAAGTGGTGGAATTGGTAGACACGCTATCTTGAGGGGGTAGTGAGCTATGCTCGTGCGGGTTCAAGTCCCGCTTTCCGCACCAAATATAAAAACCCAGCGAAAGCTGGGTTTTTTATTAATTCGACCAAGTAATGAACAAATTGGCATTGATGCCAAAGCTCCTGTATCCTTGCCGGCCTTTTTTTAATTAGCAAGTCTAATTTTCATAACAGTAGACCCAACATTTGCCAACATTTGAATCACTCGGTCTTAGCGCTCAATTAGTTGAAGCGCTCGCCAAAAATAACTACCAAACTCCGACGCCCATTCAGCATCAAGCTATACCCGGTGTATTACAAGGGCGCGATATAATGGCTGCGGCTCAAACGGGGACTGGCAAAACCGCAGCGTTTATCCTGCCCATTTTGCATCAATTACAGCAAAGCCCAGCAAAGGTTGCTCACAATCAAGCTCGCGTATTAGTTATCACACCCACACGTGAACTCGCCGCACAAATTTACGACAACACGGTTAAGTATGGTGCGAGCCTGGGTTTAAACTACAACGTCGTTTTTGGTGGCGTGAAAATCAATCCACAAATGCAAAAGCTTAGGCGTGGAACTGATATTTTAATCGCGACGCCAGGCCGTTTATTAGATTTGTACCAACAAAATGCGGTCAAATTTAATCAATTGCAGACATTAGTGTTAGATGAAGCCGATCGAATGCTCGACATGGGCTTTATTCACGATATTAAGCGCGTGTTAGCGCTGCTACCGGAAAAGCGTCAAAACTTATTGTTTTCAGCGACTTTTTCAGAAGATATACGCGAGCTTGCACAAAGTATTGTGCGCGATCCTTTACAGTTGACGGTTACTCCTCCTAACTCTGTGGTCGACAGGATTGATCAATGCTTATATCAGGTTGCAAAATCTGATAAGAATCGTTTATTAGTCAATATTATTAAGCAGCAAAAAGCTGAACAAATATTGGTGTTTTCGCGCACTAAACACGGTGCAAACCGTTTAGTGAAAATACTCGAAAGAAACGGAATTTCCGCCGCCGCAATACACGGCAACAAAAGTCAAGGCGCGCGCACCCGCGCATTGTCAGAATTTAAAGACAATACCATTAATGTGCTAGTCGCGACCGATATAGCGGCACGCGGTATTGATATTTCACAGTTACCCTGCGTTATAAATTTTGATTTACCCAACGTCGCAGAAGACTATGTGCATCGCATTGGTCGAACAGGGCGTGCGGGTAAGTCAGGTATTGCGATTTCATTGGTATGCGCTGAGGAAGAAAAGCAACTGGCAGATATCGAACGTTTAATTGGCGAGCATATCCCTCGTGAACAGATGAGCGGTTTTTCTATCGTCGATACGCTACCGATGACAAATCTTGCAAAAAAAGCCAAAAAACCGAAAAAGCCTAAAGTTAAGAAGGCGCTTGATAGTGGTAAACCAAACACTCATGCAAGAGCTCTTGGCGATCGCGCCAAAGAGGAAGGTGATAAGTTAAGGCCTAAGAAAAAACGAGTTAAACGCAGAAATAGTGGTATGAAGCAACACTAAACCCCTAATGTAAAGTTGTGTCGGCAGAGTGTAAAGTTTGAGTAAACACAGCCTTCATAGCTTGAATCACAGTGTTTCGCATCACTAAACTGCCTTCATCGACTGTATCCGATTACCTCAAGGTACACCATTATGTTGAAGGCATTGAATGTGACATCGTTGCGCTTAATTACCGCTTTATTCGCTTGCTTATTATTGTCAGCTTGCGGTGGCGGTGGCGATAGTACTAATGATAATCCACCACCAACACCGCAGCCCGTGCCTACAACACCGACACCTTCTCCAGCTCCTACTGAGGTTGGAAAGTTTGCTACACCTCAAACGACGTCGCGATTTCTGACTATGGCAACTTTCGGTCCCACGCCTAGCGATGTGGAATTGCTGACCGGTACGAGTGCCTCTGAATGGATACTTGAACAGTTCAGTCAACCCGTGACACCATTTTTATCTAGCGTACAAGACTATTACGAGATGGGAGAACCCCCAAGCGGTATGCTCGCTGACGCGTTTGATCAAGCTGCAACCACTTATACGTTTTGGCGAAATGCGGTTCACGGTGATGACCAACTGCGTCAGCGGATGGCATTTGCGTTATCGCAGATAACCGTCGTCTCTAATGGTGGCGGTGGGTTGCTAGGGATATTTCCGCAAACGTTGGGCTACTATCAGGACATATTAGCTGAGCATGCACTGGGAAATTATCGCGATTTGCTTGAAGCCATTACCTACTCACCGGCAATGGCTGAATACCTAACCTACCTTGGCAATCAAAAAGGTGATCCAACAACAGGACGAGTACCTGACGAAAATTACGCCCGTGAATTACTACAGTTATTTACGATTGGCTTGGTGGCACTTAATCCGGATGGTACCCCGATGGTAGATGCAACCGGTAATTCGATTGAGGTTTACGATAACGAAGATATTACAGAACTGGCCAAAGTCTTTACGGGGCTTGATAGTCCTAGATTAGACATGCAGCAGAATTTGGCCGCTCGTATTGCCCAAATTACCGAGGCAGTAACCCAACCATTATCCATAGACCCAGATAAGCATTCTACTGACGCCAAATCGTTTCTAAATTTTACCATTGCTGCCAATACTTCTGGTGCAGAATCAATCTCGCTCGCGCTCGATCACATCATGGCTCACCCCAACGTTGGACCTTTCATTGGGCGTCAACTGATCCAACGATTTGTCACCAGTAATCCGCGGCCGGAATACGTAGAGCGGGTAGCCAACGCATTTGACCAAGGACTTTATAAATTGCCAAATGGTATAGAGGTTGGTGACGGACGAAAAGGCGACCTTAAGGCCACAATTGCGGCAATATTGTTTGATCCAGACATAGACGAGACGATTGCATTCACCACAGATGAATTCGGTAAGGTACGCGAGCCAATATTGCGTTTGACACACTTTATGCGTGCCTTCGAAACCGATATGTCGCGACCTGAATATATCGGTCAACTCTATGATACCTCGCCATTGAGTGTGCTTGGGCAACATCCTTATCGCTCGCCATCTGTGTTTAATTTTTATCGACCCGGTTATGTTGCTTCAGGCACTTTATCAGCACAAGCGGGCCTCGTTGCACCTGAATTGCAAATTGTTAATGCATCGAGCATCCCAGGCTACATCAATTTGTTGTCTTTCGGCAGCTTTCAGGCTCAGCGTGATAGTTATGGGCAGTTGCGTCAGATATTCGCGCGCTACAATGTTGAGTTTGACGACTCTCAAGCCCAGCAAACATTCGTTGCTGACTACAGTTCAGTGTTAGAGCTTGCTGATGATTCAACTGCGCTGATTGACTACTTAGACAACTTGTTGTTGTACGGAAGTCTTAGCGATAGCACTCGACTTCAATTGATTGCGACTTTGGATGAATTCCCTCAGGACTCATTACAAGATAACGACGCTAGATTAACCCTCATTGGGTATGCCGTTTTGATGATTATGTCGTCACCTGATTACCTTGTACAACGCTAAGGAGCAACTGATGCCTTTAACTCGACGCGATTTTCTACGCTATGCTGTTTCTTCATCACTTGCTGGTGCAACGTTGCTAGGCATGCCAAGCTCGTTTACCGCACATGCTGCTCAGGCTCAAGGCTACAAAGCCTTGGTGTGTGTATTCCTATTTGGTGGCGTCGATGGTTACGACATATTGCTCCCTTATGATCACGAGTCATACAACAGTTTTGCCAATATTAGACAATCACTTTTGAATCAATACCAAGGCGCGCGCTCCAGAGAGAACCTACAGCCATTAACACCTGACAATGCGGCCCAATTTGGCAGTCGAGAATTTGCACTGCCACCGGAAATGCCAATGTTGAAGTCATTGTTCGATCAACGTCGTGCGGCAATTGTCAGCAATGTTGGGCCGCTAATCGAGCCAGTATCTGCACAGTCGTTTGCCAATCGCTCAGCTAAATTGCCACCGCGGCTGTTTTCGCACAATGATCAGCAATCAATATGGCAAGCCAGCGCCCCAGAAGGTGCTCAGTTTGGCTGGGGCGGGTTGTTTGCTGATGCAATTTTGGCCGCTGGCGCAAATACTGGCATGGGGGAATTCACGACGTTGTCGACAGCCGGTGTGGGACCCTTTCTTACCGGAAATAGTGTATCTCCGTATCAGATCTCTTTAACGGGGTCTGCTGATATCGCAGCATTACAGGGGGCTAGTGCTCAGAACGAATTCAGTGGTTTCCTTCAAGCTGCTCGGGATCGTTTTCGTGCAGAGGGTTTCAGTGCTAGCAACATACTTGCGCAGGACATTGCCACTAAATTCAGACAGGGAATAGATGCCAATACCGTGTTCGACTTAGCGAGACTGTCAGCACCTGCGTTAACGACGCCATTCCCTGCAACTTTGCTCGGTGGTCAGCTTAAAGCCGTTGCCGACACTATATCGATCCGCGATAGCCTGTCGGCTAATCGACAAATCTTTTTTGTTGGTATCGGTGGTTTTGATACGCACTCGAATCAAGCTGAGGATCTGTCAGGACTATTGTCACAACTCGATAACGGTTTAGCTGCATTTGACTCGGCAATGATTGAGCTTGGTTTATCCGAGAGCGTGACGACCTTTACCGCGTCTGATTTTGGTCGAACATTAACTGTTAATGGTGATGGCACTGATCACGGTTGGGGTGGCAATCAGATTGTAATGGGGGGGGCGGTACGTGGGGGTAACATCTTCGGCGATGTTCCGCCACTAATGCTCGGGCATGACCTAGACGCAGGCAATGGAAGATTAATCCCATCGCTTGCCGTAGAGCAGTTAGCCGCACCGCTCGGACAGTGGTGGGGATTGTCCAATAGCGACGTATTACATGCATTACCAGGCTTGAGTAACTTTGATCCAGCGGATCTTGCGTTGTTTTAAACGTAGCATTGCAAATAGTTGTCGCTTAATTTCCTTAAGTCTGTTACAGTGAGCGCGCTTTCGTAGCGTTCTATTTATTTCGATTTTTGCTTCTGCACGATGACTTCAATAAATTGCCTTGCAATCCATGTTCGACGTTTTTTTCATTAGCCATTCAAAGTAAGTAATACCCGTAAGGCAACGTCGACACACATGTGTCATATAAAAAATTTTTTGAGGATTTAGTTATGTCAAATACAACAGGCATCGTAAAGTGGTTTAATGAAGACAAAGGTTTTGGTTTTATCACGCCAACTGACGGCGGCAAAGACGTTTTCGTACACTTCCGTTCAATTCAAAGTGAAGGTTACAAAACGCTTGTAGAAGGCCAACAGGTAAACTTTACCATTGAGCAAGGTCAAAAAGGCCCACAAGCGGCCAATGTCACAGTTTAATCGTTACAGTTTTTAAAAAAACACCCGCTCATAGGCGGGTGTTTTTGTTTGTGTAGCGCCTTAAATTTGCGCATGCGAAGGGCGCCGCGATTGCGAGCGTGCGCGATTAAAATGCCTTTCAATACGACGCTTAGCGCGCTGGCAACACGCAGTAATGGACTCATATGCATCTTCGCTGGTGTCTTCAACAACCAGTGTTTTAAATTGATTGAGTTTCATTTTAATTGTGCACTGTTTGTCTATCCCACCCCGAGGTCCGTTTATATCCTTCAACGTCAGCTCTGCAACGCGAATACGCTGGCTGTATCGACTTAGCGCGAACTTCATTTTTTCATCAATAAACTTGCCTAGGGCCGGGGTTACTGAAAAATCGCGCGAATTAATTTTAATATGCATGGTTCGCTCCTGAGTTGGCGAAGTCCAAAAATCGCGTCTTTTGGTATCGCGGAGTACTTTTTTATCTATTTATTGAAAATTTATCAGCCGAAACTGAACAAAAAAATTCGTTTGTTTGTATTGATTAACATCGGAAAAAATTGAAAGCACTTAGTTAAGGGCATTGTCGGCATGGCAGAAAATATAAATTATAAGCACTTACACTACTTTTGGGTTGTCGCCAAAGAAGGGTCAATTGCCAAAGCAGCGACAAAATTACACATCACACCGCAAACTATCAGTGGCCAACTGAGCATGCTTGAAGACCGCTTGAATCAACCGCTGTTTGATCGCATTGGCCGAGGTCTGCAATTAACTGAAACCGGTCGTCTGGTATTGCGTTATGCGGATGAGATCTTTGAACTCGGTCGTGAACTCAGTGATGTTTTGCGTGGCGCCCCACAATTTGGTGCATCAGAATTTATTGTCAGTGCTGCCAGCGCAATCCCGAAAACCATTGTTTATAAAATCGTGAAGCCCGCATTGAACCTCAGCGAAGAAATTAACTTAGTGTGCAAAGAGGGGCCAATTGATGCCATTCTCGCGGATTTGGCTGTGCATGAAGTCGATATGGTGTTGACCGACACGCCTTTGTCGTCTGCGTTTAGTATTAAAGCTTACAACCATTTCTTGGGCGAGTCTGGTCTGTCTTTTTTTGCCGCGCCAGATTTGGCAAAACGATTGTCTGGCGGGTTTCCGGAATGCCTTAACCGCACACCGATGTTATTGCCGACAAAACAATATGCTATTCGACAGTTGTTTGATCGATGGATCAACGATATCGATTTGTTTCCCATGGTCAAAGGTCAATATGATGACAGCGCACTTATGAAGTCATTCGGCCAAGCGGGATTTGGCGTGTTCTTTATGCCAACTGTTATCGAACATGAAGTATGTGAGCAGTTTCAAGTAGAAGTGATAGGGCGAACAGACGAGATTAAGCAGCGATTCTATGCCGTTTCGTCCGAACGTAAAGTTACGCATCCAGCTGTTGCGGCAATTTGTGACAAAGCGCGCGATATAATCTTTAAATAGTGCGTTTGAGCATAGCCTTTGCTGTCTTTGGTCGTTATACTATGCGCCGCATTTAAAAGCGATAATAGATAAGACAAAGGAATAATAGTGAATCCTATTACTAAATCATTTGAGTATGGTCAGCATACAGTGACCATTGAAACGGGCGTAATCGCTCGTCAAGCAACAGCTGCAGTACTAGCAAGTATGGACGACACATCTGTATTAGTATCAGTTGTTGGTAAAAAAGACGCGAAAGAAGGTCAAGACTTCTTCCCGCTAACAGTTAACTATCAAGAAAAAACGTACGCAGCAGGCAAAATTCCTGGCGGTTTCTTCAAGCGTGAAGGTCGCCCTTCTGAAAACGAAACCCTTATTGCTCGTTTGATCGATCGTCCAATTCGTCCGTTGTTCCCAGAAGGGTTCAAAAACGAAGTACAAATCATCATCACTGTGGTGTCAGCTAACCCTGATATCCCAACTGATATCGTATCAATGATCGGCACGTCTGCTGCACTTGCTATCTCTGGTATCCCGTTTAACGGTCCAATTGGTGCGGCCCGCGTCGGTTATACCGATGGTCAATACGTGCTCAACACACGCGCTTCAGAGCAAGAACAGAGCGAGCTTGACCTTGTAGTTGCCGGTACACAAAGTGCGGTACTAATGGTTGAGTCAGAAGCTAACATGCTGAGTGAAGACGTAATGCTCGGCGCAGTTATGTTCGGTCACGAACAAATGCAAACTGTGATTAATGCAGTGACTGAATTTGCCGCTGAAGTTGGTACTCCAGCATGGGACTGGCAGCCAGAAGCAGAAAACACTGAACTTAAAGAAAAAGTTGCAGCGTTGGCGAAAGAGGGTATGACTGCCGCTTATCAGATCTCCGACAAAATGGAGCGCAAAGACGCCGTTACTGCAGTCACTGAGAAAGCGCTAGCAGAAATCGTTGCCGCTGACGAAGAACAAGACAGCGCTGAAGTACTTGAGTTGCTTCACGACTTAGAGAGTGAAGTTGTACGCTCACGTATTTTAGCGGGAGAGCCACGTATCGATGGCCGTAGCCCAGAGATGATTCGTGCCCTTGACGTAGCCACGGGCTTATTACCACGTACGCACGGCTCTGCTTTGTTTACACGTGGTGAAACACAGGCTCTGGTCGTAGCGACATTGGGTACAGAACGCGATGCACAGATGATTGACGAGCTAGCAGGTAAGAGCGATAGCCGCTTTATGCTGCACTACAACTTCCCACCGTTCTGTGTAGGTGAAACTGGCTTTATTGGCTCTCCCAAGCGTCGTGAAATCGGTCACGGTCGCCTTGCTAAGCGTGGTATCCAAGCGGTTATGCCAAGCGAAGAAGAATTCCCGTATGTTGTACGTGTGGTGTCTGAAATTACTGAATCTAACGGTTCATCTTCAATGGCATCAGTATGCGGTACTTCACTGGCATTGATGGATGCAGGTGTACCGATCAAGTCTTCTGTTGCGGGTATCGCAATGGGCCTAGTTAAGTCTGACGACAACTTCGTGGTATTGTCAGATATCCTCGGTGATGAAGATCACCTTGGCGATATGGACTTCAAAGTAGCGGGTACAACAAACGGTATCACTGCATTGCAAATGGACATCAAGATTGAAGGCATCACGCAAGAAATCATGCAGCAAGCTCTTAAGCAAGCGAAGGAAGCGCGCTTACACATTCTTGGTGTTATGGATGAAGCGATTTCTGGTCACCGCGAAGAAATGTCTGAGTTTGCACCGCGTATCTATACCTTGAAAATCGATCAAGACAAAATCCGCGATGTCATCGGTAAAGGCGGTGCAATGATCCGTTCTATTACCGAAGAATCTGATACTAATATCGAAATCGAAGATGACGGTACGATCAAGATCTTTGCAACTGAGCGCGCTAAAGCTGAAATCGCGATCGGTAAGATTGAGCAAGTCACTGCAGAAATCGAAGTCGGTAAGACTTACAACGGTAAAGTTACTCGTATCGTCGATTTTGGTGCATTTGTTGAAGTGCTGCCGGGTAAAGAAGGTTTGGTACACATTTCACAAATCGCACACGAGCGTGTCGCTAAAGTGGCTGATTACCTTGAAGAGGGCCAAATGGTCGACGTTAAGGTTATGGAAATCGACCGTCAAAACCGCGTGCGCTTAAGCATCAAAGAGTTGCTTGAGAAGCCGGTTAAAGAAGAAGCCGCTCCAGAAGCCGGTGCTGACGACAGCGAATAATTGAAAGCCTGACTTTCGTATATAAAGCCAGTACTTAGGTACTGGCTTTTTTGTGTCTAATCATTAAGCTTGCACTATATCTATTAGAAATCGAGGTACCTATGCAACCTGAAACTGCCACTCAAATCGAAGCCGCGGTATTTAATCGTTTATTGCGTCATCTAGATGAGAACAAAGATGTGCAAAACATCGACCTGATGATCCTCGCTGACTTCTGCCGCAATTGCTTAGCAAAGTGGTATGTAGCGGCCGCACGTGAGCATGGAGAAGAGGTCGATTATGAGCAAGCACGCGAACGCGTTTATGGAATGACCTATCCAGAATGGAAAGAAAACTATCAAGCACCTGCTACTGCTGAACAATTAGCTGCTCTTGAGAATCGACAAGCGGGTAAAGGCTGTTAGGCGGAAAAAGCCAAGCCTGGTGGTTGCTGACCAGACAGAGCTGTCGAAGACAGTAATACTTTGTTAATATTCGTTTACCGTTTCTGGTTGTCTTATAAGCTACCAACACTCATTATTAAACGTGAACATGCGTTCACATTGCCAATTCATTTAAACTAGGTAAAAGTTGGGGATATGCTACAAAATATAAAAATCTTGATCCCATTGAGCTTTCTATTGCTCAGTGGTTGTGCACAACTGCCTCAGCAACCTGCTGCGCAAATGGGCAATCTTTTATTGGTTGAACCTATTCCGGCAAATCCTCGTGCACAACTCGCGGTAGCGAGATTTAATTATATTTTAGGTCAAGCAAACATCGAAGATGGCGAACGCGCAGAGCTACTCTATCAACGCGGCATGCTTTACGACAGCTTAGGCTTATCGAGTTTAGCTCAGTTTGATTATAGTCAGGTATTGAAATTACGCCCCGACATGGCTGAGGCCTATAATTCAATCGGTATACACTACGTACAGCAACAAGACTTTAGTCAAGCCTATGATGCGTTTGACTCTTCGATCGACATTAATCCAGACTATGATTTCGCCTACCTCAATCGCGGTATTGCGCTTTACTACGGCGGTAAGCCAGAATTGGCAGTTGAAGATTTGGCAGTGTTTCAGCAACGAAAGCCAACGGACCCTTATCGAGCCATCTGGCACTTTATAGCTGCACGTGAAGTCGATGAAATCGCGGCACTGGAGCAACTTCGTGCAGCTCGTCCGGGGCTCGACCCCACATTTTGGGCCAATAATATTGTCGATTTTTACTTAGGCGATATCGATGAGAATACTTTACTGAACTCGTTGATAGTTGATATTGAAAATCGTACTGAATTGAATAACCGCGTGTGTGAAGCGTATTTTTATATTGGCAAGCACCACAGCCGTGTTGGTCAGCGAGGCAAAGCCAGTAACTACTTCAAACTTGCATTAAGCACCAATGTGTATGAGTTTGTTGAACATCGTTTTGCTCGATTAGAACTCGAACGGCTAGCTGATAGTCAAACGGGCTCGTAATTTCTGCTTATGTTATGACGGTTTCAATCTGGGCGCGTGCCGCCATTATACTGCTGTTGTGCAGTGGTATTTTCGCATCAACTTCAATGTTGATGCACAACCAAATGCCCAACGACGACATATCTCAGTATCATGCACAATTGTTTAAGCGATTTTGGCACGGTGATTTAGAAGCCCTCGCTCAATTGCGCGCATCGACACTGGCAAGTGCGGACGTTTACTGGCTGCAACAGCTGGCAGATTTAGACGACATTGATTCACTTCTAAAACTCGCGGAGCTTAGCAGTGATGAAAACGAGCGCATAGCGCTGTTAAAACGTGCTGCCAACTTGGGATCTTCACAAGGACAGTTTCTATGGGCATTGGAGCAGCGAAACCCTGAGCAGCGAATTGCATTATTTCGCCAAAGTGCAGAGCAGGGCTATTTACGAGCACAGCATGCCTTAGCAAACTGGTATTTGCTTAAAGGGAGTAAAGATAAAGCCGAACAGTGGCTTAAACTCACGGCGTCGAGTTACGCCGATGATGCTTTTGCTTTAGCAGATTACTACTGGGTTCGAGGCGATGAGAGACTAGCGGTTGAATACTTCCAACAAGCACTGTCATTGGGACATCCCCGAGCGGAAAAATTCTTGCGCGTCGCCGAGCAGGGGGCAATGCGACTATCTGAGATGAGCGACACCGTCCTCGCGTTTGAGCCTTTAGTTACCAATTCACCGGCTATCGATTGCGTCATGAATATACTGCCTATCGCACGGAGTTTGGCAAACAAAGTACAGGCTGAGCAATTTGTCGATCAGTTAAGAGCCGACCGTCGTTTAGCTCAATTGCCAATGTGTGTAAGCGATGCAGTGTGGCTTAATAGTGAAGACTTTAGTTGCAATATGGTTCGTAGCAGTGGTACTCGACGTATGCGTTGTGATGTGCATCAGCTCGCTGATTTAGTGACCGAGCAAGACGTGACCCACGTTGTTGTGTTTAACCCCGAGAATCGAGCCTACGTTGATGCAGGTGTGATGTATTTGGATTTATTAGATACGTATTCGGTGTTTGTCCATGAACTCGCGCATTTTGCGGGCTTTATAGATGAATACCCGATGTCAAAAACATTGGCCCAAGCTCACTGCGCACAGCGTACAGCACCCAATTTATTGTTTAGTGGTGATATGTTTTATGAGCCTTTGGATCGGTTAGATTATTGGTTGGGGTTGATGAGTCAAACCACGACTAACGATGCGGGAATTTATCCAGCGCGCACCTGTAATAATGTACAGCAGAAAGCCTATAAGTTAGTCAACAGCCGTACTTTTATGGAATTTCACGACACTAACAATATACCGGATATTTACCGGCGCATATGGCGTGACCAAATTGTCAAGCGCGCGCACTGGTATCCAATTGCGGTAAACATCGCGCGCTGGCATGAACGCGCCGATGACCTGCAAACTGCACAGTATTGGTACAGTTTTGCAGAAGCTCAGGCTAAGGCCGCGCCGGCACAGACGATTGATGCAGGTATTGTGGACGAAACTTATCAACCCACATCGCCGTAGCGCCGCAGATAGCAACAGGCATAACCAAAAAGTTTAAAATTGGCACCATTGAGGTCACACTCACCATCATACCAAAACCCATACTCGTCGTGCGGCGCTGTTGCAGCGCTTGTTTCATGTCAGCAAAACCGATTTTGTGATTGTCAAACGCGTAATCGCAATATTGTATCGCCATCATCCAAGCAGAAAATAAAAACCAAATAACTTGCCCTATAACGGGGAGTAGCAGAAATAAGATGAAAAAGCCGATCGCGCGAGGCAGGTAGTAACCCAACTTGGCAAATTCACGCCCTAAAGTGCGTGGAATATCCTTTACGATCGACAATAAACCCTCGTCACCGAGTGATTGTCCGGTCAAATGACGCTCTACTTTTTCTGCCAGTAAACCATTAAATGGTGCTGCGATCCAATTTGCCAAAGTGCCAAAGATAAGGGCGAAAACCAGTAGGACACTGATCACCGCTAGTGGCCACAAGATAAAGGCCAAAGCCTCTTTGAGCCAACCCAACCAATCTGGGATTAGATTAATTAACCAAGTAATACTTTCTCCAATTTGGCCAAATAAAAAATAAAATGCGGTAATAAATAGAATCAAATTGATCGCCAAGGGCACCAATACGAAGCGCTTAATCCCTTTGGTTTGGATTAAACTAAAGCCACTCATAAAGTAACTCATACCACTTTTGTTCGGGACATCTGAATGCATATTTTCTCGCTAAACTGCTAGTTCCATCACAAAGTCTACCGATAAACGTCACTGGATTAAAAGCGTAATTGTTACAAGCCGTTAGTTTTGTTACATTCGCTAGAGTTAAGCAATATACGCCACTGCGCTAAACCACGTAATTTGGCCCCTGATAACGACAATAATGCGCCTAAAACGAATTAAACTCGCTGGTTTCAAGTCATTTGTTGATGCAACATCAATCCCATTTCCCGGGGAGATGACGGCGATCGTGGGTCCTAATGGTTGCGGTAAATCCAACGTTATCGATGCTGTTCGTTGGGTGTTGGGTGAAAGTTCAGCTAAGAACTTACGCGGTGATGCCATGACTGATGTTATCTTTAACGGCTCGTCAGCGCGCAAACCAGTTTCTCAATGCAGTGTAGAACTGGTGTTCGACAATACCAGCAATCGCCTCCAAGGTGAGTTTGCCAAGTACAATGAATTAGCCGTTAAGCGCATAGTTACTCGAGACGCGCAATCAACCTACCTGTTAAATGGCACCAAATGTCGCCGGCGTGACGTCACAGATATCTTTTTGGGCACAGGGTTAGGTCCGCGCAGCTACGCCATTATTGAGCAGGGGATGATTTCCCGTCTAATCGAGTCAAAACCACAAGAACTACGTGTATTTATTGAAGAAGCCGCCGGTATTTCTAAATACAAGGAACGCCGTCGTGAAACCGAGAACCGCATCCGGCACACGCGTGAAAACCTCGAACGCTTGGCTGATGTGCGCAGTGAGTTGGGGACACAGCTCGATAAACTCCAGCGCCAAGCAGCAGCGGCGCGGCGTTACAAAGAATTAAAGGCCAAAGAGCGACGTTTAAAGGCTGAACTGGCCGCAATTCGCTGGCTTGCGCACAGTGAAAAAGTAACCGCTTTACAGCACCAAATTGATGAGGGTGAAGTACAAGTTGAAGCCTTAGTTTCACAACAGCGCGGTGATGAACGTAAATTGATCGAGCAGCGTCAACAGCAGTTTGAAAGTAAGCAGCGCTTAGACGAGTTACAACAGCAACTCTTCGATGTGAGTACTGAAATTGCACGACTCGAACAGAATCAAAAATATGTGACTGAGCGCACCGCGCAAGTAGAGCAGGAAAGCAAAGCCTTAGCGACACAGCGTGAACACGTTGAACAGCAAGTGCAAGACGCAAGTGCGGCACTAGAGGAAGCGTTGGCTGCACGCGAGGCTTTAGCGCCAGAATTAGCGATCTGCCAAGAGCAATTGCTCGAAGCAAGTCAACAGCGCGAGGATGCCGAATTAGCACTGACTGATTTTGCCCGACAGTTTAGGCAACAAGAACAAGACTATATGCAGCTCAAAAGCCAATCACAGTCTTGTCATAGCCAAATTCAATCAACGATGAGTATGCAACTGCGCACGCAGCAGCGACTGTCAGAAATTGAGATGGAACTCACTCAAGAAGGCAGTGATCAGTTGCACGAGCAATTAGCTACACTGCAGGAACAATTACTGATTGCGGAACAGCAATTAGATGAGGCGAAGGATAGTTACCAACAACGCCAAGATGAGCTTGTACAACAAAATGCGATCCGTCAGCAGTATCAACAAGCGGTAAATGAAGCGCTGCAAAATGTACAACGATTATCGGCTGAACATGCCGCACTTGAGGCGCTACAGCACTCAGAAACTGCAACTGAAGACGAATCGCTACTCAAATTGTCACAATTGTGGCAGGTACTCGATATTGAGCAAGGTTATGAAGGACTTTTTGACCTGGCTATTGCGCAATTACAAAATGCTTATGTCGTTTCTAACGAAGAATCTATCCAACCGCAATGGTCAGAACAACAGGGCCTGCAGCTGTTATTGCGCGATCAATGGAGCACTAACAAAGTGCCGGGCACACTTGCGAGTCTTTGTGTCAACGCGAGTGTCCCTAACATTTTAAATACTATCTACTTCGCCGAGAATGAAGCTCAATTAAAAAAATTGCGCTCTGAGCTACAACCTGGTGCGAGTTTAGTCACTTTCAATGGTGTCGAGTATATGCTGGACTCGATGAAATTTGGGGTGGCTAAGCAGCAAGGAAAGGCTGTCCGCGCCGCAAGAGCTGTCGAACTCACTGAACAAATTGCACTGGGCGAAGAAGGTTTTGAACAAGCCCAACAGGCTTTGGCGGAGGTTGATGAAACAATCGCGCGGCTACAACAACAACTCAATGATGCCGATCAGCAAAAACAGCACACGCAACAAGCGCATTATCAGCTGCAAAACAAAGTCGGCATGTTAGAGCTGCAAATGGAACAATCCGAAGCGCGCCGGCATAAACTGCTCAATGATCAGCAAGAGCAACAGACATTACTGAGTAAAGAGCAAACCCAGCTTGAAGAATTGTCTGCGCGCGTTGAAGCCATTGAGGAGCAATTACTCGAATTTGAATCGCAACAGCTGCACTACGAGGAGAGGCGAGAAGCGTTCGAGCGCACATTGGCAACGAGCAGAGCCAGCGTTGAAGCCTTGACTCAGCAAAAGCATCAACACGATTTAAATATGCAACAGTTGCAGGGGCAGGTGGGTACTCTGCAACAACGTCGAGAAAGTCATAAAAGTTTATTTACGGACCTCAATCAGCGCCTTGCAAAACTACATAACGAACTAAATGAATTGCGCTCACCACAATCTGATTCCGCCGAGCGTGTCGCTGAGTTATTGGCTAAACGGGAAGAAATCAGCCTATTACGTGACCAACAAGCTGACCAACTGGCAGACGTAGAGCGCGTGATCAACGATGCGCAAAAAGATTCGCAAGGGCTGACCGAGCGACTACAACAGCGCCGGTCACAGCTCGAGAGCCTAAAGCTCGAAGCTCAAGGCTATCAAGTGCGTGCAACAGCGGTGTTAGAACAGCTAGAAGAGGCTGACCAAAACCTTAAAACGACACTTGAAGGTTTACCAGATGACACCGAAGACCAAGCCTGGCAACAAGAGTTAGAGAAAACTACCAACTCCATAAGCCGTTTAGGTGCGGTCAATCTTGCAGCGGTTGATGAGTTTGAAGTGCAATCTGAACGCAAACAACATTTAGATGCCCAGTACGATGATTTAAATGCGGCTTTGGAAACCTTAGAAGAAGCGATTCGAAAAATTGATAAAGAGACCAAAACGCGCTTTAGACACACATTCGACCAAGTGAATGGTGACCTAAAACAATTGTTTCCGAAAGTTTTCGGCGGCGGTAGTGCCTATCTCGATCTGACAGATGACGACTTGCTCGAGACTGGGGTTACTATTATGGCCCGGCCACCGGGCAAGAAAAATAGTACGATTCATCTCTTGAGTGGTGGAGAAAAAGCCCTAACCGCATTATCATTAGTGTTTGCAATATTTAGATTGAATCCTGCGCCGTTTTGTTTGCTAGATGAAGTTGACGCGCCATTGGACGATGCCAACGTAGAGCGCTTTTGCCGGTTGGTATCTGAGATGTCGCAAACGGTACAGTTTATTTATATCACCCATAATAAAATTGCGATGGAAATGGCTGAACACCTTACTGGTGTGACCATGGCAGAACCCGGTGTGTCACGTATGGTCGCTGTCGATGTAGAAGAAGCTGTAGCTATCGCAAATTCATAATAAAGGGCGAGATCTGATGGAAGACTTACGCTTTGCGCTATTAGTTATTGGAGGCTGTGCGATTGTAGCTATTCTCGCGCATGGTCTTTGGAGTTTGCGGAAGAATAACGCCACTCCTAAACCGCGGGTTGAACCGCAACAAGACTTTACACCCACTCGCGAGACGGAAGGTTTCGACGAATACGGTATTGGTGAGGTACGCGTAGTAAGCCGGCAGCCATCGGGAGATGACGATACGAACCAAGTATCGAGCGATGAGTGTGTAGTGGTTGATACGCTGGAAGCGCAGTTTGATGTCGACGAGGGCTTAAAGACCTCGCCAGAATCTGTAGCGACCGTATATCCAGACAACTCAGAAGAACCCTCAGAAGACACCATTCAAGGTGAGCCCAAAGTTAGCCTGAATGATATTCCTAGTACCGGTGAAATCGGCAGTGAAAGCACCGTTACTGCGGGTACGGATAGTACTCCTACCCAAGTCGAAGTTGAATCAGAACCTGAGCCAGCCCCGCCGAAACTCTATGCCTCAGTCGTGAGTAACCCAAAGCCCAAAATGTATCAGGCTCGCGAAGACACTAAACCGACTGTTGAAAGCAAAAGTGAAAGTATCCCTGAACCCCCGCCGTTTTTGCTCAACCCTGATCAGGTGACAAGCAGCGATACATCATCTCCAGTTGACACTGAGACAACTACGCCAAATGAAGTCGACGATTTCAGCCTTGACCAAGCGCCAATCGACGCAGAGCTTCAAACAACGCCGGTAAAAGCAGAGGTTGCTGCAGATGTTAAAGTGACAGAAAGCAAAAAAGCGCCGACGAAAAAGCGTTCGCGTTCAATTTTACGCAAGCGTATAGAGCCGACTCTGGGTGAAGATCAGATGCGTATGTCATTCGATGAGGAAACACCCGTTGAAAGCACACAAGCTGCGCCTGAATCGCCTGCTGCGCAAGATGCACCAGAGCAAGAAGTGCTAGTGTTAAACGTGCGAGCACCGCAGGATCAAGAGATCCAAGGAGCCGCATTACTACCCATGCTGCTTACCCTTGGTTTTAAGTTCGGTGACCAAGACATTTTCCATCGTCACGTTAATAGCAATGGTAAAGGGCCGGTGTTGTTTAGCTTGGCAAATATGTTCAAGCCGGGCGTTTTTGATATTGATAATCTAGAAAACTTTACCACGCAGGGTGTGTCGTTATTCATGATATTGCCGATAGAGGGTGATCCTCATCAGGTGTTTAACATGATGCACAATGCTGCGCGTAAACTAGCCGAAGAGTTTTCTGGTCAGATCCTTGATGGACGTCGCAGTGTGTTGACTAAACAGGGCCTGCAGCAATACGTTGAAAAGATCCGTGAGTTTGAGCGACGTCGCATGATCGCTCGTCATTAAAAAGTATCCAATGAGCCAAATAGATCCCCAAGTCATCGCTCGCAAAGAGCAGCTTCACAACATTTTAAATGAACACAACTATCAGTATTACGTACTCGACGATCCAACCATACCGGATAGCGAGTACGATCGCTTGTTACGGGAGCTACAGGCATTAGAACAGCAGTTCCCAGCATTAATTAGCCCAGACTCGCCAACGCAGCGCGTCGGGGCTGCGCCGTTGAGTGCTTTTACTCAGATAACTCATGAGTTGCCAATGTTATCGCTGGATAATGCCTTTGACGATGATGAGTTAAGCGCATTTGTCAAACGCGTTAAAGACCGATTGGGTTATACGCAGCCATTAACCTTTTCATGCGAGCCGAAACTCGATGGCCTTGCTGTGAGCATCTTGTATGAAGACGGGCGTCTTGTCCGCGCTGCGACCCGCGGTGATGGCATGGTGGGTGAAGATATAACCAGTAATGTGCGTACCATTAATAACGTACCATTGAAATTACGTGGAAATAATTATCCGGCGCGACTCGAAGTCAGGGGCGAAGTATTTATGCCTAAAGCTGGTTTCAATGCGCTAAATGAAGCGCAAAAAGCCGCCGGATCTAAAGCATTTGCCAATCCTCGAAATGCCGCTGCGGGAAGTTTGAGACAACTTGACCCGCGCATTACCGCCAAGCGCCCACTGAAATTTTTTGCCTACTCTCTAGGTGTATTTGATGATAGTACGGGAGTTATGGCCAACACCCATCGCCAGCGTTTATTGCAGTTGGCTGACTGGGGCCTACCCATCAATGTGTTATTGGATCTCGGTGAAGATGCTCAAGGGTGTATTGACTACTACACCAAGCTCAGTGAAATGCGAGATGACCTTGACTATGAAATCGACGGAATTGTTTACAAGGTTGACGATATCGAACTACAGCAGCGCTTGGGGTTTGTGTCTCGGGCACCGCGCTGGGCGATCGCACGGAAGTTTCCCGCTCAAGAAGAAAGTACACGATTACTGGATGTGGAGTTTCAAGTTGGGCGAACAGGGGCGATAACACCTGTCGCAAGACTTGAGCCCGTGTATGTCGGCGGTGTGACAGTTTCAAATGCTACTCTGCACAACGGCGATGAAATTACTCGACTCGGCGTTATGATCGGTGATCGCGTGGTTATACGACGCGCTGGTGATGTGATTCCGCAAGTGGTCTCGGTGATCGTGGACCAACGGCCTGATGACGCCCGTAAAATTGAGTTTCCCAACCAATGTCCTGTGTGTGATTCTCAGGTTGAGAAGCTCGAAACAGAGGCTGTAGCTCGCTGCACGGCAGGTTTATTCTGCGCTGCTCAGCGCAAAGAGGCTCTAAAGCACTTTGCATCACGCAAGGCTTTTAATATCGATGGATTGGGCGATAAATTAGTTGAGCAGTTGGTTGATGCGGGTTTAGTAAAAACTCCGGCGGACTTCTTTAAACTCACGGTTGCTGATCTTATCAGCCTAGAGCGCATGGCTGAGAAATCAGCCAGTAATTTAGTGTCTGCCTTGGAAAATGCGACGTCAACAACACTAGCCAAGTTCCTTTATGCGCTCGGGATCCGTGAAGTAGGCGAGGCGACCGCAGCCAACTTGGCCAGTCACTTTGGTGAGTTGGACAAAATTCTTACCGCCACTGCAGAGCAGCTTATAGAAGTCGAGGATATTGGCGGGGTAGTCGCCGAACACATTGTTAACTTTTGTCGTGAGCCACACAACATTGAGGTAATAAAGGATTTGTTGGCGCAGGGGGTTAACTGGCCAAAAATCGAGGTTCAAGATCGCGATAGTTTGCCTTTAAATGGCAAAACCTGCGTGATCACCGGGACTTTAGCTGCCATGGGACGAGATGAGGCGAAACAGAAATTAATGGCGCTAGGCGCAAAAGTCGCTGGTAGCGTTTCGGCGAAAACAGACTTTTTGGTCGCCGGTGAAAAAGCGGGTTCTAAATTGACTAAAGCTGAAAAGCTCGGTGTTGAGGTTTGGAACGAAGCACGACTACTTGAATTTTTAAGCGCTCAAGAAGCTTGACGATTGCGCTGCCGAGTCTGCCACGATTTTACTACTGACCAGCGCCACAGATAATTAAGGCCATAATAGCCAAGGATCCCAGCGATCACGGAACAAATCGCACACCCTAATAGAAATGCGGGGCCAATCGTCGATAGGCTATTGGCTACCCATTCCCAACTCAACTCAAACGCAAACTCGCTCATATCCGTCCCTAGTACAGTACTTCCTACTTTATATGCACCGTAGAATATCGGCGGCATAGTGAATGGATTAGTAACCCAAACAGTCGCGATTGACAATGGCAGGTTCACGCGCGCAGGAATGGCTAAAGCCGCGGCAAAAATCATCTGGAATGGCACTGGCCAAAACGCAAAAAACAAGCCGATGCCAAATGCACCACATGCCGAACGTCGATTTAGATGCCATAAGTTGGGGTCGTGCAATAGCTTGCCAAAGATCGCCATATACCGATTCTCAACCACAGATTTGTGATCGGGCAGTAGTCGTCGAATAAACTTTTTAGGCATTGGAGCTTAGCTTCCTCTCACTGATTACACACGGATGCGGTCTTTACTATGGACATAAATACTAAGTATTCAACACCAACAATCATTACAGCGGTGCTTGTATTTATTTCGTCCATTTGGTGGCCACACTTACCAGACATACCTGTATTGGTTTGGATCCTTGTCTTTGTATGGCTCTTCAGGCGACACCTTCCTCCCAAATTGAAGGTCACAGTCGGTAACTTTTTACTGGCTACGATTATAGGTGTTTTCTGCGCAGCGAGTGTAGGACATTGGTATGATACTTGGCAACTGTCTGACGATAAATTTCAGCAAGATGTAATAATTCAGGGACAGGTAACCAAATCTTCGCAGCAATCGGGTAGACAGCGCTTGCAGATCGACGTCGTTCAGATTGATGCAGATGTCTTTATCCGACCGCGGACAATCCTCTTATCACTTTACGATAGTGACAGGGTGATCACTCGAAATGCCCATGCTGAACTTACAGTGCGTTTGAAACGGCCTAGAGGACTTGCAAATCCAGTAGGGTTTGATTACGCCCGTTGGTTACTGGCTAACAACATTGTCGCGACCGGTTATGTACGACAGATTCTTGCGCTAGGCCCAGCCAAACCACCATCGCTTCGACAAAGATTAATCGAACAAATAAGCACACTACCTTTGGAGAATACTCGTTTCATTTTGGCGTTAAGTGTAGGCGAACGTTCAGCCATGACCGACCAAGACTGGCGGTTTTTACAGGTGACTGGATTGGCCCATTTATTCGCTATCTCAGGGTTGCATCTAAGCGTCGTATGTATGCTCGTGCTGCTATTTTTGTCTCGTTTCACGCAATTAACGGCTGCTAAAGCGCTTTGCTTTCGTGGTCAGGGGTTAAATCAGCAAAAAGCATTGCAGCCTTTGCTAAACTTGCTCTGCGTAGTCTTTTGTTGTGGTTACGCGTACCTTTCTGGGTGGCAATTACCAGTGCTGAGAGCGTTTATTGCAGTTGTCATTCTACTATCGTTAATCGCTTTACGGTTTAATTTAGCGTCGCGACATATTTTAGTCTGTTTATTTGTACTTATCTTGATGTTTTCACCCTTGAGTATTTACGGAATGAGTTTGTGGCTGAGCTTTTCTGCGGTACTTATTATCGCAGTTTACAATTGGCGTTTCAGGCACTATCACGGTCAATCTTGGTATTTAAAAATCTCGCGATTATTTCATTTCCAAATTTTTATAACCGTGCTTATGCTGCCTTTGGTTATCAGTTATTTCGATACGATTTCACTGGTATCAGTGCCGGCTAATTTGCTATTCGTGCCAATCATTACACTTATCGTAGTACCGCTGTGTATTTTTGCGATCATTAGTATGTTGGTAATGCCCCCAGCAACAGCGATGTTATTTAAAGTAATTGACCTGGTATTAGGGTATTTAGTGCAAATCATGACTTGGTTGGCAGAGCTACCCTATGCAGCCGTAACCAGTATTTCGATTAGCACAAGTCAATTGTGTCTGCTGGCAGTAGCGTTGCTGTTATTGATATTGCCTCCTTCAAGGTTACAGAATTTATTTCTTGGTAGCTTATGTGCGCCTTTGTTACTCGCAGTGTCGACGCGCTTTGTAGTAACTGAATCCCACGACTGGCAAGTGCATGTGTTTGATGCGGGTCAGGGCACTGCTATTGCTGTTATTGCCGGTCAGCGAGCTATAGTAATTGATACCGGGCCCGAGTTTGAGGGCGGCATAAGTATCGCGCAGCAAGTGATACTGCCGTTCTTACGCGCACAAAAGATTACGCAAATTGATCATTTATTCGTCAGCCACTATGACAACGATCATGCTGGCGGCATACATACACTGCGTAACAATATTGAAGTGGCGCACTTTATTGGTCCTGAATTGTGTCGGCGCGGTGATCACCTGATGTGGCAAGCGTTAGAGATAGAGGTACTTTGGCCCACAAAAGCGTGGCTACAGCAGCCACATCAGACAGACAACAACCGTAGCTGTGTGTTGCGGATCGCTGATCGACACCGATCGGTCCTGTTCAGTGGTGACATTGAACGGGAGGCCGAAGTCGCTTTGGTCCGACTGGCCAATCAACAGCAACAGTCGCTTGACGCCGATATTTTAATTGCGCCGCATCACGGTAGCAATACCAGTTCGAGCTGGGGGTTTATCAATGCTGTTCAGGCTAAACATGTCGTATTCAGTACTGGGTTTGGCAATCGATTTAACTTTCCGCAACCTGATGTCGTTGTGCGTTATCAACACTGGCAACCTCAGTTTTGGAATACCGCAGAGCACGGTTATATCCGCTTTACCATAGATAGAGCCGAGTCTGCCCCTATCGAGATAGTCACCATGCGCGGCGACCTAAAGCGACGTTGGTTTGATTAAGTATCAGGAAAAGCTAGGGTTTCACTGGATTTCTGCGTACAATTCTGCATAACCATTAAGAACAATAAACAGGTTAATGAGTAACACTGCCGAAAAGCCGCGTTCAAACGTCAGACGATTCTTGGGTTATTTGAAAGATTTCAAATTACCGTTTTTCATTGCGATCATTGGAATGGTAGGTTATTCCGGTGTCGACACTTTTGTTTTCTTTCACTTACAACCCATTATTGATGAGAGTTTAGGGGCGCAAAACTACGATTATTTGCGTATTGCCGCCTATCTTATTGTGCCAATTTTCATTGTCCGTGGACTGTTCAACTTTATGGGGGGCTATACCTTAGCGTGGATCAGTACCCAAGTTGTGATGCGGATGCGCCAGCAACTATTCGATAAATACATTCATTTGCCCGTGAGCTTTCACGACCAACAATCGGTAGGCAATCTGATTTCAAAAGTTACCTACGATACTGAACAAGTAGCCAATGCAGCGGGACGCGCACTATTGATATTGGTGCGGGAAGGCGCGTTAGTGTTAGGGCTTTTGGGGTCGATGTTCTATTACTCTTGGCAGCTATCGTCAATTTTCTTGCTTATCGCGCCAGTAGTTGCGGTTATCGTGTCTTATGTTAGCAAGCGGTTCCGCGCAGTGAGTCGAAATATTCAACAGGCGATGGGAAGTCTGACAACCGCTGTGGAACAAGCGGTTAAAGGACATAAAGTCGTACTAATGTTTGGTGGTCAGAAAATCGAACAAGACCGCTTTAAAGACAAAAATAATAACAATCGTCAACAAAATATGAAACTGACCACAACGCAGATCTTAAGCGTTTCGATGATCCAAGTGATCGCTTCGATCGCGCTAGCAGTGGTGCTGTTCTTGGCGAGTATTCCCGGGATGATCGCCGATTTAACCCCCGGTGTGTTTGTTGCTGTTGTGGTGTACATGGTCATGCTGCTCAAACCGTTGAAGCAGTTAACCACCGTAAACAACGAGTTCCAACGCGGAATGGCCGCGTGTACCAGTATTTTCGAACTGCTTGACAAGCAAGAAGAGAAAAATCAAGGTGCTTACAAAGTCGAGCGTGCGGCTGGTTCAATTCAATTTAATGATGTGACGTTTACCTATCCTGAACAGACAAAACCGGCACTAAACAATATCAACTTAGCCATAGCGCCTGGAGAAACCATCGCATTAGTAGGGCGCTCAGGGAGCGGGAAATCGACGCTGTCGAGCCTGCTAACGCGCTTTTACACACCTCAGGAAGGACAAGTGCAACTGGATGGTCATGACCTCGCAGAATACGAGTTAAAATCTCTGCGCCGTCAGTTCGCCTTAGTGTCACAACAAGTGACTTTGTTTAATGACACGGTCGCCAACAATATTGCTTATGGTGCGCGCCGGGATGTCAGCCGTGAAGAAATTATTCGGGCGGCGAAAATTGCCCACGTTGACGAATTCGTAAATAAGTTAGCTGATGGCTATGACACGTTAGTGGGTGAAAATGGTTTGATGCTGTCGGGCGGCCAACGTCAACGCCTTGCGATTGCCCGTGCAGTGCTTGTCGATGCACCGGTATTAATATTAGATGAAGCTACATCTGCATTGGACACCGAAAGCGAAAAACTGATTCAAGATGCCTTGGAGCAACTCCAGCAAAAATGTACTAGCGTTGTCGTTGCACACCGCTTGTCGACGATTGAGAACGCCGACAAAATTGTCGTTATTGACGAAGGACGGATTGTCGAGCAGGGAACACATGAAGCGTTGCTGGAAAACAATGGGGCGTATGCTCAGTTGTATCAATTGCAGTTTGGTGCAGAAGGGCAATAATGAGCTTCCAGCAACGCCTTGAATGCGCTTGGTATGGCACAGATCGTTGGGTGTATATCTTTGCCCCGCTGACTTTGTTGTTTGCATTGATCAGTGGCGTACGTCGCTGGGCTTATCAAGCGGGTATCTTAAAATCCTCCAAACCGCCCGTTCCGGTCATAGTGGTTGGCAACATTAGTGTCGGCGGAAACGGTAAGACTCCTGTGGTGTTAGCGATTGCCGAATATCTTACCGCTCAAGGTTTTCAGGTGGGGGTTTTAAGTCGCGGCTATGGTGGTACGCAAACCCAATTCCCTTATTTGTTGAAACCCGACGATCAACCGGCTTTGGTTGGCGATGAGCCAGCGCTACTTGCACGACGGTTAGCGACTCCAGTGGTGATAGATCCGCGACGTGCTCGAGGTGCAAATCATTTATATGAGCTTGGTTGCGACGTCATCGTCTGTGACGATGGCCTACAGCACTATGCACTTGGGCGAGATATTGAGTGGATCGTCATGGATGAACGGCAATTAGGCAATGGTTTACTATTACCTATGGGGCCTTTACGTGAGGGCCCAGCAAGACTTAAGAGGGTCAATGGCATTGTACTCAACGGTGATTTTACATGTGCATACTCAGGTAAGGCGAGTCATTCGATGACGCTTGCCGCTGATAGTTTTGTCAATGTGGCAGATAGTAGTAAGGTGATTGCGGTTGACCAATTCATAACACGCTATAATAACGTTGATGCAATTTGTGCGATCGGCAATCCCAGACGCTTTTACACAACATTAGAACGAGTAGGCGTTACGATTGCGGAGCGCAAGAGCTTTGCCGATCATCACCAATATGTCGAAGGCGATATTCCCCAGCATACTGTGGTCATGACAGAGAAAGACGCAGTTAAGTGTCATTCGTTCGCCCATCAAGGTTGTTGGTACTTGCGCGTGAATGCGCAGTTACCCGAAGAATTTTACACAACACTGCTCGCGCAAGTGCGAGAAGTTGAATAATCACGCTAAGAGAAATTCAAATGGCATTTGATAAAAAGCTACTAGAAGTCGTTGCATGTCCATTATGCAAAGGTAAATTGGTCTATCAAGCGGAAGAGCAACAGTTGATCTGTCGTTTTGACCGTTTGGCATTTCCTATCCGAGAAAACATTCCGGTGTTAATCGAGTCTGAAGCTGCGAGTTTAACCTTAGACGAAATCGAAGCGTTGAGCCATGATTAATACGCCAGATTATGTGGTCGTAATCCCAGCCCGCTATGCATCGTCGCGTTTTCCCGGTAAGCCCTTAGCGCTAATTCAAGGTTTACCCATGATCCAGCACGTCTATCAGCGCGCAATCGAGGCGCAAGCTGCACGCGCTGTAGTTGCCACTGATGATAAACGCATTGCCGAGGTCGTTGAGGGCTTTGGCGGAGAGGTTTGCTTCACCAGAGCCGATCATCAATCAGGAACAGAGCGCATTGCTGAAGTGGTTGCAACCCTTGGTTTAGATAACCGCCAAATTGTGGTTAACGTGCAAGGTGACGAACCCTTTATTCCCGCTGAAAATATTCGCCAAGTTGCACTTAACTTGGCACAACGTGAATCATTCGCCATGGCAACATTGGCAACGCCACTGGATGAGGTTACGGACGTAAACAATCCAAATGCGGTAAAAGTCGTAACAGATAAGCAAGGCAAAGCGCTGTATTTCAGTCGAGCGACGATACCTTTTGATCGGGATGGTCACGCTAATCAAGATATGCGCCGAACAATGTCGACAATGCTGCGACATATTGGAATTTACGCTTATCGGGCTGAATATATTTTGCGCTACGTCGCCTATGAACCGAGTGCACTTGAGATGATTGAGTCGTTAGAACAGTTGCGGGCCTTGTACTACGGTGACGATATTCACGTAGAGCGAGCGATGGCCCCGCCACCTGTTGGAATCGATACACCAGAAGATTTAGCGCGTTTAAATGCGCAACTCAAATAAGGAGTCAGACAATGAATGTAGTTATCACCGGCGCAAATCGAGGTATTGGTTTAGCCCTAGTTAAGGCGTATGTGGCGCGCGGTGTTACGGTCTATGCAGTGTGTCGACGTACATCTGATGAGCTAAAGCAAACCAACGCTCACGTAATTGAAGGCGTAGATATGCTAGAAGCTGATGCATTGCCGAAAAGTTTAGCAGCTTTGCAAAACGTTACTATTGACCTGCTTATCAACAATGCTGGAGTGCTTGAACGAGAATCCCTAAATGATTGGAGTCCAGCGACGATTGAACAACAATTTAAAGTCAATGCACTTGCGCCGCTATTGGTAACGCAATGTTTGTTACCGGCTATGGCCGCGGATAGTAAAGTGGCGATGATCACTTCGAGAATGGGCTCTATGGCAGACAATGGCTCGGGTGGCTACTACGGATATCGCATGTCAAAGGCGGCACTTAATGCTGCTGGCGTATCAATGGCTAAAGATTTAGCTGGTAAAGGTATCGCTGTGGCGTTGCTACACCCTGGATTTGTGCAAACCGAAATGGTTGGTTTTGGTGGCGATATTGATGCCGCTACCTCCGCACAGCGCCTGCAGCAACGCATTGACGAGTTAACGCTCGCTAACAGTGGACAATTCTGGCACAGCAATGGCGAGTCGCTGCCATGGTAAGTCTTGGCGATTTGACAAAGTGTACATTTCTAGCAACGTGTGTTTTGGTCTTTAGTTGCGCTGCGAGCGCTGCATGGCGAGACAGTGTTTCATTGCCCTACAAAGTCCAAGAAATCTATCCCGCTCAGCATCAACATTATTTGGTCGTTGCCGGAGGGTTGAGCCCAGACGTGTCAGAGCGCCAAATCGATGTATCACACCGGGTAATTGCGTTCGATTTAAACACGCAGCAATGGCTGGAATGGCCAGTATTACCAACACCTCGACATCATCCGCATTTGCTAAGTGCCAATGGTAAATTGTATGCAATCGGCGGTTTTACAGTAAATCAACGCGGCGCTTGGCAAAATGATACGGCGGTTTTAGTGCTATCAGATAGCACCGAAGCAACCCATCAATGGCAGACAATTGCGCAAATGCCTGAGCCATTATCAGAGACATTGAGTACGCTGTATGACGGTAAAATTCATATCGTTACCGGCCGCTCGCCGATTGATGCAAATACTAACGGTCAGTGGCGTGATCACAGCGATTCTGCAGCGCATTGGATTTTTGATTTAGCGTCACAGACATGGAGCGCCGGTGAGCCTGCACCCACGGCTCGCAACAGCGCCTGCGGTGCGCGCAATGGTGATGATTGGCATACCATCGCTGGTCGCACAGTGAATGGCGGTAACACGGCCGTGCATGAGGTTTATAACTTGCAAACGGGTACATGGCGCACACTGGCTCCGTTACCTGACGCGCAGGGCGGTTTAGCTTGCGCCACAGTCGGCGATAAAATCTATGTATTTGGCGGTGAATACTTTAACGACGGTGGCGGCGTGTACGATACGGTATGGATGTTCGATTTAACTACCGGTGAATGGCAAAGCGTCGATAAAATGCCACTTCCCAGACATGGACTTGGCGCCCTTACCGTGGGTAGTGACATCTATGTTATCGGTGGTGCAGCGCAAGCCGGCGGTAATGAAACCTCAGCGCGCATGAGTATTTATACACCGACACAATAAAGCGCTGCTTTCAATGCGCCTTTGTTACTCGGCTTGTTCATCCTCACCCTTATCCTCATCGTCAACTAACACAGCCCAACAATCGTGCTGGTCGGTATGAATAATTTGTGCCCATACACGTTCGCCCGGTTGTAAGTGGTGAACATCATTTAAATGTACCACACCGTCAATCTCTGGCGCGTCGGCATAACATCGACCTACGGCGCCTTCAGCATCGACACTGTCAATCACGATCTGATACTCGTTGCCGATACGTTGTTGCAAGCGCGCGGCACTTATCTCACTCTGAACCGCCATAAAACGCTCTAAGCGCTGCTGTTTGATTTCTTCCGGTACTGGATCGGGCAAGTCATTGGCCTTAGCACCGTCAACTGCCGAGTAGGGGAAGCAGCCAACGCGATCCAATTGTGCTTCAACTAGGAAATCGAGTAGCTCTTGAAACTCTTCTTCTGTTTCTCCTGGGAAACCGACAATAAAGGTGGAACGAATGATGAGCTCAGGGCATTGTTCACGCCACTTTTTAATCCGCTCGATCGTGCGGTCGGCGCTGCCAGGGCGTTTCATCAAGCGCAATATGCGTTTATTGGCGTGCTGAAACGGGATATCCAAGTAGGGCAAGATCTTACCTTCGGCCATCAATGGAATTAAGTCGTCAACATGCGGGTAGGGATAGACATAGTGCAATCGCACCCACATATCCATCTCACCAAGCTTTTCGCACAACTGTTGCATGTGACTCTTAACCGGCATGCCATTCCAAAAGCCAGTGCGATGCTTTACATCAACCCCATAGGCACTGGTGTCTTGCGAAATTACCAAAAGCTCATTGACACCAGCGGCTTTTAAACGCTGGGCTTCGTCTAAAATTTCACCGACTGGTCGGCTTACCAGATCGCCGCGCATCGACGGAATAATGCAAAAGGTGCAGCGATGGTTACAACCTTCGGAGATCTTCAAGTAGGCGAAATGGCGCGGCGTTAATTTAATCCCATGGTCTGGGACTATGTGAATAAATGGGTCGTGCACAGGCTTGGGTAAATGCTCATGTACTTGTTCGACGACCGTTTCATAGGCATGTGGGCCTGTGATCGCAAGCACATTAGGGTGTACTTCACGTATTTCGTCTTCTTTGATGCCTAAACAACCCGTTACAATTACCTTGCCATTTTCAGCTAATGCTTCACCGATGGTATCAAGCGATTCCTGCACGGCTGCATCAATAAAGCCACAGGTATTTACGATGACTAAATCGGCATCGTTATAGGTGGGAACTACGTCATATCCCTCAGTGCGCAATTGGGTCAAAATGCGTTCGGAGTCAACTAGGTTTTTCGGGCAGCCAAGGGAGATAAAACCAATACGCGAGCCATTTGCAGTACTGTTTTGCGTTTGCGCTTGTTCTGCCAGCACTTGTTTAGGCGTCTCAAGCGTTGTGGTCGCCTTGGGGTTTACGATTTCTACAGTCATAAAAATAAGGAATTATTCAGGATTATGCGTATTATACGCGTTTAGTCGCTTGAGACCCAACTCAGAGAAGGAAAATGTCGAAAAATTCAGGTTCATTTAGCGGTTTAGAGTTTCCTCTCCACTGTTATGGAGAGGATGGTCGGGTAAAACCGCCGATACTGCTGTACTTGACGGCGTTTTGGCTGTGTAAGGCCCTTTTATTGACGTTGATTTCTGTTTCAATGCGCGAAAATACTACAGCCTTGTTGACGGTGTTTTATCCTGATGTGAATGAATGGTATTGGCATCTGGTGCCGGCGTTACCCGGTTTGGTAGTCGCATTATTTGTCAGTTTCAATGCTACGCTGCGAGAACGTCAAGTTGGCGATTGGTTAAACTGGGTGAAACCGCTACTGCTTTTCGGGCTGTTTGGTCAAATGGCCCTGCAAGTAAAAACCATTATTAGTTTGCAAGGGCAATTTAGTTGGACGTTATCGGTGTCACTGCTCATTAGCATTATCGCGACGCTTTATATTTGGCGCAGTCGCCGCATTAATGCATTTGTGCGTGATGCGCGAGATGACTAATTACTGCGTGCTATTGCTAACGGCTTGATCAAAATAGGCACGTACGCTTACCGTACTGTCGTTAACAAGGCGTTCGTAACAAATCCCCGCAAACGCAAATGTACGACCATTGTACTCCAGCAATACATAAGGTGCTTGCGGATCGGATGTGTCATAACGCCATTGGCCACCCACGGTTTGTTTAAACACTTCACCTAGGTAGGCACCGTAAATATTACACAACGTGAAAACGGCTTGGTCTTCTAAGGCGTTGTCTTGATACTTATCTAAAAAACTCAGCAACACATCATCTACTTTTGCGATACTGCTGACGCTGCCGTCGAGCTCAATACCAAACTCGTTTTGGGTGCTTATACGCGCATTTTCGGCGCTGTCGCGCATTAACTCATTCAGTTCTTGTTGTTCCATGAGTAGCTTAACCTTATGATTTTTTTTTAGCTCTTATATAACTCGGCTTGATAATAGCAATGAAGCGAGCAACTGGCTACCTGGGCCGAGGTTATCCGGTGCGGGGATCACTAAGTAAGAGGTTAATTCGCGAAACGAGCTTCCATCAATATGTAATCGCACCAGTTTTTCAGTGCTCAAATATGCTTCAACCTCGTGCTCGGGTAGCCAGCAAAATCCAATGCCGCGCTGAAGTAAACCAATCGCTGAGTGAAATTGATCAACCGTCCAGCGCAATTCAGATTTCAGCCAACCTTGGCGCTCAATAGGCGTTGCCGCGGTATCTTTAATAACCAACTGCAACTCTTGCTGAAGTGCATTTGGGTCAATGGGTTGTGCAATTTTTGCCAGTGGATGGGTTGGGGAGCACACGGCAACAAATTTTACTTTGCCAATAGGTTCACCCAAAAAGCCTTTCGGTACACTGTGCGTGATAACTACATCCGCTGACTTTTCCATAATGACTTCCTCGGTACCGGTAAGCACCGTATCTAGTACGCGAATTCTACTACCCCGTGATTCGGGTAGAAAGTTTTGTAAGACATCAAAGAGTCGTTCGCGAGGGTACGCCAAGTCAACGGCTAAATTGATTTCCGGCTCCCATTCCTGCTGAATGTTAATCGCCAAAGCTTCAAGATCTTCAACGTTTTGCGTGATATAGCGCGATCGCCGTAGCATCACTTCACCCGCTTGAGTTAAATAAGCTTTGCGTCCTCGCACTTCGAGTAGTTCAACACCCAATTGATGTTGTAGCTTGGCTACAGCGTGATTTAACGACGACTGACTTTTGTTTAAGTGTTCAGCTGCATGGGCGTAGCCACCACAGTCGACCACGGCTTGCAAAATTCGCCATTGCTCTAAGGTTGTCTTATGTCGATACATCGCAAAGGGCTTATTCGAGTTACTTATGCCAATAAGCCAAGACTATGCCAGTTGTATGAGATTGTCACATCAAAGATGACAATATCGTCATCTGAAAATGTGACCAAAAACAAGATTTAACGCGTACACACATCAACACTTACGCATTGTTTTATTATGAAATATTACTCGACTTTACCTTTGACTGCTGTCGTCGCTTTTAGCCTTATGACAATGTTAGTCCATTTCGGTGTGCTCCCACCGGGCTTGAGCTTGCTCGATCAGATCCAAGGACAAATGGATGATTATTTTTATCTGCTTATTATGATCATCATCTTGCTCGAGTCGATTGTGTATGTCGGTTTTTACTTTCCCGGTCAGTTTTTCGCAGTGGTATTAGTCATTACTTCGCAGCCCACCATGACTGATGTAATAGCGTTGACTTTTGCCATGGTACTGGCTGCAACGCTCGGCTCACTAATCAACTACAGTATTGGGCGAGCCAACTCAGACAAGTTCAACGACAAGAGTCCAACGAAGTTAAAGCACTTGTTGTTAGCGATGATCCACATGAATTCGTTAGCATTTTTTATGCTTGCACAAGGGGCAAACCACAGGCCCATGCGTGTGGTGTGGCTAGCAGGTTTACTGAACTTACCCTATTATCTCGCACTTATAGCCGCAACTGCGTTTATGAGTGAAGAGGTTATGCAAATTGCAGAAAACTCAGTGTTGGTCTTCTCATTGTTAGCGGCATGGTTAATTGTTGCGGTTACCTTGGATGTGCGTAAACATCGCAGTAGTCAACCCGCAGCGGCTCAACAAGCTACTGATACCATCGTCGATTAGATTTTATCCAAAAAGCGTTCAATGCCGCGAGCTGCGGCAATCATGCCGAAGGTCGCTGTTACCATCGTGCTCGCGCCAAAGCCGGACGAGCAATCTAGTCGTGTGCTGCCATCCATCACCGATTTTTGATGTGCAACACTGCCATCGGGTTGCGGATAGCGCAGCTGCTCAGTGGAATAAACACACTCCACGCCAAAGCGACGCTTGGGATTTTTACTGAAGTTGTAGAAGCGGCGAAGCTCAGACCGAAGCTTTGCGGCCAATGGGTCTTGGATAGTTTTAGCCAAGTCTCCAGAGGTAATTTGGCGAGGATCGATTTGACCACCTGCGCCACCGACGGTAATCACCGTAATTTTGTTGCGTTTGCAGTAAGCAATGATTGCTGCTTTGGCCTGAATACTATCAGTGGCATCAATCACCACATCAAAATCGTTGCTCAAATATTCATTAACTGTCTCTTTGGTAACGAAATCTTCAATGCTAATGACTTCACATTTGGGCGAAATAGCCGTAATTCGCGCAGCCATTTCGTCGACTTTTGCGTTGCCTACTGTAGCGGATGTTGCGTGAATTTGGCGGTTGATATTGGTGGTACAAATATCATCCAGGTCGATAATGGTAATTTTCCCAATGCCACTACGCGCCAGTGCCTCGGCGCTCCAACTGCCTACGCCACCAATACCTATAACACAAAAATGCGCGCCACTCAGTGTGGCCAATTGGCGTTCACCATACAATCGGGCGATACCGCCGAAACGTTGCTTTTCAGTCATAGGTTTCCTATTAGTGCTAATGCGCGAACTCAGGTAATATCGGGACTATAAAAAGAAAGTCAACAAACCTGAACATGAATAAACACTATGATTATATCGTGATTGGCGCTGGTATCGTAGGGGCTGCAACTGCTCAGCGACTGTCGCAGCAATACCCGCAAGCGAAAATAGCCATAGTTGAAAAAGAAACGGCTGCGGCGCAACATCAAACCGGCCGCAATTCAGGGGTGATCCACGCCGGTGTTTACTACAAAGCTGGCAGTCTAAAGGCGCAGTATTGCCGTGAAGGGCTAGAAAAGACCATTGAATTTTGTCAGCGCTTTAACATTCCGTACCGACAGTGTGGCAAGCTCATTGTGGCCACATCAAACAACGAATTGGAACGCCAACAGACATTGTTTGAGCAATGTCATGCCAATGATCTGCAGCCGACGTGGTTGAATCAGCAACAAATAAAACAGCACGCACCGGCAATAAACGGTTTACAAGCGATTTGGGTCAAACATTCAGGGATCACTGACTATCCCGCTATCACTCGCCAGCTATTGGCGCTTGCTGAGCAACAGGGAAGTGAGGTGATTTACTCGGCACCGGTCAGTGTAATCGATGAAGCGCAAGATCGCGTAACTGTTGAAATCGGCGGAGCGTCGCCTTGCACGTTACACGCTGAATGCGTTATTAACTGCGCAGGCATGTATGCCGACAGACTGATCCAAAGCGCGGGGCATTCAATCGATTATGCTTTGCTGCCTTTTCGCGGCGAATATTATCGCCTGGCGGCTCGTCACGACAATATTGTGCAACAACTTATCTATCCCGTTCCTGATCCTGAGTTGCCATTTTTAGGCGTGCACTTAACGCCAATGATTGGTGGTTATCAAACAGTGGGCCCCAATGCAGTTCTAGCGTTAGGACGAGAAGCGTACAGTAAATCCCAAGTGAGCCTGACGGATTGTCACGACATGCTGACATTTAAGGGCACGGCGCCATTACTCAAACGTTATTTTACTGCGGGTATGGCTGAAGTTCGCGATTCATTGTTCAAAACTGGCTACTTAAAGCGTATTCAGCGCTATTGCACACACATAAAAGCCCAAGATTTATTGCCGTATCGAGCAGGTATAAGGGCGCAGGCAGTCAATGCCGATGGTACGTTGGAGCACGATTTTGTGTTTGTGCGCACGGAACGTTGTTTACACGTGGGGAATGCGCCATCGCCAGCGGCTACATCCGCACTGCCAATTGCCGCAGCCATTGTTGCTAAGCTCGCCTAGATAGTTCTAAATAATCGAATGAAACGTGCTATTTTACGCGCTTTTATTCTTATTTATCGTAACTATACTAACTGCAATTCATCTTCAAGAGGACATTCTCATGGGACTATTAGTCGATGGTAAATGGCAAGATAAGTGGTATGACACCAGTTCAACGGGCGGTAAGTTCAAACGCCAAGACTCGCAGTTTCGTTCAGAGATAAGCGCTGATGACGAGGTTTATCAACCGGAGTCAGGCCGTTATCATTTATATGTATCTCTGGCGTGTCCTTGGGCACATCGCACGTTGATTTTTCGCAAGTTGAAGAAACTAGAAGAGCATATCAGTGTGTCTGTAGTGTCACCGGAGATGCTTGAACACGGCTGGACGTTTGAATCTTTTCCGGGGGCCACAGAGGACCATCTGTTTGGTGCCAAATATATGCACGAAATCTACACGCGGATGCAGGCTGATATTACTACGCGTGTGACTGTACCCGTTTTATGGGACAAAAAGACCAATACAATTGTCAACAATGAGTCAGCGGAGATCATTCGCATCTTAAATACAGCGTTTAATGACTTAACCGGTGATGATCAAGACTTCTATCCTGAGCACTTGCGCGCGGAAATTGATGATATCAATGCGTTCGTTTATGACAACATCAACAACGGTGTATACAAAGCGGGTTTTGCAACGCAACAAGATGCCTATGAAGAGGCTGTTACAGCATTGTTTGACGCTTTGGATAAAGTTGAACAACGGTTGACGAGTCAGCGTTATTTGGTGGGCGAACAGATCACAGAAGCAGACTGGCGCTTATTTACCACGTTAGTAAGGTTTGACACGGTATACGTCGGTCATTTCAAGTGTAATTTAAAACGCATTGTCGATTACCCGGCAATATGGGGTTACTTACGCGACCTATATAGCGTTGCTGGAGTGGCTGAAACTGTGAATCAACAGCACATCAAGCACCACTACTACTACAGTCACGATATGATCAACCCGACACGAGTGGTACCTAAAGGACCTGAGATTGACTTTACTACGCCCCACAACCGAGGAGCGTTGAAATGACAACTGCAACCGTAGCTAAAACGGTACGCGGCATAGCAACGCAAGATGGTGCGGGAGTGAAACTCTCGCGCATTATCGGTCAGCGCGATTTACAAAATTTAGACCCATTTTTGATGTTGGATGAGTTTGGTTCGGCAAGTGCACAGGACTATTTACCCGGTTTTCCATCTCATCCGCATCGCGGATTTCAAACGGTAACCTACATGTTACAAGGTAAGATGCGCCATCGTGATTCGGTGGGCAATGACGGTGTCATTGAGAGCGGTGGTATCCAGTGGATGAATGCTGGTAGGGGCATTATCCATGAAGAAATGCCAGAGCAGCAAGAGGGCGTGCTACGCGGATTCCAATTGTGGGTCAATTTACCGGCAAAAGACAAGATGTCAGCGCCCAACTACCAAGATATCCCAGCTTCTGAAGTCACAGTGTTTGATGTAACCGATAATACTGAAGTGCGATTGTTAAGTGGTGAGTTTTTAGAGCACAGTGGTCCGGTAAAACCGTTAGCCGGTGATAATCCAACACCTCTGTTTACCGATTTTTGCAGTTATCAACCGGATTCGCTTGAACTAGTCTTACAGTCGGATATGCAATATTTTATCTATGTATACGAAGGTCGCTTAGTTGTAGGCAGTGAAGTTGTAGATAAAGGTGAGCTTGCGGTATTGAGTCGCGATGATGCACTGCGGTTGGAGACACAAGTAGCAAATACTCGTTGGCTATTGATCGGCGGGAAACCGCTGAATGAGCCCATCGTGCAATACGGGCCTTTTGTAATGAATACTGAAGCTGAGATACATCAAGCGCTACAAGATTATCAGCAGAATCGATTAACTACGGTTTAATAATCCGCGAGACTTGCCGTCTTTTTGGGGTTTTCGTTCAGTTTCATAAGGTCAAACGGGTTGTAAGGATTGATTAAACGCAACAGGTTCAATACCATTGACGCGTTTTGCAAATACTTATAGGAAATTCTATGCAACCCGTCGTCCTTGCTGGTGGTTCTGGTAGCCGTTTGTGGCCTAAATCTCGTGTCGCTTTACCCAAACAGTTTCTGTCGTTAACGTCAAACAACAGTATGTTACAAGACACTTTGACGCGTCTAGATGGAACCAAGGCAGCGTCTCCAATCGTTATATGTAACGATGCCCATCGATTTTTGGTTGCCGAACAGTTGCGTCAACAAGACTGCCAGCACGGCGGTATTATCCTAGAGCCAGTAGGCCGTAATACTGCACCCGCAATAGCGTTAGCGGCATTGCATGCGATGAAGTCAGACCCAGAAGCGGTATTGTTGGTATTGGCCGCAGACCACTTGATTCAAGATCAGAACGCGTTTCACGCGGCCATTGAGAAAGCCTACGCATTAGCATTGCAAGGGCGATTGGTGACCTTTGGTATCGTGCCAGATCAACCGCATACCGGTTATGGCTATATTAAATCCGGTGACGCATTAGATACTGGGTTTAATGTATCTGAGTTTGTTGAAAAGCCGGATCTTGCCACAGCGACTGAGTACGTTAAGTCAGGGCAATATTTCTGGAACAGCGGTATGTTTATGTTCAAAGCGGCGACCTACATTGCTGAGCTAGCGAAATTTGCGCCGGAAATTCTCGATGTCTGTGAGAAAGCCATAGCAACCGAAACGCCTGATTTAGATTTTATCCGCGTGGATGCTGATATTTTCAGCCAATCGCCGGATGACTCGATTGATTACGCGGTAATGGAAAAAACAGAGCTGGCGGCAATGGTGAGTCTGGATGCCGGTTGGAGTGATGTCGGTAGTTGGTCGTCGCTGTGGGAAACAGCCGCCAACAAAGACGAAAACGGCAACGCAACAGTTGGGGATGTTTTACTTACTGATGTCAACAATAGCTATATCAACGCTGAAGAGCGATTGGTTGCTGCTGTAGGCGTGGATGACTTGGTTATCGTCGAGACTAAAGACGCGGTATTGGTAGCGAATAAGTCAAAAGTTCAAGATATAAAAACCATCGTTTCGCAGCTCAAACAGCAAAAGCGACCTGAGTTTGAATTCCATCGTGAAGTTTATCGCCCGTGGGGTAAGTATGACTCAATTGACAACGGCGAACGCTTCCAAGTAAAACGCATCACGGTTAAGCCAGGAGAGAAACTGTCGGTGCAAATGCACCATCACCGCGCTGAACATTGGATTGTTGTCTCGGGTACGGCTAATGTCACGATTGATGAGACCGTCACCATGTTGACTGAGAATCAATCGATTTATATTCCAATAGGCGCAGTGCACGCGTTGGAAAATCCTGGGAAAATTCCCTTGGAGCTTATTGAGGTTCAATCGGGTTCATACCTGGGGGAAGATGATATCGTGCGATTCTCTGACCGCTACGGTCGTGCACCAGAGGCGAAAAAATAAATGACTAAAGCCATTACCTGTTTTAAAGCTTATGATATTCGCGGCAAACTCGTTGAACAGTTAGATGAGAATATCGCCTATCGCATTGGTAAGGCGCTGGTTGAAACATTGGCCGCAAAAACGATTGTTGTTGGCTCTGATGTGCGTCTAACGTCAGCGCCGCTGAAACAAGCACTTGCGGCTGGAGCCATTGATGCCGGAGCAACGGTTACTGATATCGGTATGGTTGGTACTGAAGAGATTTATTTTGCCACTAAAGACTTAGGTGTCGATGCGGGTATTGAAGTGACAGCTAGCCACAATCCGATTGATTACAATGGCATGAAAATCGTCAAGGCTGGCTCAGTACCTATCAGTGGTGATACCGGTTTGCATGATATTCAGCGCTTGGCTGAATCTTACGATGATGCTGAAATCCAAGCTAATTTGGCTCAATACGCAGCGGCTGGCTATCCTGTTGCCAGTGAAAGTGAGTTTATCTCTGGTGTTGCTTTAGTGACTGAGTCGGCACTGGCAGCTAGTGGTCAATACAGTCAAGAAAATCATCGCAGAGTCTATGTTGAGCATGTCTGTAGCTATGTTGATATCAACAACCTTAATGGTCAAAAGCTGGTCGTTAATGCCGGTAACGGTGCAGCAGGACCAGCGCTTGATGCTATTGCTAACTATATGCAAGAAAAAGGCGTTCAAATCGAGTTCGTCCGTGTTCACCACGAGCCTGATGGTACTTTTCCAAATGGTATACCCAATCCCTTGTTACCCGAGAGTCGCGACGATACCGCGTCAGTCGTTAAACAGACGGGTGCAAACATGGGCATCGCCTGGGACGGCGACTTTGATCGCTGCTTCTTATTTGATGAGAACGGTGACTTCATCGAGGGCTACTACATTGTCGGCTTGCTAGCAGAAGCCTTTTTGACCAAACACAGCAACGCTAAAATAATTTATGACCCGCGTGTCTACTGGAACACCGAAGCGGTCGTTGAGGCGGCTAATGGTCAGCCAATTAAGAGTAAAACTGGCCATGCGTTTATCAAAGAACGGATGCGCAAAGAAGATGCTGTTTATGGCGGCGAAATGAGTGCGCACCATTACTTTCGTGATTTTGCTTATTGTGATTCAGGAATGATCCCTTGGTTATTAGTCGCAGAACTGATTGCGACAAAAGGTCAACCGCTGTCAACAATGGTTAGCGACCGGATTGCAGCGTTTCCATCGTCGGGTGAAATTAACAGCTTATTGAAAGACGCTGATGCAGCCCTGGCGCGCGTGGTTGATCATTATCAATCGAGTGCTACCGTGCTTGACGATACCGACGGTGTGGGTATGGAATTTGGCAACTGGCGGTTCAATTTACGTAAATCAAATACCGAGCCGGTGATACGTTTAAACGTTGAATCAAAAGGCGACATCGCCTTGATGGAAGAGAAAACGGCCGAGCTACTGGCGCTTATCCGAGCCTAAAAAACAGTCAGCATAAAAAACGGCCTAGCTCCTTCGAGATAGGCCGTTTTTTTTTGCAAATTCGCCTAGCTTAACCCGACCATAACAACGTGGCTGGTGACCACTAAAGTCGTTAGAATAACGCGCATTCTCGTGTACTCAATAATTTGCGCCGGCGCCATTTGTAGCGTGAATTTGTCATAAATCAAGACTGCAACATATGCCAGACTTAACACGCCTAGTGTGCGTGCGTCGGCAAACAATATGAGTGCTAGCCAAGCCACAATACTGGGAAGCATTGCCACATAAAGTTGATGTGAGAATTTCGGATCTGTTATCGCTACGTACCAATGGATACCGCCGAAAAACGACAAAATAATCGCTGAGTATTGGGTGAAAAAAGCAAAGGCTTGTGGATAGCTAAGAATGTCCATAAGTACCGCGACAGGGATCGCGAAAAAAGGGATTAAGCCCAGATAGCCCAACAGAGCTGCATGTTTTGGCATAGTCTCTCCGAAACAAAAAAGCGCCTACATGAGGCGCTAGATTATACAGTGCAATATAAGCTAATGCTTATTTTTTGATTGGTTTGTACTCACGACGCGCTTCACCTGTATAAAGCTGGCGTGGACGACCAATTTTTTGTCCTGGTTGAGATAGCATCTCATGCCAGTGTGAAATCCAGCCAACCGTTCTTGAAAGTGCGAAAATACACGTGAACATGTTAGTTGGAATACCAATAGCTTTAAGTACGATACCTGAATAGAAATCAACGTTCGGGAACAATTTCTTCTCTGCAAAGTATTCATCACTTAGGGCGATGCGCTCGAGCTCCATTGCTACATCGAGTAATGGATCGTCGATTTTAAGCTCACTAAGTACTTCGTGGCAGCTTTCACGCATTACAGTTGCGCGAGGGTCGTGGTTTTTGTAGACACGGTGACCGAAGCCCATTAAGCGGAACGGGTCAGCTTTGTCTTTCGCACGTGCAATAAACTCTGGGATGCGGTCAACAGTACCGATTTCTTCCAACATGTTTAAGCATGCTTCATTCGCACCGCCGTGAGCAGGGCCCCACAATGAAGCCACACCGGCAGCGATACATGCGTAAGGGTTTGCACCAGAAGAACCGGCCAAGCGAACAGTTGACGTCGACGCGTTTTGTTCGTGGTCGGCATGAAGCGTGAAGATACGATCCATCGCGCGTTCAACAGCCGGAGATATTTTGTATTCTTCAGCTGGTACAGAGAACATCATGTTCAAAAAGTTAGCTGCGTAGCTCAGGTCATTGCGCGGATATACAAACGGTTGACCGATGTTGTACTTGTAACACATCGCAACCAGGGTTGGCATTTTCGCAATTAGGCGATGGGCGCTGCGAATGCGCTGTTCTGGGTTGTTAACGTCTAAATCGCTGTGGTAAAAAGACGATAGAGCACCCACAGTACCGCACAACATTGCCATCGGGTGGGCATCGTTGCGGAAACCGTGGAAGAACATGTTCAACTGGTCGTGAACCATGGTATGACGCGTTATCGTTTCTTTAAATTCGGCGTACTGCTCAGATGTTGGCGCATCGCCGTGAAGCAACATATAACAAACTTCGAGGTAGTCTGCGTCGCGAGCGAGTGATTCAATGTCGAATCCTCGGTGAAGCAACTCACCTTTCGCACCGTCAATAAATGTGATTGCCGATTCGCACGACCCAGTGGCCATGAAACCCGGATCAAATGTGAAATAGCCAGCAGAACCTAGTGCTCTTACGTCGATTACGTCGTGTCCAGCGGTACCGCTTAGGATTGGCAATTCAACTTCTTTATCACCGGCTTTTAAAATGGCTTTCTGATCGGCCATGTATGCTCTCCTCAGACTGATTCATTTGAACGCTTGGGGCCAAAAAAGCCGCAAAGCGAGGGAAAAGTGGCGCTATTTGTACTGATAAAGTGGCGTTATGTCAATTTTAATGCATATTTGCTCAATAAATATTCTAGATTGTTCCGCGTTATAATCCAGTATTTCGTAGTACCCCGAGTAACCTTACGACTAAAGTCTTAAAATAGAACAAAAAATTGTATTTATAGTAGCTGGTAGATATACTCTGAGGGTCTTGCCACGACCGCATACGTAGGTTGTAAACCAAGACATAAAATATTCACAAACAGTTAACATCTCAAGGGATGAGGCTTTTAACACATATAACAAACACGCAATCAGGACACACATGAAGACGTGTTAACTACGGACCTTACAGGCTTACAAATTGTGAAAAAACAAAGACCAGTAAATTTAGATTTAAATACAATTAAATTTCCTCCGTCTGCAATCACTTCAATCCTCCACCGGGTAACAGGTGTTGCAATGTTTTTTGCATTATTATTTGTAATCTGGGCGTGGGCTGTTTCACTCGGCTCGGCTGACGATTTCAAATACGTGCAATCATTAATGGAAGGCGTCATTGGCAAAATTATCGCCATTGGTACTTTATCCGCACTCACTTACCACATCCTTGGTGGCATCCGCCACGGCATTATGGATTTGGGCTATTGGGAAGAACTTGAATCAGGTAACACCAGCGCCAAGGTTACTATTGGTTTATGGGTTGTCTTAACTGTCGTTATGGGAGTTGTATTATGGTAACTAACCAAGCTTCAATTAAACGCGACGGTGTTCAAGATTACGTCTCACTGCGTGCGACCGCTGTCATTATTGCTTTGTACAGCTTTTATATGGCGTGGTTCTTTATTAGCACCGACGCTATTACTTATGAAGTCTGGCAAGGACTTTTCTCTACAATAACAATGAAAGTAGCTACCTTAGCGACGTTGGTGTCGATCATGATCCACGTACGCATTGGTCTCTGGCAAGTTCTAACCGACTATGTCAAACCCGCAAGATTGCGCGCTGTTCTGCAATACGTGCTAAACCTTATTGCCTTCGCTTACGTAGCGGTTGGTATATTCGTTTTATGGGGAGTGTAGTATGAGTGTAGCTATTCACGAATATGATGCAGTGGTCATCGGTGCCGGCGGTGCTGGCATGCGAGCGGCGCTGCAGATTTCACAAAGCGGCAAGTCCTGTGCGCTTTTATCAAAAGTATTTCCAACCCGTTCTCACACTGTGTCTGCGCAGGGTGGTATTACGGTAGCACTGGGCAATTCTCACGAAGATAACTGGGAATGGCACATGTACGACACTGTAAAAGGCTCTGATTATATCGGTGACCAAGAAGCGATTGAGTATATGTGTAAGACCGGTCCAGAAGCGATCATTGAAATGGAAAACATGGGTTTACCATTCTCGCGCTTCGAAAACGGTAAAGTTTACCAACGTCCATTTGGTGGTCAGTCGAAGAATTTCGGTGGCGAGCAAGCGGCACGTACTGCAGCAGCAGCTGACCGCACTGGTCACGCATTGTTGCACTTGTTGTATCAGCAAAATGTCAAAAACAAAACTAAGGTATTCAGCGAATGGTATGCCTTGGATTTGGTTAAAAACCAAGACGGTGATGTCGTTGGTTGTACGGCAATCGATATTGAAACTGGCGAAGTCGTTTACTTTAAAAGTAAAGCCGTTGTACTAGCCACAGGTGGTGCAGGGCGTATTTATGCCTCTACAACTAATGCGCACATCAACACGGGTGACGGCGTTGGTATGGCATTGCGCGCAGGTGCGCCAGTTCAAGATATGGAAATGTGGCAATTCCACCCGACCGGTATCGCCGGTGCTGGAACCTTGGTAACTGAAGGTTGCCGTGGTGAAGGTGGTTACTTGCTCAATAAAGACGGCGAACGCTTCATGGAGCGCTACGCACCAAATGCTAAAGACTTAGCCGGTCGTGACGTTGTTGCGCGTTCAATGATGACTGAGATCCGCGAAGGTCGCGGGTGTGAAGGCCCTTGGGGTACACACATTAAATTGAAACTCGATCACTTAGGTAAAGACGTACTTGAGTCACGCTTGCCTGGTATCTTAGAGCTCTCTCGTACCTTTGCTCACGTTGATCCAGTTAAAGAGCCAATCCCGGTAATCCCAACTTGTCACTATATGATGGGTGGTATTCCGACCAATGTTGACGGTCAAGTGATCAAGATCGATGAAAATGGCAACGAGTCACCAATGACGGGCTTATTTGCATGTGGTGAAATCGCCTGTGTATCTGTACACGGTGCAAACCGCTTAGGTGGTAACTCACTCCTTGATCTCGTCGTATTTGGTCGAGCAACTGGCCTTCACTTAGGTGAGAAAATCGACGAAATCGCGCCAACTCGCGAAGCGTCTACAACAGATGTTGAAGAAGCGTTGGCACGTTTTAATCGTTGGGAAAACTCTGAAAAGGGCAAAGGCGAAGATCCAGTCCAAATCAAAAAAGACATGCAAGAATGCATGCAGCTTAACTTCTCGGTATTCCGTGAAGGTGAAGCAATGGCCCAAGGCCTTAAAGAACTTGCAGAAATCCGTGAACGCCTCAAAAATGCGCGCTTGGATGACAAGAGCAGCGATTTCAACACCATGCGTATTGAGTGTTTAGAGCTCGATAACTTGATGGAAACCGCGTACAGCACCGCAGTTGCTGCGAACTTTAGAACTGAGAGCCGTGGCGCTCACAGTCGATTCGATTATACCGAGAGGGATGATGAGAATTGGTTGTGCCACAGTGTTTATATTCCGGGTTCTGAAACAATGATAAAACGTGACGTAAACATGGCGCCGAAGCTTCGCGAAGCCTTCCCGCCAAAAGTACGTTCGTATTAATTGGGGTGACTTTAGATGCAATTATCATTTTCTGTATATCGTTATAATCCTGATGTGGACAATGCGCCACACATGCAAGACTATACGCTCGAAGTCGAAGAAGGGCAGGACATGATGGTTCTGGATGCTCTTATCGCGTTGAAAGAACAAGACCCATCATTGTCTTTTCGTCGTTCTTGCCGTGAAGGTGTTTGTGGCTCTGATGGCATGAATATGAACGGTAAAAATGGCCTCGCGTGTATCACACCATTGTCGGCTTTAGGCAAAGGTAAAATCACTGTTCGTCCACTACCTGGATTGCCAGTTGTGCGTGACTTAGTGGTTGATATGACACAGTTCTATACTCAATACGAGAAGATCAAGCCGTTCTTAATCAACGATGGCAAACAGCCACCTGCGCGTGAGCATTTGCAATCGCCGGAAGAGCGCGCCAAACTTGACGGATTGTACGAGTGTATTTTGTGTGCATGTTGTTCAACGTCGTGCCCATCGTTCTGGTGGAACCCTGATAAGTTCATCGGACCTGCGGGCTTGTTACATGCCTATCGCTTCTTAATTGATAGTCGCGATACTGCTACAGACGAACGTTTGAATGAGTTAGACGACGCATTTAGCGTATTCAGATGCCACGGCATCATGAACTGCGTAAGCGTGTGTCCAAAAGGATTAAACCCGACTAAAGCAATCGGCCATATTAAGTCGATGCTGTTACAACGGGCTGTTTAGTAATACTTTCTGCTACTGCGAAGTAACAGATTGGCAAGTATTAAATGGCCATCCGTAAGGATGGCTATTTTGTTATAAAATTTAATAAAACCTGTAATTATTATTCACTTACAAAGGTAAGGCATAACAATGCAAGAAAGCGTGATGCAAGCGTGGTGGGCTTCGTCCCATTTTGCCGGTGGCAACACAGCGTATGTTGAAGAGATGTACGAGGCTTACCTGGAAGATCCGCAAAGTGTAGCTGACGAATGGAAGCAAATCTTTGATGGGTTGCCCAAAGTTGATGGTGTCGAGTTAGATACCAATCACTCTCAAATCCGAGACCAATTTCGAACTCTCGCGGCCATGGGGCCGGCGGCAAAGGTCGTTTCTGCGCCAGCTGCTGCCAGTGGTAGTGACGAAAAACAAGTTCGAGTCCTGCAACTGATTAATGCTTATCGATTCCGTGGGCATCAGCATGCGAATCTCGACCCCTTATCGCTGTGGAAACAGCCGCGAGTTCGCGATCTAGAACTCTCGCATCACAGCTTATCGGAAAGTGACTTCGACACGGTGTTCAACGTCGGCTCGTATGCGATTGGCAAAGAGTCTATGACTCTCGGTGAATTGTACAAATCGCTCAACCGAACCTACTGTGGTTCGATTGGTGCAGAGTACATGCATATAACCGACACTGAGCAGAAACGTTGGTTGCAGCAAAAGATTGAATCTGTGCAAGCCAAGCCAGAGATCACGCGTGAGCAGAAAGTGTCGATTCTAAAGGGCTTGGTTGCCGCTGATGGCATGGAAAAGTACCTTGGCGCTAAATTCCCAGGCGCAAAACGGTTTTCGCTTGAAGGTGGTGATAGCTTAATTCCAATGCTTAAGGGGTTGATCACTGAAGCAGGTGCCGCAGGCACTAAAGAAGTGGTCATTGGAATGGCGCACCGCGGTCGCTTAAACGTTCTGGTAAACGTGCTCGGTAAGAACCCTTCAGTATTGTTTGATGAGTTTTCGGGCAAGCACGATGATTCACTTGGTGCGGGTGACGTTAAATATCATGCGGGCTTCTCGTCTGATTTCGCCACACCAGGTGGTAACGTACACTTAGCGCTAGCATTTAACCCATCTCACCTTGAAATCGTTAACCCAGTTGTCATGGGGTCGGTACGCGCGCGTTTGGAGCGCCGTGACAGCATGGATGGGGCTGCGGTACTACCAGTAACTATTCACGGTGATTCAGCGATTGCTGGCCAAGGTGTGGTACAAGAAACCTTCAACATGTCACAAACCCGCGGTTTTGCTGTGGGTGGCACGGTTCGTATCGTAGTCAACAACCAAGTTGGGTTTACTACATCGAAGACAGAAGATACGCGCTCTACGCAGTACTGTACTGATATCGCGAAAATGGTACAGGCGCCGATTTTCCACGTTAATTCAGACGACCCTGAAGCGGTGTTGTTTGTGACAAAACTTGCGCTGGAATATCGCAACAAGTTTAAGCGCGACGTGATGATCGATTTAGTGTGTTACCGTCGTCATGGCCACAACGAAGCTGACGAGCCAAATGCTACGCAGCCGTTGATGTACCAGAAAATTAAGAAACACCCAGTTCCGCGTCAAATTTACGCGGACCAACTCGCCGCTGAAGGCACGTTAAAAGAGCACGAAGCGAGCAAGTTAATCGACGAGTATCGCGCGGCGCTTGACCACGGAGCTTGTGTGGTTGAAGAGTGGCGGCCAATGACAGAGCATTCAGTAGATTGGCGCCCATACTTGGGCCATGACTGGACAGTGCCATACGAGCACGCGATAGCCAAAGATAAGTTAGTTGAATTGGCCCATCGCTTGGTTGATATCCCTGAAGACGTCAAATTGCAATCGCGCGTTAATAAGCTGTATCAAGATCGCAAATCGATGGCCAACGGTGAGAAAATGCTCGACTGGGGTATGGCTGAAAATCTTGCCTACGCAACCATTGTCGATGCAGGCACTGATATCCGTATCACTGGGCAAGACTCTGGTCGCGGTACTTTCTTTCATCGCCATGCGGTATTGCACAATCAAAAAGATGCGTCGACATACATGCCGTTGAAAAATATCCGTGAAGGCCAGGGCGCGATTGATATTTACGATTCAGTATTGTCTGAAGAAGCGGTTATGGCGTTTGAGTATGGCTATGCCACTGCAGAGCCGGGTTGTTTGACCATTTGGGAAGCGCAATTCGGTGACTTCGCCAACGGTGCGCAAGTGGTGTTTGACCAGTTCTTGTCTTCTGGTGAAGCAAAATGGGGTCGATTGTGTGGCCTGACAGTATTGCTACCGCATGGTTATGAGGGGCAAGGTCCTGAGCACAGTTCTGCGCGTCTAGAACGCTTCTTGCAATCATGTGCTGATCACAACTGGCAGGTTTGTATTCCGTCGACACCCGCACAGGTGTTTAACATGTTGCGCAGACAGTCAATCCGACCGATGCGTAAGCCGTTAATCGTAATGTCACCTAAGTCACTACTGCGCCATCCTTTGGCCGTATCGAGCTTAGACGAACTCAGCGATGGTGTGTTCCACAACGTCATCGGTGAGCAAGATGACTTAAACGCGAAGAAAGTTAAACGCGTGGTACTGTGTTCCGGCAAAGTGTATTACGATCTGCTTGAACAACGTCGCAAGAATGAACAAACAGATGTTGCGCTTGTTCGCCTTGAGCAACTTTATCCATTCCCAGCCGAGGAGTGTGAAAAAGTATTGGCACCTTACAAACACGTCAAAGACTGGGTTTGGTGTCAGGAAGAGCCGCAAAATCAGGGCGCATGGTATTCAAGCCAGCACCATTTCTGGCAGGTCATCCCAGATGGCGCCAAATTACGTTATGCCGGTCGCGATGCATCAGCCTCGCCAGCGGTAGGTTATGTTTCAGTTCACAACCAACAACAAAAAGCCTTGGTTGATGACGCACTCACTATTAAGTAAAGGAACCAACAATGACAATCGAAATAAAAGTTCCAGTTTTACCGGAATCGGTTGCCGACGCGACGATTGCTACCTGGCATGTTAAGGCTGGTGAATCAGTAAAACGCGACCAAAACCTCGTAGATATCGAAACAGATAAAGTGGTTTTGGAAGTCGTAGCGCCTGAAGACGGTGTTCTCGGCGAGATCTTAAATGAAGAGGGTGCGACAGTACTTGGTGAGCAAGTTATTGCGAAACTTGAGCAAGGCGGCAGCGCTGAGAAAGCAGCACCTGCTAAAAGCGAAACTAAAGAAGCGCCGAAAGCTGATGCTGGCGGTGCTTCAGTAGATATCAAAGTACCAGTACTGCCTGAATCTGTTGCCGATGCAACGATTGCAGCTTGGCACGTTAAAGCGGGCGAAGCCGTTAGTCGCGACCAAAACTTGGTAGATATCGAAACGGATAAAGTCGTGTTAGAAGTTGTTGCGCCAAATGACGGTGTTTTGTCTGAAGTACTTGCTGATGAAGGTGCAACCGTGCTTGCCGAAGAAGTCATTGCTAAGTTTACTGAAGGCGCAAGTACAGGCGCAGCTTCTGCTCCGGCACCAACTGCGACTGAGAGTGATGAAAGTGATAACGATGCTCTCAGCCCTTCTGTTCGTCGCTTATTGGCTGAAAAAGGCGTTGATCCTGCGAAGATCAAAGGCACAGGTAAAGGTGGTCGCATTACTAAAGAAGACGTTGAGCAGCACCTGAAGTCTGGTGGTTCAGCACCAGGTCCGGCTGCATCTGCTGCAGCGCCAGAAGTGGCAGCAGTGGCGGGTGAGCGCACTGAGAAGCGTGTACCGATGACACGTTTGCGCAAAACTATTGCTAATCGTCTTCTCGAAGCGAAAAACTCAACAGCCATGTTGACCACGTTTAACGAAGTTAACATGAAACCCATTATGGACTTGCGCAAGCAGTACCAAGAAAGCTTCGAAAAGCGTCACGGTATCCGTTTGGGCTTTATGTCGTTCTATGTGAAAGCGGTTACTGAGGCACTTAAACGCTACCCAGAAGTCAATGCTTCTATTGATGGTGACGACATCGTTTATCATAACTACTTTGATATCTCGATTGCCGTTTCAACGCCGCGTGGTCTAGTAACGCCAGTGCTTAAAGACACTGACATGCTTGGCATGGCGGGGGTTGAAAAAGGCATTAAAGAGTTAGCGCTTAAAGGGCGTGACGGTAAATTGTCAATGGCCGAATTACAAGGCGGTAACTTTACTATCACCAATGGTGGTGTGTTCGGTTCGTTAATGTCTACACCGATCATCAATCCTCCACAAAGCGCAATTTTGGGGATGCACAAAATCCAAGATCGTCCAATGGCTGTAAATGGCAAAGTGGAAATCTTGCCTATGATGTATCTGGCACTTTCTTACGACCACCGTATTATCGATGGTAAAGAATCGGTTGGATTCCTAGTTACAGTTAAGGAAATGCTCGAAGATCCAACACGTCTATTATTGGATGTGTAAGACTTTAGTATAAATCTTGACCTGATAGGTGATAGTTTTAGCTATCACCTGTCACTATGCTCACATTTTTACTATAATGCGGGCGCTTTAAAATAGGTCGCTGTGAGCGACTTTTCTATCAATAAAAATCGGAAAGAAACACCATGAATTTGCATGAATACCAAGGTAAGCAGCTATTCAAAGAATACGGTTTACCTGTTTCTGAAGGGTACGCAGCGGATACGCCTCAAGGGGCAGTAGAAGCGGCGGACCGCATTGGCGGCTCTGAGTGGGTTGTTAAGTGTCAAGTACACGCTGGTGGCCGCGGTAAAGCGGGCGGCGTAAAACTAGTTAAAAGTAAAGACGAAATTCGTGCTTTTGCAGAGCAGTGGTTAGGAAAGAACTTAGTCACTTTCCAAACTGACGAAAACGGTCAGCCTGTTAGCAAAATTTTGGTGGAGTCGTGCACTGATATCGACAACGAATTGTACTTAGGTGCAGTTGTTGACCGCACCACACGTCGCGTTGTGTTTATGGCATCTACCGAAGGTGGTGTTGAAATTGAAACGGTTGCTGAAGAAACGCCTGAGAAAATTTTGAAGGCGGAAATCGATCCAATCGTAGGCCCTCAACCTTACCAAGCGCGCGAAATGGCGTTTAAATTGGGGTTGAAAGGCGTACAGATTAAACAGTTTACGCAAATCTTCTTAGGTCTTGCGAAAATGTTCGAAGAGCTTGATGTAGCACTTATCGAAATCAACCCACTAGTGATCAAAGACGATGGCAACTTGCATTGTCTTGACGCGAAAGTCGGTATCGATAGCAATGCATTATACCGTCAGCCTAAAGTTAAAGAAATGCACGATCCCTCGCAAGAAGACGCGCGTGAAGCCCATGCAGCTCAATGGGAGCTAAACTACGTAGCGCTAGACGGTAACGTAGGTTGCATGGTAAACGGTGCGGGCCTTGCGATGGGTACTATGGACATCGTTAACCTACACGGTGGCCAGCCGGCTAACTTCCTCGATGTTGGTGGCGGCGCGACCAAAGAGCGTGTTGCTGAAGCATTTAAAATCATCTTGTCAGATGACAACGTAAAAGCCGTATTAGTAAACATCTTCGGTGGTATCGTACGTTGTGACATGATTGCTGAAGGTATCATTGGCGCAGTCAAAGAAGTTGGTGTTGAAGTACCAGTTGTTGTGCGTCTTGAAGGTACAAATGCTGAATTGGGTCGCGAAGTACTTGCGAGCTCAGATCTAGACATCATCGCTGCTGAGTCGCTAACAGACGCTGCTCAGAAAGTTGTTGCTGCAGCGGAGGGCAAATAATGTCAGTTTTAATTAATAAAGATACTAAAGTTATCTGCCAAGGTTTCACTGGTGGACAGGGTACGTTTCACTCTGAGCAAGCCATTGCATATGGCACGCAAATGGTTGGTGGTGTTACACCAGGTAAAGGTGGTACTGAGCACTTAGGTCTGCCTGTATTTAATACAGTACGCGAAGCAGTAGAAGCAACTGGTGCAACAGCAACAGTTATCTACGTACCAGCACCATTCTGTAAAGATTCAATTGTTGAAGCTGCAGACGCAGGTATTGAGTTAATCGTATGTATCACTGAAGGCATTCCAACGCTTGATATGCTTTATGTGAAAGAATACGTTGAGTCAAAAGGCGTGCGTATGATTGGTCCTAACTGTCCAGGCGTTATCACTCCGGGTGAATGTAAGATCGGTATCATGCCTGGTCATATCCACAAGCCAGGTAAAGTTGGTATCGTGTCGCGTTCAGGTACATTGACTTACGAAGCGGTTAAACAAACGACTGACGAAGGCTTTGGTCAATCTACGTGTGTTGGTATTGGTGGTGATCCTATTCCAGGTTCAAACTTTATCGACGTACTACAGTTGTTCCAAGATGACCCACAAACTGAAGCGATCGTTATGATCGGTGAAATTGGTGGTACTGCAGAAGAAGAAGCTGCGGCATTCATCAAGGAGAATGTAACTAAGCCAGTCGTATCTTACATTGCAGGTGTTACTGCACCTCCAGGTAAGCGTATGGGTCACGCTGGTGCAATTATCGCTGGCGGTAAGGGTACTGCAGATGAGAAATTTGCTGCATTAGAAGCGGCAGGCGTTAAAACGGTTCGTTCACTTGCTGACATCGGTGCAGCTCTGCGCGAAGCCACGGGTTGGTAACCAACCTAAGAATGTTAAAAAGCCCGCTCAATGCGGGCTTTTTTGTGGGCGCTATGGAATGTTTAGCGTCGCAATGACCCCAATGCATAATTGTGTCACATCGGCTTTTTGTGCAGTAAATGTTAACAAAAATCGTATGAATACGTATGCAAAACGGCGCATTCAAATATCTAAGGATGTGATTAAATTTTAATTAAAACATGCACTTATGAAATTTATGTTAACAGGCTGTAAAAAGTTACATTTTGAATACGTATGCATGTTATTGAGCTATTAACAACTTGTCCCTACCATCGACGCTGAATTAAAACAGGCCTAGTGTATCTGTACGCACATTTGCGAGGCACAACACATAAGGTCGATTCACACACAGGAACGGGACACCTATGAAGCAATTCAAACCAAATCTAATCAAAGCGGCTTTATTGTCGAGCGGCTTTGCTTTCACGTCAGGCCATGCGCTTGCGCAACAAGAAGCGCCAGCCGCTGACGAAGCCGATTACGAAGTTATTCAAGTATCGGGTATTCGCGGTAGTTTACAACGCGCTCAAGCGATTAAGATGGATAATACATCTATCGTTGAAGCACTTTCTGCTGAAGACATTGGTAAATTACCAGATACCAGTATCGCTGAATCACTTGCGCGTTTACCTGGTCTTGCTGGTGAGCGTCGTGACGGTCGTACGTCTGGTCTATCGATTCGTGGTTTTAACGAAAACTACATCGGTACGTCACTAAACGGTCGCGAATTGCTAGGTATGGGTGACAACCGTGGTGTTGAATTTGACTTATATCCTTCTGAAATCGTTGCTAACGTGCTGGTTTACAAAACGCCAGATGCGTCATTAATGGCACAAGGTATCGGTGGTACTGTTGATTTGCAGACTATCAATCCTCTTGGTAAAGAGCGCACGATTACGTTTAACGGTTTGATAGAGCAAAACGGTAAAGATTCAGCAAACCCTGACTTTGACGATCAAGGTCACCGCTTCGCACTTAACTTTGTCGATAGTTTTGCTGACGATACAATTGGTGTAGCACTTACTATCGCATCTATGGAATCGCCAAGCCAAGAGGAGCAATTCCGTGGTTGGGGTTACACTAATGCAAACCCGGATCGCGCAGCAGCCGGCGTGACAGTGCCAGAAGGCACACAAATTTTAGGCGGTCATGACTCTTTCGTTCGCTCTGCAATGATGGAGCGTGACTCGATAGCAGCCGTTGTAGAGTGGGCTCCAAGTGATGACCTAACAGTTAAGTTGGACGCTCTATACATCGACTTTAAAGAAGACAAAGTATTCCGTGGCCTTGAAGAAGGTGGTGCCGAGTGGGGAACACAAAACTACACTATCGAAGAAGTTCAAAATGGCTTGGTTACTCGTGGTACTTTTGCTGACTTCTTCTCGGTAATCCGCAACGATGCAGAAAGCAAAGAAGCAGAGCTTACAACACTGGGTCTTAATGTAGAGTACGCCATCGATGACAACTGGGTAGCGACTTTTGATTTCTCTACAGGTGATGTTGAAAAGACTATCACGAACATTGAGAGTTATTCTGGTGTAGGTCGTGCTGGTACTGACGGTCGTCCGTCTATTGCTCGCTCTTGGACTATGACTCCTCAAGGCGCCGTGTACAGTGACCATCCAACACTGCCAACGCTTGATTACACAGATCCAAGCCTTATTCGATTAGCCGGTCCTCAGGCATGGGGCAACCCTTTATTCGGTAGTGATTCACAGGACGGTTTCGTAAACCAACCAATTTTTGATGAGTCACTGGATACATTCCGTGCGGAAATTCAAGGCTATCTTGATTATGGTGTGATTTCTGGCGTTGAAGCTGGTGTAGTTTACTCAGACCGCAGCAAGTCAAAAATTAACAATGGTGCTTACCTGACCGCGCCTGAATACCCTGGAGATGGTCCTATTCCTTCTGTATTGGGTGTGGCAGATCTTGGCTTTATCGGTATCAATGGTGTACTAGCGTACGATTCACTCGGCTTATTCAACAGTGGTTACTACACGGCTAATGATGCGGCATTGGTACAGAATGATCGTTTTGGCGATACTTATAAAGTTGAAGAAGAACTGCTGACGTTCTACACCAAATTCGATTTGGAAGCGGACTTAGGCGATACGTATTTACGTGGTAATTTTGGCATCCAAGTTATCGACGTTGACCAAAGCAGTAGCGGTTTCAGCACTACCTCAAATGCGCAAGGTTTCACCGAAGCTGCACCAGTGGACGGTGGCGCTAGTTACACTAGCGTATTACCAAGCTTAAACTTAAGCTTAGAAGTAGCGGAAAATCAATATATTCGCACGGCGCTGGCACGTGTTGAAAGCCGCCCACGTATGGACGATATGCGTCCTAACGCACAGGTTTCTTTCGCATTTAATGATAACCAAATTACCAACCCGAACCCTGAAAACGGTCCTTGGAGTGGTAGCGCAGGTAACCCTAACTTACGTCCATTGGCGGCTAACCAGTTTGACTTAAGCTATGAAAATTACTTCGCCGATAGTGGTTTCTTTGCTGTTGCTTTCTTCTTGAAAGACTTGCGCAATTGGCACCGTGATTCAAGCTTGCTGGCTGACTTTGAAGCTGTGTATATTCCAGGCTTCCACCAAGGCTCAGAAGGTCAACTTCCTGCGACTTTCCAAGGTTTAGTTAGTGCCAAAGAAGATGGACTAACGGGTACGGTACAAGGTTGGGAAATTCAAGCTAGCGTGCCATTTGACGTATTCCACGATAGCTTAGAAGGCTTCGGTATGTTTGCTAGCGCAACATTTATGAATGGTCACTTGGACGATGGTACTCGCGTGCCAGGGCTATCTGATGAAGGTTATCAGCTAACCGCATTCTATGAAAAGGCTGGCTTCGAGTTCCGTGTATCAGGTCGTAAACGTTCAGATTTTACTACCGAAACACGTGGTTTGAGTTTGTCTTTGGTAGAAACTGTTGACCAAGGCGGTGAGCTTTGGGATGCGCAGATTGCTTATGACTTTAGCGAGTCGGGTATCGAGATGCTTGAAGGTTTACGTGTAACGCTTCAAGGTCAAAACTTGACCGATGAAGACACTACACAAACCAATGCTGATGCACGTGAAGTTACTCGTTATCAGTCATTTGGTCGTAACTTCCTGTTGGGCTTCAACTATACTTTCTAGTTAAGTCATTAAGTGCGACGCTAGGTTAAACTAGCGTTGCAGTTTTTCTGGGATTTTTATAAAACCACTGGGCTAGCTCTATGTGGTTTTTTTTTAAATTATGCAAAATACAATTAAAAAAGTAGTGGTTCTCGGCGGAGGTACAGCGGGTTGGTTATCTGCGGCGTTGTTGCAGAAGATTATTGGCCCAAGTATCAGTATTGAATTGGTTGAGTCAGAAGATATCGGTATTGTTGGCGTAGGTGAAGCAACGATACCGCCGATCCGCCACGTAAACCAAGTGCTGGGCATACCAGAGCATGAGTTTCTCAAACAAACGAAAGCAACTGCTAAATTAGCAATCCGGTTTGAAGGTTGGCTTCGAGAAGGTGAAAGTTACTATCATACCTTTGGTGCGCCGGGCAAAAGTATGGCATTTTGCCACTTCCACCACTTTTGGCAGCGAGCACGATCTCTGGGACATAACTCTGATCTATGGTCTTATGATCTCAACTATCTGGCCGCAGAGGCGGGTAAGTTTGCACCTATAAACAGTAAAGACTCTATCATTGAACTGCCTTTTGCCTATCATTTTGATGCGGCCTTGTACGCTCGCTATTTGCGTTCAATCAGTGAGCAGCTGGGAGTGACGCGAACAGAGGGTATTGTTGAGCAGGTACAGACGCATGAGGATGGCTCTATTCAATCTTTGCAGCTCAAAGACGGTAAAGTAATCGAGGGAGACTTCTTTATCGATTGTTCCGGCTTCCGCGCTTTGTTGATTCAGCAGAAGCTCGGTGTGGGTTACGACGACTGGAGCCATTTATTGCCTTGTGATAGTGCGATAGCCGTGCCATCAGAAAGACATGAAAAGACCGCGCCATTTACCCGTTCAATTGCGCGCCCAGCAGGTTGGCAATGGCGTATTCCGCTGCAGCATCGCAATGGCAATGGACATGTGTTCTGTAGTCGTTATATGTCTGAAGATGAAGCCACGCATACTTTGATGTCCAACCTCGACACTCAGCCGATAGGTGAACCTCGTACGGTTAAATTCACGACCGGCAGACGCCGTAAACAGTGGCACAAGAATGTAGTGGCTGTAGGATTATCGAGTGGCTTCTTAGAACCATTAGAATCAACTAGTATTCACCTTATTCAGTCGGCAATTACGCGCTTAGCACAGTACTTCCCGCACGATGGGGTAAAGTCCGCAGCTGTCGCTGAATACAATCAACAGTCGGAAACGGAGTATCTGCAAATTCGCGATTTTCTTATTTTGCACTACATTGCCAATGAACGAAAAGGTATGCGGTTTTGGGACGATATTCGCGAGTTACAAGTACCAAGCTCACTGACACACAAAATGGCATTGTTCGAACAAACGGGTAAGCTCGATCGCGAGGGAAATGATTTGTTCTTGGAAAGCTCTTGGTTACAAGTGTTATTGGGACAGGGTGTTGAACCTAAAGACTACCATCCAATCGCCAATGGCATGTCAAAAGAGCAGTTGATTCAGATGCTTGAGTCGATCCAAAAGGTCAAGCAAGAGCCCATTGCGAAATTGCCTACCCATGATGATTATATCAATGGCATGTGTGCTCGCTAGTTGAGGATTGACGTTGTGCGTAAAGTAGTAATTCTAGGTGGCGGCACAGCAGGTTGGATGGCTGCGAATTTGATGGCTACTCTGCTACCTAAAGAAGCCATTCAAGTTACCCTAATTGAGTCACCGGATATTGGTATTATTGGTGTGGGTGAGGGCTCAACCCCTACTTTAAAACGCTTCTTCACCTTGTGTGACATCGCTGAATCAGAGTGGATGCCTGCGTGCAACGCGACTTACAAAGTTAATATCCGTTTTGCCGGTTGGAGTCCTCAATCAGGCATAGAGAGTTATAGCCACCCCTTTATTTCACAGGTAGATACATTTACTGAGCGCGCGTTTGAAGTCAATTGTCATACGCGGCGCTTGGGGTTAAACACCCACACTAAACCCGAAGATTTTTTGCTTAATGGGGTACTTGCGCAGCAGCAAAAGGGGCCCATTACACCAGAGAGTTTTCCGTTTCGCATGGAGTATGGGTATCACTTCGACAGCTATTTACTGGGTGCTTTTCTGCGCGATAAAGCAAAGAGCAAGGGCATTGGGCACGTAGAAGGCGAAGTGGTTGATGTTCAGCGCCACAACAATGGTGATATCGCCACGCTTAAACTCAAAGGTGGCCAAACTATTAGCGCAGACTTTTTCATCGATTGTACTGGCTTTGCAGCAGTGTTAATTCAAAAAACGTTGAATGTGCCGTTTCAGTCTTTTGCTAATAATCTATTTAATAATGCCGCAGTGGTCATTCCAACGTCTGCCCAAGCAATACCGGCAGTAGAAACACGCGCAACCGCGCTAAGCCATGGATGGTACTGGCAGATCCCGCTGCAAAATCGCACCGGTAATGGTTATGTCTACAGTGATTTATTTGTCACTGCTGATGATGCTGAGAAGGAACTTCGGACTACCCTGGGCGTCGCTGATGATGTAGAGGCGCGTCACCTTAAAATGCGAGTGGGGCAGTTACAACAACATTGGGCCCACAACTGTTTAGGGTTAGGTTTGTCACAAGGGTTTATTGAGCCACTAGAGGCTACCGCATTGCACCTGGTTCAAGTGTGTATTGAGATGTTTATCGACAAGTGGCAAACCGGTAACTTTACTGCTCAGCATCGCGATGTCTTTAATCAACAAATGAGTAAACGTTTTGAACACGTTCGCGATTATATCGTTGCGCACTACAAATTAAATACACGCAACGACTCTGAATATTGGCGAGCTAACCGAGAGAACAACCAGTTTTCCGATTCTCTTGGACATATTCTCAATGCGTGGTTCACCAAGCAAGATCTGCGACAAGAAATTGAGCGTCAACAATTAGAAAGCCATTTTGGCTCGGTATCCTGGCATTGCTTATTATCAGGGTATGGTGCATACCCAAAACTGGCGGCTGAACAGCCGGGTAAGGGGGACTTGTACCATGAACAGGGGATTGAAACATTCCTCCAAGGTTGTGCACTCAATTTCCAACCTCACGCCCAGAATTTACAACAACTTGTTCACCGAATAATGTAAACAAAATGTAAATTAAAGTTTGGGTTTTGCATTGATATATGACAAACCGCTCATTTACCGTTCTGGTTCAATCTGAATCCCATAGTTGAAATTTATTGCAATATATCAATGAGTTAATTGGGATTTGTTGATTACCCCAGATGTAAAGTAAAAGTTAATAAATTTAATTGAATACGTATGCAGATCGTTGTAGGGCGCGGGCTGTGGGCGTACCATGAGGTGATTATTAAAATAAGGTGAAATTTTATCTGGCGCTGCTAAATAAACCATCACTTTTTTAACAACTTCAACGGGACAACACATGCAAAAATTCAAACCCAGTTTGATAACAGCTGCACTGGTAGCCAGTGGCTTGGCATTTGCCAGCTCGCCACTGTACGCGCAAGAAGCTGAGACCCCCGATACACCGGAGGACGAAATTGAACGCATTGAGGTACGAGGATTTAGTACAAGCTTAATCCAATCACTCAATCAAAAGCGTTTCGGCGATACCGTTTCTGAGCAATTGTCGGCGGATGACTTGGGCGGTCTGCCCGACGTGTCCATGGCTGATGCACTGACGCGACTTCCCGGTATTTCCGCAGTGAGAACCGGTGGTCAGGCTGCAGAAATCAACATTCGTGGTTTATCGGGTGGCTTTGTATTCTCAACTTTGAACGGTCGCGAGCAGGTTTCTACCAGTGGAACTCGTTCAATTGAGTTTGATCAATACCCTTCAGAATTGATTAACTCTGCAGCGGTCTACAAGTCGCCGAAAGCATCGCTCATCGAAGGTGGTGTGGCAGGTACCGTTGAGTTGCGCACAGCAAGTCCCTTATCAAACGACGAAGATCATACATTCAATGTGAATGTACGTGGTATGTTTAACGATCGCGCTGATGAGGTTCCTGACGGTGAAGAGTTCGGTCATCGCTTAAGCTTCTCTTACCAAGGTAAGTTTATGGATGACACCTTAGGTGTTGCGTTGGGTTACGCACGTTTGTATCAGCCGAGCACAGCAGTGCAGTTTATCGGTCTTGCCTACAACGACGTAACTGACGTTGATGGCGTATACACCAATGCCGAGTGTGCAGATGAAGCAATTGCACCGAACTGTGAATTGATCAGTGAAGGTTTTGAAATGCAACACAAAGGCGGGGAAGAAACCCGTGACGGCTATGTTGCTGCAATTGAGTGGGCGCCCGTTGATAACTTTACTTTAAAAGCGGACGCGTTTATCAGTAAATTCGATTCAGAAGCATTTGCGCGTGGTTTCCGGGTCAAGCTGGGCGGATTGGCAACATCAATCACCAATCCTGTTGTGGTTAATCGCAGTGTAATAGGCGGAACCTTCACTCGCACGGCTGATAGTTTTACCCGCGTTGAACTAGTGAACGATGATAACCAAGACTTTGACCAAGTAGAAAGCTACGGTATTAATGGTGATTGGGATATCAATGACGACTGGTCAATGCAATTTGATATTTCACTGTCTAAAGCTGAAAGTGATTTCCGCAATGGTCTGTTGTGGTCTTTGGTAGGCGAAGATGCCAATGTAGCTAGTCCGCGCTTTGATGAAAACATTTCGATTTCATATTTACTCAACGGCCTAGACTTGCCAGACGTCGCATTCAACCAAACCGGTTTGTTTACCGATATCGACCGCGTTATGGTGAGTAAGTACGGTATTTATCCTTTCCAAAATGAAGACGAGTTAGATGCGTATCGCTTGGATTTCCAATATGCGTTGGATTTAGGCATTTTCTCAAGCCTTGAGTTTGGTGCGCGTTATTCGGACCGCGAGTACAGCAATGACCGTTCGGTATTTGAGTATGGTAATGATGGCGCGTTCTCAGCTAGTCAGCCACCGTTGCGCTTAACGCAAGATATGGTTGAAGTTGTTAATTGGGCGGGGGACTTCAGTTACTTCCCGAGTTATCTATCTATTGACCTGAACTCGGCATTGAATGCATGGTTCCCATCAGGTGTACCACAACCCGTCCAAACCTGGGGCCCAGGCGCTGCTGGCGTAATTAACGGTCCGGGTACTGGACCTTCGACGGCATGGTCAGTACAAGAAAGCGGTGATGTTTTTGAAACTGTTAATTCAGCGTATTTCATGGCAAACATCGATACCGAAATCGGCGATTTACCGGTTACCGGTAATATCGGTGTGCGTTATGTAAGTACGAAACAATCTGCGACAACATTACAACGTGCTACGAGCTTTATCGACGATCCTGAAACAGGTGTTTCTATTGAAGTCAGTGATCCGACAAAAGGTGCACAAAACATTACCGATGATGCGGGTCTGATTAACAACTTCTATCGCCCAGACATCATTTCACATGAATACTCGGATTTATTGCCTAGTATCAACTTGAACTTCTCATTAACCGATAATTCGCAATTGCGTGTTGCTGCGGCGAAAGTAATGGCGCGTCCTGATATTGATCGTTTAGCAGCTAATGCATCGACCAATGTTGAGCAAATTTCAGCAATTCAGGATCGTGATAGCGGCGAGATTATCTTGTCAAAACAGTTTGCTGAAGTGACAGGTTCTGCGCGTAACAGCCCGTTCCTAGAACCTTTCTATGCGAATCAATTTGATATTTCTTACGAGTATTACTTTGAAGAGACAGACGGTGCATTTATAGCTGCTTTGTTCTACAAAGACATTGAATCGTTTATTCAAAATGTCGCCATTGATCCCTATGACTTCGAAGCCAATGGCATTATCGTGCCAGACGAGGTTCAAGTACCGGTCTTCCTAGAACCTGAATTTACAGGGCAAACTCCTGAGCTGGCGCGCGACGCCAACGGTGACCCAATATTCGTTACCGTTCCAACCGAAAATGGTGCCTACAATACGGCTATCAATAATGCGGAAGGCGGTTATATTCGCGGTCTAGAATTGGCTTATACGCAAATCTACAGCATGTTACCCGGCATGTGGTCTGGCTTAGGTTTAAGTGCTAGCTACTCATACACTGAGAGTGAAATTCAGCTTGCAACCGGTAACGGAGTATTTTCTAGTCGCTTACCGGGTCTATCAGAAAACGTTGCACAGTTAACAGTATTCTGGGAGTACGAAGGGTTTGAAACGCGTTTAAGCGGACGTTTCCGTGATGAGTTCGTTTCTGAACAGGTGGCAGTAAACGACCAAACTGTAAACTTCGACTCAGAGCTCGTTGTTGACTATCAAGCGTCTTATGAAATTAATGACAACATGAGCGTGCTATTCCAGATCAACAACTTAACAGATGAGCCAACCCGCAGTTATTTCAGCTCGCAAGAGCAAACCGGCACCATCCAGTTCTTCGGAACGCAGTACTTCTTGGGGCTTACGTATTCATTATGATGACTAAAAATAAATTATTACGTAGTAATACGATCCCAAAATTTAGAATAACATTGGAGCATTTACCTATGTTTAATCGTTCACGTGCATTAGGTCTAATGATCTTAATGCTCTCTGCACTTGTTTTGTCAGGTTGTGGTGGTTCCGACATAGAAAGTGGAACCAACAATCTACTGACCTGTGACGCACCCAATGTGCCAGATGAAACTGGCTCAACTTGTGTGCCACCTCCTCCGATTCAATGCACGCCTCCCACAGTACCTAATGAGGCTAACGATGCGTGTGTAGTTGGCGCAGACCCAACATTGCCAGATCCGGTATTCTTCCCAGCTGATGACCAAGCGGTTTTATATTATAACCGTGCGGCAGCAGGGGCTACGAATACCTCTGATGCTGATTACGATGGCTGGCGTTTGCATACTTGGAGTAACGACGCTTGTGATGCTTATGCCGACCCTGATACGGAATGGGCCAATGGTCGAATCCACGACGGTGTTGATCCTAATTACGGCGCCTACTGGATTCTGGATTTGAAACCAGGTTATGCAGGCACGGCGGGTTCTTGCCATAACTTTATCGTACACATTGGTACTGATGATGCGGGTAAAGACCCAGGTCCTGACCAAAAAGGCCCGCTTGACCAAGACGATGCTCGTTTTGCGCGGATGAACTTCGTGTTAACCGGTGAAACAACGGTATTTGAATTCCCAATTATCTCTTTGGGTGAGCAGCCAGTTGAAATCGACGGTATGGGGGCGCACTGGTTAGATGCGAACACTATTGTTTCAGCTATAGACATGGATGGCATCGAGTCAATGAAGCTGCATTACTCCGCCGCTGCAGACTTAGAAGCAACGCTGGAAGATGGTTTAAACGGTACTGTAATCGACCTTGAAATGGTAACGCTAACTGACGAGCAGGCTGCTATTGCACCCCATCTTGCCGGTTTCCCTGCATTCCAAGGTGACTGGACAGCAGATGACGCCAAAGCAGTGATGAAAACCCAAGTTGCGTTGGCAGGTTATGATGCCGAAGGCAAGCTAATTGCTGCGACGGGTGTGCAACTCGCCAATGGTCTCGATCAGGTTTATACTACAGGTGAAGACGACGCGAACGAAGCTGTGTTGGGTGGCGTTTACACCGAGGCAGGCGGTATCACTGCCGCCGTGTGGGCACCGACTGCACGTAACGTTCGTTTACTGTCTTACAATGACAATAAGACGCTTGCCGCCGCTTACAACATGACTGAAAACCCAGCGTCTGGTGTATGGAGTTACGAAGGTGACATGTCACTGGATCGCACGTTGTACCGCTATGAAGTCACGGTTTACCATCCAGTAACCGGTCAAATTGAAATACTTGAAGTTACAGACCCGTATTCAGTATCACTGTCTACCAACGGCCGTTTCTCACGCTTTGTTAACTTAAATGACGAAGATTTGAAGCCAGAGGGCTGGGATAGCCACGAAATTCCTGTTGTTGCGAATCCTGAAGATATCGTTATATACGAAGGTCATATCCGTGACTTTAGTGTTCGTGATGAGAGCGTTTCAGAAGCAAACCGTGGTAAGTACTTAGCATTTACCGAAGACGGTAGTGTGCCGGTAGAATATTTACGTGGTATGGCAGAAGCCGGCGTTACTCACTTCCATATGTTGCCTGCTAATGATATTGCGACTATTGAAGAAGATGTTAGTCGTACGGTTGATTTCAGCAGCACAGTGGGTGAGCTTTGTATCCTAAATCGCGACGCTAGCGTATGTGAAGAAGCGGATTCTTCAATGACGCTGGGCGACTTATACGCGAGTTACGATCCAATCCAAGAGCCCACTAAGGCACAGCAATTACTAAGTGATATGCGCGGTTTTGACCAGTTTAACTGGGGCTACGATCCGCATCATTTCAATGCGCCTGAGGGTAGCTATGCTTCAAGCCCAGAAGGTGTAGAGCGTATTATCGAAATGCGTGCGATGAACCAAGCACTACACGGTTTGGGTCTGCGCGTTGCACTGGACGTGGTATATAACCACACCAATGCATCTGGCGTGTTCTCAAAATCAGTACTTGATAAAGTGGTTCCTGGCTACTATCACCGTTACGAAGTGGACTCAGGTTCAATTGTTCGTGAAACATGCTGTGACGACACTGAGCCTCGCAATGTGATGTTCGAAAAGTTCATGGAAGATTCTTTGGTGCTATGGACAGAACAGTATAAGTTTGACTCATTCCGTTTCGACATCATGAGCCAAGCGAGTAAAGACACTATGGTTCGTTTACGTGATGCGGTTCAAGCGATTGACCCAGATAATTATTTCTATGGTGAAGGTTGGACGCGTATTGATCGTGGCTACGAGCAAGCGAATCAGTTGAATATGGCAGGTACAGAAATCGGTACCTTTAACGACCGTATTCGCGAAGCGATTCGCCAAGGTCAATTCTTCAATGAAGAAGACGAAGGTGCAGCGCTTGATGCCCAAGATCGCATTAAGTCAGCGCTTGCCGGTACATTGTCTGACTACGTACTTGAAACCTCAGGTGGTGTGGCCACAACGACTAGCTCGCTTGGTGGTTATGCGCAAGATCCGGCTGACATTATCAACTATGTATCGAAGCACGATAACGAAACACTATGGGATCAATTCAACTACACCTTGCCACAAGATTTAACCCTTGAAGAGCGAGTAAGAGCCCAGAACATCGGTATTGGCTTGCCATTGATGGCACAAGGTATCCCATTCTTACAAATGGGTGGCGATATGTTGCGTTCGAAGTCGATGGATCGCAACACATTCGACGCAGGTGATTGGTTCAACTATGTTGATTTCACCATGACTACCAATAACTGGAATGTTGGTTTGCCGTTAGCGCAAGACAACCAAGGTCGTTGGGATGAAATGGCAACATTTATCTATTCGCCAGAGCGTGCGGCAACAATGACTGAAATAGAGTTCGCTTCAGAAGTCTTTAAAGAGTTGTTGCAGATCCGCAGTAATAGTCCACTGTTCCGTTTAACTGATGCACAAGACATTATCAATCGCTTAGGCTTCCACAATATCGGCAGCCGTCAGCAAGCTGGTCTTATCTTGATGAGTCTTGATGATGGTATTACACCAGATAGCGATGTAGTGCTTGAAGATATTGATGCGAACTACGACGCGATTGTTGTAGCGGTTAACTCTGGTACTGAAGACAAGTCGATTCGTGTCAATACTGCGACTGGATTCGAATTGCATATGATGCAAATGAGTTCAATCGACCCAATTGTGCGCAATGCGTCTTTTGAAGAAGGTGTTGGTGACGACGAGGGTAATGGCTTGTTCAATGTACCTGCGATGACCATCGCGGTATTTGTTAAACCTCAAATGGGTGATCAAGGCTATGGCCTATCAGCCTATGCGACTTCTGGTGCACCAGATATCGTACCATTCGGCGATACAGTAGTTTACCTGCGCGGTGGCATGAATGGTTGGGGAACTGATGACCCAATGGCATACAAAGGCGATGGTATCTACAGTGTGGAAGTTAACTTAACAGCCGGTGAAGAAGTGCAATTTAAAGTGGCTTCTGATGATTGGTCAGCAGTTAACCTTGGCGCTCCAGATGGGGAGCCTACTGGCGTAACTGAAGATGAAGCTAAAGTTGTTGCAACCAGTAACAACAACCTAGTATTCACCGCTGATACAACGACTAGCTACAAGTTCAGTTTAGATGCGTCTGACACTGACGAGATCCTACTGACGGTCAGTAAAGCCGACCCATTCTTCGACAACCCAGTGTACTTGCGTGGTGGTATGAATGGTTGGGGTACCGACAACCCATTCACTTTCCAAGGTGATGGCTTGTATACCGTAGCCATTGACATGGATGCGGGTACCTATGACTTCAAAGTCGCTACTGATGATTGGTCGACGGTTAACTTAGGTGCGGTAAGCGCCGATGAAGCGGACCGCCGTGTCGAACTAGAGCAAGCCGCTCAGTTGGCACCAACAAATGACAATTTGTTTATCGAGATTGTGGATGCTGAATCTTATGTGTTCGCTTGGGATAACGCAGCAGCTGACAATCCACTACTACGCGTATTCAAGGAAGAGTTCCTAGGAAGTGTTCCAGTGTATGTACGTGGTGGTATGAACGGCTGGGGTACTGACGATGAGTTAGTCTACCAAGGTGACGGCATATACTCTGTAGATATCACATTGAGCGCGGGTACAGTCGAATTTAAAGTCGCTTCAGATGACTGGTCAACGGTGAACTTAGGTGCACCTGATGGTCAACCCTCAGATGTTAGTATTGGTACCGCATTCTTAATGGCGACCAGTAATAACAACATGCGCATCGAAACGGAAGCTGCAACGTTCCGCTTCGAGGTCACCGGGCCTGTCAGAGGAGCACCAGCGGTTACTGTCACACAACAGTAGTGGTGCATCTCTAAGTAAGAATTAAAAAGGGGCTGAAAAGCCCCTTTTTATTGCTCATATAATTAAACGCATGATGATGTCAAAACGAGCATTGTTCTGGCCGGTCGTGACTAATTTCTTTGCGTTGGAATTAGTATTAAATCTTGTTGCGGTGGAATCAAATACTCTGCGCCCTCGGCGGTGATAACCACCATCTCTTCGACGGAAATTGTTTTCGGACTACCGTCGGGTAAAAACCAACTGTAAAAACCATCAAACGCAAAGGTCATGCCTTCAGCGAGCGTTTTTTGTGAAGCCGGGCGTACACTAACGGCTTTTGAGCCACCTAAATTAGGCCCAGTATCATGCGCTTCATAGCCCACCGGATGACCCGTACTCCACATGACGGGGAGTGAGCCAGTAGCTTCCATTACTGTGCGTTGTGCAGCATCAACATCTACGCCTTTGACGCCGGGCTGCATGGCCTGATAAGCCGCCTCTCGTCCTTGTTTAGCACTATTCCAGTAGTACAAAATATCTTCAGGAACTTTAGTTTCATTCGCGGGTAACACATACGCAAAACGTTGAATATCAGTGACCCAGCGATCCCATAAACGGATACCAAAGTCAGTTTGGATAACATCTCCAGCGGTAATTATGCGATTAGTTGCATGAGAATGTCCGCGATCAGTGCCTGAATTTACATTGGGGTTTTGGTCTGGAGCCCAAGCGTCAGTCACTCCCGCTTGTTGCATTTTCTGTTTCAAAAACGCAGCGACATCAGCATCGGTGGTCTCACCAGGAACAACTTGCTGATAAGCTTCAATTTGCCATGCTGCAGTGAGTTTTGCGGCGTAGCGCATGATATCGACTTCTTGCGGTAGCTTAATTGATAACCATTCGTACACCAAGGTGTCAGATGATATCAGTCGAGGCGCATATTTGGGGCCAACTGCAGCGATTAGCTGCCTATACTGCGAAAAACTCAAGCCATCCGCTTGGGCATTACTATCTGAGATATTAATGGCGATAGCTTTGAAATCGTGTTTGGCAATAAATGCAGCGGCGCTTTGTATTGCCGATCCGGCACGTGGTATAGATTCAACATTGTCGAGTAAACCTAATTCTGCTAATGCAGTTGACTCACCAGAGGGTGAAAATGCAATTGAACGAAATTGCTCTTGAGCAAAATAAAACATAAAGACCGCTGTTTGCCCAGCATTTTCACAACCCACATGATCGGCCAGAGGGTCGTTGTTGTTTTCGCGACAAACGATCAACCATGCATCAATATCAGCTCTTTGCATTGCGTTGGGAAGCAGATCGGCAATTCGCTGTTTACGAATTTCTGGCCAAGGCGAGGGGGCTTTGAAGTCATAGGGTGCGGCACTTAAACTGCACTGATAACCGCCACATATAACGGCCAAACTCATTAGCATTACGGGTTTTAACATAGGTATCCTTAACTTAGTTAAATACAATGGCTGCCATATTGTTGATCTTACTGGGCTCTAACCAACGAGTAACAAGCATTAAATCATTTTGCTGATCAATAACGATGAAGTTACCGCCAAATCCAGCAGCATAAAAGAGGTTTTCGTTGTCAACGTCTGGCCATTTGCGTGGGCCTTGATTGACCCACCACATTAGGCCGTAACTGGCATGGGCTGCTGAAGGGGTTGTCGCCGTTTTGATCCACTCAGGAGCGATGATTTGCTCTGATTGCCATTTTCCATCACGGGTAAATAGTAAGCCAAATCGCGCCTGATCCAGCGTGGAAATAAATACGCCAGCTCCCGAGTGACCACCACCCGTTACACTATTCATTTTGAGGCCATCAACATTAACCCAGGCATCGTCATAGCCAAACCAACGCCATGTAGGTGAAGCGCCAATCGGATCCATAATGTGTTGCTTTAATACTTGAGGCAATGGCTGGCGAAATACCTGTAATAATGAATAGGCCAACACATTAACGCGAACATCGTTGTATTCCATCACGGTGCCGGGTTCACGCAGTTCACGGAATTGCCAATCGTCTAAATCGCCTTCACGAGGGGGGCGATCTGCCCAATCTTTGATGCCAAAAAGTTCACCTTGCCAATCAGACGTTTGTTCGAGTAAATGACGCCAGGTAATTTTGCTGTTGTGTCGCCCCGCGAATGTCCCGTCCCAAACTGACCCAGCCACTGGGTCGTCGATATTGTTAATATGCTGATGTTGTGCAGCAAGCCCAGCAACGGTGGATAAGTAACTCTTGGTTACACTAAAGGTCATATCAACGCGTTCGAGATCGCCCCATTCCGCAATGATATAACCATTTTTAACAATCATACCGGCTGGTCCACCGCGTTTTTTTGTAGGGCCTTTTATTTCATGAAAGGGCTCGTGGCTAAAGCCTTTCAGGATTGCAATCCGTAGATCTACATCACCGGAATATTCATTCGCCATTGCAAAATCGATAGCGCGTTGGGCTTTATCAGCTGAGTATTGTTGTGATTCTGGCGACATTCGTTGCCATTCAGCAGGCGCGGGAAAGTAGTGTTCTGATGCCTGAGTCGCACCAAGACATAGAGAAACTAACAATACTGATGCACATACAATAAAAGATTTCATAACTGACCTTAGGCGTTTTACCAAACAGTGCTATACGCACTGCACGAGTTATTGATTAAATAAAGTTATCATCACGACTAAAACTATTCACTTTAATTTACTGCGAATTGGATTATTGTTGCGCTATCCATAACGGATATTTGTTACTGATCATGGCGAGAAAACCACACAAATTACGCAACCATTTTGATGACGACTACGAGGATGAAGACGATTTCGGTCGAGGTAGAAAGAAATCGTCAAAACGTTCTGAGTTCCATCGACAACACAAACGTCAACAGAGCCACCACGAGCAGACTGACACTGCGTACTAAGCACATCGGACTCTTGTTTAAGGGCAATTGAATAAATTGCCCTTGTCACTGACCAGTATTCTGAGGATACTGGCATTACCTTAATTTTTATGAATCTTTAAAAGTGGATATACGATTTTATTCGACTTTTTTAGAAGTGAGTGAAACACGTCATTTTGGTAAAGCCGCCGAAAAATTGTTTATTACACAAGCGGCTGTTAGTGCGCGAATTCGCTCATTAGAAGAGTTTTACGCCACGCCGCTATTTACCCGTGACAGGAATCATATTCAATTGACTTTGGCAGGTGAGAAATTATTGCCATTTGCCAAACAATTAGTTGCTACTTTGCAGCAAAGCAAACAATACCTTAAAACGCATACAAAGGCACGGCTGCGCATCGCGACGACAGAAATGTCAGATACCTTGTTGGCAAAAGGTATCTACGAATTCGCTGTATCTCATCACAATCAATGTTCGATTAAATCAGATGTGCTTGGCAGTGAACTGATATCGCGGTATCTGCATGACAGTATCATTGATATCGGTTTCACTACCGTACCTGTTAAATCCGACGAGATAGTGAGCCACTGCGTATTCACTTCACCGTTGGCGCTGTACTCGGCTGAGAGTGGTGATAGCCAGCCGGCGATAAATGTGCGCGTGAGATACCCATTAAAGTGCGATGAGAGCTTGCAGCAACAATTTACATTTGCTGATGAGCCAGCGGTAGAGACAGGGAACTTACAGCATGCGGCACAGTTAGCCACAACACTGCAAACTGGTGTTATATTGCCAGTGTTATGGGCTCAACATGCCAAACATGTAGCACTACATCATCAAGCAGATGCGACTGGTGAGCCAATAGCGGTTTATGCTTGTCATCTTAAACAGTGCAGTAATGAATGGGTTGCGCGGTGCATTACCGCCATGAGCAGCAAGATGAGTGCCTGGATTAGTTAAGGAGTGGTCAATACGTACTCAAGTTCAGGGTCGACAATCAGTCGGCCACTCATGGCCTCTCTACCAAGTAGCATTAGGTAGGTCATTTCAGAACGATCAGTGAGGGTAAGTTGGATCGGCCAACGCATTTCCGCCAATACAATATCGGTTTTAATCACATAACGCCGCTCTCGAGTCGCCGTTGAACTCTTTATTTGCTTTACAGCCTTCACTTTAGCTTCGCGCCGTACGATTTGATCGACGTCGTGAATATTGGGATGAATATCAAAACTCACCCAGTTTTCCCCATCGCGCTCAAATTCTTCAATATTATCAACGTGTAATGAAGAAGTGGCCGCGCCGGTGTCAACGCGAATATTGAGGTTTTCAATTGCCAATTCAGGTAAATTACACAGCTCTAATGCCCCAACCAAATGTTTGTTTGTCACAGTCTTTTTCTCCGTTACATAACGATGGTGGGTTCGCCGACGTTTAACTCGTCGTGCAAACGCTCCACATGTTCAGCTACATCATCAGGTTTTGAGAAGTAGGCGACGTGATACATAGCTTCACCCTCTTGTGCGAGTGGAATGTTTTGTTTACCGATAACTATGCCTTCTGCGGGACTGGTAACCTTGGCTAATTCTTCGCCATAGGGGTTGGCAATTATGGCAAGCGTATCGCCTTTATCAACGTGATCACCTAATTGTGCTACGTGGGTCACAAAACCACTGTCACTGGCGCGCACCCAGCCACTTTGACGCGCTACAAAAGGGTCGATCACCTTACCGGTGGACTTGCGTTTATTCAGCATACCGATATGACGCATCACGTTTATGATGCCTTTAACGCCGGCGCGGATCGAGAACTCATCATAGCGTAACGCTTGTCCGGCTTCATACAACAAAACCTTAACGTCTTCATCGGCGGCAGCTTGGCGTAATGAACCATCGCGAATATCGGCATTGAGCATAACTGGCAGCCCAAAGGCCTTAGACAATTCGAAGGTCTCTTCATCGTCTAGATTTGCTCGCACTTGCGGTAAATTACTGCGATGAATTGCTCCGGTATGCAGGTCGATACCGTAATTGCATTTACTGACTATTTCTTTGAGAAACAGGTTCGCAATCCGACCGGCCAAAGAGCCTTTACGACTGCCAGGAAAACTGCGATTTAAGTCTCGTCGATCGGGTAAATAGCGACTTTGGTTAAGCACCCCAAAAACATTAACAATGGGAACAGCGATAAGCGTACCGCGCAATGATTTGATCGAGCGGGATTTGAGTAAGCGGTTGACGATTTCTATGCCATTTAGCTCATCACCATGAATTGCTGCGCTGACAAATAATGTCGGTCCTGGTCGCTTACCCCGCTGAACGTGCACTGGAATACCCATGTGCGTGTCGGTATACAAGGGCGGTAGCGTTAACTCAAGACGCTTAGTTTCCCCCGGTTTTATTGTTTGACCGGCGATGATCAAATCGGTCATCGTTAGCCTTGACCTCGTGTTTTGGTACTGGTTTTTTTCGTTGCCATTGATTCTAGGTGGGTAATGATCATCCCAGCCACATCTTTCCCTGTTGCAGACTCGATCCCCTCAAGGCCCGGCGAGCTATTGACTTCCATCACTACAGGACCACTATTGGAGCGAAGAATATCAACGCCCGCCATGTTTAAGCCCATGGTCTTTGCGGCATCTACTGCCGTTTTGCGTTCAGCAGGGGAGAGTCTGACAATGCTAGCTGAGCCACCGCGGTGAAGATTAGAACGAAATTCACCCGGGGCCGCCTGGCGTTTCATCGCCGCAATGACTTTACCACCTACCACTAGGCAGCGAATATCCGCGCCCCCGGCTTCTTTGATATACTCTTGGACTAAGATGTTAGCACCGATACCCATAAAGGCCTCGATGATAGCTTCAGCAGCTTTTGCTGTATCAGCGAGTACCACGCCAATGCCTTGTGTACCCTCTAAAAGCTTAATCACGACTGGAGCGCCACCGACGTTTTTAATTAAGTCATCAATTCTATCCGGATGATTAGCGAATCCCGTTCGAGGCATGCCAATGCCTTTACGCGAGAGTAATTGTAGTGAGCGCAACTTGTCCCGGGAGCGGCTAATCGCTACAGACTCGTTAATAGAGTATGTGCCCATCATTTCGAATTGCCTTACGACCGATGTGCCATAGAAAGTCACCGATGCTCCGATGCGTGGAATAACGGCATCAAATTTGGGTAACGCTTTACCTTTATAGCGCACAGATGGTTTGGCGCGTGTGATGTCCATATAGCAATGCATGGTGTCGATAACTTCGACTTCATGACCTTTTGCTCGACCTGCTTCCACGAGACGTCGTGTAGAATAAAGTTTTGGATTTCGAGATAGAACCGCGATGCGCATAGTATTAAATCCGTTAGTTATATTGGCGGAGTGTAGCAGTTAAATTAACCTTTTGCCTAATTATAAAAGGCTCAATATAACTCATTGATACATAGCCAATATTTAATTTGTTACTGCAGTGATTGTGGATTCACTTAAGTCCGATAATACGTTGATTCATTCGTTCCAGTTGAGGGCTTACATCGCCCGCACGCTGTGCTCGGCGAATGTAATACAACGCCTCGGAGAATCGATTTTGATTGTATAGTTGTTCCGCAACTTGGCCATTGACTATTGGATCATGGGGTAGTGCATCCGCTAAGATTTGCAGCGTTTTAATATACATATTGTGCTCATTTTGAGCTTTATAGCGTTCAGCGGATAAACGCATCATCGTCAGCCAATCAATTTCCTTGGCAAAAAACTGTCGACCTAAATTTTGTTGCCAATCTTGTGGTTGGGGGAGGCGCACGGCCTGTGGCTCATCGGTAAAAGGATAATCTGACATTAAGGTCAAAACCCCTGCAAATCCATAATATTCCTCTGCGGGAAGCACTAAACGGCGCTGCCATGCGGTATTGGGATCAAAATTGCGCCAAGGCTTAAACAATGCGCTTTCGCGCAGTTGATCATAAAACGCATTGGCGATCACAAAGTATCCTGGCACATTGGGATGTAAATGCTCCAGCATCAAATTGCGACCAGTAATGCCTGCAGGACTGCGAGCAGCAAACTCGGCCTCGCTATCTACCAAATACACACCCGTTTGTTTGGCCAGGTTTTTAATCACATTATTAATTTCTGTCGGTGCTCTAAAGCGCAGGAGATCATGCTCTTTGGCAAGTACAAAATGTCGTTTGGCAATAAGCTCCGAGCCTAATGCCAGTGCTTTTTGCGCTAACGTAAAATGAAGGTCAGCACTGTTATGGCTTTGCCACTCATTCGATAAAGCGCTAATGGTGTGTTTCGAAGATTGCGCTAGCGCGCGCGTAAATTCATCAGGAACTGCCAGGCTCTTAAAGGGGGCTTGATGTTGTAAATTACTCGCTACTGTCGATATAAACACAGGGACTCCAGCGTTATGATAGCGCTCAATCAATTCGGACATGTTGCGTTTGAATTGTTCAATACCTGCATTAAAACGCGCCGAATTACGTGCTATTGTTTTGTGTCGGGCGACTTGCGACATTACAGTGCGACGATTCTCGGGTTCAACATCTGATTCTTTTGGGTTGCGAAACGCAGAAACGGCAGCTTGTATTGCTTGATAAAGCGCTAAATCATCCAACCATAAGACTGCTCTGGTCATCGTGTAATTAGACGCGATAGAGTAATTTGAACCAACTCCCATAATGCCAAGAAACTCATTGTGGCCAGCGTAAATTAATACAGCATCGGGTTGTTGGGCGATAATTTCGTCGGCAAGGTCAAGCAACGTAAATGAATTAACTGCGGATAAGGCGGTATTTATTACTTCTACTTGGTGACCGGGTAGCGTAGGTTTAAGTCGACTATCGAGCATTGCGGCTAGGGATGTACCTAAGCCATATGGATAGCCGGCAGCGGTCGAGCCGCCCTGAACAACTAAACGCAAGCTATCCTGAGGTTTCTCGTTGAGAAAAAAGTTCGCCTCCAGGGTTACACGCGGTGCATTCGTTTTGTCATTAAAATAGCGATTGATGATGTCAGGCCTAGGCAGCAGATAACTCTGATGTGTTGGGTTTGTAATAAATAACGGCGGATGACCACCAAAACCCACCAAGCGTAAGACGAACTCAAGCAACACAATTAAAAGTACGGGTAGTAGAAGAAGAATTACTCTAAATAGCCAAAGCTTGTTGGGTGATGTTTTCATTTGATCACTCTTGGTTGACTAACTTTAAATAGCGCTGGGCTTGCTGATTGTCGGGATCTTGCGAGAGTACGGTGCGCAATTGCTCCTTTGCGCGGTCGCGCTGGGACAACAAATAGTACACCTGTGCACGGTGCAATCGATAAATGATCTCTTGGGGCGCTAAATCTGTCGCTTGGCGAGCGTAGTATTGCGCCAAACTTAATTGATTGGTTTGGCGATAAAGCTGAGCTGCAACGTTGGCTGCTTGGTGGTTAGTTGCTAGCGCATCGGCGAGCAGAGCGGCTACGTCAGCAGCGAGGTCAGGGCGCTGCAAGCGTTGAAATAGGGTCAGTAGTTCTTGTTGTTGGCTCAACCAATCAGTGCCATTAAAACGCGCTTGTGCAAATGCCTGAGCCTGATTTTCTGGGGGAGATAGTGCAAACCCTTGCGGTGTTTTATTGAAGGGGTAGTCGGCAGTTAATTGGGCAATTTTGTAATCGGCGTAGTAGTGGTCAACGTCGTTAAGCGGTACTTGTTGCCAAAGCTGCTCCTTGTCTAGATCCTGATGAGCCAGAACTCCCTGCTGCTGCAAAGCGGTCAAAAAGCCATAGGCCATAAGAAAATAACCGCGGGACGTTGGGTGTAAGTGTTCGAGCATATGTTCATTGCCGATGATGCCGTCTGTGCTGTCACTGCGAAACAATTGATCAAAATCGACGAGCGTCGCCTGATGTTCGTCGCTAAGACGCGCGATGATTGGATTAAAGTGACTTGGGGCACGAAAACGCAATAAATCTAAATCGCGAGCTTGGCTAAACGCCTGTTGTGCTTCGTCGTGTTGATTGGCTGCTAAAAGTTCGGTGCCGCGCGCAAAATAGTAACGGGCAGATCGTTCGGGATCTGGACTTATCGGCTCACTTTCAAAAGGGGGTTGATGCTTTTCGTTGGAGACTAAATTGCCGATAAATACGGGGATACCGTGTTGGCTCAAACTGGAGAGCACGGCACCTAAATTGGACTCAAATTGTTCCAACCCAGCGTTAAATAAGTCTGAATCCAACGCGATATTGCGCTCCTTGGCAACCGTTGCCATAACTGTTCGACCATCTAAATTAGCGTCTATTTTTGGTCTGGCAATTAGCAATGATTGAAGCAACTGAACGAGCCGAAAATGGCGTGTTTTGAGGTAGATTAAGTTAGCATAGTGACCGCCAGCACCAGCGTAAACACTCCCGACTCCCATAATGCCTAAATATTCATTGTGCCCAGCATAAATCAGCACTGCGTCTGGATTGAGCGCGATTACCTCTTCGACAAAATCGCGTAACGCGTAACTATTAACACTGGCCATGGCAACCGAAATCACCTCAATATTCTGTTCCGGATATAGGCTTTTCAATTGATGCTGTAAAAGTCCACTGGGCGCACCGAAACGACCGTAAGGAAACCCCGCTGCAGATGACCCACCCATTAAAATTATTCGCTTAGTAGTAGCGGGTTTTTCGCGACTAAACAAAAATGTATCTGGGGCTACATTAGGCGCCAATTCGGGCTGATGAAAATAGCGGTGGACGATATTGGGGTTGGGTTGAACGAATGCTGAATTTATTTCACTGGGTACAAACAATGGAATGTCTTTACCGAAGCCCACGATCCGCAAAATGCCCTCAATCAAGAGTAAGATGATCGCAGGGATCAGTAGCATAATTACGTAATAAACAGGTTTATTTTGAGTCGTCTTAGGCGACACGTTTTGCTCTCGGTTGGGCGTTATTTGCGTTAGAGTAATCGGGTCAGGATTGAATAACAATACTTGTTAGTACATCATGATCAGAATTCGTAGTGCATAAAATTATAATTAAAATGACGTATATTTTAGGGATTTCAGCTTACTATCACGATAGCGCTGCGTGTGTTGTTGTGGATGGTGAAATCGTTGCTGCTGCACAAGAAGAGCGATTTACGCGTGTGAAGCACGATCCGCGTTTCCCCACAGCCGCAATTGAATATTGTCTTAATGAAGCCGACGTCAAGCTAACCGATCTCGATGGCATTGTGTTTTATGATAAACCGCTGCTTAAATTTGAGCGTCTGTTAGAAACCTATCTTGCTAATGCGCCGAAGGGGTTCTTAAGCTTTGCTCGCTCAATGCCAATTTGGCTGAAAGAAAAACTCTACTTAAAAAGTGTACTGCGCCGCGAACTTCGTGCGATAGCTGCGAACCAATCCCCAGAGATTGAAAAGCCCAATAAAATTGCTCTACCGCAATTACTCTTTACCGAGCATCATCAGAGCCATGCGGCTTCGGCGTTTTATCCGAGTCCTTTTGCAGATGCCGCTGTTGTGTGTCTTGATGGTGTAGGCGAATGGGCAACGAGTAGTGTGTGGCATGGCCAAGAAGCAAAGCTGACCGCTCTTAGTGAAATTCACTTTCCACACTCGTTGGGATTGTTGTATTCCGCATTCACTTATTACTGTGGCTTTCGCGTTAACGCTGGTGAATACAAGTTAATGGGATTGGCGCCATACGGAGAGCCACGTTACGTCGATTTGATTTACGAGCATCTGATTGACGTAAAACCAGATGGCAGCTTTCGCCTCAATATGCGCTATTTCGATTATGCCGTCGGCAGTGTAATGACCAACAAACGATTTGCCGCATTGTTCGGCGGACCAGCATTGCCTGCCGATGATACGCCTGAGCAGCGGCACTTTGACCTTGCCCGTTCGATTCAAGTGGTGACCGAAGAAGTCGTGGTCAAGATTGCTAAATACGCTAAACAGCTTACCGGTAGCAACAATCTCTGCCTTGCAGGTGGTGTGGCATTGAATTGTGTAGCGAATGCTAAGATTCTTGCCGAGGCTGGATTTGAAAATGTCTGGATCCAGCCCGCCTCCGGTGATGCTGGCGGCGCATTAGGATCAGCTTTGCAGGTGTGGTACGGCTACTTTGAGAATAACCGAGAAAACGCGAGCGATCAGATGCAAGGCGCATACCTAGGCCCTCAATACAGCGATACAGACATTCAACAAGCGATCGATAACAAGCAAGTAGTGGCGAAACAGTTAGCCAGAGACGACTTACTCACCGAAGTAGCAGCTTGGTTGACCCAGGACAATGTAGTGGGCTGGTTTCAAGGCCGAATGGAATTTGGACCTCGCGCATTGGGCAATCGAACTATTTTGGGCGATGCACGCAGCACTAGCATGCAACGAAAAATGAATATCGCGATCAAGCAGCGCGAGTCTTTTCGGCCTTTTGCTCCTATCGTTAAGCTCGATAAGGTTAGTGAGTATTTCGAATTCAACGGGCCAAGCCCCTATATGCTGCTTACCGCTGATGTTAATCCGACTCTTAAATGTGAAACCGATGATGATGTTGAAGGGTTAGACCGGGTGAACCAAGTACGTTCTTCATTACCCGCGATAACTCATATTGATTACTCAGCGCGATTGCAGACGGTCGCGCAAGAAACGAATCCAACGTTGTATGCATTGCTCGATGCGTTTGAACAACTCACCCAAGTGCCGGTATTAATCAATACGTCATTTAATGTGCGTGGCGAGCCTCCTGTGTGTTCACCCGAAGATGCAATTCGTTGTTTCTTGGCAACCGACATGGATTACTTGGTAATGGGACAGTGGGTGTTGGATAAACGCGAGCAAAGTGACAGCGCAATCGCATTGGCTAAATCAGTGACTTTCGAGAAGGATTAATCCGTGTTAAGTAAACTTAAATCCATTATGTTACCGATGGCTGATCCGAGCGATTCATCAGCATTGCGTCAGTTTGCGGTGCAAATGAGCGTTGCTTTCCCGCTGTTTTTCGCACTCTTATTACCTTGGATATTTGATCATGCAATGCCTTATTGGCCATTTTTAGTAAGTGTAGCATTGCTAACTGGTGGCTTTGTGATTCCGCGCATTTTGTATCCTATGTATGTCGTATGGATGATTATTGCCAGTGTGTTAGGTTGGTTAAACACTCAGCTAATATTAGGCTTGGCATTTTTCATATTAATTTTACCGCTAGGGTTAGTATTGAGACTATTTAACAAGCTTGGCTATTCGAGCAAAATCAATAAGAATGTGTCGAGTTATTGGATTACGCGCCAAAACCCACCGCGCAAAGAAAATTTGAAGGAGCCATTTTAAATGGTTGAGTTTTTACAAGATTTATGGGCATTTTTACGTGTTCGCAAGAAAATGTGGCTGCTGCCGATTGTTATTATTTTAGCGCTATTGGGTGGTATTGTTATCGCTACACAACAGTCATCTTTGGCCGCGTTTATTTACACCTTGTTCTAAGTTCGTAGCATTTCGGCCTGCCTGAGGCGGGCCTTCCTTTCGATCATTAGCAATTGAATGTGTGTTACATACGTATGCACATTGAGTTAACAATTCATTAACGGGTATCCTTGCGACATTATAGTTGCCCAAGGAACCGCAATGCGCTTATTCAGTTCTGAGTCTTTATCATTACCTTCATTCACAGCAATTGCTGGAATCGCTACACTATCGTTAGGTTTAGGCATCGCCTGTACACCAGCGATACCGCCAGAAGCTACCCAGCCTAGCGAGGAAAAAATGCAGACCGAGAGCTCAACTGGGCAAGGCAAACCTGTGGTTTATCAGGTTTTCACCCGTTTATTCGGTAATACCAATGAAACCAATATGCCATGGGGCACGATTGAAACAAACGGTGTCGGCAAGTTCAGTGATTTTGATGCAGCCGCACTAGAAGGCATTAAAGCATTGGGTACTACACATGTCTGGTATACCGGTGTACCGCATCATGCTGTCATCAATGATTACACCGCTTATGGCATTTCGCTAGACGATCCGGATGTGGTAAAAGGACGCGCAGGTTCACCATACGCGGTGAAAGACTATTACAACGTTAATCCTGACTTAGCGGATGATCCTGCCAATCGTTTAGCCGAATTTGAAGCGCTAATTACGCGTACTCACGAGCACGGTATGAAAGTACTTATCGACATAGTGCCTAACCATGTTGCTCGACGTTATGAGTCGCTATCTGCGCCGGAAGGGGTGAGTGACTTTGGCGCCAACGATGACACCAGCGTTGAGTATGCACGCGACAACAATTTTTATTACGTGGTCGGTCAGGATTTTCAGGTACCAGAATCTCCGAATGGATATTTACCGTTAGGTGGTGAGCCACACCCACTAGCAGATGGCCAGTTTAGCGAATCGCCAGCAAAGTGGACGGGGAATGGTGCGCGCGCGGCTCAGCCTGATGCTAATGACTGGTATGAGACGGTGAAAGTCAATTACGGTGTGCGCCCTGATGGCAGCTATGATTTCCCAACGCTTCCAGCAGAATATGCAGAACTGGGTTACGAACAGCATTATGCGTTTTGGCAAGACAAAGACCTGCCGGACAGCTGGTACAAATTTCACGATATCGTGCACTACTGGTTAGACAAAGGCGTTGATGGTTTCCGCTATGACATGGCTGAGATGGTACCGGTTGAATTTTGGTCGTTCTTAAACAGTTCTATCAAGATGAAAAATCCGGAAGCGTTTTTGCTTGCTGAGGTTTACCAGCCGCACTTGTATCGCGATTATTTGCACCTTGGCAAAATGGACTACCTGTACGATAAAGTAGAGTTTTATGACACGCTTAAAGCGGTTATCCAAGGTCATGGCGATACCGCTGATCTGGTTAAGATCCAAGCGCGATTAGCAGATATCGAACAGCATATGCTGCACTTCCTCGAAAATCATGACGAGCAGCGTATCGCAAGTCCCGACTTTGCCGGTAGCGCAGAGAAGGGGAAACCCATGTTAGTGGCTTCGGCGTTGATTAGTCGTTCGCCGACCATGTTGTATTTTGGCCAAGACGTAGGGGAAGACGGTAGCGAAGAAACCGGTTTCGGAGACCCAACTCGTACCACCATCTTTGATTACGCGGGCGTGCCTGCTCATCAGCGCTGGATGAACGGTGGTCAATTCGATGGGGGGCTGCTGACCGATCAAGAAAAAACGTTACGCGAGTTTTATATCAAAGTAATGAATATTTCTGCTAACTCTTCAGCGATGCAAGGTGATTATCGCAGTCTCCATGCTGAAAACCTTCAGGTAGGTTCAGATTACGATAGCAAAACATTGGCATTCGCACGATGGAGTGGTGAAGAGGCCTTAGTTGTAGTGAGTCAATTTACAGAAACTGCAAAAGGTTTTGATCTGCAGATACCAGCCGAATTGGTGACTCAGTGGCAACTAGGTGCGGGCGATCATCAGATTATTGAGCGTTTAACTGACACTCCAGCGGTAATAAGGGTTAGTGCTGACGGTTCTGCACACATCGCCACACAACTGGCACCTTTAGGTTCAGCCGTTTATGCAATTAAGTAATAGCTGAATACCAACTTCTAGGATTTGTGTCGATGAAATATACATTAGCTTTAGTTACAAAGAGGCTCTCTTTGGTTAGAAATTGCGGTCGTTTCGCATTTGCATTGTTCTTTAGTTTAAGCGTTTGGCAGATAAATGCTGCTGAAGTCACCGGCGTTTCGCATGATGACGGCTTACTGACTCTGCAAACGAGTGAAGGCAAAGTAGATATTCAGGCCTTGACCAGCCGTTCGGTCAGTGTGTGGTATCAACCTGAAGGCGTAAAGCAATTGCCGTCTTTCGCGGTAGATCCAAATCTGGCGCTTGATGTAAGCGCAAAACTCGTCAAAGTGGATACCGGTTGGCAGTTTGAACTGCCGGGTTTAACCGTTGCTATACAAGCGCAGCCACTTAAATTAAGTTACTGGCGCGATGGTGAAGAACTCGTCAGTGAAGAAGTTGGATTGTTTCATCAAGAAACCATTCGCGGCTTCCGCTTTGCACTCGACGAAGACGAACAAATTATGGGGGGCGGTCAACGTGTGTTAGGCATGGATCGGCGTGGTCATCGACTGCCGCTATACAATCGCGCTCACTATGGTTACACCACTGAATCCTCGCAGATGTATTACGGCTTACCGGCAATCATGTCATCCCAACGCTACGCAATTATTTTTGATAATAGCGCTAGTGGTTTCCTCGACATTGGTCATACCGAGAGTGATGTATTACAGTTTGAAGCCGTAGGCGGTCGCACCGCTTACATTGTCGTTGCGGGCGAGGGCTTTAGCGACTTGGTCAGTCACACGGTGACAGCAACGGGCAAACAACCACTTCCACCGCGCTGGGCACTGGGTAATTTTGCCTCGCGTTTTGGTTATCGCACGGAACAAGAAACCCGTGACACTATTGATGCGTTTATCGAGCAAGATATTCCAGTCGATGCAGTAGTACTCGATTTGTATTGGTTTGGGCCAGACATCAAAGGTCATATGGGTAATTTAAATTGGGACCGCAACGCTTGGCCAGAGCCAGAAAAAATGATTGCGGATTTGCGCGCTAAAGGTGTTAAAACGGTCGTGATCACTGAGCCATTTATTTTGACGTCTTCGTCTCAGTGGCAAAGTGCCGTCGATAATCGCGCTCTTGCGACTAACTTTGCGGGGGAACCGCGACGTTTCGATTTTTACTTTGGCAACACTGGCTTAGTCGATGTGTTTGCACCACAGGCCCAAGAATGGTTTTGGCAGTATTACGAAAAACTTGCAGAGCAAGGCGTTGCTGGCTGGTGGGGCGATCTTGGTGAACCAGAAGTTCATCCTGGTGACAGTTTACACAGCTTAAATGATATGACCGTTACGGGTGACGAAGTACATAATGCTTACGGTCATCAGTGGGCCAAGATGGTCTATGAGCGTCAGCTGGCGTTGGCGCCTGAGAAAAGACCATTTGTGATGATGCGCGCTGGTTTTGCCGGCACTCAGCGTTATGGCATGATCCCCTGGACAGGTGATGTAAGCCGCGAGTGGGGCGGTTTGAAACCACAAGTTGAGCTTGCGCTGCAAATGAGTTTATTCGGTTTGGCATACACGCATTCTGATTTGGGGGGCTTTGCTGGAGGCGAAACTTTTGACGCCGAACTGTACACGCGATGGTTACAATTTGGTACGTTCTCACCGGTATTTCGTCCACATGCGCAAGAGCACATTGCACCAGAGCCAGTATTTCACGCTGATCCAGTAAAAAGTACTGCGCGAGATTACATTCAACTGCGCTATCGTTTGATGCCATATATTTATTCATTAGCTTATGAAAATAGTATGACGGGCGTGCCGTTTATGCGGCCGCTGTTTATGCACCACAGCGATGCCAAACTGACCAATACCGATAGCTATTTGTTCGGGGAATCCTTTTTGGTTACACCCATAACAGAGAAAGGTCAGGTACAAGCCGATGTTGACTTACCCGCTGGCACTTGGTTTAACTTCTGGACTAATGACAAAGTTATGGGTGGCGAGACAGTTACAATTCCCGCGCCGTTAGAACAGTTGCCAGTCTTGGTAAAAGCCGGCTCATTTGTCCCAATGGTCGATGCGGTGATGTCACTGGATAAGTACTCAACAGCGACTCTGGATATGCATTACTACGCCGATACGAGTGTGGCGAATAGTCAATTTACGGTCTATGACGACGACGGTGAAAGCGCCAACTCTTTAACGGATAATCAGTTTGAAGCATTGAGTTTTACTGCTCAGCACACAAGCACATTGCAATTGAGCGTGGCTCGTTCTGGTGATTTTGCCAACCGACCGCAAACACGTGTTATTAATTGGAATATTCACGGGCTTACGGAAAAACCAGGTACCGTGAAAATTGGCGACACTGTTTACGCCATTGGTTCTTCTGAAAATGTGCATTGGAACGATGCAACAAATACACTAGAGGTTAAGAGTTCGCTGCACAATCAGTTAGTGATCAACGTCGAGTGATCACTAAACACACCAACCAAACGAGCAATATGCGCGCTTATTGCCTCGTTTGGTTGAGTTGCTGTTTCGCTACTCAGCGCTTTACTAAAGTGATGATAGCCTGCCAATAAACAATACCAAGATATTGCGGGGTAGTATTGGGCGATGTTTTGGCGATTGATCTCGGCAGTTAAATCGCCACCTTGCCGCCAAACGTGAAGTAATTGCTCGAGGGACGCTGAACGCGTTGTATTGCTTGTATTAGCCCGCCAGTACTCAGTATCCACGCGATTACTGACTTGATAATGACAGACTATGTAATCACGGATCCCATCAATTCGCGCATTGATGATTTGATTGTATTGGGTGCGATGTTCAGCGGTGTAATTACCAGCGGTAAATGCGCTGATAAACTGCTCAATAGTCTCTTGCACTATGTGCAAAGCAGTGGCTTCTAGAGGTTCAATAAATCCTTGTGATAAGCCTACAGCAACGCAATTCCCCACCCAGGTTTGCGCTACGCGCCCAACTTTCATCTGCAAGTGTTTGGCTTGCACTTCACTGTCGAGCAATCCCAAGTGGGTGCGTAACTCTGTTTCAGCTTCATCGGCCGAGCAGAAGTCGCGGCTGTAAACATAGCCATTACCGGCGCGGTTACGCAGTGGGATGTGCCATGCCCATCCACAATCCAAGGCTGTCGCTTGTGTTTGCGCGAGTGGGGCAGTAGCAACAGGGGTCGGTATCGCCACTGCCGCGTTGTTAAATAAATTGTCGTCAAACGCAATAAATGGCGTTTGCAAATGGGTTTGACTCAATAGACTGCGAAAACCGCTACAATCAAAAAAGTAATCAGCCTTCAGACGCTGGCCATCTTCAAGTTGAATAGCATGAATGGCTGGGTTCGGCTCACACTCTACCTTTGCAACCGTTCCCTGAATATGCTCAACACCCCTTGTTACCGCGAGGTCGCGAATGAACTGCCCCAACAAGTGCGAATCAAAATGATAGGCATAATTCAGCGGTAGCGGTGGGTTGCCAGGCGCAACTAACGGGCCTTTACCGGCTTCACTCAATTGTGCAGTGAGAAAGTAACTATCGGGATCGCAATGCAATGTTTGACCTTGCTGACGTTGGTGGCAATTAACTAAAAATTCACCGGCCGTCTGTCTGTCTGTTGGCGACGGAAAAGGGTGGAAATAGCTATTTTTACTAAAACCTTTAGTCCATTGGTTGAAGCGAATGCCGTTCTTGTACGTGGCGTTACAGGCTTTCATCCACGTAATTTCCTCTATTCCCAGCGTAGCAAAAAACGTTCTAAGCTGCGGTGTAGAGCCTTCACCAACGCCAATGATACCGATATCGGGAGATTCCACTAAGCACACACTGAACAACTGCTTGTCCATGTGGTGATTGAGCAGTGCTGCGGTCATCCACCCAGCGGTGCCGCCGCCCAACACTAAGAGTTTTAGTTTCGCCTGCAACAGAATTTCTCAGTTGTTTTTTTCAACTAGTGTGCAATGAATCAGCATATCTGACAAGTTGCTCAATCTCGCCGCATCCCAATAGATTTAAGTGAATACGTATGCAGGTGAATAGTATTTTACAGGCCAAGCCGATAGACTGCATGTTAACGTGATGTTAACTATACGCGCGCGTTATTATACCAACAAAGCGCACATTCTGTGGTTAATCTGCAATACAATTATTAAGGAACTCTGGGATTTATGAGTCAAGTTAAACAACCGCAATTAAGCTTCTGGCAGATCTGGAATGTCAGTTTTGGCTTTCTTGGTGTGCAATTCGGATTTGCATTGCAAAACGCTAACGTTAGCCGGATCCTCACGGATTTAGGTGCTGATCTCCACTCGTTAAGCTATTTTTGGCTCGTCGCGCCTATTATGGGCTTGATCGTTCAACCTTTTGTTGGTGCAGCTTCGGATCGTACATGGAATAGATTGGGACGTCGTCGTCCATATATCCTAGCCGGTGCTATTGCGGCCGCGATTGGTATGTTTTTGATGCCTAATGCTTCATTGTTCGTCGCCTTTATGGCACCGATGATTTTTGGGGCGATCATGTTGGCCCTTATGGACGCGTCGTTTAATGTGTGCTTCCAACCATTCCGCGCATTAGTATCCGATATGGTGCCAGAAGAGCAGCGCAATAGTGGCTATTCGATTCAATCCTTACTGATCAATATTGGCGCGGTTGTTGGTTCAATATTACCGTTTTTATTAACCAATATTGTTGGCCTAGACAATACAGCTGCGGATGGCAAAGTTGCACCTTCAGTGATTTGGGCGTTCTACATTGGCGCAACCGTCTTATTGGGAACGGTACTATGGACCGTGTTCCGAACAAAGGAATACCAACCAAAAGACTACTATGCCTATAAGGGCATGGATCCAGTTATCGTCGAGCAAGAGCTGGCAGTCAAAAAGCCGATGACCGAGAGACTCGTAGGCTTCTTCAAGCTGATGAAAGATATGCCAGACACCATGAAGCAATTGGCAGTTGTACAGTTTTTTGCTTGGTTTGCGTTTTTTGCCATGTGGGTATACACCACGCCTGCAGTAACACAACATATTTGGGGACTTGACCCCAAGTGGTGGGATTCCAGTTACTTGAGTTCCTTAGATGCGATACCTGAATTTGTGAAGGTAGCTAAAGGTACGGCAGGTGATTGGGTAGGCATTATGTTTGCTGCGTATTCATTATTCGCTGCTGTTTTCTCAGTGTTCTTGGCGAAGCTCGCAAACAAATTAGGTCGTAAGTTGGTCTTTGGGGCTAGTTTAGCGCTGGGGGGGCTTAGTTATGTCAGCTTCTTATTTTTCCAAGACCTTACGCCGACTCACGTCGATCTGTTGATCACGCAAATTGAAATACCAGCAGGTGCGCTGCATCTGTTGTTCCCAATGATCGGCGTTGGTATCGCCTGGGCTGCCGTCCTGGCAATGCCTTATGCAATATTAGCTGGAGCATTACCTGCGGATAAAACCGGTGTATACATGGGGATCTTCAATTTCACCATTGCAGGGCCACAGATCGTCTCTGGTATTGTAGGTGGTAGTATTGTCAGTTTGGTATTTGATAATCATGCCAAGTACATGATCGTCCTAGCCGGTGTTTGTATGTTTATTGCTGCGCTGTCAGTCTACTTTGTTCAAGATAGCGAAGAACAGTAACTCAGCGCTTCAAAAGAGAAAAGCCAGCGAACGCTGGCTTTTTCTGTGCCTTATTTTTGACTTGACTGACGCACTATTAATTCTGCTGGCATCAAGTAATCTGTGACTTTTTCATTGTTGATAAGTCGCAACAAGTTGCTGACGAGTAATTCACCGGCTTTCTTAGTATTCTGTTGCACAGTGGTGAGAGTAGGTGTAGTGAAGGCTGAGATAGGAATGTTGTCGTATCCGCCAACTAAAATATCGTTAGGAACACCTAATCCGTGTTTTTTTAGACACTTTATTGCGCCAACCGCAATCAAGTCACTGGCACATACGATAGCATCTGGGCGCTGACCTGAATCCAAGATCTTTTGCGTGGCATCAAATCCTGCATCTTCTGTCGATACGGCATTGTACTGGACAGCGGTGTCAGGTAATAAACCCGCACTGGCTAGAGTATCGATATGCCCTTGGAAGCGCGCCATAAACTCTGGGGCGCGTTGACCCGCAGTTCCGATGAAAGCAAAGGTTTTGGCCCCTTGGTCAATCAAGTGCTGGGTGACTAATTGACCCCCTTGATAATTGTCACAGCCGATGGAAATACCGGGATACTCTGCATCATGTGCGCCCCAACGCACAAAATGAGTGCCTTGTTCTTGCAATTGGGTTAGTTTGTCACGGTAATCGAGATAATCGCCATAGCCTAATAAAATTAATCCGTCGGCTTTGTTGGTATCTTCATATTCTGCATGCCAATCGCCATTCATGTTCTGAAATGAAACCAGCAAGTCATAGTTCATGCTAGCGCATGCCCGAGTAATGCTGCCAAGCATTGACATGAAGAAAGGATTGATTAATGAATCATCCGGCGACGGATCTTCGAATAACAGTAGAGCGATAGTCGAGCTGCGTTGCTTGCGCAAGTTACTCGCATTCTTATCCACTTTATAATTCATTTCGCGCGCAATGCGCTGCACGCGTTCACGCGTTTCTTTATTCACCAGTGGACTGTTACTCAGTGCCCTCGACACAGTGGACTGAGATACGCCAGCCATATGAGCGATATCAAATGAGGTGGCTTTGTCTTTGATTGCCAAAATAGGTGCCTATACTTCAAAGCTTTACCATTTTATACAACAGCACGGATCGACAGCGCAATGACTTTGATAGAAATGTTATAATTCGCTGTCGTAAAAAAAGCGCGGTGGTATACTGCTCGCAATATTTACCATTGTTGCTTAATTGAGGATTATTTGAATGGCCGAGACTGAACATCGTCCGACCAATTTTGTTCGTCAAATTATTGATAAAGACTTGCAATCTGGACTGCATAATTCGATTAAAACCCGCTTTCCACCTGAGCCTAATGGCTTTTTACACATCGGCCATGCAAAGTCGATCTGTCTAAATTTTGGGTTGGCGAATGATTACCAGGGTACGTGCAACTTAAGATTTGATGATACCAATCCTGAAAAAGAGAACATTGATTACGTCAATGCAATAAAAGCAGACGTAAATTGGCTTGGGTTTACTTGGGATGGCGACGAGCGTTATTCATCAGATTACTTCGAGCAATTGTACGGGTATGCGTTAGAGCTAATCGATAAAGGTCTGGCGTATGTGGATTTCTCGACCCAAGAGCAAATGCGCGAAATGCGCGGGACACTCAAAGAGCCGGGCACCAATAGTCCATATCGCGACACTCCAATTGCAGAAAACCACAAGCTGTTTGAGGCCATGCGCGCAGGCGAGTATAAGGAAGGTGAGTGCTGTTTACGCGCCAAGATCGACATGACATCGCCGTTCATGTGTATGCGTGATCCTGTGTTATATCGGATTAAGTTTGCCCATCACCACCAAACCGGTGATCAATGGTGCATTTATCCAATGTACGATTTTACCCATTGTATTTCCGATGCCTTGGAGCACATTACCCATTCATTGTGTACGCTGGAGTTTCAGGATAACCGTCGTTTGTACGACTGGGTGATAGAGAATATTAGTGCGCCAGCAGTGCCGCGCCAGTATGAGTTCTCGCGTTTAAACTTAGAATATACAGTGTTGAGTAAGCGCAAGTTAATTCAACTTGTCGACGAACACCACGTTGCAGGGTGGGATGATCCGCGTATGCCAACTATTGCAGGCTTAAAGCGCCGCGGATATACACCTGCATCTATTCGAGAGTTTTGTTTGCGCATTGGTGTGACGAAAATGGATAACCTTGTAGAGATGGGCATGCTTGAAGCCTGTATACGCGATGACTTAAATGTTAACGCACCGCGCGCAATGGCCGTGCTTGATCCAATAAAGGTGGTGATTGAAAATTACCCCGTGGACCAGAGTGAAACATTAGTTGCACCGAACCATCCGAATGATGAAAGTAAGGGTAATCGCGAGATTTCATTTTCTCGAGAGGTATGGATTGAAGCTGATGATTTCCGGGAGCAAGCCAATAAGAAGTTTAAACGCTTGGTATTGGGTAAAGAGGTACGCTTACGAAACTCATATGTGATCAAAGCTGAGCGTTTTGAGCAAGATCAAGACGGCAAGGTAACGACCGTCTACTGTAGCTATGATGCGGAAACACTTGGCAAAGATCCAGCCGATGGCCGCAAAGTTAAAGGTGTTATTCACTGGGTGGATGCCGCCAGCGGTGTTCCTGCGCAGATCAATTTATACGATCGTTTATTTAACGTACCGAATCCTGCCGGCGCAGAAGATTTTGTCAGTACCATTAACCCGAATTCACTCCAGGTGGTTAATGGCATTGTTGAAGCGTCATTGACTAACGCTGAAACGGGTGTTGCCTACCAATTTGAGCGAACTGGGTATTTTTGTGCAGATCCAGATTCTTCTGCAGAGCAACTGATCTTCAATCGGACGGTTGGCCTTCGTGACACATGGGGGCGAACTGAAGGCGCTTGATATAAATAGTATTAAAAAGCCCTGCTTAGCAGGGCTTTTTTTATTTAGGTTGGCACTCAAATAAATGCCCGGTGTGCTCAATACTGTCATCCGACATTAAGTAACAATAAGTGGGCATTATATCTTCGGGCGTCCTCAGTTGAGCCTTGTCTTCTGCAGGAAACGCTGATGCGCGCATTGCGGTTCGAGTACCACCTGGGTTCACGCAGTTAAATCGGATATTCTGCGCATCGTATTCAGCGGCTAAAACTTCAGTCATACCCTCAGTAGCAAATTTAGATACGCTGTATGTCCCCCAAAACTTCCGACCTTCGCGACCGACGGTAGACGTAGTTGTTATAACTGATGCGGAGCCTGGAGATTTCTCCAATGCCGGTAATACGCCCTGTATCAGCATAAATGAGGCATTGACGTTTACCTGCATAATGTCTTGCCACTCGTCTTGTTTAATTTGTGAAAAAGGGCAAAGCATTCCCAGAATACTCGCATTTAAAACGAGGCCATCTAAGTGACCAAACTGATCGATGATAGTGTTGCCCATGTCTTTATAATGTTGGGCGGAGGCACCTTTTAGATCGAGTGGCACTATTGCAGGTTCCGGATAACCTGCATCAACAATTGCGTCATAGGTATTTTCGAGTTTGCTGACAGTGCGGCCCAGTAAAATACAAGTTGCACCTAATTTGGCATAGGTTAGTGCCACAGCACGGCCAATTCCATCACCGGCTCCCGTAATCAAAATGACTTTGTTTTCAAGCGATTGTGGTTTTGCTGCATATTGGTTAGCAACGTATAGATTGCGAGTAAACGATTGGGTTTTTAGCATGGTAAACAAATTCACCTATATATTTAGAATTAGGGCAAATACAAAGGTCGCTAATGATAAACGAAAACAAAACGGGATATGACAATATTTCGTTTCACAACGATCATTTGCGATTTTTTTGTTCACTATACTTACAAAGTATTAACAAACCTTTGCATTGTTGCTACAAAGCCCATAATATTAGGAAAACACAACTGGTCTTACTTGTTTAAAAATTGTTCGTATATGTGAACAGTGCCGCGTTCAAGTACGCACAGTCTCTAGCCATGAACAAGAATAACAATAGAATTGTAGGGAGTAGAAATGAGAAAACTATTGATCAGCAGCAGCATTGCTATGGCGTTGGGCTTGGCAGGCTGCGGTGGTGGCGAAACTATCGCCGACATCGAAGCTGAAATTCCGGTGGAACCACCCAAGTCACGTATTTTATTTGATCCGGGTGCAGGTCAACTAAATGTTCCTAACGATCTATTGATGCTGCCTGGAGATGACGGGTTCTTCGATTACACCTTAAATATCCCTGTGGCTGACCCTACAGATTTCGGTGACCCTTCAAACGCACTAAACGTGCTAGACGGTTGGTCAACCAGTCATCCATTTGTCATTGACGTTGTAACCCCTCCAGGGGTTGGTCTTGACGAGTCAACACTTGCCGCCGGAATACGTATTTTTGAAGCAACCTTAGGATTGGATCAAAGCGACCCTGACTGTGCACAAATTCGAGTGCCAAGTGCCGGCTGTAAAATCGGTGACGAATTAGTATTTGGTCAAGATTTCGTGCTATCTCTGGCTGATTCAGACACAATTACCGTCGTTCCATTGACGCCATTTAAAGCCGGAACAGGGCATGTTTTGGTTATGACAAAAGCGTTGATGGACACTGCTGGAAATCCTGTAGAAGGTTCAACTACGTGGGATCTCGTTAAACAAGATCCTGAGGTTTTGCCACTAGCGTCTGAATCTCAGCTTAGTCTACAAAATCTCATCAACTCACACATCCTAGCCCTACAAACAGCAGGCTTGACACGTGACGAACTGACATATGTGTCAGCGTTCACAACCCAGTCTACGGTTTCGACTATGGCTACGCTTAAGCAAGTGATGATTGCTGAATTCGCGGCACGAGCGGGCGAAGGTGATCCGAATGCAGGCGAGGCTCTTCCCCGTATTATTGCAACTGATGCAACGGGTCCACAAAACGTAATGGAAACGTTGGGTTTAGTCGGCGCAGAGACAGTTGCTGGGGCAGTGCAATTTGGCATTAGCCAGTTGCCACCTGAAGCGGCTCCACTCATTCCACTGATTGAAGCCACTGACTTTTCACCACTACAAACCTGTGATGGCTTATTTGGTACTGTCGGCGGTCAATTAGCACCGCTTTGGGGTTCAGTGAACGAATTTGCAGTAGGTGTGGCGACGGGGATTTTAGGTCAAGCTGGACCTTTTTGTGCGGCGACCCGCATGGAAGGCACCATTGCCTTGCCTTATTACTTAGCTATTCCTACGGCTGAAAACCCGTTGGCACCAATTAATGATTTCTGGGAAGCTGCATGTGATAGCGGTATCGTTTTAGCTGGCGCGCCAGCAGCAGTGTTAGGTGCATCAACCCCAGGGCCAAACAATGAGTTGTGTCAAGCGGTAGGTCTCGCCGATTTGCGTTTCAATGGCGAAAAACTCGACCCAGCACGTAACATTACTAAGTTTAACCCTATCCCACAGCCCAAAGGTGGCAATATGGGGGCGGAGATCTTAGATGTTCAGGTAACAGTGCCTAACCCAACATTGGCTGCAGCGCTTGGTTTCCCAATTGAGAAGCCTGAGTCTGGTTGGCCAGTGGTTATTTTGGCACATGGTATTACGTCTAAGAAAGAGGACATGCTAGCGATCACGGGTACCTTGTCACTGGCTGGTTTTGCAACCGTTGCGATTGACCAACCACTTCACGGTAGCCGTGGTTTCGACCTAACCGGCGATGGTAATGATGAGTTGAACGCGACTACAGTGTCGGCGACGGTTTATATGAACCTTGCAAGCTTGCCAACTGCACGTGATAACCTGCGTCAGTCAGTATCAGACTTGCTTGGCTTACGCCTTGGCCTAAATGCATTTATTGACACCTCAGAGGGGCAGTTAGGTGACTTAGATGCAACTAACGTTTCAGTTATGGGTGTGTCACTTGGTGCGATCACTGGTGGTAACTTCGCCGCAGTCGCTAATACTTCACTTGGCAATCCGCTAATCGATGCGATGTTTGCTATCGAGGCAGCATCACTTGAATCTCCAGGTGGTGGTTTAGCATCATTCTTGCTTGAAAGTGGTGCGTTTGGTGGTTTGATCAAAGGCTTACTATTGAGTCAAGCATCAACAGATTTCCAAGGTTTACTCGTGCAACTCTATGGCACAACTGACGTGACAGAGGCTCAACTTCGGGGTGCCGTTGATGCGTTCGAGGCAAATGCGACAGCGGAGCAGCTTGCAGCTGTAAACGCAGTATTCGCTGAGTTTGCTTTTGCTGCACAAACCGTATTGGACGCAGGTGATCCCATCAACTTTGGTCAACTACTTGGCTCAAACACACCGGTCCACATGATGACAGTTGTAGGTGACGGTGGTGAAGTCAACTTACCTGACCAAGTCATTCCAGTAACAACAGCCTTGCCACTGGCGGGTCAGCTGCCTCTTGCGCGGGTCATTGGCTTAGAGCAGGTTGTTAGTGATACTACCGGTGATCCAGCCAATGGTATCGTGTTGTTCTCAGAAGGTGCTCACGCATCAAGCTTGAGTCCGGCGGCAAGTCCAGCGGCAACTACTGAGATGCAGTTGCAAGTTGCTGCATTCGTAGCGAGTGCGGGTATGTTTATTGATATTACCAACGAAGCAGTAATTTCAAACTAATCCACCTCACAACAACATCAAAAAGGCCGATAGTTTTACCGGCCTTTTTTTTCGCCAAGTGTTTATAAGGCTCGAATCAATCAGTACATATAAGTGTTAATTATTTGTAAATAAAATGTGTCATTGATATACAAGAAAGTGACAGAAAAATTAAGCATGGAGCTTACAATAATGAATAACGCTTTTTTTAAGCCTCTGAAAATAGGCATGATAGCAGCATCAATAACGGGTTTGATGGCATGTGGAAGTGATAATAATGACTTTTCAAATGTTGACAATCCACCGCCACTAACACCCGCGCCCGTAACACCCACACCACCGGCTCCTGTACCTAACTTTGACGACGATGGCGTGTTAGACGCTAACATTCGTTGGACGACATATGGTGTGCCACACGTAACCGCTGATAACTTAGAAAGTATGGCCTATGGGGTGGGTTATGCCTTCGCTCGCGATAATATCTGTGTTTTGGCCGATCAAGTCGTGCGCTATAATTCTGAGCGGGCAAAATACTTAGGCCCAGATCTAGTGCCGGGCTCAGGTGATTCCGCTCATTTAATTAATGATTTTGGTTTTTTGACCCTCGGGATTCGTGAACAAGCTGAGCAAGGCTATGCTGGGTTGTCTGCAAACACCAGAGCCATGCTGTCGGGATACACTCAAGGTTATAATCGCTACCTTGCTGATACGGGGGTCACAAACATAGATGGTCGCTGTGCCAACCAACCCTGGGTGCAACCAATTGATAGTTTGGATTTGTTAACGTATTCGCTAGGTGTCTCTCTCTTGCCAGGTGCAGCCAATTTTCTCGGCGCAATGTTTGTAGCAGCGCCTCCAGGTGAGAGTTTTTTACCATTCCCTGTAGACAATGCGCGATCAATAGATTTTAAAATTGCACCTGACGTAGAACTACCAGAGGTCAATGGTTTTGATCTCGGTTCTAATGGTTGGGGGCTCGGGAGTGACGTGACGGAAAACGGGCAGGGGACATTATTGGCCAATCCACATTTCCCTCACACTGGAGCACTGCGATTCTGGCAGTTACACACCACCATACCCGGTCATCTCGATGTTATAGGCGGTTCGCTAATGGGATTACCGGGTGCAGTAAATATCGGATTTAATGAGCATGTAGCCTGGACTCATACTTTCTCTACAGCAGAGCACTTTGTGGTTTATCAACTTATGTTGGATGAAAATGATCCGACCCAGCAAACGCATATGGTTGACGGCAGCCGCCGTTTGATAACGGGTAAGCAAATTGAAATTGATGTCGCGGTAGGGCCCGGACAGACAATTCGTTTGGGTAAAATGAGTTACAGCACAAATTACGGTCCGATTATCGTAGTACCCGGTAATTTTGAATGGGGGCCAGGCGGCAATGCGTTCGCTATAAAAGACGTGAACCTACCAAACTTCGATGTTATTGATCATTGGCTAGCGATGAATTTGTCCACTTCGATGGATGAGTTTAAACAGGCGTTTATGGATTACGATGGCGTTATCTTTAATAACACCATGGCAACGTCTGCAGATGGTCAGGTGTTTTATATTGATGACTCAACCGTACCGCGGTTAACCGATGTTGCAATCAATGAACTTACAACCAATCCATTGTTGATCGGTATTCGCCAGCAAGCGGGTTTTACAGTACTGCCGGGCTTTATATCTGCGTTTGATTTTGAACGGCCAGTACCGTTTGAAGAGGCGCCGCAGTATTCTGGTACTGATTATGTACAAAATTCAAATGATAGTTTCTGGTTAACGAACCTTGAAAGTCCGATTACCGGCGTGTCGCCACTATATGGTCAAGTTGGCAATCAGCAGTCACTTCGGTCGCGTATGGCGCATGTACTGTTGAACGACGAGCGGGGTGCCGACAATCTGTTCTCTGCTGACGAAGTGGTAAACGCTTTGCTTGGTAACCGCAACTATCTCGGCGAGGCGGTACTAGATGACCTAATTACCTATTGTGAGCAGCGTGGTACCAACCCGGTTCAGGTCGATGGTGAATTTGTTACGCTCACTGACGCCTGCACAGCACTAGGATTATGGGACGGTACGATGAATCTTGGTAGTGCAGGAGCACCATTATTTAGAGAGTTTGCCTTCCAGTTCAATCGCGCACCACAGTGGGACGTAGCCTTTAACCCGGAGGATCCAGTCAACACGCCTAGTGGATTGTCTGATAATCTCACAACGCTTGAACATTTAGCCAGAGCCGTACGTGTTATGGAGTCAGCTGGCATAGCGTTAGATGCAACTCTTGGCGAAGTTCAGTTTGTTGAGCGCAGCACTGTGGCAGGAGCGCCTTCAGGTAATCGAATTCCGTGGGCAGGTGCACATAATGTGGAAGGTGGCTTTAACGTATTTGATACGCGTATAAGTGATCCTACCTTACTGCCGCGTCACAGTTATCCTACAGTAAATGCTTCTACCCGAATGAGTGCCGAGGGGCAGGGGTATCATATCAACTATGGCAGTAGCTGGATGATTGTGATGAACTTCACAGATAACGGGCCAGAGGGTCACGGGATCTTGACGTATTCACAAAGCTCAAACCGCGATAGTGACCACTTTTTGGATCAAACTTTACTGTATTCACAGCAACCTCAACTGCGTCCAATGCTTTTCACCGACGAAGCAATCGAAGCAAATAAAATCATGGAGTTAAATCTGTCTTCACAGTAGAATTCAATCCGTGAAGTCAATCCAACAAAGGGCCGCTATGGTCCTTTGTTGTTTTTCAAGCTGTGTGACATCAGAAACAAATGCACAGCTTAGTTATGCAAAGACTTAGAGGTTAATTTGGAATTTTTATATGAATATGGCGTTTTCTTCGCCAAAGCAGTAACAATCGTTGTCGCCATTATTGTGATTATTGCCAGTATTGCAGCACAGGCAGCGAAGCAAAAACCCGGCAAAGGCCACCTCTCAATCAATTCAAAGTCGGAAAGCCTGGATGAACTCAGCCGCTACGCCCAAGAAACATTGTTGAGTAAAGATCAATTAAAAGCGCACAAAAAAGCAGAGAAAAAAGCGCTGAAAGAGCGTGAAAAGGCGGCTGAGGAAAAAGCGAATCTATTCGTTTTGGACTTTAAAGGGTCGATGGATGCGCATGAAGTTGAAGGGTTGCGCGAAGAGATTACGGCAATTCTTACCGTTGCGACGGATAAGGATGAAGTGTTAGTAAAAGTAGAAAGTGGTGGCGGTGTTGTACATGGGTACGGATTGGCCGCATCACAGCTACAACGTATTAAGGACAAGGGCATAAAGCTAACTATTGCGGTTGATAAAGTAGCCGCAAGCGGTGGTTATATGATGGCTTGTGTGGCCGATATAATTATTGCCAGTCGTTTTGCGATTATTGGCTCGATTGGGGTTATCGCGCAGCTGCCGAATTTCAATAAGATCCTAAAGAAAAACGATATTGATTTTGAGCAGCACACTGCAGGTGAATACAAGCGCACGTTAACCATGTTTGGTGAAAACAATGATGCTGGCCGAGAGAAGTTTCGCGAAGAGCTAGAGGATGTGCATGTTATGTTTAAAGAATTCGTGCAACGTCATCGCCCAGAGCTCGATATTAATAAAGTAGCAACCGGCGAATACTGGTACGGAGAACGCGCGCTCGATCTAGGATTGATAGATACTATTCAAACGTCAGATGACTTCGTTCTGGAAGCTAATAAGAGCCATAAGGTTTACACGGTTAGCTACGAAACTAAAAAGACGATGGCCGAGAAATTGGGCTTTGGTTTTGCCAGTGCCGTTGAACGTACTTTTATGCGTATCTGGGAGCGCTCTCAGTCTTTGTTTAAATGAGTAAATCTACCAAGACACGAATTCTAGCATCCGCTGAGACCCTGTTCGCGGAACAGGGTTTTACCCACACTTCAATGCGAATGATAACGCGACATGCGAATGTCAATCTGGCCGCCGTTAATTACCATTTTGGCAATAAGAAAAACCTCATACAAGCCGTATTTAAAGAGTACTTTGAACACACTATACCAACTGCACAAGAGTATTTGGCGGTGCTCGAATCCGCGCCACAGGTAACCGTTGATGCGGTTATTAATTGTATTGTTGAGCCATTACTCCACTTAGAAAAGCTGAAGCCGAACGGGGCCGCGCTGTTTATTCAGTTATTGGGTCATGGTTACACAGATGCTCAAGGCCACCTCCGCGGTTTTATTATGGGCAATTACGGCGATACGATTCAGCGTCTAATGACACTATTTAAAACTAGCTTGCCACATATCAGTGATGTGGATTTGTTCTGGCGCTTACACTTTGCGCTAGGTAGTTTCGTATTTTCAATGTCATCAAGTTCTGCGTTGGCGGATATTGCACAAGCCGACTTTCAACAATCCGTAGAGTTAAAAGAATTAACTCAACAGCTCGCGCAGTTTGTGACAGCCGGCATTAAACAAGGCTAAATCTCTTCAAATTGAATAGATATTCATTTAATGTCTTGTGTCGATACCGGATTTTCTATATTCCGTTGGTGTGAGGCCAGTACAGCTTTTAAACGCTTTGTAGAAACTAGAGCGGGCATTGAACCCGACCGCGAGCGCGATATCGAGCACTGACTTATTGCTTGTCAAAAGCTGTTGCTTTGCATCATTGATTCGCGCTTCGTTAATTAAATCAAAAAATGTCGTGTGTAAATGTTGGCTGAGTGTTTGTGATATATATTGACTCGGTACGTCAATGTGTTTGGCAAGCTGCGCCAAATGTAGACCTGCGACAAGGTGTACTCTATCTATTTCAATTGCCGTGTTTAGCTTGTTGGCAATGCGCTTAATATCTTCGTCATTTAACGCAGACCGCGAGTAGGTCTCTTTTGCAGTAGGTTGTAAGTCAGATTCATCCTTATCGGCCTCAAACATTTCAACAAAGCCTGGTTGTTGGCGCAAGCCAAATATCCCCACGGTAATGGTAACGGCTAAATACAGCGCCATCAGGCCAGCAGGGGATAGACCAACATGGATAAAACGCTCTTCAAAAAGCAATACAAGTAATGCGTACAACCACAATACAACAAAGGCCCCCGCAACAAAGTTTACCCATGCCAGTGTTTTACCATCATCCTCTGCGAAGGCATGTTTTAGTGCACGGCGGTAAGTTACTGTTTTGAGGATAATCGCCCCTACATATGCCAAACTCATTAGGCACCAAAAGCACATAGCGATAAAGAAAAAGCGAGCAACAAACTGGGTATACGATGACGTTACCGGTTTAGCACCAAAAAACATTTGCTCGAATTCACTATTAGGTAACGTCCAGAGTAAAACTGAAAGTGTTACGCCGATGATTACTGGAACAATATGTAACCAGAAGGCGGGGCGCCAACGCCAAGCATGCGGGCAAACTAAGCTATCGTGATAAAGCCACATGCTCGGTAATAACACAAAAAACAAGCTGGGTAATAAACTGATGTATAGACGCTGGTAGTCAAATTCGCCTGCCATTAGCAACGGGCCTGTGGCGATTGCGGCTAATATCAGAAGTAGACTGAATATTGGGGTGCGAGCATAGGGAGCTGATTGCAAATGCAGCAGCAGTGCAGTAAATAGCGCAATGCCAATTGCCATTGAGGCGCTAATCAACTCGAACATTTAATACCTAACCGATGTATTGCCTTATCGACCTAGAATTCTACCTTAACTGTTAAGGCAATGACCAAAGGTTGTGGTTCCCAATCTGAATTTAACCTGTCCGACATACATAGGACAGACGAATTTAACGCAACGTATTGTTAATTTAGCCTCAGATTTAACGCATTGAGTACAGTTTTGGAGGCTAAATAATGCAATCGCAGAGTATACAACCCAATCCGCAACGAGTCGGTGCAATTTCCGCTATAGGTATGGCACTTTGTTATATCACCTTATTTGTTATCTTTGGTGCCATACTTGAATTCCCTCAGCAAGCCGACATCAGCGAAAAGCTGGTTTATATAAAGTCCCAGCGCCTGACTATTGATACCGCTTATGCAATTGGTTATCTAATCTTTGGTACTTTACTGTTGTTCACTGTACAGGCGGTACACAATCGGCTAGGGGATAGCTACAGTTTAATTTTAAACACCGCCAGTATTTTTGGATTGATATGGGTTGTATTGATGATGTGCGCCGGCATGATCACATTAGTGGGTTTAAATACTACCTTAAACCTCTTGGAAACTTCGCCTAAAGCTGCCGAACATTTGTTTTATACCTATACAACCATTGCCAATGCGTTAGGTGGGGGAATCGAAATTGTCGGTGGACTGTGGGTATTGTTATTGAGTATTCGCGGGTTGTACATCCAAAGGCTGTCGAAAGGTTTACATGTATTTGGCTGTATTGTTGGTTCAATTGGCATCATGACATTGTTACAAAGCGCACCGCTGTTGAAAGATGCGTTTGGATTAACGCAAATCGTCTGGTTTACTTGGCTGGGGTTCGCGCTTTATCCTGAGGCATCTGATGTTAAGAGGCCAGGGACAGTGTCAAATTAACGTTGCTTTGCTTTTGGCTTATTTGTTTGAGCATATATTAAGGTAGTTGTAAACACTACGACTTGACCTACAATCAAAGCTAAAGGCCTCAGGAACGTATAATTTTAGTGAATCAACAAAAAAGCATTGAGGGCGTAAAAAGTTATTTAGTCAACGTAGTTTTGACCATACTTTCTGTAATGGCGTTGCCTGGTCTTGTCGGCTCTCTTGCTAGGATCGTCGAGTTTGGTTTCCAAAGTACCATGCTCGTTCATATCACCTTGGCCCTATTAATGTGGTCTGTACTTTTAGTTAGAAATCGATTACCCCTTAGATTCAGAGCCAATTTTATTATTGCGACTCTTTTTCTTATCGCTAGCGCAGGGGTTTTAAAGTTTGGCGTGATGAGTACAAGTCCAATATTTTTTATTGGCGCATTGATCATTACCACCACTATTTTTGGTGCCCGCATTGGCGCTGTGGTTTTGACTTTGTCTTTTGGAGTGATCGGTTTAGCGATGTGGCTTTCGACCAGCGGCATGCTCAATTACGGCGTCGATACTGACATTTATGTCGATAACTTTCTAACGTGGCTCAATTATGTATTGTCATTACTAATGATTAGCATTGCGCTTCTAGTGCTACTTGGACGTCTTAATGGTTTTCTTTATTTGCAGGTGAAGGAATTAGAAAGGCGTGTAAGCGAGCGCACTACTGATTTACAGAATAAAAACAGCCAATTGCTCGAAGCCAAAGAAGTGGCGGATAACGCCAATAAAGCTAAGTCTGAATTCCTGTCCAATATGTCACACGAAATTAGGACGCCGATGAACGGTATTCTCGGAGTTTTGCAAGTCTTAGAAAAACAGCCTCTCGACACAGACCTTAAGAATTTGGTCTGGCAAGCAAGATATTCAGCTGATTCTTTATTAACAATTATCAACGACATTCTCGACTATTCAAAAATCGAGGAGAATAAGTTGGAAATTGAGTGCTTACCATTCTCCCTAATTGAAGTAACCAAATCTGTGAGTACAGATTTACATCCGATTAGTAATGTTAAAGGCATTGAGATTATCACGGAAATTGATAAAAACTTTGTTGACGGCTGGCTGGGCGACCCAGTGCGTGTTAAACAAATCCTACTAAATTTGGTTTCAAATGGGGTTAAATTTTCGAAGGAAGGGAATGTAGTCATCAAGTTAGGTCATGCAGAGTTACATGGAAAAGACGCCGTCAAGTTCGACGTTATCGATTCTGGTATTGGCATGAACAAAGAGGCAAAAAGCCGATTGTTTGAGCGCTTTGAGCAGGCTGATAAATCCACGACTCGCAAGTTTGGAGGAACCGGCTTGGGTATGGCAATTACGCTCAATTTGGTAAAGTTAATGGCAGGTTCAATTCTGGTCGAAAGTGAAGAGCAGCAGGGAACGCATGTCACTGTTGTACTGCCATTAGTGCGGACTAACATAGACGAAACCTCTGAGCCCAACATACTGTCAGAGCAACCCGATCTATCGGGCAAAAACATCCTAATAGCGGAAGATAACGAAATTAATCGAGCAGTAATCGCGGCTATATTAAAGCCCACCGGTGCCAATCTGGTCATTGTCGAAAATGGAGTGCGCGCAATTGAAGCTATCGAAAAAGAATCATTTGACGTAATTCTGATGGATATCCATATGCCTGAAATGGATGGTCTAGAAGCGCAACAAATCATTAATCAGCGCTACCCTCAGCTGCCGATTATCGCATTAACTGCGAACGTAATGGCTGACGACATTAAGAGTTATTTAGCGCAAGGTTTTGTGTCTCACCTTGGGAAACCTTTCGAAAAGTCTGATTTATTTGCGCTATTGAATACATACTTAGATTGAGACACAAACTTTCGACTTGTGAAAAAGCGCTGTTGTGCCTTTTAGAAGGCACAAAAAAGCCGGCTGATGCCGGCTTTTCAAAGCGTAAATTTTAATCAACGCTGGCTGGAGTTGCCATTGGTGCGTTAGCTTTTGACTTGACCGCAGCCATAATGGCCGAGCGTCCCGAAACAATAAGTTCCGGTCGTTCGTCATTAGCAATCGCTTTAATAGAAAGTTCTGCAAAGTCTTGCTCAATTGACTTCGGTGTGGCCATCGGGTGGCTAGCACGCTTAATGACAATCGCTGTTTTTTGCGACTCCTTTTTGCTGTTTTCAGCAGCGACGGGCTCTGCAACAACTTCGCCAGCGCTCTCTTCTGTAGTTTCTGCGCTTGTATCATCACTGGCTTGTGCATCAAACAAATCAGCAACCACGGGTTGTTGCATAGATTCATCTGACTTTGCATCTTCATTCGCAATTGTTTCTGCTGACTCCTGCGCAACTTCCGGCTCAATACTGCTATTTTCGTTGAAGGGGGCAGCTTGTTCTTCAACTGCAGTTTCGGTCACAACGTTATTTTTAACTGTTGTAGTCTCTGCAACAGGCTGTGCTTCAACCGGCGTTTCTGGTGCATCAAAGTTTAACTCGTCTTGCGCTTGTTCAGAATCGCTTTGCTTTTTACGCTTCTGACCAGCAGCGCGCGTGTGTCGAGGTGTACGACGACTGCGACCATTGCCTCGTGAAGCTTTTTGCTCATCTTTTTCAGTAGTAGCATCCACATCGGCACCAGCCGCTGTTGCGTCTACTTCTGGTTGAGCGACCGCAGCGGCTTCGCTTTCATTCGCTACTTCAGCCTGCGGCTTTTTCTTCGCTCGAGGCTTAGGAGCACGCTTCTTAGGTGTTTTCTCAGCAATTGCATCTTTCGTTTCTGCAGGTTTTGCATCCGCTCCAGTCTCTGCTGCTACTTGTTCTGCACTCTGAACTGGCTGCTCAACCGCTTGATCGTTCGTTTTACTGCGCACGCTCTTGCGATTGTTGCGACGTGAACGACGCTCTTTGGTCGCTTCTGTCGCGTTATTGTCTTTTTGTTCAGTATCGCTATCGGCTTCATTGTTGCGGTTGCGGCCACGCGTACGCTTGTCATTTTGATTGCGACGTTGCTTTTCACTCGGTTGATCGGCCGCTGACTTATTCTCTTCGGTATTTCTACCTTTACCACCGCGACGGTTTTCATTGCGGCGCTGGTTACCCTTGGTATTATTACGCGAACGATTATTGCGTTTTTGTTGGTTACCACCGCGTTTATTACGGCCCTTACGTTTGGGTTGCTCTTCTTCTTTACCAAATAATTTTTTCAACCAACCAACAAGCTGTTCTACCACGCCGGGCTCATTTATTGCCTTCGCTTTAGGTTTTTCCTTGCTTGGTGCTGGTGCAGGTTGTGGTGGTGCAATTAGACCTTGTAGTGCTGGCTCCTCGCGCTTGGCAACCGGAGCTGCTTGAATATCTGATTTATCGTTGTCTAACTCGATCAAATCTACTGAGTAGCTCGCATCTGTGCTTAGCTCGTCAGCACGACGACGTTCAATGCGATAATGCGGGGTGTCTAAATTCGGGTTAGGTAATAATATTAACTCAACACCGTGACGTTGTTCGATAGAGCGAATGGCCTTGCGCTTCTCATTAAGCAAGTAGGTTGCAACGCTAACAGGAAGCTGAGCCTCTAATTGGCGTGTGTTCTCTTTAATGCTCTCTTCTTCCAAGATACGCAAAATAGACAGAGCCAAAGACTCAGTGCCTCTAATGGTGCCGTGGCCATTACAGCGTGGACACACGTGGTGCGCTGAATCACCCAATGACGGGCGCAATCGTTGACGCGACATCTCCAGTAGGCCGAAGCGCGAAATTCGTCCGATTTGTACTCGTGCGCGGTCTGGACCAACAGCGTTTTGCATGCGATTTTCGACTTCGCGTTGGTTGCGCACCGGCGTCATATCAATAAAGTCGATGACCACCAGGCCGCCAAGATCTCGAAGACGCAATTGGCGCGCAATTTCATCAGCGGCTTCTAGGTTAGTGTTAAGCGCTGTCTCTTCAATATCACCGCCTTTAGTTGCTCGGGCAGAGTTGATGTCAATTGAAGTTAACGCTTCCGTTGGGTCGATAACAATCGAACCACCGGACGGCAAACGAACTTCGCGTTGGAAGGCTGATTCGATTTGGCTTTCAATTTGGTAATGGCTGAACAATGGCACTTCGCCTTTGTACATTTTTACCCGATTGACAAAGTCTGGGCGCACTAACTCGATATGTTTACGCGCTTGCTCAAAGATAGCCTCTTTATCAATCAGAATTTCACCAATATCTCGACGCAAGTAATCGCGGATCGCTCGAACAATGACGTTGCTCTCTTGGTGAATAAGGAATGGAGCAGGGCGCTCTTCAGCAACAGTGCTGATAGCATTCCAGTGGGTAAGTAATACACTTAAATCCCAGGCTAGCTCTTCGTATGATTTACCTACACCCGCAGTTCTAACGATAAGCCCCATGCCTTCGGGTAAATCGAGCTGGTTAAGTGCCTGTTTTAATTCAGTACGCTCATCGCCTTCAATGCGACGCGAGATGCCACCCGCACGCGGGTTGTTTGGCATTAATACCAAGTAACTGCCGGCCAAGGATATAAACGTCGTTAGCGCTGCTCCTTTTTGGCCGCGCTCTTCTTTATCGACTTGAACGATAACTTCTTGGCCTTCTTTAATGACGTCTTTAATGCTGGGACGACCATCGAATTTATAGCCTTGCGGGAAGTAGGTTTTAGCAATTTCTTTAAGAGGGAGAAAACCGTGACGTTCAGCGCCGTAGTTGACAAATGCGGCTTCTAAGCTTGGCTCAACACGAGTGATTGTGCCTTTGTATATATTCGCCTTTTTTTGCTCGTGTCCAGGGCTTTCAATATCAAGGTCGTAGAGTTTTTGCCCATCTACAAGGGCGACCCGCAACTCTTCTGATTGAGTTGCATTGATCAACATTCTTTTCATTCTATCTTTTCTCAGTAATAACACCGACAAAAGACACATAACCGGATGCTACACCTGCTGTAGTCATCGTCTCGACGAGCCTTGGGTGTAGGTGGCCAATTAACCGCAAGCCCGCTACATCCGTCTGTTTTTCAACGGTCATTATATGTAGTAGCGCGCTTGCCGTGTCGGGAAGGCAAACCCTATTTGTTCTGTCTTGTGATCCTAAGCCTGTTTGAGCGCTTAGCATTCATCCAAATCTGTATCTTCAATCGGCGATAGCTTTATTTTTATCGCGATGCAGACTTTGCCCCCAAAAAATTGTCGGCATTTGCCGCGGGGTCGCAAAACTATTATCTGCATAAATGTACGAAATCACGCGGCGTAAATTAATCTTCGCAGGTTTCGTGTTAAATCCGATTAATGAAGTGGTATGGTCAACACACTCCTTGCGGACGTCGCATTATCGCTTTTTTTCCGTTTTCAGGCAAGCAAACAAATTTTTAATTGGTTTATGGCGCAATTGCGTTAAACTGCGCGCCATGCAGCCTGAAATTACATCCCCAAATAAAGTCCAGTTTTGTGAGATCGATGACGATCATCACGGCCAACGCGTGGATAATTTCCTCCATACCCATCTAAAAGGTGTTCCCAAGTCGTTGGTGTACCGGATTTTGCGTAAGGGTGAAGTCAGAGTTAATAAAAAACGGGTAAAGCCAGAGTACAAGTTGCAAAGCGGCGATGTGGTGCGTATTCCACCGGTGCGCCAAGCTGAACCTAATGCACTCCCTTCAACCAAATTGGACAAAGTCGCAAATTTAGAAGCGGCCATATTGCATGAAGATGATCGCCTTATTGTGTTTAATAAACCGAGCGGTCTGGCGGTACACGGTGGCAGTGGTTTAAGTTTTGGCTTAATCGAAGGCCTTCGAGCACTGCGACCACAAGCTAAGTTTATGGAGTTAGTGCATCGACTCGATCGCGATACGTCGGGTTGTATTTTAGTCGCCAAAAAGCGCTCTGCCCTTAAAGACCTGCACGAACAGCTGCGAAATAAGTCAGTAGATAAGCGTTATTGGGCACTGGTAAATGGTCACTGGCCAGCGAATCGATTCAAAGTCAAAGCACCACTGCACAAGAACGTGCTGCAGTCGGGCGAGCGTATGGTGTTTGTTAACCCACAGGGTAAACCGTCAGAAACGCGCTTTCGAATCTTACAAGCCTATGCGGCGGCAACACTCGTTGAGGCGTCTCCTATAACCGGGCGAACGCACCAAATTCGCGTACATTGTCAGCATGCTGGGCACTGCATTGCAGGCGATCCCCGTTATGGTGATGAGAGTTTTGAGGACTATTTACAGCCCTTGGGTAGTTCGCGTCTGTTTTTACATGCGCATTCGATTGCATTTATTCACCCTCACACTGGCAAACCGGTGCGCTTTGAAGCGCCTTTAGATAACGCATTAACACAGTTACTCAATAAATTGCCGAAAGTATAAGGTTTGCGATGCACTATCAATTAGTTATTTTTGATTGGGACGGAACTGTGATGGATTCCGCTGATAAAATCGTCAAATGTATGCAGCTTGCAGCGGTAGATTGTCAATTGGACATACCGAGTCGAGAAGCCGTGGCAAACATCATTGGTATCTCACTATCACCAGCCATTGCTAAACTGTTTAACCTCACGGATCAACAATTAGTGGCGCGTATTGTAGAGCGCTATAAACATCATTACTTAAATTCAGACCAAACGCCGTGTCCGCTGTTCCCCGGTATCCTACCTTTATTAGAGGCGCTTGTGCAGCAAGGTTGCACGCTAGCTGTTGCAACAGGTAAAGCGCGCAGGGGATTAGAGCGTGCATGGGATAATACTCATACGCGGCAATTTTTCAGTTATTCACGCTGCGCCGATGAAGCACAATCAAAACCATCGTCCGATATGCTTGAGCAACTCCTCACTGAAAGCCAAGTGCCGATTGAACGCGCTGTTATGATTGGCGACACAACCTATGACATGCAGATGGCACAAACGCTAGGCATGGATCGTATCGCGGTTAATTATGGTGTCCATCAAGAAAGCGCATTGCGCAAGCACAATCCGGTATTTATCGCTGAGAGTGTTGCGCAATTGCATCAATACTTACTGCATCATTGATTTTGATGAAACAGTGGGTCATAACCAAATGATAACAGGCCTTCAATCGTTTTAATTAAGGGTAATCCAATCAGGGAATTGGGATCTGAGCTTTCAATTGATTCAAATAATCGAATACCCAAGCCTTCACATTTAAAACTCCCCGCGCAATCAAGCGGCATTTCAATCGCAACGTACCGCGTTATTTGCTCATCAGTTAGCCTGCGAAACTTCACCGTAACAGTATCGACAGCAGAGAATAAATGATTGGTTGATTGGCGGATAATGGCCAGTCCGGTGTAGAAAGTCACCGTATTGCCGCTGAATCTCTTTAATTGTCCAATTGCCCGTTCTACGCTTAACGACTTGCCAAATTGACTAGTACTACCATCGGGGTTACGCAGTTCGGCAACTTGATCTGAACCAATGACTAATGCTTCTGGGTGCAAGATGCTAATTGCTTTGGCTTTTTGTATAGAAAGTCGCTCGGCAAGCGCAGTGCTGAGTTCGTTTTCTGTGGCGCTTTCATCAATATTAGGTGCAACGCAATCAAACGGGATATTTAGCGTTTCTAATTGAGCTCGCCGGTATCGGGATGTTGATGCGAGAATGAGCTTTGCGTCTGAACTGTTGTGAGGGCTTGAATCCATAGGCTTTTGACGAATAAATCTTTGACTCTGTAGTGTATTCTCTATATTATGCGCGCGCTATGCAGAAAGTGAAACTGCCCCAAAAGATTGATCCAGCCAAAAGTGCAATGAAACGCTCAGATTATGAGGGTGTAATTGCATCAAAGGATTTGGTGCGTTTATTGGATGCAGTGACTGGGTGCAACGACTATATTGACGTACAAGTGAAGTTTGAAGTAGACGCGCAGGGTCTAGTCATCTTCCACGGCAATGTCAGCACTGAGGTTACACTTATCTGTCAACGGTGTTACGGTGAGCTTGCTCACTCTCTCGATTTGACGTTTTGCTACAGTCCAGTGCAGGGACCGGAGCAAGCTGACGAGATACCCGAAGCGTATGAACCGATTGAAGTAAACGAATATGGAGAAGTCGATTTATTTCAGTTGCTGGAAGATGAACTAATATTAGGTTTACCCATTGTACCCCTTCATGCAGAGGAGGATTGCAAGGTTAAATCAGAAGATATGACGTTCGGTGAGTTAGCAGAGGAACAAACGCGACAAAACCCATTTGCGGTTTTGAAAGAACTTAAGCGAGATCAGGAGTAATTTATGGCAGTACAACAAAATCGTAAAACACGCTCTAAGCGTGGTATGCGTCGTTCACATGATGCGTTAACTGGTTCGACTTTGTCTGTCGATTCAACATCTGGTGAAACACATCGCCGCCACCACGTAACCGCTGACGGTTACTACCGTGGTAAAAAAGTTGTTGGTGCGTAAGATAACTGCATAACGCAGGTCAATTATCTTGGCACAGCTAACCATAGCGTTAGATATAATGGGGGGCGATCATGGCCCCCTAGTTATTTTAGCGGCTGCCATTCGCGCAGTTGAAAAACATTCCCATTGTCAATTCGTATTATGCGGCGACCAAGCCGTTATCCGACCTGCGCTTGAACCGCTGTCCAACGAACAATTATCACGTATCGAAGTCGAACACTGCGAGCAAGTGGTGTTGATGGATGAAAAGCCGACACAAGCGCTGCGGAATAAAAAGCAATCCTCAATGCGCAGGGCGTTAGAGCTTGTTGCTGAAGGGCGGGCCGATGCATGTGTCAGTGCCGGTAATACTGGTGCTTTAATGGCAATGGCATTTTATGTATTAAAAACCTTGCCCGGCATAGACCGCCCAGCATTGGTTACAGCCATGCCAACGGCTAGTCATCATCGCGTATTCTTACTCGACTTAGGTGCAAACGTTAATTGCGATTCTGAAGCCTTGTTTCAATATGGCGTTATGGGCACGGTGTTGGCGCAGCAATGTGCGCGCATCGACAACCCGCGTGTCGCTTTGCTCAATGTTGGCGAGGAAGACATTAAAGGCAATGCCCAAGTAAAGTATGCCGATCAGCTATTTCGCAATGCCGAGAGTATTAACTATATCGGCTATGTTGAAGGTGATGATATTTTCACTGACGTGGCAGATGTAGTCGTAACAGACGGTTTTACCGGTAACGTCGCGCTGAAATCCAGTGAAGGCCTGGCAAAATTAGTGATTAACGAAGTGCGTCGCGTGTCGCAGCAGAATTGGTACACGCGACTACTCGCGAAAATCTCCTTACCCCTACTAAAAAGTATTTATACTCGGGTGAACCCCGACCAGTATAACGGTGCGAGTCTGTTAGGATTGCGCGGCATTGTGGTCAAGAGCCACGGGAACGCCTCAGCGGATGCCTTTTACTACGCAATTTCACAGGCTATAAATGAAGCGCAGATGCAAGTTCCTGAGAGAATAAAAAACAGAATAGAGCAGGTATTGTTGGAGCATCATTAAGCATGTACTCAAGATTTATTGGTACTGGAAGTTATTACCCAGAAGATATTCGCACTAACGCAGATTTAGAATCAATGGTCGATACATCCGATGAATGGATTACAGACCGAACTGGCATAAAAGAACGTCGTATTATTGGCGCTGACGAAACTGCCGCCACTATGGGCGCTGAAGCCAGTCGTAAAGCGATTGAAGCAGCAGATATCGACCCAAAGAGCATAGATATGATTGTCTGTGCAACCACGAGTGGTCGTTACGCGTTACCCTCTACTGCGTGCGAAATACAACGAATCCTCGATTTAGACGGCATTCCTGCCTTTGACGTAGCAGCCGCTTGCGCGGGTTATTGTTATGCGTTGAGTGTAGCTGATCAATACATTAAATCCGGTATGGCTAAGCGTATTTTGGTCGTTGGTACAGATTGCTTGAGTCGTCTGATTGATCCGGCTGACCGCAGTATGGTGATTTTATTTGGTGATGCAGCTGGCGCTACTATTATTGAAGCCAGTGAAGAGCCTGGTATTCTATCGACTCACATTCATGCGGCAGGTAGCTATGGTGATTTGCTATACGTCGGTAATCCAACCCGAGGAGACGAAGCGTCAGCCCACGAAAACTGGGGAGTGATGAAGGGCAATGAGGTGTTTAAAGTTGCCGTGACTAAACTCAGTGAAGTAGTTGAACAAACACTTGCTGCTAATAATATGCAAAAGTCCGATTTGGATTGGTTGGTTCCGCATCAGGCTAACTTCCGCATTATTAAGGCCACAGCTAGAAAACTCGATATGAGTCTTGATCAAGTGGTGCTAACCTTAGAAAAATACGGTAACACGTCTGCTGCAACCGTACCTACAGCGCTAGACACGGCCATACGCGATGGTCGAATCAAGCGCGGTCAGAATTTGTTATTGGAAGCTTTTGGCGGTGGTTTTGCCTGGGCTTCAGCATTAGTTAAATATTAATTACAGGAAACTTCATGTCTGTAAACGCTTGTGTATTTCCGGGACAAGGCTCCCAGAGTGTTGGCATGCTTGCGGCGATGGCCGACGAGTATCCACAAATTGAACAAACATTTGAAGAAGCATCAGCAAGTCTTGGTTATGACTTGTGGGATCTAGTGCAAAATGATCCAGACCAACAACTCAATCAAACGCATGTAACCCAACCTGCGTTGTTAACAGCTAGCGTTGCGCTGTGGCGCGTTGCTCAAGGCACTATTGGCGATGTCGCTTACTTAGCCGGACATAGCTTGGGTGAATATTCAGCGCTTGTTTGTGCTGGCGCGATATCACTGAGTGATGCGGTCAAATTAGTCGAAGCGCGCGGTAAGTTCATGCAGCAAGCTGTGCCTGCCGGTGAAGGTGCCATGTATGCGATTATTGGCTTGGCTGATGATGCGATCGTACAGTGCTGTGAAGCCGCGGAGCAGGAAACTGGTGGCGTAGTTGCACCGGTTAACTACAATTCACCGGGCCAAGTAGTTATCGCTGGAGCTAGTCAAGCTGCTGAATTGGCAGCGAATGCGTGTAAAGAAGCCGGTGCTAAGCGCGCTCTACCATTGGCAGTCAGTGTGCCTTCGCATTGTGCGCTAATGAAACCAGCAGCAGAACAACTAGCGGCTTTGTTAGACACCATCAATATTGCTGCACCGCAAATTCCAGTGGTTAACAATGTCGACGTAAGTGTTGAAACTAGCCCTGATGCGATTAAAGATGCACTTGTCCGGCAGCTTTATTGTCCTGTTAGATGGACAGAAAGCGTTGAGTATCTCGCCAAACAAGGTGTTGATACAGCATTTGAAGTAGGGCCAGGTAAGGTTTTAACCGGTCTCATTAAGCGAATCGATAAGTCGATTAGCGCGTCTCCTATGAACGAACCTGCACATTTTAACGCGGAATAAGAGAATTTAAGATGGAACAGATTAAAAAAATCGCGCTAGTTACCGGCGCAAGTCGCGGGATTGGTAAAGCGATCGCAGAAGCTCTCGTAGCGGCTGGGCATTTTGTCATCGGCACAGCGACAACCGAAAATGGTGCTGCGTCTATTAGTACTTATTTAGGTGAAAATGGCACGGGTATGGCACTTAATGTGACGGAAGCCGACAGTGTCAGCGATGTTATTAGTACGATTACCAAAGAGTATGGTGGTGTTGACGTATTGGTGAATAATGCAGGTATCACCCGTGACAATTTATTAATGCGAATGAAAGACGATGAGTGGGACGATATTATGAGTACCAACTTAAAGTCTATCTTTACGCTATCTAAAGCGGTATCTCGCGGTATGATGAAAAAGCGCTTTGGTCGCATTATAAGCATTGGCTCTGTTGTGGGCAGCGCAGGTAACGCCGGTCAAGCTAACTACGCAGCTGCAAAGGCAGGGGTAATTGGCTTTACTAAGTCGTTAGCCCGAGAAGTAGCGAGCCGTGGTATTACGGCGAACGTTGTCGCGCCAGGGTTTATTGATACGGATATGACGCAATCATTAACGGATGATCAAAAAGCCGCAATTTTTAAAGATATTCCGGCCAATCGCTTAGGCGCACCAGCTGAAGTCGCTGCTGCGGTTGCTTTCTTAGCCAGTGATGCTGCGGCTTATATTACTGGTGAAACATTGCACGTAAACGGTGGAATGTTCATGCAATAACCAGTTAAACGGCTAAATATGATTTAGTCGCTTGATTGTTAAGAATTTGTTGATACACTTTTTGTTGTTAGCTGGTTTGACCTCCTCGATTTAAACGATTGTTACTTGCAAGGCGTTTTGAGGCTGAATAAACTAGCGGCAGTTTTTATATCTAGTGACGTAAAGGGAAATCTAGAACTATGAGTAACATCGAAGAACGCGTTAAGAAAATCATTGTTGAGCAACTTGGCGTAAAAGAAGAAGAAGTAAAAAGCGAAGCCTCTTTTGTTGACGATCTTGGCGCAGACTCACTTGACACTGTTGAGTTGGTAATGGCGCTAGAAGAAGAGTTTGATACCGAAATTCCTGATGAAGAAGCAGAGAAGATTACTACGGTTCAATCGGCTATTGATTATATCAACGCCAACAAAGACGCTTAATCTAAGTATTCCTAAAAACGGCTCTTTTTGAGCCGTTTTTCCGTTTATAGACTATCAGTTTTTTTCTATCGAGGGCAAAGTGACCAAAAGGCGCGTTGTTGTTACCGGTATGGGCATGCTTTCTCCGCTTGGCAATACCGTTGAAGAGACTTGGGGAGCGATCCTCAAAGGGCAGAGTGGCATAGGACCGATCACACATTTCGATCCTGAGCAGTTATCTACACGTTTTGCGGGTGAAGTCAAAGATTTCGATCCTACGCAGTACATCGAGCGCAAAGAGGTCAAAAAAATGGACCGCTTTATTCAGCTGGGTATTGCTGCTGCAAAACAAGCGATGGCTGATGCGGCGCTTGACGTGAATGAAAGCAATGCACATCGCATTGGTGTTTCAATTGGCTCGGGGATTGGTGGCTTGCAGTTGATTGAAGAAAATCACACTAAGCTAACCAATAGCGGTCCGAAACGTGTATCGCCATTTTTTGTGCCTTCGACAATTACCAACATGATCTCGGGTTTTTTGTCCATTATGGAAGGTCTTAAAGGGCCTAACCTCAATGTTGTCACTGCTTGTACAACTGGTGTGCACAACATTGGCATTGCTGCGCGCACAATTGCGTATCACGATGCCGATGTTATGGTGGCTGGCGGTGCCGAAGCATCTATTACGCCATTAGGTATGGCTGGGTTTGCTGCGGCTCGTGCTCTCAGTAGTCGCAATGATGATCCACAAGCTGCAAGTCGTCCATGGGATAAAGGTCGCGATGGTTTTGTTATGGGCGAGGGCGCGGGTGTCATCGTGTTAGAGTCGCTTGAACATGCACAAGCACGTGGCGCTAAGATTTATGGTGAAGTGGTTGGTTTTGGTATGAGCGGTGACGCTTTCCACATGACTTCACCACCTGAAAATGGTGAAGGTGCCGCGATGTCGATGAACAATGCGATTAACGACGCCGGTATTGATGCCAATGCGATTGGTTACGTCAATGCTCACGGTACATCTACACCAGCCGGTGATATTGCTGAGTTACGTGCGGTTAAGTCCGTATTTGGTCAAGGCACCAGTGTTAAAGTGAGTTCGACAAAATCTATGATTGGCCATTTATTAGGGGCCGCCGGTTCTGTTGAAGCGATATTTACCTTGCTGGCGTTGCGCGATCGCTTGGCGCCACCCACAATTAACCTCACTGATCCCGACGATGAGTGTGATGTAGACCTAGTCCCCAACGAACCCAAAGCGTTTAACGAGGATTATGCCTTGTGCAACTCGTTTGGTTTTGGTGGCACGAACGGATCACTCGTATTTAAGCGCATGGATGGGTAAACTGCTCATTCTAGGATAGTAATAGCGAGCAGTATTTTGAGTGACCACTCATTGGTAATGGCGACAAACAGTCGCGCAGCGAACTACGGCGATGGTTGTTTTACTACTATCGCCGTTTTAAATGGTCGCTTACAACTTGCTGATTACCACTTAAAACGCCTGCAATCTGACTGCACTCGATTGGGTATTGATCATCGCGCTATCTCATATGTATGCGATGATTTGCTGACAAACGAAGCTAGTAACACCGAAGCAAGTCAACAAGTGATTAGTTTGCAAGCGCTAATGGCAATGTTAGATTCGCATGTCGACCACGAACAAGCCGTACTTAAAATTTTAATCAGTCGAGGTAATGGCGGGCGCGGTTACTCACCGGCAAGTTGCTCTAATCCAGAAGCAATCATCACTCTACATCCCTTTCCACAGTACTATGCACAATGGCGAGCACGAGGCGTAGCACTGGGTGTCTCGCCAATACAGTTAGCAGAGCAGCCGTTATTGGCTGGTCTTAAGCACCTTAATCGCTTGGAACAAGTGCTAATAAAACAAGCGTTGGAAACGACAGAGTATGACGATGTGCTGGTTACAACGTTAAGCGGAGAATTGATTGAAGCGTCTGCCGCGAATGTTTTTTGGTTAGCCCATGATGGTACTTGGTGCACGCCGAAGATCACTCATGCAGGGGTGAACGGTGTTTGTCGACAGTGGATCCTCGATTTTTTGTACGGTAAAGACTTGCCGGTCAATGAGGCGCACTTCAAACTCAGTGATGTAATGGCCGCGCGAGCTGTTTTTTTGTGTAATGCTGTGATGCAAATAATGCCAGTTAACTCACTGGAGTCACCCCAAGGCAAGGCTAGCTTCGCATTAGAACCAGTATTTAAGTTAGCAACAAAGATAGATGATGAGGCTATACAACGTGCGTAAAAACCTAACTCTTCTTTTTGCAATTTTGTTTGCAGTTAGCATTCTAGCGGGTCTGTTCGTTTTACATAAAGCAAACAATGCGATTTCTCAGACGGCTAAAAATAAGACTGATTATCTGTTTACGCTTGATCCTGGTACCAGTTTGTATCAGCTGATGAGTCAATTGGACGATGCAGGCGTTTATCAGCAAAGCGATTGGCTAAAAATTGCCTTTCGGTTACAAGCCCAAGTTTCGACCATTAAAGCCGGAACCTATGAGATTGCGCCCGGATTAACGCTTACGGAACTGTTACAAGACCTCTACCAAGGTAACGAAAAGCAGTTTTCTATCACCTTGATAGAGGGTTTACGTTGGCGCGATTGGCTTGCACAACTCAATGACCACGAATACTTGGTCGATCCATTAGACGCGGCTGATATTGCCCAATGGCTTAGTGAAAACCCAGTACCAGGTAATAACTTAGAGGGTTGGTTGTTGCCTGATACCTACGCATTTACGGCAAATACCCCGGTGATTGATATTGTTGAGCGTGCGCACCGAGCAATGCAAACACTGTTAGAGGAACAATGGCAAAACCGCTTCCCCGATTTACCCTATGAAGCAAGCTATGATGCGCTAATAATGGCATCCATTATTGAAAAGGAAACAGGTGTTGCTCACGAGCGCGAGCACATAGCCGGGGTTTTTGTGAATCGACTCAACAAAAACATGCGTTTACAAACCGACCCAACTGTCATTTATGGCATAGGGGAGAGTTTCGATGGCAATATTACCCGCAAACACTTGCGCACGCCGACCCCTTACAATACTTATGTGATCAAAGGATTACCGCCTACGCCAATCGCGATGCCGGGTAAAGCCTCAGTTTTAGCGGCCTTCAATCCGTTAATTACCGATGATTTATATTTTGTGTCTAAAGGCGATGGCACACATTTTTTCTCATCAACCCTCGAACAACACAACCAAGCTGTGAGAGAATATCAGCTAGGTATCAAGTAAAGTCGAAAACAGTTTGAAATCAGGCAAATTTATTGTAGTTGAAGGCCTCGAAGGAGCCGGCAAGAGCTCAGTCATTGCGCAAATCAATACCGCACTTAAAGACGCTCAAAAAGACGTGGTAAATACCCGCGAACCCGGTGGTACGCCCATGGCGGAAGCCATTCGAGCATGTGTTAAACAACCATGGGATGAGACAGTAACGACCGAAACTGAGCTTATGTTGATGTACGCAGCGCGGTCACAATTGATCGAAAACGTGATTAAACCCGCTATCGAGCAAGGGCAGTGGGTAGTTGGCGACCGCCATGATTTGTCATCAATCGCGTATCAGGGCGGTGGTCGTGGTGTTGATCGCACTCTTTTAGATACCATTCGCGGTATTACACTGCAGGGTTTCAAGCCCGACTTAACCATTTACTTGGATGTCGAGCCTGCAGTCGGTTTAGCGCGGGCGAGAGGCCGGGGTGAATTGGATCGCATAGAACTTTCGGGATTAGACTTTTTTGAGCGTGCGCGAAGCAGTTATTTAGCTGAAGCCGATAAGGATAACAGCATTCGCGTAGTAGATGCCATGCAAGACATGGATGCCGTACATCAATGCGTTGTTAGTATAATTAATCAATTTGTGCAGCAATGACATTACCTTGGTTTGACTCGAATTTAACGACCCTTGCTCAGCGCGCCATTGCACGTCGTTTGCATCATGCTTTGTTGTTTTCTGGCCCGCGAGATATAGGTAAACAACACTTTGCCCGTGACTTGGCACAAATGCTGTTGTGTAAAGATGTAACCACGCATAATCGCGCGTGTGGTCAATGCCAAGCATGTAATTTGTTTATCGCTGGTAGCCATCCAGACTTCATTTGGCTGACAACTGAAAAGACGCAAATTAGTGTTGATGCGATCCGCGAAGCGATACAACAACTCAACACCACGGCACAATTAACCCACAACAAAGTCTTGGTGATACCCGACGCACATTTGTTGAGTGAATCAGCAGCTAATGCATTGCTAAAAACGCTCGAGGAACCTACGCCATCAACTTTTATTATTTTGCTCACGCCATTTGTTAGCCGCTTACTGCCAACCATTTTAAGTCGCTGCGAAAAACATACGTTACACACGCCCGATGCTACACAAAGCTTGCCTTGGATAACACAACAACTGCATGCACAAGGGCACAATGTCGATGTTGAACCATCGACGCTAGCGGCCTATGGCAATGCACCTTTTGCAGTAATCAATAGCGTCGTTAATGCCGACGCCTTGAGTTTTGATGAGTTCAGTCAAACATTGCAAGCGGTGTTAGCTCGCCGTTTGTCACCACTGGATGCCGCGGAAAAGTATCAAAAAGATTACTTACAGGTGATCAATTGGGTACAACGTGATGTAAATAGCAAGACTAAAGACGGTCATCAACAGCTACTTGAACGCCAATGGCAAGCGGCTAATAGACTAGATGAACTAGCGTTGAGTGCCCGCCATGCTGGCGTTAATAAAGTATTGTTACTGACCGAAATTTTTGACACCGTTTTAGAAAGTGTAGAGTAAATGTTTGTAGATTCGCATTGTCATTTAGACCGATTAGGTCAATCAAAAGAGGAACTAGCTGCAACATTAAAGTTTGCCAAAGACCGCGGCGTTGAACACTTTTTGTGTGTTTCAGTGTCGGTAAAAGATTATCAACCTATGCTAAAAGCCATTGAGGGACTTGATAATATTTCTGTATCTTGTGGTGTTCATCCCTTGCACCAAGAAGACCGCTGCGCCAAGCAAGAATTACTCGATGTGTGTAGCGATGAGCGCGTAGTAGCAGTCGGTGAGACAGGCCTCGATTATTTTTACAGTGAAGACACCCGCGATGTGCAAATGGCATCATTTATCGATCACATTCACGTTGCCAACGAATTAAACAAACCGCTGATCATTCATACGCGCGACGCACGGCAAGATACACTGGATGCCTTACGTAAGCACAAAGCCGAATCTACACAAGGAGTTTTGCATTGCTTTACCGAGTCTTTGGAGATGGCAGAAGCGGCAATAGCGTTGGGTTTCTACATTTCTTTTTCCGGCATAGTAACGTTTAACAGTGCCAAGGAGTTACGCGAAGTGGCAAAAGCCATTCCACTGGATAGAATACTAATAGAAACTGACTCTCCATGGCTAGCACCAGTACCACACCGAGGGAAACAAAACCAACCCGGGTATGTCGTTGAAGTCGCTGAGTTCATTGCACAACTGCGCGGTATCAGTGTTGCTGAGCTCGCTGCCGCCACAACGGCAAATTTCTATCGTTTATTTGATCGCGTAGAGGCCGCCTAAATTGGAAAGCACTATGCTACCACTATGGCGTCAACCACTTGCGCGCAGCTTATATAAGAGTAAAGGACATCCTGAGAGTCGATATCTACAGCTGGCGACCGTCAGTTTAGAAGGCTTACCCAAAAACCGTACCTTAGTGTTCCGCGATTTTGATGATAAGAGTCGGCTACTTATGATCACCGATAGCCGTACAGCAAAATGGCAAGACTTCCAGCATTCCACCAAAGCTGCTATCTGTTGGTACATTGCTTCGACACGTGAGCAATATCGCTTAGAAGGTAGCATAGAGTTACTTTCTGCATCAGATAAAAAAGCCGCTCAAGAGCGGCAAAGAAGGTGGGAGAGTTTGTCTTCGGCAGCAAAACAACAATTTTTGTGGGGTAGGCCGAAGACCCCACGGGCAAAACACACTGATTTAGTGGTCGACTCCGATGCAATGACCGAAGTCCCCCCCGATCACTTTGAACTGATTGCGTTCGAAGCTGAGTACGTTGATTACCTGAATCTCAAAGGTAATCCTCAAGATCGCATTATTTACACCTGTACTAACGCCCAATGGTGTGAAGAGCGCGTGATCCCCTAGCGATTAACAGCTACCAAGGTCCTTGCACAACATTATTAACGTGACTGTCGTTAATGGTTAACCCTACTAACGAAACCGAATATTGAGTACAAAGCGCACGGATCGTGAGTTGTTCCTCTTCTGGTAAATTTAAGTTTTCCACGTATATGGTTTCGCAATTACCCGATGTAATAAGACGCTTAATCCAGTTCGGCACTTGCTCATCTTCCGGCTTTTGAATTCTAATTGCGTGGATGTTGCTATGGTTAAGTGTCTTTTCAAACACGACACTTTCAGCAATTAAGTAATGCCAGCCAGGCTGTTGGCGTTGTTGCGCATGTAATTCAATAATGTTGTTGGTATTGATAGTCGCTGCTGTGTTCATAGTCTTAACCTGATATTTATACAGTGTATAAGCATACAGTAATACTGTATAAAAACACATGCAAGTGTTTTTTTGATTAATTTTCGCACTAACGGAGACTTTTTAAATACTGGCAAGGTTTGCCGAGTGGTTAAACCGAGTATTTCTTTAGTAAACCGTACAAGGCATTCATATCGATGGGTTTGCCAATATGCGCAACAAATCCATGCGCTAAATAGGTTTGCACATCTTCGGCCATAACATTGGCAGTTAAAGCAACGACGGGCGTACTGGGCTTAATCTCACGGATTTTTTGTTGGGCTTGAAGGCCATCCATTATTGGCATTTGTATATCCATGAATATCAGGTCAAAATCTATTTTTTGTGCGGCTGCAACAGCTTGCTCACCATTTTCAACAGTGATCACTTTCGCTTGAGTATCGGCCAGCATAGTCTGGATGATGACCTGATTGATATCGTTGTCTTCGGCCACTAATATTTTTTTGTCTGCAAGCGCTGGGGGGAGGAGGGCTTTTTGTGATTCTGACTCGGTGATACTAAAGTCTTTGGTTGGTGGTAGTGGCAGTATCACTTCAATGGTGGTGCCTTTACCCTCTGCGCTGGTCAGTTCGATGCGGCCGCCCATCATTTTAATTAAATTGACAGTTATCGCCATGCCAAGGCCTGTACCGCCAAACTTACGAGTAGTGGAGCTATCTGCTTGAGTAAAACGCTCAAAAATGCGTTGCTGAACTGCTTCGCTCATGCCTATACCGGTATCAATTACTTGGATAATCAGCGCGGGTTTACCCTTGGAATGGCCATTGCGAATATCGATTGTAACACCGCCCGTTTCGGTAAATTTTACCGCGTTAGATACCAAATTAAGCAAGATTTGTTTGACCCGAACGATGTCGCCGATATAACCATCAACAAAATCCTCATCAATGACTGTTTCGAAATAAATACCTTTGTCGTTAGCTAAGGTGTAGACATCGAATTGTACTGACTCAATGACTTGAATTAACGAAAAGGGCTTCTGTTCGAGATCGAGTTTGTTCTCCGCGATCTTTGAGAAGTCTAATATATCATTGATGATTGTTAGTAAGGATTTTGCGGAGGAAACCGCATTATCTAACAATAGGCGAGAGCCGCTGGGTATGGTTTCTTTGCGCAATAGTTGCAGACCACCGAGGATAGCGTTCATAGGCGTGCGTATCTCATGGCTCATATTGGCCAAGAAGGCATTCTTGGCTTGGTTGGCATCTTCTGCGGCCTGCTTGGCAATTTTTACTTCGTCTAATGCTTTTACTGATTCAGTTATATCGTAATTGACCCCAATGACTTTTAACGCTTGACCATCCGAGTCACGGATCACTTCAGCGCTGGCTTTGATAAATTTTATTTCCCCAGCAGGGGTTATGATACGAAACTGCGGGTCATACCGACCGTTTCCGGCAATGGCTGCAGTTAGCCTGCCAATGGTGTAATCCATATCATCAGGGTGAACACAGCTTTCCCAGGCTTCATAGGCTCCACTAAACTGTTGTTTGGTTACACCGTACAACTTGTACATCCATTCATCCCAAAGCAGTTTGTCATTGACGACATCCCACTCCCAAATCCCCATACCCGCCGAGTCATTGGCTAATTGCATCCTAAACGCATTCATTTCTGCATCTTCTTTCGCTTTAGTTAACTCCAGTTGAACGGCCTTTTGTTGTGAAATATCTTGCACCACAGACCAAATAAACTCTTCACCATCACTGCGAGCAATTCTTACACCGGATAACAGTACTGGGTAGCGATGGCCATGTTTGTGAATATATTCTTTTTCATAAGGGCCGTAGCGGCCTTGTTCGGTTAGGAGGGTGAGTTGATGCTGTTCTTGTTCGGCATACTCTTCCGGCGTGAGTTGCCAATAATCCATGCGATTTAGCTCATCGACGTCATAGCCTGTAAAGCGGCTAAACTCATCGTTCACATACTCAAAAGCGCCATCTTGTAAACGATTGATGGTGATTCCGACTGGGGCGAGATTAACGAATTGTTGGAACTTCTCGCGCTCCTCTAGATAAGCCGCCTGATACTTGTGTAAATCCGTCACCGCACGTTCCAGCTGCTCTTGCGTGTCTAATACTAGGCTTATGTCACGACCAATGGCCATTATCAGTTGTTTCCCATTGAGTTCAAATGCCGTGAGGGAGACCAAGCAGTTAAATGTGCTACCGTCGAGACGCGAGTGAACCCACTGAAATAATTGTGGGCCCTCATTTACTGTCTTATTGATGTAGTATTGGGCCAACTCTTCTGAGCGGGTACCACAGGGCTGGAATTCTGGTGACAAGTCCGCGGGTCTGGTGTTAAGGAAGTTAGTTTCGTTTTCAGTGCCGTGAAGACGAACAGCCGCTTCATTACATTCGATAAATGTACCTGTACTCAGGTCGATAATTGATAAAGCATCGGCCGACACTTCGAATAGTTGCTTGTACTTGGCCTGTTCTGCATTAGCAGTCGCAAGCTGTGCTTCAAGCTGCGCAATTCGCTGTTCTAATGAGTTTGACATGGCCGCTTTTATGTCCTTTTTCTCAAAGACTTACATTCCACGAGTCAGTATAGAAGTAAATCCTGACCCTTACCTATTTATTACCTTTCATTGAACGTTAATAGCTCGTGGGATTGATGCCGAATGGTCATGCAAAGTTGCATACAAAGCCTATGCTGTTTACATTGACAGGGTAGCAACGGCTGTTGGTAGAGTCGTTGTGAAGCCCTAATGACTACTATTAACAATAATATGGATATAAAATACGTTATGAATCACATTAAAAGTATTGCTCCAATTTGTTTGTCACTGACCTTGTTTGCGTGCTCAGAAGCGCCTACAACAAATGCGGTAGACAATACAACGGTTGCAGACCAGAGCGCAGTTACCAACGAACCCGTAGAGCTGATACCGCGCGAACTCATTTTCGGTAATCCCACCTACAGCAGTGTTCAAATCAGTCCGAATGGCAAGATGATCAGTTATTTAGCACCGCTTGATGGTGTGATGAATATCTGGGTTGCGCCGGTTGATGCTTTAAGTGCTGCTAAAGCCGTTACCGCTGACAAAGGCCGTGGCATACGCGGTTATGGCTGGGTTGCGGGTATGGAGCACTTACTATATGTCCAAGATAAAGGCGGTGATGAAAACTTTTTACTCTACGGTGTCGATCCGACAACGGGCAAGGAATCAGCCTATACGCCATTTGAAAACACGCGCGTTCAATTCTTGGCCAGTGATTCGGATATCCCCGGCAAACAAATTATAGGTATCAATAATCGCGATCCGCGTTGGCACGATGTTTATGAGCTTGATATCGCAACGGGTGAATTGACGCTGTTATTTGAAAATACTGAAAATTTTGGCGGTTTTGATTTTGATAACGATCTAACACTGCGCTTTGGGCAAAAATCTACCAGCGCCGGTGGTGCAGAATATTACAAGCGCACCGATGATGGTTGGGAGCTGTTTTTAAGTGTTTCTCCTGAGGATTTATACACTACAGGCCTGGCAGGATTTAGCGAAGATAATAAAACGCTCTATCTACAGAAAAGTGTTGGGCGTGATACCAGCGCATTGTTTGCGATGGATTTAGCGACCGGTGAAGAAACGTTGATAGCGCAAGATGATCGCGCCGATATCGGTGGTACGTGGCGAGACAAAGACACCGGTGTTCCCTATGTTTACACGGTTAATTACGACAAGAATCGCTATTTCGCTATGGACGAGCGCGGGGAGCAAATTCTCAAGCGTCTGAATGAGCGTTTTGAAGGTAATTTCTCACGGACATCTGCAACCGATGATGAGTCCAAGTGGGTTGTGCTTAATTCTCAATCTAACAAAGTTGCGACTTATTATGTTTGGGATCGCGGCGCTGACGAGTTCACTGAACTGTTTTCAGTGCGCCCTGAACTGGCGGACAAAACGTTAGCGGTAATGACGCCAGAAATGATTACATCGCGCGACGGTTTAACCTTGGTTTCTTATCTTACTCTACCACCAGGGGCAGACACTGATGGTGATGGTCGTCCTGAGCAACCACTTCCGATGGTATTAAATGTTCACGGTGGCCCATGGGCGCGAGACTCCTATGGTTATCGCTCGAGTCCACAGTGGCTGGCTAACCGCGGTTATGCCGTTTTGCAAGTTAACTTCCGTGGCTCAACAGGCTTTGGTAAAAGCTTCGTCAATGCCGGTGATTTGGAGTGGGGGTTAAAGATGCATGACGACCTTATTGATGCGGTTGATTGGGCGGTTGAGCAAGGTATCACGCAAAAGGATACCGTGGCGATCATGGGCGGTTCGTACGGCGGTTATGCAACCCTGGCAGGGCTGACATTTACGCCCGATCGCTTCGCCTGTGGTGTTGATATCGTTGGACCTTCAAACTTGGTAACTTTGCTTGATTCAATTCCACCTTATTGGGAGAGTTTCCGCCGCGTGTTGGAGCTAAGAGTTGGCGATCCCAATACCGAAGAGGGTATGGCGATTCTACAAGCGGCTTCACCTTTAAATAAAGTAGAGATGATTAGCAGGCCGCTACTTATTGGCCAAGGCGCTAATGATCCGCGCGTTAAGCAGGCCGAATCAGACCAAATCGTCAATGCAATGCAAGAAAAAGGCATTCCAGTTACTTATGCGCTTTTCCCTGATGAAGGTCATGGTTTTGCGCGCCCAGAGAATCGCTTGGCATTTTTTGGTGTGGCTGAAGGTTTCCTAGCGACCTGTTTAGGCGGTAGAGCTGAGCCTTTAGGTGATGATTTACAAGGTTCAAGTCTCACAGTACCCGTCGGTGAAACTTACGTTGAAGGATTGGCAGAGGCTCTTGCTTCATTTAGTGCTGAAGAGCGCGGTTAACGTTAATGTAAACAGCTAAGAAAGGGGCAATAAATATTGCCCCTTTTATTTTAAGGCAATACTGCGTTGAAGCGTTGCATAAGCTGCTCTGCATTTTCGACGTTGTTGTGCATCGCCAAATAAATTGGTAGCTCGGCAATCTTCATATTATTAATTTGTGCATTAGGATAGTTTTTTTGCAAATAACTCATGACGGCCCAGTAGCCCAATACGTAATCAACCTCCTTATTCATTAACATTTGCAAAGCTACTTTTTGATTTTCCGCAGTGACAAATTCCAGTTGTTGATCGGACTGAATATTGGTGGCTAACAGTCCACCGTAGGAATAGCCTTTGATCAAGGCCACTTTATGCCCGCTTAATTGAGAAAGGGCTTGAATGTTTTCAGCTCCATCTAACCAAAAAGCGCGCAAATCAAAATGTGCAAACGGCCGCTCACTGAATACAACGTTTTCCATCCCAGCGCGGCCTTTAGGCATTGCAAATAAATCTATTTTACCGGTAGCGGCTGACGCATAAAATCGCTTGATCGGCACATGCACGGCATTAAAACTTATACCGGCTTCTTCGAGCACTGGGGAGAGTTGCGTCATCCACAAGCCGGACAGCTCTCCATCCATATCAACATAGACATAAGGTGGGAAAAACGGTGAACCCAAACGCAATTCTTCAGCACTTAAATGCAGGTTTGCGCCAAGCAGACCAACAAGCAATAGGAACGTTTTTATTCTCAACATAGGGTACCCCCAACAAGCTCTTAGTCTGAGTATAGCAAGGGTAGCAAAAAACGTTATTCTGTTAGGCTTGCTCAATCGCTGTAAAGATATTCATGCTGCGATATTTTTTACACATCATTTGCGCGAACTCCAGAGAATAATACTCGCCAATACGATAACTAACGCCGCCTTTATCGGTTACTTTGGTAAAAGTAGGCAGTAAGTGTTCTAACATATCTTCTTGATCGGTATTTTGCGGTGCGATTAAGACCTCATATCGGGGGAGCTCTTCATCCCCGTTGAGGTAATCGTCAAAAATTCCATAGATCTCTTGAAGAATGAACGACTCTTCATCACTGACGTTGTTGTCTATGTTAGCAATCGTTTCGAGCAATCCCTTCACTTCAGATACTTGTTCATACGGCGGATTATAGGCCACATAATCAGCGACTGAATCACGTAATTCAATAAAACTGAGTTCCTTTGAGGAATTGGCTAGCTCATCAAAATCTATAGTTAAATTCCATATCTTGTGAAAGCTGTTCAGCAATTCACGCTCTTTGTCATCGATGCGACCATCAATCAATACCAACTGCGTAAAAATTTTGCTAATGCGTTCAGCGTGCTTAGGTTTTACTAACGCCTTGATCAGGTCAGTTGCTTCATTGTTTTCCTTTTTGATCGCTTTAATAAAGCGTTGCCAAAACGTCACGTTAGCTGTTTTCTGCTTGGTCCAGAAACCAATACCGACGAGTAAGAAGAATGTACCAACGGCCAGTCCTATGCCGGTTTGAAGCGCACTGGCATAGTCCTGATCAATTAATAAATATTTGATAAAGAAAGGTAATGCAGAAACTAAACCGAGCAAGGCGGCATATACAGAGATACTCTCAGCGACATTGCGATCGTGCTTACGCGTCCAAATCTTATTAACGGTAAGATAAGACTTAATCATACCGATGAATACCGAAGCGTAGGCAAACCAACCTACGAGTAATATAAGCACTTCCATACAAACTCCTACAACGCGCTATCTTGAGTCTTACAGTTCCGAACTAGTGGATTAATCAATTTCTTGTCTTCGTGGTATAGCATATTCGCAATTGCATCAATAACCAACGATATTATTGCTCCGTGCGCTCGCTTTGCGTAATCTGTAATTATGTAATCAAATGACCACTTAACACTTAGTTCTAAGGAAATGTTTCATGTCTAAACGGTTTTTATCCGTTCTTTTATTAAGCGCTGTCAGTGCGTTTAGTTCGCCTTTGTTACACGCTGAAGCCGACTCCTTCCCACCCATGTGGCCAAATGTAGAATACACTGCACAAGTACCTACATTTAAGGACGTGCTCGGTTATAACGTGGGTGAGCGGATCACTCATCACAGCGATATGATTCGGTTCTTTGAAGCCCTTAAACACGCAGCCCCAGATCGTGTGAAATTAGTTGAATACGCCAAGAGTTGGGAAGGGCGCAGTCTCATCTATGTGGCGATAGGAAAGCCTGAATACATCAGTAATTTAGAGCAATTTGCTACAGACATGCAGGCGCTAGCCGATCCACGTGTGACCAACAAATCGCAAGCTGACCAACTCAAAGCAAGATTACCGGCTTCAGTTTGGTTGCAATATGCGGTGCATGGCAACGAAATCAGTGGTACCGACGCAGCCATGCAGATGGCCTATCATTTACTAGCGGCGTCGCAAGATCCGGTGGTGCAGACAATCTTAGACAATACCATCGTATTTATTGACCCATTACAAAACCCCGATGGACGTACGCGTTTCACCACGCGCTACTATGCAACTGTTGGCATGGAGCACAGCAGCGACCGAGTCAGTGCTGAGCAAAATGAACCATGGCCAAGTGGCAGAACCAATCACTACTTGTTCGATATGAACCGCGATTGGTTACCCATTTCTCAACCAGAAACGCAAGGCAGAGTTGCAGCATTGAACAAATTCAAGCCACTCGTTGCGGTAGACATACACGAGATGGGGGGCGATATGACTTATTATTTCGCGCCAGCAGCCGAACCTTTTAACCCGCATATGACCGCACAGCAAATTGCCAATATGAATGCAATTGGCCGCAATCACGGTAAGCATTTTGACGAATTTGGATTTGATTATTTTACCCGGGAGATATTTGATGCCTTTTATCCGGGTTATGGTGATAGCTGGCCAACCTTTTACGGCGCGTCGGCTTCCACCTATGAAGTCGGTTCTGCGCGAGGCCATCACTTTATGCGTCGTACCGGAGATGTACTAACGTATTGGGACACCGTACAACAACAATTTATCGCTTCAGTTTCAACCGCTGAAGGTACAGCACTGAATCGTGAGCAGCTGTTGAACGATTTCTATCAATACCAAGTGACTGCGATTAGCGAAGGCAAAAAGAATGATGAACGGGTGTATATCATTCCAACTCAAGACAATCGCGAAGGCACGCATCGCTTAGTCACGTTAATGGCAGAGCACGGTGTGGAAGTGCGCAAAGCGAGTGAAAATTTTAAAGCGTGTGGCGTCAATTATCCTGCCGGCAGTTACTTTATCGATACAGCGCAACCCAGAGGTCGATTCGTAACCACAACCTTTACCGACCAAGTAGATATGGATGCTGACTTTTTGCGTGAACAAGAGCGGCGTCGCGAGCGCAATCTCAACGATCAAATTTATGACGTGACGGGTTGGTCTTTGCCAATGATGTACAATGTCCAAGCAAATGCTTGTGATCGCGAGGTTAAGGCAGATAACGAACTTATTGGCAAAACCGAAGAACTCGCTGGAACGGTTAACAATCCCGATGCCAGTGTTGGTTTTGTTGTGGCTTGGGGCGATATGGCTGCCGGACGATTTTTAACAATGGCACTGCGCGAGGGGCTACAGGTTAAAAGCGCTAACGAAGCGTTTATGCTGGAAGGTAATCAAGCGTTTCCCGCGGGTTCGCTGATTATTGAAAAACGCGCGAATGGTAAAGATATCGCCGATCAAGTCGCGCAGATAGCAAAAGCAACCGGAGCGATAGTTCAAGGTGTAGATTCAAGCTGGGTGATTCAAGGGCCAAGTTTTGGTAGTCCACGCACGATGATAATGACAGCACCCAAAGTGGCGATAGCATGGGACGCTCCAACGTCTTCACTAAGTGCAGGGAATACCCGATTTGTGATTGAACGTCAGCTTGGCTACCCGGTAACGGCGATCCGAACGGAGCAATTAACCTATGCTGATCTGGGCAATTACGACGTATTGATTTTACCAGAAGGCAATTACGCCGGTGTGCTTGGGCAATCAGGCGCAGACAACCTGCGCGATTGGGTTCAGCAGGGCGGCATTTTGATTGCACTTGGCAGTGCAAACCGATTTACTACTAATGCAGACTATGGCTTGCTGGATGTTAATCGAGAGCTTGCCTTCCGCGATGCAGGGGAAGGTAATGCCGACTCACCCCAAGGCACGGTGTCTGGTCAGTTGTTTGATGAGCGCGGTGATTTAGACAATGCCATCGTCGAGGCGCACACCCATTTGCCGTCTGTATCAGGTGCACTCGCTAATATTGAAGTCGACCAAGAGCATTGGTTAACAGCTGGTGTTGATAGCAGCCTTGTTGCGCTTGCCTACGGACGCGACGTATACACGCCAATTAAGTTAGATTCAGGTAAGAATCTGGCGTGGTTTAAAGGCAAAGATGAGCTTTTAGCCAGTGGTTATTTATGGGACGACAACAAAGCTCAGTTGGCCTACAAACCATTTCTGATCTATCAACCTACAGGCAATGGAATGGTCATTGGTTATACCCAATCACCCACAATCCGTGCGTACTTAGAAGGACTTAATGTCCTGTTGACTAATACTATTTTCCGCTCAGCAGCCGCTGTTCAGTGAGTACTCGTAAAGACCGATGTGGAGTAATAACCCATATCGGTCGTTGCTGCGCGGTTTGTGAATTGATCCTTTTTCCCAAACGCTGGCATACTAGCTAGGGAACAAACTACAAGAAGAACAAACTATGCGACTAACTCTGACTCTATTGCTCGTGTTCGCAGCTACACAAGCGTTTGCTAACAACTATACTCAAGGGCGACAAATCACCGAGATGCCGGATGTTTTGTCGTTCAAAGAGCGTGTTGAGCCACTCAATACCATGGTGGTCGACCGCTTGGATAACCTCTTACCAAAGCTAATGGATGAAGCCGACTTGGACATGTGGTTGGTGATCAATAGAGAATACGGTGAAGACCGTCTTTTCTACACCTTGGTACCACAACCCACCTTTGCAGCGCGCCGTACGACCATCTTAGTCTTCGCGCGACAAGCTGATGGTTCAGTTGAACGCTTTAGTGTAAGCCGCTACGCCATTGGTGATGTGTATGCCACTGTGTGGGATGGTGGTACCAAAGAGCAGCAATGGCAGCGGCTGGCTGAAGTCATCGCCGAACGCGATCCCAAGCGTATCGGCATCAATATCAGCAAAGACTGGGCGTTGGCTGACGGTTTAAGCGTTGGGTTGCACAATCAGCTACTGAAGTATCTTCCGGAAAAGTATCAGCAGCGATTAGTGAGTGCACAAGATTTGGTTGTGCGTTGGTTGGAAACGCGCAGTGAAATGGAATTAAATGTTTATCCGCAAGTGGTTACCATTGCACGCCGCGTTATCGCAGAAGCCTTTTCGAATAAAGTGATTACGCCAGGCGTGACTACAACACAAGATATTGCTTGGTATCTTCGTGAGCGCTTTGAAGAGCTGCAAGTTCGTCCTTGGTTCCAACCTTATGTAAACATTCAGCGTCAAGGTGATAAAACCACTAAGGACGATGTATTTATGGGGGTCTACGGTCGTACAGTACTACCCGGAGACATTATTCATACTGATGTGGGCATTTGTTATTTGAATATGTGTACTGATACGCAAGAAATGGCCTATGTATTGAAAATGGATGAAACTGATGCACCACAAGGGCTAAAAGATGCGATGGCTGTTGGCAACCAATGGCAAGACATCCTCACCGGAAATTTTGTCACGGGTCATACGGGCAATGAAATTCTCGCCAATACGATTAAGGATAGTGAGTCTCAAGGGATCATTAGCAGCACATATACTCACCCATTGGGGTTCGTTGGTCATGCCAGTGGCCCCACAATTGGTATGTGGGATAATCAGGGCCCAACACCTATTCAAGGCGATTGGCCTTTATATCCCAATACAGGCTATGCAATTGAAGGGAACATCAGTACGCAATTACCAGAATGGGACAATCAGTGGATCCAGATCAAACTGGAGCAAAGCGCTGTATTTGATGGTGAAACGGTTTGGTATTTAGCTGGACGCCAAACTCAATGGCACCTGATTCGTTAGGATTCTTGTAAAAAAAGAGCAGCCAAACAGCTGCTCTTTTTATTTCTGGATAGGCTTATTCTTTTTCGCTTGCATCATTTTGCGTGCGGTACTTTTCAAACCAAGCAATGATACTTTCGATTTTGCCAATCATCCGAGAAGGCTTACTGGCAATCCCATGCGAGGCACCGGGGACTTTAATCAAAATTGTGTCGACTTTGCGCAGCTTTAACGCTTGATAAAACTGCTCGGTCTCAGACATTGGGGTGCGCTTATCTTCTACACCTGTCATCAACAGTGTCGGAGTCTTTACATTGCCAACCAGCGATAATGGCGAACGCTGCCAGTAATGCTCAACTTCTTCCCACGGCATGCCCGGAAATTGATGAGGTATTTGATACATACCGCTATCCGCTGTTAAGACTTTAGATAACCAATTGATTACTGGCTTTGATACCGCTGCCGCTTTGAAGCGGTCGGTCAGACCAATTGCGTACGCTGAGGCAATGCCACCCGCTGAACCACCTGCAATAAAGAGTTGTTCTGGATCAGCGATACCCATCTCAATGAGTGTATCAATGCCAGACATATGGTCTGCAAAGTCGTATTCAGATGAGTACTTGTTTTGCAGCAGTAATGCAAAGCGCTCACCATAACCGGTCGAGCCACGGTGGTTACTGTAAAACACTACATAACCTTCGGCTGCCATGCGTTGCAGTTCTGCTGTAAATACCGGACCATAAGCTAAGTGCGGGCCACCGTGGATCTCTGTGACCAACGGATACCTTTTACTGGCGTCGTAGTTCGGTGGCAAGATATACCAGCCTTGGATCTCTTCACCATCAATCGAAGATTGATAAACGACTTCTTTAACTTCCCCTAAGGTTTTATGGCCAAAGACATCTTCATTGAGCGCTGTTAACTGTAATTCGGAGCTTCCGCGTTTAACAAACAGATCCGCGGGTCTATCCGTTCTACCTCTGGTAAAAGCGACCACGCCATCGGCGGCATGGAAAGTACCGCTAGTGTATGGACGACCTAACGAGACGCCGCTCAAGCCAGTGGCAATATTTCTGTGCTTGCCGCGCAAGGTTACATAGTCGACCTGTGTAATGCCGCGCAACATTTGTTGATAGTAGATACCGGTGTTGTCATTCCAAATGAAGTTTGACACCGCATTGTCTACATCTGCACTCAAGTTTCGGTCATTACTGCCATCGATGTCCATAACGTGTAGGTAGCGATTGCGATAGGCCAGTTTTTTATCGTCGCGGCGAGAGTAGGCAATCATCTCACCATTGGGTGAGACCACTGGGGCAGATTCGCTACCGGGATAATCGGTAATTTGACTGATTACACCCTGCATATCCACTTTGTATATATCTGCTTCACCAGGCTCATATTCCCAGTTATCACTGCGATTGGCCGAGAAAAAGATCGCTTGGCTATCAGCAGCAAAACTCAAGGTGCCGCGATGATGATAATTTCCGCTGGTAAGCTGTCGTGCAGTACCTCCTTCACTGGGGACAATGAAGATATGGGTATAAGCTGGGTCAAGCACGCCTCGACCGTCAGCGAGATAGCGGGCACGAGTGATGTACTGAAAACTCTCAGACCATTCAGCCCCCTTCGGTTTGGCCGGCATATTGACTTTTAGTGGTTGCTCTTTGACATCTACACTCATGGTAAATGCGATCGTTTTACCATCCGGCGACCACGTAATGGAAGAGGGTGATGAAGCGACATTGGTGACTAAAGCCGTTTGCCCGGAATCCATCCATCTAACGAATAGTTGCGGCTTACCTTCGGTATCAGACAGATAGGCTAATCGCGTACCGTCAGGTGACCACCGTGGCGCATAGTAGTTTTTTGTCGAAGACAGCAGTGGTCGGTGACTTTCACCTTTGCTATCGGCAATCCAAATGCTCGAACGGGTGGAGTCAGATATGATGTCATTTGAGCGACGCACATAAACCACGTGGTCACCATTTGGCGATACTTGGGGGGATGTCGCAACTTCCAGCTGAAAGATATCTTCTGGCTGAAATAAGTGCTGGTCGTTAGTAGTCTCATTCTCGTGATCATCAGCATGTATTTGCAGCGAGCACAGTGATAAAACGACAGTAGATAACAGCGAAAATTTTGTAGTTATTTTCATAGTGTTTCACATAGATTAAAAGTAGTGGATAGTCCATCGCAGAGCCCTTGTATAGACCTGCGATGGGAGTATTGTTTTACTCTGTAGTGTCAGATTGTTCTGGCGTGTGGTATTTCTCAAACCAAGCCAGAATGTATCCGACCTTGCGTGCTAGGTTAGATGGACGCGCAGCAATACCGTGATAGGCACCTTGGACCCTGACCAGTGAGCTTTCAACGCCTTCTAGTCGCAAAGCACCGTAATATTGCTCACTTTCACTCATTGGAGTGCGCACATCGAGTTCACCAGTCAATACCATCGTTGGCGTTGTCACATTGCCAACTAAAGACAGCGGTGAGCGTGACCAATATTGTTCGTAGTCATTCCACGGCAGGTCAGTAAACCAGTAACGCGTCATAAATGTATAGATGTCCGAGGTGCCAACCATGCTCGCCCAGTTTATAACAGGCTTGGCGACAACAGCAGCAGCAAAACGGTCGGTGTTGCCAATGATCCAAGCGGTCAATACGCCACCACCAGAACCGCCAGTGACAAATAATTGAGACTCGTCGATGTAGCCTTTGGCGATAACGCCGTCAACCATATCCATCAAGTCGTTATAATCTTCTGATGGATAATTCTTATCAATGGTGTTGGCAAATTCAGCACCGCGTGACGTTGAGCCTCTCGGGTTCCCATACACAACAACATAGCCCGCGGCGGCAAACAGCTGAACTTCGGTTGAAAACTCAGGGCCATAAGCGGTGTGAGGGCCGCCGTGAATCTCGAGGATCAGTGGATATTTTTGCGTGGGGTCAAAGTCTGGTGGTGTCACGATCCACGCATTGAGATCGCGCTGATCGACACTGCTTTTTACCGTCATCAGTTCAGGTGCATTTAGCTTTTTATGGCCAAAGACGTCGCTGTTTAAGTCAGTTAGTTGCGTGACTTTTCCGCGCCGATTAACCACGGCTAAATCCGCTGGTCGAACACCGGATGAGTGGGTGTAAACAACATTATCCCCCGGTGCGACGTCGTAGTGGCCTGAAGTGTAGGGACGACCAATACTTAAGCCGCCTAATGCATCAGTTTTGGTCGAAATCTTGCCCGCCAAAGTCACATAACCGACATGCTTTTTACCGTTGTCATCGTAGCTGAAGTAGATACCTTTGCTGTTATCTGCCCATTGGATGTTGCCTACAGAACGATCCAGATCAGGGGTGAGTCTGCGAATGTTACTGCCATCAAGCTCCATAACATAAAGTTCGGTGATATGGTTTGAAGTCCCTTGGTCAGCGAAGCCTGTAAACGCAATCATGTCGCCATCGGGACTCAGTGTTGGACTACTCTCAGGACCTGTTTCGTTGGTCAACTGAGTGGTTTCACCCGTGATCAAATCAACTTTATGCAAGTCGCTATTAAACACATCGAAGTCTGAGTCTTCACGAGTGTTGGCTGATACTACAAGACTTTTACCATCGGCTAACCAAGCAATTGAGCCTGCGAAATCATGTGCGCCATGTGTTACCTGACGTGGCGTACCACCAATAGTTGGTACGACATAAACGTGCAAGTTACCCGGGCGATTCATCCCCAAACCATCGCGTTGAAATAGCGTTTGGTCAATATATTGCGCATCATCTGCCCACTCAGCGCCTTTAGGTTTGAACGGCAATGTAAATAACGGTTGCTTTGTTGCCGGGGTGAACATCACAAATGCGATCTGCGAACCATCTGGCGAGAAGCTCATGCTACTGGGGCTCATGGCGACATCAGTCACTTTCGCGGTCAAGCCTGAGGCCATATCGCGCACATATATTTGGGTTTTATCTTCTTTGCTCGACAGGTAGGCCATTTTTTTACCATCTGGTGAAAATAATGGGCTGTAGTGATTCTTACCGTCAGACAGCAGTGGCAAATGGTTGTCACCATCCAAATCGACTGTCCATAGGTTGCGACGTAAACTGTCACTCATAATATCCATGCTACGGCGTTCATACACCACGCTCTCGCCATCAGGCATAACAACCGGATTGGCGGCATATTCTAGGTTGAAAAGATCTTGATAGGTTAAATGACTTTTGTCGTCGTGTTCAGCGCTTGCATGAGCGTTAAAAAAGGCTGCAACTGCAAACACAACACTTGCGCGTATCGTCGCTGGTTTATTCATAGTGTTCTCTGTCTGGTAAGGTGCTTTATTATATTGCGTTACTAGGCTAGCAGATCAGTCGCTATAGGGGATCGCATTTCGCCTCTTGAGAATAGCGAGTTAACTCAAGCAATAAAAAAGCCGCTCAAGGAGCGGCTTTTTAGTATTCACAGTGATGTGTGCTTAGTAGAACGTTACCTTAGCTTCAACACCCCAGATACGCGGCTCATTTACGATACCGGTAAGGTTGTTAAAGTCGATGGCACCACGAACATTGTGTTCATCGGTAATGTTACGGCCAAAGAAGGCAATGGTGTATCCATCGTTAAAGTTTTCGTAACCGATGCGTAATCCACCTTCGTAGTTGTCATCCGTTTTGAATTCTACTGAGTCATACAAGAACAAGTTAGTTTCACCTTGGAACGCCCAGTCAGTAAACACAAAGAACTCACCGTCATCGCCTGCTGGAATAGTATAGCGAGCAGTGAAATTGAAGATCGTTTCAGGTGCTTGTGGGAATGGGTTACCATCGATAAATGCACGATTGTCGTCAGTGCGAGGGTCTAGCACTGTGCAGTTACCACTAAAATCTGCATTTGAACCACAAGGTTGCACAGTCAACGTATCGTCTTGGATTTCAGTATTGTTATAACTGAACCCAGCGGTAAGCGTTAGCTCGTCTGTGGCTAGCCATTGCGCGTCAACTTCAAAACCGTAACCAACACCTTTGTCAGCGTTAACTAGCGCAGTAAAGTTGCTACCGCCACCAATTGCTGAGAACTGAATGTCGTCGATCTGATAGTAGTATGCCGCCGCGTTTAGGCGCAGTTTGTCGTCAAGCAGATCGCTTTTAAAACCACCTTCAATTGAATTGATCGTTTCAGCGTCGGCAACACTTGGGCTACCTTCAAAAGCCACGTCACGACCTTGAATCGTTTGTGCACGGAAACCGTTAGCGAAACGTGCAAATAGTGATGTGTCATCCGTTAAACGGTAGTTTGCACTGAGTTCAAAGCTAACCTGACCGTCATCAACGTCAATGGGATCATAGTCTTGAATCGAGGCCGCGCCAATCACTAATGCAAAGCCATTAACGTTCTGCTCACCCACTACGAGTGACTTGTCGTCATGGGTGTAGCGAATACCACCAGTTACGTTTAGCTTCTCGTTAACCTGATAATCAGTTTGTGCAAATACAGCCCATGTGGTGTTTTCATGCGTTACTGTTGTTGCACCAAAGAATCCATCGATACTGGTTACGCTGAACGAAGAATCAAACAAGAATGCACCGGCTTGCCAGCGCAATGCATCATCTGTGTTGCTTGCGAAACGAAACTCTTGGGTCAATTGTTCAAGGTCGTTTAGGTTGTCTTGCGTGACTGCATCAAACGGAATGAAACCCGGGAACGATGTTTCAACATTGCCATCACCATTGATGTCTTCTGGTGCAAACAATGAAACACCGCCATCGATATCACCCAAACTGAAGCCTTCTGCCTCTTCGTATGCGGTAATTGAAACGAAGTCTACCGTGTCCATTGAGTACTCTAACTTCAATGAAGCACCAAAGTTGCGGTATTCTTGTGGGTTATTATCTGCACCGTCGCCCGTTAGGTCGCCGTTGTAATATACGACTTCACGCTGATAGTTCTCATTTAAATCGTTTGAACCGTTAGTGAAAACATTTGCACGGAAAATTGACGCCGTACCTTCTAGGTCACGGCCGTGTAGGTTTAACAATGCAGAGAAATCGTCTGAAGGTTGATAAAGCAGCTGTGCACGCCATGCTTTTTCATCAAAACCACCCAATGCGTCTTTTTGACCTGTGTACGCATTGTCAATATAGTCGTCACGGTCTTGTGAAAGCACGGAGATACGACCTGAAAGCTCATCTGTTAAACCGCCACCAACAGCACCTTCAAAATTAATTGTGCCAAAGCTACCGAAACCGAGTTTGGCATAACCATCAAAAGAGTCAGACGGCTTTACAGAATCGAATTTGACGATACCGGCAGTGGTGTTTCGGCCGAACAACGTACCTTGTGGGCCGCGAATAACTTCAACCTGTTGTACGTCAAACAATGGGAAGCTTTTTAGTACCACGTTTTCCATGACAACATCGTCCATGACGATTGAAACGGGTTGCGAAGCGGCTAAGTCAAAATCAGTGTTACCCAGACCACGCATGTAGAAGCGCGGCGCAACACGGCCATTTGATGACTCAGCGTACAAACCTGGAACGCGTACTGCCAATGCAAGAATGTCTTCACCGCCAGAGAATAACGACTCAAAGCGTTCGCCGTTAAGAGTCGCAATTGAAATAGGAACTTCTTGGATTGATTGTGTACGCTTTTGCGCTGTCACAGTAATGGTTTCTAATACCGCTTCTTCCGAAGCCGCTGGTTCTTGTGCAAGAACTGCTGTACTAGACAAAGCGAGAGCGATGCTTGTCGCGAGCGTTGCTGTCTTAAATGTTGTCATTGTGTGTTCCGAAAAGGTTATTTTTTATTGGAAAGTCGTAGCCGATGGGAGCCGGCCGGAACTCATTATACCAGTAGCCGGAAGCTTATCTAGACGATATTAATCTTTTGAAACGATTTACGGTAATAACCGGGCGAAAATCCGGTCAAACGCTTAAATAATCGGGTGAATGAACTCACATCTTCATAGCCGATTTCATTCACGATCTGGCTGATCGGCATGTCGTCATAGCCCAATAGGCGCTTGGCTTCTTCAACGCGCAAGAATTGCAGGTACTGCTGTGGTGTTTGGCCTGTTGCGCGCTTAAACCGGCGGATCATCGTTCGCGGAGTTAACGCTATGCGTACCGCCATGGACTCAATACTGATGTTTGTCCGGTATTGTTGTTCAAGCCAATCTTGTAGTTCAGAGATTTCTTGGTCATGGTGAAACTTGCGCCGTTGTAAAGGGGCATAAGCGGCTTGTTGACCGCGGTTAAAATCTACTACATGCGTCTTAGCGGTGTCTGCCGCAACGCGTTGCCCACAGTATCGCTCAATCAGTTTCAACACCAAATCAAACCAAGCCATGCCACCTCCGGCACAGAACACTCGTTCATCTTCAGTGATCAACTGTTGGGGTTGTAAGAGAGCCTTGGGAAACATGGTTAGAAATTGCTCGGCATAACCCCAATGCGTGGTAGTTTTGCGTCCATCGAGCAAACCTGCGTTGGCAAGAATAAACGCACCGGTACAGTTACTCGCCAAATCAGAACCGGCTCGATGTAGGCGAATAAGATGAGGTAATAAACCACGGGTTTGCTCCAACACGTGGCCAATCTCACCACCAATTGTTGGGATCATGACAATATCCGACTGTTGGACTCTATCGAGCGCCACAGAGGCCTGCAATACGTGTTGGTTGATGCAATGGATTGGTGTGCCATCTAAGCTGGCTAATTGCACGGTAAAGTATTGTTGAATGGGTTCCTGATGGATTCGCTGCCATGCAACACCAGCGAGTGCAAACATGTCCATGGCACCAGTAATGGATGAGGCGAGGGCGTCATCAAATCCAACTATAGTGACTACAAAAGGGCTATTGCTGGTCTGGTTCACTGCTTCCATAAAACGAATGAAGTGTGCTCTATTGAGATAAATGATAGGTGGCATTATAGGCCATAAATATGTCGTAAGTGACAATTATTTTTAGCTCAGCTACATGCCAGAATAGAGCTTTTGGTGTTACTAGAGTTACTGCTATGGCAAACCTACTTGTCCCTCGCGACGAACTGGAATTCCAGTTGTTTCAAAACTTAGATTTAGACAGCGTTCTGCAACGCCCATATTTTTCTGATCATGATCGAGGTTCTATCGCAGCCATTCTGGATACGGCTGAGCAAATAGCTGAAGAGCAGTTCTTACCGCACAACGCTGAAGCCGATAAAAATGAGCCGGTATTCGACGGTCAGAAAGTATCGATGATGGATGAAGTGAAGATCGCTTTCGATACCTATCGAGAAGCCGGTTTTATTGCCGGGCGTTATAGCTTTGAAGACGGCGGGATGCAATTACCAGAAACTGTAATGACGGCATGTGCCAGTTACTTTATGGCGGCTAACCCATCATCAACCGCGTATCCGTTTCTAACCGCGGCCGCGGCGAATGTGATTTGTCACTTTGCAGGTGATGAACTTAAACACCGTTATATGCCACGTATGTTGACCGGTGAATTCACCGGCACAATGGCATTAACAGAACCACATGCGGGTTCATCATTGGCCGATATCCGCACGTCGGCTACACCGCAGGATGACGGTACGTATCGCCTCAAAGGCAGTAAAATTTACATCAGTGGTGGAGAGCACGAGTTATCCAGCAATATCATTCACTTGGTACTGGCTAAGATCCCCGGTGGTCCGGCAGGAGTTAAAGGTATTTCATTGTTTATTGTCCCTAAATATCGTCTAACCGAGGACGAACAAATTGGTGCGAAAAACGACGTCACTCTCGCTGGACTCATTCACAAAATGGGTTATCGCGGTACCACCTCTACGGCACTAACCTTCGGCGAAAACGATGATTGTCATGGCTATTTAGTGGGAGAACCGCACCAAGGTTTGCGCTATATGTTTATGATGATGAACGAAGCGCGCATTGGCGTTGGTTTCGGTGCTGCAATGATTGGTTACCGCGGTTATCGCTATTCTTTGGAATATGCTAAAGATCGCGTTCAAGGGCGTAAACCACCGCACACAGGCCCAGCAGATCCCGCCGTACCCATTATTGAACACGGTGATGTGCGTCGCATGTTGTTGGCCCAAAAGGCCTACACCGAAGGCGGTATGGCACTGTGCTTCTATGGCGCTAAACTTGTCGATGATCTCACCAGCATGGAAGAGGGCGCAGACAAAACGGCCACTGCTGAACTACTCGACCTATTAACCCCAGTTTGTAAAGCCTGGCCCTCTGAATTTGGTCCCAAAGCTAACGATTTGGCCATCCAAGTGTTAGGCGGGGCGGGCTATACGCGTGAATATCCCGTTGAACAATGCTGGCGTGATAATCGTCTAAACCCTATCCACGAAGGAACGAACGGTATTCAAGCGCTGGATCTAATGACTCGTAAGTTGTGGCAAAATCAACAACAAGGTTTACGCGCCTTCCAAAAAGTGCTTCAGCAAGACTTAGCCCAAGCCACTTTGCCGCGAAGTGCCGCATTAGTGGCACAGCTACACCCATACCTCGGCAAACTTGAACAGATCATTGGTCATATCGGCCAGAGCTTACAGTCTGAAAAACAATCGGCGCTATTAAGCGACGCCCAGTGTTTTATGAACATTTTCTCTTCGGTGGTAATGAGTTGGATGTGGATCCGTCAAGCAACAGCCGCTGAAAAACAAATGAGTGAGCTAGATACTGACAATCCGAAATATCATTTTTACGCAGGTAAATTACACGCTGCCGACTACTATTTACGTTGGGAACTCCCCCTGATCGAACGCGACTTTGCCCTACTTAAGGCGCTCGATGATACCTGTGACTCAATGCAAGCCGAGTGGTTCTAAGGCAACTAACAATTACTATAAAAGGACACAAACTATGCAAAACAGACAGTACTTATTAGCGTCACGTCCAGTGGGCGCACCAACGAAAGACAATTGGTCTTTTGTAACAACAGAAACCCCAGCGTTAGGTGAACGTGAAATCTTGGTGCGAATCGATTACATCTCTTTAGACCCAGCCATGCGCGGGTGGATGAACGATGGTAAATCCTATATTGAGCCGGTAGGCATTGGCGAAGTCATGCGCGCAGGCACAGTCGGTGAGGTACTTGAGTCCACGGATCCAAATTTCGCTAAAGGTGATTTCGTGTACGGTCATTTCGGTGTTCAAGAGTATGCTGTGGTGAGTACTAAAGGCGTGCATAAAGTTGACCCATCACTTGCGCCGCTACAGCGCTACCTAGGCGTGTTGGGCATGCCAGGCATGACCGCGTATTTTGGGATCCTTGATACCGGCAATCCACAAGAAGGTGAAACCGTTGTGGTCTCTGGTGCTGCTGGTGCTGTTGGCACAGTGGTGGGTCAGATTGCCAAGATCAAAGGTTGCCGAGTCGTTGGCATTGCTGGTGGTCAGGATAAATGTGATTACTTGATCAACGAGCTAGGCTTCGATGGCGCTATCGATTACAAAAATGAAGATGTTAAGAAAGGCTTAAAGCGCGAATGTCCGAATGGGGTAGACGTCTATTTTGATAACGTTGGCGGTGAGATCTTAGATGATGTGTTAACTCGGATTAACTTTAAGGCACGTATCGTTATCTGCGGTGCGATCAGTCAATACAACAATACTACGCCGGTTAAAGGCCCATCGAATTACTTGTCTTTACTAGTTAATCGCGCCCGCATGGAAGGTATTGTCGTATTTGATAACGCCGCTAACTACGGTAAAGCTGCGCAAGAAATGGCGGGCTGGATCATGCAGGGTAAGCTAAAAGCTAAAGAGCATGTGGTCGAGGGATTAGAAAACTTCCCAGAAACCTTAATGATGCTATTTAACGGTGATAACTTTGGCAAGCTTGTGCTCAAAGTTGACCACCCGAACGAGGCGTAGTCGATGTCAGTATCAGGAAAACGAATTGTAATTACCGGTGGTGCATCAGGGATTGGTGCGGCCAGTGCTAGGGTACTCGCCAGTCGCGGTGCAGCAGTATTAATTAGTGATGTCAACGAACAAGATGGACAGGCACTTGCTGCGGAGCTCAACGAAAGCGGTGCAACTGCACACTTTTATGCAACCGATGTTGCTGATGTAAATGCAGTGGGTGAGCTTATCAAAGAAGGCTGTGCAAAGCTTGGTGGTATTGACGTAATGATCAACAACGCCGGAGTCGATCACAACCCAAACAACATGCTAGAAGTGCCACAGGCGGATTTCGATCGCAATATAGCAATTAACTTAGCCGGCGTTTGGCACTGTATGCGCGCAGCTTTGCCAGTGATGTTGAAACAAGGCAACGGTCAAATTATCAATATCGCTTCGGTCGCGGGCTTGCGCTCGTCACCGATGTTATCAGCGTACAGCGCAGCGAAGCACGGAGTTATCGGTCTTACTAAAGCTGCAGCAGTTGAATTTGCCCGTGCGAATATTCGCTGTAATGCAATTTGTCCAAGTTTTGTTGACACGCCAATGGTACAAAATACCCTGAAACGTGTAGATGAAAAAGCGCAACGCGCTATAGTTGGTGCCAATCCGATGAAACGTTTAGGCAAAGTAGAAGAGATCGCTTACGCTATTGCTTGGTTGAGCTCAGATGAATCAAGCTTTATGACAGGTCAAAACGTAGTGCTCGACGGCGGAATGCTGGCTTAATAACAGGAACAGTTATGCAAAATTTATTTGATTTAACCGGAAAGGTTGCTTTAGTTACAGGTGCTAGTCGCGGCATCGGAGAGGCGATTGCTCGTTTGCTCGCACAGTATGGTGCACATGTTATCGTATCAAGTCGTAAAATTGATGACTGCCAAACAGTCGCAGACAGCATAGTCGAAGCGGGTGGTAAAGCATCGGCATTGGCTTGTCACGTCGGTGAGATGGCACAAATTAGCGCAGCGTTTGAACAGATAAAAGCGGAGTTTGGTCAGCTAGACATTTTAGTTAATAACGCTGCAGCAAATCCGTATTTCGGCCACATCCTTGATACGGACATTGCCGCCTATGAAAAAACCGTCGATGTAAACATTCGCGGTTATTTCTTTATGTCGATCGAAGCTGGCAAGATGATGCGCGAGCAGGGCGGTGGTGTTATTCTCAATACGGCGTCAGTTAATGGTAAACGTCCAGGCGATATGCAGGGGATTTATTCGATTACTAAGGCTGCCGTAATTAGTATGACCCAATCCTTCGCTAAAGAGTGTGGTCGCTTTAATATTCGCGTAAACGCGCTATTACCAGGTCTTACAGAGACCAAGTTTGCGTCAGCACTGACAACTAATGAGAAGATCTTGAAAACGGCACTTATGCAAATACCACTAGGACGCACTGCACAGCCTGAAGAGATGGCGGGTACAGTGCTGTATTTGGTATCTGATGCTTCGAGTTATACAACCGGCACAACGGTTGTCGTTGACGGCGGGTTCTTAGCTTAATGGCGATCTGGGTCGATGCTGACGCGTGTCCAGTGTTGGCCCGTGATATACTATTCAAAGCGTCCCAACGCACCAAAATGCCGGTGTATTTGGTGGCGAATCAAAGTTTGCGTACGCCACCAGATAAACAAATCCAAAGTATTGTTGTTCCCAAAGGTTTTGACATTGCTGATGATCACATCGCGCAATCGGCTAAACCCGGCGATTTGGTTATTACCTCTGATATTCCTCTAGCTGCTGAAGTTATCGCTAATGGCGTAGATGCACTAAACCCAAGGGGTGAAATGTACGATCGCAGCAGTATCAGGGCGCAACTGAATATGCGTGATTTTATGGATACCATGCGCGCTAGTGGCGAACACACCGGAGGGCAGCGCAGCTACGGGCAGAAAGAAAAGCAAGGATTTGCGAACAGTTTAGACAGGTGGCTCGCACGAGCCACCATACAATAAAGCTTATAGAACAGCGATTAAGGCTTCAGCTAGGCGCTCAACATTGTTTTGGTTGATGCCAGCAATATTTACCCGACTGCTATCCACAAAGTAAACGCTGTGCTGGTCGCGCATTGCGCGTACTTGCTCTGGGCTAATACACAAGTATGAGAACATGCCTTTTTGTTGATTAACAAATTCAAAATCTTGCTTATCTTGGTTACTGTTTAGTGCATTTGCTAACAAACCACGCAATGACTTCATGCGCTCACGCATTTCATCAACTTCGTTAATCCATTCTTGTTTTAACTCTGCATCGCTCAAAATGATATCAACCAATGCACCGCCATAACTCGGTGGCATTGAATAAATACCGCGTGCAACGCTTTGGATTTGTGATTGCGCTATAGTTTTCACTGCGCTTGTTTCACCTACAATTGCTGCTAATCCAACACGTTCGCGATATAAGCCAAAGTTCTTGCTGCACGAGGCGGCAATGATAACTTCAGGCAAGGTTTCTACGAACAGGCGTACGGCGTAAGCGTCGGTATCTAAGCCATCGCCGAAACCTTGATAAGCAATATCGAAAAACGGTAAGAAACCCTGCTGCTGTGTAACCGCAAGGACTTCACACCACTGCTCTTGCGTTAAGTCTCCACCCGTGGGGTTGTGACAGCAGCCGTGGAACAATACAACATCGCCTTTCGGAATGGTTTTTAGCGCATCGATCATCGCGTCAAACTTGATTGATGCTGAGTCTTTGTCGAAGTACGGATAGGTCTTGATCGCAAGACCGGCATTGCCAATTAGTGGAATATGATTCGCCCACGTTGGATCACTGACCCAAACCGTTAGATCTTTGTTCACGCGAGTAAGCAACTCAGCCAATATACGTAGGGCACCACAACCACCTGGCGCTTGTACTGCGGCCACGCGATCTGCCAATAGTGCAGGGTGGCTTTGCCCTAAAATCAAGGTCAACATATTGTCGATAAAGCCTTGTACGCCCTGTGGAGTAATGTAGGTCTTACTTGTTTCTGTCTCAATCAAACGACGCGCAGCTTTAGCTACGGCAGATACAATCGGAGTATTGCCTTGCTCATCTTTGTAAACGCCAACACCCAAATCGATTTTATTGGGGTTCGGATCTTTTTTATAGGCAGCAGACAAACCTAGTATTGGATCAGGGGCGAGTTGCGGTAGCACGTCGAACACGAGTATTTCCTCTTTGGTTGATTGATTAGATAGGCGGCTGGCATTATGACACTACGCGCTTGTCAATAACTAGCACTAATATGGTTATTTAATGGTTTTTTTAACTTTCGAGGCTGAATTCGTATGCGGCTTCATTCTCGACAATGGCGCTGGCGTTAAAATTGCGCTCGTACCAGTTTACATGGCTATGCTGATCGACAATTAATAGAGTGCTGGTCCGCGTGCCGTATTGTTCACCTTGAATGAATATCGACGACAATTGTTTTTCCCATTCACTGGGTACGCCAGTGTCAGGTAACAAATGATCTTCAGCTTTGGTTTGATCGCCGAGCAAGGCAAAAAGCGCTTCGATATTGAGCTCTTTGTGTGTCTCACAATAATCGGCTAAGGCAAGTTTACCCCGTTCAATTTTAGGCCACGGCGTATTGAGGCTCGCATTTGATAAACCATAATACCCGTTTTTTAATGTTTGTAATTGCAGTGAGTGGTTGTTGAATACTTGTAATTGCCCGCGCTTGATGTCGCCATATAGCAAGTTGTAGCCATTGTAATCATCAGCCGTATTTTGTAACTGTTGGGCAAAGTCTGAATAGCCAGAATTACCGAGTAAATAGTTTACCGTCAGTTCACCCCGCGACTTGGCCTGGTCATTCTGTCGTTTTGGGTCACGAATATTGGTTAATGCGGCTATTCTACCGTTACGCGTAACACCCATCCAAGTGCCTCCGGCCTTTACATCACGGCCAGCTAATAGGTTTTCGCATTCAGGCCAGAAACGGCTGCTTTGCGTAGGGCGTTGATGAAACTCATCGCGATTAGCAGCGATGATTAACGGATACTTTGGGTGTTGGTTAACCGCAATAAACAAAATACACATAGTTTAGTTCTGTTCGATTATGCAATCTGGCGGCATAAGCGTTAATCTATTAACTTATTATTTCTAATCACATTGTGCCGTAGTGACCGAGATGCGACCAGAAAAATTACACAACAATAATAAAATGGGTTCGAATTCAAATCAGCCAAACAATGATAGTCAATCACCGCCAAGTGGTGGCAATGCTTTTTCGGGGTGGTTGGGACGAACTTTGTTACGCATTACTGGCTGGAAAATCGAAGGCAGCTTACCACGTTATCCGAAAATGGTTATTGCGGTAGCGCCCCATACGTCAAACTGGGACTTCTTTTTGGGCTTAGCCGTTTTGTTTGCCCTGCGGATCAAAATCCGATTCTTAGGTAAGCACACAATTTTCATTCCGGTGATTAAACAATTGTTAGAGTTTATTGGTGGCATGCCAGTAGATCGTCGCAGTCCACACGGTATTGTCGATCAAGTGGTGGATGCATTTAATCAATCTGATAAGATGATCCTAGCGGTGGCACCAGAGGGAACACGGTCGCCAATCTATCCATGGAAGACTGGCTTTTTAGCGATTGCACATAAGGCACAGGTCCCCGTAGTACTTGTCGGCTTTGACTTTAAGCACAAGACTGTTAAATTCGGCCCCAGTTTAGAACACCACAACGGTATCGAAGACAATATGCATACTGTGTATTCGTTCTTTATTGACATAAATGCAAAGTACCCTGACAAGGTAAAATATTCGGAGCAATAAATTTTGGCAAAACGCGGTTTCACTACGCAACTGATACATGCAGATAGGCAACTCAATTCGCCAGAATTTGGCGGCGCGCATAGTTCTACAACGCAATCGGTTTTATTTGAATATCAGGATGCGCAGGAGCTTGTAGACGTATTCCAAGGTAAAAAATTAGGCCATGTTTACTCGCGTTCGTCGTCAGGTTCGGTATCTGCACTGCAAAATATGCTTAACCATATGGAAAGTGGTGTTGGAGCCTTGTGTTTTGCCACAGGTATGGCTGCGATTGCCAGTACATTAATGGCGTTGTTGCGTGGCGGTGATCACATCATTGTTTCGCAGTTTTTGTTTGGTAACACACGCAGTTTGATGCAGACGCTCGAAGATTTTGGTGTACGGATCAGTTACGTCGATGTTACTGACATTCGCAATGTGGTTGACGCCTATGCACCTGATACCAAAATGGTATTTTGTGAAACCATCGCCAACCCTGTAACTCAAGTGAGTGATTGTGAGGCAATTGGCAAGTTTTGTGCGGAAAATAAGTTACTGTTTGTGCTCGATAACACCATGACTCCGGCGTATTTGTTTGACGCTAAAAATGTGAAAGCTAGCCTTTTAGTCAGTTCTTTGACTAAGTATATCGGCGGCCACGGCAACGTATTAGGAGGATCTGTAGTTGACACCGGCTTGTTTGATTGGCGTAACTTTGACAACATCCATGCAGCCTATAAAGGTGCTGACGACTCACAGTGGGGGCTAACGCAAATTAAGAAGCGCGGCTTACGCGATATTGGTGCGACATTGGCGCCGGATTCTGCGAGTCGTTTATCGGTGGGGATGGAAACATTGGCTTTGCGACTGAACAAAGCCTGTGAAAATGCTCTGCAGTTAGCAACTTGGTTAAACTCACACTCGCAAGTTAAGCAGGTTTTTTATCCTGGGCTCGCCGAACATCCTCAGCACTTCATAGCGCGTCAACTATTCTCATCATTTGGTGCTATTTTAAGTCTTGAACTGGCCGATCATATCGATCCCGTGGCGTTTTTGAATGAGTTAAACCTGGTGTTGTCGGCCACTCATTTGGGGGATACGCGAACATTGGCATTACCTGTGGCGTCGACAATCTTCTATGAAAATGGGCCAGAGGCGCGAGCAGCAATGGGGATCAGTGACACTATGATCCGCTTTTCAATAGGTATTGAAGATATTGATGATTTAATTGCTGACTTCACCCAAGCGTTTAATCAGTTAGGTAAATAAGATTCAGTTTGAGTCTACCTTTTATTCAGGCAATCAAAATTCAAAAAAGGCCGCAGATACTGCGGCCTTTTTCGTTCTACATGTTTTTACTCGAGTGTTTCGGTAATGACCGTATCGATCACATGAATAACACCGTTGGTCGTATAAATATCAGTTGTGGTGACATTTGAACCTTGGATTTGCAAAGCAACCTGTGGCTGATCAACGGTGTACCAAACATCACCTACACCTTGACCATTGGTATCACCAGCGGCCGTATCGTTGGCAAAGAAGTACAATGGGCGTCCTTGATAAGCCGCTTGCATTGAGCCATCTCCGCGTTCAATGACAGACAAACCAGGGATTGATGAAACATCACCGTCAGTGACAATCACCGGTGGCCAGTTAGTCGCACAACCGTCAACACAAGCGCTACCACCAGTACCTAGGTCATTGTCGAACGTGTATAACGTGAAGCCAGGATTATCAGAACCTAGACCACCGACCAAGCGTTGGTTGACAGCATCATAGCTGACTTCCGTTGAATCGGTGTTTTCAGCCTGAGCAAAGTTTACGATCGCGACCGAAACATCTTCCATAGCCGCGGTATCAACATTAGAACCATTAGCTGCATATGCGCCTAATGAGTTAACTTCTGCGCCGATGATTACGTGCTGTAGCAACACATTGGTCAGAGCATCTGTATCTGCAAGCAGACCATCAAGTGCCATGTCTTCGATTTTATCAAATGCTGCGTTGGTTGGCGCGAACACCGTGAATGTTTCCATCTCATCGGCTAGAGTTGTATCTAGACCTGCGATATCTAACGCTGCCAGTAAGGTACTGAAATTGGCGTTACTAACTACCACCTCTGCAATATTTTGGGTCGGCTCACCGCGGTCAGCAGGCGGCAAAATCACTTGATCAACCACGTGAATAACGCCGTTATCGGCCATCACGTCTGCAAGTGCTACGCGCGACGCATTGACGTATAAATCGGAGCCGCTTAGCGATAGTGCAGCATCTTGCATATTGGTCATTGTAACCAAGCTATCGTTAGATTGGGCAACCGTTACTGCCGCGTCTTGAAGGATAGTCGCCCCCGAGATTACGTGATATTGCAAAATATTAGATAATGCTGCTGTGTCCATTAATAGGTCGTCAATGGCGTCTTGGCCTAGTAACGCGAATGCTGCATCAGTTGGTGCGAATACTGTAAATTGTTCATCAGTGTTGGCTAATACAGTATCAAGGCCTGTTGCCTGTAGAGCTGCAACTAGTGTTGTAAAGCTGCCATTCTCAACCGCTACATCAACGATAGAGACCGGGGGCGCGGGAACTTCAACGTCAGCGACGACTACCATATCAATAACATGAATCACGCCGTTGGTAGTGTATATATCGGTTGTTACAATGTTAGCTCCGCCAAATGTCAACAAATCAGTATCAGCATTTAAGCCTACGGGGATAGTTGCACCGGAAGCTGTTTCTGGTGACTGGCCCACCAAGCTGAACGCGGTAATCGAGTTTACTGTACCTGGCACTACGTGCTGGAGGAGTATACCTTCAAGCACATCAGGATTGTCGAGTAACACGTCGATAGTATCTTGACCCAACATAGCAAAGGCATCATCAGTGGGCGCGAAAACGGTAAATTCAGCATTTGGATCGCTTAGAGTATCGGCAAGGCCTGCCGCCTCAACCGCCGCAACTAGTGTTTCAAAGCTACCTGCAGCAACAGCTGTCTCAACAATGTTTGCTGTCGGTTCACCGCGCTCAGCAGGCGGCATCAAAACCGCGTCGATCACATGGATAATCCCGTTATCAGTTTGAATATCGGTTGATGTCACTGTTGCTTGGTTAACGAACAGTGTGTCATTCACGAAAGACAGGCCCACGCTATCTCCGTTGAACATCTCAACTGTTGCACCAGCGGCTGCTATTGCCGCTTCTGCGTTCACTTCACCATCAATAACGTGATATGTCAGTACATCAGTTAGTTGATCTTGGTTGGCGAGCAAATCATCTATCGCATCTTGTCCCAACAACGCAAACGCGTCGTCAGTAGGGGCAAATACTGTAAAGGATGCGTCAGGATCTGAAAGAGCATCGACCAGTTGCGCTTCTGTTAGTGCAGCGACTAACGTCGTGAAGCTACCATTGTCTACGGCCACATCAACAATTGTTACCGGCGGTGGTGGTGGCGCCGGCGGAGTGGGGGGCGGTGGCAGATCATCCGAGTCAGAGCCACAGCCAGATAGGGCTAATAAACTAACCGCGCCTACAAGTAACGAGAGTTTATGCATTGTAGTTTCCTCTTAATGTGTTCGAGGTGCTTACGCATGCAGATTCTCTGCTAGATCAGGAATTCGGTGAAGATTACAAATGTTTAACATTTGCGTTATGTTATAACACTTATGTTCTACATATTAGAACGGTAAGTGTTATTTAATGCGATTTTAAATCTAAATATTAGTAACTATAGTTGGGCCATACCCACTGATTAAGTTACCGAGGTTTATTATGAAAAACGTATTAGCGATTACAAGCAGTTTGCAAACAGGTGCCGGCAATTCAACTAAATTAGTCGATATCTATCTCGATAAATTGGCCACCACAACGACAACTAATGTGGTTCGTCGTGACTTAGCAGCCACAGACATCCCACACCTGACTGATAGCGAAATGGCTGCATGGGCAGTCGAACCTACCGCGCGTAATGATGAGCAACAGCAATTGGCGCAATTGTCAGAAGACATCATCGCTGAAGTTCAAACTGCGGATGAAATAGTACTTGGCGTACCCATGTACAATTTTGGTATCCCTAGCGCATTAAAGGCTTGGATTGACCGTTTGGCACGAGCGGGCATAACTTTTACTTACACAGAAAATGGTCCGCAAGGCTTGCTCAACGGCAAGAAAGTGACGATTTTAGCCGCGCGTGGAGGGATGTACGCGGGAACAGCACTGGATACTCAAACTGAATATCTGCGCAATTTTTGGGCTTTTCTGGGTGTGACTGATGTTGAGTTTGTTTATGCCGAAGGTTTGGCGATGGGAGAAGAGTCAGCCCAGCAAGCTTGGCAAAAAGCCGATGAAAAAATATTGGAACTTATTGCTAACTAGTCCGGTCTATTTAACTGTAGGTCACTGTAATTGAGCAAAACCTACTGTGTGTTCCAAGTTGAGTGTGCTTGTTGCCCCGCCATGTAGCGGGGCTTTTTTTTAACTAGTCTTGTATCGCCAGTGCGGCTTCAAGATCTTTAATCAAACTGCTGCTAGTGGGACTAGTCCAATTGGAATAGTAATCAACCACATTACCTTTTTTGTCGACTAGATATTTATAGAAATTCCATTCTGGCGCTTTGCCCGCTTCATCCGCTAGGCGTCTAAATAATGGGTCTGCGTCATCACCTTCAACTGACAGTGGCTCGAACATTGGGAATTGAACACCGTACTCTAATACGCATTGTTCAACAATTTTGCCTTCGTCTTCATCTTCTTGATTGAAATTATGGGCTGGGAAGCCCAAGACAGTAAAACCTTGGTCCTTGTACGTACTGTATAGCTCCTCTAAACCCTCAAACTGTTTTGTGAAACCACAATAACTTGCCGTATTTACGATCAGTAGTGTTTGTCCCTTGTAAGCATCACACATATTGACCATTTCTTGTGAGTTCAATTTGCGCTTCATAAATTTTAAGATGTCGGGACAATCATTCGCCTGTGTCGTAAGCGATGTCAGTGCCAGTGCCGCGATACTGAGTTTCAATAGCAATTGTTTCATGTTTATTCCTGTTGAGTTTTGTTTGTTGTATTCCTATTAGAGTGAAAAAGATCACTGCCTACTACAATTTTAAAACGTTGAACTCACTAAAATTTCAGGACGAGATCATTTGACCTTGTGCGCATCGTTAATGCTATAGTTTCGCACGGTTTTAACAGTCTCAGTAGATCCAATGAAAAACACCCATAAATTTTTACTCGTCATGGGCAGCGCGGTAATTTTATCTGCTTGCGCAGCGACTCAGTCAACAAATGGCACAGTTGACGTTGTCGCCCCTCCATCCGCAAGCCAACCCGAACCGACGATTATTACTCCGGTTGTTGATTCAAACGCAATGCAGGACGACATAGCTATAACGCTAGAACAAATTATGGCTGATCCCGATTGGTTAGGTCGCCAGCCTGAAGCGCCGTCGTGGAGTTTAAATGGCGAGCACTTAGTTTATGAGCGAAAGCGCGTAGGAAGCCATCTGCGGGATTTCTATTTGGCATCCCCCGGAGTCAGTGGAAACGGCGAGAAGGTTGCACTGGCGCAATTACACCAAGTTGATCGTAGCCAGCAAGTGTCAAATGCGAACAATGATTTAACTGCTTGGGTGTTTGATTCCAATATCTTTTTATACGACCATTCCTCAGGTGTTTTACGCCAGCTAACTAAAGATTCTGACTACCCACGCAATCTAACCTTTCTAAGCGATGAACGTCTCGCCTATCAGGTTGGTAATAGCTTTATCGCCATTGACCCATCAAATGGAATGCGCGAAGAGTTAGTGAAATGGCAATATGCAAGTAAACCACAAGCCGTTAGGCCCCCAGCAGATTTTATCGCTCAAGAGCAGCAAGAGTTGATTGAATACGTTGCGCTGCAACGTCGCCAAAGGCAGGAGCAAGCGGATTACGATGCACAGCTGCAAGCGCAAAATAATGGCATTACCGCAGCACCGTTTTATTTAACCGAAGGGCATCGCAACGTACAAGTGGCGCTTTCGCCCAATGCTCAGTATGTGATAGTGGTGAGTACAGAAGACACACCAAGTCGCAGTGAATCTGACATTATGCCTAATTACATCCAAGAAAACGGTCGTATTGCTGCGGAAGAAGTGCGCCGTCGCGTCAGTGATGCAAAGCCCATTACTCATAAGCTATGGCTTTTAGATTTAGCCCAAAATACCGTCAGTGAATTATCGCTGAATCAGTTACCGGGCTATAACGATGATGTACTTGCAGCGGTCAAGCGTGAAAACGCTGCGGCGCGCGGTGAGGATTATCAAGTTAACCGGTTGCCGAGAGCAATAGGTATCTTGCAAAGCTGGTATGGTCATTCCGCTATTCAGTGGCACACCAGTGGTGAACACGTGGCAATAATGCTTGAGGCGTGGGATAACAAAGATCGTTGGATCGTAACGGTAGATTTTGACCAGCAGCGGTTAGTCACCCAGCATCGTTTATCTGACGAGGCATGGATAAACTACGCATTTAACCAGTTTGGTTGGTTGCCTGAATCGCCAAGCTTGTACTATTTATCGGAACAGAGTGGATACTCGCACCTGTACGTCAAACCCGTTGATGGTAAAGAGCGTGCGTTGACACAAGGGCGTTTTGAAGTTGATGACATTACCATCAGCCGTGATGAGCAATGGGCATATTTTAAAGCTAATGTGAAGCACCCGGGGATTTATGAAATTTATCGCGCGCCTTTATCTGGTGGTGAGATTCAGGCACTCACCGATTTGAACGGTATGACAGACTACTCGTTGAGCCCGGATCACACCACGTTGCTCCTTACTCACAGCACACTGACTATGCCGCCAGAGTTGTACACTTCAGTAATCAGTGATGATGCAATGACACAGCCGGTAAAGATTACCAGCACTGTCAGCGATGAGTTTCTTAGCATGCCATGGGTCGCACCGAGTATTGTACCGGTTGAATCATCACACAGTGATGCGCCGATCTATTCACGCGTGTATTTACCGACAAACGTCGACGAGTCTGAACCCCGTCGGGCAGTCATTTTTAACCACGGCGCGGGTTATTTGCAAAACGCACATATGGGATGGTCGGGTTATTTCCGTGAATTTATGTTTCACAGCATGTTAGTTCAGCAAGGTTATGTTGTAATGGATATGGATTATCGCGCCAGTAAAGGCTACGGCCGTGATTGGCGAACAGCGATTTACCGGCAGATGGGAACGCCAGAAACCCAAGATCTGGTAGATGGTGTTGAATGGTTAGTGGCGAATGCTAACGTTGACCGCAATCGAGTAGGGACTTACGGTGGTTCATATGGTGGATTCATGACTTTTATGGCGCTGTTTACAGAACCGGATCTATTCCAGGCCGGAGCGGCACTAAGACCCGTTAGTGATTGGGCACATTATAATCATCCGTATACTTCGAATATTCTAAATACGCCTGATGTCGACCCGATTGCCTATCGTCGCAGCTCGCCGATTTACTTTGCTGAGGGTTTGTCAAAACCATTGCTGATGAATGCGCCAATGATTGATGACAACGTATTTTTTGTGGATGTGGTTCGTTTGGTACAACGCCTAATTGAATTGGAAAAAGAGAATTTTGAAACAGCGATATATCCGGTTGAACCACATGGTTTTGTCCAACCTAGTTCGTGGTTAGATGAGTATCGCCGTATCTACAAATTATTCGAGCAACACCTTTAATGGCGTGACACTTGCGTGGCTTTAGACGGCGCAAGTGCTATTTGCATCACACCGATAATTAAACCGGCAATTGCGCCGTAAAGGTGAGCATTAACCGCAACGGCTGCATCAATGAGTGCAGCCATGCTAGCGGCATCGTCAAACCATTGCTCATAAACGATTTTAATGCCAACTCCCAGCAGTAGTAGCCAGCCAGTCGATTCACCACGTTTAATATCCAAGCACGCACCCCATACAAAAACGCCGTGTAATACCCCAGATAGGCCGACATATTGAGCAACATTATCAAAGGCTAAGATACAAATGCTGGTTGCAACCGATAGCAATAACCAAACTACTGCGAATTGGCGGGGGTAATAGTATTCGCCATGGAGTGCCCAAAGCAGCCCAAAGCCCAAGATATTGAGCAGTAAATGCCAGCTATTGGTGTGTAACAAGTGGCCAGTGAGCAAGGTAAAGCTTGTTTCGAGCGCAAAGCTAGGCGGTTTTAGGGCGAACCATACGCTGCTGTGCGGCTCTAACAAAAAGCCCAGTAGGGAACAGAGAATGATGAAAAAAGGCAGGATCCAATAGCGAATGAGCGTTGGAAATGTGAACATATTCATTAAAATAAGTCGCAGAGACTTTTACTATAGGTATCATGATCGTATGAATGCATGGTGGCATAAAAACCACGCTTTGCCTATACAGTCGCAATTGAGAAGGAATGTTAATGTCTGATATCAAAATTAACACCGCAGATGCAGTAATGCGCATTTGCATCAATCGTCCGGGGAAGAAAAATTCACTCACCCGCGAAATGTACGAAACCATGGCTGTTGCAATCGAGTCTGCAGCGGATAGCGATATTCGTGTCATAGTCATTGAAGGTGAGGGCGACTGTTTCACCGCGGGTAATAATATTGCCGATTTCGCAACGGTTGAAGAGGCTGAACACGTCAATGAAACCGCCCATTTTATGACGGCACTGATGACGACTAAGCTACCGGTAGTCGCTAAAGTCAGAGGTTTAGCCGTCGGTATCGGCACAACGATGTTGCTGCATTGTGACTTCGTATACAGCGATAATTCAGCAAAATTTGTGATGCCGTTTATCGATTTAGGCTTAGTTCCTGAGTATGCGTCTAGTTACATGCTACCGCGCTTAGTTGGCCATATAAAAGCGGCTGAGTGGTTGATGCTTGGCAAACCTTTTGACAGCGCCGAGGCCCAACATTTTGGGATCGTAACAGACGTGTTTGCCACAGAAGACTTGGACGGCATGGTCGATAAGGTCGTCGACGCCCTCAGTAAGAAACCTAAAGAGGCGCTGGCTATGACGAAGCACTTACTGAAATCCAATGCTGACACTGTCAGTGAACACATGAACTCAGAGCTCGACTACTTTGTCGATGCTATGCGCTCAGCGCCAGCGCAGGAGGCCTTCTCTGCATTTTTAAATAAACGACCGATAAATCCCGAGATTTTTAAATAATGAGATTGATATTCAAGCGATTAAGTGTCGTTTTACTCACTTGCGTCAGTACCTTTAGCATTGCTCAAACGGGTATAGAAGGGCGGGAAGACCGCGAACCTGAGGCGCGCACAGGATACAGCGAAAAGCGCGCATTTACTGCCAACGATTACATGGTTGTGGCGGCAAATCCCTACGCGAGTTGGACAGGGCGTAATATCATCGAAAATGGCGGTAACGCAATTGATGCAGCAATTGCCGTTCAAGCGATGTTGACACTAGTCGAGCCCCAGTCTTCGGGCATTGGCGGCGGAGCGTTTATTTTGTATTGGGATAATGAAAATAAGCAACTGCATGCATTCGATGGACGCGAAACTGCACCAGCCAAGGCAAATGCGTATTTATTTACAGAGCAGGGTAAGCCAATGCGTTGGCGAGATGCTGTTGTTGGTGGAAAATCAGTGGGGGCTCCAGGCGTATTGCGTGCGTTAGCCATGGCACATGATGAATTTGGTCAAATGCCGTGGGCAAAGCTGTTTGACGATACGATCAAGACCGCTAATGAGGGATTTCGGGTGAGTGCTCGATTGCATGGTTTGTTGGCCCTCGATATTCACCCGGGTCTACGTGAGTTTCCGGTTTCGAACAGTTATTTTTTTCCAGGTGGTGAGCCTCTTGCCGAAGGCTCGAATAAGAAAAATCCATCCCTAGCCAAAGTGTTAGCCAATATCGCGAGTCAAGGAGTGGAGTATTTTTACACAGGTGAACTACCCCAACGCATCGCTGACACGGTGCAGTCAGCGTCAATTAACCCGGGTCTATTGGAAGCAAGCGATATAGAAAACTACATGCCGTTGAAGCGTCAGGCTATCTGTGGCGAGTACCGTGAACACAAAGTGTGTGGTATGCCCCCACCGAGCTCTGGGGGGATTAACGTTTATCAAATTTTAAAGATGCTTGAACCATACAATGTGGCAGCTATGACACCGAACTCACTAGAGTTTGCCCACCTTTATACCCAAGCTACAGCGATGGCCTATGCAGACCGAAGTATGTATATCGCTGACACTGATTTCACGAACTTGCCCTTTGCGGCTTTGATAAATGACACCTATCTGAACAGACGGGGGGACGATATTAAAGCCGATTCTCCGATGCGTAAATTTAAACCGGGTAAGCCTTATACCGATGCGCAATTGAGTCCAGATTATTCGCTTGAGCTTCCTAATACTAGTCATATATCTATCATTGATAAGCAAGGAAATGCCGTTTCAATGACCTCGAGCATTGAATTTATGTTTGGTTCTGGACTGATGGTAGATGGTTTTCTATTGAACAATCAATTAACGGATTTTTCCTTTGCTCCTACCCAGAACCGTTACCCAACGTTAAATCGTGTTGAACCGAATAAGCGACCGCGCAGTGCGATGAGCCCGACCATTGTTTTTGATCCAGCAGGTGATGTGGAATTGGTGCTCGGCTCGCCCGGTGGAAGTCGGATCATTAGCTATGTTGCGCAAACTATTATCGGTGTTTTGGACTGGCAGCTGAATATGCAGGAAGCGATTAACCTGCCGAAGATCACAAATCGCAACGATTATACAGCGTTAGAAAAAGGCACGCCTATTACTGCACTAGAGGCGCAGCTGACAGATTTAGGACATAGCGTACGGGTCATTGATTTAAACAGTGGCTTACACGGTATACAGGTTGTCGATGGAGTATTAGTGGGTGGTGCTGATCCGCGCCGCGAGGGTATTGCTGTCGGTAAATAGTTGATTCGCGGGTAACCGTCGCAGTATTTGGGCGGTTACCCGAAAAAACAGTACACGCGAGCAAGGCCTTCTATACTCTGCTACAGCGAAAATTAAACGAGTCACCTATTATGACACCACGTATGTTGAAGGCGATAATAGCTTTTCATCTGCTCTCCCTCTATTTTTGCACACCGTATGTTTATGCAGTTGAGTATGAGATTGATGAAAAGATCAACTTAAGCTATTACCCCAAAGGCCATGAAAATCACTCTGAGCTTACTCAAGTCAACCTTCTGATCCCCAAAGGAGTAGAAAACCCACCGGTGTTAATTTGGATTGGAGGTGGCGCTTGGGCATACGTTAATCGGCACAACGAAATGGACTTGAGTCGACAAATTGCCAAACGCGGTATTTTAGTGGTTTCTGCGGGGCACCGGCTCAGCCCCGCACTATTAGGCGAAGAGAAACACCACGAAGGAATACAACACCCAGAGCACATAAAGGATATCGCAAGGGCGTTCAAATGGGTTTACGATCAAGCTGAAGTTTACGGCTACTCTACAGATAATATTTTTGTCGGCGGATTTTCAAGTGGCGCACACTTATCGACGTTACTCGTGGCTGATAAGCGTTATTTAGCCGAATACGGTTTAACGCCAGCTAATGTCAACGCCATTATTCCTGTGGCAGGCGGTTACGACATTCCAGAATACCGCGATTTGTTAGTGAGTGTTGATCCGTCGTATGAGCAAAATCATATTCACGCGGTGTTTGGGTCCACTAACGAGGATCACATTGACGCTTCTCCGATCACATATATTGAGGACTTCAATACCACTATGCTGTTATTCTCTGAAAGCGATACCTTTCAGTACAGTTTTGGTTTTGAACAGCAGTTGCGTGACAGAGGATTTCGTGATTTTCAGGTGGTCAACGCATACGACGAAACTCACGCCAGTCTTTGGACGAAAATGAGTCACCAAGAAAATTATGGTTACCGCAATTTGCTGGTTGATTTTATCCTGTCTCACGTGCGCAGGGATAACTAAGTTTACATCATTAAAATTGCATCACGGGTGCAGGTGTTTCGCGAGGGATTCTGCATACAGTCCCTCTGCGTGAAAACGCTCGATAAACCGATTAAAAATATCCCGCTCAGCAGCGCGATTTGGGTGCATGATCAACGCGGCGGGCACGCTGCTCGTCGGTAGACTGCTGCGATAAAACTCAGTTGATTTGTATTCCTCTGCGTAAATCAATGCGCTGGCGTTTTTGAGGTTCATTTCAACCATATCGCAACGGCCAAGAATGAGCATTTTTAGCATCGTATCATGGCTCGATGAATCAATACGTATCAAGTTTCCATCGGCAAATAACGGTTCTAGGGCAGGGTACTTGAAGCCGCGACGGGTACAAACTTTACCCGTGGTATTTAAATCCAGTGAAAAGTCGGCTGGAAACGGCACAATTGCATACAGGAAACTCTCGTGTGAAAAAATTGGAATCGTCGAGATAAAGTCTGCTGGCTGACTCACCCATGCAATGCTCGAATAAAACATGTCGAACTTTCCAGATGACACAAATTTTTCGTTGCGGTTGCGATGGGAATCAACGTATTCAATGGTTAAATGACTGTTGCGCTCAGCGTACCGAAGCAAGTCAGGTATAACACCATCATATTTATTTTCGGTTTGATTAAAATACAAGTGTGGCGGCGTACCTGGTGAATTAACAACCAAGGTGAGCGTTTTCGCTTCTTGACCGGTTGCCGAATTAAGGGATAACCAGCAACCCGCGAGGAACAATAGGATCAACAATCTCAACATATATTCTTGTGCTACGCCGTTACAACACTAACTACTTATACGAAATTATAGCTGTGTAGGTTAGCCTTACCAATAAAAAAGCCGGCAAATGCCGGCTTGAAGGAGTTTAAACGGACTAACGTTACGCCGCTTTTTTGGCTTTCGATTTAGTCGCTGTTTTCTTTGCCGGTTTTTTAGCAGCTGTTGCTGCTACCAGTTCCTCTGGTGCGAAGTCATCAACATTGATAGTGCGCAAGCGACCGGCCTCAGTGCGTTTCATCAACTCAGCTTCTTGACCATCAATTAATCCTTCAGCCAAGGCTTGGTCTGCAAGACGGTCAAGACCTGTCATAGGCAATTTTTGTTTCATTGCTTTGCAAATACGCTCGAAGATTGGCTCTACAGCCAAAATATCATCAAGCGTCTGCTCTAGATCACCGAGTAAGTTTCCTTCTTCTCGTTTCGTGTACTGACCGTATGCAATGCGATCTCGAGCAGCACAAGGCGTTTGCAAGATATGAGCAATTTTGTGCTCTAGTACATCAGAGGGTTTCTCGACGCGACGTCCAAATGGCAATACTAAAGCGCGCATCACATAACGCAAAGCCTTAACTGGGAAGTTACGGATGAACTCATCAATAGCCGTTTCAGTTGCATGTAGAGAGTCCTGCATTGCCCAATGTAAAAGCGGCAAGTCTTCTTGATTTCTGCCTTGTTCATCAAAGCGCTTTAACGCTGCTGATGCCAAATAAATTTGACTTAAAATGTCGCCTAACCTTGCGGACAGTCGTTCGCGGCGCTTCAAGTCACCGCCTAACACGCCCATGGAAATGTCGGTTAATAACGCTAAGTTTGCGGCATAACCTTGCATAAGCTGATAGTAGCGCGTGGTTTCATCTTTAAATGGAGCTGAGCTCAATCGACCGCCAGTTAAACTGAACCATAGGCTGCGGAATGTATTACCTATGGCGAAGCCAATATGGCCGAATACTGCCTTGTCAAACTTATCTAAGCTTTCCTTGCGGTCACTGATTTGTGACGCACGAATCTCGTCAAGTACATACGGATGGCAACGCATAGCGCCTTGGCCGAATATCATCATGTTACGAGTTAGGATGTTGGCACCTTCAACCGTGATTGAAATAGGCGCCCCTTGATAGCCTCGGCCTATATAGTTATTTGGGCCTAGACATATACCTTTACCACCATGAATATCCATTGAGTCGTTGATAACCGTACGCATTTTCTCCGTGAGGTGATATTTACAAATCGCAGAGATCACCGAAGGCTTTTCACCTAAATCTAATGCTGCAGTCGTCATGCTAGTGACTGCATCCATCAAATAAGCGTTGCCGCCAATGCGTCCCAACATTTCTTCGATACCTTCCATTTGACCAATCGGTAAACGGAACTGACGACGAATACGCGCATAAGCGCCGGTAGCAACGGCGATAGATTTGGCACCGCCAGCAGCTGATGATGGTAGTGTAATACAACGACCTACAGAAAGGCATTCCATTAACATCCGCCAACCTTTACCGGCCATTTGCTTGCCACCAATAATGTAATCAAGCGGTACGAAGATGTCATTGCCGCGAATTGGGCCGTTTTGGAAAGGAACATTTAATGGGAAATGACGATTACCAATATCTAATCCTTCGGTTTCACGCGGGATCAATGCGCAGGTAATGCCCAGCTCTTTTTGGTCACCTAAGAGACCATCTGGATCACGCAGTTTAAATGCCAATCCAATTACGGTGGCTACTGGAGCAAGGGTGATGTAGCGCTTGTTGAATGTTAAACGCATTCCCAAGATTTCTTCGCCTTGCCATTCGCCTTTGCATACCACACCAAAATCAGGAATAGCACCAGCATCGGAACCCGCCTCAGGGCTGGTAAGGGCAAAACACGGAATTTCTTCACCTACTGCCAAACGAGGTAAGTAATGGTCTTGCTGCTCTTTTGTGCCGTAATGTTGCAGTAATTCACCAGGCCCCAACGAATTAGGTACACCCACGGTGCTAGACAACACCGCGCTGACTCCGGCGAGTTTCTGCAAGACACGCGATTGTGCGTACGCAGAGAACTCAAGACCCCCAAATTCTTTTTTGATAATCATCGCGAAGAATTTGTTGTCTTTAAGGTATTGCCAAATCTCAGGAGATAGATCAGCGTCTTTGTGATTGATTTGCCATTCATCGACCATGTTACACACAACATCACATGGACCGTCTAAAAATGCTTGCTCTTCAGTGGTTAAACGGGGTTGAGCGAACCCGTGTAATTTATTCCAGTTAGGTTTACCGGTGAAAATGTCGCCGTCCCACCAAACAGTGCCAGCATCAATCGCTTCTTGTTCGGTATCAGACATTTCAGGCATGACTTTTTTATAAAATTTAAGCAGTTTGCTACTGATATACTGCTTGCGAATATCGCGATTAACTAATGGTACCGCTAGCACAGCGAATACAATCCAGCCAAACAAGCCAATATCGCCAGCCAAGGTGCCGACAATAACTACAGCGCCAACGCCGATCACTGCGTTTAACAGGGTAGTTTGCTTATACGCTGCGACGCCTATAACAATTAAGCTTGCAACAAACCAAAACAAATCAGACATAAAGCCTCCTAAAGAATTGCTCAACGCAAAAAAGTGGTCATAGGTCAGACCAGATTACGTAAACCTATTATTACTCAAACGAAAGATCAAGGTTTATGGATTTCTTGCGATATTTTTTCCAGTGATAGCACTGTATAAGTATAGTTAACAGCAGCCCATTTCGCCGCCGTTAATCCATTTTTAACCTTGGGTGTTAACGCTGTAGGCTTTGAGTTTTATGTCGCCTTGCTCTTCACCGTCTTTAAACTGTTGTAATCGAACCAGTGAATGGTCAAGTGATGGAGAAAACCACGCAAAGGTTTCTCGAGAGCTCGATCCGCGATCGATGGTTACTTTAATGCTATCGACGATCCCGTATGGCAGTTCTAGCTGTTCTTTACCGACGACTTTGATGATATATGTCCGCGGTTCACCGCGGTAGTTAATAAAGTCATAGCGCATTTCAGTCTTGCCTTGCGCCAACTGACGCGGGACATCGATGCGAAATAGCTGGTTATCAACTTCACCTTGCCAGTCTTGTAACCGATTATTATCGACGCTAATAGACTGATTGCTCTCGTCAAACATTACGGTCAATTCTTTATCGGGACCGGTACCGCCACGTGAGTAGTAATACTCTTTGGCGGTGATGCTATTGCCGTCAAACTTAAAGATTGAGTGCTCGTGACGTTTATCGGATAAGAAGAATTTAGATACGCGAGAGCGATAGGTTAGGGCATAACGATCGTAACCGAGATGTTGAAGTTCGAGCGTTGCTGAACCAATATCATCACCATAGCGATAGGCGATATATTCTGCGGTAAATGGCAGTAATTGTTGGTTAGCAGTTTGGGCGAAAGCTGAAGTACCGATACATGCACATAGCACGTTAGTCAGCAGCAAAGCCCATGGCAGGAAGTTCTTTTTCATCTAAAACAGCCTTATCGTTTAATTTTTTTAGTCGGCCTTCACAAAACCACTTTACTACAAGCGGGTATATCTGTCGCTCTTGCGTTTGGACACGCTCAGCGAGCGAACCTGCATCGTCCTCCGGAAACACGGGAACCTTGGCTTGCAGTATAATTGGCCCGCCGTCGAGTTCAGCAGTGACGAAATGAATACTACAACCATGCTCTTTGTCTCCGGCATCAATTGCACGCTGATGGGTATTGAGACCTCGGTACTTCGGCAACAAAGAGGGGTGAACGTTCAAAAGAATTTCGGCAAATTCATTAATAAAAGCTTCACTTAAGATCCGCATAAAACCAGCAAGAACAATACAATCTGGTGTTAACGCGCGAATCTCTCTTGCTAAGCGTTGATCATAATCTTCGCGCGCTTCACCTTTATTGGCCGTAACGACTACCGTGGGGATCCCGGCACTTTGGGCGCGCTCTAACCCAAATGCATCAGCTTTATTGCTTATGACACCAGAGATGGAGCCTGGAATTTTTTGTGCAGCTACAGCGTCAATAATTGCCTGTAGGTTAGATCCATTTCCAGAAATAAGAACAACAATTTGCGGCATGCGCTTACTTTGCATTGTTGATAACTACGCTCTGGTCATCTGACTTAGTCGCAATGTTACCGATATGCCAAGCATTCTCGCCAGCGGCTTGCAACACGTTAAGCGCTTGCTCTATGTCTGACTGCGGTAGTGCGATGACAAGGCCAACACCGCAGTTAAACGTGCGGTACATCTCATAAGTGTCAACGTTTCCAGCTTGCTGCAGCCAACTAAAGATAGCTGGCCATTCCCAGCTATTGCCATCTATATGCGCGGCCAAATTATCAGGCAATACACGCGGAATGTTTTCCCAGAAGCCACCGCCAGTTATATGTGAAATGGCGTGAATGTCGATGGATTCTAGCAATTTAAGCACTGATTTTACGTAAATTCGCGTAGGCTCTAACAACAAATCGCCAATACTGCGTTCGCCTAACTTCTGCGTGACATCAGTGTTGTCAACTTCAAGGATTTTTCTGATCAATGAATAACCGTTGGAGTGAGGACCGGAAGAGCCCAAAGCAATAAGCGCGTCTCCGGCGGCCACTTTACTGCCATCGATGACATCATCTGCTTCAACCACACCCACACAAAAGCCGGCAACGTCATAGTCTTCGCCCTCGTACATGCCCGGCATTTCAGCGGTTTCACCACCGATCAGTGCGCAACCAGACTGTAAACAACCTTCACCAATACCCGTAACTACAGCTGCCGCTGTATCGACATCAAGCTTACCTGTTGCGTAATAATCAAGAAAAAACAAAGGCTCGGCACCTTGCACGATCAAATCATTAACACACATTGCGACTAAATCGATACCAATAGTATCGTGTCGATTTAAATCCATAGCCAAGCGCAATTTAGTGCCAACACCATCAGTGCCTGAAACGAGTAACGGATTTTTATATTTTTGTGGTAATGCACACAGCGCGCCGAAACCGCCGAGTCCACCTTTTACTTCAGCACGGGCAGTTTTCTTGCTCACTGATTTAATCCGTTCAACCAGGCGATTACCCGCATCGATATCTACACCCGCATCTTTATAGCTCAAACCGGTTTTGTTATCGCTCACTCGTTTACCTTTCACAATGTGCCAAAAATCGACGCGAATTCTACCAGCAACCGTGTTCAGAACCAATCGACAAATAAAAATATTAACGGATGCAAAAAATTTGTAGATCGATAACAATAGCGGGTCTAAATAAGGAGACATTTACTACGATGGTTTTGTTGCGGTTTTTGTTTGTTATCAGTTTGACTATCTCAGGAACTTTTGCGATTCAGGCTCAGGTGCAAACGCGATTGGGATCAACAGTTCAAGCAACCAATGTTGTTAGCGTGGTAGTTGCCGATCAATCCGACCGAGCACGGCAGAGGGCATTGCGCCAGGCGTTTAGAATTGCCGTGGTAAAAATGTCTGGCGATAGCGAACAATTTACTCGTCAGATATGGCAGCAGCTCGACCCCCAGGCAGAAGGTTTACTGAGTGCCTATAAATATGAAATGGATGAATTCGGTGTGCGCTATGTCGCCACTTTTGATGCGGCCCGAATGCAACAGCTATTGCGACAAAACAATTTGTCACTGTGGGATGAGCGTCGCCCAGATAGCATATTATGGTTAGCCGTTAATTCACCTGAAAACCGACAACCGGTGGTATTGTCGGAACAAAGCGAGAGTAATTTACGTGCAATTGTGAACGCTATTGCCGAGCAGCGCGGAGTTAGAGTGCGCTTACCACTGTACGATCTCGAAGATACTCAGACCGTTAGCGCCTATGATGTGTGGGGGCGTTTCACACAGCCTGTGATAAACGCAAGTTTTCGTTATGGTATAGAACATCTCATTATCGCAAGGATTCAAGCGACACCAGACTACGACCCGGAAAAATTGCAGCAACGTATTGATGAATTAAACGCGGCGCACGTATTAGAGCAGTCGGTAGCCGAAGAGCTTAATACCGCTGAGCCGCAAGCTGAAGAGATGAGCGAGTTTGAAGACGCTTTTGAAAAACCCTTGGAAGACCTTTCTGGACCGCCAGCGTTGTTTACTTATGACGAATTTCAAGCGCTACTTGGCGATTTACAGCCGTATCAGTTGGACTATACGTTTATTATTGATGGTCGCTACTACAGCGCGCGATTGGGCGCAGATTCACCAGAGTCGTTAATAACAGAGTTGCTGAATCGATACGTGAATCAACTGGCGAGACGCTTTGCGATCAACCCGCAACAATTTTCAGCTGGGCTAGCCAGTTATACACTTAGCGTGAGCAATGTCGAAAGCTTAACCGTGTATGCGGGAGTTCAAACCCTGCTACGAGAATTGAGTATGGTTGATTCTGTGACCTTACAATCTTTACAGGGGCACGTTGCGACGTTTGAACTGCGCTTGTTGGCAAATGAGCGACGTCTTATTGATGCCCTAGTGCTAGATGGGCGATTACTGCCTGGTTTGGACAGTTTTGGTAATGTCACTGATACCACAACGTTTGAGTGGCAACGCTAAGCCTGTATGCAACTTCCACTCGCAGTTCAATTACCGGTAGAGCAGCAATTTGATACTTTTGTTGCAGGGCCCAATCAACAGTTGGTCGCCCATACTCGTTCGATTGTCGAAGCTCTCGCCAAAGGCGCGCAGCAGAGCTTTAAGCAGTTGTTTCTTCATGGCGCTAATGGACAAGGTAAAACGCATTTACTTATAGCGCTGTGTCACTACGCTAATCAGCTTAATCTTGAAAATTTCTATATATCACTTCGGAATTTCAATCATTACACCCCTGATATGCTCGATGGATTTGCACAAATTCCGTTACTGTGTATTGATGACCTAGACGCGATTACAGATTCTGAGCAATGGCAGGTAGCCGTTTTCGATTTAATCAATCAACGTCGGGAAAACGGCAATAATGCCTTGGTTCTGGCGGCGAATAAGAACCTCGCTCACCCTGAAAAGCAAGACTTCTCTTTGACCTTACCTGATCTGCACTCGCGTATGCAGTGGGGTGATGTATATGCCTATAAAGCGCTAGACGATATGGATAAAGTAGCGCTGTTAGAACTGCTTGCCGAAGCACGAGGGATGAAGTTTTCTGAGCGAGCTATTCAATACCTGTTGAACCACTGCGAACGCCGCAATGACTTTTTAGTTGACGCGATGGAACGACTAGACAAGCGCTCTTTGCAAGAGCAAAGAGCATTGACAGTTGACCTTATCAAGCGAGAGTTAGATACCTAATTTTCGTCGGGTAATGGTAGCCATTTATCAGGACCTAACTGAAATTGCGGCTCTAAGTGTGCGGCATCCTCAATATTTTCTCTTGCGTCTGAGTTGTTAAGAACGCCTTGGCCAATGACTACGCTATCTCGCCAGCTTTTCGTCGAATCGAGTAATTCCGGTTCTGGTAGTGTGGTTTGAATAGCGTCAAAATCCAATTCAGGTAAGATACTTTCGACAGTAAAGCGCAGTCGGTCGCGCAGCGCTGGCTCATTGATTCGATTTCGTTGTCCCCAAGTGATTATCAACTCAGGGTTATCTACGACTTCTACTATGCCAACATCAGCACCGGCTTCAAGTCGGTAAATCATCATAAAACGCTCAAATAATGTGGCGAAATCTTCACGCTCATTCAAATAACTGTAGTAACTCGGAGAGCGATCTGGTGTGAAAAATTGTTCAATATCATCACCCTGGTAGCCACGCTGAGTCGCAGTAGCTGTTTCACCCGCAAATCTAACTTGGGCCAGCGCCGCCATTTCAGCGGATAGTAATGGATATGACGTGGGTAATGTATCCGATAATGTACCGTTTTCTCTAAAGTAGGAGAGTGGATCATCGTTGGATTGTAAATCCGCCCACACCGACGAGGGAAAAAAGTCATTCGCATGGCCTAATTCGTGATACATCAACCAGGATATTGAGGCTTCGAGGTCTTCAAAACTGCGCGAGCGTCGCTCTGCTACAGGGTATGCAATGCTTGACAACTGTGGGTAATAAGCATTGTCTTTGACATATCGCCAAGGCATTTCAAAGGTCAAATCGCGCCCCAAATCACTGCGAAAATCCGGTCGGTCGTTTAACGTGTCACGTTGTTGTGGAGTGCGCCAAAAGTTGTTGCCATCAAGATATATGGCACCTGTTGCAGTCCAGTAAAACGACGGGCGTACATCGTAGGAAATAACAATGGCTGTTGTTGCCCTAAGAAGCTTAACCATATCGGAGCCGGCGGCCGACGTACGCAGGTAATTTTCAAATTGCTCGCCCATCCATGCGTGTGAGACTAATGTACGGTCCATAATATCATCGACAGTTGGCGTTTCAGTTTGTTGTCCGATAAGTGGTAATTCAGAGAAACGACAGGTTTGGGTTATTTGATTGTTGTAGATACACGACTCTAGGGCGTCTGCATATGGGCTATCTGAGCGATAGGCAAACATATCTGCGGTTACAATCAGATCGCTATTGGGGAAGTATGCTGAGTCGTTGATATTGTCGTTGCGAACCATAACGATGGCGGTATCAGTCGCACTGGTTTGGTCGCTGTAGTTAATTGTAGCCTCGTATACAATCGGGCTATCAATTGTTACTGCCGGTGCATCGAAGAATATATAATACTGGGGGCCGTCAGTATCACTTGCTGTCACATTCTGTGCATCAGGTCCCGCAATTTGGACCCAATCAATACTGTTGATTTCTTTACTCCCCACACCGTCAACGCGCAGGGAAACTCGGCCTCTTTCAGTGGCTGCATGGTCAAGGCGAATATTGGCTTCGGGGGCCGTATCTTGGCTCACTGTCAGATTAATTTCAGCGCTGCGATTAGCGCCAGTAATGGTCGTTACCGCGACATTGAAACTGTAATCGCCAGCATCGATAACATCGAAACCGATGGCTTGAGTGTGACTTGCTAACAACGGCACCGTAGCTGGACCGCTAAGTTGTGACCATTCCACACGGCGAATATCAGCACCGTCAGCGCTGCGCACGGCAAAACCTACAGATTCTCCGGTTACAGCATCCGCACTACCATAAATTTCCAGGTTGTTACTCGTTAACAAGGGGGACGCGGGCGTTTCATCAGGTACTGGTGCCGGCGGTGGAGGTGTAGGAGCCGGTGATGCTGGTCCGGTACCACCGTCCGAGCCACCCCCGCAAGCTACTAATAGCGCAGAAACACCTAAAACTGAGACGAACCGTTTTATACTTATAAATGCCATATCAACCTCGCTCGAACTTTTCACGTTCCTCTTGCATTACAGTTGATAGTTTCTTGAGCCCTTGCCCGAGCTCTCTGCCGCGTTTGCGGGCATACACTGCACAGCCTATGAACATGATTGTGGCAAAAAATAGTTCTATCAACGCATACAGCCATTCATGTGGCTCTGCGTATATAATAGTAAGACCGTGGATCAGGTAAAACATTACAATAAAATTTGCCCACGCGTGGGTGTAAGGTTTACCGGTCAAAATACCGTACATTGGAAATACCAGTGGTAGCACGTAAACCAGTACAGTAAACAGGACGCTAAACGCCATCTCTTCGCGAATGACGAAGTGCCAAAGAACTACCCAAGTTAAAAGGCCTAAATATCCGACAAGGGCTAAATATCGGTAGTGAATAGTTTTCGAAAGCATAATTTATTGATTTACCTTTAATGTTCTAACGCCAGTGCTATTTTAGCGAGACGTTGTCCTTGTGCGATACACAAGCGCTCTTCTTCGTCTGTTAACTGACTGGACGCCTGACCGAAAGTCACGTGTGTCACGCCGTACGGTGTACCACCGCTTCGAGTACTGGCCAAATCGGGCTCAGCGTAGGGAAGACCAACCATCACCATGCCATGATGGAGCAAGGGTAGCATCATGGCTAATAAGGTGGCTTCCTGACCACCATGCAGGCTAGACGAGGATGTAAATACACACGCAGGTTTGTCGATTAATGAACCTTTGAGCCACATTTGACTGGTTCCGTCGATAAAATACTTCATCGCAGCCGCCATATTACCAAAGCGCGTGGGGCTGCCAATTGCTAACCCCGAGCAATTGGCTAAGTCCGTGAGGGTTACAAAGGGAGCGCCTGTATCAGGTACCGCACTGTGCTTCTCATCTATATTAGTACTGACTGGTGGCACAGTCCGCAACATAGCGGCCGCACCGCCTTGCTCAACACCCAAAGCGATTTTTTCAGCTAATTTTTTGGTCGCGCCGGTATGACTGTAATACAGCACCAATACGTAGGACATTAAACAATTTCCAATAATTGCTCGGGTGGACGGCCGATGATGGCTTTATCACCATTGATCAAGACAGGGCGCTCGATAAGCTTCGGAAAGTTTGCCATGGCTTGTAACAATTCGGCTTGATTGGCATCTTTGAGCTGATTGTCTTTGTATTCAGCTTCTTTAACTCGCATCATTTGACGTACGTCGTCAACCCCCAAACGTGAAGCTAGGGTTTCAAGCTCTGCTAATGACAGAGGTGTTTTTAGGTATTCTACGACTTGTGGACTTACACCGTTTTCTTGTAACAGTGCGAGGCCTTGACGACTTTTCGAACAGCGCGGATTGTGTAAGTATTGCATTGATATCCCATCGGATTAGTCTTGTATTTAATAGTATACCGCGGAAAGCTAAGTGAGGTTCAAGTGCAAAAGTTGTTTATTGGTATTGTTGCCATTTTAGCGTTGTTATGCGGCGTTTTTTTTCATGCTTCACAGCAATTTGATTTCGTAACACTCGATGGCAAGAAATATCAATGGCAAGATTTTGGGGGGGAGTTAACGGTTGTAAATTATTTTGCTGAATGGTGCGCTCCCTGCCTAAAAGAGGTACCTGAGTTAAATGCGTTTAATCAATGGGCAGCTCAACAAGAAAACGTGCGACTGTTTGCTGTGAGCTACGATGATTTAGCTGATGAAAAACTGCGTGAAATACAACAAAAATACAATATGGAATTCGCTTTGTTACTGCCTTCGCAAACTAAATTAATCCCCATAGACAAACCCGCCTACCTCCCAGCAACCTACGTCATCATGCCAGATGGAACAACTTCGCCACCGCTTCTAGGTGAACAAACCGCGGACAAACTAATCGCTACAATTGAACAATTACAGCAGGCGCTCTAGTTTCGCTTGTTCGTCCCTTAACTGTTGTATGCGGGCTCTAATCCTTTGTTTATCAAGATGACTATCACCGGCGAAATTATAAGCGTGTTGTAGCTCATCTATGGCCTGCGGGAAAGCAGCCACTAAAGCAAAAACCTCGGCATTCATTTGGTGCATTTCTAAGTATCGACTGGATTTTGCGTATGCGTCAGAAAGCAGTTGATGCGACAGCATATGTTTAGGGTTAATCAATAAGAAGTCACGCAGTACGTCTATTGCATAATCATATTTTTCTCCCTCAATAGATGCATTCGCCAAATTAAGAGTGACTACGGCATTACGCGGGGAATTTTTGAGTTCCTCTTCAAGCATAACTACTGCTTTTTGTGACTCATTCAGGGCTAGATATATATCCGTTGCCGTATCGAGATAAAACAAATTGCTTGGATCCTTCGCCATCAACTGTTCAATGATCGCCTTTGCCTCTTCGACATCATCATTGCGCAGCAACGCGAGGGCAAGTCCATATTGGCTGGCTTCAGGAACAATCCGCGGCTCATTGACGGCGTTCGAATAATATTGCAGCGCAGCTTCTATATCATATATATACCGCGCTTGGATCCGTGCCTTGGCTAAATGAAAAGACAAACTAGGAGGCAGTCTGACCTGTGGTAAATTACTGGCACGAATTCGCGCATCAGCAATCCTGGATTCTGGTAGTGGGTGCGATAGCAAACGAGCCGGAGGTCTGGATACCACACGCATTTGGGCGGCCAATTTGCCAAAAAAGGAGGCGGCAGCGTTAGGATCAAAACCGGCACGAGCGAGCATCGTGATACCGATGCGGTCAGCCTCTTGTTCATTTGAACGGGTGTAATTGAGTTGTTGTTGTGCCGCTGCCGCTTGCGAGGCACTGATCGCTGCGATTCCCGCTTGAGGATCGCCCGCGGCGACACCAAGTAGAATGCCACCAATCATGGAGGCAATTTGCAACGGTGATGCCCGTTGGGCTGATTGAATGCGGCGCGCCAAATGACGTTGAGTAACGTGGGCCACTTCGTGGGCTAAAACCGACGCAACTTCTGACTCATTTTCAGCGTTATAAATCAAACCGGTATGCACACCAATGTGACCACCGTAGAAAGCGAACGCATTGATATCAGAGTTATTGATCAAGAAAAAAGTAAACGGAAATTTGGCATTATCCGCATGGATGACTAAACGATTGCCAAGATCTTGCAAATACTCAGTTAATAAAGGGTCATTGATCAGTGGCGCTTGAGCGCGCATTTGACGCATAATTACATCGCCGATCAACATTTCTTTGTCAATGCTTACCGTATCGGAAGCGACAACACCGATTTCTGGTAGAGCGTTGCGGTCACTGCGCGCAGTTTGTGCGGCTACCATGCCGGTAATAAGTACCAGCGACAGTGCCAACCAAAAACTCGTGACCTTGGATAACTTCATAACTCTCCGAAAATATAATTAGAAATTTATTTGTTTTGAGCGTACGCCGCCCAAATAAGTTGCATATATTCTTTAAACGATGTTTATAACGCAAAGCTGATTGCTATTGTACCCCAGCATACCCTATGATCACGGCAAATTGACGAGTTAATAGGTATAACCATCGAATGCTAGGTGTAATAGACCGCTGGTATAAGAAAAAGTTTTCGGATCCAGACGCTTTAATGTTGCTAGTGCTGATTCTTTTTAGCAGCGTTGTTTTGTTGGTTTGGGGCAATATGTTAATGCCTGTCATTGTCGCAGCCGTTATTGCATATTTGCTAGATTGGCTCGTAACCCAAGCTGAGCGCAGAGGTATTAGACGCACCTTAGCGACATCGGTTGTCCTGTTGCTGTTTTTTGTCTTGAGTATTTTAACCTTGGTCGGATTAGTACCCGTTATTTCAAAACAGGGAGCGAATCTAGTTCGTGAGATCCCAGCGATTTGGCAGCAAGCGCAAGCATGGTTAATGACCTTGCCTGAGAAGTATCCGACCTATGTACAATACGACGTAGTCGAACGCACTATGGCTGGAATTAACGAGCGTGTTGTTGGTATAGGTGAGGAGTTAATATCGCTATCCTTTACATCAATTGGAAACGTCGCAGCATTACTGATTTACCTAATCCTCGTGCCACTTATGATTTTCTTTATGCTCAAAGATAAGGAGCAGCTGTTAATTGGCCTATCGAAGTTTTTACCCAAAGAGCGTCGATTGATTAATAAAGTAGGGCGCGAAATGAATGTGCAAATTGCCAACTATATTCGCGGTAAAGTGATTGAAATCATCATCGTCGGAACAGTTTCAGTCGTGACCTTTCTCATTTTAGATTTGCGCTATGCGGTGCTGCTTGGGGTGTTGGTTGGTCTTTCCGTCCTGATCCCCTATATCGGTGCCGCTGTGGTCACTATCCCGGTTGCCGTAGTGGCATTATTTCAATTTGGTGTAACTACTCCATTTTGGACTGTAATGGTTGCATACGGGATAATTCAGGCGCTTGACGGTAATTTGTTGGTGCCAATATTGTTTAGTGAGGCTGTCAGCTTACATCCGCTGTCAATTATCATTGCGGTCTTGTTTTTTGGTGGCTTGTGGGGTTTTTGGGGGGTATTTTTTGCTATTCCATTGGCTACCCTAGTTAAGGCGGTGATAAGTGCGTGGTCGACACCAATAGAGTCTTCGCCTGAGCCATCACCGGTAACAGAGCAAACACAAGCATAAAAAAAGCCGCATAAGCGGCTTTTTTGTGTTTATTGATTTAGATAATCCAAGACCACTTGGTGGTGGTCTTTAGTCTTAAACTTATCAAATACGTGTTCGACGACGCCATTCTCGTCAATTAAGAAACTCAGGCGATGGATACCATCGTAAATTTTACCCATGAATTTTTTTTCGCCCCAGACACCAAACTGGTCAGCCACAGCGTGATCTTCATCGCTGAGTAACGTGAAGTTCAAATCGTGCTTTTCGGTAAACTTAGTCAAACGGCCAACCGCGTCTATACTAATCCCCACTACCGCTACACCTTGTGCTTTTAACTGCTGATTAATATCGCGAAGTCCTTGCGCTTGGACGGTACAACCGGGAGTCATGGCCTTGGGGTAAAAATAGACCAAGACTTTTTGTCCTTGGTAGTCGGCGAGTTTGACAGTTTCGTTGTTTTGATTGAGTAATTCAAACTGAGGCGCTTTGTCGCCTTTTTTAAGTGTGTTCATGTTATTCCTGTATTTGTTTATCTACCATTTTTCCGGTAAGGCCTAGCTCATTGAGCATATGCATGACCTCTTGTTCTATTAGTTCTACTTGTAGCTGTTGTGGTGCGCTAAGCATCATTTTACAGCGCATCATGTTAGCGCCGGTCTGCTTGTCTACGAATGTCTGTTGACGCAATGCGGTGACACTGATTTCGAACTTAGTAAATAGGGAAGTCACCGACTTGACAATGCCAACCGAATCCACACCACTAAACTCGAGCGACAACAAGTGCTCTAAGTTTTGTTTACAGTGCTCGCTGGTACGTTTTAAGATCGACAGCAGATCATGTTCTAGACATAACCGTGGTAGCTTGATTTCCGCCTTTGTAATCGCTGACTGATTACCTTCAATAATCATGGTCAGAGAAAATTCTTTACCAAAAATGGCTTGGCGACTGTCGAGGATATTGCATCCAGTCTCCGCAACACATTGTGCAAGCGCACTTAGAATGCCTGGACGATTCTGGCCAAGTACCGTCACAATCAATTGTATTTTGTTCAAAATCGTGTTTCCTCGCTATTTCAAGGGCGCTATTTTGCGAATAAATCAGGTCGAGTGCAATACGCACTTAAATTTGTTGTAAAACACGCATAGATCGCTTGTTTTTACTGGGTAGCATCATTAACATGTGCGCTCGCAATAAAAGGGGAAAATATGTTCACTGGAAGTTGGGTCGCATTGGTAACACCAATGAATGACGATGGGCAGGTTGATTACGTCGCGCTACAACAATTAGTTGAATTACACATCGCCGCAGGTACTGACGGAATCGTTTCAGTTGGTACTACGGGCGAATCAGCCACACTGCCATTTGATGAACATATTAACGTAGTTAAACGCACGGTTGCTTTTGCTAATGGTTGCATTCCAGTAATGGCTGGAAGTGGTGCTAATGCAACGGCAGAGGCGATTTTTTTATCTCGGCAGTTAGAAAGCACCGGTGTAGTAGGCTTTTTATCCGTCGTACCGTATTACAACAAGCCACAACAGCGCGGCATGATTGAGCACTTTACTGCAATTGCAAATGCGACATCGTTGCCAACCATGCTCTACAACGTCCCAGGGCGCACAAGTGTTGATATGTTGCCAGAAACCGTAGCCGAGTTAGCCAAGCATGAAAAGATTATCGGTCTTAAAGACGCTACAGGTGATATACAGCGCTTACTTGACACGTTGCCATTAGTCCCTGATGACTTCGTGATCTTAAGTGGTGATGACGATACCAGTTTAGAGTTTTTAACCAATGGCGGTCACGGTGTGATATCCGTTACAGCTAATATAGTACCCAAAGAAATGGCACAGTTATGCCGCGAAGCAGCAGAGGGAAATATTGTCGACGCAACGGCGATAAATGATAGAATTAAACAGTTACACACTGATTTGTTCCTTGAACCAAACCCTGTGATGCCGAAGTGGGCACTGTATAAAATGGGTAAGATCCCAACGCCTGTTTTACGTTTACCGATGGTTCAACCGGAACTTGTTAGCCAAAAACAAATCGAAGCTACTTTAGCTGCATTAGAGTTAGTCAATTAAGGTGTTCATGAAAACAATAGCAATGGCCGCTAAGAGCCTCACCGTCGCCGCCGTTTCAGTTGGTTTGCTCGCTGCATGTGCGAGTAAAGAAGAGCGAGAATTAGCCTCAGGCGGTTTTAAATATACTGAAGCAACCGTCGGACAAACGGTTAAAATACCTGCCGATGTCGATACGCCCAATTTTTCTAAAAAGTACGAGTTACCCACATTGGGCGAGAGTGCACCGCGAGATCTTGTTGGACGCAATCTACCTGTCGTTTCGCCCTCATTGGTGTTACCTGTCGTTACCGGTTCACATATTACCGAAGGTACGAAAACGGCGACCGTATGGTTTGATAAAGTCGATGATTCACAACCCTTAGACCAAGCGATATGGAATTCGTTGTTGGCGTTTTTAGAAGCCCAAGGTATTGGTGTAGACAGTTTTGACCCAGAAACCAACCGTCTAGTGACTGATTGGATGATAATATCTTCAGAAGAAGAGTCGAGCTGGTACGATTGGACCAGCACGGAAAGCCAAACTGGACGTCGTTTTGAATTCACGCTAGACATGAAATCCCACGGCCGCAGTGCCGCACTAAATGCCGAGTTGGTTGATTACCTAGCCTCGCAGGGTGATACCGCAACAGATTCGCTGAGTCTGCTCGAAGAGCGTCAAGAGGAAGTGGGGATCTTAAATCAAGTGATCAGTCATTATGATTATGAAATTCGCTTGGCAACGTCTCGTAAGATCCAACAAATACGCCAAGGTTTAGACATGGAAATGGGCTTTGACGCGGACGGCAATCCCGCATTTATGATTGATTCACAATACGATATCGCTTGGCCTCGTGTTCAATTAGTGCTGCGTAAATTAGGTTTTGACGTCAAAGACTTAGATAAGTCCAATGGCTTGTTGTTCGTGACCTTCGCAGGTGAAGACAGAAGTTGGTGGGAAGGTTGGTTTTCGAGTGAAAACGATATGGGTCTTGATGAAGACGATTACCGTTTGCAAATGAAAAAGGCTGGGGCACGTACATCCCTGACATTTATGAACGAAGAAAGTGTGCCATTTGAAGCCAATCAGGTGTCCGCTATTTTCCCTCGCTTCTCTGAAGTGATGAGCGACAACGATTTAGATATTCAATAGTAGAGAGAAATTGCATGCAAAAGCGCGACGAACTGTATCGTGGAAAGGCAAAAACAGTATTTTATACTGATAATGCTAATCAGTTAATTTTGGAGTTTCGTAACGATACTTCTGCGTTTGATGGCGAGAAGGTTGAACAGTTGGATCGCAAAGGCGAGATAAACAACAAGTTCAATCATTTTATCATGCAAAAATTGGAAGCCGCTGGCGTTGAGACTCAGTTGATTGAGCGACTAAGTGATACTGAATCGCTGGTCAAAAAACTCGACATGATCCCGATAGAATGTGTGGTGAGGAATTTTGCCGCTGGTTCTATGTGTCGCCGCTTGGGCATCGAGGAAGGTAAAGAATTATCACCGCCAACATTTGAGTTCTTCTTAAAGAACGATGCGCTACACGACCCAATGGTTAATGAGTCACACATCATTTCGTTTAACTGGGCGACTCAGGAGCAAATCGACACAATGAAGGCTTTGACTTTCAAAGTAAATGAGGTCCTCAGCCAATTGTTTAGCGATGGCGGTATGTTATTGGTCGACTTTAAGTTGGAATTTGGTGTTTATGAAGGTCGCATTGTATTGGGCGATGAGTTTTCACCAGATGGTTGTCGCTTGTGGGACAAGGAGACTCGCAAGAAGATGGATAAAGACCGTTTCCGCCAAGGGCTTGGCAGTGTTGTAGAAACCTACATTGAAGTTGCTGAGCGGCTAGGCGTTGCTTTATAAAAACACAGAGTGAAATAAAAAGCCCGGTTTAATCCGGGCTTTTTATTTGGGAATTTCGATCTTGATATTGCTGCTTGGGCGTGAGCAGCACGGCAAAATTTCGTCATCGTCGATAAAAGCGAGAGGGTCAGTAAAGTAATCCACACTCCCTTCAATAATTTTACAGCGACAAGCACCGCAGAAACCATCGCGACAATGGTATTGAACTTCTACTTGGGCAATTTCTAAGGCCTCTAGAATAGAGGCCTTAGCAGAAGGTCGAAGCGTCAGGGGTTCGCCATCGTTAGCGTCAGTGACAACAATTAAATGGTCTGAAACATCTGCGTCCAAAATGGGATCTTACAGTTCGAAATCTTCGAAGTCGTTGGCACTAACTTCTGAATCGATCTGACCGACCAAGTAAGAACTGATTTCTGACTCTTGTGGTGCAACTTGCACATTGTCAGAGTTTAAGTAGTTGTTCATCCATGGCAGAGGGTTACTCTTGACGTCGAAAGGCTGACCAAGGCCAATCGCTGCCATGCGATGGTTCGCGATATACTCAACATACTGGCATAGAATTTCTTTGTTCAAACCGATCATTGAGCCGCTTTGGAATAGGTATTCGGCCCATTCTTTCTCTTGCTCAACAGCCTTCATGAAGATTGCGCGAGCTTCGTCTTCAAGCTCAGCGGCAATCTCTGCCATTTCAGGGTCATCTTTACCCTTAGCCCAAAGATTCAGGATATGCTGAGTGGATGTAAGATGTAAATTCTCATCACGCGCAATTAGACGGATAATCTTTGAATTACCCTCCATTAATTCGCGCTCAGCAAAGGCAAACGTACAGGCAAAAGATACGTAGAATCGAATTGCTTCTAGTGCATTTACTGAGTTTATGCACAAATAGAGCTTCTTCTTCAACTCACGCATGGTAACGAGATGTGTTTCCCCATTGATCGTGTGCGTACCTTCACCAAGAGTTTGCCATAACTGCGTGTAGAAAATTAGATCGTCATAGTATTGGCTGATATCAGTTGCACGTTTCTTGATTTCTTCGTTAACTACGATGTCATCAAATACGTCACTTGGGTCAGAAAATAAGTTGCGCAAAATATGCGTGTAGGAGCGTGAGTGTATGGTCTCAAAGAACGACCATGTCTCGATCCACGTTTCTAACTCTGGAATAGACACAATAGGTAGTAGCGCAATATTCGGACTCCGGCCCTGAACAGAGTCAAGCAGAGTTTGGTACTTGAGGTTTGAAATAAAGATATGTTGCTCAGCAGCACTTAGCTTTTGAAAATCAACGCGATCTTTACTTACATCGACTTCCTCTGGGCGCCAAAAAAAGCTGATTTGTTTTTCGATTAGCTTTTCGAAAATCTGGTGCTTTTGTTGATCGTAGCGCGCAACGTTAACCGGATTACCCATAAACATGGGCTCAGTCATTGTATCGGTAACTTGTTGATTAAAAGTTGTATATTTCATGTAAACCTTTCTCTTCGATTATGCTTTTGCGTTCTGTCTGTTGTTACACGGCTGGCGCTTAAATCTTACAAGCGCCGCCAGCACAATCGTCGTCTTCCGCCATGACAACTTCTGTTGCTTGTGATGTTTTGGCTTCATCCTTAGCCACATCACTGTTACTCGAGTCGGCTGCACCGTCACGAGTGTTGTGGTAATACAAGGTTTTAACCCCTAGTTTGTAGGTTGTTAGAAGATCTTTAAGCAACAATTTCATTGGTACTTTGCCACCTTCATACTTGCTAGGGTCATAGCTGGTATTCGCAGAGATCGTTTGATCGATAAACTTCTGCATGATGCCAACTAGTTGTAAGTATCCGTCATTAGATGGAATGTCCCACAGTAACTCGTATTGATCTTTCAGGCGCTCATACTCAGGTACAACTTGCTTGAGTACGCCGTCTTTACTCGACTTAATACTGATGTGACCGCGCGGTGGTTCAATCCCATTGGTCGCATTTGAAATCTGTGAAGAGGTCTCTGACGGCATTAATGCTGACAGGGTACTGTTGCGTAGACCATACTTAACAATATCCTCGCGCAAGGCGTCCCAATCATAGTGCAGTGGCTCGTCACAAATAGCGTCAAGTTCTTTGCGGTAGGTATCAACAGGCATTAAACCCTGTGAATACGTGGTTTCGTTAAACTTGGGACAGGCACCTTTCTCTTTGGCTAAGTTATTGGAGGCCTTGAGTAAGTAATACTGCATGGCTTCGAACGTTCTGTGTACTAAGCCGTTAGCACTGTGGTCGCTGTATTTAACACCATTTTTCGCTAGGTAATAAGCAAAGTTAATCACACCAATACCCAAGGTACGACGGCCTTCTGTTGCATTTAGTGCAGCCGGTACTGGATAGTCTTGGTAGTCGAGTAGACAATCTAATGCGCGTACAGCAAGGTCTGACAGTTCTTCAAACTCATCCAGGCTCTCAATTGCACCTAAGTTAAATGCGGATAGGGTGCACAGTGCAATTTCACCATTTTCGTCATTTACATGCTCAAGTGGCTTAGTCGGCAAGGCGATTTCTAGACACAGGTTGCTTTGACGCACAGGCGCCAATTTCGGATTAAACGGACTGTGTGTATTACAGTGATCTACGTTCTGCAAGTAGATTCGGCCAGTACTTGCACGCTCTTGCATAAACAAACTAAACAGCTCCATCGCTTTAATTTGTTTCTTGCGAATACTTGGATCGTTTTCGTATTTCACGTACAGCTGTTCAAATTCATCCTGATCAGCAAAGAAGGCGTCATAGAGTCCAGGTACATCTGATGGGCTGAATAACGTAATGTGCTGATCTTTGATCATACGCTGATACATCAGTTTGTTGAACTGTACGCCGTAGTCCAAGTGACGGACTCGGTTTTCTTCAACCCCACGGTTGTTTTTAAGTACCAATAGAGACTCAACTTCCAAGTGCCACAAAGGGTAGAAGAGGGTAGCTGCGCCACCGCGAACACCACCTTGCGAACAGCTCTTAACTGCTGTCTGGAAATACTTATAGAAGGGTAAACAACCGGTGTGGAAGGCTTCACCACCGCGAATGGGGCTTCCCAACGCACGAATGCGTCCAGCGTTAATGCCGATACCTGCACGCTGACTGACGTATTTAACAATCGCGCTGGCAGTGGCGTTAATTGAATCTAAGCTGTCACCGGTTTCGATCAAAACACAGCTACTGAACTGACGCGTAGGTGTACGTACGCCCGACATGATGGGGGTTGGTAATGAAATCTTAAATTGCGATGCCGCATCATAAAAGCGTTTGACGTAATCGAGGCGCGAGTCTTTTGGATAATTGGCAAATAAGCAAGCCGCAACAAGAATATAAAGGAACTGCGCTGATTCGTAAATTTCGCCGGTTACACGGTTTTGGACGAGGTATTTACCTTCTAATTGCTTCACGGCAGCGTAGCTAAAGTGCATGTCACGCCAGTGATCGATGTAGTCATCAAGTTCGTCAAGCTCAGCTTTGCTGTAATCTTCTAAAATATGCGCGTCGTACTTACCCGCATCAACCATTTTTTGTACGTGTTCGTAAAGCTTGGGCGGCTCAAATTGCCCATAGGCCTTTTTACGCAAATGAAATATAGCTAAGCGTGCAGCTAAGTATTGATAATCAGGCGCATCGGTAGAGATTAAATCGGCGGCTGACTTGATGATCGTTTCGTGAATAACCTCTGTGCTTATACCTTCGTAGAATTGGATATGAGCTTTAATTTCTACTTGAGAAACCGAGACGTTGTTTAAGTCTTTGGCAGCCCAAGTGATGACTTTATGAATTTTATCGAGATCAATAGCTTCTTTTTCACCATTGCGTTTAGTGACATAGAGATTGTTATTCATTGTGTATTAGCCATTCGTTGTATTATTAGCGCACGACACAGGGGAACGCAGGTTCCGCGTGAAGCAAATTCTGTTCTTATTCATTTTTATCCGCTGCTGCTTTTTTATACGTTATTCGCGAGCAACTGAAACACAAGATAGTGCGCTTTTGGGATGAAAGCAACCCAATATATAGGTATTTCTGGGAGAAAATATTGGCATCATTTTTTAGTTAGTGGTGACTCACAGCAAACCTGCCTAGTGATTGGTTTTTTATGAATTTCAAACCTTTTTTGGGGCCACAAACAATTTAATTATAAATATTTCAGTTTGCTTAAAAAATCGATATATGGGGCTTTGCACTAATTTGGGGCACTATATATGGTGTTATTCCTGTTTTTGGCAATACAAGATATAGTTGACGTCGAGGTTCTTATTCGACAAGTAGTATTGCTGCGTAAAAGGGTCCATGTGTAACCCTGTGGAAGCGCGGCAAAATAGGGGAGTATCGTCAACGATCTTCAATAGCTCACTAGGCTTAATAAACTTATTGTGATCGTGTGTCCCCTTTGGTACCCAATTAAGTACGTATTCAGCGCCAATGATAGCCATCAAATACGACTTAATATTGCGATTTAAGGTACTAAAAAACACATGGCCACCTGGCTTGACCATCGCAGCGCATGCTTTTACAACCGATGCCGGATCAGGCACGTGTTCGAGCATTTCTAAACAAGTGACCACGTCAAACTGGGCCTGATTATTAGCGGCAAACTCCTCAGCGGTAGAAAGTTGATAACTAACTTTATGTCCACTTTCCAAGCCGTGTAATTTGGCAACTTCGAGGGCTTGCTCAGACATATCGATACCAGTAACTTTGGCACCCATCTGTGCCATTGACTCTGACAAAATACCGCCACCACAACCGACATCGCACACTGATAAATCAAACAAACCATTGGTTTGCTGAGCGATCCAATTCACGCGCAATGGATTAATATCGTGCAAAGGCTTAAATTCGCCGTTGCGATCCCACCAACGAGATGCTACTTCAGAAAACTTGGCTATTTCGTTTTGATCGACATTTGTGCTCATTTTTTGTGCTCTTTGGACGCCCCAGATCGCGCTAACCTTAACGATTCACCATTGATGCGTAAAGAGATTCATAAAAGTTTATTCTGAAGTGCATCAAAGGCTACAGTTTGTAGTTTTGTAGTGTTACACTCGAATGCTTGGAGTATTACCCAAAAGTGTGTCATTCGCAGCCCATTATCGGGCCTATTATTCCAGCGATTAGTATTCATAATATGCTACCGCCCCGGCGCTGTAATGACCCAATAAAACCTATAAAGGGAACCGCCAGTTTATGACTGACAACGCTAAAGAAATCCTTCCGATTAATATCGAAGAAGAGCTTAAGAATTCATATTTAGATTACGCCATGAGCGTAATCGTTGGTCGGGCACTACCGGATGTAAGGGATGGCCTTAAGCCGGTACACCGACGCGTTTTGTTCGCAATGAACGAACTTAAGAATGATTTTAACAAGCCATATAAGAAGTCGGCGCGTGTCGTGGGCGACGTTATTGGTAAGTATCACCCGCACGGCGATTCCGCCGTGTATGACACGATCGTACGGATGGCGCAGCCATTCTCACTGCGCTATATGCTCGTAGATGGCCAAGGTAACTTCGGTTCAGTTGATGGTGACTCAGCAGCTGCGATGCGTTACACCGAAGTTCGTATGGCGAAGATCGCACATGAATTACTGGCCGACTTAGATAAAGAAACGGTTAATTTCGTACCCAACTATGACGGTACAGAGCAAATCCCTGAAGTATTGCCAACCAAAGTTCCCAACCTTTTGGTCAATGGTTCCTCAGGTATCGCGGTTGGTATGGCAACTAATATTCCGCCACACAACCTGACTGAAGTGGTTAATGGTTGTATTGAGTTAATTAAAAACCCAGAGATGAATGTTGAAGAATTAATGACATTCATTCCAGGCCCAGACTTCCCAACAGCTGCAATGATCAGCGGTCGCAAAGGGATTGAAGAGGCCTACCGCACCGGGCGGGGCAAAATTTATTTACGTGCTCGCGCTGAGATTGAGACCGAAGATAATGGAAAAGAAACCATTATCGTCAGTGAAATCCCGTACCAAGTTAACAAAGCGCGTTTGATTGAAAAGATTGCTGAATTAGTCAAAGAAAAACGCGTTGAAGGGATCTCAGCGTTGCGCGATGAATCCGATAAAGACGGTATGCGCATCGTTATCGAGGTCAAGCGCAACGAGTCTGCCGAAGTCGTATTGAATCACTTGTATGCCAATACACAGCTACAAACTGTGTTTGGTATGAATATGGTTGCACTTGATAACGGGCAACCTAAGGTGTTTAACCTCAAGCAGATGCTAGAAGCCTTTATTCTGCATCGTCGTGAAGTGGTTACACGTCGTACCGTTTTCGAACTGCGTAAAGCACGTGATCGCGCCCATATATTAGAAGGCCTCGCGATTGCTCTAGCCAACATCGATGAAGTCATCGAGTTAATCAAAGCTTCACAAAGTCCATCTGACGCTAAACAAGCGCTTGTTGCACGCGGCTGGAAACTTGGCGATGTAGCACAGATGCTTGAACGCGCCGGTGATGATGATCCATCACGTCCGGAATGGTTGGCACCAGAGTTTGGTATTCGCGATGGCGATTATTATCTCACTGAACAACAAGCACAGGCGATCCTTGACTTACGCTTGCACAAATTAACAGGTTTAGAACACGATAAAATTCTAGACGAATATCGTAGCTTACTTGACCTAATTGCTGAGTTGTTGCACATCTTGGCAAGTTCAGAGCGTTTGATGGAAGTTATCCGCGAAGAATTAGAAGCTGTGCGTGATGAATTTGGCGATGACCGCCGTACTGAAATCACAGCAGCAAGTCACGATATCGATATCGAAGACCTGATCGAGCAAGAAGATGTCGTAGTGACTCTGTCACACGAAGGCTATGTGAAGTATCAAAAACTCAATGATTACGAAGCGCAACGTCGTGGCGGTAAAGGCAAATCAGCCACCAAGATGAAAGACGAAGACTTTATCGAACGTTTGTTGGTCGCCAATACTCATGATCACATCTTGTGCTTTAGTACCCGCGGTCGACTGTATTGGTTGAAGGTGTATCAATTACCGCTGGCGAGTCGTAACGCACGTGGTCGTCCGATCGTTAACATATTGCCGTTAGAAGAAGACGAGCGCATTACTGCAATCTTGCCAATTAAAGAATTTACCGATGATAAGTTTGTTATTATGGCAACCGCTAACGGCACCGTTAAGAAGACCTCGCTTACCCAGTACTCACGTCCGCGTTCAAACGGCATCATTGCGGTTAACTTAAATGAAGGCGATGAGCTTATCGGCGTCGATATTACCAACGGTGAAGATGACATTATGTTGTTCTCCGATGAAGGTAAAGTTGTACGATTCAATGAAAAGGCGCGTGATTCAGAAACCGGTGCGGTAAAACGGGATCCTGAAACTGGCGAGGAAATCCTTGCGATTCGCCCAATGGGAAGAACGGCAACAGGTGTACGCGGTATCAAGCTACAAGACGGACAACGGGTCGTTTCGTTAATCGTTCCGAAAGGCGATGGTGCCATCCTTACTGTAACCGAAAACGGTTTTGGTAAGCGTACTCCACTGGCTGACTATCCAGCGAAGAGCCGCGCAACACAGGGTGTTGTATCGATTAAAGTCTCTGAGCGAAACGGAAAGGTTGTTGGTGCAGTGCAAGTGGATGAAAACATGGAAATCATGTTGATCAGTGACAAAGGCACCTTAGTCAGAACGCGGGTTAACGAAGTTTCTATCGTTGGACGTAACACTCAAGGTGTGCGTTTGATCAGAACTGCAGATGATGAAAACGTTGTTGGTCTGGAACGCATTGAAGAGATTGAAGCTGAAGAAGTGTTGGACGAACAGGCAGAAGGCGAAGCCGCTATTGCTGAAGCCGACGCTACTGATGAGAGTTCAGATAAGGAAGAATAACGCCTTTATGAGTCAGGTGTACAATTTCTCAGCGGGGCCAGCTATGCTGCCCGCTGAGGTTTTAAAGCAAGCGCAAGAAGAATTATTGTCATGGCAAGGCCTTGGCACTTCAGTGATGGAAATCAGTCACCGCAGTCCTGAGTTCTTGGCTGTTGCCCAAGAATCGGAACGTGACTTGCGAGATTTAATGGCGATACCTGACAACTACACGGTGTTGTTTATGCACGGTGGTGGACGTGGTCAGTTTGCAGCGGTACCACTCAATCTGGCGGCCAAAGGCCAACGAGCAATGCATTTAGTCTCAGGCTCTTGGTCAAAAGCGTCAGTCGTTGAGGCGAGTAAATACATCCAAGCAGATTCGGCTGATATTCGTTTTGAACGCGATGGTACGATTGGTGCGAGCCTCGATATGATGCCTGAATTGAGTACTGATACCGCGTTTGTGCACTACTGTCCAAACGAAACGGTAGATGGCATTGAACTATTCGGCGTTCCTCAGACAGATAAGACTATCGTTGCTGATATGTCATCGAATATCTTGTCTCGACCGGTTAATGTCGCAGATTATGGTGTTATTTGGGCGGGAGCGCAGAAGAATATTGGTCCTAGTGGTTTATCCGTCGTTATTGTACGTAGTGACTTATTGGGCTCACCACAAGCTGATACACCCGTGATCTTGGATTACACCGCCGCTGCTAATAACGAATCAATGTTCAATACACCGCCTACCTACAGTTGGTACTTGTCTGGTTTAGTATTCAAATGGCTGAAGCAACAAGGTGGGGTCGCGGCGGTTGAAGCGATTAATCGCCAAAAAGCCGAACTCTTATACGAGTGTATCGACGCTTCGGCGTTGTACAACAACCGCATTGCAGCTGAAAATCGTTCGCGAATGAACGTGGTATTTCAGTTAGCCGATGAATCACTCAATGCAGAGTTTTTAGCCCAGGCTAAGGACAATGGCTTACACGCGCTGAAAGGCCATCGTTCAGTCGGTGGAATGCGCGCCAGTATATACAATGCAATGCCCTTGATAGGGGTTCAGACACTCGTCGAATTTATGCGCGAATTTGAGCGCACTAAAGGGTAAGCATGGAAAAATTAACACTTCAACCGATTCAAAGCGTGTCGGGTACTGTTAATGTGCCTGGCTCGAAGAGTCTCTCAAATCGCGCTTTACTGCTTGCCGCGTTGGCAGAAGGCTCAACCACATTAACTAATTTACTCGATAGCGATGACATTAAGCACATGCTGACTGCTCTTGAGCAATTAGGCGTGCAATGTGAACTGAACGATTCTCGTGACCGTTGCGTAGTTCAGGGGGTGGGTAATTCCTTTACAGTCGACCAAGCTTTGACGTTGTTTTTAGGCAATGCAGGCACGGCTATGCGTCCATTGTGTGCAGTGCTCGCAACTTCTAACGTCGATGTAACGCTTACCGGCGAACCGCGTATGGAAGAGCGTCCCATCGGGGATTTGACCGATGCATTGCAAGCAGCAGGTGCTGACATCGAGTTTTTAAAGAATCCCGGTTACCCACCAATGCGGATTAAAGGAAAACGGCTAGCCGGCGGTGAAATCAGTGTGGATGGCAGCGTATCAAGCCAGTTTTTAACAGCATTGTTGATGGCAGCGCCGTTGTTTAGTGGTGATTCCATCATCACCATCAAAGGTGAGTTGGTCTCCAAGCCCTATATCGATATTACATTGGAAACGATGCGAGCATTCGGTATCGACGTAGTAAACAATGATTATAAAACCTTTGTGGTCAAAGGCGGCCAAACCTACAAATCGCCTGGACAGTTTTTGGTAGAAGGTGATGCATCCTCGGCATCGTATTTTCTGGCTGCGGCAGCTATCAAAGGCGGTACGGTAAAAGTTACCGGCGTCGGTAAAAAATCTATTCAAGGCGACATTCGCTTTGCAGATGTGCTAGAAAAAATGGGCGCTAAAGTCGAGTGGCAGGATGAAGCTATAATAGTGCATGGTGCGCCTCTGACTGCAGTAAACATGGATATGAACCATATACCTGATGCAGCAATGACAATCGCTACTACTGCATTATTTGCAGAGGGTACAACTACTATTTCCAATATTTACAACTGGCGAGTTAAAGAGACTGATCGCTTGCATGCGATGGCTACAGAGCTGCGTAAAGTGGGCGCAACAGTTGATGAAGGGCATGACTACATCAGCGTTACACCGCCGCAGCAGTTGCAACATGCTGAAATTGAGACCTATGACGATCATCGGGTTGCCATGTGTTTCTCGTTAGTTGCTTTGAGCGATACACCGGTGACCATTTTGGATCCCAAGTGTACGCGCAAAACCTTTCCTGATTACTTCGAGCGTTTCGCTACAATTACCCAGTAGTTAAAGCCGGTTAATTACCTCGCGATATAGTTTGCAACAAAACGGTATCGCGAATTAATGGTAATTCCTTAATGCCATGCGTATAATGCCGCCCGATTTTTACCAAGGGTGGTTTTTATGCGATCGATTCCAGTCGTTACAGTAGACGGTCCAAGCGGTGCAGGGAAGGGCACGCTCGCGTCTATGTTAGCGAATCATTTGAATTGGCACTTACTCGATAGCGGCGCGCTATATCGCGTGCTAGCCGTGGCCACTGAGCACCACGGGATTTCTCCTGCCGATGAAGAAGCTATAGTTCCATTAGCTTCAGGCCTAGACGTTACGTTCGAAACAGAAGGTGACTCACGTAAGATTGTTTTAGAAGGTGAAGATGTCACCGATGTCATCCGCACAGAAGAAGTCGGTAGTGTTGCCTCTCAGGTTGCTGCTTTACCGCGTGTGCGAGAAGCGTTGTTGCGTCGCCAGCGCGCGTTTGAGCAAGCACCGGGACTAATTGCAGATGGCCGTGATATGGGAACCGTGGTTTTCCCGGAAGCTGTAGCCAAAATATTTCTCACTGCTTCAGCTGAAGCCCGCGCTGAGCGTCGCTTTAATCAGTTGAAAGAGAAGGGCATGAGTGTTAAACTTTCGCGCCTTTTATCTGACATCAAGGCGCGCGATGAGCGCGATACGCAACGAATTGTTGCGCCTTTAGTGCCAGCTGAAGATGCATTTGAACTTGATTCAACAGCGTTGTCTATTGAGCAAGTGTTTGAAAAGGCAGTGGAATTTATTAAATCTAAACACGTTTAGTGGAAATGAGTTTTACGCCTAGGTACATCACCAAAAATGGATTTCGGTGATTTTGAATAACAACCCCACGTTAGCCGGATTGTAATGTGGATGTCAATTTTAGATTAAAATTAACTTTTATGACTGAAAATTTTGCAGAGCTTTTTGAAGAGAGCTTACAACAACTAGAAACTCGTCCTGGTGCAATCGTTAAAGGAACAGTAGTTTCTATCGACAAAGACATCGTCCTCGTTGATGCTGGTCTTAAATCAGAAAGCGCAATCCCAGCTGATCAATTCAAGAACAATGAAGGTGAACTTGAAATTGCTATCGGTGATACCGTTGATGTTGCACTAGATGCAGTAGAAGACGGCTTCGGTGAGACTATCCTATCTCGTGAAAAAGCTAAGCGTCACGAAGCTTGGGTAGACCTAGAAAAAGCGTACGAAGAAAAAGAAACGATCAAAGGTGTAATTAACGGTAAGGTGAAAGGTGGTTTCACTGTTGAAGTGAACACTGTTCGCGCGTTCTTACCTGGTTCATTGGTTGACGTTCGCCCTGTACGCGATACTACTCACCTTGAAGGTAAAGAATTAGAATTCAAAGTAATCAAGTTAGATGCTAAGCGTAACAACGTTGTTGTTTCTCGCCGTGCGGTTATCGAAGCAGAGAGCAGCGCAGAGCGTGATACTTTGCTTGCTAACTTGGAAGAAGGTCATGAAGTTAAAGGTATCGTTAAGAACCTTACTGACTACGGTGCGTTCGTTGACTTGGGCGGCGTAGACGGTCTACTTCACATCACTGATATGGCTTGGAAGCGCGTTAAGCACCCAAGTGAAATTGTAAATGTTGGTGATGAAATCAACGTTAAAGTACTTAAGTTCGACAAAGAGAAGTCTCGTGTTTCTCTAGGTATGAAGCAAATGGGCAGCGATCCATGGCAAGAAATTGCTAACCGTTACCCAGAAGGTTCTAAGTTGAGCGGTGCGGTTACTAACCTAACTGACTACGGCTGCTTCGTAGAAATCGAAGACGGCGTTGAAGGTCTAGTTCACGTATCTGAAATGGATTGGACTAACAAGAACGTTCACCCGTCTAAAGTTGTTAACTTAGGTGACGTTGTTGAAGTAATGGTTCTTGAAATTGACGAAGAGCGTCGTCGTATTTCTCTAGGTCTTAAGCAATGTATCGCTAATCCTTGGGAAGAGTTTGCTAAGTCACACGAAAAAGGTGACAAGGTTAGCGGTAAGATCAAGTCTATCACTGACTTTGGTATCTTTATCGGCCTAGACGGCGGCATCGACGGTTTGGTTCACTTGTCTGACATTTCTTGGAACAAGACTGGTGAAGAAGCGGTTCGCGATTATAAGAAAGGCGACGAAATTTCTGCGGTTGTTCTACAAGTTGACCCAGAGCGTGAGCGTATCTCTCTTGGCGTTAAGCAAATCGAAGAAGATCCTTTCAATAAGTATCTGACAGATAACAAGAAAGGTGCTATCGTTAATGGTACTGTTACCGCAGTTGACGCGAAAGGCGTTACAGTTAACCTAGCTGAAGAAGTTGACGGCTACATCCGTGTTGGTGACCTAGCTCGTGACCGTGTAGAAGATGCTTCAGAAGTGGTTAATGTTGGTGATTCAATCGAAGCTAAATTCATGGGCGTCGATCGTAAGAACCGTATGGTAAACCTTTCTGTTAAAGCGAAAGATCAAGCTGACGAGAAAGAAGCACTAGACAAAGTGAACCAGCAAGAAGACGCTGGGTTCGCAAATGCTATGGCTGAAGCTTTCAAAGCAGCAAAAGGCGAGTAATCTCCTGTCAGGCGCATCAATTGTGATGCGCCTATCTTCCTCTGCTGGTAACATCAAGTTGAATATAGAACGCGAGGTTGCCATGACAAAGTCTGAACTCATCGAAAGATTAGCTGAACAAGCTCAGCACATACCGGCAAAAGAGCTTGAAGTCGCTGTCAAAGAACTGTTAGAACAATTAGCGCAAACACTGCAAAAAGGCGAACGGATCGAAATTCGTGGCTTTGGTAGTTTTTCGTTGCACTATCGTGCGCCACGCGTGGGTCGCAATCCTAAAACGGGTGAGACAGTTCAACTCGAAGGTAAATATGTACCTCACTTTAAGCCCGGTAAAGAATTGCGTGATAGAGTAAACGCAACACTGTAATAAAGCGCTACCCAAAGGAGTATTAGTCCTTGAAGGGATTAATCATTGTCATACTGGTAATCGTTCTGTTGTGCCTGTTTATATTTGTTGGCGCGCAGAATAGTCAACTTGTCACTGTTAATTTTGTCATTGCACAAGCAACATTACAACTTTCTACGTTAATGGCTATTGTGCTGACGATAGGCGTTGCACTCGGAGTTTCATTTGTCTTGTCTAGTTGGCTTGCTCTGCGTGTCAAGCTCGGCCTGACTAAGCAGAAGCTCAAGAAGTTACAGGGCGAATAGCCATGTTGGAGCTGCTGTTCTTGTTACTTCCCGTAGCAGTTGGTTACGGTTGGGTTATGGGACGTAACAGTTTACGCCAAGCTCAGCGAAAACAGTCGAGTATTCTGTCCAAGCACTATTACAGAGGTCTTAACTTCCTTTTATCAGAACAACCCGATAAAGCGGTTGATACACTGATAAAAATGATCGACCTCAACAACGATACCGTTGAAACTCACATTGCTATGGGCAATTTCTTTCGCCACAGAGGTGAGCTTGATCGAGCAATTCGCGTGCATCAAAACTTAGTGAGTCGCGACGAAATTCCGCCGGCTCAACGTGAAAATGCACTGCGCGAATTAGGTCGGGATTATACGCAAGCTGGATTCTTAGAACGTGCAGAGAATGCGTACCTTCAGCTGTTAAATTCTGATAAGCATTACATAAACGCGCAAACTAATTTATTTAAGATTTATCAAACCACCAAAGAGTGGGATCGGGCGATAGAACTTGCCGAGCGGATGGTTGAGTGCCATGGAGACGATAACGATATACTCGTTCGCCTCGCTCACTTTTATTCTGAGCAGGCGGCGCTTTCTCTGCAAAGTGGCGATCATGAAAAGGCGGCGTTAGAGCTGCAAAAGGCTACGCAATCGGATGAAAAGGCCGTTCGACCGTGGTTAATGTTGGGGGAACTTGCGATAGATCGCAAAGCTTATCAAGATGCGTTTGATTGCTTGAAAGAAGTTGCCAAGCGCGATATCAGCTGGATTAGCGAAGCCATTCCCTTGTTAGAAAAATGTGCACAAGAAACGGGGGATTGGGCACAGTTCGAAAGCATTTTGGACCAATATGGTTCGGTTTGTGCCGCATCCTACCTCGCCAAAGTCAATCTTATGGCTCAGCGAGGTGAAGTTGAAGAAGCGACGACGATGCTGTACGAGCAGTTACGTAAAAAGCCCACGATGAAAGGCTTTGCAACCTTGATGCGATTATATATAACCCAACAAAAACAAGATCCCGCATCGAGTAGTCTTGCGCAGTTAAAAGGTTTGGTTGAACAGCAAATGCTCCAGCGACCGAAGTATCGCTGTGGTAATTGTGGGTTTTCCGGCCGTAAAGTCTACTGGTTGTGCCCTTCATGTAAAAAGTGGGGTGTGGTTAAGCCGATTAAAGGTTTAGATGGAGAATGATGTGACAGTCACTGATGCTAAAGTAATCATTGCATTAGATTTTGATACAGAAGAACAAGTATTTGATTTGGTTGAACGGTTAGATCCGAAAACCTGTCGGCTCAAGGTCGGTAAGGAATTGTTTACCCGTTTTGGTCCCGCTATAGTAAAGCGTTTAGTCAGCAGTGGTTTTGATGTGTTTCTCGATTTGAAATTCCACGATATCCCCAACACTGTGGCCAAAGCCTGCTTGGCCGCTGCAGATCTCGGTGTTTGGATGGTGAATGTACATGCCAGTGGTGGACCTAAAATGCTAGAGCACACCCAGAATCAATTAAGCCAACTTTCACATGCGCCCAAATTAATTGCGGTGACTGTTTTAACGAGTATGGATCAAAGCCAATTAGATAGTGTTGTTGGCAATACAACCTTAAATCAACAAGTGCTTAAGCTTGCCACTATAACACGTAACGCAGGTCTTGATGGCGTTGTGTGTTCAGCGCAAGAAGCCAGCATGCTGAAGCGAGCGTTAGGTAAAAGTTTCGAGTTGGTCACACCGGGTATTCGTCCCCTAGGTGCAAATCAAGACGACCAGTCCCGTATTGTTACGCCTAGTCAAGCAATTGTCGATGGTGTTGATTACATGGTGGTCGGCCGACCAATTACAAAAGCTGAAGATCCTGTCGCTGCCTTGACGGCGATCAATCAGGAAATTGCAGCGGCCATGCATTAGCCGCTGCACAAACACTTTACTGGCTCAATGCAGCGCCGGCTTCTTGAAATTCTAAAGAAAGTTGTTCACCAAGCGCATCCATAACCGCACTATAGGTCACTTTACCTTTATGTACATTTAAGCCATTCAGCAAGTGAGGATTCTCTAGCATAGCGCGTTTTGGACCTTTATTCGCAAGTGCTAATCCAAACGGCAATGTTGCATTATTTAATGCCATGGTTGATGTGCGCGCAACGCCACCTGGCATATTCGCGACACAGTAGTGAACAACGCCATCAACGATATACACAGGGTCTTGGTGTGTAGTGGCGCGCGAAGTTTCAAAGCAACCGCCTTGATCAATTGCTACATCGACCAATACTGAACCTTGTTTCATTTGCGCGATATGAGCCGTATTAAGTAACTTCGGCGCAGCAGCACCTGGAATTAAAACCGCACCTACGACCAAATCTGCCTTAGATGAATAATGTTCGATTGCATCTACTGTCGAGTAAACGGTTTTGAGTTGATTGCCAAAGATATCATCAAGTTCACGTAAACGCGGTAATGAACGGTCAAGGATAGTGACATCCGCGCCAAGTCCAATCGCCATTTTAGCGGCATTAGTACCGACAACACCACCGCCAATAACGAGCACTTTACCTGGTGCAACACCTGGCACACCACCGAGTAGTGTACCGCTACCACCGTGCGCTTTTTCGAGATAGTGCGCACCGGCTTGAACTGCCATACGGCCTGCGACTTCACTCATGGGCGCTAACAAAGGTAAACCACCGCGCGCGTCAGTCACGGTTTCATACGCGATACAAGTTGCTCCGGACTCAACTAATAGCTGAGTTTGTGTTGGGTCAGGCGCTAAATGTAAATAGGTATAAAGCGTTTGTCCTTCACGTAACATTTTACATTCGTTAGGTTGTGGCTCCTTTACCTTAACAATCATGTCTGCTTGAGCGAAGATTTCTTCAGCAGTACCGATAATTTCAGCACCGGCTTCAATGTACATTTCATTACTAAAGCCGATCGCGGAGCCTGCGTCGACCTCAACGATTACCTTGTGGCCATGCGCAACAAATTCTTTTACTGCAGCAGGCGTTAAGCCAACGCGATATTCATGATTTTTAATTTCTTTGGGTACACCGACTAACACAAGCAGTTCCTCAACAGGTTATTGTGATTATTTTCAGCGCGCAGTATACGTGTTAACTCGAAAAAGATTTCACTGTATATTGCTTTTTAACGGTGTAAAATACGGAAAAAATATTTAATAGGCTTTTATTGTGCTGGCCAAGACTCCCAAGAATCTGGATAGAATAGACCGGAAAATATTGATTGAATTGCAAAAAGATGGGCGTATATCGAATGTCGATCTGGCAAAAAGTGTGGGTTTGAGCGCGAGCCCCTGTCTTGAGCGAGTAAGGCGTCTAGAGGCTCAGGGGTACATCAAAGGGTATCGAGCGCTTGTTGATCCAGAAAAGCTCGGTGCCGCTATGTTGGTATTCGTCGAAATTACTCTGACAAAAACATCCGTAGATATTTTTGCAGAATTTTCTGCGGCAGTTAAACTGCACGATGATATTCAAGAGTGCCACCTAGTTTCAGGTAATTTTGATTTTTTGTTAAAAGCAAGAGTGGCGGATATGTCGAGTTACAGAAAACTGCTAGGTGATACGCTGTTGCGCCTCCCAGGAGTAAGCGAATCAAGGACTTACGTAGTAATGGAAGAGGTCAAGTCAACAACACAAGTCCATATAAGTTTAAAAGCATGATTTGTCTGTTAATTGACCCAATCAGAACAACGCATTTATTTGCGTTATCTCACTTGGCTTGTGGTAGGATTTAGCATCAAAACAAAAATAATTAAACCAAAAGGAACGACACTGCTTCATGTTGCGTTCACTTTTAGCAATTTATATTTAGGGTTATGGCGCGATTAACCGGTATTCAACGACTATTTGAAGTTGGGATGATGCTTGCGTGTACGTTGGCATTTTTCTTACTTTTAGCAATAGCTTCTTTTCATCCTGCTGATCCCGGCTGGAGTCAGGTTGGACTGCAAGCAGATGTGCAGAACTGGGTGGGAGCCACGGGCGCTTGGATAAGTGACATCCTCTTGTTTAGCTTTGGTTATCTTGCATACGCAGCCCCTGTAGCGTGTGCATTGATTGGCTGGTTTTTATTTCAACGGGTAAAAACACTGACCGAGTTTGACTATCTAACCATTGGCTTACGCATCATTGGCAGTATTTTGTTTTTGCTTGGCCTAGCTGGATTATTCAGTTTAAACACGGCTGATATATATAGTTTTTCCGCCGGAGGAATGGTTGGAAATGTTATAAGTTCAGCGTTGATGCCGTTTTTTAATTTGGCTGGTACGACGTTACTACTCATCAGTTTTGTGTTGACTGGTTTGACTTTAATGACCGGTATTTCTTGGCTGTCGGTGATCGATCACATCGGTGCAGGCGCTATAGCCAGCGCGTTGTTTACCATGCGGCTGCCGAAAAAAGCGCAAACACTGGCTATACCACTGCTCAATCGCTCATCAGAAAAACAAGCATCCGAGAGTGAAAATGTCACTATTACCCGTATGCAAGCTCCTCCCGTTGATGAGCCGCTAGATACGCGTGCCGCTAAGCAAGAGCCTAACTTTGGCATTCCAGATGAAGTTTTTGACGAACCCAATGTTGTCGATGAGGTAGAAGTACCTGCGATTAGTCGCATCGATAGTTTAAAGCAACGGTTTGCCAATCGCCGTCATATTGATAGAGAGCAAACCAGTGAAGTCGTTACCAATGACTTGAGTAAGCCTGAGTCCGCAGAAAAAGAAACAAGTGAAGATGTTGGTATTACAGCGTCAACTGAACCTGTGACACCAATGCCTTCATTCGATTTGCTTGAACGACCAGATAAACACGAGAATCCGATCTCTCAAGAAGAGCTAGAGCAGGTATCGCGCTTAGTAGAGCAAAAGCTAGCTGACTTTAATATTGAAGCGACCGTAGTGGGTGTTTACCCAGGACCTGTCATTACTCGTTTTGAGTTAGACTTGGCACCGGGCGTAAAGGTCAGCAAAATCACGGCGCTATCGAAAGATCTTGCGCGAGCAATGTCGGCCATTTCGGTGCGCGTTGTTGAAGTTATCCCGGGTAAATCTGTTATCGGCTTGGAGTTACCCAATAAAAACCGTGAAATGGTTAGGTTGAGCGAAGTTATAACCTGTGAGTCTTTCCAATCCGCAAGCTCAAGTTTAACCATGGTTTTGGGTGCGGATATTTCGGGCAAACCCGTTATCGTAGATTTAGCAAAAATGCCCCACTTACTGGTCGCAGGTACAACCGGTTCAGGTAAGTCGGTGGGGGTTAATGTCATGATCCTTAGCTTGTTGTATAAATCTAAGCCCGAAGACGTGCGGATGATAATGATCGATCCGAAAATGCTTGAGTTATCGGTTTATGAAGGTATTCCACACCTACTGGCCGAGGTTGTTACTGATATGAAAGAAGCTGCCAATGCTCTGCGTTGGTGTGTCGGCGAAATGGAACGTCGTTATCGCTTAATGTCTGAACTCGGTGTGCGTAATTTAAAAGGCTATAATGCTAAAGTGCTTGCCGCCCAAGAAGCGGGAGAACCAATCAAAGATCCCTTGTGGAGATTTGAAGAAAGCATGTTAACCGAAGCACCTGATCTCGAGAAGTTACCGGCCATTGTCGTTGTAGTAGACGAATTCGCTGACATGATGATGATTGTGGGTAAGAAAGTTGAAGAGCTCATTGCCCGTATCGCTCAGAAAGCGCGTGCAGCTGGTATCCATCTAGTTCTGGCCACACAACGCCCATCGGTGGACGTGATCACCGGCCTGATAAAAGCCAATATTCCGACGCGGATTGCCTTTCAAGTATCGAGTAAAATCGATTCTCGGACCATCCTCGATCAACAAGGTGCAGAAACTCTGTTGGGGGCAGGGGACATGTTATATCTACCGCCAGGTACCGGAGTCCCAACCCGTGTTCACGGGGCTTTTGTTGATGACCACGAAGTGCATGCGGTAGTTGCCGATTGGAAATCGCGGGGGGAACCGGAATACATCGATGAGATCCTTAATGGTGAAGCGACTGCAGAGATATTATTACCGGGTGAACAACCCGAAGGTCAAGATCAAGAAATGGATGCTTTCTATGACGAAGCAGTTGCCTTTGTGACCCAGTCGCGCAAGGTGTCGGTGAGCAGCGTACAGCGCAAATTTAGAATTGGTTACAATCGTGCAGCGCGAATTGTTGAACAAATGGAGCTCAGTGGCGTCGTAAGTGCATCAGGCCACAACGGCAACCGCGAGGTGCTTGCACCACCTCCGCCACCAAGGGATTAAGATGAAGTTAATCGTAAATTTTTGTTTATTGGTATCTGCAATTTTTGCACATTCAGCGAGCGCTACCAGTGACGATGCGAAACACGCACTGCAACAACAATTAGCCTATTTAAAGGGGTTTGAAGCGCAGTTCCAGCAAACGGTAAGAGATGTTAATGGTGATCTCGTTCATGAGGCTGAAGGCATCATCACAATGCAACGTCCAAACCAATTGCATTGGCACACCACGTTTCCTGATGAAATACTGCTCGTTGCCGATGGTGAATCCGTCTGGCAGGTAGATTACTTTGTGGAGCAAGTCACTGTTGTTAAACAAAGCAGTGCGGTTGAAAATAACCCGATGATGCTGATCACATCTGATGACCCGACTGACTGGCGAAACTTCAGTATTACTCAGCAAGATGGCGCGTTCCAAATCCAAGCGTTAACACAGGGACCGATTGCAACGTTGACCTTGACCTTCACTGACGGTGTGTTGAGTCTATTGCAAAGTGTTGATGCACAGCAACAGGTGTCTACGTTAGTATTTATTGACCCACAGGTTAACCCTGAAATAAATAGCAATAAATTCGAACCGCAATTACCTGACGGGTTTGTTTTGGATGACCAGCGATAATCTCACCGGCTCACTGTTTTCTGTAGAACTAACACAACCCTTAGCGGCACGTTTGCGCCCAACGGCACTCGATGATGTTATTGGTCAGCAACACCTATTAGCTGAGGGGATGCCGCTTGCGCAAATTGTTGCCACCGCTAGCCCAACGTCAATCATTTTGTGGGGGCCACCAGGAACTGGGAAGACTACGCTAGCAGAAATTGTCGCAAATAGCTCGAGTAGCGCAATGGTCAATATTTCCGCGGTAACAGACGGCGTAAAAGAGATCCGTCGAGCAGTTGAAATTGCTCAGCAAAAACTGCAAGAGGGCAAACGCACAGTGGTCTTTGTAGACGAGGTGCACCGCTTCAATAAAGCTCAGCAAGATGCCTTCTTACCCCACATTGAATCTGGACTGATTCAGTTTATTGGTGCCACAACCGAAAACCCTTCGTTTTCGTTAAACAGTGCATTATTGTCCCGCGCTCGCTTGTTTATTTTGAAGCCTTTAGGTGCCGAAGACCTAGCGTTGTTGTTAGAGCGTGCTTTGAGTGAGCTCAACAGTAACTCGACACAACCATTAGCTGTATCTGAAGCGGCTCAAACAGCGCTCATTCAGTTGTCTGCTGGTGATGGTCGGCGACTCCTTACACATTTAGAGTTAGCGCTGCAATTGGCAAACAATGGGATCATTGATGTCGAACAAATACAGTTAAGCAGTGGGTCAACTCATACCGCGTTCGATAAGAACGGTGACATTTTCTATGATCATTTATCCGCATTTCACAAATCAGTACGCGGCTCTTCAGTGGATGGCGCATTGTTTTACTTTGCGCGTTTGATCCAAGCGGGTTGTGATGCGACGGTCATTGCCCGGCGTTTGCTCGCTATTGCCAGTGAAGATATCGGCAACGCTGATCCCAGAGCGCTAAGTTTATGTGTGACGGCGTGGGATGTTTATCATCGAGTGGGTGCAGCCGAAGGGGAGCGCGCTATCGCTCAAGCCATTGTCTACTGTGCTCTAGCACCCAAAAGCAACGCAGTTTATCAGGCGTTTAAAGCGGCACAGCGAACCGCTGCAGAATTCCCAGATACGCCCATTCCTGCGCATTTACGCAATGCGCCAACAAAGATTAGTAATGATCAGGGCCATGGAGCTGAATATCGCTATGCGCACAATGAGCCAGGCGCCTACGCTGCTGGAGAAGAATATCTGCCCAAAGGTGTACCCGGTGACTTTTATGCACCCAATGATCGCGGATTAGAAAAACAACTCGCGGCTAAACAAGATTATTTAAAGCAACTCGATGCGATTGCGCGGGATAAATCGGGAAACACTCAATGACCATGTATATGTATGTTGCATTAGGCGGTGCTGTTGGGGCTTGTTTACGCTTTTTCATCACCACAAAAGCTGATCTTTGGTTTGGAAAAGGTCTGCCCTTTGGTACACTAGCGGTCAATGTTATCGGGTCATTTTTGCTTGGGTTACTGTATATGTGTTTACAGGATGCCTATGCAGAGTCTCCGTATCGAGCGTTGTTGGGAATTGGCGTATTAGGTGCCTTCACAACCTTCTCCACATTTTCGCTCGATACCGTTCTCATGATTCAACACGGTGAATGGTTTAAAGCGTTAGCCAATGTCGGGCTTAACGTTGTTGTTTGTGTAATGGCTGCTGGTTTAGCGGTCTTTTTAGTAAAAGGGTAAATAGATCTCATGTTAGATCCGCGTTTTTTTCGACAGGATATAGAAAAGACAGCCGCGCGCTTAGCGACGCGAGGTTTTGATTTGGACGTTGCAGCGTATAACGCGTTAGAAGAGCAGCGCAAAACACTGCAAACCAAAACACAAGAGTTACAAAATACGCGAAATGTGAAGAGTAAGTCTATTGGCAAAGCCAAAGCCAGTGGTGAAGATATTCAACCACTCCTTGCTGAAGTCAGTGGCCTTGGTGAAGAGCTCGATGCTGCTAAAGCTGAGCTTGAGCACGTGCAAACTGCATTGAACATTTTTTATCAAGAAACGCCCAATTTACCGGATGAAGACGTAGCCGTTGGTAAAGACGAAGATGAAAACGTAGAAGTCTTAAAGTGGGGAACACCCCGCACGTTTGATTTTGAGGTAAAAGATCACGTTGACCTCGGTGACGCTTTGGACAAAGGGTTAGATTTTGAATCAGCGGCTAAATTATCTGGCGCGCGCTTTGTGGTTATGCGTGGCGCCGTGGCTAGATTAAATCGCGCGCTAGCGCAGTTCATGCTCGACAAGCATACCCAAGAGCACGGTTATACTGAAATGTATGTGCCTTACTTGGTTAACAGCGATAGCTTATTTGGCACGGGGCAGTTGCCTAAGTTTGGCGAAGACTTGTTTCATACCAAGCCGGCAACAGAAGAAGGTCAGGGCATGTCACTGATCCCAACGGCTGAAGTACCGCTTACTAACCTGGTTCGTGACGTGATCCTCGACGATGCTGAGCTGCCAATCAAAATGACGGCTTATACTCCTTGCTTCCGCAGCGAAGCCGGCGCTTATGGTCGCGATACTCGCGGTCTAATCCGTCAACATCAATTTGATAAAGTTGAGCTTGTGCAGATCGTTAAGCCCGAAGATTCAGATGCGGCCCTAGAAGCGCTAACGGGTCATGCTGAAGCTATTTTGCAAGCCCTAGAGCTTCCTTACCGCAAAGTTATGTTGTGTACAGGCGATATGGGCTTTGGTTCGGCTAAAACTTATGACCTAGAGGTCTGGTTGCCAGCTCAGAACACCTATCGCGAAATTTCATCATGTTCAAATATGCGTGATTTCCAAGCGCGACGTATGCAAGCGCGCTATCGCAGTGCTGCAGGGCAAAAGCCGGAATTAGTCAATACTTTGAATGGTTCTGGACTTGCAATTGGACGTACGTTGGTTGCGATACTAGAGAACTATCAAAATGCTGATGGCAGTATCACTGTCCCAACGGCCTTACAGCCATACATGGGCGGTGTGTCGACTTTATCAGCTTAAAGGCATTTGGCGGGCTTCGGTAAGCCTGCCAGTTTCGTTGCTTGTTTTGCTGGGCCTTTGGGGAACAAGCGATGTAAATAACGACTATTGCCTTTTTCGGGGCCGAATTTCGCGGCCATCGCTTTGACTAACGCCCTTATCGCAGGGCTGGTGTCATACTCCATATAAAACGCTCGCACAAAGCGCACGACTTCCCAACGTGGTTCATCAAGTTCAATCCCATCATTCTCGGCAATAACTTCTGCAACGCGTTCAGTCCACTGTGTATGGTCAAGTAAGTAACCGAGCTTATCGGTTTCCAGTATCTGATCGTCAACGATTAGCGTATTAACTGTCATTATTTAAAATCTCACCACATGGTCGTATCTGGCTATGAAGTCACTAATCAGTGCTGAATCCAATTCAGTGATATCCAAATCTGTATACACTGTATTGCTGTTGTTGAATACTGCCAAACTGTCTGAACATACAAATACATCGTCAATATCGTAAAACGGGAATGATTTGATAATTTTAGCCGTAGCCTGCTTACTCGAGTTTTCTGGCTTTGGTGTAGCAAGCAAGCTTAAGCCTGCTCCCAAAAATAGTGCGCTTGCTTGGTGACCATAGCCCGTCGAGGCCATTATGAAATCTAAACCATCCAAGGCCTGTTGATAGTTCTCGACACCACTTTCAAAGACTACGAGTATATTTGCCACTAGAGTTGTACCAACGTTTCAACACTGTGTAATCGACTAAAAAACTCACCCATACCATGCGCTTCAAAATAGTTTGCCAGATTGGTTTCTGCAGAGATACCACGCTTTTCTGCGGCCGTTACACAAACTATTAAAGGTATCCCATGGGCATTAGCAATATGTTGCCACGCCTGTGTTGGGCTTTCATCATCACCGGCAGTAGAAAGGCATGCATTAGCGACATCAACACCATCGGCATAAAAGAAAAGGTGATCGATAGTGACGTTATTTGCGAGCATGTTCCGCACCGTGTTCAGCGCATTACGCGTGGCATGTTCGTCGCGAGGGGAGCTCGTTATGAGGCAGGCGATGACTTTGTTATTCATAATAAAAAAAACACCCCGATAAACGGGGTGTTTATTGGATTTAATCGATTCGATTAATCATCGCCACCGAATGCACCTAGAAGCTGCAATAACGATACGAAGATATTGTAGATACTCAAGTATAAACCAACTGTCGCTAGAATGTAGTTAGTCTCACCACCATTCACAATGCGGCTAGTATCAAACAAAATGAAACCGGACATAATGAAAATGATTGCTGCACTAATCGCTAACGACAATGCTGGAATACCTAGGAAGATATTCGCAATCATCGCAACGATAGCTGTCAGCATACCAATTACCAAAAAGCCACCAAGGAAAGAGAAGTCTTTTTTCGTTGTTAGCGCATACGCTGACAAACCTAGGAAGATAATTGCTGTGCCGCCTAGTGCCTGCATGATTAAAGCAGGGCCACCTGGGAAGCTCATATATGCAGAAAGTAGAGGACCTAAAGAACCACCTAACAAACCGGTGAACAAAAATACTAACCCGATGCCTGCAGCCGAGTTAGCTTTCTTGTGCAGGATAAAAAGCGTAACGAATGCGCCAATTGTCATTGCTAATGCGCCGACGCGGCCTAATCCTATAGCCATAGTGATAAAAGCACACACCGCACTAAAAGCAAGTGTCATTGCCAACAACATATAAGTGCTACGCAACACTTTATTTGTTTGTAAAGCAGACGGTTGAGCCGTGCTAGCGTACATAGAACGCTGATCCATTGTTACCCTCCAACAGGTGCAAGTTAAAGTTGCGCGAAATTACCATCAATTACCGCACTTACTATTTCATTAGTTACTTTGTAGGGTTTTTAGTTCCAATTTTCAAGTGCTTTCGCATCAGTAAACGACAGAATTCACGAACAATTGCATCAAAATCCGTCGAACTGATTATTTACTGGCCAAACAAATAAATTTTTACATTTACTACTTTACAAGCTAACCGTTCATCTTTACTATTCGCACCACTTGGAGAGGTGGCAGAGTCCGGCTGAATGCACCTGACTTGAAATCAGGCGAAGGGTCAAACCTTCCGGGGGTTCGAATCCCTCCCTCTCCGCCAAAATTACGAAACCCCGCAAATGCGGGGTTTTTTTAATTTGGGGAAAAGGGATGCTTTGATGAGAAGCTCAGGTCCGACAAAAATGCCGGGAGCATTTTTGAACGTGCGAAGCACGGCCCGAAGGGCGAAGGGCAGGAAGCCCGGAGTAATCCCTCCCTCTCCGCCAATTACAAGAAAACCTGCTTTTCAGCGCGAAGCCCGCAGAGAAAGAACGCTAGAGTGTTTTTGATTGATCCCCAGAGGTGGCACTCCCTCGTTTTATTTAAGTCCCAGATTAGTAAGAACCTTCGAGTAAATAATACTCGCGATGCCAGGATTGTGAAAAAACGGGATTTTCAATCGCTGCATAACGATGTAAAGTTAGGACTCTTCATTACAATACAAATAACAATTCAAAGTGATAAAAATTCTACTGGTCGACGACCACGACTTGGTTAGGACAGGCATAAAAAGGATTCTAGAAGACGTAAAAGACTTTTCTGTCGTCGCTGAAGCAAAGTGCGGGGAGGATGCCGTAGCTATCTGTCGTAAAGACGCACCGGATGTAGTTCTGATGGATGTAAACATGCCAGGCATGGGCGGGTTAGAAGCCACTCGTCAGATCATGCGTATGTCAGAAAATACTCGTGTAATAGGGCTTTCAATGCAAAGCGAAAGTCCTATACCAGCAAAAGTTATGCACAATGGTGCATTTGGTTTTCTAACTAAAGACGCTGAGCCCAACGAAGTTATTAATGCAATCTATAAAGTAGCAGCAGGGCAAAAGTATCTTGCACCGGATATTGCACAACAAGTGGCTTTGGGCTTCTTAGATATGTCTGATGCCAACCCATTTGATCAGCTAAGCGATCGAGAGCTTGAAATAACCATGATGCTGATTAAGGGACAGAAGGTACCTGATATTGCTAATTTATTGAATATTAGTGCTAAAACCGTCAATACTTATCGGTATAGAATGTTTGAAAAACTGTCGGTAAACAGCGATGTCGAGCTGACTCATTTAGCATTACGGCATAAGTTGATCACCTCCGAACAGTTCTAGATGTCTGCTTCAAGCACTTTTGACATAAAAAAGTTCCTGGCAAACTTAACGCATCAGCCTGGCGTTTACCGCATGTACAGCTCGGCTGATGAAGTTATTTATGTTGGTAAAGCAAAGAATCTTAAAAATCGTGTGTCGAGTTATTTTAAGTCGAACCACGATAACTCTAAAACTCGTGCATTGGTCGCCAATATCGCGTTTATTGATGTTACGGTCGTCAGTAGCGAAACTGAGGCATTCTTACTCGAAAATAACTTTATTAAGAAATACAAGCCGCGTTACAACGTGGTCTTACGGGATGACAAGTCGTACCCCTATATCTTTCTCTCCGGTCATCAACATCCACGGTTATCATTTCATCGCGGCTCGAAAAAAGCCAAAGGCGAATACTTTGGCCCCTATCCAAGCGCGTGGTCAGTGCGTGAAAGTCTGCGTTCAATGCAACGAATTTTTCCGGTTCGTCAATGTGAAGACAGTTATTACCGATCGCGTTCAAGGCCATGCTTGCAGTATCAAATGCAGCGCTGTTCAGCACCTTGTGTTAATGGCTATGTCTCCGATGAGGAATACGCTGAACAGGTAGAGTGGGTGAGGCTGTTTCTCAAGGGTAAGAATAAAGAAGTTATTGAAAAGCTCGTACACAAAATGGATCAAGCAAGCCAAGACTTGAATTTTGAGGCCGCGGCCCGTTATCGCGACCAAATAGCAGCATTGCGTAAGATTCAAGAGCAACAGTTTGTAGCTGGCACGCAACAAGAACTTGATGTATTTGGTATTGCTGTTCACCGAGGAGGGGCGTGTATTCACGGTTTGTTTATCCGTGATAATCAACTCTTAGGCAGTAAATCCTTTTTCCCTAAGGTCCCTTCACTTGCAGATGAAAACGAAATCTTTGAAGCCTTCTTAACTCAGTTTTACCTCGCTGGTAATAAAAAAATTCCAAAGCAAATTGTAGTACCGACTACTATCAGTGATAAAGCGACCATCGAGAAATTACTCTCGGATGAGGCACAACGCAAAGTCCAATTATTTAGCGGTGGACGGGACGAAAAACGCCGGTATTTGCAATTGGCGCAAACGAATGCTGCTAATCAATTGTCCGCACAGCAAAGCCAACAACAATCGGTTACCAATCGTTATGATGCATTGGAAGAGGTTTTGCAATGGGATACCCAAATACAGCGTATGGAGTGTTTTGATATAAGTCATACCTCAGGTCAACAAACGGTCGCATCATGCGTTGTTTTTAATCGTGAGGGACCATTAAAATCTGACTATCGACGCTTTAATATCGAGGGCATCACACCGGGTGATGATTATGCCGCTATGGATCAGGCGCTGCGCCGACGTTACAGCAAGGTTCAAGACGCTGAAAAGATACCAGATATTTTGTTGATTGATGGCGGAAAAGGCCAGCTTGCCCAAGCGGAACGCTGCTTTGAAGATTGGCCTCATGAGAAGAAACCACTATTAATAGGTGTAGCCAAGGGGACGACTCGTAAACCCGGGCTAGAGACACTAATAATGGCAGGAACACATGAAACGATGCCAATGTCGGCGGATTCACCGGCTTTACACCTAATTCAACATATTCGTGATGAGTCGCATCGATTCGCCATTGCTGGTCATCGAAATCGACGTCAGAAGATCAAAACAACCTCATCATTAGAATCGATACCCGGTGTAGGGGCCAAGCGAAGACAAGCGCTACTTAAATACATGGGCGGCCTTCATGGCCTTAAAAAAGCCAGTAAAGACGAAATTAGTGCGGTCCCCGGTGTTAGTGCAGAACTGGCGGAAGTTATTTACGACTATCTTCATAGTTAACTTTTATTCAGCAAAAGGTTAAACTCTCAAAGTCGTAATCATAATGAGTCGTATATCTCGTGTGGACAATTCCTAACATCGTCACCATGTTTCGCGTCATTTTAATTCCGGTGTTTGTAATTGTTTATTTTCTTGATTGGGAATATGCACAGTACACTGGCGCGTTTATTTTTTGGCTTGCAGCAATCACCGATTGGTTTGACGGCTATCTCGCACGTAAACTCCAGCAATCAACGCCGTTCGGGGCGTTTCTTGATCCCGTAGCAGATAAGCTAATTGTTGGTGCGGCGTTACTAATGATCACTCACACCTATGATAGTGTATACATTACAATCCCCGCGATTGTATTGATGATGCGCGAGATCTATATTTCCGCTCTGCGAGAGTGGATGGGCCAAAATGGCTTAAGCGATGTGGTCAAGGTTAATTTTACTGGTAAGGCTAAAACCATGGCGCAAATGCTAGCCTTAATTGGCCTATTATCTGGATTGGAATATTTCATGGGCTTTAGGATCTACTGGGTGAGTCTTGGTTATATTCTGCTTTATTTTGCTGCGGCATTGTCTATTTGGTCGATGGTTACATACACATTAGCAGCTTGGAAACATCTAAAAGCCGCTCAGTAATTGCGCAAAATATCGACGTTCGAACAAAAGTCGCTTAAAAACACAGCAAACGGACATTTTAGTAGTTGACAGCAATGACTTTGTCGGTAGAATTCGTGCCCACGTTGCAAGCGGGAATAGCTCAGTTGGTAGAGCACAACCTTGCCAAGGTTGGGGTCGCGAGTTCGAGTCTCGTTTCCCGCTCCAATTTAACAGTTGGCTTTCTGCAACGTTAGTCCACCTTTAGGTATGGCGGAATGGCAGAATGGCTATGCAGCGGATTGCAAATCCGTGGATCTCGGTTCGACTCCGGGTTCCGCCTCCATACATAAAGGGCAGTTCATACTGCAACCATCCTTAGCCCGGGTGGTGAAATTGGTAGACACAAGGGATTTAAAATCCCTCGCTGGTAACAGCGTGCCGGTTCAAGTCCGGCCCCGGGCACCATTACTCCTAAAGATTACCAGCAAGCGGCAGGGGTTCTGTCCATATTCTGATTTATGTTTAACACCGTGCAGCCAGCATCGTTTAATTGATCGCCGCGAGCTGTTGCTGTAATTGTGTAGGTTGTGGCTGTAACGTTATTAACTGCGAAGGTGTAAAAATCATTCGCCGGCAAGGTTAAATTGCCAACGGCGGCATAGGTAACATTTTCTAACCGGAAGTTCTCTTGCTGTATTTGTAGATGCAGTAACTGTTTTTGCACGTTATCACGGCGTGATTCCATAACCTGATTGTTATAGGATGGGATAGCAATTGCTGCGATAATACCGATGATTGCCACAACAATCATAAGCTCAATCAATGTGAAACCATCTATTTTTCTGCGCATGAATCTTATCTCCTTCCATACCATTTGTGCATTTAAATACTGATAACTGTAAAAATTCAACTAGACTTTGGATGTCTAGGATTAGTATAGAACTAAGTACAATAATTATAGGTATCGATTTTGCGTGGTATGTACAACTCTAAAGGTTTAACGTTACTCGAGCTAGTACTCGTAGTGGCGATTATTGCTCTAGTTGTCACACTCGGTGCGCCTTCCATAATCAATGCACAGCGGGTTATGGCACATAAAGGGGCAGTCGAATCCAGCTATTTTATCCTCCAGTCTGCACGCTCTCAGGCGATAAGCATTAATAATGATGTGACCGTTCAATTTAACGCCGCTGCCCCTTGGTGTATCGGCGTAAGTGACGCTGGTAATTGTGATTGCGCAGTGGCCAATAGTTGTGTGGTAAACGGTGTAGAGCGCGTTCTATCGGGTGAGGATTTCAATAACATTGTGCTGCAAGAGATTAATTTTGGCGGTAATGCATTTACTATCTACGACGGTCAGCGCGGCATGGCTGTAAATAACAGCGGTTCATTTGTACTAAGTGACGGAGCGGCCGAAGCTCGCCTAACGTTAAGTGAAATAGGTCGGCTAACGGTTTGCATGGAAGCCGGCGATTTAGGAGCCTATCCAGCATGCTGATTAAGTCACCGAAAACCCAACGCGGCGCGACCTTATTAGAGTTGTTATTATCTTTGGCGCTAGGCGTTACTGCGATCACGGCTTTAGCCGGACTTGTTGGCTATGGTATGGGGGTTAATGCGAATCTGTTGTCCAGTTCACGCGTTAACGAAGAACTGGGGAATTTAATGTTAATGATCCAGCGTGATGTGCGTCGCGCCGGATATAGTGGTAATACGTTAGCGATGGTTGGCGATCCCGCAGCAAACCCTTCACCATTCGCCAATAGCATTGCGATTGGCGCCTACCCCGGAGAGGCCGCAAACTCGTGTATTTTGTTCAGTTACGACAATGATAATAATGGCGTGCTGGATGCTGTTGCAGGTAATAACGAAAACTTCGGATACAGGCTGCGTGACGGACAGGTAGAAATGCGGGTAAATAGCTTATTGTGTGTTGATGACGGATGGTTGGTTCTATCCGACCCTGACACAATTAATGTGACCGGGTTGACTTTTGTGCTCAATCAAATTGTCGAAAATAATGTCACGTCGAATGAAATCACACTTACGCTACAAGGTGAATTAGCTACTAATAACGCCATTAGTCGTCGCTTCGACTCCAGTTTTGTGGTGCGCAATTATGATTAGACGCAACGTTAAAAGTATTTCGAAAAAGCAACAAGGCGCTATCATGCTAGCGGCCTCTACCTTGCTGTTGGTGCTTATAACGATAGGCACCTTATACACTGGCCAGCTTAAATCAGTAGAACACAAAATTGTGTTAAATACTCAAAATTACAAGCAAGCGTTCGCTGCAGCAGAGGCTGGAGCCATGAAAGCTTTGGGCAGGTTGCATGATGAGCCGCGCTGGAACGGTGCGGTATTCAATGAGGTGTTGGCTAATCAGAGTCAATATTCGGTACAGGGGAATCGTCAGGCGGTGGTGCGTAACACAGCCACCGTGGACGTTGTAACAATAACATCGGTCGGAACGTCTGCCGATGGACTCGCCACAGTAACCATAACTGAACAGGCATTACAATATTCTGTTTTGGCAAACCCGCCGGATGTACCTCTAATCGTCGCTGGCGGCCTGGATGTCAGTGGAAACTTCGAGGTGGCCGCAAACCCCAATGGCGGCGGGCAGGGCGTACCATTGTCAATCTGGACTGATTTAAACGTGGATTTGAATAACGGTAGCGGTACTACCTGTGGGTTACAAGAATTTGAAGATGGTAATTGTAGCTCCTCGCCTTATTCTGAAAAAGGCTTTAAGGATCTCGATATCCTCGATAACGACCCCAATTTTCCTGACGACATGATGGAATACCTGTTTAATGTACCCGACGATGAATGGGCAACATTGCGCAGTGATGCGGATATGATCATCAACGATTGCAATCTACTTAACGCGGCGTCCGAGGGACTTATATGGATGGATGGGCCTTGTACGCTTAATGCGGGAACGATCGTAGGCTCTGTCGCTGACCCAGTTATTTTGATTGTTACTGATGGCGACATCACTATGAACGGTGGTGCTGAAATCAACGGTATGGTGTTTTCATTCAGAAAGCCCGGCGTTGTTGCAGATTTTGAAATCAACATGATTGGTGGTGCATTAGTAAATGGGGTAGTTGCATCAAATCACCCCGTCGGTCATTCAAACGGTACGTACAATTCAGTGTATGACGCCGATGTTTTAGCCCAACTCGAACTCAACGACACGTTTCAACGTGTAGCTCGTATTCCCGGCAGTTGGCGCGATTTTTAGAGAGGTAAGTATGAGAGGTTTTGCCTTAGTAGAAGTAATTGTTGTTGCACTGATTGTTATGATCGGGGTGACGGGTTATGTAACCTTGCAAAGCGAGTATGTTCGCTCGGACTCAAGCATGAATTTGCGTACGGTAGCAATGGAGCTTGCCCAGGAAAAATTGGATGACCTACGTCAGTTTGAAGAATTACAAACCACAGCTGGTGCCATCGCGTTTAATGATATCGCTGATAATCAAGGTGGAGCCATTGCTGCAGGTCCCACTAACATTGCGATTAAGACTGCCGCAGGTCAGACGCACACCTTTGTTCGCTCTTGGCAAGTGGTCGATCAGTACTTCGTCGACACCAACGCCGATGGAACGGCCGATACGTGGTTAAATGCGGGCAATATAGGCCTACCTTTAGTTCTACCTAATTACCCAACTCAAAAAGCGGTTACTGTCAGTGTTTCTTATGTGGGGGCCGATGGCGATGCTAAAGTTGTTTCAGTCGACGGTAATATTGCGCCTATTCCTGTAGGCAGAAGTTTTCAAGCCAACACTGAAACTGATAATGCTAAGCGTCAGCCGCAAGTTTCTTATACACCGGGTGCAGCGCCCGACGTAATTGCTTATGACTTGGGCAATAACGAAAAAATTGAAACGAGTAAACCAGTGCCAGATATCGACAATCAGGGCGAGAACAACGTCGTTCAATTTGAAACAATTCGTTATCTGGAGTTACTCAATCAAACCGATAAGTTGGAACAGGAAGAGTTTCTTACAGTCAATTGTACGTGTGCATTAGCAGGCAATGGTAAGGGGTATACCGCCGCTATGACGGTACTGCAAAACGGTGAGCTTGTCGTGCAACAGGGTGAGGAAGTCACTAAGATGACAGGTGTACCTGCTAATAATCAACAACCGGCTCTTTGTACCCAATGCTGTCGCGATCATCACGATACCGCCACAACCATCGCGAACGAAAACTACTATCGCAGCGAAAATGGTGGCCCGCATAAGCACTATTTTAGAGATAACAGCGGTAATTACTCACTTGCCAGTGGTATTGGTGATAAGTACCACGAAGCGTGTCGATTTAAACGCGTAAACGGTTTCTTTACTTTATATCCCGATTGGCAGCTTATTGATATCGTCGAATTTGATGACAGCTTTTTGTTTACCGGTAGTAATTTGACCGCCTATACCAATTATTCTGAAAACGTCATTGAAAGCGAAATTACAGGTTCAGCAAGACCTGCAAAATTAGCGGGGCGTGATCTTACAGTTCTACCAGGTGGATACCAGCTGATCTCTCGTGGTATCTATCTCGACCGCATGACGTCGGCGCATAAAGCCACAGTAAAAGCGATGATTACCGCGGGCGATCCAGACTGGATCGCGTTCACACCGTTTTACGATATTAATCTAACACTGTTATCAGATTGGTATACTACCACTCCCATCGTAGCGACGGTAACACAAGAAGATATCGAGACCATTGTTGACCCGGTCAATGATTTTTATGGCACTTACAGCCGAGGCCGGCTTGAAGCACTAACCGATGGTGTCACTAAAGTGGCTGTACAAGGGTATGCCTACAATTCCAGTATCACGGGCACGGGCCCAATTTCACCCAGTGAAAAAGCAGGAATACGAATAGATGATTCTATTACGGTGACCGTTGATAGCAAGGCGGGGACCGAAAAGTTCTATGGTCTGGTTGTAGATATCAACTGTATCATCACTTTCAATGGCGTACCTGAAAGCTGTGAAACGAATAACACGAAAAAGGCAAGCTATGTGGATCTAACTGCACTGGTAATAGAGCCGAATCCAAACAATTTCACTTGTACAGTGGATGTCCCTAAAGGTAAGTCAACGCCGTTCATGAACTGTGAAAACGTTTCAGAAAACTATAACGGATATATTGATTTCACATTTGCAAAAGCGGGCTATACCACTGTGATGAAGATACGTCTGCCTGATGGCAGCGTTGTGACCACGAATAGGCTTGATTTGAGCAAACGCTTAACAGCAACGTCTAATCGTGAGTTTGCATTGATTATTGAGTTAGTACCAAATTAAGGAATATGCTTATAACCAATTGACGAATTCGTTTGCTTTGCTATTATTACGGCGTCGTTGAGAGGAGAGAGCGATGGATGCGAGAGATGCGCGGATTGCGCAGCTAGAAAAAGAATGTAGCAATTTGGTCGACAGCCTTACTACGATCCGCATGAAGGAGTGCGTGAAGGATCAAACGTGGGCGCAGTCCGAGCAAGGTGAAATTCTGAAGCGTGCCATTCGACACGCACGAGAGACCCTTGGTGATGACTTTATGTTATCAGAGCCAGAGCGCTAAGTTTCAAAAAGCCCGCATTAGCGGGTTTTTTTATACCTCGATTGACATTACTCTAGGTGAAAACTGCCAATTTTAATGAGTTAATATGCAAAACGGCGTTCCTATCTTCGTTTCCGCACAGTGGTTAAAACACAACCTTAATGATGTAACGCTGCTTTACACCAGGCTTGCAGATATAAAAACCGGCATTGTGGAATCAATGGAGCACAAAATTATTCCCACTGCACGTTTGTTTGACTTTGAAGCTGACTTTGCTGCTACGGAAAGCGTTCTACCCCATACCTTACCCGATGAAGAGCGGTTTACTCAACGTGCCCAACAATTGGGAATAAATACAAACGATCACGTTGTTGTGTATGATTCAACGGGACTCTATGCTGCCCCGCGCGTATGGTGGATGTTTAAAGTCATGGGGTTTAACCGTGTCAGTGTGCTAAGTGGTGGGTTACCCGAATGGTTGGCGACCGGCGAAAACGTCGGGTCTACAGTATATTCACCCCAACGTAGAGGGGACTTTAACGCAGTGTTTCACCCTGAGTTTTACATTGATACCGAATCGCTGATAAGTGGCTTAGAAAAAAAGCAATTGCATGTCGTCGATGCGCGCGCAAAAGAACGGTTTCATGGCCAAGTTCCAGAGCCAAGACCTCATTTACGCGCAGGGCATATACCGAGTGCCCATAATTTACCATTCACGACGCTTGTTGATGAATGGGGGCGAATCAAGTCACCCGATGAAATCAAGCAAATGTTTGACGCACTACAATTAGCACCCAATCAACCAATGGTATTTTCCTGTGGCTCGGGCGTTACTGCATGCATTCTTGCCATAGCTGCTGAGTCTATTGGCATTCACGATTGGCGGGTTTATGATGGTTCTTGGTCAGAATGGGGTGCCAATTGTGCATTACCGGTAGCGTTTGATTAGGATAAATTATGCCAAACATTGTTATTTTAACTGGCGCGGGCATATCCGCCGAGTCCGGTCTTAAAACGTTTCGAGATAATGACGGCCTTTGGGAAAATCATCGTTTAGAAGACGTCGCGACACCTGAGGCATTTGCACGCGATCCCGCTTTGGTTTATCGCTTTTACAACCAACGTCGCGTTCAACTTTTAAATCAAGATGTTCGGCCAAACGCGGCCCATATTGCAATCGCAAAATTGCAGCAGAGGATTGGCAATAAACTCACATTAGTTACCCAAAATGTCGATAATTTACATGAGTTGGCGGGCACTGAAGATGTAGTCCATATGCACGGTGAGTTACTCTCTGCGCGCTGTCTTAAGTCTGGTAAACGATTTGTTACTCACGATAGCTTTGATAGCAATGCTCGCTGCGAGTGTTGCGAGGAGCCTGCTGGTATACGTCCAGATATCGTATGGTTTGGTGAGCAACCCATGTATATGGATTATATCTATAACAAACTAGCAACTGCGGACTGGTTTCTCGCAATTGGCACCTCCGGCAATGTATATCCCGCGGCAGGCTTTGTTGAAGTCGCTAAGATGGCTGGCGCAAAAACGGCTGAATTAAATCTTGACCCAGGTGCAAATGACTATATGTTTGACTACCAACAACAAGGGCTAGCTACTGCCGTGGTCCCCAAATTTCTCTCACAATTTAAATGAGCATGTCCATGAGTGAAGTATTTGCATCTTACTGGGTGGAATTTCTAACCATTGCTGCAGTTCATTTTGTCGCGGTAATTAGTCCCGGACCTGATTTTGCGATAGTCGTAAAGAACAGCGTAAGGTATGGTCGAACTATTGCCTATGCAACGAGTATTGGAATAGGGGTTGGTATCTTATTACACGTTGCCTACTCACTGCTGGGGATAAGCCTACTGATCAAGACAACACCGTGGCTATACACCCTATTCAGTTATGTCGCTGGTGCCTATTTGCTCTTTTTGGCATGGGGAGCTATACGAGCGCAGCCACCACAGGACGGTCATGGCGAGGGAATAACTGCTGTCAATCAAGGTGGCAAGGCTTCGATTAGCTGGATCCGTGCATTTTGGATTGGCTTCTTAACGAATGGCTTAAATCCAAAAGCGACTTTGTTTTTTATGTCGGTGTTTACAGCTGTAATAAGTATTGAAACCCCGCTATCCGTGCAAATTGGCTATGGTATTTACTTGGCGTTTGCAACCGGTCTTTGGTTCTGCACTCTGTCTTATTTGCTAGGCACAAGTCGTGTAGTAGCCTTTGTTGGTGACAAAGGCTACATACTCGACAGAATGATGGGGGTTATGTTGGTGCTACTAGCGCTTAACCTAATCGTTCTTCACCCGCTGTGACCGAAACTAACATCTTGGTATAATGCCTGAAACTGTATTAATAAACCTGACATGTCTGATAATCCAATTGAAAATTCAGCGGCAGTGCAACGAGCGTTGGCAGGCAAAGCTAACATCGATGTTTTTGCTGCACTAAAACAAGCAAATGAGTTGACTAAAGGCTCTTTTGCAACGTTTTCATTCGCGGGCGTTGTTGTACTGGCAATATTTATCGCCGTGTTTGTGCTTGGCACACAATTATTGAATATTGAAATCAACAGCGCTGAAGATATGGCGACGCCAGAGTATTCCCTGCTGAATCTGATCATTATTCTAGTTATGTCACCATTGCTTGCGGGTTTAACCATGATGGGGGTTAACAGAGCGCGCAGAAAGGAAGTGAAAGTGTTAGATGTTTTTCAGTGGATTTCGATCGCGGTTGTTATTGCTCTTGGCGCTCTAATTGTGGCCATTATCGTAGAGATTGGATTACAGCTTTTTATTCTACCCGGTTTGTATTTGGGAATTGCTACCACGTTTACTTCAGCGTTGATCGTCGATAAAAAACTAACAGCTGTCAGTGCTATTGTTCTATCGGTGCGTGTTGTTAATCGATATTTAGGGCAGTTTGTTTTGTTTTTTGTGGTGTCGCTCGGTTTATTTGCATTCGCTGGATTTACGTTAGGCGTTGGCCTAGTGTGGGTGCTTCCTTTGTACTTCAATACCAAGGGTATTTTGTATGAAAATTTATTTGGCGACGCAGATTTTAGCGTAGAGCAAACTGGATCAACGTTCAGTGCTTAATTGAGGTATTTATGACGTTTAAACAGCTAGTTTGGTGGATTTTAGTAACTTTGTTTGTAGGGTTTTCGTTCTTATACCCGTTCATAAACGAGCCTGAAGCTCTCATGCCTCCGCCGCCGATAAAACCTACGTCAACCACTCAAGCGATCCCAGACTTTTCTGCTTACGAGCAAGTGGTTGAAAAGAAACAAGCCTTCTTTGACTATTTAAGACCAGAAGTAGAGCGGCAAAACGACTACTTACTCAATTTGCGTTTGCAAATCCAGAATATGCAGCAAGACTACAATGAGAAAGGCGGGCTCTCTAGCCTTGATGGGAAACGACTGAAGTGGTTGATCGCAGAATATAACATTGAGCCCGACTTATCTATCGATGAGCAATTTGAATTGCTGATGCGTCGCGTTGATATTATTCCTGCTGATTTAGTGCTTGTGCAGGCGGCAAACGAGAGTGCATGGGGCACGTCACGTTTTGCTCAAGAAGGTTACAATTTATTCGGTCTGTGGTGCTTTCGCAAAGGCTGTGGGTTCGTGCCCAGACGCCGTAATAGTGGGGCCAATCATGAGGTCGCTAAATTTGATAACCTTTCCCGTGCTACATACACCTATATGCGTAACCTGAATCGTCACAGGGCGTACACTCAGCTACGCGATATTCGGCGTAAACTGCGCGCCAATCAAAAGCCTATAACGGGGATCGCACTCAGCGAGGGTCTGATGCAATACTCAGAACGAGGTGAAGACTACATTGAAGAGCTTCAGCACATGATTCGAATAAACCGAGAGTATATTACGCTATGAAAATCCAAATTAAATGCGTAATGGCGTTAACAATTGCGCTGATAAGTATACCTGTATTCGCCGAGACTATTGAGTTGCGGTATAAAGACTTCTACAGCCACGTGCGCAAGCTATCCGGTGAGGATACACAAGCGTTGCAATTTGCGTTTGGTTTTCAGCATGTAAGTGAAGCTCGACTCTGTGAATTAACTAGCGCTGAAATTGTGACTCAAAAACAACGGTTACCACTGGCTATTAGCGCGGAAAATCGTTTTACCATCCAATCAGAGAGAGCCCTTAACCTAGCAGATGCAACGGTTGTTTTAGAGACAAGCGATTCGGTTGAACAGTGTGATATGTCAGTGCAATTGGAAACTAAACCTGAATACTTAAAACAATACTATACCAGCGAGGAACTGAGGTTTATCTTTGAGCAATACGCCGCTTTTTTCAATGAGATGGGGAGTTTTCTATCGTTCATGATGCCCCAAGTGGATGGCTTGATGTTACACTTTGACGACCCAGAGTTAGATCACGATATTCGGGACGCACCGTCAATTGTCAACGGAATGTTGCAACTGCGAAGTGACTATTGGCAGGGGAATAAAACCTTAGTTTTGCCAGAGGTACCACTGCGAATAACCGCTAGAACTGACGAGTCGTAAAATTAAAAGAAACAATCTTATTCTTCTGGGTTAACAGCAACATATCGGTTTCGTCCACTGCGTTTAGCTTCGTATAGTGCGCTGTCTGCTCGTTTGATGATGTCCGTGTGATTTAGCGTCGACACAGGAACAGTGCTTGAAGCGCCAACACAGCACGTAATCCTAACCACTTTATCATCGTGCTCAATTTGCATCGACTCCACAGCGTGTCTGATCCGTTCTCCAGTGACTTTTGCACCTTCGGCATCAGTATTAGGTAAAAGCGCTATGAATTCCTCGCCGCCGTAGCGTGCGATGCAATCAGTAGGGCGCTTTAACTCATTAGAAATAACCGCCGCGGTGCGCCTAAGTACCTCATCACCAAACAAATGACCATATGTATCATTGAGCTTTTTAAAGTGGTCTAGGTCAATCATGATGACTGAGATTGGCGCATTCAATCGATAGCTACGCCGCCATTCGTTGTCAAACTCTTCATCAAAATACATCCGATTTTTCAACTGGGTTAATTTATCGGTGGTACTGAGTTGCTCCAGCTCGGTCGCTCGTTCTTCAGCGATCAGATGATTTTTGATCGCCGACCAATAATTTTCGCGCGGATACTTCGACGCTGAAATGATATAGATGTATGAAATTAGGATGGATACTGCGTAAACAGTGTTCAGCGGATCTTGCGAATAATAAAACATAAATAGCGGTGGCACATACAACGCTAGTGGATAGAAAATTCTTAATACATTGGAAATGGCCAGAGCGCTTGCACCACCCATCGCGAATGCTGGCAAGACGATTAACATTAAATGCGATGCATTGTTAGCGGATTCAAAGGTTAACACCCATGCGGTTAAAACTCCCCAATGCAATGCCGACAAGAGTACGCTGAAAATGAGTAAGTGGTAAAGGAGTTGAACATTATCTTCATTAGCATTTTTGATGTAACTCATGTGCGCAATGCGAATCGCCATCATCACGAGCAAGATAATAGAGTTAATCACAACCAACGGGATGCTCATCGCGACAAAATCAAACGCAATAACGAACACAAGCCAAATCGCGCAGTATATATAGATACCCGCTCTGGCTCGCATAGACAGATCAAATAACGCCTGCATCTTCAGTTGTGAGTCTTGGGATAATTTCATATGTCAACAGCATACGTATTAATACCACAAGAATAGGTTGTGGTTATAAAGACTGCAACTTTAAGCATCAAAATCAATAAGTTGATATGCGTTTGAAAGACCTGTCACGGCTAGCCAGGTTGGTCGTTATGACATATTGAGCTGATAGCGAATTTGCTGAGCTAATCGTTCAACGCTCTCTTCGCCACGCTTGGCTAACTGCTCTGCGCGATGAAACTCAAGTAAACCCACGTCTCGTAGTTGTGGCTCAATTAATATATCTGGCGGATCACCAGCGAGGCGCGAACGAGTTACCCTCGCTTGAAGAATCTCTAGCGAGCTACTCATGACACTCATTATACCGGGTACCGATTTTTTTTCTGGTTTAGGGTCTGGTGAAAACCACTGGCGCAACATAGATGTTTGCTGATTCGAGTCTAGAAACTCGTCAGTTTTTTTCTGCATTTTTTGGTGCTCAATACTATTTTGCTCCAACACCTGCGGTCGAAAATCGGCACTAAGGTTAACGGCGATAACAAAGTCAGCCCCAAGCTGTCGGCACAAATTCACTGGAACAGGGTTGACAACAGCACCATCAACAAGGAATCGTTCACCGTGTTCTACTGGAGAAAAAAGCCCAGGAATGGCACAAGAAGCGCGAATCGAATCACCAATTTCACCCGAATTAAATGTAACTTCTCGCCCGCTGTACAGGTCAGTCGCAACCGCAGCAAAGGGTTTTTTCATTTGTTCATAGCTGGGTTTGCAGAAATCTTCAGCAAGCTTATCAAATACCTTTTGACCGTTTGCCAATCCGCCACGGCGAATACCGATCCCTAACAAGCCAAAAACTTGCCACTCGGTGAGGCTGCTTGCCCAAGCTTCGAGTTCCAACAACTTACCACTCGCATAGGCAGCACCTACATATGCACCGATAGAACAACCAGCAACAATGTCGATATTGATACCCATACGCTCAAGCGCTTTAATGATACCAATGTGCGTCCATCCTCTAGCGGCACCAGCGCCCAGTGCAATTCCAATCTTCATTCTTGTTTCACAATCCTTTAATTTAATGAAATGATTTGTGGCTCATCATCGGCACTTATTGACTGCGGCTTTAGCTCAGGCGGATCAAATGCGCGATCACCTTCTCCTGCAAAAGAGGTGTCGGTGGTGATAGTTTTAAAATCAAATAAATCATTATCTGCCAAATGCGAGGGGACAACATTTTGCATGCCCTTAAACATTGACTCAATGCGTCCGGGGAAACGCTTATTCCAATCTTGCAGCATTAGCTTGATGTTTTTACGCTGCAAATTCTCTTGTGAACCGCAAAGGTTACACGGGATAATTGGGAATTCAACAGCATCACTATAGCGCTGAATATCATGTTCGGTGCAATAGGCTAGGGGGCGAATCACCATATGTTCGCCATTATCACTGACTAACTTTGGTGGCATAGACTTTAATTTACCACCGTGGAACATGTTCAAAAATAGAGTTTCTAACATGTCATCTCGATGGTGCCCCAAGGCTATCTTTGTCGCACCTATTTCTTTAGCTGTCCGGTACAAAATACCGCGTCTTAACCGAGAGCAGAGCGAGCACGTGGTTTTCCCCTCGGGTATTTTGTCAGTGACTATGCTGTAGGTGTCTTCTTCAACTATCAGATAGTCGACTCCGACAGAATCCAAATAGCGAGGTAAAACATGTTCTGGGAAGCCAGGTTGCTTTTGGTCTAGGTTGACCGCAGTGATCTTGAAGTCAATGGGGGCAATATTGCGCAAAAACATCAATATATCGAGCATTGTGTAACTATCTTTGCCACCCGAAAGACAAACCATTACATGGTCATCGGCTTCGATCATATTAAAATCTGCGATCGCTTTACCCACGTTTCTCCGCAAGCGCTTTTGTAATTTGTTAAAACTGTAGCGCTTTTTACTGTCGCTAGGCTGTGCGTTTGTGTTACTCATCTAATGCAATTTACAATGACTAAAAACCGCTATTGTAAAGCTTTACGGCAAGGTCGCAAACACTCATATGACTAACTTTTTATCGGCGACTGAAATCCATCCGGTTTGATTGCTAGGACATCACAGTTCAACGCATCAATTACATGTTCAGCCGTATTACCTATTAGTGCCGCTGAAAGTCCGACTCTGCCGATAGTACCAATTACCACCAGTTCGGCATCAATATCAGCCGCGACTGTTGGAATTGCGACTTCAGGTAATCCTTGTTTTACATGCGTAACCTCGGCGTGCACGCCGTGCCGCCCTGCAAAGGCCTGCATTTCCTTTTCATGATGATGCTTAACATTGCTGGTGTAACCTTGAGGGTCAAATTCAGGAATTTCAATCGCTAGGTTGAGCGGGGTTCCAGGATACGCGTTTACGAGGTGTAACCGTGCCCCTAACAACTCGGTTATGAGTTTAGCTGTATTGGTGACCTTGTCATTAAGTGCTTGATGTTGGTTGTCTTCAGTACCGACATTGACTGCAGCGATCACATTGCCATTTTCGGGCCAATCATGCTGCTTGACCATCAATACCGATGTGGGGGATTTGCGCAGTAAATGCCAGTCTGTCGGCGTAAAGATCAGTGAAGCTAAATCATCATGTGAATTTGCTGCCTTAATTATGAGATCGGCCTTTATCTGTATCGCGTGTTTTATTGCGGCAGAATAAACAGAGTTATCCCATACGACACAAGTTTCGACTTCCTCAGGGCTATCATACGTTTTACAGATGTTTTGTAACCACTCGGCTCTATCAGTTAACACGGCCTGACGCATGGCATCGCGCTCTTCATGCGACAGCATTGTGGTCATTTCATAAGAAAAGTCATATATGCACATAAACGCCGTTACCTTAGCTCGTGTTTTGCGAGCTAATAAACAGGCACGTGCTAAGGCAGGTTGTGATTCACTTTCCGGATCAATAACAACGAGTAAGTTTTGATAGGTTGCCATATAACACCTCTGCAAGTAGAGAACACTTTTCAGTGTAATCAGAGTTACAAAGATTGCCAGACAGGAGGTTGCGCCAGATCAACGCAACCGCCAAAAGGATTAATCAATTGAACAAGTGGGGATTTCTGCAGCGTGCAGTTTTTCTTCCATTAAATCGAAGTCGAGAATTGTGATAAGTTTACCGTCGACAGCGATGATGCCGTTATTTTGAAAACGCGTTAACAAGCGACTGATGGTTTCAACCGTCAACCCTAAGTAGTTGCCGATCTCATTGCGTGTCATAGTGAGATTGAATTGTTTCGGTGAAAAACCACGCTCTTCAAAACGCTTGGATAAATGCGCAATAAAGTACATCAAACGCTCCTCAGCCGTGCGTTTGTTGAGCAACATCATCAAGTCGTGGTCTTGCTTTATTTCAGCACTCATAAAACTCATGATTTGCTTACGCAACTTGGGGAATCTGGCTGACATTTCATCAAGGGTATCGTAGGGGAGCTCACATACCATGGCTGTTTCCAGCGCTTGGCAATAACTCTGGTGTTGCTGCTCGCGCAGGGCGTCAAAACCAATAATATCGCCAGGGAAGTGGAATCCAATCACTTGCTCTTCGCCATCTTCATCGCTGATAAAAGACTTAAATGACCCCGAGCGCACAGCAAATAACGAGTGAAACTTATCGCCTGCTTTGATCAGCTTGTCGTGTTTGTGTAATGGTTTTTTACGCTCAATGATGTCATCAAGAGAAACCATCTCCTCTTCGTTAAGGGCGAGAGGCAAACACAAGTGACTAAAACTACAGGTTTGGCAATGAATCGACAGGTCGTTACGACCTAGCTTATTCGGCATAACACGCCTACAAAAAAAGTATTAAAACAGATCAATTTATATTCTTAAATAGCGTAAAAATCAAGTAGAGCCCAAAACTTACAAGCAACACAGCAATCAGTTGGCGGGTTATATGATGACGAAAAACAACGCTAGCTGACTTTGCACCGAAACTCACCGCTAACATAGCGGGCAGGGTGCCTGCACCAAAGGCTAACATAACCAGTGCTCCTCTAGACCAGCTTCCCGTGGTAAGTGCCCAACTCAGTGTTGAATAGACTAAACCGCAGGGTAAAAAACCCCACACGGCGCCGTATGCAATTGAATGTAATGGCGTTTTGAACGGGACAAAACGCTTGGCCAGCGGTTGAAACTGCCGCCAAACGACACCTCCTAGCTGCTCAAGGCGACTCAATCCCATGTACCATTGGCCGATATAGCACCCAAGCAATATGAGTAACACTGCACTCAACGCACTTAACACAGAAAAACCGAATGGACTCGCATGGGTTGCAATACTGCCAATCGCGCCAGCTAGCGCACCTGCTGCTGCATAACTAAATATACGACCAAAGTGGTAGGCTAAGGTATACGCATAAGAGTGCTTTCCCGCTGGTACTGCTGACTGCAAGGCTAACGTAATTCCACCACACATGCCAAAGCAATGCACGCCGCCCGCGAGTCCTATAACAAACGCTGCGAATAAGCCTATGTCACTCACTGCGTGACTCGAGGTCTTTCTTGCGTTGCTCAGCCAAGGCTTTTTCCTCTGGCGGTAAATCGTCGTCAAACAGAATGTTATATCCTTGACGCTCTAAATCTTCAAACTGATTTGACTTCACAGCCCAAAAAAACACTGCGACTGCTATGGCGACAATAATTACAGCGATAGGGATAAGGACATAAATAATAGTCATCAACAAATACTCACATTAACGCAGCAGTCGAGTCGAGTTCATCACAACAATTACGGAACTCAAAGACATACCTAACGCTGCCATCCATGGTTCTAGTACACCACTGACGGCGAAGGGTAACACCAGCACATTATATCCCAAGGCCCAAAGGATATTTTGTTTGATTTTCAACTTAGTTTTGTCAGCCAGTGTGAACAGTTGTGGTAATGCGGAAATACTCTCATTGAGTAACACTACGTCAGCTGAACTTTTGGCCAAATCGGTAGCATTGCCGACAGCCACTGATATATCGGCTTTGGCTAAGACAGGAGCGTCGTTAACACCGTCACCAAGCATCATAATATGCTTACCTGCGGTTTGTTGGGTGGTCACGTAATTCAGTTTATCTTGCGGTGACTGTTTGGCTAAGTAATCATTGAGTGCAAGTGATGAAGCAACGGCTTCAACATTGGGCTGAGTATCTCCGCTTAACAGAACCTTTTGAACTACGGGAATGCGTCGTAGTGTGTCGTCAACTGCAGCTTTTAACGTGTCATTTAACCAAAATATCGCGATAATGTTATCGTCTTTTGACAACCAAACACTGGCTTGTTCTAGCGCTTTATTGTCTATTGCTGTTACTTGGGTTCGCGCATGGGTACCAATAAACCTTTCAGCACCCATCCTATAGTGATGCCCCGAAATATCACCAGCGATGCCACCACCGATAGTCGTCGCATAATTCTCTACTTGGAGTGGCTTATCGGTACTAAACGCCGCGGCAATAGGGTGCTCAGAGCGCATTTCAAGTGATGCGGCAATCTGCATTACTTCAGCAGAATCAATGTCCGGTGCATGCCACTGTTGAGTAATTGAAAAGCGGCCTTCAGTGAGGGTGCCAGTTTTATCCAATACCAAGGTGTCAATTTGTGTTATTTGCTCGAGAGCGTCAGCGCGCTTTAATATGACGCCGTTGTTATTAAGCTTTGCCATAGCGCACGTAAGTGCAGATGGGGTTGCTAGGCCGAGTGCGCACGGACAAGTTGCTACCAACACTGAAATAGTAATCCAAAACGCTTCCGAGTTTCCTTGCCATGTCCAATAGGAAAATGTCAGTCCTGAGATCACGAGGACTGCAGTAACAAAATAACGCGATAACTTATCGGCAATCTGAGCAATTTGAGGTTTAGTCGCCATTGCGGTTTCTTGCATACGCACAATCTGATTAACCATTGCATCTTTCAAGCTACGGGTCACTTTGACCGTAATCGTACCCGATAGATTAACGGTTCCGCCAAAGACACGGTTACCAGGTGCTTTTGTTGCAGGCGCAAATTCGCCGTTTAACATAGCTTCATTAACTTCGCTTTCACCTTCGACTACCCGACCATCCACAGGGATTGTCTCGCCCGCCTTTACGAGTACTAATTGTCCGGGTTTTAATTGTTTCGCTAATACCGTCGTCACTTCCTGTTCTTGTACCAAGCTGGCAGACACAGGGATATATTGCAGCATGTTAGAAGAATAGAGTGCTGCTTTGTGCCTTGCGCGATGCTCTAATGCTCGACTGAGTAATAAGAAGAAAATAAACATACAAATGGATTCAAAGTACACTTCACCCACTTCTAAAAACGTTGCTTTGATCCCCGCTATATACGTACCAAAAATTGCGATAGTAACTGGGACGTCCATGTTGACAGTTTTCGCTGATATTGCTTTGAATGCACTGACGTAAAAAACACTGCCTGAATACAGAACCACCGGTGTGGTTAACACCAAGCTAATCCAATAAAAATACTGGCGAGTTTCGGCTTCGATATTACCGAACAAATCAAAATACAATCCCATCATTAGCATCATAACTTGCATCGTCATAATGCCAGCTAGGCCGACTTTTTTTAAAAAGGACTTTTGTTCGCGTTTAAACATGTCCTCGTGTTTATCTTGCTGAAATGGCGAGGCGCGATAACCAATTCGCTGGAAAGTACTAAGTATTTGACTCAGCTTTGTTTCTTCGGGCGCAAAATCAACCAATGCTCGGCGCGTAGAGACATTCACGGCGATGCGCTTGACGCCAGCGACCTTCGCCATTTGTTTCTCGATCAACCAACCACAAGCGGCGCAGGTGATACCCTCGACGGTAAGCTGTACTTGTTTGTGTTGCTGATTATCGAAAACAAATTCCTCTTGTACTTCTGGTTTGTCATAAATTGACAATTTCACCATTGTTTCATCCAGCAATTCATCGCCTTTGGATGCGGGTTCAGTACGGAATTTGTAATAGTCTGCCAAACCGTTATCTACGATTGCTTGAGATACAGCATGACAACCTGGGCAACACATGTGGTGTGTTTCACCATCGATTTGAACAGGGTATTTATGACCTTCGGTGTTGGGAAGGCCACAGTGAAAACATTGACTCAAGGGGCAAACCGTATTTCAGTTTGTTGCGGGAGACCAACGACTTGCTGAATTTTCCAGCTTTCATCCATGGGTAATAACGTAATTCGCCATTTTCCCGTTAGGTCTTCGTTTATAACGCCACGAAAAACGCCGGTGGCATCAGCAGTCAGTAAGACCTCAACATCGCGTTCGTGCAGGGTTACGTGGTACAAACTGAGCTTTAACGCAGTATTATCGCGTGGTAAACCACTAATAAAGCGCAAACTAACGGTGCCATTTTCAGTAATGGTAAGGCCAGTGACTATGCGCATTTCTTTTGCTTGTTGAATCTTGTCTAAACGCGCGTTAATGGCTCGTCCTTCCTTATAGTAATCGTCAACTACTAGACTATCAGTAGTATTAGTTGCTAGGTGTAAAACAAAAAAACCAACAATAAATGAGGAAAGCGGCACTGATATCAAAAACCACGGCCAAAACTGCTTATACCAAGGTGTGACTTTTGTTCGTTGCATATTCTAATCTTATCCCATAAAAAAGCCCCGCGAAAACGGGGCTGATTATCTCACTAATTTTTTACTTATTCGATAAGCTATAAACGTACGTTGCAACAACGTGAATCTTATCTTCGCCTAAGGTTTTATCAAAAGCAGGCATTACACCGTTACGACCGTAGTTAAGTGTTTCGGTTACACCTTCTAACGTGCCGTCGTATAGCCAGATTTGATCGGTCAAGTTTGGCGCACCAAGCAATTGATTACCTTTGCCATCCATTCCGTGACAAGCTGCGCAAGCAGCAAAACGGGCTTGACCTGCTGTTTTCAAACTTTGGTCTACTTCTCGACCACTCAGGCTAAGCGTGTAAGCGACAACTTCTTTAATACCTTGCTCGCCAAATGCATCCAACCAGCCGGGCATTTGACCGCTGCGGCCGAGGACCAAGGTCTCTTTAATTTTGTCGCCAGAGCCACCGTATAACCAGTCGTCGTCCGTCAAGTTGGGGAAGCCGCCATTTTGACCACGTGCATCTGAGCCATGGCACTGTGCACAGTTTTGCAAGAATAAACGCTGACCGATTTTAACCGCTTCTTCGTTGTGCATTAACTCTTCTACCGGTACTTTGGCGTACTCTTCGAAGATTGGATCAAAACGTTCGTTAGCGAACTTAATTTCGCGATCGTACTGAACCAGTGCACCAGAATCGATAGCCGCTTGCTGCTTAGCTTGTGATTCTTCAAGGCTAAGTACCCCTTGGTTTGAGCTCGTCCAGCCCAAGATGCCTTTGTATGCACCAAGGCCAGGGTAGAGCGCTAAGTACAACAAGCCCCAACCGATGACGATATAGAATAAAATTGTCCACCAACGAGGCAACGGGTTGTTGATTTCGATGATGCCATCGAATTCATGTCCCATGCTCTCGCCTTCTTCTACGCCAGTATTATTAGATAAACACCATCTTAGTAGCAGGAAACAACCTGCAATACATCCCAAGGTGATTACTGAAATCCAAATTGTCCAAAACATACTCATTAGTTTTAAGACTCCTGTTTATTATCTTTTGCGTTCTTTTTGTCTTCTTCATCGGCAAACACTAGGTTTGCTGCTTCGTCAAATTTGGCTTTGTTGCGACTGCTAAAAGCCCAGAAGACGATGCCGATGAAAGCGACGAATACGATGACAGTAAATATGCTGCCGATTACACCTTGATCCATAACTATTTCAGATGAGTTCCAAGTGATTGAAGATAGGCAATCAAGGCTTCCATTTCGGTTTTGCCTTGGACCGCTGCTTTAGCGCCTGCGATATCTTCGTCTGTGTAAGGCACGCCTAAATCTTTAAAGATTTGCAACTTCGCACCGGTTTTCTCGCCAGTCAGGATATTGTCTTGCAACCATGGGTAACCTGGCATATTGGATTCTGGAACTACGTCACGTGGATTGATTAAGTGAACGCGGTGCCACTCATCACTATAACGCTGACCGACTCGAGCTAGGTCTGGCCCAGTGCGTTTAGAGCCCCACAAAAACGGACGCTCCCAAACAGACTCACCAGCAACCGAGTAATGGCCGTAACGTTCAGTTTCAGCGCGGAAAGGGCGAATCATTTGGCTGTGACAGCCTGAACAACCCTCGCGGATATAGATGTCGCGACCTTCCATTTCTAATGCAGTGTAAGGACGCAACCCAGTAACAGGTTCCATTGTTTGTTGTTGGAACATCAATGGTGTGATTTGCACCATTGCACCGAAACTAATAGCGACCAAGATAAGAATCGTGAGTAAGCCTACGTTCTTTTCAATTAACTCATGTGGATTTGCCATTCTCGATGCTCCTTATGCTGCTTGAGCTTCTGGCTCTGGGCCAAAGCTTTCTTTAGGGGCGCGGATAGTCTTATAAGCGTTGTATGCCATAATCAACATACCCACTACGATGAACACACCACCAATGAAACGCACTATGTAGAATGGTTTAGACGCTTCTAGCGACTCAACGAAGCTGTAAGTCAGAGTACCGTCTGGGTTAACAGCACGCCACATAAGACCTTGAAGAACACCCGAAATCCACATTGCTACGATATACAGAACTACCCCAATAGTTGTTAGCCAGAAGTGCACATTAATCAAGCTAGTTGAATACATGCCGCGCTGACCGAATAATACTGGAATTAAGTGGTAGACCGAGCCGATAGAAACCATTGCAACCCAACCAAGTGCTCCTGAGTGTACGTGACCAACGGTCCAGTCGGTATAGTGTGAAAGGGCATTAACTGTTTTGATACTCATCATTGGGCCTTCAAAGGTAGACATACCGTAGAAAGACAATGAAACAATAAGGAAACGTAGTACTGGGTCAGTACGTAATTTATGCCAAGCACCTGAAAGCGTCATGATACCGTTAATCATACCCCCCCAAGATGGAACGAAAAGAATCAATGACATCACCATACCTAATGACTGAGTCCAGTCGGGTAGTGCAGTGTAGTGAAGGTGGTGAGGGCCGGCCCAGATATACAATGAAATAAGTGCCCAGAAGTGCACAATCGATAGACGATATGAATAAACAGGGCGTCCAGCTTGCTTAGGTACAAAGTAGTACATCATGCCTAAGAAACCAGCAGTCAAGAAGAAGCCTACCGCGTTGTGTCCATACCACCACTGCATCATTGCATCTACCGCACCCGCATAGAGTGAATATGATTTAGTGAACGACAGTGGAATAGCCATACTATTACCGATATGTAGCACCGCTACTGTCAGCATGAATGCGCCTAGGAACCAGTTCGCTACATAAATGTGCGATGTCTTTCGAATTACCATGGTGCCGAAGAAGTTGATGATATAAGCCACCCATACTAGGGCGATTAAAATATCGATAGGCCACTCTAGCTCAGCGTACTCTTTACCACCCGTGATACCCAACGGTAGTGTTACAACGGCGCTAAGGATAACGACCTGCCAACCCCAGAAGGTGAAGGCCGCTAGCTTGTCACTAAACAAGCGTACCTGACAGGTTCTCTGCACGATGTAATACGAGGTCGCAAACAGGGCGCAACCACCAAAGGCAAAGATAACTGCGTTAGTATGGAGAGGACGAAGTCTGGAGTAGGTTAACCATGGGAGGTCAAAGTTTAATGCTGGCGCAAATAACTGCGCTGCAAGTAAAACTCCAACGGTCATCCCGATGATACCCCAGATGATGGTCATCACGGTAAATTGCCGCACTACTTTATAGTTGTAGTCTGGCTGTGCTTGGCTGATTTCACTCATTTAACGGATCTTCCACTGCAATTGTAAAAACGTGTATTCTCAAAAAACTCAGCGCTTTAGTTGTTTTTATTGGCGCCAAGCCAAATTTTGACGGTGCGATAATAATGCTTTTAAATACATAAAGATACCAAAAGCATGTTTCAGTTGATCTCGGTCAATAAACGCTATTCAAACGTAAACTCAAGGTTAAAAATACGTTAAATGACGATGCAAAAATATACAGTTTTAAGTGCCACTATAATTTTATCTATAATAGCATTTATATATATAAATATTGCGGTTCAAACTGACGACTCGCTAACGTCTGATGCTCTTACTATAGCAGGACTGAATGGATGTTCTATTCAAAATAACTACTGTGAATTTGCGCTTGATCAACAAAATTTCGAAGTAAGCCTGCCAGAAGGCGCAAAAATTGAAGAAGAATCGTTTGTGAACATAACCTCTAACCAAGGGTTTGTGATCGAAGCTATTTGGATCGAGGGCGTCAACATGTATATGGGCCGCTCACCGGTGATTGCAGAGATAATTGAGGATACGCGTTTTAACGGCTTATTTTTCTTAGGTAGTTGCAATACTGCAAAAATGGAATGGGTTATGAAAATACAGCTGGCAAAAAAAACGCACCCAGTAGAGGTGCGCTTTTCAACATCGATGTAAGCTTACATCTGTGATTGTAAATAATTAGGTAAGCCTAACCGCTTAATGAGTCCGAGTTGCTGCTCTAACCAGTACGCGTGATCCATTTCTGTATCGTCGAGCAACACCATCAGCATATCGCGTGTCACGTAATCTTCTTCACGCTCAGCAAGCGCTATTACTTCTTTGAGCTTGGCATCAACTTCGTACTCTACGCGCAAATCACTTTCAAGCATCTCGGGAACGTCTTTGCCTACTTTGAAGCCCACTCGAGTTTGCATGTCTGGTGTACCTTCTAAAAACAGCATGCGCTCGATAAGCTTTGTGGCGTGGCCACGCTCATCGTCGAATTCATGATTAATTCGCTCATACAGCTTGTTCAAGCCCCAATCGAGGTACATCTGTGAATGAATAAAATATTGATCCATTGCGGCTAACTCATAACCCAAAAGCTCGTTTAATCCGTCAATTATATTTTGCTTACCTTTCATTTTATTCTCCTTCCTCGACTTGCGTCTGTAAGTAGTTTTCGAGGCCTAACGCTGAGATTTGGTATTGCTGGGTCTCAAGCCAATCTACATAGTCTTCTTCGTACTCAAGAATGTCTTCAAGTATATCGCGGCTCACGTAGTCTTGCTGCTCTTCACACAACGCGATTGCTCGCTTTAACAGTGGAAGTTGCTCCAACTCAAAATCCATATCGCACTGCAACATCTCTGGCGTGTGCTCGCCAATGTATAGCTTGCCCAATTTTTGTAGATTGGGAAGGCCTTCTAAGAACAAGATGCGCTCGATAAGGGCGTCAGCTTGTTTCATGTCTTTGATTGATTTTTTGTAGGCTGCACTGTTGAGGCGTTCAAGGCCCCAGTTTTTGTACATTCTGGCGTGTAAGAAGTATTGGTTGATTGAGGTCAACTCACAAGTGAGGACCTCATTGAGCACAGCGATTACCGAGCGATTGCCTTGCATTTATTTAATCCCAATGTTTAATTTAGTGAAGAAGTATAGAACATCGCGTGATTAAAACAAGAAAAACCTTTAAAATCAGATAGATGCATAATGATAATGGTTATCAATACGACCATTGTTTTTGTTTGGCTCAATCATTAACCCGTGTAATTGGTTGAACGGATTATTGGGTCATTAACTCGCGATCTTCAACGAAAGCGAGGCTCTCTTCAGCAAAACCTAACCCCGCTTCTTTGAAGAAATTAAACACCTTGTCTACACCGTTGTTGCGCAGTACTTCAACTTCGTCCTCATATCGCGCGATCGCCGCAATCTTGCCGCTAAAATTAACCGTACGTAATTGTTGCGCGATATTAATTGAATCCTCGATAGAGGGGAGGGCTAACATCACCAACTTGACATGACTTACGTCCAAGCTTTCCCATAAATCGGCGTCTTCACCATCACCGGTAATGACCTTCAAGCCCTGTTTCTCGAGCTTATGAATCTTACTGCGATCTGCATCCATACCCCATACAGCTCCATCAGCGAGCTTGTTAAGTGAAGAAAACGCGCCTAAACCCACACGTCCCATACCGACAACTAAAAATTGACATTGCTCAAGCGTAGGGTATCGATCCTCTGGTAATCGCGTGGACTTCTCTAGACGTTTAAGCTGATTGTTAAAGCGACCGTACAGATTATGTGCTGACCGATATACGATACTGGTCAGTACAAACGACAGTGATACCGCTAGTGCAATAATCACTAACCATTCTGCCGTCAACATATCGAGGGTCACAGCGAGCGCCGCTACAATTAATCCGAATTCACTAAAATTGGTCATCACCATACCCGTGAGAAAACTGGTGCGGGCACGTAGTCTAAGAATCGACAGAATTGCGTAAAACAAAAAGTACTTAAGTGGCAACAGCACAGCTATGACCAAAGCAATACCAAACATCTCCAAAGTAGGTAAAGCCGTTAAGCCGATACTGATGAAGAAGCCGATCAAAAATAAGTCTTTGAAGCTCAAGAGCGATTTTGCCATCTCAACGGCTTTGAAATGCGAGGCTAACAGTAATCCCATAACCAAGGCGCCCAGGTCACCTTTAACACCAACAAGCTCAAATAACTGGTAGCCGCCAAGCGCAAAAATTAAACCAGTTAAGGGTAGCAGCTCACCGTGTCCCGACTTGGTGATCACTTTGCCAAAAACAGGGGCCATCGGCAGCAATAACACCAAAGCCAATGCCCAAATTTCCGGTAACTTACCCGTGGCAACAACCAAGAAAATGACCGCGAAGATATCTTGCATGACTAGAATGCCCATGGCGACTTTGCCGTGTCTAGTTTTGCTTTCACCGCTTTCCTCTAACACCTTCATCACGCAGACAGTACTTGAGAAACTCAACGCAAAACTAATCAGCGCGATAGTTTGCCAGCTAACGTCACTGAAGTAGGCTAACCCGAGGATTGAAAGCGCAGTGAATATTAGGCCGGCTATCACAATCCATAAGCTAGTATGCAAGATACTTCCCAGCCAAACTTCACGCTTAGCCAGATCGCGCATATTGAGTTTAAGGCCGATTGTGAAAAGCATTATGGTAATACCGAGATCGGCCAATTGCTGAATGGTTGCGTTGGCCTCATAGCCAGCGAAATGCAAAATAAACCCAGCTAATAAGTATCCAACTAAGGGCGGAATACCCACTAACTTTACGGTTAATCCGCAAACAAAAGCAAACAGCAGAATAATATAATCCATAAATTAGATTGTAGTGCTCAATGGTGATGATGACTGTGATTGTGTAAGAAAAAGCCCGCACTTGTAAATAGTTGGCGGCACTTATTAGTGTTTGTCTTTTAACCTTTCCGACAAAGAGTTGAGCTCCATCAACAAAGCGTTTTCTTTAATCCGTAATGCACCTAATTCGAAAGTGATTTCAGCTTCCCGCTGTTTTACTTGTTCATAAGTCATATCTCGCGGGGCAAGATGGGGCACGGCGCGCGCCGGTTCAACTGGGGCTTGTGTTGCAGCAGATTGAGTTGGAGGCTCTGGCTTCTCGCGCAGCGCACGATTGCGTTCAGCCTTATCAATGAGCTCTAGTTTGTCAGCGAAACGCGTCAGCGCAATACGATTGATATTGATCCCGAGCTCATGACACTGCTCGAGAGTTTTATCGTACAGTCGATAGTTATTAGCGCGGATCAACTTTTTGACAAGTTCAACCTTATCGTCTTTAAACACAAAGCTCTCTATTTATTGCTGCTATTGGCGTTATCGGCCGAATCGAAATTTTTACGAGCGTTGCGTGGTAAAAATATGATTTTTAACGGCAAACGCGGTTCGCTCCGGTGCTTCCATCATCGGCATGTGGCCTAAATCGTACCATATGTGCACTGTGCATTGCAGACCTTGTTGCCAAACGTTGGCACTGCTGACATGGATAAGTTGATCTTGTGCGCCCCAAATCACTAAAGCTGGACAACCAATTTCACTGAGTTCTGCTTCTAGATAGTTGTGTTGACGGTTGTAGTCATTAAATATCTTCGCTAGTTCTTGGCTTCTGGCTTGATAGGTTTGGCTAAGCGCGTCGGTCACAACTTTCGGCGCAAAGGGGGGACGCGCCATCACCATGTTGTAAAACTCATAAAACTCCTTATCAGAGTTCATAACAAACGGGTTACGGCCACTTTGGAGCATCTGTAACATTTTACTCGGCTCTGGCGAGCTAACACCAGCGGGATCTATTAGCGTAATGCTGTTGCACATATTGCTGTAATACCGCCCCATATGTGCGGCAATAAAGCCCCCCATAGAGTTACCGACGATGTGTGCAGATGAACAACCTAAACAGTGCAATAGTGCAGCCATTCGTTGCGCCTGTGATTCAATTGAATAATCCCATTGTTGTTCGAAGCCTGTTTCACCATGTCCGGCTAAATCGGGAATAATGACAAAATAGTCGTTATTGAAGTAACGAGCGAAGCGCAACCAAACGGCATGGCTAGCACTAAAACCATGGATTAGAAGTAGGGCAGGTTTGTTCGATTTGCCATTGTGCCAATATACGTGGTCTATTCCCTCAATACTGACTATTGCGCGTTTGAAACCATATAGTTTTGCTTCTAGATTGTTACCGCTGTGATAAAGCCAATGACCAAAACGAGGGTAAGAATGCCAGTACGCAATTGCGATAGCTATCGCCAATAAACCTAAAATTATCATTTATCTACCTTTTTCTCTGGTACCTGAAATCCAGGGTGATCAAGTCTATAGTCATTTTGCATGTCTAATTGCCGCATTTGTTTACCGACCAATTTAGCCAACCAGTTTAAGGGCAACAGTCGCGAGGCCATATGCACTAAGCCCGACTGATTACCATAAACAATCCGCGCTTGGTTACGCATAACGCGAAGCGCAATGTGTTCAGCAATTTTTTGTGGCGCAGTAGTTAGAAACTTACGCTTAAAGGATTGTGAGTTATCACGCCGCGCAATGTTGGTGGAAATACCGCCTGGATGAACGAGTTGAATTTGAATGTGCGGATAAATTTCGGCTAGTTCTGCACGAAATGCCTCAGTGTAGCCACGCACAGCAAATTTACTCGCGCAATAGTCTGCCGCGTTGGCAGCGCCAATCATACCAAAGATACTCGATACATTGACGATTGCCGCCCAAGGACGGTCGATAAGATAGGGCAACACTGAGCGAGTGCCGTGCACAACACCGTAAAAATTTACCGCCATGACCCGTTCTAAAGTGGCAAAATCTGAAGCCCACACTGGTGCAGATGTACCTTCAATACCGGCATTATTTATACAGATATCAATGTGACCGAACTGCGTATAAGCCTGGTTAACAAAAGACTGCCACGCCTGTGGATCGGCAACGTCCATTTCACGCGTAATTACACTAGCTGCATTATGTTCTTCAATTAGCGCCTCAGCAGTAGCAACTAACAGTTCGCCATCTCTATCGCAGAGTGCTAAATTAGCACCATAACTAGCAAAAACCTTTGCTAGCGCTTTACCGATACCCGAAGCTGCACCGGTAACTATAACGGTTTTATTGGTGTAAAACGCTTGGACTGAGGGCATCAATTGCCTCCGAACTGGTGATGGTTGGGTTTAAACTTTGAACACAAGCGACGGAAGGTAAAACTGAAGCCAGGAAACATTGCGGTTACTTTACCATTTTTACTCTTATACCAAGAGTTACAACCACCTGATTGCCATACAGTTTGCTGCATCTCTTGGTGAATATGGTTGGTATAGTTTTCTTCAGCCTCTGGCTGTACTTCGATGAAAGCACAATTACGCTCTCGCACGGCTCTGATACAGTGCGCGATGTAGCGCATTTGTGATTCAATAACGAACAACGCGGATGTATGGCCTATGCCTGTATTGGGGCCTGTAACGATAAACAAGTTGGGAAACTTCGGAACGCTGGTACCCAAATATGCCCGCGGGTAGTCGTCCCATACATCGCTTAATTGCGCGCCATCTCTGCCAATAACGGGATAAGAAATAATCCCATCAGCGGCGTCATAACCAGTTGAATAGATCAAAACATCGATAGGTACTTCTGTACCTCGGGTGGTTCTGATACTCGATTCCGTTAACTCAGCGATTGCATCATTTTTGTCATGTAGGGTGGTACTCGTATGTGCTAATGCAGGTAATAACGTACTGGAGACGATGATCCGTTTGCAACCAATAGTGAAGTTTGGCGTTAACTTTTCGCGCAGTTCGGGATCAGCAATTTGTTTATTTAACTGACGTTTGGCCGGGATAGTACCCAAAAAGTGCAACAGGCGCCGTGAATATTTAAAGCCAAGAATACGAACTTCTAACAACCAGTAAATTAACCAGCGCAGCGCATAGTAAAAGGGTTTCTTGCGCAATAACCAACGCTGCCAAGGTTTGAAGATAATGTCCCAACGCGGCAGCAACCAGTGCGGTGTGCGCTGAAACACATGGAGTTCTTTGACCTTGTCTACAATAGCGGGGATCACCTGCGCAGCACTGGCTCCGCTACCCATTATTGCAACGCGTTTGCCCGCCAGATCAATACTGTGATCCCAGTTGTTGGTATGCCAAGTGTGGCCTGTGAACTTTTCTTGGCCAGGGATTTTGGGAATGATTGGCGTGCTGAGAGGCCCTGACGCATTAATTAAAAACTGACTAGTGTATATAGTTGAGTTATTAACTGTTACTTGCCAAAGACTTTGCTCTTCGAGCCATTTAACTTCGGTAACGTTGGCGCTGGTGACTGTTTTTTCTGTTAGCCTGTATTTGGTGTAAACGTGTTGTGTGTAGTTTTCTAGCTCTTTTTGCTCTGCAAACATACGCGACCAATCGTAGGGCTCGAAGGAGAGTGAATAAAGTGGGGAGTGGACGTCTACAGCTGCGCCGGGGTAGCTATTTTGCGCCCATGTGCCTCCAATGAAAGCTCGGCGCTCGAGTAGCAAATAGTCCGTAATACCCATTTTGTTTAATTCGATAGCGGCACATTGACCACCAAAACCACTGCCAATGATAAGGGCCGTGAACTGTTTTTCCTGTTGCACAGTCAGTCTCTTATTATTTTATTAATCAATACTCTACTCAGGCTGAGCGGGAGATGCTATAAAAACAGTAATCTGTTTGCCAATCACTACGATGGAGTTGTCAAAATGGAACAACGGGCGATAGCGATTTTAAGTCTTTTGTTGATAGTGTCGTTAGTCGCCACCGTTAGCTTTAACGGTCCAATCTGGGTTCCAGTGGCGCTTGCACTATTAACTGCGCTTGCGATTTATGACCGCGTGCAACGAAAGCACTCGATTCTTAGAAATTTTCCTTTTGTTGGGAGAGGGCGTTGGATAATTGAACGAATCCGACCGTTTATCCAACAATATGTTATAGAGTCGGACACCGGCGGTGCACCCATTCAACGCATGTTTCGCAACATCGTCTACCAACGTGCGAAAAATAGCCTAGAAACAATCCCGTTTGGCACGCAACTCGATACTTATCAAGAAGGGTACGAGTGGATTGGTCATTCATTATCAGCTAATGAAGTTGATAATATTGATTGTTCTCCCCGCGTAACTATTGGCGGACCAGCTTGCAAGCAGCCTTACAGTGCCAGCATTTTGAATATCTCTGCAATGAGCTACGGTTCGTTGAGTAAAAATGCAATTTTGGCATTGAATAAAGGTGCGCGAAAAGGGGGCTTTTATCACAATACCGGCGAAGGCGGCCTAAGTCCTTACCACCTGAAACACGGCGGTGATATTGTGTGGCAAATAGGCACTGGATATTTTGGTTGCCGAACCGATGACGGTAATTTTGACCCAGAGCAATTTAAACAAAATGCCCTGCGCGAAAGCGTGAAAATGATAGAGATTAAGCTTTCCCAAGGTGCAAAACCCGGTCATGGCGGTATCTTACCGGCGCATAAAAACTCACCTGAAATCGCAAAAATACGCGGTGTTGAGCCCTATACACAAGTAGATAGTCCAGCTCGTCACAGTGCGTTTAAAACACCGCTGGAAATGATGGATTTTATTCAACAACTGCGAGAATTATCCGGTGGTAAACCGATTGGAATTAAGTTGGCACTCGGTCGGCGCAGTGAGTTCGTTGCGATGTGCAAGGCAATGGTAGATAGCGGTATAAGCCCTGACTTTGTCACCGTCGATGGCGGCGAGGGCGGTACCGGTGCAGCACCACTGGAATACAGTAATTCAATAGGCACGCCACTCAAAGAAGCGCTTGCCTTCGTTGATGATATTCTCACTGGTTACGGGCTGCGCGATGCAATTAAAGTCATTGCTTCCGGTAAGATCATTACCGGTTTTCACATCACTAAACACATCGCGTTAGGTGCTGATATATGCAATAGCGCGCGTGGAATGATGTTGGCACTTGGCTGCGTTCAGTCACTATCGTGTAACACTAATAAGTGCCCAACCGGCGTCGCAACGCAAGATGAGTCACTGGCAAAAGGGTTAGTTGTTGAAGATAAATTTGAACGCGTTTATTCATTTCACAAACGCACGGTCCATGTTACAGCGGATATCATTTCTTCGGTTGGTTTAGCGCATACTGACCAATTAAATCGAGCCCACATATTTCGTCGCGTAAACCAAGAAACAGTTAAACGCTACGATCAAATTTATCCAATCATTGGGCACGGCGCATTTCTGCAAGGTATGGTTCCCGAGCACTATCGCTTAGATGTTGAAGAGGCCAGTGCGAATTCGTTTGTACCACGCGTGCAATTAACCAGTGTCGATCAAAACGAAACATTTATTCCAATCGCGGTGGTAGGAGAGAACAATGGCAGCAAGTAAAGTTGGTACAATGGGATGGCTAGACTTAACAGTCGATAATGCCGATGAGGTTAAAGCGTTCTATCAGCAAGTCGTAGGTTGGACATCAGCCGATGTATCGATGGGCGAGTATAATGACTATATGATGAAAGCTGAGAACGGTAACGAAACTGCAGGTATTTGTCACAATCGTGACGCGAATAAAGGCTTACCTGCAAAATGGTTACCTTACTTTATTATTGCAGATATCAAATCATCACTCACAAGTGTCACGAATTTAGGTGGTAAACAGCTATCTGAAATTCGCAGTTATGGGGACAGTCGATTTGTGATTATTAAAGATCCTGCGGGCGCAGTTTGTGCGTTATATCAGGAGTAATTGAGTTGGCCGACAAACATATCCGTTGGGGAATTTTGGGGTGCGGCGGCATCGCGCAGATGTTTATGAGCAGCATCCAACCTGTAGCCAATACATCCGTTGTAGCCTGTGCAGCACGAAATCATAAAAATGCACAGGCTTTTGCCAATGAGCATGGCATTAAAACGGCCTATGCGAGCTATGCGGATCTTATAAGTGCAGACGACCTTGATGCGATTTATGTCGCTAACACCCACAATGCGCACTATGCAACAGCGAAAGCCTGCCTTGAAGCAGGAAAGCCCGTGCTATGTGAAAAGCCACTCACGGTAAATACAGCTCAGTCAAAGGCGCTTTTTGAGCTAGCGAAGAAACACAATGTGTTACTGGTTGAAGCGGTATGGACACGTTTTTTACCCGCGATTATTGCGCTTCAAGAGCAACTATCTAAAGGCATTATCGGCGATGTTCTTTCGGTTAATGTAAACTTTTCAATTACCGGCGAATTCGACCCTAAGCACCGATTAAACAATCCAGAAACGGCAGGGGGTTCATTATTAGACTTAGGGATTTATCCGATCACTATGGCTGATATTGTTTTCGACGCCGAGCCGATTAATATTCAAAGTCAGGTAAGTAAGGGCCCAACCGGCGTCGATCAGCGCGCTCAATTTCTAGTTGAATACCCGAATGAAAAGCATGCAATGCTCAGCTGCGCTTTTGTGCAACACGCCCCCATTGTGGCAATAATTTCTGGCACAGATGGTTATATAGAGGTCCCGCATTTTTTGGGCGCTAGAGAATTAATCGTGCAAAGAGCAGGGCGCGTGGAGCAATTAAATTTTGAATATCCAGAGGGCCATAATTTCACACCTGAAATAACGCAGTTTAATGCGGATCTAAGTGATGGCAATATACATTCAACAATACTGCCACCAAACAAAACAATGAGAGTAATGAAAATTATGGATACTCTGCGTGAGCAGTGGCAATTGCGTTATCCTGAAGATATTGAGTCTGTGTAAACGGTTAAAAAACTTGAAGAGCAACGTAAAAGCATTGCACTATAAATTTCGAAACCACTTCTACTTTTTTATTGGAGTTAAAAATGATTAGGGAAGATCTAGAATACGTAGGTTTTTTTGCGAGAGTCGGGGCAAGCATCATTGACGGTGTTTTGTTATTGGTAATTTCTTTACCGGTATTATTTGTGATCTATGGCGACGATTATTTATACAGTACAGAAGTTATACAAGGGCCTGCTGATTTCTTCATTAATTATGTTTTACCCCCGTTCATTGTCATTTCTTTTTGGGCGGCAAAACAAGCCACTCCCGGTAAAATGGCGGTAAGAGCTAAAATTGTCGATGCACAAACGGGAAATGCTTGCGGGTTAGGTCAGTTAATAGGTCGCTACCTTGGCTACATCATATCCATGCTCCCTTTGGGATTAGGCCTATTATGGGTCGCTTTTGATGATAAAAAACAAGGGTTCCACGACAAACTGGCTGGGACGGTCGTTGTGCGTAAAAAAGAGCGTAAGCCGAAAGCTGTTTCCTTTGACTAATTTGCAACGTGTTTCGCGGGAGGGTTTAGCTCCAGCTTGACAACTCTAAAGACGAACATTGGAAGGTAATAATTCACTTGGAAAGCGAAGACTCGCGTAATTACTCGCTATTGGGATGCAAAGGAAAACCTATAAGCTATATTTATAACAATTGCACACAGTAATAATGATTTAATTCAAATGCCGTATGAAATTCATGTTAATGATAACCATGTATTGATAAGGCTCACCGAGGTAGTTACATCAATAGATTTGTTGAAATCCCTCGAAGATATTGAGTTTTTGAACTGTTTAGAAAAGACTGGCGTTGCGGTTTATGACTATAGTGACGCAAAAGAATCTCTTGTAACGATTGAAGATGCCGCACATTTAGCACATGTCGCGAATAAAATGGTTGAGTATCAACCATCGCTAAAGGTAATCATTATTCCGCTAGATCCCAATAAACTGGAAAAGGCACATGCTTACGAGTCGGCGATTACCAATCCTAAAGTCTCAGTGCACATATGTAAAAGCCTCAAACAACTAGACGAAGTATTGAATAACCAGTGACACATTGGTTGGATAGTTAGTTGATTAGCTCTTCGGCGTTTATTAACTTTGCGAAGGGCATACGTTCTTGGGTTTATAATCTTAATATAGTATTTAACATAATATACATTATGCGCAATATAGGGTATGTGTAAATAGTGTGCTAATTTAGCTATAACTGCTGCATATCATCGAAGTTTAATAACTGCCATTTAGTACGCCCTTGAAGTAACACGTGTACCCAAAGCCAGTTCTCTAATCTTGTTGTAATCAGACTTGCCCTGAGTGCCATATTTTTTATCAGTCGATTATTACTAGATACAGATACTGACGATATGACTCAGTCGTAAAAAAGCTTTTGCAATAATGCTAATTGAAAAAACGGCTTGTCACTGTAATATACAATTGCCTGATTAAGGAAACGTCATTTAAAACCTAAACTTAGCTGGGCGACCAAAGCAATGTATAACACTTAAATATTTCTAGGAATCACAACGGACTTGAATATTTTATGGTAGTAAAAAGTCAACGCAATGGCTTCACACTTATTGAGCTTATTTTAGTCATTGTAATAATTGGAGTGCTTGCAGTTATTGCTGCCCCGCGGTTTATCGACTTATCCGGTGATGCGAATGCGGCAGTAATGAAAAACATGGAAGGCAACCTGGAAACATCGCTCAATTTAATCCTTGCGAAAAAAGCGATACAAAGAGCAAGCAGTACCGTTGACTACGGTGGCGACACGATAGTCCTACAAAGTGGATTCCCACAACCCGATGCGTCCCAACTGCGCTATTGGCTCAATACCTCTCTACCTTCAACTACATTTACAGCCGATCGCTACACGGTTCCTTGCGATCTCTCTGACTTCTGTGTCGTTGGCAACAGACCCGCTTCTGAAGCGCCTGTAATTCCCGGTCTAAATTCTGGAACAAAGCTTTATATTTGGCCTAAAGGATACGTACTTGATGCTTGTTTTGCCTATTACGGAAACCCAGATGATGGTAGCTTGCCAGTTATCGGTGCAATAACTACAGGATGCTAATCTTTATTACGTCGCTTTCCTTTAATTTCATTCAGAAACAAATTCCATATCCAGTGTAAATTGAGTATTCACCGTGTAAATCCAACGGTTTATTGATTATGCTGATAGACTTACGTTTTCATTTAGATAAAACACCGATTGAGCAAAATCATTGAAACCCATTTTTAAAGACCTCACCCCGAACAGTATCTATTTATTTGTGTTGGGATTAGCGCTTGTTGCGCTTGGCCACAACCAATTTATGGCGCTAGCGGAAGGTATAAATCCCAATTTTGTTCTGGTATTAATGGTATTGGGACCCGGTTGTTTATTTATGGTGTCATTCATAACCACTGCTTCACCAAAGCTTTGTCGCAGTCACCTTCAAGCCTACGTTGCCTTTATCAGTGGCGTTGAAATTGGTATCGCTATGTACTTGGGATATTGTGCCGCGAAATGGTATCAATTCCCTGATGCGTCGCACCTAGAGCCAACAGTCGTTTGCTTAACCCTGGTCATTGGCTGCTTACAGTGGTCTAAAAGTAAGTGGGAAAAAAGAGTTAAAGCATTAATAGAAGTCACTCAACAAGCTAAATAACGACCTAAACATTGGGCGTTACAACCCCCTACTCAATACCCTAATCAACATAGCTCTTGGTTAGTTCAAGTTGTTCAACAACGGCTTGTTCTGCTGCTGCAATAATTTCTTCAAGTTCACCGCTATCACGAAAACGTCTTATAACAGCGTCAACCTGAGAAACCATATTGGCGTGGCGAATATGCAAGTAGTGATACAGTTCGCGCTCATCGATTATGAGATTATGGACTTGGATATTTAACGATGGTTCAAACTGTAGTGCGAGCTCACCATTGAGCCGATGCGTTAAGCCAATATCGGCAAAGCCGTCATCTAACAAACGCATCATGGTTGAAGTGCTATTGATATCCGCGGTTTTAATTGCGTTTTGACTCAGTATGTCGGTAACTACTATGCCTCTTATCTTAACGATTGAATAATCATTTAATTGTTCAGGCGAATCTAATTCGATACCGCTATTTGAGTGCGAAAACGCAGCGGTTGAGACAACATAATAAGGTGTTGGGACACGAACAACGCTAGGGTTGTTCACTCCGTACTGATAGATCCGCATAACCTCGCCATCCACTATCCCAGCGCGCAGCGAGGAAGCAAGGCGTTTGGCCGGTTTATGGATAACATCAATGTCGATGTTTAACTCAGCATAAACGCGTTCGATGACTATTTCGCCTACGCTCTGCTCGTAGAGATGACTAATCCTACCCAACTCTAATACTGGCTTTTCAGCAAAAACATTATAAGAAAAGCTTACCGAACAAATCAGAAAAAATAGTCGCTTAGTACAAAACCTGTGCACTTTTCTATTCTACTCTACACGTCATTCCTGTTTGAACACTATTCTAGTAGAAAAACTATTAAATCTCTTGCTGAAGAACCATTGTTTAAAATTTAAAATTACGACAGGTATAAAGTTTAATTTATGCTCTTATGTGGAAACAGGTATCAAATAAAACCACAACAATTTCAAATAGTGTTATATATACTGTAACAAGTGCAGTAATCCAAATGTCAAATGATCCGGTCCATTTTTAACAAGTATTACCAAAATCTGCTGATTGTGATTCTGATTTCACTGTTAGCGGTATTTGCAGTTACCTGTTTTATTGCCATCAATAATATCGTTAGTGAACAAAGTAAGATCCAACAACAATCAGTTTCTCCGGTTTATGCGTTGGTTAATCGAGAACTGTTAAAACCCCTTCACATTGCTGAGACGTTTGCTGAAACGATAACATTTAATGGTTTACTTGATGGTGGTGCCGTCGACCAAGACCTTATTCTTGAGCAATTGGCGCGTATGGAAAAGCGCTTGAACCTTACTTTTTTCGTTGCTTTAGAAAATGAACGCGTTCAGTTAATGTCCAACGGACGTCAATTTGACCTCATCGAAGGTCAAGTTTATTGGTACTTTGAGGCACTAAAAAGCGACAACCGTATACTGGCCGATCTTGGCCAAGTGGGTGACGTGCACTTGTTTTTTGACGTCCGCATTTATAGCGATGATGGCGATTTTCTTGGGTTTGTTGGGGTTGGAAAGCGCATAAAACACTTTGTTGATACTTTTGCTAGTTATAAGGAAACGTATAACTACGACTTTTTGTTTGTCAATGAAAACGACCAAGTTATTCTGACTTCCCTACCCGATCTTGTCGTTACCGATGAATTTATTCCAAGTCTTGCATCTTTAGCGTGGTTTGAAGACGGACAAATGAATTTACAGAATCTCGACAGTCAAATCGTTGAGCATGATGGTCTTGATACGCTGATTACAGAAATACAAATTCCACAGTTAAATTGGCGCTTGTTATTACTAGTACCATTGGCAGAACGTCAAGCAAAACTCACGCGCACTTTTGTGGTCAATGCGGTACTGGCATCTACGGTAATCATCGTTACCTTGTCTATCATGTTCTTCTTATTTGTCACCTACAAGCGTCATCTAGAGAAGAAACTGGAGATCGACAACCTAACTGGCTTGGTGAATCGAAGTTATCTACATCGTCGCTTCAACCGTTTACACACAACATCGACTGACCTATGTGTTGCAATCGTTGATCTTGACCACTTTAAGCAGGTCAATGACAACTATGGGCATAACGCCGGTGATCTGGTCCTAAGACAGGTGGCAAATATCTTAACGTCGGTACTGCGAGCCGATGATACTGTCTGTAGATGGGGGGGCGAAGAATTTGTTCTGATGTTACCAAACACGTCGGCTGATAATTGCATGGCCCTACTCGAACGGGCACGGCTTAAATTTGTTGAAACACCCGTTGTATTTGCAGGAAATACTATTGAATACTCCGCAAGCTTCGGTATCGTTGCCGGTAACTCAAAAGATCAATTGTCTAAATTGCTAGGTAACGCCGATGTTGCCTTGTATGAATCAAAGCGTCAGGGCCGCAATCGCGTTACGCTCTACTCAGAATAAGCGAGTTTAAAAGCATCATATCGCATATTGCTTTACACATTTGAAAGCGGTAACGATGTTTCATTCTTTATCTTTTCCATCGCAAAACTCGACGTAACGTCAGTCAAAGGCACACCAGCTATAAACCGCTTATAAAAGTTATCATAACCCTGCATGTCAGCGACCATTACCTTTAGCATATAATCATACTCACCACTTAATCGGTAAATCTCTATTACTTCCTCAAAGGCTGCGGTATGACTAGCGAACTGCTTAAGCCAAGTAGGTTCATGCCTCGCTGTTTTTATATGAACAAACACGGTCAGTTTTAAATTTAGCTTGTCAGGATCTAACAGCGTTACTTTTGATTTGATTATGCCGATTTCTTGTAGTCGCTGGATCCGTTTCCAACACGGAGTAGTAGACAAGCCTACTTGTTCTGCTATCTCAGCCGTCGTTTGTGTTGCGTCTTTTTGCAATACACTCAAAATATGTTTATCTAACTTATCCATAGTAAATATTTTCATAATTTGGATATTTGTAAGAATAGTATTCTATAAAAAGGCCGCAAGGAAGAAATTATGGAATTATATTCACACGTGCAAATGGCACACTGTCTTACAGTTACGCAACTGGATAATACACAATGAAGCCATTAACGGGATATCACCCTTTCGCACAGCAATCGTCACAACGCATTTGTGCTGATATTACAGAGTGTATTGGCAATACACCGATGATTGAGCTTAGTCGTCTCGCAAACCTGCAAAACTTTGCAGGGCGGGTTTTGGCCAAAGCAGAATTTTTTAACCCGATGAGTTCGGTTAAAGATCGTCCGGCCTACGCAATGCTCCAAAACTTAATGGCTTCGCCAGATTTTTCAGAACACACTCAAATTATTGAAGCTACATCCGGTAACAATGGAGTGTCGTGCGCTTGGCTTTGTGCCATCTACGAAATACCACTGACAATCGTGATTCCAGAACATATGTCAATTGAACGTCAAAAAATGATTAAGCATTTCGGCGCCAAAGTAGTTACAACTCCGAAGCATCTTGGTACAAAAGGAGCGATTGATTTGGCGACGCGGATGGTTGCCGAACAGCCGCACGCAGTAATGCTCGATCAGTTTGCTAACAACGCTAATCCACAATGCCACGCCAACTCGACAGGGCAAGAAATTTTGCAAGCGACTGGTGGCAATGTCGATGTTATTGTCGCTGGCGTTGGAACCGGTGGCACTTTGTCAGGTATTGCTAAAACACTTAAACAATATAATAAAAGTATTCAAGTAGTTGCTGTCGAGCCTGCTAACTGCCCGGTACTCAGTAAAGGACAAAGCGGCGTGCACGGCATACAAGGGCTTAGCTCGGGACATGTACCCGATACATTATCGCGTGAACTTATTGATACAATCATCACTGTTGAAGATGATGAGGCTATCGCATTTGCTCGCTTGCTTGCGCGAACTGAAGGACTTGCTGTGGGAATTTCTTCTGGAGCTAATGTATGCGCAGCTGCTAGTTTAGCTGTCAGGCCAGACTACGCGGATAAAACTATAGTAACGATCTTGGCAGATACCGCAGAACGTTACTATAGTACTGGGCTATTTAGCCAATAGGTTATCAATCTCGTGGATCGGGCAGGTGCACCCTGCCCTCCATTAATATCCTTGCGCTGCGACTCATAATAGCCTTATCAATCGTCCAATCACCGTCGTTGTTCGTTGCGGCTGCACCGACTTTTAAGGTTCCGGAAGGATGACCAAAGGTCACAGTTTCCCGCTCAGTACCGCCGGCAGCCAAGTTTACCAATGTGCCTGGAACCGAAGCCGCAGCCGCTATCGCAACAGCTGCAGTGCCCATCATCGCGTGATGCAACTTGCCCATGGATAGCGCTCTAACCAGTACATCAACATCCTTCGTCGTAATTGCTTTACCACTACTAGACACGTAGTCCTTGGGCGGAGCTACGAACGCAATCTTCGGTGTATGTTGGCGCGCTTGAGCTTCGCTAACGTCGCTAATCAACCCCATCGCAACGGCACCATGTGCACGCAAGCTCTCAAATTTAGTTAATGCTATAGGGTCCTCATTAATCGCGCCTTGAAGCTCAGTACCTGTGTAGCCAATATCTTCAGCATTGACAAAAATAGTCGGTATGCCAGCATTAATCATGGTTGCTTTCAACGTGCCAAATTCTGGCACCGTGAGCTCATCAACTAAATTGCCTGTTGGAAATAAGGCCGCATCGCCTGCTGCCGGATCCATAAACTCAACCACGACTTCCGCTGCTGGAAACGTTACACCGTCTAACTCAAAATCCCCGGTTTCTTGCACTTCACCATTAGTAACAGGAATGTGCGCGATAATCGTTTTTTGGATGTTAACTTGCCAAATTCGCACCGTTACAACGCCTGTGCCTTTAACACTTAACAATGGGTCGTTAACCATACCGTTGTTTATGGCAAAAGCGCCAACTGCGGCGGTTAAGTTGCCGCAGTTACCACTCCAATCCACAAAGGCTTTATCGATAGCCACTTGTCCAAACAAGTAATCAACATCATGCGATTTAGAGTCAGACGCGCTCAAGATCACTGTTTTACTGGTGCTTGATGTCGCGCCCCCCATCCCATCGGTTTGTTTGCCGTAGGGATCGGGACTGCCAATGACGCGCAGCAAAAGCGCGTCACGCAGCGGTCCTGGTTGCTGCGCAAACTCAGGCAAATCGGCTAGTGCAAAAAATACCCCTTTACTAGTACCGCCACGCATGTAGGTGGCAGGTACTTTTATTTGTGGTTTATGCATGTTGTCTACCTTAGGCGCTGGCTTTTTCAGCCGCTAAAAAGTCTTTGGCAAAGCGCTGTAAAACACCGCCTGCATCGTAAATAGACACTTCCTCAGCCGTGTCTAAACGACACTTCACTGTCGCTTGAACACTTTCACCGTTAGCTCGGTTAACCGTTAATGTAAGCATGGCGCCTGGCGCAATATCACCGCTCACATCAAAGGATTCCGTACCATCGATGGCCAGCGACTTACGCGTTTCACCACCGGTGAATTCCAGTGGTAATACACCCATACCAATCAAGTTGGTGCGGTGAATACGCTCAAATCCTTCAGCAACGATGACTTCAACGCCCGCTAAGCGCACACCTTTGGCGGCCCAATCACGTGATGAGCCTTGACCGTAGTCAGCACCGGCAATAATGATAAGTGGTTGCTTGCGATCCATGTAAGTCTCAATCGCTTCCCACATACGCATGACCTTGCCTTCTGGTTCCACACGCGCTAACGAGCCTTCTTTAACCTCACCATTTTCAATGACCATTTCATTGCGCAAGCGCGGGTTCGCGAACGTTGCACGCTGCGCGGTTAAGTGATCGCCGCGGTGCGTTGCATAACTATTGAAGTCTTCTTCCGGTAGCCCCATTTTAGCCAAGTACTCACCCGCTGCACTGTCAGCCATGATGGCATTAGAGGGTGATAGGTGATCGGTAGTGATGTTGTCGCCAAGTACTGCAAGTGGACGCAAGCCTGACAAACTACGCTCGCCCGCCAACGCGCCTTCCCAGTATGGTGGACGGCGAATATAGGTACTTTGTGGACGCCATTGGTAAAGCGGATCGTTGTCCTCACCGTAATCGACGCTTAAGTCGAACATCGGGTTATAGACTTTGCGGAATTGCTCAGGTTTAACACTGGCTTTTATTACTGCATCGATCTCTTCGTCACTTGGCCAAATATCAGCTAAGTAGACTGGATTTCCGTCGGCATCAGTACCTAACGCATCTTTTTCGATGTCAAAGCGGATGGTACCAGCAATTGCATATGCCACCACCAGTGGTGGTGACGCTAAGAACGCTTGTTTCGCATAGGGGTGGATGCGGCCATCAAAGTTGCGGTTACCACTTAATACTGCTGTGGCATATAAATCCCTGCGCTTGATCTCGTCAACGATCTCTGGACGCAACGCACCACTCATACCGTTACATGAGGTGCAAGCAAAGGCGACTATCCCAAAGCCTAACTGTTCTAGTTCTGGTAATAGTTGCGCTTCTTCCAAATACAATTGAACGGCTTTAGAGCCCGGTGCCAATGAAGTTTTAACCCAAGGTTTACGCGTTAAACCTTTAGCATTGGCATTACGTGCAATTAAACCTGCAGCAATCATATTGCGCGGGTTACTGGTATTGGTACAACTGGTAATTGCCGCAATGATAGTGGCACCATCAGGCATTTCGCCATTGTCGCTATCTTCTACAACACCTGAAATACCCTTTACTTTTAGATCGGCAGTAGAAACCCGTGAGTGAGGGTTCGAAGGCCCCGCAATGTTGCGACCAACAGTTGATAAGTCAAACTGTAATACGCGTTCATATTCGGCATCGACCATATCATCAGCCCACAAACCGGTGAGTTTGGCATACTGTTCAACCAGCTCTACTTGTTGCTCTTCACGACCTGTAAGGCGCAAGTAATCAAGTGTATGCTGATCGATATAGAACATCGCAGCGGTAGCACCATACTCTGGCGTCATATTACTGATCGTTGCTCGATCACCAAGGGTTAAGTGCTGTGTACCTTCACCAAAGAACTCTAAATACGTTGATACAACTTTTTCTTTACGCAAAAACTCAGTTAGCGCTAGCACAATGTCGGTCGCGGTAATGCCAGGTGCGGGCTTGCCAATAACTTCTACACCCACAATATCCGGTAACCGCATGTAGGAAGCTCGGCCAAGCATTACGCTTTCTGCTTCTAGTCCACCTACACCAATCGCTATAACACCAAGGGCATCAACCATGGGTGTATGACTGTCGGTACCGACTAAGGTATCGGGGAAGGCAACGCCGTCTCGGTTTTGAATAACAGGCGACATACGCTCAAGATTGATCTGGTGCAAAATACCATTGCCTTGCGGAATTACATCAATGTTGCGGAAGGCGGTTTTCGTCCAGTTAATAAAGTGGAACCGATCTTCGTTACGCCGGTCTTCAATTGCACGGTTTTTGGCAAACGCATCTTCTTCATAACCTGCGTGTTCAACGGCTAGCGAGTGGTCTACAACCAATTGGGTTGGTACTACTGGGTTCACTTTCGCTGGATCGCCACCTTGTGCTGCAATCGCATCTCGCAGACCCGCTAAGTCAACAAGTGCGGTTTGACCTAAGATATCATGGCATACCACACGCGCTGGAAACCACGGGAAATCAAGATCGCGCTTGCGCTCAATGATTTGCTCCAATGATGCGGTGAGTTTTTCCGGTTCACATTTGCGCACTAAGTTTTCTGCCAGCACCTTACTGGTGTATGGCAGCTTGGCATAGGCACCGGGTTTGATCGCCTCAACCGCAGCGCGTGTATCGTAGTAATCGATACCTGCGCCCGGTAACGGTTTTCTGTAATCCATATTCATTGTAATTACCCGCGCTCTTCGATTGCTGGTACTGGTCGCAAATCTTCACCAATGTACTCAGCCGATGGACGAATAATACGGTTGTCAGCGCGCTGCTCCATTACGTGTGCAGCCCAACCTGTTAGGCGTGACATAACAAAGATTGGCGTGAACAACTTAGTAGGAATTTGCATAAAGTTATATGCTGATGCATGGAAGAAATCCGCGTTACAGAATAGTTTCTTCTCGCGCCACATCACTTCTTCACATCGAACAGATACCGGATACAACACAGTATCACCCACATCAGCAGCTAATTTCTCAGACCATTGCTTGATAATTTCGTTACGCGGGTCGCTTTCTGAATAGATTGCATGACCAAAGCCCATGATTTTTTCTTTGCGGGCCAATTTACCCATCATTTCTTCTTCGGCGTGATCAGCTGATGTAAAGCCTTCTATCATTTCCATCGCCGCTTCGTTAGCACCACCGTGCAACGGTCCACGCAATGAACCAATTGCGCCAGTAATACACGAATGCATATCTGAAAGCGTTGAAGCACAAACACGTGCGGTAAAAGTAGATGCGTTAAATTCGTGCTCTGCGTAGAGGATCAGCGATACGTGCATAACTTTAACGTGTAGCTCATTAGGTACTTCGCCGCGTAACATATGCAGGAAGTGTCCACCGATAGAATCGTCATCGGTTTCTACGTTAATGCGTACATTGTCGTGAGAGAAGCGATACCAATAACAAATGATACTTGGGAAGCACGCTAACATGCGGTCAGTTACGCTTTGTTGTTGCTCAAACTCAGTTTCCATCTCAAGGTTGCCTAACATCGAGCAACCGGTGCGTAAAACGTCCATTGGGTGGGCATCGGCTGGAATGCGCTCTAGTACATCTTTTAGCGCTTGTGGCAAACCACGCAGACCTTTCAATTTTGCTTTGTAGTCATTGAGTTCAGTTTGGTTGGGTAAATGCCCTTTTAAAATCAAGAAAGCGACTTCTTCGAACTCACATTTTTCCGCTAAGTCTTTAACGTCATAACCGCGATAAGTTAATCCTGATCCTGATTTACCAACAGTAGACAAGGCTGTTTTTCCAGCAACTTGCCCACGTAAGCCAGCACCACTTAATACTTTAGCCATTTTAATTCTCCAAATAGGGTACGATTTTGTAAGGTTTTAATTTTTTGATTCAGCGAAAAGTGCGTCGAGCTTTTGCTCGTAATCGTGATAACCAAGGTAATCATAGAGCTTCATACGCGTTTGCATCATGTCAACGACCGCTTTTTGGTCACCGTCTCTGAGGATTGCGGTATACACAGTTTCAGCCGCTTGGTTCATTGCTCTAAATGCACTAAGTGGGTACAACACCATAGCAGCGCCCCACTCGCCTAACTCTTTAGCATTCCATAATTCGGTTTTACCGAACTCTGTGATATTGGCTAAGATTGGAACATCAAGCGCTTCGGCAAAGGCGCGATAATGCTCTTCAGTTTGCACGGCTTCTGCAAAAATACCATCTGCACCAGCAGCTACGTAAGCTTTAGCGCGCTCTATGGCAGCCTCCAAGCCTTCCTGAGCAAATGCATCAGTACGCGCCATGATAAAGAAATCAGGGTCAGTACGCGCATCTACGGCCGCTTTAATACGATCAACCATCTCAGCCGTTGAAACGATTGCTTTGTTCGGTCTGTGACCACAGCGTTTTTGCGCCACTTGATCTTCCATATGAACAGCGGCTGCGCCAGCTCGTTCCATATCTTTAATTGTTTTGGCGATGTTGAATGCTCCACCCCAACCAGTATCTATGTCTACCAGTAACGGCAAGTTAGAAGCTGATGTGATGCGTTGTACATCGGCAATAACGTCGTTGAGTGACGTCATGCCTAAGTCGGGTAACCCGTAAGAGGCGTTTGCCACGCCACCACCAGACAGGTATATCGCTTTATGGCCGATCTGTTCTGCCATCATTGCCGCATAAGCATTGATAGTCCCAACTATTTGCAAAGGATAATTTTGCTTTAGCGCTTCGCGGAAACGTTTACCTGCACTCATAATTGCCTCGTTTTAGTCTGAAAGTTTGGTTTGAATATTGTTACGCGAGTAAAGAATATGGCGGCGCATTAGCATTTCTGCCAATTCTTCATCGCGATTTGAAATGGCTTTGACGATTTGAAGGTGTTCGTCATAAGCGGTAGATACTCTAGGCCCTGCCATGCCTAATTGGACGCGGTACATGCGCACCAAGTGATAAATGCCGTTGACAAGGAACTGAATCAACTGTTGGTTTTTACTACCGAGTACAATTCGATAGTGAAAATCCACATCGCCCGCTTCTTGATAGTATGTCTCGCCGTCTTTTGCAGTAGAGTGATGTTCTGTTAATAACGCAAAGAGCTCATCGATTTCATCATCGCTCATATGGCGCGCAGCTAAGCGGGCAGCCATGCCTTCTAGTGATTCACGTACGTCATAGAGTTCAACTAAACCAGTAGCTGATAATGCTACGACTCGGGCCCCCACATTGGCGCGTCTTTCAACTAAGTGACAGGACTCTAATCGATTAATGCCTTCGCGAATAACTGCGCGGCTTACTTGATAAGTTGTCGACAATTCGTTTTCGCTGAGTTTCTGCCCCGCAGGAATAACACCTTCGACAATGTCATTGCGTAGCTGTAAAAACAGCTTATCAGCAGATGTAATGGCTTGTTCGACGAGCATGTTGGACCTGATTAACTGATATTGTCGACAATAGTAGGCCTAATTTAGGGGTTTATCAAGTCATCAACACTTAATTGTCGACAATTTAACCTAGGGCATGATTGTCACTTGCACTTTCTGTACTGAACGTTCTAGGCCCCAAACGTACTTTTCGCTCGTAAATGACGTCCAAGGTACGCCATAACGTACTTTTAGGTAGCTACGCCTTTTTAACGAACTTTGCCGTTACCATCATCTCGCCGGCTCCATCTACTTTACAGTCGAGTTCGTGGTCTTTTTTATCCATTACCCTGCGCACAAGCGCCTTCGTACCTATTTTAATTACCTGCGAGCTACCCTTTATTTTAAGGTCTTTGATTACAGTGACTTTATCGCCATCACTTAGCACTGTCCCATTCGCATCTTTCACTGCAAAAGTATCATCTTGGTTCTGTTCATTTGGATCCCACTCAAAGCCACACTCTGGGCAAATTAACAATCGCTGATCTTGATACACGTACTCTGATTGGCATTGGGGACAAGGGGGCGAGGCAGACATTAACGGTCCTTAACTGAAGAGCACAGCGCCTAACTGCTGTACTTTGTGCTTATTCTTTTTTTAGTTTACCACGTTGACCAGCGCAGCGCTTCGAACAGTACACAACATTTTCCCAATCTCGCTCCCATTTCTTACGCCAGCTAAATGGCCGATCGCACACTGGGCAAATCTTGGACGGTAAATTAGACTTTTTCATTAACGGCTAATTTATCGAAAAAGCGTTCAGCGTCTTCAAACATTGCTTGCAGCTTACTGTCATCCATCCGCCCCATCGTCTTTAAAATCATACCCATGCGATGGTTATTCTCAAGCTGTGCTTTATGGCGATTGATAAAATCCCAGTAAAGATAATTGAATGGGCATGCTTGATGTCCGGTTTTCTCTTTCACGCTGTACTCGCAGCGTTTACAGTAATCCGACATTTTGTTGATATAACTACCACTGGCTGCATAGGGTTTGCTGGCTAGTTGTCCGCCATCGGCATATAAAATCATGCTCGATACATTTGGCATTTCCACCCACTCGTAGGCATCTGCATACACGAGTAAATACCATTCGTTAACCTGTTCAGGATCGAGGCCTGCAAGTAAAGCAAAATTACCCAACACCATTAACCGCTGAATATGGTGGGCATAGGCATTGTCGCGAGTTTCGGTTATGCATTGCTTCAAGCAATTCATACGAGTATCAGCAGTCCAATAAAACTCAGGTAAGTCACGCGTTGCATTCAAGGCATTCTTTGTGGCGAGCTCAGGCATAAAGTACCAATAAAAGCCTCTAATATATTCACGCCAGCCTATAATTTGACGCACAAAACCTTCAACACTGTTCAGCGGTGCCTCTCCAGCATAATAGGCCTGTAAAACTGCTTCTATGACTTCTTTAACGTCAAGCAGACCGCAATTCAAATAAAAACTGATATGACTGTGAAACATCCACGGCTGATTCATCACCATGGCGTCTTGATAGCGCCCAAAATTCTCTAAACGCTCGTCTATAAAGGTGTTGAGGACATCTAACGCTTGGTTACGTGTAACGGCAAATGCGAAATTATCAAGATTGCCAAAGTGATCGTCAAAGGTATCTTCCACCAGAGCAAGAACGTCCTGGGTAATTTTATCTGCCTCATAGTGTGAGCGCGCGGGCACGTCTTTGTCACTGGGCATTGGCTCACGATTTTGCGCATCGTAATTCCACTTTCCCCCCTCGGGTTCACCATCATTCACTAAGTAGCCGGTGTGCTTGCGTACTTCACGGTAGAAAAACTCCATACGCAGTTGCTTTTTTCCTTTCGCCCAATCGTCGAAGAAGGACTGTGGTACTAAGAACCGGTTGTCCTCTTGCATAGAAACCGTAACACCGAGCGACTTTTCCCATTCACACATTGCTTGCCAGAGACGATACTCACCTGGATGAGTAACAATAACTTCATCGAGATCATGCTGCTCAAGTGCCCAAATGACTTGCGCTTCCAGCGATCCACGATTGTCATCATGATGATAGTCGATATACAGAACATTAAACCCGTCGTCTTTAAGGCTCTTGGCAAAATGCCGCATCGCACTGAAAAGAAACGCAATCTTTTGTTTATGGTGTTTAACGTAAGTAGCCTCTGATTTCACCTCAGCCATTAACACGATATCGCGCTTCTTATCGATGCCTTGCAAGCAGGAGATCGAACGGCTGAGTTGATCGCCGAGCACCAAACGAAGTGCAGCCATTACCCTTTCACCTCATCGTAGGCGCTTAGTGCACGTTGGCGTGATTCTTTCAGGTCAACGATGGGGTTAGGGTAATCTTTTCCTAACACAACGTCGGCTTCGGATAACACCTTGTCAGGCGCTTCCCACGGTTTGTGGATGTACTTATTGGGTAATTTGCTTAGTTCTGGACAATACGTCTTCACATATTCGCCCTGCTTGTCAAATTTCTCTCCCTGCAAAATGGGATTAAAGATACGAAAGTAAGGCGCTGCATCAGCACCAGAACCTGCGACCCATTGCCAACTAGCCGTATTCGCAGCAAGGTCAGCATCGAGTAAACAATCCCAAAACCATTTTGCCCCTGCGCGCCAGTCAAGTAATAAGTTTTTGACCAGAAAAGAGCCGACCACCATTCTGACTCGATTGTGCATATAACCGGTTTGCCACAGCTCTCGCATGCCTGCATCAACGATTGGTATGCCTGTTTGCCCACGCTGCCACGCAACTAATGCATTTGAATCATTCAGCCACGGGAATTGGTCAAATTTTTTATTAAAGTTATCAGTGGTGATTTTAGGCCAGTGATACAGCAAGTAATAACTGAATTCGCGCCAGCCCAGTTCACTCAAATACGTATCAATATTATCATTATCGCTGCCGCCAAAAGCATCCAAAATCGAATACCAAATCTGATTGGGTGAGATCTCACCAAAATGTAAGTGTGGTGATAATTTTGAGGTACCTTCAACAGCCGGAATATTGCGTTGATCGCGATATTGTTGAGCCGCATTTTCGATAAATTTTGACAGCTTTTCGGCCGCGCCGACTTCTCCGGGTTCCCAAAGTGCATCAAAATCATCAGCCCAATCCAACGTTGGTAACAACGCTAAGTCTTCGACGTCACCCAACTCAACATCGTGGTTGGAAAATTTTATATCATCAGGCGATTGTAAGGGATAGCGCGGCGATGCGTGACCAAGGCAGCCATTGCGGTAATAAGGCGTGTAAACCTTATAAGGTGTCCCATCGTTTTTCAGGATCTGCATGGGCTCCCACAATAAACTACCGTTAAAACTTTTAACCTTGTAATCCGCTTCTTTAAGCTTCTGTTTAATGTCTTTATCGCGCGACAATTCACCCGGCTCATAACGCCGATTCCACACAATCGTGTCGACGCCAGCCGCTGCCGCGAGCGCCAGTATCTCATCTGCAGCTTTTCCTTTTCGAATAATCAGCTTGTCTTTGAGTGTCTTTTGCAGGCTTTGTAAGGAATGATGCAACCACCATTTAGAGGCCCCGCCTAACGGCTCAACGTCATCGCTTTGCTCGTCAAAAACATAGAGCGGAATAATATCCCCCTGCTCTACGGCCCAACTCAGTGCAGGATTGTCTTTAATACGGAGGTCTTGTCGAAACCAAACAAGCGTCGTTTGTTTTGTCATGTTTTTAGCGTGCTGAATTACTTTAGTGATTGTTACTGAATACACAGATTTTTCGATCCATTTATTCAGAAAAACACTACAAAAAATCGTCAAAACTAACGGTATTGCAGACAATATGAACAACCATGTAAAACGCGGATTGATGATTTTCAGAAATGACTTGCGTTTAAATGATAGTCCGACGTTATCGATGCTCGCACAGCTGTGCGATGAGTTACTTTGTATTCGCATTATCAGCGATAGCGAACAAGAGGCCAACGCATTCAATTTGGTAAGCCTCGGTGCACACCGGTATCGATTTTTACTTGAGTGTTTAGCTGATCTCAATACACACTTGCACGAATACGAGCAGTCCTTGGTGGTACTGCAAGGTGACCCCTACACCGTCATTGCTGACTTGATCAATAAAGGACACTTTAGTCATGTAGGAATGGCGAGTGATTGTGGCGTGTATGAACGAGAGTTATCTGTATTTGTGAATAAATGTTGCAAACAAAACCACGCGCGTTTCATAGACGACTCGGCGGAATGCTTATACCAACAATCAGATTTGCCCTTTTCACTCGAAAATATGCCTGATGTTTTCTCGCCATTCAGGCGCAAAGTAGAGAAATACACTGAGCCAAGAAAGCCAATCAAAATACCCAATGAGTTGCCTAAACAAGCTGCTATTCCCGGTGAATTAATTCCCATAAATGTAGAGCGCGCACTGACATCAACCACGCCCAATAAAGTCGCCCAGTTTATCGGTGGTGAGAAAATCGCTTGGCAGCAAGTCACCTATTACTTTGATAAGACACATTACATTCAACGCTACAAGGATACGCGCAATGGACTGGACGGTTGGGATTTTTCATCAAAACTCAGTGCGTGGTTGGCACACGGCTGTATTTCCGCTGCTAGTGTGGCAGATGCTCTGGCTAATTACGAAGCCCGTGAGCATCAGAACGAGTCAACTTATTGGTTGTTTTTTGAATTGCTGTGGCGAGACTTCTTTCATTGGCAGATGTACAAGCAACAACATTTGATGTTTGTGTTTTCAGGCATACAAAACAACTTCCCCAACACCCTTCATGATCGTGAAACATTCGAAAAATGGTGTGCTGGGGAAACCGGTTACGACATTGTGGATGCCTGTATGCGCCAACTAAACGCTACAGGGTTTATGTCAAACCGCGGTCGTCAGTTAGTCGCAAGTTGTTTCGTTCATGAACTTGGACAGGACTGGCGCTATGGTGCAGCTTACTTCGAACAGCAACTGATCGATTATGACGTTGCAAGCAATTGGGGTAATTGGCAATATCTAGCGGGCGTAGGCAGCGATCCGCGCGGTCATCGACAATTTAATTTGCATAAACAAACGCAGATGTACGACCCCCAACATCACTTTATTAACCATTGGCTACAGCGCTAGTGTCTAAATCGATTCAAATTGTTTGGTTTAAAAGGGACTTGCGCTTGCGTGACCATGCGCCATTGGCAGAAGCGAGTTGTCGAAATGAACCGACTGTACTGTTGTACATTATTGAGCCCATGCTTATCAATGATCCGCACTTCGATATTCGCCATTGGCGCTTTATCACTCAATCTATTACAGATTTGAACGAACAGCTGAGTGCCAAGGGCGCATGTATCACGCTAGTTATCGGTAACGCGGAGCAAGCATTCGCATCGATTGCTAAGCAATTTACTATCGCAAGAGTACTTAGTTATGAAGAAGTCGGGCTTGATAATACCTACCAACGCGATAAACGCCTAAAAGCTTGGTTTAACGGTCATGGTATCGATTGGCTGGAGTTTGCGAATGGTGGCGTAACACGTGGATTAAACAACCGACGTAATTGGAAACAGCAATGGCACGATTACCTGAGGCGACCGGTTGACGATCCGGCGCTTGAGGCCTTGCAAGTGATTGAGCCAGAGAGCTTGGGTACACCTTTGTCACTGAGTAACGCTGTAAAAGTCCATCATTTGGATGATACAACAGACATTATCTCTTCATTAAACGCATTGACCGCACCTGCGCAAACCTTCCAGCCAGGTGGCGAAAAGCGCGCGTGGTATACCCTTAATCACTTTTTAGCCGAACGTGGTATTAGATATGCGCAGCAAATTTCCAGTCCTAGTCTAGCAAGAAAGTCTTGTTCCCGATTATCGCCATATTTAGCGTGGGGAAATATTACACCGCGTCAGGTACTCAATCGACTGAACAGTAAAAAATCAGACAGTGATTGGAGGCGCACAGTAAAGGCGTTCTCGTCTCGTATTCAATGGCGTTCGCATTTTATCCAAAAGTTTGAGAGTGAGTGCTCGATGGAAATTAGTCCCGTTAATAAAGCCTACGAGAACTACCCATACGCTGGTGCGCTGGACGCCGAACCCAAAGTTACCGCTTGGCAACGAGGAGAGACGGGGTTTCCGTTAATTGATGCTTGTATACGCGCAGTAATTGCAACAGGCTATTTAAACTTTCGGATGCGTGCAATGCTGGTCAGTTTTTTAACGCACCATCTAAATGTCGATTGGCGCAAAGGCGTGGTATTTCTAGGACGGCAGTTCCTTGATTTTGAACCCGGCATTCACTACCCACAGTTTCAGATGCAGGCCAGCGTAACAGGTACAAATACCATACGCCTTTACAATCCGTTAAAACAAGCACTAGATCACGATAAAGATGGTCGTTTTACGCGTAAATGGGTACCTGAATTAGCTGAAGTCCCCGATGACTTGATTCACTCACCATGGAAGCTTAGCGCGATGGAACAAAGACTTTACGGTGTGGAACTTGGCCGAGACTACCCATTACCTATTATTGATATTGAACAAGCGAGTCGCGAAGCGCGTGACCGTCTGTGGTCCTTTCGCGAACGTGATGATGTTAAACGCGAAGCTCGACGAATATTAAGCAAACACACCATACCTGGTTCGCCCAGAACCTAAACTAAGACGCTTTTTTGATGCGTTCTTTAGTGTTTGCATCAACTTGAGATTGAGCCTCCATTTGCTGCTTAGCTTCTTGCTCTTCTGAAGGCTCATGATCTTTAAGCCATTTGGTCAGTAATCCAATTTGCCCGCATTTATACGCTGCGTAAGTCAACCGTAATGCATTAGATAAGGTTTCGCTATCGTTCCAATTTGTTACGTCGCTAATTTCTTTGTAGCACCGCATCGCTTGCGGCGTAATGTAACCGCGGACTAATTTCTTTCCCTGAGCCTTTTGACGTTCTCGAAACCGTTTTTGTTTTAGCGCGTTTGCGGAAGGCGTTTTTTTAGTGTTTTTCTTCTGGCCGATTTTCATTTTTTTATCTCATTCTTATAACTCTGAAAATTGTAGCACACCTTCCTCTACACGGTTATGCGTTACCATGAAAAACAACACTAAGTGACTAATAATCATACACTTTATAATTGACTCTTGGTTTTCTGTAAGAACTATAATAAAAATAATGCTACATAGGCTTAATGTGACAATTTATTGAAAATTCACTGTTCAGAGTTGTTTAGCGTACAAGTGTTCGCTAAATTAGCGGCTCATTTACAGCAGTAGACGGTTTTATGTCATTACAAGATAAAAATAGTTTTAGTCGAGAAGAGCTTTTAGCCTGTAGTCAGGGGGAGCTTTTTGGTCCGGGTAACAGTCAGTTACCAGCACCTAACATGCTTATGATGGATCGTATAGTATCGATCACTGAAGAAGGCGGTGAAAATGGTAAAGGTGAAATCATAGCCGAATTAGATATCACACCGGACTTGTGGTTTTTTGATTGTCACTTCCCAGGCGATCCAGTAATGCCGGGCTGTCTCGGGCTTGATGCTATGTGGCAATTGGTTGGTTTTTTCCTAGGTTGGAGTGGCGGCCCAGGTAAAGGAAGAGCACTAGGCGTAGGTGAAGTTAAGTTTACCGGCCAAATCCTACCAACAGCTAAAAAAGTCACTTATCACATCCAAATGAAACGCGTTGTTAAACGTCGTTTGTTCATGGGCTTGGCTGATGGCGTCGTCAAAGTTGACGGACGTGAAATCTACAGCGCCAAGGATCTGAAAGTGGGCTTATTTCAAGATACTAGCAGTTTCTAAAAAGAACCCCGCAACAAATGCGGGGTCTTACTTCATACTTATCGATAACGTTAGCGCCTAACGGGTAAGTCCTAGGCTTCTGTCTTCGAGTGCTTCTCTCCAGCCTCCTAACCATTGCGACCTGGCGTCTGAGGTCTGAAATGGACAAATATCTTTTGAACGTCCAGAAATTCCTGCTTGATAACCTTTTGCGTGAGCACGCGTCAACTTGTCTCTTTTTTGTCTTTTCATTGAGTTACCTCGGTTGAATTAAACACAAGGCGCTTTTTGAACTTCTTTCTCTTTCTGTCGCAATTTTGCTGTAAAGTTTTGCAGCGCCACTATTAGAGATAGAGGATCACTGAAGCGCATTCAAGTGCAAATAATCAAGAACACTATTGACATCGCTTAACATGATGAAAGTTTTATGAATTTTTTATTACACTATTTGGTTATAAATTTAGGCGTTTTTATGGTTAAAAAGAACGCAAAAAAATGGAACTTATCAGCAGTGCTTTTTTCACATAAAAAAGCCCGCATCAGCTTGCTTGTAACGATTCCTCAGACTTTTCGTCTGCGTCTTACTATCATGGCTAGCAACAATGCGACTAATCCAAAATTCCAGCTCGCTCCCTGACGTTCAATGACCTCAACCTCAAACTGGCAGTCGTCAATTTCACCATTCGGTATAGGAATTAATTTAACCGCATAGACAGTATCAACTAACGTCGTTTCGCCAGCATCGTTTAACACAGGCTCACCATTGACCTCTTTGCTTGGCGCACGCAAACGCGCATTTACAACTATTTCGTTGTTATTATTGATATCAACAGCATCCACTAGCGTATATTCGCTATCACACTCTATCAGCGTATTGAGGTTAATAAACTCTTGAGTATCAATGTTAAACATGAAAGCATTTTTTTCGCGCACAGTTTCAACTGACGCTTCAACTTCACTTTCACCCACTATGATGTTGTTGTCGTTTATTGCCCGCGGGGTTGTACCTGCGGTGGAGAAAAAGCCTGAAGGATACTCTACAGTTTCTGTCGCTAGGTCATATACAAACAGTGTTTCACGCGATACACCATTCGATTCTCGCGTTACTGTACCAACGATGTAGTCGTCATTTATCAGTAATGCGTTGCTCAATTGATTTTCTTCACGCGGTAGCAATTCAGTGGTAACCCCATTGCTGTACATTGTTGCAACGAGCTGCGCCTCCGTTTGACCGAAGGAGCTACCTGGTCGAGTTACCACGACACCTTCACCGGTCATCGAATCGCCAACAGCAATACCAGCATCATTAATATCAAAAGCACGTGCAATATAATTAAATGTATCGTTTTCTTCTGGGGTAAATAGTAAGTCATACGTTTCTACATTAATCACCGCCCCATTCACATCCAACTGCCAAATGTGTGGTCGCGTGCGCGCTGAGGCTCGCAGCGCATTGGTCGTTCCTGCGCCGGTTTCACGGATGTTACGTAAACACAGCTCCTCAGGGATATCGCCACGTACCTCTGGATCAGCACAAGTATCAATCAAATCAACACCACTGCCATATAATTCTGTTGCTCCAAAGCCAGCGACTTGCATATTAGAATTAATAGCATACGCTTCACTGTACCCACCTAAGCGCGTTTCCACTGAAGTTAAGCCTGTAGTTACCCCGTTAACCTCCACAAACCCCCGCGTAATATGGTCACTTAGCACAAACGTTTGTTCATCACCATCCGCGTTTACATAATCAACTGTCAAGTAGGGTGCATCACTACTACCGACAACAGTAGAGCTACCCAAAATGTCGCGTGCGCGCACATTTACGCTGTTGGTGTAGTCGTCAAAAGTCTCGGTTACGATATCCAACCCAGGAATGAGGTCATATTCTGCCCCCGTAACAAAATAACTCCGGAATTCTGCTAAGCGTTGCAGTGTTACACTGTTATTTGCGCGGGCCGATAACAATAAGTTAACCAACGTTGTGTAGTCAGCTAAATTAAAGTTTCCCGCACGAGCTGCATCGACGTCGGTAAGCAAGTTGATTAACGATTCGCTGTCAAAATCCAACAAGGTTAAATCAATCGGTGGGTTAAATTCATTCTGCGTGGTTGCAACAACTGTCCCATCGTCAGCGATAGCTTGAGCGAAATGATTGATTGAAACAGTATCTAGAGGCAATGGCTCTAATCGATATTGGGCTGCATTAATACTACTTGCTGAAAATGCAATGGTTGCTGCCACTGCAAGCCTGGAAAACTTCATTCACTATCCTGTTTAGTTATTTATTCTAGCGCACTTTCTAATTCATCCCAGCGTGCATAAGCGTGTTCTAGCTTAGACTCGACGTCAGCTAGCTGGTCAAGCACAGACTTGGTTTCATCTGCTGGCTGGTTGAAGAATTTTGGGTCGTTAATTGTCTCTTGTAATTCAGTTTGTTCAGTTTCTAGCGTGGCAATTAAGGTCGGTAAACCATCTAATTCACGCTGATCTTTATATGATAACTTTTTGTTGCGCTTCGGAGAAGCCTCCGATTGCTTAACGCCATCGCTATGACCCGAAAATGATGGGTTAGTTTCATTCTTTTTAGTCTTTATCGGTGATTGCGATTGCTCTGTCAGTTTGTGTTTAGCATACCAAGCTTGAACATCGCTATAGCCACCCACAAACTCCTTAATTAAACCCTGGCCTTCAAAGAATAAACTCGCACTAACGACATTATCTACAAACTCTCTGTCGTGACTCACGAGCAACAGTGTGCCCTCATAGTCAACCAATAGAGACTCTAATAGTTCTAATGTTTCAACATCCAAATCGTTTGTCGGTTCATCGAGGATCAACAGGTTATTCGGCTTTAACATAAGGCGAGCCAATGTGAGGCGGTTCTTTTCACCGCCTGACAGTGCGCGAACGGGTACGTTTGCACGCTCTGGCGCGAATAAGTAATCTTGTAGATAACTCATCACATGACGTGGTTGGCCATTGACAACTAAATCGCGTTTACCATCACCGACAGTATCAATAACCGTCTTATCGAGATCCAAATCACTGCGATGTTGATCAAAATAGGCTATTTCTAGGTTCACTCCCCGTAATACTGCACCTGATTGAGGCTCAAGCTCCCCTAGCAACAGTTTGATCAAGGTACTCTTACCACACCCATTGGGACCGATGACCGCTACTTTGTCACCGCGCAAAATACTTACATCTAAGTCTGCCACTATCGGCTTGCCAGCTATTGAATACGATAAGCCATGGGTTTCAAACACCCGCTTACCCGAACGCTGAGCTTGGTTTTGCGTGACTTTTGCTGTACCCATTACGTTGCGCCGTGCTTTGCGTTCTTCACGTAGTGCTTTAAGTGCTCTAACCCTGCCTTCATTTCGCGTTCTGCGCGCTTTTATGCCTTGTCGGATCCAGACTTCTTCTTTGGCCAGTTTTTTATCGAATTCAGCATTATGGTTGGCTTCTACCTCTAAGTCTTCGGCCTTCTTCACAAGATAAGTGGCATAATCCCCTGGGTAGCTGGTCAATTTACCGCGGTCTAAATCAACAATACGCGTAGCGAGATTGCGAATAAACGCACGGTCGTGACTGATGAATACTATTGCGCCTGAAAACGCTTTCAAATGTGTTTCAAGCCACTGAATCATTTCGATATCTAAGTGGTTTGTCGGCTCGTCCAATAAAAGTACATCGGGGTTACCAACTAAAGCCCTCGCTAATGCAGCTTTACGGCGCCACCCACCACTCAACTCAGCTAATGACTGATTTGGGTCGAGTGACAACATCGTGAGTACATTGGCGATTTGTTGCTCTAGTTGCCATGCGTTGTGAGCCTCTAACTCTTCTTGTAACTGCTGTAAGCGGTTGAGCTGCTTTTCACTGGGGTCGTCAGAGACGACTTTTAGTTGCTTAAAGTAAGCCTTGAGAATGTCTCCGGCATCGCTCAGACCCTCAGCGACGTAGTCAAACATAGTGATCTGCACACTTTCTGGGGGATCTTGAGGCAAGCGTGCGATCTTGGTCTGACTGGGAACGACCCGCACACCGTCGTCGTAGCTAATTTCGTTGGCTAACACTCGCATTAAAGTCGACTTACCGCTGCCATTGCGGCCAACTATACAAACACGCTCTTGGGGTTGCAGGTTGAATTCGACAGCATCGAGCAGTGGCGGCGTACCGTACAACACCGATACTTTCTTTAATTGGATCAAACTCATTGTAAAAACCGTTCTATATCTTGTGCCGTAAACGGCCAACCAAGCTCTAGATCATTGTCTCTGCGTTTTAATACGGGAATACGTACCGCATACAAATGATAATCGTCAGGGTTTTCGCGAATGTTTCGCTTCTCTACACTAAACGTAACATTGTGCACCTGCTCTAGCTCAACTAAAGCCAGATCACAAAGGTGGCATTGAGGTCCGGTGAATAAAATTAACTGCACTTTGTTAGTCGCCAACACTGATGAATTTTTGGGTTGCGTTTAAAGTCTTCAGGTAACGTTTCACCCGAGATGTTCTCGACACTTAAACCCAAGGCTTCGACTGCCACTTGATCGAGTTTAAAACTCCGCAGATTATTGGAAAAATAAATTACGCCGTTTTCAGTCAAGTTTCGGACGGCGTCAGCAAGCAGTGCCACATGGTCACGCTGCACATCCCACGTCCCCTCCATGCGTTTAGAGTTAGAAAACGACGGCGGATCGATAAACATTAAATCAAACTGTTTGTTGTTATCAGCTAACCATTTAACGCAATCGGCTTGAATAAAACTATAAGCGCCGGTTAATCCATTGAGTTTGAAATTGTCCTTAGCCCAATCCAAATAGGTCTTTGACAAATCAACCGTGGTAATTGAGCGAGCGCCCCTCAATGCGCAGTGCACCGATACACTGCCGGTGTAGGCAAATAAATTTAATACGTGCTTTTGCTGTGCCTGCTCTGCGAACATTTGACGCGTTACACGATGGTCAAGGAATAAACCACAATCGAGGTAGTCAGTCGGGTTAATATAAAACTTAGCACCACTCTCCTCAACGACTATCCGAGACGACTGCTCAGCAACCTTTTGATATTGAGCGCTACCTTTCTGTTGACTGCGCACTTTAACCGCGATTTTTTGTGGATCAAAACCGGTGATACTCGGCAGTTGTATAATGATGTCATTCAACCGACGACGTGCTTTCTCAGCTGGAATATTTTTCGGCGGCGCGTATTCCTGCACCACTAACCAATCGGCATAGACATCGATTGCCACGTTGTAATCAGGTAGGTCGGCATCGTAAATGCGATATGCATTGGTATTCGCTTTCTTTAAAAAGCGTTGTAGTTGTTTGATGTTCTTCTTCAGGCGATTGGCAAACTCACTTGTTGTTGATGAATCTCGAACTTCTAAATTCGCAGTATCCATGACGTAATTCGCAAGTTTACACTCGAGATTGCCGTTCATTAGCGCGTATTCGTTCTTTGCTCTTAGCTTTAACTGGCGTAACAAATCTCGCTGCGATGACAACAAACTGATACGCCAATTGGCAAAATTCTGCTTCAGCGCAATCCCCCACTGATTAAAAAATGGAACTAGGGTTGCCATGTCGCTCAGGCGCTCTCCGTATGGAGGATTTGACACCATAAAGCCTTCGTCTAAACCCTCAGGAACCAGACTTAATGCGTCTTGGCGCTGGAACTTTATGGCGTTAAATACTCCGGCTGCATCGGCATTCTTTTTGGCTATGGCGATTAAACTAGACTGATTGTCATTGGCGACGATGGGCCCTTTGGGGTCACAAATACTGTCTTTAGCATGGCTTAAAATTGATTCCCACAGGCGTTGATTGTGTTGTTGCCATTGGGTAAAGCCCCATCGCTTGCGCGTTAGACCTGGCGCACGATTAGTACTAATCAGCGCAGCTTCAATAGCAATTGTTCCAGAACCACACATGGGATCTAACATCGGTTTTGACTGCGCTTCAAGCCAACCGGAACGATAAAGAATAGCACTGGCGACATGTTCTTTTAATGGCGCTTCACCGGTTTCACTGCGATAACCACGTTGATGCAAACTACCACCCGATAAATCGATACCGAGAGTTACCGTATCTCGCCATAAACGCGCTTGAATGATTACATCCGGATTGAGTTTATCGACATCGGGGCGAGCATTGCCTAGTCCGATAAAGTGATCAACGATGCCATCTTTTACTCTTTGTGCCGCAAACTGGCTATTCTTCAGTGCGCGATTAGTGCCGCTAAAATTAATCATAAACGTCTGTTTAGCATCAAAATGCTGTTGCCACTCAATGCTCGATACAGTGTCATAAAGTTGTTGAGCGTTGTCCGCAGGGCCTTGGGTTAATACCCAAATCACACGGTTTGCGAGACGCGACCACAAGCAGAGACGGTAGGCATCAGCGAGCTCCGCCTCAACGATCACCTGGCCAGGCTTTAAACGCGGTTGTAAGTTTGGACAAATACGTGTGACTTCATCGCGAAGTAACTCGTCTAAGCCTCGGCTCGTGGTAAGAATAAGCATTTGCGGCGCACTGGCCGTTGCAATGTTCAAATTAAAGACCATTTACAATTGTTTGAACCAATTTCGGTCCATGATAAATTAGCGCAGAATACACCTGAACAAGACTAGCACCGGCTTGGAGGCGTGCTTTAGCGGCCTCCGCCGAATCAATCCCGCCGACACTAATAATAGGCATGCGCTGTTCTAGCGCATCAGCAAGTACACGCGTAACGTGCAAACTCTTTTCGGTCAGTACCGACCCCGACAGGCCGCCGGCCTCATCAGCGTGCTCTAGGCCTTCAACCGTACTGCGATCCAATGTAGTATTCGTTGCGATTACGCCGTCAATTTCAGCAGTGAGTAACGATGTAGCTATAGAGTTAATCTCCTCGTCGGATAAATCTGGCGCAATCTTTACTAACAGCGGTTTATAAGCGCCGTGTTGTTCACACAATTCACGCTGTCGCTGCTTTAAACCGGCCAGTAGCGCATCAAGCGCTTCACCATATTGTAAATTGCGTAGTCCAGGTGTATTGGGCGACGATATGTTAACGGTAATGTAGTCGGCGACGGCATAGACCTTGTCTAAGCATATCAGGTAATCATCCAGCGCATTTTCTTCAGGCGTGATTTTGTTTTTGCCAATGTTGATTCCCACAATACCATCAAATTTTGCCCGTTTAACCTGTTCAACAAGATAGTCCACACCTTTGTTGTTAAAGCCCATGCGATTAATAATGGCTTTTTTCTCAGGGATCCTAAACAAGCGCGGCTTATCATTCCCGCTCTGAGGTAACGGAGTAGCAGTACCCACTTCAACAAAGCCAAACCCCATAGCTCCGAACGCGTCTACACATTCGCCATTCTTATCCAAACCTGCGGCTAAACCGACGGGGTTTGGGAATTGAAGACCGAACACCTCTACCGGTTTATTGGCCACTTTTTGCGAGTAAGTACAGCGCAACAAATTAGATTGAGAGTACTTTAACCAATTAATGGTCAAATCATGCGCTTTTTCGGGGTCACAGTTTAATAAGGCGTTTTGCACCAGTCCGTACATAAGGGGTCACTATCCAGATAAAAAAAAGCCCCGCATTGCGGGGCTATAACTTCGCAATAGGTACTATTTTAATGGTTTGCCTTCACGCTTAACAGCATCAATTCACGTAAAGCGACAGAAAACTTCGCAAAATCGTGTGTCGCACTGGTTTTGAACTCAGACATCATGTGATACCAACGTTGTAGTAAAACCTCGTTGGCATCCATCCAATCATTCAAGATTACATTAGCGTCTTTTTCGTTTGGAGCATTAAGCAGCAAGTTATTGGTAATCGAACGCTGTTGCCAATCGAGCTCTTCTCGATACGAAGCACGTGCGAGTGCCTGCCAATGATTACTAACAGATTGATGGTTAATCTGGGTTAAGAACCAATGCAGTTCAAGCTTAGAGCCCAACTGATAGTACAGTTTCGCTGCGATTGCGTTGCCGCGTTTGTCGGTTTGCGCGATTTGCGCCAAATCCAAGCAACAGAACATATTACTAAAGCTAGCAACTGAGCGAGCAATTTCTTCTGGCACGCCCTGCTCCATTAATTTAGCCGTTTCGCGTTCAACCTCAGCGTATTCTTCTTTAACAAGGTATTCGCCCAGATTGTCGCGCAGATCGCGGTAAATTTCACAATATTGCTGAATCGCCTCATCAATAGCCAATGCTTGGTTACCGTGGCGCAAGTACCAGCGAGAAGCTCGGCGAATTGTACGACGCGCTTGTTCAAGCATGCTTAGCTGAACGTCTGCAGGTACTTTGTTATCGAGCTTCTCTATTGCTTCCCATAAATCGCCAATGCCAAATATTGCTTTAACGATACTGTATGCAATAGCAACTTCGGAAACCGATGCCCCCGTTTCTTCCTGCACACGGAACATATAGTTAAGGCCCATATCGTTTACAATTTCATTGGTCAACTTAGTCGCAATAATTTCTTTGCGCAGTGGATGGTTTTGCATCTGCTTGGCAAACTTCTTGCGCAATACAGCAGGGAACGCGTTTACCAATAGCTGATCGTAATAAGGATTATCGGTAATTTCCGGCGTATTGAGTTGGTCTTTTAACACCATTTTGCCATATGCAATCAACACAGACAGTTCGGGTCGCGTAAAGCCAGCATTAGATGCAAGACGATCAGACACTTCTTCATCGTTGGGAATAAACTCTAACTCACGATTCAGTTGTCCTTCGCGCTCTAAACCATGAATAAATCGTAACTGCTCTTTAATGAGACTTGCGCCGGCGCGCTCAGTGATCGATATCGACAGGGTTTGACGATAACAGTCTTGTAAAACAATGGTCGAAACATCATCGGTCATGTCGTACAGCAACTTATTACGCTGCTTAACGGTAAGTTCGCCATCATTAACTAATGCATTGAGCAGGATCTTAATGTTTACTTCGTTATCCGAACAATCAACACCCCCTACGTTATCGATAAAGTCTGTGTTAACTCGGCCACCATTCGCAGCAAATTCGATACGTCCCAATTGTGTTAGACCTAGATTACCACCTTCGCCGACGATCTTGGCGCGAACATCTTTACCATTAACCCGTAAGGAGTCATTGGCGCGATCACCCACTTCATTGTGGCTTTCTTTACTGCCTTTAACATAAGTGCCGATACCGCCATTCCACATCAAGTCCACTTCCATTTTCAAAATGTTGTGGATCAGTTCTGTTGGCGTCATGGCATTTTGACGAGTATTCAACCACTTCTTCATCTCAGGAGAGAGTTTGATTGACTTTGCAGAGCGCAGAAAAATACCGCCGCCTTTGGAAATCAAATCTTGATTATAATCAGCCCATGACAAACTCGGGTTTTCAAACAAACGTTTGCGCTCGGCATAAGTCTTCGCAGCATCAGGGTTTGGATCAAAGAAAATGTGTAAGTGGTTAAAGGCTGCAATCAAACGCGTGTGCTCGGATAACAACATACCGTTACCAAATACGTCACCGGCCATGTCACCGACACCGATACAGGTAAAATCTGTGGTCTGGCAATCAATGCCAATTTCGCGGAAATGCCGTTTGACCGATTCCCAAGCACCACGCGCGGTAATACCCATTTTCTTGTGGTCGTAACCGATACTGCCACCAGAAGCAAACGCATCACCTAACCAGAAGTTGTATTCTTCAGAGATACCATTGGCGATATCTGAGAATGTCGCCGTGCCTTTATCGGCGGCAACAACCAAATACGGATCATCTTCGTCCAAGCGCACAACGTTTTCTGGGTGCACAATTTTGCCATCAACAATGTTGTCTGTGATGTCTAGTAAACTGCGGATAAAGGTGCGATAACACGCTTGTCCTGCTTCAAAGAATTCCTGACGCGACAATTCGGGCGATAAATTCTTACAAACAAAACCACCTTTTGCACCTACCGGAACAATAACGGTGTTTTTAACTTGCTGTGCTTTAACCAACCCTAAAATTTCCGTGCGGAAATCTTCTTGGCGGTCTGACCAACGCAAGCCCCCCCGAGCAACTTTGCCACCGCGTAAGTGAACCCCTTCGATCTGCGGAGAATACACGAAAATTTCAAACTTCGGCATCGGCAGAGGCATGTCGGGAATATTTTCTGGCAACATCTTAAATGAAACATAAGATTTAGGGTTGCCTTGCGCATCTACTTGATAGAAGTTGGTCCGTAATGTCGCTTTAATTAAATCTAAATAGCGTCGGATAATCCGATCATCATCTAAGTTAGAGACATTATCTAAGTGCGCTTCGATATCCGCTTGTATCGCCTCAGACTTTTTCGCATTGCGTTTTATTGCAGGATTGAACTGCTGCTCGAAAAACTTAACCAGACACTCAGCGATCTGCGGGTATGCGGCTAATGTGCTGGCGATATAATCATGGCTAAACGACGAGCCAATCTGCTTCATGTATTTGGCGTATGCACGCAAGATCGTAACATTGCGACCGGTGAGATTAGCGCCAAGAATTAAGCGGTTAAAACCATCATCTTCGAGCTCTTGATCCCAAACTTTCGAAAATGCATCTTGGAATAAGCCTTGTGCTGTCTCCATGTCAAAATCTTGCACGCGTTTGTGCAGCATTTTGAAGTCCATAATCCAGTTCACATTACCTTCTTGGCAGGTTACTCGATAAGGACTTTCATCGATGACGCGCAAGCCAAAGTTTTCAAGCATCGGTAAAACGTCAGATAAATGAATTGGCTCATCTTTGTGGAACAGCTTCAATTTAACGATTTGGCTGTCTGATGGTTCTTCTTGAGGACGATAGAACAACATATCCAAGGTGTTATCAGCGCTGAGCAACTCTAACCGCTGAATGTCTACCAATGCCGCACTAGGTAAATTTGATTCGGTATAACTGCGCGAGAATGCGTTGGCATAACGTTGCTGTAGGGCCTTACCGGCTGCTTCACCGTGGGCAGAAACAATAGCAGAGGCAAGTCGATCGCCCCAGGTTTTTGTCAGCTCAATGATGTTGTTTTCTATTTCCTTCACATTGTATTCCACGTTGTTGTCTTTCACTTGTGCAATGTAATGTGTGCGGGCATACACAGACTCAGAGAAATAAGTCGTAAACTCCACATCTTTTTCACTGCCAAAAGCTTGTTTGAGCAAGGCTTGCGTTTCTTTACGCAACTGTGTGTTGTACTTTTCACGCGGTACAAAAACCATACATGAAATAAAGCGGCCAAAAATTTCTTTACGCATAAATAAACGCGTAATTCCCCGCTCTTGCATCTTAAAGATACCCAGAACAATCTGGGTAAGCTCTGCGTCAGTACTCTGCAGGATTTCATCGCGCGGATAGGTTTCTATAATATTGACAAACGCTTTATAAGCATGAGTGCCAGGTTGTAGTCCTGATAAGCTACAGACGCGTTCAATCTTCTCTTTCAGCACAGGGATTTGAGTCGCACTGCTATTGTAAAACGACGCGGAATACAAACCAATGAAGCGATGCTCACCAATCACCTCACCTTTTTTATTAAATTCCTTAATGCCAACATAATCCATATGCGCTGGACGGTGAACCCGAGAGCGTGTATTGGTCTTTGTCAGTATTAACGGACTATCACTTAGCGCCGCCTTTTGCGCGCTAGCTGCCATGCGTGAAATCAAACGGTCGCGATCCGTCTTAGAATTTTTCATCAACCCTAAGCTACTGTCATTGTCAGGCATCCAGCGATGATCACCTTTGATTGCATTGACATCGTAATGACGATAACCCATCAAGGTAAAATTGTGATCGGCTAACCACTTTAAAAAGGTTAAAGACTGTTGCTTGGCTTCAGGCGTTTGAATATTCGTTTTATCGTTATTGATTAGTTCAATAACGTTATCGAGTTTTTCGCGCATCGCCTGCCAATCGTTAACGGCTAAAGACACTTCGTTTACGACTGAATACAGTTCATCGGTTAACTTTTTAGCTGCTGTAGCTGAGTTTTGACGGTCAATTTCAATCAGAAAAACCGTTTGCTTACTCAAATTAGTAGACTGACGTTTGGTTGGATTATCGATAAATTCAACCACGTTACCATCAGCATCGCGCTTAAGTGTCATAGGGCTGTGCAACAATAAGTGCGCAGTAATATCCAGGCGATTAAGTGCCATACGGACCGAGTCAACCAAAAATGGCATGTCATCGACGATGATCTCTACAATCGTATGACTGCTATGCCAGCCGTGCTTGGCGATTTCTGGGTTAAAAACACGAATTTCCGGAACACCGGTTTCGTATTCTTCAAATTCATGCCAAAGACTCAATGCGGCGCCGTATAAGTCGCTGTCATTGCGATCGGCTAGATCATCAGAAGCCATGTTCACATACAGGCGTTGTGCGAACTGTTTAACCAATGCAGAGAAAGCGCCTTCAACATTTTTATCGATAAGTTTATAAACGTTTTCGAGGAGTACAGAGTGAGGTTTTGTGGCGAATGTCATTCATCAACCTTTATTATTGTCTTCGCTATAGCGAGATATTGTTTAAATACAACATATTAGACGTGTATTTTCGCCAAAACTGGCGCGCTTTTAAAGTGATAATTTAACGACTTCTTTACACTTTAGATACTTATTCAAAATACGCAATAAAAAAGGGCAATATATGCCCTTTTATCACTTAAATATGCGGAAAATAACTGGTCTATCCATTATGTCCATTGTCGATATCACATGCTTCGCTGCGATTAAACCAAAGCAATCGCGCAATTGCTGGCAGAACCACAATAGCACCGAGCATATTCACCACGAACATAAAGGTTAACAAGATACCCATATCCATCTGGAATTTAAGCGCTGAGAACACCCATGTGCTTACGCCAACAGCGAGTGTTATACCCGTGAATAACACCGCACTTCCCCGCTCTTTTAATGCATCTAGATAGGCTGACTCAACTGAAGCACCTTGTTTCAAACGTCCGCTCATCGTCGATAGTATATAGATACCGTAATCCACCCCAATACCAACACCTAAGGCAATAACCGGTAAGGTGGATACTGTGAGCCCGATCTCAAGTATGGTCATCAATGCTTGAGCCAATACTGACACAACATAAAGAGGAATGACTACTGACAAGGTAGACCGCAGTGAACGGAAGCTCAGTAAACACAACAGTATGACGGCACCAAACACATATATCATCATTGGGTCTTGCGCAGCACTTACAGCTTCATTGGTTGCAGCCATTACGCCAACAGGCCCAGAAGCAAGCTTGAACGACAAGTTTTCGTTCTCAAACTCAGTGCGGTATTCCTTTACTGCGTCAACAACCCGCTCGATGGTTTCTGCTTTGTGGTCTGCCATAAACAAAATGACCGGCATGACCGAACAATCACCGTTAAGCAATCCTGAAGACGTCGGCACACGAGAGATTGCTTGCACTAGTGTTTGGGTATTACGCGGTAGGGTTTGCCATTTAATATTGCCTTCGTTGTAACCGGCATTTACCACTTTGGCCACAGAAGCCAACGAAACTGTAGACTGGACCCCCTGGACATTTTCCATGCGCCATTGGAAATCATCAATTGCACTCATAACTTCGTATGACGTACAAGACTCTGGTGCGGTCTCAACGATGACAGAAATATAGTCCACTGTAATTTCATAACGGTCGGTAATTAAGAAAGTATCTTGGTTGTACCGACTGTATTCGTGCAAGGCCGGCGCACCTGCGTGTAAATCTCCAATCTTCATTTTCTGAGATTGCATCCAACCTAGCGCGAATAACAACGCAGTGATCAACACGATACTGATCGCAGTGGTCTTCTTCGAACAAGACGCTATGGCATTCCAGAAGGCATTTGAACGATTCTCTTTACCGCTAAACTTTTGCTTGTACTTATCACCTAAGTTTACGTAGGACATAAGCACAGGAAGCAGAATTAAGTTAGTAAAGATAATCACTGCTACACCCATACTGGCAGTGATTGCCAATTCGCGGATGATGCCGATATCGATAACCAATAACGTCATAAAGCCCACGGTGTCAGATAACAATGCGATTCCGCCCGGGATTAACAATACGCGGAAGGCATCTTTAGCTGCATCGAGCACAGACATACCAGCTACAACGTTTTTACCTACAGCGTTAATCATTTGCACGCCGTGAGATACACCTATCGCGAATACTAGGAATGGCACCAGAATTGACATTGGATCGAGCCCAAAGCCCAACACTGTGAGCAGGCCTAACTGCCAAACGACCGCAATGATTGAGCATAGCAGTGGTAAAAAGGTTAACATTCCGGATTTACAGAAGAAGTAAACCATAAATGCAGTGATAACAATTGCTATGGCGAAAAACAGCAACACGTCTTTAGCACCATTGGCAACATCGCCAATCATTTTGGCAAAGCCAATAACGTGTATGCTGATCTTATCGTTTTCGTATTGACCGCGTAATTGATCTTCAAGTTCACCCGCTAACGCCAATGTATCAAGCGCTTCGCCTGTTTCAGGATCAATATCGAGCAACTGCGCAGTTACCATCGCACAAGAGTAATCATCTGAAACCTGACGACCAACAATCTTTGCCTTTTCAATATTTGCGGCAACCGTGTCTAGCGCATCTTGACTGGTGGAGTTAAAGTCAGCTGGAATGACTGGACCGCCTGCAAAACCACCTTCAACAATTTCAGTAAATCGGGTTGATGGTGCAAAAAGTGACACAACTAATGAACGGTCGACACCGTTGATAAAAAACAATTGGTCATGCACATTCTTGAGTGTGTCAAAAAAGTTCGTATTAAAGATGTTACCGCTACGATCACATACCGACACCAATATGTTATTCGCCCCGCCGAAATCTTCGCGGTGCTTCATATACGTTTGCATATATGGGTGCTTGAGCGGAATATTCTTTTCAAAGCCTGCGTCGAGCTTCAATTGTGAGGCGCTATACAACAAGCCAATAGTAATCAGCCCGAAAATGCCAATTACAAATCCGCGATTATTAAAAATTAATTTCTCGAGGAAGTTATTTATTTTCGACATAGGTCTTCCTACTTAGAAGTTAATGGGAGTAAGCCATCAGACGTAACCGCTGTATAGCTATTGTTATTCTTAAACACGGTAGCGATAGCGCTTTTACTCTCTAACTGCGTTATCCGCATCCCATTAGTACTGCAATTGTTTACAGTACCAGAGAATAATGTATCGACGTCGATATGGATGATCGCGCCATTATTACCGACCACTAATAGCTGACCATTATCTAATAACTTGACTGAATTCAACGTAGACGTTGTACAACTGTTGACGCGTTGCCAGTCGCCTTTATCGACTTGCGTATAAACCGCTCCGCGCAAACCAATCGCAACATTACGGCTGTCGTCAACGGGTTGGAAGTCGAAAAACGAGCCGAAATAATCGAGCTCATCACGCCCCCATGACTCACCCAAATTTTCACTGACTGCCAATAAGCCCGTTTCACCAGCCGCATATACTTTACCATTGGCATAAACGATGCGATTGATGTGCGGCAGGATTGAGTTTAGCTCTTCCAAATAAAAAGATTCATCCTCAGCGCGTATCTCTTCAAGGTATTCGATGTCGATTGGGTTTAACAAGGTTGCATGCTGTTCAGCATTCCAACTTTGTCCACCATCTCTTGTCCGGTAAAACAAGCCATAAGCGCCTACTGCTATACCGTGGGTGTCGTTGAAAAATAAAATATCCAGAAATGGACGCTCCATGTCAGGCTCGTTCATCTGTATTTCCCAGGTTGCTCCCCTGTCAGGCGAATGCATGATTGTCGCATCGTGACCGGCGACCCAAATATGATCGCCTAATACGTCTACCGCAGTGAGTGTCACCGCCAAAGGCAATGATAACTGCGTGAAATCTTGGGAATCTAATTCGCTAATTACTACATGACCACGTTCGCCTACGACGACGTGATATTGGTCAGTATCAGCATCTAGTAGTAATGATTTTTCAACTAGAGGTGCTTGAAAAGTTTCCGCGCCAACGGCGAAAGAGAGAGGAATTAAAAAGCTAGCCAGTAACCTTTTTCGTTGTGTCATACTCACCCACTTATAAAAAAACGGTTGGCGCTGCTCTCGCAACACCAACCGTTTCACTTGTTACGAATATTAACGCTTACCTTCGCGACGCAATGCAGAAGCGGTGAACTCGCGTTCATCTGGACGAATTGTGAAGTCATACATTTTTTCTTCATTATCCAATCCAATTGCTAGATAACGTCTTGAGTTAAGATCATGATATACATCAAGCGTAGACCAATGTGTCGGAACATCATAATAATTTACGCCATATGCTAACCCGACGCGATAAAGTTCGCCACGATTATCATACATATCAACAACATGAACTTGCCAACTGTCTTCGTCAATGTAGAACACACGCTTCTGATAAACGTGACGGAACTCGTCTTTAAGTGTTGCTTCAACCACCCATACACGATGTTTTTGGAAACGCGTTAGGTCAGGATTAACGTGATTTGGCTTCAGAATGTCTGCGTAGGAAACTTGGTCGCTGTGTAGCGCATAGTTGTTGTACGCAATGTACATTTCTTGTTTACCTTTAAGCTCCCAGTTGTAGCGATTCGGCGAGCCGTTGAACATATCGAAGTCATCGGTAGTACGCAGACCATCTGCAGCAGTTCCCGGTGTATCGTACGCAATATTAGGCGCTAAACGCACACGACGCTGACCCGTATTGTACGTCCAGGCTTTACGTGGCTCTTTAATTTGATCCACCGTCTCGTGAACAAGCAGTGCTGTGCCCGCTAAACGCGCTGGTTGCGTGACTTGTTGCTTAAACATGAACAAAATATTGTCTTCAAGCAACTGCTCTGGTGTTGCCGTTGGACGGGCATAATTGATTAACAATTCTTCATCGAAACCAATAACAACGTAATCACCGTTTGCTTGTACCGCAGCTTGACCGCCAAAACGAGCAACTGCTTCACCGCGATAACGCAGAATGTGATTCCAAATAGCTTCCAAACCGTTTTGTGGAATTGGGAAAGGAATACCAATTGCTGCGCCTTTAAGACCGTTACCACCGTCAAGCAACTCCGCACGCGTCGCGTTGGCTAGCGTTGCGTCATAGATAGCTTGTGGGTTAGATGCGCTGCGACGAGTTTGGTATACCGGCATGCGATAGGTATCAGGGTACGTCTGAAACATTTTCTTCTGACCTTCAGATAAAAACGCTGCATACTGCTGATAGTTAGCGGCCGTAATTTCGAATAATGGCTTATCATCAGGGAACGGATCAACATGGAAACCACCTGGCTGAAAACCTGCAGGAATTTCAGTGATGCCACCCGTCCACGCAGGGATAGAACCATCTGCGTTTCCAGCTTTTTCAGCACCTAGAGGTGTAAGTGAATCCCCTAATTTTGCCGCCTCGTCGGCACTTACTTTGGCAAGCGCTGTATGACTAGACAACGCAATCGTTAGCGCTGCTGCGACTATTCCTAATTTTTTAATCATAATACTTCTCTCTAGATTGCGTACTTAATATTAAACGACACAAAGTCACGGTCTGATAATGCGTTTGCAGTACCTGAGCCACCCCAGAATGCATTGTACGCTGCAGAGAATGACCAACGACTTAAGTAATCAAAAGTAAAGCTGACATTCGCTGATTTCACATCTTCAGTAAACAAGAACAGCGGGTTAGGCGTTGTTCCATTAACGTCGTGCGAGAATGCCACTCGAGTGCGTAAGTTCACACCTGAGAATATGTTGTTGTGGTCTGCCACAGCTAGCAAACGATAACCCCATGCACTCGCTGTTGCGAATTCATTGGTTTCAGGACCGTTTGATAATCCGACATGTAAACCTTCACGGAAGTTCAATGAACCGTCGCCATTTACTAGCGGCTCTAGCGACGGAGTACGAGCTGTTCCCGGAGTTTCGAGACGAATTACGCTCTGATCAGGGATATCTTGGATACTGACCACACCGACTTCACCAAGAAGAATGAAGTTATCAGCCCCGAACATTGGACCAAACACATGTGACGCGGTCATCTGAGCTTGCACAGTGTCTGAATAAAGTACACCGTCAACGATACCACCTGGCGCTACCGTGCGGCCCGTATTGGCGTATTGAGAAATGCCCGCCAAATCAGGACGTAAGCCGGCAGCAGCAAGCTGTTCTGGCATTGCTGCGTATAGCAATTCAACGTCGTCCATTTGCAATGGCTCGTCTTGACGATAGGCGATTTCACCGGCAAGAGCAGTAGTACCAACGTTAGTATTAAAGCTAAAACCGTAGAGTTTGATGTCTTCTGGATAAATAAACACAGCTTCAGCGAAAGTGTTTAGATCAGTAATGTTGTGGCGCGTGATTTCCTGTGTCGCCAAAACATTCAGGTCACGACCAATACCCGCTTGGGTAAAGTCAGATGCAATACCATTAATCAGTGGACGTTGGCTGTGGTAGTTAATGTGATAGAGACCAAATTCAGTGTTATTTAGCGCTTCAGAGAAATAGCCAATCTTAATACCGTATTGACCCTGGTCGTCTGCATCTTCATGAGCTGCGTCACTAAAACCACGAACACCCACTTTGGTGCTGTATGCTAACAACGCATTACCGATAGCACTGGCATCCGCTCCGGCGCGCAATGCGTCACCGAGATTATTCATTTCAGCCAATAAGTGGTTAAGGTCAATATCAGGGTTACCCGTGAAGCCAAGCTGAACGTTGTTAACCTGACCGCCCTCGCCCGCGAAATCGTTAGTAGAGAAATAACTACCGGCGACCGGTAATAAACTCTTTTCCCACTCGTATTGATAGTACGCAGAAAGACTTAGGTTATCAGTTACACCTAATGACGCCCATAGCATACCGACAGGAATAAATACTTCACTTAACTCCGCGCCTGGCGCTCTTGCACGAGGCACGTCAACCGGGTTAGTGGTGTTGATACCGTGTTGAATAAAAGTACTTTCGCCCCAGCTTACTACTTGATCACCCAAGCGCACTGAAAGTGGCATATCCCCGATGTAGGTATCGACATAGGCAAACGCGTCCAACAGACGAATATCTTGACACAGCTCATTACGCGCCTCTGGATCATCACAAAGGTCCGTTTCTACACCTGTAATTTTGTTAGACCACGGGCGGCTGCCATTGAGTAGTTCAAAGTCATGGAAATAAAAGAAACGCGTGAAGAAACCATAATCGCCAGACGAAATGTCTAGTTCATGTAAACCGATCACCTGTGTTGAAAAGGCTTGGCCTTGGTCAAAGTTAAGGTTCCCCAAGTCACTATTGGTACTGTAAGAACCTTGACCGCCGGCAATAGCCCAAACGTCAGCCGATGGATAGATAACGTTGGTTGCAGCGTTGTAACCTGTCCAATCGAATTGTGGCAAGTTGCTGTTACCAATCAACCCTAAATCACGTTTTTCAGTACGAATACTGGTCGCCAACGTAAATGTAGAGTCTAGATTAACTTCAACATCACCAAATTCCCAAGTTTTTGCATTCACATTACATGAGCCTGCAATCAATGCAGCAATACCCATTGCAAGAGGTGTTCTTTTGAATGCACTAGGCCTATTTATCATCGTTTTTATTCTCCTGAGCCTTTAACGATTAGTTAATGGCATTACGACCATATGTATACTGATTAACAAAATGATTACATCATTTGTACGCAATCGCAAGGACAAATCGTACCAGTTGAGTGGTATTTACATAACAGATATCTATTCCGGCTATTTTGTAAGCGATTTAACTGTACGAAAATTAGCTAATCTTAGTCAGACTGAGAATTTTATTGTCTGCGGTGGTAACGAGTCTGAAGGTGCCCTGAATTCCGTTTGGCCCAACGAACGGACGTAAGTTTTTGGTCGGCAACTGCACTCGAACCCCCGATGTGGTAGTTACCACTACAGTGTTGTGTTCACGCATGTACAAGTGTTCACATTGTGCATAACTCGCACTGATGGACAAATCGTATTCAATGTTTTTACTTACCATTGACTACTGCGCCAGACTTTTACTCACTTTCTCAAACAAATCACTACTTATTTGCGGGTTGTCCAAGATACGTGTCAAATGGAATTTAATTTTATCTTGACGGTCACTGTCGAATTTACGCCAGCTTAACAAAGGCGTAACGATCCGTGCTGCCACTTGAGGGTTAACCGGGTCAATAGCAAGCAGGTGATCGGTAAAGAACCGATAACCACTGCCATCTGACAAATGCAAGCCAGCGGTATTGTAAAATGCAAAACTGCCCAATATGGCACGGATACGATTGGGGTTTTTCAAGGTGTACTGCTTGTGCTCCATCAGTAGCTGTAGGCGCGCTAGAATATCAGGACGCTCAGTAGTAGCGTGAAGAGCAAACCACTTATCCAGCACCAACGGGTCATCCTGCCAGCGCTCTTCAAACTGTTGCATCAGAGACTCAAATGTTGACTGATTACCCAATTGAGCCGCTTGCAACGCAGTTAAAGTGTCAGTCATGTTATCCGCATTGGTAAAAAGCGTCGTTAACATGTCACTGGTATCTTGGCATTGGCTATACAGCTTCAGTAGTGTATTTAGCGCTTTGCGCTGAACAATTTGTTCAGGTGTGTAGGCATATTCATCACGTAACACCAAAGCAGCAAGTAGCTTTTCCAACATCGGTGCACACTCTATTGCTACGCGTTTATATACTGCTTTGTGACTATTGAGTAGCGCATCAACATTAACTTGCTCTAACCCTGCAACTAACGACTCCACCGACGGTGGTATCAATACCTCGCTAAGCAATGCCAAATTACGTTGTTCAGCGGTGATAAACTGCGCCATGAGTTGAGCGGTTTCATTTATAACACTGGCGTCGCCTTCCATATTAGCCAGCATCGCTTGCTTGAAAAGTGCCTGACTCGCCTCCCAACGATCAAAATCGCTTTTGGCGAAGGATAAAATACTGCCTAACTCAGCAAGGCTCGCTTGTTGCTCTACGATTACCGGCGCACTAAAACCGCTATTGACGCTAAGAACTCGATTACCACTGGAGACAGGCAGCAAAACCTCTTGCGTTTCACTCTTAAGCGCAACGGTCAGTTGGACCGACTCGCCTTGCCCGTTACTTGGAACCATTTCTAATTGAAGTGGAATAAGCAAGGCTTGCTTTGACGCTTGATCAGCCGTCGCGGGTGTATGTTGTCCTATGGTCAGCTTATCACCATGTTGAGCTATCGATATCCGTGGTGTACCCGATTGCCCATACCAACGCTTGAACAGACTTAAATCAATATCATTTGCGTCTTGCATAGCATTGACGAAGTCGTCACATGTAACGGCCTGTCCGTCATGGCGATCAAAGTAGAACCGCATTCCGCGCTTAAAGCCTTCAGGCGTCAGCAAGGTCCATAACATGCGGATAACTTCGGCGCCCTTGTCGTAAACAGTGACAGTATAGAAATTATTCATCTCTATGACTTCATCAGGTCGAATAGGATGACTCATTGGTCCCGCATCTTCCGCAAACTGATGTTCGCGGATGACTTTCACTTGCTTGATGCGTGTCGCTAAAGGTGAGTTAAATGTTTCACTAAAGATTTGATCGCGGAATACCGTTAAGCCTTCCTTTAGTGATAGTTGGAACCAATCGCGGCACGTGACTCGATTACCCGTCCAGTTGTGAAAGTACTCATGGGCAATGACCGACTCAATATTAAAATAATCATCATCTGTGGCCGTTTCGCTATCAGCCAACACAAACTTACTGTTAAAAACATTCAGTCCTTTGTTTTCCATTGCGCCCATATTGAAAAAATCGACCGCAACGATCATGTAAACATCTAAATCGTACTCAAGACCAAATACTTCTTCATCCCAGCGCATCGCTCGTTTCAACGAGTCCAGTGCGTGTTGGCCCCGGTTGAGTTTGCCTTTGTCAACATACAACTCAAGAGCGACAACCCGGCCACTCTGCGTAGTAAACTCATCGGTGAGCAAGTCAAAATCACCGGCCACTAGTGCGAACAAATAACAGGGCTTGCGGTGCGGATCCTGCCACTTAACCCAATGAGTTCCATCGTCGTTATGGCCACTCGCAAGCTTATTGCCATTTGATAGTAATTGCGGATACTCATCTTGTGGTGCGGTAATTGTCACATCATACATCGACAATACATCCGGGCGATCGAGGAAATAGGTGATCTTGCGAAACCCCTCTGCTTCACACTGAGTGCAAAACGCGCCGTCTGACAAATACAGTCCTTCTAACGAAGTATTGTGTGCAGGCGCAATCTCAACTACAGTGCTGAGAACAAAACTATCTGGTACTCCATTTATCGTTAATGCTGTCTCTGATAGTTGATAATCTGTCCATGCAATACCGTCAACCTCAACTGACTTAAGGGTTAATTGTTCTCCATCAAGACACAATGGACGTTCGTGACTGCCAATGCGCGTAACTTGCAACACTGCAGATACGCTCGTTGCGTCAGCAGCTAGCACAATCTTTAAATCAATATGATCGACCGTAAAATCTGGCGGTAAATAGTCTTCACGACGCTTAGCGGCTTTGATACTCATCGATAACCTGTCTTACTTTGTTTCTACCATATGTGGTTTGAGGTTCGGTGGTGTAACGCGCAAGATTTTTATACCTAAATACGCGTAAATAACAGCCAAAATAGGGCTAATTACATTAAAGAACGCATAAAATATATAAGTAAACGGGTGAACGCCTAAAACACCAGACATATATGCCCCACAGGTGTTCCAAGGAATTAATGGCGAGGTCAGTGTGCCACCATCTTCTAGGCTGCGAGACAGATTTAATTGATCCAATCCGCGCGCTTCAAACTCTTCTTTATACATACGGCCTGGCATAACAATCGCCATGTACTGATCAGCGGTTACCATGTTTGTGCCTATACAAGTTAGAATAGTCCGTGAAATCATATCACCGGCGGACTTCGCGCCATGTAAAATGGCGGAAACTACACGTTTCAAAAGCCCTACTTTTTCAAGCACTGCACCGAATGACATAGCACAGATAATAAGCCAAATGGTATTGAGCATACTCGACATACCACCACGCGATAACAGCGAGTTTAAGTTCTCATCCCCGGTGGAAAAGTTCATCTTTTCAAACAGCGCTGTCCATACAACCGTTAGATTGCCCAGAAAACCCGAGAATTCAGAATTATTCATCGAAGCAACCACATCAGCTTGAAACAGCATCGCCCATAGACCACCTAATAGTGCGCCAATTGACACCGCTGGGAATGCTGGCATTTTACGTACTGCCAAAACCAGCAAAACGACTAACGGTACCAATAAATGGATACCTAAGTTGAAGTTTTCAGCAAGTAACACCTGCATCTCGGCTATACGCGCATTGGTTGCGTCTAAGTCTTGGTTAAATCCAAGTAATAAAAACAATAGTAGTGCGATAATAAAGCTAGGGATGGTAGTCCAAAGCATATAACGGATGTGCTCGAACAGGTTTGTTCCTGCAATCGCTGGCGCTAAGTTAGTGGTTTCCGATAACGGCGAAATTTTATCGCCAAAATAAGCACCAGAAATGACTGCTCCTGCGGTGATAGCCGCTGACATGCCCATCCCTTCAGAGACGCCCATTAACGCCACACCGACCGTTGCTGCTGTGGTCCACGAACTACCAATACTCATAGCAACGACGGCACAGATCAGACAAGCTGCAGCATAAAAAATAGCAGGGTTTAGTAATTCTAGACCATAATAGATCAGCGTCGGCACAGTACCGGCTAACATCCACGTCCCTATCAGTGAGCCAACCGCAAGTAAGATAAGACAGGCACCCAAAGACATTGAAATACCTTTGACAATCCCCTTTTCAATAGCATCCCATGTATAACCGTTCTTCAAGCCGATAATTGCGGTAATACCCGTTGCAAGCAGCAACGCGATTTGGTTGGGACCAAAAGATGAGCCGTCGCCAAAAATATACACGGCTCCACCCATCATAATAATAAGCAGCACCAATGGAATCATGCTATCGAGTAACGAAGGCTCTTTCAGCTCTGGCGTGTTGTTCGTTTCGTTTGTCATTGATAAGCCGTCCTATAGCACTGAGCGGATAAACATAAAGAAGATGACGACCGGGCAAATAAACTTTACATAAACCGGCCAAATTTTCCAAAACAAGGTGCCCTCAATATCCGGCGAACCTTCCTTCAACTCGTTGAGCAAACCATTGCGATTCCAGACCCAACCAGCAAAAATACACAGTACCATTCCCAATAGCGGTTGACTGTACTCTGTTGTGGCAGTGATCACTAAGCCAAACAGCTGGCTAAAATTTAGGATAATTAATGTACTTACCGCGAAAATCACTAGCGCGATAGACCAAACAGCTGTCTTACGACTAACGTTTTTGCTTTCAACCATGTAGGCAACGGGGACTTCTAGCATTGAGATAGACGACGTAAGTGAAGCAATTATCATTAGTGCAAAGAACGCAAATGCGATAAGTGGACCTACGGTTTCAATCGTGTCGAACAATGCCGGTAGTACGGTAAAAATCAATTGGTCGCTGCCAATCAACTTGCCTTCGGCGTCGAGAATTTCAACGCCATTGGTTGCGGCAACGTACATTGCGGGAATGATCAGCATTCCCGCTAACACTGCCACGCCAATATCAACCAATGCAACACTGGCCCCTAAAGACGGTAAGTGCTCTTTCTTGCTGATGTAAGAGCCGTAAACCAACATAGTTCCGACCCCCAAAGACATGCTAAAGAACGCTTGCCCCATTGCGCTAATTAGCAGCTCGGGATTTAATACTTTAGAAAAATCCGGGACTAAATAGGCTTTCCAACCCTCTGCTGCACCCTCTTGTGTGCTTACATATACGATCAGCAGCAATATTATGAAGATCAGTGTTGGCATTAAACGCACTGACCAGCGCTCAATACCTTGGCGTACACCACCGGTGACAATAAATGCGGTCAAACCAAAGAACAGCGCACAAAGAATTAAGTTCCGCGACGTAGAGAACCCGACCAACCATTCACTCACTGCCGTGGCACCGACAAAGCTCGTCACTGATTCAGCGAAATAAGCTATCATCCATCCGCCAACGATGGCGTAAAAAGCCAGTATTAATGAAACCGTAATGCAGCCCCATATCCCGACGGCTCGACCGACTTTATTACCAGAGATTTTACCTAAGGCATCGACCATGTTGGAGCGCTTTGCGCGGCCAATCACTAACTCCGCCATTAATACTGGATAGGCCAACACAAAGGCAAGCAGCAAGTAGACTAGCACAAAGGCTGCACCACCATTATCCGCTACTTGGTTTGGAAAGCCCCAAATATTCCCGAGTCCAACAGCTGAACCAGCTGCGGCTAAAATAAAGCCAAAGCGAGATGAAAATTCTCCGCGAGCACTCATGCATATCCCTCTTTATTGTAATTATTATGCGGTCGCCAGATGACGAAAAACGGGCTCTACAAAAGAGCCCGTTGATTATAATCAGTATTTAGTTAATTTGTTCGAATCGCGTATTTGCCGGTATCAATCATATCAACAGTGATATTCGCGGCTTCCAATAGGAATGGGTCATCGAACTCAATATCGTCAGGTAAATCGTCCAGACTTGCCACTGTCTCTTTGCCCATGCGAACTAAACGTTCATTTACACGTGCAAGGCGTTTCTGCTCGGTTTCAGCTTTTTTCGCTAGCCGTTCAGATTCAACCAAAGAGACAAAGGTTTCGTCTTTATTCGCTTGATACTCAGCGATGTCTTCGTATAAATATTGGAACTCAGGATCTTGCATCACGCGCTTTTTGTGTTTAGCGGCCAACACGTCCAGAGTCTGCTGGCTGTCACTAAACGTCATGTAGTTCGCGCGATTAATACTATCCCATGGCAAAGCATTTTCTTCCTGACTTTCCCCCCACTCAGCTGGGTCAACGGCACTCGGGTAAGCAATATCTGGCACAACCCCTTTGTGCTGAGTACTACCTCCAGAAATGCGATAAAACTTAGCGATCGTGTATTGCACGCTACCTAGGGGGTTATCGTACAAATCGTATACCCGACCTAGAGGCTTGTGCTGTTGCACTGTGCCCTTGCCAAACGTTTGCTCACCGATGATCAATGCACGGTTGTAATCTTGCATTGCTGCCGCAAAGATCTCTGAGGCTGAGGCACTGTAGCGATCAACCAAGACCGTTAGCGGCCCGTCGTAATGCACTTTACCGTCGCGGTCTTTATCAACTTTAACGCGACCTTCGCTGTAGCGAATTTGTACCACAGGGCCCTGTTCGATAAACAACCCCGTCAATGCAATGGCCTCTGGTAAAGAACCACCGCCATTGCCGCGCAAATCGATGATGATACCTTTCACGTCTTGCGCAACAAGTTTATCAATTTCGCGTTCAACATGTTCGTGTAACGCATTGTAGAATGAAGGGATCTCGATAACGCCAATCTTCTCGCCAGCATTAGCCCCAATCTCTGGAATAATTACTTCAGATTTGGCTTCGCGATCTTCAAGTTTGATTTTGTCACGCACAAGTTCAACAACAGACATCGCTTTGCTGTCGCCACTGCCCTTCATGATTTGCAGGCGGACTGTGCTTCCCTTAGGGCCTTTGATGAGATCGACCACTTCATCTAAACGCCAGCCCACAACGTCCACAAACTGTTCTTCAGCTTGCGCTACAGCAACAATTTTGTCTTCTGGCTTGAGCTTGTTTGAAGCATCAGCAGGTCCACCCGGGACGATGCTTTGGATCACGGTGTAATCATCTTCTAACTGTAAAACCGCACCTATCCCTTCAAACGATAAGTTCATTTCCATTTGGAAACGCTCAGCATTGCGCGGTGAAAGGTAGCTAGTATGTGCCTCGATACTGCGAGCAAAAGCATTCATTACAGTTTGGAATACATCCTCACTCGATGTCTGAGTCAGCCGTTTAATCGCGCGCTCATAGCGCTTCGTTAACAACTCACTGATTTCCTCAGAAGTTTTATCTGCCATGTGTAGATTAAGCGCATCGTATTTAACCCGTTGTCGCCAAAGTTCATCAAGCTCTGCAGTCGTCGTCGGCCACTCTGCGTCTTCTCGTTGGTAATGGAATTTGTCACCAGCGACCGTAAAGTCAAATGGCGTATCGAGTAGCGACAATGCGTACTTGAAACGTTCAACACGGCGCTGTAGGCCTACACTGTACATTTCGTAAGCCAAGCTTAAGTCACCCAATTTAAGCGCCTCATCAAACTCCGTTTGACGAGCACTAAATTTGTCAACATCAGACTTTAAAAGAATGTTCTTATTCGAGTCTAACGAACGCAGAAAGCGTTCAAAAATCTTGATAGACAACGCATCATCTAACACCACGTCTGAATAGTGTGCGCGGGTAAATGTTCTAGATACGCGTTTGGCCGCAGCCTCGTGCTGTGACTCTTGTTGTAAAATTGGTAGGGAATCGACAGATTCAGACGTAGGTGCTGCTATGGTGATGGCAGATGCTGCAATGACAGCAGATATCATCGACAAACGGAGCATTTTTTTCATATTACGACCTCTTGGAACTCGCCAAACGCAACGCATTTTGGTCCACCTTTACGACCATACCCGTGTCGAGTTGCACATGGATACCATCTTTCGCGACTTCAGTGATTACGGCAGGCATAGGTACTTTACCTAACTTAACTGTAACTTTAGTACCTACAGACACATCTGTCTCAGTGAGCTTTTGCGGAATTGGCTTATTAGAGCGAGAACTAGCTGAGTTAGTTCCCTTCTTAGCACTAAATGTCTTAGTGGATTTAGTGTTGCTTCCCGGTTTTTCGAATCGACGCTTTGGTTGCGCCTTTTTGAATTCTTTGCGCTTTTCTGCTGCTGCGGCCTTGCTTTCTTCTAGTTGTTTCTGTGCGTGCTCAGCGTGTTCTGCTTCGATTTGGGCATCAGCTTCACCTTGCAGATTTACGCGACTCACACCTTCTTTGACACTTTCCAAATAACGCCAGCTATTGGTGTAATGACGGAGTGACGAACGCAGTAACGTCTTACTCACGCGCGGCTCGTCTTCTAACGCCGCCGCTAAATCTTGAAAGATCCCAATTTTAAGGGGTTTAGCATCACCATTGATACTAAAGCAATTAGGGAATGTTTCAGCTAAAAATGCGATGACTTCTTTACTATTGGCAAATTTTTGCGGTGTTTCCATTGAGCTTGAGGCACTATTCATAATTCGTCTCGTGTTCTGAATCATCCCAAGTTGCTAGCAATTGGTCAACCCAATCAGACAAATCATCATCGTCTATTTCAGTTAGTTGTTGTTCTTTGTACCAAAACTCCCACGTGTGCTGCAGCATTTTTTCAAGTGATGCGGTATCTATTTCATCATCAACACGACTGTAGAGTGCATGCAGTAATAGATTCAGCGAATCACTTGCTGCCTCAGGATCATCGTGGTAATCATCCATATCAGCAGGTGTCGACAACACCGTATGAATATCAATCAGCTCTTTCATGACCAGTTTGCCACAAGAATATTTACAATTTCGCTAAGGTTTTCTGCATCAATCGCGCTAAAGCGGTCAAATTCTGGGCTATCAATGTCTAAAACAGCCACAACTTCATCATTAACAATCAGCGGTATCACGATTTCTGAGTTGGAAGCAGAGTCACACGCAATATGTCCTTCAAACAGATGAACATCGGCGACTATCTGAGTGACTTTTGTCGCTGCAGCTGTCCCACAAACACCTTTACCAAAGGCGATGCGAATACACGCAGTTTGACCTTGAAAAGGACCTAATACTAATTCACCGTCAACAACACGGTAAAACCCTGCCCAGTTTAATCCTTGCATACCGTTAAACAGCAATGCACTTATATTCGCCATATTCGCGATAACATCGCTTTCATCGGCAGTCAGGGCGCGCGCTTGCGCAATCAGAGTTTGATAGTCGGTTGTCATAATTACCTTACAATAGAGAAAAAACGGCCGTTACGTTTGCATTAATGACTTGCGTGCCAGCCAATGCCGTTGACATCTCAGCATCCATTGTCATTGCTCGATGCTGTGGAATCCCTTGATTATGGTGTTGATTAACAGAAATTAAATAGCCAATGCTGTCCTTAGTTGGCCGCACAATAACTTCAGCCTTTTTTTGCGCGTCTTGCATCGCTAGCGCTAATGCTTGCTCATACAACGCGTCCGCATTACTCACTATAAATTCAAAATTTTCAATCCCTGTTGCGCCAGCGCGCAGAACCGCGTCGATGAGTTGGCCATATTGTCCAATACTGCTGTGGTTAACACTGATCATCCGGGTTAAAACGAAACCAATTTGAATGCGTTCTCTGTCGCGCATTTCAAATCCAGGGCGCAGCGAAATTTGCATCGTTCGCACATACGATCGATCAACCTCAAGCGCATCAAGTGCATTGATAATTGCACGGGTTTTCTCTTCAATTTGCTCATTCAGTTTTGTCGCCACAGGGCCTTTCAATTCGACACTAAATACTACCCGAAAGCGGTCAGGAATAGCGCTAACGGCTCCCTGACCTTGCACGGTCACTGTGCGCTGTAGCACCTGATTATTCTGCGAATACAGCTGCGCTTGAGCTACTACTGCGGGCAAAAACAGCCCGATACTAATTACCCACTTTGCCATCCAAGTTGTCATGTGTTTCTCCTGGTAGATGAACGAATGAGCTTAGACTATCTCGACAGAACTGAACACCTAATGAACCGATATTCATTACTACCCAAAAAACCAATAGCTAACCATTATTGCCGTAAAAATACCGGCAAAATCGGCGGCCAAACAACACCCTACTGCGTAGCGACTGTGTTTGACTCCGACAGCACCCAAATAAACGGCCAATACATAAAAGGTTGTTTCCGTGGAGCCTTGCATCACTGAAGCTAAGCGGCCGACAAATGAATCTGCACCGTGATACTGCATTGTTTCAATCATTAAAGCGCGTGCCCCAGAACCACTTAGAGGCTTCATCAATGCCGTTGGAATAGCATCAACAAATCGCGTATCAAAACCGAGTAAAGCGACACCGCCAGCAATCGCTTCGCCGACATAGGTCAATAAGCCACTCGCACGTAACATGCCAATCGCAAACAACATCGCCAATAAATAAGGAATAATCATGATCGCGACGTCAAACCCCTTTTTGGCTCCTTCGACAAACAACTCGTAGGTATTTTGTCCTTTGCGCCAACCGGCAATAAGTACTATCACCACAAAAGACAATAACGCAAAGTTAGCCACCAGACTTGACTGCTGCGCCAATTGTTCAGATGCCAGGGTGGAAAAATACAAAATAATGGCTGTCAACAGGCTAAAAATTGCCAACAGATAAAGCATCACAACACGATTAAATAAATTAACTCGTTGCACGGCACAGGTTACAAATAGCCCGACCAAGGTTGATGCACTTGTTGCGAGTAAGATTGGAATAAAAACATCGGTAGGTTGGGCGGCACCCTGCTCTGCGCGGTACAAGAATACGGCAATAGGAAAAAGAGTAACTGATGATGTATTCAATACGAGGAACAGTATTTGGCTATTGGTAAGCGTTTCCTTGTCATGCGCCAACGATTGCATATCTTGCATCGCTTTTATACCGAACGGTGTTGCTGCGTTATCAAGGCCCAAGACATTGGCTGACATGTTCATGGTAATACTGCCAATTGCGGGATGACCACGCGGAATATCCGGCATTAATCGGCACAGCAACGGCTCCAGTACCTTAGAGACTTTTGCAATTAAACCGGAATTCTCAGCAACCTGGAATATACCTAACCAAAACGCCAGCAAACCAATCAGGCCAATCGCAATTTCAACACTGAGTTTCGCCATTGCCGTGATGGCATCCATGGTATTGGCAAAAGCATTGAGTTCTGCAGAAAAAATGACCTGCCACAGCGTGGCTAAAAACGCTGCAACGATAAACGCCAACCAAATCCGATGTAACATGTAACCATCTCAAAACCGATCTACTTACATGGTACACCAGATGTTTTTTTTTGAGTAATTTTAGTTATTTAACACCGCATCCAAGGCTGCGATACAGTGTTGAACATTTTTCTCTGTACACGTACTTCCCATCAAACCAATCCGCCAAACTTTGCCGGCAAATTCACCTAAACCTGCGCCAATTTCAAGACCGAAACGCCGTAACAATTCACTCCGGACTGCTGCGTCATCAACACCATCAGGAATGTTGACTACGTTTAACTGTGGGAGCCTGTAGTCCTGGCTAACAGCAAAGCTCAAACCTAAGCTCTCCAGACCATTAACAAGTTTTTGGTGATGTGCGGCATGACGCTGCCAGGCATTTTCAAGGCCCTCTTGATGAACCATTAATAATGACTCGTGAATTGCATACAAACTATTCACCGGCGCCGTATGGTGATAGGCGCGTTTAGCCCCTTTACCCCAATAACCGACGATAAGGTTCATATCTAAAAACCAACTCTGTACGGGCGTTTTGCGGTTTTGTATAACATTAACTGCGGCGTCGCTAAACGACACAGGGGAAATACCAGGAACACAACTTAAACATTTTTGTGAGCCGGAGTACGTTGCATCGATTTGCCAATCGTCAACCTCAAGCTGCACTCCCGCCAGCGATGTTACTGTATCCACAATAGTCAAACAGTTGTGCTGCTTGGCGATCCGGCATAGCGTTTCAGCGTCATTGCGCACACCGGTGCTCGTTTCTGCGTGTACAAACGCGACGATTTTGGTATCCGGATGCTGTTTAAGTGCGGCTTCAAGCGCTTCGGGAGAGGTTTGTGTTCCCCAGGGACTTACAACCTCAACAGCAACACCACCGCAACGGATGACGTTTTCCTTCATCCGGCCGCCAAATACTCCGTTTATACACACAATGACCTTGTCATTTGGCTCAACCAAATTAGCGAAACAGGCTTCCATACCCGCAGATCCTGGCGCAGAAATTGGCATGGTTAAGGTATTTTTTGTGCGGAATACGTACCGCATTAAATCCCCGACTTCATCCATTAATCCAATGAACTGCGGATCTAGATGTCCCAACGTTGGACGAGCTAACGCATTCAATACACGAGGACTGACATCAGAGGGACCAGGTCCCATTAATGTGCGTTGTTGTGGAATAAAGGTTGAATAGTTTTGGCGAGATTGCGTATCACTCATTGAATACCTCCGGGAGAATCTTTTGTGATTGTTTCATACATTCACAGAAATTCAATTACCCATAACAGACATTCACGCAAATTATGTTTTGAGGATAACTTTGTGGATAACCAGTGGAACAAATTTTTTTTTACAAAATAACAAATTGTTTGTTAGGAAAAAATACTCGATTAGCAGCCAATATTGGCGTTCAGCTGCAATCGGAACCGGTCATTTTGTGGTCTAATAGCAATAGAATTTGCAGTAATCTGAACTTTTTAGGAAAATATGTTTAATATTTAACCAATTATGTTCTATTATTAATGTTCGAAATTTTGTAGTACATTTCTCCCAAGGAAAAGTTAGCGCACGGCTCAGCAATGAGCCATTCCCCTAGGCCCAGAATTTTTTAATTCTGGGCATTTTTTATGCGTAATAAAACCACAAGCACACAGCCTGCTATTGACTAATTAACGTCAACTGGCTGTTAAAATCCTTCGCATTTTGGGCGTAGTGTGCGGCCGATTTTTCCAGCTGTTCGCCCATTGCTTCAGGAATTGTCTTTACAATTTTTGCTGGGGAGCCCATCACCAAAGAATAGTCCGGAATCTCCATACCTTCGGTCACGAGTGAATTAGCACCAATTACACAATACTTGCCAATCTTAGCACCATTTAAGATTACGGCATTTATACCAATTAGGCTGTAGTCGCCTATTTCACAGCCATGCAACATAACCTTGTGACCAACGGTTATTCCCTTGCCTAATGTCAAGGGAATACCAAAGTCAGTGTGTAATACACTGCCGTCCTGCACATTTGTTGACTCTCCAATGGTAATCGTATCGCAATCTCCACGAATCACGGCGTTAAACCATACGCTAGCATTTTCATGTATTACGACCTTCCCCATAACATGCGCACCAGGAGCAACATAAGCGCTATTAGCGATATCCGGACAGTGTTGTTTAAACTGGTAGATCATTATTTGCCCCCTGTGTAACGCACCAAGCCTTCTTGCGCAGTGCTGGCGACTAACACGCCGTGTTGATTAAAAATCTTGCCATTGACCAACCCGCGAGCATTGCCACTTTTGGGGCTTTCCATTACATATAAATGCCATTCGTTTATATTGACCTCTTGATGAAACCATATCGAGTGGTCGATGGTAGCGATCCGCAACTTAGGGTCATTTATAGCTACCCCATGAGGCTGCAAGGCGGTACCCAGAAAGTGAAAGTCAGACGCGTAGGCCAAAACTGCGCGGTGCAAGCTGTCAGTATTTGGTAATGTCACCGGCGCACGCAACCATACCTGCTTTTGTGGCACAGTAATTTCAGTACTGTAAGGTTTCATTGCCTCCACTGTGCGCAGATCAATGGCCTTGTGGTAATGCATCGCATTGCGCATCCCTTTGCCAATCAAATGCCCGTTTTGTTCATAAAATTCGACGTCACTCAATGTAGATTCACAATCGGGTGCATCCGGCATCTCAGCAAACTGATGGGTTAAATTGTCTTCTTGTACTTGAAACGATGCGGTCATGTAGAAAATGTTTTTCCCGTTTTGAATTGCTTTCACGCGACGCGTGGAAAAGCTACCGCCATCGCGGACGTTTTCTACTTCATAAATAACCGGCTTACTCGCATCACCGGGTAGTAAAAAGTACGAGTGATAAGAGTGACATACCCGATCGTCAGGCACAGTTCTCGTTGCTGCCTCTAGAGACTGTCCTAATACTTGCCCCCCAAAAAGGGCGCGAAAGCCCAAGTCCCAGCTAATTCCACGATAGAGTGAAGCATCTAACGTTTCCAGTGCCATTAATTCTTCTAGGGATGCAATTTGTGTCATTCACTTGCCCTTGTTTGATTGGGATAATAATGCGTTTTTGCCTTTGCTCGATGTTCAAAGAAGCGCGTATCTTTATAGGGTAATTTCATAAAACCTGAAATGCCAATACCCTCAATAGTTGGTATTAGTTCGATTACACGCTCCAATAACTCAGAAAAACGCTGTTCTTCGCGATGATCGAGCAATTTGTAATAGTTGTGTATTTTCAAGTGTTTGGGTAATGCCTCGAATATAATACAACCGGTGTGATGGATTTTGTTCAGTTGGGCGATAATATCGAGTAACGGCTCGGGTAACTTAAGCAACTCGTCCGGATCTTCACCATCTTCAAAATACGAGTGCATCCGGCCTTCATCCTCAAATACCGATAATTTGCTTTTCTCAAACGGTATACGCATACCCGCGCTCGGCTGAAACGCCTGTGCCTCATCATCGCGTTCAATGTGTAAGGTGTCTTTGGCGTTGAACATGCAACTTTTAAAAATACCATCGCGGTGGATCGCTCGCGCGAGTGTAACAACCACGTTAACCGACATATCAAAACTGTATTTGAGTTCTGGGTCGAACAAATTGAGGCTTGAATCAATAAATACACCTTCTGGCTGCCAACGCACAACCAAACCGCCAACCACCGGATATTTACCTAAGCGAGAAACGGCAGCAATAAACGCCTTTTCTGTTTCGCCCATACCCTGCATATAGTTTTTGTAATAGCGCTCAAACTGGGCATCATTAATGTATTTTAAATCGTCTTCATCGATTTCTGCCTGCTGTCGTAAATAAGATTTTCTCGAGCTATACACAACAGTCTCAATTTCTTTTTCTCGCCGCGTAGCCCAGGAGGGTATTAAAGCAGCCATGGTCGGTGGCGGCGTAGTTGCCAACTTGATGTTCTTCAGCAGGTATATGTGTTTAAAGAAGGCATCGCCTGCCGCTCGTCGTTGTTTGTCATCGTCACTGAGTAAGCCAGTTAAAATATCTGCGAACACCCGCGGTAAACCCAGTGCCGAAGGGGGGATCACGTGGCGTCCAAACCGCGCAGACTGCCCCGATGCCAACGCATACAAAGTACTAGCAAGACCTTGCTCGTCAAAGCGTGGCGAGGACAACGCCCCATTTAGCTGATCATCGCCGATAAAATACACATCGCCCAAGCGCGAATTAGTGTGCTGGATATCAGCCGACATCAAATCCATCACGTTTTGATTAACATGCTGACCGTATTCATCTAATTGTGCATGGACACTACTGCCCCAATCTATCAAGCCTACAGTCTCTGTGGCGGCATCCCAAACCACGTTTGACGGCTTAATATCACCATGCACAATTGGCTTTAACCCCTTCACAGTTTTGTTGGTGCGCAGTGCAATCAACACATCGGCAAGCTGTACAGCAATTTTCAGCAGCATCCCTACCGGCAGTGGTCCTAAGCGTAATGAAACTTTCTCTAAATCTTCACCTTGTGCTCGGTGCATGACAAGAATGGATTGTCGCTTGATCTGTTGAAATTGAATTAATGGCGGCACGTGCGGATGCTGCACTTGGCCGAGCATAAAGGCTTCTTCTTCAAGACGATCTTGAACGTGTTGTGGTAGGTTAATACGTGAAAACTTAAACACATGTTCTTCGCCGCGGTTATTAGTGCCAGCGAAGGCAAAGCCAAAAGCGCCTTTACCGATCATCTCAATGTTTTTATAGCCCAAGCGTTGCAACTGTTTAGTACAGAGCGCGAACCAATCTTTTAATTTTTTGGCGTCCGCATGAGAGAGCAAATAAATGCTCTGCTCTTCGGGGATGTAAAAGTGTTTTAAATCACTTTGGTTCTGCATGACTACTCAGCGTGCACTAGCCAATCAAGTGTAGTTTTGGTCGCACCTAACTGGTGCGATAAATCGGGCAAGACGGCCTCGATAGATTCAAACAGTTGCCATGGCGGATTGATTATCAACATCCCTGACCCGTACATGCCTACATCACTGGTGGGGTCACTGACTTCAAGTTGTAAATTAAATGCGCTGGCGCATTCAAGTTGGGCTAATGCCGCTTGCATTTGTTCGCTGGCTTTGGCTTTCTGACCTGCCCGTTTTGTTAGCATTGGGTACCACACTAAAACGCACGCATTAGCCCAACGACGGAGCAATTTACCCACCGACGAATTCACTTGTTCATATTCACTTAATTGCTCATATGGTGGGTCAATAAGCACCACACCGCGTTTAATTTGGGGCGGCGTAGTCGCCAGTAGCCCTTCAAAACCATCACGGTTATGAATATTCGCGTTGCGTAAAAAACGCTGGCGCTTTAATTTTTGATATTCAGACGGATGCAGTTCCATAAGCGTCAGTTGATCATTATCACGTAACTGACTAGCCGCTAGCCAAGGGGAGCCTGGATATACCCCCTGCTCTGCCGCGGTAATAAGCAATGCCTGGTAGCGCTGTAATAATCCGTGATGCTGGGTGGCGGCATTAATCAGCGCCACACCCGTTTGGTATTCTTTGTTTTGTTCAACTTGTGCGTCGTCGAGCGCGTACGCACCTGCGCCTGCATGAGTATCAATAACCGAAAAAGGCTTGGTTTTTTGCGCCAGCTTTTCCAACACAGCTAACAAGCTTAGATGCTTTATAACGTCGGCGTGGTTGCCACTGTGAAAGGCGTGTTTATAGCTTAACAAACTGAGTTTCCAGGGGGATTTTATGCCAGCATTTAATCATTTGTGACCCCCTGAGTAAACTTGAAAAGCGCGCGGCTCGATGCCGCACGCAATTAATTTATCGCAAGCTAACCAACATTGTTGCTGGGTTTTGCAAATAACTCATAAACAGGTTATTAAATTTAACCATAGTTGCACCGTCAATTACTCGGTGATCACCTGACCAATTTATCGTCATAATATTTGCGGCAATGACCTTACCATCGGCATCAAAGCGAGGTAATTGTTGAGTTTTACCCAATGCGACAATGGCTACTTCGGGCTTATTGATCACTGGCGTTGCGGTTGTACCACCGATAGCACCTATATTTGAAATGCTAATCGTACCGCCGGTTAAATCAGTATTACTCAACCGACCCTCACGGGCTTTGTCGATTAAGGTATTGAGTTCAACCGCAATTTGCTCAATCGATTTATCTTGCACCTGCTTAATGTTAGGTACCAACAAACCAATCTTGCTATCGACTGCCAAACCAATATTGTGATCCGCTAAATACGTAAGCTCAGAACCATCAGCGGACAAGCGGCTATTCAACACCGGGAATTGCTGCAAGGTCATCGATAGTGCTTTGATAAAGAAAGGCATAAACGATAGTTTTATCCCTTTCTCAGCAAGGCTCGCCTTAAGCTGTCCGCGGAGTTCAATCAGAGCTGACATTTCTAATTCATCACTAACCGTAAAATGCGGAATCGTACTAACTGATTCAGTCATTTGCTTAGCCATGGCTGCCTGAATGCCTTTCACCTTAACCGTGACATCTTCTCGGCTGCTCGCTACTGGCGCGGAAGCTGACAACTCTGGGGCGTTTTGCGTTGCAATATTCGGTGCAGGGCTTTGCGATGCGCCAGCGGTCGCACCAGACGCTGCCGCCAGTACATCTTGCTTTAATACACGACCTTTTTTACCTGACCCTTTTACTGCAACCAAGTCGACATTGCGTTCACGCGCGATTCTGCGTACAGCAGGACTCGCCAGCACGCGACCAGGGATCGCAACCGGAGGTTCAAATTCGCCTCCTTGTTCGGAATGGTTAGCTGCCGCCACCGTTGTAGCACTAGCTGGCGCAGCAGCAACTGCCGGCTTGCTTGTGGCTGCGGCACCACTACTGTGCTCAGATTGCAGAGCAAAAAGAGGTGCGTGCACTTTAGCTATTTCACCCTCTTTGTAGTAGTGCTTAACAATGGTACCTGAATGTTTAGCTGGAATTTCAACCACGGCTTTATCCGTCATTACTTCAATAACAGCCTGATCTTCTTCAACGGCTTCACCTTCGGCGACTAACCACTTGATCACTTCACACTCAACAATTCCTTCACCAATATCCGGTAAAATAAAGTCTTCCACACCGCCGCTACTTGCGGCTGGTGTCTCAGTGGCTGTAGGCTCTTTGGCAACCTCGGCTGCTTCGTCAGACACTGGCGCTGCCGCTGTGTCACCATCTTTTACCATGGCAAACAATGGTGCATGTACTTTGGCTATTTCGCCTACCTGATAATAAAGCTTTTCCACTGTACCCGAGTACATGGCAGGAATTTGAACGGTCGCTTTGTCAGTCATAACCTCGGCAACAGGCTGATCTTCGACTACCCGATCGCCTTCTTTAACTAACCATTCCAGCAATTCGCATTCAACAATGCCTTCGCCAATATCGGGTAAAATAAAATCAATGCTCATAATCTTTTACCCTTAGTAATTCATTGTACGCTTAATAGCTTCGTAGGTTTTTAAATGATCCGGCATGTATTCCTTTTCGTGCGCCAGCGGATATGGCGTATCCAAACCACATACACGCGCGATGGGTGCTTCAAGATACAAGAAACATTTGTCTTGAATCGTCGCAGCGATCTCGCTTGCAAAACCGCCAGTTTGCGGCGCTTCGTGGTTAATTAACAAACGGCCAGTTTTCATTACTGACTCACTAATTCGCTGCGCATCCCACGGTAAGATACTGCGCAAATCAATCACTTCGCAGCTTACGCCGTCTTCACGTGCCATGGCTGCCGCTTGTTGTACAACTTCGACTTGCGCGCCCCAAGCAACTAATGTGATGTCAGAGCCCTCCTCGACCACATCAGCCTTGCCCAATGGCAGGGTATAATCTTCCTCAGGTACATCACTTACCGCGGCACGGTATAGGCGTTTTGGCTCCATAAACAATACGGGGTTGTCATCCCGCATTGACGCCAATAACAGGCCTTTTGCCTGATAGGGGTTACGCGGTACTACAATTTTAAGCCCCGGTGTATGTGCGAAGTAGGCTTCAGGGGATTGTGAGTGATACAAACCACCGTGAATACCGCCGCCGTACGGGGTGCGAATAGTCAATGAACCACAGCTAAATTGACCACCAGAGCGATAGCGCCATTTCGCCGTTTCGTTAACGATTTGGTCAAACGCTGGGAAGATGTAATCGGCAAATTGAATTTCCGCGACCGGAAACGAACCCTGTGCAGCTAAACCATTTGCAAAACCGATAATACCCTGCTCTGTTAGCGGTGAGTTAAAGCAGCGGTCTTTACCAAACTTTTCTTGTAAGTTACTTGTTGCTCGGAAGACTCCGCCAAAATGACCAACGTCTTCACCGAAAACCACGACCTTTTCATTGCGTTCCATTTCGGTGATCAGCGCATTATTAATTGCTTGGAGTAAATTCATCTTGGCCATTATTTGACCTCCGCTGACGTTTTCGGATAGTTATCCGGGTACTTTTTAATATGTGTTTTCAAATGAGTGAGTTGTTCTTCTAAGTGCCATGGAACCGTGTCGTATACATCATTTACCAAGTCATCAATGTCACATACGGCAACTTTTTCGGCTGTTTTCACCGCAGCAAGAATATCCTCACGTGACTTCGTAATGTACGCCTCGTGTTCTGCCTCGTCGAACCAACCTTTGCCTATAACCCATTGTTTAAAGCGGTTGATAGGATCTTTTAAGCGCCACTTGGCTTCTTCTTCTTTTGAGCGGTAGCCGGTTGGATCATCTGACGTTGAGTGTGCCGCTAAGCGGTAGGTCATAGCTTCAATCAATACCGGGCACTTGTCTTTCAATGCGATTTCACGGGCTTGTTGAGTTGCAATAAATACGGCAAGCGCATCATTACCATCAACGCGAATAGTTTTAATCCCGTATCCAATACCGCGAGAAGCGATACCGTCGCCGGCAAATTGCTCTTCCGCGGGTGTAGAGATGGCATACCCATTGTTTCGGCAGAAGAAAATAACCGGGCAGTTGAGTACAGCCGCCATGTTCAAGCCGGCGTGGAAATCACCTTCTGATGCAGCACCTTCACCGAAATAACAAATAGTCACTGCGTCATTGCCTTGTAGTTTCTGGCCATACGCATAGCCCGAGGCTTGCGGGATTTGGGTGCCTAATGGCGATGAAATGGTCATAAAGTTAAGCGCTTTATCACCATAATGAATAGGCATTTGGCGTCCCTTATTGGGGTCCAGTCGGTTACTGAACATTTGATTCATGAACTGTTCAGTGGTGTAACCGCGGTAGGCCAGAGCGGCTTGTTCGCGATATTGTGACATGATCATATCGTGTTCAAACAATGCTGCAGCGCTGGCTGTTGTAGCAGCTTCTTCGCCGGTACACGCTAAGTAAAAGCTAATCCGCCCCTGACGCTGGGCTGCAATCATACGCTCATCTAATAAGCGAATGTATTCCATAGTTTTTAGGATGCGCGTTGCTTGATCTTGGCTTAACTCAGGTGCGACTGCGCCCTTGAGTAGCTCACCATCTTCATTGAGCAATTGCAGCATAGGGATATCGACAATACCGTCTTCGATAATGTTCACCGATGTAGTCGATGACACCTTAGACAAGTGATTCCGGTCGTTCATGTAGACTCCGCGAATATATGTAGGGTTTTATTATTGAGCGCAAATGTTACGGCAACTGCGCTAGCCAGACGTTGCTTTTTCGACTTTTTGATACCAGTTAAATAAATTGTTTGTTTCAAAAATGTAAACAAAATTGAAATAAACATCCTACAAATTTAGATATGTGGGATCCCTGTCTTAAAGAACCACAATAAATGATAGTTTATTGCTCAATAGGCTGTGATCTATATGCGTTAAGTGCATATCAGAAAAAAGGAAATTTCTTTTTTATTGGCATTACAAAGCTGAAAAAAGTGTGCTAGAAATAGATGAGTGTCGATCAGATCGGCATTTTTTATGATCGGTGATGCATCAGTCATCACCAACACATAATAACAATAACCATTTAAATCCCAGGGACTTATTCCCACAACAGGAAGACGGAGGTTAACCTGTGAACCATAAAGTGACATTAGCTGTCTCTGCAGCTTTAATGTCAATGTCAGTTCATTCAGCCACCCAGCTGAGTGTCGCTGCAGTAAGCAGTTTTGATGTTGACGTTGAGCAGTTGCAGTCTGCACAGGCTATATCAGTAAACAAGGATCTAGACCGATCTTTGTTCAATAGCAAACGGACCTTTGTAAAAGAAAAAGGTCTTCTAGATAAACCCTACACTTATATTATTCACCTCGACAACGAACCAGTAGCTATCTATGACGGTGGCGTTGAAGGTTTTGCAGCAACGAATCCGAAGCATAAGCTTCGTGCTGCTTCTGCCGTTCAGCAACCGCAGCAGGTTAAGCTAGACGTTTCTGCACCAGAAGTCGTCGCTTATGCGTCGTACCTCGAGCAGCAACAAGCGTCTGCGCTCGCTCAAGTGCAAGAAATTGCCGGTAGCGCAAAAGTCTTAGCTCAGTATAAGTATGCCTTGAACGGTATGGCGGTTATGTTAACGCCAAGCGAAGCCGAAGCAGTTTCAAACATACCTGGGGTTAAATTTGTAGAACGCGACCAGTTGTACACACTCGATACTGATACAGGTCCAAGCCTAATCGGCGCGCCTGCAGTATGGGATGGTACGGCAAACAGCGGCACCGAAGTTCGCGGTGAAGGCGTTGTTGTCGGTATTATCGATAGTGGTGTAAACACTGACCACCCATCTTTTGCAGCGACAGATGCCGATGGTTACACGCACACTAACCCACTGGGTGATGGCGTTTACCTTGGTGACTGTGCAGGTGATTATCCTGAACTGTGTAACGCCAAACTTATCGGTGTATACAGCTACCCTGTAATAACTGACAACTACGATGACACAACAGTATTCCCAGCCGATTTACCTGAAAACGGTGAAGATTACGGCGGTCACGGTTCACACGTAGCAAGTACTGCAGCGGGTAATACCCTGTATGACGTGCCAGAAGTAACGCCAGAGTTTGGTGTTGAAGAAAGCTCTGGTATTCCAACTGGTTTTGAATTCGATCGTATCTCTGGTGTTGCACCTCGCGCCAACATCATTTCTTACCAAGTGTGTTTCGGTGGCCGTAGTTCGGCTGGTGATACCTATGGTGACTGTCCTGGAGCTGCAATTGCAGCGGGTATCGAATCAGCCCTTACCGATGGCGTAGATGTGATCAACTACTCTATCAGTGGTGGCGGTTTCCCTTGGAACAGTTCAACTGAACTTGCCTACTTATCTGCCCGTAACGCAGGTATCTTTGTTGCAACATCTGCCGGTAACGGTGGCCCTGGCGCAGCAACTACACCTAAGCATGCGCCTTGGTACACTGCGGTAGCAGCTGCTGAGCACGGCCGTTCTGTAGAGTATGATAAGACTATTGGTACATTCACTGGCGGTGATTCTGATCTTGCAGACATCGACGGTGTGAGTAACTCTGGTGGCATCACAGCGTCTATCGTGTATGCGGGCGACTATGAGAACCCGAACTCTGATGACGATCCAGCACAGTGTCTTGAGCCATTCCCAGAAGGTACATTCAGCGGTGAAATCGTTGTATGTGACCGTGGTTCAATCGCGCGTGTCCAAAAAGCCATTAACGTGGCAGACGGTGGCGCCGGCGGTTATGTTTTGGCTAATATCCAAGGCGGTGCTACGTCACTAAACAGTGATGCTTATGTAATCCCTGGTATTCACATTAGTGCAGATAATGGCGATGCGTTAAAAGCATGGTTAGCATCGGGTGAAGGTCACACAGCGACAATTACCGCTGCTACTGGTGAGCTAGTTATCGACGAAGATCGTGTAGACGTGCTTGCGGGCTTCTCTTCGAAAGGTCCTAACAGCAGTATCTCTACGCTAACTCCAACGATCACAGGTCCTGGTGTTAACATCTACGCCGCATACGCTGACCAACACTTCGGCCATGACGGCAGTGGTCCTGCGCCAAGTGATTATGATTACCTGTCGGGTACATCAATGAGTTCTCCGCACGTTGCCGGTGCTGCTGCACTTGTTAAGAGTGCGCACCCAACTTGGACGCCGGATAACATCCGTTCAGCGCTTGCGATGACTGCAGTACCTACGGTTAAGAAAGAAGACGGCGTTACCGCTGGCGACTGGTTTGACATGGGTTCTGGTCGTGTTCAAGTTGACCTAGCAGTTCAAGCAGGCTTGGTGATGGACGAGACTGCACAGAACTACTTAGATGCAAACCCACTTGAAGGTGGTGATCCACGTACATTGAACCTACCAAGCGTTACTGATGACAACTGTGTAGGCACATGTAGCTGGACGCGTACTGTAACGGCTACGCAAGATGGTACTTGGACTACATCTGGTGCAACGATTTCTGATGGTCTAGAAATTACTGTTTCTCCAGCTGAGTTCACGCTAGCTGCGGGTGAGTCACAAGAAATCACTGTTAACATCGATGCGTTCAGTGCTGAAAGCGACGTATGGTCATTCGGATTAGTTAATCTTGAATCAGACTCTGCGCCTAACATGCACTTGCCTGTATCGGTAATCGCGTCTAACGGTAGCGTACCAGAAGAAATCATTCTGGATGCTGGTCGTAACCAAGACTCGTACTTGTTAACAGACTTGATGGCTGTTGAAATTACTGACTTCCAATCTGCTGGCTATTCAGTCGTTGCTCCAACGGTTGTGGCAGGCGAAGTTGCACAAGACAGTGATAACTCATCAATTCTTGACGACTTAACTGATGGTCTATTTATCACCACTGTTGATGTGACTGATACTGACCTTCGTATGGTTGCCATGACAAGCGATTCAACGGCTCCAGACCTTGATTTGTGGGTTGTACTTGACCGTAACGGTGACGGCATCCCAACGGGTGACGAAGTGGTTGGTTTAAGTGCTTCTGCTTCAGCAGATGAGCGTGTTGATATTATGTTCCCAGAAGCCGGTATGTACTGGTTAATCGTACAAAACTGGGCAGCTTCTGCAGCAGATGCGGTTGACACGTTCAACCTCAGCTATGCGGTAGTTGACGCAACACCTTCTGACGCGATTTCTATCACTGGCCCATCAGCGGTACCACAGTTAACTGAATTCGATATTCGAATGACGTATGACTTAGGAGACGCAGTTGAAGGTGATATGTTCTTCAGTGTAGTAACCATGGGTACAGACGCAGATAATGCGGATAATCTAGGTACTATCCCTGTTGATATGACACGTGTACAAGACGACGTTCGCGTTATCGCACCTGACCTATCGCGTGTAGGCCCTGGTGATGTTGCAGACTTCGCAGTTGAAATTGCACCGAACTTCACGTTCGAAGATCGCGACTATGAAGTATCAGTAACAATTCCTGAAGGTGTTTCATTGGTAGACGGTTCAGTTGATGGCGATTACACCGTTGACGGTGACACCATTACATGGACACAAACACAAGCATCATTGCTTGCTGGCGGTATTCCTCCGTATATTTACGAAATTACCACCAACGCAACTGACGACATGTGTTTCAACCCATCGTTTGGTCCGTTCACTGGTGGCTTTGTTGACCTGGCAGCCTTTGGTATTGGCCAACAACCATTTGATGGTGACGGCGTAGCGGTTACTTTCGGTACTCCAGCTAACTTCTTGGGTACGTTGTATGAAGGTGTTACGGTAACTGAAGACGGCTATGTAACCTTTGGCAATGAGTTTGGCTCTACGCCTTGGGTTAACCAGTTAATGCCAAGTGCTGATGTACCAAACGGCGTTGTTGCACCATTCTGGCGTGATATGGAATTTGATCTTGCTAACGGTAGCGGCCTTCGCGTTGCAACTGCGGGTGCTAATTTCACGTTCTTCCAGTGGGATAACATGAAGCCTTGGGGCGCGTCAGATGAAGGCGATTTAGCGACTTTCCAAATCGTGTTCCAAAACGCAGCAGGCCCAACACAGCCTAACATTGTTATGTCGTATACGCGTATGGCGCATAACTTTGGTGATCAGTTAGGTACATCAATTGGTTATGAAGACCTCAGTGGTACAGTAGGTGCTACTACGCACTACCGTCCATACCCTGGCTCTTCAGCAACGCCAATTGGCAGTGTTGAAACTGATGCAGTAGATGGCTTGCAAGTGTGCTTGTACCAAGTAGAAACGCCTGCTACTCAGCTTGGCTTCTCAGTAATGGTTGACGCCGACAATGCCGGTGGTCCAATCCAGATGATGGCAATGTCTCAGGTGTTTGAATCTGGTACTACTGACGCCTTCCCTGGCACAGGCATGGTAGCGTCTGAAATCTTTGCTGACCTACAAGTTGAAGGTCCTCCAGTTGTATTGATTGATGGCCTAACTGAAGCTAACCTATCAATGGTAGAGCTAACAGAACTTGACCTTCCAGCAGTAGTAACCGAGCCTAACGGCGACGCGGTTGACCTATTGTGGAAACAAGTATCTGGCCCTGCAGCTGTAATTGCCGGTAACGGAATTGCAGAAGCGGTACTAGCGGCACCAGAGGTTACTGAAGACACCATGATCGTTCTAGAGTTAACGGCTACCGACAGTAACGGTAATTCAACAACCTCTATTGCGAATGTAATGGTACTTGACAACCTTCCACCAGAGCTAGCGATCAGTGCACCTATGTCAGTTGTAGAAGGCGATTCGATTACGATTTCGGTTTCAGCAACAGACAACGAAGGTGATGCAGTTGCGATTAGCATCAACGGTGTTGCAGGTAGTACCTATACCACTACAGCCCCAGTGACTAACGCTGACATGACAATGACATTTGAAGTTGTTGCCACAGACGGTGTTAACACTGTAACTGAGCAGGTTTCTGTTCAGGTGAGAAACAAAACGGGCGGTAGCATGGGTTGGATTGCATTATTGCTAATTCCAGCTATCTGGTTACGTCGTAAGACAATGCACTAAGTTTTAGTGTTTACCAATAAAGGGTCGCAATGCGGCCCTTTTTTTTGCTTTAATAAAAAGGGTTCCAAAGAAAGAGCAGGTTTTTATGGAAAATGTAACTGCGTTTATTAGTCATTTGCTTAACGACATTCCTGAGTCGATCTCTTTACAATACTTGTTTGAAGATAAGTTTTTGGACGTAGTAGAGTTAGATTACCAATACGCTTATGAAGTACCCCATACTGGGGGACTGTATTCGGCACCCAAACCTGCGGTTCAATTGAGTAACGATGTCTGGTTATTAATATCTGACCTTGAAGGCGATAAATTAAGACTCAATCATATAGCGTCGTAACATCCGCTTACAAAACCATTCACTATCACACATTTATTCCATCGAAATCGACACCTCCCTGTACTAGTATCTCGGTGCAAAATAATAAGTACCCAGGAGTACCAGTGAAACTTGTTAACACCCTTTTACTCGGCAGTGCGTTACTTGCCGGTGCATCAGCGCCCTTATTAGTCGCCGCCAATACTGACACCGCCGCTGCGGTAGCCTCACAGCAACAAACCGCCCATGAACAACTATTTGCTTTATTTGCCGACTCTAACGAGCGTACATTGGCATTAAACCCCATTGCCGGTTTATTCCGTGGTGATATGCGCCGAGCTGATCGCATCGGTGACTACCTGACTGACGCACAATACCTTGCTTCAAGAACTGACACCTTGCTGAATTTAGAAATGCTGAAGCACATTGATCGCAGTGCGTTAAGCGACACCGATAAAATTGCCTACGATGTGTTTCAGTACAATCAACAGCAGGCGCTTCTTGGCCAAACGGAGGCTATTCGCGCGCTGACTATTGTCCGCCCGGTTAACCACTTCAGTGGTTTCCACACGTTTTATCCAACCTTCGCCAGTGGCCGCGGTGCAGCGCCATTTGAAACATTGGAAGACTATCAAAACAACTTGTCGCGCCACAAAGACTACATCGCTATTAACGATCGCGCGATTGAGTGGTTCAAAGTCGGCATGGAAACTGGCGTGTATGAAACCAAACTCACCATTGAACGCGTGATCAGTCAGCTTGATACACAATTGGGTTTAGCCGTAGAAGACTCTCAGTTTATGGGTCCTGTGGGCATGTTTCCTGAAGATTTCACTGACGCACAGAAAGCCCAATTAACCAAAGAATACCGCGCAGCCACTGAAGCGATTTATGCAGCGAACACTCGTATGCGTGATTTCTTGCGCGATGAGTATCTCGCAGTCGCGCGTGAAACGGTTGGGTTAAGCGATATGAAAGGTGGCGCTGAGCTTTATCAACAATTAGTAGAAAGCACAACCACCCTGCCCTTAACCCCGGATTACTTGCACAATTTAGGCCTTGAAGAAGTCGCCCGGATCAAATCCGATATGCTGGCGATAAAAGACGAAGTTGCATTTGAAGGCACATTAAACGAGTTCTTTGATTTTGTGCGCACCGATCCTCAGTTCCACCCAGAAAGTCGTGAAGCACTCACCCAAAGCTACTACGACATTGGCAAGCAAGTCGATGAGCTCATTGGCGAGTACTTCTCGTTGCTTCCTAAGTCAGCACTTGAAATTAAACCTTATGATCCATCCATTGAGCAGTTCAGTGCGGGTGGCTCATACCAGTCTGGCACGCCGGATGGCTCGCGTCCCGGTACGTTCTACTTCAACGCGTACGACCTACCCAGTCGCTTAACTACCGGTAACGTAACCCTGTATTTGCACGAAGGTGCGCCAGGTCACCACTTCCAGATTAGCCTAGCGCAAGAAAACGAAGATTTACCGGCCTTTATGCGCTTTGGTGGCAACACCGCGTATGTTGAAGGTTGGGCGTTGTATGCAGAAACACTGGGTTATGAAATGGGCTTTTTTGACAACCCCTGGAATCGTTACGGCACCCTGCAAGACGAACAATTACGCGCTATGCGTTTAGTGGTAGATACCGGCATACACGCCAAAGGCTGGAGCCGTGAGCAAGCGATTGAATTTATGCTGGATAATTCCGGTATGACACGCACCGAAGTGGTTGCTGAAGTTGAGCGTTATATCGCTATTCCATCACAAGCACTCGCCTATAAAGTCGGCGCGCTTAAAATTCAGGAAATGCGCAAAAACGCTGAAGAGACTTTGGGTGATAAGTTCGACATTCGCGAATTCCACGCGCAGATCTTAAACACCGGGGCTTTGCCATTAGCGGTGTTGGAGAAGAAAATACAGCGCTGGGTTGAGAGCCAGATTTAGTCGCTGAATGTCACTCTAAAACAAAGCCCGCGCTCGCGGGCTTTGTTCATTAATAAAGTCATTCGAGCAAACATACTTTTAGTGTCGAGATTATTTACACACACTTAACAAATTACTTCACCACTTCTTTATCCCATTGTTTTTAATACCTTTTTAATTATGGCCCCAATTATGCAATATACTTTACGAAAGCGTTGATTACCGATTTTTAAGGAGTTATCAAATGATCAAGCGAGTCCTTTTATCCGCAGTGTTTATGTTGTCATTGGTGGCAAGTAATGCAAATGCCTCACTTATTTACGCTATTGGCGATGTTGATGCGGTTAACACCTCTGGGCGCCCAGTAAACTTAACGTTACTCAATAACATGCTAGGCACTAACCAAAACGTGTTGATGATTGGTAGTTGGGCGACAAACGGACGACTCACTAATCTAACGTCGGTATGGAGTGGTTTGTCAGGCGTTAACGTTACAGTTAATGCGGTTGAAAACGTCACCAATGCAGATGTTGCCGGTTTCGACTTTATTCTTTATATGCAAGACGCATTCAATACTAACAATTCAAGCAGTGCTACTTACAACGTGTTGAATAACTTTATTCTCGGTGGCGGCGATTTCTTGTTTGTTAGTCAGAACCTTGGCAATAACGCAAGAAGCGTGTCATACAACAACTTTTTAGCAGGTATCGGTTCTTCATTGCGCACTACAACGGCCCCTTGTGGTGGTACCAGTACCATAGCGAGCGACCCTCTTACCGCGGGTGTGAGTGACTTTCTCATTTCAGGCTGTAATCAGGTTACCGGTGGTACTGCATTGGTAACAGCCAATACAGTCGCTGTCGCATATGAACGTATTGGTGCAAGCTCTGACGTTCCAGAGCCTGCGACACTTGGCCTTGTTGGTTTGATGTTATTGGCAATGCGCCGAATTCGTCAAAACTAATCGTTCAATCAATAAAAGAAAAAGGCAGCCTTAGCTGCCTTTTTTAACGCTTGAAGACTAGCAAAATAACTTATCACGCCACAGAGCTAAATAGCGAATAATGATCGCGCGATTGACGCCGTACAGGTATGGATTTGTGGGCAAGTTCCCTGAAGATTTGACTGATAAAAAAAACGCTTAACTGACGAATGCCTTAGCGTAGTGCTTGGAACGGTTGGGGGAAGCGATATGAAAGGCAGCGCTGAGCTATACCAACAGTTAGTTGAAAGTATTTAGGTGATAAATTCGATATCCGCGAATTCCACGCGCAGATCTTAAGCACCGAGGCTTTGCCATTAGCGGTGTTGGAGAAGAAAATACAGCGCTGGGTTGAGAGCCAGATTTAGTCACTTACTGTCACTCTAAAACAAAGCCCGCGCTCGCGGGCTTTGTTTATAGTTTTTTAACACTTACGCAACACAAAACCGTCAGGATTATTTACAACTCTTCTAAATACTCGCCGCCTAAAAATCGTAACTTGATGATAAGGCGCCCTATTTACGACTCGGTACGAATCCTGCTTACTTTTTGACCAACCTTCAATATGCAAGTTAACGTGACACAAGGAAATAGTATGTCGGCTATACAAAAACGTTTTACTTCATTGATCGGCGCAGTTTGCTTATGTATTTCAATGACCCTTCCAACACAGGCTACAATTATAACCAATGGCTGCGCGGGCGTAAGCTCATGTACCTTGGATGAATTATTTGCGGGTGGTTCAATCGGGATCGATGATGTTACTTTTGGTAACTGGTTCAGCATCTTTAATGAAACCTATCAAGAAGATTTTAATACCGATAGCGTAACCACTGGCACAATAAACACGTCGGGTATCACTGTTGCAGGTATTGACTCAGCAGCAACCGGAAATGCCAATGAATTCACCCTGGGTCTTATGTTTTCGGCCGCCTCTGCACTGCAAATCCTCGACATCGTTGGTGACTTTTTATCTACGATGGAGCTGGATTTTGGTTACAATGCTTCGGCTGTAAATGCCACCACGATTACTGCTGCAAGCCTAACCTTGGGTAATCGCTTTGTGGAAGACTTTGACAGTTTAGTGGAAGTGAGTTTGGCATCATCGGTGTTTACCAATAATTTAGAAACGTTTGAGCGTTTCTTTGAGTTTGATCAGCCGCAAAAAAGTATCAATAATAGCGATTCTGAAAGTTTTGCTGGTGTTAGCGTACTAGATTTGGCGACTATTATAGATTTAGAAGTGGACTCCTACGACGAACCTGGCCACCTATTGCTACAAGATGTCACCCTAGATAGCTTCACCGTAATGCTAACGGTGCAAACTTCATCCACTCCCCCTCCACCTCGCCCCGTAAATGCGCCAGCAACACTTGGTTTGTTTATCGCTGTTATGGGCTTAGTTCTAATGCGTGGTCGAAAGACGCGCCACTAAAAATTACTCTACGCATCAAACCTTTTTGATGCGTATTTCATTCACTTCGGTATTGGCTAATCGATCGTTAGCTGTGTTTCAGTCTGTTGTTACCGACCGTACAAGCACGTTAAGGATCTAAAAATGACATATAAAGCTAAGACTAAGCAGTGGTTAGCGGCCAGCTTAGGGATCGTATTTTTCTGTATGGGCTATGCCCCAAAAACCTATGCGGGTTCAGACCCATTAGTAGGCGATATCATGCTATTTGGTGGCAATTTCTGCCCACGCGGATGGGCCGACGCCAATGGTGCATTGCTTGCAATTTCATCAAATAATGCCTTGTTTTCGCTGTATGGCACTACGTATGGTGGTGACGGGCGAACAACTTTTGCCCTGCCCGACTTGCGAAGCCGAGTACCTTTAGGCCAAGGGAATGGGCCAGGATTAACAGATCGTCGCCTTGGTTCCAAATCAGGAAGCGAGCGATTAATCATTACTGCTAATAACCTTGGTGGGCATACTCATGTAGCAACCACTGCCTCAACGCTTAATGCGTCTAGCTTACCGGGTACCACGTCAGATCCGAGTGGTAACTCGCTCGCCGATGACGCGGGTGAAATTATTTACAATGGTTCCGCAACCCCAGATACAACCATGGCTAGCAACGCCGCCACATCCTCTACAGTTGTTAGTGTTAGTGGTAATGGCAGCAGTACTTCGCCTAGCGGCCAGCAACCGTATATCACAATGCGTTATTGTGTTGCGTTATTTGGTGTTTATCCCGCTCGGAACTGAGTCAGCGATACAAATGGAGATTAAAATGAAACTAAATAAACAATTTATGCCAAGTATAAAATTCTTCTTGCTGGCGACGGTGCTGAATGTATTTACCCCTTCACAGGCATTAGCGGATCAGCCCTTAATTGGAGAGTTGCGCCAGTTTCCCTATACGTTTTGCCCTCGTAGCTGGGCTGAAGCAGACGGTAGACTATTACCTATAGCGCAATACACTGCGCTATTTTCGATTTTTGGTACTATGTATGGTGGTGATGGTCGAACTACGTTTGGGTTACCTAATATACAAGCACGCACCGTTAAAGGCGAAGGCCAAGGGCCTGGTTTGTCTCGCTACCTGCAAGGACAAACTGGCGGAACTGAAACCATGGTACTCAGCGCAATTGATATCCCAAGTCACACGCATAGTGCAACAACAACAACCTCGATCAACGTATCAACACTGTTAGCCGACACCCAAGTGCCTACCGACGCATTATTGGCGGATGATGCAGGTGATCGCATATACACACAACGCGCCCCGAATGACACTATGTCAGCAGGCTCGATAACTTCTACTACGGTTGTTGAGCCCAACACCGTAGCAGGTGCCAACGACTTTGTTCGCAGACAACCCTACATAGGTATGCGCTTTTGCGTTGCGATTCAAGGCATATTTCCATCTAGAAGCTGATTAAGGAAGACTAATGAATATCAATACAAAGAAACACCTCATCGTCGCTCCACTGTTAGCGACAACATTGATGGCCGGGATCCAGTCAAATGCGTTAGCCAATGCTGATCCTTTTATAGGTGAAATACAGATCACAGGAAATACCTTCTGCCCGCGCGGCTGGGCTGAAGCCGCTGGTCAAATATTGCCAATCAACACCAATCAAGCGCTGTTTTCGCTGTTGGGTACTACCTACGGCGGCGATGGGCGTACGAGTTTCGCACTACCCGACTATCGTGGGCGCGTGCCCGTTGGGTTGGGCTCGGTACCCGGCTCTAGCTCTATCAGACTCGGCGAAAAAGGTGGGCAAGAGACGATAACACTTACGCCTAGTAACATTCCGCAACACACGCACACTGCAACTACGACAAGCACGCTCAATGCTTCGTCAGGCCGTGGCCGCACTCCCTCACCCTTTGATGCTGTGCTAGCCGATGATGGTAACGACAATGTGTATAATTCGGAAGCACCTGATGTAGCGATGGCCGAGACCGCGGTTACTTCAACAACAACACTCGGTTCTACAGGCAATCAACCAATATACAACATGCAGCCATACACAACAGTTAGGTACTGCATCGCGTTAACGGGAACATATCCATCAAGAAGTTAAACCGGAAATTCCCTTAACCTCTATGCATAAGGCAGCCAAAGCTGCCTTTTTTCTATCGAATCCTTAAACGAAAATCAGCCTGTCTTCCGACTTGTTTTCATTTGAAGAACGTTTAGATGTAAGTACCCCATAACTATAGATGAAATCTCAAGCTTCAATTATAGGCGTACGTTTCTTGAACAACATTGTGATTTCCTGTTGTGTAGGTAATTTGATCATTACTCAAAAACAACACGTTGCTCGCAGGGACAAGATTTTTAGCCTTGTATATTACATGTCCGCTTTCTAAATCAATCACACAAGCATTAATGCCGCATGTTGCGGCAGCTTTTGCTTCGGATGGATGTAGGTTGGTGACATTAATATCTTCCATATACTCAAAGTTGAGCGGCTCTAGAGAACTTTTTATTTGAAACACCTTGCTGTCTAACCTCACATAATCTCTAGAATTATGAAACTCGATATCCTGTCGACCTGTGCCTTCGTATACCATCTCACCATTGGATATATTATAAAATTTTACCGTGAAATTGGGTATCAACTCTGTTTGCATCAGATATTTGCCACTTCGGGAAAATCGTAAAAAGCCAGCCCCCCTAAATTCATTGGGTAAAAATGAACTATCAATAGAATCATTGGCCTTGTACCAGTAAATTTTTTTGTCTTCTGAGTTAAACGCACTGTGCCAATAGAGTGCACCAGTTGGAGAAAATCCGACCTGAAACAGACTGCTTTCTTCCAATTTGCTGCTTTGAAGTAATCGTGGTGACTGTTCAGACCCTGTATGACTTTCCCAAATTTGATACAACGGCGGCTCTTGTTTATTTGTTGTTATCGTCAAAGCGCGTTGCGATTCAGCATGCTCAATATGATAAAGAACGTCGACTCCTCTGCCCTTGAATAGCGCATCAGTTTTTGCACTTGCCCAAGCAAAATTGTCACTTTCCCAATTAAAGGCAAATTCATTGTCATTAATAAAAATCCCTTTGCGCATGAAGTTTCCTGTGATCAAAGCATGCGCTTGCAAGTGATCAATAATACTCTCATTAACTGCTGGGACATTGTCGTTGACTTCTAAGACATTCATTCTTAGGTCAAATGGATTCTGTTGCGTACCAGCAGTCACACTGCTGCATTGTCCGAAGAATTCATTAAACGTCTCTACCCTTGATGAGATTAAAAACTGCTTATCAGACAAACCAATTATCCGCCCGAAACATTGCCCATCAAGCTGATGGCTATAATTCACTTGGTCTCCACGCCAATCAATGACACTTACGTTTCCACCTGACGCTTCATTACTCAACACAAGCGTATACAATGTTGTATTAACAGCCTCTGATATTTTACCCCTTACGACGTGGTTAGACTGTGGTGAATATCCGAGAATATCGTAAACCTTCCACACTTTTTTATCCGCTAAACAATGCAACCTACCGGTATGATCTATCCTATGTGACTCAACACACTGCGTAGGAATTGCTACTAAATCAGTACCTTTTTGAGGCTCTACACGCGCAATTTGCTGTGGGTCGTTTTGGATATAGAGCTGGGGTAACTTGGATTGAATACCGTAGTGCCAGCGGTTATTCCTTCTTAGCCAACGAACGTGTGTGGTATTAAAATCTACGTTAACCAAGCCGTAATACATATCTTCGTGGTTCTCACCCACAAATATTGATTGGGCTAAATCGACTGCTTTGAACAAACTGATATTGTCGAAACGAGTCGTTGAGAGATCTCTGGTATTCAAAATTTCTACATAATCTATTTGGTCTTGGTCAATACCTTCTGATTTATTAATCAGCAGGTACTTTAAGCTTTCATCTGTAAACCTTATAGACGTTACATTTTGCAAACTCGTTAACGCCTGCCACTTATTATCTTTCATATGCCAAGCTATCAACGCATTTGACTGGGGATCGGTAAAAAACATAAATGGCAATTGAGGATCAAACCAAACATCGGACTCGACATTCTTAAACGAGTCTTGAAAACGCTTCGGCAGAAAAACCGTCGTATCGGTAGCGAAGTCCTGTAACACAACCTCTTCGCCTTTCGTGTGAATTATCCAACCATTGTTCAGTGAGTAGAGCGTTGCAGTTGAAAACTCTGATTGTAAGTTGGCGAACTGGTTGTATATCGCTGACTGCTGAATGGGGAATTGCGTTAATTCACCAGTTATTAAATCAACATTAGATAATTGCCATTTCCCCTCTCCTTTTGCCAAGACAAACCAAAACCTCTCATTCGACAAACTGGCAGCGATCATTCTTCCCGGGGTGTTTCGATATGAACCCCATAAGCTGGAATAGCCAGTTACCCCTTTAATTTCGAATTTCTTAGTCGCCGTTTCCGTGTTAACGACTAATACAAACGCTTCGTCTTCTTCAACAAGTCCAGCTAGAACCATTCTGTTGGGTGAGGTCATCAAATGATCGACTAATCCTTTTTCGCTGACTAACTGACTGTTAGGAAAGGCTGCGTTTATTCTTTCTGCTAACACCTGAAAAAGACTAACCTGGTCTTGACATGCCTCGAGTGATCTTAATTGAGTGAGTACTTTTTGCGCTGAATCATATTGGGCTTGATTTACGAGTGAAAAGGCTTCACTGACTAATTGATGGCAATACTGTCTTTGTGCAGATTCTTGTTCTCTTAAATTTTGCATGTGCAATTGAATAAGAAAACCTACCACTGCTATGACGACCGCAAAAGCGACCGCCAATTGCTTCTGTTTACGTTTTTTAAGCCGTTGTTCTATATCTGCAAAACGAACCTTAAAAAGACCAGCAATGAGTTTGTGAAACGCCCTTTTTTCGCCATCTCCCGTCGCCCTTGCATCTGCGGCAATTGGCTCAAACCGCTCAGCCGACAAAATTCCATTCTTATCTACTTTATGTTTAACCTCATTGGGAAAACATTCGAGATCTGGGGGTAATCCCTTATCCGTCGCATTCGGTTCACCATCAACAATTAGGCACAATAAATTGTGGTAGCCATTTTCGGCGAGATACTCACTTAACCACCGGGAAACCTCTTTGGATTTTGGCGCATTGGGCGAGCAAACCAAAATAAGACGTTGTGACTTTAACGCCTCTTTTGCTCCTGGAGAGCCAATCGGGTAATTAAAACTTATTTTGGCACTTGTGATCCGGTCGTACCGAGTATCCGATTGCGTTTGTTTATCGGCTAATCGTTTAGGCAGTTTATATGCTAATAGTCTAGCGCTCAGCTTCTCCGCTGTGTTTTTATCGGCAGGCGCAGCAATTATAAGTAGATCTACAGATGCTTGTTTCATCGACGAAATTTCTTACTGTGGTAACCGCAACATAAGCGCCAAACGAACCAACTCCTTCCAGTCCTTGTCTGTTGGGATCGTGTACCTAAGCCCCTGTTTCGTCATTAGCCAAGCGCTCTCGGCGCCCTGATTATTTTCAACATAAATTACCATTGGGCCATAATCAAAATCAGAGCTGCCTGTTGTGCTTGGGAGCCGAAATTTTATAATGGTTTTGTTATTTTTAGTGTCCTGTACGCATAATTCACTTCCTCCGCTGAATGAATCGATAACAATGAGCCAATCATTGTGAGCAGCGTAATGATAATGTTGAGGGGGGTTCATCATGTTCTGCACACTACAACCTATTGGTACAACTTCATCTTGCGACAATCTGTTTAAATAAAGTTTATTGTCTTGCGAAAACAAAACTTGGTCGTTCATTAATAAGCTATCCGCGTAATGTAACGTGGAACCATTTTTATAGTCGAATTCAAAAGCCTCTCCTGTTGACTTATTGATGATTAAATCAATGCCTTGATTCGCAAAGAACTCCTCTCGAGAAAAATGCAGGTAATCCCCAATAGTCTTTAAAGAAGGCGGAGAAAGTGAAGAAAATGTACTCGACTCGAAATTACCTACATTCCTGATTTGTAGAGAGTCTAAATTCAACTCAAAGATCGGATATTTTTGTTTTTCAACAGACGACACAGAGCCTTGGATGTAAACTACATTCGTGTGTTCATCCTGAAAATACTTCGCCAAAGGATCTAGCTTAATATCTAGGGTTTTAGATAGGGTTGGCTCGCCGTTTTCATCAAAAACACCAATATGCATGCCCTTATCTAAAAATTGAGGTTCAAGGTATATAGGTTGTCCATTACTTTGATCGATCGTGATGTAGGGCTTCTGCGACAATAAACGCTCGGGTTGAGACTGACCATATCGATTAATCTGATATTCTTGAAATCCAGTTTCAATGATTATTTGATTGTCTAGTGGTACGAATTTATGAGCACTAGACGCCTGGCTGACACTCCAGCTAAGTTCCTTGTTTTCAAGATCTATGCTTTCTAGTTTTCGAGTCCCCATAGACTCCGTAGATATCAATGCATACCGATCTTGGTATATCCCCAACAGGTGCTTTTCATTCGTCCATTCATACTCGAGCAGAGGTTCAACTTCATTTGTATTGGGGTTAAACCAATTCAAATAATTATTACTGGTAATAATAAAGTGCTTTTCATTATTCACAGTTAAATATTCCTTAATCCATGCATCTTCAAGAATTCGAGTTGGTGAAAATGAATGGGTCAGGTGTATCGTTGAAATTGAGCCGTCATTATCGATAACGTAGCCCGTATCCTGATCAAGCCAACCACTGGCGGTTAAAATTGATCTGCTTGTGTTGTTGATTAAGTACTGGATTTCATTTTGCTCATCAATGACCATCAGCCCTTTACCTGGTTTGTTTGATATCCAGTATTTATCATCAGGTGACAGCGCATTAAGCGTCACGTACAAACCCGTATTTTCCGACAGTGTTAACGTTTTTTCGATAGCCTGTTTTTCTATGTTTATTAGTGTATATCCGAGAAGAGCCCCCATTTGTCGATGATAGCCAAGTCTCAGAATGTTTTCGTCATTAGGGTCCAGTGATATTGACGATGGCATTTTCTCCAGTGGCAATTTGAATAGTACGGTCTTCTCTTTAGTATCAAACGCCATCAATTGAAAACTCATATCTTCTGCTTGATTCGCAATCATCAGCATAGATTTATTTGGCACAGGTAAAAGCACTGGCCCTTCATACTCCATTGATGACCCGTTTAAATAACCGGCAAAAAGAGATTTTAACGTACCCATTATATGACTACGCCACTGGAGCTTTTCGTCCTCGGCTGCAGCATTATCCCAATCGATAACGGGTGCAAACATGGCATTAGTTTCTGAATCGTAAGATTGAAAAGTGAATAGTACTCTTGACTCGGAAAATACTTCCAACAAGTAAACTTGCTGTGACCATGGCACGGGTAACTCAAGTTTCTTCTGACACGTCTTGGTGTCGATCACGTCCATCATTGTAATGGTTTTAAAATCTGCTTGAGGATTCAAATAGTGCCACTCAAGAATATGGTCATCCACTATCCAAGGCGTAGACCCCACTTGATGAATGCTTGGAAATGAATCTAGTGGTATTTCACAAACTGGATTGCCCTGTGACAGCTCAAAGCTGGCCAATTTATCTTGTTGTCTAATAACAACGTGGTTTAAAGAGTTAATCCCAATCTGAAGAATTGGACCAACATCTATATGCCACCTAATTTTTCCCTCCAGAACGTCTACCATATACAATTTATTGGTTTCATCCAGAATGAGCTTAATCTGCGATTCTTTTGTGTCGAGTGAAAATAAAATCTTCGCGTCAAGATTTAATCGCTCAACTTTGAAGGTAGGGTTACTTAATATTTTCTGTAGTGCGGCACGTGCACTTTCCGAAACGGGTCGTTCTGGATCCTCTAAATTCTTAGGTAGCGCTTGTAAAAGTGTTTTGATCGCTGAAAAATCATTCCCCTGCTCTGCCTGTTGCAAGGCTTCGACGGCTAGGGTTTCTGATTGTGCCAACAACTCGGCCTGACGTTGTTCTTGAATATTTGTATAAATAATACTTGTTACAAAAGAAATGATGGTCGCCATAATAGCCAAAGCAAAAATTCGAATACCCTTTCTTTTCTTAACAGCGGACTCCAATTCTTCTCGATCCACATTTTTTAGCGCATGGATGAGTGCAATAATCGATTGACTGGTGCGTCCAGAGGTTCTGCCGTCAACGATATGGAATATATCTGAGTTTTGTTCCTTAAGTTTAACCAACTCAGGTGCCAGACAATATGAGCTTTCTTGTGCCGAATCGTCTATCTGTCCATCGATTAAAAACGCGATGATCTTTTTACCCGGCGAGAGCCTTTGATAGTTTTCAATTTCAGCATTGACCCAAATAGAATTTGCGGACTTCGGAGAACATAACACCAGTAATGCGTCTGAGTTTTTTAGGTTTGAGAACAACTGATCAGAGAGATCCGCAGAACCCGGCAACTCATCTCTGTCCCTAAAAATTGGGTGTAAACTATTTGTGGTTAAATTGTATTTGCTACAAATAGATCTTGGAAACCGAAAGGATTCTAAGTTTTTATGAACCCAATTGCTCCATTTATCATCGGCGTGACTGTAACTCAAAAACGCGTGATAACGCACTTGATTTTTATCCATTTTAAACCGTTTCCTAGTTTCACAATGCGAGACATTGAATGCAGATATATGACCCAAGTGTAGTCATCAAATACTGCAAATTGAAATAAATCGAAAACAGCGAGAATGGCGCGCCCCACTTCGCCGTTATTTGAGATGAAAGTTAAACAAGCAGCAACAAAAAACCCGGCAATGAGTCATCACTGCCGGGCTTGTTATTAACTTAGCTGTGCTTTAACTAGGTTATAGGGCTAACACATTAGCCTGTGCTTAAGGCTGAGTAACTAACTCCACCCAGTTTTTCATCACGCCAACGCTACAGCCATGTTTCAAGTGACCTTTACCCAGCCCTTGTTGCTCTACGATCTGTTCACATGAACAACCCGCAGTTTCAGCAATGCTAAAGCTCTGCTTAGCCTTACCTTTAGTATCAAACCAAGTGTCGCCATCGAGTAAAGCGAAATGATTCGGTTTCAAGCCTTTCTCAGGCGCTTTTTCAGGCAACGATGTTGCGGCGCACATGTCTAATGTATCGATAACGCTGTCGTTATCTGAATCCATTTGAATGTATACCACTAAGCCATCATGGTCTGACGTGCGCAGTGCGTTTTCGTCATTATTGACTAAGTTAGCTGGAGAATCTGCATTGCCACGCGCATACTCAAAATCAGTCACTAAGGTACTAAGGTTCGTTGTGGTCAAGGCATGATCAAGCACTTGCGCACTACCACCAAACACGAATGAATACTGCTCTTCAGCCGAGATTTCATTCACCTGATTAGTCAGAGCCGGGAAGACCGGACTTGGCTGCCAGAGCAAGTTGTCATTCTCTACCGCAGTACCTGCAATATGACCAACCACATCGACGTAGCCGTCAGTGAATTGGTAGGCATTAAAGTCACCAGTAACAATTAAGTTTACATCCGGATCGTTAGTCTGAATGTCCTGTACGATTTCCGCTACGAATTGGGCTTGTTGCAGACGCTTGTTACGGACACGATCACTGCTATCAACGCGACTTAGTGAGCGATTGTGAACAACTAATACCTGTACTGGGAAATCACTACCATTTTCAACGACTCGACCTTTGAACAACAATGGTGGGCGGTCGTTTAGAAGTGAGCCATCGTATTCAAAAATGGTGTCTTTGCCGTACTGTACAACGTCATCCATTTCCACGTAGCTACGCACTAAGAAACCAACATCAATTCCACCAATGTCGTTGCCTTCTTCAAGATACGCAGTGTAGTTAATCGATGGGTAATCATTGTTGATTTGCTCAGCGATAGTATTGAGAACTTCAAGGCTTTCAACTTCACTGACCGCAAGAATATCTGGCGCATTCATAACTTCTCGTACAAATTGAGAAATCTTACGTAAACGCTCAGCATAAACGCTTGGGATCTGTGAAGGACGGAACATATTTAATGCACCAACTGTCATTTCGCCAGCCGCTTTTGTCCGCACAGACGATAGTAGATCAGGAGTTTCACCCACTGTTAGCTCGAGCGGCCAAACTTGGTAATCACCGAATGAATAACCAAGCGGGCCTGTTGCACTGACACGCTGACCAGCAAACAAGCTTTGATTAGCCAACAGCAAACCATCTGGATTTAATTCAAAGATCTCTGGGTTACCATCCCATACAGGTAAGCCCGCAATTCCCGGGTATTCAATACCTGGTTCGCGGAATGCTCGTGTATCACCAGCTACAACTGCGGTATCACCGAAGCGATCCGTTGCTGCTGAAGCAATCCCGTCGAAACTTACGATCATACCTTCGAAGCGCTCTAACTCATTGTCAGGCTGAGGCTGTATCCGTGATGGTGTGTTTTCGTCGAACACAACTACCGGCGGCAATGCATTACCATTACTAACAACTGTGACTTGTGTGCCGTTGCTAAATTCAGTGAAGTCAAAAAACTCAATCACTTGACCAACAACGTTAACCTCGTCTCCTACCATTACGCTGGGTGCAGCATTCGTAAATACGAAAATACCATCTGAGGTTTCTACGTTATTATCACTGCGTGACACTGGCGTTTGCATAAAGAAGCCATTGGTATCAACCGCAGTAACGATGTTGCCCAATGACTTAACGAACGCACCTTCAAACGGCGACTGCATACCCGCACTTTGAATATCAAAGATCTCAACCACAGGCACGTTACTAACACCTGGAGTTGCGGTTTGTTGCAAGTAGTTTGCGGTATCAAGCGCTGCGCCACCATCAGGCACGCGCGCATTAGCATGATTATCTTTATCGCCGGCACCACCTTCGTTTTGTTGTGCTTGTCCGGGGGTTAAAACCGCCAATAAGCCATTGTCGTCTGAATCAAAGGTGTCATAGACCAGCGCATCGACCAAGCTGATGCCGGTGACCGGTGTATCATTGCCAAAATCGACTGCGTTGCCCGCAAATACGGCCACTGCATCCGCGCCGTTTTGTAAGCTGTTATTAGGAACAACAATACTAGGTAACGGTGTTACAGATGCATTGCCGATAAGGAAAAAACCATCTGAATCAGTAGTGAAACCGTCTAGGTCAATCGCATTGCCATACGATGCATCATCGGAGCCGTTGAAAAATACGACAACTAACCCGTCTAAAGCGGTATTACCCGCGCCGCCGTCATACAGTTCGATAAACTCTAGCGTGTCTGAGCCTGCGGTATCAGCATCAACTTCGTTGATGCGAATTGGAGAGTCAACCTGTGTTCCAAATCGGAAAGAATAGTCGCTCTCCATAAAGTCTGGACCATCATTCAAATCTAAATCATTCACCAAACTCGCAACAACATTAACATCACAGACTTCATTGGCCTGTAATTCGTTGTCGAGAACTAAAGTAAAATGCTGCGAACCACCTTCAACAGATGCAGTCTGCGTGCCACTGATTGAGCACTCAATTGAGAACCAGTTGCCTTGTACATTGACCGACTCGCTGAAACTAATATCAACGCTTGCATTTAGCGCAACGGCGCCTGTGTTGTCTGCAGGGCTTGTGTTAATCACTACTGGCGCAGTATCAACCGCAGGACCACCACCGCCAAAGATTTGATCGGTATTAACGCTTCCAAATGATTCGTTTGCTGGCGCTTGCCAGACGAAGTCATCGTATTCACTACCAGTACCCACTAGTTGCAACGAGAAACCTACGGGTGTAGAGCTAGTCTCGGCTACGCCGATATCAATACTTGTCATGCCGGCTGCTGGGCCGCTAGCCGCGGTGAAAGAGCCTTCATAGCTTAAAAACTGGCTGACTGTTCCGGTATTGTCGATTAGAGCAAAACCGTCGGGTGAACCATTTTGAATACCAGAGATGGCAAATTCAACCGTACCAAAACCATCTTGTTGGTTCGGGATGACGCCGCTTAAATCTACAGTTCGGTATACGCGCAATTGGCTGCTTGAGCCGTTGTATAATGCTAAAGACATACCACTTAAATCGGTGCCTGCGGGACCGGCAATTTCGATTCCTTCGCCAGAATCACTGCCCGAATTATCGTAGTGGATTTCGTTGATGAACACGTCTGTCGCCAGTACAGCTGAAGAGCTAAATAGCGCCAGCCAGGCCGTGTGTGCCAGTTTCATGTAAACTCCTTTTAGGTATGTGTCGGTAGGCCGACATCTTTTTACAGTGTTTATATTACGTTTTAATGATCTAAGACTTTCTATGAAAGCGTGGCGCCGACGAAGCAAGAATTACGCCCAAATAAAAAAGCGCTATAAAACATGGGATTGATGATTTCAGATTCAGAGATTCAACAAAAGCGTAAAAAAACCTGACGCTCAACTGGTTGATTTTTGTACTATTTTAAGGGACTGGGCGTGAGCTTTCGAAATACACTTGGATAAGTATTTTCTCAATTGCTAAACGACACGCGAGTGTTTTCTATACCAATGGTAGAGGTACTCAATGAACGTAATGCCGACATTGTTATCTGCGCAGTGATCCATTTTTGAGCATGGTGTGTATCTACTATAGCTTAGTGGTTTGGGAAAATACGTCATGAATACTTTAACAATGGCTTTCACAACGTTGTTTTTAGCATCAATTGGTTATTTTATTCTGCTCATGGGTAGCGAAAACTGGCTGTATTTTATTGTTTTACCGCCTCTTTTCTTTGGCTTATTTATGATGCTTGCAGCCCGAATTCCTCGAACTAAAGAAGAACATAATGCTACCTACGAAAAGTGCTTAAAATCACCTTCTAGTAACCAGAATCGTCATTATCAAAATCGCTGAGTTTTTCACTCGAAGACACGTCAGAGTCCAGTGACTGTAGTGTTGTTTTTTATGATCACAGACTTCTTAAAATGACGAAAGAAAAGCATCTAACCAAACTGAATCAAAATCCATAACATCCACTCGGCATCAACTAGTACTTTTCAGCACCCGAAGTACACAAGTTTGATTGGTAGTGGTTAGATTTATATCTACGGGTAGCAGAGACAAGCGAGGTAACTTAGCTGCTCAGCAGCTACGCCTGAGCAGCTTTGTGCAGCTAAATTAAGCAGCTACTGCTTTTGGATTGGCACCGTGCTGGTTGTCACCTTCATCGCTGTCTTGAACGAAGAAGATAATTAACACAATTGGCCCAATAATGGGGATTAAACCAATTAACATCCACCACCCTGTTCTACCAGTATCGTGTAAGCGACGCACACCTACAGCAATCGCTGGTATCAAGATAGCTAAGCTGTAAATAGCGCCAACAATACCCGGACTTCCCATCAAACCTTCTACAAACCCGAGTGCAAAGGCGATAATGAAGTTGAATAGAAAGAACATCCAATATTCTTTACGTCGCGCTCTCCCACTAAATACAGCGTATTTTTTCAGTACGGCAATATACCATTCCATTTTGTTTCTCCTGGCCCCTACTTTAATTATCAGCTTCGCCGCGGGGAAACGAGCGAGGCTGCATTTTTAATTTTTATTTGTTTATTAAACCAACTTTTTCCATTACTGCAATGATTGATCCGTATTTTTTGTTGAAAAACGCATCAACACCGCCCTACTTTAGGCTTTTTGCCGCTCCAATGTGAGCCGGCCATCCAAATGAATATCGCGCTGTGGAAACGCAATGGTGATATTATTTTGTTTGAAGATCTCATCTATTGCGTGACGGATATTACTGCGGATAATCCGCAAATCACGCTCAGCACCCGCGCTGACCCAGAAGTACACTTCAAAAATTAATGCGCTATCGCCAAAATCATCAAAAATCACCAGTGGCTCAGGTACAGTTAACGCATCTTTATTGTTTGTCATCACTTGGGTTATTAGCTCAGACACTTTGCGTGTCGGTGAGCCATAAGCAACGCCAACTTTAACTGACGTGCGTACATTGCGGTCAACTAACGTCCAGTTGATCACAGTATTTTCAAGTAATTTACTGTTGGGGATGAGCATATGCACACCATCCACCCTGCGGATCCGCGTTGAACGGGTATTAATGGATTCAACAAAGCCTCGAGAGGTATTTTCAATTTCTAAAAAATCACCGATTCGGATTGGGCGCTCCCACATTAATATCCAACCGCTGATGAAGTTGTTAATGATGTTTTGGGCGCCAAAGCCTACACCAATCGCTACGGCACCGGATACAAAAGCAAAAGCAGTGATAGGAATATTAAAAAAATCTAGCGTTGTGATCACTAATATGATCAGGGTGATAAAAAAGAACAAACGCATTGCGAGATGCGCAACATCAGGGCGCACATTGCGTGCTAACAAGCGTTTTTTGAGAAAACCGCTAACCCAACTCAGTGCATATAACCCCCCTATCACCAAAATAGGTACTAGCAAAACCTGACCAAGCGTAAAGGTTTGCTCATTTGCGGTGAACAGTTCTCTATCGAGCAGGTTGTTGATTTCTTCTAACATTGCTTACCTCTTCAGTCAGCAAACTCAAATCTGATTCCCTGAGTAATAACAGCATCACTCATACATCTTTATTTATCAACTTAAACAGATACTTATTTGTCACCAAGTAAGTTTCTATCATTGATTACAGAACAATGATAAAACGGTCTTTAAGTATTGAGATCCTATGTTTGCGAAGTTTTTATACAACGCGATACATACAAAGTTTGAAGAAAAGTATTCTATACTTAACACGAATATACATATTCCAGCCCAATAAAAGAGAAAATTATGAAGAAGTATCCACTGGTAGTATCTGCAGTTTGTTTGTTCGCATTATCCCTCCCCGTAACAGCCACTCTCGATACGAGTGCTGCAGACAGCCAACAACGAGATAAGGCGGATAAGGAAGCCGACAAACAACAGCGCAAGGCTGAAAAAGAAGCGCGAAAACAGCAGCGTCAAGCCGAAAAAGTAGAGCGTGAGTATGACCGCGAAGCTCGTCTAGAGGCCGAAGAACAAGCTAGGGAAGCTGAAAAAGATGCACGTGAGCGTGAACGCGAGGCGCGTTTACAGGGTGAAGAACGCGCCAGAGAAGCACAAGAAGAAGCGAGTGAGCGACGTCTAGATGCAGAAGAACGTGCCAGAGAGGCACAAGAAGATGCGCGTGAGCGAGGAGAAGATGCGCGTGAGCGAGGAGAAGAAGCACGTGAAGACGCTGGGAAGCGCACTAAACAGAAGGCCAAAGATAAAGGCAAAACAGACGAGCCGTTAGCTAACTAATCGACCTTTTCGATCGTTTTCAGTGCGTCTAGCCTCTATTGCTAGCGCACTGTTACCTCAAACCCGACTGATATGGTTTCTTATGAGTGTCCAGTTACTTTACTGATTGGCGATAACGTCATTAGCCTCGGTTTATAGACCAAAAGGTGTTGCAACAACGAAAAACACTACAGCCACAGAGGCTATACAAGTGGTAATAATCCCGCTCTTTTTAGACCGCATCCAGCCGGACAACCCAATACTCACTAACAAACTTAGAAAACCTAGCCCATAGCCAATTAGCATCCCAGCCCACAAAATCATAATGACTGATTCGTTTACTGTAATTGGAATTTCGGGATGCAATAGAATTGTTAATCGCCAAGATGCCACTACCGCAATCAACAAACTACAGGCCGCTAATGTTGAGGTGGAAACAATCCAACTTACTGATTTCTTCGGTGACGTAAAAACAACGATAGTGACCAAAATCGTTGTAGATATCCCGCCAAGAAAGGCACTAACGAAAGATAGCTGCTCAGCAACTGCAATAATGTAGTTTGGTGTGAGCTCCTGCATGTTGACTCCTTTACACTGAGTGACGTTCTTTTATTAGCAGCAGCGCAAACAAGACTCAAGTTTTCACGCGAAAAAACATTTGTGAAAATTTGATTTGAGAGAATGGCTTATCGCCTACAGATAAAAAAAGAGCGGCTAATCGCCGCTCTGTTTAACTCGCAGTTTGTTCTGTTGTCATTGTTTGTGGCAATGGCTTTTTGCGTCTTAGTACGGACTTAAAATCATCCAATATGAGATATAACGCCGGCACCAGCAACAATGTAATAACGGTTGCAAACAAGATCCCGAATGCTAGAGAAATTGCCATCGGGATCACCACTTGCGCCTGCAAACTACGCTCAAAGATGATTGGTAACAAGCCCATAAAGGTAGTTAACGAGGTCAAAATTATTGCACGGAAACGTTGAGCACCCGCCTCTATCGCAGCGTTGAGTAAAGAGTGGCCTTCTTTGCGCGCACGGTTCACAAAATCAACCATAATCAGACTATCGTTCACCACTACGCCGGAAAGTGCAATGATACCGCAAATAGACAATACGCTAACCGCTTGCCCAAGCAACAAATGCCCGACGATGGCACCAACAATCCCAAAGGGAATCACAGACATAATAATCAATGGTTGCGAATAACTCTTCAGTGGTATCGCTAACAATGCGTAAATCGCAAACATGGCGAATAGCATGCCTTTTACAAGGCTGATAGATGCTTCTTGTTGCTCACGCGAATTACCCTGTAATTTAAATTCAACGTGCGGGTAACGTTCTAGCAAGTCCGGGATCACGTTACTGGTGATATCGTTAACTGCCTCACCCGGCTCTAAAACTGCGGTGTCGACTTTTGCCGAAACGGTTACAGAACGAAACCCATCAACACGGATAATCGAATCAAACCCTTGCCCTAACTCAATATCTGCAACCTGTTTAAAGGGCACTTCTTCACCAGAAGGTGTGCGCACACGCATATTTTCTAAGTGCCCAATGGATGTCCGTTCCTCTTGTGGGTAGCGGATCATGACTTTGACTTCTTCATCATCACGCTGGACTCGCTGCGCTTCAGCGCCATAGAAACCAAAACGCACTTGTTGTGCCAGCTGCTGTAACGACAGCCCTAACGCTTGAGCTTCTGGGCGAATGTTTAACACAACTTCATCAGAACCACCGCTGAAAGTATCGTTAATTTCCGTAATGCCTTCATAGGATTCCAAGAACACTTTTAAGTCGGTGCTAATGGCCCGCAACTCATCAATGTCAGAGCTGTTAAACTCAAAACTTAAATCAGAACCACCGCCTGGACCACCCGGTGCACCAATGGTAAATGATTTCACACCCGGTATTTCGGGCACGTATTTACGCCATTCGTCATGGATTTCTGTATCACTTAATTCCCTATCTTCACCTTTGGTAAGTTCAACAAAAACCTGACCACCAAGCGCACCGTTATCAAACGCGACGGAATGCTTCACCACGCCTACGCCATACTTCTCTACCATTTCCTGATCCATCTGGCGCATTGCATTGAGTACGACTTGTATACTGTCATCACGCTGCTGCAAAGACGAACCGGGCTGGAGTTCAACAGTTGCCATCATAAAGTCATTCGGTATCGTCGGGAAAAACACCGAACGCACAAAGCCGCCTTTCAGCAGGCCCGCAGTTAAAATCAGCATTGCGAAAAATACTGCAAGTGTGGTGTAGCGATTGCTCACGGCTTTCTCTAAAAACGGGCGATATTTGTGTTTCACAAATGTCTTTATTCCCTCACTAAAGAAATCTCGAAAACGTTGCAGACCATTAGCCTTAGCGGGATCATATGGCTTCACCTTCATATGGACTAAGTGAGCGGGCAAAATAAGCTTTGATTCGACCAGCGAAAACGCTAAACAGATGATCACGACCAAACCAATGGTCTTCCATATCACACCGAATACACCGCTAACCATTAACATCGGGGTAAAGGCTGCAATTGTAGTGAGAACACCAAAAGTTGCAGGCATGGCGACTTTTTTCACGCCCGCTATAACATTGTCGGTAGAGTGCCCTTTGCGGTCTATTTCGGTATAGGCAGATTCCCCCATAATGATGGCGTCATCAACGACTATCCCAAGTACTAAGATAAAGGCAAATAAACTGAGCATATTGATCGATACAGCAATAGTATCGAGCGACATCACCATCAAGGTGCCTAAGAAACAAACGGGTAAACCAACGATTACCCAAAACGCTAATTTAATGCGCAAGAATAATGAAAGCACAATAAATACCAGCAAAGCTCCCATAGCCATGTTTTCGAGCATCATATTGAGTCGGTCTGCGAGGTAATACGAGCTATCCCCCCAGGAGTCTGCTTGGATGTTTTTCGGGAAGCTATCGCGATTTTCATCGAGATAACGATTAATTTCTTTGGAGATTTGTAATGCGTTTTGATCGCCCACAGCTTGAACACGAATACTAACTGCGGGTTTACCGTCAAACAGGGCAAATTGGTTCTCTTCTACAAAACCGTCATCGATCGTAGCAATGTCGCCGAGTAATAAACGCGTACCATCTGCCCGCGTACTCAGTACGATTTGCGCAAAATCCCAGCCAGTATAGGCTTGACCCGCCGTTCTTAAAAGTATGTCACCGTTGCGTGATTTGATCGCGCCGCCAGGCAAATCTATTGACGATTGGCGAACCGCATTAACTACATCATTGAACGTCAGGCGGTACTCCTGTAAACGCTGCTCAGATAATTCAATTGAAATCTCATAATTCCGATCGCCGACCACGGCCACTTTTGAGATCCCAGGCAGATTTGCAAAATCGTCGCGTAAGTCTTTGGCAAACTCTTTAAGTTCGCGTTCACTGGCATCGCCATACACCGATACCCAAATCACGTCTTGTTGCGCTTTAACGCGATACACTACGGGTTTTTCAGTGTTCGCAGGAAAACTCGGGATAGCATCGACCTGTGCCTTTACTTCGTCAAGCAAGGTTTGTGTATCGTAGGTATCTTCCACCTCGATATTAACGCTACCAAGCCCCTCGACTGCAGTAGAGGTGATTTTTTTGATCCCCTCAAGGTCTTTTATCGCCTCTTCTACTTTGAGAATAACCCCTTCTTCAACTTCTTGTGGCGCTGCACCTAGATATGGCACTCGCACTTGCACAATATTCAGTTCAAGGTTGGGGAAGACTTGTTTTTGAATCGCAATCGCACCAAATAACCCGCCAACGATCAAGATGATCATAAGCAGATTCGCGGCAACATTATTGCGCGCAAACCACGCGATAACGCCGGTATGGGTATCTATTTTATTCATTACGCATCACCCTGCTTAGCAATCTCGTCGTCACTGTCTTCAACGTCTTGTTCTGATTTAGTGGGCTCGGGCTCAACAGGATCAGAAGAAAGTCTAACAGGCATGCCGTCGTAGGGATTGGGAACCGCACTTACCGCCACTTTATCGGTGGGTTGTAGCCCACTGCTGATATACACAAACTCCTCATCTGCCCGCACAACTTCTACATTGCGAATTGCGATTTCGCGCTCTGGGGTCACCGCTAATACGCTGCCATCTAACCGTAAGGTATGACGCGGTAGAACAATAATATTATCGGCTTGTTTACCACTGATCGCAGCGTTGACAAACTGTCCAAAACGCAGTGGTAGGCCATTGCGTTGGCCATTGCGCAGGTACGGATCATTCACTTCAACAACGGCATAAACAACGCGCGAGCGCTGATCTAACACCCCTTCACTGCGCACCACTTCCCCCTGCCAAGCGCTCGGTTTGCCCGCGACGACAGCTGAAAGCTCAACGGGAAGTGTTCGCCCACCGTCGAGATTAACGAATGCAAGATCACTATCAGTTAAAGGTAAGCGCACTTCTGCTACATCGGTGGAGTAAATCTCGCCGAGATTCGTTTGCGCCGAAACAAACTGTCCAATATCTGCATTTCTGGCAACAACCATCCCTGCGTAAGGCGCGGTTATTTTAGTTCTTGCCAAATTGCGCTTGGCACGCTCCAGTTGTGCTTGGGCCGCCTTAACATTAGCCTGCTCTCTGGACAGTTGTGGCTTACGCAAGCCCAATTCTGGTGGCACGGTATTGTTTACAGAACGCCATTCTTGTTCTGCGACCCGCCCTCTTGCTATCTCTTCCTCCAGGGCAGCTTGACTGCGCGCGAGTTCCGCTTCGGCTAGTTTTACATCGGTTTCGAAATCAGCTGACTCCAGTTCCAGTAACACATCGCCTTGTTCAAAAAAGCCACCTTCAACAAATACAGGAGATATAGCAACTATTCGGCCGGATACTTGAGGTGTTAATACGGTTTGATTTTTAGGGACAACATTGCCTTGTGTTGCTACGGTAAAGACCACATCAGTAGCAGTAAATGCTTCTGCTTCAACAAGCAAAACAGGCTGTTCAACTGGCTTTTTTTCAGGCGCTTGGCGCATGCTCCCCAGGACCACAAACCCGACGGCAGCAACCACTAAAATAATAATCGGAAGTCCAGCTTTTCTAATCGAACTGCTCATATTTATCCTTGCCAGTAACTAAATGTAAGTGTGCAAACGTATTCTATCGCAGGTCGGACGAGAACCTAATCAATAGTTTGTTAAATATTATTTCAAATTGTTTCTGCCCTTTACGTATCAGTAAGCACCTTTGGCCAGAATTATTATTCTGAATTTCAATAAGTTGCTACCAGTTTCACTGAGTAAAAGATGCGCTTTGTTAATACCCTGTTAATTTTAGCCGCAACTTCAAACATATGTGAAATATTGCAACATTTATTTCACATTAAACCCACATAATAATGCTTGATCTGGTTATTTTATCGCCGTATTTTGAAATTTTATTACACCACTTGGGTACACACACATGATCGCGAAAAAACAATTTCTTAAGTCAAAGCCTGTTTGTAAGGTCACTTTCAAACTTTCACCAGAAGAAGCAAAATCAGCTGAAACGGTTCGTTTAGTTGGTGAGTTCAACGATTGGGATACCGCAGTAGCGCCAATGAAAAAACTGAAAGACGGCAGTTTTTCGCAAACGGTTAGCCTTGAAACAGCAAAAAGCCACCAATTCCGCTATTTATTAGACGATAAAGAGTGGGAGAACGATTGGCAGGCAGATGCCTATGTGCCGAGTGAGTTTGGTTACGAAGAGAACTCTGTCGTAGCGCTTTAAGCGGCATACAGGGAGGCGAAGCCTCCCTAGCTTTTGTTTTACAGTGAACTTTCCAGTTCAGGTAAGACTGTAAATAAGTCACCCACTAAGCCGTAATCAGCAACTTGGAAGATAGGCGCTTCTTCGTCTTTGTTGATCGCCACAATGACTTTTGAATCTTTCATACCTGCCAGGTGCTGAATCGCGCCTGAGATACCAACAGCAATGTACAATTGTGGCGCAACGATTTTACCCGTTTGGCCAACTTGCATATCGTTGGGTACAAAGCCGGCATCAACCGCAGCACGCGAAGCACCAATGGCTGCACCTAACTTATCAGCAATACCGTTAAGTAAGGCAAAGTTCTCACCGTTTTGCATTCCTCGGCCACCGGAGATAACAACTTCAGCGGCGGTCAATTCAGGACGCTCTGATTCTGTAAGCTCTTCTTTCACAAATGCCGATTTACCCGCACTTGCACCAACGCTAACAGACTCAACGCTTGCACTCCCTTCTTCACCAGCAGCGTCAAAAGCTGCTGCGCGCACGGTAACAACTTTAATTGCATCACTGCTTTGTACCGTTGCTATCGCATTACCTGCATATATAGGGCGCACAAATGTATCACTGGATTCAATCGCAATTACATCTGAAATCTGCGCAACATCAAGTAACGCAGCCACACGAGGCATAAAGTTTTTACCCGTCGTTGTTGCCGCTGCAACGATATGACTGTAATCACCAGCCATACCAACGACCAAGTCTGCAACATCTTCAGCCAGTTGATGTTCAAGCGATGCATCATCGGCGAGTAATACGTTATTTACTCCAGAAATCTTGGCTGCTTGCTCTGCAACGGCTGCACAATTTGCACCCGCGACCAATACTGTAATGGTGTCACCTAATGAAGCTGCTGCGTGAACTAGCTTATGGGTTTCGGTTTTTAATGCCTGATTATCGTGCTCGGCATAGATTAAAATACTCATGAAATCACCTTTGCTTCATTTTTCAACTTATCAACTAACTCAGCAACGTCAGCCACTTTTACACCACCTTCACGAACGGGTGGCGGCGTTACTTTTAACGTAGTCACATTTGAGGTTAGGTTAACACCCAAATCCGCAGCATTAATCACATCTAGTGGCTTGCGTTTGGCCTTCATGATATTGGGCAACGAGGCATAACGTGGCTCATTTAAACGAAGGTCAGTGGTAACAACCGCTGGTAGTGAAAGCTTAACGGTTTGCAAGCCGCCATCGATTTCACGTGTAACCGCAACACTGTCGCCATCAACAGCAACCTCTGAAGCAAAGGTACCTTGCGGCATCTGCGTCAGGGCCGCTAACATTTGACCGGTTTGGTTGTTGTCTGAATCGATTGATTGTTTGCCTAGAATAACCAATTGCGGCGCTTCCTGTTCTACCACTTTTTGTAGAATTTTAGCCACTTGGAGAGAATCTAAGTTCTCGGCTGTATCGACTTGGATACCGCGATCTGCACCTAAGGCTAATGCAGTACGAATTTGCTCTTGGCACGCCTTGTCACCAATAGAAACAACCACAACCTCTGTTGCTACACCCTTTTCCTTTAGGCGAACCGCCTCTTCAACTGCGATTTCACAGAAAGGGTTGATTGACATTTTAGCGTTAGTTAAGTCAACACCGCTGTTATCGGCCTTTACTCTGACTTTAACGTTGTAATCAATTGCGCGTTTTACCGCTACTAATACTTTCATTTTAACCTCGATGATGGGCTTTTTCGTGCCCTGCTTCGTAACTTTTTAGAGCAGGAATGAAGTTCGCGTCAATGTACTTACAGTTGACGTAAACGTCAACCGCAATTACCCTGCATCACAAGAACTAATTTACCTGTTTTTAATAGGGTAAATTATTTGTTTAATCAATAATTCACTATAACAACCTTGAAGAAATAGGAGCATGTTGTGGAAAGAGAATCGATGGAATTTGACGTTGTAATAGTCGGTGCAGGACCTGCGGGCCTCTCTACTGCATGCAAACTAATGCAACTGGCGCAGGAAAAAGAACAAGAGTTGATGGTCTGCGTCGTTGAAAAAGGCAGTGAAGTCGGTGCGCATATTTTATCGGGTGCGGTTTTTGAAACCAAAGCGATGGACGAATTGTTTCCAGACTGGAAAGAAAAAGGCGCGCCAATCACGACGGCTGTGACCGAAGACCATATTTATTTGCTGAATAGTGAAACTAAAGCGCGCAAGCTACCCAATGCTATCACGCCAAAAACCATGCACAACCAAGGCAATTACATCGTCAGTATGGGTAACGTTACGCGTTGGCTCGCCGAACAGGCAGAACAACTCGGGGTTGAAGTATTCCCAGGCTTTGCTGCAGCCGAAGTTATTTATAATGAAGACGGCAGCGTTGGTGGCGTTATTACTGGCGACATGGGCATCGGCGAGAATGGTGAGCAAAAAGACAGCTACATGCCAGGCATGGAGTTGCGCGCTAAGTACACCGTATTCGCAGAAGGTTGCCGTGGTCACCTCGGTAAAGAGCTGATTAAGAAATTCGAACTCGACAAAGACGCGTCTCCACAACACTACGCCATTGGTTTTAAAGAAATCTGGGATATTGATCCTGCCAAACACCAAGAAGGTTTGGTTGTGCATACCGCAGGTTGGCCGTTAAATGATGCCACGGGTGGGTCATACCTCTATCATGCTGAAAACAATCAAGTATTAGTTGGCCTCATTGTCGATCTTAACTATACAAATCCGCATTTAAGCCCGTTTGATGAGTTTCAACGGTTGAAACACCACCCTGTACTTGCGCAATACTTAGAAGGCGGCAAGCGCGTCTCCTACGGAGCGCGTGCTATTGCTAAAGGTGGTTATAATTCATTACCGAAGATGACCTTTCCCGGCGGTTTATTGGTTGGCTGTGATGCAGGCACTCTGAATTTTGCTAAAATCAAAGGCAATCACACAGCTATGAAAAGCGGCATGCTGGCTGCTGAAGCGTTAATCGAGGCCTTAAGCACTGAACAAGCACATACGGAACTGACTGGTTTCACTGACAAGTTTGAGCAAAGCTGGTTGTTCGACGAGCTTTATCGCTCACGAAACTTCGGTCCTGCAATTCACAATTACGGAACCTTCTGGGGCGGCGTATTTAATACAATCGATCAAAACTTCTTCAACGGTAAGATCTTCATGAACTTGACCGATGAAAGTCTCGATCATGCCAATATGCAGTTGGCTTCAGAAGCCACTAAAATTGATTATCCGAAGCCGGATGGCAAATTGAGCTTCGACAAGTTGTCATCAGTATTTTTATCCAATACCAACCACGAAGAAGATCAACCCTGCCATCTGCAATTACAAGACAAGAGTATCCCGATCGAAGTCAACCTTGCGAAATTTGATGAGCCAGCGCAACGCTATTGCCCTGCGGGTGTGTACGAAGTTGTTGACGGTGAAGACGGTAAGCCGAAATTCCAAATTAATGGTCAAAACTGTGTTCACTGCAAAACTTGCGATATTAAAGATCCCTCTCAAAATATTCGCTGGGTAGTGCCTGAAGGCGCTGGTGGCCCGAATTACCCGAACATGTAGTCACTGCAACATGTTGCATTATGAAGTGCGAAAAACCGCACGAGATTCGGAAGCTAAGCCGTGGTTAGTTTTGATCCACGGCTTATTTGGTAGTTTAGATAACCTCAATGGCATCGCACGCTCGTTAGCTAATGATGTCAACTGTGTGCTGGTTGATTTACCTAATCACGGCCTATCTAAAACAATCGAGTTGATTGACTATCCAGACATTAACCAAGGGTTAGTTAATATGCTTGCTGAGCTAAGATTGGCTCGCGCACATTTCCTCGGTCATTCTCTGGGTGGCAAAGCCGCCATGTATTTTGCTTTGCACAACCAAGCGGCGTGTGAAAGTTTGATTGTCGCAGACATTGCACCGGTTAGTTATCCTCATCGGCATCAGGCGGTTTTTGAAGGTTTACAAAATGTCGACTTGGCGTCTGTTACCAGTCGCCGAGATGCACTAAAGCAACTGAGTGAACATGTAAAAGAGCCTCCCACACAACAGTTTTTACTCAAGAGCTTGTATCAACACGAAGATTCTTGGCAATGGCGGTTTCGCGTTGATGAGATTATCGCTAGCTACCCTGCACTCATTGACTGGCCGAGTATCGATGAACAGTTTACCAACCCTACACTCTTTATTGTCGGAGGTGATTCAGATTACGTCACGCCCGACCACCAAGCGACGATCCGCTCGCTGTTTCCCAACGTAAAAGCTAAAGTTATTCATGGTACAGGACACTGGTTACATGCCGAAAAACCGACGGCGTTTAACAAGATCGTCAAGGACCATATACAAAAACTGTCAGTTTAAGACCGTTTGACGATTTTCCCCGCGAGTACTTCGTGGTATATTCGGCGCCAATTTTTTTAAGGCTGTGTAGTTCAACAACATGATCGCAGACAATTACGAGCAAATAGAAGCAATCGTTCTCAATGTGTCGCTTCTCGCATTGTTCCTCTTGATGGGTTATGCGGTGCATGACGTATTACAGAAGAACGATGTGCCCAAAGTCGGCCGTTATGTGGCCTATGGGGTATTGTTTTTGGGTTCATTAGGATTTATTGCAAAAGGCATAATCCAACTGTTCTTTACCAGTTCAGGCGTTTAACGCAAATCTGTTTAATTGAGGTGGAATAAATGGCAAGTGTTGGCCTATTTTTTGGCAGTGACACTGGCAACACAGAACATGTTGCCAAGATGATTCAAAAAGAGTTGGGCAAGCAGCTCATTGATGTGCACGATATTGCAAAAAGTACCAAAGAACAGATCGCTGAGTTTGATCTGCTCATTTTCGGTATTCCTACGTGGTACTACGGCGAGCCACAGTGTGACTGGGACGATTTTTTCCCAGAGTTAGAAGAAATTGACTTTGAAGATAAGCTGGTTGCTATCTTTGGTTGTGGCGATCAAGAAGACTACGCAGAGTATTTTCTAGATGCCATGGGCATGATCCGCGATATCGTAGAGCCTCGTGGTGCCATTTTGGTTGGTCAATGGCCAATTGAAGGTTATGATTTTGAAGCGTCTAAAGGCATGGCGGATGACGAGCACTTTGTTGGCTTAGGTATCGATGAAGACCGCCAACCGGAATTAACGGAAGAGCGCGTAAAAGCGTGGTGTAAACAAATTCATGAGGAGTTGTGCTTAGCTGAGCTAGCATAGTTCACAACGCCATCATAAAAGCCCGCTATTGCGGGCTTTTTTTCGCGCAGTAAACGGGTGTTTACGTGGATGACAGGGATTACTCGCGTCAAAATTAAACCTTAAACTTATCGACTGCTTGTTTCAAACTCGCCATTTGTTGCTCGATTTCAGCGGTAACTTCCGATGATTTTTGCGTGCTCGAGGCAGTGTTTTCGGCTAACTCTACGATTTGATCCAAGGTTGTTGCGGCTTGATCTAACAGCACATCCTGTTCTTTTGAATCAGCGACTATGCGATCATTAATTTGCGTTAACGCATTGACAATTTGTGTAATTTCACTGACTTGTGCATCCACTTGCTGCGTTACTTCTACGCTTTCCTGAGCTTTCAATTTACCTTCATCAATCGCTTTAACTGCCTGGTTCGCATCTGTCTGTAGCGATGCAATCATTTTTTCGATTTCTTCAGTTGAATCGTGAGTTCGGTTTGCTAGCGTTCTCACTTCATCTGCAACCACAGCAAAGCCACGCCCTTGTTCACCGGCCCGCGCGGCTTCTATTGCTGCGTTTAGGGCTAATAAATTAGTTTGCTCGGCAATCGTTTTAATAACATCCAATATGCTGCCAATATTGCGGCTATTCTCGTCTAGGCGACTAACAATTTGCTCTGACTGTTCAGCTTGTTTTGCTTGTGATTTAACCTGTTGGCGGCTGCGCTCAAGCAGCTTGATCACCTGTTCACTTTGCTCGTTAGCCAACTGCAGTTGCTGAAGAGACTCTTCAACTTGTTGCAGATTACTTTGGCTTTTCATGCGCACTTCGTTGGTATTTTCACTGGTACGCTGAATTTGTACACGCTGCTTATCGACTTGCTCAAGACTCAAACGTGCCATTTCTCCACTGCGCTTAGTAACATCATCAAGAATGTGCTCTTGTTCGAGGATGTTACCTACCAGCGTTCTTAAGCTACCCGAAAGTTCATTCACTTTACGTGCAAGACTAGCAAATTCACAATGCCCATCCTCGTTGAGTCGCGTAGTAAGGTCACCATCAATGAGCTTATTCAGCCCTTTATTTATCCGACCTAATGGTACAGCGATACTGCGAGTGGCAAGAAACGCTAAACCAACAACCGCAGTCAAACCAACAATAGAAATAATCAGGCTTTTCAGAATATTCAAATCAACGTTGTCGAGGATCTCGTTTTGGCCTTCGAGCGTTTGTTGGCTGATTTCGTTGAACAACGCATCAATATTCGCCAACCCTTGATCGAGTTCCTTCCTGGCAGTTTGATAATTGGTGTCAGCTTCTGCGATTGCCGCAAGTTTCTCGCGTTGTGTTGCAAATAAACCGTTAGGGTTTTCCAACGCATTCTTAAGGGCGTCAAACTGCTCATTAAACATTTCAACAATACCTTCATCATCGATAGTTTCTGCCAGCCTATTCGCATAGTCTTTATCGACTTCTATATTGCTAATAGCGTATTGCAAATCATCGAGAATTACGCTGCTGAGTTCTGGATCATCAGAGGCTATCAGTTCCTTTGTCGCTCCAAGCATCGGCGCGAGTTTGTTATCAATACCGGCACCAGCGCCAATCAGGGTTTGCAAACCTGGATCATCGCTACTTAAATACGACAAATCGATCATCAATGCACTGGCTTCATCGGCATAATCGATTACTTCTTGCCCAACAACCTGTGCGTCGGCGCGCAAGGCTAAGTGACGCGCTCGAGCAATATACATTTGCTCGCTGGCTGTCAAAAACGCTTGCATGGGTTGTAATTGTTCGAGTTGATCGGCGTTTATTAAAGTAGAAAGTGCGGCTATCACTTCGTTAAATTGATCGCGGTTAGCATCGAATAGCTGCTTATTTGTAGCAAGCTCCGCGCTGTTTCGCTCGTGAAAACCGTTAGTGGTGATGTTGGCCAGGCGCAATGCACCCGCTTGAATGTCAATGACTTCGGCCTGAACCGGCATTTTTTCTTTAACAACGGACTCAGCGGCTTGGCTAATATCCTTAAGGCCCAGATAACTCAAAAAGCTCGTCAAAAGCAACAATAGACCTAATGCAAGAAAGCCGAGAACTATCTTTTGAATGACCGTCAGTTTCATGCTTAAATTTTCACTACTTTATCATTAGATTTATACACGTTAGCGTTACATATTTTCAACATTGTTTCAATTCTCATCGTACCAGTAAAACTCAATAAAATTCGAGGTTTGCAGCGAAATCCGACGTTACTGATTAAAGATTAGACAAATATTTAACATTTAGCATTATTGATTAACTATTTATCGTCTGAAGCTGTTAAATCTTGATAGTTGCCCTATAATGAGCGCAAACTTTTCGCATAGAAATACCGATGGATCAGAATAGAGAACTCAAAAAAGCTGGCCTCAAGGTCACACTTCCTAGACTCAAAATCCTTGAAATCCTACAAGAGCCTGAAAATCAACATATCAGTGCTGAGGATGTATATAAGATTTTAATTGATCAGGGAGAAGAGATAGGTCTGGCTACGGTTTATCGCGTGCTTAACCAATTTGACGATGCCGGTATCTTAAATAGACATCACTTTGAGGGTGGAAAGTCAGTTTTTGAAATTAGTCACAAGGCGCATCACGATCATTTAGTGTGTTTACGTTGTGGCAAGGTAGTTGAATTTGAAGACGAAATCATTGAAAAGCGTCAGGAAGAGATCGCCAAACAAAACAACATGACACTGACGCATCACAGTCTGTATTTGTATGGCGACTGTACTGTTGCCGATTGCGAAAACAATAAAGAAGACGAATAATTAAAAGCTAAATTTATGAGTATGGTAGCTCTTTGCTACCTGCTCCCAAACCTCACCCACAACGCCATTACCCACAGCCTGGTTATCAATCATCACAACAGGTGCAACTTCCTTACTTGAACTGGTTAGCCAAACCTCATCGGCACCTTTTAATTCTTCGAGTGTGATTTGCCTCTCTACCAGCTGATACTGGCCATCTTTGCGGATACTGTTGATTAATATGTGTCGCGTAATGCCGGGTAATAGTTGGTTGTCGAGTGGCGGTGTCACAATCTCGCCATCAATCACTGCAAAAACGTTACTCACACTGGCTTCAGTTACCATACCGTCTTGATTGTATAGGACGGTTTCATTTATGCCTTTACCAAAGCTGTCTTGAAAATGCATAACATTGCCTAACAGAGAGGTTGATTTAATGTGGCAACGACGCCAACGCAAGTCTTCCTGTGTTTGTACGTGCAGTCCCTTGGCTTGTGTGCGATCGGGTACAGCCGATGGCGCAATGCTGAATGCAAAGGCAAAAACTGTCGGCTTTACTCCTTCAGGGAACGCGTGGAAGCGTTTGGTGTCTGCGCCTCGGCTTACGTGTATGTAGATGCCTACATTTTGGTCGGGCAAATGGTCTAGGTTGCGGGCAAGTAACCCTTCTGCGATTGCTACCCAGTTACTCTCTTCTGCTAAAACCTTAATGCCAATTTCAGACAAACCTCTATTCATACGCTGCGCGTGAAGGTTGCCGGCGACTAATTTCCCAGCATAACTAGGCACCACTTCATATATGCCGTCACCAAAAAGAAATCCGCGATCCATCGGTGAAATCTGTGCTTGCTCAAGAGGCTTAAACTCACCGTTTAAGTATGCGATTGTCATTTTTTGTCCTTTGCTAACGATTAAAGCAACTGTCGATTTGTTGCAGGGTGTGTTGTAACAGAAAACGTGCCTGCGCAGTATCTGATTCGACAAAGCATATGCTCGAATCAATTGGCATGCTAGCGAATAATGGCCAGTCTATGCGGCAAACATTGGCGAGTTTTGGATAGCCTCCCATCGTTTGATGATCGGCATTCATAATAATCGGTTGGCCATTGGGTGGCACTTGTATACTGCCCTGCACTAGTCCTTCAGAACGCATTGACACGGAACGCCTACAAAGAGGTGGGCCAACCAATCGGCTGCCCATGCGCGAATGCTCTGCTGTTAATCTATATTCGCCGCATAACAATGTTGCCCAGGCTTTTCGACCTAAAACGGCTAGCTGATTACCAGCGCTTACACGCAGCGGTCGAGACTGGTACATATACTCGACCAAGGCCATAAGTTTATTAACATTAAAAAGACCGATGGAAATCTGATTTAGTCGCGCGTTTCCCTGCGTTAATATATCGCCACTGCATAGCGGTTGACCTTGATTAGCTAAACCACCAACTTGCTCACGCATTACGGTACAGCGGCTGTCATACGTGGTGGGGGCATCAACTCCATCAGCGATCCCAAAGTATGCAACCTTACCTTCTGATGTTGTTTTGATTGAAACTGTGTCGCCTTTACTAATACTAAAAGGCGCCCATGAACTTTTTTCTTGCCCATTTACACCTACCATAACCCCATAACCGGTAGCTGCGCATGTCATCGAAGTACCTGACTCGAACAACAATTCTCCCTGATGGATTTCAATGCAGGCACTGTCATGTGCGTTTGCCAATAATCGATTATTAATATCGTAGGCAAACCAGTCCATCGGCCCGCTAGGGGTGATACCTTTGTGCATCAATCCTCTCCGACCGGCATCGACAATAAGACTGAGTAAGGATGTCTGTAGCACGCGTAGGCTCATAAGGTTATGACCTTGTGATGGAATGGGTCTTAAACTGGATGCGATCGCCGACGCTTAAATCAATAGCAAGAAAGGCGTTAAGATCAGTGACAGTACCTAACAACTGCCATCCGCCAGGAGAGGATGCAGGATATACTGCCGAGTAATTATCGGCAATAGCGACTGCACCAGCCGGCACAGCGACTCGAGGTTTACTCAAACGAGCAACCTTCAATTGCTCAGGTAACTCTCCCAAATACGCAAAATGCGGCGTAAAACCAATCGCAAATACACGCAGCTGTTGGCGTTGATGCAGGTCAATGACATCCTCAACTGATAGCGCTAACTCGTCACTGACATTGTTCAAATCAAAGGCTGAACTTAACCGATAATCAACCTCTATGTGATACAGCTTACCTTCGTAAGCTATATCTTCACTGTGCCGCAGTTTCGCAAGCCAGCCTAAAACACCATACAAGTCTAGCGAAGCAATATCGTAGACCAGCATAAGGCTATCGAATCCCGGTACCAAGTCCCTCAACCATTCGGGCTTATTAGTGCTTAAAACCTTGCATAAAGAGGACACGTTGCGGTTTTGATCGCGTAAATTTTGCCCTGAAAAATATAAAATCAGCGCTGATTCACCGCATTCTGAATAACTATGTATATTCCATTGCGCCAACGCTTGATTCATTAAACCCTGCTCTTTTCAATGAGTTTTCGGACTTCTTGCGCCAACCCCAAGGCGACTGAATTATCACCGTGTATACATAATGTGGATGCCATGACTGTTAGTGGCTGTCCCGACTGTGTGGTCACCTTTTGCTGCTGAATCAATTGCTGAGCTTGTGTTAATGCCTCCTCAACGGTTAACACTGCACCAGGCACACGCCGGCTGGTTAAATAACCATCATCGGTGTAGCGACGGTCAATAAAAGCTTCAAATTGAAGTTCGATATCGAATTGCTGCGCTTCTTTGATAAACATTTCCTGCCATGGCCCTGCCTGTAGCATTAGTTGCAAGCTGCTAAACTCGGCAATAACAGTCATCACACAGGCTCGAATACTCTCGTTTTTCACTAAATCATTGTACAGCGCACCGTGTGGCTTAACGTAATCTAAATTACTGCCATGCAATTCACACAATCCCTTTAACGCAGAAATCTGATAGCGTAAACACGCCTGTAATTCCGGCGCTGACATGGCAATGTGTCGACGGCCAAAACCAACCAAATCTGGATAACTTGGATGCGCGCCAATACTCACATTATTATCGACGGCATTTTTTATCGCGGTTTCAATTGCTAACGGGTCGCCGCCATGAAAACCACAGGCAATGTTAGCCTGATCAATCACTTCCATGATTGCCGGTTCCACGGACATTTTCCAGGCACCGAAATCTTCTCCTAAATCGCAATTGAGTAGAATATTTTGCATCAAATTGTCTGATACCGTTTTGGCTTTGCTCACAGGTTGCGTATGATATTACGATGTTATCAAAATAAAACTCAAACAATGATTAAAGTTGGCGCAATCAATCGTTTAACGGTCGCTGAAGAATTGCCGTTCGCTTGGCTACTACAAGATACTAAAGGTAATCAAACCGCCCTATTAGCTAATGTTAATGCTCCCAAGGACATTCGACCCGGTATGCAATTAGAGGTCTTTGTTACGTATGACGAAGACGGGCAACTTGCCGCCACCACGCAAACCCCCAAAGCTAAAGTGGGTGATTTAATAAAACTCAAAGCCGTTGGTGTGACCGATTTCGGTGCTTTTTTTGATTGGGGGTTAGAGCGCGATTTACTCGTTCTCAAGCGCGATCAAGAGCGACCGATAGCCGAGGGACTTGAGTATTTCGTGCATATTTATCACGACGAAGAGTCTCAGCGCATCCTTGGGAGTACACGTCTACATTACTTCTACCCAGAAAAGATACAAGCTGAGAAACCATTGGAAGAAAAGCAGCAAGTGTCAGCTAAGGTTTATGCCAAAACCGAACTCGGTCTAAAGGTTATTATCGATGATTACTACCTGGGATTACTGTTTCATTCTGAAGCGCTTACCAAGCTAAAAGTTGGTGATTCGTTTACCGGTAGCGTTAAGCAAATACGCAGTGACGGTAAAATTGACGTCACGATGCATCAGGCGGGTCACGCAGCACGCCGATCGTTAGAAGAGATGATTTTAGATGATTTAGAGGCTCATGGAGGCTTGTCTTCAATCACAGATAAGAGTACCCCAGAAGAGATATACGCTCATTTTAAAGTCAGTAAAGGCGCGTACAAGAAAGCCATTGGCACCTTGTATAAGCAGCATAAGATTGTGCTGAGCAAAACCAGTATAAAGTTAGCGGAGAAGTAAGCATGCAAGCAAAAGTCGAATGGCGTGGTGGATTGTCATTTCATGGTAAAACCGACAGCGGATATGAAGCCACAATGGACGGTGATGGCAAAGCTATCTCACCAATGGAATCGGTATTGGTCGCCGTTGGCGCCTGTTCATCTGTGGATGTTGTTGAGATATTGCGTAAGGCCCGTCAAGATTTGCAAGCCTGTCACTGTGAGTTAAGTGCAGAACGCGCAGCAGAGCCACCACGAGTGTTCACCAAAATTCACGCTCACTATGTGGTTAAAGGTAGTGATATTAAAGAAAAACACTTAGCTCGTGCCGTGCAGTTGTCTGCAGAGAAATACTGTTCAGTCATGTTAATGCTGCATGAAACAGTCGACGTAACAACTAGTTACGCTATTGAATCAGCATAATTTCTATTTGTTACTTTTTAAACAATGGTGGCGAAAACATTCATTAGATAGTCAAATTCGCCACCTTGATTTTTCACCGCAAACTGTGTGAACAACTCGAAATTCCCCTAGACTATTGTTTTAATTAGATTTATTTCATTTTTTGAAAACTGGCACAAGTGATGCTCTAAGTCGCGTATACATACAATAGGGCTAACACTATGACATTCACAAACGCATCAAACAGCTTCAAACCCGCAATTTTACTCTCCACAGTTCTACTTAGCACTGCACTCCTTAGCGGCTGCGGCGAGGCCGACGCAAATGCCGCCGAGCAAGTTACCGAAAAAGAAGAGCAAGTTGTCGCTATTCCTGTTGAAGCGCAATCAGTTCAGTTAGGTGATATCAGCAGTCACTATGCAACGACTGCTGTATTAGAAGCCAAAGAGGAGGCCTTTGTTGTTGCTCGAGCATCAGGCATCATCGACGCAATCTACGTAGAAGAAGGTGATTATGTTGAAAAGGGTCAAGTATTAGCAACCCTTGATGCGCAACGTTATGAACTTAACCTCGAGCGTGCTCGTGCTGAACTTGTAGGATTGGAACAAGAGCTCGCCAAAATTAAACAAGTGCATCAACAAAACGTCGTTAGTGATGACGTTATTGATAAACTTACTGCCCAGTATACAGCGGCAAAAGCGTCGCTTGCGATAGCCGAACTCGATTTAGAGGAAGCCACCATCACCGCGCCAATCAGCGGTTACATTGCCGAACGCAATGCAAAAGTAGGTAACCTTACTGAAAGCTTCCAACGTGAAAGAATGTTCCATATCGTTCAACAAAAAGAGTTGCTCGGTATCGTTCATTTACCTGAAAAAGAGTTAACCAATATTCGCACCAACCAAGTTGCTTCCCTGTCTATCGCAGCAATTGGTGAGCAAACAGTAAACGCCTATGTGGAAAGAATTAGCCCGGTGATTGATTCCAGAACCGGTACGTTTAAAGTGACGTTGCGGGTACCAAACCCAGATAATGTTTTACTCGCGGGTATGTTCGCAGAGGTCGCGCTTGAGTACGCAACTCATGAAAATGCAACTCTATTACCGCGTCGTGCACTTTTATCCATCGATAACACTGATAGCGTGTTTGTGGTTAACGATGGGATCGCCCAAAAAGTAAGTGTTACTACGGGCTTTCAGGATGCTCAGTACGTCGAGATCCTCTCTGGATTAACAGGTTCTGAAACGGTTGTCACAGCTGGTCATCACAACTTAAAAGATCAATCGCCTGTTGAGATCATTGCAGCTCATAACGTCGGCTAACGCCAGTTCCACAAGAGAAGGATTTGAATTATGAAAATCGTGGATTTAGCCGTAAAGCGTCCAGTTGCAATCAGTATGTTTACCTTCGCGATCCTGCTGTTTGGCATGGTTTCACTGTCGCGTTTGTCAATCAGTTTGTTACCAGAACTGTCCTACCCGACGCTCACTATTCGTACTGATTACACTGGTGCTGCACCAGTTGAAGTTGAACAGCTGGTGTCTAAGCCCATTGAAGAAAGTATCGGTGTGGTCAAGGGGATTAGGAAAGTTACGAGTACTTCACGCCCCGAGCAATCGGATGTGGTACTGGAGTTTAGCTGGGGCACAGACATGGATTTTGCCAGTCTAGAAGTGCGTGAAAAACTCGATGTTTTATTTTTACCCTTAGACGTCGATAAGCCCAGACTATTGCGGTTCAACCCAACCCTGGATCCCATTATGCGTTTGGGACTGGGTTTTGCCGAAAACACTGATCAATCATCGGTTACCGCCCTTAAACAACTGCGCTTATATGCTGAAGAACAAATCAAGCGGCGTCTGGAATCAATTGAAGGCGTTGCATCGGTAAGGATCGGTGGTGGTCTTGAAGATCAAATTCAAATTCAAGTGGACCAAGTCCGCGCCAGCCAGCTCAACATTGATGTTGCGACTGTGGTTGCAAGACTAGAGCAAGAAAACGTTAATGCAGCCGGCGGTCGAATAGATGACGGCGCTCAAGCTTTCTTGGTTAGAACAATTAATCAGTTTGGTACGCTAGCCGACATTGAAAATCTGTATATCGCCACACGCGAAGGTCGCAGTATTCGCCTATCAGATATTGCAACGGTCTCGTCAGCCTATAAAGAGCAAGACTCAATGACCCGCTTTGACGGCTTTCAAGGCAGTGAAATTGCGATTTACAAGGAAGGCGATGCCAACAGCGTAACAGTGGCAGAACGCGTACAGCGTGCCCTTCAAGACGTACAAAATCAGTTACCCGCTAGCTATCAATTATCGCTTGTGTATGACCAGAGTGAGTTTATCAGTCAAGCGATAAGCGATGTCCAGTCAGCGGGTATCATTGGCGGTATTTTGGCCATGCTGATCATTTACTTGTTCCTGCGTTCATTTTGGCCAACTCTGATTATTTCGGTATCAATCCCAGTATCGATTATTGCCACATTTAATTTGATGTATGGCAATGATATTTCTTTAAATATCATGAGTCTCGGTGGTATCGCGCTAGCCATTGGTTTGTTGGTAGACAATAGCATCGTGGTGCTTGAGAACATCGACCGTAAGAAACGCGAAGGTGCTGATAATCAAAACGCAGCTGTAGATGGCACCAAGCAAGTTTCAAGTGCTATCTTAGCGTCAACGCTAACGACAATGGCGGTATTCTTTCCGCTGGTATTTGTCGAAGGGATTGCCGGCCAGTTATTCCGCGACCAAGCATTAACCGTAACCTTTGCCCTGCTCGCCTCGCTAATCGTTGCCTTGACGTTAATTCCGATGTTGGCGAGTCGAACCAATAAAAAGCAAATTGCGCATCACGATACTTTTGGCAATGCAGAGAAGGTTCGCATTGCAGAATTAAAAGGCTTCGCTAAGTTCCGCGCCATACTCGCGTGGCCGTTTAGCAAGCTTATGTGGTTATTGTTTATCGCAATCCCTGGGGCACTGATGACCGTGTTGATCTTAATCTGGCGCTTAATCAGCAAAGGTTTACATATTGTATTTAAACCCTTGGTTTGGCTGTTTTCGGTGTCTTTCAACGGCTTACAAAAGTTCTATGCGAGCACTTTGTCGGTGGCCTTGCGCACTCGCGTTGTTACCTTTGCCGTTTTAGTCGCGTTAAGTGTAAGTGCATTGTTACTGCTACCGCGCTTGGGTATGGAGCTTATTCCGCGTATGGCGCAGCAAGAGTTTTATGTAGATGTGAATCTGCCTGCAGGTACACGTTTAGATACTACCGATGCGACGCTGAACCAAATCGCTAATTACGCAAAAACGCTTGATGCTGTTGAGCGCACATACTCGTTAGCCGGGACTGGTAGCCTGGTATCTGCATCCCCTGAACAAGGTGGCGATCATTGGGGTAAAATTAACGTGGTGTTACGCGATGGCGCAGATGAAGATGCAGTAGCGGCAACTCAAGAGCAACTGCGTCAGTTTGTTGCGCGTCTTCCCGGGGTTACTGCCAAGATCGCGTATCCAGAACTCTTCAGTTTTGCGGACCCGATCCAAATAGAGGTGAGTGGCTATGATCTGAATACGTTACAAAGCCAGGGCCAAATCATCGCGGCAGCCTTGGCCGATAACGATCGCTTCACCGATATAAGTACAACGCTGCGTCCAGGAAATCCTGAGCTATCAATAACGTTCAATCACGCTTTGCTAAACCAATTGGGCTTAAACGCTGCGACTGTCTCTCAATTGATTGCAACGAAGATTGGTGGTGATGTGGCAACCCAATACAGTATTGATGACCGTAAAGTTGATGTATTGGTTCGGACCAATGAACGTCAACGCGACACTTTGGCTGATATTGGTAATATTATAGTCAACCCCAATGCCGCTGAGCCGATTCCACTAAGTGCAGTAGCAGAGCTGAATATGGATATTGGCCCTAGTGAAATCACCCGTGTTGGTCAACAGCGCGTTGCAATCGTGACGGCTAACCTAGCGTACGGAGACGTTCAACAAGGCGTTTTAGCGACACAGTCGATACTAGATAAGCATACTTTACCCGTAGGTTTCACTGCGCGTATTGCCGGCCAAAGCGAGGATATGCAAGCCAGCTTTACCAGTTTGCAATTTGCCCTAGCACTTGCAGTTTTCTTGGTGTACTTAGTGATGGCTTGCCAGTTTGAATCACTGTTTCAACCCTTGTTAATTTTAGTTGCTGTTCCACTTGCTGGTGCAGGCTCCATTTATGGACTGTGGTTAACAGGTACCAATGTAAGTGTAGTGGTGTTTATTGGCCTAATAATGTTGGCGGGTATCGTAGTTAACAACGCTATAGTACTCATCGACCGTATTAATCAATTACGCAGCGACGGCATAGCGAAAACCGAAGCGATCCATCAAGCGGCTGTCCAGCGCTTACGTCCTATCGTGATGACAACCCTTACAACGATCTTAGGATTATTACCAATGGCGATGGGATTAGGCGAAGGCGCAGAAGTGCGTACACCGATGGCAATCACCGTTATTTTCGGATTATTGTTCTCGTCAATGCTCACTCTGATTCTACTACCCATTATGTACAGCTTGTTCGAGCGTAAGACTTTTGCCACGCCGCAAACTAACGACAATGTACAAGCAACTACTGGAGAACACGTGTATGGATAAGTTCGGTAGTGCGGGTGCAGCACTTGCGCGGTTTGCAATGCGTAAACCCGTTACAGTATGCATGATATTTCTAAGCTTGATGGTGTTTGGTGTTATCTCTAGTCGGCTTTTGCCGCTGGAGAAGTTTCCTGGCATTGATATTCCAGAAATGATTATCCAAGTTCCCTATCCTAACTCAACACCTGCTGAAACCGAGCGGATGATCACCCGCCCTGTTGAAGAGGCTGTTGCGACAATGTCGGGAATTAAGCGCATGTTTGCCAATAGTTTTGAAGATCGTGCGGAGATTTATATTCAGTTTGCGTGGGATGAAAACATCAAAGCGAAAAGTATTGAAGCGCGGGAAAAGATTGACGCGATTCGTCACTTACTTCCCGATGATGTTGAACGTATATTGGTGTTTAAATTCAATACCAATGACATGCCCATTTTCCAGTTACGTGTGTCAAGTGAACGCGATCTTTCGAATGCTTATGACTTGTTGGATCGCAACCTCAAGCGCCCGATTGAACGCGTTGCAGGTGTTTCCAAAGTTGAACTGTACGGTGTATTGAAAAAAGAAATTGTTATTCGAATCTCTCCCGAACGGATTGCAGCGTTAAATGTTGATGTAAATCGCTTGAGTGCTACTCTGCGTAACGCCAACTTCTCAATGAATGCGGGTCACATCTATGATTTAGGCCAAAAGATTTCACTGATGCCGCAAGGGGATTTCCGTAGTTTAGATGACATACGCAATCTGATCATTCGCAATGGGGTTGTGTTGTCAGATATTGCGGAAGTGAACTATGAAACGCCAGAACGCAATGAAGGTCGTCATCTAGACCAAACCTATGCCGTTGGTTTCAATATCTATCGCGAATCTGGCAGTAACTTAGTGGAAGTATCTCAGCGTGTGATGCGAGTGATCGACCAAGCGAAAACAGATCCCGCATTTGATGGTATCAGCTTATTTGTAATGGACGATACAGCCACGTCTGTTACTGATTCACTAAGCGACCTTATTGCCGCGGGACTGCTCGGTGCTGCACTTTCGATTGCGATTCTATTTGTATTTCTGCGCCAACTAACCACTACCTTGGTGGTCGTGTTGTCTGTGCCCTTTTCGATTTGTATTACCCTGGGCATGATGTACTTGTTTGGTTATTCATTAAATATTTTATCGTTGATGGGGTTGATGTTAGCGGTAGGTATGTTGGTCGATAACGCTGTTGTTGTGACTGAAAGCATATTCCAGGAAAAACAAAGCGAAGCTGATGCAGTTGCTGCAACCGAAAAAGGTGTCAGTAAAGTGAGTTTAGCAGTGATTGCTGGTACAACGACTACGGCAATTGTTTTCTTACCTAATATTGTCGGTGTTAAAATTGACGTTACCGTGTTCCTTGAACACGTTGCGATCGCGATTTGTATTTCGTTGTTTGCATCACTGTTAATCGCGCAAACCCTTATCCCACTGCTTGCCAGTAAAATCAAACCACCCAAGCCCCGCAGCAACAATACGCAATCAGGACAATGGTTACAGCGTTACAGAGACATTCTGCGTTGGACCATGAATAAGCCCGGCAGAGCGTCTTTAATTGCTGTGCTTATACTGGTCAGCACTGCGATCCCCATGCAGTTTGTTACCCAAAATGGTGATGGCAACAACAACGACGAACGCATCTGGTTGAACTATCACATGCAAACTAACTACACCTTGGAAGAAGTTGAGAAAACCGTTACCAAAATGGAAGAGTACTTATATGCCAATCAAGAGCGCTTCCACATTAAACAGGTATATACCTATTTCAACCCGGGTTTTGCGGTATCTGGCATAACACTAAACGACGATCTTCCTATTCCCGTAGGTGAGCTGAAAGAAATGATCCGTGATGAAATGCCGCAGTTTGTGCGCGCACGTCCGTCGTTCCAATGGGATACCGGTAATGGTGGTGGCGTGAAAATCACATTACTCGGTGAATCATCCGATCGCCTATTGAACTTATCCGAGCAAATAGTGCCGATCTTAGCCAATATCGACGGCCTTTCTGACGTACGTGCTGATACTGGAGCGATGCGTGAAGAACTGCAAATCCGAGTTGACCGTGATAAAGCCTTTCAGTACGGATTGAATACGTCAGAGATCGCTAATATCGTCAGTACCGCATTGCGCGGCTCCAATTTGCGGACATTCAGACACGACCCATCGGGTGAAATCGATATTCGTTTAATGTATGGCCGCGATCTGCAATCGTCATTGAGTAAGCTCAAGGGCCTCGTGTTGCGTCGCAATGGCTTACAGCAAGTGACTCTCGACCAAGTTGCCGATATTCAAGTTACCCAACAACTATCACAAATAGGCCGCAGTTATCGTCAGACAGCATTGAGTATCGGGGCTAATTTGGATGAAGGGTTCACCATCGAACAGGCGCGTGACCAAATACAACGCACATTGGATTTGATTGAACTACCAACCGGCTATCGGTGGACCTTTGACGGCAGTTTTCAACGTCAGGATGAGGCAAGTGCAGTGATGCAAATGAATATGTTGTTAGCTATCTGCATGATTTATGTCGTTATGGCGGCGTTATTTGAGTCTCTGTTATTACCTACGGCAGTTATTACTTCTCTGTTGTTCTCATTTACTGGCGTATTTTGGGCATTCTTTGTAACAGGCACCCCCATGTCAGTTATGGGCATGATAGGCATGTTGATATTAATGGGTATCGTCGTAAATAACGGGATTGTGCTGGTAGATAGAATTAATCAGTTGATCAATCAAGGTATGTCGCTATTTGATGCCGTGATTGAAGGGTGTAGCAGCCGTGTACGACCAATACTAATGACCGTAGCAACTACCGTTCTAGGACTTGTACCACTAGCGATGGGTGCGACTCGTATTGGTGGTGACGGCCCGCCTTATTCACCAATGGCAATTGCCATAATCGGTGGCTTGGTCTTCTCCACGTTAACGAGCTTAGTTTTAGTCCCCCTCGCCTACGTACTGCTACTGAAAATGCGTTATCGTTACACCACGCTGTGGCGCCAATGCAAAGGCTATATTGGCAAATACGTGTCAGCCTAACCTAACAAAAAAAGCCCGCGATCGCGGGCTTTTTAATATCCTGACTGGTTTTATTAATCCTATTCGTATTTGCGCTCGCGTTTTATTTCGATTGCATCGATGTACGCATGCCAGCTGGCGTAGCCAATCAACGGCATTAAGAAAATAAACCCTACAAAACCGGTGACAAAGCCCAATGCAACGGACGTGAAAATGATTCCACCCCAAATAAACATTGGCACTTTGTTGACCCACACAGCGTTCACACTGGTTAAAACCGCAGTCGCGATATCAACTTTACGCTCCATAAGAATGGGTTGTGTGAATGCGCTTATGAAAAATACCAGCATAGTAAATCCAGCGCCTACAACCGTACCCAGCGCCAAAAATGGCAGCAAATTCTCAAGCGTTGGGTCTAGGTACTGTGGATATAATGCATGAATCAATGATGCGACGCGAAGCCAGAAAATCATAAGTATCATCAGCATTAGGCCAAACCCCCACTCGTTAACTGCGTTGCGTGTTATCGCCCGCAATGAGTGTCGAAGACTCGGCTTATGGCCTTTTTCTAGTTCCCAGCTCACATCGTACAAGCCTGCTGCTAAGAACGGTCCGATCAACATAAAGCACACGATCGCCGGTAAGATAACTAAGTGCCAACCGGTTAACTGCACCAAGTAGGCGATAGTCCAGGGAATGATTGCAAAAATAACCCCATAGAAAACGCTAAGACCAGGTGTGCGAAAGAAATCACGCAAACCTAAAGACAACCATTTTATCGGGTCACCAACGTCTAATTCTTTGCAAGGAATAACGCGCGCTATTTTACTTTCAGTGATGGCGTTTTGTGGCGTTTCTTTGAAATGTTGCGACATAGCAATTTCCTTATGATTCCAGCTTCGGACAACCGGATATACACCGGTTTTAAACAGTTACGTATACTTGCATACGTGAACATCAACTAAATTAGTTCACACTTTATTAACAAAGTATAGTGGAAAGCGCGGGAAATTCTAAAATCGTATAAAAATCTAGGCGTTAATAATGGGTTGCCAGTAGATCTTAGTGTTGAACGTGGCACACATTGTCGCATTCAATTCAGCAAATCTTGTGATTTGGCGATCAACACCGGTCACACAGTGCATGGTAAATCGATGACAATTATTACTGAGCAGGTCATATTCACTGTATTCAAATAAACGAGACGACGCGACTGCAGCAGTATCTGGCTTAACCAACGGTTGTCGATGTTTGTCACATGCAACAAAAATAGTATTACCGCTGCGTTCGGTTAAAAAGCGTTCGGGGGAAATACCGCGGATCAAACCATTACCGCGCAATTCGATGATGTTGTTATCAACCCAAATACCGGTATGTTGGAAGACTTCATAAATACCACAACACACAACTGCACCGTCAATCGGCTGCACGGCGCGCTTGCACTCCCCAGGGAAGTGATTGATATAACCTTGCGATTTTTGTATTTCGCGCGTTAATTTGGTACCAGCGAATAACGCCGCTGCACCTGCACCTAACCAAACTAAAGGTAACGGCATGACAGCCTCCTGAACATCTCGGTTCGAGTGTAATTCTGTTGATTTTTTATACAAGCAATAAGTTGTAACGGATTTTTACAGCCATTTCGTAATAAGTGCTTAACAGCGACAGCCTACGTGTATTACTCTGTTTCTGATAGCCAAGGAAGTACAACTATGATCACCGTTACAAAGTCCCGCAAACTCGATAACGTTTGTTATGACATCCGTGGACCAATTGCAGCACGCGCCCGCAAACTGGAAGACGAAGGTCATCGAATTTTAAAACTTAATATTGGTAATCCCGCTCCGTTTGGTTTTGAGGCACCCGATGACATCCTCAAAGATGTGATCCGCAACCTGCCAAACGCGCAAGGGTATTCGGATTCAACTGGGATATATGCGGCTCGGGTAGCGGTCATGCAGTACTACCAATCAAAAGGTGTGCGTAATACAGCTATAGAGGACGTATTTATCGGCAATGGCGTCAGTGAAATGATCATGATGTCGATGCAAGCACTACTCAACACGGGTGACGAAGTATTATTGCCTGCACCAGATTACCCATTGTGGACAGCGGCTGTTAGTTTGTCTTCTGGATCACCCATTCATTATCGCTGTGATGAACAAAATGGTTGGTTTCCCGATATTGACGATATTCGCAGTAAGATCACCGATAAAACCAGAGCGATCGTACTGATTAACCCCAATAACCCAACCGGCGCAGTCTACGATAAAGCCTTGTTACAGCAAGTTATTGAGCTTGCCCGAGAGTTTAAGCTAGTAATATTCAGTGATGAGATTTACGACAAGATAGTATATGACGATGCGCAACATCACTGTATTGCCTCTATGGCTGAAGATTTAGTGATTTGTACCTTTAGTGGGTTATCAAAAAACTATCGCGTAGCCGGTTTCCGCGCGGGTTGGATGATGGTCAGTGGTAATAAGCTGGCCGCAAAGGAATACATTGAAGGGCTTACAATTCTGTCATCGATGCGAATGTGCGCCAATGTGCCCTGCCAACATGCAATTCAAACGGCCTTGGGCGGTTATCAAAGTATTAATGAGCTTATCCACGACACGGGCCGATTAAAAATTCAACGCGATATAGCAGAGCAAAAGCTCAACGCGATTGATGGCATAACCTGTGTAGTTCCCAAGGGAGCAATGTATTGTTTTGCGAAGGTTGATCACGACAAGTTCAATATTAAAGACGATGAACAGATGATTATGGATTTACTTGAAAACGAGAAGATCCTATTGGTTCACGGTAGCGCATTTAATCTTAAAGACGGCGTTTACTTTAGATTGGTGTTTTTACCGCATATCGATGAACTCAGCGCCGCTCTTGACCGTATCGCCAACTTTTTCAGCTATTACCGCCAGAGTTAAGGTTATGAAACAAAGTACATTTTTAGCCTGGATCTTGCGTATGCCGTTGATCAAGCGCTGGGCTTTAATGCACTCAGTAAAGAATGAAAACGTTGCTGAACACAGTCATCAAGTCGCTGTGATCACGCACCTTTTAGCAGTGATCAAAAACCACTATTTTGCAGGCACGATAAGTCCGGAGCGCGCAGTGACTGTCGCGTTGTATCATGAAATATCAGAAACAAAGCTACAAGATATTAACCATGTAACGAAGTACCACAATCCTGAGTTAACGAAAGAATTTAAAAAGCTCGAAGAAATTGCTGAATTGGAGTGCTTAGAAACACTACCTGAAGAGCTTCAAGAGCAATTCAAGCCCCTTATAGTGCAATCTGCAGTAGACCCTGAATACAAGAAGATTGTTAAGGCAGCGGATCTGATCGCAGCCTATTTAAAAGCTTGTGACGAGATTGCGTTTGGTAATCGCGAGTTTCATCACGTTAAGGTTAGGCTTGAAAATATGTTATCAAATTACGTTGAAACCATGCCTGAAGTCGAATTTTTCTTAGCGACCTTTAAAGACAAGTGTTTAGTTAGCGTCGATGAATTATCCGAGTAGTGATCCCTGCCCCTGCGGCTCGGGCAAACCTTTCAAGCTCTGCTGTCTTGGTGTGATTGAAAATGATTCGGCCACCACGCCAGAGATGCTGATGCGAAGCCGGTACAGTGCTTATGCCACAGCGAATTATCAATACATTCTAGATACTTACACGGCGTCTACGAGACCGACGGTAGATGCTGATCGATTGGCTGAAGACAATCAATATACCCGGTGGTTAGCGCTCAGAGTGCTCAATGCAACCTGTGAACCCAACACTGGTACCGTCGACTTTATTGCTTATTTCGCCGAAAACAAACAATTACAGCAACTGTCTGAGCACTCGCGCTTTGTAAAGGACAATGGTCGTTGGCGCTATATTGATGGTGATATCAACGCGCATGGCGTTTTCAAGATAGGTCGCAATGAAACCTGTTTCTGCGGTTCAGGTAACAAATTTAAGCGCTGCTGTAGTCCTTTGATTACTGCCGGTTAACCATTGCTCAGGCACGCAGAGTCCTTTATTCTCTTAAATGTTCATAAAGCAACCCAAATAGGCAGTACCGTGCAGCAGGATGTCAGTGCGTCGTCAGTGTGGAGTGAGCGGCGTTTGCCGCGAGTCGAAAATCGCGATGGTGACCATCGAAGTCCCTATCAAAGGGACAAGGCACGCATACTTCATTCCGCCGCATTTCGGCGTTTACAAGCCAAAACTCAAGTACTTGGGGTTGGTCTGAGCGATTTTTATCGCACCCGCTTAACTCACTCTTTAGAAGCCGCACAAATAGGCGTTGGTATATGTGCCCAACTGAGTGTTAAGTATCCTCAGGAGACTTCCCATCTTGCGTTAGATAGCAACTTGGTTGAAGCGCTTTGCTTAGCCCATGACATTGGTCATCCTCCCTTCGGTCATGGTGGTGAAATAGCATTAAATTATATGATGAGTGATGCGGGTGGCTTTGAAGGCAACGGCCAGACCTTTCGTATTGTGACCAAATTGGAGCCTTACACCAAAGAGCATGGTATGAACCTTTCAAGGCGAGCGATTTTGGGCTTAGTGAAGTATCCCAACTTCATTTCAAGGTTACGCGGCACCAATAGCGAAACCGCTACAAAGCCCGATAAACTAAGGGTTGTTAAGGCTCATGACTGGTTACCCCCGAAGGGGCTTTTTGATTGTGATGCGAGTATCTTTGACTGGCTAACAGCCCCGTTTTCGACTGCAGATAAAGATTTATATATGGCTTTGAAGCCGGGAAAAAGCTCGCTAGGACATTCCAAAACCCAACATAAGTCGGTCGACTGTTCAATTATGGAACTTGCCGACGATATTGCTTACGGTGTGCACGATTTAGAAGATGCAATAGTGATGGGCATGATTAACCAAGCCGAGTTTGACGACTTCATGCAGGCTCGTATTAGTGATTTGCAGGTAGAAGGGTTATCGAACAACTTCAGCCAGTTAAGTCAGCGTTTGTTTAATCAAGAGCACTATGAGCGCAAAAACGCAATTGGCGCATTGGTTAATTTGTTCATCACTGCCATCGAATTAGTACCTCTGAATAAATTTGAGAGCCCCTTACTCGATTTCCAAGCTCAAATGCCAGAGCAATACGGACAAGCATTGGATTTATTTAAGCAGTTTGTGTATTTAAAGGTCATTCAAAAGCCGGAGATCCAGTTACTCGAATATAAGGGACAGCAAACCGTTATGGAACTGTTTGAAGCCTTCGCGTCCGATCCGGAGCGTTTACTTCCGTTAAATACGCGTATGCGTTGGCAAAACGCACTAGAGCAGAATTTAGGCATGCGGGTCATAGCCGATTATATCAGTGGAATGACTGATGAGTTTGCTTCGCGCTTGTATTCAAATATGTTTGTGCCTAAGCGTGGCGGCACACACGATACATTGTCGTTGTAATTTACACACACCGTTAAATTACTGAAATTTAACCAATCAATTTTCGGTCTTGGTACGTAATAAGACTAAAATTGTGCGGTATCCACTATGCTAATTCGAAGTAATAAAACCTCAGATCTGACTGAGAACGATGTAACTGATGAAAAGGTCTATCGTGATCGACGTAACATTCTCAAAGGTCTTGGATTTATAGGCGCTGGTAGTTTGCTAACACAACCAGCCCATGCTTTTAATTGGTTCGGCAGTGATGATGAAGATTTATTCCAAACCAATGAGTTGACGTTCAGTCAGCCACGTGCATTTCAGTCGGATGAGGCATTAACCCCAGAAGATAAGGTCACTCAGTATAATAATTTCTATGAGTTTGGCACGGGCAAGGATGACCCTTATGCGAATGCACAAGACTTCAAAGTTGATCCTTGGACGTTAACGGTCGATGGCTTAGTTGAAAATCCGATAACCCTCAGTTTCGATGATTTGTTTAAGCGCTATGGGTTAGAAGAACGCATCTATCGATTGCGTTGCGTCGAAGCGTGGTCGATGGTCATTCCTTGGATCGGTTTTGAGTTAGGTAAGTTGCTCAAAGATGCAAAACCCCTAAGCGGTGCTCGGTTTGTTGCTTTTGAAACACTCTTCGATCCTGAGCAGATGCCAGGACAACGGAGTCGCTTTGTCGGTGGAGGCATTGATTATCCATACGTAGAAGGATTGCGTCTGGACGAGGCGATGCACCCTCTCACGCTCATGTCTGTCGGTCTTTACGGTAAAACGCTCCCTCCTCAAAACGGTGCGCCGATTCGATTGGTAGTACCGTGGAAGTATGGGTTTAAGAGTATTAAGTCTGTTGTAAGGATTAAACTTACCAATCTTATGCCTCCAACTACTTGGAATATTTTAGCCCCTCACGAATATGGATTTTACGCGAATGTAAACCCCACGGTTGATCATCCCCGCTGGAGTCAAGCGCGCGAACGCCGCATTACAACGGGCGGCTTACTAGCGCGCAATCGCATCGAAACACAAATGTTTAACGGTTATGAAGAAGTAGCACCTTTATACAAAGATTTAGATTTGCGTAAATTTTATTAAGCTTGCATGAGAGTTAAACCTATCAAATCCTTGGTGCAAAAGCCGGTTCGCATTCCCACGCACCTTTTAACAACCGTAAAATCGGCTATTCACCTTATCAGCTTAAGTTGGGTAGCTTATATGCTTTATCTGACCATCAGTGACGCGATCCCCGGTGATCCGGTCGATGCACTGCTCCATTTTACGGGTATGGGCGCCGTTAATTTGCTGTTGCTGAGTTTAACCGTTACGCCCTTAGCGATGTTGTTTAAGGCCGGGAGCCTTATTAACCTGAGACGCTTACTTGGCCTTTATGCTTTCCTGTATGCCAGTTTACATATACTGACTTACGTATTGTTTGAATTACAATTGGAATGGACATTAATTGGCGCGGAGATCATTAAGCGGCCATTTATTACCGTTGGCTTCGTTGCCTTTATAATTCTTCTGCTACTAAGCGCAACATCAACAAGTGCGTTAAAAAAGCGCATGGGATCTGGATGGCAACGGTTGCACAATTGGATTTACGTTGCCGCTCCCCTTGCAGTCATCCACTTTTATTGGTCAGTGAAAACCGCTGAGCTTGAGCCAATTATCTATATATTGGTTTTAGTCCTGCTGTTTTGGTTGCGACGCGATAAAATAGCCCGATTTATTGCGCGATCGCGTTAGTTAATCTCCTGTACAAACACATTTGAAAATGTGCCATCACGCCACTCGACTTTGAAAAACAAACGTTCAAGTGGAAATGTGTAACTGATGATTACTGCTTCGCGTTTGTTTTCTATAGAGCGCCAATCATCACTGGTTTTAAACACTTGCTCATCGGTCAAACGCTCGACTAAAGGGATTCCTCTATCAAGGTTGACTGGCGTACCAAATCCCAAGTTACTGGTTTGTTCTGTGTCATTGGCAATGCGCTGTTTTTCTGCCGCCAACTTTTCCAGTCGCACACTATTGATCGCACGATTTAGCAATGACAAATCACCCTCTTCAACGGAAACCAACTCAGTCGCAGACAGACCTACCCAGATATCTGCGACCCGATCTATATCTGCTTGAGTAGTGCTCAACCAACCAAAACTGCATTGAGCTTGGCCACATCCCAAAAGGCTTTTCACTTGTTTTTTTGCGTTGTCGAGATCAAGATCAGCAACGGCACTAGCTATCGAATTTTTGTACTCATAGGTCGTTGACTCGCCATCTATCGAGACAACCAAATTGATAGTCCCAATGGACATTAAATCATTCAGCACAAGCCCCGTTTTACTGCGCATATTGCCATTGGCTTGCATCGCCTCATTAACACCCACGTACAGCGCGTATTGCACATCAGTTGCAGCATTAATATACGGTACAACAAGCGCCGCCTGATTCAAATTAGTAGAAACCGACAACAGCAAATCTGGCGCTTGCCGCTGCTCGGCAGCGAGCAACACCACTGAGTTTCCTTGGGTCATACCGGTTGTTCTTAGCTGGCTTACAGTGCTTGTGGTTCCATCCGTAAATCCGATTTGTAGATACATTTCATCCGTATACATCGGCACTATTACATCAATGTTGTCCTGCACTAGCGACAAGCTGAAACCACCTGAACTCCATTTGTTCTTATCTGCTAAAACAAGCTTGTGTTGTAAGTCGGATGTATTATTACCGATTGCAACATAGTCCATGACTTTTTGCAGTTGGGAATATTTCACAGCCATCCCCATCGAGCCAAATTTACACCCCTGTACTCGAGTGACAAAGCCGTCCACGGCGAAACAGTGATGATTGGCACTCGCAAGTTGCTGGATTAAACGCTGCGCCGCCTTTGTGATTGCCGTTTCTTCTCCAACGCTGATGATCGCCGAGAGTTGGGGTAAGTCATAGGTTAATGACACACTTTGATCATTGGTAAAGTCCGACAGCGTCAGTGTAACCGACGCGGGTAAGCTATCCATCTCAGGTAATTCAAAGCGAATATTTGCCAATGATACGACCTGTTGAAGGCTCACGCCGTTATCGAAATCAGCGTGCGCCTGATATTGGCCTGTTAGTAGTTCAGTAGCCCCGTACAGTTCTGTGGCAACTGGTTGGAACTGCAAATACAATTTTCCGCTTCCCGCATAAGCCTCTTTCACGGAAACACTCAAATCGTCTGCTTGTACTTCTGACAACTCAGTATAGAAATCGGGCATTGGCACTGGCGAGTACATGGATGCAAAGAACGCCACCATGCCAAGTAAAATCACCAGTATGGCAATACTAATCACATTTTTCTTAGCCACTCTGGCTAGTTTTGTCAGAGCTGAAGTATTGATTGGCTCGAAAGAGACCGATTGCTTGTTTTTCAGCCCGGATACTATTTGCTCTAGCCGCTCGGGATAATCCATCTCCCATGCATCCACCCAATGATTGGAGCTTAAAATTAACTCCATACTCTTGGGTAACGGCACATCCTCAAATCGAATGGTAAAAATCATTTTGCCATAGGATTTGGCACGCTCGACTTCATTTAGTACAAATTCTGAGTGCTGAGTATTTTCAGTAAGCACCAACAACAAGGCAGTAGAGCCCTCAATACCACGCAATATTTCTTCAGGGTAACTGTTGCCGGCAATCACGTTTCGCGGTGCTATCCAACACACCAAACCTTTATTTTCTAATGTTCGACAGATGTCTTTGGCAAGTTCTTTGTCTTTACCAGCGTGACTGACAAATACGTCAAACTTATCGGTTTGTGTGTACTCTGACATAAAGATTCCCTGTCTGATTAAATGAGCGATGAGTTCACCTATTGGATGCTGTCCTCATAGGCTGGTCATAAATTAACCATACGACAGGAAATCAACAAAATAAAGTGTTTAGACTAGTGAATCAGCCTGTATAACAATCGTCAATCTGCATGTTATGCTAGTTCTAAACCTAACCATAAATGAGAATGTTTCTCTATGAAATTACGTTTGCTTTTACTGACGCTTACAACCGTATTGTTCACCACTAGCGCAACTGCACAACTCGAAGCGTTAACCACCAGTGAAGACGGCTTAGTCTACAGTAATGATAAATTTGGTGTGACTATCACCAAGCCAGAGAGTTGGTATGCACAAGAAATTGCAGAAATCATTGCAACACAACAAATGGGCGCTGATTTGATGGCCGGTGATGATGAAAACATGCAAGCTATTTTAGATAATTCGCTAGATACTACGTTACCTTTATTTGGTTTCTTTGAAAGCGCGCCGGGAGCACCGGTGTCGAGTAACGCGTCTCTTATTGGTGTCGCGGAGAATATTTCAATGGCTCCTGGATTAGAATCAGCGTGCGATTACCTCTACCACGCGCGTCAATTAATGGCTAGAAGTCAAATAAGAACGGAAATGCAAGATGAATGTTTGACGTACGAAGTTGATGGGTCAACCCTACACTACTTCAACGCTGTGATGGATTTTGGTGCTTACAAGGTGCACCAGAAATATCTTGCATGTTTATCTGGCGACCACGCACTCGCCTTTGTTTATTCAATGATGAATACTGACAATGTACCCGCGCTAGATAATATGGTGAAAAACTTACAGGTTAAGTGCGACTAGATTTGTTGTTCAATTGCAATGGTGGTCTAACGCGCCACTGCTGCAATGTTAAGTATATTTTTACATACCAATGTATCACCTTCGGGATTTTTTTCTTTAATTGCCTCGGGTTTAATTGAAACCGTTCAAACACAAACACTGATTAACAAACGAGGAATTAACCATGTTGAAAGTAGTTAAAACTTCTATCGCAATCGCAGCAACAACTCTTTTAGTAAATGCTCCAGCTCAGGCTAGCGTAAACGAAGCACTGCAAAACATCTGCACAATTGTACAAGCTGATGACAAAGGGCAATTGCGCAAGAAAATGAAGAAAGTCCAATCTGATTTTAATCTGCGCTTACAAGATTACTACGATGGCGTAAGCTGTGGCGGCAATAGCTTGATCCGCACAGCGATGTTAAACAACGCAGTTGAAGCTGGCACATTGTTGGTTAAAAAGATGCCAAAAAAGCATTTAGCAGCACCCGAGCAGGATGGCAAAACACTTCAGGCGTGGGTCGTTGAGCAAGGCTTAGCTGACAACGAAGTTGCACAGGTTTTAGCAGAACGCATCTAATTCAGTGGCGCAAGCCACACCATGTTTCAACATGGTCGGCAGAGTGATCTGCTTCCTCGAAAGGCCGCTTTTTTAAAGCGGCCTTTTTTATTCCCTACTGAAAAATAATTGGGTTATCAAGTAACTTGCTTTGCCTTGCACTGGGAAGACTATCCGGCTGCACAAACGCAGTTAATTCCGGTTTATCATCACAATATAAAATATCTAACGCATATCTACCATTGCCATACAATCCTCGATGCAACATATTGGCTGAGAATATTAATAAATCCCCAGCATCTAGCGGAACGGCTTGGCTATTTGGCAACATATCAGACTTAACCCTACCCCCTTGCTCTAACCTAACTGCCAACTCTGTATCAGTATCCCAGCGTTTATGTGTACCGGGGATAACTTCTATCCCCTTTTCTTGCAGTAGTGCAATGCGGCAATGTACTACCTGTTGATCGATTAGCGCTTGTTTTTGTTGTTCCAAATCGAGGTGGTACTGACCATCGCGATGCCAATAATTGGCTTGTTGAACATCATAAGGGTCAAAAAATAGCTGTGTTCCCATAAATCGCGGACGAGTGTTTAACAGAGGCTGCACCAACGAAACTAGCGAATCACTGCTGATCAGTTTGAATAAAACGAGGCGCTGTTCGTCATCGAGCACATTGCCCTTAGTTAGATTTGAAGAATTAATGACGCCTTGATGGAAATATTGCAAGTTTTCTTCCATCCACAAAGAATGGAATCGATGCACCACTTTCAGTAGACGTTGGCACTCTTTTGGATTCAAAAATCCAGGGATTTTAACGAAACCGGACTCAGCGAATGTGGATGTAGTAATCACCTACGATACTCAACAAACATTGCAATATTGTTCAATTTTACTGCGGTTTAAACCTGTTTATTTCTTAGAAACAATCCACAACGCGTGGATGATCCCAGGAATATAACCAATTACGCACAATAAAATATTAATCAAAAAATCTTTGCCTAAACCCTTTTCAATGAGTACAGCAATAAATGGAAGGAATATTGCCAAGATGATTTTTAAAAGTTGACTCATACATTAGCCTTTGTGTTGATTGTAGTTATTATTGAACGTGCAGTTTATGCTTTTTAAAAACGTACATGCAAACTAACCCACGTCCAGCGAAGACAACTTTTTTGCCAGCCATTCTGTGCATAATACGGAGAGTAAACCAACAATGCACAATGAAATGGCGGCCAATAAGTAATTATCACCATATAATTCCGTCGCCCTAAATGGACTGATATTGACTTCTATATTGTGTTTATCAGTAAGTGCCTGAACGCTTTCTTTCCAAGGCCAAACGCGATTTAGAGAGCCAAACAGGAATCCTATCAGTAAGGCGACCAGCAAATCGTGATAATGCTGAAACAACCACGAGAGCACACGTGAGAAAGCCGCTAAACCAACGATACACCCGCCGGCGAAAACTAAGATAATAGGCAGTACGTCAAGCATGCCCTGCAAGTTTGCGGAAATAGCGGCTTCGCCTGCAGATTTTACCGTTCTTAACACAAGCTCATAACTACCGAGTAACAACAAAATAAAGCTACCCGAGATGCCGGGTAATATCATGGCACATATCGCTATCATTCCGCACAGGAAGATATAGTATAAGCTAGCATTCTCGTCAGCCACTGAGGTGATCCCAGTGATAAAGTATGCAATAAGTCCCCCAGCGATAAGCGCAACCATCGCGCTTGAGTTCCATGTCTTTACGGTCTTAATCATCAGCAAGGCTGAAGCGATAATCAATCCAAAAAAGAATGACCAAATTTGCACTGGATGATTCTCAAGTAAATAAATAATTAGCTTCGCAAGAGAAAAAAGTGCAACACCGATCCCACCGAATAAAACCAGTAAAAAGGTGCCATTGATGTGCTGCCAAAACAACTTGAACTTGCCACTAAAAAACAACTTAAACGCTGTTACATCAACCGATTTAATTGAATTTAATAGCTCTTCATAGATACCGGTAATAAAGGCTATGGTACCGCCTGAGACGCCGGGAACAACATCCGCAGCGCCCATACCAAACCCCTTTAAAAACAGCATTAATTTACTTTTCATTTACCCTGTACTTCTCTTTTACTTTCTATTTTCTGCGTTGCGAGTTGCGCACACATTACCTCAGCACTTTACTCTTTAATAAACGCCAAAAACGCTTGCCAGCTATCCGTGTCGGCCTGTTCATCATAGGCAAGCGGCAATTCAAATTTTTTGCCCTTTTCAGTCGCTTCGGGGTTAGTAAAACTGTGCATAGCCTGCGGATAATTTAAAAATTGTAGATCGACATCTAGGCTTAGCATTTCTTGCATAAACGCCGTGACTTGATCATCAGGAACTAGCGGATCTGCCCCACCATGAGCGACTAGTACTTTAGCCGTTATGTCACCAGGCTTAGCTTCAACTGCGGCACCTAAACTACCGTGAAAACTTGCAACGCCCGCAAGATCATTGCCCATCCGAGCCTGATTGAGTACTACGGCGCCGCCAAAACAATACCCCATGGCGTACACTTTCTCTGGGTTCACATTGGTTTGTTGACGCAAGATGTCCTTCGCGGCGTTAAAACGAGCATTGACTTTTTCGGGCTCAGCTATTGCGGCTTGCATGAAGCCTTGTGCATCTGAAGGGTGGTCAGCAACCTTACCGTGACCATACATGTCAACAGCAATAGCGGTATAGCCTTCTTCAGCTAGCATTTTAGCTCGATCTTTAGCGTACTGATTTAATCCCCACCATTCGTGAATAACAATCACTCCGGGCCTTTTCTCAGTTTGTGTAGGATCAGAGTACATAGTCGCAGTTCCCAACCCATTAGGCAGAGACACAGAAGTCTCAGTAATTTCGGCGTTAACATTTGCAGCATTGAGTATTGCAAACACAGACATTATTAAGGTGATAGCTAATCTTTTCATTTTGCGGCCTTTTATCGAACAAGAATCCATAGTCAATACAGTAATGACGTTTGCTAGGTACCAATCCTATATAGGGATTGTATGTAAATATTAATCACTAGTTGTTCCGATTTCACTTCGCGGCATGACGGAAAATGAAATTTCTACACGCACAGGCTGCCGCTCTACATTATTTTTAGACGCTTGATATTGCTTAGTGGGCATATGATCAACATGCTTTTGGGTAAGCCAACCTTCTGGAATGGAGCTGACCAACTCTTTTTTAACTACCAATCCGTTAGAGTCAATAGTGATCGCATAAACACCTGATCCGCGACCGTCCGGAATGAATTTTGGACGCCCTTTGTGGTATTTTATCGGCTCCGGTATTTCAACCCAGTAATCGTCCAAACTTTCAAATTCAACATTTATAGTTTCAGCGTTAAATTGGGGTTCTGCAGTCGCCTGGCAACCGACCAAAGCAACGAATAGAAACATTGCCAACATGCTATACTTTGACATATTAATCCTTAATTTACATATAGTTACATAAATAGCAGATTGCAAACCACTAAAACATTGTAAGTTATACAATCGTCTGTTGCTCCGCTTCGCACCTACTCTTTAGTGCTTTCATGTTTCTTTGTAACTGCGTTTTCACTACTGCGTTGAATGTTTTCCCGTGCAGCATCTAAAAAGTCCGCGACAGGAGTTTCGTCGCGCAACATATATTGCGGCGGTAAACTAGCTGTTTCCAACGGAACATTGGCGACCCATACGGGTTCTTGAAAACGCGGTAATAAATAGTTAGTTAACAAATAAAGACCTACAGCCACGCAAGCCACCCCTAATCGCGTTCGCGCTCTGGCATTCGCGGTAATAACTAAGGCAAAGTACATCCAAATAAACACCACTAACGCCGTGTTTGAAGCATCGTAAAGATCGGTAATCCACGCACTCAGCGTGTTAAACACAATCACATTACCGAGCTGCCCGAGTACGCCACTAATGATCATGACGCAACTGGCTAATGCCAGATGAGCAAAAAAGTTCATATGATGCTTAATCAGCTTGCTAATTCCCCCCCACACTAGCGCCCATACCACTAAGGTCATTGATGAGGAGATTAAGCTCTGAAGCTGAATATTCCACTCAAACTTAATGCCCCCCTCAATAAAATCGAAATACTCACCCAATGAGATTGCACATAGCGCTAGTAGACATGCATAAACCGGCCGCCCTAGTGTTTTGGTTAACTTTTCGCTACTCGAATGTAGTTTTGTTGGTGCAACCGTATCTGACTGACGGTGGATCTTAAAATTTGTTTCACCCAGCGTAATTTTTTCCGCGAACTCTATCGTTTGAGAGTCAGAAACTCTCTTTCCTTTATAAACTGAACCATTTGAGCTATTTAAATCTGTAAACCGCAATTGCTGTGCTTGCTCGTCATAATCAATGATGCCGTGATAAGCATCGATTTCAGCATCCGTTAGCACTAGATCGTTATCCCACGCGCGCCCTACCCTGATTTGCGGTTGAGTAAACTTTAGTATTTGGCTCGCCTTGCGACCGGGCTCAAGAATTTCTATGACTATTTCCATTGCACCTCTTCCATAAAGCGCTGAGTAAACGCCAAGGCGATTTCATCGCTTACGCCAGCTAGCGTAAAGTGAGACGTTAGTGAACGCGTGTCTTCAGAAACTGTTTTATAAAACAAAATATCGTACATACCTTCTATATCGACGTACGCACGACTGCAAAAGCCAGTTTGCGCGAAGCTATTGCCCAGTTCGTCCGTTTCCAGATATTTCTGAGTACATTCAAATTGCGTAACATCATCATTCGATGCACTGTTATCAGGGTAATATCCCCCACCACTGATGAGCTTGTGAAATCGGTAAGGACTCAGGTCAATAGCGCTATTAAATTCATAGGAATAATGGAGCACTCCAGTGTTTAATCTAGGCTGTAAATAGATGCTATTAGAGTTATTACAGACCAGCCGTAATATCTCAATATTCCGATCTTCATCATCTTCGTTTGTGCTACCCCAGCAATTGGTATCTAGGCCCATCTCGCCCGGCACACGTACTGATTCACCCAGTGTTTCCAGCTCCCAATCTAAGGCTAATAGTTGAGAGAAATAAGCGTCTTGAAATTGATTTACCTGAGAACTAATGTGCTTAGTATACCCTTCGGCGGCTAGTGGTTCGGCGGCATGCTCTAAAAGGTCATAAACTTTACTTACCGGCACCAGAAAGCTTAATTGACTGCCGGCCGTCGCAACGTTTACACCAACAACTTGGCCATACTTGTTAACCGTAGGCCCTCCACTCATACCAGGGTTGAGTGAACCACTAAATAATATTTGGTCTGTATAGCTGTAGTCGGCTAGGCCATTATATGCCCCAGAAACCATAAGCATGCCAACATCTCTTGGATTACCAAGGGCGTAAATACTCTCACCTAACGATGGAATGTCTGTAGCTAGGGGTAAATGTTCTACCGGCGGTTCGTCACGTTGGAGCACTGCGAGATCATTGATCACATCAAAATATATCAGCGATAATTCACCTTTTTCGCCGTCATATTGAACATATTCAATTGCGTGGTGTTCAGGCTCGAAAACAAAGTTCGAAATTACGTGATAATTGGTTATCACTAGGCCATCTGCAGATATTTGAAAACCTGAACCTAGTGCAGATTTGTTCTTTGTTTCAGTTTCAATTACGACGATTTGGTAAACTAAATCGTAAAGCGCCGACAAATCTGATTCAGACGAAGAAGTTTGGGCTGGGCTTTGAGTATGAAAAAATAAACACAATGCGGCAAAAATACCCGCCAGTTTTCGTGTTTTAAAAAACAATGAGCGACTCCCTAAACAATGTTCGCATGCAAACCGCCGCAAACCTTTCCTAGCACCAAGCATAAACAGTGTAAGTAGTTCATGCAAATAGGTTTTGCTTTTAATAATGAAAACGCTAAAGACGATTATCAGGAAGAAATGAGGTTAATATATCGCTGACTATTCCCAATCCGCGACAACACGGTTGCGCCCAGCTTTCTTTGCGTTGTATAAGGCCTTATCGGCGCGTTTTATCCAACTAGTAACCCCCTCCTTGGTTAATTCGCTTATACCGAAACTACAGGTTATCGAAATCTCGCCGAATGGTTGTTGTTCTATTGCAGTGCGAAGCTTTTCCGCAAGTGCTGTGGCCTCCTTAATAGCAACGCCGGAAGCGATGATAATAAACTCTTCGCCTCCCCAGCGCCCTACACTATCATCACTGCGAACACCGTCTTGAAGACGTTCGGCAAACTCGATTAAAACACTGTCCCCCACATCATGACCATGGGTGTCATTAATCTGCTTAAAGTGGTCAATATCCAACAAAATAGCGCAGCTAGGGCAACTAGATTGTTTATACATATCAATGCAGCGATTGAAATCATCTCGCAAGCCCGCCCGATTCTTCACATTCGTCAATGAATCGGTCTTGGCCATAGTTTCAAATTTATCGCGCTCAATATTTAAAATGGTATTAAGGCGTGATAACGAATCTGCTTTTGCACGAATTCTTTGAGATTCGCGAATTTTAATTTTGATAAATAATAAGACGTGAAGGGTACACACAACTGCCCATGCTGATAATAAAATAAGGCGCAATGAGTCTTGGTTGATCCATTTACCGACCAAAACCACGCGAGAAATCGAGATAGCCTCCTGCCGATCTTGATTGGCATCCCCCGTGGCAACTGTAATTTTAGTTACTGCATCATATCTTGACGCCCCACCGTAGTAATCTTTAGCATTTAACAAAAGCCACCAAGACGGCACTGTGAAAGAATCAATTGGCAGGCTAAAAGTTTCTTCATTATCTACATAAACGGTGCGAAGATTAGAACGTTCTCCCCATTGAACAGTGGAGTCACTTTCTTGGTTAATCAGGTAAATTAATGTTGTATCGGGAACGCTAGACTCTCTATCGATCGTTATATTCACATGGGTGAAAGTGTTGAGATCGACAGGCTTTCCATCGTTAACGGGAATTTCTATAGCGCAGAACGGATGAGTATAACCTGGATTTTTTAAATCACATGTAAAACTAATTAAATCTGCACTAACTTCCAGTTCAATTTCAGAGTAGCCGTCATACACGCTATCGGTAACTGTTGTTATATTGGGGTTTGAGTTCGGGAATATAACGACCGTACGATTCATACCAAATTCGTTCCACAACACGAGCGAGACACTTGTAATACCCATGATCAAGTACAACGTGGTTAGCGATAATTTGACCTTTCCCCGAGATTAATACCAATCTCTCGATGAGAATTTTTATATTATGCTGCCTGTTTTGCATACTCAACAGGCGGCAAATAATTCAGTGAACTATGTGGTCGAACATGGTTGTAGTGCTCACGCCACAGGTCAATTTCATACTTGGCTTCATCAAGCGTTCTGAACCTGTGTTGGTTCAGACATTCGTTTCTGAATTTGCCATTGAGACTTTCTACAAAAGCATTTTGAGTAGGTTTACCAGGTTGGATAAATCCTAGTTCTACACCTGACTCTTTGCTCCAGAAGAACATAGCTTTGCTGGTGAACTCTGTGCCATTGTCGCAAATCACTTTCTTGGGCTTACCTCGATGCTCAACGAGCTGACTGAGGAAGCGTGCGACTTGGCGGCCACTTATTGAGACTGACACAAGCTGTCCCACCATCTCTCGAGAGTAATCATCAACGACATTGAGCACACGGAATCGTCTTCCGTTACTTAGTTGATCGGATACAAAATCCATCGACCAACGCTCATTCGGTACGGTTGGTACCTCCATTGGCTGCCTAGGACGCGTCAGTTTCTTGCGCTTCTTGGTTCTGACTTGCAACGCCTCCTCGATATATAACCGATAGGTGCGTTTACGATTGACGACTAGACATTCACCTTTGAGCAGGCCATGTAACATCAGATAGCCATAACGTGGATATTGAGCTGCAAGCTCCTTGAGCCTCGTTCTGACAGGTGAATCACCCTTGTCCTTACGTTGGTAACGAAACGCTGTCCTGCTCACGCCAGCTAGCCTGCATGCTACCCGCTCACTCAATTTGAATGTCTCCATCAGCTGGCGAGCAACAGGCTTTCTTGCTGCTGGCTTTACCACTTTTTTGAAAGTACATCCTTCATAGCTTCGACTTCCAATAACTTGTCAGCCAGTAGCTTCTTGAGCTTGTTGTTCTCAGCCTCTAGCTCCTTTAGTCGCTTAGCCTCGTTGACTTCAAGTCCCGCATATTTACTTCGCCAGTTGTAGAACGTGCCAGTAGATATGCCCATATCTCGGCAAATATCATCGACCTTGGCTCCAGCTTCATGCTGCTTGATGGCTTTAATAATTTGTTCTTCGCTGTAACGCTTTTTCATTTTGAGATCTCCATTGTCTCCAGTTTATTGGAAATCTCATCAAAGTCATGGTGTTAAATTTGGGGGAGAGGTCAAATTCAGTAACTGAAAATATTTTCATGACTTTTGATATAACTGCCTACTGTCAATTCTGATAACGTAAGTTTGAAAACGTGTCTTGTGAATTGTAGAACACATAATAATATGTGTTGGTTTCTTAAAGAGTATTCAACTCAGTGAACAACTTAACATCACTATTTTTCTGTTCCCTCTTAATTGTGATTTCGGCGTGTAAATCAAATTTAGCTGTTAGAGACCTTTTAAACAATCGAGATATGTATGATGCGCAAAGCGTGCAAATTACGGGCTTTACTTTTATCGCAAAGGCAACAAGAACAAACGAAAGCGCCTCATTTAAGCAGCCACTTTCATAACGGATTTACTTTGTCGCGTTAATTTTTAGCAGTATTTGAGTTAGCTGTTTTTGCTCAATGGGTTTGCCTAAAAGTAGATTTATACCTGCCGTTGTTACCATCTCGGCATCTTGCGCCTCTATGTGAGCAGACATAGCAACAATGAAACTAGTAACATTCAGAGCACAAGTCTCACGGATTTTTTGACTAGCTTCAATCCCATTAAGCGTCGGCATTTGACAATCCATAAAGATCAAATCAAAGGCTTGTTCCATGCAAGCAGACACCGCTTCCTCGCCATTTACCACTATATGCGGCTTGACCCCAAGGTTGTTAAAGTACGCTTCTAACACCAACCGACTTAAGGGTTCATCCTCTGCAACTAAGACCCGCAAATGACTCACATCTGCATTAAGAGGTTCACTTGCATTTGGGCGATCAGGCGATGTTGATTCTTGAACGTGGGCACTGAATTCGACCGAAAACTCACTGCCCTCGCCGACTTTACTTTTAACCGTAATCTTTGCGCCGATAACGCGACTAAGCTCAGCAGAAATCGCCAACCCCAGACCGGAGCCTCCCTTTTCACGCCCCTCTGACAATTGTGTAAAGCGTTCAAATATGTGAGGAATATCTGCTTCGTCGATACCTACGCCAGTATCGCTGACAGTAATGATAAAGCGATCCGAATGTGCGGTAACTCGTCGCAACGAGAGTTCAATCTTACCCTTTTTCGTAAACTTTATTGCATTAGACAAAAAGTTTAATACGATTTGCGAAAGCCTGTTTTTATCCACTTGCACGTGTCTGGGTAACGCGCCTTCGGTGTGCATGGATACACTCAATCCTTTAGCTTCAGCGGTTATGGCCACTAAATCAATAAGTTCTTGGCAAAGTGAACTTAAGTTGCAAGGCTCAGTGCTTTGAGATTGCATCTTTGCTTCTGTTCGGCTGAGCTCTAGAATTCCGTTAAGCAAGTTTAATAACGTGGCTCCTGCCGCCTGAGCGATTTGTAATGTTTTGGTTATCCTTGGACTCGCCGATTGCTGCTTGGCTAACTCAATTGAACCAAGCAAGCCTTGCATGGGGGTACGCAATTCATGGCTCATGTCTGCGATGAACTTAGATTGTGCTAAATTGGTTTGCAACGCTTGGTCGCGCGACAAAGAAAGCTCTTGATTGGAGCGCTCCAATTCTACGTTCAACCCTTGATTCTTTAGCGCTAACTCAAAATTGCTCTGAATAGTCGAATTGAGTGATTTGAAATTGCTCCACAATAGAAATAGGTGCACCACTGCAAGAATCGCAATCACGTAATTAAGTTGACCGCCCACAAGCAACAACCAAAAAATCATGACGCAGAACAGAGGCAGCACAAAGCAAATGAAAGAAACTTTTATAGCAGATTGTACGCCAACACTCTCCATGCTAATTGCGATCAGTATTACTAACACCAAAAGTTCATATTCAATTGGTAAATACATCACAAACAGCGCACACATGCCTGCGGTTAGGCCGTTACAGACGTCAACAACTAACAGTGCCTTAAGCCACTGTTGATAATCTTTACCCGCTTGATTCTTGAGACGATAGCGTCGCAACACACTGAAGCGCAAGGCGCTACAAAGAATAACGGCTAACCACCAACCAAACAGTTGCATCGTTGGCACTTGAGAATAGAAAACCGCAACTAAAACACTGGCGGTAATAGGGAAAACGTAGGTAACCTTGGACGTCGAGCGTACGAGCAAATCCAATTGTTGCCCTTGAATTGAAGTTGTACTTATGTCAGATCCCATATCACCCGCTATGTAACGTCACTCAGTAGACACTTTTCTTGTTGTTTTTGTGCATTGAACTGTGTTTTGCGCAAAAGTGATGGCAATTATGCTCGTTAAACAGCTGATGATCATATCAAATACAGTCCAAAGCTCGTACCAATAATCGCATTAAAAGAACCGACCAAGTAGTTTGATGACCTACTGATCACTGCGAGTTAGTCACACCCACTCGCATCAGAAAGGCGTTATCGACGACAATATTTCTACTCAAGTTCAATAGTTTATGTAGACCGTAGAACGTAACCACTAAACTTTACGCTTCAATTAAATTAAAAATAGGATGCCTTGTTAAATCAAGAAACTATGGTTGTCGTGGCTGTAGTGGTAGTCAAGACTACAACTAATGCCACTGTAATCTCTTCTACGGTTTGCTTTATCGCTTTGCTGATTTTATCACCCTGCGCCAATTCGGTAATAAACTGTTTAGCAACCGTTTGCTCACTGCGTTCGAAAACCTCAGGCGTAAGCCCGCATGCTTGCACCAGACTTAATAATGCAACGTCTTCATCACTAGGCGCTGCCCCCTGCAACACTATACGTTTAAGATGGTTACGGATATCAGTCTCGGGCTTAGGATCTTCCGTTGGGAATCGCTCATACTTTATCAACCATAGAAAGCGTTGCTCTTGCTTCTCTAATATTTTTTTGGCAACTAAACGCTCAGCTAATCGCGCTTGGATTTTATCAACCTTAGCGCGTACTTTGTTCAGCCAATAATTAGCATCTCTTGGCTTGTCCGAGGCCACAATTAAAGCCAACGCTTCATCGAGTAATGTATTTTGAGTGGTTGTTGGGTCTAGGACGATAATCTTTTTATCCTCAAAACCTATCCGCTTGGCTAAATGCAGCTCGAGCAACAAAGCGCCAGCCAAGCCGTAATCAAGCGATATAGAAGCAGAAAAAACCACACTGCCTTTTTCATCGTTTAAGCCTAGTAATAATAACTTCTCACTCAGCGTTAGCATGGTTGTCTCCTAAAACAATACGATCCTTGTCTGAAAATTTAGCATAGCAGGCGTTATACGCCGTTAACCCGTATATGTTGCGGATTAATAGTGTAACGCTTGGCCTAGAGGCTTAAAGCCTTCATGGGATGGACTAAAATATGCCCTTCTACGCTTTTTTACCCTTAATCACGATATATATGCCACCCAAAGTTAAAACACTTGCAGCAATAAGCGTAAGTGTTATTGATTCACTGATAAATACAACCCCACCCAGCGCCGTGATAAGCGGCACAGTTAATTGACTGGTAGCGGCAGTCGCAGCTTGTAAATGAGGTAAAACCTTGTACCAAATCGCATAGCCAATTGCAGATGCCAAGCCGCCAGAGCCCATGGCAAGCAATACACCTTTTTGCGTAATTGTTGCGTTATCAAACGTGAAGATTAACAAAAGCGAAACGAAAGGCAGAGTACGACAAAAGTTAGCGCCCGTGCTGAGCAGTGGCGCTTGACTCGTTTGCCCTAATAATGAATAAACGCCCCAAGCAAAGCCTGATAACGTCATTAACACAAAACCAAGCAAAGATGGCGCAGCAACATCGGGGATTAACAGTACCATCAACCCCATAAAGGCGGTAATTAATCCCGACCATTGCATAATCGATAATGTAGTACCGCGATAAACACTGATGCCAAACATACAAATTTGTACCGAACCAAATAGGACCAACGCGCCAGTCGCCGCAGTTAAATGTACATAGGCAAATGAAAAGGCCGCAGCATAGATGAATAGCATCAAGGCACCCAGCCAACTCCCTGATGATAAAAGTTTACTTGGCCTAGCGTTTGCTAACGCCACCAGCACAACCAATATCACAGTGCCTGATAACAAACGGATCGCAGTAAAAGACGCGGGATCAATACTTGCCTCGCCCAACGCCCAACGACAAAATACCGAATTAGCAGCGAAAGCCAATAATGCTAAAAGTGCGAAGACTACGGTTTTTAACGGTGAGATAACAGTTCCCTTAAATCCAAATTTGGTCGCCTATGACAACTGTTTGCGCTGAATGTACAGTAACCGAATGAGCAGTTGTTTTTGCTTCGAACAGCATAATCCAAACTTCTCATCCAGCACTATTGGGTGTTGCATATATACAGCGAACCCTTTATTCAGCGGCTTTGCGCTTAAATAGCGCGCGTTTTTCAGCGTCACTTAAAAAGGCGGCTTCAACACCATTGCGCTGCATCTGGTCACACTCTTCGGCACTGAAACCTACCACGTCTTGTGCCACCTTGTATTCGTGCGCTATATCAATCGCTGACACACCCGGATCATCGGTATTTAGCGTAACGCACATACCGGCAGCTAAAAACTCGCGCATCGGGTGTTCGGCAAGATTTGCCACCGTTGCCGTTTGATAGTTAGACGTTGGGCAAGACTCTATAGGTACGCGTTTTTCCGCCAGTTCAGCCATCAGAGCTCTATCTTGAATCGCAGCTACACCATGCCCGATGCGCTGTGCGCCTAATACATTCATAGCGCGGCGAATACTGCTGGGTCCGTCTGCTTCACCCGCGTGTACCGTATATTGCCAGTCGGTTTTACGCGCTTTGGCGAAGTGCTCTTCAAATAGCTCGGCTGGGTAACCAAGCTCATCTCCGGCAAGGTCGAGTGCGGTAATATCATGTTTATGGGCAAGCAAACCATCGAGCTCCTGCATGCACACGTCAGCACCAAAGGTGCGGCTTAAAATACCGATTAAATTCGCTTGCACACCCGTTTCTTTAATACCGTCACGTACGCCCTGCACTACCGCTTCTACCACGTCTCCCGGCGCTAGCTTGTGATTCATACCCATGTAATAAGGCGAAAAACGCAATTCGATGTAATCAATGCCTTCATTTTTAGCATCAAGCATATTTTCGTAGGCAACTCGATGACACGCATCAAGGTCTGCCAAAACGGCAACGCCGTAATCAAGGCGCTGCAAAAACTCCAGAAGGTCACTGGTTTTATCAATAATTTGAACATGCGGAATAAGCGCTTCGATATTATCAGCGGGTAATTGAATATTGTGCTGCTGCGCTAGAGATAAAATAGTTGCTGGTTTGATATTGCCATCGAGGTGTCGATGTAAATCAACTAGGGGTATATTCTTATTAAACACGTACTTTTTCCACTCTTGAACTTCTGATTAACCTATCACTCATCGTGGATTTTGCATAGAGAGTTTGGTTGTAAGACAAAAACACGTAGAATATCGCTGTTTTTAAAACGAGTAGTAATTGGCACCATGCAAAATACCGACACCATCTTTGCTCAACCACTGAATGAAGTGAAAGACTTCCGCTTTGACGAACAAGTGGCTGACGTGTTCCCCGATATGATTTCTCGCTCTGTTCCAGGCTACCAATCGATCTTGAACGCGATAGAGTTTCTTGCCAACCGCTATGCTCAGCCAAATAAACGCATCTATGATTTGGGTTGCTCGTTGGGCGCTGCAAGCCTCGCTGCGGCGCACGGTGCACAACACGAAAACCCCATTTATGCGATTGACAACTCGCAAGCGATGCTAGCACGATGCGGCCGCTATATCCGCCAGTTTCAACATGCTAACAACATTCAGTTGTTTGAGAATGATATAACGCAAATCGAGATAAGCGATGCGTGTATGGTGATCATGAATTTCACTTTACAATTTGTAGATCCAGCCAAGCGCGATGCGATGATCAAAACGATTTATAACGGTTTGGAACCCGGTGGTGTCTTGATATTAGCTGAAAAGATTCGTCACGAAGATCCCCAAGCCGATGAGTTACTGGTGGACTTGCATCACGATTTTAAACGGCAAAATGGGTATTCTGAGTTAGAAATAAGTCAAAAGCGTGTAGCACTAGAAAACGTGATGCAATTGGATTCTTTTGAGACACACAGAAAGCGGATGCTTAACGCTGGTTTTTCTTCTGTCGCGTTGATTCAACAACAATTTAATTTTTGTGCCATGGTGGCAATGAAGTAATGGAAAAATTACACAACTGGTTTAAACCCTGCTTACACGATTTACTCGACAGCCCATCAGTACAATGGTTAGACACCCTGCCCGGAGCACTGAGTCATTGGTATCAATCTGCTGCCGCCTCAGACTGCTTAAAATACGCACGCATGATAGAGCAATTACCTGCGCTGCAGACAGATGATATCGATTTATCAAGCGCTGTTCGCATAGGAACGCCGGGACAAATGTCTGATGCCGACCAGGCCAGAACCACATCATTGCTTAAAAAGCTTATGCCTTGGCGCAAAGGCCCCTTTAGTCTTTACAGCGTCAATATCGATACTGAATGGCGCTCTGACTGGAAGTGGGATCGCGTACTACCGCATATTCAATCGCTCAAAGGTAAGCAAGTTTTAGATGTTGGTTGCGGAAGTGGCTATCACTTATGGCGAATGTACGGTGAACAGGCTGAAATGGTAATTGGCATCGACCCAACGCCATTGTTTGTCGCCCAATTTCAGGCCATAAAATACTTTCATGGGCCTGCTCCAGTTCATGTCCTGCCACTAGGTATCGAGCAAATGCCAGTACTGAACAGTTTTGATACCGTGTTTTCGATGGGCGTGCTCTACCATCGCCGCGACCCGATACAGTTTCTCACTGAGCTAAAAAACCAACTGGTCAAAGGCGGTCAGCTGGTACTCGAAACTCTGGTGGTTGATGGCGATGAGAAAACCGTATTAATGCCCACAGATCGCTACGCGCAAATGCGTAATGTATGGTTTCTGCCAAGTTGCGATGCGTTGTGTTTGTGGTTGTCGCGTTTAGGTTTTACCGAGATTAAAGTGGTTGATGTAGATATCACTTCTCTGGAGGAACAGCGCCAAACGGAATGGATGACAAACCAGTCACTCAAAGATTTCTTAGATCCGGACGATATTAGTCGCACTGTTGAAGGATACCCCAGCCCTAAACGTGCAGTGATCACCGCGCTGAAAAAATAACTAAGCAGAAATTTCACTAAATCGCTGCGTAAGTCCACCCTGCCATATTATTGGCACGGTAGTTGAACCTTATCTATTATCAAGTGGATATCAGATAAGGCTAATAAGCTTAGTATTTATGGACTACCAAGCGTTTCTAACCGACCAACAGCTCGATTCGGAATATTTAGTCACTGCACTAAAGTGGTTCAAGCCTTTGGGTGACGAAATTGCAGTGCACCATAATGGTGCAAGCAACCCGTTTTATGTTGGCATAAATGGTGCGCAAGGTTCGGGTAAATCGACCCTTGCTGCATTTTTAGATTTCTATCTCAGCCAAGTGAAAGGGCTTAATGTTGTGCGTCTGAGCTTGGACGACTTTTACTTATCACAGTCCGACCGGTTAGCTTTATCCGTGAAAATCCACCCATTGTTGAAAACGCGTGGAGTCCCAGGGACCCACAACATGCCGCTGATGAATAAAACACTTGAACGCCTTAAGGAGTACGGCACGGTCTCTATTCCACGCTTTAATAAAGCAACGGATAACCCCTATCCAGTGTTGGAGTGGCCTATCGTAAACTCACCGGTTGACATCGTGATCTTTGAGGGCTGGTGTTGGGGCACGCGTGCGCAGGCTAACGCCCAACTGAACACGCCAATTAACACGTTAGAAGCAGAAGAAGATGCCTTAGGGGTATGGCGAAACTATATCAATGAACAACTCGCAGAGGCCTATGAACCTATATATGCTTTGATGGATTATTGGGTTATGTTGCGCGCGCCGAGTTTTAACTGCGTGGAAGGCTGGCGCATTGAGCAAGAGCACAAGCTTGCTGCCCGCACTGCGGGTGTTGAACAGTCTGCGATCATGACCGATCAGCAGGTCAAAGCATTTGTAAGCTACTTTCAACGCTTAACCGAACATACATTGGCGACCTTGCCCGAGCATATGAATTGCGTTTACCAGCTCAATGAGCAGCGCCAAATTACCTCCACTCAGGCGGAGTTTTTATGATATCGATGCCGGTGATTGTTTTTAGCGATTTAGATGGCACCTTGCTAGATCATTACAGTTACGACTTCTCTCCTGCCAAGAGCACCCTTGCTGCGCTTAGAGCGATAAATGTTCCGGTAGTGTTAAATACCAGTAAAACGCTCGCAGAAGTTATTGATATTGCAGCAGAGATGCAGCTTAACGGGCCGATGATAGTTGAAAATGGTGCAGCGATTTATTTGCCTGAAAGCGATAGCCAAGTACCACCGCTTGCAGAATCTGACGTGCGAGGTTTCAGCCGACAAACATTCACCAAGCCTCATGCCTATTGGTCAAGCCTACTTACCGAGGCTCCTGAAGAATTTCAGCCGTTGTTTACCAGCTTTACTGAGCTGGGGATCGAAGGTATCAAACAACGTACCGGACTGAGCACCGAGCAAGCGAGTAAAGCCGCTAGCCGTGAATTTGGTGAACCGGTTGTATGGCATGGAAACGATACACAAAAACAGGCCTTCATGGCGTATTTGCGTGAACGTGGCGCTGCCCCCATCGAAGGTGGCCGGTTCATGCACGTGTGTGGCGAGTGCTCAAAAGGCGATGCCATGCTGTGGTTATGCGACTACTACGCAAAACAGGTTTACAACAATAACAAGGTAACTTCGATTGCGTTAGGCGACGGTAACAACGACGTCCCAATGCTAGAAGTAGCCGATTACGCGGTACGGGTTAAATCCCCCGTGCACGCTCCCCCTACGCTTCAACGTGATGGAAATATCATAACAACCGAACAAGCCGGTCCTGCCGGTTGGGCGCAAGCCCTGACATCACTTATTTTGCCTAACTAAAATTGGAGTCATTATGGCGGACTTTTATCAAAATGGGATAGTTACAACGTTACACAACCTTTCTGAACGGCCGATTGAATCCTTGGAAGCCGAACTTGTTGAATTTAGTAAGAAACGGCCAATGGCACTCATTTTGCCTTCATTGTTTTCCGAGCTAGAAGGTGAAGCTCTACCAAATATCATTGAGCATATTGCCGAAGTACCCTATCTCAACGAAATTGTTATTGGTTTGGATCGCGCCGATGAAGACCAGTTTCGACACGCACTCGACTTTTTCGGCAAGTTGCCGCAGCACCATCGTGTGTTATGGAACGATGGGCCACGACTAAAAGCCCTTGACGATGAACTCACACAGCTCGGCTTAGCGCCAAAAGAAATGGGTAAGGGTCGCAACGTTTGGTATTGCATGGGTTACATTCTGGCGTCAGGCAAATCAGAAAGTGTGGCGCTACACGACTGCGATATTTTAACCTATGACCGTACACTACTCGCTAAACTGATTTATCCTGTTGCTAATCCGCAATTCAACTACGAATTTTGTAAAGGCTATTATGCGCGTGTTGCCAATGGCAAAATCAATGGCCGCGTATCACGCCTATTAGTCACTCCGCTCATCCGCGCTCTCCAGCGTACTTGCGGGTTTAATGAATACCTGCAATTTATGGACAGTTTCCGTTATCCATTAGCCGGTGAGTTTTCTTTCCGTCGCGATGTGCTTAATGATATTCGCATACCCAGTGATTGGGGTTTAGAAATTGGCGTCCTGTCAGAAATGCACCGCAACTATAACCACAACCGCTTGTGCCAAGCTGACATCGCTCGTGTATACGATCACAAACACCAAGACTTAAGCTTACACGATGACCAAGGTGGATTGTCGAAGATGTCTATTGATATCACGAAAGCCCTGTTTAGGAAGTTGGCAACACAAGGGCATACGTTCAGTACTGAAATGTTCCGTTCTATCAAGGCGACTTATTTCCGCATTGCACTCGACTTTATCGAGACCTATCATAATGATGCCGTAATGAATGGTTTAAAACTGGATATTCACAATGAGGAAAAGGCCGTAGAAATGTTTGCACAAAACATTATGAAAGCAGGTCAAAACTTCTTAGAAAACCCAATGGAAACGCCGTTCATTCCAAGCTGGAACCGCGTTAATAGTGCTATGCCAGACGTGTTCGCGCGTTTAAAAGACGCCGTTGAAGAAGATGCCAAGGAGTTTGGAGCCTAGACCATGACTCAGCCACTTGATCAGATCAAAGAGAAAGTTGAACACCACTTGGCGTTTATTTACGACCAAGTCGAAGACGTTAACGATTACAGTGCTATAAGCGAACGCTTATTGGCCGCGATAGGATTAAGTGCTGAAAACCCACCGATCATCCCAGAGAGTTACCGCAACCTCTGGGATGAGTCAGATATTATGATGATCACCTATGGCGATAGTGTGATCCGCGAGAACGAGAAGCCGTTGGAAAGCCTTCGGTATTTTCTCGAAAAATACTGCGTTAATACGATCAATAAAGTGCATATTTTGCCTTTCTACCCGTATAGCTCAGACGATGGCTTTTCTGTAATTGATTATTCTACGGTAAATCAATCTCTGGGGGATTGGAGCGACATCAACGCCCTAGCCGATGAGTATGGCCTGATGTTCGATTTAGTCATCAATCATTGCTCCGCTCGGAGCCAATGGTTTCAAAACTTCATCAATGGTTCCGGTACCGGTAGTGACTATTTCTTTACCGCCAAACTGGATGATGATTTATCTAAAGTTGTACGCCCTAGAACCTCGCCGCTATTAAAAGAAACCAAGACTGCAGGCGGTTTAGAGCATGTATGGTGCACATTTTCACACGACCAAGTAGACTTTGATTTTCGCAATCCCGAAGTATTAATAGCCTTTGTAAAGATTATTCGTGATTACCTTGACCAAGGCGCGACAATTTTTCGCCTCGATGCGGTCGCTTTTTTGTGGAAGGTAGTTGGCAGTACATGTATCAACCTACCAGAAACGCATGAGACCATTCGGTTACTGCGTACATTGATCGAAAATGTCGCGCCCGATGCAATCATCATTACCGAGACCAATATACCTAACCGTGAAAATCTGACCTATTTTGGTAATGCCAACGAAGCGCACGCGATCTACAACTTCTCATTGCCTCCATTATTGGTTAATACGCTAGTCACGGGTGATTGTCGCTATTTGAAAGGCTGGCTGATGAGTATGCCGCCAGCGCAAAATGGTACGACATATTTTAACTTCATTGCCTCGCACGACGGTATTGGTCTGCGGCCTGCCGAAGGCTTGTTAACCGACAATGAAATTGCTTCGCTGGTACAGGCCATGCAAAACTTCGGTGGCCGCGTGAGCTGGCGCACATCGGATATGGGGCAACAAAAACCCTACGAGATAAACATTACTCTATTTGATGCCTTGCAAGGCACGATCAAAGGTCCGGACAAATATCAAATTGATCGCTTTATTTGTGCCCATGCGATTATGCTCGGCCTGGAAGGGATCCCCGGCATCTATATTCATAGTCTACTGGCGACTTCAAACGACTATGAAAAAGTAGAAAATACTGGACAAAACCGTTCGATCAACCGCCACCGTTGGGATCTTGAAAAGTTAGAAAAACAGCTGGATGATCCCACGAGTCAACACCACAAAGTACTTACTCGATTATCGCAGCTCATCCGTGTACGCAAGGCGCAACCGGCATTTCATCCCAATGCCACACAGTTTACGTTGCAACTGGGGGATTCACTGTTCGGGTATTGGCGCCAAAGCGCTGACCGCCAGCAAAGCATTTTCTGTATCTCGAATGTCGCAGATGAGGCTCAAACAATTACGTTGTCTGACATCAACCTTATTGGCACAGATTGCTGGCTGGATTTAATCACCGGTGAGCAAATCAACGTTGCCGACGTGGTTCTAAATTTAGCACCGTATCAAACAGTTTGGATCAGTAATCGCGAGGAATAGCGACTGACGTTATCCACGCACACTCAACTGGCTACGCACTTCCATTAAAGCGAAACCAAGAAGATTTTCACCTTTCCAACGATTGGGATTTTCTGCATGTGGATCATCTGCAGACAACCCAATTCCCCAAATTTTATCTACTGGACTGGCCTCAACAATTACTCGGTCTCTAGTATTTAATAAAAAACGCTTGAGTTCTTCGTTTTGGCCAAACTTTGCAAAGTTTGCGCGAACGACAATATCAAATCGGTGCTCAACCCATTTTTCATGATCAAACCCTTTAACCTCTCGTCCAAACGCCTTAGCCTGCCCTGGATTGTTAGCTGCTAATATGGCCATTTCAGCGTTTGTGTCTCGAAACAATCTTGCCTTTTCTGCCATCATGAAGTGTTCCGCTGTGGTATAGCGTACTCGCTCGATCTTAAATGCGCTTTCATACCACTGAGAGAAACACGTTTTTGATACACCACTCTTAGGCTTCTTGTGGCCCCAAAAGAATACAAATTTGGGTTGATTGCCATTGTTCACGTAGTCTTGTAGCTCTTTTCTCGTGCGAACCGTCATTTTTATTCCTTACGCCCTGCTAGCCGATAGACTAAGGACTTGAAAATGAAATGTCTGGACAAATACTTTCACTTTAATCCAAACGAAGTCAAAAGCGTCTTGAGAACTCTATATATCATTATCCTTGCACTATTTTTAAGTAGTATTCATCATCAGCCAGCCCGGGCAAATACACCGGAGCTACACTTAGAGCACAGTGAAGTCTTAGAAATCGTTCAAGGTATTTCTCTTGCCTTCGACACCCATTATATCGAACCTGATAAGGCCAAAAACGTAAAACAAACACTTCAAAGTATGCTTGTCACAGGAGATTTCGATCAGGCATTTGAGTTCTATAGGCTCAAGACTTTACTCGAATCAACCGTCATCAAGATCACAAGCGATAGTAATTTCAAGCTGGTGCGCAGAACCAACCTTTCACAACAAAACGCGATTGATAGCGAAGAGCATTTGAGCAACGCACAAACACAGGTTCTAGAGCCAAACATTGGATACATAGCGTTAAGTGGTGACTTTGTGCACGATGCACGTGAAGAGTTAGTTGCCGCGCTTAATCAAATGTCCGATACCGATGCATTGATCATAGACATTCGAGATGCAGGCCTTGGCTCCGTGGATTTGAGTCAATTGATAATCAGTTACTTTAACGAGCCAAATACGCTGTTAGGACACATTTACGCTGGGCGCAAAACGCCAGTCCCACTGGTTTCGTATGACATTTCAGAGTTGCAATTCCAAATGCCTGTTTTTATCCTAACCTCCTCCTTTGTTGCAGGCCCTTGGGAGTTTCTTGCCTACACCCTCAAGCATCTTGAGAAAGCTACCATAGTGGGTGAAGACACTATCGGTTTAGGTATGTTAACCAGTCCAATACCCGTTAGTAAGCACGCAAGTGTGCTTATCTCTACTGGTATAATTAAACTCAACGCAACAGATGATAGCTGGCACCGTTCGGGTGTCATTGCAGACTACCAGACGTCAGCAGATGCTAGCTTTGAACACGCTTATCAACTCGCCCAAAAGCTTGATTGAATTAACTGTCACAACGTTAACTGCGTTTTTTATTGATTTTAAAACTCTGTACTAGGTTGAGCTAAACCTATTTTGTCGATAGGCTAATGACAGGTCAATTAATGCTATGGATGGTTGATGATTCTACGTCTTTTACCACACTGTATTTGCTGCACATACATTCTGTTGTCTTCCCTTTCCTCAGTCGCTGAATGTCTGATCTTGCAAGACGTTGCTGCGATAACCATAGCTTTTCATGCAACTGCTGATGATTTTTAACATTTCACTTAAAAAGCTCGTAACAGACCATGCTGAAGCGATTGGCTTTATTGCAATTGTTATCGCTTATTTTGCATACTCGCAGTATCAACAAACGCTAAAATATGAAGTTTTTGACAACCCGCGTAAAAGTGACTTTTATTATGTCGATTACTTAGCAATAGACAAATCATCAGATCGTCGTTTTAGGTATATTCCGCTGAAAGTATTATCTGTTGAGCCCAATGGCATCAGGTTTAAAGTCGGAAACATTGCGCATACAACCCCAGTTTCACCTCGCGAACATGCCAAGTTAGACAGAGCGGTATTGCTTAGAAATTACTTCAAGCAGCACGAATTGTTTTTAAGTTTTACCGACATTGAACATTTAATCAGTTCAAACGCAATTTATGATGCAAGGCGGCCCGAAAATATCTACATCGATGGTTGGATAGTTTTGCATAAGCACGAAATGTACATTGACGGGTAATTGGGAACGGATCTTCATTGGCAAATCTCGACCTCCCCTGCACTTTCAGTTAGACTGCGCGGCCTTGAACTTTGGTACGAGCATTGTCGGTGACTACGGTAAACAACACGTCTTTTAGAGGTGAATTGCACCAGCTAACTAGCTTGGCGTGGCCGCTATTGATCGCCCAGTTAACCCAAATGCTAATGGGCGTTTCCGACACCATCATGGCTGGACGCTATTCTGCAACCGATATGGCGGCGGTAGCCGTTGGCTTTAGTATTACCACACCGATCTTGATGTTTATTCAGGGCATCGCATTGGCAATTCCGCCTATTGTTTCGCGCTTACTCGGCGCTGGTGATACCGGTAAAATCGCCAAGGCTACACAGCAAGCGATGTGGACCCTACTCGCTTTCAGTGGCTTGGTTTACTTATTCTTGTTGGTACTTGATCCGTTTTTACAGTGGTTCCCAATGGCACCTGAGTTGCGGTCAATTACCACTGAATACATCACCTTCGTACTCTATGCTGCGCCAGCGTTCGCTTTGTATCAAGGCGCGCGGAACTTCTGTGAGGGTATGAACCAAACCCGGCCAACTATGCTAATTACCTTCTTCGGTTTGGCTGTGAATATTCCTGCCAACTATGTATTTATTTATGGTGAATTTGGTGTACCCGCAATGGGTGGTGCCGGCTGTGGTGTTGCCACAGCGTTGGTATTTGTAATGATGAGCATTGCGACATTGTGTTATGCCAACTTTGCTCCTTCACTGCGCAAGCTCGGACTTTTTGCTCAGCTTTGTCTTCCTGAATGGCAAGCGATCAAAACCACCTTGCACTTGGGCTTACCTATCGCAATGACGATTCTTTTCGAGGTCACTTTATTCTCGGCTGTCGCTCTGCTACTTGCCCAGTTTGGCGCTATTCCAGTCGCAGCCCATCAGATCGCACTTAACTTCAGTTCACTGATGTTTATGTTTCCGTTGAGTATCGGTATGGCAGTAGCTATTCGGATATCATTTTTGATCGGCCAGCAACGACCTGATGCTGCACAACTAGCTTTGCGCTCAGCATTGTTTTTGGGGTTGTCGATTGCGGCTATCACAGCAACAGCCACTATCTTAGCAAGAAGCCTTATCCCCGCGCTTTACACCACTGACATCAGCGTAGTTGATTACGCGATCGAACTGCTATTTTTAGCTGCACTGTTTCAGTTTTCTGATGCGGTTCAGGCGATTTCCGCCAATGCATTACGCGGTTATAAAGACACCACAGCAATGTTTTTAATCACCTTTACCGCGTATTGGCTGATTGGATTACCGACCGGCATAATGCTGGCGATGACAGACTGGTTAGTCCCAGCCATGGAGGCTCGCGGATTTTGGGTTGGCTTTATAGTTGGTTTAAGCGCGGCAGCTGTAATGCTGGGGATCCGCGTGCGAATTATCCAGCGCCGGATCCGCGCGCAACTTTAGTTGAATTCGCTACCGCTCGATTGAGTTCGGTTAACTCTTCGGTTGTTAGGTGTCGCCATTTTCCCGGTGCTAAGCCTTTTAAACCAATATGCATAATGCGCTTGCGTACCAGTTTGGTAACCTCATAACCTAAGTACTCACACATTCGGCGAATTTGACGGTTTAGGCCCTGGGTTAGCACGATCTCAAAGGTAAATTGACTCACACCAGTGACCTTACAGGGCTTGGTTACCGTGTTAAGGATCGGCACACCACCTGCCATGCGCTTGATAAAGCGCGGATTAATGGGTTTATTCACGGTAACTCGATACAACTTTTCATGTGCATTTTCCGCGCGTAAGATCTTATTCACTATATCACCATCACTGGTGAGTAATATCAGGCCTTCTGAAGGTTTATCGAGCCGCCCGATTGGGAAAATACGCTGTTTGTATTTGATAGCATCAATAATATTGCCGCGAACCTTGCGCTCGGTGGTACAGGTAATGCCAACGGGCTTATGGTAGGCAATATACACCCGATCGCTCTTGTCTTGCTTAACTGCCGCGATGGGTTTGCCATCAACAGTGACTTGATCTCCTTCGCCGACTTTACTACCCAGCTCTGGAACCTTACCGTTTAACCGAACACGACCGGCATCGATCAATGCATCGGCTTCACGACGAGAGCAGAATCCCGAATCACTTATAAACTTATTGAGGCGCTTAGCAGTCAATGCAAAACCTAAGGTGCAAATACAATTGGGTGCGATTTTGCGCGACACTCGGCGATTGGTCAAATGCATTATGTATTAGCGATCACTTTCACTCGCTGCTAGACTTAACGCATACATTTTTATAAATGCATCCATTTATGTCTATTTCGACAGAACCACTCGCCCTCTCTTTAGCGATATTCTATAGCTTCGTGGCTTTTTACTATGCGGTTTTTATTGGCCGCCACCAGCGCAAATACGGCGAGTGTTCAGCGGTGCATATGGGGACAAAGTTCTCGTTACACTGGTGGAATCACCTAACCTTTAGAGTATTTAGAATAATAATCTGGAGCGTTTGTGTATTGCGCTTGTTTGTTCCATCCGTTGATAATTATCTTGGGCTATTCACCTGGACAGCCCCAGGTGTTGCTTGGGTTGGTTTTGCCATGCTGAGCTTGGGCTTCGCATTAGCCATAGCCACGCATCACCAAATGCTAGAGCACTGGCGCAGCGGTATCGATAGTGATTATCGCGGGGAGTTAGTCACTCAAGGCCTGTTTGCCTTTACTCGAAATCCTGCATTTATCGGTGTGGCTATTGCTCAGATCGGCTTTTTCTTGGCGCTGCCTAGCGTTTTCTCCTTTATTTGTATGCTAGTAGGCTTAACCGCATTGCGCATTCAAACCTACTTGGAAGAGAACCATTTGAACTTAAAATTTGGCAACGAATACACGTTGTACTGTCAATCTGTGCCTCGTTGGTTGTAGCTCGATAAGGGTCGACCATCTACCGATACTACTACAGACTGTTTTACCTCTTGGTTTTCTTGCTCACGCTGCGAATCTAACTTCCACGCATCGCCTATACGCTCAATATCTGGATCAACGAAATCTTGCTGCTCCCACACGTAGGGTTTTTCCACCAACTTAGGATCGCGTTTGTGCCACAATACTGCCGCCAACACGCCAGCCATGCCGCCAAAGAAATGATACTCATAGGAAATCCCCGGCTCGCGCGGAAATATCGTCATGATCATGCCGCCATACATAAAAAACGCAATCATCATAAGCACCACAGAGCGCTTATCACGCCGGAATATACTCACCGTAAACAAAAAGAAAAATAGCCCGTGGGTTAAACCACTTGCACCAAGGTGCGTGGCTTGTCGCGCAAATAACCATACGCCGATCCCAGATAGCAGCCAAACTAACACTAACACTCTGCGCCTAGAATTTGGATAGCCGTACCAGAGCATACTCAGCAAAATGATCAGTGGTAAGGTGTTGTTGAATAAGTGCTCGTAACTACCATGCACTATGGTGCCTGTGATAATTCCGTAGATTTGCGATACGTCGTGAGGAACAACACCTAGGGCGTGCTGATTCAGGCCAAATAGCACAACTGCAGAGTGAATCACCCACAGTAATGCCGTAAAGGCTACCGCTAGCATAATTGATTTTTGCATAACACCCTCTGTCTCTATCGCTTACCTCTTGTATCTTGGTCCATAAGACCCAGATACAAGAGGTAAGCTTACAATAGCATTAGCGGTTTGCTGACTGAGTTAGAACAAAACTCTCTAAGGACTAGGGCGTGTTGATCTTTGCGGTACAATTTTGCAGCAGTAAGACTACAATTTAGACAAGGATGAATGCGCGCAGTGTAGTTATTCTACATAAGCGCATGAAGACGCTGTATAAATTGTAGTATTGCGCTGCCCATTGGGTTAGGTTAAGTGGCTTGGGGCCTTTGTCACTCCTCATTCACTTAGAATAACTAAGCTTCATTCATCGTTTCGCGGCCGCAAGCCACTTAATTGAACAAAATTCGTACCGCAAAGATCAACACGCCCTAGCTCTTGGTTTTTAAAAAAGCGGCTAGTTCTGTGCGAGTATCAATGTCGATAGCCGCCTGAGGCAAGTCGATGGTGCTTACACTTGCTTTGCCATTTAGAATTTGTCGAGCGCCCTTGTCGCCACTACAGGCAAGTAACTGCGTAAAGTATTTACGTGGAAAAATAGCAGGAACACTGTTTACTGACGGCAACTTAGCGCAAACGATGGATTCAGGTAGCTGCACAGCCTTACTAAGCAACAATTCAAGGTGATGGCTGGTAACACTTATTTGATCAGCAAGCACAATCAATAGGTGGCTGCAATTTGCTGGGCACGCATGCACCGCTTGATGTAACGAAGCACTTAAACCATCTTGCCATTTATCGACTTGGATTATATTGAAATCGGCTGGCACGGTGCTCGCGATTTCATCAAAATATGCGCCTAAACACACTTGCATATGCGCCACATTGAGCTGGCGCACCTGTGATAGTACTTGCGACAACATGGTGCACTGCCCGACCATTGCCAGTTGCTTAATACCATCGAATCGGCTTGACTCACCTGCTGCTAATACAGCTACGGAAGTTTTCATGTAGTGCCCAAGATCTGGCTGATCGATTGGCCATCCTGCTGATTTAACCAAGCGTGTATCTCTGCCAACATAGCCAGCGCAAGGGATTCAGGTAAATCGCCGCCTAACCGCAAACCAATTGGATTAGCGAGTCGCCCCTGTAGCGCTGCTAAACCAATACCAGCGTTATCCAATACGCGTTCAGTCCGATGCCCAGGCCCAAGCAATCCGATATAACCAATATGTGCTGCTGTTGGCAGCAGGGTTAACTGCAAAGCTTGCGCATCGAGCTCAACACTGTGGTGCATAACAATAACTGCTGACACTTTGGCTAGATGCTCGTGGTCGGCAAGTGCTAAGGGCGCGAGATTGCTGCCGCGCTGCGCATTTACAAAATCACTGCGGCGCGCGTATCGCGGGCGTGGGTCATTCACCCACATTTTCCAACCTAATTGGTGTCCCATGCTGACCACAGGTACGGCGTCTACCCCACCACCTAATACCAACACTGTTGGTGCTGGCTTAATGGCAAAGCTCAACCAATCAGGTTGCTGTAATTCAGTATCGCTCCAAACGCCCTGAGGTTGTTCATCATTGATCGGTTGCGCGAAAAAGCCACTTTGGTCTTGCTCCAGTGCCCGATACACAAGATCGAGTTGCAAATAATCGTTGTCGGCGTTTACCGGCTGCAACAACAAGTCGACCTTGCCACCACAGCCAATCCCCAAGTTCCAAGCTAAGTCGCCCTCTTCACGCATGTCATAGGTAATGCGCTTGCTCGTGCCTAATTGCCAGCACTGTCGCGCATGTTTGAGCACATCGCTTTCTAAACAGCCACCACTGACTAAGCCAAATTGCTCACCGCTATCATTAAATAGCATCATTGCGCCAGGCCTGCGATAACTCGAACCTTCAGTACCTATTACCGTTACTAACACCCAATTAAGCGTATCGCGCTCGGCATGCCAGATGCGCAGCAATGTTTCTAGTTGATTATTCAAGACCATCACTCACTGTTTTTGGCTTAGCGCTTTAATGCCCTCAGACAGGCCTTCTAAGGTCAATGGATACATGCGATCCGACATGAGCTCCTTCAGAATTTGAATGGAGGCGTAATAGCCCCAATACTGCTTACCCTGCGGATTAAGCCAAATACAATGACTAAAATGGTTGTTTAACCGTGTTAACCAATCAGCACCTGACTCTTCATTCCAATGTTCGATACTGCCGCCAGGATAAGTGATTTCGTATGGCCCCATTGTGGCATCACCGACAAAAATCACTTTATAGTCGCGGCCGTATTTATGCATGATTTCCCACAAACTCATGCGTTCTTTATCGCGCCGCGCATTGTCTTTCCATACGTCTTCGTACACGCAATTGTGAAAGTAAAAGTATTCTAAGTGCTTAAATTCTGAATGAACTGCTGAGAACAGTTCCTGACACTGTTTTATGTAAGCGTCCATGGAACCACCAACGTCAAAGAACATTAAAACCTTCACGGCATTGTGTCTTTCCGGCGTCATATGGATATCTAACAGTCCACCATTTTTAGCTGTAGCACCAATCGTTTCATTGACGTCCAATTCCTCGCTGGCTCCGGTACGCGCGAACTTGCGCAGTTTCCTGAGCGCCATTTTAAGGTTACGCGTACCCAGTTCGACGTCACTGGAGAAGTTTTGGAACTCGCGTTTTTCCCAAATCTTGACTGCCGAGAAGTTACGGTTCTGTTTTTGACCAATACGAATACCCTCTGGGTTGTAACCCTCTGCACCAAAGGGTGAAGTACCACCGGTACCAATCCATTTGTTACCGCCTTGGTGACGTTTCTCCTGCTCGGCTAGACGCTCTTGCAGAGTTTCCATCAATTTGTCTAAACCACCGAGCGCTTGGATCTTGGCTTTTTCTTCGTCGCTTAAATATTTGCTAATCGCATTATTTAACCAATCTTGCGGAATACTTGATTCAAACAAATCGATACTTTCAACGCCTTTGAAGTATTCGGCGAAAGCCCGGTCGAACTTATCAAATTGGCTTTCGTCTTTAACCATGATCATACGGGCGAGATAGTAAAAACTGTCGAGATCGGCATACACAACATGTTGCTCTAGCGCACCAATAAGGTCGAGCAGCTCGCGCAGACTGACGTTAAGGCGATGCTTTTTGAGGGTGAAAAAGAAATCGACTAACACTAGCGGCGCGCCATAAACACCAGTTTTTCGAACAAGTGAATATCCTGTTCATTTTTAAGCAGAGCCCCATACAGCGGAGGAATTGATGTCTTGCCATCTTTGTTGTGTAGTGTTTCTGCAGGGATATCTTCAGCGACAAGTAATTTTAACCAGTCGAGCAATTCCGAGGTCGAAGGCTTTTTCTTTAATCCCGGCACTTCACGCAAATCAAAGAAGGCCTTCAAGGCTTCGTCGACTAAACGCTGTTTTATGTCTGGGTAATGCACATTGATAATACTGCGCATCTCATCAGCCGATGGGAACTGAATGTAATGGAAGAAACAACGACGCAAAAACGCATCCGGCAACTCTTTTTCGTTGTTAGAAGTGATGATCACAATGGGACGTTGCGTCGCTTTGACCAACTCCTGAGTCTCATAAACGAAGAATTCCATTTTATCGAGTTCGAGCAACAAATCGTTAGGAAATTCAATATCGGCTTTGTCAATTTCATCGATTAAAAGCACCGGGCGCTTGTCAGCTGTAAACGCCTGCCAAAGCTTGCCTTGCACAATGTAGTTTTTAATATCGTGTACTTTCTCATCGCCCAGTTGCGAATCCCGCAATCGCGATACCGCATCGTACTCGTACAAGCCTTGTTGGGCTTTCGTGGTTGACTTAATGTGCCATTGGATCAAGTCTGTGCCTAAACTCGCTGCGAGTTGTTCAGCTAACATGGTTTTTCCGGTACCAGGCTCGCCTTTTACTAACAGCGGCTTTTCCAAAGTGATCGCGGCGTTAACCGCCAATTGTAGCTCCTTGGTTGCAATATAATCTTGGGTACCGGTGAATGCCATTGAGTGCCTCTTAGTTACTTCAGTTTTTTTGAATTTTCTATATCTTATAGCAAAAAAGCCCGTAGGATTTTTGGCCATCATACCAATCATATGGTTATTATGTTACGCAAAGTGTTAATGGCTTGTTCACTTTTATCGTGGATATCCGTTAATACACCGACAGATAAGACAGAACAAAAGGTAAATCCATGAAAGTCTATGACGATAATTCTTTAGCTATTGGTAATACTCCCCTAGTGAAATTAAACCGCGTTACCAGCGGCAACGTCTACGCCAAAATCGAAGCTCGTAACCCAAGTTTCAGTGTTAAGTGCCGTATTGGTGCTAACATGATTTGGGATGCTGAAAAGCGCGGTGTATTAACCAAAGACAAAGAATTGATCGAAGCAACCAGTGGTAACACTGGTATCGCCTTAGCTTTTGTGGCTGCATCACGCGGTTACAAACTAACGCTAACTATGCCAAGCAGTATGTCTCTTGAACGTCGTAAGCTACTCAAAGCGCTTGGTGCAAACCTGGTACTCACCGAAGCGCCTAAAGGTATGAAAGGCGCTGTTGCGGCTGCCCAAGAGATCGTTGATTCAAATCCCGATAAATACGTATTACTGCAACAGTTCGACAACCCTGCCAACCCAGAGATCCATGAAAAAACCACGGGGCCTGAAATTTGGGCAGATACGGATGGCGCAATTGATGCATTCGTTGCCGGCGTTGGAACTGGCGGCACAATCACGGGTGTTAGCCGTTATATCAAAAACACCAAGGGCAAAGCGATTACATCGGTAGCGGTTGAGCCAACAGATTCGCCTGTAATCACTCAGGCGAAAGCCGGTGAAGAACTAACACCTGGACCACATAAGATCCAAGGTATCGGAGCAGGCTTTATCCCAGGTAACCTCGATTTAGACCTTATCGATGAAGTTGAGCAAGTCTCTAATGAAGAGTGCATGGAAATGGCCCACAAGCTCATGCAAGAAGAAGGTATCTTGGCCGGTATTTCTTCTGGCGCGGCAGTAGTAGCAGCGAAGCGCTACGCTGAAAGACCTGAGAATAAAGACAAGATCGTTGTTGTGCTGCTAGCCAGTGGTACTGAGCGTTACTTGAGTAGCCCGCTGTTTGCAGGCCAATTCAGCGATGCGGAAGAAGTACAATAATAGGCACTATTTTTTCGCTAAATACGCGTCATTAACGTATTTTTTAAAAGGAAGGCTGACACCTTCCTTTTTTTGTGTCTACAATAGGAGTTGGAAGTTATTGTACTGAGAATTGTTGATGAAACATTGGTTTAGCGCGGGATTGCTGTTACTCGTTCTATTAACAACTGCCTGTAGCGATGTAAAAGACGGCCAAGGTGTTGGCAAATACGGCATGATGGCCGAAAACACGCCTGAGTATACTGCCGTTAGATTTATGCAGGTTATCTATCACGAAGATAGCCTTGATGAGGCCCTCGAACTCAGCTCCGAACGCATGGCTCGCCTACTCAACAATTACCACACTAACCGCAACGTTCAACGCTATGTTATTAGCCAACTATACGACGAAGTCGAAATAAGTCCCGACAGTGGTGACACTGTTGGTCGAACAGAGTTTGCTGATAAAGCCCAGCTCACTCTGTTGTTCACCGGTTTTTATGATGAAGACAAAATCATCGAATTACGCAAAGTATCACTAGTTAAAGAAAGCGGCGATTGGAAAGTCGATAAGGTTGAAGTTTATCCCTATTGACGTTGGTTTGTTTTTTATAACCGCCAGCGACTTGTATTTATGCCAGAAAGGTGCAAACTTAACATTTAATTAACATCGTGCAATTAGGAGCAATCAATGAGCGACGATTTTCGTATCCCCCGCAGCCCCGATAATGATTATTCGGATGAATGGGCAGGCAAACGACGTGAGTTTTTAAAAGCGAAAACCGGCGCCGATTTGACCCACACGGGACAATACTCAATTGGTACCGATACGCTACCGGGTAACATCGAAAACTTTATCGGTGTAGTGCAAATGCCAGTAGGTGTTGCAGGTCCCGTACAGATCAACGGTGAACACGCCAACGGTCTGTTTTACGTGCCATTAGCAACTACTGAAGGTACATTAGTTGCCAGTTACAGCCGTGGTATGCGCGTCATCAATGAGTGTGGCGGTGTTAAAACCACGGTAGTAGAACAGTTCATGCAACGTGCGCCAGCGTTTATTTTCTCTGACGCACGCGAAGCACGTGAATTTGGTCAATGGGTTGACGACAACATGGAAGGTATTGCAGCGGCCGCTGAAAGCACCACAAGTGTTGGTAAGTTGATGCATATTCACCAATGGTCTGTCGCCCGTGTGCGTTACTTGCGATTTAACTACACCACAGGCGATGCGGCTGGTCAAAACATGGTAGGTAAAGCAACTCTTGCTGCTTGTGAGTGGATTAAAGCCACCTACCCTGGCAAGTGTTTATATCTGCTTTCCGGTAACATGGATACCGATAAGAAACACAGCCACTTAAACGTACTTCACAGTCGTGGCAAGCGCGTGATCGCAGAGATCGTGTTGAAAAAAGAAGTACTTGAACGCGTGATGAAGGTTGATACGAAAACCCTCGCCAAAGCTTCGGTGCTAGCGAACACCGGTGCGATGATGGCCGGTGCTGCGTACAATGGTCCACACAGTGCTAATGGTATCGCTTCACTATTTATTGCGACCGGTCAAGACGAAGCTAACGTTGTAGAGTCACATGCAGGTTTACTCTCGCATGAACTGCTGGATAATGGCGATTTCTATATGGCCGTTACTTTACCTTCATTGATTTGTGCAACCTACGGCGGTGGTACAGGTCTACCAACGCAAAGAGAGTGTCTAGAACTTCTAGGCTGCGTGGGTAAAGGTAAAGCCAACAAACTGGCTGAGATAGTCGCCGCCACTGTGCTTGCGGGTGATATTTCACTCGCTTGCGCAGTAATTGCCGGCCACTGGGTATCAAGTCACGACAAGTACGGTCGTAACCGCAGCTAAAGCCTGTGCAACGTTCATTTTAAGCCGGCGTTTCGCCGGCTTTTTTGTGCTCTCGCGATATACGCCAGCATTTTTATTAAATTTATTTTCAACCGGTTTAAACTTTTCCTCTATCAGCTTCGACTTATGCAGTGATTGTTATTTCAGGTGATCACTACAATGAAGATAGAAGATACCAGCGCACAGGACGAAGTTCTGGTTAAACGCGCCAAACCCAATAAAGCCGTAATCATAACAGCCGCTGTGATTCTGACGCTTGGTTTGTTTTATTACGCAGCGCCTTCAGTACAGGCTTGGAGCACATCAGGCGCATCAGTTCCCTTTGAGCGTTTACGCATTGCCACTGTCACTCGCGGTGATCTGCAACGCGATCTATCAGTCCAGGGGCGCGTGGTAGCTGCAGTCAGCCCGACAGTCTATAGCCCTGCATCAGGCACAGTTACACTAAAGGTTGAAGCCGGTGACGACGTTAGTGTCGGTCAGGTTATTGCGGTCATTGACAGTCCAGAGCTCGATAACCGTCTAAGTCAAGAACAAGCGGTTTTAGAAGAAAATGAAACCGCCCTCGCCCGTCAACGCATCAGTGCCAAAAAGGCAATGCTGGAAAATCAAAAAGCGGTTGATATAGCCAATGTTGCATTGATTGCTGCAGATCGAGAGAAACGTCGTGCTGACAAAGCTTTTGAGAGTCAGTCTATAAGCTCGATTGATTTTGAGAAGGCGCAAGACGATCTACAAAATGCCCAACTCGTCTATGAACATGCGGTTAAAGACGCCGAGTTGGATGCTGAGAGTTTAGCCTTTGAGATCCGTAGCCGCGAGCTGCAAGTGGAGCGCCAACGTTTACTCGTCAGTGACTTACAACGTCAAGTGAATGAGTTACAAGTGATCTCGCCAGTGAATGGCATTATCGGCAATCTTGCCGTAGAGCAGAAAAATCAGGTCATCGAGAACCAAGTTTTACTCAGTGTAGTCGACCTCTCTGAGTTTGAGCTTGAAGTCGATATTCCCGAAAGTTACGCCGACGACCTCGCGATTGGCATGCTAGCTAGCGTATCGATTAATGGCGTGTCGCATCCTGCGCAACTGGTAACTATTTCGCCTGAAATCGAAAACAATCAAGTTACCGGTCGGGTGCGATTCGCCGCCACTGATGACGCGGGAAATCCAGTAAACAAACCGCTAGGATTACGCCAGAACCAGCGCCTTACCACGCGTATATTGATGGAAAATAAGCCGAATGTATTGCTCGTACAACGCGGACAATTCCTCGAAACAGCCGCTGGTAGATTCGCGTACGTGATCACTGACAACACTGCGCAACGCACCGCTATTCGCACCGGCGCTCGGAGCTTATCAGCCGTCGAAATCATCGATGGATTAAACGAAGGTGATCAAATCATCATTTCATCTACTGATCAGTTTGACGGCGCTGACGCCGTGCTCATTACCCAATAACAGCAACAAAATACAAGGAACGCTCATGCTTACGATGCAATCGCTCACAAAAACATATGTTACCGACAATGTACAGACTCACGCGCTACGCGAATTTAATCTACAAGTAAACGAAGGTGACTTTGTTGCCGTAACAGGGCCGTCAGGTTCAGGTAAAACGACGTTTTTAAATATTGCCGGGTTACTTGAGACCTTTAACCAAGGTACCTACACCCTCGATGGGCAAAATGTCAGTGCGCTCAATGACAAACAACGCAGTAAAGTACGCAATGAAAAAATTGGTTTTATTTTTCAGAACTTTAATCTGATCCCAGATCTAAACCTCTATGACAATGTTGATGTTCCTTTGCGCTACCGCGGCTTTAACGCCCAAGAACGCAAACGCCGAATTGAACAAAGCCTAGAGCGTGTAGGATTAGCTAAGCGAATGCAACACCTGCCCTCACAACTATCCGGCGGTCAGCAACAACGAGTCGCGATTGCGCGAGCACTTGCTGGAGAACCGAGGTTTCTGCTTGCCGATGAGCCCACCGGTAACTTGGATACTAAGATGGCTCACTCAGTAATGGCCTTGCTAACAGAAATCAATCAAAACGGTACGACCATTGTCATGGTAACCCACGATCCAGAGTTAGCAGCTCAAACCCAGCGCAACATTTTCGTGCGTGATGGCAAAGTCAGCGAAACCACGCCTGAACTAGTCGTCACCGATAAAATCGCAGTGTAGTGTCCGGAGTATCGATCATGTTTGGTTATTACTTACGGCTTGGTTTTGCCAGTATCAAAAAGAACTACATTTTAAGTTTGCTTATGGTTGTCGCCATAGCCTTAGGCATTGGTGCGAGCGTTTCGGTCGTGACGGTAAACTATTTAATGTCATCCAATCCGATCCCGCACAAAAGTGACCAACTGTACTACGTGCAACTCGATAGTTGGAGCCCGCACGAACCGGCGCGCGAACCAAACGATCCGCCCGATCAAATTACGTGGCGTGATGCAACCAACTTAATGGCCGCTGGCGCTGCATTTAGACAAACAGCATCCGCGAGCTCTGGTGCAGTTATTGAACCTAATGACGCCGATGTACGTCCATTTATGGCCAGTATCCGCCTAAACTTTGCAGATTTCTTTGCCATGTTCGACACCCCCTTTCTTTACGGCTCAGGTTGGACTGACGCTGAAGATCAAGCGCGTCGCCCGGTTGTTGTGCTATCAAAGGAGATTAATGATCGCGTGTTTGGTGGCGAAAACTCAGTCGGACGCTCAATTCAAATCGCGGCCACAGAGTTCCAAGTGGTTGGCGTAATGGACACGTGGCAACCCGTACCGAAGTTCTACGATGTGACCACTGGCGCATTTAATGATACCGAAGACGTTTACATGCCCTTCTACATGAAGCAAGAACTCCAGCTAAGCAACGGCGGTAATACCAATTGTTGGAAGTCACCGGAAGGCGAAGGCTTTGAGGCATTTTTAAACTCTGAATGTGTTAACTATCAATTTTGGGCTGAACTTCCTAGCGAAGCCGACAAAAATGCTTATATGACATTTCTCAATGGTTATGTTGAACAGCAAAAGGAACTCGGGCGCTTTGAACGACCATTGAACAATCGTTTGTCGAATGTAATGGAATGGCTCGAATACGAAGAAGTTGTGGCTGACGATGCACAGATCATGCTCTGGGTCGCCTTTATGTTCTTATTCGTATGTTTGGTGAATACGGTTGGGTTACTCCTGTCTAAATTTAGCCGTAAAGCCCCTGAAATAGCGCTCCGTCGTGCTATTGGTGCGTCAAAACAAGATATTTTCTATCAACATATCGTTGAAACTGCATGCATAGGTTTATTGGGCGGTGTCTTGGGCTTAGTTTTATCCCTCGCCGGCTTGGAAGGCATTAAATTGTTGTATGGCGATTTTATGCAAAACCTCGTGAAACTCGATTTAACTATGGTTGGTTTTGCATTTGTTCTGGCGCTTATTAGCAGCATTCTAGCCGGACTCTACCCCACTTGGCGTGCCTGTGCAGTTGCACCAGCAGCACAGCTTAAAAGTTAAGGAGCCTCTCGTGAATTTATCCTATTTAGAACTTGGCCCCATGTGGCGTGCACTGATGCGCAATAAAGTGGGCGCATTGCTTATCGCTATTCAAATAGCTGTCACCATGACGATCGTGCTCAACAGTATTTCGATTGTGGTTGAGCGCGACAAAATGATGCAGCGCGCCAGTGGCTTAGATGAGCAAAACACGTTTTACCTCACCAGCACAGGCTACACCAGTGATTTTAATGCACAGAACACTGTCACTGAAGATTTGCTGGCGATCCGTGCCATTCCAGGTGTGGTAGATGCTATTCAGCTAAACGCCATCCCTATCAGTGGTGGCGGTTGGTCGATGTCATTGGCGACTGAAGCAGGCCCCGATGTCGAAGGTACTGGTACCGCCGTCTATATGGTTGATGAACATGGCTTGGAGACACTCGACCTAGATCTTATTGCAGGTCGCAACTTCACAGCTAATGAGATTCGCTGGCGCCAAGCGGCTCAGCCGGACTGGCCAGAAACAGTGATTATCACCGAAGCACTCGCGTTAACGATTTTTGACAACGTCGATGCCGCGGTTGGCCAAACGGTTTACATAGGCAACGATGAGCCCATGACTATCATCGGTGTAATTGATCAGTTACAGGCTCCTTGGGTCGGCTGGAATAACCTTGAGCACTCTATGCTATCACCGGAAAATATGGCGTTTAATTCCACGCGTTATTTAATCCGTACCGAAGATGGAGAGCGCGATCGGTTAATGCCGATAGTCGAAGAGATGTTAGCTGCGCGCACGTCCGGACGCATCATCCGTAATATGGATACGCTAACCGCCACACGTGATCGCAGCTACCGACAACACAATGCCATGATCAAAATACTGTTAACCGTGATTGTATGTTTAACCCTAATTACCGCTCTGGGTATTGTTGGTTTAGCGAGCTTCAGTGTACAAAAACGCATTAAGCAAATTGGTACGAAGCGAGCGCTGGGAGCTAGCCAAGCAAGTGTCATGCGCTATTTCATGCTTGAAAACGGTATGATAAGTACTGTGGGTCTTGTGCTCGGAACCGGCTTAACCATTGGCTTAAACATGTTATTGGTAAATTGGTTCAACTTAACGCCGCTTGATTGGATGTACATCCCAATTGGTGTTATCAGTTTACTTATTGTTGGACAAATTGCTGTGTTAGGGCCTGCACGTCGCGCCGCGAATATTGCACCAGCCACAGCAACACGCACGCTTTAATCGCGCGGTATCAGCACACTTGGCGCAATCGCATTGTATAAACTGGGTTTATCAATCGGTTGCGCAATTATATTTTGCGGTAAGCGAGGCGTTAACAATGGGTCAAACAATTGTGTATTGGTCTCGCGATAATCAAGCCACTGGTGCAAGGTATCATCATCTTGGTTAAGCATTAACGGGCTGGCTTTTTGATGATATGACGCAATTTTAGGGTGCGCTGGCGTGGTAATAATTGAAAAACTATATACGCTACCGGGCTGCCATACTCGATACAAACCACCAAGTGCAATGCACTTATCCGGTTCGGCCAGAAAGTCGGTATACTGCATCGTGCCGTCGGCTACTTTTTGACTCTCGCCAAACCCCTTCACTAGTACCACACAACGTTGTTTTCGATAACTTTGGTAACCAGCGCTGCGCGGTACATTGAGTTTGTCATAACGGGTATTAAATGACGTGTACCTAGACGGTTTAAAACCAACTACATTGTCTTCACCCACACACTTATCGAGTAACAACCACCACGTTGCGGGCACTCTGCGAAGGCCTTTTTCATCGTTAATTAATATTTCGACCGTTTGGGTAGCGCGAATAAAGCGTCCTTGGTGCACATTTTGATGCGCCCTCAAGTCAAGTCCTAGTTGCTCACAAAGTTCGAATACTGAGGTGTCATCTAATACGTTAAGGCGTCCACACATAGAGGTAAACACAGGCTTGCTATTACATGCGCTACACCCTAACGCGTTTATTGCGTAGCGTAAATAACTACAAAATCATCCGATAATTCTATCTCAGCAGGAAGATAACCTACTGCATTGGGGTTTTTCTGGATATAAGCCAGTAATGCTTCAACCGTTTCAAACTCTTGGGGCGGTTTGTTGCGACCACTAAAGTGCATTTGCGCCCAATAGGATTGTACTCGCGATTCGGTTAAACCAAGGATCTTGGTATTGAAAATTAACCGAGCATCAGCACCGGGCTTTAGTGCTAATGGCTCGAGCTGTTGGGTACTCACGCCCCCCATAAATAAATTTTTTATTTCATTACGGGTTAGTTCAATGCCAGCATGTTTTTGATGCGTAATGACTACGATATTCTGGGTGTCAGCGTTAGCAGATACAGCTAACAACGCTTGCATGACAAGAGCCGCAAAAATACGCATTAAAACACCCACTCGACGGCAATTTGATAGAGTACTGCCTCACGATCAAAACTTGCATCATTTATGACGAAGAAACCACGCTCGTCTGGCTTTGTGTCCAACCAAGACACATCCGCTTTTAAAGCAACACTAGAGTTAAGATCATAGCGAACACCGACTGTAGCAGAATCCAACGTATCCAACGGCAAATTATCGATAAAAGTATCGTACTGAAAATGCAATGCATCCAGTTGAGGGTTAATACCAAGTGGCACTTCGTTTTCAATCGTATCGTATTCAGCAGAAGAGCTGGCATAAGTAAAATGCACTTGGAAAGGTGCAAGGTTCGCACCTACCGTTACATAGAAGCTATCTGTTTTCGGCACTAACAGCACATCTGAGGAAATGCGCATCCATTCGGTTGAAGCAAAATAGTCGACAGAATCGTAGTTTAAGCCACCCAACATAACCTCAACTCGGCCTTTTAACGCCAAAGAATCGGCTGACTCTTGAAAGCCCGCACTTCTCAATATATTTGCGAATTGATCGAATTCGGCAACAACAGTAGAAAAATCATTGGTACGAATATATGACGCATGCAATTGCACTGCATCATGTCTTGATTTAAATACAAAACCAGCCAAGGGATCAGCTTTGACTGGAACTATTAGACCGGCATAATTCTCAGTTTCATCAAACATCCCTAAGAACACTTCAAAATCGAAATTAAAACCCGAGTAATACTGTCTATAGGTAGCTGTCGCACCTTCATAGTTAGAAAACAAATACGCGCTATAGATCTGTTGAGGTGGAGTTATCCAGGGGTAGGCAAAACCCACGTCTAGGATATCACTATATTGAAAAATTGGTGTCCGCAACCTCCCTAACTTAAAACGCCAGTTTGGGCTCGGCTCATAACGCAAATACAACCACTCAACGCCAGAATCTCTACTGTCGCCTGAATGTGCCAATAGCTGTGCGGCTACCGATAGCTGCTCGTTAAACGAATATTCTGCTTGAACGCCTAACAAAGATTGTTCCGACAGACTCAGACTATCGTCATAACCTTCATAACTGGCCTTGGATTCATCAAGATAGCCGGCGACAACTCGGGCAAAACCCGAAACGTCAAAATTGTTGCTGTCGTCAGCCGCAATTGTCGTACTGCTAGCGAATAGTATCCCGGCAAGTACTAATTTTAACCTCTGCATAAGCACTCTCAAATCAGCATTGAATTAAGCTTAACAGAGAATTGCGATTATGCGAGTTTAGCGTCTCGCTGGCTATTCATCTGCACTGTCATCACTGATTAGATGCTTCGGCAATTGTTTGCTAGGCTGTACACCCATGGTTTTAAATTGTTCTACCTGACGCACTAAATTGCCTTTTCCGCTACTGAGTTTATTGAGTGCGGCATCATAAGTTTTCGCCGTGGTATCTAAAGACTTACCCAGTTTTTCCATATCAGTGACGAAACCGGTAAATTTGTCATACAGCTTAGCGGCCCGCTCGGCAATAAGTTGGGCATTTTGGTTTTGGTATTCGTACTGCCAAATATTGTTAATTGTGCGCAGCGCCACGAGTAAATTCGTTGGACTAACCAACATAATGTTATTCGACAAAGCAAAATTAACGATGTCTGGATCGTGTTCTACCGCTAACAAAAAAGCGGGCTCAATCGGAATAAACATAAGCACGTAATCTAAGCTGCGCAATCCTTGGAGCTTTTGATAGTCCTTTTTACCCAAGCCTTTGATATGTGTGCGAATTGACTGTACATGCTGACGCAGACACTCTGCTTGTTTCTGCTCATCGTCAGACGCGTGATAGCCCTCATAACCAATCAGTGAAACTTTTGAATCAATTACGACATCTTTTTCATTGGGCAGATGCACCACAATATCTGGCTGTAACTGACGCCCCTCTTCTGAACGCAATGAAGCTTGAGTTGTAAACTCGTGTCCCTCTCGCAAACCCGATTGCTCTAAAATTCGCTCGAGTACCACCTCGCCCCAGTTACCCTGCTGTTTATTATCGCCCTTCAACGCGCTGGTTAGCGCGGACGCTTCAGCGGTAATACGCTGATTCAGCTCCTTTAACCCAAGGATTTCGGTTTTCAGTGAAGCTCGCTCTTGTCCTTCGCGAATGTAGGCATCCGCCACTTGCTTTTTAAACCCTTCGATTTGCTCTTTTAGCGGCGACAATAAACCATCTAAACCGGTTTGATTCGCCTTAACAAAGGATGCACTTTTCTGCTCGAAAATACGATTGGCTAAATTCTCAAATTGGGTTTGCATTTTTTGCTCAGCATCTTGCAGCAACTGAAGCTTTTCCGCCGCGGCTTTTTCATTGGCATTCAACGTGGCAATGCGCGCTTCATATTGGGCCAATTGCTGAGCGTTTTGACGTCTCTCAGTATCGAGTTCGTTGCGCAACAAATCGCGCTGCACAGCGATATCGGCAGCTTGCAATACCTGTTGACGTAACTCAATCACCTCGCGCTGTGCATCCTGTAGATCTTGAGCCGCACGTTTGTGCAGTGCTTCGGTTTGTGCATGCGTTTCGTGTAACTGAACGAGCTGTTGATTTAAATAATCATTATCGCGTTTACGAGACTGAAGTTTTAATAGCAAAACGACAAACAAGATAGCGGCTGCAACGCCAGCCCCAATGACAACCCATAGTTGTGCGGTAGTTGTGACTTCGAACACACAGTTCCCTTAAAAAGAAGGCGAGCTATGCTCGCCTGTTGACGTTTACTTGCTTAGCTCTGCATCTAATTCGGCAATTTTTGCTTTCCAGATTGCAGGGCCCGTTTCGTGAGCATTGCTGCCGGTACTGTCTACCGCGACAGTCACGGGCATATCTTCCACTTCAAATTCGTAAATGGCTTCCATTCCGAGATCTTCGAACGCTACCACACGTGATTTTTTGATAGCTTTCGATACTAAATAGGCCGCACCACCGACAGCCATTAAGTAAACTGACTGATGTTTTGCAATACTGTCGACTGTAGCTGGTCCGCGCTCGGCTTTACCAATCATGCCAATGAGTCCAGTTTTCTCGAGCATCATATCGGTAAACTTATCCATACGTGTAGCCGTTGTTGGACCAGCAGGACCAACAACTTCATCGCCCACCGCGTCAACCGGCCCCACGTAGTAAATGAATTTATTTGTAAGATCAACGCCATCAGGAAGGCCTTCACCGCTGTCCATCATCGTTTGAATACGTTTATGTGCTGCGTCTCGACCGGTCAGCATTTTACCTGACAGCAACACGGTTTCACCAACCTTCCACTCTTTAATATCGTCTTTGGTCAATGTGTCGAGATTCACTCGGCGCGTGCTCTCCCCGACTTCCCAAGTGACTTCTGGCCACTCTTCGAGTTTTGGTGCTTTTAGCTCCGCTGGGCCTGAACCATCCAAATAAAAATGCGCATGACGAGTCGCGGCACAATTTGGGATCATAGCGACAGGTTTAGACGCCGCATGCGTTGGCATTGATTTGATCTTGACGTCGACCACCGTCGTCAAACCGCCCAAACCTTGAGCCCCGATACCCAATTTATTTACTTTGTTGTAGATATCAACGCGTAACTTTTCTTCGGTTGTCTCTGGACCACGGTCGATCAATTCTTGGATATCAACCGGATCCATCAAACTTTCTTTCGCCAATACGGCTGCTTTTTCGGCAGTACCACCAATACCTATACCCAACATTCCCGGTGGGCACCAACCCGCTCCCATAGTCGGCAACGTTTTCACGACCCACTCAGCAATATCGTCGCTGGGGTTTAACATAACCATCTTCGATTTGTTTTCTGAGCCACCACCTTTAGCAGCAATCATGACTTCAATTTTGTCACCTGGCACAGTATCAATGTGGACAACCGCGGGCGTGTTATCTTTTGTGTTTTTGCGCGTACCAGCAGGGTCGGCAACGATTGATGCACGCAAAGGATTATCTGGATTTAGATAAGCGCGACGTGTACCTTCATCGACCATTTCTTGCACGGTCATATCGGTTTTATCCCAACTTGCGCCCATTCCGATCTTGACGAAACAGGTGACAATGCCCGTATCTTGACACAATGGACGCTTACCTTCGGCAGACATTCTAGAATTGATCAGAATTTGCGCCATTGCGTCTTTTGCTGCTTGGCTTTCTTCACGTAAATAAGCCTTTTCAACTGCCTTTACGTAATCTAATGGGTGATAATATGAAATAAACTGTAACGCATCTTCGATGCTATCAATGAAATCTTGTTGACGAATAACGGTCATGTGGTCCTCATAACAAATGGCTTGCTACAAAATAGTGTAGTGATTTGTGCAACAAACAGTATACTACCCTGCGCGGTGAGAATGCACTACATCCGATCTAAGACTTAAGTACAAAATGCAAAAAAAAGCTTTCGTAATCAGCCCTATTAGAGCAGCACAACCAGTCGATGTATTAACCCTTTTTGCCCAGTACGCGGGGCAACCATGGGCGCTATTATTCGATAGCGCCGGTGAACGTGAAGCCGATAATCAGTTCGATATTCTTTTGCATTCCCCGAGTAAAACCATCGAGGCTTTCCCCAATTCGACACGCGTTACCGATGTTGTAACCGGTGCAGTAGTGGAACACTCTGGCGATCCTATCGCTATTGCGCGTGACATTCACCGCTCGTTTGTTGAATCAATCTCTGAGATTGAACAGCCAGATAACACAAGTCTGCCATTTTTAGCGGGTATTGCGGGCATGTTTAGCTATGACTTAGGTCGACACTTTGAACACTTGCCGTCTCCTTTTAAGGAACATACCAGCACACCGCGGATGGCGTTGGGTCTGTACACCCGCTCACTTATCTTGGACCGAAAAACCCACACCCTCTACGACTGTCACCTGACTGATCAACAGGAACAGGATATCAAACTGAGCTCAGGTGATTGTAAAGCTGACTTTGCGCTAACCTCTAAATGGCAAAACAGTTGTAGCAAAAAAAACTATGTTGAATGCATTGCGCGGATCCATGACTACTTAATTGCAGGTGATTGTTATCAAGTCAACTTTGCTCAACACTTTGCTGCGCATTACACAGGTGATGAATGGCAAGCCTATAAGCAACTGCGCGACGCCAACAAAGCCCCATTTTCAGCCTTTATGCGTTTACCGAAGGCGTGTATTCTAAGCATCTCGCCAGAACGTTTTTTAGCGGTCAAAGATGGTCAAGTTGAAACCAAACCAATCAAAGGTACGCGTCCTCGCAGTGTTGATAGCGCCAATGATCAAGCCTTGGCCGAAGAATTATTGGCCTCTCCTAAAGATCGCGCTGAAAACCTGATGATCGTTGACTTACTCCGCAATGACATCAGCAAGCACTGTCAACCCAATTCCGTTTTGGTACCTAAACCGTTTGCGCTGGAAAGTTACGCGGCGGTGCATCATCTGGTATCGACGGTAACAGGTCAGTTAAATGCAAATTCTGACCCCTTCGCCTTGTTGCGCGATGCCTTCCCTGGCGGCTCAATAACCGGTGCCCCAAAAGTTCGCGCCATGCAAATTATTGACGAATTAGAAAGTCAGCCTCGCTCAATTTACTGCGGCAGTATTGGTTATGTTGGTATCCAAAATGATATGGATACAAGTATTTGTATTCGCACATTACTGGCAGAGAGTAACCGGCTCCATTGCTGGGCTGGCGGCGGTATTGTGTTAGACTCTGATGCAGAATCAGAGTATCAAGAGAGCCTTGATAAGGTGAATAAAATTCTACCGGTATTAGCATGACAGAAGCAGAGTTCTTAGCTCGCCTTCATCATGTCAGACAAGTCGCGTCTGAAGCAGACTATCCATTGCGCGTAGCAGGCAAGCCTGCCGGAGTGCTAGTTCCACTTGTCAATCGCGAGCAAGGATTACAGATTTTGCTAACGCGGCGGGCATTGCACTTGCGTCACCATCCCGGACAAATTAGTTTTCCCGGCGGTCGACAGGAAGCGTCAGATGCTGACGCTGTTGAAGCTGCACTGCGTGAAACCGAGGAAGAAATTGGCATTTGCCGAGCGCATGTTGATGTCATAGGTCAGCTACCTGCGTATCGAACCATATCAGGTTACGCGATGGTTCCCGTATTAGGCTTTGTAAAGCCAGACTTACCCCTACACTTGGATAAAAATGAAGTAGAAGACGCATTTGAAGTGCCGTTGAACTATGCGTTGGATAAGCAAAATCACTTTATCCATTGGATTGAACGGCAAAACTATCGGCATCCTATATACTTCATTCCGTTCGAAGATACTTATATTTGGGGAGCTACTGCCGCTATCTTGCGTACGCTAGCCAATCACATTCACGCTGATTGACCACAGTTTCAGCAACTTTTCTTTACATTCGATTAACAGACCTAATCCATGTAATTAGGTTTTTTAATTTGTGACAGCTATGATTGCGAGCATAATAGCGGCGATTAATATAACCATAAGAGACACCCTATGATCAGCGTATTCGATATGTTCAGTATTGGTATCGGTCCCTCAAGTTCACATACAGTCGGGCCCATGCGTGCAGCCCAGCAATTTATTGCAACACTTGAAGACCAAAAAATACTGGCGAGTGTCGACCGCATTGTCACCGAACTCTTTGGCTCTCTTGGACAAACAGGAAAAGGCCACGGTACCGGAAAGGCCGTTATCTTGGGACTTCATGGCTACGCACCGGAATCCATTCCCGTAGAAGCCATCGAGCCAATGTTACAGAATGTAGAGCGCACGGAACGTTTGCCAGTTAACGATTCACATTCGATTGCTTTCCCGAGTGAAGGCGCGATTGTATTTCATCGTCGTAAAACCCTACCTCTGCACGCTAACGCTATGACTTTGCGAGCATTTAACGGCGATTCTCTACTATTTGAACAAACCTACTACAGCATAGGCGGCGGTTTTATTGTTACCGAAGAAGAGTTTGTTAACGCTAAGCAAGATGCAATAGATTTGCATGAAAAACCTGTGCCCTATCCGTTTAGTACTGCCGCTGAGCTTATTCAGCAAGCAAAGGATAACGGTATCTCTATCAGCTCTCTTATGTGGCGCAATGAAATGGTCCATATGTCAAAAGAAGCGGTACAGGAAGCGTTAGCCAATATTTGGCAGGTAATGCAGGCCTGTATCAAGCGCGGCATCGAAACCGAAGGCATTTTACCTGGTGGACTTAAAGTAGTCAGGCGTGCCCCAGCGCTATATCGTCGCCTCAAAAATGAGAAATCGGCCGACCCAATGCAAGCTATGGACTGGGTCAATTTGTTTGCCCTGGCGGTAAATGAAGAAAACGCCGCTGGCGGTCGTGTGGTTACCGCTCCGACTAACGGTGCGGCCGGGATCCTGCCTGCAGTGTTGAGTTACTACGATAAGTTTGTCCAGCCCGTTGACGACGAAACGGCAACCCGCTTTTTACTCACTGCTGCGGCTATAGGTATATTGTATAAGAAGAATGCGTCGATCTCTGGTGCAGAGGTTGGCTGCCAAGGTGAAGTTGGCGTTGCTTGCTCTATGGCAGCTGGTGCGTTAACCGAAATACTGGGTGGCTCAGTCAGTGCGGTCGAAAATGCGGCGGAAATCGGTATGGAGCACAACCTTGGATTAACCTGTGATCCAGTTGGCGGCTTGGTCCAAGTGCCCTGTATCGAGCGCAATGCTATGGGTGCGATAAAAGCCATTAATGCATCGAGGTTAGCGGTTCGAGGAACGGGCGAGCATAAAGTGTCGCTGGATAAAGTGATTAAAACAATGCGCGATACTGGCAATGATATGAAAACCAAATACAAAGAAACTGCGCGCGGTGGTTTGGCGGTTAATATCATTGAGTGTTAAACGAATACATTACCTATATTTAAGATGAAACTTACGTCCAAACCGCGCTAGACTAATCATCATTTTAATCTGTAGCGACAGAGTTCATGGATTCAGTGAGTCAGTTGGTCTTGGGTAGCGCCGTAGGCTACGCGGTTTTAGGCCGAAAAATGGGTGTAAAGGCCGCCGTGTACGGGGCTGCGTTTGGTACACTGCCGGACTTGGATGTTTTCCTATCTTATGGTGATCCGGTTAAAGACTTTACCTATCACCGCAGTTTTACTCACTCAATCGTCATGCAATTACTGATAGCACCTGCATTTGCTTGGGGATTGCAAAAGCTACATAAGCTTCGAGAAACAACGTTCAACGAATGGTTTTGGCTGGTATTTGCGGTGCTCAGTACGCATGCCATTCTCGACAGTTTTACCGTTTATGGTACGCAGTTGCTTTGGCCTTTTACCGAGTACCCCTTTGGAATTTCGAGTTTATTTATTATTGACCCCGCGTACACATTACCCCTGTTATTTAGCTTTATAGTAGTCTTACTCCCCCCCTTAAATCCTGCTCGTAAACGCAGTATTAATCACTATGCACTCGCGATAAGCTGTGGGTATATGCTATGGAGTCTAGCGGCCAAGTGGCACATTGACGGCTTGGTCGATGATGCTCTGACAAAGCGCGGCATTGATAATTCCCTATCAGTAAGCACCCCAGCACCGTTCAATACCTTCTTATGGCGCTCCGTGGTTGTTGAGCAGAACCATTACTATGAGATTTATGCTTCGGTGTTTGACTCTGTCGATGACGTGAGTATTTATCAGTATCAAACTCAACCAGAGCTTATTGCACCACTCCAAGACGAGTGGCATGTACAACGCTTACAATGGTTCACTAAAGGTCTTTATGCCGTTAGAGCTGAGGGAAACAACGTACATATCACTGACCTACGCATGGGGATTGAAGGCAGTTACGTGTTTGACTTTGTCGTCGGCGAACAGAAAGCCTTGGCTGTTATCCCATCCGCACCAGAACAAAAAGCTGTTCGGCCTGACATCAATCAAGCGGGATTATTGTGGGATCGCATATTGGATCCCAACGTAGACCTAAGCCGGTGTGCCCGAGAACAGCTTTGTTAGGTTTACCGGCTAGATTTATTTAACCGGCAAGGTGATATCTTTAAACAGCTTTTCAACCTCATCGTTGTTCTTTTGCATCATTGCTTTTTCAACCATAGTTTTGGTCAAATGCGGTGCAAAACGCTCGATAAAGTCATACATGTAGCTGCGTAAAAATGATCCCTTGCGGAAGCCTATTTTGGTTGTACTGTACTTAAATAAGTGGCTGGCATCGATTTTTACCAAATCATCATCGGTATCTTCATTCACTGCCATAGAAGCAATAACGCCGATCCCTACGCCCATACGCACATAGGTTTTAATCACGTCGGCGTCCGTAGCGGTGAATACAATTTTAGGCGTTAAACCTGCGCGTTCAAAGGCTTGGTCGAGCTCAGAGCGGCCAGTGAACCCAAATACGTAAGTAACCAAAGAATACTTGGCTATATCGTGTATATCGATTGAAGATTTCTTTGCTAAGGGATGTTCTTTGTTGACAATAACGCTTCTGTTCCAGTGATAACAAGGCAGCATTACTAAGTCGTTGTAAAGATGCAGGGCTTCTGTCGCAATCGCAAAGTCAGCCTCGCCCTTAGCGGCTAAATCACTGATCTGCGATGGAGTGCCTTGGTGCATGTGCAAGGAAACTTTGGGAAATTTGTGCATGAACCCCTGAATCACTTCAGGTAAGGCATAGCGCGCTTGAGTGTGTGTCGTAGCAATATTGAGTTTGCCCTGATCAGGTAATGTATGCTCTCTCGCAACTGATTTGATACTCTCAACTTTGGCTAATATTTGGCGAGCAATATTGATAACGTCCTGGCCAGCGTCTGTAACATGGGTCAAATGTTTACCACTGCGCCCGAAAATCTGTACACCTAATTCATCCTCTAACATTCGGACCTGCTTGCTTATACCCGGTTGCGATGTGTATAGGCTCTCAGCGGTTGCTGAAACATTGAGATTGTTATTTTGTACTTCGACTATGTATCGTAGCTGTTGCAGCTTCATGTATGATTTCCATTTGGCGCTATTATATTCCTCTAGCGTGCACGCATTTTCTACTAGAGTTTCTCCGTCAAATACAGAGGTTGACCGCTTTATTGTAGTTAAAAACACTTTCTTTATGCAAAAAAATTAGGCAAAACACGCAAATATACTAGATACTAGAATAAGGAAAGAGATCAAAAGGTTTCAAAATGTCAGGTAACATCGACTTTTCATCCGTACTCGCCGCGGCGATCCACGATATGAAAAATTCGCTTAATTTACTGATCCAAACCCTGGAATCGCTCGACAAAGCAATCGAACCTGAGAATCACACTGCGCGGGAGCAGCTCTCGCAAGTACATTATGAGTCATCGCGCTTAAATACAGGTTTGGTACAAATGTTATCGTTGTACCGCGCTGAGTTGTCAGGACTTCCCCTTAATATCGATGAACACTTCATCGAGGATTTGTTCGTTGAGCTAGAGGGCGCCAATCAAACCTATATCAACCAACGCAAAGTAACACTCACCACTGAAATTAATGACGTGGATGGTTGGTTCTTTGATAAAGACCTTATTTTCCTGTTATTAAATGATGTACTGATCAACGCAATGCGATACGGAAATCAAAAAATTCATTTGTCCGCAGCTATTGCCGATAACATGTTAGTTGTTAGAATCGAAGACGATGGACCAGGTTACCCTGAAAACATGCTTGAACAAAGCCATTCAGATTTGGCGGAGTTTAATTTGAGCCAGGGCCGTACTGGTCTGGGATTGTTTTTTGCGCGCTTAATTGCAACTGCGCATCAGAATCAAGGCTTACAAGGCGAAATTTCGCTGAGTAATGGCGGTCGGTTCGGCGGTAGTGTATTTCAAGTAAAATTACCCTAAACTGTGCCCATAATAATAAATTGCGCTTCTTGAAAAGCGCTCAACTAGTGAAGCAGCTTATCTATGTCAATGTTTGCAATTGTGGTTGGCTTAATTGTTACGTTAGTCGTAGTCGCTATCGTGATAAATGCGTTCCAACAGCACAAAGCTAAAATCGAAGCCGAAAAACGCACAGAAATAGCTAAACAGAAGTCTATCATTGATGAGACTGAGAACGTCCTGATGGCCGCTTCGCAGTTTCCGCTGTCACCTAAATTGGTTTGGGTTTTACATCAACGCGTGCAAAACGCATTGAAGATCATGCTGGAGTTAAACCCTTCATTGCCGGAGATTCGTCAACGCGTGAAAGATGCTGAAGCTCGCGTGCAATCAATTGACCTCAACAGTTCAGCATCTGAGCAAAACAGTTTTTCTTTACCCGACAATGACAAAATGATCATTCAGATGATTCAAGCCATTAAGAAACTGCGCGTGTTGCTGCGTTCTGAACACAGCAAGGGTAAAGTCGACACCCAAATGTATATGCAAGAAGACCGTAGCTTGGAGCGTTTGCAGTTACGTGTAAATGTCGAAACGTTGGCACGCCGCGGCAATGCGGCACTGAGTTCGAGTATGCTTGGTTCAGCTCGTCAATATTTTGAGAAGGCCATTGGCGCCTTGGAAGCGCAAACTCAACCCGACGAGTACATGCAAACGCGTCACGCTGAATTATCAGCTCGCTTGCAAGAAATCCAAGATAATCTTAAAAACGTTAACGCTCAGGACCGCGCGAGGAAGAAGGCTGAAGAACGCGACGAGCTCGACGAATTATTTGCACCAAAGAAAAAATGGTAGAACCAAGCCACAGGATCTGCTGGCAAACGATGATTGAATAAATCAAAGTGAAACTCTTTGTAATTTTGATAGACTAACATTCAGTAAAGAGATAAATCTCTTGACGATTTCTCAGTATTACCGCGGCTGCTGACCCCGGTAACGAATGAGGAATTACTATGCAAAAGGAAAGAAATCGCGCGTGGCGTAGATTTAAAAACTCAGTCAATCAACACAAAGGTATGGGTACAGAAAACCTGTGGAAGCCCGAAAAGAATTGGAAACAGGTGTATTTGCGCTCCGAAAAGCTCAATCGCGCTAAGCAGCTTGGTTTTGATTACCCTCGGAAGAACCTCACCAAGCAGGCACTAGAAGAGTATCAATGTGAAACGCACTAACTTACTCTTTATTTGTAGCCGTAACCAATGGCGCAGTCCCACTGCGGAAAGTCTGTGGCGTCGTTCGGATTTGTACGACGCCCGTTCTGCCGGCACTAGTCCAAAAGCAAAAAAAACTGTAAGCGCTAAAGACATCCAGTGGGCAGATATTATTTTCGTAATGGAAAACAAACACAAAAATCGGTTAGTTGCAGCTTTTACCCGCATGCTGGATCACAAGGTCATACATGTATTGGATATTCCAGATGAATATCAGTATATGGATCCCGAGCTAATTGCAGAACTCGAAGCTAAAGTGCATAGCTATTTACCATCGTCGTAACGCCATGTCGCCGAAAGTAGGGTATTAGATCACCGCTTTATGCAATGATTGGGAGGCAATACTTGTTGATTCAAGCAACAGCCTCGCTCGCCTCGCGATTACATATGTGATCCCAGAACCGCTGCGCCGCAACTGACAATGTCCGACGCCGGGCGCGTATCATCCCGACCGGTTTGACCAAGTGGTTTTGCGCTAGTGGCACGCAAACCAGCCCTTTGGCGAGCATTTGTTTGCGACACAACATGGGGACAATTGAAACACCGATACCTGCAGCGACTAACTGGCCCACAGTACCTAATTGGTTAGCCTCAGCAATCAATTTAATATCGGTATCCAGTGATTCAGCAGTGCTGTGCAACCAATTGCGTACGCTAGAGTCATGATTCATTGCTACGAATGGCTCTTCCAATACCGCCTGCCAGTCAATTTTTTCACGTTTTGCGAAAGCATGCTCTGGGTAAACCACTGCAATGAATGCATCATCGAATAAGGGATGAAACTCAAGACCATCCTCCCGCTCGGGCTTAAAACTAAAGCCGATCTCAGCCCGCCCACTGAGAATACAATCAATAACCGCTTCCATTACAACATCAAGGACTCGAAAACGAATATTTGGATTAGATTGGTGAAATCCACGGAGTAACCTAGCCAGCAGGCCTTCTGCAAAAGACGGCATGGCGGCGACAGTCAATGTCCCCTGCTTCACTGCAAACAACGATTTTATATCTGCCATCGAGTTTGACCAATCCATCAGGATCCGTTTTGCTTGCGGTAAAAACACCTTACCTTCAACACTCAAAGCAACATTTCGCGTATTACGCGAAAATAGAGCGCCCCCGAGATCTTCCTCAAGCTTTTTAATACTAGTGGACAAAGCCGGTTGAGTGATGTGTAACTTCTCGGCAGCTTCGGCAAAAGTTTTTGATTCAGCTAAACAAACGAAGGCACTTAAAGTCTTTGGATTGAGCATGATCACAATTGATAAATTATTTTTATCAATTAAGACATTAAATTAATTTCACTTCAAGCGCGTCTTCTACAATACTAGGTGAATAATTCATCAACAGAGAACATCTAATGTCAGGATTTGATAAAGTCGTTAGTAGCTATGCTGACGCAATGCAGGGCCTTACAGACGGCATGACCGTCATAGCTGGAGGCTTTGGCTTATGTGGTATTCCCGAAGGCTTAATTGCTGAAATCAAACGCATGGGCGTGAAAAACCTAACGTTTGTTTCAAACAACTGCGGCGTCGATGACTTTGGGTTAGGCATCTTGCTTGAAGACAAGCAAATCAAAAAGATGATTTCGTCTTACGTGGGTGAAAATGCTTTATTCGAACAGCAACTGCTGTCTGGTGAATTAGAAGTTGAACTTACTCCGCAAGGCACACTGGCTGAAAAAATGCGAGCAGGCGGTGCAGGTATTCCTGCGTTTTACACAGCGACAGGTTACGGTACTCCAGTAGGCGAAGGCAAAGAAGTCAAAGAGTTCAATGGTCGTCCATATATTCTAGAAGAAGCCATCACCGGTGAATTCGCCATCGTGCGCGCGTGGAAAGCTGACCGCTATGGCAACTGTATCTATCGCCACACAGCGCAAAACTTCAACCCAATGGCGGCAACAGCTGGCAAGATCACGGTTGTTGAAGCCGAAGAAATCGTTGAGCCAGGTGACTTGGATCCAAGTCAAATTCATACGCCAGGCATCTATGTTAACCGCGTAATTCAAGGCTCGTTTGAAAAACGCATTGAACGTCGCGTATTGGCAAAATAGGAGAATCACCATGGCTTTAACTAGAGATCAAATCGCAATGCGGGTTGCCAGTGAATTCAAAGATGGAGATTACGTAAATTTAGGGATTGGTATTCCAACGCTTGCCGCCAACTACGTACCAGACGACATCGAAGTGATGCTGCAATCCGAAAACGGATTATTGGGTATGGGTCCTTATCCAACAGAAGAGCAAATCGATGCAGACATGATTAATGCTGGTAAAGAAACAGTTACCGCAATCAAAGGCTCATCTATTTTTAGTTCGGCGGAAAGTTTCGCGATGATCCGCGGTGGACACGTTGATTTTACCGTACTGGGAGCCTTTGAGGTCGATGTACACGGCAACATTGCATCGTGGATGATCCCAAACAAATTAGTCAAAGGTATGGGCGGCGCGATGGATTTGGTCGCAGGTGCAAAAAACATCATTGTAACCATGACGCACGCGGATAAACATGGCAACTCGAAGTTACTCAGCGAATGTACCTTACCGCTAACCGGCGTTAATTGTATTACTCGCATTATCACTGACTTGGCAGTGCTAACCGTTGCCGATGGTGCTTTCCACTTAACGGAGCGTGCGCCCGGCGTCTCGGTCGAAGAAATTGCAGAGAAAACCGCGGGCAAGCTGGTCATTCCAGAGCACGTGCCAGAGATGGTTATTTAAACCATAAACCAAATAAATCCCCAAGGCGCTTTATAGCGCCTTTTTTCTTCCAAATAGACCGCTTGAAATTTGCAGCTAGCCAAGGCGTGAAATTAGGATATCCATGCTCGGTGCAGACACTCTCACCGTTGTTCTATCATTGATATTAAAAATAAGCTATTTAAAAAATCATGATTGAATTTCAATTCTGAGCTCCGTCACTAATGCCTCATCAAGTATTCATCAGTTATTCATCACATGACCGTCTTGTGGCTGATGCTATTTGTTCAAAGATAGAAGAAGCGAATATAGATTGTTGGATTGCACCGAGAAACGTAAGACCTGGATCTGACTGGGGTGAATCAATAATCGATGGTATCGAGGCAAGTAGAATATTCGTATTAATTTTTTCTGGACACTCTAACAATTCTAACCAAGTAAAAAGAGAAGTAGAGCGTGCTGCTAGTAAGGGCCTTATTATTCTGCCGTTTCGTATTAACGATGTAAAACCAACGCGAAGTATGGAATATTTTATCAGTACATCGCATTGGTTAGATGCAATTACAGAGCCTTTGGACTCTCATATAAACATTCTGGTCGGTCATATTAAAAGTCTTCTGAACGACAAATTAGAACCTGTAGTCGTTGAAACAATAGAAACTAAGCCTATTTCAAACAGCCAAAAGAAACCTATCATTTCGTTGAAAAAATCATTCCTGTTTACCCTCGTTTCCGTTATTGCGGTGGTAGCTTATGTTATGTACCCAATATCTTTCACGGATGAAAACCATAGCATGACTGACGTTTCTGATAGCCAAGAAGTAAACCTCCCCCTGACGCTACAATGTGAACAAAAGCTTTCCAATGGACCTCTTCAGGAAGCTAGTATTTTAAATGGGTATGCTTATGAACAAAGTGAAGAAGCTAAAGTATTTTGCAAAGCGCTTTTGGACAGCGCCCCCACAAATCCTACAAATATTCGCCTTTATGCGCGCTCTCTAGTCGCTTCTGCAAATTATGAACGCGCAATAGCGTTTTTTATTCAAGCTGCAGATTTGGGAGATGATTATTCCAGTCTTGTAATGGGGTATTACTATTTACTTTGGAGAGAGGCTGATAGGCAGCGCGGCATTGCGTACATGGAGAAAGCAGCTGCAACTATGCCCCTAGCGCTTCTCGAACTTGGACTTACGTATGAGTTAGGAAGGTTAGCTACACCCAACTATGAAAAAGCGGTGTATTACTATCAACTGGCGGCGAATCAAAATCTTGCTGAGGGCTTTTTCCGACTAGCACAAATGTATCAGTTTGGGCTTGGCGTTGAAAAAGATTTGAGTACTGCTCGCGATTATTACCGAAAAGCAATTGTAGAAAACCATGAAATGGCTGAAGAGGCTTTAAATGAACTTTCGAAGAGAAAATATTAGTATTTCATTGTTTGCTCTTGTACTTATCGTTGTTACAACAGCGTTAAACCCAACGTTTGCCGCAATTAAAATAAGCAAAGTCGGTAGTGCAATAACCCTAGAACTAAAAACACCTATTCGCACTAGTTATCCAGCCGGGCGAATACTCTCCGTTTTGCCGAAAGGAACAATGATAGAGTTCAACAACATTGTAGGAGATGGCCGAGGCCATTGGTACTTGGTGACCTATGTAGATCAAAATGGTGTTCAATTTAAAGGATTTGTTGACGCAAGATTTTTACAAGAAATAGATGAAGAGGTGACAAAGAGTCGATAATGTTACTAGTAAGTGTTAGTTCTGTTTTCAGCTAAACATGTAAACTCGTTGTTTACAGTGGTTCATCGACTAATAAACCAAGTAACAGATTAATACTCTGCTACATTTTTTCAGCGTACAACTGAAACGTCATAGACTATAAAAGAACAAACAAATAATTGATCTCCCCATTTCGTTCCCACTCTATCGTTTTGCGCTGTATTCAGGGATAATAACGGCGAATTCTGCCGAGGAAAGCGCATTGCTATTTAATGATTTACCCCTTGATCACCGGATCAAGAAAGTTTTAACCGATAAAAAGTTTACTGACTTAACGCCTATCCAAGCGAAAGTCATTGCTCCTGCTTTAAAAGGCAATGACATAATCGCATCGTCAAAAACCGGTTCAGGTAAAACCTTGGCTTTCCTCGTGCCTACCGTACAGCGTTTACTGAAAACTAAGGCTCTCAGCAAGCAAGATCCGCGTGTGCTTATTCTTGCTCCAACTCGCGAGCTGGCCAAACAGGTGTTTTTCGAAGCTAAGTGGTTAACCGCCAATATGCCGATAACTTGCCAGCTGATTGTAGGTGGCGAAAACTACAACGACCAAATTAAGGTTCTGCGCCGCAATCCGCAAATTATCGTCGGTACCGCGGGTCGTATTGCCGACCACCTAGACAATAAATCATTTTTTATCAATGGGTTAGAACTGCTTATTTTTGATGAAGCCGATCGTATGCTCGATTTAGGTTTTAAAGAGCAGCTGTTACTTATCAACCGCTTTGCCGACCATCGCAAACGCCAAACCATGATGTTTTCGGCAACACTTGGTCGCATCGAAATCGATAGTCTTGCCCAGTCACTGCTTAAATCACCAACAAAAGTAGTGGTTGGCAGCGCAACCGAGCAGCACAGTGAAATCAGTCAAAAATTAGTGTTTGCCGATAATGTTGAGCACAAAGACCAATTATTAGTAGCTGCCCTACAGCAAACTGAACACAATCAAGCCATCATTTTTGCAGCCACTCGCGAAGATACTGAGCGTTTGGCTAAGCACTTGAATGAAAACGGCTTGGATGCCGTTGCCTTGCATGCTGAAATGGCGCAAAACGCCCGTTCGAATGTAATGAATGCATTTGCTAGGGGACAACATTCGCAATTGGTATGTACTGATGTGGCCAGTCGAGGGTTAGACTTACCCCGCGTGGGTTTGGTAATTAATTTTGATTTACCAAAACAGGCTGAAGAGTACATTCATCGCATTGGACGAACGGGCCGTGCGGGTAACACAGGACAAGCCTTTGCTTTTGTTGGGCCGCGTGATTGGCGCAGTTACACTGATATCCGTGCCCTACTCGATTATCCGCTTGAAGAATTTAGCTTTGCCGACATGGTCGCGACCTTTAAAGGTTACGATCACAAACCAGTAAAGAAAAAGACGAATAAGGCTGAAACCATTTCTCGTCGTGCAGTAAAAGCTAAAACAGCGGCACCAAAGAAACGGGTAAAAAGTATGGCAGGTATTGATGTGGGAGACGCCCCAATGCGACGTAAACCCAAACCTGTTATCACCGATGACGAGTCTAGCGATAGCGAAGATTAGCGGCCGAAAGTTCGCTAATACTTGATTTGCCAAGCAGTTGCATATCGCGGCGTATCTCGTCTTTAAATATTTGCAACGCTTTATGCACGCCCTGTTGGCCACCCGCCGCCAACGGGAACAAGTACCCTCTGCCAATGCCAACAGCTTTGGCGCCGAGCGACAAGGCTTTAATAATATGCGTGCCGCGCTGCACACCACCGTCGAATAGCACATCCAAATCATCACCAACGGCTTGAACTATTTCGTCAAGCTGATCGAATGAACTACGACTACCATCGAGCTGCCGTCCTCCGTGATTCGATACCACAACCCCCGAACAGCCCACGTCAACAGCGCGCTTGGCATCGTCTGGATGCATCAAGCCTTTTAGACAGAATTCCCCGCCCCAAAAATCAATCATCTCTGCAACATCGTCCCAATCAATACTTGGCTCTAACATTTCGGTGAAATAGTTGCCGATTGATGTGGCTGAGCCGCTAAAATCAATGTGCGCATCTAGTTGTGGTAACGCAAAACCACCGCTGCGCAAGTAGCCAATGCCCCAGCGCGGTTTCCGGATAAACTCGAGTATTGAGCCTGGTGTTAAACGCATTGGGATAGAGAATCCACTGCGGATATCGCGTTCGCGGTTACCTCCAGTGACTGAATCAACGGTTAGCATCATCACTTTGATACCCGCTGCTTTAGCGCGCTCTAGCATGGCGCGGTTCAAGCCGCGATCTTTGTGGAAGTAAAACTGAAAAACCTGTGGCGTTTGCACCAACTCCCGAATGTCTTCTAAGCTTTCTGTGCCTAAAGAGGATACGCCAAACAGCGTATTAAATTCTGCCGCAGCAAGCGCCACCGCGCGTTCCCCTTTATAGTGGAATAAACGCTGTAATGCGGTCGGTGAACAGTAAAAAGGTACATCAAGCTTTTGCCCCATGACTGTGACCGACAAATCAACATCACCAACCCCGGTTAATACCGAAGGAAGTAAATCACAGTCATCAAATGCTGAGGTATTTCGCGCTTTGGTGATTTCATCATCAGCACCACCGTCAATGTAATCAAAAATCGGTCGGGGCAGTCGCTTTTTTGCCAAGCGCCTGAAATCTGCGAAGTTGATACACCGGTTAATACTCATTGTGGAAAGTCTGCCGCGATTTGGGTGAAAAATTGTGGGGAGTACAAACGAAAATGTGCGCCTTGGCGCACATTTCTAAGTCATGTTGGTAAACTGCTAGTATTCCCACCAGCCTTCTTGCCACCACTTTAGGAACTCATCAAAGTCGATAAACCCATCGTGGTTGTCATCAATTAAATCAAAACCTTCTTTAACTCGATTGGCTTTGGTTTTTGGTGACAAGATCGTCAGCAGCTCAATGAACTCCTGCATATCGATTTGACCATTGTTGTCTTTATCAAAGTAGTCGAACTCTTTGCGAACATCTTCGATTTGCGCTTCGGTAAGGCTTCTATCAGACATGTTTCTCACTGTTTACATCTAAACTACAATGCGGTTAGTGTAGCGCTGATTGTGTAAAGATGTCTACGCAAACCTTGTCCACAATCAGCATTTTTCGATGTTTTAGTAGGCTTTGCCCATTGCCTTCTTTTGGTCTCTGCGCGCTGCCGCTTTTTCTTGGCGACGACGTTTAGTGGCAAGCCGTGCATCACTACCCACGTGCGCTTCGTTGCGCTCTTGTGCTAGCTGAACTTGCTTCTCACGTTCGCGGAAACGGGCAATTTGCTCTTCGCTGTGTTTGCCATAGCAATGTGGACAACTAACACCTGGCTCATACTTATCACTGGCCTTGTCTTCGGCGGTGATCGGTAAGCGACATGCATAACATTGGTCGTAATGACTTTGCTCAAGATCGTGATTAACGGCAACGCGATTATCGAATACGAAACAGTCACCTTCCCACAAGCTCTCTTCTTGCGGCACATCTTCTAAATACTGCAAGATGCCACCTTCAAGGTGATAAACCTCTTCAAAGCCCTGCTCTTTCAAATAAGCGGTCGATTTTTCACAACGGATCCCACCGGTACAAAACATTGCCACTTTTTTATGCTTGCTAGGGTCAAGTTCATTCGCAACATAGGCCGGGAACTCGCGGAAAGACTCGGTGTTAGGATTGATCGCGTGCTTGAACGTACCAATTTCAATCTCGTAGTCGTTGCGCGTATCAATAACAGTCACGTCAGGATCAGCAATCAATTCATTCCAGTCTTTCGGCTTAACATAAGTACCTACGGTTTTACGCGGGTCGATACCCTCTACACCCATGGTTACGATTTCTTTCTTAAGCTTCACCTTGGTGCGATAAAACGGTTGTTCTGAGTGGATGCTCGTTTTATACAAGATAGGAGCTAAGCGCTCATCACTGTTAAGCCAGGCCAGTAGTGCATCAATCCCTTCTTGAGAGCCTGATACAGTGCCATTTATACCTTCTTGCGCAAGCAGCAATGTGCCTTTGATTTGGTTGTCTACCATGACCGTATATAGCGGTTCACGCATAGATTTGTAGTTATCGAGCGTTACAAATTTATATAACGCACAGACGATAGTCTTGGACATTCAGATTTTCCTTATTTGCTAATTGGAACGTAAAACCAGGGCAAAATTCGGCGCGGACTGTACACGGATTGACCGTGAAAAGCAACTAGCTCAATGCTGCGTGTGCTTGCGGGATAAGTTCTGCTAGCTCGTTGGGAGACAATGAAAGTTCTTCATTTTCAGGCATTTTCAAGGCTTTTTGAAACGCGTTCTGGGTTTGCCAATGACAATTGGCTAATATTTCGTCATCAATACGTGATGGGTCATTTTTTACAGCGAGCGGGTCTGGATGCATACATTGCCATAACAGCAATTGATTTACCTGTTGATTAGCGATCAATTCTGAACTTATGCGTAAATGTTCAAAGTCCGCAGATTTTGCATCCAATGGCGCAGAGCGATAGTGGTTTTCAATGCCTTCGCCGCGCAGTTCTGGCTCGACGGGTGTTGCTAATTTTGGTGAAGAAAAGAGATTAGAATTAATCGCTGCCAGATAATACGCAAAGTTTTGCCCTTGCTGAACCGCACGACAAAGCTGCCCGCTATACTCAGGCTCGTACTCTGTTAATGCGTGACTGACCGGCGCAGCTTCCATCGACTCTTAAAATTTTATAGTGCTGTTTATAGCTTATCGACAGAAAAAGAAGATTCTTAATCTTGCGTTACGCCAGTGAATGTTCGACTATGTGTGTGATATCCAGCGATTTTATTCTTAAATGGAAATAATCAATTACTCCGAAAAGCGTTTTCTAGTCGTCGAAGATCAACGCCCATTCTTGGTGATGCTGCGTGGTTTGCTCAACACCATGGGAGCGCAATCGGTAGCGGTCGCGCAAAATGCTGAAACCGCTATTAGTTTGTGCCGTAAAGAGAAATTTGATTTCGTCGTGTGTGATATTCACCTTGGTGCGGATAAAAAAAACGGTTTTGAATTGATCGAAGAATTGCGCTTGCGCAAGCTTTTAAAACCAACCACGGTGGTACTGGTGATCAGTGCCGATAGTGCCCGACACTTGGTCATCGGCTCGATTGAGAAAGAGCCTGATGATTACCTCATAAAACCCTTTTCACAAATTCAATTAAAAACGCGACTCAATCGCGCATACCATCGTCGTACAGAGCTAGCAAATGTCTACAAAGCCATGGCTAAAGATGATAATGAAGCGGCAATCGACGCGTGCTTAGACCTATTAAAAGGCAGCCTAAATTACCGCCAAACCTGCCTCAAGTTATTGGCTGAATTATATTTGCGCAATGGCGATTACGAAGCCGCCAAGTCGCTTGCCGAACGAGCCAATAATCAACGCCCGATTAAGTGGGCCCAAAAGACTATGGCACAAAGTCACCTGGGCCTAAAACAACCGGAAGAAGCAATATCGATGGCTGAGTCATTGTTGAAAGCCAACCGCTTCAATGTCGACGCGTATGACGTGTTGGCTAGTGCACACACAATGCAGAAAAAACACGATAGTGCACTGGAAGATATTCAGCAAGCGGTCTCAATAGCGCCGCTATCACTGCAACGACAATTTCACGCAGCGTCGATTGCGCGCAATGCCGGGGATTTTGAGTTTGCTAAAGATTCCTGCCAGGCTATTTGGCAGATTAGCAAGCGCAGCGTTCATCGCGATGTCGTTCACTTAAGTAACTATATCCGCAGTATTCTGGACGTTGCAGAGCACGCGGACGATAAAAAGACGCGTAACCGTTTTCAGCAAGAAGCGTTAATTACATTACAGCGTAATCGCAACGATGAAGTATTTACACGTGGCGATGATAGTTTCGACTTTAATCTTTATGAAGCGATTGTACATTCGCGCATTAATGCGTTAGACGGCAAAACTATTCAAGCGAAAAAGTTGCTCGAAGAAGCTCAAATTGGCATTGAAGCAAAATATGAAGAGTATCCGCTGAAGCTCGCTCCTGACAGCTTTAAAGTGATGGAAGAAATTGGTGACTATGAAGACGCCGAACGCTTAGGCAAACTACTCGTTAGCAGGATAGACGAACTCGATCCCAATGTTCGCTATTTAATTGAGAATGAAAACAAGCAACATGCAGAGCAACACGAAGCTTACAAGGCACACAATAAGGCTGGCATAGAAGCATACCGCGACGGCAAATACGAGACCGCGATGCAAAGCTTTACGGCAGCAAAAGCGTTGGCTCCAGTAAATATTGGTGTAGCCCTTAATCTGCTTCAAAGTATTGTTAAGCTTCTTGGTATGCAACGAAAACCCGAACCTAAACTGGTAATTGAGTTGCGCCAAGTCTATAAGTTAGTTAATGGCCTTCCATTACGCGATAATCACCAGCAAAAGCTAGACGACTTGCAGGAAGAACTTGCGCCTTACTTGGACCTGAATAAATGAGCATGTTGTACGACACATTAAAATTGAGCATCACCGCGGCTATTGTCGTTTCGGTTACGTCTGGCTGTAGCTCCAATAACTTTTGTGAGGATATTTTAGAAGTTCAGCGGCAAGAGCAAATGTGTCAAGAGCTCGCTCAAATAATGCGCAACAACCGCTACCCACAACAAGCCCTTACTGCACGCAAACGCTTTGAAACTGAATGCACCGAACTGCGTTACTATCGCGACGACTACGACACTATTTGCAAAGGTGATCAGCAACCTATCGGTGCGACACGAAGAGAAAAACAGCCGTAAGTTTCATACTACCCCACGCTCAGGAATAGCATCCCAGACTTGATGCGGGCATTGTATCGAAAAAAAAGACATTAAAACATTGATATAAATCACCTTTTCCATGCGACGAGAGCGCTACAATCAAGCAAGTCCTTAAACAAAGAAACTGGAGTCGAGATTGGAGTATTTGCACCTAATCATCGCTGGCTTATCTGGCATTATTCTATTTGTTTTTGGTCTTGATAATTTTTCTAAAGAGATTGAAAAAATTTCCGGTGAGCAATTCCGAAACGCCCTCAGTTCGGCCACCCGTTATCCGATCATTGGGGTGCTAATAGGTGCGATAGTCACCATGTTTATTCAATCCAGTTCTGCGACTTCAGTGATCAGCATAGGACTGGTCAATGCAGGCGTGTTGTCGTTTAAAAACAGTGTTGGCATTATCTTTGGCAGTAATATTGGTACGACGGTGACCGCTCAGCTCGTTGCGTTTAAGCTCACTCATTTCGCCCCGTTTTTTATCGTATTAGGCTTTATATTAACAATAATGCGCAACCGCGCATCGCTGTTTGGTAAGGCGGTATTTTACTTTGGTTTTGTTTTTTTCAGCCTCAACCTAATCTCAACAACGCTTGAACCCCTGCAACACAATCCAACCTTAATCGCATTTTTAACCGAGCCACAAAATCCTGTGTATGCGATTCTACTTGGCTGTGTATTTACAGCGTTAGTGCAATCTAGCTCGGTCACAACCGGTTTAGCCATTATATTTACTCAACAGGGTATGATAGGTCTTGAAAATGCAGTACCACTCATACTCGGCGCTAATATCGGTACTACTGCAACCGCGCTAATTGCAGTTTTTAATATGGACACCGCGGCAAAAAAGGCGGCTTTAAGCCACTTTCTATTTAACGTTGGCGGTGTCGTTTTGTTCTTACCCATACTTTTTATGTACGGCTACAAGCTCGCCGAATTCGATCAGAACCCCGCCCTTGCACTGGCTAATATTCATTTGGTGTTTAATTTAACAGCCAGTCTCATCTTCACTGTTTTTATCGGCCCTTTTACGCGTTTTGTTGATTATGTGTTAGGTGATGGCGATATGGACTTCGATCGGATTGTACAACCGCAAATAGAGCCTGAAGACAATTTTGACACCGTAAAGCAGAAGCTCAATACGAGTACTGACTACTTATTTAACTTTTTAAAAGAAAACTACAACGCCGTAACGCTCAGCATCGAGACGAACTATAAAGGTCTATATGATGCAGCCGAAAAGCGAATCGCTTATGTCGATTTTTTAAAAAAACAAATGCAGTATTTTTTTGCCAGCGCAATCACTTTGATTAATCAAAAAGCTGAATCAAAGGAGTTGTTAAAGCTAATCAATCAGTTCGACTATCTCTTTCAGATCCACGATTCCATCAAAGATTTATTTGAAACCAAACGCTTTCTCAATGATAGCTATGTGGAGTTAAATAGCGATTTGTTATTATTAACCCGAGGATTGTCGATTTTAACCTTAGAGTATTTCGAGGAAATTGCCGCTGAAATGCGTGACAAATCTTCGGATAATCAGCAGGTCGTATTGAAAGAAAAAGCGAAAATAATGCAGCAAGAAATCAACGATGCCAATCGGTCTCTTTTGTTGTTAATGCTCGATCCAGAACGAAAGGACGCGGCATCGCTGATCAACTTTGTGACCTACTCACAACGACTCAAAGATAAACTCAGTAATTTTGCTCACCTTAACGTTAAGTTGACGCATGATATCCCAGACGCCCATGACGCGAAGCAGTGAAGATGAAAAACAACGGCTAGAGTTGGAGGCCGCATCTATATTCTTACAGTGGTACCAATCACACACACAGCGGCCGTGTAAACTACTTCACGCCAACCTGCCGGCAAAACCAGACGTTAGTTGTAAAATTGGTACGGCCCACATTGATTTAGAAATAGCACACTTGTACGGCAGTGAAACCGAGGCGATGCAGATTTTAGGACGAGAACTGCCGCAGCAAACAAGAAATGAACTTGCGGAATTAAACGCTCAAGAAAACACCCAACGTCGATTACATGTAGCCTTAGCACGGATATTAAAACAAAAAGCAAATAAACATTACCACAGTCGTGAAGTATGGTTAATTATTCGTAACATGCATCCGCAGTGGCGTCCACATGAAGCGGTGCTTGAACTCCGCAATTGCATTCAACCGCTCGCACATCCATTCAAACACATTTGGTTAGTTAGTGACCAATATGGCGCCAATGGCGTGTTGCAATTAATTTAAAAAAAGCCGGCCATTATTAATCGCGATTTCCACACACTAGCGAATAACACAAATACCGAAACTACTCTATATCGCAAAAAGCGCATTCGCTGTTTGGTTTAATTCCCGATGGGACAGGACTCTACCCTACCGGGTCTAGGATGACTGGCGTTATACGTCGATACCCAACAACGTTCGTATAATGAGCAGTAACAAATATCAAATTTCATCTGCCAAAAATCATCCATAAAGCGTTGAATTATTGGCTGGGTTTCTGGGTTATTTGGCCAAGTCACCTGCCAGATGATTTTCTCTTCGCCTGCGCCGAGTAGGTAATTTCCAATTTGCCCCTGATACTCGTCTATAGAGCTTAACCCGCTTGGAAACAGATTTTTAATTTCAGCAGCGTGAGTAATATTTTTACCGGCTATTTCCCACGCCCCCTGCCCGATAAAAGCAGGGCCTACGCCTTCGTTGCGAGCGGAGAATAAAAGTACGCGAACTGAATCCCCTTCGGCAGTTGTTTGAGTGACATACTGACTACTCAACTCAACAACCGGAAAAACATCTGCGTGCTGCTGGGCGCGATAAATCCGCGACTGATCCCAACCTACATACAATGCCACACAGGCAACGATGAGTGCGGCATAGCTGGTCAAATCTTGTGTCGATATTCTTCTCATGCGAAATTACCTTTTAATTACCACTCAATACACCTTTATCAGCGCGGCTTACGTCCCAATGAAGCCGTCATACTGCCCAATACTACGCAACCAGCCCCAAGGTACGCGAGCCAATCTAACTCCGTTACCACGAATACATCTGGCCACACTCGGATCGCTACTGCTGTTGCTAAGAACGTAAACAGTGGCGCTGTCGCGACCACCGCCCCTACTTTTGAAGCCTCCCAAATACCCAGTGCATAGGTAAATGCGCCATACGCAATCAGCGTGTTTAAGCAACAAAATATCAAGGCCAAGACTTGCAGCAGCGGTAAGTCGAAAATGCCCAATGGTGACGTCCAAGGAATGAGTATTAATCCGCCAACGATATAAATGATGAAAGTCAGTTGACGTGCACTGAAGTGTTGTAAAAGTGGCTTTTGGATAAGGGCATAGATAGCCCAGCAGGCGCCCGCGCCAACAACAATGGCGATACCAATTGGCTGTTCTTGGTCAGAACTTGCGATTTGAGGTAAGCGTTGATGAAAAAACAGCATTAATCCGATCGTTAATATCGCTGCCCCCACCAACTGTAAATGCGAGAAAGACTCGCGAAAAATAACTACGCCCCCCAACATTAGCAGCAAAGGAGCGACCTGCATCAACACTTGCACTGATTCCGGACTTAAATACACCAGCCCTTGCACTGTCGCTACATAGTTCCCGGCTAACATCAGTGTTGCCAACAGACATAGCATCAGCAGCCGATAAGGCGATTTATGCAATACCTTAAGCTCATGACGCATAAACATCATCGGCAATAAAATAATGCCAGCACTCAAGAAGCGTACTGACGTAATGGTCACCGCATCCAGATATAACAGACACAACTTGAGAAACACCGGCAATACGCCCCACATAACGGCGGTGAGTAATGCCAGAGAAAAGGCTACTTTAGGACGGTAATTTAACGCTACTACAACTGCCAATACAGTTAACTCTGTAAGTCTTCAAGATCCTCAATAATAGCGTTCATTTCTTTCATTAGCTTGCGTTTTTGTTTATCAGTAAGCGTTGTGTGTAGTTCCGATACCATGGTTGCATACAACAAGCGGTTGCGCTCGATGGTCTGCACGTGTTGATCGGTACGGTAAACATCTGGATTAACCATCAATTCGGTTAACTCTGCAACGAAATTGGGGTTGCTGTCGCGGGTAATAAATAATTGACGCGCAGCTTGCTGAACATCGCGTCGATACGTCAACCAGAAATCATAGGTTGATTCAAATTGTGGTGCATAGGATTCGATAATGGACGCTTGGTCGTCGGTGATTCGGCCAATCATGTCTTCCACTTGTTCAATAATACTTTCCGTGCGGCGCTCAAGTCGCTCTTGTTCGTCGAGTTCCTCTCGCTCTTCCTCTTCTTTACGGTTTTCTTTGTCAAGCGCGGCGAATAGATAAATGACTTGATCGTCTGTGAGCAATGGGGCCATTTGGGCCAATTCAGGACTGAGTTTATTGCGAACGCGTTCCCAATGTTGACGAGCATTATCGAACTCTTGCGCAATCTCCTCGGGGGTCATAGGTTCACCGAGCGCCTTGGCCTTTACCCGCTCTAGGTGGGCCACATATTGGTTGAGCTCTTCAGAGCGATGCCAATCTAACCAAGTCGCCAATTTTGCATCAAACTGCTCTTCTTGTTGATCAGAAAACTCGATATAGTCGTCCACATACCAATACACCAACCAGTCCAAGTTGTTATAAGCAAATTTAGACGAACAGCCGGTGGTGGTAATCAATAATAAAACAGTAAAAACAACGTGGCGCATGAATCACAACTCCCTTTCTATACCAAACAAGCATACGGTGATAAGCATTCACTGTCGCTACAACAAATGTAAGGATATGTGACTTGCCAAAACCGGATACCTTGCGTAGCGTGTATAACTGTTACGACCGATCACGAGCAAAAGGATTCACTTTGTAATGAAAAAAATTGCCGTATTAACATCAGGTGGCGACGCCCCTGGTATGAATGCCTGTATCCGAGCCATTGTGCTCACCTGTGAACGTCTCAAACTCAAGGCCTATGGCTACTTGCACGGCTATAACGGTCTGCTACAACAGCATTACAAAAAACTCGAAGCCAAAGACATGCATAATCTTATCCAGCGTGGTGGCACAGTGTTGCACAGCGCGCGATGTCTTGAGTTTAAAACGCCCGAGGCAGCGGTGGTAGCGGCCAAAAATCTCAACGAATTGGAAATAGATGCCCTCATCGTAATTGGGGGTGACGGTTCATTCCGAGGGGCCCACCACCTGAGTCAGCATTGGCAAGGACAAGTCATTGGATTGCCCGGCACGATTGACAACGATATTTACGGTACTGATGCAACCATTGGTTACTATACGGCGATTGAAACCGCGGTCAGTTCTATCGATAAGGTGCGCGATACGGCTGATGCCTTTGAGCGTATATTCTTAATCGAGGTAATGGGCCGCCACGCAGGTTTTATTGCCCTGAATGCGGCACTTGCCTCAGCGTCTGATCACGTCATAGTACCCGAACTGTTTGAAACAACGGAAAAAGCCCTGGCGGCAATGCTTGAGGAGCTGCAATACCGACGCGACAATCATGGCAGTGTCAGTTACATCATTGTTATTGCTGAAAACGTTTGGCCTGGTGGCCTGGGTGCCTTAGTGAGTGAATTAGAGCAGCGTACCGGTAGCGAAGTAAGGCCTGTAATTCTTGGCCACGTGCAGCGCGGCGGGTCACCTGTACCTCAGGACCGTATTCTAGCAAGTAAACTGGGTAGCCATGCCATACAAGCTATCATAGACGGTCAAACAGGAGTGATGATCGGTGAGTGCAACGGTGAGCCCGTTGCTGTGCCCTTAGAGCAAACATGGGCCCAACAAAAACCGTTAGAGCCCTTTTGCGTAGAAGCCATGAGTCAACTGGTCAACGCTACCACTGACTAAGCTCTCAGCTTATAGATTCATCGCTTGTTTGACGCGATCGCGATGACTGCGGCTGACTTTAAGTTCTGTGTCGTTATGCAAAATCAGGTGGTACTCACCACTAACATGGCTGACTAACTTCTTGACAAAATTGATGTTCACCAGCGCTGAGCGGTGCACGCGAATAAAGGTTTTTGGATTTAATGATTGCTCCAACTCCTTCATCGTTTTGCGCATAATATGCATGCCTTCTTTGGCATGCACACACATATAATCACCCGCCGCGTCAACCCATTGAATATCGGCAACGGGAACGCGTGTCACCTCGGAACCATCTTTAATCGACATAACATCTGGGTACGGTGATGATTCAACCGGTTCACCGGCCGCTAACTTGCGCAGGATCTCTTCACAATCATCGCCAGTCAGATCAGCCACCAGGTTTACCAGTTTGTTAGTGTTGTCTTGATTCTGCTGCGCTGACAAAGTATCGCGGACTTTACTTAGCGCCGCTTCTAAACGCATATCGTCTATTGGCTTCAATACGTAGTCCAAGGCGTGGATGTCGAACGCTTTAATGGCGTAGCTGTCGTAGGCAGTAACAAACACAATCAGCGGCATTGGCTGTTTGAGTTCACGCAGTTTGTGGATCACTTGAAAGCCATTTAACTCGGGCATTTGAATATCCAAAAACACTAAGTCAGGACGCTCCTGTGAAATTGTGGTAACCGCATCAAGACCGTTGTTGCACTCCCCGACTATTTCGACATCAGCATGCGCTTGCAATCTGAGTTTTAATCCTTGTCTTGCCAGAGGTTCATCATCTACTACCATGACTCTTAGCGTTTTATTCGTCATGCTCTACTTCCTTTAATTCATAGGGTATACGAAGACTCACTCGCAGCCCATTCGGTTGGTTATTCGCGATCACGAATGAAAAGTTCTTGCCATAAAGCGACTGTAAGCGTTCGCGAATATTAGGTAAACCGACACCGTGTTCCCGGGTTAGTTTACCGTTTTTAATTTCCGCTCCAGGGCCATTATCGGCCACATCAATCAGTAAATCAGAACCGAATATTCGCGCAGTAATTGTGATCTTGCCATCTTTGCTTAACTTAGAGATAGCATATTTGATTGCGTTTTCGATTAAAGGTTGCAAAATCATGCTTGGCACGAGCGCACGTTCACAGCGAGGCTCTATTTCCCATGCAACGCTTAGGCGATCATCAAAGCGAACCTTCTCAATCTCCAAATACAATCGCAGCGCTTGAATCTCCTGAGCTAGAGGCACTTTCTTAATCGGATCGTTATCAAGTGAATAGCGCAAGAAATTGCTTAATCGAGTTACCATGCCCTCAGCAGTTTTGTTGTCCTGCATTAAAATCAAGGTCGATATCGCGTTCAGCGTATTAAACAAAAAATGCGGATTGAGTTGATAGCGCAACATTTTGATATGCGCTTGGTGCGCCATCGTTGACGCTTTTAAGGCATTTTGTTTCTCTTTTTGTAGCATTTGGAAGTTCTTAATACCAAAGTACAAACCTCCCCAACACACAATCATGATCAATGAATTAATGGTATTCGAAAAATACATATACCATTCGTCGGGCCTGTAACCGTGCTTATAGATTTCCCAATAGTTCACGTTTTTGATCAAGGCCCACAGGGACGCCACAATGTAGATTGCAACGGCGACACTCACCAGCATTTTTACCGCTGATTGACGCTTACTCCAGCGAAAGACATAACGCAAAGGAATGGTCAGCAACCAACCAGCATAAGCGTTCATTATGATTATTAAGAACCAGATAGACCGCATGTCATGCAGCAGTGATTCGATGTAATAGACTAGAGCGAACCCTGTCCACCCTGCGGTGTGCAGGGTCCAGAACAGGCGTTCATTGTTATCAAAAACTTTTTGCCAACGGACCACGAGTAACTCTTTTGACATACCTTACTCGTATTATAAACAGCGAATAGACGACCAATAGTACACTGGTCGTAATAGCACACCGACTGGTCGCATGAAGTGTAAATTAATGGCGCGGTCTCTTAGTAACTAATGTTCATGCGTTTTAACCAATGTACCCACCACCAAGCAGGACCAATCAATAAAAAGCGCAGGTCTTCAAAAAATGATGGTTTCTTTCCTTCCACCTTGTGACCGATAAACTGTAATATCCACATCACGACGAATAAGACAAGACTGAAATACAACACACTGAGTCCTGAATTTTCAACTAACTTGATGCAACCGAATGACACGATTGTCAGCAATGTCATTGCTGCCCCTATCGGTCCTGACAACTTAAAGTAATAATACAGCACAGGAATTGCCACGATATGTGCAAAATTAACATTAAACTGCGCAATGAACTCCGGTACAGGGATAGACCAAATTAAGCCAATACTGACTAAATAAATCGAAGGAACCGCAATGGCGTGGATCCAAATATTGGTTTTATTTTGATGACTTTCACCATATTTATTAATCAATCTTTCAATCTGTCGCATTGGACGTCTCTCTTAAGCTAAACCGTAATAATGTGACGCTCTAACAATACGTCAACATCACTATTAGATGAGTCAAACTGGATACCCATATACAAGTGCCCAGCATCTTTCTTTAAATTTTTTATCACGCCTTTTAATATGATGGTTTTATCGCTGAGATCAATACACAAGGTGACCTCAGTTTCAACGGCTAAATCCTCAGCTGACGTATCGTCAAAATGTGTCTGGTCGAGCAATACGCGACAGCCGCTTTGAGACACATCGACGATCACGCTTTTCACAGCTTCGCCATCTTCACCAACCGTTATCTCGGCTGCTATGCCAGGCGAAGTGCGCTTTTCCGAGCGGAGCCCTAAGCTTTGCAATGCCTTCGGTACCGTCGTAAAAAACAAATTACTCGGTTGCGATTGAATGTGATTGATCTTGGCTTTGAAAGCGATTACTTGACCACTATCGCCTTCCAATACATAACGCACAATCACCGTATTCTCTGGATACAAAACATCCTTTAACACACCGTACTTATTCATATTGGGGAATTGAAATACCATACAGCGAGGATAGTCCATTCCGACGTACTGAGTTTTAACCCGTTTAGGGCTGGTTGGCGTAGAGATCTGTAAATCAACCAAGGTTCCGGGCTGTAACGCTCGTAAACTGGCTAAATCAACAGCAGAAAGACCGCTACTGTTTTTTTTGTTGTTATTTGTCACAGTAAAATGATGGTGCTTTGTATTTGTTAAAAGCATAATCTGCCTTCAATCACAAAGCAATAAGGGTTCAATAATGGCTGACGCACCAGGCATTCGTTATACACTTCAACCGCATAGCATTTCTCAACACCTGTTTGCCGTCACCATAGACATCCCCGCCCATGATACGAATATCCTGTTATTGACTCTACCCGCTTGGATTCCAGGCAGTTACCTTATCCGCGATTTTGCCAAAAATATTGGGGAATTTAGCGCAACAGCGAATGATGTACCTATATCATGGCATAAGACAGATAAACAAAGTTGGTCACTGTTAACCGGTGGCCAAGCATGCCAGATACAGTATACGGTTTACGCTTTTGACTTATCAGTACGCAGTGCCTACCTATGTGATGAGTACGGTTTTATCAACGGTACCAGCGCCTTCATGCAAGTTGCAGGTTTCACTGATCGCCCGCACCACGTCACTTGCAAAAACGCAACGACAGCCAATGTGGCAGCTTGGTGTCTTCGCACTGGCATGCCTGCACACAAAGTCGATCAGCAAGGGTTTGGTGAATACATTGCGGAGAACTATCAAGCACTGACAGACTATCCGCTGCTATTTGGTCAGTTTATTGAACACTGCTTCACCCATCTAGATATTGATTTTAGTTTGATTTTTACCGGTGAACTGCCGTTAGACCTGTTGCGCATGGAGCGCGATTTAAAGCCAATTTTGGCTGAGCATATAAATATGTTTGCTACGCCGCCCCCGGTAGACAAATATATGTTTATTACGTTACTAGCAGAACAAGGTTATGGCGGCTTAGAGCACATGAACTCTACGGTTTTGCTGTTTCCTCGTTGGGATTTACCTCAGGTCGGAGAGAGCCCCGAAATAAGTACGAGTTACCGTGATTTCCTCGCCTTGTGCAGCCATGAATTTTTGCACACTTGGCACGTAAAACGGATCCGGCCGGAAGGGTTTGAGCAATATCAACTTGCGCAGGAGTGCTATACCGAACAACTGTGGATCTATGAGGGGTTTACTTCGTTTTACGACGATGTTGCTCTAGTCCGTTCCGGGGTAATACCCCCAGAGCAGTACCTCGAAATTCTCGGTAAAAACATAACTCGAATTATGCGAAATCCAGGTCGCTTTAAGCAAAGTACTGCAGAGTCTAGCTTCGATGCATGGACTCGCTTTTATCAGCAAGACGCAAACTCGATAAACCATATTGTCAGTTACTATACCAAAGGCGGCTTGATCGCATTGTGTCTAGACGTATACCTGCGCACTCAAACCGGTGACACTAAGAACCTCGATGATGTCATGCGCTACTTATGGCAGAACTATGGGCTAACTGGGCAAGGAACACCAAACAACATAGTTGAAATAGCAGTACAAGCAGTTGCGGGTATAGATTGTAGTGCTTTGTTGAAAGCTTTAGTTCATCAACCCGGTGACTTACCTTTGGCTGAAAGCCTAACCAATATCGGCGTTAGGATGAACCTAGCATACGCTGAAAACAGTGATGATGTTGGTGGTAAGCCAAGTAAGACAGGCCATAGAAATAACTTAGGGATCAATGTTGCCGCGGCTGACCTGGGATTAAAAGTGACTCAGGTTCGCGAAGGCGGCAGTGGCGACCAAGCCGGCATGCAAGTCAATGATCATTTGATCGCGATTAATGACTGGGTGGTCAATAAAAACAATTTGCACCGCATTCTGCAGCACTTGAACAATAGCGCAGTGATAACACTCGTAAGAGATGGTCGCCTTTTGACTATCAACGCGACCATCAATAGCTCACTTCCGGATACATGTTACTTGACTATCAGTGATGAAACCAAGTTTAACCACTGGCTGGGATTACACAGTAAAAGCGTTTAGTTTCACTCTCGCTCAGGTACGAGTAACTGCGGATCGACCCTCACCTTACCCCAATTGATCCGCCAATCTAAATGTGCACCTGTAACACGGCCGGTCGCACCAATCTCCGCAATCAGTTGCCCTTGTTTTACGTAATCGCCCACTTCAACGTGGGCCTTGTGTAAGTGAATAAAAGTCGATGAAACTTTGTGACCATGGTCAATGATCAAAGTGCCACCCGAGAAGTACATGTCAGGGACAAACAGGGTCACGACCCCATCAGCAGGCGCAAGCACAGGCGTTCCCGTTGGTGCCGCGATATCAAGCCCATAATGTGGTCGGCGAGGCTCTCCGTTAAGCATCCGCTGGCTACCATAAACCCCACTCAAACGCCCTTCAGCAGGCCAAATGAATGACTGCATAAAATAGTTAAAGTCGGTATCACCAGCTCGAGCTTGAGCAACTTGCTGGTTGTCTTGGCGGATCCGGGCAAGCACACTTTCATCTGGCGTGACCATATTTTGTGGTAAACCGTCAATCCGTTGAATGTCGTACTCCCTAGAAGGTAACGCGTAACGCTTGGAACCACTCTCACTCGCTGATTGCCACTCGATTTCAATACTTCCAGTGGCGTCACGGCTCAAGCCAAACACAAAATCGCCGTTGGGACTGACTTTTAGAGCTTCACCATTAAATAGGATGCGTGTTTCGGGAGTCTCCACAACACCGCGCACAAGTGCTCCGGGTTGAGGCTCATCTAATAACGTAAATGCAGCTCTGGCTGAAAAGCTGACCCAGATCGCTGCAATCGATAGAAAAATTATAGTGCGAATTGAACGCTTAACCATTTGCTATGGCTCCCTTACCAACACCTTCAAATGCTATGACGGTAAAATGTTTACTGGGTTCCATTCGCTGTTGTTCGTGTAACATGTGTTGCGCTAAACACTCTACAGTAGAATCTTGATTAATCAGCTCGCTTTCAGCTTTAGCGATTACCAGTTCAAAATAGCCCTGCGACGCTTCATAGGAGAAACAATGAGCATAGCTAAAGTCTTTATCGACACCCTGCAAGCGCAGCTCTTCAGGCGCTATTAGATCTTCGTAAGTACCAATATAGATATCACTCCAGCGCGTCGCCCAATAGTTCTCAGCATTAAAGTCCTCTTCGCCATCAGTCTTAACAATTACTTTTGAGCGATGACCATGCGCTATGCGTTGACAGTTTCCCTCGTGCTTTTTAAGACCATGCGTGTAGTGATAAAACGGCGTATTAATAACTTCAGTGCGCAGCTCAAGTGTAATGTCATCTACGTTATCGGGTAGGTGTGTGGCAATGATATCGGTCAAATATTGCTTGACCGAATCCATATCAACCTCTTCGGCATACACAAAAGCGTATGCCTCATCGGGACATAACAAGTAAATACTGGCATCCTGTTCTACCAGTTCACCCTGCTGTTCCGCGATTTTAATCCGTTCAAAGTTGACCTGCACCAACTCCGCGGTTTCGTCGTGAATTATAGTGGTGCATGGAGATTCAACTGGTACGAGTAACTTGTGATCGACATATTGATCAATCAGGCGCTTCAAATCTTTTTTTACATTACCAAAGTCTTGTATCATGCTCTCTTCATTTAGCTCACCGGCTAAAATCACATCGACGATCCAGCTCTCACCAACCATGCCGCGTTTCGGGCAAAGGTAAGAGAAATCCATTACAGTCAAATCATTTACAAATAATTGCATTGTTACCTTAGTTTTTCATGCCAACTGTGTGGCCATATTCCGTTTATAGTATACCTAGGTTTATTCACTACCTAGAGATTTACGCCGGTTACTTTTCGCTGCGCAACAATTGGTCCTTCAAGTTGGGCGGAATACCTCGGATCACTAAGGTGTCAGTGGTCGCATCATAACGAACCTTGTCACCGTAAAGTTTGCGATCAAAGCTCAAACTAATTCCACCTCCTTGCCCGCTGAACTTTGCTAGTTGCTTCAGCACTGTTTTATCCGGCTGAAAGCTGTCATCTAATTCGGCTTCGCTATCTTCAACAAATTGTTTAAAGTCGAATTTTTGTTCTAAATCTGCAGGTAATTTTGCCGTTAGTTCACTCAATACAATATCGTCACCGGCAGCAATTTTTTCTTTGTAGTAATCTTGCACCACTTCGCGATGTGTTTGCTTTTCTTCGATGTCCAGCTGTTCCGTTGATAGGTACGCATCAACAGAGTCGATAAGCTTTGCGTTCTGTTGTTTGACATCCATTAGCTCCTCGCAGCCTAAAAAAGTCATGAAAAAATCAGCGACTTTTCGGCCCATTCGTCCCTTGATAAAACTAATGTAACGATTCTGCTCTGGCTGAACACTTAATTGCGTTAGATCGATGCGCGCGGCCAGTTGCATTTTTGCTAGATCCAAGTGCTCACTGATGGATAATTCTAGCTGCTTATCAACGTGCACATGCTGTTTGGTATTGAGTAAACACACCATTAAGTAATCGGTAGCCAAATACTCATAATGACAAAAGACCAAGAACCCCGTTTCGATCATTTGCATCTCAGCCATTGTTCTAACCAAATGCTGACCTGCCGCCACGGTAAATTGTTGAAAGATCGAATCATCCTGATTTTCAGCTAGGCTCGCTAACGTTGCGCTCAATGACGCTTGAAAGTTAAATTCAGCTTCATCGTCAGGCACTGCAAAATTACCCACCCCTTTACCAGGCTTGGCATTGAACGCATGGTTTATTTGCTCAGCAAGGACTTCTATCGATGAAGTTACATCGATACATTGGCTACGCGGGGCAATTGTGAGCTTCTTTTCAGCAGTAACAAGTAGTTGATGAACAATAAATTGATGTATGACAGCACTCATGCAGAGACATTTTCCTAAATTTGATTCACGTCGCGAAGATTGCGCAGATGATTAAACTTTGCGATAAACATTGTTATCGTTAAAGCAGCGATTATAATCGATCTAAATAAAAAACCATGCCTTTTCATAAAAACAACCATAAATAGAGTATTGCATGCCTATACAATCACGTTACTCCACTGCGCAAATTGAAACAGTTATGCAAGCCGTTGTTGATACGTTAAATCAACACGGATGTGACCGAGAGTTGTCTTTGATGGTGCTTGGCAATACCGTCACAACCGTGCTCAATCAGCAATTTGAACCCGCTCAACGCGAGGCGGTTGCGCAACAATTTTGTGCTGCATTGCAAAAAAGTTTAGGTTAGTCGCGTATGATTTTAGCTGAATCTCCGCGTCGACAGCGCGTCACGAAATTAGTCAACTGGGGTCATTGGTTTGCACTTGCCAATATTATTTTGGCCTTGGTGATTTCTTCTGTGTTTGTTTTTTCGTCACCTGCTACAGGCACACCATTAGGCAATATTTATCTATTTGCCAATTGGTTCGGTCATATCGGCTTTCTAACCTTTTGCGGCTTCGTAATTTTTATTCTTCCACAATGCTATTGGGTCACAAACCCCAATATCGTCAAAGGCAGTGGTACTGTTATAGCAGCGGTAGGATTGGCCTTATTGGCGTTTGACGCCCTGATATACAATCGTACGGGTTTTCATATCACATTGAGCTCAGCAGAGCTGGTTCGATCTGAAACCCAAAATCAACTCAGTGCATTTTCGTGGCAACAGTGGGCATATTTGGGCTTGCTGTTTGTCGTTTGGCTTGGTTTCCAACTAGTCCTCGCCAATGCCATCTGGAAGCGTATTGATCGTTTGGTCAAACATAAAATTGGCACTTCAGTGACTACTTTGTTTGTGCTTTGCTTTGTTTCTAGTCATGCAATGCACGTATGGGCTGATGCACGCTTGTACCAGCCGATTATTAAGCAGGACAACATGTTCCCGTTGTCTTATCCAGCGACGGCAAAGACCTTACTCTCGCGTTATGAATTGCTTGACTTAGAGAGCTACCAGCAACGCAAGCAATTGCAGTTTGACCCGCAACTAAAATCTGCCACCTACCCTTTGTCGTCAATCTTTTGCAGTATTGACCCAGAACAGTCGACGGCAATTTTTGTACAGACCGACAACGCTCCTATTGAAACTATCGCAGCACTCGATTTACGCCAAAATAAGCGATTCTATATGCCTTCGCGTGATATTCAGTCACTCGTTCACACCACATTATTTGGAGCACCAGAAATTTATGCGCAAAGCTTAAATGATTTTACACCGGTTATTTTCGACATGGCTGAAGCGTTCAATTTGCCCGTTATTGTCGATACTGACCCCAACTTAGTGCCGCAACCGGGCAATGCAGTAGTCACTGAAGACGCGTTGCGCTATGTCAACACGTTGATCGGCGGCAAGCTAGTCATTGTTTTTGCATCCGCAGCTGAAATCGACCAGTGGTTATCGATTCCCCTAATAGCTCGCAGCCATCTATTAATTGCGACCGGGTTTGATGCGCAAGAACCAAACGCTACTGGCACGTTGTACAGTAGCGCAGATATTGTAGACACCATTGCTACAACTGAAGATATTTTGCCAACGGCTTTACATATGATGGGCTGCGAGGCTGATACAGGGCTCTACTCTACTGGTCAAAACCTTCTCAAACCGATACGAAATTGGGTGGTAACAACTAGTGGTGAAAAAATAATCCTAATGCACGGCGAATTGCGCACAGAGATCATGAGCAATGGCAGTTACGAAATTACTAATCTTATCACCGGAGATCGAAGTACAGCGGCACTGAACACAGATTTACTCAGTCAAGCTATCAAGCATCTCAGCCGCTTTTCTGCGCCGCAATAACCCTTTCAAAGCGGTTGTAGCAAGTTGAGGTCGTCGATCACTTCTATTTGACTCATGACGCGGCGTAACTGTTCATGCTCGTGTAATTGCCCGCGTTGTTCGCCCGCTAAATCATATAGGATTGGGCGCGCTACACCCGCTGCAGTAGCGGCGATGATATCGATTACCTTATCTCCAACCATCACAGAACGACCTAAATCAATGTTTAGCTCATCGCTTGCAGCTATTAGCATTCCTGGCGCAGGCTTACGACAACCACACGGATTTTCGAGCGTATCGTATTGAGGGTGATGGGGACAATAGTAGTAAGGTACCTCAGCAATACCCTTGGCACTAAATTGACGCTGAATATAGGCCATGACTTGATGAAAGTCTTCATGACTATACATACCTCGCGCAATGCCTGATTGATTAGTAACGATAACGGGCTGAAATCCGGCAGCAACAAAACGTCGGATTAAGGCAAAAACACCAGGAATAAACTCAATATCATCGGCTTTGTAAACATAACCGTGATTGACGTTAATAACGCCATCACGATCAAGAAAAAGTGCAGGTTTTTTCGCGTTCGTCATTACTGTCTCACTATCGTTCGACGAACGCACTTGGGCTATTTCGCCGAGAACATTTTAAATATGCTCGAAAAATCTAGTTTACCATTACCCTGCTTACTATGCAGTTTATACAAGCTTTGCGCCTGCGAGCCCATGGGGACCGCCGAATTCGACTGAGCTGCACATTGAGTCGCGAGCATCAAATCTTTATTCATTAAGTCAACCATGAATCCGCCTTGGTATTGATTCGATGAAGGCACGTTTGGCATAACGTCTGGACACGGATTATAAAGCTCTAACGTCCAGTTGCGCCCTGAGCTTTGTAGCATAATCTCAGACAATACTTTGGGATCTAAACCATTATCTATCCCCAACTGTAACGCTTCAGCAGTGCCCGCCATTAAGATCGACAACAACATGTTGTTGCATATTTTAGCCACTTGACCAGCGCCACAGTCACCTGCATGGAAAATATTCTTACCCATTGCCTCAAGTACGGGGCGAGCAGTATCTAAATCGGTTACATTACCGCCCACAATAAAGGTTAACGTACCCGCTTGTGCGCCACCTACACCACCAGAAACAGGCGCATCAATAAAACGTACACCTCGGGCTTGCAAACCTTCTCCTACCGCTCTGGCAGACTCTGCATCAATAGTGCTGCAGTCAATGACTAATGCCCCTGGCTTTATATGTTGTCCAGCCCCCGTGTCGTCGAGATACAGGGATCGTACGTGCGCACCTGCGGGCAACATCGAAATGATGATATCAGCATGAGCAACCGCCTCTGCGGCCGTCGACGCTGACGTTGCACCTGCATTACACAACTTCTCTACCGCCGCAGGCACTAAATCAAATACCGCGACGCTGAAGTTGTGTTTTAGTAAATTTTCGGCCATCGGGCCGCCCATATTACCTAAGCCAATAAATCCGATCTGGGTCATAGCGATTGTCCTAATAGTGCTAAGGGGTGTTCTTCAGTTGTCCACGGAGAAGTAAAAAACCATTCAATGGTTTCCTGAGGGACTGCTGAGATGCTGTTAAAACGCCATTGCGGCTGCATGTCTTTGTCGATTAATAGCGCTCTGACGCCCTCAGCAAATTCGCCGAACTCTCCGCAACGACACGACAAATCAAGCTCCATGCGGAAACAATCCGCCAAGCTTAGTGATTGAGCGCGACGCATTTGTTCAAAAACAATGTGAGCGGTGATCGGTGAGCCGTTGGCCAAACCTTTCTGCGCGCGAGCCAACCATTTATTGTCAGTACTATCTAATGCCAAAATATTGTTTGCGACAGTTTCAACGTCGGTTGCATTGCACGCCTGTGCAATGATATTCACCGCAGGTTCAATCTGTGCCGACGGACGGTCTTTTGACAGTCCATCAAAGGTTTTCAATACAATATTAACCACCTGGTGCATCTCACGGACCGCATTTATGGTTGAGCGTTCAGACGGCCATGGTTGGCGCTTGAGCGCATCGATGAGATCTTCGCTGGTGTAGACTCCGAGATAGTAATCGGCGAGTTCGACATACAGTGCATCGACAGCGTTCATACTAGCACCGGTTAGACCGAGGAATAGCCCTAAATTGTCACGCATCTTTTGCAAAAACCAACTACCGCCCACATCCGGATATAAACCGATAGTAATTTCCGGCATCGCAATTCTTGAAGTTGCCGTAACGACGCGGTGACTAGCTCCATTGAATAAGCCTAAACCTCCGCCCATAACGATACCATTACCCACCACAATTATAGGTTTGTCATAAGTGTGAATGCGATAATCGAGTTGATACTCAAGATTGAAGAAATCCTGCAAAAACTGCGGTGTTTTACCTGGCTCTTGACGCATCGCATTGTACATTGATACGACATCGCCGCCGGCACAAAATGCTTTATCGCCAATACCGTCTAACACAATACAAACGATGTCTTCGTTGCCTTCCCACTCAAGTAATTGTGCATCAATCCGGCGCACCATAGATAAATCAATAGCATTTAATGCTGCTGGTTTATTTAGCCGAATATGGCCAATAAAGGTGTCAGCTTCCGTAGCAATGGTTGTACATATAACACTTTGTTCGGTCATAAATGATCCTACAGTATTTCTGCTGCATCAGATAATAGACGACGTGCAATGATCACACGCATAATTTCGTTCGTTCCTTCAAGGATTTGATGCACACGAACATCACGCACATAACGCTCTAGTGGATACTCTTTGATATAACCATAACCACCGTGGATTTGTAGCGCTTCGTTGCACACTTTGAAGCCGACATCGGTAGCAAAGCGTTTTGCCATCGCACAATAAGTCGCGCGGTCTGGATGTTTTAAGTCGACCTTACTGGCCGCTAAGCGGACCAATTGTCGTGCAGCAACCAGTTCAGTGTTCATATCAGCTAATTTAAACTGTAACGCTTGGAACGCGGCTAATGGTTTACCAAATTGCTGGCGTTCATGCATGTACTCTCGCGCAGTGTTCAATGCTTGCTGTGCTGTACCGATAGAGCAAGTGGCAATATTTATTCTTCCGCCATCTAGCCCCTGCATAGCCAACTTAAACCCATTGCCTTCTTGATCAAGTAACGCACTTTTTGGCAATTTAACATTGTCGAAGGTAACCATCCTTGTCGGCTGGGCGTTCCAGCCCATTTTTTCCTCTGGTTTGCCATAGCCAACGCCGTCGGCATCTGCCGGAACAACAAATGCTGATACACCGCTCGCACCTGCGCCTCCTGTGCGCGCCATTACGACTAGAACATCAGTTGAGCCAGCACCAGAGATAAACACCTTTGAACCATTCAGAATATAATGTTCGCCATCTAACTTAGCATTGCTTTTCAGCGACGCAGCATCGGAACCTGAACCCGGCTCAGTCAAGCAGTAAGAGGCAAGTTTTTGGCCGGCAATCAGATCATCACACCATTGTGCTTTAGCATCTTCAGTGCCCCAAGTAGCAATCATCCAGGTTGCCATGTTATGAATGGTCAACATCGCCGTTGTGGTGGTACACCCCATGGCAAGTTGTTCAAAAATAATCGACGAATCAAGGCGCGATAAGCCTAAGCCTCCCGCTTCCTCGGGAGAGTAAAGGCCACAGAAACCAAGCTCGCCAGCTTGACGAAAGGTATCTGTAGGGAACGTATGCTCACGATCCCACTCTGCGGCAAAAGGCGCTAACGCTTGGTCAGAAAATTGTTTGGCTGTTTCTGCAAACGCAATTTGATCATCAGTCAATTCAAAATTCATAAAATACCCCGCCCTTTTATCGCAGTGAGATTGTCATGTTAGGACCAGATGGAATATCGTTTTCAACCCAACGTGACGTAATGGTTTTAGTTTCTGAATAGAAGCGAATCGCTTGCTTTCCATAAGCATGCAAATCACCGTAAAATGAATTTTTCCAGCCAGTGAAAGAGAAAAATGGCAAAGGTACGGGAATAGGAATATTGATACCCACTTGACCCACTTCTACATCGCTTTGATATTTGCGTGCAGCGGCACCGCTATTGGTGAATATAGACGTGCCGTTACCGTATTGATTAGCATTTACGATAGCTAATGCTTCTTCGAGGGTGTCAACGCACATGCAACATAATACCGGACCAAAAATTTCTTCTTGGTAAATACGCATGTCGGCAGTTACGTTACTGAAAACAGTTGGGCCGACCCAGTTGCCTTGCTCGTACCCTTCGACAGTTGCATCACTGCCGTCTACTAAGCACGTAGCGCCTTCATCTTTACCGCTTTGAATTAACTCAAGCACGCGCGCCTTCGCTTTGGGGCTGATCAGCGGGCCAAATCCAGCTTCTTTGTCGTTCCATATACCGGGTTTAACCTTTCCAATGCGCTCAGCGAGCTCTTCAATCCAATCCTTGCTATCCCCCACAAAAACCGCGACAGAAATCGCCATACAACGCTGCCCAGCTGCACCTACTGATGCGCCAACCATGTTATTAAGTACGTGCTCTTTATTCGCATCCGGCATGATAACGGTGTGGTTTTTAGCACCTGCAAAGCATTGTGCGCGCTTCATATTCGACGTGGCCGTACGATATATGTATTGACCAACAGGCACTGAACCGACGAAAGAAACAGCTTTGACTGTTGGATGGTTAAGCAGAATATCGACCTGTTCTTTGCCACCGTGCACGATATTCAGCACGCCTTCTGGCGCTCCGGCTTCAATAAATAGCTCAGCCAAACGCATGGGTGTCAATGGATCCTGCTCTGAGGGCTTTAATACGAATGTATTGCCGCATGCAATTGCCATTGGGAACATCCACAACGGGATCATCGCTGGGAAGTTAAATGGCGTGATACCCACACAAACCCCCAGCGGTTGGATATAACTGTAGGTGTCGATATTACGGGCAACATTTTCAACCGTCTCACCCATCATCAATGCTGGGATGTTCATCGCTTGTTCAACAACTTCGATACCACGCCAAACGTCGCCTTTAGCGTCATCAAATGTCTTTCCCGTTTCACTCGCTAGTATCGTTGCCAACTCATCGTGGTGTTCTTTCAATAAATGCTGATAGCGCATCATGACGCGCGCACGCTCGGGAGTTGGCACTTTGCTCCAAGTTTTAAACGCATTCTGAGCAGCGGCGATAGCGGCTTCTACTTCAGCATCCAAGGCTACCGGCGCTTGCGCGATGGCTTCGTTATTCGCAGGGTTTGTGACGGCAATAAATTGTGAAGACTCTGATTCAACAAATTGTCCGTTAATCAGTAAGGGTACGGTTTGCATGTGATTTTCCTAGCGGATTTTTGAATTGCGCTAAAGATACCCTCATCTTACCTTGACGTAAACGTAAACCTAAATGGTCCGCGTAGTGTCGTTGTAAAAATTTTGTGACGCAATTCAATTTTCGCTTGGTTATCATTAACAATAACTAAACATCAATAACGCAGTGGCGTTTTTATGACCAGCTGATATTCTGCTGTTGGAATGGTTAAAAATCGAAACAAAAAACCTTATGAGCTCTAAAACGCGAATAGCGATTGTTGAGGATAATGCCAGTGCGAGAATTCACTTGCGCAGTCATCTGTTGTCTCTGGGCAACCTCGACATCTCAAGCTATAGCAACGGCAACGAACTCAAAGCGGCTTTGCGAACGCAATCAGTTGACGTCGTTCTGTTCGATTATCATTTAGGTCAGCACAAAAATGGGGTTGAATGGGTTAAGAGTCTGCAGAAATCAGGGTTGCTTAAACCGTCTACAGGGATCTTATTTATAACCTCTGATCAGACGCCACAAACCATTGGCCATATTGTTGATTTGCAACCCGATTTTCTGATCATCAAGCCCTACACTATTCGTTCAATGAAGCAAACCGTCAGTCAATATCTCGCAATTCGCAAAGCAACTGCGGCGGCGTTACATGCGCTAGATGCAGGTGATCATAAATCGGCTTTGCAAAATGTCGACAGCCTACTTAGCAAGCAACAGTTCGCGCGGATCCGCATCCATTTGCTCAAGCTTAAAGCGCGCATTCTTCTGTTACTGAAACGCTACGATGACGCAATGACACTCTATGAGTCCGTGCTAACGCGTTCGGAAAATGTCATATGGGCTCGATGGGGTGCGATTAAATGTCTGTTTATGAGTGGTGATTGGCAACAGTGTCAAACGGCAATCGGCGATTTGCTCGAACTAAAATTAACCCAAAACAAAGCTTATGAATGGCTCGCTTGTATTGCGTTTGAAGAGCACAATTTCGAGAAGGCCGAACGTTGGTTAGACAACATAAAAACCAGTGAGCTCACGATGCAAGCAACGCGTTTAAAAACACTCACCTATCAAATGCAAGAGCGGATTGACGATGCTATCGCGCTTCTGGAACGCAAGCGCATGAGCAATTTGAGTGTAAAAGAGCACCGCGATGAACTGACCTTTGAATTAGCCGATTGCCATATTCGGCACGCAGCAACAGTAGATGAAGAGGAGCGCAGTGAAAATTTGTATAAAGCGCGGTGTTTAATTGGCAATGCAGGTCGTCACGCGGGCGATCGTCAGGCACATCAGCGCCGCGATTACATGTTGAGCTTTGCCAATATCTTGGAAGGCGACACTGAACGCGCCAAACGCCTACTCAACAATGATTGGATGCACGATTTCTCGCGCTCTGAGGCCAACACTATGGTCATAGCAGCACAAGTCTGGCACGGTGTTGGAGACGAACAACGTGCTCAACAAATCCTTGAATTATGTGCGGCGAAAAGCGAACAACTCGATGATCAAATTGAGCATATGATGATTGAGACCCAAATCATCGCTGGAGAAAAAGCAATTGGTGTTGCCGAAGACAAAGCCCTAGCGTTAAACAGTGAAGGTACCGAAGCCTTTGTGGCTGGAAATAACCTGTTAGCACTGGAAAAGTTTGCTGAAGCTTATCGCTTAGCCAATCACATTCCGGCATTTGCATTAAACCTTCTACAAAGCATGGTGCGCCAGAAGATCTCAAATTATCGTGGCACCCACACCGTTAGTCTACTCGAAGACCTAGAAAGTATGGAACTATCCGAAACCAATCAAATTCGTCTGAACGATATTCGCGCCGCCATTAATCAGACGCTTGCAAGGTTTCAGGTTGAACCGTTTGAACCATCCACCGAATCTTCCTCTACACCCGCTTGAACTCAGCTCAACTATTTAAAACGGCGCAATAAGCTGGATGTATCATTGCGACCACCACCCATTGCTTGTACATCGGCGTAAAACTGATCAACCAAAGCGGTCAATGGTAGACGCGCTCCTACTTGATTGGCATTATCTAAGGCAATTTTGAGATCTTTGCGCATCCAATCCACTGCAAAGCCAAAATCGTATTCACCAGCCAGCATAGTCTTGGCGCGGTTTTCCATTTGCCACGATTGCGCTGCCCCTTGACTGATGGTGTCGATGACTGCTTGGCAATCCAACCCCGCACATTGACCAAAGTGTAATGCTTCGGCTAACCCCTGCACAACACCAGCGATACAAATTTGATTCATCATCTTTGCTTGCTGACCTGCACCAATATCACCAATCAATCTGACGCACCGAGCGAAATGCTGTAAGGTTTGCTCAACTTTGTCATAGGTCTCTCGCTGGCCCCCCATCATTACCGTTAATACGCCATTCTCGGCGCCAGCCTGGCCACCGGACACCGGCGCATCTAAAAAGCCGACTTGTTGTTTTGCACAGGCGGCTTCAAGCTCAACAGCCAACTCTGCCGATGCCGTGGTGTGATCCACTACAATAGCGTTTTCGCTAGCACCAGCCAATACACCATCATCGCCGTACATGACCGAGCGCACGTCATCATCATTGCCCACACATACTAAAATTAATTCAGCGTCTGCAGCGGCCTCTCGAGGCGTTTTACATGCACTACCTTTGTACTCTGTCATCCATGCTTGGGCTTTCGAGTAAGTGCGGTTGTATACTTTCACACTTAACCCTGCGTTTGCGAGATGTCCCGCCATTGGATATCCCATTACGCCTAAGCCCACGAAGGCTACATTATTGATAGTCATTACACGGTTACCTTACATGCTGTGATCCGCAGCCATAAAGCCATTTGATAGACCCTGATAAATACATAACAAAGATCGATTTGGCATTGTCAAAAGCTGCACTTTTTCGTTTATACTCAATGACAAGATAATAACAGGAAACAACAATGTCGCAGCCAATTTATGACCATGAAGTCGCGCTCAACAATGGCGAGTTAAAATCACTTAAGGATTACGAAGGTCAGGTGATTTTGATCGTCAATACAGCGAGTAAGTGCGGATTTACACCGCAATATGACGGATTACAGGCTTTGTATGACGAATATAAAGACAAAGGGTTTACAATTTTAGCATTTCCTTGTGACCAGTTTGGTCATCAGGAGCCAGGTGATGATAATGAAATTCAGCAATTTTGTAGTCTTAACTTCAATGTGAGTTTCCCGCTGTTTAAAAAGATTGAAGTTAACGGCGAAAATGCTTCACCGTTATTTAACCAATTAAAAGCAGATGCTCCTGGCTTACTGGGTAGCAAGGGTATTAAGTGGAATTTCACCAAATTTCTAGTAAATCGCGACGGCAAAACCGTTGAGCGTTTTGCCCCTGCAACTAAACCTGAAGCGCTGAAGCGCAAAATCGAAGAACTGTTGTAAGTTATGCGGAGTGCTGACGCTTCTCGAATAGCCTTCTTCAGCAGTAAACGCTATGACCAAGAGATGTTTGAGCCTTTGGCTCAAGCATCGAAATTACACATTGATTTTAAAGAGCCCCGCTTAGATCAAACCACAGCCCCTCTCGCAGCAGGTGCAAAGCACGTATGTGTCTTTGTCAATGACGAAGTTAACACCAGCGTGGTTGAACAGTTAGCGAGTCTGGGTGTAGAGCATATTGCTCTGCGTTGTGCGGGCTACAATAATGTTGATATTGAAAGCTGCCGCGCTGCGGGTATCAGAGTGAGTCATGTGCCCACTTATTCGCCCGAAGCCGTGGCAGAGCATGCAATGGCTTTGATCCTAACCCTCAATCGCAAGATGCACAAAGCCTACAATCGGGTCAAGGAAGGCAATTTTGCGCTACAGGGATTATTGGGTTTTACCATGCATGGCAAAACTATTGGGATTATAGGGACTGGCAATATTGGCAAAGCGTTCGTACGCATCGCTTTGGGTTTTGGCTGCAAGGTACTGTGTTTTGATCCCTATCCAGACCCGTCAATCATTTCTCCAAACTGTCAGTATGTAGAATTATCTGAATTATTCGCCAAATCTGACATTATTAGCCTCCACTGCCCGCTTATGCCGCAAACCCAGCACATTATTAATACCGACTCCATTGCTCAAATGAAGCCAGGGGTTATGGTCATCAATACTTCACGTGGTGGATTAATCGACACAGCAGCACTGATTAAAGGCCTAAAGTCCAAGCACATTGGTTTTGTAGGCTTAGATGTTTACGAAATGGAGTCAGAATTATTTTTTCGAGACCGCTCATGTGAAGTTATTCAAGACGACCTTTTCCAACGTTTATCGACTTTCCACAATGTACTGATTACTGGACATCAAGGTTTCTTTACGATTGAAGCGGTCACCGAAATAGCCAATACCACTTTGGCTAATATCCTTAACTTAAACCAGGGGCAACCCGTGGCTGCGCGCTTTTTATAACGCTACAGCACAATTGAGCGACCACCATCAACCGTAATTGCAGTGCCTGAGACAAACGCGTTATCGAGAATATAGTCTACGGTTTTGAGCAGCGCTGCAAACCCCGCCTCGACGCCACTCAAGCTATTTTTCAATACCGCGTGCTGCTCACCTTTAGAATGTTCTGGCAGGAATTTAATTGCTCCGGGTTTGATACTATTGACTCTGATCGCTGGCGCTAGTTGCTTGGCCAATGATTTGGTTAGATTCTCTAAGCCAGCCTTTGTCGCAGAATAATACATATGTTGTGGTTTAGGGTTATCAGCGTATATATCAGTGAGATTAATGATCACACCTTCTTTAAATGCAGCTGGGTTAAACTGCTCGGCAAACCAATGGCTCAAGGTTGCTGGTAGCGCCATATGCACCTTATACATGTTCATAAACTGCGCCTGTGCGTCTTGTTGATTATCCTTATCTGCCTCAAAGAGCGAAGCATTATTGATCAGCACAGTCACGTTTTTAACGCCTGCATCTTGCAGTACTTGCAGCGCTGAATCAGGTGAGTAGTCGATACACTCAATCACATTGATATGCGCGGGAAACTGATGAGTCAGGTCCTGCAAGGCCAGATTGGACTCGCGTGTCATTGCCGTCACTTGGTAACCCTGCACAACAAAATGTTCAACGAGTGCAAGGCCGAAACGACGCCCAGCACCACTGATTAAGATATGTGGCATTAGTGTTTTCTCATTCTAATCTTCGCTAGCACGCACTCTAACTGTCGGACGATAATAACAAACGTCTAAGTTACCCGTGCCTTTGTAATGGAAAAATTCATTGTCTAACGTCCGAGCTGATCTCAAGCGCGATTGAAATGCTAGTGAAGCGAAGTGCAGTCGCTCCAATGACATTTGTTCGTCCGCAGGTAAATCACTGCCTATTGATGCACTTATAATTCTGGTTCGCTCAGTTTCATTGTCTATTACGCCACCATTCACTGCCGCATCACCGCGTTTAATTGATTGTACGTTAGCCATCCCATAGACCACTTGGCCAAATATACTCATATTGCGGTCTAGATGCCGCGGCGCTTGACCAATGACAATATAGAAATCGGTGGTGGCAGAGTCGGCCTTAACACCTCTAGCCATTGCAACAGCCCCTGGGCAATGTAACAACCACTGTTGCTTATCATTAAAGCTGCGACCTGCGGGGAAACCATGGGCAAATCCGGTCTGTGCAGCTAAAAACTCAGGACTTTGCACTACTTCAAAGACAACCGCTTTTGAGTCCACAGGTAACGTATATTCAGCTGGCAGCGTTGAACGAAACGCTGATTCCTTCTCACCACTTACGTCGCCTCCTTGCGCAACAAAACCATCAATAACCCGATAAAAGTCTAAACCGTCGTAAAAACCGCTTTTTACCAGATCTTTAAAACGCTGCGCGTGTTTGGGAGCGAACCTGTGGTTAACTTCTATGACCACCAAGCCCGCAGTCGTGTTTAGGTAAACCAAATTTGCGTTGTCTAAAACCTCGTATTCAGGCTGCGGTTGCTCAGCAAGTGTCAAATGAATGGGAAGCAAAAGACATAGCCCTAATAAAAGTGTTTTGAGCTGCTTGATAATCATCGTTGTCTCTCCATAAATTTTGTGGTTCACACCAACTACTCTAGCGCTTGGCAATGACATGAAAATAACGCCCTAACCACTTAAACGGGTCTTGCGTTGAATACGCCAGCTCCATGGCAAGAATGTCATTGTACTTACTCTCCCAGTGGTCGCGATCACGCATGTAATCGTGAAAGCAGCGTACCCCCGCAGTCAGCTCGATGCTTAGGCCTTGAGATTGCAAATAATTAATAATGGCTTCTGGCTTTTGCGGATTGTTCGGGTTTAAACGCACCCGATTTTTCGTGACCAGTCCTTGCTCAATTAAGTCAAAATTACCATACAGCGCATTGCTGAATAACGCGGCATTGTGATTGAAAAAGCTTAAACTTAATACGCCATCCGACTTGAGCAAGCTAATACATTTATCGATCACAGAGAATGGTTTAGCACACCACTCTAAAACAGCGTGACAAAAAACACGATCGACAGGCGCCGATTGCAATGCTTGTAAATCGCCCACAGCAAACGCTATCCGCGTTGATCCTGCGTGCTTTGCTTTTGCCAAAGCGATAGCGTCAGCAGATATGTCATTGAGTAAAACCCGGTGCCCGGCATTAAGCGCAAATGCTGCCATTTCGCCCGTTCCACCGCCCACATCGATAACATCGAGTGGCTTGGGACTATCGAGAAAAGGCCGTAAATGTGCCGCCAAAACAGCTGAGCGAATTTTGCCTTTACTAGAGCCATAGATGTTGCGCTCAAACTTATTCGCAATACCATCAAAACTTTGATCACTTTTCGACATCAACACGCCTTTTATGCGGGGTTTGGAATGTCGACAAAGGTAACATCGAGCTCAAACTTTTCCGCTAAATGCTCGCCTAACGCCTTTGCACCATAACGCTCGGTGGCATGATGTCCGGCGGCAAAAAAGTCAATATTCATCTCGCGGGCCGTATGAATCGTTTGTTCTGACACTTCGCCACTGATAAATGCGTCGATCCCCAAATCAGCGGCTGCATCTATGTAACCCTGACCTCCCCCGGTACACCAAGCGACCGTAGTTATTATCCGCTCGGGATCCCCCTCACTTAAAACCGTGGTCTTAAGTTCAGTGCGCAGACGATCGACTAACTGTTGATGGGTTATTGGCGTCTTAAAGCGGCCACGCAGTGCCACGCTGAATGGATCGTTAGCATCGACACCTTGCCCAACGTCAATCGATAAGCGTTTGGCAAGTTGCACATTGTTGCCAAACTCCGTGTGAACATCCAACGGTAGGTGAAATGCAAACAGGTTGATATCGTGCGCCAACAATGCAGCTAGGCGACGTTTTTTCATGCCTCGTAAGCACGGATCTTCACCTTTCCAAAAATAGCCATGATGAACCAGTATGGCATCGGCCTGATACTCGATGGCAGCATCAATTAGTGCCTGCGAGGCTGTTACTCCGGTAACAATTTTCTGAATATTAGTTTTACCTTCTACCTGTAAACCATTTGGACAGTAGTCTTTAATTTTACTCGTTTTGAGCAATTCAGATAAATAATGGAGTAATTCTAAATTTGTAAGGGACATGTAAAACCTATGTAAATTAGACTTTGCTGGCATTTATGGGTATAAAACACATCTAGTTTTACTATGAATAACCACTAAAAGGAAATCTATCCATTATGGCAGCGTTAGATAAAGACCAAGTCATCGAAAAGTTTACCAAAGCCTATACTGCACAAAATGGCAAAGCCCCAACTATCGAGGCAAAAGGCGGATGGTACAGTGTTGACGGTGGAAAAAACATGCGTCTTGCAGCACTTGATGAACTGGCAGATTCAATGGGCGGTGAAGCGCCTGCAGAAAAACCTGCAGCAACAGCCAAACCGAAAGCAGAAAAGAAAGCGCCTAAAGCCGCAAAACCTGCTGCGAAAAAGGCTAGCAAGCCGAAAGCAAAGGGTTCTTTTTCTGTAAAAGCGGCTTACAATGCAAAGCTACAAGCCGAAAACCCTGGTGCGCTACTACCGCGCTAAACTTTAGGTTGGAGTGCCTGTTGGCACTCTCCTGTTATTCGCTCCGTTCCTGTATCGTACCAGCTAAATTGACTGGGCCGCATACCTTATCTTCAAGTAATGAATCTCTTAGCCATTGTGGGACTGCACATTTAGTCTGGGCGTGGGTATCAAGCATTACATAAACCGCACTGGCTTCGGCAATTTTTCGCAGGTCATTGAGTCGACTAATATCGCAATTGAGAACGAACGAAGTATTCCCTACGCGCTCGCACTTCATCGCTAAATGCAGAACATCATCAAATTGAGCAGACGCAAACCAACGGATATTGAGATTGACGACTTGTGTCATCCACCCTTGCGCTTCGAGTTGCTCATAACCGTTACACAAGAAACGCATATACTCGGTACTTGCCACATCAACGTAGTCAGCATAACGCGCATTAAAAACCACATTTTGCGGATCGCATTCAGCAAATCGAACGCGTAGATATACATCGGTTTGCATGGAACTTAGATTACCACGTTAGATCGTCTGGTATCTCATAATCGGCATACCAATCTTCAGTACCTTCAGTAACCTCATCCGTTACAGCTTGGTCAATCTCAGCGATATAAACGACAGATTGTGGTGCACGCTCAGCAATTTTTTCAGCAACAACGATTGGCACCAACTCATATTCTTCTTCCAATAGAACAACCGCCAACTTAGCCGCCAATACGCCCTTGTGTTGCGCATCGGTCACGTACATACGCTTGATCTTGTTGTCATGAGTGAAGTTGAGTAGCGTTTCACCTTTGCTGCGCGATTGTTTATTCAAATCAATTAGCTGTTTAACTTGCGCCGCAACTGAACGCTCGTGTTTCACAGCATTCTGCTGTTGATTGAGTTCGCGATCTTTGACTTTTTTGGCAGCTAGCGCCTCTTGTGCCGCCGCCTGTGCCGCATTATCTACTGGTTGCTTACGCTTTTTCTGTTTGCGCTTTTCAGCCCGCGCTTGTTTCGCTTTGGACTTATCCGCAACACCCGCTTTTAGCAACTGCTCTTGTAGTGATAAAGCCATGGTTTTTCTCTAAATTTTTAACTACTTTTTCTTGCGCTTGTCATCCACCGACCACTTTTTGTCGGTGTACCATGCGGACCACCCTGTTGCCTTGCCGTCTTTGTTTTCTGACATGACATACTGTTGCTTAGTCTTACGACTGTAACGCACTAGTGTTGGGTTACCGTCGGGATCTTTTGCTGGAGCATCTGCCAAATAGTGGAATTTCGGTGAAATTCTATCTCTAAAGCGCGCCAACTCTGCAACCAATGGCGCCCGTGTCTCCCGCGATTTAGGGAAGTTATGCGCGGCTAAAAATATCCCCGATGCACCATCGCGTAACACAAAATGCGCATCTGATTTTTCACACGGCAACTCCGGCAGATCGACAGGGTCTTCTTTAGGTGGCGCAGGTTCGCCGTTACGCAATAGTTTACGGGTATTTTTACACTCTTCATTAGTACAGCCGAAGTATTTGCCAAAACGTCCGTTCTTCAGTTCCATATCAGAACCGCACTTATCGCACTCGATGATCGGCCCTTCGTAACCTTTGAGTTTAAACGTACCACTTTCGATATAAGTACCGGGGCAAGTTGGATTATTACCGCAGACATGTAGCTTGCGCGACTCATCAACCAAATAGCTATCCATCGCGGTACCACATGTGTCGCAGCGGCGCTTTGAACGCAGCGCTTCAGTTTCCATTTCCTCTTCATCATCAACCTTCACGACCTCATCGCCAGGTGTCAAATTCATGGTGTTGGTACAGCGCTCTTTAGGTGGCAAGTTATAGCCCGAGCAACCTAGGAACACACCCGTACTGGCAGTACGGATATTCATCTCACGACCGCATCGCGTACATTCAATACCAGCAGGAACCGCTTGGTTAGGCCGCATGCCCCCCTCTTCAGAATCCTTTTCAGCAACCAAAAGCTTTTGGTAAAAATCACCGTAGAACTCATCTAGGACTGCCTTCCAGTCTTTTTGACCTTCAGCGATTTCATCGAGTTGTTGCTCCATATTTGCAGTGAAGTCATAACCGATGAGGTCATCAAAATTCTCCATCAAACGGTCATTGACGATTTCACCCATTTTTTCAGCATAGAAACGCTTATTCTCGAGTTTCACATAGCCGCGATCTTGAATTGTAGAGATGATACTGGCATAGGTTGATGGTCGACCAATTCCGCGCTTCTCAAGTTCTTTAACCAAGGATGCTTCATTGAAACGCGCAACGGGCTTAGTAAAGTGTTGCTTTGGCTCAAGTCCCTTTAACTCGAATACATCACCGACTTTCACGTCTGGTAAACTTAAATCTTCATCGCCTTTCTTGCGCAACTGAGTTTGCACTCGAGTCCAACCATCAAACTTCAAAACTCGACCTTTGGCCGTTAGTTCATAGTCACCCGCTTTAACTCGGATAGTAGTAGCGTCGTACTTAGCTGGTGGCATTTGACAGGCAACGAATTGACGCCAAATCAACTCATATAAGCGCTGAGCATCGCGCTCCATATCCTTTAACGAATCGGCTTTGACATTGACATTCGAAGGACGAATCGCTTCGTGGGCCTCTTGAGCACCTTCTTTACTACCATAGCGATTTGGCGAATCGGGTAAATACTGCTGACCAAATGACTGTTCGATATAATCACGACATGCAGCAACTGCTTCACTACTCAAATTGGTTGAATCAGTACGCATATAAGTAATGTGGCCAGCTTCGTATAAACGCTGTGCCATCATCATGGTTTTCTTTACTCCAAAGCCCAAGCGCGTGCTTGCTGCTTGTTGAAGCGTTGAGGTAATAAAGGGTGCTGATGGCCGACTAGAAGTCGGCTTTGATTCACGCTGTAACACTTCGTAGCGCGCTTTTTCCAACTCAGCTAATGCCTTATCTGTTTCGGCTTTATTCTTGGGTTTAAAGGCCTTAGCCAGATGTTTGGCAACTAGCATTCTAACCGGTGTTTGCGCGGTTGTGAGATCAGCGTGAACATCCCAGAACTCTTCAGGGATAAAGGCTTTGATTTCTCGCTCACGCTCTACGACTAGACGAACCGCGACTGACTGTACACGACCAGCAGACAAACCACGGGCGATTTTCTTCCACAACAAAGGAGACACCATGAAGCCGACAACGCGGTCAAGGAATCGACGGGCTTGCTGCGCATTTACTCTTGCAGTATTAACGTCGCCTGGATGTTCAAATGCTTCTTGTATCGCATTTTTTGTTATCTCGTTAAATACTACGCGTTTGTATTGTTTATCCTTTGTACCGAGTAATTCTTGAAGGTGCCAAGCGATCGCTTCTCCTTCCCTATCCAAGTCGGTTGCAAGATAAATAGTGTCAGCGTTTTTAGCTAATTTTTTGAGCTCGTTGACGACTTTCTCTTTACCTTGCAGGACTTGATAATGCGCCTGCCAGTTTGCCTCGGGATCGACTCCCATGCGATCGACCAATTTGAGATATTCGTGTCGTCGTAAATATTCCTGCTGCTTTTTTTCGGACAATTTTTTCAGTTCTTTGGCCGGTTTTTTCGGCTCAACTTTGCCCAAAGCCTTCGTTGGGAGGTCGCGTACATGGCCTACGCTAGATTTTACAATAAAATCTTTACCTAAATATTTATTTATTGTTTTCGCCTTAGCAGGAGACTCCACAATAACCAGTGATTTTGACATTAAATTCGTATAAACCTATGTTTTATATTGGTTTTAGGTGCTTTTCATGAATACTTATGTAGGCATTCGACAGCGTTTTCTTTTTTAACATATATCGGCAAAGTGAATAGAAAACAAGTTCTTATTCATAGATAAGCAGAATTGAGTATTTCGATCAGTATTTTACTGTTCATTTTTTAACCACTCTCATTGGCTTGCCATTTGAAATGCGTATAATGCCTGACATTAATAAGAACAACTAGCAGGATTGTAGCCCTTATGCAGCACTTTGAAGTCAATTTTGATGGCTTAGTTGGCCCTACTCACAACTACGCAGGATTATCCTATGGCAATGTCGCATCGTTAAACAATGCGAACGCCAGCAGCAACCCCAAGCAGGCAGCCAAACAAGGACTGCAAAAGATGAAGGCATTATCCGATTTGGGGTTGACCCAAGGGGTATTGGCACCACAAGAGCGCCCCGACATTTATGCATTACGACGTTTGGGCTTTACCGGCAGTGATGCGCGGGTGTTAGAGCAAGCTTATCAACAAGCCCCACAGATTTTCTTGGCGTGTTGTTCGGCTTCTAGTATGTGGACTGCTAATGCAGCTACCGTATCTCCGAGCGCAGATACCAGTGATGGCCGCGTGCACTTTACACCAGCTAATCTGACGAATAAGTTCCACCGCAGCTTGGAGCCCAAAGTTACCGGAAACATTTTACAGGCGATTTTTAACGACGATAAATATTTCGCTCATCATCAACACTTGCCAGACAACGAACATTTCGGCGATGAAGGAGCTGCCAACCACACCCGCTTATGCTCTCAGTACGGCCACTCTGGTGTAGAGTTATTCGTATACGGTCGCTATGCATTCGACTCGTCCAAGCCTGCACCTCAAAAGTATCCTGCTCGTCACACGTTTGAAGCCTGTCAAGCCGTAGCTCGTCTGCATGGCTTGAATGATGATGGCGTGGTGTACATCCAACAAAACCCAGATGTGATTGATCAGGGTGTATTCCACAATGACGTTATTTCGGTAGGCAATCAAAATGTGCTTTTCTACCACGAACAGGCGTTTTTACATACCGAGCGAGTACTTGCAGAAATCCAGCAGAAATTTGGCGATGAGCAGCTTCACTTTATCAAAGTAGACACTCAGTCTGTCAGTGTTGCAGACGCAGTTAAAACCTATTTGTTCAATACCCAAATCATTACATTGCCAAATGGTGAAATGGCTATTATCGCGCCCACCGAATGTGAAGAAAACCCTGCAGTTTCCAGTTACTTAGCCAATTTAGTCACTACAGATACACCGATCAAGCACGTGAAGTACTATGACGTTAAACAAAGTATGCAAAACGGTGGTGGTCCGGCGTGTTTGCGTTTGCGTGTAGCAATGAACGACCAAGAACTTGGTGCTGTTAATCAGAACGCGTTAATTACCGACTCACAATTTGAGCGACTTAATCAATGGGTCGACAAGCATTACCGAGATGTATTAACCGTGAAAGATTTGTGCGACCCGCAACTCTTAGTCGAATCTCGCACTGCACTTGATGAACTTACACAGATTATGAAATTAGGTTCAGTATATCCATTCCAGCAAGCGTAATTGCTCATGTAAGTTTCTCTCATAAAAAAGGCGCTTAACGCGCCTTTTTTATTTTTCGATAACTTTAGTTAGCATCAGTACACACACCGCTAGAGCCAAATGGATTAGGTGGTGGTGGCGAAGCTTCTTCAGTCACATCTGCGGCAGCAATTGGTAGCGTCAGACGCAAATTATCTGATGTTTCACTTCCGGCAGAGCTACCAAAGACGGTGATTTCTACTTCGGTCCACGGTGCAAACTGTTTGGGATAACGCAACTCAACATTAGCTTGACCATTTTGGTCGGTGCTAGACACACCGTTCTCAAAGCTCACAGTCCCCAAAATACCTGGTGTTAATTCACCATCATTGTTTGTATCTTCGCCCGCATCTAAACGGCCATTAGCGTCGATATCTTCATTACTACAGGTTGCAGTAACCACTGTTTGCCAGACTTCAACATCATCGTTCCACACCCAGTAACCTTTGCGATACGTGCCCCCCTGGGAAAACTTAACGGGTGTAGACGACACCGTTAAATCAGCATTGACCACCGGTTGCCCCACAGAATCACTGACAAACACAGCAAAGCGTTTCAAATAAGTCGAGCTATCTGGCGTTTCGATCTCACGCCCCGTACCTATGGAAATATCGAAGGCGCGATCGCCTACGGTTAACGTTGTAAAGTCTGTTACCGATGCATCGTCTGCGACGTCTGCATAAACAATCACCGCATCTTCACTGCTAACTGAATTACTGGTGTAAACTGTCGATGCTATGCCGTTACTGTCAGTTGTTGCACTATTGGGACTGATAAAGCCGCCACTGATATCATCCAACCGAAAGTTGATCAGTTTACCCTTAACTAAGTTGCCGGTTCCATCGCGAACAACTGCGGTGATGGTACTGGTTTGACCGTCTGGCCCAATTAAATCAGGTGAAGCATCAACATTGATGACTTGTGCATCAGTAGCCACAAACTCCACTTCTGCTCGCGCTGTTACTTCACTGCCAGAGCCGTCAGAACCAATCGCTGATAATGACGATAACCCTGCGTTATTTGAATTGATAGTAAACGTCGCAATCCCGTTTGCATCCGTTTGCTGCGTATCGGTACTCAATGTGCCGCGGGATGCTGTAACGGTCACTGTGCCATTCACCAATGGACTGTTGTTTTTAAACCAGCGAATTTCTATAGTCGCGTCTTGACCTAAAGTTACATCACCTGAAGGTACGCTCGAGAAACTAAAATCGTCTTCTTGAATAGTAACGTCAATTGATGCCGACGTATTTAATGCCGCAGCTGTAATCGAATCGACTCCGGCACTTGGCGAAGTGTAATCCACAGTGACCTGACCATTTTCATTGGTTACTGGGCTCGTGTTGCTCAACGTACCTATTGTCGAAGTTAAATTGACGACTTGATTAGCGATACCCTCTCCGTCTGAGTCTGCGACAATAATTGTAATAGGTGAGGTATCGTTGATGATTACGCTTGAGGGTGCATTTAGATTGATTTCCGTACCAACAACGTCTACTGCGACAGTTTGAATCAGTGTTTCTGTTGATGTAGAAACCGTCGCTGTCGCCGTAATAGTCCGCAATGACTTATCAGACGTTGTTAGAATTGCGCGCGCAATCCCATCTGCCAGGGTCGTCCGCTGAGTGATTTGCAACGAAGCTCCCTGATCAGCCGAAAAGTCGACATCAATGCCTTCCATCAAAATATTCTGATCATTTTTAATGACTGCAATTAATTCAACTTCATCTGAACCGCTTGACGCTAGTTGAATGGATGATGCGAAGAATTCTAGTGACGATGGTTGCTCACCCACGACAACTTGACCAGATGAACTAAAGCCAATTTGTGCTGCAGCTGCATTACCCGCATTTGCGATAACCAAGCCGTCACCAGAGTTTTCTCCCACTAAGATATTAATGGTAGCGACGCCATCACCATTGGTTAGTGCTGTTCCGGTATCATTACTAAACTCTGCCAAACCCGGCGTATTGAAGGTAAATGTGACCAACTCATCAGTCGCGGCACTACCATCTTCAGTCACGGTTGCAATAATGGTTAAAGGGGCACCTGCTGTGAGTTGATTAGATGCTTGACCACCTTGATCGACAATTTGCAATGCAATGCTCATCACCGGCGTTGGGTCCGGTGTCGGTGTTGGATCCGTCGTGCCTTCACGGGTCACTTCTCCACCACCACCACAGGCAGCAAGAATTAAGCTCAATAATAAAATCAGCACTCTAGGTATTGCAGATAGCATACGTTTCATTCCGTTTTCCTCGCTATGGTTTGCGTCGAAATACCACAGTTTGGTGTTTATTAAGGTTCAGGTTAATCAGCAAACTTGATAGGCTATCAACTACAACAACAATAACACTCGGAAATTGCATGTCTGACGCTTCATCTAAATATAGCCTAACCGCACGAATTTTTATCGGCATGATAGCCGGAATCCTTATCGGTGGATTGCTGCAACTCATCGCTGATGATAGCGGAGATTTCGTTTTTAGCCTATTTGGACTCGAGCTTTCCGCGTATACAATTTTGGTAGACGGTATATTTTTCACCCTAGGAGCCATCTTTGTTGCCAGTCTAAAAATGTTAGTCGTTCCGCTCGTATTTGTCTCACTGGTCTGCGGTACGAGTAGTTTATCTGATCCCAGTAAGCTCGGCCGTTTAAGTGGTAAATCGATTGGCATGTACATTTTTACTACTTGTATCGCCGTAACTCTCGCCATGGTGTTTGCCCTCATGCTAAAACCAGGTGCCGGCGTCGAGCGCCCGACTGACGCCGAGTTCACCCCTAACGAAGCCCCCCCATTAACGCAAGTCATTATTGACATGTTCCCATCTAACCCGATCAGCTCAATGGCTGATGGGAATATGCTGCAAGTTATAGTATTTGCGGTTCTATTTGGAATAGCCATGGCAATGTCCGGTGACGCGGGCAAACGCATCGGCAAATTCTTCGACGATATCAATACCGTCATCATGAAATTGGTAACGATTATCATGAATCTTGCACCCTACGGTGTATTTGCCTTGATGGCTAAATTATTTGCCACTGTAGGCGCAGATATGCTCGGCAGTTTGGCTAAGTACTTTTTCTTGGTATTTTTCCTGCTCGTAGGTCACGCACTGATCACATACCCCACCTTGCTTAAGTTATTCACCGGCTTAAACCCGTTGATTCTGCTTCGCAAAATGCGTGATGCCGCCTTATTTGCATTCAGTACCTCAAGTAGTAGTGCAACATTACCGGTCACCCTTGAAACCGCACGTTACAAGCTGGGTATCAAGCCTACGGTCAGTTCATTCACTATTCCTCTTGGTGCCACTATCAACATGGATGGCACAGCAATCATGCAAGGTGTAGCGACTGTGTTTATCTCGCAAGTCTACGGTATACCGCTTTCCACCACTGATTTGCTGATGGTCGTATTAACTGCCACACTTGCATCTATTGGTACGGCAGGTGTGCCCGGCGTTGGTTTAATTATGCTTGCCATGGTACTTGGACAAGTCGGCTTACCTGTTGAAGGAATTGCGTTAATTATCGGTATTGACCGATTGCTCGATATGACGAGAACCGTGGTCAATATTACGGGCGACTGTACCGTTGCGACGATTGTTGCTAAATCTGAGAAAGAACTCGATATGGATGTCTACCATGATCCTGATGCAGGTAAAAAAGTTGAAGACGTAGACTTTGAAGATTTCACGCATAACAGCACAGAAAAGTCTTCGTAGTAAGGTACTTAACTCTTACCGGGTGAATCTTCGGAAGTCCCAGCCTGTGCTGGGGTGAAAAGGTAGCAAATTAGGCGTCAGCCTATAGTTGCGCAAGGAGGACATACAGTCCTCTTTGCCGTAAGCTACCCTTTGCATAGTCGTCGCATTAAAACGTCAACGTGAACTTCGCTCCGCCTAAAGTGCTGCGCGATAACCTTACGTTGCCTCCGTGGGCAATCATTACTTGACGTGTTAATGCCAACCCAACGCCCGATCCTTCGCGTTTAGTCGTAAAAAATGGCACAAAAACTTGCTCGGCGATTTCATCGTCAATGCCGGGGCCAGAATCTTCTACAGTCATTTCCATATGCCCTCGCTTGTTTAAACCAATACCTATTCGCACGACTTTAGGCTTGTCACAGGCGTTTTGTTGCAACGCTTGTTCGGCGTTTTTCAATAAATTTAACAGCAATTGCTCGACCATTGCACTATCTATTCGCGCTCGCAGCCCCTGAGGCTCAACATCGATTTGAAGGGCAATATCTGCGGCACACCAGTCATTGTGAATTAACGCCGCAATTTCCTGTAAATACTCAGTCAGACACACCTCCTTTTTGTCTGCTGGCGGCAAACGAGTTAACCGCCGATAGCTGGTTACAAAATTCATCAGAGTATCGCTGCGACGCGCCACGGTTTCCACCGCATTGGATACATCGTCAAGCTCATCGATCAAATCCCTCCAATCGGGCGCACGCTGCACAACTTGCGAACGCGCGTCATCGGCCAACGCTGAAGCGGTTTTCGCTAGTGAAGTTACGGGTGTAATACTGTTCATTATTTCGTGGGTAAGCACCCTGACCAAATCCTGCCACGCTTTTATTTGGGTGTGATCAAGTTCGCTTTGGATATCTTGCAGACTGATCAATTTCTCTTGCCGCCCCGACTGAACCAATTGCGTTGTTTGGACCGCTAACATACGCTCCATATTGTCTACTTGGAAGCTAAGAAGCTGACGCTCTCCGGCTAACATCACTGGTAGTTTTTGTGCAAACTGCTCGCCAAACTGCGCCAAATCCTGCACGTTCGCAACTGAATAGGTACCAAATAATCGTCGAGCACTGTTATTACAGAGCGTAACCTTCTTATCGTCAGCGATAGTGATTAGTGGCACTGGAACATGTTCTACTAGTGCCTTTAGGTGGCGTAATTCGAGCTCTTGGTCGTTACGAGATGCAGCTGCGCGTTGCATGATTTGGGTGAACGTCTCCCCCAATTCAGAAAAACCTGTACCCAATTGCGTCATATGAAAACGCTGAGAAAAATCAGCAAATTTAAGCGCGTCTAGAAACCGCGTGAGCTCAGCATTGGTCTTATTGACATACCCCAACAAGAGATAACTCTGATAAGCCACAATCAAAATCACGATAATCGTTGCGGCATGATAGCCAGGCAGCATGAGTAAGTAGGACGCAATAGCTAGCGTGACTAGTAGGCCCATTACATGCAATGAAACACGTGCGGCAAAGTGTTTAAAGACCATGTTTTTCCATCCTTCTATACAAGGCGGCTCGGGTTAAACCGAGTGTTTTGGCCGCGTGACTAATGTTAAAACCATGTTGCTTCAGGGCCTGCGATATCGCCTGCTTTTCCAGTTTATCTAAATTTAAATCGTCGTCAGTTCCCAACTTATTCGGTATCGCCGGTTCAGATAACTGATTTGCCGTTTGCGAGCCCGCATTGCGCGGATCCAACTGGAAGTCTTCCGCTTCTAACACCGCTCGGTCTGACAAAATAACCGCGCGCTCGACCGCGTGTCGAAGTGCTCGAACATTGCCCGGCCACGAATAGCTACACATGGCATCAAGCGCGCTTTGAGAAAGCAACTTTGCTGTTTTCGCGTATTTTTTACAGTACAGCTCTACATAGTGTCTAGCGATTGACGGGATGTCTTCAGGCCTTTCTCGCAGTGGCGGTATTGATAGCTCTACAGTATTGAGTCTAAAGAGTAAGTCTTGACGAAAATGTTCTGGATCAGCAAGCTTTGCAGCGCTCATATTTGTCGCGGCAACTAAGCGCACATCGATGGCAATACTTTCATTGCTGCCGACCGGGGTTACTTTGCGCTGTTCCAGTGCTGTGAGTAAACGCGACTGAAGATGTAAGGGCAAATTACCGATTTCATCGAGAAACAACGTGCCGCCATGGGCTGCCTGCATGCGCCCTACTCGATCTTCATTAGCTCCGGTGAAGGCCCCCTTCTTATGACCAAATAATTCACTTTCAAACAGACTCTCACTAATGGTACCCAGATCAACACTAACAAAAACATTATTGCCGCGCAGACTCTGCTTGTGAATTGCCCGCGCAACCAATTCCTTGCCTGTGCCATTTTCACCGAGGATAAGCACATTGGCATCTGTGGGTGCTGCGCGCTCTAACATTGTCATTACTTGCGCCATAGCGACGGATTCTCCCCATATCAACGGACTTGTTGGTTGCCCAGAAGATTCGGCGAGCACTTCGTTAGTACGTTTTAACGTATTAACCTCAGAGCGTGATTGTTTTAATTTTAGTGCGCTGGATACGGTCGCTTGCAACTTTTCGTTTTGCCAAGGTTTGATAATGAAATCCGTCGCACCGAGCTTCATTGCATTCACAGCGATGTTAACTCCGCCATGGGCGGTGATGAGTATCACAACAGCTTGCGGATCTATCTGGAGGATTTTTTCCAGCCACATCAAGCCCTGCTTGCCATCGCTTTCACCAGGACCAAAATTCATATCAAGTAATATCACATCAAAATTGTTGCTCGCCATTAAGCCTGGAATATTGCTCGGATCGGCACAGGTTGTAATCGAGTTGACCTGACGCTTAAGGAGTAATTTACCCGCCGTCAAAATATCTGAGTCATCGTCCACAATTAACAAGTCACCTGTTTTCATTAGCACTTTTCATCCCCAGTTCACCTGTTCAAAAACGTACACTAAGTGTTCGTAATCGTACAGTAAAAACTGTTCAAAAATGAACAGCTATAAAATTAATATAATAAAATCAGCAACATAAAATTTGGCCTAACCTTTGCTGTATTACTCTCAACACTAGCGATAACGTAACATCCAACGGACTGCGATAAGGCTGATAAACATGAGTAATCCAAGTAATACACTACAAACCGCAAGCAACACTCAAGCAAGCCGCTCAGAGTCTGGGCTTCATTCAGTGTCATCTGGTACTGCTCGCTCCGGCGCAACCATGGATCGTGTTGTACGCAAGCAACCTTGGTATAAAAAACACACCGGTACTGTCGCTGTTGCATTACTAATCGCGGCAGCAGGGTACTGGTTCTATCAGAACGCCTCGCAAAAACAAATGAGCGTTGATACTGGGCGCATAGTAACGGCAAGCGTAACCAGCGGCGTATTTGAAGATGTGATCCCGGTGCGCGGCCGCGTAACTCCTGCAACTACTGTATTTCTTGATGCTGTTGAGGGCGGTCGAGTTGAACGCATTTTGGTAGAAGATGGCACAACACTGGAACCTGGTCAGATGATTGTCGAGCTTTCCAATCCGACATTACAGCTCAATGTTTTGGGTAACGAGGCGCGGGTGGCCGAGCAACTTAACAACATGCGCTCTATTGAGCTAAGCCTGGAGCAAAATCGTTTGCAGCACAAACGCAATCTCGCCGATATTGAATATCAAATAAAAATGCTTGAGCGTCAGTTAGAGCGCGAAGCTAACTTATTAACAACTGGCGCCGTGGTTCAATCTCAGTACGATGATACCCGCGACACTTTGGACTGGTACATCACTCGTCGTGAACTAACGTTGGAGAGCCAGGCATCTGACGCGCGGATGCAGGAGAGTCAATTAGCTTTTTTGCAGTCCACTTCAGAGCGTTTAGAAAGCAACTTGGCGATATCGCGTCAAAACCTTGAGAACATGAATGTTCGTGCCCCTGTCGGTGGCAAGTTATCTGGCTTTGACATTGAAGTAGGACAGAGCATTGGCCGCGGCGAGCGCCTTGGCCAAATCGATACACCCAATGATTTCAAGTTAACCGCTAATATCGATGAGTTTTATTTGGATCGCATCGCTTTAGGTCAATACGCGAGCTTTGACGAATACCAATTACAAGTATCAAAAATCTACCCACAAGTGACTAACGGCCAATTTGAAGTCGACTTTCGTTTTATTGCTGAGCAACCACACAGTATTCGTCGTGGTCAGTCAATTCAACTTGAGCTACAGCTGGGTGATGACACAGAAGCGTTACTTATCCCAAATGGTGCCTTTTACCAAGAAACGGGTGGCCAATGGTTATTTGTAGTCAGTGCCGATGGCAGCAATGCGGTCAAGCGCCAAGTCAAGCTTGGACGTCGAAATGCCCGATACATCGAAGTGCTAGATGGTCTTGAAGCCGGCGAGCAAGTGATTACCAGCCCTTATGGCAGCTTTCGAGACATGGATAGCTTAGCGCTATCAGAGTAATCAATTTATATAATTCAAAGAAGGAACAATACGATGCTAAAACTCCATAACCTAACCCGAATCTATCAAACTGACGAAGTTGAAACCACTGCGTTACGCAACATCAGCGTCGAAATCGACCAAGGAGAATTCGTCGCTATTATGGGGCCTTCCGGCTGTGGTAAGTCTACGCTGCTTAATATTATCGGTATGCTCGACAAACCTACTGATGGCAGCTATCTGTTTATGGGGGAGGAAGTCGCAGGCTGTTCAGAAGCGCAACTTTCCGATATTCGCAAAGCCAATATTGGCTTTATCTTTCAGAACTTTAACCTGATCGACGAGCTAACTGTTGCCGAAAATATCGAATTAGCATTGTTGTATCACAATATTCCAAGCAAAGAACGCAAACAACGCGTTGCCGCAGTTATGGATAAAGTTGGCATTGCCCATCGCGCTAAACACCGCCCAAGCCAATTATCAGGTGGTCAGCAACAGCGCGTAGCCGTAGCTAGGGCCGTTGTCGGTGATCAAAAAGTAATTCTAGCTGACGAACCAACCGGTAACCTAGATAGTGCCCATGGCCAAGAAGTCATGGAAATGCTGCAAAGTCTGAACCGCGAGGGCACAACCATTATCATGGTAACCCACAGTCCAGCCCATGCTGATTATGCACGTCGCACCATCAATTTATTTGACGGACACGTAATCACAGAAAACGTACGCGCAGCGTAAGCGTTCGGAGGCATCAATTATGTTGCAAAATTATCTAATGATCGCCTTGCGAGCGATGGCCAAAAACAAGCTATATGCCCTGATCAATATTTTGGGCTTAGCGGTGGGTTTGAGTATTTACTTATTTGCCGCGATTTTGGCTGACTACGAATACAATCACGATACGGGCTTCGCCAATCATGAGCGTACTTATACAGTCGGTTCAATTCTTAGTCCGCGCGCCAGTATTAGTGTTGGCGAGCTGGACAATACCTACACCACCATGGGGCCCCTTATCAAAGCCGATATGGATGAAGTTGAGTACATGGCACGTGCCGTCAACCAGAACTATTTGGTATCTATTGGTGATAAACACTTTCACGAGACAGTAAAGTTTGCCGACAAAGAATTTCTACATATCTTTGATTTCAATTACATCAGTGGTAATAGCCAAGCGCTGTATGATCCCAGCGGGTTAGTTATCACTGAGTCTATCGCAAATAAATGGTTTGGGCGCACCGATGTAATTGGCGAAAATATTCAGCTGAATCACGAACATGATTTATATATCAAGGCGGTGATCGAAGATGTGCCAAGAAATACTCATTTCTATGGATTGATCACTGGCTCTGGCATGGAGATCCTTACATCGCTAGTGGCTTTAAACCGTTTTACTGGCTGGGATTTAGAGGGCAATTGGAACAATATTAGTACTGGTAACCATACCTATTTAATGACCTATGAGCCGGCCGACATAGATACATTGGAACAAAAAGTAAATGCCATTTTTGACCGCAACGTAGACCCGGAAATGCAAGAAAACTTCATGGCTAGCTTAACCATTCGGCCGCTGAAAGCGACTGCTTCTGCAGTGTGGGATATGGTAGGTATGCCTGTGATTGAGAGCGTACAATTACTAGGGCTACTGGTATTGATCATCGCAATCGTCAACTACACCAACCTGGCCACAGCGCAAAGTATGGGGCGTGCACGCGAGGTTGGTTTGCGCAAAACCATGGGCGCAAAGCGCAGCCAATTGATGTCACAATTTCTGATTGAGAGTCTAACTACGGCTGTATTCGCAATGTTAATCGCTGTAGCAATTTTAGAAGCGGCCATCCCTGCTTTTAACAACGTGACCGATAAGGTCGTTAATCTACAGTACATTTCACTATTACCCTGGCTGTTGACGACAACAGTAGTCGTAGGTCTGATAGCGGGCGCCTATCCCGCATTTTTGATTACCAAAACCTCCCCTATCGATGCGCTAAAGGATGCTCATGTCAAAGGTATTAAAGGCAATCTGTTTCGCTCGCTCATGATAGGTATACAGTTTATGTTGTCTATCTTCATGCTGGCATTGGTTATGATCGTTTTCTTCCAAAACGAAAAGGTAAAAGAAGGCAGTAATATCTATCCCAAAGACGAAGTATTATTACTTGAACGCGTCGGCGTACAAGATATTCGCGATCGCGAAGATGTATTGAAGAATGAATTACTTGCCATAAACGGCGTGCGCAGTGTTAGCTTTTCTTCTCAAGTTCCTTTTGAGCAAAGCAATAACGGCCGTGCGGTCAGCCGCACAAAAGGCGATGAAGAAAACGAAGTTGGCATCAACATCAATGTTGTTGATCATGACTTTATGCGTACGTTTGATGTGCCGTTAGTAGCGGGTCGAGACTTTGACCAAAACATCGTTGCAGATGCAAACACAAACAATGAACGCAATCAGGTAAACGTGATTGTCAACGAACTGCTTGTCGACCGCCTCGGCTTTGCTTCGCCACAAGAAGCCTTAGGCCAGTCCTTCTGGCAAGATCGTGGCGAAGATGCTGAGCCGTTTGAATACACCATTATCGGCGTCATGGAAGACCAAAATTTACAAGGGCTGCACAACAGCGTGAAGTCTTGGATATTTTTAAACAGTGGTGATCGCCATAACTACGGTGCTGTACGTATCGCTAAAGGTGCTCCTGCTAACGTTGTATCGCAAATTGAGCAAGCATGGCAGCGTGCTATTCCTGACTACCCCATAGAGCACCGCTTCTTGGACGACATGTTTGATGATGTGTACAGTATCTATGAGGCAATGAATGGTGTATTGGCAGGTTTTGCAAGTTTGGCTCTACTTCTCGCATTGATTGGGCTATTCGGTATGGCAGCCTTCATGGCGCGCGGTAAAACGCGAGAGATTGGCATCCGTAAAGTGTTGGGGGCATCGTTGACGCAAATCATTAAGTTGATCAGCTGGCAGTTCTCCAAACCGGTTATATGGGCTATCGCCGTGGCATTACCCTTGGCCTATATTGCCTCTGGAATGTATCTAAACTTCTTTGCGGACCGTATCAGTATGCAACTACCATTGATTTTGTTAGCTGGAGTGTTTGCGGTAGCACTTGCGTGGTTAATCATTGCCTTTCATGCGCTGCGCGTGGCTCGTGCAAACCCAATTAACGCACTGCGATACGAGTAAACTAGTCCAAGGGGGTCCCGGCCTACGTCGGGATGACGCTTTTCTCCGTCATTCCAATGCAGGTGGGAACCTCCTAAACCCCGACCTATCTAAGCCACATAAACCACAACAATACACCTATGCGAATATGGAATTTCAAACTGTTCAGCTTCAGCCCGATGAGTCTTCTGGGCATTAATCTGGCCTAAAGCGATAGTGGCCTGTTATGTCGAAAACAAACAACAGTTCTTCGAGTTTGGGCCCCTCACCTATGTTATGCACAATCATTGGATTTCCGTTTGGTGCGTTGCGATCAGTAACAATGCCAATATGGGGTAAGTTACCTGGTAGCATCCAAGTAACAAGATCGCCAGGTTGATAATCACTTGCCTCATCAGTTATCGCCAAGGATTCACCATGTCGTGTAAAAAAGGTTTGTAAGTTGGGTACTCTGCGATGATCGATATTTGTATCAGGTCTAGTCAGGCCCCAAATGCGCTCGGAAGGATAACGACTAAATGCAACTGCCATATCTTCGTGTACGAGCTGTTGCAAGTCGATACCCAGCGCTCTATAACTGCGTATAACTACATCTGTACAAACACCAGTATCGGCGGGTACATCACCATTTGGGTATTGAATACCTACATATGCCCCATCATAAGTCACTTGATGGTTGGTGCGCTCTATGGCCGCAATAACCAAACGCTGACTAAAATTATCAGTATCGGCATAGGTGCTTAATGGCAGCAGAGCGATAACGATTAATATTGAGTACAACCTTCGCATAAGGTCCTTGCACTAATAGATTTCAATGTTTATTGAGAGTTTATGGAGTTAAAAAAGTTCGGTGATAATCCAAGGAGGTCCCAGTCTTCGCCGGGATGATGAGCCACTTAAACTATCAGCTCAATGCTTTTGCGGGTGAAAGCTTGGCTGCTTTATTGGCTGGGTAAAGCGTTGAAATCAAGCTTAGTATAAGCGCGATTACCGCAGTAATCATTACGTCTTGCCAATGCAGCTCAGTTGGAAGGAAGTTTACAAAATAAATATCACCTGACAGCAGTGACACACCTAACAGGCGCTCTATACTCGTGATCCAATCCGTTAGATTTAACGCCGTAATTACCCCCACAGCCGTGCCTACAGCAACACCGATACAGCCATTCAACAGCCCCTGCAACATAAAAGTCATACGCACCTTATTCGCAGATAGCCCCATAGTCATCAGAATACCGATTGAGCTTTTCTTTTCAGCAACCGTCATGACTAATCCTGAAACGATATTGAAACACGCAACAGCGATAACTAAAACCAAGGCGATATAGACAATTAATCGCACTAATTGAATATCTTGATACAAATGCCCTTGGGTACGTGTCCAGTCAGATATATATACTGCTTGCTCAAAGCTATAACCCAGTTCACGCATGACTTGCCGGGCTTGAAACGGAGTGCTCAGTTGAAAGCGCAAACCTTGGGCCCCGTGGCTAATGTTAAGCTTTTCGACTGCAGTTTTAAGAGGCATAAACCCTACTCGATTATCCAACTCTCCGCCGAGACTAAAACTTCCAACATAGGTTAACCAAATCGTTTGCGGTGCGACAAAGGTTAAGTCGTCAGTCACCGTAGGAATTAAGAGTTGAACAGTATCCCCTACTTCAAGCTTGAGTTGCTCTGCAATACTTTTGCCTAATATCACCGCGTCTTTATCTGTCGTATAGCGCTGTTTTACTTCATCATCAATGTAATCAAACAGTGCATCACTACTGGCTATATCAGGCTCTAATGCAGTAAGCTCAACAGCTTTCATTTGCCGTGCTTTTTGAAGCATGCCAGTAAGTTTGGCATAGGGCTGGACCTTTTCAACACTGTTGTGCTGGCTAAAGCGCTCGATGGCTTGCGGCCAATTTTCTATCCCCTGACTCGATACCGCGTATAATTCACCGTGGGGAATAAATGCCAACAAACGCTGTTCTAATTCTCGCTGAAAACCGTTCATTACCGACAATAATAAGATCAGCACAAAGCAACCTAAACCTATACCAAAGGTTGATGATGCAGAAATAAAAGAAACAAAGCCATTGGCTTGCTTTGCACGGCGAAAGCGTGTCGCAAGTTGCCACACTAAACTCATTTAGTGCGCTCCTCCAACTGTCCCGATGACAAAGTAAGCACTCGGTCAAATTGAGCAGCAAGCTGAAGGTCGTGCGTTACGACGATAAAAGCCATCTGTAAAGATTCACGCAGTTCTGCTAACAAATCAGCAATGGCTTCTCCGGTCGATTTATCCAAATTACCTGTTGGTTCATCAGCCAGTACAAGCTTTGGTTTATTCACTAATGCTCTGGCAATAGCAACGCGCTGACGCTCCCCTCCCGACAACGCTGATGGCTTGTGTTCGATGCGATGCTGAAGACTGACTTTGGCGAGCATTTCGTTCGCAATAAGACGGGCTTTATCAGGGTTTTCGCCAGCGATTAGAAGTGGCATTGCGACATTTTCGACGGCATTAAACTCAGGGAGTAAATGATGAAACTGATAGACAAATCCCATGGTTTGATTGCGAAAACGCGCTTGTTGATTGCTATTCAAGGCAAACAGGGATTGACCGTCAACTTCAACCGTGCCGGAGCTAGGGGTATCTAATGCACCGAGGATGTGTAATAGCGTGGATTTGCCTGACCCGCTGCTGCCCAGAATGGCGATCTGTTCGGATGCATTGACTGAAAAAGTGATATCGCGCAATACCTGAACTTCATTTTTACCGTCAATAAAGGACTTAGATACTGAATCGCACGAGAGTAATACAGACATAAATTCGCTTAGCTTATAATTTTGCGGCCATAATAGCGCAATTAAGGCTGGATAACAGGCAGTTAAGCACACAAAATCTGTGAGTTCGCGCAAAATAAAAACAAGAAATGGGTTTTGAGACGTTACAATGAATAAATGGCGGAGTGGACGGGACTCGAACCCGCGACCCCCGGCGTGACAGGCCGGTATTCTAACCAACTGAACTACCACTCCGCACGGAGGACTTCAAATAATGGCGGAGCGGACGGGACTCGAACCCGCGACCCCCGGCGTGACAGGCCGGTATTCTAACCAACTGAACTACCGCTCCGGCGATTATTTGATACATTGACAGTGGCGGAGCGGACGGGACTCGAACCCGCGACCCCCGGCGTGACAGGCCGGTATTCTAACCAACTGAACTACCGCTCCACATTTATCAATTAAAACAACAAGTTACACGAAATTATCGAAATCCCCTTCCCTCATTGCGGCGCAGATGATACGGGTTAGCCCGCGGTGAGTCAACGGTTTTTTACCGCTTTAATGCAGTTGTTGGAGCAATTGATTGATAATCAATCAAAATCAGCCACCTAATCTACTAAGGTGTCTTTTTATTAGGCAGCAGCCCACGCAGTTTGGCCATCAATCCGTCAGAAACAGAGTCAGTTGTACTGCGCTTGCGCCACATTACAAAACCCAAAACACATAACGCGATAACAATAATCGAACCGTTTATTACTAGAATCCAAAAAATAACGTCTACGCTTTCTTCAGGTTCAGGCTCATCCGCAATCATCATCTCGGCCAAGGCAATATCAGCTTCAGTCATTTGCTCTTCATTACCTTCGACCACAGGCTCTGGCGCTTCTACTACCGGCTCTTCTGCGACAAACGTGTATTCTGGAACATCGAGTATGAAATCGCGGCCATTCACCGTTTTACCATAAGCGGTTAATTTTACTCTGAATACGCCGTATTCATAGTTAACCACTAAATGCTCGCGAGTTTTGTCACTGAGCTCGGTTAGAGAAAAGTTTTGAATATCGCCATTAGGGAAGCGGATTTTACCGTCAATGAGTAACGAGGATATATCCACTAAGTCGCGTTTCGCATCTATCAGTAGTTTGTGATAGCCCTCGCCGCCACCATCAAATTGGACGTCAATTTCAATCGGGTTAGGATGCAAAACGAGCGGCTCGTCAATTTGTTCGCGAGTAAACATAGGTGTACTTACTCGGAAAATTGGCTGCCATTCACCTGCGGCAATCGCCAAGTTAAATTGACCAGTAAATGTGCCGTCTAGCGGTGCTTCGTCCATGCCCAAACCATTGTCGACAAAAGTTGCCACCAATTCGCTCTTTGCGCCAAAGTTATTGTAGTTAGGATTATTTGTACTGCCCAGCTCGATGGTTAGGTCAACCACATCGCGAAACTCACTGTAATTGATCGGCTCACCGCCATTGGTGAGATAGGCTGTTTGTTTGAGAATCTCACCGGAGAAAATCATCGGCGGTAAAGGTTCCGCGTGTAAGCGAATATCCGACAAAACCATCACGCGGCTACCGGGTAAAATCTGCCCTACCGCCTGCCATGGGCCGGGTGTGGGATTTTTAATACTGATCATGTCGTAGGTGTTGGCGTCGTACCAAAAAATGTCTTCACCATCTGCCTGAGTAGAAAAAATTTTCGAACCATCAGGTCGAACCAACACGACTGGAGCCGAGCCGAATACGCGAAAAAACACCAATGTTATTTCATCGACTTTATAGTCAATGCGAAAGCGATTTTGCAGTAGCTTGATACTGTTGTGATACTCGTCACCCAAGGTAGTTAATGGTGACTCTTCGACAACATCAGTGGTAACCTCAGCGTCTTGATTTTGTTGCGCAATAGCAAACGAGCTTAATGCCAAAAGCACAAAGCTTAGTAATACAAACTGAATCCTAGTACTCAATGACCGCCGCAAAAATTATTCCCGTTTTATGATTGACGCCAAACACATGTACCTGATTGTTTCTCAACGATATCTAGGCGCGCTTCATGTCTAGCTAATTCATCGGCCGAGGCCGAGATAACCTTTAATTTCAATCCGCTTCGATCGATTGGACGTCGATCACTACTGCGTTCACTTTCGCTATTTCCCGTTTGCTGGCCGGCCAAATTTAAATGCTTTTGACCACCCGTCATGATCAAATACACATCCGCGAGTATCTCAGCATCCAGCAAAGCACCGTGCAGAGTACGATGACCATTATCGATACCGTAACGTCGACACAAAGCATCCAAATTGTTTTTCTGGCCTGGGTGCATTTTGCGCGCGAGCACCAAACTGTCCAATACGTCACAAATTTGCGCTGTGCGAATATCCGTGACGCTTGGCGTCATGGCAAATTCGAAATCCATAAAGCCAACGTCGAATGGCGCGTTGTGTATCACTAATTGGGCACCGCGAATAAACTCGACAAAATCTTGCGCAACGTCCTCAAACTGCGGTTTATCTTGCAAAAATTCATTCGTAATACCGTGAACATCAATGGCCTCTTGTTCAATTTCACGTTGTGGGTTTAGATAAACGTGAAAGTGATTACCGGTAAGTTTGCGGTCAACGAGTTCCACACAGCCAATTTCGATTATGCGGTGGCCTTCTTTGGGATCGATCCCAGTGGTTTCAGTATCTAGTACAATCTGACGCATTCAGTTGAAACTCTTATTGTTCTGGTTGATGGCAATAGTATACTCAAGCCGGTCCATGACACCACGCCGTTCTGCGATATAAGGCGTAAATTTTTCGATATTGAGGTTTTTAGTTAATGAAAAGTGTTCAGCTGTATACCGACGGCTCCTGTTTAGGCAATCCAGGTCCTGGGGGCTACGGCGTAGTTCTTGAGTTTAATCAACACAGCAAAGAATTGAGTCAAGGGTATAAGATGACAACCAACAATCGCATGGAATTGTTGGCGACGATTAAAGGATTAGAAGCACTCACCCAAGCCTGTAAGGTCACCTTGACCACTGATAGCCAGTATGTGAAAAATGGTATCAATCAATGGATCCATAACTGGAAGAAAAACGGTTGGCGCACTGCCAATAAAAAACCGGTAAAGAACGTCGATCTATGGCGTGCACTAGATAAGGCCATTCAACGTCACGATGTAGATTGGCGTTGGGTAAAAGGTCATTCAGGTCATCCACAAAATGAACGTTGTGACGAATTAGCACGAACGGCTGCAGAAGGGAAAAAGTTATTGGAGGACAAAGGGTTTACTACCCCATCGTGAACTCCTATTAATGCTCCCAAGTGATAATGAGTTTGCCGTGGGTCTGATTGCTTTCAATGCGCTGATGGGCTTGCTCAATGTCAGTTACTGCTATAAGCGAGTAGACGTTTACGGTTAGTTCACCCAAATCGAATCCGCTACCGAATCGTTGCCAAAAGTCACTGACCAATTTGCGTTTGTATTCTAGTGAGCGATTGCGCAAGGTAGAACCTTGAACGGTAGCGCGTTTACCGAGCAACAACGCCATATCCATCTCGCTGTAGCGACCACCAAGCATCGCTAAGTAAATTATCCGACCATCGGTATTGAGAATACGCAAGTTACGGGTCAAATAATCACCGCCAACAAAGTCGACAATGACGTCTGGATTAAAATTAGAGGACTTAAGTTCGTCGACAAAATCACTAGTGGTATAGTTAATGGTGTGTTTTGCACCATTTTCTGCACAAATAGCCAGTTTTTCATCATTCGATGCGGTAACAGCGACTTCGCATTTTGCGGCAGTAGCCAATTGAATCGCTGCCAGACCGACACCACTAGCACCTGCGTGCACCAGCACTTTATTTCCTGGCTCAAGTTTCCCCAAGGCAAACAGCGCTTGGTAAGCCGTGACAAAGACTTCCGGCAGACCTGCACATTCTGCCAATGAAAAACGCTGAATCCGCGGAATTAACAGCCCCTGATCAACGTTGACATATTGCGCATAACCACCGCCGGCTAGCAGCGCACACACTTCATCACCAACTTGCCAGTTAGAAACCGCATTACCGACTGCGACAATAGTACCGCTGACTTCCAAACCGAGAATTGTACTTTCACCTTTGGGTGGCGGATATTTACCTTGGCGTTGCAATGTATCAGCGCGATTAATACCAAATGCGCAGACTTGAATGAGCACTTCGTTAGGCGTGCAATTAGGCCTCTCGCCTTGCGCCAAAACCAGTTGGCCAGAACCGGTGACACTGATGTAGTCCATGGTTTTTGCCATAACAAGTCTCCAAGGCATTGATAATCTGCGATATACTTAGGGTTTTATCTTAGCGCGAAGTTTATGCCTGCCACAATTACCCTTGCCCCCGACCGTGAAAAATCCTTATTGCGCAAACACCCGTGGATATTTGCCAGCGCTGTAGCCGATATCAAAGGGCGTTGCCATCGCGGCGATACCGTTGATGTCCTCTCATCAAAAGGCGACTGGCTCTGTCGCGGTGCCTACTCGCCCGATTCTCAAATTCGCATACGCGCCTGGACTTTCCAGCGCAACGAAAGTGTCGATAATGCGTTCTTTTGCCGTCGTATCCAGCAAGCGCTGGCCCAGCGACAACACGTTATCGAACAGGCCAGAACCAATGCTTACAGGTTAATTGCCGGCGAATCAGATGGACTGCCGGGTGTGACCATTGACGTATATGACAACGTGGTAGTACTGCAATTATTGTCAGCCGGCGCAGAAAAACAGCGCGACAAAATTATATGGGCCGTCAAACGCTTTTTCCCTGACGCCGTGATCCATGAACGCAGTGATGTTGCTGTGCGCGAAAAAGAGGGCTTAGAGCAATTGATAACCACCCATCAGGGACATTTACCTGACGAAGTGGTGATCACTGAAAATGGTGTGAAAATCATTGTCGATTTAATCCATGGTCACAAGACGGGTTTTTACCTCGATCAACGCGACAACCGTCGTATTACGGCGAGTTATGCCAAAGATAGAACGGTACTCAATTGCTTCTCTTATACCGGCACTTTTGGCAGTTATGCGTTAGCGAATGGAGCCTCACATGTGACCAATGTTGACGTTTCTGAATCGGCATTAGCTACCGCTATGCGCAACATTGCAATCAATGATTTGGACGATAGCCTTTGTGAAAATTTACAAGTCGATGTATTTCAGCAATTACGTGACTATAAGACTTTGCAACAACAGTTTGGTTTAGTCATCCTCGATCCGCCGAAATTCATTGATAGTAAAGCGTCATTAAATCGGGCGGCCCGCGGGTATAAAGACATTAATTTATACGGTATCCACGCCGTTGAATCGGGAGGTTTTCTGGCTACCTTTAGTTGCTCTGGCTTAATGCCAGCCGACTTATTTCAGAAAATTGTTGCTGATGCCGCCCTCGATGCAGGAAGGACGATTAAAATTTTACAACGCGTATCTCAGGCACCAGATCACGCGACATCTGGCAACTACCCTGAAGGTTTTTACTTGAAAGGTATGATTTGTCAGGTCTGGTAACCGCTTTTGCGGTTACTTCATCTCACTGATTTCGACGCCAACAACACAAGCGTTTTCGCCTTGCGGTTCGCAGCGTACTACTTTTGCTTTGACCAACAGCGAAGAAATTTGCGTACTGGTTGATTCAATCGACACCTCGACTTGAGTGCCAATTTCAACGGAGGACTCACCGATTTCTAACGACATCCCGGTAGAGCTGATATCACGGCATACCGCATGAACGATACGATTTGACTCATTGTCTTTAATCGTTACCTCGCATGGTGCATTAACCATCAGTCGGAGGAAATTTCGTTTGTCGTCATATCCCAGCATTACCACTTCTCCTAATTGCCCAGTCTGTTCCACGTTGAGACCGGTCGAGATTGAATGAAATAACACTTCAAGTTATAGGGCGGTATGACACTATTGTCAATGAGAAAACTCGCGCAAATGGTTCTCGATCCGTTTCACCGAAATGGGGTATTTAGTGCCAAGCTGTTGCGCGAAAAGGGAAACACGTAACTCTTCAATCATCCATCGAGTTTCGAGAAGCTCTGTGGGTATTTCTCTTTGCTTTTTGAACTCGCTTAACAGTTTCTCGTAGGCCTGACTGACTTTGTCTATCTGCAGCATGTTTAGCCGATCGCGATTGACATCTACTTTGAGTTTTTCAATGCGATTAGCCAATGCTTTTACGTAGCGCTGCCAATCGCCTAATCTCGCGACGCCTAAATCACTCACAAAACCGGGGAAGACCAATTGATTTAAGTGGGCTTTTACATCGCCCAACGCATGCACCAAGCTAAAGTCTACTTTGCCTTTCAATTGCTTTTGAATGTTGGCGGCGACGACTAAACCTTTCTCGAGCTCTGTCGCGATAGCCAATACATCATCATTGACGTTCGCCCGCGCAGCTTCACACAACTCATTAAACTGGGCTTTGCTGCGAATATTCTCGTGGGTTTCGAATTTGCGAATCGCAATTGCATCGACTGCTGCTGTAACGCAATCGTCTATCAAGGCTGCTATAGAACCAAACGGATTAAAATACAAACCGAGTTTCGCTTTATTCGGTAATTTTTGCTGCAAGTGTTTTATCGGCGAGGGAATTACCAACTTAACCAGCTCAGTAATACCGCGCTGATGCGCTTCATTTGCGAGGTTTTGCGTATCAAACAAGCGAATATCGATACCCTGCTCGCCCGGTACAAGTGCGGGGTATGCCTGTACTTCAAACTGCCCGGTTTTGCGACTAAATTTTTCCGGTAGTTGCTCAAAATCCCAAGTATTTAATCCTGAGCGCTCAAATTCAGGCGTCGCTGCTTCATTCAGAGTCTCTTGTACCTGGCCTTGTAACTGGTTTTTAAGTGCGACTAAATCGTCGTTACTAGCAATGATTTTATTGTGCTCATTAACGACTTTAAAATGCATACGCAAGTGCCGAGGTAATGTGCTCACATCAAAATCGTCTAAGTTTAACTGCACACCAGACATCTTTAACAGCTGTTGGGATAGCGCCGCCAATAAAGGTTGATTATCGCGTTCATCTTGTAGAGCATTTTGACAGGCTTTGGCATAATCGGGCGCCGGCACAAAATGACGCCGCAACCGCTTGGGTAGTGATTTGATCAAGGCCACAATCAGTTCGTGTTGTAAGCCAGGCACAAGCCAATCAAAACCGACGTTTTGCAACTGGTTCAGCAGCGGTAACGGGATCAGTAAACTGACGCCGTCGTCATCAGCGGTTGGTTCAAATTGATAACTCAACGGCAGAACTATATCCCCTTGGCGCCAAAACTCGGGAAAAAGATACTCGGTATTGGTTGTCAACACTTTAGTATTGCTAATGTGCTCACGCGAGAACTTTAACGCTTCGATTTGATTATCATCGAGCGTCCGATACCACTTTTTAAAACTCGCTTCACTGACTACATGGTTAGGTATGTGTTGACGATAAAAGTCTACCAACTCATCTTCGCTAACTAATAAATCTCGACGCCGCGTCTTTTGCTCGAGTAACTCAATATCCTCTAGTAGCGATTGGTTGTGACGTAAAAAGGCGTATTGAATATTACAGTGTCCTTGGACTAATGCTTCTCTTATAAACAATTCATAACAAACGGCAGGGTCGATATTGCTGTAATTGACGCGCCGATTAGTAACGATAGGTAGCCCAAATAACGAAACCCGTTGTATAGCGGTTACTGAACCGCGTTTTTTCGACCAATGTGGTTCACTGTAACTTGATTTAACCAAATGCGGTGCCAGTGGCTCTAACCATTCAGGGTTAATTTTAGCTACAACTCGGGCGAACAAACGCGAGGTTTCCACTAATTCGGCCGCCATTACCCACTTAGGTGTCTTATTAGCTATTCCTGAACCTGGGAAAATCATAAACTGCGCGTTGCGCGCACCTTTGTATTGACGGTTTTTATCCAGCTGACCAATGTGCGACAACAGACCCGTTACAATACTTTGGTGAATTGCCTCATAGTCCGCAGGTTGGCTATTTATGCGCAGATCAACTGACACCAACGCATGTTTAATTTGGCTTACGATATCCTGCCACTCACGCATGCGTAAATAATTGATAAACTGCGTTTTACACCATTTCCGCAGTTGATTGCCACTCAACGCTTTTTGCTGTTGCTTAAAGGTTGTAAATAAATTCAACAATGCAATAAAGTCAGACGCGTCGTCCGCGTGCTGTTTATGTGCTTCATCGGCTTTCTGGCGCATGTTTTGTGGTCGTTCACGCGGATCTTGAATGGATAAACCAGCCGCAATGACCATCACTTCATAAACGGCATCAAACGACCCCGCTGCAAGTACCATGCGAGCATAACGCGGATCAATCGGGAACGCAGCGAGATTGCGCCCCAACGAGGTTAGTTTTGGATTAGCCCTCGAACTGATAGCCTGTAATTCTTCGAGTAACAAAAAGCCATCATTAATGTTGCGACTATCTGGCGCCTGAACGAATGGAAATCGCTCTATATCCCCTAACCCTAACGACAACATTTGCAAAATTACCGAGGCTAAGTTAGTCCGCAATATTTCCGGATCAGTAAATTCTGGTCGCCCCAGGTAATCCTCTTCTGAGTACAAGCGAATACAGATACCCTCAGACGTTCGGCCGCAGCGCCCTGCTCTTTGGTTTGCCGACGCTTGTGATATCGGCTCAATCGGTAAACGCTGAACTTTACTGCGCGCACTGTATCGCGACAGACGCGCCATACCAGGGTCAATAACGTACTTAATCCCGGGTACCGTTAATGAGGTTTCAGCGACGTTAGTCGCTAATACGATTCGCCGCCCCGCGTGGGATTGAAAAATTTTATTCTGCTCACTGGCACTTAAACGCGCATACAGCGGTACGAGCTCGGTATTGCGGTACTGTTGGCGATTAAGTACCTCTTCGGCATCGCGGATATCGCGTTCACCACTTAAGAAAATCAAAATATCGCCGGGTGGTTCACGCATCAACTCGTCAACGGCATCGACAATATTATCGAGCATATCGTTGTCGTTTTCTGTTTCGTCGCGATAGCGTATTTCTACCGGGTAAGTGCGTCCGCTCACTTCAATAATTGGTGCATTACCAAAGTGTTTGGAAAAGCGCATCGGATCAATCGTTGCCGACGTTATGATCACCTTTAACTCGGGACGCTTCGGTAATAACTGTTTTAAGTAGCCCAGCAAGAAATCAATATTGAGGCTGCGCTCATGCGCTTCATCGATAATGATGGTGTCATATTGGTTTAAAAAGCGGTCGTTTTGCATCTCTGCTAACAGCATACCGTCAGTCATTAGTTTGATATAACTCGAATCGCTGACGTTATCACTAAAGCGAATTTTAAAACCAACGTGTTCGCCTATTGTTGATTCAAGTTCATCAGCTATGCGCGTTGCAACACTTCTGGCCGCTAATCTACGTGGTTGCGTGTGTGCAATTAAGCCCTTGGTTCCCAACCCCAACTCCAGACACATTTTGGGAATTTGAGTGGTTTTCCCTGACCCGGTTTCACCGGCTATGATGACCACTTGATGTGCGGCAATTGCAGCTTGAATAGCCTCTTTTTCCTGGCTGACGGGTAAGTCTGGATACTCGACCTGTGGGCGCTGTTGAACACGACTTTGGCAGCGGTGTAACGAGCGTAATAAGCGCTTAATAAAAGGCGCCCACTGTTTATGCTGATTAAATCTAATCCCTTTCGATGCATTACTTTCACGCTGAATAGTTTGCCAACGACGCTTTAGCCAAAAAGCATCTACATACATTACCGACGTAAAAAGTTCACTGGCTTTGCCCAACGACAACCATTCAATGACTGTATCTTCGTCAACAGCAACATCCGAGAAGTTAATGGAGTTCAATGGATCCAATCTGCACCTGCGTTTGATTTTCAGGTGCGCGATCGTAGAAGAAGCGGCTGTAAATTGCTACTGCATAAGGGAAGTTTTTGCCTGATTTACGTACCTTTATAACCCGAGCGGAGTTGCACATCGATGGCGTTGAGTACGTCAGAGCGATTGATTACGCCAAGTAAAAATCCGTCATCATCGACAACCGGGTAAATCTTGGGTTTCGCCTTCAACATCATATTGGCCAATTCTAACACTGACGAATAAGGTTTTACTGCCAGCACTTCACCATGCATCACGTCTTTAACACGACAAACTTGTTCGCGATAGTAGCTCGAAGTAATCATCTTGCTCATGCAATCTTGTTCTGACAAAAAGCCCACGACCTTTTTATGCTCATCGACTACTGGGCCACCCGCTTGTTTACTTGTCAATAAACGTTCAACCGCCTCTGCAATAGGCAATTCAGTGCTCAACTTAACTGGGCGATGATTCATATAGTCGGAAACCAATAACGATTCCATTGCAACTCCTATCCAATCAATGAATTCTTATTATGCGATCAGCCCCTGAATAATCGTGGGTCTGCCAAATAAGCGTAGTTGCTAATTTGATAAACCACTAGTTTTAAACACAATTATTTCAATTTTTTGCCGATCGCTCTTGAGGCCCTATTCTTCCCGGTAGATTGCGATCACTTTAACACCGGCTGAATCGATACTCGCTCGGTACATGCCTTCAGTGTTAAATGGCATTGCCACGTTACCAGCAAAATCAACAGCAACGACTCCGCCGTCTCCGCCGGCGTCTTTGAGGACTTGATTGATCACCACATCGCTTGCCTCCGCTAACGACAATTTTTGATACTGCATCCGGGCACAAATATCAGCTGCAACGTTGTAGCGAATAAAATATTCACCATGTCCGGTTGCCGACACTGCACAACTGCTATTATCAGCAAAAGTCCCGGCGCCAATGATCGGTGAATCACCAACCCGCCCGTAGCGCTTTGCCGTCATCCCGCCAGTGGACGTACCGGCAACCAAATTACCTTCACTATCGAGCACCACAACGCCAACAGTACCAAATTTATATTCGGCATTAATGGAGAATAACTGCTGCATGCTGGTTTGTTGGTCCAGGTGTTGTTTGGCTCGCTGAAGCGCGCGCCTGCGACGGTCGGTATTAAAGTAACTATTATCTACCACAGTGAGTCCCTGCTGCTGAGCAAACACTTCAGCCCCCTTGCCGGTAAGCAACACATGAGGAGAAGACTCCATCACCGCTAACGCGGCAGCAATGGGACTTTTAATATTCGTGACGCCAGCCACAGCACCTGCCTCGCGGGTTAAACCGTGCATAATTGAAGCATCGAGCTCGTGCACACCATCATATGTGTACACCGACCCAATCCCGGCATTAAAAAGTGGCGACTGTTCCATCAATTGAATGGCTTTGACCACTGCAACCTGACCCGGCTGCCCCGTTTTTAACTCTTCGTACCCAGCGATTAGCGCTGCTTCCAACGCGGCTCGATATGCTGCATCTTGTTCAGGCGTTAAAGCGGCTTGAGTGATTGTGCCCGCCCCACCGTGAATCGCAATAGCGATGGGCCCTTTATGAACCTCATTTGCCGCCACTTGGACACTGAAAAATACCCACAATATAATTAAACGATACGTCATAATGACCCTTGTTAGTGCATACATCGTTCTGTGAACGATACGCGCAATCACTTGAATTTTCTACATTCGAGGCTTTACTATTGTGGTAATAGGGGATTGCCGCTATTATCTTTAATAAGGGACAAATTATTAACGCAAGCGCGTGAAATATAGACAAAAAATAACAAACATTGAGTGTTGGCTTGAAGAAAATACCTGCTCCGCTTGAACCTAGAGAAATTAGTGTTCTTATAATCGATGGTCAAAGCCTTATTCAGGACAGCGTGAAGAACGCCCTGAACGAAGTTGGTATTACCAAAGTAAAAAACGCGCAAAATGCATTCTATGCGTTACGGCTGTGTGAAAACACCCAATTCAACATTATTTTGATTGCCTTTGATGTAAGCGCTGATAAAGATGGTTTCCATCTTTATGAAGAGCTAAAAATGAAAGGCCATATCAAAAAAGATACCACCGTTGTATTTTTAAGCGCCGAGACAAGTCCGGAACTGGTGAATTGTATCATCGAGCTACAGCCTGATGATTTTTGGGTTAAACCGCTCGATAGAGCAAAGGTCGAAAGACGCTTGAGCTATCTGCTCAATGTTCGATTAAAACTGCACAAGTTATTGTATTGTCTCGATCATCATGATTATTCAGCGGCTATTTATCACGCTGAGCGGCAATTACTCGATCCCTCATTAAAAGATCTCGTACCGCGAATTAAGCGCATTATTGGCGATTGCTATATTAATTTGCATGAGTTCGCTGAAGCAGAAAGGTATTATACAAAACTACTCGAAGATTATTCTTATGGTTGGGTTTCGATTGGATTGACCAGAGCCCTCCTCAAGCAAGGCAAAAAGGACGAAGCCGACGTCTTAATCGAAGAGATGCTTGAGCGCGATGACACTCGCTTCAATACATACGATTTACTTGCTCAATATCACATCGAACACGAGCAATACGCTGAAGCTTATGAGCAAATGAAAGAGGCTAGCCGCCTCGCCCCTCGTAATATCAATCGCAACAAGAAGTTATGGGATTTGGCGCGCTTAAATCACGATAAGATGGGCCAATATCAGGCAACGCAAAACATGGCTCGTTACGCAAAAAACTCTATTCACGATTCACCTGAGTTAACTCTCAATGTAATTCGTTCGGGTATTGATTTAGCGACCAACCTGACTATAGAGGAAGCAACACCGTTCTTACAAAAAGCTGAACGAGACATAGCGGCATTAAAACAAACGCGAGGCTCCATGGCCGTTGGCGATGAGCAATTAGCCGTACTGCAGGCGCGTTTACTGTGCGTAAGAAATGACAAATCAGGCGCTGAAAAGATTATGGACGAGCAAGTGAGCATGCGTGACAACGCCTCGCTTGAAGATAATCTCGACAAGATGAAGGCCTTTCACGAGTTGGGCCAAAAAGAAAAGTCACTAGCTATCCTCGACCGACTCGGGAAGCAAATTGCGGGCGATACGTTCTCAAGTAACGTCGTGAATGAATACCTTAAGCAAGAGTCTATTGAGCGTCGTGAAATTAGTTTTACGGCAAAGGAATTGAAAGAAATGGCAGCGGTCAATTATAAAGAGAATCGCATGGGCCCCGCCTTCCAAAATCTCAAACACGCCTTAAAATTATCACCGCAAAATAAACAGGTCGCAATGAGCTTGTTAAAGGTTCTGACTAATATCGCCAAAACAGATAGATTAAATCCAGAGCAAGTGGGCGAAGCACAAAAAGCTAAAGTTTTGTTGTGTACAGCGCAAATGGGACCCGCGCAAGTTGCCAAGCGTGATGCGTACCTTAAGTTGTTAGGTCTTGACGAAGACGAAGAGTAAGAGTAGCGCCAACGCCGTGTCTAGTCATACGCCTGCCTCCTTCCTGTTTCACGATTACGAAACGTGGGGTACCGATCCAAAGCGCGATTGGCCAAGTCAGTTTGCGGCTATACGCACCGACGCAGACCTCAACCCAATTGAGCGGCCAATCAACTGGTTTTGCCGCATCCCCAATGATTATTTACCACAACCAGAAGCAGCCTTAGTCACCGGTATAACGCCACAACAAACCTTGCGAGACGGATATATTGAGGCTGATTTCATAGCTCGAGTTCATGCTGCTATGAGTAAACCAAACACTTGTGTTGTCGGTTACAACAGCATCCGCTTTGACGATGAAGTCACGCGTTTTGGCTTATTCCGTAATTTCTATGATCCCTATGCCCGTGAATGGCAAAATGGCAATAGTCGCTGGGATATTATCGACTTAGTGAGAGCTTGCTATTCGTTGCGACCTGAGGGTATTCAATGGCCAAAACGCGAAGATGGTTTGCCCAGTTTTAAATTGGAACATTTGAGTCAAGCGAACAATCTAGAACATGGAAACGCCCACGATGCCTTGTCTGATGTAAACGCAACGATAGGTTTGACTCGCCTACTCAAACAAGCCCAGCCTAAATTGTTTAACTACGCTTTTGAACTTCGCAGTAAACGCAAAGTACTTGAGCGCATTGATGTAATTAAAATGACGCCAATTGTGCATATTAGTTCGAGATTTAAAGCCGAACACGGCTGCTGCGCTATTGTCATGCCAATTGGTTTTCATCCGCAGAATAAAAATGCGGTGATTTGTATTAACCTCAGCGAGCCAATTGACAACCTTCTGACGTTGAATAGTGCAGAAATCAGCGAATTGCTCTACCGTAAAAGCTCAGAATACGAAAGCCATGAGAGTCGCCCAGCCCTAAAGCAAATTATCATCAATCGCTGCCCTTTTGTGGCCCCTTTGGCGACTCTAAGCGCAGAAAATGCGGCGCGATTAGGCATCGATCTTGAGCGAGTCAACGCGCAGCGTGAACAATGTCGTGCAGCTGCCGGATTATTTAGTAAATTATTAGACGTTTTCGACCAACCGTATGAGAACGATGTAGTACTTGACCCTGACTACAGCCTTTATCAAGAACCGTTTTTGCAACCGGCTGAACGCCAATGGTGCGACCAGGTCATTGATAGCACGGCGGAGAACTTAGCGGCACTGCAAGCCGTTGCGCCAACTCAGGCATTGAAGACTCGCCTATTTCGCTACCGAGCACGCAATTATCCCAATACGCTGACAGACAGTGAAATGCAGCAATGGCAAGCGCATCGGCATGCGCAAATAACCGCGCCTGATGATAAAAAACGTCTGGCAATGAATGATTACTTACAACGATTGGAATGGTTAGCAGAGCAACATCAACATGACCAAAACAAAGTAGCCATAATTCGAGCCTTAGTGAACTATGCGCAAAACTTATAAAGGTTAGCTATTCTTAGATTAAAAAATTGTTAATATCAGTCGATAACAACCTGTTAGGGAAAAGAAGGTAACGCAATGAAAGGTGTTTCACTGTCGTATGACGAACAAGCCAACGAAGTCAGTTTGACGTTAAACCCAGCAGAGTTTGATAAAGAGCTGGACTCAAAAGCGCTGGTTAAACATGTTCACAGTAGTGAGTTTTCATCACTGTACTTGTCAGAAACTGAAATCAAAGCGACCTGTGATCAGGCAAATCATCATTTTAAGACCAATGATTTTGCAGTAATCACTAAAAAAGTCGGAGAAAAACGCAATGCCGAGGTCGAGTTCCGAGTACCTGAAGAAGGCATGCAAGCCACTGTTGTGGTTACCGCGCCCTATGGCGGGGCCGTGCCCGATCTAACAGCGATGTTGAATCTCGCAAAACAGAATGGCATCAACCGAGGCTTGGGCAAAAAGAAGTTAAAAGCCGTTTTACAAAAAGTGGCCAGTGCTAGGCCAGGTGAAGTTGTCGAGGATATTGTGGCTCGCGGCCTACCCGCCAGAGACGGTCGCTCCTCACGTGTAAAACCCCTAGTCCCGAATGCTTTAGAGCGCGTACTTAAGCCTCAGGAATCATCAACGTCTCGGGTTGATATGCGTAACTTAGGTGAACTTATTTGCGTAAAAGCAGGCGCTGAAGTATTACGCCGCATGGCCCCAACCAAAGGTCGCTCAGGATTTACGGTTCGCGGCACAAAATTAGAAGCCAAAGCCGGCGATTGGCAATCGATTAAGCTGGGCGACGGAACCGCAATCAGTGATCATGATGAAAACCTCGTGGTTGCAACGATTTCGGGTATGCCAAAGTTCCTAGATTTGATCATGACAGTTGATGACACGTTCACTTGTCAGGGCGTCAATGTTGGCACGGGTAACATTAAGTATGACGGCGCCGTTTTGGTTAACGGCGACGTGACCGAGAAAATGGAAATTACCGCGACTGGTGACGTCACCGTAAATGGCTTTGTTGAGTCGGCAACAATTCATGCTGGCGGCGATATTGTCATTACCGAAGGAGCAATGGGTAAAGCCAACGATGAAGGTACAGAATTCAGCTGTGAACTTCGTGCTACGGGCAGTATTCATGTGCAGCACGGACAAGGGTTAAATATCAAATGTGGCGGCAATATAACGATTGGCAGACAAGTAGCGTACAGCCGCTTGGAGTGCAAAGGCGATGTAATCGTCGGTCGTATTGACAACCCGAATGGCAATATATTCGCGTGTGATGTCATTAGCCAGCGTACCGTTAAAGCCGGCACTTTTGGTGCGGTGTCGGGTAGCCACTTGGCGATCGATTTCAGTAAAGGCTTCAACCAACTGATGGAGCGCAAAGACTTATTGGATGACATACTCAAGCAATTGCGCGAAAACAATGACAAACACAAAGATAAAATTGATTTGATTAAAAGCAAGTTGATCCCCAAAAATTTGCGTACAAAAGTCGATGAAGCGATCGAAATGTTTGAAAACGAATCGCAAATGCTTAATTGGTTGGAAATCAAAAATTTAGAAATGAAAGCCGCCAAAGAAGAGTATACCCGCAGCATTCTGTTGATGGCATTTAAACGTGTTTATTCAGGTGTTTCTGTCAAGCTCAACAATAGAGTCTGGCGATCTGAGAGAGAGTACGATCGCTCAATCGTGCGATACGACGAGCACCAATGGCAATACGAGCCAATGGTTTAATCCTTCCATAACCTCACATCAATAAGCGTCGAGTGAAGCTTCATGCTCGGCGCGAATTTTGGCAAAGATACCCTGTGCAACAGCGTCACTGATTATTTTAGCGAGTTCAGCTTTGCGTGCATACAGTGCTGACCCAGTGTGAAGGGCAACGTAGTAATCCAACGGGAATCCGGGTTGATAAGGTGCAGGACCGATTTTGTCGGCAACCCCCATCTGATTGATTTTAAAATCTGCACTGGATTGGAAATGAACAAACGTATCAATACGTCCTTTTAAAAGTAGGCCAATTTTTTGCCCCAAGTTAGTAACAGGGACAATATCTTTGAAATCCGACTGTACCGTTTCCGTAATGCCGACTTGATCAATAGACACCCCCACCACCGCATTGTCGAAGGCTTGAGGATTAACATACTTTTCAATGTCTTCTCGTCGAACAAAATAAACACCTTGTATCGTTTCATAGCTTGGCCGGATGAACTCAAAGCCATTCTCTTGGTGCAAATGCTTTAGACCCACCATAATGTCTATATCACCATTTTCTAGCGACACCACTCGCCGCGCAAATGGCATGGGTAATATCTCTATTTCACATTGCAATTGGCGAGCGATAAAAACGAGGTATTTATAATGCAATCCATTGATGAACTCTGGCGAGACAGAGCTTTTAATTAGGCAAGATGGTGGCGCTGAAAGTTGAGCTTTGACCGGCATCGATAAAAGCCCTGCGCAAACCACTACTAGTGTAAATCTGACTATGCACAACATACCAGCAAAGTAGCAAACAAGCGTCGTGGAGTAAACGAAACACGCTAAAATCCTTGCGGCGCGCGACTGTTAACTTTTTCTCCCTTCCTGTGTGCTGTTTAATTCGCACTTACACCGTGTTGATATAAATCTAATGACAGTGCTTGTTAAACAAAAACAATAGGTGTTAGCCTTGTGGAAATGCAAGCTTAAAGTGATATCAGAGATTACGAGGACAAGCAGTGGCCGTCGATAACATCATGACTAAAAAAGTTGTTTCAGTTGATATGGATGATCGACTGGAAGTCGTCAGAAACCTGTTTGTTCGTCATCGTTTTCATCATTTGTTGGTAACTGACAAACAGGGCTGCTTAGTCGGTGTAATATCTGACCGCGACTACTTTAAAGCAACAACCCCGAATGTCGATTTACCGGCGGCAAATACTAAAGATCTTGCCACCCTACAAAAGCGGGTGCACCAAATTCTGACTCGTAAACTGGTTTGTATTGAATCTGGTGACAGCTTAAAAAATGCCATCAGCAAATTTAGACAATATAAAGTATCGTGTTTGCCTGTTGTCAATACCGAACGAAAACCTGTAGGTATCATTACTTGGCGAGACCTTATCCGTTGGCTGTACGATAAAGTACACTGAGTTTTTATGCGTACCTCAGAACAAAGAAATTACTGATTTTTCGTTGTGAAGCCACCGTAATTTCAGTACAGTACCTGACTTTCAAGGAGCTAGTAGGTAACTCTGTCGTCACGTAATTAAATACAACGACAATTTACATACTTCATTATCTCGTGTCGCCTCATTACGAATACAAGAACAATAACAAACCATCATGATAGAACTCAATCCCACGTTAAATACCGAAGCAATAACTCAAGAATATCGCACTGATAATCGCGTTATGATCAATGACATCTTTCAACCGCAGTCAGCTATGCAAGCTCAGGAGATCCTGATGACCAGTGATGCTTTTGACTATGCGTATGTGAAAGAAGGTAAACCCGCAATCCTAACACCAGCAGAAAGTGCGCAAATGACACCTCAACAACAACATCAGATGCGCAAAGAAATTCTCGAGCAAGCTTCTCAAGGCATTGGATATTTGTATGGCCGCCAAGCCATTGGCGTGCAATCAGATGAACGTTTTCTTGCAATTAAGCATTGGCTAGGTGACCGCGCTACTCTGGATATGGTTAAAGCAATTACCGGTCATCAGGACATCAGTAAAGTCAGCGTTCAAGCAACGAAATACATGCACGGCCACTTTCTCACACGTCACAATGATATTCACCCTACGGAAAAAAGACGGGTCAGCTTTGAACTAAACTTCAGTCATGATTGGCATCCAGATTGGGGTGGCTTGCTACAATTTTACGAACAAAGTGGTAAGCCTCGCGATGCATGGGCTCCAGGGTTTAATACACTGGCATTGTACGACGCACAACACATTCAGTCGGTCACTTATTTAGCACCGTTAGCTCGCTATCCTCGTGTCGCCATTAGTGGCTGGTTTTTAGCTGACTAGCTCTGCGTTATGCACCCGACAACGATTTGAGTAATTGGTAATTGTAAAGCCAATTACTCATATCCATTCTTGACGATGTAAAACTCCCCATCATACGTCATGGACACTTTCATACTTGCAATTTGAGCAACGGTTTTTCTGCCTATTTTTTTCTCTGGTGCTAGGCAGCTGCCTTGATTGAAGCTCATTCCAGTTGCAAAGGGAGCTTCAAAATAAACCGGTTTTAAGAATCGCCAACAATTCTCACTTAACTCCATAACCATCGTCATGGGAAGATCGCCATGAGTCCTACCGACTGTCGGTAAGGTTTTAGGGCCACATCCAATTTGCATTAACAATACGGCAGCTATTAATGTGCATCGCAGTAGACTGCCATTAACCAATATCGTCATTACACACAACCCTGTTTCTTCCTTCACTTTTCGCCCGCAGTAGGCATTTATCGGCATTATCGAACCAGCTTGAGAAATCATCGCCCTGCTGTATTTCTGCGATACCGAAGCTGCAGGTAATTGGTACTTGAACGGGCGGAATTGTATTAGCTTCACATCGACTGCGAATACGTTCAGCTAACACGCTCGCCTCTTTTTCATCGGTATTGGGGCAAATAACTAAAAACTCTTCGCCCCCCCAACGCGAAACTATATCAACTTCGCGTAAACTTCTTTGCGCAAGTTTAGATATCTCAACTAATACGCGGTCTCCCACTGAGTGACCAAACTTATCGTTTATTGATTTAAATCTATCAACATCCATAACGATAAGGCTTACGGGTAATTTAAATCGCTCGAACGCATTCACAGCTTCTTCAGCACGCTGTAACATAAAGTTGCGGTTGTACAGTCCTGTAAGAGGATCGTGAATCGATAAGAACTCTAGATTGCGATTTTTCTCGACCAACTGCTCCTGGAGGCGCTCTAACTCAGCATTGGCACGCGTTAACTTTAAATTATGCGCAGCGACCGTTCTATTGCGCCAGATTACGCCAAACAGTATCAACAAAACACTTGCTAGTGGCCATAAAAATACCCTGTAGTTCGTACGCTCTACATATTTGACATTATTCCACTTGCGATAAATTTGAACGTGCTGTAGTTCTGAAATATCCGCAATCGCGGTATTGAATCGTGCGACTAATTCATTGGACGACAATGGAAATGTACTAGTCCCTTGCCCCAATCTCCGACTCACGCCAATTCGCAACATATCGTGAGGTTGTGCCAACCCGATCACTTGTAAACTATTGAGTCCGTGAGTGTAAATCAAAGAATTGACTGCAAGTAGGCTGCCAACCGCAACGTCTGCATGCCCATCAGCAACCGCTTGAATTGCCGCCATTTCAGTATCGAATTGCACCAACGGAATATGTGGGTAGTAACGATTGATGTATTCATCGTGCCGATATCCCCTAACCACAGCCAATACTTTGCCATCCATTGCGTCGTATCCATGGACTACATTGGTTCCGGTTTTAGCAACCAACACATTCGATGCCGTAAAAAACGTATCCGTAAACACCATCGTGCGTTCACGTGCCGGTGTTTTGTTAAGCATTGCAATAAAATCACAGTCGCCTCGCGCTAGTGACTCCAGACTTTCTTGCCAAGATTTAGTGATAAAAAGTTCTAATTGGTACCCCGTAGATGCAGCCAAAAGAGATATGTAATCAGAGGAAATACCTACATGCTCACCGTTTCGAATAGCTTCATAGGGCATCCAATCGGGATCAATACAGTAACTTAACGTCAAGTGTGAACTATTGGTTTGAGCATTTGCGATGGTACACAACCAACACAGGGCCAACGCGAATATTGTGCGCAAGTATTTGTTCGGCAATAGTGGTGTTGTACGTTTCATTAGGTTACGGTGTGGACTTCGTTAAACTGCGGCTGAAGATACTCTGCAGCTTCCATAATAGCAGATAACTTTTCAACCGCGCTAACTAGGTCGCTAAAACTCAAGAACAGCGGAGAAAATCCAACGCGGAGAATATCTGGTGCGCGAAAATCTGCGATCACTCCAGAGGCGATCCAGGCTTGGCAAATCGCGTAAGCGTTTTCATGTCGCAATGCTAATTGCGCCCCACTGTGCCGCGCATCGAAATACTCTGAAACGCTAAACACCTTATTCATCTCTGCGCGTTCTAGCAATGTGTGAAACCATTGGGTCAATGCCAGTGCTTTGGTTTCAAGCGCAGATATTTCAACATCGGCAAAGATATCAAGTGCGGCATCCATAACGCTCATAGAGATTACACTTGGTGTACCGACTAAATTACTTTTTATCGACGCAGCTGGTTGATAGCGCGGGTCAAAACTAAAGGGTTGAGTATGTCCCATCCAGCCTTGTAATGGCTGTCGATATTGTTCTTGATGTCGCTGAGCCACGTAGACAAAAGCCGGCGCACCGGGCCCACCATTGAGATATTTATAACCACAGCCGACAGCGAAATCGACCTGATTATCATCCAGTTCAACAGGAATGACCCCCGCACTGTGTGCAAGATCCCATATAATTAAACACCCCTTATCATGTGCGCGTTGAGTAATTGTCTTCACATCCAGACGATTGCCAGTGCGGAAGTTGACTTGCGTTAACATTACCACTGCAATGTCTTCGTTAATGGCTTCGTAAATGTTTGCTTCGCTGGTACTGCGAAGCTCTATTGGATGCGCCCGATTCAATTGATTGAGACCTTCTGCCACATAACGATCGGTTGGAAAGTTATCCATGGTGGTTAACACCGCATGGCGGTCTGGACGCATGTTCAATGCGGCACTCAAGAGCTTGAACAAATTTACCGAAATTGAGTCACAACAAATGACTTGACCGGCAGCGGCGCCGATTAGTGGTGCTATTTTTTCTCCTGTTATAATCGGCAGATTGATCCAGTCGTGGCGATTCCAACTAGTGATCAAATCTTTTCCCCACTGTTGTTCAACAACAGTGTAAGCCCGCTCTTTGGCGGCGATCGTCAGGGGGCCAAGTGAATTGCCATCCAGATAAACCATATCTTCGGGGAGGTCGAAGCGCTGTTTAAAGTGACTTAATTGGTCAGCATCATCCCTTTGGTTCGCCTGCTCAAACGCAGTTGCAAAAACGTTATTCATGTAAACGGCTCAACGTATTTAACAATCGTTGATACGCTTCGCTGTCAGGATGGATCCAATCAAAATGACCTATTCCCTCGCCAACAAATCGCTTCGCTTGAGGATGACGGTTTTGCGCCGCTGGCACAATTGAATCAGCATCGCCGGTTAATAAATAAAGCGGAGGTAGGATGTTCTTATCTAGGGTATTGGCGGCATCCATTCGCGCCTCAAACTGTTCGTCTTGCTCACCGATAAAACGCAGTGCCGCTTGCTGACAACCATTTTCACCTTGCGCATAGGTTTCTATATCAGTAATTGCAGCTAAACCAATTAGCGCCCCTAAGCGCAAGCGTGGGTCAGTAGCTGCCAACATCGCCAGATGCCCACCAGCACTGTGCCCAACTGCCGTGAGTGACATACGCGGGTATTGTTGCCTTACTGCATAAATCGCTTCGTTCACATCGTTTAAGCTACCGGGCCACCCCCCGCCGTCTTCGCCGGTACGGCGATATTCCACCGCAAATACATTGTAGCCCTTGTCACTCAGAGCCGTTGCCAATGGGCGCACGTGGTCAACGCCATATTCCTTTAACCAACAACCGCCGTGAATCAGCACAATACCCACTGATAATGGTTCTACTGCTGCGCGGTTTTTGCTCGCCCAAACTTCGATAAATTGTGAAGTATGTTGTCCGTAAACAATTGTGTTTGTTGGCTCGCGATATTCCAGAGCGGTAACGTCGCTAAAAGCCACGTTCATCAAATAACGTGAAACCAATGGCGTCGCGCTTAAATGCGCACTAATAAGAATTAAACTAAGGCTTAGCGCCGATACTATTTTTCTCAACATCATGTACTTTTTATTTTTCTCAATGTGAATATCAGAAGAGTAATACTGCGCAACCAATAAAAAAGAGCACGCAAGGTGCTCTTTTTAACGGTTACAGTCAGAATAATCAATAAAGTTCTACAGCTAACGCAGTCCCTTCACCACCACCAATACACAAAGCAGCAATACCTTTCTTCTTGCCCTGTTGTGCGAGTGCGTGCAATAGCGTTACCACGATACGTGCGCCTGAAGCACCGATTGGATGACCGAGCGCACACGCACCACCTTTAATATTCACCTTGTCACTGTCAAGTCCTAGCTTGTTAATTCCAAGCATAGTCACCATTGCAAACGCTTCGTTGATTTCAAATAAATCAACGTCGGCTGTTTGCCAGCCAGCTTTCGCCAATACCTTTTCCACCGCCCCAACCGGTGCCACGGTGAAATCCTCTGGCTTGATAGCGTTAGTCGCATGTGCGACAACTTTAGCTATCGGTTGTAATCCCAAGCTCTGAGCTTTGCTTTCTGACATAACCAGTAACGCGGCTGCGCCATCTGAGATTGAGCTTGAGTTAGCGGCTGTTACTGTACCGTCTTTTTTAAACGCAGGACGCAAACTAGGAATCTTCTCCGGACGCGCGGCGCCGGGACCTTCATCAGTATCAACAACCACGTCGCCTTTACGCGTTTTGACTGTCACCGGGGTGATCTCATCGTTAAAAGTACCGTCGGCGATTGCTCGATTGGCTTTCGTTAATGAGTTTAGGGCAAATTCGTCCATAGCTTCACGAGTAATCCCCTCCGCATCAGCCGTACCTTGGGCGAAGCAACCCATCGCTTGACCGTCGTAGGCATTTTCTAAGCCATCAAGCATCATATGGTCTAAGACTTGGCCGTGTCCCATGCGCATACCCCCACGCGCTTTTGGCAATAAATAAGGGGCATTACTCATACTTTCCATACCACCGGCAACAACCGTTTCTGCCGAGCCCGCTTTAATCAAGTCATGCGCGAGCATGATAGCCTTCATACCCGAGCCACAGACCTTATTGATAGTTGTTGCACCAGCTGCCAATGGTACGCCTGCGCCAAGCGATGCCTGACGCGCTGGTGCTTGGCCTTGGCCAGCGGGCAATACACAGCCCATAATCACTTCATCAACGGCGTTCTTATCGACACCGTCTAACACTGCATCAATAGCTTGGCTGCCCAACTGCGTCGCTGGTACCGCTGAAAGTGCGCCCATAAACCCGCCCATCGCGGTCCGTTTTGCTGCAACAATTACTACTGAGTCTTGGCTCATGATTTTTACCCTTATTTAAAGTTTCAATTGGCAAGCTATCATTCGTACAGCAAATTTGACACACGACTTTGGTTGTATGTCGCCTTTCCAACAGGTCTGAGTTGACGAAGCTTGCCCGCTACTTTACCTTTACGTTAATTAAGGTTTACGTAAACGTAAACTTAACGTGTAATAGTGATAAGAACAATAGTTCATTCGCGAATGTGTTGTTATGACAATGTGCGCACGTAAACAAAACAGAACAGGTAACTACCACCCATGACTGACCGGACATACACGATTGGTGAACTCGCCAAGTTTTTCGATGTTACGCCTCGCTCGATCCGCTTCTATGAAGAACAGGATCTGTTGACACCCGAGCGTATTGGCCAATCACGGGTTTATCACACTAAAGATAAAGTCCGGTTGAAACTTATTTTACGCGGTAAACGCCTCGGTTTTTCGTTGGCTGAAGTTAAAAACCTGTTTGAACTGTACGATTCGAATCCAAATTCCGCAGCACAGTTAGAAGCCATGCTGCAAATGACAGAACACAAAAGAGCACTGCTGCGTCAACAGCTAGACGATATCCAAATGCTAATGAATGAGTTAGACGAAGTGGAGAGTCGTTGTCGTGAAGAGCTCAATGAATTAGAACGAGGAAACTAAAATGAATACTCCCTACCCTACGCTAAACTTTGGTCTTGGCGAAGATATCGATATGTTGCGCGAGCACGTGTATCAGTTTGCGCAAGGCGAAATCGCGCCGTTGGCAGAAAAAGCGGATGAGCAGAATGCATTCCCTAACGAGTTATGGCCAAAACTGGGTGAAATGGGCTTATTGGGCGTAACTGTATCGGAAGAATACGGTGGTTCCAACATGGGTTATTTGGCGCATACGATCGCCATGGAAGAAGTCAGCCGAGCGTCTGCTGGTATTGGCTTAAGCTACGGTGCACATTCGAACCTCTGTGTTAACCAGTTATTCAAAAATGGTAACGACGTACAAAAGGCAAAATACCTCCCTAAATTGGTCTCTGGTGAGCACATTGGTGCACTGGCAATGAGCGAGCCCAATGCCGGTTCTGATGTTGTTAGTATGAAACTGCGCGCTGAAAAGCAAGGCGACCGCTACATTCTAAACGGCAACAAGATGTGGATCACAAACGGTCCTGATGCTAATACCTACATTATCTATGCGAAAACTGACGTCAACGCCGGCCCACGCGGCATCACGGCATTTATCGTCGAGCGCGGTTTTAAAGGCTTCAGCCAAGCACAAAAACTCGACAAGTTAGGGATGCGCTCATCGAATACTTGTGAATTGGTATTCGAGGATTGTGAAGTGCCTGAGGAAAATGTCCTAGGTGAAGTCGGTGGCGGCGTACGCGTATTGATGAGCGGACTAGACTACGAGCGCTTGGTATTGTCAGGTGGTCCTCTAGGTATTATGCAAGCTTGTATGGACGTGGTTGTGCCTTATATCCACGATCGCCAACAGTTCGGTCAGTCAATCGGTGAGTTCCAGCTGGTACAAGGCAAAATCGCCGACATGTACACCCAAATGAATGCCGCACGTGCATACGTTTATGCCGTAGCGCGCTCTTGTGATCGCGGTGAAACCACGCGTAAAGACGCAGCCGGTGCTATTCTGTACTCAGCAGAGCTAGCAACTAAGATGGCCCTAGATGCAATCCAGTTACTGGGTGGCAACGGCTACATCAACGAATACCCTACGGGACGTTTGCTGCGCGACGCGAAGCTTTATGAAATTGGCGCTGGTACTTCTGAAATCCGCCGCATGCTAATCGGCAGAGAGTTGTTTAAAGAATCAGCTTAAGCTGTGCTCTAGATAAGTAACGATAGTTTTATCCGGACGACTGCGGGAGAGAATGCGTGCCTCGGATCATTAGTAAGATAAACCCTAACAGCCAAGCCTATGCCGACAATGCCGAGCATATGCAGCAGCAAGTCAACGATTTGCGCGACAAGATCGCGCAAATTAATCAAGGCGGTGGTGAAAAAGCGAATCAACGTCACCTTTCACGCGGAAAGTTACTTCCTCGTGAGCGCATAAACGTGTTACTTGACCCAGGTTCACCGTTTTTGGAAATCGGCCAGCTAGCAGCGTGGGACGTCTATGAAGACTATGTACCCTGTGCAGGCGTTATCGCCGGTATCGGTGTAATCAACGGTATTGAGTGTATGGTTGTCGCCAACGATGCGACCGTTAAGGGGGGGACATACTACCCGTTAACCGTTAAGAAGCATTTGCGCGCTCAAACTATTGCGGAGCAGAACAACCTGCCCTGTGTGTATTTGGTTGACTCAGGCGGCGCAAACCTACCCCGCCAAGATGATGTATTTCCAGATCGCGAACACTTCGGCCGGATATTCTACAATCAAGCGAATTTGTCGGCACAAAATATTCCACAAATTGCGGTTGTAATGGGTTCGTGTACCGCTGGCGGCGCTTATGTACCCGCAATGGCTGATGAATCAATTATCGTTAAAAACCAAGGCACGATATTTTTGGGTGGCCCACCGCTCGTTAAAGCGGCTACAGGTGAAGTCGTTACGGCCGAAGAGCTAGGCGGTGGTGATGTTCACTGTCGTACCTCCGGTGTAGTTGATCACTTAGCCAATAATGACCATCACGCATTGAGCCTTGCGCGCAATAGTATCGCGCGGTTGAATCGCAAAAAAGCCTATGACGTCGACATTCAGCCAGTCGTTGAGCCGGCTTACCCAACTGAAGAAATTTATGGGGTCGTCCCCAAAGACACACGCCAGCCCTACGATGTGCGGGAAATCATCGCGCGTATCGTCGATGGCTCTGAATTTGATGAATTTAAAGCCTTATTTGGCACAACGTTGGTCTGTGGTTTTGCCCGTATTTATGGCATTCCAGTCGGAATTGTCGCGAATAACGGTATTTTGTTCAGCGAATCCGCACAAAAAGGCGCGCACTTTATTGAGCTGTGTGCCCAGCGTAAAATCCCATTGATTTTCTTGCAAAACATCACTGGCTTTATGGTTGGTAAACAGTACGAATCTGGCGGTATCGCTAAACACGGTGCCAAGATGGTAACGGCCGTTGCGTGTGCCAAAGTCCCCAAGCTCACCGTACTGATAGGCGGTAGTTTTGGTGCTGGGAACTACGGTATGTGTGGACGTGCGTATGATCCGCGCTTCCTATTTATGTGGCCTAATGCACGCATTTCAGTGATGGGTGGCGAACAAGCAGCTGGCGTACTGGCGCAAGTTAAACGCGACCAAAAGGAACGCGTCGGTGAGCAATGGTCCGCCGAAGAAGAACAATCCTTTAAGCAGCCGATCATAGATACTTATGAACAGCAAGGTCACCCTTATTACGCGTCTGCGCGTTTATGGGATGATGGTGTCATCGACCCTGCTGATACGCGTCGAGTGCTCGGGCTGTCGTTGTCTGCCGCACTTAATAAACCAATCGAAGAGACGCAGTTTGGCGTGTTCAGAATGTAAGGATGATGACAATGACTGCTTTTAACAATGTCACTTACCACAAAGACACAAACAACGTGGTTACGGTAACGCTAAACCGTCCAGATAAGCACAATGCGTTCAACGATGAAATGATTGCCGAATTACAGGCTTGTTTTGTTCGCGTCAATCAAGATCCAGAAGCGCGCGCGATGATCTTGGCGTCGAATGGCAAAAGTTTCTGTGCCGGTGCTGACTTAAACTGGATGCAGCGCATGGCGGAGTATTCCTATGAGCAAAATAAACAAGATGCGGAGAAACTCGCTGCTTTGTTTGAAATGCTTTATCACCTGCGCGTACCCAGTATTGCTCGCGTTCAAGGCTCGGCGTTTGGCGGTGCCATAGGCCTTATCGCCTGCTGTGATATGGCAATTGCCAGTAAACTTAGCAAGTTTTGCTTAAGTGAAGTAAAAATTGGCTTAGTGCCCGCAACTATTTCTCCGTATGTCGTCGAAGCCTTAGGTCCTCGGGTGGCGAAGCGTTACTTTATGACGGCTGAAGTGTTTTCATCACGTCGCGCACGTCGCTTAGGCTTAATTAGCGAAGTTGTAAATGAAGAGTCGCTAGATGAAACCATTGACGATTTAATCAAGCACATCCTCGCCAACGGCCCACGGGCTGTTGCTCAGGCCAAAGAGCTAGTTGAAGAAGTAGCATACAAACCCATTACTGCTGATTTAATTGATTCTACTAGTGAGTTGATTGCACGGATCCGTGTGTCTGAAGAGGGCCAAGAAGGTCTCCAAGCATTTTTACAAAAACGCAGCCCTAACTGGCGTGAGGACAACGCATGATAAACAAGTTATTAATTGCCAATCGCGGTGAAATTACCTGTCGAATCATTCGCACGGCCAAACGCCTAGGTATTGCAACCGTGGCTGTTTACTCCGATGCGGATGCCAACGCGTTGCACGTGCAGATGGCTGATGAAGCCGTACATATTGGCGGTTCTGCCTCAAAAGACAGCTACCTTAAAGGCGACATTATCATTGCCGCAGCAAAAAAAACCGGTGCTCAAGCGATTCACCCGGGCTATGGCTTTCTGTCTGAGAATGCCACGTTTGCTCAGCAGTGTAGCGATAACGACATTATTTTCGTGGGTCCCCCAATCGGTGCTATCGAAGCTATGGGATCTAAATCTGCCGCTAAGACCATTATGGAACAAGCCGCAGTACCTTTGGTACCCGGTTATCACGGTGAACAGCAAAGTGAAGAGATGCTTAAACAGGCTGCCGATAACATCGGCTATCCGGTACTGTTAAAAGCTGCTGCCGGTGGCGGTGGTAAAGGCATGCGTCAAGTGCACAGCGCTGCAGAATTTAGCGCAGGTCTTGCTGCCGCCAAACGCGAAGCGATGGCGAGCTTTAACGACGATGTAATGCTGGTTGAAAAGTATTTAACCCAACCACGCCATGTTGAAATCCAAGTTTTCTGTGACCATCACGGCAATGGCGTGTACTTGTTTGAACGTGATTGTTCAGTCCAACGTCGTCACCAAAAAGTCATCGAAGAAGCCCCTGCACCGGGTCTGCCTGAAGAGATTCGCAGCGCTATGGGTGAAGCGGCACTGACGGCCGCAAAAGCCATTAATTACGTCGGAGCAGGTACCGTTGAATTCTTGTACGACAGCGATGGTAGTTTCTATTTCATGGAGATGAACACACGCCTGCAAGTAGAACACCCCGTAACTGAGATGATCACCGGACAAGATCTCGTTGAATGGCAATTGCGCGTTGCGAGTGGTGAACCGCTCCCCGCCACTCAAGAACAGCTGACAATTACTGGTCACGCTTTCGAAGCTCGGGTATATGCAGAAGACCCAAATAATGAGTTCTTACCGGCCACCGGCGTGCTCTCGACCTTGCGTCCGCCACAAGAGAATAGCTTTGTGCGAGTTGATACCGGTGTTTTAGAAGGCGATACGGTTTCGGTTTTCTACGACCCGATGATAGCCAAGTTGATCGTATGGGACGAAGACCGCGGTAAAGCCTTACAGCGCATGGCGCTTGCTTTACAGGATTACCACATTCACGGTGTTACCACCAACATCGAGTTTTTATACAACATTGCGACCAGTGATCCATTCGTGAATGCAGATTTAACCACTGGGTTTATTGATGATCACTACGACGCACTGTTTGCTAGCCATTTAGCCAGTGATGAAATGTTAATCTATGCGGCGTTAGGTGTTCTACTTAATCAAACGCCAGTTACTGTGCAGCAAGGTCCTATTGCAGGCTGGGTTTCGCCTGCACACATTGCCGACGGCTGGCGGGCTAATGAAGATCACATGCAATCGATTCAGTTGCGTTTAAGCTGCGGTGACGTTGTTGATGTGTCTGCAGTGTTTGTTTCTCGTCGCGAGCAAAATACCTGGAAAATCAGCATCAATGGTAAATCGCATATGTGTAGTGGCAGATTGCACGACGGTAAACTCGACGCCAATGTCGACGGCCATCGCCAACAGCTTACGCTGGCATCGGATCATAACCATTATCATGTGTTTGGCGACCGCCAATCGCTACAATTTGAGCATGTATTGCCTGATCTGGGAATCGATGACAACGCCGATAATGAAGGCGGATTGACTGCGCCGATGAATGGCACGATCGTATCTTTGTTAGTTGAACCTGAAACACCTGTTGAAGCTGGTACACCGCTATTAATTATGGAAGCCATGAAAATGGAACACACCATTAAAGCCCCCACCAACGGCACAGTTCAAGAGTTCTTTTTTAGCGCCGGTGCACTAGTGGATGGCGGTGCAGCGCTGTTGGAGTTTACCGCAGATGAATAGCGAGTTACCGACTTCAGTCAGCATCGTCGAAGTAGGTCCACGAGATGGCTTACAAAACGAAGCCGGTGTGATTGCCTTGCAAGACAAAGTGACGCTAATTAATCAGCTTACAGAGGCTGGTTTAAAGCGCATTGAAGCAGGTAGCTTTGTATCACCGAAGTGGGTTCCGCAAATGGCTGACAGTGCCGACGTTTTGGCTACTATTAACCGCGCTCAAGGCGTTATTTATTCGGCATTAACACCGAATATGCGCGGTTTTGAAGCAGCCGTTAATGCCGGTGCTGACGAAGTTGCTATTTTTGGCGCAGCATCGGAAGCTTTTTCACAAAAAAATATCAATTGTTCAATCGCAGAGAGTTTAGAGCGCTTTAGTCAAGTGATGGACGCAGCCAAACAGCAGGATATTCGCGTACGTGGGTATGTCTCATGTGTATTGGGCTGTCCATACGAAGGTGAGATTTCGCCCAGTAAAGTTGCTGAGGTCAGCAAGCTCATGTACGACATGGGCTGCTACGAAATATCATTGGGCGACACCATTGGCGTGGGGACGCCACGCAAAACCGCACAGATGCTAGATGCAGTGCTTGCCGTTGTACCTAAACAAGCGCTTGCTGTACATTTTCACGATACCTACGGACAGGCACTTGCCAACATACTCGTGGCACTAAACTACGGTATCAGTAATGTTGATAGTGCCGTGGCTGGCTTAGGCGGTTGTCCGTATGCCAAGGGTGCAAGTGGCAATGTTGCATCTGAAGATGTGGTCTACATGCTCAATGGCATGGGCATCGATTGCGGTGTAGACCTTAAAGCACTTGTTGCTGCGGGTATGCGAATTTCTCAAGCGCTAAACAAAGTCAACCAGTCGAAAGTCGCTAACGCATTAAGTGACAAATAGACGTTATACAAGAGCATTATCAAGCCTTTTCGCTTGATAACGCAAATGTAGCAAGCACACCGATTGCTATCATAGCTGCCATTATCGCCACTATCCATTGCCCTAAAAGCGGTTGTAGCAATGCGTAGATGCTGCCAGCCACAAGCAGTACTAAACCGATAAGCGTATTTGCACTTCCAACCAACTCTGTTCGCGATTGGCCTTCGTCGATATCCAATGTATAGATTTTCCGCCCTGTTCGCAGCCCAGTGTGCGCAATAGCGAGCGCGAAGAACAAGACTACTGACAACCACAGTGAGTCAGGTTGTAATAGCATCAATCCCGCGCACGCAGTAATTGCTAAAACGCCGCCAATGCGCATTACGTACCGCGCGTCCTTATCGGCCAAGCCGCCCCATATTTTTGCACTTAATAATGCCGCAGCTGCCTCAGCAGCGAGATACAGTAACGCCAACTGCTGGCTTTGCTCTGCTTGAGCCAACATAAAAAAGGGTGCGACTAAGGCCGAGTGCACAAATATGGCGCGTACCACAATAAATCGCTTGGCGGCAGGTGAAAGTTTGGGTAACAGCATGTGCCACTGAAACGGATCATCTGAAGAATTCTCTGTTTCAACAGTAGTTTTCAATGGCCACATTAACACTGCCGTGAGTGTTAACATTACTGCAGACAACGCGACAATGAGTAACAACGAAAACTCCGACTGAAACTTGTCGACCAAGCCCATTGGCACAGCAATAAGGATTGTCACTAGTCCCGATAATGTAGTGGCCGTGCCAATAAGCTCTCCCCTTCGTCCTTTGTCAACGATATCGGCTTGAATATCTTTTACGGTTAACGAACAACACGAACGTCCAATGCTGTAAGTGGCCAAACAAACGATAAAAACCACACTTACGCTGAGCGCAACAGTGTCAGACTGACTGGCATGATGACATACGGCTAATATTGCACTCGTACTTAAAATCTGGATCAACATACCTAAACGCCACACCACATAGCGTTGTGGGTAACGACGTAATATCAGGCTTAATACAACTTGTGGGATTAAAGCGAGAGATTCTCTGATTGGCACTATCCAAGCAACGACCCAGCTTGGCATACCTACGGCTAAAACCAAGCCTGGCAGCAATGACTTAGCCGAAAACAGTACACTGGCGCACTTGTTGGCTGTGAGGGTAATAATTAAACGCTTAGAGTCACGCAAGTTTACGGATCACCGCGAAATAGTTAGGTAAAATTTCGGCGCCTTCAAGCGCTCGCTCCCTTTGCAAGTAATCATGTAATGCGGCTAGTCGGTACGGTGGCACTTGCGGTAACCAATGGTGCTCAATATGATAATTTACATGATTAGGCGCGACAGTCAGTCTTGCCAATACCCCTGCCTTAACTGTGCGCGCATGGCGACGCGGATCAACATCAAGCAAATCAGGAACACTCGCATGTTCAGCGGCGTTTCTAATACGCGAAAACAGAGAAAAGGTGGTGAAATAAGCTACCCACCAAAGCGCATAACTGAGAACACTCCCCATGGCGAAACAAAAACTGAAGAGTACGAAATGACACACTATAGGTCTGTGTAGGTTGCGAATCAAATTCACTGCGACTTGTTGCCAGCTTAACGATTTGCGTTCTACCGACTTATACGCCATATCGTAATTAACAATACCCGCATGCATTAACATCACTAAAGCAAAGTTCTTGATGCCGGTGATGGCAAAGCAGTCGCGTGCTATTTTTCTCACTAAGCCAAAACGAGACACTGGGTAATTTCGATAGTTGATATAATCAGGGTCTTTGGTTGTGCCGGCATTTGCGTGATGTTGCAGATGATAAGTTTGATAACCGTCGAATTGTGCCCAAATCGGTGCAGCACAAAGCCAGCGACCAACCCATTGGTTTAGCTGTTTAGACAAAAACAATGCATGATGGGCACAATCGTGCATCAAAATACCTAGTCCCAATTGACGATTACCCAGCAAAACTAAACTGATCAAATAACTGGGCCAGGCCGCCCATAACGCGGGCAGAGCCAACGCAAACGCAATCAATCCATAGTTCACCACAACAAACTGCCATGCGGCAACGTTTGAGCGTTGTAAATACGGTCTGATGTTTAATTTTCGGATTTGCTCTAGATGCGTCATAACCTATTGTTCGTCACTACATTTCGTTAGGCGGATTAACTCGTGGTATTTTCGGCAACTATTTTTAAGTTAGCCAACCCATCTTCAAAGTCTGGTCCAATAAACTTGTCCATAAATAAACCGAAATAACGAAAGGTGACGCTGTCGCCCAAATCGCCGTAATCCATCCAGGTAACTTTTGTACCGTCATCGAGCGGTTCAAGGATCAACTCACCAGTAGAGCTCATATCCATGTCGGGAAAAACCAGGTCATATACAACCCGTTTATTATGCTCAAGTTCAATGATTTCCATAGCACCATTACCTTCAGTTTCACTTAACCACTCTGATCGCATTCCCACGGCTCGGTCAGGCCCCGAATAGGTTAATGCCATATTGGGATCGCGTTTGAACCAAACGCCCCATTGTTGCCAGCGACGCAAATCAACCAAATGACTATAAATGTCTTCTGGCTCAGCATTAATAACCACTGAACGCTGAACGTGAAACGAACTCGGCAACATCAGACCAATCAGATATACAGCTGCAATCAACACAGCAAAACCAATAATCAGTCGCTTTAATAAAACCATGATATGTCCCTATTTAATGCTGACTTACGATTTTATAACAAGCTGTTAACAATGTCTCCAGCAGATTCGATTATTGCACTAGCGTTTAGTGCAAAGGCGTGTAGTATTGATGGTAGGCCACAAGTATATAAGGGGATCCAATGTCTGAAAGTAATGCGCGCTACATCAGTAATTTAACCAAAGATACATACGCATTAATTCTCGCAGGGGGGCGCGGGTCACGTTTGCATGAACTCACCACGTGGCGAGCTAAACCCGCACTGTATTTCGGAGGCAAATTTAGAATTATCGATTTCCCGCTGTCTAATTGTGTTAACTCAGGTATTCGTCGTATAGGCGTTATTACCCAGTACAAGTCGCATTCACTGATCCGACACTTGGTGCGAGGTTGGGGGCATTTCAAAAAGGAGCTTGGCGAGTCTGTTGAGATACTTCCTGCTTCACAACGTTTTTCTGATAACTGGTACGAAGGTACTGCCGACGCGGTATTTCAAAATATCGATATTATTCGCGACGAGTTACCCAAGTACGTCATAATCCTCTCAGGCGACCATATTTACCGTATGGATTATGGTGCCATGATTGCAAAACATGCGGAAAGCGGTGCACAGATGACGGTGAGTTGCATGCCGGTCGGCGTTGATGAAGCCGCTAACGCATTCGGTGTTTTATCCGTAGACGAAAACATGCGCATTTTAGGATTTGAAGAAAAGCCCGCCAACCCTACTCCTCTGCCAAATGACTCGACAAAGTGTCTTGCCTCTATGGGTAACTATGTTTTCAATACTGAGTTCTTGTTCGCGGAGCTGAAGCGCGATGCTGAAAACAGTGGTTCAGAGCGTGACTTCGGCAAAGATATTATTCCCAGTATCATCAAAGATCATCCAGTTTATGCATACCCATTTGCAGCCGGTGACGCCGGCGCTAATTACTGGCGCGATGTAGGTACCTTGGATTCGTTTTGGGAAGCGAATATGGAATTAGTCTCACCAGTGCCAGCACTTAACCTTTATGACCGACGCTGGCCTATTTGGACCTATCAAGAACAATTACCACCGGCTAAGTTTGTCTGGGAAGAGCACAACCGTCGCGGAGAAGCGATTAATTCAGTTGTGTCAGGTGGCTGTATTATTTCTGGTTCAACGTTACGTCGTAGCCTGTGTTTCTCCAATGTGCGCGTCCACTCGTACAGTCAAATTGACGAAACCGTAATATTGCCTGACGTAGAGGTAATGCGGCATTGTAAGATCCGCAAAGCCATTATCGACCGCGGTTGTGTTATCCCTGAAGGCACAGAGATAGGTTACGATCATGATAAAGACCGTGAACGAGGCTTTAGAGTGTCATCAAACGGTGTCGTTCTGGTTACTCGTGAGATGCTCGGACAGCCAGTAGGGTTTTAAATCTGCGTTAACAGCGCGGCAAATCATGCTGATTTACCGCGCTGCTGCTCAATCAATTTAGTCAGCAAACGAGCCGTGTCCACTGGGCGCTCCAGCGGGAATAAATGCCCACCGGGCGTCACAACGTGCTCAAGCTTATTTTGTCTGATAAACGCGCGGCGCAGAAATGGTACACAAACGTCAGTCTTATCTCCTGTGACTATGGTCGCCGGGCATTGCAAATGCCCCGAGTACTTATGCAAATTATGCGGTACCGTGCGAAAAACCTCCGCTTCGATATTAGGGTCAAAGTTAAGTACTTGCTCATCATTATGTAAGTCGATGACTGAATTTACATAGTCTGCAATACAGTCTCTATCCACATGTCTAAACAGTCCTTTACCGGCAAAATAGTCAACTAAATCAACACTTCTATGCCAGCGTCTGTTGCGGGTTTTCGCTAAACCAGCAGGAGAGAATTTGTCGATTAACGGCGTGCGTTTCAACACTGCAGCAATGTGCCGGCCGATCCCCGTTGCTAAGGGTGGATCGAGCATGATCAAACCTGCATATCGATCGGGATTACGGCAACAGGCCAAATAGGACACAACGGCGCCGAATGAATGACCAACAGCAAAAACCTTTTGGTTTCGCTCCAATTGCGCGTCAATAAAGTGATTCATCTCATCGGCTTGGTTAGGCCAGTTATTCGACACAGGAAACTTGCGCGAATGGCCAAATTTTTCAATCGCGATAACGTGGTAATTCGCGGGTAAGGCTTCAAACAGTTTGCGGTAAGTACCAGACGGGAAACCATTAGCGTGGGCAAAGTGTAGATATATCTCTGACGCAGAGCTCATAATGTAGGATCGTTCTCTTGTTTATATTGTTGGGGCGTTATGCCGCACCATCGCTTAAATGCACGCCTAAAGTTTGCAACATCGGAGTACCCTAATCTATACGCAACACTTTTGATTGTAGATGTGTGTTCAGCGAGATATTGCTTTGCCATTGCTAACTGCGCTTGCTCGAGGATAATTTTAAAGCTTGTCCCTTCTTTTTTTAAATAGCGATGTAATGTCCGTGGAACAAGGTGCAATTGCTCGGCAATAGTTTGAATATCAGGCACCCGATCGTTTTGCTTTATCACCTGCATTAAAACCTTGCTCTGCCAACTCGCATGGGCTATCGAATTCGCCAGCTCTTGCTCACAAAACATTTTGGCTTGGGTCAAGCTGGCTTGGTCAACAGTTTGCATTTGTTTATCAACCCAATGGTTGTTTAATACAATGTGTGTCTGTGCTTGTGAGAAAGCCATATTACTCCCCATCAATTGCTGATACTTGGGCAAATAATCAGGCTGAGAATAGCGAAAACCGACGCGCTTAATGATCGGCAACGAGCGCGCTTGAATAGGTGTTTGGCCAACTCGAGACAGCGCTGTCTGAATGGTCGAAAACAAGGTGGTAACCATAACTTCGGTCATTGCTCGCTGCACTTGTTCATTGACCAGGCTTGAGTTTATAACCACCTGAGTCTCGTCTTGATGTCTGTCTATATCTAACGAAAATAAAGGTGTACGGGTGATTAAGTAGCGCTGAAAAAAATTCAGCATTTCTTTGATTGAGCCACAATTGAGCAACGCAAACCCTAACGCACCATGATGATTAATAGATAATTGTGCACCAATTACCAAACCTAAATGAGGCATACTAGACAAACGAATTGCACTGACAATTAAACGACAATACACATCGACATCAACCACACAGCTGCTGTCATACAAATCGCTTTCTCGCAAGTTTTCAGCACCGAGCCACTGCTCAACTGATCGCTGTCTTGAGCGCAGTACTTCCGCCACATGGTTCAGATAGTACAAAGTTACCTGTGTAACTAATTGATTGTGTTTCACTCTTGCTCTCTTGGTAAACCAGCGTCGCCAGTATGCCCCACTCTATACGCAGTTTTGTTTCACTGTCAATAAATGACCCCCTTGTGTCATTAATTGCTCTCGTGCATGACAGCTCACGATTTAACCTAAAGTGGTTTAAAACTAGACAGAATGGATAACGATGCTATTTCACCACCTCAAGTTTTACAGTGTTTACGTTATTGGCATTGCTTGTGCACTGAGCATAATGGCCGGAAGCAGTGTAATTGCTTATGGCTTCTTAATATTTCTTGGCTTTTTCATTATTGGTGATGTGTTGTTTGGCGACGACCATTCCACACCTGAATATCGCTATCCTGGATTATTGACATTTGCTCTCTGGTTGGCGATGCCCATGAGCCTAATACTTATGCTCAGCGGATTATGGCTAGTCTCGCCCTCTAACAATTGGCCAGGTATAGCTACCATGAGCCTTTGGTTAGGCATCGATTTAGTCGCACAAAAACAACAAACAACCGCAGTTCAACTTGCCGTCGCTGCGGTATTCTGTGGTTATATTTTAAGTTCAATTGGTACCATCAGTGCACATGAGCTCGTCCATCGCGTTGGCGACAAATTCAGCGTAACGATTGGCCGTTGGATCATGGCGATGAGCTTTGACGCAAACTTTTCCATCGAGCATGTATACGGGCACCACCGCTATGTAGCAACGGAGCAAGATCCCGCAACAGCTCCCCGAGGCCGCAACGTCTACACCCATATTGTGATCTCAACTATTCGCGGCAACGTGAGCGCTTGGCACCTCGAAAAGCAGCGTTTAGCGCGCAAACACCAAGCCGTTATGAGCTGGCATAACCGTTGTCTGCGCGGCTATGCAATGTCTGTCGTGTGGTTACTTCTGGCTTATGCTATTGCCGGTGCCGCAGGCGTATTGTTCTTTGTTGCTGCAGGTTTGGTGTGCAAGGCAATGCTCGAAATCGTCAATTACATGGAACACTACGGCTTAGTGAGAGATCCGAAACAGCGTGTGATGCCCAAACACTCGTGGAATACCAATAAGCGTTTAAGTTGCTGGGCAATGTTTAACCTAACTCGTCACTCTCATCATCACGCGCAAGGCGCTGTGCGCTTTGAGAAGTTAAAACCCATGCCCGAAGCGCCAGAAATGGTTACCGGTTACATGGCATGTGTACTGCTCACATTGGTTCCACCGTTGTGGTATCGAGTTATGCAATCCAAGCTTGAACACTGGGATACGCATTATGCCAATCAACAAGAGCTCGATATTATTAACCGCCAAAACAATGAATCGCATAGCTTAAATACACCAGCACGCAGCCTCTAATGGCCGCGTGCTGTCGCCACTTTAAGATCGCCGCGGATGCGCGTTGAAGTCCAGAAAAAGACCGCAATCGACAGCACATACATCACAACTAAGTATTCAAGTGCCGTCGTCAGGGCTTTAGTTTCTCCATATTCGGCAACCATTGACTGGCTGAATATGCCCACTAGTGTGGGCCCACCGCCCAGGGCAATAATGTTCAAAACGAAGAAAAACAATGCGGTAGACATAGCGCGAACGTTAACTGGCGCCAAAGTTTGAGCCATTGCAAAAGAAGGTCCTAAATAAGAGCCACTGGTAAATAGAAATAACGTGATCAGTGCTAATGACATATTGACACTTTCTACCTGTAACGTGAAGTAAAACGCAGGAACACCAATAATTAGCGCTAAAGCCGGTAATAACGCATAAGCTCTTTGGTCATGCTTACCCCACTTATCTGCTAACACGCCTCCTAACCACACGCCAAGTGCATAGGCTGTACCGTTGATAATGCCAAATGCAATCAACAGATCGCGAATTGGATAATCAGGGTGAACGCGTACATAGAAATCAATCATCCAGGTCGATATGGCATAATTTCCAAATGACGCAAACGAAATGCCTAAACACATGCCCCACCAGGTTGGGATCTTTAACAATACTTTAATTGACTCACCCACTGATGGTTTGGTGCCCGACTCTGCAACTACCACCTTAGGTCTTTGTGGCTCTTTAACCGTTAACTTCATTAACATTGCCAACGCGATACCAGGTAATCCGACGCTGATCATAACAATCCGCCAATCGGCACTACCACCAGTTAAGAAGAAAGCCGAGGCAAAAAACGCCGCCATGATGCCAAACGGTATGCCCAATGAATATACCGCTAGCGCCCCTGCGCGTTTTTCTTTAGGGAATAAGTCACTGATAATACTGTGTGAGGGAGGGCTTCCTCCGGCCTCACCAATACCAACACCTATTCGGGCGAGTGCTAACTGAGTGTAATTCATCGCTAATCCACTTAACGCAGTGAAGCCAGACCACATGGTAAGAGACACAGCGATAATATTGACGCGGTTGTATTTGTCTGCCAACCACGCGATCGGAATCCCTACTATGGTGTAGAGCAACGCAAAATATATCCCCTTTAAGTAGCCTAACTGAGCATCGTCTAAGCCGAGATCGGCTTTAATAAATGGGCTTAAAATCCCGAGTATTTGTCGGTCGATAAAATTAAAAGCGTAAACCAAGGTCAAAATTAGTAAAACATAATTTCTGTAACCTTGTGAAACTTGCTGAGGTGCCGCTGTTGAACTCGCTGATGTTGTCATAAGTTGGTTCTTTTTATTGGCTTATTCCCATACTACGGAAAGCCAGCAAAATTGAACAACTAAATGTTAATTATTTGTGATCATAAGTAAAACCGTTTGCACTTCTATTGCGTATCAAGCATGATACGCGCAACTCATCCGACCAGAGGCCAGCACATGCATATCGATGAACTTATTCAGTTAATTTCCGACAACCAAGTGTTGACTGAAGACCAAAATACCGTCGAACTATCGATTGGTGATGACTGGGCCCAAGGACGCACGTTATTTGGCGGTGTTTCAGCAGGTTTAACCTACTTGGTCTGCAAACCATTAGTTGAAAGCGATCGAGTGCTACGCTCTTTTACAACTAACTTCGTTGGACCATTAATGTTCGACAAAGCCTTTACTATCACAGCTAAGGTATTGCGAAGTGGTAAAAACGTCGCTCAAATTCAAGCTGAGATCCGTCAAGACGATAAGTATTGTTTAGTCGCACAAGCCTGTTTCGGTGTTGGCAGGCCCTCTAAAATCAGTGTTGAGAACACAGACACACATGATTTAGAGCCACCGAAGAAAGCCAAGTTTATCCCCCAAATCCCCAAGGTTACACCGCGATTTTTGCGTCATTTTGACCTCGCAATAAATGCTGGCGGTGTGCCGTTTATGAATGGTAAAGATGCCCACTATCACGGTTGGATGCGCTTTAAAAAGCCGCCTACAGAGATATCTGATGTCCATCTAATTACGTTGATAGATGCGTGGCCGCCAACGTTACTACAGAAGCTAAAATGGCCCGCACCCGCAAGCACCGTCAGCTGGAACTTAGAATTTATTCATCCACATAAGCCAGTTGCGGCGGATGATTGGTTTGCTTATAAAGCTGAAACGCGCCAAGCGGCAGAAGGTTACGGACACACAGAAGCGAATATATGGGATGCGGCAGGTGAACTAGTCGCCATTAGTCGCCAAACAGTGGCAATATTCGACTAACGAGATAGCCCTAGTACACCATAAAAGCACTTGGGTTAAACATTGAAATAACATTAATACACTGTAAGTTGGTGGTATCTAATGCAACTTCAATGTCATCTTCGTCTAGTTTTAAACACTCATTTAAAAACGGCTGCAAATTCGCGTAGGGTTCGTATACGTCTTGGTTGACGTTATCAAGTGCGAGGACGTACGCGAGCTGCATTATTTGCACGTCGGTATCGTCTGCCGGGAAAAGCTTGTGATGTACACGACTCACCAAATCATTGAGAGTATCGGGCAAGCCCCACGCAGTCATAATCTCTGAGGATAACTCCGCAAACGTAAAACCACATAACGTCTGCTGCATCACGCGCGGCGTGGTATTTTTGTTAATCGCGGCACACTGAGATGCCATTTCCGGATGAATTTGCACCATCGCCAACTCACCGATGTTATGTAGCAATCCTGCAACAAACAGGCGTTCAGGCTGACGTAACCTTTTTGCTTCAGCGATATGTTTGCCCAATAGCGCACAGCTGAGACTCTGCTCCCAAAATTTATCTAAATCGACAATATTGGCATTTACAGAAGCAAAGGTTTTCGCCACACCATACGAAACGGCTAAGTCATACAGGCTTTTGGTGCCAATGATCTGAATCGCTTTTGATATAGTGTCGATGCGATTGGGAAACTTGTACATCGCACTATTGGCAAGCTTTAGAAGCTGTGCTGCGAGCGTCGGATCAAAGGTGATCAAACGCGCAATGTCATCAACGGTAGACTGTTCGTCATCTATAACTGCGCGAAGACTGGTTACCGTATCAGGTAACACAAACAACTCTGCCGCCTCACTTGCATATTCTACAACGTTCATACATTACCCTTAACGTCTGGCCTGAACGACTTTATCAAATTTGTTAGCTCATCCGCCGAATACGTGGGCCTATTCTCGGGATGCTGCTCTACGGCCTTAACGGTACTCACAATAGCTTGATTCACCGGACAAGCAACACCTAGCTGTTGACCGTATTCAACCACCTTTTGATTGAGAAAATCAATCTCTGTTGTCCGCCCCAGTTCTAAATCCCACCACATAGAGGTTTTTACATGCGGATCAATCTGTAACATTTGATTGGCAACGCGTTTAAACAATACATTGGGTAATCGCAATACCCATGGAATTACCCGTGGCCCTACCGCTGCGACGTTGGGTAGTACAATCCCTGCCTGTCGAGTCACTGTTAGCAATTCTGACATCATCGCTGCAATGATCAGCCGATAGCCTCTATCTTCAAGCATAGCCTTGACTGGAATATTCGCCAATGCATTCACACTATTGCCTAAGTTCAATTGTAATTTAGCCCACTGCAATGCAGTCATTTCCTCAGTGAACGCCAATGGCAAAATGCTTGTGTCGCTACCATTATTGATACTGGGTTCAGTTAACAAACGTCGAAATACTCGATCATGAGCACTCGTTTCTATCGTCAGTGTCCCCTCTGAGCCACGGTGAAAATGCCCATTCCCTTGCTCAACAACATTAAACGGAACCATCACTCGTAAAACCAAGTTGTTAGGGAAAGCTCGTTTCACTGTCATATGAGAGTCAAGCCCATTTTGACAACAGATGATGACAGTATGAGGTCTAACTATTTTGCACAAGTCCTTACTGGCATTTTCCACAGCTGTACATTTCACCGTGAGCCATACGTAATCAATCGGTTCTTCGTCAGTTAACCCAGCCAATTGTGTGATCACGCTTGGCTTTGCGTTTGCGATTTCATTTTGATTAAAGTCAGTTATACGCACGCCATTAGTTAGCTTCTCAGCCCAGCTCGGCCTTGCATACCAAACGACCTTAGCCATGCCGATATTATCGGATGACTGTGCAATTTGGTTCATAACGGTACCCAAGTAACTACCAATTAGCCCGGTACCAAAGATAAGATGTTTATTCATCAATGGATTATATTTGTCTTACTTGCTGATATCATACGCTAATCATTCCTTTAAAGTCTTATGAATAAGCGCCAAAACTATGCAAGTTGTCGTGATTGGCTACGTATGGCCAGAGCCAAATTCTTCCGCCGCTGGGCAAAATATGCTGAATCTGTTAGAGGCCTTCGTCAATGCAGGCTGGAACACCATTTTTGCGTCGGCTGCAGCACCCTCTAAACATGCGATCGATCTCAATAAATACGGTGTTAGACCGACGACGATCGAGCTCAACAATTCGAGTTTTGACGCGTTTATTCAGCGCTGTAATCCCGATATCGTAATCTTTGACCGCTTTATGACAGAAGAGCAATTTTCATGGCGAGTCAAAGAGCATGCTCCCGATGCATTGCGCGTGTTAAATACCGAAGACTTGCACGCATTGCGCGATGCTCGTCAGCAACAATACAAGCAAAATAAGGATGATATAGACCTGCACACAGCACTGTTCTATCGCGAGATAGCCAGTATTTTGCGCAGCGATTTAACCTTACTTGTATCATCGTATGAGCAACAGTTCATAACCACTGAATTTCCAGTCAATCGGAAAAACACCTGGCACTTCCCTCTATTGCCAGCTCTCAGTTCAGGGAACCTCACACCCAGTTATACCGAACGACGAGACTTTATCTTTATCGGCAACTTTAGACATGCCCCCAATTGGGACGCGGTTTTAAGGCTCAAACAGCTTTGGCCTCGGATTCGGCGCCGTGTGCCAAATACAAACATGCTAATTTATGGCGCCTACCCACCTAAGAAAGCCACTCAACTGCATAACGAGAAAGACGGCTTTTTAGTCAAAGGCTGGGCTGAAGATGCGCAAGCAGTATTGCGCAACGCGCGCGTTTGTGCGGCTCCACTTAATTTTGGCGCGGGTGTAAAAGGCAAGTTTTTAGATGCATTTCAGGCACAAACGCCAAGTATAACGACTACAGTAGGGATTGAAGGTATCACCTCACCAGAACACTGGCCGGGGATCGTAACCGATAACGATGAGGCCTTTGTGGATGCTGCCGAGTATCTCTACAACAATGCTGAGCCGTGGCATTTGGCGCAAAAAAAAATTGCTGCGCTAGAGATAGACGCAGATGCTAAACAGCATCACCAAGCGGCACTAATCCAGCGCCTTACTGATGCAAAACTCAACCTAACCCAATTGCGCCAAGACAATTTTGTCGGCGCTATGCTGCACCATCATACCCTGGCTAGCACTCGCTATATGGCGCAGTGGATAGAGGCCAAGAATAAGTACAACTAGTAAAAAGTAGCCAATTGCTAGTTTGACATTTGTCGATATCGCGTTTTACTTATGTCGCTGTCTAAAACTCGAGTACTCGACTATGCTTTATGCGGAGGTGCGTACATATGGAAATTGAAGAGCTAGACCTGCGAAAAATACTCGATAATGCGCATATGGGCGTAGTCATTCATCGTTATGACACATCAATAGTATATGCCAATCCTGCCGCTCTTCGCCTTTTACGTCTCGATTACCAACAACTCATTGGCAAAGATGCGTTCGATCCTGGTTGGCATTTTTTGGATGAAAGTGGCCAACCGCTAGAGCTAGAGCAATACCCGGTTAATCGCGTTCAAAGCTCTAATGGCAATATAGAAAACGAAGTTATTGGCGTAGTTGATAAGAACGCAGATTTTATCAGCTGGTTTCTTGTCAATGGTTATATCGAGGGTCGAATAGGTGATGATAATAGTTTTATTGTAATTACTTTCTCTGACGTCACTGAAACTGTCAGACCATTCTCCGCAGAGGATATCGTCGAAAATACTCAAGATATCGTGATTGTCACTGAAGCAGACACCATTGATTATCCTGACGGTCCAAAAATCGTTTATGTCAATAAGGCCTTTGAGCGCCTAACGGGTTACTCCAAGGCAGAAGCGATTGGTGAGACGCCGAGAATATTGCAAGGAGCGCTGACGGACGCTGCAGCAAAACAGAGAATAAGAGGCGCGTTATTGAAGCGCGAAGCCATATCAGAAACCTTGTTAAACTATGACCATCAAGGCAGGCCCTACTGGATTGAATTGAGTATTTTCCCGCTCAAAAATCGGCGTGGAGACGTTACGCATTTTGCCGCGATCGAACGCGATGTCTCGCAGTTACGGTTCCAACAAGAACAACTAAAGACAAGAAATGCAGACTTAAAAGCGTTAAAAGAGTCGCTTGAAACTAAGATAAAAGAACGAACGCTAACGCTCAAAAAAGCCACCGCGAAACTCGAGAAAATTGCGTATTATGATCCGCTTACAAACCTTGCAAACCGACGGTTCTTCAGCCATTTATTTGATAAACAGGTCAAGATAGCACGCAGAAGAGAGCAGAATATAGGGTTTGCTGTCATTGATATCGACGACTTCAAATTCATCAATGACAATTATGGTCACGATGTTGGTGATCGGGTTTTAATTGAAGTTGCTCAAGTCTTATCTAAATCCGTACGCAGTGAAGACTCGTTATGCCGTTATGGCGGCGAAGAGTTTGTTGTATGCTTATCCGGAACTAATAAAGATGAATTTGAACAGTGCTGCAGACGATTAGTTGAAAGTATGCGTACTATTTGTGTTACGGGAAAGTCTAACCACATCAAAATCAGTATTAGTCTTGGCATGATAGTGGTATCAAGCCAGCAAGCAGTTGAAGAGCAAGAGGTTTACCGCCTAGCTGACGGTCTGATGTATCAAGCTAAAAAACAAGGTAAAGACCAATTTGTCTTAGACATAAAGGTGTAAAATAGCGTCAATCAGCAATAGCTTGACCTCGCGTTTTATAGTGATGCAAATGTTTTTACGATGGCTAATGCTGCATCTATGTTCTTAATTCGGTTCTCGTCATCTATTTGGTCAATGACTTCCTTTAACTTAGAAAGATCTTTTTGTTGCTTAAAATCCAACGAAACTAGTTTCATGAACCAGTTATTAAATAGTCATTTTGACTCTTGTCGTGAGTAGACGATTCGGCTCTTGGTGTGTCGTGGGTCTGCTGCAATATGCGCGTACAAGCTATCAACCACTGAATCTTCGCCTTCTAAAAGCTGTAAAAAAACACCTTCATTATAGGTCAAACACCCAGTGACATTGCGTTGCTTATTTGCGGCGCTTGAAATCGCAGCTAATTCAGCTAACTCGTTATTATCAAATGGTTTTGTAGCACGACTAATATAAATAAGTTGTTTCACAATAACTGTCCAATGCTCATTTAATACGAGTATGGCCGCACCGGTTTAAAAAACAAATTATGCGCAGTTAGCATGATTACTAGGGGCGATTAAATCGCCCAACGCATACTGTTTTCAACTCTGCTCTGGAATGTATGTAGCGGTTCGCCTTTTTCACCGACAATCACCATATCTGCGTTGCTATAGCGCGACGCTTTGCCGTTGAAACGACTATCACTAAACTCGTCCCAACCGCCGAGGCGATTGTCTTTAGGCAATATGTACATATTGATCTTACCTGCCTCGCCTTCAACCACTAATCGCAACACACTGACGTTGTTGTAATTACAATGGTAAGAGTTTGCGTACATAACAGGCCCTATTTCTTGTTCCATTTGCACGCCGTAGCTCGCTAACTGTGCATTCACCTCCTCTAGAGGAATTGATTGCTCAGCTTGCTGGACATCCTTATAGGAATATGTGAGTGCATATTCTCCCGCGGCTAAATTGCCTTCCGGTTGCAACGAGCTCACATTGATCATTAAACCAATCACAAAAGCCACACACGCCGCAGCTGCAATTTGCCAGTAATTAGCGTCATTGGCGGCCTTTAATTTTACAGGTGCATCGGAACTATCGTCGACGTCTTCTTGGCTTTCCATTGCCTGACGCAAAATCAACTTGCTCGCCAAGTCTTCAGGTACATCAACTTTTGCAGCAGCATCAATTTTGGCATTCAATACTCGCATTTCATCAACGTAATGCTTCTTAGCCGGATCATCGGCAATAGCGCGTTTAATTTCTTCGGATTGCGCGTTGGGATCAGCCAATAACGCGCGGCGAAATTCTAAATCATCCATTAGTTTGACCTCGCTTCTTTGACATCATTTTCCACATTTTCTTTCAACATATTTCGGGCTCTAAACAATCGAGTCATTACAGTATTTCTGTTTAACTCTAATAACTTGGCAATTTCTTCTCCACTAAATCCCCAAATAACTTGAAGCATTAATGGCTCGCGGTATTCTTCAGCTAGTTTGCCAATTTGCGCTCGCATCCATCGTTGCTCAGCGTTTTGTTCATTGGTTGTGCCTTGCACATCGGCAACGTTATGGTCATCAATATCAACCAAATCGAATTGTTTACGCTCAAAGCGACGGGCATTCTCGCGCCGCAAGATGGTGATTAACCATGACTTAGCGGCTCTTTCATCTTGCAAAGAATCAAGGGCTTTCCATGCGCGCAAAAAAGTCTCTTGCACCAAGTCCTCTGCTACCTGTCTATCGTTAACTAACCAATAGGCATAGCGGTACAAGTCTTTGTGCAGTGCGTGTACCAGCGCCTCATAGCGTTTTTCTTTACTAGCCATGCTCGTAAAGACCGAGTCACTGTGATTTTTATTTCGTTTTATTGATTTATTTTTAAAATATTTTGTAACCACAGGTAATCCATTTACAACATTGTCATTTACGCACCATGAAGCGGCGTGGTTTTACTTTGTTCAGCAGATCAGAGCGTTGGGCAATACCGATCGCGCCGAGTCTCCAAATCACGGCATATCGCGCTTTGCCGCTCTCTCTCATCAGTGATTGTGGAAAATTGAGCCAGATAATCATCGATATTCACTGCATCCAAGTTAACGGCCAATTTTCGAAAAGGACGTGGAAACGACTGTCCGGGCGCCATTACATGATGTAAGCCGCCGCTGTGCGCAATGATCATACTGCCACCGGAAAATTGCGGTAACAAGTCGCAGATACCACTTTTTACCGTCATGGGTTGTCCATTTTTATCCAGTCCATTGGGTCTCTTCATTCGACCTTCAGGCATAAATATCAAGATTGAATCGCTTGCTAATAGCTCCAAAAAGTGCTTCCACGTGTGATCGCGCTTACGACTTAAACTGGCGATACGCGGAGCAAACAATTTGAGGATTTTCCCCTGCGGCTTGCGCAAACTGACATCGGCAACCGGAAACACTAAGCGCTGTGACATTTGCCACAAAAATCGAGTAGGCATTGCAGTACTGTAGATAAACTCGAGCAGGCTGGTGTGATTTAAGATCAATATTAAGCGCACGTCGCACCAGTCTTTGTCGGTGGGCGGGTTAATCCATTCCACTTTCGTTGGATAACACCAATAACGCATTAATTTTACAAAATACAACAGTGTAAAACGTAGGACATTACCAATCACAAGTCCTCCTTTAAAATATCAATACAGTGTAGCGCTATTTACGACTTTATCGCTTGAATTACTGCATTGATACCATTTTGCCGAGAGTCGCTTAAAAACCGCTGTAAGCCTATCGCTTCTAAGTGTTGATGGTAATCGAATCTCACTTGTTGCTCTGGCGCGAGTGAATTTGCGCGCTCTAATACCACTGCCAGCAGGCCTCGGACAATTTTCGAAGGCGAATATGCGGCATACGCAGTATTACCTGTTCGCTGTATCACTTTGTGCAGCCAAACGTCGGCCTCACACCCAACCACTTTGGTGGCCTCGCCGCGCAATTCGAGGGCTAATACAGGTAACTGTTTACCCGCTAACATTATTTGCCGGTATACCGCATCCCAGCCAGTGGCCGTTCTAATCGCCGTGGCTATCGGTAATTCTGCGTCTGATACAGTTTCAACAGTAGCATTAGCCTCCATTACTAGCGCCTTTTTAAGTGCATCAACAATAGCCTCGACTTCTTCAACGGTGTTGTAGGCAGCTAGCGATATGCGCGTAGTTCCGGACACCTGTAATACATCCATTAAAGGCATCGCACAGTGATGCCCACTTCGCACGGCTACTGACGCTTTATCCATCAGTAAAGCAACATCGTGATGATGGACGCTATCAAGGATAAACGAAACGAGCGGAATACTACTAATGCCTTGGCCAAAATCGCCGAGCATTCGCAGCCCCTCAATCGCTTTTAGGCCCCTATACAAATTCACAGCTAAGGTCTTTTCATGCTCTTGAATGGTTTTCAGATGCTTCGCCAAAAAATCAACTGCAGCAGCAAAAGCGACGACACCGGCAATATTGGGTGTACCCGCTTCGAATTTCAGTGGCTTTGATTGCCAACTGGCCCTCGAAAATGTTGCTTGAGCAACCATCTCTCCACCCAATTGATAAGGCGGTAGCGCATCGAGTAACTCTGCTTTGCCATAAAGTACGCCAACGCCCGTGGGACCATACATTTTATGCGCACTAAAGACGTAAAAATCACACGCTAACTCACGCATATCCACTGGCATGTGCGCAACGGCCTGAGTTCCATCAATAACCGACAACGCTTTGTGCGCATGGGCGGCATCTATAAAGCGTTTGATTGGGTACTCATTGCCCAGTGCATTTGATACCTGTGCTATCGCAACAATCGCTGTCGCTGGCGTAACCATTGCCAGAGCGCGTTCAACCTCTAGCTGGCCAGCGCTATTGATCGGCATGATCTTTAGTGTTAATCCACGCTTCTCTGCTAGCTGCTGCCATGGCAACAAGTTTGCGTGATGCTCACTGCCACAGACAAGGATTTCACTACCGGATAACAGCTCTGAATTGCCAAGTGTAGTCGCAAGTACATTCAGTGACTCTGTTGCCCCTTTGGTAAAAATAATTTGATTAGCTGATGGTGAGCCGATAAACGCAGCAACTTTTTGTCTTGTTGCTTCAAATTTATTTGTCGCGTTGTTACCCGCTCGATAAGCACTGCGATGCACTGTCGCATAATCCCGAGTGAGAAATTCGACAGTGCGTTCAATTACGGCTTGTGTTTTATGCGTAGTCGCAGCGCTGTCGGCATAAATACCAGTAGACTGCTGGAAATACGGAAAGTGGTCTCTAATACTCAATCGTTCAATCATTTAGTGTGAATGAACCGCTAGTATAAAACACTGTTAGTCTTTGGGTAAAACCTCTTGCATACACGTTACCCATTCATTTGCGTGCATGACAATACCCTCTTCTTCTTCTCCGCATGGAAAAACCAATAGCAACGTATTGTTTTTCTCAAGACCGGGCGCCCACAATTCGATAAACTCTGAAGCGGTAATTTTCTTGGGTGCGCACTCAGGAAAATCATCGCGTTCCCACGCTACAACAAACTCCTCGTGCGACCAGATGGGTAAGCAAAGCTCATTTTCGCTGTCGACCATGATCCAGCCATTTTTGCCAAACAATCCCCAAAAACAGTGACTGCTTTTTAGCGCCTGTAAGAAGTATTCGAAGCGATCTTCAGGAGAAAGGCGAGTAACCCGGATAAATTCATCCGGAGAGAGTGTTTCCGTGGGTGTAACTGGTCCGTCGATATTCATGCTTTTAGTCCTTTAAAGTGACGGTTAATTGTACCGAGGACAGCCGTAATAAGCTACTCATATATAGTTAAATGTGATTACTATTTAACCAACTTATAAAGTCACCTGCTCACTTTGGTTCATTATCGTCAAACGCTTTGCTACCATTGCTGAAAAATCCTTTTACCTAGAAAACTATGAAAGTTGTATCCTTTAATATCAATGGTATTCGTGCTCGTATTCACCAACTCAAAGCGCTTATCGATAAACATCAACCCGATGTCATCGGTTTACAAGAAATAAAAGTGGATAACGCAGCATTTCCAGTGAGTGATATTGAAGCACTTGGTTATCATGTTGCCTTTCATGGTCAAAAAGGTCATTACGGCGTTGCCCTTATGTCTAAGCAGGCGCCAAGCAAAGTGGAATATGGCTTTCCTGGCGATGCAGAAGATGCACAGCGCCGTATGATCACGGGTTATTATGAATTTAATGGTCAAACCGTTGCAGTGCTCAATGGCTATTTTCCTCAAGGTGAGAATCGTGATCACCCAGTTAAGTTTCCTGCTAAGCAAAAATTTTACGCCGATTTAAACCATCATTTGCAAACCAATTTCAGTGCTGATGAGGCAGTGATCGTGATGGGCGATGTAAACATATCGCATACAGATTTAGACATCGGTATCGGTGAACCCAATGCAAAACGCTGGTTGAAGACAGGCAAATGTAGTTTCTTGCCAGAAGAACGCGAGTGGCTCAACACTCTGATTGATTGGGGGTTTTCCGACACATTTCGCCTTCAACACCCTGAGGTAAACGATCAGTTTAGTTGGTTTGATTACCGCTCAAAAGGCTTTGATGACAATCGAGGATTACGTATTGACCTTATCCTTACGACGCAAGTTTTGACCCAAGCATTGACCCAAACCGGCATTGATTACGAACTAAGAGGTATCGAAAAACCTTCTGATCATGCACCAATTTGGGCGGAATTTGCGAGTTAAACCATGACGATGTTACAAGTCATAGCCGCACTTGGTCTCTTGGCCTTGTTAGCGAGTGTTGTGAAACATATCGAATTTACACAGCTAAGAAGCTCCAAACTACAACAACACTTAGTGTTTGGTGCCGCCGCCAGTGTTTTTGTGCTATGGATCTTTCGCGCCGGTATTTACGAAGGGTTGGATGTTCACTTCCTATGGCTCTCGGCGCTGGCTTTAACGCTTGGTGTGCGCTTCGCATTGTTAGCGGGTACCGCAGCGTTGTTAGGTGTTACGGCATTAGGTTACGAGCAATGGCAAATGCTTGGGGTCAATGGCTTGTTGGGTGTTGCGGTACCGATTGTCATCACCCATCTAATCTATAACATTTCTTTTCACCGGCTCCCACGTAATCTTTTTTTGTATATCTTTGTATGTGCATTTATTCCAGGTGCCGCGTTAATTGCGTTAAAGATGTTTTTATTGGGTAGCTATTATGTGATTGATGGCACCTATGATTGGCTGACAGTAAAAGATAACTTTTTGATCTTGATACCGTTAATGCTCTTCCCAGAAGGCATGCTCAACGGTATGACAATGACCTTACTGATAATCTACAAACCCCACTGGGTTTATACGTTTCACGACAAATTCTATATTGATGGTAAATAAAAAAAGCCGCTGTTCTCAGCGGCTTTTCCGTTTTACGATTTGAACAGCACGTCCATTATACCGCTGAGCTCTGTTTTACCTTCACGGATTTCCTGTTCGGTAAGACCGGCTAATTCATGCGGGAAGACCAACCACTCTTCGCTTTCACGCACAAAGTAATCGGGCACCAAATCAGTTTTATTATTCTTGGGTTTATACCAAGGGCATGCAATACGAATATCACTTGGCATATTTAAACGCATCTGACTACGGATCTTTTTGATCAAGGCATCGACACTGCGTCCTGAATCGAACACATCATCTACGATTAAAATCGCATCGTCAGCATTGGCGTTTTCAATCAAATAGTGCAGACCGTGAACCCTGATTTCTTTGCTCTGCTTATCGATTCCATAATAAGACGATGTGCGCACAGCGATGTGATCAGTTGGCGTGTTTCGAAATTCAAAAAACTCCTGAACCGCAATACCTATAGGCGCACCACCTCGCCATATACCGACGATAAATTGCGGCCGAAAGCCGTCTTCAAAAACTTGCGAGGCAAGTCGGAACGAGTCTTCTAGCAAAGACTGAGCGGTGATATAGGTTTTTTGCATAACAACTTCCGATATTTTCGAGTGGCGCAAGTATAGTGAAAACTCACTCGTATTGTAAGGCTCTGGCAGGTTGCACGCGCAATGCTTTTAGCGCCGGATAAATCGTTGCGAGTATACACAACAACAACGAAAACAAGGTGACCGCGATGACTTGTTCAACGCGCATATCAACCGGCAATCCGCCAGTGATAGTATAGCCAGTATTCACATTAAACAGATCGAGTATGGTATTCAGTTGCCAAACCACTAGCACGCCCAATACAGTCCCCAGTATTGCACCCTTTAGGCCATTGGCAACGCCATTAAAAAGAAAGATTTTCATAACCTCGCTTTTAGCCATTCCCAGACTCATTAAAATTGCTATATCCCCTTGCTTTTCATTGACGATCATCACCAATGCAGAAACGATATTAAATGCAGCCACTGCGATGACCAGAAGCAATAACAAAAACATCATGTTTTTTTCCATTTTCACTGCGTCGAATAACGGGCCCTGACGTGCCCTCCAAGTTTCGAATACTAAACCTTGGGCTTCGATTTCCTGAGCAATAGCTTCATACGCAAAGGCATCATCCAAAAACACCCGAGTATTATCTATAGCGCCTCGTTGCCGCAATAAACGCTGTAAGTCCGCCGCATTCATGTAAATGGTTTTGTCATCGAGCTCCGAACCCACATTAAAAACCCCAACGACTTCTACGAGGCGTTGGCTCGGTACTTGTCCAAACGGTGTGTATACTGACGCGCCTGCCACCAGCAAACGCAGCGGATCGCCCGGTCTGATGTTCAACTGGGCCGCTAACGCTTGTCCAACTATAATTCGAAATGACTTCTCGGTAAGTGAATCAAAACTGCCGACGACAAGGCTTTGCGCGACTATAGACAATGATTGCATTTGTTCCGGCATGATACCTTGAATGGCAACTCCACGAAGCTCCGTAGGTGTTTGAATGACACCCTCTGCTTCTAGATATGGCATAGTACCAACCACACGCGATTGGTCTACAAAGGTTATTTTTTCCGGTGCTGTTGCAACAGTTAGATGTGGCATGATGCCCAAGATGCGCTGCTTTAATTGACCTTCGAAACCATTCATCACCGACAACACGATGATTAGCGCCATGATGCCCAAGGTTATACCCGTAACGGAAAAGAAATTGATAAACGCGACAAAACTACTCGCTTGTGAGGCACGAGAATAGCGCAAGCCAATAAACGCGAAAACGGGATGAAACATAACGGCAGGTCACCTTTTGCTGTGAAAACTGTGAATAGCTTGCGAAAGTTATAGTTAATGCGACAATGCGTTGCATGATACGAACATCTGCAAGGGCATACAAGGTAATCTATGACTGAACCGGCATTCGATGATTTGACAGCAGAACAAAAACGCCAACAGTTTAATGAGTATTTTCTGATTAAACACGAGCTCAATGTCAACATTAAGCCGGTTGACGAGAACACCTTACCCGCTGCTAATAAGCTTGAAGAATGCATGCCTTATGCCTTTAAAATAGCCGGTGAGATGGCCAGTATTGAAGCACAAGCGTTACGTCCGCTGCGCAACCTCAGCAGCCACGCGGCAGAGCTCGCCGAATTTCTGAATGCACAAGCGCGCAAAATAGATTTGATGATGTCGTTTATTTTGCATCAGCAAGATGAAGAAACGGCGCGTTACTCCACGTTGCGATTCGGTGGTGGCGGGATTGAAGTTTTAACCTCAACACCCTTCGCGGTTGGCAGTCATGTCGAGCTCAAAATTTTTCTCACCGAAGAAGCGGCAGCGGTATATTGCTTTGCTGAAGTAATTACTTGCGACGAGCATCCAGATGGTTACCATAGCGCCTTCATTTTTAGTCGGATCCGCAATGTTGACCAAGAGTTATTGGTACGCGCAAGTTTGCACCTCCAAACTCAACAGTTGCGGAAGCGATCTGAATCGAACAATTCTGAGTAAAAACGCGCATCTTTAAGGTTGTTATTCGCATTCATGAGTCATTCTATTTTCGATCCGGTCTTACCGGTAAAAAAAGCCACGGTTGTTGATCAATTACAATGGGGTGAACTCCCCGCCAGTAGCTCTGCGCTTGCTATCGCTAATGTCGTTAACAAACACCAGGGCCCTACGTTACTGGTTACTGCAGATACCCCCAGTGCTCATCGACTCGAACGCGAAATAAAATTTTTCGGGCAGCCGAATTCACTCAAGATTAATGTCTTTCCCGATTGGGAAACCTTGCCCTACGATACATTCTCACCGCATCAGGATATCGTTTCTCAACGCTTAGAGACGCTAGATGCTTTGGGCGAAAGTCAGAATGCGCTATTTATTGTTCCAATCAATACGCTGATCCAGCGCCTAGCACCAGTAGAATACCTTGCGCAATATTTGCTGCTATTAAAGACCGGCCAAAAACTCAATATTCAAGCATTCAGTCGTAAGCTTGAAAAAGCCGGATATCTGCATGTCAATCAGGTGATGAGTCATAGCGAATTCTCGGTCCGCGGGAGCATCATCGACTTATTCCCGATGGGGAACGATCACCCGTTTCGAATCGACTTGTTTGACGATGAAATTGATTCCATCCGGATCTTTGACCCCGAAGACCAGCGCTCTGGTGATAGTGTTAATGAAATACGCCTATTACCTGCTCGTGAGTTCCCTACCGATAAAGCGGGAATTTCTCGCTTTCGTGAACAATTTTTAACTCACTTCGATGCCACTAATGCCAAAGACTCTATATTTCATCGAGTGACTTCGGGGCAAGGCACTCTGCCTGGTGGCGTGGAATACTATCTGCCACTGTTTTTCGAGCAAACAGCAACTTTGTTTGATTACTTGAGTGATAATACCCAAGTTTTGCTGCATGGCGATATTGTTGATGCGTGTGAGTTTGTCTGGGCAGATATCAACCACCGCTACGAGCAGCGCCGCTACATTCCTGAGAGGCCATTACTCCCTCCGGCCGAAATCTACCTCAGTGTTGACGAGGTGTTTGCACAGCTGAAACAGTGGCCGCGGATTAAAATTCAAGTACCCGCCGTTGAAGTTAAAGCGGGCCGGTTTAACTTTGGGGTGCACAAAGTCGATGATATTGCGATTCAGCCACAACACAAAGAGCCGGCTCAACGACTGCGTCAACGAGTTGAGAAGACTTTGGGCAATGGCGGTAAAGTGCTGTTTTGTGCGGAAACACTGGGACGCAAAGAAAACTTAATTAAAATACTTAAGCAAGCGCATCTCAAGCCGCACTCGGTCAAGTCTTTAACCGAATTTCTCACTCAGCACGAATCTGTGGGTCTAACCATCGGTAATGTCGAGAATAGCTTTCATTTACAGGACAGCGATGGTGAATTGCTGTTTATTACTGAAACCGAGCTGCTTGGTCACAAGGTTAGTCAACGCAGGCGCCGTGAAAAGCAGCGGGCTACTGATGAATCCGCCGTTATTCGCAACTTAGCGGAGTTAACCGAGGGCCAACCGGTCGTTCATATTGACCATGGTGTCGGACGCTACTTAGGACTACAGACTCTAGATGCCGGCGGTGTAACCACTGAGTACTTGACTATTGAATATGCCAAGGCCGCCAAGCTTTATGTCCCGGTTGCTTCACTGCATTTAATCAGTCGTTACAGTGGTGGCGATCCTGATCATGCGCCGTTACACGGCTTAGGCTCTGATAACTGGAGTAAAGCAAAACAGAAAGCAGCAGAAAAAGTACGCGATGTCGCCGCGCAATTGTTGGATGTTTATGCGCGACGTGCCGCTAAACCCGGTTTCGCTTATAAAATTGATTGGCAGGAATACCAACGCTTTGCCGACAGTTTCCCGTTTGAAGAAACGGTCGACCAGCAACAAGCGATTAGTGCAGTGATCAATGATATGGGACAACCCAGCGCCATGGATCGCTTGGTCTGCGGGGATGTTGGCTTTGGTAAAACTGAAGTTGCAATGCGCGCCGCATTTTTAGCCGCAAATCAAGGTAAACAGGTGGCGATTTTGGTACCCACGACCCTACTCGCGCAACAGCACTTTGAGAATTTTAAAGACCGATTTGCCGACTGGCCATTCAATATTGAAGTCATGTCTCGCTTTGTTAGCACCAAACAAACCAATCTCGTTCTGAATGGTCTTGCAAATGGCACTGTAGATATTGTTGTAGGCACTCATAAACTCATTCAGGATGATGTTAAATACAACGACCTAGGTTTAGTGATCATCGATGAAGAACACCGCTTCGGTGTACGACAAAAGGATAAATTCAAGTCATTACGCGCCGATGTGGATATTCTTACCCTTACAGCAACGCCTATACCGCGAACGTTAAATATGGCGCTAAGTGGCATGCGAGACCTCTCGATAATTGCTACGCCACCGGCTAAACGACTGTCGATTAAAACCTTTGTGCAACAGCGTAATAAAGAAATCATCCGCGAAGCGGTAATGCGGGAAATACTGCGCGGCGGCCAAGTGTACTTCTTGCACAATGAAGTTGATACAATTGAGCGCACCGCAGATGAAATTGCCGAGATCGTGCCTGAAGCTAGAATTGCTATTGGACATGGCCAGATGCGCGAGCGTGAACTCGAACAAGTCATGAGTGACTTTTATCACCAACGCTACAATGTGTTGGTGTGTACTACCATCATAGAGACAGGTATCGATGTCCCGTCGGCGAATACCATAATCATGGATCGCGCCGATCATCTAGGCTTGGCGCAATTACACCAACTGCGCGGTCGAGTCGGGCGTTCACACCATCAAGCTTATGCCTACTTGCTTACACCCCACCCTAAGCGCATGACCAAAGATGCGACTAAGCGGTTAGAGGCCATTGCTAATCTCGAAGATCTTGGCGCCGGCTTCCAGTTAGCGACCCACGACCTCGAAATACGTGGCGCAGGTGAGTTATTGGGTGATGATCAGTCGGGCCAAATTGCCACGATCGGTTTCACTTTGTATATGGATATGCTCGAGCAAGCAGTTGAAGCATTAAAAGCTGGGAAAGAGCCGTCGTTGGATAGTGTGCTCGCAACACAAGCAGAGATTGAGCTACGCATTCCTGCCCTGTTCCCCGAGGATTATATTGGCGATGTCGGGATCCGCTTATCCCTGTATAAAAAGCTAGCCAGCTGTCAGACCAAAGTGGATATTGATGCGCTGCAAATAGAACTTATCGACCGTTTCGGAATGTTACCTGACGCAGCGAAAAACTTGATTGCAATTGCAGAATACAAGCTCAAAGCGAAGCGAATTGGCATAACCAAAATAGAAATGGGTAACCAATCTGGCAGTATAGAATTTGCAGCTGACACGAAGGTTGACCCTGGCTTCATCATCCAATTAATACAAACAAAGCCGAAACAATTCAGATTTGACGGCCCAACTAGACTCAAGTTAATAAATACGCCAGATTCTGCGCAACAGCGACTTGATATGGTATCTTCCCTATTAGACGATTTGTGTAAGGAATCCAATCTGCAATGAAGCGCCAGTTCGTTCGTAAAATCAGAGCATTAACGCAACGTATCAGTGCCGTCACCTATATCTGTGGCGCTGTAGTTGTGGGTATGTCTTTACCTGTAGCAGCGCAGCAGCAAGACTGGTGGTTCGATATTGAAGTTATTGTGTTTGAGCGGCAGCACGATACCCCATTGGCAGAACAGTTTGACTCCGAATCAGAGACCCCCTCTGGTTATGCATATGACCTGTTAAGCCGCGCTTTATACCCTGACGTAAGATCAGTGTTGCGGACCTTTCCGATTTGCCCAAATGATGAGCTACCAAGTGTTGAAGCGATAATTGAAGAGTATCGCGCGTTTATAGCCTCTCAACAAGCGGCTACAGACGACACACTGACACAGGAGACACCTGAAGAAGTCACGCCCCTTCCAAACCTTGTTGAAGATGAAGACGTCGAGAATACTGAAGAGCCAAGCGAAACGGTCTTAGCTCCACCACTTTCTCCTCTGACGAGATTGATCGAAGCGCAGCAAGCCTACATCGATAAATTACCGCCACTTGCTGAAGTCACATGGCAGCGCCCCTATGATTGTCTTACCCCAAGTGATGTGCTCGCAACCGATCACTTTGTGTTTCTAAACAATATCGACCTATTACCGCGTGCTAACCAAATGCTGCAAAGCCCCACAGGCGCTAATTGGCAGCGTAGTTATCAGCCGCATTTACTCGATGATGATCAGCGTTTGCTGCAAGAATTTGCTGACGATATCCAGCGCCAACGCAACCAGCGTGTGTTGTTGCACACTGCGTGGCGTCAAGAGGTGCTCTTTGGCCGAGATGTTGCGCAAAGTATGCGCTTAATTGCGGGCCAAGATTATAACGCGCCGCTCTATCAACGCTGGGAATTGGAGCAACAATTAGCGGAACTTGAGCGTCAACAAGAACAGGAGCAAAACCGGTCAGCTAATACCGAAACAACGCAGGACGAAGACCCTTTCTTCACAGACTTGTTTGCGGCTATCAATGGCCCAGTAAACCCCAATATTGTTGACGAAATCCTCGCTGAGCAAACGGATCCTGTTGCACAAGCCGTACATTTAATTAAACCTTTATGGCAGTTAGACGGTGAGTTTAAAGTGTTCTTGCAATACATTGGCGGTGTGCCATACCTGCATGTTGATAACGACCTGCGTTTTAGGCGACCTAGCCAATACAATGATTTTGGTGAAGCCGTGGCATTTGACAATATAGAAATGAAACAGCTACGTCGGGTTATTAGTCAGCAAATCCATTATTTTGATCATCCGTTGTTTGGCGTAATCGTGCAAATTCGTCGATATCAACGCCCCAGCCTATTGGATGATAGTCTCGGAGAAACCAACGAGTGAAGATTTACACCAAAACCGGTGACCAAGGTGAAACTCAGGTTTATTTAACAGACACGTTGCGCAAGCGCAAAGACGATCTACTTCTTGAAGCTTACGGCACACTGGATGAGCTGAATGCGCATGTAGGGGTTTTGATTAGTCACGTCAACAACACTGATAAGGCGCTGATTGAGCAGCTGACTCTGGTTCAACGCGATTTGTTTCAACTGGGATTCGCCATTTCGGCGAGTAGCACGCTGGATGAAACACGCATTGTAGCGTTAGAAAATGCAATCGATGCTATGCAGAAATCTGTTCCTGCGCAAACGGCGTTTATTTTGCCCGGTGGCACACTACAGGCTGCGCAAGCACACGTATGTCGCACGGTTTGTCGGCGCGCGGAGCGCGTGCTGGTCTCACTCGCTGAACAACATGAGCTTGCGCCGGTTGCCCAAGCGTATATCAATCGGTTATCAGATTATTTCTTTGTACTTGCCAGGTACTTCAACTATCACGCGGAAGTTTCAGATATCGAAGTGTAGTCGAGTATCGTTAACGCTAAAACTGCACACCGATAACTAAGGCCGCTACCACTGCAACCATGACATTGAGCACCGCCCCTTCTCTTGCCATGGTTTTGATGTCTATTTTTCCCGTACCATAAACAATAGCATTCGGTGCTGTTGCTACTGGCAACATAAACGCGCAGCTAGCGCTGATAGCTGCTGGGATCATCAGCAATGCCGGATCCATATTACTAGCAAGTGCAGCACTTGCTAAGATCGGCATTAACAATGTGGCGGTAGCAGTATTCGAAGTAATTTCTGTTAAAAAGCTAACCGCTAAGCACAACAGTAATACTAATAACAGCGTTGGTAGGCCCGCTAAACCGCCTAACCCTTGACCGATGAGCTTACTTAACCCACTTTGAGTAAATGCACTGGCTATACAAATCCCCCCTGCAAACAATAACAACATACCCCAGGGAATATCCTTCGCCGTTTCCCAATCCAACAAATATGAGCGTTTTTCTTTACTGTTTTTGCGCGGCTCAGTGGGAATGATACACATCAATATCACGCCGATCAGCGCAACAGTGCTATCGCCAATGCCGGTTACACCCAGCATTCCACTCCACTGAGGGCGAAATACCCATGCCAATGCAATAAACGCAAAGACAATTAGCACACGTCGCTCCGCTGAGCGCCAAGCAGGAAGTTCGGGAATTGTTACATCCCCCAATGGGCCAATACCGCGGGTTAACCATAGAGCCATCAATGGGATCGCAACAACTACAACGGGAATGCCATATTGCATCCAGTCAGCAAAGCCCAGTTGAATACCAGTGAACTCTTCGTAAATACTAATAAAGATTATATTGGGCGGCGTACCTATGGGGGTGCCCACTCCGCCTAATGATGCTGAGTAGGCAATCGCAAGCAACAACACGATAGCCAACCGAGGCTGATTGAAATGACTGACCAAAGCCAAGCCTATCGGCATTAGCATCAAAGTTGTGGCTGAATTTGAAATCCACATGCTTAAAATTGCGGCGGTTAACATAAAGGCCAACACCAACCGTTTAGCACTATGTGCGCCGGTAAGCTTTAACATGCCAAATGCCAGCCGCGTATGGACGCCTGACTTTTCCAACGCCTTAGATAACATGAACGCGCCCATTAACAACACAATCACATGATTACCTAAAGCGGAAGCGGCCTCGCGATGAGTCAAAATTCCAGCCAGAGGAAACGCCGCAAATGGAATGAGCGAAGTAATCGGAATTGGCAGCGCCTCTGTCACCCACATGGTTCCGACCAGCATGGTTATGGCAGCAGTTATCGCCACTTCATGCGGCTGCCCTATCGCAGTCAGCACACCATACATAGTTACTGCTAACACTATCGCTAGCACAAGCATCGGCAACTTGAGCCAATCTTGTCGAGCTGCTGTCATTGTTCGGCTCCTAACACTTGTGATATTTGGGCTTTGGCTTGTTCATATTCGGCGGTAACGGCCGCTAACGCGATTTCAATATGCGGTTTTAACTGCTGTATGCGTGAGCTCTGTTTAAAATCAATGGGAAGCTTGGCCAATACCTCTAGCACTGCGGCTCGATCGTTACACACTAACGCCATATCACAACCCGCCGATAATGCCGCTTTGGTTCGAGCTACAGCATCTCCGGTGACTGTAGCGGCTTGCATCGAAAGGTCATCAGAAAAAATAACCCCATCAAACCCAAGTTTGTCGCGTAGAACGCGTTGTAACCAGAACGTTGAGAACCCAGCTGGGTGTTGATCCACCTGCGGAAAGATCACGTGAGCAGGCATGAGTGCATCAATCTTATTTGCGGCTATGAGTTGACTAAAAACCTGCATATCCGCTTGTTCTATTGCGGGCAAATCGCGATGATCAATTGCCGCGGCTATATGTGAATCGGCTTTAACGCTACCATGCCCCGGGAAGTGCTTTCCCGTAGACTTCATGCCAACCGCACGAAAGCCATCGACAAATGCACTGCCCATTTGACAAACTTCGGTTATAGAGCCACTGAATGCTCGGTCACCAATCACATCTGAAATATTGTCCAGATCGAGGACTGGCGCAAAACTAATGTCAATATCGAACTGGCGTAACTCATAGCCAATCACTAAACCACAAGCAAACGCCAGTTCAGTCGCGTTGCTACCAGTAATTTTAGCGAGTTGTAGTAGCTGCCCCATCGCAGGGATCCGCGTAAACCCATCTTTAAAGCGTTGTACGCGACCGCCTTCTTGGTCAACAGCGATAAGGATTGACGGTGTAATAGCTCTGATAGATTCGACCAAGCTGCGCAACTGTTCGGTTTCGCTATAATTCCGACTAAACAGAATCAAACCACCGACCAACGGGTGAGTAAGCACATCAGCATCTTCAGCGGTTAACTCAAGACCAGCTATATCAACCATCAATGGCCCCATTCCATACCCTCCGCAAATTTCTTCTTCTAATTGTAACGATGCATGGTTACGATGCTGTAAACGTCGGAAACTATACGAAAAAAAATGATTAAACGCATCTCAATCGTTCTCTTTACATTAGTATTTTTAGTGCTCGCTGGCGCTTATATTGCGTTGTGGTTAAGTTTACCCAATCTTGATCAACAGCGATTGGCCCCCGTAACAGCAACCACGCTATTAGAGCGCGATGCGCGCGGTCATACAATTGTCACAGCTGCAAATGGCATGGATGCGGCCTATGCGACAGGATTTGCGCACGCGCAAGATAGACTGTTTCAGATGGATCTTCTACGCCGTAGTGGTGCCGGTGAAATTGCCGAGTTATTTGGCTCGGCCGCACTGCCGCTTGATCAACGTGCTAGGTTTCATCAGTTTCGTCAACGCGCCGAAATGATCACATCACAGTTACCAGATAACCATCGCGAGCTGCTTGCCGCCTATACACAAGGCGTTAATGACGCGGTAAATGAGATGTCCGTATTGCCATTTGAATATTTATTTCTACGACAATCGTTCAAACCGTGGGAAATGGCTGACTCGATTTTAGTTTCGTTTAGCATGTACATGGATTTACAGCACTCTCAAGTTAGTCGCGACCTTACGTTTACACGTATCGCTGCGCGCTACGGTGAAAATATGGTGGATTTTTTATTGCTACCGAGCGCTTACCAGGCAGCGCTAGACAACTCCGTAGTACCGCAACCGTTAGTCATTGATATTCCACAACTCACTAACATTGATAATCGCGACTGGGCCTACCGTGCTATCGAAGAGCCTATCGATATAGGCAGTAATAATTGGGCTGTGAGTGGCAGTCTCACTTCTACAGGTGCGGGCATGATCAGTGATGATATGCATTTGGGATTACGCGTGCCACCAATATGGTATCGCTTGAGTCTTAATTACCAGCAAGAAGGACAGGATGTCAGTCTTCATGGCGTTAGCCTCCCTGGTTCTCCTGGTATTATCGTTGGCAGTAATACGCACATTGCTTGGGGCTTTACCAATGCCAATTTAGACAATACTGATTGGATTGAGTTAGCCGACGATACGCCGGTCACATCAATTGACGAAGTCATTAAAACGCCTGATGGCGAACATATCTATACCATTTTAATGAGTGAATACGGACCGGTAAAAACCTTTAACGAACAACGCTACGCACTGCGCTGGACCGCTCATTTTGACTATGCGGTCAACCTCAACCACACCTCATTGGCTACAGCAAAAACAGTTGCGCAAGCACGTGAAATCACTCAATCCATGGGGATCCCCGTGCAGAATTTCGTTGTTGCTGACAACAGCGGTAACGTGGGTTGGATGCCCGCAGGCGCAGTCACCGCTCGTTTGACACCGAGTAACATTGCCATCCCTCAAAGTGCAGTCTCTGAGAGTTGGTCTTTTCAAGCGCACGATCTACCAGCCGTCATCAATCCTGACTCGAACAGGATCTGGACCGCAAATGCTCGGGTGATTTCCACGCAACAACTCGAGCGCTTCGGCGATGGAGGTTATGCACTTGGCGCACGAGGACTACAAATTCGCGACCGACTGTATGAGAGAGAAACGTTTTCAGAAGATGATTTTTACGCGATACAGCTCGATAACGAAGCCCAATTCTTGAGTAGATGGCATGCAATATTAACGCGCACCCTACGTCAAAGCCCTAACGAATTCAAAGCCGATTTAGCATTGTTGGACAACTGGCAAGCTTGCTCTTGTCCAGACTCTGTGGGTTACACATTGGTGAGAAAATTCCGCACTGAAGTCATTAATCAGCTTTTAGCACCGATAGAAAACCACTTACACACCGAAGAATTGACCTTACGCCCCGTTTTACGCCATGTTGAACCGGCTATAAATGTCATTTTGCAACAACAACCTCAGTTGTGGTTGCCTGAAGACTATCCCAACTATCAGCAATTTTTAGTCAATATGTATCGCCAAAGTCGCGGTAAACTGTTAGCGCAATATGTAGATGGCGATATTGACCGTTTAAATGAATTGCGTTGGGGCTTTGTCAATGAGCTTAGGGTACAACACCCATTCAGCCGGGTAATGCCTTTCTTATCTGGATTTTTAGATATGCCTAGCGTGCCGGGCTTTGGTGATAGCTACTTACCCGCCGTTCAAAATGGTACGCACGGTGCTTCACAGCGCCTAACGGTACAACCGGGATTTGAACACAACGCCATTTTGACTATTCCGGGAGGACAGTCAGGTCACCCGCTAAGCCCGTTTTATCGACTTGGGTTTGACGACTATACCCGAGCACAAGACACACCGCTGTTACCCGGGGAATCGGCACATAAAATTGAATTTTCAGCGCTTAATTAGCGGCTTCATCCAAACGACGCTGCCATTCAACTAACGCTTGAGCATTCGCTTGGGCGTAGCTTAATGGCTCCTCATTACTCTCACGGTTGGCCTCTAGCAATGCCTCAGTCATGGCTTCTAATGTGGCGTTGCGGTTAGCAAACAATTGTTGTGTTTTAGGGAATAAGTCCGCTGCCTCGGGATAGCGCCCAGCTAAAGGTTCAAATGCTTCACCGAGGTAGTACGCCTGTTCTACAGCCTGCAGGAACATTCGTCGTTTTGCCTGAAATTGCAAATAATCTAGGCCTCGTTGTCCGTCTAAAAAGACCAGTTGCGGATCTTCATATCCCACTTGTCGAGCCGCTGCAAGTATGCGCTCTTGCCATCGCTCAAGTGCGTCCATATCGTTGTTTTTAAACGCTCTTACAATACCCTGTTCAACATCAGACGCTGTCAGTAATTGTTCTATGGTCAACTGTGGCGTATCGAAGTTAGAGACGTTTTCCTGTTGGGTAAACCATAAAAATGCGATGACACTTGCCACCGCGATGAGAACAACGAACAAAACAGATTTATTTATTTTTAAACTAAACATCATTTACTTCAGTAATAGATCACTAGACAAATTTAAGCTGGGCCAATGTATGCCAACCATTGCTAACATAGAAGACCGATTATTGATCCTCAACTCATTAATCCGACGCAAAGAGTTACCTGACTTGTGGTATCAAGACTCGGCCTTGAATGTCAGTTTTGAAACTCGAGACAATCGGGTTACTCGCGTTGTTGTTACGCGTGAAGCCGACAATGGAATAACCGTCACTGAATATGAACCTATGTATAGCAAGGCAAGTCTCAGTGAGCAGTCGTTGTTTATGCTGAAAACATCAGAACACCGTCAACAAGCGCCGACGGTGATTTCCAATAATAGAGCTGTTAATTCGCCTTACTGACCTGCAGGTTTGGCATTCTCGACGCGGCTTTTGAGCTTTTGTCCGGGTCTAAAAGTTACAACTCGACGGGCTTTGATAGGAATATCTTCACCCGTCTTAGGATTGCGCCCAGGCCGTTCATTTTTGGTACGCAAATCAAAATTACCAAAACCTGAAAGCTTGACTTGCTCACCAGACTCTAAAGAAGACTTAATTTCTTCAAAAAAAGCTTCCACGAGTTCTTTCGAATCACGTTTATTCAATCCGAGTTTATCAAACAAATGTTCGGCCATTTCGGCTTTGGTCAATGCCATTTCTTATTCTCTCAACGCTGCCTTAAATTGTGCTTCGAGACCAGTTACCACCTTATCAACCGCTTGCTGTATTTCGGCTTCTTCTAAGGTTTTGTTCTGATCTTGCAATGTAAGCGACAGAGCCAGGCTTTTCTTCCCTGGTTCGATTCCTTTACCTCTGTACACGTCGAACAAGTTTAGGTCAACTAATTGATTTACGCCAATTTTTTCTACATACCTGTGTATATCGCCAAGATTAATTGCTTCATCGACAATAATTGCAATGTCTCGGCGATTAGCTGGATATTTAGAAATCGGTTGTGCATCCGGAAGCGTGCGGCGACTGACTTTATCGACAAACAATTCAAATACAAATGTACGACCGTTTAAACCCAGCGATTTTTCAAATTGCGGATGCACTGCGCCAATCCAACCAATGACCTCGCCGGCCAGAGTGATCTCGGCATTTTGACCTGGATGTAGTGCGCTGTGTTGGGCCGCAACAAAATCGGTATCACCCTGTATGCCCGCAGCCGCTAATATAGACTCCACATCACCTTTCACATCGTAAAAGTCAACCGGTGCTTCGGTGCAGTCCCAATGTAAATCATCGCGCTGCCCCGCAGCTACACCTGCAATCATCATTTCTTGACGCAAGCCATTTTCACCCTGTTCATCAGGAATAAAGCGCAACCCCGTCTCAAACAAGCGCACACGTTGTTGCTGACGCTTTTGATTATAACTAACGGCTTGTAAAAGACCCGTCCACAAACTTACCCGCATTACCGACATCTCTGAAGAAATTGGATGTGGTAACACTAGGCCTTGTTGTTCAGGGAACAACGCCGATTGGTGCTTTGGATCGACAAATGAATAGGTGATCGCTTCTGTATAGCCGCGCTCAAGCAAGGTATTTTTCAGCTGTGCTAGCGGCAAATGGCTCTCTTGTGCTGCCAGCATTAGCAATGAAGATTGTGGCGCTTTGTTCGGAATATTGTTGTAACCATAAACGCGCGCAACCTCTTCAATGAGATCTTCTTCAATGTTGATATCAAAGCGATAGGTCGGCACAACGGCGGACCAACTGTTATCACCCACAGTCACTGACAGACCCAGTCGCTGAAGTATTTCCGTAACCGTTGCATCGTCAATTTTATGACCTAACACACGATCAAGTCGCTCACGACGCAAAGTCACACTGCGCGAAGCTGGCAGGTGCTGTTCTGACTTAGCTTCGACAATGGGTCCAGCTTGACCGCCAACAATATCTAGCAGTAGTTGTGTTGCGCGCTCCATGGCGGTGTACTGCAATTCAGGGTCGACACCGCGCTCATAGCGATGTGAGGCATCAGTGTGTAGGCCATACTGGCGCGCTTTACCAATGATTGCATCCGGCGCGAAAAACGCTGATTCAAGGAAGATATCCTGTGTCTTGGATGTCACGCCCGAATGTAACCCACCAAAGATACCCGCCATCGCAACGGCTTTACTCGCATCGGCGATCACCAAGGTATTGTCTTTTAAGGCGACAGTAGACTCATCGAGCAAGGTGATTTTTTCATCCTGCTGCGCCATGCGCACAACAATTTTCTCATCGATTGCCGCTAAGTCGAAGGCATGCATAGGATGCCCTAACTCCAAAAGCACGTAGTTAGTAATGTCAACCACTGGGTCAATACTGCGGATGCCGCTACGACGCAACTTTTCCACCATCCACAACGGCGTTGCCGCAGCGAGGTTTACCCCTTTGATCACACGCCCCAAATAGCGCGGACAAGCATGCGGTGCTGCTAATTCGATTTCTCGCGTATCATCTATAGTGACCGCTGCAGCCGCAACGGTAGGCTCGGTCACGTCGAGCTTGTTTAACACACCCACCTCACGAGCTAATCCACGAATACCCAAGCAATCAGCGCGATTGGGCGTTAAATCAACTTCAATCGTTGCATCTTCAAGAGCCAAATATTCGATTATGTCTTGTCCAATTGGTGCATCTTGAGGTAATTCAATAATCCCGCTGTGGTCTTCGCCCATACCCAATTCAGAGAAACTGCACAGCATACCGAAACTGGGTTGGCCACGCAGTTTCGCTTTTTTAATTTTGAAGTTACCTGGTAATACCGCGCCGACAGTTGCAACAGCTACTTTAAGGCCTTTGCGGCAATTGGGGGCGCCGCAAACAATGTCGAGTAACTCTTCACCGCCAACATTGACTTTGGTTACTTGTAGCTTATCAGCGTCCGGATGTTGGTCACATTCCACAACCTCACCGACAACTACGCCAGTAAACTCGCCTGCTACAGGCTCTGTCGCATCGACTTCTAAACCCGCCATGCTTAATTGCTCTGCTAGAGCATTGGTATCTAGTTGAGGGTTTACCCACTCACGCAACCACTTTTCGCTAAATTTCATTGCGTCGCCCCTTATTTGAACTGCTTTAAGAAGCGCATATCGTTTTCGAAAAATGCGCGTAAATCGTTAACGCCGTAGCGCAACATGGTAAGACGCTCTACGCCCATACCGAACGCAAAGCCGGTATATTCTTCAGGGTCGATATTTACCGCTTTTAATACGTTGGGGTGGACCATGCCACAGCCCAAAACTTCAAGCCATTTGCCGTTTTTACCCATTACATCTACTTCAGCCGAAGGTTCTGTAAATGGGAAATAAGACGGACGAAAACGCACTTGTAAATCTTCTTCAAAGAAGTGATGTAAGAAATCGTGCAATATCCCCTTTAGGTCCGCAAAGCTGATATTGCGGTCGACCATTAAACCCTCTACTTGATGAAACATTGGTGTATGTGTTTGATCGTAATCATTGCGATAAACGCGACCAGGCGAAATGATCCGCAATGGCGGTTTCTCAGCTTCCATGGTGCGGATTTGTACACCCGACGTCTGTGTACGCAGCATGATATTCGGTGAAAAATAAAACGTATCATGATCTGCACGTGCTGGGTGATTCGCGGGGATGTTAAGCGCGTCGAAGTTGTGAAAACCATCTTCCACTTCTGGACCGGTTTTAACGGCAAACCCCAAGTCGCCAAAGAATTGTTCAATCCGTGCAATGGTGCGTGATACCGGGTGTAAATTACCTGAAACTTCACCGCGACCGGGCAACGTAACATCTAACTTCTCAGCGGCTAACTTTGCATTTAACTCAGCGGTTTTTAACGCTGCGCCTTTCTCACTCAACAAGCCCTGAATAGCTTGCTTAGCTTGGTTAATCTTTTGACCGGCTGCTGGGCGTTCTTCCGCAGATAATTTCCCTAGCCCTTTTAACAGGTCGGTCAACTTACCTTTTTTGCCCATAAACTCGACTCGAATTTCATCGAGCCTTGCCACATTATCTGTGGCATCAATCAACGATTTTGCTTCGTTGATGATTGCATCAAGATCCATAACATCCTCTAGCGGTGAGTGCGCGTTTTTACTGCGCACAGGGAGTGCAAAATAAAGCTCGACATTTTACACAAGAACCGCTTAGAAGTAACAGGTTTAAGCGCTTTTTATTATGAGTTCAGACAATTTTTGCCAATAAAAAAAGCGAGCTTACGCTCGCTTTTGCTAGTTTAAGTCATTCTGTGATTTGACGAATCTCTACTTACGTTTGCGGCGCATTGAGAAGCCGACTAACGCTAGAGCCAACAAAGCAACAGAAGCCGGTTCTGATACATCTGCTGCTTGACGAACACTACTGTTAATGATGTCAGTAAAAAATAGACCATTAATCACGCTTGATGCTCCACTGTCTGTCAAATCTTGCCAATCCCAACCTAATGCGGTCACACGGCCTGCACCGAAAGCACCAGAAACACCAACATTAAATCCGCCGGCAATGGTAGCGATGATATCGACGCCGTTGCCAATATTAGTGAAAGACTGGAAGAAGCTGGTGGCACCACCATTTGAATACGGATTGCCTGTTGCGTTCCCAAAACCTAAATCAAGACCAGCCTGAGTAAACGTTACGGGAACAGCATTTCCTTGGTAGCTTATAGATGCAACATCAGCATTTAACATAGATACAGTATCAACTGCCCACTCTGCTGCAGACCACTCAGTGATCAAAACACCACCATTGGATACATAGTTGAGTAGTGTTGCATTACCTGAAGTGCGAATTAGCCATACTTGATCAACCGCTGCTAAATCGGCTGCTGTACTTGAACTATTCAACGCGACGGCAGAATTGCCTGTGCCGTTAATAAGAGTCTGAAAACTACTAAAGTTTCCGCCCCATACGCCTATTAGTGCTGCGTGGGAAAATCCCGAAAAACCCAATAAGACGATTGATAACAGAAATTTACGATACAACTTCATATTTATTGCTCCTAGCGACAGGTTACGTGTTTTTATAATTGGTATTTGGATAACATACAGCGAGAGCAAAACTTGGGCCAACAATAATTACTCTAACTTTCAATAAGATAGAAAGAACTGTTACAGAAGTGTAAATAATTTTGACAGTTTTTAAAACGCAAAAAAAAACGGCGAGCTTCCTGCTCGCCGTTTCGTGAAAGAACTTAAACCTAAATGGTTAAAAGATTATGCCAAAGCGCCTTTAGCTGCTTCGACAAGTGCACTGAATGCCGTTTTATCGTGTACCGCAATATCCGCAAGGATCTTACGATCGATTTCAACAGATGCTTTCTTAAGGCCGTTGATGAAACGGCTGTAAGACATGCCGTTTTGACGCGCAGCAGCGTTGATACGAGCAATCCACAATTGACGGAATTGACGCTTACGCTGACGACGGTCACGGTATGCATATTGACCTGCTTTAGTAACTGCTTGGACAGCTACGCGATAAACACGACTACGGGCACCGTAGTAACCTTTAGCCTGCTTTAGTACTTTTTTATGACGTGCGCGTGCGATTACACCGCGTTTTACTCTAGCCATTATTCAGTCTCCTTGTCTTAAACGTACGGCAACATGCGTTGGATAAGCTGAGTATCCGCATCATGAACCAGTTTTTTGCCACGCAAATGGCGTTTACGCTTAGTACTCTTCTTCGTCAAAATGTGACGTAAGTGAGACTGTTTACTTTTGAAACGACCTGAAGCGGTTTTACGAAAACGCTTGGCAGCTCCACTGTTGGATTTCATTTTAGGCATTGCTAAAACTCCGCATTGTTAAATGTAGGCCTTTGCACGTGCAGTCGTACTTAACCTAGTTAAAATTTGCAGCAGGGTGACTAAAGGTTGCAGAGCCTCTAATACTTGTAAACCACTACTACTTCTTAATTGGGGCGAGCACCATGATCATTTGACGACCCTCTACCCTTCTGGGGAAAGACTCGCAATTAGCAATGTCTTCTAAATCGGTTTTAACGCGATTTAGCAAATCAATGCCGATCTCTTGGTGAGCCATTTCACGTCCGCGGAAGCGAATCGTAACTTTGGCCTTATCACCACCTTCTAGAAAGCGACGCAGGTTGCGCAGTTTTACCTGGTAATCGCCTTCATCAGTGCCAGGGCGAAATTTAATCTCCTTGACCTGAATTTGCTTTTGTTTTTTCTTTTGCTCTTTCTGAGCTTTACTTTTTTCAAAGAGGAATTTGCCATAGTCCATAACTTTACAGACTGGCGGCTCGGCATTCGGACTAATCTCTACCAAATCTAGGTTGGCATCGTCGGCTGATTGCTGTGCCTCTGCGAGCGTCACAATCCCCACTTGTTCACCTTCTTTGCCGATTAAACGGACTTCTCTAGCGGTAATTTCGTCGTTAATGCGGGCTTTATCGCCCTGAGCCTTATTGTTAGCGCCTTTAATGTGCTATTCCTCCAAAAATTAAATCGTCTGTCTGAGCCCTGCTGGATAAACCTTCAGGACTCAAACGCTGTCACACCTAACGAGAACTAATTGATCGCCTTGTTCTTTACATCGTTGTTGATCAGTTCAATGAACGCATCAAGCGACATTTTGCCAAGGTCTTCGCCCCGTCGAGTCCGGACCGCAACTGCATTTTCTTGCATTTCGGCGTCGCCGACTACCAGCATGTACGGAACACGCTGTAATGTGTGCTCGCGGATTTTAAAGCCAATCTTCTCATTTCTCAAGTCAGACTTTGCTCTAAACCCTGATTCTTGTAGTTTTTTTGCAACTTTTTGCGAATATTCACTCTGTTTATCGGTAATGTTGAGTAAAACTGCTTGCGTTGGCGCTAACCAAGTTGGGAAGAAACCGGCAAACTCTTCGGTTAAAATCCCAATAAAGCGCTCGAGTGACCCCAAAATCGCACGGTGGATCATGACCGGCACTTTGCGCTCACCATCTTCAGCCACATAGGTCGAACCTAAACGTCCCGGCATTGAAAAGTCCAGTTGAACCGTACCGCATTGCCAGGCGCGATCAAGACAATCGTGCAGAGTAAACTCGATCTTCGGTCCGTAGAACGCACCCTCACCCGGCAAGTAATCAAACTCGATGTCATTTGCAGTCAATGCATCGGCGAGTGCTTTCTCAGTTTTATCCCATACCGCATCCTCGCCTACGCGTTTTTCCGGGCGCGTTGAAAGCTTAACTACGATTTTTTCAAATCCAAATGCCGCATAAGTGTCGTATACCATTTTGATACAACCGCTTACCTCTTCTTGAATTTGCTCTTCAGTACAGAAAATGTGTGCATCATCTTGGGTAAAACCGCGTACGCGCATCAAACCGTGTAGTGCACCTGAGGGTTCATTGCGGTGACAGCAGCCAAACTCAGCCATTCTAAGCGGTAAATCGCGATAGGATTTGAGCCCTTGATTGAAAATCTGCACGTGTCCAGGGCAGTTCATCGGTTTAATCGCGTATTCGCGCTTTTCCGACTCAGTTGTGAACATGTTTTCGGCGTACTTGTCCCAGTGACCTGATTTTTCCCACAAAGTGCGGTCCATCATCAATGGACCTTTAACTTCGCCGTAGCCATACTCGCGTAATTTTTCACGCACAAACTTTTCAAGTTCAGTGTAAATTGACCAGCCGTCATTGTGCCAAAACACCATACCCGGCGCTTCTTCTTGCCAATGCCACAGGTCTAATGCTTTACCGATCTTACGGTGGTCGCGCTTTTCGGCTTCTTCTAAGCGTTGTAAATAAGCTTTAAGCTGCTTCTTATCACCCCAAGCCGTACCATAAATGCGCTGCAGCATTTTATTACTGCTATCACCACGCCAATAAGCACCTGCGACTTTCATCAATTTAAAGTGGTGACAAAAACGCATGTTGGGTACGTGTGGACCGCGACACATATCCACGTATTCTTCATGGTGGTAAAGCCCTGGCTGGTCTTCTTTGGCAATATTTTCATCCAAAATTTCAACCTTATAACTTTCGCCGCGAGCCTCAAAAACGTCACGTGCTTCTTGCCAAGTAACCTTTTTCTTCACTACATCGTAGTTGGTTTTAGCCAACTCCATCATGCGCTTTTCGATTTTGGCCAAGTCGTCATTTGATAATGGCTCAGGCAAATCGACGTCATAGTAAAAACCATTATCAATGGTTGGACCAATCGCCATTTTAACGTCCGGATATAACTGCTTGATGGCATGACCAATCAAGTGAGCGCATGAGTGACGAATGATTTCCAAACCGTCTTCATCGCGAACAGTGATTATGCTTAACTCTGCATCACTTTCGATCATGTCCGTGGCGTCGACGCGTTCACCATTGACACGACCAGCAATGGTAGCTTTGGCTAGACCAGGACCGATATCCATAGCGACGTCTAAAACAGAAACAGGGTTCGAAAATTCTCTTTGGCTTCCATCAGGAAGAGTAATTACAGGCATGTTGAGTCCTACACAGTGGTGACACCTACTATGTGCCACTTGTTAAAAAATTGATTAAGGCAATAAAAAACACCCTTACGATGGGTGTTGAGCACGCGATTATAACCTTATCCAAACCAGATGCAATGCAACGCCAAAATTCGATTGGAATAAAAAGCTCATACCTATTTTTACTCCGTTAAGATCTAAAAATTTAGTCTTTAGATCAAACTAGAACAACGCAGCGACTAACATTGGCCATACTGTAGATTCAGGCATTGGTTGAGTGAAGCTATGTGGCATTTCATCAGTGATCAAATTAGTCAGGAAATCGGTGAGGTTTTCATCTGTGAGAACGCGAAAAAGATCCACCAGCAACACAATCATACCGCTTATGTTGTGCGCAGTAGTCAAAAGCGATTTTTCGTCAAAGTTTGCACCCGCGAATCCCGTGTTGAAGACGTGATCACCCCGCTGCAAGCTGAAGCAGACGGACTAATGGCGCTCGAAAAGGTCGGCGCAATCAGCACACCAAAGGTCGTTTGTTTTGGTCAATGTCAGGAGAATCAAAAGCACTATGAATATTTGGTATTAAAGTTCATCGCTTTTAAATCGCCCTCTGAATTACTCTGGTCACAAGCGGGACAACAACTCGCAGAATTGCACAAAAGGTCTCGTGACATTCAACTGCCAATTAACGCTGCGCATTATGGTTGGCATAATGATAACTATATCGGGCCGACCAGACAGAAAAACCACACTAGCACCAACTGGGTCGATTTCTTCGTACAAAACCGCTTGGTCGATTTAGCCGACCAGTTACCTCAGAAAGCCCAGCTTATGGGCCCTGATGTATGGCAAAAGATCACTACAATACTGCAAGGGCATGATCCCGAGCCCTGCCTATTACACGGAGATTTATGGATCGGCAACATTGGCTTTTGCCGACAACAACCGGTGATATTTGATCCAGCAGTTTGGGTTGGCGACCGTGAGTTTGATCTCGCTATGGCAGAGCTATTTGGCGGCTTTGCTAAAGTTTTTTTTAGCGCTTATGAAGCAACATGGCCTTTACCAGAGGGGTATGCGAAGCGACGTTTAGTTTATCAGCTAGCCCCTATTCTCAACCATGTTTTGATGTTCGACGGGGACTACATTCCGCAACTTAATCTGCTACTTGATCAAATCATGCAAGCGTAGTCACCGTTAAAAAAATATTTTGTCGCTAGCTGAACTGACTGCCGATTTGTCCCATACTAGCTCTATGACTACTAAATTTTTGCAATGTCGACTGAATGTCGTCGCCCTACTCTTGGTATTACTGGCTTCTGGTTGTTCACGCCATCAAGAACTGCCCGATGCGCTTTATGAGTACCACCAACGTTTAGCTCGAGTATTGGATGTCGATGCTCTTGAAGTTTCGTTTGTTTACGATAAACGCTTTAATAACAGACAATCGATGTATCAAGAGCCTGATACAATCAGCATTAATGTCAGAGAATTTTTTAATCTACCTGACTGCTCCTTGAGCACAATCATTGCAGAGCGCAACACAGCGCTGGGCAAAGCCCATTTACCTTCACAGCGATTTGTTTATGAAGTTGAATTACTGCAGGGCTTGCAAGCGTGTATCGATGTTACACGCCAAGGAGAAGTTAAGGATAAACTCATTAGCCTGCACAGATTGAAAAGCAATCATCTGCCAATTAATTATTCAAATTTGCTAGCCACTAGCGACGAGGTGTTTTTGAGTCTCACACAATCACCCGGGTTTATAAGTGGTGATGCCAGTGACGGTTTCCATGAAAGCATTTCTGCCTGGCAGTATCTGCGGGATATTCGAGCAACAGAAAACTCAGAGATAGATTCAACTGAGTTGGAAAATCACTTAAAAACGCTAGAGCAAACTCGCTTATTAGCAAGACAATGGCGCTCGCAACAAATATTGATTCAATGGCTAACGGCGAGCAATGTGTGGTTATCATCTCTGCTCAATGATTGGCAATGCGATAGTCTGCAACAGCAGCAGAAAGCCACTACGTTACGCAATGTCTTCTCACTTTTTTTCGCCGATAAAATTCAACCGATAGCAAGTCAACTTAACCACTATCACTACCAGCTTTTACCGATTATACAAAGCTTGATTGACGACCCTGTGATTACAGCAAGCTGGCGCGAGGCTGCCAGACAGCATCTAACGGCTGAACACGAAGAATATCGAGCTGCGATGATGGCGCATATAAAGATATGGCAAACGCTGTTTGCGCAATGCAATCTAGCGCCTGGCCGCACCGGTTAGATAAACACCTATTGTCTTACGCTGACTTACGCTGGTCCCGATTGAAATTGCTATCAGCTGAAGCTTGCTCTGCTTGTAGCTTGTCAAGCTTCTTAAGCTTCATAATGCGCGCACCAAAAATGCGCTCAACGTTTTTACGACCGAGATAGGCGATAGGAGAATACGGATACTTCCGTTTAAAAAATTTTGCTAATTTCACAGTAACCCTCAAATTTTAACTTGTTGATTTCAGGTTGCTACGAAAGCCTTCAAGATATCCTTGACGTTCAAAATACTGCGCTTTGTTCTTGTTGTTTTGTATTTCGATTAATTATGCAATTCGGACCGATTATTTTTATGTGTCCATGCATCAAAACTACGACAAAAAAACACCTCACTTTCGTTAAACCCTTAAAAAGTATAGCACGAATAACACTTGACTGCTTCGGTTTCTCTATATACTTCCAGCGAGCGTCGTATTTTAATTTTGCATTTTGCTCTTAGTTACAAAATATCCGTAAGCGCGATACCAACACCAAAGCGCGTTTGGTTGTAATTGTAATCAATCAAGCTTTCACCATAACCAGAGAATGCCGTGGCATAACCGCGTAAACGACCGAACAATGGGAACGTAAAACCTATCTCGGCAGAGCCATTATCGGTCGCAAAGTTGCGTCGCCCAAGAAAGGTAAACTCTAGCTCATCCCATTTATAGGCTAACCCTAATTCGAAATGCCCCATAAAATCTTCAATATTCGGGTTGTCATCACCGCTGGGATCAAACTCAAACTCCTTGGGATCTTCGCTTAAGCGCACCCAAGGACGAAAACTCAGAGCAAAGTCATCTTTTTCATATAGGAACTGCGCGTACACTCGGTTCCAACTACGCGATAAAACTTGACTGCGTCCATTGGACTGGTGCTCGATCCCCAAAATCATTGCCGTATTACCATCAAATGGTTGCCAACCTAGGGGGGTAAAATAGAAGAGTTCAGGCTGATAATTCGTTTCGCGAAACGGTTTTGAGATATTGTCCGCGTAAATTTGCCACCACGCTTGTAGCGTAAACCCGAGAAACAGTCCGTCCCCCTCTACAAACAAGCTGTTTTCAAATAAAGGGACTTTCAAGCTAATCTGAAACTTGGCCTCGAGATCTTCCAGATTTTCAAAAAAACCATCATTAAATTCATAGGCATCGCGATTTATAGCGTTGGTAGTATACGCTGGAAGGATATAGTTCATTTTATGTGGGGTGATCACATAAGGATTGAAAGCGGTTACTCGCTCACGAGACAAACGTGTACTCAGTGCACCTCTATTTTCACCTGTACTGCTTATTCCGTCTACTTCAATTACGTTCTCTGAAGCTTGTTGCTGCAAACAATGAGCCTTGACTTGCGCGATCGTCCGCGTTTGATCAGCGGCATTCATTTCGCGTAAAAAACACGACTCCAATTCGGTTTGTGTCGCCGCATGCAGCGATTGACATGCGCCTAGGGCCAACACTATACCCATCTTACTGTATCTCATCAGAGATCCTTTGCTTTAGTTATCAATGACCCATAGATATCAAACAATGAGCGTCCTTACTTCATACGTAACCGCGTTAATTAAAACAGAGTAATCTTAATGCGATTCTACCCCAAATCAATTAATGATCGCCAAACTTATGGATTGAAACGCGTTATTGAGTGCACACTATTGTGTTGTTTGTCTTATTTGTATCCCCTAGTTATACTCAAATGCGGATAAATTCTATAAAAACAGGGAATTGCCTTGAGTAGCACGCCAGATGAAAACAATCGGATTTTTCACCCCGTGGAGCGTTTGCTCGTGGGGGGCTTGGGCGTTATTGCGCTTGTTTTGGGTATCTTGGGTTTTCAGGAACTATTTACTTCACTTGACCAAAAGGCTTCATTGTCTGACCTAGTGTATGCAACGTCGCGTCTATACTTACTGGATTTTCCAGATCATTTAAAACCACCACTGTATTTAGATATCGCTCGTTGGCTAGCGCCTGCAACACTAAGTTATACGCTATTTCGCACCATTGCCGCGGTTGCTCGGGGTTACTGGCATCGCGTTAAGATCCGCTATTTCTCTGAGCATGCTGTTGTTGTGGGCTTGAGTGAGAGTATCGTACCAACCATTCGTTCACTCAATCGAATGGGCATTCAAACCGTCGTTATTGAGCCAAATAAAGACAACCCATTGTTAGGTGCAATCAATCAACGACGCACCACTGTGTTGTATGCAAATCCACATGAACCGCAGTTGATGCGCACAGTTAACTTAGTGGCTGCCCAATATCTTATTGCCGGTGCCAGCGATGACACGGCAAATATTGAAAGCCTCTATGCCGCGTATAAATATTTGAAGGAAAATGCGCCGGACAAACCGCTCAAGTCAGTCTGTTGTATCGACCAAAACTCGCTGATGGATGCTCTTTATAGCCTGCCATTATTCGCGATAAACCATCCACAAATGAGTACTCGTATCGTTAGCCATCACCGGATGACAGCGCGTTTACTGGTAAATAACTTTGGACCGGAGTCATACATTCATCCTTTAAGTGAACAGCAATCGTTAACCGTTACGTTAGTCGGTGATGATCCGATCGTTGCTGAGCTAGTGATCCGCTTTGCAGAGATTGGAGTGTATGGAACGAGAGGGAAACTGACGCTCCAGTTAGTAGGCCGTCGTGCCAATACTTTTAAGTCTGAATTGCAAACTATGTACCCCGCACTGAGCGAGCTAGTTGAGCTTGATGCCCACGAAGTATTTACCCTTGATAGACAGAGTTTAACGCACACTGCGCTCCAGTTAACTCATGACATAATGTACGTTTGTACTACCGAAACAAACGAAACCTTGTTGTCTTTACAAAGCCTCGTGGATTTGGCGCTACCCTGCCCAATTATTGCAATTGAAAGTGGTCATCAGTTTGGTTTCAACCAATACGAAAACGAATTTTTAGCCTACGACAATATTCATTTTGCTAGTGTTGGTGAAGATGTATCGGGTCTGGATAATATGTTTGGCGATAAACACGACAAAATCGCCATGACAATTCACAATAACTACGTCGCGAAACAAAATGCGCTAGGCGAAACAGAGGCAACCAATTCTTCTTTGGTAGACTGGACGCGTCTGCCAGAAGTTTTAAAGAATGCTAACCGCAATCAAGCTGACCACATTGGGATTAAATGTCGCATCCTGACCGGTGAATCACTGCCAGAGCCGGAAAAGGTCACGCAAGCGCTAAATAGCGAGATTATATTGCGGTTGGCCAAAATGGAACATCAGCGCTGGATAGCCGATAAAAAAATGGCTGGGTGGCAATACACGGATGGTGAAAAAGATCCCATTCGGCGGTTATCACCAAGTCTAATTGAATGGGATGATCTGTCTGAATCAGAGAAACAGAAAGATATAGACACCGTCGAACAACTCCCCGAATTATTGGCACTTATTCGCGAATAAAATAGAGGTCAACCAACTATGGCAGCTCCTTTGGACAAAGAAACCGCTAGCATCTACCAACAAGCAGTTGCCGACCCAAGAACCCCCTTGTGCTTGCGCATTGGCATTGCCGGTTCACGTAAACTTTCAAGTCAAGGTCAAAGCCAAGCCGAAGAAACGCTAACCCAAATTTTAAGCTCAATAACAGACGTCCTACAGGACTTTACAGGTAACCACCAAACAGCCAAACGTTTGTATCAGACTGAAGCCGGCGCCTTACCTATTTTACGCCTGACAAGCTCACTGGCTATTGGTGCAGATCGCCTGATTACCCACCCACCAATGTTAGCCGCCATTGAAGAAAAAGCGCTAGTTGAAATGGCCGCGGTTCTGCCCTTTATTCCTGAAGATTGTAAACTGGGTTATCGCGATGATTCTCGCGATGAAGCAACTAACGAGGCCGAATGGTCCGAGTTTGAAACCATATTACAACGCATAAATAATCAAGCAGTCGCACGTGTGCTGGCCATAGACGGTGACGTAAAAACGCCAGAATCACGAGATCGCGCCTATTATCGCTGCTCTGAGTATCTCGCAGAAAACATTGACCTATTAATTATCGTTACCGAGGGTGCACCTAAGCCCCAAGCAGTAACTCACTTAGCGGGTTCAGCAGCTACGATCAAACAAGCCAGAGACCTTGGTAGACCTGTTATACACATTATTGTAGATCCACACGAAGATGTCGAGTTAGTCATCTATCCGCCGCGAAATATTGTTGGTCAACCTAAGCACACCGAGTGGTCAGAATCCATCGCTGTAGAGTTGATGGAACAACTCGTGTTGTTTAAAGGCGTTATTCAGCAATCAAGCTCATACACAGCAAATCTGCACGATACATCCGAAGAGCGCAGGCATAATTTAATCCTAAATGAATTTGAGCACCACATTACAGATCGCAAGTTTCTGAGCACGGACGAAAGCAGAGATACAGACTTTAACTACTCAGGCCCCATCTACACACCCGTGTCATGGTCAGAAAAGTTACGTGGGTTTAAAGCTTTTGACTGGTTTAAAAAGCTAGCCTCTAGAAAAAATGTACACGTTCATACCACGAGTCAGGCTGTAGAGCGAGCTCGAACGGTATTCAATCACAAGCAATCACCTTCAGCGACGCGATTGACTCATCAAATCTATGCTTACTTTCTGCGCGCTGACGCATTGGCGATTAGATATGCGGCAATTCACCGCAGTACTTACCTTTTAATCTATTTATTTGCCGCAGCAGCATTGATTACAGCAGCGATAGCAATAACCTTTCAAGATTATGACGGTTTGGTTGCAGCTCTCATTGGTGCAGAAGCAACCTTCTTAATATTGATTTACTGGCTGTACAAACAGGATCATCACAACCATAGGCGATGGCTACAAAACCGCTGTTTAGCAGAGGCGATAAGGCCCAATATTTATTTAAACCCCCTAGGACGCTGCTTTTCATTCATGCAGGCACGTAGCTCAGGTGAGTTTTTGTATCGAGAAGTGTTAGGCCATCAAGAAAGTGGCGCTCAATGGGTGTGTATACAAGCAGAACTAATCAATCGCTACGTTGGGTTTGAGCGTTGTATTTATTCACAATCCACACTGCATCAGTCGTACTCATTTATCACCGACCGCTGGCTCACAGGTCAAATTCAATACCATCAGAGTAATGCATCAGTGATGCAGAGTATTGGTGAGCGCTTGTCAAAAGCCACCCACGCATTGTTTTTCTTGACCGCTTCAGCCCTTCTACTGAAAGCAGGTTTGTACATTGCAGAGCATTATTTTGACTTACCGGTCAAAGATACGCCTGTAAGCTACTATCTATACAAGTTTTCGTCACTATTTACTGCCGCGTTTCCAATTTTGGGTACGGCGATATTCGCCATTCGCAATCACTCAGAGCTTGATATATCAGAGCAGCGATCACGTACGATGCTCGCGGTTTTAAATAGTGTGTTGCATAACTTTAACGTCAACGCAGCGAGCGTTTTTCAACAGCCCAATGATGACAAGCTGAACAAAACCACCAGTGTCGTATTTGATCCCGATATTCAACGGCTCAGTGAAGTCAGTATCGATGAAGTGTCTGATTGGCTTGAAATATATGAAGTTAAAGAGTCAGAACCTGGATAAAGGTAGAAAGGAAATAGTATGCAGGATTGGCCATTAGAGCGTTTAAAAAGCCTCGGCATAGATAAAAACACTACAATTCAAGGGGTCTTTGATGAAACAGACAAGATCTCCACCGCACTCGCCCCTGACCACCGCAAACTGTGGCGTTTGTTGCTTATGCTCGAAGGTTTCGCCATTCTGTTGCCGCTTATTTGGTTATTAGGCAATGAGCGTCAATGGCCTCCTGTCGTTATGGCACTAATAGTCTTCACGTGTACCCTATTACTGATGGGGTTCATTTGGTGGACGCGCTGGCGTTCGATGAAAACGCACTGGATCCAGTTGCGCTTGCTCGCAGAAATTAGTCGTTCGCGATTGCACACAGAACACGTGTCGCCACAGCTTACTGGCGAAATTCTTGAGGCCTATCCTGACCTTTATACATTTGCAAAACACCTCGATAGCCTCTCAGCCGTGCAAAAGTCACCAACGACGCAGGCCGATATCGACAAGTATGTTATCGAGCGACTCGACAATCAAATCGCTTATTATCAGAAACAACATGCCGCTGCTCAACGCGAGCGACACCGCCTAAGCCGCTACGTAACGCTATCTATGGATGCGGCCATTTTTTTGGCGGTAGCTGGTCTTATTTTGGTTTTTGGCGAATCAGGACAGCGCCTGATTCGTTTAACCGGCGCTGGTATCTTTTTAGGTTTGATTGGTTGTTGTTTGCCATTAATCGCAGTGCTGGCGCAAAAAATGGGCTCTTTTCTAGAGCTCAATCGCCGTGCTGGTAAATATGCCCAACAACAAATTATCTTGCAGCACTATCGCGAGAATTTGATTAATTCACCTGATATTGAGCACGCCAAAACAATAATCAAAGATATCGAGCAGAAGCTGCTTGGTGAAGTGATCGACTGGTATTACGAAGCAAAAAATGTCGAAATCTACTACAAGTTAAAAGCCGCAGCGAAGCAACGAGCAGTGACGATCACTGGGACAGTTACGGGCCGCTGGCTGCGCCGACTATCTGCTCCCATCTCATTTTTATTTAAATTGGTATTTGACCGTATGCTAGTCGTGGCAGCATCATTTATCGTGACCACAGCACTAATTGCATATATGTCTCCCGAGGATCCAGAAACAGGGGTAGGTACTCGTTTAAGCGATGTGCGCTTATTGTCCAGCCCAGATACAAAAGGCTGGTTTACTGCTGACAAGACGCAGCAGGGTGTGATCTTTATTGCGCATGGTCTGCACGATGGTGTTAGTGCTGAGTTATCTGAGCAGGGGGAGCCCCATTGGATGGCAGATATGCAAAATAAACTCAATCTGCGTCTTGGAGAAAAAGCCCCCGATATTGTGTTGATCGATTGGCACCAGATCGCAAAACCATCGCGCACTACGCTATTTAGTTTCGGCAATACTGAATTTGATGCTGAAGACTATTCCGTCATGGAAATGGTCCAAGATGTATCAGCGATACGTCCAAGCGCTGAATCACTGGGCGAGTTAGTAGGGATAATAATCGCACGCAAAATTATTACCGGCGAGATGGACCGCAACCAGCCAATTCATTTTATTGGCCACAGCGCGGGCGGCTTTCTCGTTACTCGAGCAGCACAAATCCTTCAAGAAGTCGGTTTGGCGGACGGGCAAATCACTATTTCAATCCTCGACACGCCAGCGGCTGAACGCCAAAACCTACTGAACGCTGCGGAGTTTGCAAAAGTAGACTTCTATCTCACGTCTTACTTCGCCAAAGGTGTCCCCGAAAGCGACCTACATCCCAATTACACAATGTTTGACATCGCAACGCCCGAGGGCATCGATATGTTTATTGAGGCTCATTCTTATGTCACCGATTGGTATATCGAAAGTATTACAGACCCCAGTTTACCGGGTTTCGCGCGCTCGCCATTTGCACAGCGCGCGATTGAGGATTAACGGCTTATTCCACAGTGTAGACATACAAATTGAAACTAACGCCTTGCTCTGCTGAATAAACCATCAGGTTGTTGTTTTGCAAGGCCTGCCAATCAGTGTCCTCATCCAAATAACCAATAGCAAAAGGTTCGGATCCGTTGTCACCAACGACTGCATCTTCATATTGATCGAACCAGACTAAGTCAATGTCAGCTACGTTTACAGGCTCAGCAATAACCAGCTTTTGTTTGCCGGGTTCAACATTAATTTGCCCTTCCCAATAGTAAACCTCGTACTCTTCGAGATATTCAGATAACACCAAACTCTTCTTGTTTTCTTGAATATTACTCGTGTCAACACCGTTGCTAGCAAGCATGCGACGCCAATCACTGACGATAATCTCCGCCGGTGTTTTGTACTCGGACAATCTCTGTCCCCAAAACTCCAAACGCTGAGGCTCAACCTGAGCAACGCTATCATTCAACATTTCATTCAGAATGTCGGCTCGCTGGGCGAAATTAACACCAATCCCCGTCGCCACTCGATGCCCTTCGACAAATACGACGTTTCCGGCATTAAACAATGCCACAACTTCACCATTCACATTAAAGATCGGCGAGCCACTCGCACCACCATGAGCGGGTAAACTGTGTTGAATGAGGTGATTGCGCTGATCAGATTCCCTGACCATAAAGTAGTCAGTAACGCTTGTGACCGCGCCAAACTGAACCTGCGGTGTTGGGCTAGAATAGTTAAAGCCACCGCCGATAGCATCTTCCATGGGATAACCAACAAAAGCCACTGCAGCACCGCTATCCAAGTCGTACAGGTCGGCATTAGACGCGATTTTGAGTGGCGCAGCCAATGCATCAGCTTGGTCGACCGACAGTAATGCAACATCATAGGCAGGTGTCAAATCGAGGTTGCTGCCATCGTCCATCAGGCGATAAACATTAGTTTGATGCTCGCTAAACATATCCCAGTGAGGGTGGATCTCCATACCAATAATTTTGTGTTGCAGGTTATCCGGACCTTGCGGTGATATCACTACCGCTTCGATGTCGCCACCTGAATCCTCCAATGCTTCTTGTAATCCCTCAACGACATGGGCATTAGTTGCGAGTACACCATCACCGACAACCCATGCTGTGCCTTGCCCTATTAATCGCTCACCCGATTTAATCGCTACCAAATAAACCGAATCGCGTTGTGATAAAACCGTATCTTCGAATTGCGCCCGTACATTCGCCTTCTCACTTTGCGCCGCTAAGAGCTGTAATTGCTTGTCCAATAAGTTGGATGTCTCATGCAGTAGCTGATAACCGACAAATCCAACGACGGCTAATACGGCAATCGCAACTGCGACAGTTTTACGCAAGGACTTGTGCTGCTTCGCTGTAGACTGCTTGATTTTGTAGCTCGGCTCGGTAACGGCAAGCCCCTCATCTTGTGACGTTATCACGATTTCAAATTGTTCAGGAGAGTCTTTTAAGCCAACGGTTAGGCGATGTTTACCCAATGGCAACTCATCATCAGGATAGGCTTCTTCATCATTGATAAAGACGGGATTATCGGCTTGCATGGCGACCTGGTATCGGTCGTTTTCTAATTGCAGAGATAAATGCTGGCGACTGATACTGGTATCATCTGCCGGAAAAACAATGTCGTTGACAGAACTACGTCCAAAGCCGATTGATTGTTTGTGTTCGTCAAACGAAAAACGTTTGCCTTCGTGGTGACCGGATATTCCAATAATTTCAATTGGCACAGCGTCTACTCCTATTTGAGTTATTTATTTTCTAAGGCGTTAACAAAATCCATAGCCGTCGGACGCTTTGCTGCATTTGGATGCAATGCGTCTATAAGTAATGACAATATCACAGAATTATTCAATGTGGGCGCCAATACCTTTTTCAGTTTTGCCAATTGAAAGCGATATGCGATCCCACTGGTCGCAACATTGTCGTTAAACGGGTGTGCGCCGAGCAACGCTTCGCAACACACCACCGACAGGGCAAAGATATCCTGGGCGGGACTACTGCGTTTACCTTCCAGTACCTCAGGCGACATGTAGGGCAATGTACCGCTGGCGTCAGATTTGTGCAATTTACTTGATACCGACATCGCATTGCCAAAATCAATCAAATATGCGCGATTATCTTCATCAATTAAGATGTTTTCCGGTTTAATATCACGATGAATAATGCCTTTTTGGTGAGCGTATACCAGCCCGTTGGCAACATCGGACAACACCAAAAGTAAGCGTTCGGTATTCAGCTGCGATATCTGTGCACGTAAATTTTTCCCCTCAACAAATCGAGAGGTTACATAAAATCTAAACTGATCAACCTTGCCATATGACTTAGGCACAATTAACCGTGGGTGATTTAACTGACTGATCAGCTGCAGTTCTGCCTGTAATGACTGCTCTAAGTCCCCCACCATAACAGTGGAGCTTGGGTCGCTAAAATCAAAAATCTTTAGTGCAATCTCACATTGTTTAACCATGTCGTAGGCACGATACACGGTGCCGTACCCACCTTTGCCTAACTTATCAATCACTAAAAAGCCATTCTCTGCGCGGCTGTAATCATCGGCGATTGCGACACTGTGTTTTATTTCTAGACCCGCGGGCAAATCAAATTGAATGGCAAGTTGGTCGGCGACTTCTAATAAACGACGATTGTGTGTCTCTGTAGCCACCTGCTTAGCATTCATCAGCATCTGTGCCGCTTCTGTTTGTTGCTCGAGTTTGTGATGGGCATAGACTTGTTGAATTCGACAACGCCACAAATGCGGAAGCAAAGCGTGCTTAGTAAAATACACTTCTGCCTCGCGTAAATAATCAAGTGCTTGCTGCGGCTCATGATTAACCAGATAGGCACCCAAAGCCGCCATATATGCTGCACTTTGCCACTCACTGCCATCCATGATCTGTTCTATTTGTGCTTTAATAGTGGATAACGAACTGCTATTTGCGTGAAAATCGAGTAAGCGCAGTTTCAGCAGTAATACCAGAAACTGCGTGTAGGTACTGACTTGCTCAGTGTGAATATTAGCTAAACTTGCTACCGCTTGATCATACTGATTAAGCTCACAATGACACTGGGCTACTTCTACACCTAGTTTTGCAAGTGAATCGTGATCGAGAATCGTCCGCCCCTGCTCAGTGGCTAGCGAGAAAAACGCCAATGCCTTTTGATAGTCATTGCGCTCCCAATTAATGTGTCCCAGTTTAGACCAACTCGCCTGTTGAGCTTCTGGGTAATCGATACTAGCCAGCAATGCAATTGCCAACATTAAGTCATCAGTTGCAGCAAGTGTCTGTCCCATCCATGCGAACAAGGTACTGCGCTCAAGCAACACTTCAATTCGCCAAATCACCTTTTGCTGGTTTTCAGCGAGTTTTTCAGCGGCGAGAAAGCTTGCCATCGCTCGCGTGCGACGGCTAGCGCGATTGAGTAAGATACCACTAAGGTATAAACACAGAAACTCGACAAATACCGGCTGTTGGGTCGCTTTCACCTGCGTCAACGCCGTTAGCGCAGCTTTGGGGTTAGTTCGCTCCAGTACCGACACAAGTGCCACGTGGAGCGGCTCTAGAGCATCTTTTAGATGCTGCTTACACCACAGCTCCACGGCAGCATTATCCGACCGACGCAGGGCTTTAAATAAGCTCAAAACCTGATCATCGGAGGGTGTCTGAACACCTACATTCATATTAATGTCAGTTAAACGACTAATTACAGACTAACCTCAAGGTGTAATTTTGCTCGCTAAAATTGACTTGTTGCATACCGTAGTTCTTGTCGTACATAACAACATTTACGTCATCGCCTTCCCAGCTGCGGTTACTGTTAAACGCAGTGAAATAGAAGTAACTAGAACTCATTTGGAAATCGATATCTTCATTGTAGGACTTGTCCCAAAAGCCGCGATTCACCCATTGCCCTTGGAGGTTCTTAAACCGCACTGCAATCCACACATTTTCGTTACATTTATTCACTACGCTAAACGACTTTAAGTTATCCAAATGTCCCGTAGTGTTTTGATTCAACCGTTGATGATAGGTGTTTTCATCAACAACATCCTGTTTCCAGCGGCGGATCATATCAACAGCGTATTGATTGAGTGCTTGATTGTAGTTACCAACGTCATTCCAATCACCGCGAGCAAACGCTGTTCTATTGCCATTTGCATCGGTAATAAAGTTTTCAGCGCGCGCATTTTGAAATGAACGAACCGACGTTATGTAATAATCGTCGTTAAAAAATCCACTGCCACTTGAGCCAGGTTGAGAGTCGCAGTATGACTGGACTAACTCATAATTGCCCATGGGTTCGTCAATGGTGCGGTAGAAACAGGTATCACCCCACATTTCGTTATCTTTATCGCCCGAATAGCCCATGTAGTGGGTTTTGTATTCAGGCAGAATGTAAACTAACTCATCAATAGCTTCATTGATGTATTTATCGCGCATGGATGATTGACTGCCAGCTTGTGAAGCCGCGTCTCGTAAATAGTCATTTACTTGGTCAAGACTCTCTGGGGTAGTGTAATTAACGACTTGATAGCCTAACCATCCCAATCTGTTGCCTGCGGGCTCTTTTAGACGCAGCACCGCAAGGTCACCCACACCAAATTCCTTCTTGACCATGTAATCGCGCGGCAAATAGATATCAGTTACTGCGTATAAACCGAATGGAAAGTTACTGCCCACTCGACCGGGTGCGAAAAACACACGTAATTTAAAACCATTGTCGTGATCGTAGACACAATGGGCTGCCGTCAGAACATGATACTCACCGATCAGCGACGCACTGCACGTGCTACCGTCCATAACTAATTGGCCGAGGGCCGTATGAGGGTAACTGGTGGTGTCCCATTGCTTCTCTCTATCATCGTCACCGATTACCGCAAAGTCAGGCTTTTCGGTGGCATCAGCACTAAAATGAGCATCGACCGTGATTGATTTTGGAATATAAGCATCCCCCTCTTTAGCGACCGGCAACGCTGCAACACTTGCAGACATCACCATACTACCGAACAACACACCAAGCTTCTTCATCGCACCCCTCGCCTTATGAACATTGCGTTTTTTTATAGCTAAAATAGTAGCCTAAATATGAAACTATGATTTGATAATGACACATTCTAAAGCTGAATTCATTAACTCAAAATGAATGAATAAAAAGCACAAGAAGGGATGCCATCTTGTATCGTTTAGGAACTACGACGTCGTTGATAAACCAGGCCCCAAATTGTCATAGCTCGGAAAATTTGCTTATATTGTAATCATCTGGGGAGACGTAGTTGCTGTATTTCTGATAGTAGCGCGCACAACAATAAGGCAAAAGTCCGTGTCGAAGATATTTATCAGCCATTCCAGTGCGAATAACTTTGAAGCGTTAGCCGTTCAAGAGTGGTTGCTGGGACAAGGTTGGGATGAGTTATTCCTTGACCTCGATCCAAAGCGCGGTATAGCCGCTGGAGAGCGCTGGGAACGTTCACTCCACGAGGCCGCTAATCGTTGTGACGCCGTATTATTTTGTGTTACCGAAAAATGGTTGGAATCTGAGTGGTGCCGCAAAGAGTATCGCTTAGCTCGACGTCTCAATAAACAGTTATTCGGCTTGCTTATGGAAGAGCTCGATATTGGCAATCTGCCTGAAGAGCTCACCAGTACGTGGCAACTTGTTGAACTGGCCACCGGTACAGACCATGAAATTCACCGCGTCGTCCACCCGTATACCAATGAAGAACGTCACGTTCATTTTTCCAAACAAGGTCTCACTCGACTACATACCGGATTAGTAAAAGCGGGTTTAGATCCTAAGTTTTTTGAATGGCCACCATCTAGCGACCCATTTCGCCCGCCCTATCGCGGGTTGTTGCCGATGGAGTCCTGCGATGCGGGTATATTCTTCGGTCGCGAGGCACCAACTATAGAACTACTGGCGCGACTGCGTGGTTTAAAAGAGCTTCCCCCGCCTCGGTTCATGGTTATTTTAGGCGCATCGGGCGCGGGTAAATCATCATTTTTACGTGCCGGTATCATGCCGCGATTGTCGCGCGACGAACGTCATTTTGTCCCGTTACCCATCATGCGACCTGAAAATGCAGCGATTACTGGCGATTCAGGCTTGGCGAATACCTTACTCGAGTGTTTTTCTGCTAGTCAGATCTCGACAAACCGAGCAGCATTGCGCGAACTCGTATTAAACGCAGGTGAATCTGCAACTCACTTTACCCAATTGATGACCTTATTGTGTGATTACTACAGCGAGAAAACCAAAGCGGTTGCGTTGTTTGATAGCGCCCAAAAGCCCGCATTGATTTTGAGTATTGATCAGGCAGAAGAGCTTTTCATGGGGGAAGGCGAAGTTGAAGCTGACAAACTGTTGGAGCTGTTAAAGCGTTTGGCGGTGCAGGATGAACTCCCAATCATTGTACTTTTTACTATCCGCTCGGACAGCTACGAAACACTGCAAGCCTATAAGACCTTTTCGGATGTCTCGCAGCAGACATTTAGTCTAGCACCTATGCCCAAAGGCGCTTATCAAGAGGTCATTGAAGGCCCGGCGAAGCGGATGAATGAGTCTGGCAACCCATTAGACATAGAACCTGCTTTAACTGAAGCTCTATTGAAGGACCTCGATGAAGGTAGTGGTAAAGATGCGTTGCCATTACTCGCGTTCACATTAGAGCGCCTGCACAAAGACTATGGTGCCGACGGTGACCTTACACTTGCAGAATATCACGATTTGGGCGGCATCAACGGTGCGATTACCGCAGCGACCGAGGAAGTCTTTCAGCGCGCCTTAAAAGACTCGCGTTTACCCAGTGACAGAAGTGCGTTAGAGGCATTGATGCGGCGCGCTATTGTGCCTTGGTTAGCCGGTATTGATCCAGAAACACAAGCACCTCGTCGTCGCATTGCGCGAATGTCTGAGATCCCTTCAGAGGCACATCCGTTAGTCGAACTCTTAGTGGAACAGCGCCTACTGTCAACGGATATCAATACAGAGAAAGAGATCACCGTAGAACCCGCCCACGAGGCGTTGTTAAGGCAATGGGGTTTACTGAAAGGTTGGTTGGAAGACGATTTTGCCGCATTGATGGTACTTGAATCACTGCAGCGAGCGACACGCGATTGGCTCGCTAACAACAGTGCGGACGATTGGTTGAACCACACCGCCGGTCGACTTGAAGATGCTGAAGCTCTGCGTGCGCGCACAGATATGGCGAATTTCTTCTCGAGTAGCGATGACGCATACTTGCACGAGTGCCGCAAACGCGAAGACGCGATCAAAAACAAAGCATTGAACGAAGCCAAGCAACTCGCTGAAGCTAAAGAAAAAGAAGCCATGGCACAAAAACGCGCAGCGGAGCTAACGCGCAAGGGTTTAATTGTTGCTTCGTTGCTACTGGTCATTGCTATTTTTGCTGGTTGGCAAGCGTTTGAGCAAAAGGATGAAGCAGAATTCGCGCGTGAAGAAGCGCAGCAGGCACTTGCTGTATCGCTGGCGGCACAAGCCGACACATTTGCCGATCGCGATGAAAAAGACAAAGCTCTGCTGTACTACAAAGAATCACTCAAGCGCAACTTTACTCCGCAAGTCGAGACTAAAACTTGGCAGCTACTCAATCAAATGCCGCTCGCTGTAGCCCAAGCGACGACTGGGTTAGAGCCCACCTGGGCGATGCTATCTTTAGCTGAGCGCGGCGTCGCCCTTGTCGGCAGCGATCTAGGAGGCTTATATGTGATCACGACAACAGATAAAGGACTTGCATTTGAACATCACAAAACCAGCCAGTATGCAATTTCTGCTTTGGCGGCATCTGCTGATGGTCAGTGGGTTTACGCTGGCGATACCCGAGGAGATATTTGGCAACTCGATTTTGACGAAGACAATAAACTTAGAGCTACGCGCATTCTATCCGACTCTGACAATGATCAGATCCGCGCTTTAGCGGTGCATGAAGACGGACAATTACTGGCATTAGGCCTATATACCGGTGAAGTCATGCTGTACTCCAATGCGGACAATAGTAAATCAACGATATACGCCGACCCCGCTGAAAATGACATCTATGCACTTCAGTTTGTTTCAGACACTTCAGAGCAACTTTTTATTGGCCACAGCGGTAATACTTTGGTTGAGCTAAGTGGAGACAACTACACCGAGGTCAGTATTCACGATGTAGGTGTTAATGCCGGTCGTCAGTTTTTCCCATCCGGCAACAACCTTTACTTTCTCTCACAAAATGCGCTAACCGTGTGGAACACTGAAACGAGTGAAATCGAACAATCGATTATTATCGATGAGCCAATGCACAACACTGCGATGCTTGAATATGACGGCTCAATTTTTATCGGCGGTTATAATGGCGAACTGCTAAAAGTCGATAAAGACAGCCTCAAAATACTGCGACAAACGCAATTAAAACCCAGTTGGTTGCAAGCCTTAGTGACGATTGATGATGGCCTATTGGTGTTCAATGACAAGGGCCGTGCGTTCGAAATCGATCCAAGCTCTTTGAATACGCGACTTGCCACACCAGGTAGAACGGTTGAGGATGTTGTGGTCGCCGCCAGTGAGGCAGCGGTGTTTGTTGGTTCAAACGAAATGCTCTATCGCTATGACAGTGAATCGTTAACCCCCAAAGCTGCCGTCACAGCTCATTTAGATAATATTAATGCTGTCGCAATCAGTCCGTCTGGAGATTTTGTTGCAACCACATCCGAAGATGAGACGGTTAAAATATGGCGTACCAACGATTTGACGCTGGCTCACGAGTTTAGCGCGTTTGAAGGAGCGACAACGAGTGCATTTTATGCCACTGAAAATACGCTACTTATTGGCGACGAACGCGGTCACCTAAGCGCAATTGACATCTCTGAGCAAACAGTCAATTACCAGGCAAGTTTGCATCATAGCAGGGTTAACTCGATATCGATGGTGATCAACCCACAACATACTTATGCGCTGAATGCATCGGGTACTGTAGTCATCTCAGTGAGTGGTAATGGCAGAATCGTATTTTCTGATTTAGCCACCGGTACCGCAGTACGTGCAATGCAACTCAGTGACTCCAAATACTCCATTAATGATTCCGCATTTGACCCACAAGGTGGTGCTATGGCGATTGCATTAGATAGCGGTAAAGTGTGTGTATGGGAGCATAGCTACACCGAAGAGTACTTGTATCAAAGTGTGACCTTTGGCGATGATGACTTAAACTGCTTACAACTTCACACCGACAGTATTGAGTCGGTAGTCCATGCCAGTGATCGTTGGCTAGCGGGTGCCGCCAACGGTGAATTGATTGAGTTCAACAGCGAATCACTGCTGCGAACATTTCCCGTGCACAAAGACGCTATTACGCAATTAGACTGGAATGCCCCTAGCCAGACCTTGATCACTGCAGCTGATGACACTCGGCTCAAAATGTGGCGTTTACCCGCGCAAAACCATACACCGTTGCCAGAGTCGATTGAGGCCCTGAACGGTAATTTATACGACACATTGTTACTGGATAACGAAATGTTAATTGCTGGTGGTTTTCAGCTCAACCGAGTGTACACCATGCCTCTAGGCGGATGGTATTCCGGTGAACTGTATGGTTTTTATGAATCTAGTGCGGTAGGTGGTAATCAGTTTTACGCCCTTGCAGCGAATGAGCAGTACATCGCTTTTGGGGGACAAAATGGTTACCTAGCCCTGCAAGACAGAGATTCGGGTAACAATACACTTTTGCCAATAACGCAATCTTACATCCAACATTTGGCTTTTTCAGTCAATACAAGCAAATTGTTCGCTGCATATAACGATGGTCGAGTTGAGATATTTGATACAGATAATCCACTCAATACACCGGTACATTTTTATCAACACGAAAGCGCAGTTACTGGTTTAATCGTCTTGCCTAATAGTCAAAACGTGCTTACATCCGATGTCGATGGCTACATTTATATTTGGAATGAGCTCAGCGGTGAAGTTGTGCAGCAATACAAGCGCCAATTAGGTGTAGGAGGCATCGCGATAAGTTCCGATGGTTCGCTTATCGCCGTCGGCGAAAGCGATGGCACGGTTTCGCTTTACGCAGGCAGTATAGATGAGCAAAAGCTGGTATGGCGTATGCAGTCAATCGACGCCATATACGGCCTATTGTTTTCTCAGGCTGACGATACACTTGTTGTTTACAGCCGCAACCAAGTCAGCTTTATTAATGTAAACAACGGCACCCGTTACTTCGAGTCTGAGGTCAATACCAGCAAGTATTACAACAAAGGCAAGATACACGGAACGCAGTTGGTGATGACCGGCAACAAGGGATTATACGAAAGGTATAACCTGGTCAGTATAAAACCGATTGAAGGGGTTGAGTTGATTCCTGCCATTACTGAAACTATTGATATGGAGCTAAGCCCAAATCAACGGATCCGCGAATTGTCACATCGTATTGAGCTTGTACCGGCAGGAGGCAGTAATGACTAATTCATCGATTTTGACATGGTTAACGTTAGTTGCCTGCCTATTGTTGTCTTCACAGTCATTAGCCGATGACTCTTGTCAGTTTGCGCTCGACGGCGAATGTGACGAACCACATGCTTGTGCTACCGGCACCGATTCAACTGATTGTGGAGTGACCACCTCCGCTGCTGATAGCTGCCAGTATGCCTTTGATGGTGTTTGTGACGAACCCGGGCTATGTCAGTACGGCACAGATTCCACAGATTGCTCCGCGGGAAGCGATATTTATCAACTGGCTCGACGCATACAATTTGAAGTTGATTTGCATGATCTGACTGGCTCAACCGATGTTTTTGCTGAATGGCACGATAGCGAGTACAGCTTACTTATCTGTGGCAATTACTTCCCTAGCCTAGTCGAAGGTTTGTCGCCAGTCCCACAGACAGCACTATTTCAACGCTGCCAATCGATGGGGGGCTGTGATTGTGATATCGAACAAAATAGCTTTCAAGCACTGGCAATGAAACGCAATGCCGACGCAAGTATTGAAACGTTAACGTGGTTCGAAGATGGTCCTGTTCATGATATTTCCAAAGCGACAAATATTGCCGTAGTTGGACACTTGCGCAGTCATACCGGAGCCGCTGGCAACTGGCTTAATGCTCAAGCGCTGCGCGAAACTATCAAGCTGACGCTATTACACCAATACAAAATGGGGGTTGTTCATGATGAACTCATCAATCGACCGGCAAGTCCATTTAGTCCGCAAAAAACCCACCCACACCTGTGGGTTAATGGTCATTTAGTTGATGCCAAAACCAATCAAGCGAAGCGAATGAATGGCCAACCCATTCAGTTAGTGATTGATATGGCCATACACAATAACAACCAACTGATTATAACCACCCATTCAGCCAGCCTAAATCAGCCGGTATCACTGACGGTTTCACTTGAAGAAATTTCCTTGACTGAATTGCGAAAAGTACGCAATTACATAGCGACAACCGCAGGTCAAGCAGGGTTGATGAAGCATGCGCTGACTCCCGACGCCATGAGTTCCTCAATTACAGAATGGCAGCCTTCTGGTCTGTTATCAGTTTACAGCCGCCTTGATGAATTGGCGCCAGGCGTTGAACAGTTTTCACCAGAGTACTTGCAGGAGGCGGCTCGCGCGTGGAATTGGCTGAGTATTCTAAGTAGCCGCATATCGCCTATTTTAGCGCATCAACACGCAGCTACTGCCATCGCCCATGTATTGTTAGCTGCGGATTCAACGGGGCTAACCGCTGATCAAAAAGCCCTAATTGGCTCGGCGCAAGCATCAGCTTACCGTGATTTATTCGCGCTTAATCTGTTGCCAAATACGACGCGTTACCCTGAGATAAACGTATTGCGTACGTTTTCTACAAGCGACTACCTTGCTCCAGAGGAAAAAGGCGATGTGAAGAACTATGAGTTATTTCTGCACGCCTTGCAGTTAATGGAATTTACCCCTCATCGCGATCAAGCTATGCAATCGATGATCGATACTCGCCATGCTGAAGATGGCTTGTTTCTCGATAGTGTTTTAACTGTCTCGTCATTTAATAAAACCAGTATTACCATGCAACTCAACCGCGGCGATTCAGGTTCTGTAACTAGCTATGCATTCTTGTTGTTACTCAACAATGCTCAATTAGATGCCGATTTATCAAGTATCAGTCGGTATTTGGATGCCGGAAACGGTTTCAGTTATGCCGCTGAAATGATGTATTTAATGGAGCAGCAAGCAACTGCTGCGCCCATCCTATTAGCCGACAATAGGCGACAGCAAAGACAGTATCAGCTTCTAAAGGAAGTCACGCATCGCTTGATTTCAGCGTCTAACTACAAACTGTCAATGTGGCGCGCTTGGGGCATGCGAGACAATATGGTAAGCCGCTTGAATGAAGGCTTAGCTGCACTGTTAGAAGTACCTTCGGCAACGCCTGAGTCAGCGCACGCATTTATTACATTTAATCGCTATGCCTCGCGCACTACCGGATGGCAAGGCTCGTATAAAAATAAAATTAAACGCACTGCTATCGATTGGTCAGCCGCCTACCCTGGCGTGCCGTTGTTGAACTATTTAGAAGATCCATTTAATGAACTCGCCGCACAATGGGCAGTCAGTAGTATCGATGCAATCAGGGTAGCAGCCCATATTAAACGATCGGATTTGTTGTTTGGTTCCCCACTTGAGGCTTCTGAGTATTCCGTCCCCGAGGACTATCTGCTCAACTACACCCTCAGTCCCAAATGGTGGCAGTCGGAATTTACCTCAACGCCGATCCCGCAACGGTATGCTGATAATTGGAAAACTGGTCATGAGCTTGCGAAAGCGGTCGCCAAGCGTGACCCACAGCGCGCAATAGCATTATATGAAGCGGTCCTATCCGTACATCAATATCGCCTTGAAGTACCCAGTATGGAGCTTGAAAAGCTCTACGTTGACACAGGACAGCGCAGTAAAGCGATTGAGGTTGTGAAAAAGTTCATTGCCTCTGATCCTCAGGGTTTTCTGGATGTGTCCTCGGCACAACAGCGCCTTGCCGAACATTACATTCACAGTGGTCGTTTTGAAGAAGCATATGCAATTGCTTACCAAGCCAGTAACTCAGGCTCAGCCCGTGGATATCAAACCTTAATCATCAGCGCAGTCTTAGCGAGAAAGTTTGACGTTGCGGAACGCACTATTACCACAATGCAACGCCATTACAGTAGCGCGAGCCCTTACCTCAACCAGTTCCGGACACTGGGACGAGCAGTCGCACAAACGGTTAATTATGAAGACCAATGGCAACAGTTTATCAATTTCATAAACCAACAAAACATAAGCGATATAGCGGCATCTGTTTGGCTACTTCCGTTTTTAAGAGAATTCGATCTGACGGCACGGTTTTTCAGCGAAGACAGTGAGGTGGTGCGCGAGTTAATGGCACGCTCAATCGTCAAAGATTGGTTACCTCAGACGCAAATTCCAGCTACCCAATACCCATGGTTGGCGGATCTTCAACAAATTCAGGTGCTCAAGACAAGCAGCGATGATCCGGTAACTAACACCTCACAACTGCTCGCCATTGACTACACTAAAATTCCTGCGGCTGATGACGTTAAAGATGCCTGGGAAGAGGCCTTCAAGCGACAGATGAGTGACGCCCTATTGCAGAAAACCGCCGCGCAGAATGATGCAGGACTGAAAAGCCTATTAACCGAACTCAAGGGCCACGAGCACTGGCGTGCGTGGACCGACGTACAACGTCCATTAGCATTGATCAACTGGATGATTGAAAAAGAGGCTTCTGCAGCACAAGTCAACCGCTTTATAGCCCAATATGCCGCATTGAATACAAACTGTTACAGCTGTTTGGTATTACAAGCTATTCAAGATATACCCTCGTGGACGGAGAAACTTGCGGTCACTGATATCTATAAAACTGCAGGTCAAGCCGTTTATCTTGCTGTAAGAACGAATAACGTTGCTGCAGCAGAGAACATTCTGACGGCGTTATACAGTTACGCTAACTTAGATATTACCTGCGGCAATCAGACTGCTGTCGCTACCGCAATTCTCGCAACAGGCTCTATAACCAATGCCAAAGCGTGGATGGATGAGCAAGCATTATCCGCCCGCTGTAAAGCCGATGCGGAGTTTGCCCGCTTCGAGCACTATGAACCATTAGCGAACTACATTCGGGCACAAACACAGTGATTATCCCGCTTGTGATTGAAACGCATAAGCTTCATTGAATACGTGAGCAGGATATACTCGATAAGCGGGCCCCCCTTGACTTGATGTAGTATCGTTGCGACCGAAGGTTTCTCGATAGATAAAGTATGTGTCATCGCCCTGCTCCACGTAGCCGACTATCACGACCGCGTGACCAGACATATTGGGAATTGAAAAGCGCCCGATGGCGCTGTCTGTTATCACACCGCCACTGCTAGCAAAACGGATCCTAATCCCAGCATAGATTGGCCCATATTGATGGAGTGCATGTTTAAGTCGTAATGTATGCTCTTTACCGTCATCGCGCACTTCATAAGACGCCTGATAGTCAAATACTTGAACCGTTGTTAGCATCGGCATCTTCGTCGTATCGAGGGTATGCGAAACTCCCGGCAAGACATAATCATCAATTACCAACGTCGTCTGCGGTTGCTGGCTGGCCAATGAAATAATCTCAGCGAAGGCTGGCATGCGATAAGAAATCGGTGTTTGCTCCACGGGGTCCAACTCAAAATCGAGCAACTCATAAGTGTCAGCGAAGGCCTCTTGTTGTGCACGCTGATAATACAAGGCATCCAACGCCCGATGGTCAATCCCCGACTCCTGCTTGCCGCTTAACCAGGAGGTAAAGGGTTGTAAAGACTGACCCACATTTAATGCGTGCCAATTGATAATAGTGGCCGCCGAAATACTCATACACTTGTAATGCCCCATTCGGTTATCGGGGTTATAGACCCACGCCGGCTCGGGTTGATACGTGTTATTGATGTGCTCAATCCATGCTTGGCTTTCTTCTGTGTTGAGGTAAGGCAGTTGGTCAATCACATACGGCAGGACAAACATATTACCAAACGCGTATTCGCTATGGCCTTCTGCTAACCAATTGACCCTCAATGGAATGCCTTGAGCAGCGATCCAAACATCGCTATCGGTCGCGGGTAACTCGATCATCGTGGCCGAATCTTGCGGGGTTTCAATCATTTGCTGAACCGGAAGATGCAGACATCCGGTTAACATAAGCGTCGTAAGTAAACATAAAAAATTGTGTCGCATAACATCGCCGCGTTGACAGAGACGGAGTCATTAATCTGTCAACTCTGCCTCCTCTTTTAACGTCGCAGTAACTCGATATTGTCTTGTAAGGGTTGAACCGTTTGATGAATTTGTAACCCTGTTTCCGTCAATAGATACAAGATACCGGTATCGGTAATATAAAAATTATCATGCGTTGCGACACCTATAGGTAGCTCGTAAGCCACAGTGCAGCTGCGCAAATCCATAACCCATAAGTTGTCGTCTGCTAATGCTAAAAACCCCGAACCAGGAGACATTTGCACTTTCCAAGTGCCAAAACCGGGGGTTTGCGGTATTGGGCACCCCTGTCTTTCCGCAAGAGGAACGATTTCATCGTCAGCATACACATACTTACGGTCATGACTGAGATGACTGTCCCACCAATCGCCTTGAGTAATCGTTTCACTTTTCAAGGTTCCCGCATAATCAAACACTTGCACGTATTTATCGGGCGTTACTACCACTATCTCATCGGCATCATCGGCTAAGAGCATGCGTAAATTCCATTCATCTTGCCACGCAGTTTGAATGTCCTGTATTTGCAAGTCACTGTGTAAGGCCTGATACTCTTTTGGCTTGTCATAGCGTATATCCCACTCCAACAGCGCCGAGTTTGCATGACGCATCGTTGTTACGCTAAGGCCTTGAGCTTGCTTTTCAGCAAATTTTTGCAACGATTTTTGGTCGGGTGATAACCGAAAAAGTGTTATCACCCGTTTATCTGGCTCCTCAGTATGCTCATCAGACGCTGCCACAACGATATGGTTGTCTAAAACCAACACCTCAAACGGCGTATGCGGGGCTGGCAATGGTAAAGCCATTTGCTCAAATGAGCCCAAATCAATCAACTGCAGCACGTCATTATGCAGGTACGCAATGTACTGGCTATTATGGGCTAATTGCTGAATAAAATTAGTTTCCATGGTAAAAATGAGCCGAGAAACACCGGTTTTGGCATCAATTAACTCGATGCTTACTTCACGACGTCGCCACTGATCTAAGTCTTCAGCATTGGGATCGACTCTGCTGATACCGAGGATTTGATTGGGATATAGGTGGAACTCGGGGTATTGGTCAATACCGGATGAATAAAAGGTTTGCATCTCGCTGGGGGCTAACGCATTTGCATAATGCCAGCGATGTTGCCACTCATTCGCATCATTGCCTGTTGTTCGCGCCTCAGTCTCAATCACAAATACAGCTTCCTGTTGCACGTGGACTTGGCTGTCAAACAAATCTAAATCCAGATTCAAGCGCTGCTCTGAGCCTCTAAACGCAAAATTACGAATAGTGCGATCGACAGCGGCATACCAAACCACGCCGCTAGTTGCATCAATCGCAATCTGTTCGATTTGTCCGGCGACATTCGGCAAACGGAGCTGTCGCTTATCCGCATAGATAAAGGATTTGTCGGCGTACAATAATTCGCTATTGTTGTACACAGAGTCAACTGGCTTATTAATATCCGTAGACAAGCTGCCATTTTGGTAGAGTCGAACAGGTTGACTCATCAGCGCTGTGTTTACCGCCGCCTCAGTGATTTCATTCCATGGCTCATCACTGGCATAATCAATGGCAATGATCGGTGATTCGGCTGTTTCGCTTATTGCCCAGGTTTTCAAACAAAATGAGAAATCACTGTCGCGCCGTTTCCACACGCCCACAACTGAATCTGCCTCTCGATTGATACTGATCCGTAAAGCATGACCTGTATTTTCTGCGGCAGGTTGTAGTTCGGCACTGTCACACTGGACTGGGGTATTTGATTGCCAAAGTATTTTAGGTGTCATTGACGACGTTGAATATTGAGCAACTTGTTGGAGGTAACTCTGCTCATCATTCGCATAGCGAATTTGCTGCACCACAAATTGGTCATTATCGATGGCAAAAAAACTGTGTGCACTGGCATCTAACGATGCAGAGAAGCGAACCTCACCGGTTTGGGTGTTAAAGGCATTAAAGCCATATTTCGCGTTATCTTCGCTGTAGTCTTCAGTGCCCACTAGAAAAGTAAGACCATCAGGTGAAAACAATAATTGCTCTTCAGCTCCCCAAAAACCACTGCGGTAACTCAACGAAGCTTTATCAACATTTACATCAACCTCATAAAGGATTTCTCCCGATAAGATATCGATTGTTTTTGTCGTAAAGTAGTCAACGTAATGGGTATCCCAGAAATGATCCTCGGGTGCCGGCTCTTCTTTGCTAACGACTGCCGCACCCACTAATCGTTGACGGTCAGAGGTAACCTGCAATACCATTTGAGCACCAAACTGCCATTCCCTGAGCTTTTCACCCGACTTTGTATACAACACCGCGCGATTATTTTCATCGATTGCTAAAAGGTGGTGCTCATCAATGACTTCGAGCTGTGCAAATCCACTTATATCGGTTTGAATAACCACATTACTTTCGGTTAATGCAACAGCGCGATTCAGTACGGTCGCAGTTCTATCACTTATAGGCCACTCGGGGTTGGCGATGTCTTCAGGTATCGCATCATCAAGACGCTCAAGTGTGCCTTCAACGTTGCCGTCATCCAGATACTCAATTGCTTCGTTGGTTAATCGATTGGCATCGGCAATTTGCCTTTCTTGTAAACGCTCGACGGCGATTTGTTCATTCTCCAGAGCTACCTGACGCTGCATCCAGGCCCAAATTCCCGTTGATATTGCAATAACAGCTAACATCCCAACGGCGGTTAACCAACGACGCAACTTCTTCGCACGCTCTTTCTCTTGCGCGAGCTGATAGGCTTGATCGCGTTTGGTAAGATGTCCCAGTGGAATACCCAAAATACCGGCAATGATTTTCAGTCGCATTAAATTTAATTGCGCGGTGTAAGCTTCCACTTTTGTCGCAATTGCGGTGGTCTCTTCACCCCGCTCTAATAACCAAGAGCGATATGCTTCGGGTGATGTCCAGCCCTGGTAGGGTTTGCCTTGCGCATTGACTCTGAAGTCGGCAGCGATTGGCTCCGCGCGTTTCTCAGTTTGCCCATTTTCGTCATATTCAAATTGCAACGGGACCGGAAAACACTCATCTTGCGGACTAAAACCCAGTGCTTCCTTGCTGGTATCCCAGCTAGTGTTGGGCTCCCCTTCGATGATGGCGGCAATGATCCGGTCGGAACGCCCCAGTTGCTTAAAATAACGAATTTCATCTGCAACATATGTCGACTGCACCGCGTTAGGCGAACACAACACAATCAATGTCTCTGTATGGTCCAGGGCGAGTGTTATCGCATTACCCAGGTCGGCATGCGCAGGTAGTTCTTCTTCATCGCGAAAAATAGGGAAAATCCGGGCCGGAATTTCTTCACCACGCTGATTCTTAGTGCCAACCAGATCATCCGGCACTTCATAGGTTTCAATCGCTTGATGTAACCAGGTAGCCCACTGCCGCCCCGCCGCTTTGTTATCTGCATGCCGATAACTGATAAAGGCGCGATACGTTCTACCCAATACTTCTGTTGTCATGGCAATCGTTCCTTAGTCGTGGCGGCAGCTTTAATTATTTACTAATCAGTAACGCTATCAAACACTTAGTAGGATAACAAATAAACGCGTTTACGCTTACGAGGGAAGGTTTCGCAGTACTTCGTCAGCCCAAACCAAACTTTTTTGATAACTGTGAATAAACGCAAACTTCTGCTCATCGCTCATACGCTCAAATACACTGCTATCGAATCGTTCATAGCCGATCGTGTCGTTGAGTAATTGCCCCATAAAGTTATCTTGTGTCAGTAACGCTCTTTTAACCTCATCATCGAGGGTCAGCTGCTGAATCACGGTCCCTTGCTCAGTCCCGAAAATGGCATCAACACCGGAAAGAATACCCGTGAGAAAACACCCTGACACATCTATGTCGGGTTGCTCCTTCGCCTGCCGCTCACCAATCAATGCTAAGGTTTTCGCTCGCACCAACAACTGCCTAAACAGTTCTTGAGGACTATCTGAGGCCGAAACCAGTGACAATATAATCGCCCATTGTTTAACGACATTAAGACCGAGAATAACAACGGCTTCTCGAACGCTTTTTACTTCCCGTACCAATTGATACAAAGGGCAATTGATTAGACGTAATATCTTTACCGTTAGGATAGGATCTAAAGAGATCAATTGCGCAACCTCTTCGGTTTCAATATCGGGCCGAGATAATTCCGACACTAGACGCAATGCCGCTTGCTGATTGGTTTCTAATTTTTTGCCGTGGATGGGTTTGGGCCTTTCTAAGTGATAACCTTGAAATAAATCAAAGCCCAGTGCTTTGCAGCGCTCAAACTCCTCTTCTGATTCAATTTTTTCAGCCAACAATAAGCAGTTTGATAACTGCAACTCAGGTAGCTTGCTCGCCATTAACGCCCAATCAATCCCCATCACATCAATTTTCAGAATGCTTAGATACTTGAAAAAGGGCGTTTTGTTGGGCTCAAACACAAAATCATCAAGCGCAAACTTAAATCCAGCTTGTGCCAGTTTGCGCACCCTATTCACGATTTCAGGTGTGGGTTCAACGGTTTCTAGAATTTCGAAAATGACATTATCTAGCGGCGTGTGAAACAAGTTGTCATCGAGTAAAAATTGCTCATCAACGTTGAGTAATAAAGGTTTACCGGCATTGAGGTTCTCTTCTAAAATGCAGGTGCACATATGGTCGAGCAATTCGATAGATGCCAAATGAGCCGCATTGGGATCGTCACTGCCCAACCTAGCACCGCGATATAAGAACTCAAAGCCATACAGCTCGTGCTCAGCTGTAAATATCGATTGTCTGGCAAACAACGGCATATTCGACACGTCACACTCTCCTTACTGGTTAATGCTGATTTGCATCTTTCAGCATAGTTCAGATTACATGTCACAGCTTCGTAGTTTTTAACCTCGCGAAGCACACACTGTGGTTGGCTTGATCTTTAATTAGGCTAACAGTCTATTTACACTAGCATTTTGATTAGAAAGACTAGGCGAAAAATGAGCAAGATTTACGTAATTCACGAAAACAATGAATGGACTGATCATCTCGTCGCGCGTTTGCAAGAACTTGCGCTGGACTATGAACTCTGGCATTTAGACGAAGGCGAGATTGACCTGTCTCAACCACCCCCTGAAGGCGTGTTTTACAATCGTATCAGTGCCTCATCTCACACCCGTGATCACCGCTTTGCACCTGAATTTACAGAAGCGGTTTTAGCCTGGCTGGAGCGGCATGGTAGAACAGTGATTAATGGCAGCCGCGCATTGCGTTTAGAAGTCAGTAAGGTCAATCAATATATGGCGCTAAACCAAGCCGGTATCGCAACCCCCAAAACGATTGCCGCCGTTGGAAAATCTCATATCATTGCAGCGGCCAAATCCTTTGCAGGCGAAAGCTTTATAACCAAACACAACCGCGCGGGTAAAGGCCAAGGGGTTTATCTTTTTGAAGATGTCGATGCATTGCAGAACTATCTGGATAGCCCACAGTTTGATCAACCCGTTGATGGAATTACCCTTATCCAGCAATACATCAAAGCACCAGAGCCTTATATAGTGCGCCACGAATTTATCAACGGAAAATTCTTCTATGGGGTTCGGGTTGATACCTCCGCTGGGTTTGAATTATGTCCAGCCGATGTGTGCAGTATCGAAGACCAAATGTGCCCGACTGATGGCCCGTCTAGCGCGCCAAAAGCCAAGTTTGAAATTCTTACCGATTATCGGCCAGATTTTATCAACACCTATGAACGCTTTTTAGCCGCAAACAATATTCAGGTTGCCGGAATTGAAACTATCTGGGATGCCGATGGCAAGAGCTACGCCTACGACGTTAATACCAATACAAACTACAATTCCAGCGCAGAGGCAGTCGCAGGACAATACGCGATGCTTGCACTGGCCCGTTATCTTCAGAGTCTGGGTTAACCCCGAACGTTTATACTGCAGCCTCTAGCTCTGGCTGAACGCCACGCGCCTTTTTTGTTAGCACAACCATTGCGTGGCGTAAATCACTGGGTTGCTGCAGTTCTTGCTCATAGGGAATGAACAGCGTTTTCACACCGTTGGATAAATGAAAACCTTCCTGAAAGATACTTAGCATTTGCGGCTCGCTAGTGCTGTTAGATTGCATCGCGTGCTGATAGATTTCCTGCAACGCGTCCATGTGGTCGTCATGCATGTGCTCGATGGCACCTAACTCGTTTGCACTCATATCAATAAAGCTATCGCGCCACATATCTTCGGCAAACCAAAAGATCTCGCCAAAACCACCGATGTAACGCACACGTGTTGTCTTAATGGTGTAGAACCTAAAGTCATGCGCCTTTTTATAGGCTCGCGCCTGTGGGAATAAGCGATAATAACGCTCGATATCCGCATCACTCACAGTGTCGGCTTCAGCCAAGCCCAATATCGTCACGCGAGCGGTCGCTTGAGAATCCTCGGCACTACCGTCGTTGATGCATAGACTCACTTTGGGATCAGCCTTCATATTGCGAGCATGTTGCGCAATATCTGAGGCATAGATCACCAAGTCCCCATTGCCAAGCAACATAAAAGGCGTAACTGAACCAAAGGGGTAACCGGCAACCGAGATACTTATCGTCGATAAGATCCCGCTGTGTTGATTGCGCATTAACATGCGTGCGTCGCGGATAGCTGTAGTAACTTTTTCTGACATATTTCCCTCATAAACTAAAAGACATGACGCCACGCTTTTCATCGTGTACGACCTGTCCATTGACATTAAAACATTGGTTTAAATTGGTTTGGGTAAAGACTTCGTTGGTTTTGCCAGCAGCGAGACACTGGCCTTGCTTCAGCAATAGCATCTCATCGCAGTACTTGGCTGCAACATTGAGATCGTGCTCAACAACTATGACACTGCCACCAGCGGCTACAAATTTGCGTAAGTATTGATAGAGCTTTTGACTTTGATTGATATCCAAAGCCGAGCCTGGCTCATCGAGCAGTAAGAGCTTGCCATCTAGTTGTTGATGATCGAGTAACTGACACCACGCTCTGGCCAGCTCGACACGCTGGTATTCGCCGCCGGATAGTTCGTCCAATCGTTTGAACATCATCGCGATTAAATCCAGCTCATTAATCACGTGCTGCACATGCTGCTCTGCACTGGATTGTGATTCAGTGTAATGTACTCGCGCCAGCAATAGATACTCGACAACCGGTAATGCTAATCGCTGTGTACCATGTTGCGCCATATAGGCCCGGCGCAGCGCCAACTCCTGAAGTGTCCACTCAGACAATGCGACACCTTGAAAATCTACTCGCCCAACATCGGGTTTAACGATACCTAGCAGACCTTTCAATAACGTTGACTTGCCCGCCCCGTTCGCACCGATAATGCTGGTTATCTTGCCCTGCGCAAATTGCCACGACACATAACGCAGTAGTGTGTTTTTACCGATGCTGTAACTGATATTGTGGCAATCAAGCATGACTAAACCTTCTTTTTTCTCGCAGTATTAGCCACAAAAAGAACGGCACGCCTAGGGCAGAGGTGAGCAAGCCTATCGGCAACTCAGCGGGTACGATGATGACTCGCGCTGCAACGTCAGCCAGAGTGACCAATGCGCCACCAACAATAGTGACAATCGGCAGTAAAATGCGTAGTTGCGTACCCACCAGCATGCGGCAAATATGCGGCACAACTAGCCCCACAAAGCCAACGATGCCGGTAAAGCACACACAAATGGCGGTAACAAACGCCACTGTAATCAGCAGTACGCGTTTTAATTTATCCACATGAACGCCTTGGAAGCGCGCGTGCTGCTCACCGATTTGCAGCAACATAATTGCATTGGCGTGGCGCCAAAATACGCATAACGCAATTAACACCAGGGTGCCGGCTAATAATGCTTTAGACCAATCAATGCCGCTGTAGCTACCGAGTTGCCAAAATGTGATTAGACGCAAGGTGTTGTCATCGGCAACAAAGGTAATTAATCCCAATAATGTTGCAGCACCGGCGTTGATGGCGACACCAGAGAGAATTAATACCAGTGTGTTAATCGAGCCTTTATAATTAGCAATCGCCAGCAAGAGAAACAATGCCAATGCAGCACCAACAAACGCCATCGCGGGAATAAAAAACAGTGTGAGGGTGGCATTAATAACCATGCTACTGGAGAGTAAAATAGCCAAAGATGCAAATAAGGCTGCGCCCGAAGCGACACCCACTAACCCAGGATCGGCAAGCGGATTGCGACAGATGGCTTGCAAGACCAAGCCACAGATTGCCAGTCCAGCGCCTGTTGCTACAGTCATCAGTGCTCGCGGTGCGCGAATTTCAGTAATAATGCGTTGTTCAAGCTCACTTAGCGCGTCCAACAGATCGATTGCCATCGCGCCTTGTGTTAATGACAACATTACGCTGAGCACTAATACGCCAGCAAGCCAAAGGTGCAGTGTTCGAAAACGTTGCTGCTGGGCAATCCGCCATTGAGCGATATTAATCTGCATACTGCACCAATAACTCGTGGGTATGAGCGATAGCCTGCGGTACACGCGGCGTTAGGCCCATGAACAGCAGCGAATCAACCTTATGTAACTGGCAACCTCTGCTGTCTGCCCACAATGCCAGTTGCGGTTCCTGACACAAAAGCTCGACGCTTGTGTCAGTACTGGTGTGGCTTGCTAATAGAATAATATCGGGATTCTCGGCCGCTAAGATTTCCGCTGATACGGTTTTAAAACCGCTCAGTGAAACAAAGGGATTACGCAGATCTAGCTGTTCAAAGATAAGCTGCGGCATTGTGTCACTGCCTGCGGCAACTAAGCCTCGCTCGCCCGCCGAAAGTAAAAACACTACTGACTTCCCTGCCACCGAAGTCAGCTGTTGTAGTGCGGCTAGCTCCGCTTGAATTTGGGTGATTAATTGCTCCCCTTGCGCCTGCTTGTCGGTCACTTCAGCGACTTGTTGGATTGTCGTATACAGGCCCGTCAGTGACTTAGGGTTATTAATAACGGTGGTTTTAAGCCCCAAACTATCGAGCTGGTTTAGCACCGCTTGTGGGCCAGTACCATTGAGTACCAATAGTTGTTGTGGTTGTACGGAAAGGATCCCTTCAACATTGAGCGCGCGGTAATAACCGATATCAGGTAGCGCCCGAGCCTGTACTGGATAATGGCTGCTACTGTCGACGCCGACCAACTGGTTACCAGCACCCAGCGCAAACACAATCTCTGTCAAACTGCCACCGGCTGAAACCAAACGCTCAGCGTTTGCAAAGACACTTAGGTTCAATGCAACAAGTATGAGTAAACAACGCACATTTATCTCCTTTCAAACTCATTGTTGCAAATGATAACGATTATCATTAGCATTGTCACGTCGAATAATAATCAATTTTAGTTAGGAAGCAAATGATGAATGTAAACCCCGTGACAAAATCGATCCGTCAGGCAATACCGCTTTTAACCGTTGGAGCTATGTCACTGGCAATGGATGTACATGCCGCAGGAGTGGCCGGCGCAGATATGGGTGTTGAAACGATTGTTATTACCGCTACGCGCTCTGCGCGAGAGATCAATGAAATTGCTGCTAATATCACCAGTATTGATGCCGAGCGCGTTGATGCAATCGCAGCGAGTGATATACGTGACCTACTCCGCTATGAGCCGGGTGTCACTGTTGAGGGGAGTGGTCGTTATGGGATTTCAGACATCAACATCCGCGGTATCAATGGTGACCGCGTACTGATCTTACTTGATGGTATCCCCGTTGCAGATGAATTCAGTTTTGGCCCAAACTTATCCGCACGCCGCGACTTTATCGATGTGGATTTGATCAAACAAGTGGATGTGATCCGCGGCCCAGCTTCTACGCTCTACGGCAGTGATGCAATTGGTGGTGTGGTAGCGTTTACCAGTAAAGATCCCAGTGACTTGGTCGAACCCGGCGAATCATTCGCAGGCCGCGCCAAAGTCGGTTATATCTCGCAATCCAGTCAATCATTTGTTAATTTGCAGCTCGCTGGCGTCAATGGCGATTGGCAATGGTTGGTAAACACGGGTTATCGCGACCAAGCAGAAACTGACACCTACTTTGACAGCCCATTAGATGGTGCACAACGCCAAGCCAACCCGCAGGATGGCTCAACCACTAATGGCTCAGTTAAGCTGATTTGGACACCAGGTACTGAGCACCGCCTAACGTTAGTCGGTGAAACTTTCAAAGCCGAGCTATACACCGACATTACATCAGACATTGGCACTGCCTTTATCCGCGGCGTACCAACGACTACAACAGCCAGTACCGGTGACGATGAGCGCAGCCGCGAGCGCATCTCTTTGCACTATAGCTATGCGCCCGAAGACGCCTTTTTCAATCGCTTTACATTTGATACCTATAGTCAGTCATCAGAAACGCTGCAACATTCTGAAATTGTTCGAACCGCACCAACGGCATTTTCTAGAACTCGTGATAGTTATTTCTCGCAAGATACGTTGGGCGTTCTATCGCAAATTGATTTCCAGTTTGAAGGCGCTTTAGAGCACTATTTAATTGCCGGCTTTGAATGGCAAGAGACTGACTCTGAATCGCTGCGTGAAGGTCTAACACTGGATCCAACAGGCGCAGTGGTTCCAGAGTTTAGTGTTTTTCCAGCGCGAGACTTTCCTGTATCTACGCTCACAGAATTTGCTTTTTACGTGCAAGACGAAATTCAATTATTCGATGGCACGCTTACCCTGAGCCCTGGTATTCGCTATGACAAATTTGACCTAGAAGCGAACGCTGACGATATTTTTGTCAATGCTAACCCGGGTGTAACAGTTGCTGATTTTGACGATAGCGAACTATCCACCAAGCTGGGTATGGTTTATCAGCTCTCACCCGACGCTAATATCTGGACACAATGGTCAGAGGGTTTCCGCATTCCGCCCATGGACGATATAAATGTCGGCTTTACTAACTTTGCCGGCGGTTACACGTCGTTAGCAAACCCAGACTTGCGCTCAGAGCGCGTGCAAAGCATTGAGGTTGGGTATCGTCAGAGTTTCGACAATTTATCAGTGTCAATTAGCGCCTATCAAAACGACTACCAAGACTTCATCGAATCACTGGCAGTATTAGGGTTTAACCCAATGACGGGTTTAGTGGAGTTTCAAGCCCGCAATGTTGAAGATGTCGAGATCAAAGGCGTCGATGTGAGCTTGAGTTACTACTTAGATGACTGGCAAATGCGCTTAGCGTCGAGTTGGCAAGACAGCGAAGACAAAGCGACTGGCGAAGAGCTCGACTCGGTGTTGCCAGCTCAAACCGTCGTGGGTATTCAATACGGGCAAATTGATGCGCCGTGGCGTGTCGAGATAGTCGGTACCTATACTCAAGATGCCAACGTTATAACCCCAGAAGATGGTCAGCCTGAGCCGTTTGTCGCGCCTAGCGCTACGCTAATTGACTTACTGGCCCACTATCAAATCAGCGATAATCTGCGCATTAACGCTGGTATTTTTAACCTTACTGATAAGCAATATTGGTACGCGTCGGAAGTACGTGGCAGAACAGCCGCAGAAAACTTGGATAGATTCACGGCACCCGGTAGAAACTATTCGGTAAATATCGTTTATACGTTTTAATCTAGCGCTCTCACCGCTCGTGCTAGAAGGGAGCCCTTGTGGCTCCTCTTTTAGCGCTCGTCAAAAAACATCGACACCAGCACCGCAGCTAACGCGGTCGAGAAAATAACGATAGTCACACCAATATTAATCAGTGGGATAGATGTCATATAGAAGTCAGCTAAGTAATCAGTTTCTGTAACGACCTGATCGATATAACCCAGTATTTGAATAACAGCCATGGTGATAAAAGCACCGGCCATCACCTTGGATGCCGTATCGAACTTGAGGTTGTCGCGTTTGCTCAGCCCAATCACAATAAGTACCATCATAATGTCAGTAAGCGCAAACCCGAAATACCAGAGATTTCTGACTAGGCCGCGATATTCTTCATTCTGAGCGAGAGCAAGAAGCTGGTTTTGATACAGTATGTGCAGTGGTGAGAGCAACAAAATGCCGATACACATGTACACGAAAGTATCGGCAGCTCTGAATTTGAGGATATAGGCCATACATGCAAAGAGTTGAATATATAGCCCATATTCTTGGATGTAATCTTTAATCGAGTCTAGATCCATACGACTATTGTGGTGGTCTTTTACCTCCGCCGTTCCCTGCACCATCAGTAGTTACTTTGCACTTATCTGATGTCGGGAAAAGTTTGCAGTAATCCACTACCTCCTGATTTGCTTCGTTACTCATTGACGTCGGTTTAGTTACCACTGCCTGAGCGATACCTGCAGACAACGCCAATACTACCAATACTAAAAGCTTTTTACCTTTCATTTTATTTTCTCCTTATACCGTCGGAATTAACGGCTGCGGTAACTGTACCGCAAAAAGGAGGAACAAAAGGCATATCAAACAGAATATTTGAATAAACTCAAATACCTGCAGCCTGATACTCATACATTACGTTAGATTTGGCATTAACTAAACATATAATTGCAAGAGACAAACCTAATCAGTTATTAATTGAGCAATTAGTTACTTGTTTTCGTGAAAAATTTACTCACAAATCAAGTACAATAGCGCTTTAAGTAGAGTAAAAGGCTATTCAAGTGGCGTTACAGTGGTTTCCTGGGCATATGCACAAAGCCCTTAAAGAGATTAAAGAAGCGCTCGATAAGGTAGATATCCTCATCGAGGTTTTGGATGCGCGTATTCCCTACTCCAGTGAAAACCCAGAAATTGCCAAAATCCGAGGCGACAAACCTTGCCTTAAGATCCTGAACAAATATGACTTGGCAGACCCTGAAATTACCGCGCGCTGGCAGGCCCATTTAGAAAGCGAACGCGGTGTTACCACCATTACCACGTCGAGCGACAAACCGGCTGAAAGCAAACAAATCATGCAGATTATACGCCGTATCTGCGCCGATAAAGATGCGTCTGTAAAAGCCATTAACGCCATGATCACCGGCATTCCCAATGTAGGTAAGTCGACGTTAATCAACATCTTAGCTGGTCGGGTAATTGCTAAAACCGGCAATGAACCGGCGGTCACCAAAGCTCAACAGCGGATTCGGTTAGACAATGGCATTGTGTTGCACGACACACCTGGGGTGTTATGGCCAAAACTGGAAAATCCTCATTCAATTTATCGCTTAGCGTCTTCAGGTGCAGTTAAAAACACCGCAATGGAATACGACGACGTGGGCTTTTTTGCTGCCGATTATTTGATCAAGGCCTATCCTGAACTGCTAAAGCAAAACTACAAGCTCGACGAAATACCCGATACTGAAATAGAATTTTTAGAAGCTGCTGCCCGCAAGCGCGGTGCAATTATGAGTGGCGGTAGAGTAAATCTACACAAAATTTGTGAGGTGCTGCTAACGGAATTGCAGTCAGGCAAGCTCGGTCGAATTAGCCTTGAAACCCCAGAAATGCTGGCTCGTGAAAAAATCGAGATTGCTGAAGCGGCTGCTAAAAAAGCCGCCGCCAAAGCCAAGCGCAAACAGCGGTTCAAAGATGGTTCCGCAACACCGGATAGACAAGAGCGCAAAGAAAAGCGCAATCAGAAACGCGCCGAACAAAGCGCGCGCATGAAAAAGAATCGCGGTCAATGAGTATCTAAAGTGTTACGCCCGAAATCCTTTTCCGACTAAATACACCTCGCGCGACCGAGGCCTTGAGGCCGCTGGTTTGCGCACAATGACCTTATCGAACGAACGCTGCACGTCTTTGACGTATTCATCGTAGCCCACGCCTTGGAATACTTTCGCGCAGAAGCTCCCGCCGGGTTTTAACACATTACGCGCCATGTCGAGCGCCAACTCAACCAAATACATCGAGGTGTATTGATCGGTGCTTTTAACCCCGCTTAGGTTAGGTGCCATATCGGAAATCACCGTATCAACCGGGCTACCATCAAGAGCTTGTAGAATTTGGTCATACACAGCCTCTTCTGTGAAGTCGCCTTGAATAAAAGTCACGCCAATGATCGAATCCATCGGCAGAATATCCGAAGCAATCACGCGCCCTGACTCACCCACTACCGGCGCTACGATTTGTGACCAGCCTCCCGGCGCCGATCCCAAATCCATCACCACCGAACCCGGACGGTACAACTTGTCCTTTTCGTTGATTTCGATGAGCTTGTAGCTGGCGCGGGAGCGATATCCATCCATTTGCGCCTTCTTAACATAAGGGTCGTTAACGTGCTCATCCAGCCATTTTTTACTGGTCTTTGATCGGGCCATTGGGTGTGTCTTCTGTTGGTATCGCTAAAACGGCAAACATTGTATACTCGCGGGCTAGAATTACAAACCGTTCACCGTACAACAGGCTCCCTTATATGAAGCTGGACGATGTTAAAAAGCTCCATCAAAAGAAATATCGCTCACAATTTGGCTACTATCTGGTTGAGGGAGAACATCTCATACTCGAGTTACAAAAAGCGTTACCAGATGAAGCCGCTGCTGCTGACATCACGTTGTATGTAACTGAGTCCAACGTAGAATGGGCCAAACAGTTAAGCGCTGGATTTGAGTTGTCAGTGGTCAGCGACAAACACATGGCTCAGCTCAGTGACACTAAATCGCCCCAAGGAATGATTGCGAGAGTCCCACTAGTAAGCTTAAGCGCGAGTGTGGAAGACTCTACTACACAAGCCAAGCGCTGTATTTATCTGCACGAAGTACAAGATCCAGGAAACCTCGGTACCATCATTCGCACACTCGCTTGGTTTGGCCAATTTAAGCTACTGTTAAGCCCAAACAGCGTCGATCCTTACAATTCAAAAGTGGTGCGCGCCAGCATGGGCGCAATTTTTAGCTTACCCATAGAGCTGGATGTAGCACTAGAGTCCCTACCCGATCGCTTCGAGAGATTTGCATATTTGGATTTGCAAGGCAGTGCTATCAACTCGTCTGAATTCGCTGATTTCGACTGTTACTTATTTGGCAATGAAGCACGCGGCGTTCCCCATCAAGCGCTTACGCAATTTAATGCTAAGCCATATACCATCGCAGGCAGTGGCGTTATAGACTCGCTTAATTTGGCCAGCTCAGTGAGTATTTGCGCGTATCAGCTATCGGTTTAGTGTTTAAAAAAATAAAGCATAAGACAGTTTTTAAACAAGACAACTAAGTTATCTATTTTGATTACACCTCTCCATCCCTAGGCTAATCGAACGTTTCAATGATCACTGACATAATAGTACTTGTCGCTCAAGCATGTTTCCGATTTAGTGCTAAGCCAATAATATTAGTTAGATAAATCTCAACGTACTCTGGTAACCATTTATTATCGTCTATTTTTTTAAACCGCTCTTTGAGGTTCTCTTTGTTCTTTGAACTAAGGTGAACAATCTTCCAAGTATTCTGAGGATTACCTTCATCACCTTGAACACCGTGTTGTACGTGGAAAACAGGTTGTGTTTTACTCTTCTTAAAATTTCCGTATTCAGCAGAAGTAGCTTGTAGTTCGCCAATGAATGTAACTATTTTTGAGCTGTGGTCGACATGAACGCTCTCTATCACTGTTCCATACTTTGTTTCGTCTAACCAAAGGCGTTGTAATGATACTCTCGTAAAAGTTTCAACATTGCCCTTAATCTCCCCCCCCCATGCTAAAGCGGAATTTGGTTGAACAACAGACGGTATAAATAAGTCTGGTCTCCTAGCTTTCATAACTTCCATATCCCATAACTGGCTCTTTGTCATGCAAAATCGAGAGCCACACGAATAATGCTCTCCTAGCACACCATTTATGTCTAGCGGGTCCAGCTCTATTTTAGTAAATCGGGAACACTCCCAAGCTCGGTTAAATGCATTTAAATGATTCATAAGTTTTATCCTAACTTAATTGTGTTATTTGCAGGCATCTCTATGAGAAATCAGATCTGCCTTCAAACACTGCTAATTTTTTTGGACAATCGACTAATAACATAAAAGGTGTCGTCAATTTCGCTAGTAATTAAATTGAAAGCAATACCACTACTTGTCAGAAACAATTTTTGATAACAAGCGATGGGTAAGCGGCACGACAAATAAACTAAATGGAAAAGCCACGAGCATTGCTACAATCCATGCGTAAGGCCAAGCAGAAAGTACTTCAGCAAGGGTTTCTAACTCGATAACCATCATAGTCAAAGACACCACACCGGACATCAAAAATGACATAACAAATGAAAAAGCATAAGACGCGAATTTTATCGGGATCATGACACCGACCTCGTAATTAAAAAGAGCTTAGATGCAGTCTAATGTCGCGAGAGCCGCTTGCAGTTCCGACACGAGTTCAGTGTTAGAAAGCCGCCCATTCTCTAAGTCAAAGTTGTCGTAGAAGTATGGGATCGATAGTGTGGCAACTACATTTCCATCGAAGTATTGCGCAGAGTCACGCGCTAAAGACAATACACTATTGGCACCACCAGGCCCAGGTGATGTTGACAACATAACTATCGACTTCCCTTGATATACTTTTGCATTAATGCGGGATGCCCAATCTAAAAGATTCTTAAATGCAGCCGTATAATTACCATTGTGCTCGGCGTAAGAAATTAACAAAGCGTCCACATTTGCAACTCGATTTAAAAAACCGTAGGCAGCATCAGGAATTCCGTGAGCTTCCTCTAGGTCATTACTATAAATGGGCATGTCGTAATCATTGATATCTATCACATCGATGCTATGGTGACCCAATAATGATGTAGCGTAGGCGACTAAAGCCTTATTGATAGACTTACGGCTGTTACTTGCAGCGAGAGCTAAAATCTTCATCCTTATCCTCTTTAAAAAACTTCTAATTAGCGGTTAAACCAGTTTCCCTAACTTGCCTGCAGAATAATCTGATTCTATTTGTGCGATTTCTGTTTCTGAGCCCATGAGAAAAGGCCCCTTCTGGATATAGGGTTCGTTGACAGGCTTTCCGGCAAACAGTGCAAAATGAGCTTGCTCAGCACAGGGGTTGACTACATGCATAACTAGCTCGGTATCTGATGAAACTTCAGATACTGAAACGGCTTGACCAGAAGATAGGCGGACATGTTTTCCGTCAATCAAGACAAGTAGTTCACCTTTCACGACATAGAACCATGCATTTTCACCAATCTGTAACTGATGAGAAAAGGTCTTATTTGAATTAATTTTCCCATCTAAAATAGTCATAGGTAATGCGGGGGATTGCTCCCCTACGATGCCATTGCTTTGACCCAGTACAACTCTTACCCGACTCCCCTCACACTCGATATGAGGCATATTTTCGGCTTTCACATGGAGTGATTTCGGTGTACTCATTCTTTGATCTGACGGCAAATTTACGAATACTTGCAACCCATGAATTGTCGAACCTTCGCGAGGTGACTCATCATGAATAGCGCCAGAACCGGCCTTTAGCCAGTATAAATCTCCTGGCATTATGTCGAAATCATTGCCCAGTGAGTCGCGGTTGTGAAACAGGCCCTCACTGTCTTCAAATATGACAGAGACAGCAGAGAGGCCTGCATGAGGATGTGCTCCAAAGGTCGGCTTAGTCATTGTGTAATGGTCAACCATTACCAGCGGGTCCATAGTTCCTGAAAAATTTTTATCCCGAAAAGCTAGGGCACTAAAACCATCTTCAATTTTAAACATCTCACCAGAGATCGCCTGAGAAATACTAGAGTTCATAATTTGATTATCAGAAGTTTCAATAATCGAATTCATTAATGCATTCATTTCTAATTACCTGTTGTCGCTATAAATCGATACATTAATTCTACATGTAGAACGATAAACACCGATAGCTAGAAAAATCAAAAGCTAAGTTCCACATTTGGAACGAAAAAGATAACCAAGGAAGAGTTTTAGACTCGCGTTGAAGAGGTTCTATTTTAACAGCCACCAAAGTCTTAAAAATACTTATTGCCAGCATTAATATCTGCGCACTGATCCATTCTTGAATGTGGTATGTCCAAGTCACACTTAAACTGTATGGATAAACACATCATGAATACAATATCGATGGCTTTCACAATGTTGGTTTACGCATCTGTTGGATATTATATTGTGCTAATGGGTGGGATAACTGGCTGTATTTTATTGTTTTACCGCCTCTTTTCTTTGGATTATTTATGATACTTGCTGCTCGCATTCCCCAAGCCAAAGAAGCACATAACGAAAACTATAAAAAACGCGCAATATCATCTTCTAGTCATAAGCATCATCAATATCAAAATCGCTGAGTTGTCGACTCAAAGACACGCAATAATCCAGTGACTGTAATTTGTCTTCAGTAGATCGTTGATTGCTCGAGGATGAAAGGTAGGGGAACACTCTTCCAGAGCTTTTTATGATTACTTGCTATCTGTTTCAGAGTGAAATGAGTCAGAATGAACCTTTCATTTTAGTAACAGTACTCACAACCCTTTTTGCGAGATACTCCGCGCTGCGTACATCAGAATCAGCAGCTTTGCCGTCCTCACTATGCGCCGTTACACCCAGCTGGCAACCCAATCTATTAACGTTCTTGTTTTTGTCGCCAAACGGAGCATCGAGTCCTAACCACAACATTCCATGCTGACTAGAAAAAGTTACTAAATATTGCAACGTTGATGATTGATCGCCGTTCATACCACTTCCAGAAGTTATTCCACAAGCGATTTTCCCCGCCCATGATTGCCGCTCCCAAAATTCGCTAGTTGAATCAGCGAACGCTTTAAACTGAGCAGAGACAGAGCCCATATAAGTAGGTGAAGCAAAAATAATTGCATTGCAATTATGCAAGTCAGTCATCAATGAGCGATTCTCAAACCGTCCCTCGATAATCTCTTTTCCGCAAATTTTATGCGAAATGTATGCAACGCTCATTTTAGTAAATTGCTTACACACAGCTGAGACTAAGGTCCCTGTAATGTCTGTAGCAGAAAAATAAACTATTCCTATTTTCATCACTTTTACCTATTTTCACACTATCAGTGAAATAAACACTGTAATTCAATTAAAGGTTACCGTTCTGTAGTGAGTATCCATTTAGCAATAGTCCCTGCAAAACCATCAACAAATCGTTTCTCTAAAGTTGCATACTCTTCTCGCTGTCCAGTATTCGCCTTCTGAAAGTAGTGGTTCGCATCCTTAAAAGTCACAAATTTGTAGGTTGCGGCTGATTTTAATAAGGCGTTCTCCATCCTATCTTTATTTTGCTCTATTGTTACTTGTAAATCTTTCCCTCCAAATAGCGCCAAAACGGGCACAGAAAGCTTGCTATAGTCCACTGCAGTATCATGGTAAAGGAAAGATGTAAGTGACGGTAAACCGTATATTATTTTGAATTCCTCCGCCATTGACTTGGCGAGCTTTTGAATTGCGACTTCGTCTTTCTGTTCAGGAGCGGTGGCGCGTAATGAGGCTGTTGTCGCACCTATAAATTGACGCAAAGCATGCTCCTCGTTTTTGCCCGCAGAGATAGATGCCATCAATTTATTGTGAGCCGAAACTTCTTCTTCAACTATGTCTTTGTCTATGTCAAGGTCCTCATACTCTTCCCTTAGTTGATAGGTAACAACTTCTACAAGAGGCACAGCTGGTGCGCCCATAAGAATCACTTTGGCTATATCCTGATTTTCAGCAGCAATATTCGCAGCAACGATCCCGCCTTGACTATGTCCAAGCAAAATAAACTTGTTGAATTCGTATGTTTTATGAGCTTTGAAGTAGGAGATTATCGCTTCAACATCATGGACATGATCCTCTAACGTACTACCTGGAAAGTTTCCTGTACTTTCGCCCACCCCTCTATCATCAAAGCGAAAACTAGATATTCCAAATCCTCCCAACTGTTGAGAAAGCTTTTTAAAAATTTTAAAACCATCGAGCGTTTCATCTCTATCTTGAGGGCCACTTCCGGAAAGCATTATCACTAAGGAGCCGATTTTCCTGTCGTTAGGTATTGTTAACGAACCTCCAATTGAAACTGTTTCTGTCGAAATTATTTGATCAACTTCATAATAATCACTTTCTGCTCGTGCAGAGTTGCCAAATAAAAAACTTAAGAAAAACCAAAGTAAGATTGAATTTATAATATTAAACATGAAAGCTCTCCGCGCAAATACCTTAAATTGTCGATATATAAAACATCACCAACTTCAAACGCTTCACCTCCAACAACGGTTAAAACGATTAAATTAGTAAATTCACTTTTAGCATCCCAAATCTGATTCAGGGCAGAAAGCTATACTGATGTTTTCTTTAGAACGTAAATTCTTTGGATCAGCTTAGCAGGGCGCTAGTAAGGGGGTAAACGAACAAAAAACGAATTCACCATTCCATTTTTGGAACTCTAATTTCGTTGCGATTCAGAAAGATTTGTTTGTTTAAAGGTGATAGTGCAGCCAGATATCTCTTAATTATGAACCAGCTCCCGACCACGCCAATGGGAAAAATTCAGTACCGTCTAATCTAACTTAAGTCTACTTTTAAGCAGTGGGGGCTGACCAACACGAATAGATATACAATCACTTAGATCAATTCATACGATTCATTAATGATAATATATCCACAATTTCCTTTTGAATATTTAACGTATATTGCGGGGCACTCGATGATTTCAAATATTCTAGAGTTTTCATAGACGTTGCCAAAAAATCAAACTTTCCATTGACATCTATATCAGCCCCCTCAGCGGCCCTTGACTTTCGTCTTGGAAAACTCATAACAGCATAAGTATCAGAGCTGATCGCTCCTATATCTTTCAAGCGCTTTGATAGCTCAGCTAGTTCGCCCTCAGTGATAGCCTGAACATCATACAAACGCCCTAGCACCTCAATTTCTTCACCGCTGTGATTGTTCGAAAATATTATAGACTCCGAACTATCAGACACCTGATTATTTTTATTTACGGGTTCGTGAAAGTTTCGTGTGTTATTCATTGAAAGGCTCGCGGCTTGTAAGCTTTTGATATCCACTCTCCATCCTTATTGAACTTAACGCTTAAAATAATGGTAGTAAGACCCGTCACATAAATATTTAGGTCGATATTTTTCTGACGTAATAATTAAAGTCTTCGACAGGCGAAAAACCCGTCTTTTCATAAAGCGACTTTGCAGAAAAATTATTTATTTGAGTTGAAAGTTCAATGCCACTTGCTCCTAACTCAACAGCTTTTTCGCACGCAGCTTCTATAAGTCCTCTTCCAACACCCGCATTGCGATTATTTTCAGAAACATATAAATCGTTCAGATAAAGAATTGGAGTCATGGCTACTGAAGAAAATGAAGGATACAATTGCGCAAATCCTATACTTAAGCCTTCTTGAGAAACTGCCAATAGAACTATTGATTCGCGTTGTCGCATCCTTTTTTCAATGAATTTATTTGCAGCTGGTAAATTACTTTTTTGGCCATAAAATCGACGATATAAATCAAATAGTTCACAAACTGAATGAATATTCTTTCGCGAGGCTTCAATAACTTTCATTTCAAGATCTCAATGTATCTAGTAAGTCGCGATAAAAAATCGTAACGACTTACACAAAACAATAATCCGTTTAGTTTGCCTATAAATCGCATATGAATAAATGTCCGAAAAAGCAACATTCAATTCCATTTATAGAACAATAAAGAACGTTTAATCGACTGAAGAGTTCTCGAATGATGATGTTTAGAGATTCTTTCGGACAATGCGACTACTACAGAGCGATTTTAACTATCTTTAAGCTCACTGTTGTATATTACGGGCATTTTTTTGCACCAAGCTTTCCATAAATCCGGTTCATTGACCAATCTAGACATTAGATTTGCCACATTAATTCTACTTGTTTTGCCAGGGTTAAAAATAGCGTTTCGGATCGGAGATTCACAAAGTGTGTAATATGTAACGTATTCCTTATTTACCAATGTGTCAGGCCTTAAAATCACCCAATCAATAAGGTCGTTCTCGGTACTACTTGCAGATAAAAGATTGACTGCTAACTCATTGTCTTTTTGAGGAGGGATTAATTTTCGAATGATAGCAATCATTACTTTTTGGGATATGGGGGGTTGCTCATTGTTAAATTCATTCATACACCCTGTCGACGCCATTAAAACTAATTTTACAGCTGAGTGTGGTAGTGTTTCATTTATTGCGTTAATGGTTCTTGAAACAACCCCAGAGACTAGCTTCCTAGGCTCTCCCCAAACCCCTTTGAATGACAAATTATGCCCCAACGTAAAAAGAACATAATCCATACCTTTAATGAGTGACTGATATTCTTTATCCGTTAGCTTGGACACGTTTACAATGTGTATATTAAACTTCGGATTATTTAATAAAGATGTAGAAATCCAATTTTCACGGCGAGCAACAGCATTAACCTCAATATCCAGGTCTAAAAGTTGTTTGACTAAAAGTTGCCCAGTCCTTCCACTGGCGCCAAACAGTAAAACTCTCTTATAAGTTTTCACAGGACATATACTCGTATAAGTATGTCATCAACAAAAAAATCTAGTAAACCTTCAAGGTTAAACAAGCTCACAATCTCTCTTCTATGTAACGATTAATTGTTTTGAAGATAGCTATAAATTCTAGTGATGAAGTTTTGTAAGACCGACCGTTTATATTCGTTGAGTAATATTTTGCGGCGGGATGATTGACTTTTACTATTCACCTACTCTCAGTTTGTGAGATCTTTTTAATACTGCATGGCAAATTTAACTTCGATTTGGTGATAGCCGTCTATATCAGGATGTGAAGACCAAATCTGTTGCCAATCTTCGCCAGCAAACACTTTCTCTCGAATTCTTTCTCGTTCCTCCATTGAATTCCAACGAATGATCCAAGTGACATTTGCTGAGCCAAGGTATTGCTTCATAGGGTTAGTACCGGAAATAATGGCGTTGTCTTCAGTGCTTATCCAGATGCCAACAACATCCAGGTTAGTTTTCAAAAAGCTAGCTGCATCGTCATTCATCCATTTTTTAAACGCAATAATCTTTGACGTATCGTAGTGATAATTACGGATTTCATAGACGCTTTTCTTGACTCTACCTTCGGCCATGCCAGATGAGTAATCATCAAAAAAAGCAAGAGCCAAACACACTGTCACTATAAGTATTAAAAAATAAAGTAAGTTGCCTTTCATTTCATACCCTCAATGTTTCGCTTATGTCTATTTCCAATAGTTTGCGAAACCTGTGTTAATAGAAAAACCTAGTTGTCAGATGTACAAGTTGAAGACTTGATTAAAGTATTAGTTTTTAGTGATTAACATTTTTACCAGCTGACAATTTCACTTTACCAAAAGGGAGTTCATGATTAGTAGATAGAAAAGTCGAAAGCTCTGTTCTATATTTGGAACCTTAGCTGATGATTTAAAAAGGTTTATCACAATATGATCGACTTAAATGATTATTACTACTTCGTGCACGTCGTTGAAAAAAAAGGCTTCACTCCTGCGGCTAAAGCGTTGAGCATGCCTAAATCACGCCTTAGTCGTCATGTTTCAAAGCTAGAGGAAAGATTAGATATAAAATTAATTCAGCGAACTTCTCGTCAGTTCAAGGTCACAGAAACTGGACAATTGTTTTACCAACATGCCCGAGCTCTATTAGATGAAATGGAGGCTGCAGAGGCCGCGATAGAGAGCAGAAAAACCTCTCTAAGTGGACGGGTTACGATGAGCTGTTCACTTGGGGTTGCTCAGTTCGCCGTAAAAGACTTAATTGTGGAGTTCTTACAAAAACACCCAAAAGTTGAGCTTGTCCAACAAGTCACCAACCAGAATATAGATCTAGTGTCTTCTGGCATCGATTTAGCAATAAGAGGACACGTTGAAACCCTACCAGACTCAAGTATTATTCAAAGAAGCCTTGCTACAGTCTCTTGGCAATTATTTGCAAGTCCTGACTATCTAACAAATTCGGGCACCCCACAAACCCCTTACGATTTATACAAGAGGCAGACTTTAAAGGTTGGCTGGCAACCCGTGGTTGGTCACTGGACACTTCAAAATAATGAAGGCGTAAAAACCACAGTCCCCTACACCCCCCAACTCTGCAGCGATGACATGAGTACTTTGAAAGCAGCTGCAATTAACGGACTAGGTATAGTCAGCTTACCTGCTTATACATGCCGACAGGAAATTAGTGTCGGTTCACTGGTCAGGGTTCTTCCCTCATGGGTTACAGGCAGAGCACAACTAAGTCTACTTACCCCCTCACGAAGAGCCCAGTCCCCTTCAACAAAAGCGCTTGGTGAATATTTATTGAACAATTTGAGTGAAAAAATTGGAGACTCGTAAGACATTGTCGAACGCTTTATTAGACATGTCATCTAGGCCAACGTAACTCATGAATTTATCTAGATAATTAAAAACGCTGAGAAAATTCGACCTACTCTTTTCACCCTCGCGTTCCAAAATTAGAACATTGTGTTCGCTTAATGTCCGTATACAAATTGAGCACCCCATTGCTATTGTTAATTTAACTCTAGAGCTCACACAGCTTTAGCTAGATTAATACTCGTCGGTTGGTCATTCGTTGACACGTGACTTTTAACTGCAAACAAGAGGGTGAAAAGATGGAAATTGAACGTTTCGGAATAATTTTGAATGTTGCTAATTTCGACGACTGCGTCTCGTTTTATAAATCACTATTTGGACTAGGGGAACTATTCACAAAAAGTGATGGCGATTTTAGACTGACTTGCTTGCAGTTTGGCTCAGCTTACTTAATGATAGAAACCGGAGGAATTGCCGCCAACCAGGAGAAAACCCCCTCACAAAGTTCCACCGTCCTTCGGTTCCATGTCGAAGACACACAAAAAATTTTCGAACTAGTACAGCAACATGATCCCTCTGCTAAACGATTCCAAACAGACTGGGGAAACATTATTCGGTGTATAGACCCTGATGGTAACCCTATTAGCATCCGAGAGTCTTCTGGTTTCGAGGGTTAACACAACAGGTTTATTAAGTTTTACAGCTTTTACAAATAAACCACGAATACAAATAAAGCTAAACAAAGATTAGGAATCTTCATCATTTACGCTCATATGAATAAAGGTACGTTAATGAATACATTGAAACTAATAAATTTTTTAATCTTTGGTTTAGCTATCTCAGTAGGTCTCAGAGCTGAGGCAACTACTCACCAAATTAAAATAGATACCCACAACATTACAGATGAAATCGCCGTAAAAGTTTATGTCCCAACTAGCGATATCCAGGAAAGTTTTCCCACCTTGTATTTGATGGATGGGCAGCACTATTTATATTCAGCAGTAGGATTGCAAGATAGCTTAAATCACAGAAACATAACAATCCCCAACTTTTTAGTGGTAGCTATTGATACATCGAAACTTTCGGAACCCTCGGGCTTAAGACATCAACTCTTAAATGAACGCTCTTTTGAAATGATGTCCATCTTACTATCGAAAATAGTTCCCTTAATCGAATCTACTTACCCTTCGAGCGATTTGAAAATCTATTTTGGCTGGGAACTTGCTGCAGGATTTGGGCTAGAGTTAGCTAGTTTAAGTGACTTTAATGGATTTTTGCTCGCAAGTGCTCCAAATCTAACCATTAACAAAGTAAATAGCTTTCAAAATAGTCTTCTCGCCGATAGAAACATAGAAACTAAGTTTTATGTATCATTAGGGCACACTGAGCTTCAAAGAATTGAGGAGCATAAACAGCTCCTTGATGTGATCAGTGCACCCAGTTCTAAAGACGTTGATTTGGAATTAAGCATAACAAAAAATCATGGCTACTTTACTACCCCTATCGACGCTCTCACCAACGGTTTAATGTGGCTCTTCTCAGATTTCAGAGGAGTGAATTTCTACTCAATTGAAGAAGTCATCCAATTTGGAGGCGTTGATGGCATTATAAATTATTACGAAAAGCGTTCTAATTTGTACCAGGTTCCATATCAGACTCCCGAAAATACTAAATTTACAATGGCACGTCATGCCGTCAAAAGTGATAACAAGGAATTGTTGGATGAAATTATAGAGCGACTTGGACGTTTTTCTACAGGCGGAGATTATTGGGGCTATTACTTCGCTAAGTTTGCATTCGAAAAGCAAGACTATACGTTAGCGCAGCAGTTTATTACCTCTTCTGTATCTACAGACAAAACCAGTTATAGACTATTAACACTTCAGGGCGATATTGAAACACGTGCAAACCGGTTGGATAAGGCAAAATATTTTTACGAACAGGCCTTAGCATCGACAGACCTTGAGGATTTAAAACGCATTATCCAAAACAAAATCAATGCACTGAAAATGATGTGAAAATCTCATATTTATTTAAATGATTCAGAGCGAATCTGAACAAAAGTAATTAGTTACAGCGGCACCGTTAACTTAAACGCAAATGGCGTTAAGTGTACAAATGCTTATTCGAGCAATGTCTAGTTAGCGAGCTTATTAACAATAGGAAAATCACGATGAAAATATTCTCATGTGCGTTAGTCACAACTTTAATGTTATCAGTTAACGCTTATACAACTGCTGCTGGCGTAGACGACGCTGCTAACCAGAGGCTTATCCAGAACCTGCCCAGCAAACTAGAAAAAATTTATCAAAAGCATCAACTAAAAGGTGATCTGCTAATTGCGGTCGTCGATAGATCTGGACTGCGTTATTCCTACACGCTCAACACTCAAGGCAACGACGGATCGGACAATGGCATTTCAACTGAAACGCCTTTTCTAATAGCGTCACATACCAAAGCGTTCACAGGCACCCTAGCGCAAGTTTTGGCATCAGAGGGTGTATTCCAACTGGACGCGCCAATCGAAACCTATTTGGCTGACGAAGTTACGAACCCCAATATTGCAAGCGACACCATCACTGTAACTCAATTGCTTGATCATACAGCTGGATTCACCAGTATTATGCATACTTTCAAAACCGCCTTTTTAGGTTACGACACCGAAGCCGAGCTGGTTAAAGCGCTCAACACCGATACGCTGGTTGCGCCTGCAGGCGTTTTCAGATATTCCAACACAGGTCCCATTTTGGCAGCGCGCGCCATGGAGATTGCCACCAAGAAGAGTTGGAAGAAATTAATGGACGAAAAGCTATTTTCGCCGCTCGGTATGTACCACACCAGCTCAACGCTAAGTGCCTATCCAGCAGGCGCGATTTTACCTAGTATCGAAGTCGGAGCAGATGGAGAGGTTTTACGTACAGGGCTGTTCAAAACAGATTTAACGCTACATGCCGCAGGCGGCAGCGTTTCGACCTTAAGCGACATGGCCAAATGGCTACAATTCAATTTAAATCAAGGTGAAGAGCTATCGGCTGCAGATTATTTTTTTACGCCTTTGCATGAACCAACTACAACTCAGGAAAAGACCTACTATACCTACGAACGAACAGGTTATAGTTTGGCATGGGACATTGCTAACTACCATGACAATACTATCCTAACTCGTTTTGGTGGCTACGCAGGACTAAGTTTTCACGCATCGTTCATGCCTGAGCAAGGTGTCGCAGTGGTCGCCTTTTTCAACGACCAGCGTGGCTATGTGCTTCCTCACCTAGCCGCAAACTACGCTTATAATTTAGTAATTGCGCCAGATTTAGCCGAATCACGCTATTCTAAGGAATTAGAAGGCCTAGAAAAGAGCATCGCTCGTGAAAAGGCAAACTCTCTTTATTCAGAATCTCGAGTGGTCCCTACCTCGGAATGGCAAGAACATCTTGGAACCTATTTGAACCAAGACGGATGGCCGCCAATCACTATCACAGTAAATGCCAATCATGTTTGGCTGAGTAGCGGCGTGCTATCTGGCCCTCTCTATGCTGACCAGAAGGAAGAAAAAAGTTATGTCGTAAACTTCGGTTCATTACGCCGTCCCATTAAGTTTTCAGTTTCCGAGGATGGTAAAAACATGCTGTTAAACGGAAGTTTGAAATACTTCAAACGAGATTAAATTTGGTTATTTTAAGCACTGCTTTATCACTCGTACTTTCTTCCATTGATGCAATAGTAATCGAAGTTTTGTAGATAAGCGCCTTCAGCATATTTAATTTCCGGCACTGAACAGGATATTCACTTGGTTGCCCTTAACAGTAAGAAACTGTCGTTTTATTAATCGAAATATAAAGAATATTTCAAAAGAAAATACAGGAAAAATAATGAAAAACTTCATCATGAATACCATCAGTGTATATTTTTGGAGCGTTAGCCGGATATTTCCTGCTTTTTCAGCGCAAAGAGCTTTAAAACTGATGTTTACTGTTGACACGCCAAAAACAATTCAAAGTAACATCCCTGCACCTGATGAGTTACTTAGGTTACCCAGCGGTGCTCACCTCTATAAATGGAAAGGTAATGGTCAAAAAACTGTATTGTTAGTTCATGGTTGGAATGGCTCTTTCGAAGATTTTAAAGAACTTTTCCGAAAGTTGGTTGAACGTAATATGACGATCTACGGAGTTTCCCCAGCAGGCTATGGCCCTTCCAACGAGGAAATTTCTCACCCAAAGTTATTTGTCGATGCAATCATTGAGGCTCAACATTCAATCTCAAAAACTATTGATGTGGGCATCGGTCATTCAATGGGGGCGGGAGCCCTTGCTCTAGCCGCTTCGCAATGTAAGATTGCGAACAAATTAATCCTAATATCAAGTCCTTCTTCATTTTTGGATGTCGTAAAAAGATTTGCTTTTGCAATCAAGCTAGGGAGGCGCGCCAAGCGATTGTTTTTAGATCAAGTCGAAATTCTGGTAGGTAAACACAATGAGGTTGAAGTTGCCGAAAAAGTACGATTATTAGATGTACCCTGCACCATTATTCATGACATTTTTGACAGTCAAGTTCCTTATACAAATGCTTTGCGTTTAGCCGACAATATCAAATACTCAACACTCTACCCAACTGAAAACATGGGACACAAACGACTCTTATCGAGTTATACAATTTGTGAATTAGTCTTATCCAAAATCGCGCGTACAGCAGAGTAAAAAAGTGTATTTGAGTCATAAACTATAACTACGTATCTATGTTTACATTCAGCGAAGCAAGCCCATTACAATGCAATGGCTTAACACCCAGTCACTGACTACACATGTACAATTTAAAATCTGGAGTTATCAATGAAAAACATATCTAAACTTTTATATCTAGGCCTTTCAATTGCCCATGCTGGTGCCTTAGCTGATGAACCAAAAAGTATCGCTATTAATTCTACCAATGAATCAGCATTGCTTGATGGGCGTTGTGGAAATGACGAGTGGGAGGTTGCAAGCAGGCTTCACCTTCCCTCTGACGTAACGGTATTTCTCATGCAGGACACAAAATATTTTTATATTTGTACCAAAGGTAAATCTGAAGATATTAACGTGCTGGACCTCTATATTGAAAGTACGGAAGCTGAGCAGCCCTACAAGTATCATCTTTCAGCCCAAATGGGGGAAAGTAAGCTGACTGAAAATGGTTGGGAAAGTACTGCTGATCAGGGTGTACGAAATGGTTATGCTGGGTTATGGGTTCCATACAGCGGCTTGAAAGACCCCGAAAACAGAAAAAATCCCACATTTGAAAGAGGATCACATAGGCAGGTCCAGATTACGCGTGGAAAATTTCCTGGCAATAATTGGCGTATGATGATTAGTGTCAGTGGCATAAAACAAAAAGATGCTTGGACAACGCTGACCTACCCAGAAAATGCTGAAATGGACGATACTTCGACTTGGGGTGTATTTTCTTTTTAGAAGTTAATTATGACGACAATTTCAAGCGTCAGACTCTGATAGTCTGAATTTGAGCCCTTAGTTAAAATGAATCGCCATTAGTTTCTAGGCTATTTGTCACATGTTTCGAGCATTTGGAGAAGCCCCATCAGGGTGGGCTCCTAATCTAATGTTCTTGCGCATTTTGGTGAATGATTAGTAGTATGTAAACATCCAAATCTTGGAGTCTGGGGGCTTAATTCTGAGTACCAAGCCATATACCATCGCGGGCAGTGGCGTTATAGACTCACTTAATTTGGCCAGCTCAGTGAGTATTTGCGCGTATCAGCTATCGGTTTAGTGTGGAATAAATATAGAAATTTGGTGCGTCTACCCTGACTCGAACAGGGGACCTCTACCATGTCAAGGTAGCGCTCTAACCAACTGAGCTATAGACGCATGAGATGTGCTTGACTAAGCGGCGCGTATGTTAGCGATTCGCCCCCCAGACTGCAAGCGCTTTTTGGCATATTTTTGCCCTGAAATCTCGGATTGCAAAAAACTAGACTAAATAAAGTACAGACTGCTAAAGTTTAACTATCAAGCACTTAACACATGGCATAAGCAATTGATCAAGCGAGACCTTGATAGTGGCAGTAAGCGTCTGGTTAAAACCGCTGTTGTCGCGGCAATTTTATTGGTAATCGTTTCAGCAATTGCTACCCGCTATGCATTAATTGACATACGCGAAGATATTCGCAAAGAAACCAGTAAAGCCCTCAATGTCGTGCTAGATACAACCGTTGCGGCATTACAACTGTGGCACGATGCCAGTATCAATGAAATATCAGAAGCAGCCTCAACTGATGGCGTTAACGCGGCTGTCGCCAGGCTTATTGATGAAAATGCCAGTGAGGCCGAGCGCAGCGTATTAGATGAGTTGCTGCATACGCGTTTTTTTGAATTACAGCGTTTGCAAGGCCACGAGGGATTCGATTTACTGTCGCTAGACGGGCAACGCCTGATCACAACATCATCCTTCCCGATTGGACAAGCCCCCAATTTTTTTAAGCTCTACCCAGAATTAATCCGCAGTATTATCACAACAAACGAGCCTTTGTTTATTCCGCCAACCGAAGAACGCGGCTACGACCGAGATGTTATCGTTGCTCACTTTGTCGCGCCAATCGTTTATCGCGGAGAAACCATCGCCCTACTCGCTGCTCAGCATTCTCCTGACAAGGGCATGTCGACCATTGCTCAATTAGGTCGTATTGGAGATAGCGGTGAAACCTATCTTTTTAATCGCGCCGGGATATTAGTCACCGAAAGCCGTTTTACCGATGACTTGGTCAACACCGGTCTTATTGCACCAGACTCGCCTGCCATTTTTAATGTATCGATTCGCAACCCAGGCACAGACTTAACCCAAGGCAAGCAAGCACGCGCAGAGCGCGACGAACAGCCACTGACACTAATGGCACAAAGTGCGACATTGGGCCTATCAGGTGAAAGCATGGAAGGCTATCGCGATTACCGCGGTGTCCCCGTTATGGGCGCGTGGACCTTCATTGATGACCTGAACCTGGGTATCACATCTGAAATCGACGTTATGGAAGCCATGCAGCCTTACTTCAGTGCTCAGGCTACAATCTTGTCACTATTAACCGTAAGCGGCAGTTTCGCTGTTGCTCTGGGCATTTTGTTGTACATGCTAATGAGTCGCACCACCCGCTTACTACGCTCTTCAGCCCGACAATTGGAGTCAGAGGTTGAAGACCGAACGGTTGAGCTGCGCCAAACCGCGGAACAATTACGCACAGAACGAACCTTGATATCAACCGTATTTCAAGAAATTCCGGATCCTATATTTTGTAAAACCGATGATGGTCATTACTTTAGGGTCAACCAAGCGTTTGCGGAATTGTTGGGGAAGAGCATTGACGAAGTCGAATCAAAACACGACCGCGATTTGTATTCGACTGCAGAAGCCAATTCCTTTCAGCTTGATGATCAAGAAGTACTAAAAAGTGATACGCCACGCGTGAATGAGCGTTGGACGTCGAACCGCCATGATGAACAGGTACTGTTTGAAACACGCAAATCAGCGTTTAAGTTACCAGGCAGTTCACGGCGTTATATTTTGGCGGTTAGCCGTGACATTACCCAGCGAAAATTGGCTGAGCAGCAGTTAAAACTTGCAACCCAACAAGCCAACAATGCAAACACCGCCAAGAGCGAGTTTTTAGCGCGCATGTCGCACGAGATCCGCACGCCTATGAACGGCGTCTTAGGTATGCTGGAACTCCTCAGTCGTTCGACCCTTAACAACGACCAAATTCAAAAAGTGAATGTGGCTAAAAGCAGTGCAGATGCTCTGTTAGCAGTCATCAACGACATCCTTGATTTTTCCAAAATTGAAGCCGGTAAACTGTCAATCGAGACTGTCGATTTTAATCCGCGTCAATTAATTGAAGAGAGTGCGCAAGCGTTGGCCATTCGCGCTGATGCCAAAGGCATCGAGTTATTGGTAGACGTATCCAAAATTGAAATTGAAACCGTTGCAGGTGATCCCTTGCGGATTCGACAGGTACTGACAAACTTGGTCGGTAATGCGATCAAATTCACCAATGAAGGACAAGTGGTTATTGAAGCCGCCATTGTTGAACACGGTGATGAAATAAGACTGAACTGCAAAGTTAGTGACACCGGTATCGGCATTCCAAAGGAGAAAATGCTCGGCTTATTTGAATCGTTCTCACAAGTCGACAGCTCCACCACACGCACCTATGGCGGCAGTGGATTAGGTTTGGCTATCTCCAAGCGCTTGGTTAATTTGATGGATGGCGAAATATCGGTTGACAGTAAAACCGACAAGGGTAGCTGTTTTGCATTCACCGTTGCCCTCTCGCCAGCTAAATCAGCCATCAAAGAAGTACCGGAAATTAGTATGCGCGGCTGGCGGGTATTAACCGTCGACGACAACCAAACCAATCTCGATATTCTCAATGCGCATCTCGACAATTGGGGCGCTAAGGTTACTCAAGCTGCTAGTGTCGATGAGGCAATGGATATTTTGCGCCTTAATCAAATTAGTAGCGATAACGCGAGTGCGAGTATTGATTTTGATTTAGTCATTACCGATATGCACATGCCTGAAAAAGACGGGCTTTACTTAACTGAAGCGATACGTCAGCAGCGTTCTAATGAGGAATTACCCATCCTGATGCTGAGTTCAGTGTCCAGTCAAATTGCTACGTCTGATTTGGCCCGTTTAGGATTAGATGGATGCCTAATTAAACCGGTAGTTACTTCAGATTTGTTTAACGCCATTGCCATGATCGCAGCGAACAGCCAAAACGGCTCGGAGCGATTATTCGTTTCAGAACACTCCTTGCAGCAATTAAGTCGCGCAATAAGCACCAAAGTAGAATGGCCAGAAGGCACAAAAGTGCTGTTGGTAGAAGACAACCACGTCAACCAACTCGTTGCCCAAGGTTTACTCGAGAGCATTGAAATGCCGTGTGATATTGTCGAGCATGGTTTAGAAGCTCTTGAGCGATTACGCGCGGCCGACGACAACGAATATGCAGCCATTTTAATGGATTGCCAAATGCCCATAATGGACGGCTATCAAGCCACTAGTAAGATACGTGAAGGTGCTGCGGGTGACCGTTGGCATCGTATCCCAATCATCGCCATGACTGCCAATGCGTTAAAAGGCGATCGCGAAAAATGCCTTGCTGCAGGTATGGATGATCATGTACCTAAACCCATCGAAGTTGAGAATTTAAAGGATGCGTTACGCAGTGCGCTGAACGCCAAAGAGGTACAATTTTGCGATGTTGACAATCGAGCGCCAGCAATCCCCGAAGATGCACCTGCAGAGCGCCCTTCGCTAAACATTCCTGACCAATTACTCACGATGAATTGGCAAGATGCTTCCCCTAGCCTTGCCGAGCAACCACAGCTATACCTGAAGAGTTTGCAGGTCTACATCAATCAATACCAAAATATTGCCAGCGTTATTCAAACCCATTTTGACGCCAAACAATTTGACCAACTCGGTAGTATTTTTCATACACTCAAAGGCACCAGCGGCAATATGGGTTTTATGACGCTGTTTGAACGCAGTAAGCATATCGAAGAAGTGCTTGACGATGGCGAGCTCGATCAACAAGCCTTGGATCATTACAAAGATGCTATTGAACTGTCCTTGCGCGACGCTGGTGCCATTACTGCGGCCAATGAAACGACTAAAACAGTGTCGAGTGAACGTCAAGCCTGTGATGTTTTAGCTGAACTGGTAAACCTTCTGGAGAGCAGCGAATTGATTCCAGATGCATTATTGGCGGAAGTTGAAGGCTTACAACCGGATGAATTTAAAGACGATGGATTAACGCGATTAGTTGCTGCGTTAGATTCGTTTGATTACGATAATGCTTTAGCCATTATTAGGGAAAATGATGCCTGATTTATCACAGTATACGATCCTCGCGGTAGACGACGATTCTATTAACTTACGCGTTATTGGCCAGCAATTGCAGACGCTTAAGCCGCGATTGCTCGTCGCTACCGATGGCCAACTGGCGCTGGATATTATCGCGCGAGAGAAGCCGGATCTAATCCTTCTGGATATCAAAATGCCAGGCCTCAGCGGCATCGAAGTATGTCGACAAATCAAGGCCGATAGCCAATACGCCCACATTCCAGTGTTGTTTCTCACGAGCAGTGAACAAGACACAGCCAAAGCCTTTGATGTGGGTGGTGTCGACTACATTATCAAACCAGTGGATAGCGATGCCTTACAAGCTCGTGTAACAACCCATTTAAAACTCGCCTCTACGCTCAAAGCATTAGATGAAACCAACGCCTTGTTGAGCTCAGCTAATGAGCGGCTGGAAAAGAAAGTTGAAGAGCGCACGCGAGAATTGGTGAATACCAATGCGAGTTTACGCCGTGAAATTAATGAGCGGCGCAGTTTACAAGATAAACTGTCATTCCTGTCGCATCACGATTTTGTCACCCGTATGTACAATCGTTTTGCCTTGGAGGAAAAACTAACTGAATCGATGGCCAATACCGAGGAGATTACAGATGCCCGGTTTGTATGCCTGATTGATTTAGACCAATTTAAGATCGTTAACGATACTTGCGGTTATTTAGCGGGTGATGAACTGTTGCGCCAGATGGCTGAAGTATTACGCGGCCAACTCGACACAGATGATATCGCAGCACGCATTGGCGGCGATGAATTTGCCGTTTACTTTCATCAGCCTGATATGGGCTTTGCGATCTCTAAAGTCCGAGCGATTAAATCAGCGCTTGAGAACTTTGAATTTACTTGGATGGATGAGCGATTCAAACACAATGTCAGTATGGGCTTGGTCGAAATTGACCAAAGCATTGATTCGGTATCGCACTTGATAAGTGTCGCAGAACGGACCTGTTATCAAAGTAAATTAAAGGGCGGTGGCGAGATTTCCGTGTACAACGTGACACGTACCCATGTGGATAAAACCCAGCAACAAATGCGTCTCGTGCCGATTATTCGTCAAGCGATTGAAGAAGGCCGTCTGCAATTGCACGTGCAAGGTATTTATTTAAACGATGGAGAAACCTTAGTTAAAGCTGAAGTGTTAGCTCGTTTAATTGATACTGCAGGCCGCTTGCAGCCGCCGAGTTATTTCATTCCTGTCGCGGAAAAATTCAATATTATTGATGCGATCGATCGCTATATGATTGAAAAGTCTGTGGTGGCCCTAAGTGCTACCGGTTCGGGTATTCAATTATCGGTCAACGTCAGCGGCGCATTTATCAATAAAGAAGACGCCGCTAGTTTTATTAAAGAAACGCTATCGCAGTGTCAGGTCGACCCTAGCCTGCTGTGTTTAGAAATCACCGAATCATCAGCGATCAGTAACTTAGAAACCACCACGCAATTTATCAATGAACTCAGTGGGTTTGGCTGTCAATTTGCATTGGATGATTTCGGTACGGGTACATCGAGCTACGAGTACTTAAAAGTGCTCGCTATCGACACAGTAAAAATTGATGGAATGTTTGTGCGCGATGTAGAAACTGATTTGGTCAATCGCCGCATGATAGAATCCATCGCAGGAATCGCATCTGCCAAAGGAATTAAAGTAGTCGCAGAGTGCGTTGAAAGCAAAGCAGCGGTTAGCTTATTAAAGCAGCTCAATATTGATTACCTACAGGGCTTTGCGTTGCATCACCCCGAACCACTGAATGATTTTTTAGCCAATAATCAGAAAACTGACGCCACCTGCTGAGTAAACGCTGGCATTATTCTGGCACGCCCTTCTTTTTTCGCATTATACAACTGCACATCGGCTTGATGGATAATTTCTTCCGCCGTCAAATCAATATCAACGGGGAATGTGGTGATCAGACCACCACTAAACGTCACTACGTCGTGGACGGAAGACGTTTGATGGGGAATATTCTTTTCGACCATTTTACCCAAGGCAATATTAGCCAGTGCAATAGCATCTTTTTGATCGGTATTAGGCATAATAACGGCAAACTCTTCACCGCCAAAGCGAGCGACTAGGTCAGATGCGCGTTTAAAGACTTCTATCAGTAATTTTGCAACTTGACGCAAACACATGTCGCCACTGGTGTGCCCATAGGCATCGTTGTATTTTTTAAACTCATCAACATCGATAAGCAATAACGACAATGGCTGCCCTGCCCGTTTGCAGCGATGCCACTCGCGCACGAGCGACTCATCAAACGCACGACGATTCGCCACTTCAGTAAGCCCATCAATACGCGCCAGTTTGTTTAGCAATGCGGTTTTACGCAGCAGGTCAACTTGAATTTCAATTCTCGCCTTGAGAATTTGATTGTGCAGCGGCTTAGAAATAAAGTCATTAGCCCCATACTCTAACGAGCGTAACTCGTCATCAGAATCGCGGCTTCCGGTCATAACGATAATGGCAGGATTTGAATAGGTTTCACGGTCATCGCGAACCATCTTGCAGATATCTAGACCATTACCATCAGGCAAGTTCAAATCGAGTAGCACAATATCAATTTTTTTCTCGATGAGTAATTTGAGCGCTTTTTCTTTGGTTTTGGCGATAAACACGGTGTAGTCGTCACGCAACGTGCCAACGAGGACGTTGATATTAACTGGATCGTCTTCAACAATGAGGATTTGGTGCCTTTCCACGACATGCACTCTTGTTATCTTTATCGCCATCATACCCGAACGACCTAAAGCTGCAAGCCCTGCGCACAGCGCCGCTCGCCAGTCGCTGCCGATTGTGATAAAAAGACTGTAAAAAAACAACGCGCTAAAGACTTTATGTTAACAATATATGCAGGCCCTAATGCCCGTGAACGGATCAGCGACGGCGCGATTAAAGCCGACGATTTCACCGTGTTTTTGGGCGCGTCTGGCGGCCCCAAGTGGTTTAGCCTATTTGGTTTAGACAAGTACATGTTTGGTGAGTTTTTCGCTGACCGTCAACAGCCCCTGCACATGATTGGTTCATCTGCAGGGGCGTTTCGCGCTGCGTGCTTTGCACAATCTGACCCGGTGGCAGCAATAAAGCGCTTAGCAAAGCACTACTCAACCACGACATACTCCGATAAGCCCACACCGCAAGAGATCACCGATTCCGCTAAAGCCTTATTGGACATAGTGGTACCTGAAAATCAAATTGAGGCAATTATTCATAACCCCGTGTTTAAGGCTCACTTTATTGTTGCGCGCACCCTGGGTTTAGCCGCTTCTGAAACCTCTATTGTACAAATGGCTGGTTTGATGCGCAGCTATCTTGTCAACCGCGTCAGCCGCCGATTGCTCAAAGACCAATACCAACGCTTTGTATTTCAATCACCCTCTAGTGCACTTGCGTTTAAAGACGACATGGGTTTTGCGACACAAAGCGTTGCTTTCACCACCAACAATTTAAAGCCTGCATTGTTGGCATCAGGTTCGATTCCTATGGTAATGAAAGGCATTGCCGATATTCCAGATGCCCCGAAGGGGATGTACCGCGACGGCGGGATCATTGATTACCATTTTGATCTGGATATTGATACCCAAGGGGGATTGATTTTATACCCTCATTTCAATGCTTCGCCGCGCGCTGGATGGTTTGATAAATCACTGCCACGTAAAGTCCGCGAGAAAAATTATACGAATACAGTGATGCTAGTGCCTTCTGCAGAATTCGTTGCTTCCTTGCCCTATGGAAAAATTCCGGACCGTGAAGACTTTACTAAAATGGATAGTGAGCAGCGCATTGCCTATTGGCGCACGGTATTGACAGAGACAGAGCGCCTTGCAGAGAGTTTTGACAAAACAATCAATAACGTAGGCGCAACGAAGATATTACCAATTGATAGTATCTAGACTATTTTAATCGCAATCTTGTGGCGTCATCCGACTGTTTTTTATGCTAATCTCAAAGTTTATGGAGTAACAAGTGGTTAAGCCTATGCCAAAGCAGACGTTAGCAGTAGTTGCCGATACAATGATTATTCATTCGTTGCCAGCCGACGCTGACGTCCCTGACGTTGTATTTAGGCAATCTTTGTACTTCATAGGAAAAACGGCTGAGGAGCTCTCTATCGTGGTGCCCGAAACGGTCGCAATTGAGTCTGAAGACAGCGACGGAAATTGGCGAGCTTTGGAAGTTTTAGGGCCCTTGAGTTTGTCTATGATTGGGATCATGGCCAGTATTTGTAATGTGCTCGCCAAAGCTAATGTCAGTATTTTCGTACTATCCACGTTCGAAACCGATTACTTCTTAGTGAAAAATAAATCGCTTGATACTGCATTAGCGGCTTTAGAGGCTGAGGGTTACACGGTTATTCGCTAGTGACTATTACCGTTTCGAAACACGTCGACAAAGCCCCAGACAGCTTTGCTCATAGCATCTCTATATCCGCGCCGATCAGTGGTAAAGTCAAGTCCTTAGCTACCAGTAATGAAGCATTGATGGCTATGCGAGCCTGTGGTGATGGTGTGTGTGTAGACGTATCAGGTTCACAATTATTTGCGCCTTTTGAGGCGTCGGTTATTCAGTCTACAGCTACGGGTGAAACCACCGTTCTAAAAGCCCGAAGTGGCTTAATTCTGCGCTTGGGATTTGCCAGTAGTGTTCATCAGCTTATGGGAGAACGATTTAGACGACATGTAAGCGTTGGCGATAGAGTTGCGCCCCAGCAATGCATAATGGATTTTGATCTGGCTTTTCTGCGCAATCACCTACCTCAGGTGGAATTGTATGTAACCGTGTTGAATGGCGGTAAATTACGCGCAATCACTACGCCCGGTGGCCCGCAGACTTCGATAGCAGTCGTTGCCAATAGCGACGACCTTATGACATTATTTTTTTAACTCATACGAATGTACAGAAACTATGACAATTACGCTTTACGGTATTAAAAATTGCGACACCGTGAAAAAAGCTCGCAAGTGGTTTGAACAACAAAACATTGAGTATGTTTTTCACGATTTTAGGGTGGATGGAATTGAGCAAGACTGGGTTAGCAGCACTGCTAAGCGGATCCCGTGGGACACGCTATTAAATAAGCGCGGCACGACCTACAGGCAGCTTGATGATGCGACCAAGAATACTATTGACGAGGCTTTGGCTATCCAGTTGATGGCTGAGCAACCCACGTTGATAAAACGCCCTGTGGTTTTATCAGATTCTGTAGCGTTGGTGGGTTTTAAAGCAGACCAATACGCGGAATTATTTGCGCAATGAGTGAAGTGTTAGCGTTAACCAAAGCGTTAATTGAACGCCAATCGGTAACACCTGAGGACGCTGGTTGCCAAGTATTACTTGGCGATCGTCTGGCAAAATTAGGCTTCAAGCTAGAAACGATGGTGTTTGAAGACACAACCAACTTATGGGCCCGACGCGGTTCTGAAGCACCGGTATTTTGCTTCGCCGGTCATACTGATGTAGTCCCCTCAGGCCCAGCAAATAAATGGCGTTTCCCGCCGTTTGTGCCCACCGAAGACAATGGTTTGTTGTACGGTCGCGGTGCGGCGGATATGAAAGGAAGTCTCGCAGCGATGATTGTCGCTATCGAACGTTTTGTTGCTGCCAATCCCGATCACAGAGGCTCGATTGCGCTGCTGATTACCAGCGATGAAGAGGGTCCTTTTATCAATGGCACTACGCGGGTTATTGATACGCTGGAAGCTCGTAACGAAAAAATTGATTGGTGTATTGTCGGTGAGCCCTCGAGCACCCGCAGTGTCGGAGATGTGGTAAAACACGGTCGTCGCGGCTCATTAACCGGTGATTTGGTGATCCACGGTGTACAAGGTCACGTTGCCTACCCTCATCTAGCTGAGAACCCCGTTCATCAAGTTGCACCAGCACTTGCTGAGCTCAGTGCTATCGAATGGGACAAAGGCAATCCTGATTTTCCCCCAACAAGCTTTCAGGTTTCCAACATTAACTCCGGGACTGGCGCAGGTAATGTCATACCAGGCGAATGTCACATCATGTTTAATTTTCGCTATTCAACCGAAAGTCATTCAGAAGGTTTAATTGCCAAGGTCAATCAGGTGCTTACCAAGCACAATCTTAACTACGATATAAACTGGACCCACAATGGTTCACCGTTTTTAACCCAACCTGGTGAGCTGCGCGCAGCTACCGCTCATGTGATCAAACAGATAACGGGCAACAATCCAGAATTTTCCACCGCTGGCGGAACCTCAGATGGACGCTTTATTGCTCCTACTGGCGCTCAAGTCGTTGAATTAGGCCCAGTCAATGCCAGTATTCACAAAGTAGATGAGCATGTGAAAATTGCTGACCTTGAGGTCTTAACCGACATGTACACAGGTATCCTGGAGGAGTTGTTATAACGGTGACAATGCAGCATTGGTTAGGTCAAGATGAATCTCATCTCGTAGAAGTAGAAGGCAAGCACCGTCTTCAGGCTGAGGTGCGCGACAACTTTTTGCGCATGCGACAAGCAGCGCAAGCTGCTGGCATCGATTTACAAATGGTCAGTAGTTTTCGCAGTTTTGCTCAACAATGCGCAATTTGGCGACGCAAATGGCAAGGTGAATTGCCATTGTATGCACTTGATAATACCTTAATTGACAGCGCGACATTGAATGACACACAACGCTTACATGCCATGTTACTATGGTCTGCGCTCCCCGGTGGCTCTCGACACCACTGGGGCACCGATATCGATGTGTACGACAAAGCACGCGTTGAAGCCAGCGGTATCGAATTTCAGTTGATCAGCAGTGAATATGAGCCGCCAGGCCCCTGTTCTGAGTTATCACATTGGTTGGCAGAAAATGCCGCGAACTTTGGCTTTGTGCGCCCATACGCTAAGTACGTAGGAGGTATTGGCGCTGAGCCTTGGCACCTAAGTTATGCACCAATAGCAACCCAGATTGAGCAACAATTCGATCCAAACGCGCTAAAACGAACAATTCTCGACGCCAATCTTCCAGCAAGCTCACTTATCGCTGAGCACTTCGATGAACTCTACCGGCGTTATGTTCGCAATCAAGGAGCGACAGACGCATGAGTACGTGGTTAATTGTGGGCATTATTGTTTTGGTACTGGGCTTGATTGTCAGTAACATAATGCTGCTTAAATACAGCGCCAAACTGCCCATGAAAAAAGGCTCAACAACAGCAAAAGACGATTCTGATGCTCCCCGCTGAGCCCTTCTCTAATGCTTATTCACCTTCTTGCGGTGCGATTTTATCTTGGGTCTTATGTTCGAAGTCACTGGCATCGTGACGTTCGTGTAACTGGCCTTTAGGGTCGCCCCAGCTGCGATTCACCTTTTTACCACGCTTAACCGCCGGCCGCTCGGCAATGTCTTTGGCCCAGCGTTGAACGTTGGTATAACTTTCAACATCGAGAAACTCGCCTGCTTCGTATAAATATCCCAACGCCAGCGCACCATACCATGGCCAAATAGCAATATCAGCGATAGTGTACTCATCCCCCAGAATATAGGTCTTGCCTGCCAATTGTTTTTCCAAAACATCTAACTGTCGTTTGACTTCCATTGCATAGCGATCAATCGGGTACTGCCATTTTTCAGGTGCGTACGCATAGAAGTGTCCAAAACCACCGCCTAACATTGGGGCGCTACCCATCTGCCAAAACAGCCAATTCACACATTCAGCGCGCGCGCTCGGCTCAGCAGGTATAAACGCTTGGTGCTTCTCGGCTAAATACAACAAAATAGAGCCAGACTCGAACAACCGAGTCGGCGGATTCGTCGATGTGTCATACATCGCCGGAATTTTCGAATTGGGGTTAACTTCGACGAATCCCGAACCGAATTGTTCGCCTTCCATAATATTAATCATAAAAGCATCATATTCGGCGTCAGTGATCCCTAATGCTAACAACTCCTCAAGCAGAATTGTTACCTTTACACCATTGGGAGTTGCCAATGAGTACAACTGCAATGGGTGCTTGCCCTGTGGTAATACTTTGTCGTGAGTAGCGCCAGATATTGGACGATTGATATTGGCAAACTTGCCACCGCTTTCAGCGTCCCAAGTCCATACCTTGGGCGGCTGATAAGAGTTTGTCATGCAATTCCCCTTGCATTGCTTGCGTTAGATACAACATTGACCTAGTTATATGCAGATTGGTTTCAAACGGTTTATTAGACGTCCGAATAGCGCACTGCGGTACCCGCAATACTTACCATCAGCATGCTGCCTTTATCACCAATTACTTGGTAATCAATATCAATACCGATTACCGCGTTCGCCCCCATAGCTCTCGCTTCTTGCTCGAGTTCGGCGAACGCAATTTTGCGCGCGCGGGTCAATTCATCTTCATATGAACCTGAGCGACCACCAACAATATCGCGAATAGACGCAAACAAATCTTTAAACAGATTCGCTCCCATAACCGCCTCACCGATGACAATACCGTAATAGTTATCGATGGACTTACCCTCGAGTTGGTTAGTTGTAGTGATAATCATAAATCGCTCCTTGTGGTGATGTAGGCTTCAAATGCAGTGGTGATTTCCTGCACCCGCGCAGTAGTATAGCTAATTGCCGGTACGGCATTCCAAACAGGCCCAGGCCATGCTGCATCAGAGGCAAAACGGCCAATGTGATGCACATGCAATTGCGCAACGACATTGCCTAATGCCGCAACGTTTAACTTTTCAGCGTTAAAGAAATCACAGATAAATTGGCTGACCGTGTTGCTTTCCAGCAATAGCTGCTGCTGTTGAGCTATGCTCAAATCAATCAATTCTTTAACCCCTGCGATTCTCGGCACAAGAATAAGCCAAGGATAGTTTGCATCTTTACTGAGTAGCGCTGTCGATAAGCTTAATTCCGCAAGCAGATAGGTATCGCTTTTTAAGCGACTGTCTAGTTCAAATGATTCAGTCATCTAGTGACTCTATTGTTGTCGGAACTACCGTTAATAGTGCGCGCTGACCGATAGCGACGCTAGCATTGGGAAAAACAATGGCTTCGCCGTCTTGCTGGGCAACATATTGCCGTTGTGTCTCTGATGCTAACACTTGGCCTGCCTTATAATCCGTAAAGTTCGCTGTATCATCGCTAAAGTGTAATTGAAAATCCGCATGTTGCTTATTAATGACCTGATTAACGCGATAGATCAACAAATCATCTAGGGAAATACTCGGCGGCTGATAATCCCTGTCGCAAACCAGAGCCAATAATGCTGCCTTAGCCTCGGCAAAACGTGTCATATCGTTTTGACCAAACGGCCTGACTTTACCGAGCTCCACCGTAAATGCATGGGCATTAAATGCTGTTGAGCTAAAATAGCTGAACGTAGTGGTTGGACTCTCGGACAACAAAATCGTTTTCACCCCACAGGCCGCCATAAAGGCCAGCTGTGAGCGGCTGTGATTGCGTCCGTGTAACAGTGGATACACGGCAAATTTTTCATTCTTAGAGGCGCGAATCGCAGTGTGTAAATCATAGTGAATTCGTGTTTCTACTGAGCTTTGCGCGGCGTAAAAATGCTCGATGTGCTGTTCTAGTTGCAACGCACGTCGACGCTCATCATTGACTAACCCCGGAGCTTGACTGTGCGCACCAGAGAATAATCGGTTCATATTTTCTTCGACAAAGCGTTCACCAATATCCATCGCTGGTAAATTACCAAACAGTACCAATACACTCTGCTGGCATTGCAAATTGCCGTTGAGTAACCCTTGCACTAAATCATCAAGGATTTCTATCGGAGCCGTTTCGTTGCCGTGCACGCCACATGACAAAACGATCGCTTTTGTCGCTGAATGCGATGGGACAAATTCGATTATTCCTGGCGCATGCACTGTCACCCGTGTGTTGTTGGCCAGTGTAAATGATGTTGAATGGTCGAACATTTCAGGCTGTTGCCGAGAAAGTGCTAAGAAGCCTTGGCTGGTAATAATGTTTTGCAGTTCCATAATGTCTTAGTAATTAACTACATAACACTATGGTAACCGAATTTAACCGATTATTTCACGTTTGTTACACTGGTCTAAGAAGATAGGCTTTGGCGTTGTAGGAAGGAAGTCCCAATACTGATATCGTGTTGAGCGAACTCGATAAATTCACTTAAAGGCAATGCGCGCGTAAATAAGAAACCTTGGCCGTGCTCAATCCCAACCTCACGCAGGACGTGCAAGTGTTTAACGGTTTCAATGCCTTCAGCAACCACATCGCACTCTTTGGCGTTACCAATCAACTTGACGGCTTGGATAATCGCTCGGTTAACCGCATCTTTGTCGATATCGAGAATAAACGTTTTATCGATTTTAAGGGTGTTAATCGCCAAGTCGCGAATATAACTCAAGTTTGAGTAACCTTTGCCAAAATCATCAATACAAATCGATAATCCAAGCGCTCTGAGCTCATCTAACTGGCGTTTAACCATCAAGCTGTTGGACAGTGCCACGTCTTCAGTTAACTCAAGTTCAAAGCGCTCTAGCGGCAAGTTATAGACACGCGAAAAACGTCTAAGTGTTGGGACTAATTGCGAATCGTAGAGTTGCGTAGGCGAAATGTTCACCGATAAGGTGATATTTAACCCTACAGCGTCAAGTTCGCGCATTTGCTGGAATGCATTCTCGATGGTCCAATAGCCTAGCTCATTCATCATATTGTAAGACTCAGCGGCTTCAATCAGAGAACCAGGAAAAAGTACGCCATCGAGGGGGTGATTCCATCGCAGTAAGCATTCAGCACCAATTATTTCTAGATTACTGAGTTTTACTTTAGGCTGAAAATAAAGCTCTAACTCACCATTGCGCAAAGCGCGTTGTAAATCAGCTTTAAGGGTTAGACTGCGCGCATTTGAATTTTTATTGCGCTCACTGAGAAATGCAAAATTTTCATATTTGTTTTGTTTGGCTTGCTTAAGGGCTGCCTCAGCGCGCGCAACAAAGTCAGTGATACTGAAGCTGGACATATCTGCGACCGCAGCGCCAACATTAAAATCGGCAATAAACGAATGGTCGTCGTACTGGATTGGCGTTTTGAAATGTTCGACTAAGTATTCAAACTTGGTCATCAGCTCTAAAGGCGTATACTTTTTATCAAACAACAATGCGAAAACATCACCGCTTATGCGGCCAAACTGCGCGGCATCTTTGAATAATAAGCTAATGCGATTGGCGATGGACAGAAGGAACTCATCGCCTATGTGTGTTCCAAAACTGGTGGTCACGTCAGAAAATCGAACAACATCGATTAACATCATCGACACCGAGTTGCTTTCCTGTGCACATCTCTCTACGCAGTGAATAAAGGCAAAGCGATTAGGGATCGCAGTCAATTTTTGGTGAATACGAATCATGAGTACAACGGATAACTCACACAAGATAGGTCGAGTTTAACGATAAACTTTTGCATTAGCCAGTGATTAATATCGTGCCCATAAAAAAACGCGAACAGAGTTCGCGTTCTTTAATTACTTCATTGTTCTTATTAGTTTTCAACGATACAGGCGGTTAAATTCCATACCCGGTCAACATAGTCTTTAATTGAGCGATCAGAGGTGAACTTACCCATCATTGCTGTGTTCATTATGGCCATTTTTGCCCATCGCGTTTTATCGCGATATGCAGCATCAACCTGTTCTTGTGCCGCTGAATAAGAGTCAAAGTCAGCTAGACACAAATAAGGGTCACCCCCCGACAACAAACTGTGTTTGACCGATGCTAACGCACCAGGTTTGCCCGGTGTGAAGTAGTCGGTTTCTAGCCAATCAAGAATCGCTTTGATTTCCGCATTCTTATAATAATAATCGTCTGGGCTATAGCCCTTACGCTTCAACTCAGCGACTTCATCAACGGTCAATCCAAAGATAAAGATATTGTCATCACCCACTTCTTCAGCAATTTCAATATTAGCGCCATCTAGCGTACCCACGGTCACCGCACCGTTAAGCGCAAGTTTCATATTTCCGGTGCCGGATGCTTCTTTACCTGCCGTTGAAATCTGTTCAGATACATCAGCTGCCGGGATCATTTTCTCAGCGAGTGACACGCGATAGTTCGGTAAGAATACAACTTGCAGCTTAGTATTGACCCGTGGATCGTTATTGATTTTCTCTGCAACTTTATTAATCGCAAAAATAATATCCTTTGCCAACGTGTAGCCCGGAGCAGCTTTTGCACCGAAGATAAACACTCTTGGATGCATGTCGTAACTGGGGTTTTCCAACAAACGACGATACAGTGCAAGAATGTGCAATAGGTTCAAATGCTGTCGCTTATACTCGTGCAAACGCTTGATTTGGATATCAAAAATCGCATCGGTATTAACCGTTAAACCCGTCAATTCTTTGATAGTTTGCGCCAGCGCTACCTTGTTGTCCTGCTTCACCTTCATAAACTGTTTCTGGAAGGTTTTATTATCTGCATAAACCGCTAGCTCGGTCAGCTGACTAAGATTTAGGGGCCATTGGTCACCAATTTTCTTATCGATGAGAGCCGACAATGCAGGGTTACACGCCTTTAACCAACGACGCGGAGTGATACCGTTAGTCACGTTAGTCAGTTTCTCAGGCCACAACTGGTCAAACTCAGGGAACAGGTTCTTTTTAACTAGCATACTGTGAATTTCTGCTACGCCGTTGACGCGGAAAGAACCGATTACCGATAGGTTGCCCATACGAACCATCTTTTCACTGCTTTCTTCAATGATAGATAACTTGGACTTAATCGCGTTATCTCCTGGCCACTTCTTCTCAACCTCTGCCATAAATCGATGGTTGATCTCATAAATAATTTCTAGGTGGCGGGGCAATATCTTTTCCAACATGCGCGCAGGCCATTTTTCAAGGGCTTCTGGGAGCAACGTATGGTTGGTATAGGCAAATGTTTTGGTACAGATTTGCCACGCTTTATCCCAATCCAATTCTGCGCGGTCAACCAAGATACGCATAAGTTCAGGAATAGCGATAGCTGGGTGAGTATCGTTTAATTGGATCACCACCTGGTCAGTGAAGCGGCTCCAGTCATCACCGTGTGCACGCTTGTAACGACGAATGATGTCTTTAAGTGAACAGGCACAGAAAAAGTATTGCTGGATCAAGCGCAACTCTTTACCCGCTTCAGTCTCATCGTTTGGATAAAGGACTTTGGAGATGGTTTCGGCCTGCACATTCTCTACTTGTGCATCCACATAACCGCCTGCGTTAAAAACGTCCCAGTTAAAGTACCCCGATGATTGGCTTTGCCATAAACGCAATACGTTAACCGTTTTGCCACCGTACCCAACGACTGGGATATCCCACGGCACACCTTTTACAATGCTTCCAGGGTGCCATTCTTTTTGAATTCGACCATTATCGCCATACTTGGTCTCTACGTAACCATACAAAGAGACTTCTTGAATCGACTCTGGGCGGCAAATTTCCCAAGGGTTGCCGTAATCACGCCAACTATCCGGTCGCTCAATTTGTGCGCCGTTCTTAATTTCCTGGCGGAATAAGCCGTGTTCGTAATGAATACCATAGCCGATTGCCGGCATCTCCATGGTAGCTAACGAATCGATAAAGCAGGCTGCCAAGCGGCCTAGACCACCGTTGCCAAGTGCCATATCGGGCTCTTCTTCGAGTACATCGGTTAGACTTATGCCTAGCTCAGTAAGCGCATCGTTTGCCGTCTCAAATAGATTGAGGTTGTGCATATTGTTTGACAATAGGCGCCCCATTAAGAATTCAGCAGAAAAATAATGCACCGCGCGCGTGTCGTTGAAGTAATGTGATTTTTGCGTCTTGCGCAATCCTTCTAGCACCAACTCTTGGATGGCGGCACACGTTGCTTTCCACCAAGCGTGGTTGTTGGCTTTGTTCTCATCCGTACCGAGCGTACAGTGAAGATGTCTGACAATAGCGGCTTTAAGCTCACCTTTGTCTAACTTTGGAGTCTCAGGCGCGGCAGCTGTGCTCGCTGCCTGAGACGCTTTGGATTTTTTCGTTTTTGCTGTCATGAGTAGCTCTCGTTGTGTCTGCACCAAAGTGCGCCGTAATAAAATTACAACTTTTCAGTAAACATAACGAGAATATAGCAGCGAAAAACTGATTTTTTTGTTAAAAATATGTTAAACCAGCACCTTTTTGAGTGTTTTTTGTGCTTTTTTTACACATTCTTAACATTTTAGCAGTGAATACGTTTGCAATAATGCCTTACTTAATCACAGAATCGACGAGTTCCTGCGCCTCACTGAGCAGTTTCTGTAAGTGACTTTCATCAATAAAGCTTTCCGCATAGATTTTATACACGTTTTCAGTGCCTGAAGGTCGCGCAGCAAACCAACCGTTTTCAGTCGATACCTTAACGCCTCCAATCGCGGCATTATTGCCTGGCGCGTGCGTTTGTATCGATAGAATTTCCTCACCCGCTAGCTCTGTATCAGTAACAACACTCGCTTGCATGCTAGATAACTGCTGTTTTTGTTCAAGTGAGGCGGCAACATCTACCCGCGTGTAATGAGGCGTGCCAAATTGCTGTGTCAGCTGTTGATAACGCTCACCTGGCTCGACGCCAGTGATGGCAGTCATTTCTGCAGCCAATAAGCACATGATAAAGCCGTCTTTGTCAGTGGCCCATGGCGTCGCATCGCGGCGCAAGAAAATACCACCAGCACTCTCCTCCCCCGCAAAACCAATACTCTGTTGCATTAAACCATCAACAAACCATTTAAAGCCTACTGGCATTTCAGCTAATTCGCGCTGTAAGTTCTTTGCAACGCGGTCTATCATGCTCGACGACACCAGTGTTTTACCGATCTTCAGCGTTTTAGACCAATGCTCGCGATGGGTATAAAGATAGTCAATCGCGGTTGCAAGATAATGATTTGGGTTCATCAACCCTGCACTTGGCGTCACAATACCGTGGCGATCAAAGTCGGTATCGTTGCCAAAGGCAATTTGGAACTTATCCTTCATATCTACCAGGCCAGCCATTGCAAAGGGCGAAGAACAATCCATGCGCAGCTTGCCATCTTTGTCACGGCGCATAAATGCAAAGCGTTGATCGACCTCGCTGTTTACTACGGTAATATCTAAACCGTATTGTTCGGCTATTCTTCCCCAGTAGTACACACCAGCGCCACCGAGAGGGTCTGCGCCCATCTTGATTTTTGCTGCAGCGATAGCAGCCATATCAATCACTTGGTCTAACTCACTGATATACTGCGTTGCAAAGTCTGTTTGTTGCACATAGTCAGAGTGCATTGCCGCTTGTAATGATTGGCGTTTTACCGCGGTGCTGCCAGCCGCAATAATCTGGTTTGCACGTTGTTGTATGATCGCTGTTACATTAGTATTTGCCGGACCACCGTGTGGTGGATTGTATTTAAACCCTCCGTCCTCTGGTGGGTTGTGTGAAGGTGTAATGACCACACCATCACTCAAGTGTGCAGTTTTGCCGCGATTGTAATTCAATATCGCGTGTGAAATCGCAGGTGTTGGTGTAAAGCCACCATTTTCTTGAATCACCACATTCACACCGTTAGCCGTTAATACTTCAATTGCAGTGGTATGTGCAGGCTCACTCAGGGCATGCGTATCTTTACCAAGGAATAATGGCCCGTCTATGCCTTGACCCATTCGATACTCAGCCAATGCTTGTGCTATCGCTGCTATGTGCACTTCATTGAATGAAGCACTGAGCGCGCTACCACGATGCCCAGACGTTCCAAATGCAACGGTCTGCGTGGGTTCATTGATATCCGGTTGAATTGCGTAATAGTCACTCACAAGTTTAGCAACGTTAATTAGCTGACTGGGATCTGCTGGTTGTCCTGCTTGCGGATGAAGGGCCATAAAGTTTCCTTGTTTATATTGACGTTACTTAAGCGTTAGCGACTGTGCAATCGCTGTTTGCTCGTTATCTGCGTATCCAAGTGTTGCCGCTACCTGACGCAAAATAGACGCTTTTTTACTGGTATTGTTGTTCGTTACAACCCAATAGTCAGTTTGAGGAATTGCTTTGGGATTCGTGCTACTTCCCGTTGCCAACAGATGTTCTTTGCTAGTCGCGAAATAATCACGGCCTTTGCCTTTGATCGCCAATACTTGCTCAAACTGCTGGGAATGATGCTCAGCGAGGTCAGACAGCACTAATAAGAAGCGCTCAACGACCGTTGCACATGCGAGTAACTTATCGCGGCTCGGTGCATATTGGCCAGCCTCAGCCTGACCGGCTTGTGGAGCAACTAAGGCTGATTCAACCTCAGGTTGAGCCGGTACTTCGACGTCATTGGTAGCAGCTGATTCCGGCTCTTCAGGAGTAACTTCAGCCTGCTCTGTTTCAGGTAACAGAAGACGACGCAAAATATCCGATGCGTCTTCACCGATAAATTTAGTTTGGGCAGCGATGTAGGCATATAGCTCATCGTCAATTGTTATTGTTTTCATACCATACCTTGCGATTAAATTGGGAGCATTATAAGCGTATTCGCGTTAAAAAATCACTGTGTTAACAGTCCTTTTATCGGGTTTTTCGCAACAATAAAAACCACTTCTTCATACGCGCGTATTATTCCTAGAGGTGTGTCGAAAAGAAATCTCGACTACAGTTTATAGAGGCTACATAAAAGTGACGACCTATGAATAATGCTATTGCTCCAGTAATTGCAGAGTTAGACCAAACAATTATCGGTAAGTCGGCGCAAAACCGATTAGCGGTATGCTGTTTACTCAGCCACGGTCACCTGTTAATCGAAGACTTGCCCGGCATGGGCAAAACGACGTTATCCCATGCGCTAGCGACGCTTTTTGGTCTGGATTACGCTCGGATCCAATTCACATCAGATTTGCTGCCAGCAGATATGCTTGGCGCTAATATCTTTGATGTACAAAAACAGCAGTTTACTTTTCACCCAGGCCCTATTTTTAGTCAGGTGGTATTAGCCGATGAGATCAATCGCGCCAGCCCTAAAACCCAAAGCGCATTGCTTGAGGCCATGGAAGAGCAGCAAGTGAGTTTGGATGGTCAAACCCATGAGTTACCTGAACCATTCTTTGTGATTGCCACGCAAAACCCATTGCATCAAGCGGGCACCTATCCTCTTCCAGAATCACAGTTAGATCGCTTTTTAATGCGCATAACGCTGGGCTACCCAGATTGGCAGGCCGAAAAACAAATGCTGCAGAACGACAATGATGAACCGCTAAAGAGCATGATAACTGCACAACAGCTGAGTGATTGGCAAGGTCAAATCGAAACGATTCACGTAGCGGACGCTGTGCTCGAGTACATCTTGCGCCTGGTTAGTTTCAGTCGAGAGTCTGGTGAGTATGCCAACCCTTTATCGCCACGTGCGAGTCGTGCGATATTGCGCGCATCCAAGGCGTGGGCGTGGATGGAAAATCGCGACTACGTGATCCCTGAAGATGTTCAGCATGTGTTTGCCGCCGTAGCAGAACACCGGTTGCGTAGTCCTGGGAGCGACTCTGATCTGTCATTTCAGCTAAGTGAGTCATTGCTCGCTGCCGTCGACCCTATCGCCGCTTAAGTCTGCACATATGCTGTTAGCTAACCTACAGCGAGCATGGCGCAAGCGCATGGACGACTGGCTGAATCGCCGGATCCCCGCAGCGCATAAACAACAATTGGACTTGCGCAGTATTTTCATTCTCCCCAGCCGGTTCGGTTGGCTTTACTTGTTGTTGTGTATCAGTTTGTTCGTACTAGGCACTAACTACCAAAATAATTTAATGCTGATTTTGTGCTTTGTGATGCTAGCGATTCTGCTAATTAATTTACATGCCAGTTACTGGAACTTCGCTAGACTGTGCTTGATGCTTAAAGCAATTCCGCCCGGTTATGCCAATTCTCAGGTTACCGCCAAACTGCACTTAAATGCTGCAGAACACCAAAAATCAGCCAGCGGCGAGATTCGCGTTTCAACCTTCGGCGATGACGAATATCAAGTGATTGATGCTGATTGCGTGCAATCAGTAGATTTAAAGCTACAACTGCCCGAGCGCGGCATTCATCGTTTACCGCGCTTGACGATTGAAAGCTTTTTTCCACTGGGGTTATATCGCTGCTGGACGCATTTGGATTTTAACACCCACTTAGTCGTATTCCCTGCGCCACAACGGTGCGAATTAAAATTGTATGCTTTGCCCGACGAGAACGAACAAGAAGGTTCACTGGTTGCCCAACCCGGCACAGAGGACTTCGAGGGTCTGCGGCGGTATGTGGTTGGCGATAACTTAAACCGCGTCGCTTGGAAGCATGTCGCGAAACAGCAGCAGTGGCTGAGCAAAAATTTTGAATCCTACGCATCAGTATCAGGCTTTTTAAAGCTGCCAATGGTTGATGCGGTTAATCTAGAGCAGGAACTGGCTAAACTGGCGCATCAAATCAATGTATGTTCGCAACAAAATGTTAGCTTTGGTTTAGATCTTGGCGGCCAAAAGCTTGCACCAGCCACCGGCGAGGCGCATCGAATAAAATGTCTCACAGCACTCGCTGCGTACCCCGATAACACATCGGAGGTACGCCTTTGATAGTCGCCACAACCAAACCGCAAAGTGCTATTGATATAGAGCAAAGTATTACGCCTTTCATCATGGCTTTAGCGTACATTGCGCTCGTATTTACTATGTTAACGCCTGTGTTGAGCTGGATAACCGTATTAGCCGTTTGTGTAGTGATCGTGCGTGGGTCATTTTACTTCCGTGATCAACAGCCTCAGATTGCGTTGCGCACTGTCAATTTACTTGCCATTTTAGCTGCCATCACACTCGGTTGGTTCAGCCTAAGCTTGGGGTTGCTGTTGACGATGGTCAACTTGTTGGTCATGGCTTGTGCGTTCAAACTACTGCGGATCACAAGGCGTAAAGACCTGACTCAATTGTTTGCCTCACTGCTGTTTTTAACCGGCTGTGGTTTTATCTTTGAGCAAGGCCTCCTGCATACCTCAATATACGTATCAATTACGCTGGTATTGCTGTGTTCATTAATTACCATCCACGCACCGCATATGAGTAAACGCGGTGCAATAAAGTACACGGGTATTCAACTTCTGCAAGCAATGCCCATAGCGGTTTTATTATTTTTAGTATTACCTAAACTGCCGCCGTTGTGGCAAATGCCGACAGCACAGGGGGCAAAAACAGGACTTTCAGACACAGTCACACCAGGTGATATTGCCGAACTGAGCCAATCTTCCGAGCTCGCATTTCGGGCTATTTTTTCCACCGAGTTACCGCGCAATAATCAACGTTATTGGCGCGCAATGACATTGGAACAGTTTGATGGCAAAACATGGACAAGAAGCCCAACACGCCGCCAAATAACACGCCAATACCGACAATTAGGCCGTAGTTTCACCCCTGTTTACGAGGGCGAGTTTTGGGACTATCAAGTGATTGCAGAGCCCAGTCATCAAACTTGGTTATTCGCTCTTGATGTGGCCAGTCCATCGGCGAACAGTGAGTTTGGGGTTAACTTAGGATTCGAGTATCAGGTGTATGCCTCAAGACCCGTCGTATCAACCATGAGCTATACGGTAGAGTCTTACTATAACATGTCTTTAGATCAGACTCTGCAAACGGTCGACAGCCGCGTTAACTTGCAAATACCATCAAATGGCAACCCTAAAACTGTTGAATGGGTGGCGGGGTTAGTCGCGCAAACAGACGGGCCGAGTGACTTTATCGACGCCATCCAACGTTATTTCCTCGAACAAGAGTTCAGCTACACATTGCGCCCACAGCCCATGCCCAAAAATCCGGTGGATGAGTTTCTTTTTAACCAGCAGGCCGGTTTTTGTGTTCACTATGCCAGTGCACTCGCATACGCACTGCGACTAGCCAATATTCCAGCACGGTTAGTGACCGGCTATCAAGGTGGAGAGATACAGAGTGACGCGGTGATCAGTGTTTATCAATACGATGCCCATGCGTGGGTGGAAGCCTGGCTAGATGATCGGGGGTGGGTCCGAATTGATCCAACAGCATGGGTATCACCCGATCGCATCGATTTTGGCCTAGAGCAAGCAATGCGCGAAGAAGGTAGCTTCTTGGCGGACTCACCGCTGTCATTGGCGCGCTTGAAAAACATCGCTGCGTTTAATCAACTGCGGCTGTGGTTTGCCAATCTCGACTACCAATGGAGCAAATGGGTTCTGGGTTTTAACAATCAACAGCAAAAAGACATACTAAGGCAGATATTCGGTGAGTTAACTACCGCCAAGTTATCCGTTATTGGCTTATCTTTGGTTGCCCTTATCGCATTACTGTTAGGTTTGTACATATTACCGATGATGCGTAATCGATCATTGAACCCACTTGCCAATGAGTATCGCAAGAGCGTTGAATTAGTTGAGGCTAGTTTCGCTATCAAGCGTGCCACGCTTGGGCCAGAAGACTTTCTACAACGCGTCGCTGACAGTGCGGATAACGCTAGCACCGCAGTGTTTGCACAAATCACCGAGGCCTATATCAAAAGTGAGTATCAGCCAAGTCCAGCACAGTTTGAAGGAATAAAGCAGTTGCAACAGCTGCGCCGCCTACTGCGTAAAACGCTAAAAAAAAACCGGTGAATAATCACCGGTTTTTATCTATCAATTAACGCTTACGAATTACTTCTTCTCGTTACGCGCTTTAACTTCTTCGATGACTTTGTCAGCAACATTTTGCGGACAAGGCATGTAGTGGCTGAACTCCATAGAGAACTGACCACGGCCTGAAGTCATAGTACGCAAGTGACCGATGTAACCGAACATTTCTGAAAGTGGTACGTCAGCCTTGATACGAACACCGGTAGTGCCCGCTTCTTGGTCTTTGATCATGCCACGACGACGGTTCAAGTCACCAATTACGTCACCAACGTGATCTTCTGGAGTGAACACGTCAACTTTCATGATTGGTTCAATCAGTTGTGGACCCGCTTTTGGAATCGACTGACGGAATGCACCTTTCGCCGCAATTTCGAACGCAACAGCTGATGAGTCAACTGCGTGGAAACCACCGTCGTAAAGCTCAACTTCTACGTCAAGTACTGGGAAGCCAGCAAGAACACCTTGTTCCATCATGCCTTTGAAGCCCTTCTCGATCGCTGGGAAGAACTCTTTAGGTACGTTACCGCCAACAACGGTAGAGGTGAAGTTGAAACCACTGCCAGGCTCGCCCGGACGGATGCGGTAATCAATCTTACCAAACTGACCAGAACCACCAGACTGCTTCTTGTGCGTGTAGCTGTCTTCAACTGGCAACGTAATTGTTTCACGGTAAGCAACCTGAGGTTGACCAACGTTTAACTCAACGCCGTAAGTACGCTTCAAGATGTCTACTTTGATGTCTAAGTGAAGTTCACCCATCCCTTTAAGGATGGTTTCACCTGAATCTTCGTCAGTTTCAACTTGGAATGACGGATCTTCTGCAACCATTTTACCGATAGCGATACCCATTTTCTCAGTTGAACCTTTGTCTTTCGGTGCAACAGCAATCGAGATTACTGGCTCTGGGAATACCATCGCTTCGAGCGTACATGGGTGCTTAGGATCACATAACGTGTGACCTGTTTGAACGTTCTTCATACCAACAACCGCAAGGATGTCACCCGCTTGTGCTGATTGCAATTCAGTACGCTCATCGGCGTGCATTTCAACCATACGGCCGATACGCTCAGTTTTACCAGTGGCAGAGTTAAGGATAGTGTCACCCTTGTTCAACTTACCTGAGTAGATACGTACGAAAGTCAAAGCGCCGAAACGGTCATCCATGATTTTGAACGCCAACATACGTAGTGGCTCATCAACAGATACAGTAGCTACTTCGCCAGTCTCGTTACCTTCTTCGTCAGTCAATGGCTGAGGCTCAACTTCAGTTGGGCTTGGCAAGTAATCAACAACAGCGTCAAGAACGTTCTGAACACCTTTGTTTTTAAATGCTGAACCACAGTAAGTTGGGAAGAAGTCTAGGTTGATAGTACCTTTACGGATACAACGCTTGATGTCTTCGATTGAAGGCTCTTCACCTTCCATGTATTCCATCATTAGGTCGTCGTCTTGCTCAACCGCAGTTTCGATAAGCTGCTCGCGATACTCTTCAACTTTGTCAACCATGTCAGCTGGTACGTCTTGTACTTCAAAGTTTTCTGGAAGACCTGAGTCGTCCCATACGTATGCTTTACGCTCTAGAACGTCAACAACGCCTACGAAGTCGTCTTCGATACCGATTGGCAGCGTCATCACAAGTGGGTTTGCACCAAGTACCTTTTTCACTTGGTCTACCACGCGATAGAAATCTGCACCCATGCGGTCTAGTTTGTTAACAAAGATAACACGTGCAACTTCTGATTCGTTCGCATAGCGCCAGTTGGTTTCTGATTGCGGCTCAACACCACCAGAACCACAGAATACACCTACACCGCCGTCTAATACTTTCAATGAACGGTACACTTCAACTGTGAAGTCAACGTGTCCAGGAGTATCGATAATGTTGAAGCGGTGATCTTTCCAGAAACAAGTTGTTGCTGCTGACTGGATTGTAATACCACGCTCAGCTTCCTGCTCCATGAAGTCGGTCGTTGATTCACCATCGTGTACCTCACCGGTCTTATGGATTTTACCGGTAAGTTTTAGAATACGTTCGGTCGTAGTGGTTTTTCCGGCGTCAACGTGCGCGAAAATACCTATATTTCTGTATTTAGATAAGTCTGACATAGCCCTACTTCATTGTTGGTTCAAGTAAAAAAACGGCGTGGATTATATAGGATTTCTGCACGACTTTTATACTTTTTTTGTCCATATCATGAAAAAAAACAAAAAATCGCTATTTGATGGGGTTTACGGCGCTGTTTCGCCGTTGCGCTTTACTACTGTAATTTAAGCTTTTGGCATAATGGCGACTGTCACTTCATCGCGGTTGTGGTACAGCTGCTTACACACGATACTGTATTGACTAGCCAATGCAACCGTTAACTGCTTGAGGAGCTCAGCAACTGTCTCGTAGCGTTTTTTCATTGGCAGCTTTAGATTGAATATAGCGGCATCGGTATAACCCACTTGCAACCATTTCTGCATTAATGCCGCTACGCGATCGGGACGTTCAATCATATCGCAGACCAACAGCTGTGCACGACCGTATTCGGGTTTGTACTTGAAACCATCAGCGGCAAAATAACTCACCTGCCCCGTAGCCATCAAAGACTCAGCCATCGCACCATTATCAACCGCTTCCACGTGCATCCCGCGACTCACTAGCTGATATGTCCAACCACCGGGGCATGCCCCTAAATCCACGGCACGCGCGCCTTCTCTAAACAATTGTTGGCGTTGCGATTCGGTTAGCAATTCGAGAATTGCCTCTTCGAGCTTTAACGTTGAACGACTGGGCGCAGCACTTGGAAATTTTAGACGTCGAATACCGTTGTTTTGCGGGTGTGATTGCGCCGCGGTTGAAACACCGATGAAGAGCTGTTCAAACGAAGGCATAAATATGTGCAGGCGCGACTGACTGGACGTTTCTTTGGCACTTAATAATTTAGCTTTGCGCAACGCTTGGCGCAGAGGCACCGCAAATTTACGACAAAACTTTGCGACTTCATGACCGGAGTCGGTATCAGGGTGTTCAACTAAGACTTGTCCCAACGGCTTGGGTAGTGCATCTGCATGCGGCAATAGTGCCGCTAACACTGCCTCTACGCGTTGTGAAGCAGGGAGAGGATCGATGGTAACAAGGTGGGTAAACATCTGGCGCGCAAAAACAACATCGTCGATACGCAGTTGCCGCGATAGTTTATTCAGATCATTCTCCGACGTGCAATGGTAATGAACACTGCCAGTACCCTTGGTCGTTTGGACGTATCCATAGACCCCCAGTTCAGTCGCCTTGGCAACCATTTCAGCTGCTAGGTCGCTCTCATAACCACTGCGGCACGTTGCCAGAATAAAGTGTGTGTTGCTCATTATTCGTTATACCATTTGCTGACGTAAGAGCTTGCTCCCAACAACTGTCAAGCACCCCCAGCCGACAAGAAATAACACCCCACCAACTGGCGTTACCGGGCCAAGAGCTGAAAGTTGTAGCAATACCAAACCATACAAGCTGCCAGAAAACAGTATTACACCTAATACAAAACACCATGCAGACACGCAAATAAGGCGTCTTTGGTTTTTTAGCATCGACTGCGCTAGCAAAACGCAACACAACAGCACCGCAAGACAGTGAATAAACTGGTATAAAACGCCGGTGCGAATAGTCGCTAGCTGTTCTTCAGACAATACCGTCTGTAATCCATGCGCAGCAAAAGCGCCCATGGCTACTGCAATAAATGCCAGCACCGCTGCCGCGATGATGAGTAACCCTATACTGCGGTTTAGAGCCATGTCGCAATTTCCTTTGCCGCGTACTGTAAGTTTTGTTCGTAGGTAACCGCTGCTGATTTGCGCGGTTTGAGACTGTGATCGCCATCCATTACCCAGTTCACCACGAAGCTTTCGGGTAATGCTAGTGCCGTTACCCGGGCGCGGTTGCCGAAAGTGTCACGCTCACCCTGTAATACCAGTCCTGGTTTGTCCATTGTCGCTAAGTGTTCAACGCGCAGCGCATCAGGTTTACCCGGCGGGTGGAAGGGGTAGCCCAGTACCACAACGCCTGCTACCTGTGCTTTGTGTTGTGCTGGAGTATCAGGGTCAGCTAACCACATTGTCGCAGCTCTGCCGCCCATTGATTTGCCGCCAAGCGCTAACGGTAAAGCGGTATCAAAGTCAGCAGATTGACTCACTGCCGTAACCACCTCGGTGATATGTGACAGCAGTTTTGGCATGCGATCTGGTGGTCGTTTTTTGCCTTCAGCGACGCTGCGCTGCATGTACGGAAAGTTGAATAACCAAGTAGTCACGCCATTTTGGGCTAATAAACTAGCCATCTGCTGCATGAACTCAGAATGCATGCCTGCTCCGGCACCGTGACCTAGAATAACTTGGCCTCGCACTGAAATATCGCTTGGGGATTTAAAGATTTGCATCGCGTTCACTTTCTACCTCAGCTAAAATCCAATCTCGAAACGCTTGAATTTTTCCCATCTCAGCCTGACTTTCTTCACACACCAAATAAAAACTCTCTTTACTCTGGATCCGTTCAGCGAACGGGACAACTAAGCGCCCAGCATCGATTTCTGGACGCGCTAAAATCGTATTACCTAGCGCAATTCCTTGCCCTAGCGCAGCTGCTTGTAACACCATCATGGAGTGGCTGAACATAGGCCCTTGATTGACATTTACGCCCTTCACTTTAAATTGCTTCAAATAATTGCTCCAGCCCTCACGCGAAGAATCGTGCAGTAAGACATGAAACTTTAAGTCCTCGAGTACTTCCAGTGGCTTACTTCCGGTAAGCAGTAGCGGCGAGCATAGGGGCGTCAGAAACTCTGCGTGTAGAGGCTCGGCGTGTAGCCCTGACCAACGCCCTTTGCCATAATACACCGCTACATCTGTGTCAGCCTGTAAAAAACCTTCATCGTGATCGACCGCTTTTAGCTTCACATCAATATCAGGATTGAGGGCCGAGAAGCGACTAATGCGCGGGATCAACCACTGACTGGCAAAACTCGGTGGGGTAGCGACCGTTAATGCACCTTTTGCGCCCTTGGCCAACAAACGCTCCGTTGCATCTTGGATGTGTCGAAATGCCTCACGTAACTCCAAGTAGTATGCCTGCCCCTCTTCAGTGAGCAACAACGTTCGATTCTTGCGCAGGAACAATTTCATGCTCAAGTAATCTTCAAGCGTCTTAATTTGATGGCTAATGGCGGCTTGAGTAACAAATAATTCTTCGGCCGCCTTGGTAAAACTTAAATGCCGGCCAGCAGCTTCAAATGCCTTGAGCGCGTTTAACGGAGGGAAGCGACGGTTCATAGTGCAACCTAATCAAAATTTCCAAGATGACAATTATGCGACACATGCATTAGATTTACTAATGATAAATTCAAATTTATGTCAATTTAACCCAAACAAAACCTGTGTATAATTTACCCATCAATTGAGTTAAACCTTTATTCTTAAAGAAATTTATCGTTAAAAGGGTTAACAATAAATCACATTTTATTTACAAATTTAATTAATCCATTTTCATAAATGAAGGACATCATGAAAAAGCTCATTAGTATTGTCGCAATCACCGCTTCACTCTTTAGCAACGCTGCTTTGAGTAACAGTGACGATACATCTGTGTCGTCTGTGTGGCTCAATCAAGAAGATATCCAGCAGCACCTTTCGGCGCAACTACCGCGCGTTGATCTCGCTGTGTCTACTAGCCAAATACGTCAGCAAATCGAAACCGCAGTTCAGCAAGCGAAGTTAACCTACGAGCTCAATGGCCGATTAGCGTATGCAAAACAATCGCTACCCACCAATCGTTTTAAGGTAGTAATTGCAGAATAACCGCAGCGCTACCTTAGGTAGCGCTGGTATCTAATTCTGCGAAGCTTTTAACTAAATCGTCTATCGCTTGCATCTGTTTTAAGTAAGGCTCAAGTTTATCTAGTGGCAATGCACAAGGGCCGTCACACTTGGCTTGATTGGGATCAGGATGGGCTTCGATAAATAAGCCCGCAATTCCCAATGCCATGCCACTTCGCGCAAGTTGTGCGGCTTGTGCCCTCCGCCCATCCGCAGAGTCAGCGCGACCGCCCGGCTTCTGTAACGCATGGGTTGCGTCAAAAATGACCGGCGCATAAGACTTCATTTCGTCCATACCTAACATGTCAACGACTAGGTTGTTGTAACCGTAACAACTCCCGCGTTCACACAGTAAAATTTGCTGATTTCCCGCTTCACCAAACTTTTTAATGATATGACGCATTTCATGAGCCGCCAAAAATTGCGGCTTTTTAACGTTAATCACAGCACCGGTTTTAGCCATCGCTACAACCAAATCAGTTTGCCTAGCCAAAAATGCCGGTAATTGAATGACATCCACTACTTCGGCAACCGGTTGGGCTTGGTAGGGTTCATGCACATCGGTGATGATAGGCACGCCAAACGCATCCTTAATCGCCTTGAAAATTTCAAGTCCCTCATCAAGACCTGGACCGCGATAGGAATTCACCGAAGACCGATTTGCCTTGTCGAATGAGGCTTTAAATACGTAGGGGATTTTGAGCTTATCAGTCACTTTGACATAGTGCTCTGCAATCCGCAGCGCGAGGTCTCGCGATTCTAAAACGTTCATGCCACCAAATAAAACCATCGGCTGATGGTTGGCAACGGGGATACCAGCGACAGAGACCTGCTCAATCATAATCAATTCCTCAGAACAACAGTGGTTGCTTGGTGATGGCGACTTTGAAGGTGAACACAATGGTCGCTAGTGCCAGCACAAATGCGCCCCACTGCATCCCCTTGCTGTGCGCCCACTTCAGCGCTCCAAAACCAAGCACTATATAGGTAACAACACCCAGTACTTTGGCCGTTACCCAGCCGTGCACAAACGGATATTGCGCTATCAAAATACACAGCGTGATAGCTGATGCAAGTAGCACGGTGTCGATGATATGTGGAACAACTTTTACCCACTTACGTTGCATTATTGGCGCATTCATTTGCTTCCAGATAAAGCGCAATACAAACAGCAGCACACTTAGCACTACAGCGGTCATGTGTAGATGCTTCATCATCATATACATGGTTAGTCTTTTCCTTATGGTTGAGGCGTCGAAGGGTGGCTAGTTTGAATGGCCACAAAGTCACTAATATTTTCCAATACAATACTGACAAGCTCCGGATCAAAGTGCTTACCGCTCTCTGCATTCAGATAATCCGTTACTTGTTCAATCGTCCAAGCGGGTTTGTGTGGACGGGCGTTATACAGCGCGTCAAAGACATCAGCAAGCGCAGTAATACGCGCCTCCAATGCTATTTGCGTGCCTTTGAGACCCAAGGGATATCCACTCCCGTCCCAGCGTTCGTGATGTTGGTGCGCCAATGTAGCGGCCAGCTGCACCACCGGGCGTTTGGAGTCCTTTAGCATTTGATAGCCATACTCAGTGTGGCGCTTGATGCTAGCGCGTTCTTCGCTACTGAGTTCACTAGGCTTGTGTAAAATAGCTTCAGGTACTTTGGCACTGCCAACATCGTGCAGGGGTACTGCCATGCTAAATAATTCTATTTCATGTGCATTGAGCTCTGTGTGTTTCGCTATTGCTTCACTCATTAATCGCACTCGGCGCAATTGCTCACATGACGCTGAATGGTGCTCCATCGCAACACCGAGTCGCTCGATAATTTCTCGTTGCGTATCCTCGATATCGCGCGTCGACAGAACATTGTCAAACGCAATCTGTACATTCTCCGCGAATATCTCGACCAACTCCCTATCCGTGCGACTGAGTTTGCGTGGCAAACCCGATAAATAGAGTAATGAACCGCGGCGGGTTTTACTGTGACAAAATGCAACTAGATGATCATCACTATAAATAATCTCTTGCTGTTGCAAAGCTTCCTTACAAGACGCAAGTTGCTCATCATTGATCACGCTCTCTAACGGCTTGCCTTCGTGATTGGCGTACTCTCCATTACCCGCAAAAATATACAACTGCTCAGACGCTGGATGGTTAATGGGCATTGGTGTTGCAACCGCGCTGGTAATGTAGGCAGCGTCTTTAGAACACCCTAATATAGAGGCTAGTTGTTGTACAATACCCTGAATAAACGTCTCAAGAGAGCGAGCGCAAAACAAATCAGCGGAAGCTTCAACAATCTTTTGCAAGCCGGCTCTATTCTCTTCTATAACAATAATGTCGTTGTAGGATCGCAGGGCCGAAATAACCACGGTAAATAGCTTCTGTGCGGTTAACTCAGTCTTTGATTTATAGTCGTTAATGTCGTAATTAATGATGACGTGCTTTTCAGGGGCTTGCCCAGGTTGACCGGTACGCAGAATGATACGACAAAAATGATTGTGAAGTTCGTCGCGAATGTATTCAGCAACTTGTAATCCCGAGTCGTCTTGCTCCATAACCACATCGAGCAGTACAACAGCGATATCAGTGTGCTTTTTAAACACGGCTTTGGCTTCTTCGCCACTGTAGGCACTGACAAATTCTAAGCCCTTACCGTTGAATTGAAAGTCACTGAGGGCTAATTTTGTCACCGCATGAACCTCGGGTTCATCATCAACAATTAGTACTTTCCAGCTACCTTCGTCACTTTCAACCGGGTTGGTCAATGGCCCATCGGGTTCATCAACAAATAACAGCTCATCATTCATTTTTATTGTGCCTTTACAACAATCTTACTGTTACGCTCGCCATTGTCCGAGTGTAATTCTAGGGTGACCTTGTAAGTCACAGACCGACTCGACCTCACTGAAACCACGAGTTACAAGTAGCTGCCGAACACTCTCTGCTTGCGCATAACCATGTTCTATCATTAACCACCCATCAATAGCAAGAAAGTCGGGCGCAGTAGCGATAACATGCGCGATATCTGCCATGCCATTGTCTTTTGCCGTCAGCGCTGAACTGGGTTCAAACCGCAAGTCGCCTTGTTGCAGATATGGACTATCTGGCTCGACATAAGGTGGATTACTAACAATGAGATGAAATGACTGACTGGATAACGCTGCGAACCAACGGCTCTGCCTAAAGGTAACATTGGGCAACTTCAATTGCGCAGCATTGGACTTTGCCAGTGCCACAGCATCATCAATCAGGTCAACGCCTATAACCTGCCATGTTGGCTGCTCCTTCGCCAAAGCCAATGCTATCGCACCGGTACCGGTACCTAAGTCACATACACTCAGTCCAGTCTGTGTGCACTTCGCCAGTGCAGTTTCAACTAAAACCTCAGTTTCCGGTCGGGGAATAAGCGTAGCGGACGATACCTGCAGGCGCATATCCCAAAAGTCTCGATAACCCAGGATATAAGCGATGGGCTCCCCTTCTACCCGACGAGACAATAGCTGTTCGTATTGTGCCTGTTGTGCCGCTGAGAGCAGTTTTTCTGGATAGGTATATAAGAATGTATCATCGACGTCGCACACGTGTTTAACCAGCACACGAGCGTCTATTGTGGCACTTTCAATCCCAGCTTGGCTGAGCGCAACTTTGCCTAGCTGCAAAGCCTGTTCGAGGGTTAACCCCATCAATCTTCAGCAAGTGAGGCAAGCAAATCCGCTTGGTGTTCTTGACGGATAGGTTCAAGCAGTGCCCCCAGATCGCCTGCAATCACATCGTCCAACTTGTACAAGGTGAGATTGATACGGTGATCAGTGACGCGCCCTTGCGGGAAATTATACGTCCGAATACGCTCTGAGCGGTCGCCACTACCGACCAAGCTTTTGCGCGTTGAGGCCTCTTCCGCCGCGCGTTTATCTTGTTCCATCTGGTTCAAGCGGGCATTTAGTACTGACATCGCTTTGGCGCGGTTTTTGTGCTGTGACCGCTCATCCTGACACTCGACGACTACGCCTGTAGGTAAATGCGTGATACGGATCGCTGAATCCGTTTTGTTAACGTGCTGACCACCCGCGCCAGACGCTCGGAATGTATCAATGCGCAAATCAGCAGGATTAATTTCGATGGCTTCAGATTCTGGAACCTCGGGGAGGACAGCAACCGTGCACGCTGAAGTATGAATACGTCCTTGCGATTCAGTTTCTGGCACGCGTTGTACGCGGTGTCCGCCCGACTCAAATTTGAAGATGCCATAGGCACCATCGCCCGACACGTTAGCAATAACTTCTTTAAACCCACCGTGCTCGCCTTCGCTGGCATTCATAACTTCTACACGCCAACCTTGCGATTCGGCGTAGCGGCTATACATACGGAACAAATCGCCAGCAAAAATCGCCGCTTCATCACCACCAGCACCTGCGCGGATCTCGACGAAGCAGTTACTGTCGTCGTTGGGATCGCGTGGCAATAGCAGAATTTGCAGTTCAGTCTCTAGTGTGTCAATTTGCGCTTTCGCCGCTTTGAACTCTTCTTGGGCCATTTCACGCATTTCAGCATCGTCTTCATTCATCATTTCAGTCGCAGACTCCAAGTCTTCTTGCGCCTGCTGATATTGATTAAATGCTTTTACGACGGATTCAAGTTGCGAAAACTCTTTAGACAGAGCGCGAAAGCGTTCTTGATCGGCTATTACATCAGGGTCACTCAGCAACGCTTGGACTTCTTCAAATCGCTCGACTAATGACGTGAGTTTAGTTATCACCGACTGTTTCATATAGTTCCTATTGTTATTCTTTTTTACTGATCGTCTGATCAAGTTCAAACGCGTCTATTAGCGTTTGCTTTAGTTCTTTGTCATTTCGCTCTATGGCAACGTTTAACGCTTTAGTTGGCGCATGCATGAGGTATTGACTTAGCTTGTGAGTCATTTCCTGAAGTACTTCACTGGCCGGTTTACCATCGTCAAGTTGTTGTTGCGCTAATACCAGCAATTGCTCGGCTTGTGATTGACTGCGCTCACGATAATTACGCACTAAGTTTATCGATTCTCGGCTTTGCAGCCAAGCTTCGTACGCCTTGGATTGTTCGATAATCATTTGTTCCGCGGCTTCTGCCGCCGACTGACGTGTCGCGATATTTTGTTCAACAATGTGCTGTAAATCGTCAACGGTATACAAATAGGCGTTGTCGAGTTCGCTCACTTCAGCCTCAATATCCCGCGGTACGGCTAGGTCAACAAGGAACATCGGCCTATTCTTACGCGCTTTGAGTGCCTGCTCGACCATACCTTTGCCAATTAAAGGTAGCTGACTTGCAGTACTGGATATTACGATATCAGCGTCCGCTAAATGCGACGGTATTTGCGCCAGTGTAATCGCCTGAGCCGACAACTCACCGGCTAGGCTTTCTGCTTTAGCCAGCGTTCGGTTTGCAACCAACAGTTGCTTAACGCCTTGTTCCTGCAAATGCCTAGCGACTAACTCAATGGTTTCGCCGGCCCCCACCAATAAGACCGTTTGTTTATGCAAACTGGCGAATATATGTTTGGCTAGCTGTACCGATGCATAGGCAACGGATACCGCACTGTTTCCTATGTCCGTCTCAGTTCTGACTTTTTTGGCGACTTTAAACGTGTATTGAAACAACCGCTCTAGACCATTGCCAACAACACCATTGTGCTTAGCGTCATTAAACGCTTGCTTGACCTGCCCCAAAATTTGCGGCTCACCCAATATAAGAGAATCCAAGCCGCTGGCAACACGCATCATATGCTGTACAGCATTGTCATCAAAATAAGTATAACTGTGTTCTGCAAGCGCAGTGTCTGAAAGCGCGTGGAACTCTGCCAGCCATTGTTGCAGTGCTTTTGCTTGACCTTCTAAATCTTCACCATCTTGCAAAGCATAGATTTCGGTGCGGTTGCACGTTGAAACGATGACCGCTTCTTTTGCTTGTCGGCGCTCTTTTAACGATCGCAATGCCGCCACTAAACTGTCTGGATTGAACGCGACTTTCTCACGCAACGCAACAGGTGCAGTTTTATGGTTTATTCCTAAGGCAATAAGGGTCATGGATTACAGATATGAACAACGAGGGGCGCATTGTACGAAAAAGCCAAATTGATTGAAAGTATCTGTGCTTTTGTGTTCCCATAAAAGTAACTTCGTTATTGTAGACCCTTTATTGCAATGCACATTCGCCGACTGAGCCTGTTTTTGCTTTTGATTGCCAGCCTTTGGGGTTGTAAGACCCCTCCACCGCCCCCTGAATTCGTCAACGCAACGGCTAATGATCAAAAACTCATTGAGTTGGTCAATTGGGAGTTGCGCGGCCGAATGGCGTTTAAGTCAGCGGACGAATCATTCAGTGCCAACATGCGCTGGCAACAAAATGGCGAAGATTTGTCGTTTAAGCTCACCAATTTAGTCGGTGTTACCTTGTTGGATATGCAAGTTACTGATGGCCGTACGGTGTTGACCATTGACGGTGAGGAATACACCGGTGATGAGCCTGGCGAGCTCATCTATGACGTCAGTGGCTGGCAAATCCCAATCCGCGCAATGCAGCGCTGGGTCAAAGGCTTGGCCTTAGAAAATGAATATTCAATTCGCGATGATAAAGGCTTATTGCAAAAGATTCAGGTTAACAGCTTGCGTGGTGCTTGGCTGGTTGATTACCAACAATTCACCCAGTCAAATTCAATCGTTTTGCCACGCCAATTGTTGATCACTCAAGACCCTAACATCGAGATCAAGCTCAAAATCAATCGGTGGGAAAACCAATGAAGTGGTGGCCGAGCCCAGCAAAATTAAACCTGTTCTTGCATATCACAGGTCGCCGCGATAACGGCTACCACGAATTGCAAAGTGTGTTTCAAATGTTGTCTTTTGGCGATGAACTCGCATTTGATATCACCACCGACAATTCGATTCAGCTCATGACGCCAATCGAAGGCGTTGCAAATAGTGATAACTTAATTGTCAGAGCAGCAACGCTATTGCAACAGCACTGTAGCGTAAACAAAGGTTGCCAAATTCATTTGCGTAAACGCTTGCCAATGGGTGGTGGCATTGGCGGTGGTTCGTCTAATGCAGCTACAGCATTAACGGTACTTAACAAGCTATGGCAATGCGGCTTAAGCACTGAAGAACTAGCAGATTTGGGGCTGACATTGGGCGCTGATGTTCCTGTTTTCGTGCATGGTCACACCGCATTTGCTGAAGGTGTGGGTGAGAATCTAAACCCTATCAGTATTGCAAGTAAATTTTATCTAGTCGTGTTTCCCAATTGCCATGTGGCCACCGGCGTGGTGTTTAATCACCCGGATTTACCTAGAAACTCCGCGAAAATTTCTATCAGCGACTATCATTTTGAGACGACCCGTAACGATTGCCAACAGATTGTCACTGAATGCTATCCGGAAGTTGCAAATTTATTACAGTGGTTGATAAACTACGCACCGTCTCGGATGACGGGCACAGGAGCCTGTGTGTTTGCTGTTTTCGACACCGCTGCCGAAGCACAGAGAGTGCTTCAACAAGTACCCGCCAAATGGCGTGGTTTCGTAGCGCAAGGTGTTGATAAATCGCCACTAATTAAAGCATTAAGCGAACAGGACTAAGGGTATAGCTCTGCTATACGAGTCGTATCGGACACATAAATTTGTAAAAATTGGGGTATAGCCAAGTTGGTAAGGCAGCGGGTTTTGATCCCGCGATTCGTTGGTTCGAGTCCAGCTACCCCAGCCAATCTAATGATCAATGCACTGAGGAAAGACACGTGCCAGACATGAAGCTATTTACCGGTAATGCTGTACCGGAGCTCGCCCAGAAAGTTGCCGATAGACTCTATACCAAACTTGGAAACGCCAGTGTTGGCCGTTTTAGCGACGGTGAAATCAGCGTAGAAATTCATGAAAACGTCCGTGGCTCGGACGTTTTTATTATCCAGTCTACCTGTGCGCCAACGAACGATAACTTAATGGAACTGATTGTCATGATAGACGCACTGCGTCGGGCGTCAGCTGGCCGCATCACTGCTGTTATCCCTTATTTCGGTTATGCTCGCCAAGACCGACGAGTCCGTTCAGCGCGGGTACCTATCACTGCCAAAGTCGTAGCCGACTTTTTATCTAATGTCGGCGTTGACCGCGTACTGACAATTGATTTACATGCCGAGCAGATTCAGGGTTTCTTTGACGTTCCTGTAGATAATGCCTTCGGTACACCTATTCTATTGGACGATATGTTCCGCCGTGACTTCCATCAACCCGTTGTAGTCTCTCCGGACATTGGTGGTGTTGTGCGTGCGCGTGCTACTGCAAAACTGTTAAACGATACGGATTTAGCGATTATCGACAAACGTCGCCCCAAAGCTAACGTGGCGCAGGTTATGAACATTATCGGTGATGTAAACGACCGCGATTGTATTATTGTTGATGACATGATTGACACTGGTGGTACGTTGGCCAAAGCTGCTGAAGCACTTAAAGCCCATGGCGCACGCAATGTATACGCGTATGCAACACATGCGATCTTCTCGGGTAATGCCTGTGAGAACCTGCGCAACTCAGTGATTGATGAAATCATCGTGACCGACTCAATTCCGCTAAGTAAAGAGATGCAAAAAGTTGATAAAGTGAAGCAATTAACGCTGTCACAGATGCTGGCAGAAACGATTCGCCGCATTAGCAACGAAGAATCAATTTCAGCGATGTTTGAGTATTAATAGTATCTCAATAAAAAAGCCGGCGATTGCCGGCTTTTTTGTATCCACTGCAAAGATTCATTTGCGATTCAGATTGAGTTAACCTTAATCTGTTAGCTTAATTGACGTTACAACTACAAAGGATTCGCTATGCGTTACATTCACAAAGGCTTGATTTTAGGTGTTGCAGCACTGACCTTAACGGCTTGCTCAGATGAACAGGACAAAGACGCCGTTACCGTGCAAGACAGTGAAACTACACAGGTGGACCACATACCGGAAACCTTTATGAAGCAAGAACAACAAACGTTGCGTGGCCGCATCGAATACAAAACCTTTGAAGGTGGTTTCTACGCATTTATCGCGGAAGATGGGAGCCAATGGACACTCCAAGGGCTACCGCAAGAACACAAACTTCACGGCTTAACGTTGACTATAACGGGTACGCCAATGCCCGATGTGATGACCACCACCCAATTCGGTACTGTAATGCGGGTAGATACTGTTACCGATGTGGATAGCACAACTGTTAAGACCAAACCAGCAAGCCCTGCCGATAGCTAAGTTACCATGCGCGGCTCACAGCCGCGCTTCAATAACCTGTCCGTCGTATTTGTAAATCACCCCATCTTTCATAACCATCTTCACATCCTGCAGCAGATTGATATAGCGCAATACATCGCCTTTAACGGCAATAATGTCAGCAATTTTACCCGGTGCCACAGTGCCATATATGTCGTCAACTTGCATAAACACGGCGGGCCAATAGGTGGCGGCTCGAATCGCATCCATGGCCGGTATATCCATCTCATCAACCCAAACCGCTAATTCATTCCATGTACTTTGGCAGTGGAACTTAGTGGGTATACCGCTATCTGTCCCCGTCAAAAACACGACTCCAGCGTCGCGTAGTTGCTGTATTTTGCGTTTTAATGTTGGTTTGCGCAGAGGCGTTAATTGCATGTAAGCCAGTTGACCAGGCTTTGCTAACGAGGCTTGAATATCAGCAATAGTGTCATCCGCTAACCCGCGATGCCAGCAGGTATTATCCAGACGCTCTGGATTGGCAACGGTTAATTGATAGTTCCATAATCCCTCTACTGTAGGTGTCCAAAACAAGGGCCCGCCGGCCACTCGCCCCGTTGCAGTGCGCTCTTTAAGCGCTTGCATAACATCGGCGGGGTATTCTGGTGCGGTCGTCAAGCCAGTATGTTCAAAATTATCTATTCCTAACTCTAAACCAATGCGAATTTCATTTGGTCGGTGACTGTGTCCAATCACTTTAAGCCCACGTGCATGTGCCTGTGAAATGACCGCTTGCGCTTCTTCTCGGGTCATGGTGTCTTGATCAACCAGTTTGATGAAGTCAACGCCAGCATCAGCGAGTTGATTTACTTTCGCACGTGCATCATCGACTCCGTCTACGCCCCAGCGATAGTGATCAGTACCGGGATATGGCGCATTTTGAATGAACGGCCCAGAGATGTATAAGTTTGGTCCGGGTATTTCGCCATCGCGGATCCGCTGGCGTACAATCAGCGACGCATCCAGTGGAGCGCCTAAATCGCGAACGCTGGTGATGCCAGCCAGTAGAAGCTGTACCGCTGAAGCAGGCATAATTTCGTCTACTAAGCGGTCAGTGTAATGCTTGCGCCAGTGCTCATAGTCTGCGTGCCCTGTTAACATTAGGTGCGCGTGGTTTTCCCACAATCCGGGTAATACATCATGACCTTCAGTACTGACGACTCGAAAATCATCGGGTATTGCGAGACTATCGACTTGTCCCACGGCTTGAATAACACCGTTCTCGATTAAAATGACGCTATTGCCAATGGGCTGGTGACCATAGCCATCTATCAAACGCCCGCCCACTAGCGCTATTTTCTCGTCACTTGCCGTCACATTACCAGCGGTGATTGCCGTCATGACAAGCCCCGTGGCAAGCATCTTTGACCAATGCTGAAATCGTTTAATTACACTCATACCATCATCCTTTTAGCGACTTATGTCAGATTAAAACCGCTGGAACCGAAAAAACCAATGTAGGCAATCCACACAAATACTGCAAACCGGTTAATTAACCCTTGAAAAATCACTATCTGGCGTTGAGCTTCCCATTCGGTAGTGTTAGAATTCGCCGCCCTTTTTCACAGGGGACCTGAAATAATGCGTAATTTCGTGGTTATTTAGGGTTTATGGTGGTCCTGGTCGCAAGGTACCACTGAACATTGACACTATAATTTGGAGACATATTAATGTCTGAAGCAATTTTTAATTTGGATGCAACAGTCCGTACAGACTTAGGGAAAGGTGCGAGCCGCCGCCTACGTCACGCTGACAAAGTTCCTGCTATCCTTTACGGTGGTGATCAAGCACCTGTAGCACTAACACTAGAGCACAACAAAGTCATTCAAGCTCAAGAGTTTGAAGCTTTTTACTCTCACATCCTTACGTTGAACGTAGATGGCAAAGAAGTACAAGCGCTAGTTAAAGACATGCAACGCCACCCGTTCAAGCCAAAAGTTACTCACATCGATTTCCAACGCGTTATCGCTGGTGAAAAGCTGCACACTAACGTACCACTTCACTTCTTAAATGAAGACAAGTCTCCAGCGTCTAAAGCTGGTGGTATTGCAGAACACCACATGACTGAAATCGAAATCACTTGTTTGCCGAAAGATCTTCCTGAGTTCATCGAAGTAGACGTTGCTGATTTAGAAATGGACGTTACTTTGCACTTATCTGACATTACCCTACCTAAAGGTGTGAGTTCAGTTGAGCTTGCTAAAGAAGACGAAACGCACGACCTTGCTGTTGTGACGTTTAAGAAAGCTAAGAAAGCTGCTGCAGCGGACGACGCTGAAGCTGCTGACGGTGAAGAAGAGGCTTCAGAGGAGTAATTCCTTTGGCCCCTATTCGCCTCATTGTGGGCCTGGGAAATCCAGGCCCAGAATACGAAAATACTCGCCACAACGCTGGTGCATGGTTTATTAATCGCCTTGCCGAACGCTGTCATACCTCGTTAGCTTCCGACGCAAAATTTTTTGGCCAAACCGCTCGTGTTACGCTAGCCGGTAAAGACGTCAGACTTTTATATCCATCGACTTTCATGAATCGCAGTGGTCAATCGGTTGCCGCCATCGCTAATTTTTATAAGATCCCAGTTGAATCAATCATGGTCGCCTTTGATGAACTTGATTTACCGCCAGGAGTTGCAAAGTTTAAAGTTGGTGGCAGTTCAAGCCAAAACGGTATCCGCGATATTGTCAGTAAGATGGGTAACAATCGCGACTTTTTGCGCTTGCGTATCGGCATTGGTCATCCCGGGCACAAGGCGAAGGTAACCGGTTACGTACTGGGTAAACCGAGCAAGCAAGATGAAGCACTGATCGATGAATGTATTGACGAAGCGTTGCGCAGTACTGAGATTTTATTAAAAGACGATTTAACCGCAGCTCAACAGCGGTTACATTCATTTAAGCCCAGCGCTACGGGCTAGTAAGCAGATATAGGATTTATTATGGGTTTTAAATGCGGCATCGTTGGCCTACCAAATGTAGGTAAATCAACTCTATTTAATGCATTGACCAAAGCGGGTATTGAAGCGGCTAACTTTCCGTTCTGTACCATTGAGCCAAACACCGGTGTGGTTCCTGTTCCGGACACTCGTCTGGATAAACTTGCTGCTATAGTTAACCCACAGCGCGTTATTCCAACTACTATGGAGTTTGTGGATATTGCAGGCTTGGTAGAAGGTGCCTCGAAAGGCGAAGGCTTAGGCAATAAATTCTTAGCTAACATCCGTGAAACTGATGCGATCGGTCATGTCGTTCGCTGCTTTGACGACGATAATATTGTGCACGTGGCAGGCAAAGTTAGTCCGCAAGACGATATCGACGTAATCAATACCGAACTGGCGCTGGCGGACTTAGAAACTACTGAAAAAGCCCTTATTCGGGTTGGTAAACGCGCCAAAGGCGGTGACGCCGATGCCAAATTCGAGCTAAAAGTGCTGGAAAAAATCAAGCCGCATTTAGATGAAGGCGCACTATTGCGCTCGGTTGATTTGAGCAAAGAAGAGTTAGCAGCTATTAGCTACATGAATATGCTAACGCTCAAACCGACTATGTATATTGCAAACGTTAACGAAGATGGTTTCGAAAACAATCCTTATCTAGACCAAGTAAGAGACATCGCCGCTGGTGAAAATGCAGTTGTAGTTGCTGTATGTGCTGCAATTGAGTCTGAAATTGCCGAACTCGACGACGAAGAAAAAGCCGAATTCCTTGAAGAGCTCGGACTTGAGGAGCCTGGCCTTAATCGCGTTATCCGTGCAGGCTACGACTTGCTGACACTGCAAACCTATTTTACCGCGGGCGTTAAAGAAGTCCGTGCATGGACTTACCCGGAGGGTTCTACTGCGCCTCAGGCGGCAGGCAAAATTCATACGGACTTTGAAAAAGGCTTCATCCGAGCTGAGATTGTTGGCTTTGATCATTACGTTGAATTCAATGGTGAGCAAGGCGCAAAAGATGCAGGTAAATGGCGCTTAGAAGGCAAGGACTACATCGTTAAAGATGGCGATGTTATTCACTTTAGATTTAACGTCTAAATCAATTTCTAAAGCCTGCTTACGCAGGCTTTTTTTATTGCGCCGGAGTGATCATTTCACTTGCCAGTATGCGTATAGTAAACCACTATTACTAAAATGCGTCTAACAAGAATAAGGTGAAAATTAGGGATGTTCCGCGGTGTGGGTTTGCGTATTATCGTGTTGTTGCTAATCATAAACACTGTTGGCGGTGCAGGCGCGAGCAGCTCGACCATTGTCACCATCTCTGTCTTCGAAGATCACAATCGCTATGTGCAAAGTGCTAATTCGTACGGTCTTTCCTGGCATTTATTTAATGCCGCAGCGCAGCAAGCGGGTTATAAGTTAGAAATCTTTCCCACATCTTGGCGTGCATCTATCCAACGCGTTCAAAATCGCCGTGTTGATTTGGTATACGCTGCCCTTAAGTCTGAAGAACGGGAACAATGGGCCACCTTTTCACTGCCTTTGATCACAGAAGGTGCAGCATTGTTCGCCCACCCATCCAGCCCGGTAAACGGTATAGAGGACATTGATTTTGCCAATGATGTTGTTGGCGTTTCGGCTAAATCGATTCAAGAATCGCTCGCCTATGAGATGGGCTTTAAAAATGTGTATGCCACTATCGATCGACCTCAGTTATATCAAATGCTCGCCGCCGACAGACTCGATTATTTGTTTTTCGGCACAAGCGTTATTAATTACTACTGCGTGCATTTTAGTCCCGAGAAAAGTAAAAACTGCATGAAGCAAGTGAGCCCTATCTATAACGAGAATAGTGTTCATGTGCTGACCCTCAGCACCAATCAACGCACAGTTGAAATACTGGAAAACATCAACCAAGCATTGTTTGCAATGCGACAATCTGACGAAATCAAAGAATGGTTTACTCGTTACCCCGAAGCCAATGACAACCATGCTGAGTGGGTAGCAAAACTCGAAAAACTGTACTCACAGTAGGTTTTATTGCCTACAACTTGCCCAACCAAAATAAAAATTGCTTATATTGTGTGCAAACAATGCGCTATCTGCAGATAAGCGTAAAAAAGGGGTTGACGGTAAATAGGCTAATCAGCATAATACGCGCCACTCCGAACAGGAGTATCTTCGTGGCTACGTAGCTCAGCTGGTTAGAGCACATCACTCATAATGATGGGGTCGCAGGTTCGAGTCCCGCCGTAGCCACCATTCTTTATTCGCTTGAATAAAGAGCCTATGCGGAAGTGGTGGAATTGGTAGACACGCTGGATTTAGGTTCCAGTGCTTCACGGCGTGAGAGTTCAAGTCTCTCCTTCCGCACCATTGTTGGGGTATAGCCAAGTTGGTAAGGCAGCGGGTTTTGATCCCGCGATTCGTTGGTTCGAGTCCAGCTACCCCAGCCACTTTTTTCGAGATGTGGCAGCGACACATTTCACCCTAATTGGGGTATAGCCAAGTTGGTAAGGCAGCGGGTTTTGATCCCGCGATTCGTTGGTTCGAGTCCAGCTACCCCAGCCATATAAAGAAAGCGTCGATTACTCGGCGCTTTTTTTATGCCTTATATTTTTCCGCTCTGGACTTCAGCGCCAATCATCGGCATGCTTTCAAACTTTGAGATCCTATCCAAGGCGTAATTTTGATTAACGATATTGTTGCTGAAATCAATAATGTTCTCTGGGGCGACTGGCAGATCCTTATCTATATGCTGCTCGGTTGTGGTATTTGGTTTACCTTCCGCCTCGGAGCAATTCAACTCCGTCATTTCGTACATATGTTCAGTGTTATGCGTGGTAGTACGAAGAGTGACAAAGCTGGTATTAGCTCGTTTCAAGCGCTGTGTACAAGTCTGTCTGCTCGCGTCGGGACTGGTAACTTGGCCGGCGTAGCAGTAGCGATTTCGCTGGGTGGCCCGGGTGCGATTTTTTGGATGTGGGTGATTGCTTTACTTGGTATGGCCACCGGTTTCGCTGAAAGTGTGCTCGGCCAATTATACAAAGTCAAAGATACCAACGGTGAATATCGCGGTGGCCCTGCGTATTACATCAAACAAGGACTAAAACAAAAATGGCTCGCCGTACTGTTTTCAGTTTGCTTATTTATGGGGTATGGCTTCATTTTCAGTGCGGTACAAGCCAATACCATTACGGACGCGCTTAATAATGCTTATGGTATTCCGACGTTCAACTCGGGTTTAGTCATTATTTTAGTTGCCGGTTTAATTGTTATTGGTGGACTAAGGGCTATCGCGCGCTTCGCCGAGTGGGTGGTACCTTTTATGGGGGTTACCTATATCGCAGTGGCATTGTTTGTCACCATTGCAAATATTGAATTACTGCCTGGCGTACTAAAAGATATTATCCTTAGCGCATTTGGTTTAACAGAAGCGGCAGCGGGAGCTTTTGCCGCAGCGATTAAAAACGGTATTCAACGCGGCTTGTATTCTAATGAAGCGGGCTCAGGCAGTGTTCCCCATGCAGCAGCAAGTGCGACCCCCTACCCCAACCATCCGGTTTCCCAAGGTTATGTGCAAATGCTTGGGGTCTTTATCGATACTATGATTCTGTGTACCTGTACGGCCTTTATTATATTGTTAGCTGGCGGTAGTTCTGGCGAAGGTATGGAAGGGATCCGCTTAACGCAAACAGCAATGGCATCGCATCTAGGTGAGGGTGGTGTTGACTTTGTAGCTGCCGCTATAACCTTATTCGCCTTTACCTCGGTGGTCGCCAACTACGCTTACGGCGAGAGTAACTTGCACATGTTCAGGCTCGATAACAAACTCGGACGCACATTCTATACCTGCGGCTACCTGGCTATGATCTTATGGGGCTCAATGGCTGCATTGCCGAAAGTATGGGCTATGGCTGATATGGCACTAGGCTTGATGACAGTGATCAATATCATCGCAATTGTGTGGCTTACCCCGACTATTGTCTCGATAAGTAAAGACTACTTTGCCAAGCGTGACCGCGGCGAACTGCCCGAATACACCGAGGGAGATTGTGAAATTCAAGGTGCCAATGAAGATGGTATATGGCGGAAAAACTAATCCTCGTTAGTGCAACACAGTGCTCACATGCGGGCCTCAAGGTGGCTGCAACAGCAGCTGATGGGGCTGCGAACTAATCTATTAACGCCATGATCAAAGCTAAGATCAGAGTGACCATCATCAATGGATAGATCCAACGCGCCATCTTTTGACTGTCTTCGTCACTGACTCGGACCTTAGATTTTTCGATTAATGGGATAATAATAAATAGTGCTGCAAACAGCACGGCTAAAATGGTGAGAAGTGTCATAGTATTCCTACTGCGTATTTAAGGGCTTGCTGTTTTAGCGTTCCCGCATTGTCAGCGAGTCGTAATAAACCGTTGCGCAAGAGCTTTAGCGGTAAAATATCATTGCTAAATCCATAATAAAACGCGTCCATTGTCGACATCATCAATTGATTTGCTCGCCGCCGTGGCGTTTGATAGCGGTTAAGCAACAATTCTTGTTGCGGTGCAACGTCTTCAGCAAATAGCGACAATAAACAATCAACATCTTGAAAGCCAATGTTAACTCCCTGCCCCGCAAGTGGATTGATCGTATGCGCAGAATCGCCAACGAGTATGACGCGCTGTCGCACGTATTGGTTGGCATGCGCTCTGGTAAGTGGAAATGCTGCCGCCTGTAATACCTCAAATGGCCCCACCAATTCAGCAAACACCTTTTGTACACGGGGAGCCAAAGTCGCAATGGGCAAGCCTTTCAGCTGCCGAATCGTGTCTGCGTCGTCGTACCAAATTAAAGCGGCGTAATGCTCGAACATTGGCAAATAGGCGATCGGTCCTGCGGGCCTAAATTGCTGCCAAGTTTCGCGGGTGGAGGGAGTTGTCGTTCGGATAGTAACACCCAGCGCCTGTTGACTATATTGCCACCCTGTCTGGCCAATCCGAGCGAGTTCTCGGACTTGTGATTGCGCACCATCAGCGCCGAAAATGTAATTCGCTGTTAGTTCTTGTCCATCACTTAGCGTCAGTTTGCCATTTTCACTGTCGAGGTGTTGCAGTGTCGCAGAGGTGTACCATATGACATTTGGCAGCTCTTTTAACTGCTGATGCAGGCCTAATTGTGTGAGTCGATTTTCGACGAAAAACCCCAATTGGTCGGCACCAATGGATTGTGCGTCAAACTGCGTTCGCGTCTGCTTATCTGAGGCCGTCTCCCAAACTGTCAGTGTGTCATAGGGTTGCGTGCGCATCGTGCTGATTGCGTCCCATGCGCGCAAACGCTTAAGCAGCTTTACGGTGCCCAAACTCAATGCTGACATACGAATATCAGGCGGCTGTTCGGCGCTAAAAGGCGTTGGCAAATACTGCTCGATAATAGCGACTCGATGACCCTGCTGCCCCAAGCCAAGCGCTAGTGCCGAGCCTATCATGCCGCCACCAACAACAATAAAATCAAACATATAGACAGTCATTACTGGTAGATTCAGATATTATGAAGTAAAACTACGCGCTTTGATACGCTCCAGTTCTGCCAAAGGCTTAAATATTCATGTCAACTGCTAGCCCTACTACACCGTCACCGTCCATCTGGTTGGGTGCCGTTTGCTTGATCGCCGCGGAATTGTGTTTTGCCGGTGTTGGCGCTGTAGTTAAGGCACTTAGCGAACAAATGAATCAAACTCAATTGGTATTTTTTCGCAATGCCAGTGCGCTTGTTGTGCTTATTCCTATTGTGTTTCGCAGTGGTCTCGGGAATGCCGTTGCCGTGGTGCGTACAGAGCGCCTTAAACTACACCTGTTTCGGGCGGTATGTGGCATGGTCGCGATGTACGGATTCTTTTATGTACTGGCTACCCTCACCTTAACCCAAGCCATGATGGCGCTAATGCTCGCCCCCTTCATTGTGCCAATAATTGCCTTTTTGTGGTTAAAGGAGCGCATCGACAGTAAAACCGCTATTGCGATTGGCGTGGGTTTTTGTGGGGCTGCTGTAATCTTGTTGACCAAACCATCACAGGCTCAGCCACTCAACATCATGGCTCTGGCAATCGCCATTGGCTGTGCAGTATTAGTCGCCACGACAAAATGCACAATACGCAAATTGACTGATTCCGAACCTTCACTGCGGATCGTGTTCTACTTCACAGGTGTTGCGACAGTCATATCGTTAGTGCCCATGCTCATATATTGGCAACCATTACTCCGCCACGTTATTCCCTGGTTAATTGTTATGGGGGTGTTGGCAGCGATTGGTCAATTGCTAATGACACGTGCGTTTGCGTTAGCTTCACCGGTAAAAATTGGTTTACTGTCGTATTCCAGTTTGATATTTGCTGCAATTATCGGCGCCATCGGCTGGCAAGAGCCCATCACTCTGTCGTTGATACTCGGTTCGGTGTTAGTCATTTGGGCGGCAAACCTGACTATTCGTCAACGCTGGTTATGGTGATTTCGCTGGCTTCAGAACCAATTTAGGCATATAATGGCGGGCTGATTTTCAGTAGCTCGCGGCAGTTATCTCCGATTGTCTTAGTAACACAACTTACGAAGCCGCGACTACCCAATTTTGACTTTATTGAGCTGCCAGAAATGACTAAAAAGCTGTATATCAAAACCTGGGGTTGCCAGATGAATGAGTACGATTCGGAAAAAATGGCCGATCTACTCGATAGCACCCATGGTTATAGTGTTGCTGACGAGCCAGAAGAAGCAGATGTGATTCTGCTCAACACTTGTTCTATCCGGGAAAAAGCCCAGGAAAAAGTGTTCCATCAGTTAGGTCGATGGAAGACCTTGAAAAATGACAAACCTGATTTAATTATCGGTGTCGGTGGTTGCGTAGCGTCTCAAGAAGGCGACGCAATTCGTCAACGTGCGCCATTCGTTGATTTAGTTTTCGGTCCACAAACGCTGCATCGTTTGCCTGAGATGATCGAACAAATTAAAGCCGGCGAAAAAGCTGTTGTTGATGTTACATTCCCTGAAATCGAAAAGTTTGACCGTCTGCCTGAGCCTCGAGCCGAAGGACCTACCGCGTTCGTATCGATCATGGAAGGCTGTTCTAAATACTGTTCATTCTGTGTTGTCCCTTACACTCGTGGTGAAGAAGTTAGCCGCCCGGTTGATGATGTATTGTTAGAGATTGCTCAACTTGCAGAACAAGGGGTGCGCGAAGTTAATCTTTTGGGTCAGAATGTAAACGGCTTTCGCGGCGAGCACTTCGACGGCACTGAATGTCGTTTTGCTGAATTGTTAGAGTTAATTGCTGCCATCGATGGTATTGATCGGATCCGCTACACCACGTCGCATCCGGTTGAATTCACTGATGACATTATCGCTGCTTACGAAACGATTCCTGAGTTAGTGGACCACTTGCATTTGCCAGTGCAGAGCGGCTCTGATCGTATCCTCAACTTAATGAAGCGCGGTCATACTGCGATCGAATACAAGTCAAAGATCCGTAAGCTGCGCAAAATCAGACCAAATATCAGTATGTCGTCAGATTTCATTATTGGTTTTCCAGGCGAAACTGATGCTGATTTCGAAGCGACAATGGATTTGATTCAAGCTGTTGACTATGACTTAAGCTTCAGTTTTATCTACAGTGCGCGTCCGGGTACGCCTGCGGCAGACGCTGTTGATGATGTCACTGAAGAAACCAAGAAGCAGCGCTTGTATTTGTTGCAACAGCGCATCAATCAACAAGCGCAGCGCATAGCTCGTAACATGGTGGGGACAGAACAACGCGTGTTGGTTGAAGGTCCATCCAAGAAAAACCCAATGGAATTATCAGGTCGTACTGAAAACAACCGCGTGGTTAATTTTGAAGGTACCCCTGACATGATTGGTCAATTTGTCGATATCGCGATTACTGATGTGTTTACTAACTCGCTGCGCGGAAACGTTGTCAGACGCGAGAGCGAGATGGGTTTGCGCGTGGCGGTTAGTCCGCAAAGCATTACCAGTAAACAACACGCTAACGCACCTGATGCGCTGGGCGTGAGTCAATATCAACCGGTTTAAATGTGAGGAATTGTGAGTAATATTACCAGCAACGAATTTACCCTAGAGCCCGAAGATCAAAAGCGTTTATCAAGCTTATGTGGTCCATTTGACGACAACATTAAACAGATTGAACGGCGCTTGGGCGTGGAAATCACCTATCGCAATAACCAATTCAAAGTAATTGGCGAGCCGATGCGTGCGGGCGGTGCTGGTGAGTTACTCAAGTTGTTATACATTGAAACACAGCCGGTAAAAGGCCGTATACCCGAACTCGAAGCAGAAAAAGTCCACTTGGCTATTCAAGAGGCAAAATGTCTTGAGCGCGCGGAAGCCGGTCACTATGGTAAAGAAGTACACGTAAAAACCAAGCGCGGCGTAATTAAACCGCGCAATCCCAATCAGTCGAAATACGTCACGAATATCGTCAATCACGATATTTGCTTTGGTATCGGTCCGGCGGGAACAGGAAAAACCTATCTTGCCGTTGCCTGCGCTGTTGATGCACTAGAACGTCAAGAAATTCGGCGTATTTTGCTCACCCGCCCTGCGGTTGAAGCTGGTGAAAAGCTCGGATTTTTACCCGGCGATTTATCGCAAAAAGTCGATCCCTATCTTCGTCCACTCTATGACGCACTATTTGAAATGCTGGGCTTTGAAAAAGTTGAAAAGCTGATTGAACGCAATGTAATTGAAGTCGCCCCGCTCGCCTACATGCGTGGTCGCACCTTAAATGATGCATTTATTATTTTGGATGAAAGTCAAAATACGACCGTTGAACAAATGAAAATGTTCTTAACGCGGATTGGCTTTAACAGCAAAGCGGTAATTACCGGTGATATTACACAGATCGACTTGCCACGTAACGCCAAGTCGGGTTTACGCCATGCAATCGACGTCTTACAAGACGTCAAAGAGCTCTCTTTTAACTTCTTTAATGCTAATGATGTTGTACGCCATCCAGTTGTTGCGCGTATTGTTGGAGCCTATGAAGAGTACGAAAAAGCGCAAGCACTACTGAAAAAAGAGTCTCGTGACTAATCAAATCGATCTACAACACGCGTGTGACAATCAGATCCCTGCGCTCGAGGACTTTGAATGCTGGACAACATTGGCACTGGATGCAAACCAACTAAAAGCTAGGGAGCTGACCATACGGTTAGTGAACAGTGACGAGTCTCAGCAACTCAATGCGCAATACCGCGGAAAAGACAAACCGACCAACGTGCTGTCCTTTCCATTCGAGTGTCCACCAGAAGTCGATATTCCGCTGCTGGGCGATCTCGTGATATGTGCAGATGTGGTGGAGCGCGAAGCTACTGAGCAAAACAAGCCGTTAAACCATCATTACGCCCATTTAACCATTCATGGCGTATTGCATTTATTGGGCTTTGACCATATTGATCCAGAACAAGCCGTTGAGATGGAATCCTTAGAAACTCGACTACTTGCAAAATTAGGGATTGACGATCCCTATCAAGATCATTAACTATTAACAGCCGACTACGGAAAACGTAAAACGACAAATACTATGAGCGACGATAATCCCCACTCTACCAACGGTTCTTCTCAGAAAGGTTGGCTTGATAAGATACTACAACCTTTTAACGGAGAACCGAAAAGCAAGGATGACCTTGTAGAGGTTATTTCAGAAGCGCAAGCCCGTGAGGTTATTGACCCACAAACTCGAGAGATGATCGAGGGCGTAATTGGCGTTCACGATATGCGGGTACGTGAAATCATGATCCCTCGCGCCCAAATGATCACCATCGACATCGACCAGTCAGTCGACGAGTTTCTACCGCAGATGCTGGATTCAGCGCACTCCCGCTTTCCGGTGATAAGTGAAGATAAAGATCATATCGAAGGTATTTTACTCGCCAAAGATCTTCTAGCATACGCCTTTATACCCGGCAAAGAGTTCCATCTCCGCGACGTGTTGCGTCCAGCTGTTATTGTCCCAGAAAGCAAGCGCGTCGATGTTTTATTGAAAGAGTTTCGCTCGCAGCGCTATCACATGGCCATCGTGGTGGATGAGTACGGCGGTGTGTCCGGTCTGGTCACAATTGAAGATATCCTCGAACTCATCGTTGGCGAAATCGAAGACGAATTTGATGTAGAGGAAGATGGTACAGATGATATTCGGCCGCTCAACAAGTACACCTATTCCGTCAAAGCCTTAACGCCGCTGGACGAATTCAATGAGTTTTTTGAAACGTCCTTTAGCCAAGACGAAGCTGACACCATTGGCGGTATTGTGCTCAAAGCCTTTGGTCACATGCCTGAAACCAACGAAGAAATTACTATCGGCGATTTAGTTTTTAAGGTTACACAATCAGACAAGCGCCGATTGTTGCAGCTAAAAGTGACATTACCTGATGATTCCGCTTCGGCTGTTGAGGAAGAATAAGTTCTGCACAAGCTTCTTATCTACCTTTTTGTCATTTTCTGTGGTGCGTCGCTAACCTTTAGCTACGCACCTTTTGATTATTGGTGGCTTGCCCCCATCGGTATGGTGGGTTTTCTAGGCGTTTTAATTAGCCAGTCTCGCTACAGTGTTAGTTGGCTCACCTGGTGGTTTGCGTTTGCTTGGTTCGGTGCCGGGATTAGTTGGGTCCATGTGAGTATTGCCGACTTTGGAGGCTTACCCTTAATAGTATCTATGGCCATGATGGCTGCACTATGTGGTTACTTAGCGCTCTATCCAGTTATTGCCGTACGCATAGCACTCAAGCTCGGTGATAAACGCTGGTTTGCGCTGTACCTCCCCATCAGTTGGTTACTTGCTGAGTGGTTGAGAAGTTGGATGCTGAGCGGTTTTCCGTGGTTATCGATTGGTTATTCACAGCTCACCTCACCACTTGCAGGTTGGATACCAGTCATTGGCGAAACCGGGACAAGTGCCCTGTTAATTATGATCTGTACCGGTGCTGCCATGGCTATTTGCAAGCGTCGCTGGCTGACGGTACCTGTGATAATGCTAGTGCCATTTGCTGCTGGTTATGTATTAAATACTATTGCGTGGACCAAGCCGACCGGTGAAGTAATATCCACGGCCATGATCCAAGGCAACATTAAGCAAGAATTGCGCTGGGTACCCGAGCAAGACGCCCCTACCATGCAGGCGTATATCGATGAAACTTTGCCCTATTTGGGCGCAGATTTAATCGTCTGGCCGGAAGCAGCGATCCCCAAACTCGAATCACTTGCAATTGACTATATTCGCAGTATTGATGAGGTAGCTGCCGAGCAAGGCTCTGCGCTTATCACAGGCATCGTTAATTATCACTTCGAAAGTGAAGAGGTCTACAACAATCTCATAGCAATTGGCAAACGTAATGCTGAGGATACATCGGGTCATTATCGCTACATGCATAACAACCGCTTTGCCAAGCATCACCTCTTACCGATTGGCGAGTTTGTACCTTTTGAATCAGTATTGCGAGAGCTCGCCCCTATTTTCGACTTACCCATGTCGAGCTTCAATCGCGGCGATTTTCAGCAGCGTAATTTGGTTGCAAATGGGTTTAATATCGCGCCTGCCATTTGCTTTGAAATAGCTTTTCCACGGCAAGTACTGGCAAATGTGTACAGCGATACCGATGTATTACTAACCGTTAGCAACGACGCTTGGTTTGGACGTTCACACGGCCCTGCGCAACACATGCAAATAGCCCAAGTACGGGCTAAAGAGCTCGGCCTTCCCCTGATCCGCTCAACCAACAATGGCATTAGCGGTTTTGTTGATCATCGCGGTAAGCTTGTCGCGCAACTGCCACAATTTGAACGCACGGCCACACAACACGACGTAGTGCTAGTCGGTGGCATTACCCCCTACCGCTACATGGGGGACGGCGCAGCATGGATAATTTTTATTCTGTTTGCAGGATTTGCCCGGCTACTAGATCGTCCTACCAGTGAGCAAATGCAGAATTAACGTTGAGGTGAACACGCGCACTGCTATACTGGCGTCACATTAACATTGCCAATCAAGATCTTATGCAATCTTCAACGTCGCGTTTTTTCATTTTCGCTGTTTTCTTGTTCAGTTCATTAGAACTAAACGCCAAAACGATTATCAAAGCCGATGCTCTGGTCGATGTTGAAACCGGCCAGCTAATCAAAAATCCTGTGGTTATTATCGAAGGCAACCGCATTAGCCAGGTTAATAGTGGCTCAGCGGCTAATGTGCAGTTAGACGATACGGTTATAGACCTTTCCGGGCATACTTTGCTTCCTGGTTTTATGGATATGCACGTGCACTTAACCAGTGATGCGACTGTGCATGGCTATCGACGCCTCGCCGTTTCAGTCCCACGGGCTACGATTAGCGGCGTAAAGCATGCTGAAACAACGCTTCTCGCGGGGTTTACTACAGTTCGTAATGTTGGTGCGCCTGGATATACTGATGTCGCCCTGCGTGATGCGATTAACGATGGTGATGTTATTGGCCCCCGCATGTTTGTTTCTGGCCCCTCCATTGGGGTTACAGGAGGCCATTGCGATAATAATTTATTGACCGCTATGTATGGCGTTAAATCCCGAGGAGTCGCCGATGGTCCATGGGCAGTAAGAGAAAAAGTTCGCGAAAATATTAAGTATGGCGCGACGGTTATTAAATACTGCGCAACCGGTGGAGTACTGTCAAAAGGCACCAAGGTGGGTGTTCAACAATACACCTTCGAGGAAATGCAAGCATTGGTTGAAGAAGCGCACATGCGTGGCCTTACAGTGGCGACACATGCGCATGGTACCGAAGGAATAAAAACCGCTATTCGCGCTGGTGTCGATTCAGTTGAGCATGTCAGTTTGCTTGACGATGAAGGGATTGCACTAGCACTAGAGCACGGAACCTATTTCTCAATGGACATTTATGTCACAGAGTACATCCTAGGTGAAGGTGCCAAACAAGGTATTTTAGAAGAGAGTCTGGCAAAAGAGCGTATCGTCGGCCAACAACAGCGCGATAGCTTTACGCGCGCGCTCAACGCTGGGGTGAAAATGGTATTTGGATCAGACGCTGGGGTTTATCCTCACGGCGATAATCCGAAACAATTTGCGCGCTTGGTCCGCTTCGGAATGACTCCAATGCAAGCGATCCAAACTGCCACAATCCATCCAGCAACATTGCTCAAACAAGAGGCTGAACTTGGCAGTATCAGTACAGGGAAATTAGCCGATATTGTTGCCGTAAAAGGCAATCCTTTAGACAATATAGAATTACTTGAACAAGTGACGTTCGTTATGAAAGACGGCGAAGTGTATAAGCATACTGAGCAATAGCAAAAACAATGGCATTTTTGAATCAGTTAACAACCAAAAACCTGCGCGGTGATTTATTAGGTGGCGTGACCGCTGCTATTGTGTCATTGCCTTTGGCCCTGACCTTCGGTGTAGCATCGGGTGCAGGTGCTGAAGCCGGTATCTACGGTGCTATTTTGGTCGGCTTATTTGCCGCGTTGTTTGGTGGCACCCCCACGCTCATCTCCGAGCCTACCGGCCCGATGACCGTTGTAATGGCAGCTGTGGTTACGACCATGATTGCCAACAATCCTGAAAACGGCATGGCAATGGCGTTCACGGTCGTCATTATGGCAGGGATGTTCCAAATTGCCTTCGGTTTGTTAAAACTGGGGAAATATATAACCCTCATGCCCTACAGCGTTATATCCGGTTTCATGTCGGGTATCGGCTGTATTTTAATCATTATTCAATTCGCGCCTTTAATTGGCCAAAGTGCACCGCCAGGCGGTGTCACGGGTACGCTCAGTGCCTTACCAACACTGCTGAGCAATATTCAGCTCAGTGAGCTGGTATTAGCGACCTTAACCATTTTAATCTTGTTTTTTACACCACCGCGTTTGAAGAAAGTGGTACCTCCACAACTATATGCGCTAGTCATTGTGTCTTTGATTTCAGTGATACTGTTTGACTTTGACGATATTCAGCGCATTGGCGAAATCAATGCATCATTACCTTCCTTGGTGTTGCCACACTTTACCGCGGCGCAGTTCCAAACCATGATAGCTGATGCCATGGTACTTGGTATGCTAGGTTGTATTGATTCAATGTTGACGTCTGTCATTGCCGATAACCTAACGCGCTCAGAGCACAAATCTGACAAAGAACTGATTGGTCAGGGCATGGGTAATATCGCATCGGGTCTTTTTGGTGGTTTACCGGGAGCAGGTGCAACCATGGGCACGGTGGTTAATATTCAAAGTGGCGCGCGAACACCTTTATCTGGCGTGATCCGTGTTGTTGTTCTATTTATTGCAGTGTTCGGAGCTGCATCACTCATTGAGAATATCCCGCTCGCGGTATTGGCCGGTATTGCGGTTAAAGTGGGTGTGGATATTTTAGATTGGAGCTTCTTAAAACGTGCGCATCGCGTTTCATTCCACTCGACCCTGATCATGTACGGCGTGATGCTGTTAACCGTATTTGTCGACTTAATCGTAGCCGTTGGTATCGGAGTCTTTGTAGCCAACGTCATTACGATAGAAAAGCTCAGTGCCAGCCAATCAAAGAATATCCGAGCCATCAGTGACCTAGATGATAAACTGCCCCTAACAAGAGAGCAGAAGCGGCTACTCAACCTTGGCGAAGGCCGTATTTTATTTTTCTACTTAAGCGGCGCAATGATCTTTGGTGTATCAAAAGCCCTCGCTCGCGAACGTGCAACTATTGCAGACCACGAAGTAGTGATTATCGACCTCAGTGACGTGTCAATGCTCGATGATACGATCTCGCTTTCAATTGAAAACGTCGTGCGTGAGGCGCGTGAGTTAGACAAAGCTGTCTACTTGGTGATGAAAACCGCAGCTGCGGCCGAAAAATTGAAGCGTTTAGGCGTTGAAGAACTGCTCGGCGACGATGCATTTGTATCTGATCGTACAGTTGCACTTGAGAGTGCTATAAAACATCTCGATCGCGGCGCCACCGCATAAAGCAGCGATAAATTCAGGTATTGCGTAATACCCATTTGCTGTTTATGCTTCGTCGTCCTTGATCATTTTCTGTAAGGTAATCAATGACAATTCAGGTCACTCCCGAAGTTCAAGCCGCCTATAACAAATCGCTTGATACCAGAGCCAATGCGTATGCCCCCTACTCTAAATTTCAAGTTGGCGCAGCTGTGAAGTTTAAGGATTTCGACCAAGTGTTTTACGGGTGTAATGTCGAAAATGCCAGCTATGGCGCAACCATTTGCGCAGAACGCAATGCAATATGGGGAGCAGTAGCGAGCATAGGTAAACAAAATCTTGAATATCTTATAGTTACCACTGATCAAGAAGAGCCCGCACCACCCTGTGCATTGTGTTTACAGGTGCTTTCAGAGTTTTACGACCCTGAAATGCCGATTTACCTGGCCAACTTACAAGGTATACAAAGCCAGTTGCTGTTAAAAGATATCTTGCCTATTCCGTTTAATAGCTTCGAAGTCTAGTAACAATCCTTAGACCACTTTCTGAAAATAACGTGTTTAATTTACTTCAGTTCTACGGCTGGGAAATTAAAGGTTATCGATTGGCGTAGGATCTACTTTTAACAGCTAAGTTTTTTCAACTGCTTAGTAGGTAAAGCAGCCGTTTAGCACATTGGATACCCAAAGGCCGGATAGGATGATTTGGAGACATTGAAAAAGCTATTATTTCGCTAGTCCAAGAATCAAACACAAAAAGACTTATACATACATAGACTAATAGTGTATTGTTCTTTTGCTTTAGAATTTTAGAGCTTTATCTGCTACTGCACTTTGCATCTCTTTTTCTTCTTTTATTAATTTAGGTCGAACTTGTATTTTCATTTGCTCTACTGGTTAATGTTGTACTTGTTTTTATCTAAAGCTTTATCGGTGGTACGCCACCAAAATATGCGATTAATAAAAGGTTTCAAAAATATGTCTAATTCTGTAAATGGCGTCGTTAAGTGGTTTAATGAAGATAAAGGTTTTGGTTTTTTAACACCAAGCGAAGGTGGTAAAGACGTTTTTGTTCATTTTCGCTCAATCGTATCTGGAGGCTATAAGTCCTTGACTGAAGGGCAGGAAGTTAGCTTCACTATTGAGCAAAGCCAAAAAGGACCTCAAGCGGCTAATGTTATAGCTGTCTAAGCGACTGGGTGCTCTAAAGGCTGGCTCTGACTGGCCTTTTTCTTACTGTAATACTCTCTCCTTGAATTAATCGTCAGTTTATTGTCTTACTGTTCCTTTTCTCAATTTTAATAAGTTTTTAACATATGATTTATACATATAATGGCAACGGCATTAATGCACAGCCACCAATTTCCACTATATCTGTCAATAAGCTCAGTGTTGTTTTTAAAGATAACCAAAAGCTAAAAAACATTAGCTTCCATAGCGCTAGTGAAAAAAAGAAGTTCTTAAATTGGCTAGTCACAATTCAAGTTGTAATGGCCTGATAACACATTTATTTAAAACGAAGTTTTCGTTGATTTCATTGTTCAATGCCCATGCAAAAATTATCTGGCGTAACTCTTTACTAAAAAGTTTTATTCAAAATGATATAGAGGGCTGTTTGAACCAAATGTCTTAACCCTGAACTTCAGTTCCTTGTCTATTGTTGCCAAACGAGACCATTCTTCAGCTGCGTCGTATTGCCGACGTTGGGGCATTAACTACTAGATGACAACAATGAGCGAGTTGCAGTCGAATTCACCTGAACAAATTTAATTCCTTATTTATCGGGGGAGTCAGACAAGAGCATTTAATCTATTTGATAGTTAACGAAGTACAAAACCTACATAAAGTAAATAAAGCTGATTAGGAACCTATGGCTGCTCCATTCTGCATTTCCACTTCAGAAAACTTCATTAAAGTGAAGTTTACAGAATCGTTCCACCATACTCGGCACTACAGGGGCCTTATCAATGGGATTGTAAGTGTTGTTGATAACAACATACACGTACCTCGCTGGGCATTACTTGTTGACTGGGGCGACTGGTTTATTCAAATTCCAGAAGAAGAGAAACTCTGTATGCGTTTTTTGAAAGAGTATCAGGAATTAGGGTTGGCTTACCTAGTGAATATCACGCCTAAACATCCAATCGTAGACTGGCAAATGGAAAAAATCACTGACTCAAATCCGGAGTTGGAAATAGTGACAACGGACGACGTAAAAGTCGGAGAATACTGGCTGGAAACGAAAGGAATTAAGTTATTGACGTTCCTAGAAAATGTTAATGAGACTTGGTTTAACAAATCAGCTTCATTTACACACCTGATAAAGAAATATGGTGTGTCAGACGAACAGTTCGACTCACACTAACATTTACGATTATTGATTGTTTAAAGTAACCTGATTGTCTATTTGAGCCTCTGGAAGAAGGATGTGGAGCAACAAAGTACGTATAGCCGCCGTTGGTGTATTGACAAGTTACATAATGAAGAGCTCATTTCTGTTGTTCCAATACTGAATAAACAATAAAAATTATACTAACAGCCAAAACACAATTAAAACTAATATCTAGTAGCACTTTTTGATCAGCCAAATTACAAAAATCACACTAACCATATTGATTGGAACTTTGCTCAAAACCAGCTCCGTAATGCCTTTAGAATGCACTATGTCTAATAATTTTTAATGTGGAGCTTAGCATTGCCGAAGTCCACAATACTATTTAATTGAATCAGCTGTTGATTGCCTAAAATACCAATTAACTGTGGTTCACCATCAACATTCACGGCATTCATTAATGCAGTAAAGTCTGAAGTAAAAAAATCACCCTTAAGCGTTACGCTACCAAGACTAATTTCCCCGTTCTTATAAACTTTCATTGGCAGCTCAACTCCCTCGTCGATAACACTTTTTGCCGAAGGATGGTTCTCTAATTTAAACCCGAACTGTGTTAATGTTGATTGGTCTAAAACGGTTTGAGAAGCGCCCGAATCAACAAGCAACCTGACATGGTTCTCGCTAAGCCTAATATCAATATAATTAAACCCCATCTCTGACTGGTGAAGGCTGATTGTTTCGAACGCTGCACCATTTGATTCATCTAACAACGCCAGAACATCGGATGTATTTTCAGGAATAAGTAGTTGTGAGTTTTTCACATCCAGCAAAGCTTTCAATGTTTTCAGCGCGTCATATCCAACGATTCCCATTACCTTGGTTCCAAATTGGCCGGAAATGTTATTTGAATAAATTGTTTTAATATCAACCGGCTTTTTACCAATGGAGAATTTCGCTATTTCGACAGGGAATGTCTCAATTCTTCCCGTTTTGCTATCTCCGACACGGACACCATTAACTATTTCTTGGCCTTTACTTATTCCAAAAATACTTAGTTTGCTAGTGTCAATGACAGTGCCAGTTGCTCCAGAATCAAGAACGAATATCGCTTCAACACCATTGATAGAAGCTAGTATTTCAAAGTGGCCATCGCTTGTTTTGTTGAGAGGAACCTGTTGCATCTGCGCATGGGATAACAGTGAAAAGCTTGACCAAATGGTTAGCACAAAGAAAGAAAGTGTTTTCATATCAAAATCCTTTTAAAATTTTCGAAGGGTTAAGACGTTTTTCCGTTGATTTAGTTCATTGTGATAAAAACATGTAGCGCATAAGTATCAGAACTTAAGATGATATGCTGTTTGTGCGAGCGACTACTTCGCCGATTTTGATCGTTCGCTTTCTCGAAATTCTGCTCATTGCCGAACGACCGCTCTTTGTCTCAAGGCGTCACTCATACTTAGGGGCAGAAGCGTATTGCTGCTAGAATCTACAGTCATTCATTACATTCGCTTCTAACTTCCCTTTCTTTTTGCGAACGCTCAAATGTTGAACTTCGCTCCGTGAAGCTGTACTTTATCAGCTGTGATGTATTTATATGTGGTTATTGAACGCCATATCACTTACTTATTATATTGCATAGGAAAGTTATATGAGAATTGGATCTCAAACTCTCAAAGACCGATCAGATAGAGTGGAACCTCAAATTAGCAAATTTGGGTTTATCGCTTTGGGCATCCTTTTTTTCATTGCTATTTGTATATGCGCTTTACTCTATAAGTTTGACCCAACAGCATTCCCTCTTTGGAAAGTTGGTACTTCGCTTGCCTTGCCTCTTTCTTCAGCGCTCCTAATCTCGTACCACTATAAGCAGCGTAACTAAAATATATAAAATCAATTAACGGCACTCGTAGTCGTTCGCTGGGACGCAGTTACGTGTTCAACTGCGCCGTTTTTTGCACATGTTTTAAGCTTTATATTTGGAAGTTGACCGTCCGCTTTGTAAATACCCCATATCTAACACAGTTACTTCGTAGAATATCTAGGCGGCATTTCTATACTCAATCGGTGTCATGTCGTTAAGTGAATCATGTGGCCGTTCGTTGTTGTAAAGCTCAATCCAATCTTGGGTTAGGCGCTTCACTTCGTTTAAATTATTGAATATGTAACAGTCCAATACATCGTCACGGTAAGTCCGGTTAAAC
>NZ_JAUCBP010000008.1 GCF_030362855.1 Neoalteromonas arenosi
GACATGACACCGATTGAGTATAGAAATGCCGCCTAGATATTCTACGAAGTAACTGTGTTAGATATGGGGTATTTACACTACTTTGTTAGTGAAATCAGGTTCAACACTCAACGAAAACCATGTTACAAATACGAAAAGAGGATAAAGGAATAAAGAAAGTGGATTCATTTGAAGAGTCATAAACCCGTTATGAATTGAAAAAACAGTACTTCCTGTAAACAAATGAAACCCTATGCCTACAAACACGAAAAAACGAAAAAATTGCAACTTCCTCATATATGCCTAACACCCCGATAAGGGGCAATTGCTTGCATGCGAGAATATCGGATCCGCATGCGAGTAATTGTCCCAGCGAGCGTAGTGAGTGAGCTTGATCGGTTTGTTATACGACATCTATAAATCAACCTCCTCTTCTACAGCTTCTGGATACCTGACTAATGCGAAACGGTTGTCTTTAGCATAGAGAAAAGCGTCTTTAACTACACCATCTTTCATATCCGCTTCATTAGAAACTAATTTGGTTTTGCGGATGTCGATCTGATTCCAACCTAGATCACCCATAAATATAGCTACGTCTTCGATAACATCACTTAGTACTTCATCCGCAGAAAACATCAGAAACGCATAACGCTTTCCATTTTCGAACACAGTCGAATCGTCTTCGGTGTATTCAGCGGTGCCGGTAAAAGCTAACACTTTTGACTATTCCTTTTGTCGTATAACACCCCGATAAGGGGCAATTGCTTGCATGCGAGAATATCAGATCCGCATGCGAGTAATTGTCCCAGCGAACGGAGTGAGTGAGCTTGATCGGTTTGTTAGGTGCCACGATAACTTCCATATGTCCCTACTGAATTTTTTAGCTGTTTCTCCAAAAGCGATTTAGCTTTGCGTTTATCGCTTGGACCAAACTTTTCAAGCTCTGGCATTAACTCTTTCAATGCCTCAAGTGAGTTCTTAGCAAAAGTATCAAAGTCCGATTGACTCTTACAAAGTCCGTTTAAAGGACCAACTTTAATTTTAGCTTTCTTACACACTTTGTGGAGCGATGTGGTTTGTTTCCGGCTCTAATTATCAGTATATTAAAAAATCTCTCTTGGCCAGTAACACTGACTTCAATTTTCAGGTGTTTTTTAGTGTACTCAATTGAGTCGTGCCACCTTTGATTTGACCGCTTAGTTTTATATCCGAATTCAAAAACAAGACAATCAAAGTAAGCTCCAATTTTGTCAAAGTAAAAACCATCAGCCATAACTAGTGGTACCTAACACCCCGATAAGGGGCAATTGCTTGCATGCGAAAATCGCGAAGCCGCATGCGAGGAATTGTCCCAGCGAGCGCAGAGAGTGAGCTTGATCGGTTTGTTATATGCCAACTACCTCTACCCCTGATTTTTCATTTAAGTTCATCATAGTCGCAAACTGTACAACCTCATCCAGTGACTCATTTGGATGACTTGTCGTAGTAACCCGTTTTGGGCTTGAGCCATCACCAATAGCTAATTCGTCAATTACATCCTCTATTTTTTCGCAGTCTTCACCGACCACGCAAAAGAGTTCATAACCTTGTTCCAGTAAACTCAAAATTAAATCATCCGTCTCCGAACTGTATTTATTCTTGGAAACTAAAACCACCTTCGAATGTTTCATGGCATATAACACCCCGATAAGGGGCAATTGCTTGCATGCGAGAATATCGGAGCCGCATGCGAGGAATTATCCCAGCGAGCGGAGTGAGCGAGCTTGATCGGTTTGTTAGGTGCTACCGCCATTGCCTCTCCAACATTTGAATCCTAGACTCTAGAACGTTACACATAGTATTTGCTGCAACCATTATCTCCCCATCACGCAGTGCAAATAATGCGGCAGACTCCTTGAGACCGGAATCATCAATTACATCTAGAGTTTGATATTGGTCTCCAATTTCCTGAACTCCAACTTTACAAGCTTCAAACGCGATTTCAAAATTACCTAGTTTTATTGCCCCTCTACCTTTTTCCAAATGTTCAGTAGGGGAATGCAGTGAATTTACAACGTATAGATAAATTAAAGTGCAACAAATGATTATGCTGGTGAAAGCTATGAACCAAACTTTTGAAACTTCCACAGCTTTCAAATTAGGCACCTAACACCCCGATAAGGGGCAATTGCTTGCGCGCGAGAATATCAGATCCGCGTGCGAGGAATTGTCCCAGCGAGCGTAGCGAGTGAGCTTGATCGGTTTGTTAGTACCCAATACCCAAAAACGACCTAAGAACACTATTCCACCCTATTCCTATTTTTAATTATCGTGCGATAACTAAAATACGTGAAAAACGGAGTTAACAGATAAATCGATAAGATTACATCAAAGGCAAAGAGTGGATAAATAATCTCAGCTTGTCCGACTGACCCACAAAACTCCCATTTAAGGATTGAAATGCATTCATAAACTGAAGTAGACCAAACATAAGCAGTCACACCAAATAAAGTGCTAATAATCAAAAGACTTCTCAGCATTTTCAAATACAATTTTTTGGATGGTTTTACTTTCAACTTCCCTGTTCCCCTTGGGTACTAACTCCCCGATAAGGGGCAATTGCTTGCGCGCGAGAATATCAGATCCGCGTGCGAGGAATTGTCCCAGCGAGCGGTGTGAGCGAGCTTGATCGGTTTGTTAGGTGCCATTTCCCCGAGCCTCTTTTAAAACAGCTAACTTATTACGGTAAACCCACATGATGAATGCAAGTAATAGCATAACAGGGCCTATGTAGAGACCACTCATTGTACTCTTACTCTTGTATCGAAGCGGGCCACCTAAATCTGAGTTAAAACAAACATTAGTGTATTGATAGCAGCTAATAGTTAAATTTGGCTCAAGCTCAACTAATGACTTTATTAGAACCTTAGCATTTAAAGCTTCATAAACGTATATCTCTGGGCCACTTCCTCTTGATCGCTTTTGTGCGTCTGAGTACACAAAATGGCTTACCTGATAAGTTTTTAAGTCATCCAAGATAGCTGCATTCAACTCATCACTTGCGATCCAATAACTTATTCCTAAAGAGACTAGGCCGAATAGAGCAATTGCCGAAATGGATTCTAAAACATCCTTCATATTTGACTTGGCACCTAACACCCCCATAAGGGGCAATTACCTGTAGGCTAAAATACGGAGCGAAGCGAAGGGAGCCTGCAGGTAAGTGTCCCAGCGCAGCGCGTTAATGGGCTTGTTATATGCCTACTCGCTGACCTCTTTCTTAGGCTCCATAAAGTTCATTATTCCGAGCAGGATCCAACCGCCAACCCAAGTGAAAAAGCCCAAGACAAAAGTGGCTAAACCAGCAATAAGTTTAGAACGTTTCTGTTTGTGAGCTAAGTATATAGCCAGTATCGCTGGGATCACTGCAAAGAATAAGGGAAGTAACATAACCATGTTTATATTAATATTCATAAACTACCTTGTTATTTGAAAAATCAAGAAAAGCTCCAAAAGCATAAAGAGTATTGACATGGGAATGTCCAGCTTTCGCAAACCTTTTACTCCTTTTTGAGCGCTCCAATCTTACCATATCACGGTATGAGGATGACCCAATATAGAACCATCCTCGATATACCCATTCGAAGCTACTACCAACTTTAGAAATAAAGTTTATCACCAATTTTCACTAGGCATATAACATCTTATTATGAAGACTTCACAGTAACACCGGGTAGGATTCATGCAACAAATCTCCATATTCGTATTTAATATCAGCAGCTTACAATAATTCACTCGTTAAAAAACACTGTTTTCTATGCGTGTTACTGAGAACCCTCAGTAATAACGGGCTCTGATTGCAAGCTATCATATGTAAATCAATGAGTTATCGTTTTAAGGCGCTGAAATTTGCGTGTTACTAAGACTTCTCATTAACTACACACCCAAATCTTACCCCATTTTCAGCAATAATGAGGCCTACAGCGCGATTTTAGCGTAAATTTATTGCGTATTACTGAGAATTCTCAGTAATTACACCCCCTAATTTGTACCAAAAACCATACGCTACGCGGGCTACAAGCCAATTATTCCTACTTTTTGTTGCGTGTTACTGTGAAGTCTTAGTAATTACGGATGGTCAAATTAGTCTGCTATTGGTCGAAAAGCTGACATTGACGATGGGATTTGGGTTGACTAATTCATCGCTTTAAATTTTTGCCTGATGGGTGGGTTTTCGAATGTCTGCAATACGTACAATCTAGACAGTCAGCATCAGTAGTGTCAATCAGTAAATAATGCAGCTACATGCGTTTTGATATCAGTTGGCAGTGTGCGTTAGTAGGTAGCTCTCAATTTTTTTATCTAGTGCCATGTATGCAGGTAAAAGGGTATTCCTTAAGAAGTCAGAATATCCTTGGCCATAAGCTTTTTGAGCCGCTAATCCACTTCTTAATTTCCCAAGCTCTAATTCTGATTTAATGAGGAGAGTCTCATTACTTCTATCGAAATATTGATGTCTTGTATCTCGAAGAATCGCATCGTGATAGGCATCACTGAGATAGGAGTAAACATCATTTCTATTATTTGAATAATCAAATAGTTTTGTAATATCACGGACTAGATCTTTATCTTGAAGATTCACAAGTTGACCATTTTCCAGCATCAGTTTGTAAACTGATTTATTGGGGAAAAACGTTGGGGTTTCAAGAATATCCAGCTTTTGATTGATTCGTGCCACGTTTTCAACATTTACTGGTGACTCTAGGAGGGCCTCTATCATTTGCTCCAAAGTGGATGACATAGCAGCTCTTTTAGTCAAGATAACTGACAGTTGCTCCATATCATCTTTTAGGTCTTGATGCAGAAACGTCAATGATTGATTGGCACTCTCTCTATCTGTTCGTTGTGCGTCCCACTGACCAATAACAACCGCTAAGTAAACGCCAATCAGAACCACGAATATATCGAGAATGAAAGCGCTCCAGTTCTGATCCCTTATGTGTTGGGCATAACGGCGTATAATCATGTATCGCAGCTCTCCTTATTAGCACTAAGAGGATAGCATCAGCGATTTTAAATAATCAATTTAATCTGCGAGTCGGCCTTTGCAACGCGCACAGCAAAGCGTCAGGTTTGATTGTATCGGAGTGTCATTGTTGGTTAGGCGGATACCCAAGTATCCATTTACTTGGGTATATATCGATAAATTGTACGGCTGAATACTATTCAACGATAAACGACATCCCTGCATTTTGCTCTAGTCGCTCGATTAGATTTTGTCCGAACGCCGATGCAGACGTCCAGATCCCACCTTTGGTGGGTAAGTCATCTTTAACCAGAGACACAGCAGATTCAGCGATCATTTTCGATGTACTTCCATAACCGGGATCCATAGTACCTTTTACCGATACTGTGACGGTGTTATCGTCTTCTTGAGCATGAAAAATCACATCAAAGAATCCGTTTTCACGCTCTTCTTTGCTTGGCCCTTCACCAGGTTTCGGCCCCTTGTCGCTACTCAAACTCTTATCTGAGGCAACGGCATTCGCAGTAGCTTCGCCTTTGTCACCAGGCCCAGTAAAGATCATTTCGTCATACACGAAGTCTTCGCCGTATGCGTGGCCGAGTAACATGTTAGTGCGATGAATATTACGCGTATTGATGGCGGCCATGATAAATGGCGCCGACCAACTGTTGAATTCAGCTTCAAAAATTGGCTTATCCCCGCGAGGTTGCTCGGCACCAGTGAATCCTGGGGTTAGTGAAAAAGGATTAAGCAACACTCCCATTACCGCAGGGTCCTGCTTCGCAGCTGCCATTGTCGCTTTTAAACTCGCGGCAGTGCCGCCCGAGAAAGTGCCTTTCATGCTGCGCACGCGACCTTTGACCTTGTTTACAGTATGCCCAAGTTTTTGCTTGGCTTGCTCTTGCAAGAAATACACGCCAAGATCAAAGGGGATCGAGTCAAAGCCGCAAGAAAATACAATGCGTGCGCCGGATGATTCGGCAGCTTTTTGATGCTTGCCAATCATTTGGTGCATCCATGCGGGTTCACCACACAAGTCAACATAGTCGGTACCGGTATTGGCACACATTTCAACGAGTTCGTTACCGTATAATTGATAGGGGCCGACGGTCGTCAACACCACTTTGGCAGATTCAACCATTGCCGCCAACGTCTCTAACTTTTCTGCGTCAGCAACGATTAACGGTGTGTCTGGAGCTGCGCCAACAGCGTCTCGAACGCTTTCTAGTTTGCTTAAACTACGGCCCGCCAAAGCCCAATTTAAATTATCTTTAGCGGGATATTGTTTGGCTAGATATTCAACGACCAGTTGACCAGTAAAACCGGTTGCACCATAAACCACTACGTCATATTTCTTTGTAATAGTCATATTTTTCGCTCACTTATCGCTAGGTAATTGCTCATAAGCTTAGCGCTAAAACTGATTAAAACAGAGTTTTATTGATGAACAGCGCACTATAGATAAGACTAACAGTGTAAACACAAATTAGACGGAAATTTAGGCGAACTTATGCCTTAACTGAGCGTTCAAGCCTCACTTCAACAACTCATGATCCGCTGGCAATTGCTTCATGATCCACATTACCAAGCGATGTTTGAGACTGGCCAAATCTTCTTTGTCTTCTGGCAGTGGTGTTAACAGCTTGTCATGGACCAATAATCGGTAAAGGCTTTCGACTTTATGCTTAGCTGAATCTGAATCGGAGAAAGGTTTATATCCGCGTTTTACCGCATAACGCTCTGCAACAACCATGGCTTTCTTTAGCAGTGCAGCCTCATTTTTAACTTTCTTCATTTAAATATTTGCCTTTAATTCATCAACGCATAGTGTGTAAAACCACTATAGCGGAATTGCTGGCTATGCGCAGGATTGTGTGACTTTTAATCCTACTCTGTAAGCTATTTCGCTTGCTACTTATACGTGCGTATAACTAAGTTTGCCTAACTTTTTAGTGTTTCCATTTCTGCAATTAAGGTCTTTAATTTTTGCATTTCGTTACCGTAGTAGAGTTTAACATCCGCTCTATAGATACGTTCTGCAGCAAATGCTAGCAGTATCGCAACAATGGCAATACCAATTAGAACAATAATGGGCACATTGAATATTGAAGCAAAAGGTAAAAATTCAGCAAAAAATTGCGCGGCTAAATGTGAATAACTAAGCCTGATTGCACAAACCAGGAATAGGCCTGGGTAGAGCCAACGATAAACATACACGTATTCCTGGATAGAGCGTTCCAGCCAAGCATCAAAAGCTTTTAGGTAGTCGAAACTACTCGCATCTTTGTTGATTTGTTTCAGCGCACGCAATTGTCTTTTACCAACCAAAACTAACCCAGTGAGCATCAGTCCAACAATGCCCCCTAAAATGGGAGCCCCCATGGCACTGAAAATTGCCAATATAACCACTGCGCCAATCAGCACACCGGTTTGATTTACTGCAAACATACGCTCGAATTTATCGACTAGGTTTTTTGACTTTTGGTTATACAAATCGTTTACCTTAGGCGCAATAAGTGCCATGTCATCGACAAAGCCCTCTTTCCACAATGCCTCAATTGATTTAGCCATTGTTGTTGTCTCCTGTGTTCATTAGTTTCGAAAGTCGCTGCTTTATGCGCACAATCCTCACGCCTACGTTATTAGCTGTGATCCCCATAATTTCCGCAATCGCCTGATTTGACTGTTCTTCGAGATACAGAAGAATGATGGCACGGTCGATTTCTGATAGATGATGAATTGCTCGATACAATGACTTCAACGAATCATCGGACAGTACCTTACTATCTTGGATCGTTTCTTCTGGGAGTGAATCGGACGCGAATTCCAGCGGCGCGTGCTGCTTTTTCTTTAAATAAGTAAGGCAGACATTGAGCGCGATTTTATATATCCAGGTAGTCCAAGCGCATTGCTTTTTGAATCGGCTATGGCTGCGCCATATTTGCAAGCACACTTCCTGATAATAGTCTTCAAAGTCTTCCTGACTATTGGTATATGCTCGGCAAACTTTGATGATAATACCGGCATAGGGCAATATCATGCTGTTGTAATAATCGCTACCCAATGTCTTCCTTTACCCTTTAAAAGTGATATTCATCTAATTAGTGGCAGGGTTTTGGAATTGTTACACTTGTAGCGAAAAAAAGTGAATAATATTCCTACTCTGGCGTTCTTGACGATTTACTCTCACTCAAGCCCAACATGTATCAGTAAACTGCAGGAGAATTATTACCCTTTCTGCCACACTTGAATCTTAAAATCAGCCGTCGCATGGTCAAGTTTGGCGAGTATATTGGCCTTTTTATCCTCGGATACGTGCCAATAGTAGGGCGTCATCATTAACAAGCTTTCCCTAATTTCAGCGTTATCCATAGTAATTCCAAATGTGACTTGATGTTCACCAAGGTATTCAAAACCCGTGGTATCGTATGTATTGGCCTGATGCTCAACCACTTCGTCATAGATCATCGCTTTGATCTCAGCCAAATGCTCAGCTGCTGGGTCAACGATTATCCATAATCCGCTCGGTTTAAGTATTCGCCGGATTTCGCTTGCGCTACTGGGTGCAAACACTTGTAGTACCGCATCTTGTTGATTGTCATTTAACGGTAACGCGAAGCTACTGCCCACGGCGAAATGATGCTCGCTACTTCTCTTCGCAGCTTTTTGAATGGCAGGTTTGGCAATGTCGATGCCGCTGGCAATAAGTGGACGTTTTTGACTTAAGAAATGCTGAGCAATGGTGCGCAGGTAGTAGCCCTCGCCACAACCGGCGTCAAATAATTTAAAATTTTCGTTCGCATTTAGGTACTGACTTTGGTTAAGCAGAGTCTCTGCAAGTTTAGCTGCCAGTGGCGCATAGGCTCCGCTGTCTAGAAATAAACGACGCGCGTTAACCATCGCTTTAGAGTCACCCGGGTTTTTACTCTTGCGGTGTTGAGCGAGAAGTAAATTGACATAGCCCTCTTTCGCACGATCGTACATATGCTGGTTTTCGCATTGCCAGATTTTGTCATTGAGGTGGAGCGGCAGTTGACACAATGGGCAAAGCCACTGGTGTTGTAATTCTTGATTCATTTTTGTCACTCAAACCGTCGGGCACAATAGCAACGTATTGGGTTTATACAACGTGTGATCTTGGATACTGGTTATTTAGACGCGTAGAGTAACTGAGATAGGCGGGAAGGAAAACATTTAACGCGAGTCGCGGTGCGATTAATGACTCGCGTTTTGAAAAACATTGGCACGTTGCCGAGCCGTTTTTTGTGGCACAATATTAGATACTTCTGATACCAATTTTTGAGTTTGTGTCCATGCGGTTATGCAAATTCCACCAACCAAAAAAGCTACAATTGGCACCAGAAGAACAATCAGTAAAGTCCATTCATTGATCATAAGTTAAACCTTCTTATTCAGCGCCGTTATTCTTCGGAGTAAGCGCTTCTTCAGCAGAAAGCATCTTAATTTGCACTTTTGCAACAAGCTGTGTAGACGTTTCACTGTCCAATGAATACTGGTAAGCGGTATTGCTAACTACTTCAAACGTTTGATTGGTGAGTTCCAATCGGGTTTCAGCCATATGAGTGTCAACCACCGCGTCTAAATAATGTGCTACGGGGTTTTGTTCAGGTGCCGCTTGAGCTGAAAGAGCTAGGCCGGACAGCAATGTTACAGTTGCGGCAGTTTTAATTAGTGACGAAGATTTCATTAGTCTGTTCCTTGTGTTTAATGGTTTATAAAACTGCACTTTGTTTGCTGCTTGGCAGTTGACTATTAAGTCGCTAACACTATTGCGATAGTTGTGCCAAACTTGAAAAAAATAATAAGCTATTGATATATATGGATATTTAAAATAAAAAAATATCAGGAGAGAACATTTAAATAATATTTTTAACCACTAATTAGCCTTTTTTACAACGGTGTGGTGAATTCTACTATTGCTCTTTATCTAAACGTTTTTGGATAAACTCATCAATGTCGGGTTTGTCGCGGCAGCGCAGTGTGCCACCGGCAAGTTGACTAATTATCCTCAGTACATTAGCTGCTGTATCGTCACAGGCAACCGTTTGGGTTTTGGGTCCTGGCTCCTCGGCAATTTCTGCCATGGTGGGTAAGTCTAAATCAGGTGAAGTGATGCTGCGTCTATATTCCTGGCTTGCGATTTCACCTTGTGATTGTATGTGCTGTTGATGGAGGCGATTAAAATAGCGCTCGGTCAGAGACATACTGCTTGAGCCAAATGAGCCTTGACTCTCTGATTCAACTTGATTTGCCGGCTCTGTTGATAATTCTTCAGTTGAAGAAAAGGGGGGCGTGTCTTGTTGAGTTGCATCTGGCAGCGGTTCTAGTGGCGTCTCAACTGTTTGTTCAAGTTCGCTCTCGAGGGCAACCTCTATTTTTTCTATTGGTTGGTTATCGGTCAGGTCTGGCGTAGTTTCTTCCACCTGAACAGGCAAGGGCGGATAAATAATGCGCGCTTTTATTGGCGCGGCTTTGTTTGGCGCTACTGCGGGGGTTGTAACTCCACCGCGACTTACTATCACTACAACCAGTGTGTGAATGACGAGCGAGACCACAACGAATACGAGAATGCCTCGGTTCGATGGTGGTCTGTATGGCGCTTTGTCAGGTGCAGAGATAGCAATCATGAAGCCTCTGAGCTTCCGCATATTTAAAAGTTCAAGTTTAATCCAGCTGTTTACATTTAAATCAAATGCACCATAGTGGTGCAATTTGGGGTCTGCGATCAAAAATGGTGCGCCAATCCCCATTATCCCTACCACTCGATATTGTAAGTGACTGAAATTAATACCAATAAAATTTGGCATAGGATTTGTGAGTGAAAGTCACCTAATTACAAAAAACACACAAAACTGCCGTGGGAGCAACCTATGAAACTAGTAACCGCCATCATAAAGCCGTTTAAGCTTGATGATGTACGAGAGGCAATCTCGGAAATTGGTATCGATGGATTAACCGTCACAGAAGTTAAAGGCTTTGGCCGTCAAAAAGGTCATACCGAACTTTATCGTGGTGCTGAATATCAAGTCGATTTCCTACCTAAAGTAAAACTCGAAATCGCTGTGTTGGACGACCAAGTCGAACGCTTAGTAGAAGCCATCGTAGGCGCAGCCAAAACCGGCAAAATCGGTGACGGCAAAGTATTTGTTTACGACTTAAATCAAGCTGTGCGGATCCGTACCGGTGAAGCTGATAACGAAGCGTTGTAACGCCAGAATTTAGATTTGCGGAGAACATTATAATGGAAATCACATTTGAACTTGGGTATGCGTTAGATACCTTTTACTTCCTGATTTGCGGTGCACTGGTTATGTGGATGGCCGCGGGTTTTGCTATGCTTGAAGCAGGCTTAGTTCGAACTAAAAACACCACTGAAATTTTAACTAAGAACGTCGCGTTGTATTCAATCGCTTGTATCATGTACATGGTGTGTGGTTATGCAATCATGTACGGTGGCGATACTTTCCTTTCTGGTATCGTAGGTGACGGTGCTACAGGCGAAGCTGATCCAGCGACTTATGCTCCTTCTGCTGACTTCTTCTTCCAGGTCGTTTTCGTAGCGACTGCTATGTCAATAGTATCGGGCGCGGTTGCAGAGCGTATGAAACTTTGGGCTTTCCTATTATTTGCCGTTGTTATGACCGGTTTTATCTACCCAATGGAAGGTGCGTGGACATGGGGTAACGGTGTTGCTGGTAGTATGGGCGAGTGCGGTGTATTCGGTTTGTACTCATTAGGCGGTATCGAAGAAGGCGCTTGTGCAGACATTACTGCATTCAATTGGAGTGACTTTGCAGGTTCAGGTATCGTGCATATGTCTGGTGCTGCTGCGGCTCTTGCGGGCGTTTTAGTACTAGGTGCTCGTAAGGGTAAATATGGTGCTGACGGCAGCGTTAAAGCGATCCCAGGTGCAAACTTACCACTAGCAACGTTAGGTACTTTTATCCTATGGATGGGTTGGTTCGGCTTTAACGGTGGTTCAGTCCTTGCGACTGCATCAGTTGAAAGTGCCAATAGCGTAGCTGTTGTATTTATGAACACTAACATGGCTGCTGCCGGTGGTCTGGTTGCTGCGCTTATCTTAGCTCGCCTATTATTCGGTAAAGCTGACCTAACAATGGCACTTAACGGCGCACTGGCAGGTCTTGTTGCAATTACAGCAGAGCCTTCAACGCCAACTGCTCTGCAAGCGACATTATTTGGTGCACTGGGTGGTCTATTGGTTGTTGGTAGTATCGTAGCCCTTGATAAGCTCAAGATTGACGATCCAGTAGGTGCAATCTCAGTGCACGGTGTTGTTGGTTTACTAGGTCTTCTATTAGTACCTGTTACAAACGATGGTGCAGATTTCATTGGTCAAATCGTTGGTGCACTAACAATCTTTACTTGGGTATTCGTAACTAGCTTTATTGTGTGGATGGCAATTAAAGCAGTGATCGGCGTTCGAGTTTCTGAAGAAGAAGAGTTCGAAGGTGTTGATCTTAGCGAGTGTGGCTTAGAAGCCTACCCAGAATTCACTAGTGGTCGCAGCTAAGACCGACTAGAGACATTCCTGACAGGCTAACGCGCTAAATATAATAATAAGGCCTGCTTACCATACTTTAGCCCCGCTCTGCGGGGCTTTTTTGTATCAGTAGCAAATAGTGGTATTACTCAGTATATTAATAGCTTAGGCAATTACAGGAGAATGAGTGATGCGCAAGCCAGCCGTGTTATTGAGTGCTTTATTAATGGCCGTTAGTGGTGCAGTGAGTGCTTACGATAGAATAACTGGCGAGCCTTTTGCGACCCGCTCTGAAGTGATCGCCACTAATGCTATGGCGGCAACCAGCCAACCGCTTGCTACCCAGGTGGCACTGCAAGTTATGCGCGAAGGGGGCAACGCCATAGATGCAGCTATCGCGGCAAATGCAGTGTTGGGTTTAGTGGAGCCAACGGGCTGCGGCATCGGTGGTGACTTATTTGCCATTGTTTGGGATGCAGAAACACAGCAGCTTTATGGGCTAAATGCCTCTGGCCGGTCTCCTGGAGGCCTAACCAAAGAGTACTTCGTCGAGCAAGGCCTAGAGCAGATTCCTAAATTTGGCCCTTTGCCCGTTTCAGTGCCAGGCGCTGTTGACGGCTGGTTTATGCTGCATGAGCGTTTTGGCTCAGCCCCAATGACTGCAATTTTGGCTCCAGCGATTACTTATGCTAAAGAAGGCTTTCCGGTAACTGAACTCATTGCGTATTACTTTGAATTAAACAAACAGCGTATTGGTCATTACCCAGGTTTTGCTGAGACTTTCATGCCAAATGGTGATGTACCTAAGAAAGGTGAGATTTTTACGAACCCACACCTTGCTGCAACCTATGAAAAAATTTCGACGGGTGGTCGAGATGCGTTTTATAAAGGCGATATTGCTCGAAGTATAGCCGCGTATATGAAAGAACAAGGCGGATTTTTAAGCTATGAAGATTTAGCTTCACATACCTCCAACTGGGTAGCGCCAGTATCGAGTAACTATCGCGGGTATGACGTTTGGGAGCTGCCGCCCAATGGTCAAGGCATTGCTGCACTGCAGATATTAAATGTCCTAGAGCAATATGACATCACGGGTATGGGCTATGGCTCTGCCGACTACATTCATACGTTTGTAGAAGCGAAAAAACTAGCCTTTGAAGATCGCGCGAAGTTCTACGCTGACCCCAACTTCTCGCAAATTCCGGTTGATTGGCTTATTTCTAAAGAATATGCAGAGCAACGCAATCAATTAATAAATCCGAACAAGGCGGCTAAGCGCTACGATGCGGGTCGTTATGACGGTGATACTATTTACCTAACGGTCGCCGATAGCGCTGGCAATATGGTGTCACTCATTCAAAGTAATTACCGCGGCATGGGCTCAGGTATGACTCCACCAGACTTGGGCTTCGTGCTGCAAAACCGTGGTGAGATGTTTACCATGGAAGAAGGGCATGCCAATGAATATGCGCCGAATAAGCGACCGTTTCATACCATTATTCCAGCGTTTGTAACGCGCAAAGGTAAGCCTTTTATGAGCTTTGGTGTAATGGGGGGCGGTACACAACCACAAATGCACGCGCAAATTATTGTCAATATGATCGATTTCGGCATGAATTTACAAGAGGCGGGTGATGCGCCGCGTATTTTACACAGTGGTTCAAGTGAGCCTACTGGCGAAGTGATGGAAGACGGTGGTTATATCAGCCTTGAATCGGGTTTTAGTCCGGTTGTTCGCCGTGAATTGATGGAAAAAGGTCATACACTGCGTGATGTTGTCGGTGCCTTTGGCGGTTATCAAGCGATCATGTACGATGCTAAAACAGGCGTATATTATGGTGCGTCCGAGTCGCGCAAAGATGGTCAAGCAGCTGGTTATTAATTGGAACTCTAATGACGCAACCACAGAAAGGCATATGTGCTGAACCCAATTTACATGCTCAATACTTGATGCTCAATGTGGTTGATGAAGACACTCATGCCATTCGCGCTAAATTGGCGCGTACCCTTGAGTTGTTTGACCATTACGATAACGAACACTATGAGGCTATGGTAACGGGAGTGGTCGCTATCGGCGTGCAGTATTGGCCTGAAGTCTACCCAGAAGGTTATCCGCAAGAGCTACGACCTTTTCCCGACATGCAAAGCGAAGACCGCTGTGCACCTGCTACTCCCTGTGACTTGTTTATACAAATCCGCGCAGATCGTCAGGACATTTGCTTTGCTTTAGGTCTCGAGATCATGGAGTTGTTTCGCCTACATTGCGAGTTAGTCGAGCATCTGCATGCGTTTCGGTATCTCGACGGCCGAGACCTCACGGGTTACCTGATTGCGCCGAATAATCCACGTGGTATGCACAAACAAGAAATTGCCGTAGTCGGCGACCAAGATCCCGATTTTGCTGGCGGCAGTTACATTCACATTCAGCGCTATCGCCATGACTTTAGACGATGGCAAATGTTGACAGAGCGGCAGCAAGAACAAGTGATGGGGGTGACACGTGAACACCACATGGCAAGCCCAGAGGCTAACGCGAGTTCTCACTTTATTCGCATGAGTGCCGCTGATGCTGATGGCAATAATGTACCGCTACTAAATCAATCAATGCCCTACGGCGATATGCACGAGCAGGGGGTGTTTTTCGTCAGCTATGCGAGCTCGAGTAATGCATTTAAAACGCTACTGCACAGCCGTATTGTGGGGGATGAAAACGATGACTATGACCGACTACTCGATTTTACTGTTGCAGAGACCGGTGCAGCCTTTTTCGCACCTTCAATTACCTTTATTCGCACGCAAGCTATGTTGTAAGTGCACCGTCCCAATCACCCGGTAACTCAAGCGTTTTATAGCGGTGACAAACTTCAATATGATGCAGGATTAATGGGTCTGCGGATGAGGTGGCTAGCGCTTGTTGTAGCGACGCAAGTGCGTCGTCAAAGCGTTTTTCTATTCGGGCATCAACCGCTTGTTCAATCAGCTTAGCGACACTGAGTTTACGGGCTTTGAGGTCTTCAGGTAAGTGGGTAATGACTTCGTAAATTTTCAGCGGTGTTGAGCGCCCCTTAACTTTCACCCAATCAAGTAAACGCGCTTGCACCGAGTCACACTTCGCGGTAGCTAAAAGCTGTTCACTGACGACAATATCGGCGTTATAATAGGGCGCTAGCGCTTCCAAGCGATTGGCAATATTGACACTATCGCCGATTACTGTGGTGTCCATGCGGTCGTCGGAACCAACCGTGCCAATGATCACTGCGCCGAAGTGAATACCTATCCCTATTTCAATCGGATCATAGCCTGAATTTGCGCGGTGCTGGTTATACATACGTAAGGCATGATGCAAGTCAATAGCCGCATTCAGCGCATCGTGGGCTTTATCTTTACCCGAACCGTCAGGATGGTCGAATAACGCCATGATGGCATCACCAATGAACTTATCGATAAAGCCACCATTTTGGTGAATAGGATCGTTCATACGCAAGAAGTAAGAATTGAGAAATTTCATCAACTCTTGTGGCTTCATACGTTCAGACAAACCCGTAAAACCGCGGATGTCACAGAACAAGATAGCCACGTCGTCTTCGTCGGCCCGTCCTAGCTCGAGGTTACTTGAACCGTGCTTAGCAAAGTGATCGACAAACTGCCGAGGCACAAATTTTTGAAACGTTTGGGTCAGTCGCAAGGCTTCGTCCGCTTTCTCCTGAAAACGTGTTTGAGCATCTTGGCTACTTTCGGCACTGAGTTGCAACATAGAAGCATCTGAGCGCTGGTCCGACGGCAGATTGTCAGTGTCTTGTTGCCTCGCCATTTGTTGCCGACGCAATAGGAGTGCAGTGATGATGACACTGTATGTGCACAAACCTATAATCAGCCAATCGGTTACGCCCATTACTTCTACACACCTCTACGTTTATGCGATGTTAGCTGCCACGACTTTGGCAAAGGCGCGATCAGCTGCTGCTAGCGTTGTGGCAATAATTTGCTCGTCATGCGCTTTGGATACAAAGCCCGCTTCGTATGATGCTGGCGCTAAGTATACGCCTTCATCTAACATAGCATGATAAAACACATTGAACTGAGCAGTATTACAGTTTATTGCTTGTTGGTAGTTAGTGACCTTCTCAACATCGGTAAAGAATATGCCAAACATACTGCCAGCTACGTTATACGTCATGGGAATGCCGTGTTTATGTGCTAACTCAGTCATGCCTTTTGCCAATCTTTCTGTGTTACTAAAGATACTGTCATACAGGCTCGGGTCGCTCAATTGGGTCAAAGCTGCTAGACCAGCGGCCATAGCAACAGGGTTGCCTGATAATGTACCCGCTTGATAGATCGGTCCAGTTGGCGCTATATGTTCGAGGATTTTGCGTTTACCGCCAAATGCGCCAACGGGCATACCACCGCCAATTACTTTACCTAAACAAGTAAGGTCAGGCTCGACGTTGTAACGAGCTTGTGCTCCGCCTTGGGCAACGCGAAACCCGGTCATGACTTCATCGAAAATCAATACTGCGCCGTATTCATCACAAATTGCGCGCAAGCCTTCTAAGAATCCCTCTACCGGTGGTATGCAGTTCATATTCCCAGCCACTGGCTCAACAATAATACAGGCGATATCATCACCGTGCTCAACAAATGCCTCTCGCACACTGTCTAGATTGTTATATTCAACGGTGAGGGTGTGTTTGGCAAAATCTTCTGGGACACCGGGAGAGCTCGGTACGCCAAGCGTTAATGCACCACTGCCGGCTTTTACCAATAAAGCATCGGCATGGCCGTGATAACAACCTTCAAATTTGAGCGTCTTATTGCGGTTGGTATAGCCTCGCGCCAGGCGAATAGCCGACATGGTCGCTTCGGTACCAGAGTTGACCATGCGTACCATTTCCATAGACGGTACGAGTTGGCTGACAAGCTCAGCCATAATGATCTCAGCTTCCGTTGGTGCGCCATAACTCAAACCGTTCTGCGCTGCGGCCACAACAGCCTCACGGATTGCAGCGTTATTATGACCTAATACCATAGGGCCCCAAGACTGGATGTAGTCGATGTATTGCTTGCCGTCGGCGTCATACATATAGGGACCATCCGCTTTACTAATAAAACGCGGCGTTCCACCTACGGCTTTAAACGCCCGAACCGGAGAATTAACACCACCGGGAATGGTTTTTTGTGCACGGGCAAATAGGGCTTCAGATTTTGACATTCAATTAATTACTCTTATTACTGTGCCAGACAACCGTTTGATCGTACTGGCTAACTAAATTTTCGACACCGAGGGTAAGCGCAAACAAAGCCATTCGCACCAATACACCATTGTCGGTTTGTCTAAATATGGCGAGATTTGGATTAAGGTTCAAATCATTGTCTAGTTCGTTTGCCTCTGCGCGTGAATCGCGTGGCAGCGGGTGCATAATCACTGTATTGGACTTGAAGTGCTTGGTGTAAATATCTTGATTGAGTCGAAAGCGACCGCGATAGCGGTTGGCTTCTTCTTGTGAAGTAAAACGCTCCTCTTGGATCCGCGTTTGATAGCAGATATCAGCATCAACACTGCCACTGAGCTGATCGGTGATAGTTACTTTATGGCCGTGATCCTCTAGCACACTGACGATGCTATCAGGCATGCCAAGCTCTATAGGAGAAATCAACGTAAAGTGCAGATTGTTAAACAAGGCGAGTAACTTCGATAAAGAGTGTACCGTGCGGCCGTGCTTTAAATCACCGATCATCGCGATGTGCAAACCATCGATAGATCCACCCATGGCACGCTGTTCTTTGTCGATGGTGTAGAGATCTAAAAGCGCTTGGGTCGGATGTTCATTGGCACCATCACCACCATTGATAACGGGAACACGACTACCTTCAGCGAATTCGGCGACTGAACCTGCTTGTGGATGACGCATGGCAATAATATCTGAGTAACCACTCAGTACGCGAGCGGTGTCATACAATGATTCGCCTTTGGCCAAGGCTGACATGCTCATGCCTGTGGTTTCTCGTACTTCGCCACCTAAGAGGTTAAATGCAGTACCGAAACTCACTCGCGTACGCGTGCTCGCCTCAAAAAACAAATTTCCGAGAATTGCGCCATTGAGCACTGTGGTGCGTTTTTGTCGCAGAGCATAAGGTTGCATGCTATCGGCAACGGCAAAAACTTGCTCAATAGCGGCGCGGTCAAATTGGTCAACAGAGAGAATATGGTTGCCAGTAAACGTGTGCATAAGCGGCTACCTGCTGAAAAAAATCGCGCTATTGTAACAACTTAAAATGATTGTGTCTCAGACGAATTTACCTCATCGCGCATGTGGCTCGATGGTCGGAAATTGCTGGCACTCGTCGAGTAAGACGGTTATTTGACGACATACGCGGCGACAGATTGTTTGTTGTTGATCGTGGGACAACTCAAACGGCAAACGCAGCATACTGCGCATGTGGAAATCCGCTTTGAGTAGATTGAAAAAATCAGTGGCGGCACTCATTGCTTGAAACTGTGTCAGCTGTGGTTTTACTTTGGCGATAATACTGGCAACTGTTTGCACGCTTTGTTGTGGTCCTGCGCGATAAAACAACTCAGCAACGTGTGGATTATTCTTTGCCTCACCAATGACTACCGTATACATAGCGATGACGTCAGGGTCTTGTAACAAGCTGATGGTTTGATGCGCAATTTCGTTTAACACGTCTCCCAATGGAGCATCACAAGTATCCAATCGCGATGCATCAAGTCGATATTCTTTGCACTTTGCATCGATCACTGCCGTATACAGGTCATCTTTGTTATTGAAATGCGAGTAGACAGTCTGCTTTGACACCGAAGCTGCTTTAGCCACTAGATCCATCGAGGTGTTGGTAAAGCCCTGCTGCAAGAACAACTCACTAGCGGCAGCCAAAATTGTTTGGCGTTTTTCTTGGCTTTTGGGGCGACCTAATTTTGTAGTTGCGGTGGATTGTGACATCTAACTCTCACCTGTTGGATAAATTAAATATTTGTAAAATTACATTATCATACTGGACAGTCTAGTTTATTTAAACTATATTCTCAATTACCGAACTGGGTAGTCCAGTAATTGTTTTCATCCGTATTCGTTTTTTTCTTTGGAACTTTATCATGAATAGTGCTGATCAAAAGTCAAAATATACACTGCTGGGTCTCGTACTGATTTGCTTTACAGGTCTAGTTATGTTGCTTTTGATGTCTGGTGCAGGTCGCGCGCAAAGCGACTCTAATCGACTTGTCGCCGTTGGCGTTGAAGCAACGCAGTTACAGTGGATGAATAGTTTTGACAAAATTCAGCGCGTTGTTGGCCGAGTAGAATCCGCTCAGCGGGCAAATACCGGTTTTGAATTGGGTGGGGTCGTGGCGAATGTCTGGGTAGATGATGGTGATACTATTTCAGCAGGCCAGGTTATCGCCGAACTAGACACGGAATTACTCGAAAGCGAACTCATGCAAGCACAAGCCGCTGTTGAGCGTGCTCAGGCGCAAACGAAACTAGCTCAGTCGTCACTTCTTCGAGTCCAGGATTTGGTCGCAAAACGCGTAGAGTCCCAACAGCGTTTGGATGAAGCACAACAAAGTTTAGACGCAGCGAATGCCACGGTTAAAGAAACGCTGGCGCGCGTCAATACCATTAAAGTCAATTTAAACAAGGCAAAATTGCGAGCCCCGTTTGATGGTCAAGTGCTGACGCGTCATATAGACAAAGGTACGGTAGTAGCCCAAGGTCAGGCGGTATACGAGTTAATTGCGACGGGCGATAACGATGTGCGTATGCCAATGCCAGCTAATTTAATTGAGCATGTGAATTTAGGTGAAGAGTACGTACTTCGCAGCGATAACCGCGATTTTCAAGCAACACTGAAGTCAATTGGCAAGCAGCGCCGCTTGGCTACGCGTACGATTGATGCGGTTTTTGAGTTAGGTACCGATAATCCCAATATCCTGCCCGGCGATTTGATGACCTTAGATGTGAAAATTACTGTGCCTGAATCTGGCGCTTGGGTACCTCTTGCAGCCTTGAGTCATGGTGTAAGGGGGTTGTGGAATGTCTATTCGGTCGATGCAGATAGTGTCAGCCAAGTTACGCCGCGCGCGGTTGAAGTACTCTATAGCGATGGCCAATTTGCGTTTATCCGCGGTGCAATCAATGCTGACATGCTTGTTGTGGTATCCGGAACACATCGACTCGCCCCCGGTCAAGAAGTCGCTGTGACGGTAGTGACTGACAACGACACTGCTGAGCGACAGTAAGTATGGAACAGAAAAGCACCCATACCGACACACAAGGGGCTTGGTATACCCTGTTTTTCCGTCGTGGGCACTTGTTAGTGTTAAGCCTGATTATTATTTTAGTGGCAGGCTACTCTGCGCTATCTACGTTACCGCGTTTGGAAGACCCCCGCATTGATACGCGCAATATGCTAATCCTTACGCCATACCCCGGTGCATCTGCCGAGCGGGTAGAGGCATTGGTGAGCGATGTACTCGAAGATCGCTTGCGTGAAATCTATGAAATTAAAAAAATTGAATCGACATCGCGCGCCGAAATTTCTGTGGTTTCGGTTCAGCTACAAGATTGGGTCGATAACTCATCCAATGAACAGCTATTTTCAGAGATACGCGATGCCATTGCCGAAGTTGCGCAATCTTTCCCAGTTGGTGCCGGTGAGCCAATACTCGATGAAAAGCGCGGCGCAACGGCATTTACCGTATTGTTTGCGGTTAAGCCCCAGTACCCAAGCACTACACCGTTGACCTTAGTGTCTCGGTTGTCTACTGAGCTAGCTGACCGTTTGCGCAATGTCACTGGCACAGAATTAGTTAGGATCTATGGCGAGCCTCAGGAAGAATTTGTGGTCAGCATTGACCCACAGAAATTATCGGAATCAAGCCTCACTATTGCTCAAGTCAGTCAAGCAATTGCGGCTGCCGATCCAAAATTGCCAGCTGGAGTTATCTATACCGAACAGCAAAACATTCGTTTGCAAGTAGCCGAACCGCTTGATGGTTTAAATACGATTCGCGCGATTCCGTTGAGTAACCAAAACGGCTTATTCTTGCGATTAGGTGATATTGCCGATGTACAACGCCGTTATCAGCAACCAATGGCTGATGTTGCTTATGTCAATGGCGAACAAGTTATCTTTGTGGCGGCACGTATGCAAACCACTGTGCGCGTAGACCAATGGACCGCTGATATCAAACAGGCGGCTGCTGCGTTCCAAACGGAATTCGCTGGCTCAATTGCCGCTGATTTAGTGTTTGAACAAAATATTTATACCGAGCAGCGTTTGTCTGAGTTGTCGGGCAACTTGTTGCTGGGTAGTGCAGTCGTCATGCTGGTAATTTTGATCTTCATGGGATTAAAAGCATCGCTCATTGTCGGTGTAGCATTGCCTCTATGTGCCGCTTTCGCGCTGTTTTCGTTAAGTTTCTACGGCGAACAAATCCACCAGATGTCGATTTTCGGCATTATCATCGCCATCGGGCTACTGATTGATAACGCCATTGTTATCACTGATGAAACGCGGATCAATTTACTAAATCCCGATCTCAGTCGATTACAAGCGCTAGAAAAAACCGTTAAGCACCTATTCGCGCCCTTAACGGCATCAACGTTAACAACCATTTTAGGTTTTATGCCAGTGTTCTTATTAAACGGAAATATTGGCGATTTTATCGGTGGTATTGCAATTAGTGTTGTGATGGCTTTGATAGGGTCATTGGCGATTTCACTAACCTTAATTGCTGCACTCGCCGCGCGGTTTTTATCCCGCGATGCAAGCGGTCAACGCGCCTGGTATCGCAGTGGTTTGCAAATGCCGAAGGTCACCCTAGTCTTCAAGCGTCTGCTTGGTGCAGCGATTAAACGGCCGGTTATCGTGCTACCAACAATAATTTTGTTTTGCTTCAGTGGTTTTGTGCTCTCGATGCAATTGGCTAATGTGTTTTTCCCCAGTGCTGACCGCGATCAATTTGAAATCTATCTTTGGACCAAAGACGGCACGGGTATAGAACGCACCGCCAATGCTGCGCTGGCAGTTGATGATGTATTAAGAGCACAGACTGATATTAAACAAGTGACGTGGTTAGTCGGTGGCTCAGCACCTTCGGTGTACTACAACCAAGTGATGACTCGTGACAACTCCCCCAATTTTGCCAATGCTGTGGTCACCGCTGATTCAGTTACCGCTGCCGCGCAGTTGATTGGGGAATTGCAGTTGACGCTAACCGAAGCGTTCCCAGAATTGAAAGTAGTGGTGCGCGCCTTCGGTCAAGGGCCGCCGATTGCTGCGCCGATTGAAGTGGACATTTTCGGCCCAGATTTGGAGATGCTGAACGAATTGGGAATGCAAGTTCGATTGGCTATGACAAAAGTACCGGGTATCACGCAGTCGATTGCTTCAATAACTCAAGCGGAGCCGGAATTTAGATTGACCGCCGAGCGCGATACCTCTGAAATGGCATCTTTATCTTTAGCCGCTATCGCAGAACAACTACAAACGGCACTGCGTGGCCAAGCGGGAGGCAGTGTACTGGAAGGCACTGAAGACATTCCTGTGCGTGTGCGGGTTGACGACCAAATTCGTAGCTCAATTATTGATATAGCGAATCAACCTTTGCTCTCTAGTCAGCTTGCGCAAAATGGCGAGGCTACCAGTGTTGCCGCGTTAGGTGAATTTGAATTACATCCGGCAATTTCCGGGATCACGCGCAAAAATGGCGTTCGGTTAAATCGGGTTCAGGCATTTTTAATGCCTAATGTGCCAGCCATAGACGTATCCAATCAGCTGCGCGATCTGCTGGAAAATGGTGAGATTGAATTACCACAAGGGTATGAGATCAAAATGGCCGGCGATGCTGACGAACAAGCCCGAGCGGTGGGGCAACTCGCAACCTACGCGCCGGTGCTTTTGGTGCTGATGATCACTACTTTAATTTTGACCTTCAGCAGCGTTCGCATGGCGGGTGTAATTGCTGTAGTGGCAATTTTATCGGTCGGATTAGGTTTTTTAAGTTTGTGGATATCCGGTTTACCCATTGGATTTAATCCATTGTTGGGCAGTGCGGGGTTAATCGGTGTAGCAATTAATGGTTCGATAGTGGTGATTGCTGCCATCAACGCCAACCCCGATGCCAAAGCGGGCAATACAGTCGCGATTGTGAGTGAGACTATGAGTTGTAGTCGTCATATTCTGTCGACCACGTTTACCACCGTCGGTGGCTTGGTTCCTTTGCTGTTATTCAGTGAAGGTTCGTTTTGGCCTCCATTAGCGGTTGTGCTTGCTGGTGGCGTTGGCTTCTCGGTGATTTTGTCGCTTATCTTTACGCCGACTATCGTGGCTCTATTATGTCGCGTCCGTGCTGCACGCGATCAACGCCGCTTAACCAGGCGCTCTGAGGCAGCACAGATACAACCGCAACTGTCATAACCTCCCTGTTATTCGGAGTCTGGCGTGCCCCTATGCGTCAGGCTCTTTTTTCCTTCAAATTATCGCTTGAATTGAACGTTTTCGCGGTTATATTCGTTTTAAATATACACAAGTGCTCGCTCAACGTAGGGCGAGCTTGAGGCATGTAATGGCGAGTAAAAAAGCGCGAAACTGGTGGACGACTGACTGTGAAAAGTGCCAGCGCTGGCGTCTAATTATTGTGTGGGGAATTATCATGTTATTGGTGTATTTGTATGTCTGGCAATGAACAAGTGATTGCAATCCGCGCGACATCTAAGCGCAACGGTATCACTACAACGCTTATCGGTGTTGGATTGTTGGTTGTTGGCTTAACGGTAATTTCGGCATTTTCCAAATATTTGTTTCTTGTTGGCGTGTTTGTTGCCAGTGCAGGGATCGTCGGCATTGTGATGGGATGGTTTAAGATACGTGAGCCCAATTTCAGCCTACAGATAACCCCAGACGGGATCACGTACATGCATCGCAGTGGTCAGTGGCAACTGACATGGGATAATATCCAACGGATCGATGCACCGCGTGTTACACGAGGAATAGAGACACGCGACTTGGAGCTTGTGGGTTTTAGACTGCGAGACACAACATCGGTGATTGAAACTATCTCACCGCGATTGGCGACCAATATACTCATGGAGCAGCGCCCGTTACTGCTACAAAACCCCGACGAGAACTGCACCACAGGCACTTGTGCGGGGAATGATTTACTCGAGGACGACCGATTTAAGACCGCTAGTGGTAAAGTTCTACGCGGAGTGCAAGCGATGTTTGCTCATCGCATGCAAAAGCTGAGAGAGCGGCTAGGTTATGATCTGTATATCGCGGCCGCTGAGTTAGATCGCCCGGTTGACGAGTTCATAACGTTACTGCGCAGTTGCCAAGAACAAGTTAAACAATCTACACAAACTTAATTGAAGTGCTAAGCGAGTTGTTGCTGGCCGGCGTCAACGACGCTTTTGCTCTCTTTAACCAACGCTGGCATTTGGCGTTTCACGGCGTCTAAGTCTCCGTTTTTTAACGCAGATTCAATGCTGTGACACAAGCCCTGGAACAGACCAACGCCCGTATAACAACTGGCACCATGGATGCGGTGAATTTGACTTTGTAGCTCATCGAAATTGCTTTGCTGCCAGGCTGCCTCAATTGCTTGCATCGATTCAGGAAGTTGCTCAATAAAGGCCTCAAGTAATTCCCTTGCAGCGGTCTCATTCCCATTAGCGCGACGCACGGCAAGCGCCCAATCCACACTCGGCTCTTGGGGCTCGGAGTTATCGACTGCAGAACACCAGCGGTAGAGCAAGTCAGTAAGCTGATTGAGATCGATCGGTTTGGGCAAATAGTCATCCATTCCTGATGCCATCAGTCTCTCTTGCTCCTCTTTGAACGCGTGAGCGGTGACGGCGATGATAGGGGTGCCCATATTTAATTCAGTTTTGCGGATCTGCTTGGTTGCTTGTAAACCGTCCATGTGGGGCATTTGCACGTCCATCAGAATGATATCAAATTCTTGCTGATGACATTTAGCCAGTGCATCAGCACCACTGTTACTCAAAACCAGATTGACAGGTGTGTCGCTCAACCAAGTTTCGATTAATTTCAAGTTCATTTCCATGTCATCGACAGCGAGAATATTGATTCTTGGTAGTTTCTCGAGGCGTGATTGCAATGGATTATCTTCGGCGTGCTTGGGTGCTCGCAACAAGCTATCAATTTTGTTGGGCGTCAATGGCATGCGCAATTGGGTATTAAAGTACTGACTCAAGCTGGGGTAGTGATTAAACGGATCGGGGCCAGAGTACATTAAGATGCGTTTCGCCGCATTGAACTGTAGCAAATGGCTCAATACATCATTGCGATGCTCTAACTTATAGGCAGGCAAACAGGCAAATAAATAATCAACATGCTCAGGTTCTTGCGCTAGCTGGTCGAGAAAATCCAATGATTCACAACTGACAACGGAAGCACCTAGATAATGCATTAAACGGGCTGTAGCTTGGCGAGTTGCAGCAATAGGATCGAAAATAACGACGCGCTTGTTAATCCACTCGTCGCTTTTCGAAAGATAGTAACGACTACTCAACTGGTTCATACGCAGCGTAATCGTAAAGCAACTGCCTTGGCCTGGCGTACTCTGTAAACTGATTTGACCGCGCATGAGTTTGACCAACTCTTGGCATATCACCAAACCCAAGCCTGTTCCCTGATAATTTCTGTTAAGGGCGTCGTCTACTTGCGAGAAGGCACTGAAGAGTTTCTTCCGATCTTGGCGACTAATACCAATACCAGTATCTTCCACTTTCAATTGAAGCTCGAATAATCCGTGTTCGCGAGTATGTCCGCTGGCGGCAAATGTGATATGGCCCGATGACGTGAACTTAATCGCATTACTTAAGAGGTTATTGAGAATCTGTTTAATCCGAAACACATCGCCAATAAGTTTCTCCGGCAGAGGGCCCAGCTCGAAAATAAACTCCAAGTCTTTTTGATGAGCCGACTTAGCCATCAAACTCACCATTTCTTCGAACACCTGATTAGGCGAAAAAGGTTGGTTATTGAGTTGCAGCTTACCCGCTTCTATCTTAGAAAAGTCGAGGACATCGTTGACAATAGTCAGTAAGCTGTCAGCTGCACCATTAATAATCCGGACTTGTTCTTGTTTTTCGGCCGGTAAAGACGCATGTGATAGTTCACGGCTAAAGCCCAAAATCGCATTCAAAGGTGTGCGAATTTCATGACTCATGTTAGCTAAGAATTGCGACTTAACATTACTGGCTTTGATCGCGTCTTTGCGGGCGATATCCAAACGCGCGTTTTGCTCTTCAATCAGCTCCATATTATTGCGTAGATCCGTTGTCGCCTGCTCGACTTCTTGCTCTAACTGACTACGGCTTTTGTCCATTAACGCCAAGGAAAAGAGCCCAGCCTCTAAAAACACACCTACTTGAAAGCAGTACCCGGTAAATCGGTTTGACGGTAAAAAACCAATCAAACTCAAAATCCCTATAAGTGCGCCAATAGCCAGCATGCCCCATGCGATCATAAAGTATCTGGCGGGTTGAAACTTATTCGATAAGGCTTCTATTCCCGCACAGATATAGCTAGCTATCGCCAAAATTCCGATCGTATAAATCGCACCATTTAGCCAAATAGGTGGAAATATTGAAAACAATGCTGCAATGCCAAGAATACCTTGCAGGTACAGCATTAATATTACGATGATATGGGATTTGGGGGCGTTCTCTGGCGTGTTTAAAAACGTCATACTAAAGACACCGCTGCTGATACCAATGATAACGAACATTAAGTTGGTGTGTTGGATCAGCCAGGGCGAAATACCATTGAAGGTTACAAGGTGAATATGACCACCCCACACGAATTGCCAAATTAAGACGGTTAAGATGTAAGCGACATAAGCTAAAAGACTCTTTTCCTTCGCCCCGAAATACAACACTAGATTGTATATGGCGAGTATTATCAAGCCGCCGTAAAACAGTCCCCAGATAATACTGTCAATCAGCATCGCACGGGTATGATTGACTTCAGAGCGAATAGTCACCGGAGCAATAAGGCTAGAGCTAACACTTTCAATCCTTATAAATAGCTCTACTTCTGCACCTGATGGAATTTCTGATTTCACTACTGGGATGCGATAGTGCTGGCTTGCCCGCAAACGCCCTTGCGAAACTTCTTGCACAAGTTCCCCATCAATCAGTAAATAAAAGTCAACTTTGTCTAATTGGCTGAAGTCTAAATTAATAACCCAGTCATTGTTTTCAGTGAAATGGCTAAACCGCGCCAACAACCAGATGCCTTGATCTGAAAAGCCGTAATTCGGCGTGTCGCGTCCCGACCAGCGAAAGTTGTCTTTCAGTGAAATGGCTTGTTCGATCGTGAAGGGCACTTCGTTTTCACGCAGCACAAAGAAGTTATTAGACAGCTGCACCGTTTCATCACTGCGCAGGATCTGCATATTCATTTGCGCCGCAGTAGAGAAGCTGGCGATTAGACTAATTGCACAAAAAACGCCAAGTAAAAAAGTGACCAGCGCAGCCTGTAATTCCCGAGTCCTTGCAGTGACGATAGTTAAATTCATTTTTACTCTTATTGCGCGTATCACTCTGTGTGTGAATCGTTTATTATGGTTTTTGAAAACAGTCTCATTGTTACCAAAACAACAGCAAAAATACAGTACTACGATCATATGAGCGATAACATCATTATCAATTCAGACGGCGTCGAGCAACTGCCGTTACAGCGCTTTACCGAAGAAGCTTATTTAAACTATTCAATGTACGTCATTATGGATAGGGCTTTGCCCCATATTGGTGACGGCTTGAAACCGGTACAACGGCGCATTATCTATGCCATGTCTGACTTGGGACTGAGCGCGAATGCAAAGTACAAAAAATCAGCGCGGACAGTGGGTGATGTGTTAGGTAAATTCCATCCGCACGGGGATTCAGCGTGTTACGAAGCCATGGTGTTAATGGCACAGCCATTCTCATACCGCTACCCGCTAGTTGATGGTCAGGGAAACTGGGGTGCACCGGATGATCCTAAGTCGTTCGCCGCCATGCGTTACACCGAAGCGCGATTGTCGAAGTTCAGTGAAGTACTGTTATCGGAATTAGGCCAAGGCACCGCTGACTGGGCGCCAAACTTTGATGGAACCCTCAAAGAACCAAAAGTGCTGCCAGCGCGATTACCGCATATTTTGCTCAATGGCGTAACGGGTATCGCTGTGGGTATGGCGACAGATATTCCGCCACACAATGTGCGTGAATTGGCGAATGCTTGTGCCAAGTTGCTCGATAATAGTCGTACTGAACTGGGTGAGTTATTAGAAATCGTACAAGGACCAGATTATCCGACTGAAGCAGAAATTATCACTCCGCGTAGCGATATAGCGAAGTTGTACGAGACCGGCCGCGGTTCAGTAAAAATGCGTTCGGTTTTCCACGAAGAGAATGGCGATATAATTGTTACAGCGTTGCCTCATCAAGCGTCTGGCGGCAAGATCCTCGAGCAAATTGCAGGACAAATGCAGTCCAAGAAGCTGCCGATGGTCAGCGATTTACGTGACGAATCCGACCATGAAAACCCAACTCGTCTAGTGATCACGCCGCGTTCAAATCGAGTCGATACAGAGCAGTTAATGGCGCATTTATTCGCCACAACAGATTTGGAAAAGAGCTATCGCGTTAACCTTAACATGATTGGTTTAGATGGCCGTCCGCAAGTCAAAGATTTAAAAACTATCCTTAGCGAGTGGCTCAGCTACCGGAAGGCTACCGTTACGCGTCGTTTGCAATATCGCCTAGACAAGGTATTAGCTCGGTTACATATCCTTGAAGGTTTAATGATTGCCTTTTTGAATATCGATGAAGTTATTGCCATCATCCGTCAAGAAGACAAACCAAAACCCGTGTTAATGGAGCGTTTTGGTTTATCTGATACGCAAGCAGAAGCCATTCTAGAACTTAAATTGCGCCACTTAGCCAAGCTTGAAGAGATAAAGATACGGGGTGAGCAAGAAGAGCTTGCAGAAGAGCGCGATAAGTTGCAGTTAATCCTCGGCAGTGACCAGCGCTTAAAAACACTGATCAAGAAAGAGTTACTCGCAGACGCTGAAACCTATGGTGATGAACGTCGTTCACCATTGGTAGAGCGCGGCGACGCAAAAGCGCTATCAGAGAAGGAATTAGTGCCTTCGGAGCCGGTTACAGTAGTACTGTCTGAAAAAGGTTGGGCACGCTGTGCCAAAGGCCACGATATTGATGCTGCAGGTTTGAGCTATAAAGCCGGTGATAGTTATTTAGCAAGTGCGATTGGACGAAGTAACCAGCAAGCCGTATTTTTAGATACCTCAGGTCGAGCTTTTGCTTGTGATGCACACTCATTGCCATCGGCAAGAAGTCAAGGCGAGCCGCTTACCGGGCGTTTTGGTTTGGTGGCAGGTGAGTCCTTTGCGCATGTACTGATGGCGTCTGATGAGCAGCAGTTCTTGATGGTTTCTGACGCCGGATACGGTTTCGTCGGTAAATTCTCTGACATGCTCAGTAAGAACAAAGCGGGTAAGGCCTACCTGACTTTACCGACAGGTGCCAAAGCGATGGCACCGCAAAAGGTAACGGACCACAGTAGTGATTGGTGTTTATCAATCACGACAGAAGGGCGCATGTTACTGTTCCCGCTACGCGACCTACCAACGCTAGGCAAAGGCAAAGGCAACAAGTTAATAAACATCCCAAGTGCAAGGGCTCAATCCCGTGAAGAGTACGTTAAAGTTGTTGCTGTGGTGCCCGACGGTGCAAGTATCCGCGTAGTCGCCGGTAAGCGTGGTATGTCGCTAAGTGCCAGTGATCTGGAGCACTATAAGGGTGAGCGTGGACGACGCGGTAACAAGCTTCCACGGGGATTACAACGTGTTGACAGCGTGGAATTAGAAGCGCCGAGTATCACTCTGGGTGAAGAGCCACCGACGCCAGAGGCGGAATAGTCAAAGCGACTTAAAAGTATTGTACCTAGGCGCTTTTATGCGCCAAGGTATGCGCGTTTTGCTCCCAATTCTGGCCGTCAAAGGGCACCACACGTACCGCAGGGGGACGATTGTCTAAACAGCGTAAATTAACGTCTACACCATCTGGATTAGAGCGAGGAATGTAGAAGGATTTAACGCCGCAGGTAGCGCAAAAATAGTGCTTCGCTACACCACTGTTAAAGCGGTATTCAGTCAATTCATTATCACCATCTAGCAACGTAAACGCTGATTTAGGCACAATGACGTGCAGAAAACCAAATTTACTGCACACACTGCAATTACAGTCTTCTACTTCAATTTCGTCAGGTAGCTCAACACTAAATCTAACCTTACCGCAGTGACAACCGCCGGTATATCGCATTACTCGTTTCCTTGTTGAGTAGTGAGTGGGAAGTCCGCTAACAAACGGTCAATGATATATTGCTGAACTTCATGGCGCCCTTTGCCGTCTTTAACTTTGAGCTTGGCATCGTCGCGCGCCGTCCAAATGACCTGATTGTTATCAACCAGATCCAACTGGATGACTTGCCATTCAACCATATCGTCTCCGATAGGTATTTGTACCGAGGTACCAATACCAATACTCGAGTTTCGTGTACTGGTGCCGGTGCCCAAGCCAATGCTGATCGCTTGGTCATTAGGACGCTCTTCGACATAAGCATCAATCAATAGTTTGATATTACTGTCGTCAGTCACCTTTATGTTGCCAGCGACTAATGCTTGTTCGAGTAACAGGGCTATGTGGCGGTGTGAAGGGGTTCCTTCAGGATCGTCTGCAATAATTGTGAGTTGCTGGATATTACTGAAGTTATAATTGGGATCGAAATCAGGAGTAACGGCTTGCCGGGCGCAAGCCGTGATACCTAAAACCATGCATATGAGCAGTACTTTCTTAAGCATAAAACCACCAAACGTTGATAGCTTTAGCATAGCAGCTCAGAGCAGGCGATTGCTATTACATTGCGTTAGTACTTTCAAATATCTTGTCAGCAGATGCAGCGACAAAACCGTGATATAGCTCGCCATTCGGTAGATGATAACGTTGAGCAAACTCATAAAAACAACTAGGGATTTCTAAGGTTTCGTCACTGAACTTGACCTGATAACGATCAGCCATGGTCGACGATTGTGCTAAGAATACGTCCTCGCCACCTTTAATCTCGCCACCTGAGGTATTTAGTGCAAAACCGTTATCTTTGAGAACTTGATTAACTTCTACCAATGATAAACCACTTTGCAGTTGGTTTACGCTAACCGTGAAGTGATTAGCCCTAAAGCCCCAAGCACTCATCCATGCGGCATATTCTGATTCCGCTAGTAAAGTGCGATAGTCTTTAGCAGATACCTGCCACTGTGGACCGGAATACAGAAAGTCTTTGGCTTGAGCTGCGTCATCAGGAATCTGAGCTATTAGGCCATCAACAATTGCCACAGCCTGATCAGACAGCTCATCGACCCGCAACTCACTAATGAACACCTTAGGGTAGGTCGTATTTGGATGTTCAAAGTGCTTTGCCGTCAGCTTCTTAGCTGTGAAGTCGTAGTCGCCTTTGGCTTCATAGCCGAGCGCTGTAAAGTGGGCGGCTAATTTGTCCAAGTTAATTTTCGCCCGGTCAAAGGTGCGAAATGCGACGTGATCATTGATAATTTCTTCACCTTCGGCGGCTAGCAGTTGATGAACTGCATGCGCTGAAGGTGTGATTTGGATGTAGTCTTGCCAAAGTGCTGCAAAAAGGCTTTCTACTGAAGTGTGCATCGTGTGTCCTATAGTTATAACGTCAAGCCAGGGCTTAGGCTGGCTGGCAAAGTGACTTGTTCAAGCTCTACCGAAGCAACGGGGTAGGCGCAATAATCCGCTGCATAGTAGGCGCTCGCACGGTGGTTGCCGCTATCGCCAATACCACCAAAGGGGGCAGCGCTAGAGGCACCGGTAATCGGACGGTTCCAGTTGACTATGCCTGCACGGATATGGGCGAGAAAATGCTCGTAATCGGCACGGCTATCAGCCAGCAATCCAGCGGATAAACCAAAGCTAGTATTGTTTGCTAGCGCGATAGCTGCATCGAAGTCATCGTAACGAATGACTTTTAGCAGCGGGCCAAAGTGCTCTTCATCGGGCATCTGTTCAGCAATGGCTGTGACATCGATAATACCCGGTGTAACAAAGCCTTTGTGAGCGTCTAATTGCTCAAGCTCTAACAATGAAGTAGCACCTTGTGCCTGCAGCGCTTGTTGCGCTGCAACCATTGAAGCTGCCGCCGAGGCTGAAATCATCGCACCCATAAACGGTTGCTCTTCGGCATCATAATCGCCAATCTCAATCGCTTTTGTGACATAGATCAAACGACTTAAAATTGCATCGCCTTGCTCTGTATTGGGTAAGAAAAGCTTCCGCGCACAAGTACAACGCTGGCCCGAAGTGATAAATGCAGATTGCACGATGTCGTGCACTGCAGCATCAATATCGGCAACGTCGCGTACGATTAACGGGTTATTACCACCCATTTCTAACGCTAAGATCTTGCCCGGGTGTCCAGCAAATTGCTCGTGTAATAACTTGCCCGTACGTGAGCTTCCAGTGAAAAATAAACCGTCAATGTTGGCGTGACTTGCTAGTGCCTTACCCGTTTCAACTTCGCCTTGAACAAGGTTAACGACACCTGCAGGGAGGCCCGCTTTTTCCCATAACTGTATAGTGTGTTCAGCCACTTTGGGTGTAAGGTCACTCGGTTTGAATACGACTGTATTACCGGCTAGTAGCGCAGGTACGATATGGCCATTGGGTAGGTGGCCAGGGAAATTATAAGGTCCGAATACCGCTACTACTCCATGCGGTTTATGACGAATAAACGCTTTACCCACGGGCATTGCGTTTTCAACCGTACCTGTGCGTTCCTGATAGGCTTTGACTGATATCGCCACTTTACCAATCATTGCACCTACTTCTGTTGCAGTTTCCCACAACGGTTTACCGGTTTCTTCTGCGATAGTTTGCGCGAGTGCTTGCTTATTTTCTGTCAATTGATCTTTGAACGCTTCAACCACAGCTAGGCGAGCCTCAAAAGTCATCTGTGACCAGGTAGCAAATGCTTTACGAGCAGCCTTAACGGCTAAGTCGACATCGCCAATGGAAGCGCTTACGCCTTGCCATATGACTTGATTCTTAGCCGGATCGATAGATTTAATCGCGTGGCCTTGGCCACTCATCCAATGGCCATCAATAAAGTGAGTTGCTTGTGTCATTAGTTGTCTCCTAAACGCACTGGTGCAAACCGAATCAAGTCTCCGGCTTGCACTTCCAACGCTGCCGCTGCGGCGGCGCTGATATACGCTTTTTGTTGTTCTTCATCGACGAAAACAGGGTTCACGACAGCGCGGAAATCAGTCACCGACGTGTTGATAATAAAACTATCAATAGCGTTTTCGTGTGTATCGTCGCTAATTTCAAGAGGTAAACGCCTGCTTGCCTGCGCGGTTCTGATATTTGATAGCTGCGCTTCAACAGTAGGACCTGCATCAAAAATATCCACATAGCCTCGGCAAGTGAAGCCTTCTTGTTCCAACAACTGAAGTGCGGGACGTGTTTTCTCGTGTACTTCGCCAATCACCGCTTGCGCCTCTGGAGAAAGCAAGTTGACGTAGATTGGGTACTTTGGCATCAACTCCGCAATGAAAACCTTATTGCCTATACCCGTAAGATAATCGGCGGTCGGGAAATCTAACGAGAAGAAGTGTTCTTCAAGCCATTGCCAAAATGGAGAACGTCCATTCTCATCGCTGACTCCGCGCATTTCTGCAATCACAATATCAGCAAAGCGCTCTTGGTGTTCTTGCATGAATAAGAAACGCACTTTAGACAAGAAACGTCCATTGCAGCCGCCTCGCGCCTCTTCGCGCAAGAACAGAGTGCAAATTTCAGTGACCCCAGAATAGTCATTGCAAAACGTCAGAATATCAACGGTATTGTGAATATTCAGTTCACGGGAGGCGTGGACAACTTTGCCGACATGGTAGTGATAGAAAGCATCATCAAGGCCAACGGCAGCTTCAATACCGGTAGTGCCCACAACGTTACCACTGTCTAGGTTTTCCATCACGAACAAATAGCTCTCTTTGCCCGGCTCGGTTACGCCATCAATGAATGATGCTTCAGAACGCTCAATTTTGCGACGCAACAAGCCTTCATTAACAGGTAATGAGGTAAAGCCAATACCTGACTCTTCCGCAATAGCGTGCAGTGCAGCGTAATCGCTTTGGCGAATAGGACGAATAATATTCATGATATGGTCCTGTTTTGCTGCTATTAAGCGGCAGAATCCTGCTCTGCGTTCACAACTTGTGCGACGGCTTTTTCAAAACGCGCCAAACCAAGCTCGATATCTTCATCAGGAATAACCAGTGAAGGTGCAAAACGTATAACATTAGCGCCCGCAACAAGACACATCAAATGATGTTCAGTTGCTGCCATCATGAAGTCACGTGCACGACCTTTGTATTTATCATTTAAAGCACAGCCAAGTAGCATACCTTGACCACGAATTTCGCTGAAGACATGATATTTTTCGTTGATTGCGTCTAAGTGCTTGCGGAACAAAGCTTCTTTTGCCAACACGCCTTGCATCACCTCTTCAGTGTTGACAATATCAAGTGCTTTTTCTGCAACCGCACAAGCAAGCGGATTACCACCGTATGTACTACCATGAGTACCTGGTTTTAAGCTTGCTGCAATCTCAGTTGTGGTTAACATCGCGCCGATAGGGAATCCGCCCCCCAATGATTTGGCTGTAGTTAGGATGTCTGGCGTTACACCCAGACCCATGTAAGCATACAGGTGGCCAGTTCTACCAACACCTGATTGAACCTCATCAAAGATCAATAGTGCGTTGTGCTTGTCGCATAGTTCTCTGACGCCTTTTACAAAGTCAGGATCTGGCACAATTATGCCGCCTTCACCCTGCAAAGGTTCCATCATTACGGCACAGGTTTTGTCAGAAATAAGCTTTTCGAAAGCAGCTAAATCATTGTAATCACAGTGATCAACAGCACCAGGCTTCGGACCGAAGCCATCTGAGTATGCTGCTTGGCCACCCACAGTTACAGTGAAGAATGTACGGCCGTGGAAACCTTGTTTGAACGAGATGATTTGATCTTTGCTCTCACCGTAGTGATCCAGCGCAAAACGACGAGCAAGCTTGAGCGCTGCTTCGTTGGCTTCGGCACCAGAATTGGCGAAATACACTCGATCAGCAAACGTCGCGTCGGTCAATTTCTTTGCCAAGCGAATCGATGGCTCATTGGTAAATACGTTGCTCAAGTGCCACAATTTCGCACCTTGTTCGTTTAAAACTTTTACCAACTCAGGGTGGCAGTGACCTAAAACATTCACGGCGATGCCGCCCGCAAAGTCAACGTACTCGTTTCCGTCTTGGTCCCAAACGCGAGAGCCTTCTCCACGAACGGGGATCATATTGGCAGGGTTGTAGTTGGGTACCATTACATCATTAAACATTTCACGAGTGACGTGCATAAATCTAACCTCTTCTTTGTAGGGCACAGGCGCGCTTGAAAATACCGCTGGTGTGCAAAAACTAGCCGCCTATTATGCCTAAAGATTCCAGATTTGTCTTGCCTGAAAAGGCTGAAGTCCTTGTAAATAAAGGCTTTATGCACCTATTTGCAATAAAACTGCATAACTATTTGGTACGTGAATGCTTTGTTGTTTAACAGTGACTGATGATGTCAGGGATAGATGCGGGTATGTCGTTTATTTGGTCTGCTGCATACTTATATACAAATTTTTTACTCGTATTCGTCTAAATCGGGTTTTAAATTTAACGGTAACTTGCTCAAGTCCAGTTTGTTGAGTTGGGCAATCTCAGAAGCTGGTATTTTAGATGTGCGCAAAACCACTTTGGCTTCGTCTGGCTCAATTAAACGTTGGGTTTTAAGCATCCTGAACTGTGCGTAGGTCCGCGCTTTTTCAACCAATATTGCCAATGGATCTTGTTCGCCAGGTGTTGGACCATTTGCTAGTGTTTTCGCCGATGGGTGAATGAATAGGCGCTTAAGGTGCATGTATTCTAAAGTTTCAGCGAGGGTCTTATCGGCATAGTCATTCCACAGAGCGATGAGGAAATTAGATGAAGGTTCGATTTGGGTTAACGCATCGTGTTGCTTGCGTTGCTTCTTGGCCTGAGCGACTTCCAATTCATGACGTTGCAGTCGTTCGAACAAGCGAAAGTATAATCGCGTAATAGCGTTTCGACCGATGCCTTGGAGTATGCCTAACACATAAGCATCATTGGCACGAACGCCTGCTGCAGGTGCCAGAAATCTTGCTGTCAATCCTGTATTCAATGCTTGTTGCCAGGCACGTGCTTTGATTTGTGGAAACGGGTCAGTGATTTGTGGGATGGTACGTCGGAAGATCAACGCGGGGATTAACAACTGCAAATTGTCGATATTAATAAAGCTTAATGCTGCACGTAATGTTTCTACTACGATAATGCGACCGCGAGAGTCTCGACGCCTGTTTTGCGGTGCATTCACGACCTTTAACAACTCTTCAAACAGCCACGGTACACGGGCAGCCAGAGGCTCTAAGCGGGCGATGGTGCAAGCTTTAACAGCCAGCAAATCCAGTAGGTCGGGCAACGCGTCATTTAGGTTTAGGGTGCGATGGTAAATACTCGTGTAGTCTTGTAGCTCAGTTTCTAAGTGCTTCAGCAAAGTACGGTGAAATTCATTGCGGACGCTATCGACGTAAGATTGATTAGTAATTTCGTCGATTTGTTTGTTTTCAATTGCCTGCTTTTCAACCTGCAATAACTCACGTCGCGCGAATCCTTGCTCAGAATCCTCATACTTGACGTAGCCAGGCAACTCACGCCCAGCCAAATCATTCGCTTTTGCTGTCGATACCATTAAGCATTCAAAGCGATGCTTCATAATGATGTATTGGTTATCGATATTCGTGGTCATATCGCAAGCAGCGGGCTCTGTTGTATTTTTTTAATCTGTAACAAGATCTTAGCGCAAGTCGCTGCGACTGTCATTGCCGTGTGTGTTATGGGTGAGAAAGTTCGACAAAATTTGATGACCAAATTCTGTCATCAGCGACTCTGGATGAAATTGCACACCAAAAAGCGGCAAAGTCTTGTGCTCGATTGCCATAATTTCGTAGCCGCTTTTATCTTTAGCTTCGCCGACCCAAGCAGTAACTTCAAACTCAGTCGCTAAAGACTCAGGGTCGATGACCAATGAGTGATAACGCGTTGCTTGAAATGGTGATGTTACGTTAGAGAATAAACAGCTGTCAGCATGATGGACAAGTGATGTTTTACCGTGCATCACCGTTTGAGCCTTAACGATGGATGCGCCGAAATGCTGAGCAATGGTTTGGTGACCGAGGCAAACGCCTAAGATAGGTATCTTGCCTTTGAATGTGGCAACTACGTCTAGACTAATGCCTGCCTCGTTGGGCGTACAAGGCCCGGGAGATAAAACGATAAACTCTGGCGCGAGTGCCGTTATTCCGGCAATGTCAATTTGGTCATGGCGCACAACTTCCACATGCTGGCCCAACTCAACAAAGTAGCGGGCCAAGTTGTGGGTAAATGAATCATAATTGTCGATTAACAGTAACACCGGCGTTATCTTGGTTTCGGCACAAACCCAACTGCGTTATATACCTGTTCTAACGTCTTAGCCGCGCGTTCGGAAGCGGTATCGGCACCAGCGCGCATAATGTCATCTAAGCTAGCGCGGTCATTGCGCAATTGTTCGTAGCGCGCTTGAATTGGTTCGACTAAAGCGACCACCGCATCAGCTACGTCACCTTTAAGGTGGCCATACATTTTGTCTTCGTACTGTGGTACCAAGTCATTAATGCTGGTGTTTGTCGCGCAAGATAACAGCGACAATAAGTTAGATACGCCGGGCTTCTCTTCAACGTCAAAGTATATGCGGGCTTGTTCATCAGAGTCAGTAACTGCGCGCTTAATTTTTTTGCTGAGTTTTTTAGGCTCCTCCAACAATCCAATAATATTGTTTGGATTGGTGTCTGATTTCGACATCTTCTTGGTTGGATCTTGCAAGCTCATTACACGGGCACCGTGCTGCGGGATATAGGGTTCAGGAAGCGTTAACACATCACCGTATAGATTATTGAATCGTGTTGCGATATCTCTAGTTAGCTCTAGGTGCTGCTTTTGGTCCTCGCCAACAGGGACTTCATTGGCTTGGTAAAGGAGAATGTCTGCCGCTTGCAGAACTGGATAACTATAAAGACCAACGTTGACGTTTTGACTGTGTTTTGACGACTTGTCTTTGAATTGCGTCATGCGATTCAGCTCACCCATTTGCGCATAGCAATTCAACACCCATGACAACTGCGCATGCTCGGGTACTTGTGACTGAATGAATATTGTACTTTTGGCAGGATCGATGCCACACGCGATGTATAATGCAAGTCCATCAAGACAAGCTTCATACAGGGCCTTTGGTTCCTGACGTACTGTAATTGCATGCAAATCTACTAGCATATAGAGACAATCATGACTGTCTTGCATCGCTACCCACTGGCGCAATGCTCCCATGTAATTGCCAATGGTTAATTGTCCGGACGGCTGGCAGCCACTCAATACTATAGGTTTGTTACTCATTAAGACGTCTCGTCGAGTTTGATTAAATTAGATCTGATTTATTAACGCTAACTGCTGACGCATCTCAGCGATCACTTTACTGTAGTCAGGTTGATTAAAAATTGCGGAACCGGCTACAAACATGTCTGCTCCGGCTTCTGCGATTTGGCGAATATTATCGACTTTTACGCCGCCGTCAATTTCAATTCTTGTATTTAGGCCTCGCTCAGTAATCATCTGTTTTGTTTGGCGAAGCTTTTCCAATGTTGATGGAATAAAGGCTTGGCCGCCAAATCCAGGATTTACTGACATGAGCAAAACGTGATGCAAATTCTCTAATGTGTAGTCTAAGGTCGACAAAGGCGTAGCCGGATTTAACACTAAACCGGGCTTACAACCACTATCGATAATAAGCTGAATACTGCGATCAACATGCTTAGAGGCTTCTGGGTGAAAACTAATATAGTCTGCACCAGCGTCGGTAAACGCACTGATCAGTTCATCCACTGGTTCAACCATGAGGTGTACGTCTAAAGGTGCTGTTACACCAAAATCACGCAGAGCTTTACAAACTATGGGGCCAAATGTGAGATTTGGAACATAGTGATTGTCCATCACGTCTACATGGACTACGTCAGCCCCAGCCTCGAGTACTTTCTTAACGTCGTCGCCCAGTGCAGCAAAGTTGGCAGAGAGGATGGATGGTGCGATCAGGTATGAGGGTTTCACTATGGCGTTCTTCAGTAAATTAAATGCAACATAAGTGAAGCATATCAAATCATCACTAACCCTTGATACAATTTATATTTAGCACTAAAGTGGTGCAGTTGAAGCCTAATAGTGCACGCTAGCCCTCTGGCCCTATATGTGTATATTTTTGAATTTAATAAAAAGGCTTTAAAAACAAGGATTTGTTAAATTTATGAAGTTGTAGTCAGTGGCAAAAAAACCGGCATTACTTTTGCGTGACATTGCACAGAATAATAACAAACACAATTTGACAGAATGGTTTGCGCGGATTTTTATACTGTGCAAATTGTACAACCAAGATTGAAAAAGAATATAAATCAACGGAGAACACACATGAAACTCAACAAACTAGCAGCACTTACTGCCCTTGCTCTTAGTTCAACGATGGCCAGTCAGGCTGCTTTCGCAGAATGGTCTGCTAACGCAGGTGTAATGTCTGACTACCACTTCCGTGGTATTCAACAGACTGAATCTGCATCAGCATACGCTGGCGTTGACTTCGAATCAGAAGAGGGTTTCTACGTAGGAACTTGGGGTGCAGAAGTTGAAGACGGCTTAGAAGTCGATTTGTATGCAGGCTATGGTACAGAGCTAGACAATGGTTTGGGCTTAAGCGTTGGCTTTACTACTTATCAGTATACAGGTGATTTCGACTCAGCATACAACGAGTTAAACTTCGGTTTGTCGTATGATTTTGTAAGCTTTGAATATAGCATCGGCGACTGGGATGGTGTTGTAGGTGATGAAGCGAACACTGAATCTAAATATGAATTCCTTGCTGTTACCTTAGAACACGAAGGTTTTTATGCGACTTTTGGTAAATGGGGCCGTGAATTCTCGGGTGAATACGGTGAATTCGGTTACGGTACTGAATACGAAGGTTTCGATCTAGGTGTTGCACTAGTGGTAAGTGGTAGCGAACTAGACGATAGCGAATCGTTGTACTTCACTATCGGTAAGACTTTCTCTCTTTAAGTCTAAGCCTCCTGAAAAAAGCACGGCTCCGGCCGTGTTTTTTGTTTTTTAAGACCAAAAAACAATAATTCTCGATAAGTTTCTTTTCCGTGGAACAATAAACGATTATACTTAGAACATTATTTGTACTATGAGGTCTTGCCTATGAACCGGAAGTCGTTTGGCAAACTAAGCATCGCGGCGACTGCATCAGCAGCGGCTATTGTTTTTGTGCTCCATACAGGATCCGTCGAATCGCAGTTAATGGAACAGTGCGAGATGGTCAAGGCACAATCTAATCACTCAGTGACTACCTGCCAAGTGTCAGCACAGGAAACTGTGAGTTGGTTTGATTGGATTGGTGGAAAATCGCAAAGCTACCAATTTCACTTCTTGGATTTGTTGGAACTGCTTTATTCAGACGATTCCGATAATGACGATTCGTTCCATTCTTCACCTACCAGTTCAATCTAAGTATATTGATGGCAGAAAATAAGCCTACACTGAAGCAGGTACTGTTCAGTGTGTTGGCGAGTTTTTTCGGTGTCCAAAGCCAATCCAACTATCAACGCGATTTTCAGACTCAAAGCGTGGTCCCCTACGTTGTTGTCGGTGTTGTAATGGTAGCAATACTGGTTATATCGCTAGCGTTATTGGTTAGCTGGTTAACACCTTAGAGCGATAACCTTTACTCGAAGTTACCGGATTTTTGAAAGTAACATTAAATCTGCGCGCAGTTTTGTTTATCGAATTTTATTGCGATAGATCATCCTACACTCAAGTTGCGATTGCGTTTTTTAATTAGGCTGTGCCTAAATAACGGCTATCCACTCTCACTTGCGAATTTAACATGGACATATCTGGCCAAGCATCGCTGTTTATTGCCGTTGGTGGTTTGCTATTGTTCAGCCTATTAGTTAATACCATTGGCCAACGCACAGCGCTACCTCGCGTTACCCTATTACTGTTGTTAGGAGTAGCTGTAGGAGAGCAGGGATTAAATATCCTTCCAGACTCTTTATCAACTCGCTTCGACATAATCGCTGACGTTGCACTGCTGATGGTTGGCTTTCTAATGGGCGGCAAGCTGACTATCAAAGAATTGCGAAGTAACGGTAGACATGTACTTTGGATATCCTTATGTGGCGCAATTGTTACTGCAATTGTTGTAACGCTTGTGTGCGTGCTAATTGGAGTGTCTCCTGTTGTTGCGTTGCTATTAGGAGCTATCGCTTCAGCGACCGCACCTGCAGCAATATACGATGTTATTCAAGAGTCACACTTTGCCGGTCCTTACACAGAGACTCTATTGGCAATCGTAGCGACCGATGATGCGTGGGCGCTACTCTTGTTCGGGCTCTGTATCGCGGTATCGTCCTTGTTGAATGGTCACGCGGCAGATGCCTCCGTGTATCGCGTTATGTGGGACATCGGTGGGGCGATTTTCTTAGGGCTCGCTATCGGATTACCGGCGTCCTACCTAACCGGTCGGATCAAACGAGGCCAACCCAGCTTGATAGAGGCTATGGGGTGCGTTTTACTATGTGGCGGTCTTGCTCAATACCTAGAAGTATCCTTTTTAATATCCGCGATGATTATGGGAGCTTGTATTACCAATCTAGCTCGACATCACGATTACCCTTTCCATGCTATCGAGGATATTGAGTGGCCTTTTATGGTGTTATTCTTCGTTTTGGCGGGCGCTTCAATCCAGCTTGATGGCTTAGCTAGTGTGGGTTTACTAGGTTTGGTCTATATATTAGCTCGCACGGCAGGGAAGTGGTTAGGCGCCTATGTCGGCGCAGTAATTAGCCAAGCCCCTTTAGTCACCAGGCATTGGCTTGGTATTGCACTATTACCTCAAGCAGGTGTGGGTATTGGTTTGGCACTTGCAGCGTCAAAATACTTTCCGGAGCATCAACATACGTTACTAACCATTATTGTTAGTACGACTGTTTTCTTCGAGTTAGCCGGTCCAATTCTAACTAAGCTGTCATTAAGTCGTGCCCGAGCACAGGGGCTAGCGTGATGTAAAGGCATCCATACATGGAAGGCGCCTTCACAACTGATAGTCAGCGCTTTTCTGAGCTGGGTTTTAAGCTCACTATCTTCGAGTTTTTAGCAGTTGCATAGTTCCTTTTGCCTCACATCATGCAGGATTTAGTGAAAGATTTGAAATTCTTAACAGGCGACTTAAAAGCTCTCTTTTGTTAAGCTCGACAGTGATAGACAATCATTCAACCATCAACATTTAATACCTTAGCTTGACGTTAAAAAGGAATTTTAAAGTGCAAAGATTCATGCTCATCACCAGTTTTTTATTTTCGGGATTCTGCTTAGCGATAGATGAGAGTCAAGAGCCTCCTCTAGAGTATATTTTAGAGATAGACGGTCATTCCCAGGCTCTACAGTTGGGAGAAACGGTTTCTATAAGCGGCTCATACGATAACCCTAAAGTTAAATTAAATGCATCAGCGACTAGAGCTTTTTCATATGGAAGTGTGTATTTCGAATACCCTGCGTCTTTCGTGTGGAAGGCTGACATAGACGGGATAAACGATCGATCTTGGGTTCTATCTGGGAACGATTGCAAGATAAGTTACTACATTCTTCCAGATGAAATCACTATAGAAGAATTTGCAAAAGCGGTTGCGGCTGAGTTTGGAGAGGGTGCAACCAGAATCACTGATATTCAGCGAAGCCTTGGAGAAAACAACTACAAGGGAAAGCTGTTATTCGTAAAAATTGCAGACGTTAACATCAATCTTGAAATGTATTCATTACAGACTGGAGATATATCTCGATTATTGGTTTTTCAGGACTCACCATCAGAGCATCGAGCAATTAGCCAGGAAACAGAAAATGCATTAAAGCTTATTGCGGAAAGCTTTGTTGATTTAGGACCAATGGGTGTGAGTGAAAAAGAAAGCTCTTAGAAGCCCAAGCTTGTATTAAGATTTAATGTTCGGAATGTACGTATAGCGGTCGTTCAGGTAATAAGAGAAGCCAATTGCAGAAAAGAATATCTAAGCTGACATTCACATTTTGGGTGAACTGAGTAGATGATTTTCAAAACTTGTTCTTGGCAGACATTCGTATGGTTGTAAAAAAAGAGTAAATACCACTTAGGTGCACGTTGGTATTTTACTTAATTTATGAATATCTACTACGCTTTACTTTTTCCAACTATGTAGCCAGTTAAAGATGAACCAAAACGAAAAAAAATACTACGCGTTTATCTCTTACAGGCATGCGGACAACATCGAATCTGGTCGTCAATGGGCGACTTGGCTTCACCAATCTATTGAGACTTATCAAGTACCAGAAGACTTGGTTGGAAAAACTAACAGCCGAGGAGAGACCATTCCTGAACGGATTTTCCCTGTATTTCGTGATGAAGAAGCCCTACCAGCTGATGCAGACCTTTCAAATGTCATAACAAGAGCGCTCGATAATACAAACTTTCTGATTGTTCTTTGTTCACCAAGAGCTAGAGCGTCTACTTTTGTTGCTGAAGAAATCCGCTACTTTAAGCGACTGGGACGTAGTGACAGAATAATTGCTGCAATGATAGATGGTGAGCCGAATACAAGCTTAGATGGAGGAAAAATAAAGCTGGGTTTCAAAGCGGAAGATGAATGTTTTCCAGAACCCCTGCAATTTGTATTTGATAAGGGGGGAAAGCAGACTACTGAAAGAACAGAGCCAGTAGCAGCTGATTTTAGGGTAACTTTAAATCATGTTGATGAACAAGGATGGACCACACCTCAAGCCTTGAAAGAGTACCTTGAGGACAGACAGTTCGATAAAGAGAGTATCACCCATATCGTCTCTAATTATGATAAGCAGCTGAAGTTGATGCTCCTAAAGGTTATTGCAGGAATCATCGGAGTCCCACTCGATGACCTTACACAACGTGATAAAACCTATCAATTGGAATTGGAAAAAAAGAGAGCAAAACGTCTCAGACAATGGTTAAGCGCAGTAGCTACATTGGCTGTCGTTGCGATTGCTGCAGGTATTTTTGCAAACGAACAAAGAGAACTTGCGATACAAGAAAGAAATCAAGCATTAACGACACAAAGCCTCTTTTTGGCAGATTTAGCACAGGAGCAGATTGCAAAGGGCAACTATGACACAGCATTACTGTTAGCCCTTAATGCTGTCCCCGGTGAGTATGGTGGGGTTAGACCATCTGTTATTGAGGCTGCAGAGGCGCTTTCGGTGGCCTCTCACTATCAAGACAAATTTGCGGTTCTGACCCAACGTGATGAAATTGAACGAGTAGCTTTAAGTGAAAATCAAGCTCTAATCGCTACTGCGAGTTTACGCCTAGAGGAAAGTGAAATATCAATTTGGTCAACAAAAACTGGTGAGCAAAGACACAGCATCAGGCTCACTATGGATAATTGGTCTGAACTTGCATTTAGTAAGTCTGGAAAGACATTGCTGGCTGACACAAACTTATACTCCGTGGAGACGGGGGAATTAATTACAGTGATACCCGTCGCATTTTCATATAGGCCCACGTTGAGTCCATGCAAGAGGTTTATAACAGGCGATTCTGAGGACGGTACAACGCTTTTTATTTGGTCTTCAGATACTGGAGAACTCTTGCATAGCCTCAATCATCAGACAAAAATTAAAGCTCTGAGCTTTAGCGAAGAAAGCGACACCCTTGCAACGTTTACAAGAGGTGGCACTTTCCATATATGGTCTTTGAACAATGGCCAAGAGTTACAATCCATTGAAAAGTTTTCCGAACCTTCTGAGATTTACAAATTTGGCATTAGCCAGTTCCTTCACTTTTCAATTAGCCCTGACGGACAACATTTATACATTCGGAATACAGATATAAGTTTACTATGGTCTTTAGATGATAACAGAGCTCTAAACACCATTTCAGACCAGTCTAAGTTTGAGGAGCTGACATCGTTCTTAACGACAGAGAAAGAAAAGCTATGGCTTTTCAATCAATGGTTACGTTCTTCGATAAACAACAAAGGAGTAAAATTACTAAAGAGCGACTATCATAAAGCACTTTTTATAAAAACCGATGCGGCAGTATCTGTTTTTGCAATTGATGGCACCCTTATAAAAAAAATTGAACCTGATGAACCAGTAATGGACTTTGGGCTGAGTCCAAATGGAAATATGCTGGTTACGACTTCTTCTAGTGGTGAAATCATTGTATGGGATGTGAAAACTTTTGAACCTCTACAGCATTTTAAATCAGATGTTCCTCTTTCATTTTTTTATGGTATTGATAATCCAATGGGGTTTGAGACTAGTTACTTCAGTTCAGATAATCAAAAAATTGCGACCATAAACAACGAAGGATCTGTGACTCTTTGGTCTATAGGCGGATCAAAGGTTTTCTCGCAAAAGAAACTCGATGGAACAGTTAAATCAGTAAACTTTGGATCAGGAAATAGTGTTCTCGCTGTAGCTTATGACTCCCGCTTTGTTGATTTATTCTCGATTAACAATGGAACGCTTTTGAATCGCATTGAATATATCCACAACAATGTGGGCTTCGCAATCGAAGTGTATGTAGATCCTAGTCAAAAATATATAGCGATTGAAAGCATGGGCTCGCTTGAAATTCGCTCTTTTGATAGTGGTGAGATTGTGCAACGTTTTTCTCTAGGATATAACAGCGGTATAACTGCTGTTAACTTTATAGAAGGTACTGAAAAAATTGCTATAAAAATGGATCGACGCAGTTACTTAGGCAATCAGTTCATAGATATTTGCTCAATTAAAAATGGTGATTGTACGCATCGTATCTCTGGCGAATTCGAGTATTCCGGTCAGTCATATTCGAAATTGATCGAACATGTGCTTTTTTCGAAAAACAATAAAAACGTGGCGATAGAATATGGTACTGATAAGCGTTTTGTAGTTGTGTATTCTGTAGAAAGCGGTTCAATTCGGCAATTATTCAAGGTGGACAATAACGTCAGACTCGTGTCGTTTAGTCCAGATGATAAATATGTCTTTTGGGACTCAGAAAGCGGCGACAGTGAGGTCTGGTCCATTGAATCCGGCAAAAAAATTCAATCTATGGAGGAAGTTGATGGTGAAGAGGTTTTATACAGGTTAGAAGCTGGAGGTCACTATTCAATGTTTAGCCAGAACAGCAAGTTTTTAATTTTGAGCCAAGAGAATAGCGTATTGGTAAAATCAATTTATACTCGTGGAACGTTATTGGAAATTGAAACTCCCGGACAAGTTCGTAAGGTAGTGCTCAGCTCTGATGATCAATTTATCGCGGTGGAGGACGAATTCACATTGTCTGTATATAAGATAAGTTACAATACTGATGCTCATCTTGTTAGGTCAAAATTACCTAAAAATAGAACTTGCCTATCCCCGAAAGAACGTGAAATTTTCTTCCTTCCGAAACTTTGCAAAACTCAGTGGGAGCTTAGAGATTGTGAACATTATATCACCCAGTCTGAAGAGTGCTGAGTTAAAAGCAAGGCGCTTCTGTAAATACCCCATATCTAACACAGTTACTTCGTAGAATATCTAGGCGGCATTTCTATACTCAATCGGTGTCATGTC
>NZ_JAUCBP010000009.1 GCF_030362855.1 Neoalteromonas arenosi
ACAGGCAATAAAAAAGGCCGCCTAAGCGACCTTTCTTTAAGATGTCTTAACTATTAGTCAAGGATCTTAGATACAACACCTGCACCAACTGTACGGCCACCTTCGCGGATTGCGAAACGTAGACCTTCGTCCATCGCGATTGGAGCAATTAGCTCTACAACGAACTTCAAGTTGTCGCCTGGCATTACCATCTCTACGCCTTCCGGTAACTCAACAGCACCTGTTACGTCTGTTGTACGGAAGTAGAACTGTGGACGATAGCCTTTGAAGAATGGCGTGTGACGGCCACCTTCGTCTTTGCTTAGTACGTAAACTTCTGCTTCGAACTTAGTGTGCGGAGTGATTGAACCTGGCTTCGCCAATACTTGGCCACGCTCTACTTCGTCACGCTTAGTACCACGTAGTAGAACACCAACGTTCTCACCTGCACGGCCTTCGTCTAGAAGCTTACGGAACATTTCTACACCAGTACAAGTCGTCTTAGTCGTCTCTTTGATACCAACGATTTCTACTTCTTCACCAACTTTAACGATACCTTGCTCAACACGGCCTGTTACTACAGTACCACGACCTGAGATTGAGAATACGTCTTCGATTGGAAGAATGAACGGCTTGTCGATTGCACGCTCTGGCTCTGGAATGTATGAATCTAGTGCTTCGCCTAGCTCAACAATTTTCTTTTCCCACTCTGCGTCGCCTTCTAGCGCTTTAAGTGCAGAACCTTGGATTACTGGCAAGTCATCACCTGGGAATTCATACTCAGATAGCAACTCACGTACTTCCATTTCTACTAGCTCTAGAAGCTCTTCGTCATCTACCATGTCACATTTGTTCATGAATACGATGATGTAAGGTACGCCTACCTGACGACCTAGAAGGATGTGCTCACGAGTTTGTGGCATAGGGCCGTCTGTAGCCGCTACAACCAAAATCGCGCCGTCCATCTGTGCAGCACCGGTGATCATGTTCTTAACATAGTCAGCGTGTCCTGGGCAGTCTACGTGTGCGTAGTGACGTGTTGGAGTGTCATACTCAACGTGTGAAGTCGCGAT
>NZ_JAUCBP010000010.1 GCF_030362855.1 Neoalteromonas arenosi
GTTGTATCTAAGATCCTTGACTAATAGTTAAGACATCTTAAAGAAAGGTCGCTTAGGCGGCCTTTTTTATTGCCTGTGGGAAAGTTGCGAGGTTTAAACCCGCCTTCAGCCGCAATTAAGTACACTTAAACTGCAACACGCTGTGAATACGTCCTTGTAAGCTTGGCGTCGTCATCCATACCGACGACAGTTGCATTTTTAGCATACTCAATTACGGCAACGGTTAAGCGAAAGTGAGATTTCCCCTTAGTGTCAAAACGAAGAACGGCGTCATCCCGGACTTGGTCCGGGACCTCCTTGGAACATGATGTAGTTAGCAAATTTGATTTAGAGTCACCAGAAATGGCTGATTTTGTGAATAATCTCGACCCTATCAATGCGATTGCGGAAAGAAGTCCTGGGTTTATTTGGCGGTTACAGGATGAAAGTGGTGATGCTACTTGCATTGAAGTTGAAGATGCGCCGGACATCATTGTTAACATGTCAGTCTGGGAAAACCTGGATGTGCTGAAAAACTTTATGTTTAAGACTGATCATATCGATTTCTTAAAGCGCAAAAAGGAATGGTTTGTGTCAATGGGTGAAGATTCTTATGTGCTGTGGTACGTGCCTGAGGGACATATTCCGACATTGGCCGAAGCAATGGAGAAGCTAGAATATTTACGCCGAAACGGTGAATCTCCTCAAGCATTTAGTCTGAAAAGTAGATATACACCACAAGATCTAATTTAGAACCCCTCAGCGGCCCTGTGGGCAATAAACTAGGATTTATCTTCTGCCAATATGCTGCGCAGCTCTGCGACGCGATAACGGCTTACAGGGACATTTTCGCCATTAGTCATTTCAGCCCAGTATTTACTGCCTGGCGCTGATTTTAAATTAACGATTGCTGTAGTATTGATGGCGTAGGATTTGTGCACGCGTACAAAGTTGATGGGTGCACTGTCCATGATAATGCCTAAACCATCTTGATGCAGTGCGCTACTACCGTCTAATAACAATAATGATGTGTAGTTACCTTCGCCTTTAAGTGCATAACATTCGCTAACCGCGATGTTCCGACTCCCTTGTGGCGTGGTAAGTTGGAACTCTCTACAGCCTTGCGGCATTGGTTGCTCTTCGGCTGCAACGCGAAAGTCTACGTAAACCCACAGCCAGGCGCCGGCGATTAGTATTAGCGACGCGATAAAATGGTAGCTATCCAAAAAGAGGCCGGTATCGATTAAATTGGAAGCTACACAAGAGAGCCAAAAAATCGGTAAGGTAATTAAGTAGCTAATGTGTTTCCTAACCAGTGCCAGCAAAAACACAACTGCAGGCGCTAAAGCAAGTAGAGTAAAGTCTAAAGCCAAACGCTCATCACCGCTGTTCATGGGGAAAAAATAGCTCGAAAATAAAACAGCAACTCCAGCCAGTAGTATTCCTTTCGACAACCGGGTTTTGTTGATTTGATAACAAGTATAAATGAGCGCTGCCCCTGCGGAGATATTGCTTAACCAAGCAAATATGCCGCGCAATTCATGGTACGGGTATGAATAATTAATCAGTGATCGAGATACCTCTGAACACAACAACACGATGATGCTAAAGCCGTAGATCCCGAGACCGATATGCATTTGATTACCTGCATTGCGGCCGATGCGAAAGCTTTGCAAACTCAAAATGAGCAGTGCGCTAAGAATGATCAACGGCGCAGCATAATAACGCATATCACGGCGGCCACTTTCGCGATAGGGTGTGAGCCAAATGTAATGAAATACCGAGTCATCATGTAGCAGTAGGTGTTGGGTCGAGATCAGTAATCGTATGTGGTGCTCGCCCGGATGCAGCAGTGTTGGCGGAATAAATGTTATGGCGTCAATCGACCCTGCAAGCTCTGTCGCTTTAGAATCACCAATAGTACCTTTTTCAAGTACCATTTGTTCATCCCAAAAAACCTGAGCCGAAAATGGTCCTCCAAGCATCAAACCAATAGGGCGTTGCCAGTGAGGAGCATCATCAACTTGAACCCTAAAGCGCACTTCTTGGATACCGGCATCAACACCGATACGCATTCGATTGCTTTCAACCCAGTTGCCATTGGCATCGATTTCCTCTAACTCATAGCCAGACCAATACACTGTCTCCATTACCGTGCTTTGGTGGGAAATTACCAGGCCTATTATATAAGCGGCTGATATTAATAGTGTAAATTGCCAAATGCTCATTGAGCGTTTGGTCATGGCTTGTGAGTTATTCATCAACTTCCTGAGTCAATCATCCAATACTGATTGCTGTGAACAGCATCGCTGCATAATTATCTGCGGACAATATAGGTTTTTCATTTTGATATGTAAATCGACACAACCGAACAGGAGAGTCATCGATGATTGTTAAGACATCGCTAAAAGTAATCGCTGTAATTTTAATTACTATAGCTTCGTACGCAGGTGCTGTGCAGTATTGGGCGTGGAAGTGGGAAACGCCTAGTAAAGCTTTACCTGCAGGACATCTGACATTTAATGAAAGCTTTAGTGAAGAAGCAAGTGGCAATCTTTGGGCGGAATCTGCGCAGGTTAAAATGACTGAGCTAGCAACCCAGCTTCAATCGGTCTCCATGTCCGGTGCGATGACAGTGGATGGTAATTTAGCATGGGTCGGCAGCGTGGGGCTGGCTCGGGTTGAGCCACTAGAGGAGGCAACGGCAACAACTCAGTATCGAATTGGCAGCGTATCCAAAGCGCTTACCGCGGTAGCTATGATGCGTATGGTTGAAGAGGGCCTGTTAGACCTTGATGTACCTATTCAAACCTACTTACCTGATTACCCTCAGCACGATGCTGATATTACCTTGCGCCAGCTGGCCAGCCACATGAGTGGTATTCGGCATTACGGTTTTGACATTAGGCGATTTCCACCTACCGACAGTGTATCAAATGAGCACTATGTGGATGCTATCGCTGCGTTGGAACAGTTTAAAGGTGACGATTTACTGTTTACTCCTGGACAAGGGTTTAACTATTCCACTCATGGTTACACTTTGCTTAGCGCAGTAATGCAAGCAGCCGGAGGTAAGCGCTTTGAAGCATTAGTTGCTGATTTAGTCACTCAACCTTTGGGTACGACATCCACCCAAGCGGAAAGTGAATTGCAAAGTACCAAGCTCCTTGCTGGGTTTTACAGTTCAGATGGTGGCTTATATGGCGAAACCCCGGAACAAAACCTATCCAACAAAGTTGCTGGGGGCGGCTTTGTATCCACACCTATGGATTTAGTTAAGCTCGGCCGCGCGCTGTTATCTGAACAACTGTTAAAACCAGAAAGTTTCACTGAAATGACTACCGTTCAACCTATGTACGATGGTAGTGAAAACCAGCAGGGGTATGCGCTTGGTTGGCGGCACTATGAAACTCGTCACATTCTAGACGAAGACAATCAAGTTGATGTGATTCACCACGGCGGTCGCTCATTCGGCGCCGATACATTCTTGTTGTTAGTGCCCGAATACAATATTGCAGTAGCTATTACGACGAATGGTCAGAGCGAAGAAAGCCGCGGTGAAATCCAAATGTTGGCCTATGAATTGGCAGGGATGGTAATTCGAGAGCGGATGGCAGGAGATTAGCTGGCAGCGAAAAAGTCGTCATCCCGGACTTGGTCCGGGACCTTCTTGGACTACGCTGTAGTTAGCTATAACCTATTTGAACCGCACAAACACTAAATAGAACGCGCTACCTTCATAAACTTATCTTGCCCTTTCACAACCCAAGCCGGAGCGGCTTCGTCAGTACCGGCTAACTTTAATCTAGGATGCGTGGCGACTATTTTGTCTAGTGCCTGCTCTTGTTCAGGATCGACATCGACAAAAAACACATGAAGCCCGGCCGCAAGTGTTTTTTGAAAGCGTTTGAACTGATAATGTGGCAGTTGTATGCCGATTAAACAGCCTTCCCAAGTACAAAAACCGATAGTAGCAAGCGCCACAAAAATCATTGGTACCCAGCCAAGTTGAGACTCATGCCAGCCCATCAGCCAGGCAAAAATCATCAACAAACTGGCAACTGTTACACCCGTTATTGCCCCTATTTGTGTAGAGTGCACGACGTCCTTTTTCAGTACGGGTTCGATGGCGTGTAAATGACGCTTTTCACATTCGGCGTCTTGTTCGGTGAGAACGTGAAACTGTGGCGTGACAAAGCCATTATTGGCGAGTTGCTCTTCGAGAGTCTTTAAATCATCTAAATCGTCGCTGATGTAGTAGTGTCTCAACATGGTATAACTCCTACTCAAAACAATATTTGTTCTTGCTATTAGAAAATTCTTACGCCGCAACAAGCTGAACAGCTCAAAAAATGCACAATTTAATCCGTGTAGGGGAATAATGTTTACTTTCAACGATGAAAATTTTCCCGCTACTCTAATTACCGATTGTTTATAAGGATTGCTTTGTTTGCAGTTGCGTTATTAGGCTAATGCCTTCTACCATATACGTACAAAATAATTGTTGGCTAGTTATGAAAAAGAAAATGCAGCGCGGAACGCAAGTTGTTCACGCCGGATTACCTAAAGCTTCTCAGGGAATGCCATTTAATCAGGGCCCAGTGTTTGCCAGTACGTTTCACCTATCTGGTGATTGCGATAGTGCAGATTATCAATATGCGCGTTTTAACAATCCAACTTGGCAAGCGTTGGAGGACGGTCTAGCTGAACTCGAGGGCGGTGAAACAGTGATCTTTCCGTCTGGCATGGCGGCCGCAGCAGCGATCATGACGAGTGTGTTGACCACTGGCGACAAAGTTGTGCTGCCAGGTGATGGCTACTTCGCCACACGAGCCTATGCACATGAGTTTCTAGAGCCAAACGGTATTGCAATTGAACTGGTAGCAACGTGTGACTTATTGGAGGCTGATTACTCTGGCGTCACGCTCGTGTTGATTGAGTCGCCAAGTAACCCGATGTTAGATGTTGTGGACATTGCCCAACTAGCCAAGCGCATTCATGCAGCAGGTGGGCTGCTCGCTATCGACAATACCACAGCAACGGTCCTCGGCCAGCAACCGCTTGCTTTAGGCGCCGATTTTTCTATGTCAGCGGATACCAAAGCAGTAAATGGGCATAGCGATGTGGTTTTTGGTCATGTTTCCGGTGTCGATCCGCAGCGTATTGAGCGTGTCCGTTTGTGGCGTAAATTGGCCGGTAATATCCCCGGCCCCATGGAAACCTGGTTAGTTCATCGCGGCTTGGCTACGTTGGATATGCGGCTTGAGAGGATGACGCAAAACGCACAGCGTGTTGCAGAGTTTTTAAGCGCGAATAAAAACGTTGCGTCAGTGCGATACCCTGGCCTGAGTTCAGATCCGTCTCATGAAGTCGCGCAACAACAAATGAGCCATATGGGATTTATTGTGTCGTTTGATTTAGGTACGCAGAAAGCTGCAGATATGTTCTTACACAAAGCAACAGCCATTTTTGAGGCAACCAGTTTTGGTGGTGTACACACGATGGCTGAACGTCGCGCTCGCTGGGGGACAGATAATGTGTCACCCGGCTTAATTCGCCTCAGTGTCGGTTGTGAGAAGTGCGACGATATAATAGCAGAGCTCACTGCATGCTTAAGCGGTGAATAAACGGTCAGTTTTGTGGAATAGTAGTGATGGTTTTGCCACATTGCTGAGCTCTAGCCAGCCATTGTTGAGTGATTTGCAAATAAATGGAGGTATTCTTTTGCACTCTGATCGAATTGGTTAGCGCATCAACAAGGTGTTCGTTATCCCTATGAACATAGTGGTGAGTCGGCAGGTCAAAATCACGGTAGTGCCATGCATAAAAGTCATTGTTATCACTATTGCATACAATACTGGGTATTTGATTGCGTCTTACTAATATTGCCTCCACTCTTTGGCTATCCAAAAGTTTGCCTAAGACAGAGGGGTTCTCGGTGAAATAGCATAACTTATCTTCGTTTCGACAAAACTCTTTGGCCATTAGAAATCCCTGTAAGACGCCTACCGTCCGATTGGGTGATAACTGGCAGTGTTGCTCCTTGCTGCATAATATAACCGTAGCAATCGTGCCCAAGGGTTCCGGGATCTGAATGAGGTTTCGATACTCCTTTACGGCAAATTCATATCGAGCAGCCTCGGCGTCAATTTCGCCTGTGTTTACTAATGGTAACCCGCGTTGGGAAGGGTAATATACGTATTCCGGTTGGATATTTAAGGGCGCGTATACTTGATTAAGGAATTGCTCTATTCTTTGACGTTCAATTGTCGTAGCGATCGACTCTGATACATTAATTTGATAATCCACGTCACCTGCAACGGCAAGAGGCCATAGTAAGATCAACCAGCATAATGAGTAATAATGTATTTTTAGCATGTAAAGTAAGAGTAATGACTCCGCCCACTTCTGCCTCCTTGCTGGTTTCGATTCGCTTTGCGTATTTTAGATAAAGATGTATTTATAGCAAGGTTGCGACTTCACTGATATTTGCATGTGCCAGCTTTGCTGCTAACGCCAAAACTGAAAATTCATTGGCGAAACATGAATATCCTTATTTGATCGGCGATCAAGCGGACAAATAACTAGAAGGGTTGAGCCCGGAAAAAATACCAATTCAGCTAGCATAGACTTGTGCAATCAAAATATCCATGTGGTTAATAGGGCTGTTTTCTACTTGAACCCGAGATTGGGGCGTGCATAATAAACACTGTTTGTTTAGTGGCGGAACCGATGGTCCTTCTTACAATTTACGTGCTTATTGCACTGGGTTTTTCGTTTTTATGTTCGATTGCTGAAGCCGTGATTTTAAGTATCTCTCCGGCCTATATCTCATCTCTTAAGCACAAAAATAAACCGTCCGGTGCTGAGCTTGAAAAGCTAACCTCAAATATTAATCAACCCCTTGCTGCGATATTAACGCTCAATACAATAGCGCACACAATGGGCGCAGCTGGCGCTGGCGCTCAGGCTGCTGCAGTGTTTGGCGACGCATACTTAGGCGTAATTTCAGCGGTGCTAACACTATTGATTTTGGTGTTTTCGGAAATTATTCCTAAGACCCTCGGCGCAACATTTTGGCGTCAGTTGGCTCCGCTTACTGCTTATTTTTTGAAATATTTAATTTTAGTCCTTTACCCATTTGTAAAAATGTCTGAGTGGCTTACCCGAGGCTTTAAGGATGAGAGTCCCCTGCGCGGTTTAAATCGCACGGAATTGCAGTTAATGGCTAAGTTAAGTGCAGAAGAAGGACAATTGGCGAAGCAAGAAGTGGCATTCGTGCAAAACGTCTTAAACCTGCACAACTTGCAAGTAAAACAAGCCGTAACTCATCGCACAAGAATCTTCTCAATCGATGAGACGACAACGGTTGAAGGCTTTTTTCACAAGCATGCCAGTATCGAGTACTCGCGTATTCCAGTGTATGAAGACAATGACAGCGAAAAAATCACCGGTTATGTTATGCGCTCAGATCTGCTGATTGCACAAGCTCGAGGGAACGGCGAGAAAACTCTCAGCGAATATGTAAAACCATTAGTCACTTTGCTCGATACTATGCCGCTATCAGCAACTTTCAATTACTTTATCGAAAATCACGTGCATATGCTGCTGGTCGTGGACGAATACGGTGGCATCGTCGGTATCCTGACGCTAGAAGACCTACTAGAAAAGCTATTGGGCGTAGACATCATCGATGAAAAAGACAATACAGTGAGTATGAAGCGGTTGGCGCGCATTGTTTCTAAGCGGCAAGAAAAGTTGTTGGCGGAAGCCCACGCGAATAAAGACAGTTAGGTTTAATCTCAATCAACCGCTGTCAGCAAAGCCTGACCTCGGCTAATTCGAACACTTATCACAATATTGAGTGATTAACGTCACTTGTTCACGCTCTTCGACCAGTTTTACGCCACAGCGACGACACACGGGCTCAGGGTTTGCTAACCGTGAGATTTCGGTGCTCACTAGGTGCAGTGCCGTTTTGATATCATCAATAAGTTGCGTCACACGGCAGCCTTTGACTGTTGCCTGTTGATCGCTTTGCAACGAACGCCACTCATCTTTAGCGCATGCCAACTGTTTTTTTAACAAGGCTTGCCGCTCGCTGAGATATTCTAGGTATTGACCCGCGTTCATGCACCTGCTCTAAAAGTCGAGATCTGTGGTGTTTACACCTTATACTCATCTGCAGGCAAGCGCGTTGATGTAGATCAAATTAGAGTACACTTAATATTATTCAAATAATTTGAATGATTGTGTCAAATTCTTCCGCTATCAAAATGTCCATTACTCGCTAATATCTAAATCAAGCATTTTAGCTGCAACAAAAATTTTGATTAAGAGGATATGACTATGACTACTTCAACTTTACTAAACGCTTTTCGTTCAAATGATTCAATTGCACCGCTGGCTTTGCGCTTGGCAGCCGGCATTATCTTTGCCGCGCACGGCGCGCAAAAATTATTCGGTTGGTTTGGCGGTTATGGCTTAGAAGGTACTGGACAATGGATGGCTTCTATTGGTCTTGAGCCAGGTTACTTTATGGCATTGATGGCGGGTAGCGCAGAGTTCTTTGGTGGATTGCTCCTGATTTTAGGCTTACTAACTCGCCCAGCGGCTTTTGTACTGGCAATAACGATGGTCGTAGCCATTGTGACAGTGCACTTACCGAATGGTTTATTCATGAGTAACAACGGTTATGAATTTGGTTTGAGCTTACTGGCAATTTCAGTATCACTGGGTCTAAGTGGTGCGGGCAAGTTTGCTCTAGATAATTTGGTTGCGGCGAAACTCGCTGACTCAACAGACAACCAATAAGGAGGAAATGTGATTTCAATAAGACGTGCAGAATCACGCGGCAGAGCCAGCTTCGGCTGGCTCGATAGCCGCCACACTTTTTCTTTCGGCCGTTATTACGATCCGGCTCATATGGGAGTGTCAGCGTTACGGGTTATCAACGATGACAAAGTAGCAGCAGGTGCTGGATTTGGCACCCATGGACACAGCAATATGGAAATTATCAGTCTGGTTACTAAGGGTGCAATGGTGCACAAAGACAGCGAAGGACATGAACAACTGCTTCCAGCGGGTGAATTTCAGTTAATGTCTGCTGGCGACGGTATCATGCACAGTGAGTTCAATGCGTCACAACAAGATTCACTGCAGTTTTTGCAGATTTGGATCCAGCCCAATCAAATGGGCGGAAAGCCAGGCTACCAGCAAAAGCGCTTTGACTTGTCAGCACCGGTTACGCCTGTGATCACTGCTACAGGTGAGGCTGGAACGCTGCAGATAAAACAAGATATGACCTTAAGTCATATTAATCTCGACAGCGATGACTCTCACGAGCTGGCGTTGCAAACAGGGCGGACTTATTACGTCCACGTGATCAGTGGCGATTTGGGTCTTGATGACGAAACAATGCATCCTGGCGATGGCGCTACAATTACCGATGCAACTGAACTTGTGTTGCAGCAACGCGGTAATGAGCCTGTTAAGGCACTGCTGTTTGACCTCCCTTAATACAATGATTAGGTGGTTGAGCAATTGCTCAACTAACCTAAATTGCCCATACTACCCCCTAATTAAATTACTCCTTATTCACTATGTCTCACCCGATCAATTTGGAATCTTTGCGCGTTATTCGCACCATTAAAGAAAAGGGTTCCTTTGCGGCTGCCGCACAAGCATTATTTAAGGTCCCTTCGGCATTGACATACACAGTCAATAAACTCGAGCAAGATTTAGGTGTAACGCTATTTGATCGATCGGGCCATCGCGCTGTTCTTACCGCGTCAGGGGAGTTGATTTTGCGTGAAGGCCAACAATTACTAGAAGCTGCCAATCGCTTGAGTGAAAAAGTCAAAGAGTTAGAAACCGGTTGGGAGCCGCGTTTAACTATAGCCATCGATACATTATTAGCTGTACAGCCTTTGTTGGATTTGATCCATGAGTTTTGTGCCCAACAAAAGCCGGTGAATATCCAACTAATTGAAGAAGTGCTAGGCGGTGGATGGGACGCGTTGCATTCTAACCGGGCGGATATTGCAATTGGTGTAAATGGCGAGACCATTGGTGGTAACTATGATATTCAGCCGATCGGGGATGCAGAACTGGTTTTTGCTGTAGCTGCCGACCACCCACTGGCAGCAGAAGCCGAGCCAATCAGTACCAAACGGGTGGGGGAGTTTCCGGCTGTGGTAGTGAAAGACTCTTCGCAGTCCTTACCCGAACGTTCATCGGGTCTATTTGACGCGCGCCAAACAGTGCATGTAAGTGCGATGCGTTTTAAAATTGAAGCGCAACGGCGCGGAGTCGGCGTGGGTTTTCTACCTCTGCATAGCATTAAGCCATTGCTCGATAACGGTGAGCTTAAAATTAAATATACTGATATACCACGCCCACCAATACCTTTATACGTAGCGAAATCCAAGAGTACGCAAGGCAAAGCTGCACAGTGGTTCTATGAGCGTATTAGTCAAATTGATTGGTTTAGTTACTCAACGGCAGACTGAGAATAACGCAAACACCGGTGTGATCGGGAAGGTTGTCAATTGTGATGGTACCGCCGTGAAATTCTGCAATAGTGCGTGCGATGTATAACCCTAATCCAAGGTGCACGTCTTCTTGTTGCGTCGCTTGCTCGCGTACCGAGACCATGCTTTGAAACACGTCTTTCTCCATTCCCGCAGGCAGTAATTGCCCTTGGTTGGTGATGCTAACGAAGGCGGTTTGCTGCTCGGTCCACAAATGTAGGCCAATAGCCGTGTTTGAATGACTAAATTCCACCGCGTTAGCAACAACCTTGTCGAGTAATTGAGCCAATAAATCGGGCGCTCCAGTGACCGTTGCTTTCTCAGCGCTAATTTTTAACTCAATTGAATGGCTAGGGTAGATCGCGGTATAGCTTTCACAGCATACCGAGACGACATCTTTTAAGTTAAACGCCAACTTTTGCACGCTGGCTAAAGAGGCCTCCAGTCGCGTAGCTTCACTCATACGGGTGAGAATTTTACTCAATCGCTCAATACCGGTTAAGGCTCGCTCGGTATAGGCCTTTTCGCTTTCGTCAGTTTGAATAACCGCGAGGTTGTCCAGGGATGAGCGCACAATTGCGACCGGTGTGCGCAGCTCATGTGACAATCGTGACGCCATGTTTTCGAGATATTGCGTGTAGTGAGTTAATCGCTCTAAAACCCTAGAAAACGATGCGGACAAATCGCCAATTTCATCATAACGGCGCATCGGTTTGAGTTCACCAACGATTTTGCCACTGGCATCAATTACGGCTTCGGTGTCATCGCGCAAGCGTCGGATGCGATTGGATATCCGTGTGGCGAACAACAAGATAACTAACACCGCTACGATCATGATCGCCAGCATCCCGTGAAACAATTGTTCGAGCGCTTGATTGCGCAGCGTGCGAATACCGTTAGTGGTTTGCTCGACGATGACTGCGCCAATGACTTTTTGATCCACATAAATAGGGTGAGCCGCCGATAAAATCACGGCTTTGTTATCAGGACTGAGTCGCCATAACGCGTCAGCATTGCCGTCTAGCGCATTGGCAATATCAGTGCCTTGCAGAGCGAATGCATTGGCCAGTTCGTCAATGAAGTCATTACTCGGTCGAGTCAATACGGTGTAATACAAGGGTAATAAATATTCGCGCTCAATGTATTGCCACCACTGTGGTGCCCCAGACGAGCGCCGAGTGGCGCGCAGCCCTTCCGCTTGCTGGATGTCACCTGCACGCGCCAGTACTCTTAAGTGCTTATCGACGACCCATACGCGTGAACGAGCGTACTGTAAGCTGCGCAACAGTTCTTCGATAGCTGTGGATTGGCTTGCAATAGTACCTAGCTCATTTTGCTGATTCGGATTTGCCGTACCGATAATACTGACCGGTGTAGCGCGAATAGACTCATCGACATCGACTAGTGCGAACGCTAAATCACCACCTGTCATCGCAAATGGAAAGCGAATCTCAATATTGTAACCATCCTCGGTAGCGACCCACTGCCCCTGAATCTGTGTCTCATTGCCCAGTACTTCATAACTATTTGGCTGTGGCTCCAGACGAAAACCGTTCACCCAACCTCCGGCTCGTGGTGCAATTGCAAAGCGTTGAATATTACCCTCGCTGTCGCTCATCGCTATCAAAAGATGATCGTTGTTCTCGATGCCTCTAGCATTGGCGCCTCGAGGGATCCATACGTTGTCTTTTACCGCAAACATTGCATACACAAATTGCTGATAGCGGCCAACGGCGTGATCAAAGCGCAAGCTCACAGGTTGTGCAAAAGGGTCATCAGTATCATCGATCCGATAGCGTTCGTCATAGTGGCGGACCAATGGTTCAGCGTCCTGCCAATCGTTGAATTTGCCGTCGAGTACAATCGGTGCTCGTATTGGCACGGCGTATAGATCTGTGCCGGGTCGGACGGTTTCGCGTTGTGTTGCCGGTGAATCAAATAGCGTTTGACGCTCATGCAGCGCACTTGCTACTGCTCGCGCCGTGCCAATCATGGTTTGTTCCTGCCCGGCGCGCAGATAGGATTCTAATTCCCAAACATATTGATAACCAATGATGGGAATGGCGGTCAAAAATAACGACATGACCAACAATTGTGCGCGAATGGGTATACGCATTACTAATCAGCGGCTCGCCAGCGATAACCCATGCCATAGAGCGTTTCTATATGGTCAAAATGCTCATCTAAGGCACTAAATTTTTGTCTAATGCGCTTAATATGGGAGGTGATAGTCGTATCATCAACTACCATTTTTGAATCATCCATCAGTTGCTGGCGACTTTTTACATGCCCGGGCTTTTTGACGAGAGAATAAAGCATCCAAAATTCGGTAATGGTTAAATCAACAGGTTGCTGACGCCAACTACACAACATGCGATTGCTGTCTAATCGTAAGTTATTCACTTCAATCATCGCACTTTCATCACTGGGTAAATGCTGCAACTCGGCACGTCGAAACAGCGCAGCGATCCGTGCTAAAAGGTGGGGTAATGAAATGTCTTTGGTCAGATAGTCATCCGCGCCCATGCGCAAACCGCTGACGGTATCGATATCATTGTCGCGAGCAGTAAAAAATATGATGGGTACAGTTGATGATAAATTGCGTAAGTACTGACACAATTGGAAGCCGCCATCATATTCATGCTTTAAACCGATATCAATGATGGCTAAATCAGGCAAGCGCGTTGCGAATGCACTCTCTGCCGCAGTGCGGTTGTCATGGCCGCTGACACTATAGCCCTGTCGAGTGAGAGCTTCGGTATAGTTTTCTCGTAATGTTTGGTCGTCTTCAACCAGAGCGATTCGCTTCATAACTACATAACAAAGATTTAATGCTGCTAAGATGCCACAGTGTAACTGACTTTTGCCTGAATACGGTGCTTTAACCTGAATTTCCATTTTTCTGCCACATTTGGCGATATTTTTGCCACCTTAATAGCCACTATTAATGCCGTGAATCGAATAATCGCTTGCTATCTAAGCTCGATGATATATGGTGCACGGGCATTTTTCACAGGGCAGCTTCAAACGGCAAAATCACGCCTTTAAGAGTGCTGTTAGCACTGTTTTGGCAATCTCTATGCCTGCTTTGTCGAAATCAGTCTAACTACAACGGAATTATTATGTACTTTCGGATACTCTTCGGCTTCATTGCAGCGTGTTTATCGCTTGATGTGCATGCGGCTGCGCCTTCTGAGGGCACCCCCTTTTCTTTAATCACTGCGTGGCAAGGCTTCGTAGCCATTGGTGTGTTTGTTTTTGCTTATATTTTTGTCATTCTTGAAGAGCAAATAGAAATGCGCAAATCCAAGCCAGTACTGGTGGCTGCGGGTATTATTTGGATTCTAATTGCGATCGCCTATGCCGGTACTGGACAATCAGCGGTGGTTGAATCGGCTATTCGTCATAATTTCCTCGAATACGCCGAGCTGTTTTTCTTTTTGCTGGTAGCCATGACATACATCAACGCCATGTTGGAGCGCAATGTTTTTAACGCCTTGCGCGACAATCTTACGGCTCAGGGGTTTAGTTATCGTGGTATTTTTTGGCTGACGGGGATCTTGGCGTTTTTCATCTCGCCTATCGCTGATAACCTGACAACAGCATTGGTAATGTGTGCGGTGATTTTAGCAGTGGGCGGAAGCCACAAGGAATTTATTGGCATTGGTTGCGTAAACATTGTTGTTGCTGCTAATGCTGGTGGGGCGTTCAGCCCCTTTGGTGACATTACAACGTTGATGGTTTGGCAAAAAGGTATCCTTTCCTTTACTGAGTTTTTCGCGTTATTTGTACCTGCAGTTGTAAACTTTGTACTTCCAGCGGTCATCATGTCGTTTGCGTTACCCAAAGGTAAGCCCGACACGGCAGTAAGCCAACAAACCCCCATAAAAACCGGTGGTATAGTGATTGTGGGCCTGTTTATCGCAACGATTGTAACAGCCGTCAGTTTCCACAACTTTCTGCACTTACCGCCGGTTTACGGCATGATGTTTGGGTTGGGTTATCTCAAGCTTTACAGCTATTACTTAAAGCGTCTGACCCACAATCAGTACCACGAATCCGATAGCATTCCCGGCTCACACAACAATCCGGAGTCTTTCGATATCTTTTCAAAAATTGCCAAAGCCGAATGGGATACGTTGTTTTTCTTCTATGGGGTAATTCTTGCCGTGGGCGGTTTGGGCTTTATGGGGTATTTAGCCTTGGCCTCAGAATTTATGTATGGCACCTTTGGCCCAACAGGAGCTAACATCTTGGTAGGAATGTTATCCGCCATCGTCGATAACATTCCCGTTATGTTTGCGGTGTTAACTATGTTGCCGGATATGTCACACAACCAATGGTTATTGGTTACTTTAACCGCCGGTGTTGGTGGTAGCTTACTTTCTGTCGGTTCAGCAGCTGGTGTGGCACTGATGGGGCAGGCACGTGGATATTACACCTTCTTTACTCATTTGCGTTGGACGCCGGTTATCGCCTTGGGTTATGCGGCGAGTATTATGGTGCATTTCTGGATAAACGGTGGGTAACGCTTACCCGCCATCTTTTCGCCATAATTGATCAGCAACTTAACAGGATTACGCCACTCGGTTGCCAAGCTTGGGTGATTTACTTATTGGGAAGCAAAAATTCAACTTACCCAAAAGGAAATCACGATGAAAAAATTAACGACACTTTTGACAGGCGCTGCAATGGCGGTCACGCTAGCAATTGGCACTCCGAGTAATGTCTATGCTGATACCTCGGCAGATTCAGAAAAATCCAATTCAACTATCCTTGGTGGCGCTACAGGTGCGACGATGGGCGCAATCGTTGCGGGCCCAGTTGGCGCGGTAGTGGGTGGTGTTATTGGTTTAATGGTTGGCAATGATGTCGAGCAAGAAGCCCAATTAGTGGCTGCTAATCAACAAATTGCGAGTAGTCAGATGGAATTAGTGGCTATGCAAGATGAGCTAGTCGCTTGGCAACAGAAAGCCATGTTGCAGCCAGTGACCATTATTGAAGAAGCTGAACCATTATTACCCGAATTAACCACTACCATTCAATTTCGGACCGGACTTGCGAGTATCGAGCCAGAATACACCGAGCAATTAGCGCTAATCAGTGATCTATTGTTAAGTGCAAAAGACTTATCGATTCATATCGCAGGTTATGCAGACCCGCGCGGTGATAGCGAGCAAAATATCGTGCTGTCGAAGCATCGTGCCAGCGCAATACAAAACGCCTTGATTGAAGCCGGTGTATCGCAAGATCGCATTACTATCAGTGCCAAAGGCGAAGCAGCGAGTGATGCCAATGCGTCGTTTGAGTCACTATTTTTTGACCGTAAAGCCGTATTGATGATTGCGCCGAAGGAGAAAATGCTGACCGCACAAAACTAGTTCCTGCCGTATGTCACTGACGTTCAGGCCCATGGCGTCAGTGGCATTTTTCTGCCTTTCCCCTTGAAATTTGTCATAATGACAATACGTTACACGTGCAAAACAGAACTAAACTCGGTAACTCCACAATTCTCAACTCACGCTTCAATAAATGGGATTGGCATGTTCGCTTTGGATATTCAAGGGTTAACAAAAACCTATAAGGGTGGCGTTCAGGCGCTGCGCGGTATCGACTTGCAGGTTCAGCAAGGCGATTTCTTTGCATTGCTCGGGCCAAATGGCGCGGGCAAGTCAACCACAATTGGTATTATTTCCTCTTTGGTCAATAAATCTAGCGGTAGTGTGAAGGTCTTCGATTATTCGATTGATGATCAGTTAACGCTGGCTAAATCGTGTATTGGCTTAGTCCCACAAGAATTTAACTTCAACCAATTTGAAACGCTTACGCAGATTATGCTTAACCAAGCGGGTTACTATGGGGTTCCGCGCGGTGTTGCACGAGAGCGAGCAGAGACCTATCTGAAGCAATTGGATTTGTGGGAGAAACGCAACTCTCCGGCACGTGAATTATCAGGTGGTATGAAGCGCCGCCTGATGATTGCGCGAGCGTTGATGCACCAACCCAAGATGCTTATTCTCGATGAGCCGACAGCAGGAGTGGATATCGAAATCCGCCGCTCCATGTGGCGCTTTCTTGAAGAAATTAATCAGCAAGGCATAACGATTATTCTCACTACGCATTATCTGGAAGAGGCTGAAAGCTTATGCCGCAATATCGCTATTATCGATAAAGGGCAAATTGTTGAAAACACGAGTATGAAAGCGCTGCTATCGAAGCTTAATGTTGAAACCTTCGTGTTAGACATCGAACCCGTCCAGCAGCCGCCTGAGTTACCCAATTACACTACACGCTTAGTTGATGATCATACGCTTGAGGTGGACGTGCACAAGTCTGAAGGATTAAGTCCGGTGTTTTCACAACTGACCGAGCAAGGTGTACAGGTAATGAGTATGCGCAATAAAGCCAATCGTTTAGAAGAGCTATTTGTGCGTTTAGTCGAAGAAGGCCGCGCCAACGCGGCAGTGGGGGCGTAATGATTAATCACTTATATTTTGTCGCGCTACGCACCATCTGGATTAAAGAGTGCACCCGTTTTTTACGCATATGGGTGCAAACCTTAGTGCCTCCAGCGATTACCATGAGCCTGTATTTTGTAATTTTCGGCAGTTTAATTGGTAGCCGTATTGGCGAGATGGGCGGCTTTAGCTATATGGAATTTATTGTTCCGGGTTTGATCATGATGTCGATCATTACCAACAGCTATGCCAACGTATCCTCGTCCTTTTTTAGTGCAAAGTTTCAGCGTAATGTCGAAGAGTTACTCGTAGCCCCTGTGCCAACTTGGGTTGTCATTATGGGCTTTGTTGGCGGCGGGGTAGCGCGAGCACTACTGATCGGAATTATTGTCACGACAGTGGCTATGCTGTTTGTTGATATATCCATCCATAACCTTGGTGTTATTGTATTAACGTTGGTACTAACTGCGACCTTGTTTGCCACTGCCGGATTGATCAACGCAATTTATGCGAAAACCTTTGATGATATTTCGGTTATTCCAACCTTCGTGCTCACGCCTTTAACTTACTTGGGCGGTGTCTTTTACTCATTGTCATTATTGCCCGACTTTTGGCAGTGGGTAAGCAAAGCCAATCCGGTGGTTTATATGGTAAATGGTTTCCGTTATGGATTTTTGGGCGTTTCCGATGTCAATGTGGCTATTTCGGTTGGCTTGTTGGTCGGTTTCAACGTGCTGTTATTTATCGTGGCATACGTGTTGTTGCAACGCGGTGTGGGTATTCGCAGTTAAATCATGAGCTACAGCGTTCGGCCCATCAATACGACTCAAACCGAGGTTCACGATAAGCTTGAAGAGTACGTAAAACGCTATCAACAGGCGCCGCGGCGACGACCGGTGAGCGAGCATACGCAATTGGCATTTGATGCTGCCATAGAGTGGTTAGGGGATTGGCAAGGGCCAATTATTTTTGACTCGTGTTGCGGTGTAGGCGAGAGCACAGCGGTAATCGCTGCGCAGTATCCGGATGCAAAAGTCATTGGCATTGATAAGTCTGCTGCGCGCTTAGCTAAGCATACAAGCTACACCAATGCTTCGAGCAACTACCAAGTGATACGCGCTGATGTGAACGATTTTTGGTACCTCGCGCAGCAACATGGCATAAAATTAAGCCATCATTTCTTGTTGTATCCCAACCCCTACCCCAAGCCGGGTCAGATTCAAAAGCGTTGGCATGCGGGCCCAGCAATGCCAGATTTTATTGCTTTAGGCGGGACTATCGAGGTACGCAGTAATTGGCGTCTACTGTTAGAAGAGTTTAGGTTAGCGTTGATTATTTACGGTATTGAGAGTGAGCTCACCGCAGTCAGTGGCGAACCTATGACACCGTTTGAGCGCAAGTATTTACTCAGCGGTCAGGACTGCTGGCGGCTAGTTACGCAACATCGGATGTAAGGTGGGTGGTTCCCGCCCACTTTGGTGCATTGCTGTCTCTTCGCCCTGATTTGGCGCAAAAGCCCCTCGAGTCTTCGTGTTTGCATTATATAAAACAGCTAGATATATCTTGGTTTGCAATTTGCTTAAGGTTGCTAGGTTTGTTTTCCAACACAGGATCACGCTATGGAAATCACCGTCTTACTTATCTTAACCATTATCGCTGGTATGCTAGTGACGAGCAGCCGTAAACGACACATTGAGAGATTGCGTCAGGTTGATGGAATAGAGGTGATAAAGCGCATCAAAAACTTAATCTATTTGATTCAAGTTCACCGCGGGTTATCGAGCGCTTTGCTCAAAGGCGATAACTCAGCAAATGCGAAGCTAATCAATGCTAAAGCAGATATTTTTGCCGCCATTGAAACCATCAATGCTACTTTCGCCAACGATCTGGAACGCTGGGCAAGCATTGAAGATCATTGGGGGCGTCTCGCCCAGCAAACTAGTGATAAATCAGTGTCTTACAACTTTGACCAGCATACGTCACTGATCATGAATGTTGCCTGTTTTTTGGAAGACGTGGCAGAGTCTGCGTATTTAACTTCCGGATGTTTGAACGGCTTTGACAACGTGGGGTATGTTTGGCGTGAGTTATTGCACACCACCGAAAATGTCGGGCAGTGTCGGGCTATAGGCACTAGTGTTGTCGTTCAAAAAAGCTGCTCTAGCGCAGATAAGACTAAACTTAACGACTTGCTACAAGCCTTGTCCGAAATATCTGAAACGACGTTACAAAAACTCCCTTATTTGCCCGATGAGCAGCGTGAGCACGACAGACTGATCAAGAAAACCAATGCTAATATGAGTAAATTATTTACGGTAATCAAAACAGAACTGTTATCTGAAAGAACAATTACAATCGACAGCCACCACTATTTTGATTTGGCAACTGATACTATGACAGGGATTAATGAGATTTTTGAGCATCAGCTCAAGCAGGTCGGCCGAATTGTATAATTTACAATCGCCCTGCGTGTTGAGTGATGAATCCCAAATAAAACGATATAGGTACACGATGAAACGCTTGTCAGTATTTATTTTATGCTTGGTATTTTCGAGCCTGAGCGGCGCACATGAGCACACTAGTCCATTTGGACCGAGAGATTTCAAACACATTGAAAACAAATGGACAGCGGTCGTCGCGGCGTACGAACCAGAGATTGCCGCCATTGATGCAGCATTTGCCCAGATGGAAGATGCGCAAATCACCGAAACACTGTATTTCAAAGGCGTTAAATATCAGTTAGGTGAATATAAGGGGGAGCCCATTGTCGTGTTAAGTACTGGGATAAGTATCACCAATGCGGCCATGACAGTACAAATGGCTTTAGATTATTTCCCTATCGACACATTGGTAATGATGGGCATTGCTGGCGCCACTGATCCGCAATTTACGCCAGGTGATATTGCGGTTCCAGAGCGTTGGTATTTCCATGACGAGTCTGTCTATGTAAACCCCAAGCCCAATGCCAGAAACGAATACGAGCTTCCCAGTTTTTATATGGCTCAGCTCGAACAGTATACGCAGCGCAATGTGACCAATCCTCATGCACCACGTTACAATAATTTCGGATTTATTCATCCCAACGAAGTTGCTGTTGTAAGAGAAGGATGGGACTCGCGCCGGCGCATGCCGTATTTCTCTGCAACCCCTAGGTTGCTCACAATGACGAAACGCGCATTGGAGACGATCCCAACTATAACAATGCCATCGGGAAAGCCTATCCAAGTAGCAGTTGGTGGCAATGGCGTAACGGGGTCAGTATTTGTTGATAACGCAGACTATCGCAATTGGTTGCGTGAGGTGTTTAACGCTGACGTAGCTGAAATGGAGTCAGCTGCCGTTGCACAAGTCTGTTTCGTCAACGACATAGATTGGCTGATTATTCGTTCGGTCAGCGATTTGGCGGGTGGTCAAAAGGGTAAAAACGAAGGGAACGTATTTGATGCTATTGCTTCCGGAACCGGCACAAAGCTATTGCTGGGCTTACTTGATGAGATAGTGACAGAAAATGAATAATATTCTAATTAAAGCCTCTCTGAACCTTCGTAGACGGCTTTGCCGCTGACAATTTGCCAACCAATATCATTTGCGTCATCAGATAGGTAATTGACGTTATTGATTATTTCGCAAGACAGTTTGACCGCTTGGCCTCCGGTCAAAACCGAATCCTCAACAGTGATCAGCGCCCATTGATATCCACTGCAGTTTACGCACTCCCACGCGTCTATTAATGTAAAGCTATCCTTTTTAACTGGTGGATTGACAAGCGCATAGCCGCAATCCGTTATTGGATAATAGATATCAAGCTTCGTACCAACTGCAAGCATTGCTAAATACATATGATTTTGTATCTTGGTCTGCATATTGGTTGGGGCATTCTCAGTATAAGACGCACCACAATCGGGGCAGGTTAGCGCTAAGGCAAAAAAGTCAAACGATCCCATCAATAGTATCGCTTAGTGCGACATGGCTTCTTTGCCTGGTGGATAAAACAAGAACCCCTGGGCGTAGCGGATCGAGAGCTGCTTGAGCAACTCAATGGTCGATTGGTTTTCGACGTGTTCGGCGACGATTGCGACATCTTTGGCGTGTGCCACTTCACATACGTGATCGACAAACTGCTGTAATTGTGGGTCTTCTACGTAATGATTGATCAAGTTCCCGCTGAGCTTCACGCCAGTCAATGGCAAACTGAGTAAACGCTGGACATTAACCGGGGTAGCGCCAACATTATCAATAAAAATACCAATGCCCAACTCACTGCATTGTTGAACAAAGTGTGCTAACTCATTTTCGTAATGCAGCGCCGCGTGTGCAGTAAGCTCAATACTGATACGCTCCCTGTGCGGGTATTCGGCTAACACGTCACGCACGAATGGAATGAGCTTGGGATTGAGCAGATCTTGGGTGTCGATATTGATATTCCACGGGATATTGAGGTGGCGAAAGTATTGCGCGCTCTGCAACAGCATAGTTTCTGTTAATTGCTGACACCAATTGTTGCGCTCGACGATAAATAAGAAATCATTAGGTAAAAACGTCACTTCTTGCTCGTTAATTAAGCGAGCTAAGCATTCATAGCGCCAAACTGACTCCGCCTCTAAATCCATAATTGGTTGGAAAAAGGGCACAATTTTTTCAAGCGAAAAGCTCTCAGTGATCTCTTTTATTGGCATTCAGTACATACTTTTCTAACCTAGAGTTATTAATCTATACCAGAATTTTCACAAGCGCCACTGTGCTTTGGTGTGTAAATAGCGCGTATAACACTTGGTAATTGTGCATTTCTGGGGTAAAGTCCGCGATCACCGATCGCCCGAGTGATCGGCAAAGTTAGCGGTTGAGGAAGTCTGTGTGAGTAAAGCTGAAGTCAGTATGAGTCATTTGATCCGGGTGTTTACCAAACCCGAGCAACTGAATTCTAAGCTGGCACAAATCGAACAACATATTTCTGATAATTTAGCCGACTTTTTGTCGCAGCACGTTGTAGCAAAAAAAACGTCGTTAGAAGAAATTGAAAAAGACTTCGCCTCTGCTGCGATTCCAGAAATACCGGAATTCGTTTCGACTCATGCCGAAACGTTACTGGAAAAGCTCGTTGCTCATTCGGTAAACACTTACTCGCCGCGGTTTATCGGCCATATGACCTCAGCATTGCCGTATTTTCATTTACCACTGGCCAAGCTGATGGTGGGTCTCAACCAAAACTTGGTAAAGATTGAAACCTCAAAGGCATTCACGCCACTAGAGCGTCAGGTGTTGGGGATCATGCATAAGCTGGTGTATGGTCAAGACGAGACTTTTTATGAACAGTATTTGCACAGTGCTAAACATTCTTTAGGTGCTTTTTGTTCTGGTGGCACGGTTGCCAACATGACGGCATTATGGGTTGCTAGGAACAACTTGTTGGGGCCAAGACCTGGATTTTCAGGCGTAGCGCGGGCCGGCCTTGCAGCGGCGTATCGGCATTACGATATTGATGGTGTTGGCGTATTGTCTTCACGTCGTGGTCATTACTCCTTGGGCAAGGCGATGGATTTACTCGGCATGGGCCGTGACGAGATGGTCACTATTGATTGTCCATCACAAACACTGTCACCTGAAAAGGCGCTAATTGCTGGACGTGAATATGCTGCGCAGGGCAAGAAATTACTCGCAATCGTTGGCATTGCGGGCACCACAGAGACTGGGCACGTAGATCCCCTAGATGAACTAGCAGATGTTGCCAATGAGCTAGGTTGTTGGTTCCACGTTGATGCTGCTTGGGGCGGCGCAACGCTATTTTCCGAGCGCTATCGCCATAAACTGAAGGGCATTGAGCGCGCTGACTCGATTACTATGGATGCCCACAAGCAAATGTACGTGCCGATGGGCGCAGGCATGGCATTGTTTAAAGATCCGAAAGATAGCAATGCGGTACGTCATCATGCACAATATATTTTGCGTGAAGGCTCTAAAGATTTGGGTTCCACCACGCTTGAAGGCTCGCGCAATGGTATGGCAATGCTGGTATATGCGTCACTACACATTCTCGGTCGTCAAGGCTATGAACTACTCATAAATCAGAGTATTGAAAAGGCTCGCCGATACGCTGAAATGATCGAGGAAGACCCATTCTTCGAGCTCATTACGCAACCAACACTGAGTATTTTGACCTACCGTGTTGTTCCGCCGGGAGTTCATGATCTTTTGGCCAATGCAAGTCAACAAACGCAACAACGCATTTACGATTTGCTTAATCAACTAGTGGTTAGTGTGCAAAAACGTCAGCGCGAAGCGGGTAAGTCGTTCGTATCGCGAACACGCCTATCGACCCAAACATACAGCGATAAAACGATTACCGTATTCCGGGTGGTTCTCGCCAACCCTTTAACCTCAGATGAAGACTTGCGCGCCATATTGCAAGAGCAAGCGACCATTGCTCAGGAAACTCAGGCCTGGCAAGAACTTCAAGGACTTCTGCTACCGCATGTGAAAGTTAGTTAGTTGCGCACGTTTTTTCGCTATTGACTAACTTTTGTATGACCCGTAATGTAGTAGAAATTTACTCTGTGTGTATGGCTATGTCTGAGTCCGCGCCTGTTGTCTACAAACTATTTCCTGAAGAGAATGCGTTAGTCGCTTGGGTGCGGGGCTCAATTTCGTTTGAGCAGATCTATACGCTACTCAATACCATTATTATGGATGACGATTTCATTCCGGGCATGAACAGCTATTACGATCTGAGTCAATGTACTGATATTGATGGCGATTTAGCGGTGTTAAGTGCGTTTACTCACATGCTCAATGAACCGAATGAAAAGATAAAACCCGCACGGACCGCCTTTGTATTACCCGCGCACAACAACAAAGTAGTCAATATGGTTCAGGGTATGGTGTTGATGATATCCGCATCGATTATCGACCATTACTGTTTTAACCACGACGACCGCGAGGGGGCGTTTGAATTCGTGTCTTTTCGGCCATCGTTTCGCGCTCAAATTGATGATATGACCCATCAAGTGCAAAGCGCCTGTTTTGCCACATCAGCTGAGCAAGGCTTTCATAAACATAGCGACTAACCCAGACCGCTTCTCTCGCAACTAATCTAGATGTATTTGGATGTTGTCTATCAGGCGTGTTTTACCTAAAAACGCAGCGGCTAGAATAACTAAGTGCTGATCTTCGTGACCTGGGCTTAACAAATTATGTGCGGCACGGACTTCAATGTAATCGGGTTTAAAACCCGCCTCAGCTAATGTCCGCTTTGCTTCACTAATGAGATAGCTAAAGTCGCGACGGCCCTGCAAGATTTGCTCAGCCATATGACTGATTTGCTGATACAAGGTCGGTGCGATTTGACGCTGCTCTGGGGTTAGATAACCATTACGAGAACTCATCGCTAAGCCATCTGTTTCGCGTTCAGTCGGTACGCCATGTACTTCAAGGTTCATGGATAAATCAGTTACCATCGCGCGGATGACTTGGAGCTGTTGAAAGTCTTTTTCGCCAAAATAGGCCTTGTTAGGCTGAACCATATTAAATAGTTTACAGACAATGGTAGCTACTCCGCGGAAGTGTCCCGGACGACTGGCACCACAAATCATGTAAGACAATCCAGGTACCTCAACAAAGGTTTGTTGCTCAAGGCCTCGCGAGTATATGTCGGCTGCTTTGGGCATGAAGACCACATCTACCCCAAGTTCAGTGAGCGCTGCTACATCGGCTTCCATCGTCCGTGGATAAGCATCCAAGTCTTCGTCTGGGCCAAATTGCAATGGATTTACAAATATGGACACCACGACAATGTCAGCACTTGCTTTGGCGTGCTTGACCAATTTCAAATGGCCCGCATGCAAATTACCCATCGTTGGCACAAACGCAATTACGTCGCCATTGATTTGCCAACTGCGGCGTAACTCACGCAGTGATTGGATATTTTCAATAACTTGCATACTGAATCCTTAAGGACATTTGGGTTGGTGATTATTCAAAGCTGTGCCCAGCGTCGGGGAATTTTTTTTCATGGACTTCACAAATAAACTGTTCAACCGCTTTGTGAATATCACCCGTTTCGGCTAAATAGTTTTTCGAGAACTTTGGCATGTAGTTCGCGCTGACACCGAGCATGTCGTGCATGACTAATATTTGCCCGTCGCAGTGTACGCCAGCGCCAATACCAATGACGGGGATATCAACTGCTTCGGCAATGCGTTTGCCAACCGAAGTCGGCACGCACTCAATAACCAGCAACTGTGCGCCAGCTTGCTGCAGTGCTTTGGCACTGGCCACGAGCTGATCGGCTTTTTCTTGCTGGCGTCCTTGCACTTTAAAGCCGCCAAACACATGCACCGACTGAGGCGTTAAGCCTATATGGCCGCATACCGGTACGCCTCTTTCAACTAAGCCTCGAATCGTCTCAACTAACCATTCGCCGCCTTCCAGTTTGACCATACTTGCACCGGCAGCCATGAGTTTTGCCGCATTCGCGTAGGTTTGTTCAGGTGTTGCGTAAGACATAAATGGCATATCAGCAATGACCATAGTGTGGGCCACGCCGCGACTCACAGAGCGGGTGTGATAGGCGATATCGTCGACCGTAACGCCTAAGGTATCGTCACTGCCTTGCAGGACCATTCCCAATGAATCACCAATCAGAATTAGATCAACGCCAGCCGTATCAAACAGTTTGGCGAAACTGGCATCATATGCCGTTAACGCCGTTATTTTCTGGCCTTCATGCTTCAATTTTTGCAGTGTCGCAATCGTCTTTTTTTTCATGCGTTATGCTCTCCCGAGGTAATCTCCGTTCGTAAACGTCTCAAGCCCTTTAACGAGCAATTCGCAACCCATGCTGCGATTGGACGGCCATCTGGCATTACCATCTCCGGCGCCAATTCAAACAGCGGTACCAAAACAAACTCGCGTTCGGCTATACCATAATGAGGTATGGTTAAACGACGAGTTTGGATGATCTGTTGGTCGAATAATAGTATATCCAAATCCAGTGTGCGCGGACCCCAGCGCTCTTCTTTGCGCTCGCGACCAAAATGGAGTTCAATCGCTTGTAAGTGATCAAGTAGTGCGTCAGCGGAACAAGCACAGCGAATATGCACTACGGCGTTAATATAATCAGACTGGTCTTGTGGACCCATTGGCGCGCTTTGATAGAGCGATGATGACGCTTGAAGTTCAAGCTCAGGATGGACAGCAATCGTTTCAATAGCATGCGCGACTTGCTCAGCCGGTGCGCCAAATTCCGGATGACTAATGTTACTACCAAGACCGATAAAGACTTGCTCATGCATCGCCATTGTTAACCTTATTAGAGCGTCGTGGTCCGCGTTTGCGCCGCGGTTTGCGAGAGCCTACGTTAGCCATCTTTTTGCGACCTTCATTGCTCGCTTCTTGATAATCCGTCCACCACTGCGCCACTTCATGTGCCTCACCGCCTTCGATTTCAGCGCGTAGCAACATAAAATCATACGCGGCTCTGAAGCGCGGATGACTAAATAACGTTTGTGCTCGGCGGCCGAAACGACGAGGTAAACGCCACTGCAATTGCCAAATTTCGCGCATTGCGATACTGAACCGTTTGGGGATCATCAGGCGCTTGGTTTGCTCAATGAGCGCATCACTCATCGCAATATTGAACGCGTCATGTGGCTGCAGGCCAGACTCTGTCAACAGGCGCTGATAGCGTTCTTCTAACGGATACCACAGAAACGCTGCCAGCAGAAAGGCCGGTGTAACGCGCATATCGTTGTTGATGCGATTGTCGGTATTGATCAGTACCTGCTCAATCAATTGCATCTCGCGCCCTTGAGGATTGTTAAGCACCCCATCTAAACAGGGAAACAACAATGGGAATAGCCTGTAGTGATTGAGTAGTTCAAAGGTTTTCACAGCTTTACCCGCAAGGAAGAGCTTTAAATACTCTTCGAACAGGCGTGCGGCAGGAATATTCGATAATAGACCGGCCAACTGGGGAATAGGGGCACCTGTGCGTGGGGTGATGTGCATATCCAACTTGGCGGCGAAGCGTACGGCACGCAACATTCTCACGGGATCCTCGCGATAGCGTGTTTCCGGATCGCCAATAAGTTCAATTTCTCGCCGCTGAATCGCTTGCACGCCGTGGGCGAAATCAATGACGGTGTAGTCGGCAACGCTGTAGTACATGGCATTTATTGTAAAGTCACGGCGCTGGGCATCTTCATCTATCGTGCCAAACACGTTATCGCGTGTCAGTTGGCCATGCTCTGTTTGTTTACCTAAGTCGGCAGCGTTTTCGTTACTGTCGTGATGGCCGCGGAAAGTGGCCACTTCAATAATCTCGCGTCCAAATACAATATGGGCGAGGCGGAAGCGCCGCCCAATCAAGCGACAATTGCGAAACTGCTCTTGCACCTGCTCCGGTGTAGCATCGGTAACCACATCGAAGTCCTTTGGATGTTGACCGAGCATTATGTCGCGCACACATCCGCCGACTAGATAGGCTTCATATCCCGCGCTGTTGAGACGATACAATACTTTTAGCGCATTCGGGCTTATCTCTTTGCGCGTTATCGGGTGCTCAGCCCGTGGGATAACAACGCGCTTGATCTGTCCGTTACTGCCCAAATCGGCAGCAGTGTCTGACGACGACAGCACTTGACGCATTTTTTTAATGACTTTATTGATGATAAGCCTTGGCTCCCCGCCCTAGTTGGCGATCAAAATTAGCCGCATATGATAAGCTGCTTAGGCGGATTCGACAATAACTTCGCGCACGCCGCTGAGCGTTGATACATCGGCGTTTTCTTCTGCCCATTCGATAATTGCACTGACACTGGATAAATCTTGCTGCTGCGGCAGTACGAAGCCAAGGCCTGCTAAGGCCTTGTGCAGGTTGCTAACGGCAACTTTGTCGTCAACCGCTGGGGCGTGATTTTGTTTACTCAATTTCATGCCCGGTGCAGTCGCTAACACGGGTAAATGCGCATACGTCGGTGTTGGTGCATGTAACGCGTGATACAAGGCTAAGTGGCAGCTTGTGGTGGCTAAAAGGTCGGCACCTCGGACGATAGTATTTACCCCTTGGTAAATATCGTCAGCGACAACGACGAGGTGATATGCAAACAGTCCATCACGTCGCTTTAAAACAAAGTCTTCAGTGCAAAAAGGGTCATCAATTTGTACGTTACCGAGTAACAAGTCCTCAAAAATCTGGACCGGCACTTGATGGCGAAACCGGATTGCATACGGAGAGTCGACCTTATTGCGCTTACGGCAATGGCCATCATAGGCCATCCCGCGCGCTTTGATTTGCGCTCGCGTGCAATCGCAGCGATAAGTGTATTGCGCCAGTGATGACAAAACGTCGCTATAGCGTTGTAAGCTTTCCGATTGATACAGCACGTCGCCATCCCACCGCAAACCGTGCGCCAATAACGTTTGTAAGATCAGCTGATCAGCGCCAGCTACGCAACGCGGCGTATCAATATCTTCCATGCGCAACAACCATTTACCCTTGGACTGTTTCGCGTGAAGATAGCTTGCCAACGCAGTTGCAAGTGAACCTAAATGCAGCGGTCCAGTGGGTGATGGTGCAAAGCGACCGATGTAGCCTGAGGGTGAATGCATATTTGTTGCGGTCATAAAAAAAGCCGTACAACGGATTGTACAGCTTTTTGATAGTTGGGAGAGCGATTAGCCCTGCAATTGTTTCTCTTTGATTTCTGCCATCGTCTTGCAGTCAATACACATATCGGCTGTAGGACGTGCCTCTAAGCGGCGAATACCTACTTCAATGCCACAGGAATCACAGAATCCGAAATCGTCATCTTCGATGCGCTTGAGAGTCTTTTCAATTTTCTTAATCAACTTGCGCTCGCGATCTCGCGTACGAAGCTCTAAACTGAATTCTTCTTCTTGCGCTGCGCGGTCGACAGGGTCTGGGAAGTTGGCGGCTTCGTCCTTCATGTGAGTTACTGTGCGATCGACTTCTTCGCGAAGTTGGTTGCGCCATGCAGTCAAAATCAGTCGGAAATGCTCTAACTGATTTTCATTCATATACTCTTCGTCTTTGCCTTCCTGATATGGCTCAAGACCCGCAAGCGCTAGTAAGCCAATAGGCTTAACATCTTTATTTGTTGGCATAGGACACTTCTCCCAGAATCAACCTATATAATCTTCGTCTCAAAAAGACAAAAAGCAAATCGTCGAAACTGTAACCTATTTTGATTACGTTGAGCCAGTTATTGAACCAAAAACCAGCCTCGACGGCTTGTGCTGTGTTCACTGTATGACCGGAATTCGGTAATAATAGAACAAAAAAAGTAAGCGGCAAATATGGCGATGTTGTGTTAAAAATCAACCTATTTTTCAGAAAACAATATCTAGCTTCTGATTTATAAGGGTTTTTTCTTCTTCAATTGCACATTTATACGCCAACACTTCGACGCCCTGTTGACGCGCTTGACACAGAGCTTCAGCGTACTTTGCATCTACATGGGCTGCAACTTTTACTTGTTCCACCGCTGTGTGTTGCACACAAAATAACAATATCGCCCGATAGCCTTGCTGTGCGTAGTTAGCCAATTCAGCGCAGTGCTTGGCACCTCTTGTGGTCACGGCATCGGGAAAGAAACCCGTGCTGCCTTCGCATAAGGTCAGCGATTTTACTTCTAATAAACAGTCTGGGATACCTTCAGATTGTAACAAAAAGTCAAATCTCGAATCAGCGCCTTGCGGTTTAAATTCGGGCCGAATATGGTCATATTCAGAAACTTCAGCTATGTGTTTGCTGTGCAATGCATGAGCAACGATTTTGTTGGCGTTGTTAGTATTGACTCCGATTTTGGCACCGTCGTCATTGATGGCGATTTCCCAGGTATACTGTAATTTGCGTTTGGGGTTATTGGCTGGGCTCAGCCACACTTTAAAACCAGGCTCGGCGCAGCCGGTCATTGCGCCAGTATTGGCGCAGTGAGCCGTAACGACTTCACCAGAATCCAATTTCACATCGGCAAAAAAGCGTTTGTATCGTTTTATTAACGTGCCGCTGATAAGCGGGAGTGCAAAATCCATGGATTCCCTAGCGAGGTTTGTTAGAGTAGCGTCGAAGAATAGCAAAAAGGTTTATCAATGTCGGTTTTTAATTTACGTCTCACAAGCGAGCCTGCAACTGGAGCATGGCATCGTGATTCACTTATTTCCTATGACCAGCAAGGCGCCTTAATTCACTTACTCGACGGCGGTTTGGAGCTGCGTACAATCCAAAAAGCAGCGCGCCAATTGGAGGCCAATGCCCTCAACGAAGTTGCCTTGACAGGCGAATGGGATATTGAGCAGCAGTGGGCATTTGCGATCAGTTTCGTATCGCATAAAAACCCCACCACACTGCATTTTTGTGACAATGCAGACAAACAACTTTTGAGCCAGCGGCTCGATGCATTGGTATTTACGCGCAATTTGGTGAATGAAACGCCAGAAGTGATGAGTCCTGAGTATTTGGCCAAGACTGCGGCTGATTGGCTGGTGTCGTTAGCGCCGACAGCAGTCAGTGTTGAATTGATCTTGGGTGAAGAGCTAGAACAACAAGGATGGACTGGGATCTACAATGTTGGACGCGGCAGTGAGCGTCCACCGGCCATGTTGGTTGTTGATTACAACCCTAGTGGTGATGCGAATGCGCCTGTTGCCGCAGCTTTAGTGGGTAAGGGCATTACTTTTGACAGCGGTGGCTACAGCATCAAATCCAGCGAAGGCATGCTGGACATGAAATGCGATATGGGCGGCGCTGCAACAGTCACGGGTGGTCTGGGCTTAGCAATCATGCAAGGCTTACAGCAACGCGTTAAATTGTTCTTATGCTGTGCGGAGAATCTTATTAGCGGTCATGCGTACAAGCTCGGTGATATTTTGACCTACAAGAATGGTGTCACCGTTGAAATCGTTAACACTGATGCTGAAGGCCGATTAGTGCTCGCTGATGGTTTGTTGGCCGCGGCAGAAACCAACGCGCCGTTAGTCATTGATGCTGCAACTTTAACCGGTGCGGCGATTGCAGCAGTTGGAACGGACTACAATGCGTTATTCAGTTTGGACGATGAGTTACGTGATTCCATGCTGAATTGGGCGCGCCAAGAAAATGAGCGTACCTGGCCATTACCCTTGGAGTCGTGGCACAAAGACAAGTGTCCGTCAAACTTTGCTGATACCGCGAATAGCCGCCCCGTTAAAGGTGGTGGTGCTGGTGGGGCATCGAATGCTGCTGGTTTCTTGTCGCGCTTCGTCGCCAACGACGGACGCGGTTGGGCTCACTTAGACCTGGCATCAGCCTATAACAGTGGTGGCAATAACTTAATGCCAGCAGGTGCAACTGGCCAAGGTGTTAGAACTATTGCGCGAGCACTGCTAGCGCAATAAGAGGAATGGACTAGGTGGTATTTAGTTAAATGCCACCTAAACGCTCTGCTAGTGTTTTATAGCGTTCAACATCACCGCGGTCGAATAGTGGTTTACCGCTACCGTCTTTTTCTTTGGCAATTAATAAACTCTCTCTTTCCAGACGTTCGACTCGAATTTCCTGCACACCTAAAAATTCGGCGACTTCACTAACAGACATTAAACTCATTTGATATTCCTTGGCTAAATTATCGTTCTTCTAATAATGTAAACCGTCTGATGAATTTTCGCTATAATGCGCCGCAAATTAATCGCTCTTTCAATCAAAAATGGAGAATAAATGGATACCTTATCAGCGGCCGTGATGTTGTTTTTGATCATGGATCCGCTTGGCAACTTGCCTATCTTTACCTCGGTCCTGAAGGTTATTGAGCCAAAACGGCGCAGAATCATTCTGATCCGGGAGTTGGTGGTTGCCCTGGTGATTTTGTTTATCTTCTTGTTTAGTGGGCAGGCGATTTTAGACTTTTTAAACGTCGGCCAAGAAACCGTGCGAATTGCCGGTGGGGTTATTTTATTTCTGATTGGATTGAAAATGATTTTCCCACAACCGGGCGGCGTCACGGGTTTAGCTGTAGGTGAAGAACCTTTCATTGTGCCGTTAGCTGTGCCAATGATTGCCGGGCCAAGTACCCTAGCCGCGTTGATACTATTGAGCAATCAAGACCCAACACGGATGGTCGATTGGTCAATTGCACTGGGGGCGGCGTGGTTTGTGTCCGCCGTTATACTCATGTTCTCTGGACTATTTCAAAAGCTACTGGGTGAACGAGGGTTGTCGGCGATGGAACGATTAATGGGTATGATCCTTATCATGATTGCAATTCAAATGTTGCTCGATGGGGTGAGTGCATATATTTCACATGCGGCGGAGCTGGCGCGATGAATACATCAAATAAACTCAATATTTTTGCGCAGGTTCGCGAACTTCCAGTAACTGCGGCTATCGGTTTTTGCGCGACGATGCTGGAACGACAAGTACCCAACTTTACGTTGTTCTGCCAAGTCTGTGAATTTGAAACTGAAGGGCAAATGGAAAAGGCCTTACATCAGCTGTGGTTGGCTTACGATGCGGTTAAGGCGAAACGCAAAGTGACGACCAACATGGGCCTTTTGCGGGACAAGGTTGAGGCGATAGCTCCTGATGCACATGAGTACGATACTTTTGGTGTGTACCCCGCCATTGATTGTGCAATGGCAATGGTTGCGGCGATCAGTTTAGTCACCGGTGATGAGCCACAAGGAGCCGTTATGCTCAGTAAGCTCTCACAGGGCAGCGTCGAAGCGGTTATTTTGGCCACTGAGGGAGAGCTCGACAATCGGGCCATAAAAGCGCATCCCTTGATGCAACGTGAAGTCGAGTTTCAACAAGAGTTACTCAGTTTACTGACGAGTGGAAATAAGCACCTGCCCAGCACTGAGCGCCTCCAAGAATTTGCGCTGCAAGATGGCGCTACGAATATCGGTATAGAATTGGGCGCTTAATCAGCGCTCAAACACCACAGTCCATAAGCAACTTGGCCGGTAGATTTTTGTTTTAACTGCTGCAATTGAAACTGAGTACCAATATCTGCCAGTTCGCTCTCAGTCTCTATGTACAACAGCCCGTCATGCTTGAGTACTTTGTGCTGCTGAATCAGAGCCAAAGCCTGCTCCGCTAGACCTTGATGAAACGGCGGATCGATAAAAATTAGGTCGTATTGTTCACCAAGCGTAGGCAGCACCTGTAATGCGTCTTGCTGGATAACAGTGGCCTGCTGCGCCGAGAGATTTAACGTGGCTAAGTTGGTTTGTAACTGACGCGCGTTGGCAGCATCTTTTTCAACCAAGGTCACAGTTCTGGCATACCGCGATAACGCTTCAAAACCCAAGCTGCCAGAGCCGGCAAACAAATCCAGGCATACGGCATCAGTGGTATCGTGCATCAACCAATTAAATAGCGTTTCTTTAGTGCGGTCGGTGGTCGGTCGCAAACCCTGGGCATATCTCACCGGTAACTTTCGACCGCGCCATTGTCCACCGATGATGCGGATCGAACCACTACTACTGCGGTTAGTTTGTGCCTTGTTGCGTTTTGAGTCTCGCTTGTTGTTGCGGGTCAATGCTAAGATACTCGCCAATGATTTTTCAAAACCCTAGTGTATCCCAAAAACTGCGGATACGTTGAGATGGAATCCTAGTTTAATGTCGAAATTTTTTGATTGGTTTAACAAAGACAAGAAAAAACCATCTACCCCAGAACCTACTGAAAAAACTCATCAACAATCTGTGCCCGAAGAGCAATCGAGCGGAACGCTTGATGAGGCAATTAGTGAAACCCCTGCGCCGCAGTCTGATGTTGCAAGCACAGCGCCGATTGTGAAGGAAACGGTAACTAATGAAATAGAAGTTACGGAAGCCTCAGCGCCGCTTGTAGAGCCTGAGCTGTCAAGCGAACCAGAGATAGAACCAGTTGGCGAGCCAGTAGCGGAGCCCGAAGCACCAGCCAAGCCGAAATTTATGGAGCGGCTTAAGGCTGGACTGTCACGCACAAAACAAAACATCGGTACAGGCTTTGTAGCCTTGTTCAAAGGCAAGTCCATTGATGAAGATCTGTATGAAGAGCTAGAGACGCAATTACTGGTTGCTGATGTGGGTATGGACACAACCAATAAGATCATCACGCGCTTAACTGAGAATGCCAAATTGTCGCAACTGAAAGATGGTGAAGCACTTTACGGCATGCTTAAGCAGGATATGCAAGCAATGCTCGATGAAGTTGATAAGCCTCTGGTGATCGACAATGCCGAAGGTCCCTTTGTGATTTTAATGGTAGGTGTTAATGGCGTCGGTAAAACTACCACCATTGGTAAGTTGGCCAAGCAATACCAACAGCAGGGCAAACGAGTAATGCTTGCGGCAGGCGACACGTTTCGCGCCGCAGCGGTAGAACAGCTGCAAGTGTGGGGCGAGCGCAATGATATCCCCGTGATTGCTCAGCACACCGGAGCCGATAGTGCATCAGTGTTGTTCGATGCGTTACAATCGGCCGAAGCCAAGGGGGCCGATGTATTGATAGCTGACACAGCCGGTCGCTTGCAGAATAAAGACAATTTGATGGAAGAGCTGAAAAAAGTGGTTCGCGTGATGCGCAAGGTTAACCCCAATGCACCACACGAAATCATGCTGACGCTCGATGCTGGTACTGGTCAGAATGCGATTAGTCAGGCCAAGCTGTTCAGCGAGGCGGTAGGCGTTACTGGCATTACCTTATCGAAACTTGATGGCACGGCCAAAGGCGGTGTTATCTTTGCCATTGCTGACCAATTACAAATCCCGATCCGCTATATTGGCGTGGGAGAGGGTATTGATGACTTGCGCGCTTTTAACAGTCGTGATTTTATTGATGCACTATTTACCGAAGGTGATTCAGCAGAGTGATTAACTAGGATGTACTCACGATGATCAAGTTTGAGCAGGTAAGCAAGACCTACGCAGGTGGCCAACGGGCGCTTCAGCAAGTGAATTTTCACCTGCAACCAGGCGAGATGGCCTTTTTGACCGGCCACTCAGGCGCAGGGAAGAGTACCCTGCTCAAGCTGATCAGCATTATGGAGCGACCCACTGTAGGCAAGATTTTCATCAATGGGCATGACTTAGGCAAAATCTCGCGAAAACAAATCGCCTATATTCGCCGTGATATCGGCATGATTTTTCAAAATCATCATCTGCTGATGGATCGCACCGTATTCGACAATGTCAGTTTGCCTTTGGTGATTGAAGGCTATTCCCATAAGCAAATCAGAAAGCGTGTGGCCGCTGCACTGGAAATGGTCGGCTTGGCAGACAAAATGCGTCAATTGCCAATTGCACTCTCTGGTGGTGAGCAGCAGCGAGTGGGGATCGCCCGAGCAATAGTGAATAAACCACCTCTGCTGTTAGCCGATGAGCCGACGGGCAATTTGGACCCGAAGTTGTCGATGGAGATCATCAAGTTATTTGAAGACTTTAATCAGGCCGGAGTTTCGGTATTAATCGCAACCCACGACCTCGGCTTAATCGCGCGCATGCGTTATCGCACGCTAACACTTAAGAGTGGCCAAATGATCACGGATGGTCTGTCGGATGACAGCGTTGAGGTAGTGCAATGAGCTTATTATTCAAAGATCGCAATACCAGCGCAGTTCAATCCTCTAAGGTTAATCGTTTTCAGCGCTTTGTAATGTTTTTTGTGGATCACATTCGCCAAGCATTGCAAAGCCTTGGTGAGCTATGGCGACAACCGGTGGCATCGCTAATGACTATTGGTGTGCTCGGGTTGAGCATTACGCTGCCGAGCACCCTGTACATATTGGTGAACAATGTCGAGAAACTCAGTGCCGGGTGGCAAAACGCTTCGGAGATTTCACTGTTTTTAAAACCAACCGTGAGTGCCCAACAATCGCAACAGTTGGTCAATCGCTTAAGCGTGTGGAACGAGGTCGACAAGGTCGTATTTATTCCCAAACAACAAGCGCTGGAAGAATTTGAGCAGCTTTCAGGTTTGGGCGATACCATTGCCTATTTGCCGGAAAACCCAATTCCCGATGTCGTGTTGGTGACACCTACAAGCATGCATGCAAGCCCTACAGCCGCCAAGCTATTGCTGGAGAAGTTATTAGCAGAGCGCGAAGTCGACATTGGCAAACTGGATATCGATTGGCTCGAGCGATTGTATGCACTGGTAAATGTGGCACGTGAGTTGGTGACATTTATCGGTATCCTATTATTTTTGGCGGTAGTGCTGATTATCGGCAATACCATACGCTTAAACATCCTCAACAAGCGCGATGAAATCGTGGTAATGAAACTAGTCGGTGCTACTGATGCTTTTATTCATCGCCCATTTTTGTATACCGGGTTTTGGTTTGGCTTACTTGGTGGGCTTATCGCGTGGTTTGCGGTGCTGACTATCTTATGGTGGATGGATGCCAGCATCACGCGCTTTGCTGAGCTTTATCAGAAGCAGTTTTCGATTACCGGCCTAGATGGTCAGGCTTTGCTGGTAATGCTCGGCTTATCGATTCTGTTGGGGCTAATCGGGTCGTTTATCTCAGTGCAGCGACATGTCCGCCAGATAGAGCCTAGCTAGGATTTACCGCAGGTAGCTTTTGACTGGGGCTAAGCTTCCAAATGCCAAAGCCGCGCTGGGCGAACAAGCGCGGTAGTTATCGAGGTTCAATTGATGCTTAGATAGTGCTGGGCGTAATTTTACGGGCCGGGAAGTATGAAGACAGCGTTTGGCGCACACCATTGCCCCATACGATGGCTTGGTTATATAAACTGTGGAGTTCCTTCTGGTCGATTTCCAGCGCTTTGGCGACTTTGATTACGTTTAGCCATAGCCCACTTTCAAACGCCCGTACCAAAGTAAAGTAGTGGGCAAACTCTTGGTCCTGCCCCAACAAACCTTGATTAACGTCCTCAGCTAGCGGCAATTGATGCAATATATCGGGCAGATCCTGATCTAAAAGGGCATCAAGCAGTGAGAATAAGCCAATTAAGAAGCCAATGGGAGGATCCGTGCGCAATTGGCGCCGCTGAGAAAGTAAATCGAAAAACTTAGCGCGCACGAGTGACATATGAGTTAACTCGAGTGGCTTTTCGTCGCTCAAGTTAGCTAGCGACAATAAGGCGATGAATTTCTTAATCTCGACTTCGCCCATATAGTTAAGAGCATGGCGCAATGAGCTGATTTTATAACGCTTGTTGATCAGTGGGTTGTTAATAAAACGCAATAACAAATACGAAAGGGCAGCGTCGCGTTCAATAATTTGGTTAATGCGCTCAAAATTAAACTCAGGGCTACTACTTTCGCCCATTAAATCGACTAGGGTTAACTTGCTCGCCGGCAAGTCTCGCTGTAGGCGAGCTTCAGGTTTGGCAAAAAAGTATCCTTGGAATAACTGGAAACCTAATGATTGTGAGTTCGCAAAATCCTCATAGGTATTCACCGCTTCTGCTACCAGCTGCAAATTAGCATCTGCAAGGCGGGGTAGCTGGTGCTCGAGTATATCCAAGCGGTGTGCCTGCAAATCGACCTTTACGATATCGATAAGTGGTAATACGTCGCTCTTACGTTGCAGTAATTGGGGGTCGTCTAACGCTAGTTGAAAGCCCAAGTTCTTCGCGTGCTTGCAAGCATCAGTGAGACCTACATCACTGCGCGGATCGCGATTTAACTCGATAATTACGCGGTCAGGATCGAGGATTGCAGGTACACCTTGCAATAAGGTTTCGGGATTGAGATTGACGAATGACTTCTTATCCCCCGAAATATCGTCCAGGCCTAAGGCGTGAAAGTGCTCGGTTACGTAGTTAGTTTTGCGCTCATCATGAATGGGCAACGCACCTTCTTTGCCATCCCGAAAGACTAGCTCATAGGCATAAACATCTTTTTCTTTATCGAGAATTGGGTGTCGTGCAACAAACGCAAACATACTTTTTTAATCCTTATTATTTTATGCGCCTAGGGCACTTTGCTTCATCGCGTGCCCCCATTTTATCGATTCATTATAAAAACTGTGAAGTAAGTCCTTATCAATCTCGTGTCGCTGAGAAAAACGCTCCACTGTTGGCCAATTACCGACTTCAAACGCGCGTGCAATATCAACGCACTCACGCAATAAATTTTCATTGCCAATCAAGGCGGCCTTTACATTATCGGCCAATGGAACCTTTTCCACCAGTATTGGCATTGATTGATCCAATATTGAGTCAAGGAGCGAGAATAAACCGGTTAAAAACCCCGTCGGTGGGTTTTCTTTCTCTTTCAAAAATAGCGACATTAGTTCACAAAATTTGGCGCGAACCAGTGACATATGCATAAGTTCTATCGGTTTACCTTCACTCAAGTTCGCCAAGGCCAGTAATGCGATGAATTTTTTTACTTCAATCTCACCCATATAGGTAAGTGCATGGCGTAAGGAGGTAATTTTATTGCGCTTGTTAAACAACGGGTTATTGATAAAGCGCAACAACATAAATGACAAACCCACATCTCGCTGTAAAACATTATTCACTTTGTCATAATCAAAATCGGCGCTTGAACTGACAGCAACTAGCTCTAGGAGTGATAATTTTGATGCGCCTAATTGTTTATTTCTGACAATTTCAGGTTTGGCAAGGAAATAACCCTGAAAATAATCAAATCCCAACGACTTATACGCTTCAAACTCTTCATGAGTTTCAACTTTTTCAGCCACCAATATGACTTTGGCAGCTTTTAATTTATCTAACTGTTGCGTGACGTCTTCAACACTGTGCTCTTGCACGTCGATTTTTACATAGCGAACAATGGATAAGAAGGGGTCCCATTTGGGCGCAAAGTCGTAATCGTCTAACGCTAGGTGATAGCCTAAATTAGCGATGTGCTTGCAGGCTGCATAAAGTTCACGGGTGACTTTCACTGTTTCAACAATTTCAATCACCACACCATTGGCGTCCAATGATGTTGGGAAGCGATATTGAAGGGTATCTTGGTGAAAGTTGATGAACGCTTTTTTATTGCAACTGACCTCATCTATACCCAATGACAGATGATTTCCCGTTAGTATTTTTGATGTTGCCTCATCGGCGGGGATTTCTGGGAAACAGTTCTGTTCACTGTCGCGAAACAACAGTTCGTAGGCGAATACATTTTTTTCGTTGTCAACAATCGGCTGACGCGCTACATAGGCAAACATCGAGGCGGCTTTTGTACTTATTTGCGTAAAGAATAAACATTATGCCGATTTTTCGCCCGAAGTGACAGAAAATGAAACTTTTTTCTATAAAATCGGGTCTTGATATATAGCAAATTGACCCAATCACTAGTCAGTTGACAAGGATCAATTAAATAATTGACCGGATTTGGGTTCGGCTTCGTATAACAATCTAGTTTTGTATTCGTAGCTTTGCTACACTTCGGCATCTATTTATGAGGTAACAAATGAGTTCACAAATGCAATCAATGGCATTAACTGTTCCTCTCAGTGGCAGTATCGAGAGCTACATTCAAGCAGTTAGCGGCATCGACATGCTAACAGCTGAAGAAGAGCGGGAATTAGCAGTCCGTTTGCGTGACGAAGAAGACTTGGGCGCAGCGCGAAAACTGGTGATGTCTCACCTGCGTTTTGTTGTGCACATTGCAAAATCATACTCTGGATATGGATTACCCCAAGCGGATTTGATTCAAGAAGGCAATATTGGCCTTATGAAAGCTGTTAAGCGCTTCGACCCTTCAGTCGGCGTGCGTCTGGTATCGTTTGCCGTACATTGGATTAAAGCTGAAATTCACGAGTTTGTGCTTAAAAACTGGCGCATTGTTAAAGTGGCCACAACCAAAGCACAGCGCAAGTTGTTCTTTAATTTGCGCAAAGCGAAAAAGCGTCTCGGTTGGTTTACTCACGAGGAAGTGCAGCAAGTAGCAGACGAATTAGGCGTAAGTACAAAAGAAGTCCTGCAGATGGAAGCGCGCATGAGCAGTCAAGATCAAGCGTTCGACCTTTCTGCCGATGACGATGAAAACGGTAGCTTCGCACCGGTTCAGTATCTCGAGGATAAGACTGCAGACGTTGAACAAGACGTAATCGATAGCAACTGGGATCAGCGCGCATCAAAGCGCCTGTATGCGGCAATCAAAACGCTTGATGCCCGCAGCCAGGAAATTATCGAAACCCGTTGGTTGTCGGATGACAAAACCACCCTGCAAGACTTAGCTGACAAGTATCAGGTATCTGCAGAACGCGTCCGGCAAATCGAAAAAAATGCGATGAAAAAGTTACATGCGGCTATGGCTGCATAACAAGCACATTTTATCGATAAAAAAGCCGGCGATATGCCGGCTTTTTTGTGTCCCTTTAACGCTTTGATTAGTTACACGTCACTTTAACTGCGCTGGCGGTCCATTTCGCCTTTTCTACGGCTTGCTCAATAGAGTTGTCCAAGGCCAGCGCAACGCCCATACGTCGAGTGCCTTGAACCTCTGGTTTGCCGAACAAACGCAGCTGGGTATCTGGCTGTTGTAAGGCGTCATCAAGCTGCTCAAAGGTGATTTCCTTACTTTCACCGGAAACTAACAGAACCGCTGACGCACTAGGACCATGTTGACGGATATTGGGGATCGGCAGACCTAAAATAGCGCGAGCGTGTAAGGCGAACTCTGATAAAGATTGCGAAATTAAGGTTACTAATCCCGTGTCATGCGGTCGCGGTGATACTTCACTGAAAATGACCTCATCACCTCGTACGAATAATTCCACGCCAAATAGCCCCCAACCCCCTAGTGCATCGGTAACTTTACTGGCTATCGCTTGAGCTCGCTGTAAAGCTATGTCTGACATTGCTTGGGGTTGCCAAGACTCACGATAATCACCGTCCTCTTGACGGTGACCAATTGGCGCACAGTAGCTAACACCCTGTGCGTGTTGGATGGTCAGCAGTGTGATTTCATAATCAAAATCAACTTGAGCTTCAATAATGACTTTGCCTTGACCAGCTCGTCCGCCTTGCTGTGCATAATCCCAAGCGGCATCGATTTGCTTTGCGTCAGTCAGTCGAGACTGTCCTTTACCCGAGGAACTCATAATTGGCTTAACAAAGCAGGGAAACCCAACTGCTTCAATTGCCGACACGAATTCTGCTTTTGTTGCAGCAAAGCGGTAGGCCGATGTCGGTAAGGCCAATGTTTCGCTTGCGAGGCGGCGTATACCTTCGCGATTCATTGTCAAGTTAGCTGCATTTGCACTGGGCACAACTGTAAAACCTTCGGATTCTAACTCTATCAGTGTGTGTGTCGCTATCGCTTCAATTTCTGGCACAATCAATGCGGGTTGCTCGAGCTCGACTACGCGGCGTAACTCAGTGGCGTCAAGCATTGAAAATACATGCGCTCGATCGGCAACTTGCATTGCTGGCGCGTTGGCATAGCGATCACAAGCAATGACTTCACAGCCTAGCCGCTGTAATTCAATCACGACTTCTTTGCCCAGCTCTCCCGAACCGAGCAATAACACGCGTTTAGCCGATGATGAGAACGGCGTTCCAATAATTGTCATAATGGATGCTCTTAGGTAGTTGAAGTCACGGGTAAAACCCAATAAACGCCCTTAAACTCCGCAACTGGCGTATCACCATCCAGAATATCCACTTGTAGTTTAATGGGGCATTTTTTGCCCTTGCGTAGGGAGTCAAACTTGCCCGACAAGGTTTCAATATTACACAAAGCACGCGGTTGCATGGTGATCGGCTTGTGATAGTGAATATCGCCATCACCGAGCACAATATCACCGTCCATACCTTGCTGCTTGAGCTGTAAGTGGATCATGCCCCAGCCGGTTAATGTTGCTAGCGAGAAGATACTGCCCGCAAACATGGTGCCGTGGATATTGATGTTTTTATTAAGTGATGCACGGGTTTCAAATGTACGACCTGTGTATTGATAAATCTTAATTCCCATGTGTTCGGAGATTGGGATTGTCTCACTCCATGTCTGCTGCAGTTCATTACACCATTTCGGATGCAACATCAGCACGTTATTTTCAGTGAGTTCTTTAACCATCTGACTGCGCTTGAGTTGATTTAGCTCATTAGGAGCCTCTGCTTCTACGCGGTAACCACAAGATTGAAAAAAGTCGATTGAAGTTTCGCGGCTATTGGTGACAGCGCGTTCTGCGCCTAGTTGTCGAGCCACTGACTCTAATGCTGACAAAATCATTTGTCCAAGGCCCTTGCGTTGGTGATCGCCAGATACAGCAATATGCCGAACTTGCGCTTCTTCGGAGGTATTGAGGTGGACTCTACCAACGGCGACAATTTCGCCTTTACCATCGAGTATCATGCGGTGTTCACTTACACCTTCATACTCATCTTTTTCAGAGCCTGGAGGATAATTCCACGGCTTGCGCAAGATCAACCAACGAAAGTCATAATAGCGGGCAAAATCTTCTTCAGTTTCTGGCGTTGCAATTCTGTACACAAGGAGCCTAGAGGTAATCAATAACCTAACTATTAGACCCTATGCCGGATCGAACAGCAAGTTAGACCTGAAGCCAAAACGTCACAGGACCGTCGTTGACCAAGCTCACTTGCATATCCGCACCAAACTCGCCACAAGCAACACTGGGCATGGCTTGCTGAGCCTTTGTGACAAACTCGGTATAAAGCAGCTTGCCTTGCTCAGGGCTAGCACCGCGAGAAAATCCTGGTCGATTACCTTTGCGGGTATCCGCCACCAACGTGAATTGTGAGACAACCAACAATCCACCACCGGCTTGTTGAAGGTTTAAATTCATTTTACCGTTTTCGTCAGCAAACACCCGATAGTGCAAAATTTTATGCAGTAATTTGTCAACGCTTTCTGATGTGTCGTCACGCTCAACGCCCAGCAATAACAACAAGCCGTTATCTATTTGCCCGATGACGTTGTCACTAACGCTGACACTGGCGCGCGTAACCCGCTGAATAAGCCCTATCATGTGCGCTTCCGCATAAACCGAGCGAATTCGTCAGTGGCCTTGCACAATGCATGCATTATGCCTTTTTCCGACGTGCTATGCCCGGCATCTGGAACAATCTGCAAACGACTATTGTGCCACTTCTTATGCAGCGCAAAGGCCGCTTCCGATTTACAAATTAAGTCGTAACGGCCATGCACGATGGTGCCGGGTAGATCCGCAATTACGTCGATATTGTCGAGAATATAGTTTTCGGCGATAAAACAGTGGTTTTTCAGATAATGACATTCCAGTAAAGCCAAGCTTTTGACCGCATGGAAGTGATGCGCTTCGATAGTAGATGCTTGAGGTAAGATTAACCGGGAGATACGCTCCTCCCAACCGTACCATGCTTTTAATGCTAGGGCTTGGGTCATTTCGTCGGCGTGGTTGAACACGTCGTAATATTGGTTACAAATGTCGTCTGCGCGGGTGGCATTCCCAGAGTAAGCGGCAAATTTTTGGTAATGCTCGGGAAAGACATTCGCGGCACCACTGTTGGGGCAAAGGAACCAGTCCCGATCTTGTTCGCGAGCTAAAAACGTTCCGCGTAAGATCAATCCTAATACTGTATGTGTATATTGAATGGCATAAACCAAAGCAAGTGTAGAGCCCCAGGAACCACCAAACAAAAGCCATGTAGAAATGCCCAAATGTTGGCGAATTTGCTCAATATCTTTGACCAAATCTGCGGTCGTATTGTGCTGTAACTCAGCAAAAGGCGTACTTTTTCCGCATCCGCGTTGGTCAAAACCGATAATCAAATACTTTTCAGGATCAAAAAAGCGCCGATAATTACCTGGTAACCCAGCGCCCGGGCCGCCATGAATAAACAGGGCTGGCGTGCCTTTCGGATTGCCGCTTAACTCGAGGTTAATGTGGTGACCATCACCCACATCTAGCATTTCAGTATGATACGGGTGGATCGGTGGGTACAAATTTGGCATCGTTCTTGAAGTAAATGCTTGTAGTTAAAAATTTGTTCGCCTATGTTATGAACACTTTTGCTACAAATTCAACCAATAAAGTGAGGGTTTATGTCAGGTCAAGGTTCAGGCGGTAACGTTATAGCCGCAATATGTAGTTTTTTTATTGCTGGATTAGGTCAGTTAGTTCAAGGCCGTATTTTAGCTGCTCTCGTATTTTTCTTACTGGTGTGGGTGAATTACACATTGGCTGCCACAGGAATATTATTTTTTATGGCCATTCCTGGTTTTATTTTCCACATTTGGGCTATTATCGATGCAGCTAGATACAAAGGATAATAGACAATGCGTTGGTTATTAATTGCGTTGGTATTTGCACTGAGCGGATGCCAATCAGCTTATTACGCTGCGTGGGAAAAGCTCGGCGTTGAAAAACGAGACATACTAGTGGACCGCGTTGAGGATACGCGCGAAACACAACAAGATGCTCAAGAGCAGTTCTCATCCGCGTTGGAACAGTTCAGCACACTCATTAATTACGATGGCGGTGAATTACAACGCGTATACGAACAGCTAAGTGACGAGTATGAGTCGAGTAAAAATGCGGCTGAAGCTGTCACTGCGCGTATAGACAGTGTAGAGAGCGTCGCTGAAGCTTTGTTTGATGAGTGGCAGAGTGAGTTAGACAGCTATACCAATGCTAACCTGCGACGTGACAGTGAGCGACAGCTTAAAGACACGCGTCGTCGCTATGAAAACTTATTGCGATCTATGCGTCGTGTAGAAAGTAGTATGGATCCGGTACTAGCGTCCTTACAAGACAATGTCCTGTATCTCAAGCATAACTTGAATGCCAATGCTGTCGGCGCATTACAAGGTGAACTGCAATCCATTTCACAAAATGTTAGTCGTTTAATTCAAGAGATGAATGCTGCGATTGCTCAGTCAGATGAGTTTATCAAGAGTATTCAAGGCTAACCTTAAGCTTATAGCGACTGGCTTTGTCACAAGCTAGTCGCCGTTTCCCCCTTCTATTTAGTGACTCAATCGCCGACTATTGCTGAGAGACGCAAGTAAATTATCCAATTCGGCCAACTTACTAGCTGGTATTGCGATATCTAGGATCGCACCTTGAGCATAATCACAGCCCCTAACTACTGCGTTGTGTTGCTCTAACCACAAACGCAGGTATTGCTCGTGCTTAAAGTCGCATTCAACTCGATAGCGCTGGCGTGCTATGCGCTTCTTAATGGCTAACTGTTCAAGGCTTTGTTGAGTCGCACCCGAGTAGGCGCGCACTAACCCGCCAGCGCCGAGTTTAATACCACCAAAATAACGCGAAACAACCACAATAATATCGCCAATACCTTTGTGCTGAAGCACATTGAGAATGGGCTTCCCAGCTGTGCCTGAAGGCTCTCCGTCGTCGTTCATTGCTGCACTAGTGGGCGAATTTGGATCGCCCAAAAGATATGCCCAACAATGATGGCGAGCATCTGGGTAGCGCTGTTTACACTGTTCGATTATTGTCATAGCCGCTTCGCGATCCGGCGCATATCCAGCGCAAGCGTGAAATAGACTCTTTTTGATTTCCAGCGTTGTCTCTAACGTTTCTGCTGGGATTGGATAGCTCATCGCTTCGTTTTTTCGCTAACCCATACCGTTATCGAGCCCTCAACAACCACGTTGTCGCTAGTGTCATAGGCTTTCACTTCCACCTCTAGATTACCGGGCTGCCAAGCATTTTCTGGCACCTGGGCAACGCAGCGAATATCAGTCGGCGCTTTTGCCGGATATTCAACCGCCATACTCTTGGGGATCCAGCGCAAATGCTTCGGAATAGAGGCCTCGCACATAAAGCCCATTGCCATTTCTAGGCCATTACAAATAGCGATTACATGGGCGGTACCGATGTGATTTTGGACTTTTTTACGTTTCCGAAATTGAACCTCACAGCGGTTGGGGCGAAGGTCAGTGATCAGTGGCGAAATCGTCGCAAAATAGGGGGCGCGTCGAGCTGAATACCAACTAAAAAGCTTGCGCCCAAAGGGTAGAGACAAAAATTTGTGATAGGTTTTTAAAACGTAGTTATCGCTCATAAAATCGTTTCCAGACAATGTAGCTCAAGTAAACTAACAGACTTGCTCGTTTCTGTCAGTTTGGAAAGGCGGTGAATACATACGTGTACATTCCCATATTTGCAAGTCAAAACAAACCATCTAGACTTTTGAAATACTGATTATGTAACTGTAATTATTAGAGGGTGTAACCATGCGGTCGTTCTTCATTATGCTCGTATTGACGTCAATCGTTAGTTTACAAGGCTGTACGACAGGAGAGTTAAGGGCACTTAATGATGCGTTAGCAGCTCAAAACGGTACGCCAGTGTATTATCCGAACCAATATGATACGAGCTATGTTGGCGATATTGAATGGACTACGGGGGTCTGGAATGGTGAAGGTTATCAAAGTATTGCCAATACCAGCCGAGATTATTGTAAAGTCCGTGTGCGATACGAGGATGACAGCTACGATTTTTTCTATCTTGACCCGGGTGAAAGTACCGGTGATATGTACATGAGCATTTATAATCAAGCGGAATACATGGATACGCTTTGTAATACCACTCGACGTGTTTTTAACGAGTCCTTCTAATGGCTCTAGTACAGTTACTCTTCGGTACTCTTATTACCTGGCTCTTCGCGGACATTTTTATCGAACACCTCCGTGACTGAGCAAGTAAACTCAGCGCCTAACAGCACAACTATCCAAGATAAATAAACCCAAACAAATAAGATTGGGACAACCGCCAGTGCACCATAAATGAGCTCATAGCTTGGGAAGCTGGTGACGTAAACTGAAAAGCCTTTTTTACACAATTCAAATAACAGGGTCGACACTACAGCACCGGCTAATGCATGTTTAAACGCGACTCGACGGTTTGGCACCAGCATAAATAATATTAAAAAGGCTAAGATAGCCGTAATGCTAGGTACGAGTTTCAAGAAAAATGTGCCTAAACCGGGTGTGTACTCTTCGGCGAAATTGGCCAAGGTGATCAAGTAAGAAGTTGCTATTACGCTGGAGCCCATCAGTACGGGGCCAAGGGTAATTACCATCCAATAAATTGCAAAGGTGTAGATTAGCGGACGTTCACTGGGCGTGCGCCAGATACGGTTCAGGGTCTTATCAATATTGGAAATAAGCAGTAGTGCAACAACGAGCAGTGACAGAATACCGATAGCGCCCATTTGTGATGCGTTGCCAACAAATTCTGTCATATATTGTTGTACCACATCTCCCGATGCTGGCACGAAGTTTTTGAAGATAAAATCTTCGAGTTTGCCACGCGCATCGCCGAACGCTGGAAATGCTGACATCAAGGTAAAAATCACCATGATAAATGGCACGAGTGACAACAGTGACACGTACGCAAGGTGCCCCGCTGAGATAGTAATATTGTCTTGTCTACAGCGGTTAAAAAAGGTTGTAGCCAAAAGCTTCAGATTAGGTTGAAACCCTTTCCACCATACCAGTGCTTTATCCATATAATTACTGTTATATTGTCGCTGAATACTGATCTAGGCCTTCAGTGTACCTTTATTGTTGGCGTAAACCCAGCATATGACAGATGGCATAACTTAATTCGCTGCGATTTAAGGTGTAGAAATGAAAGTGTTTCACCCCTTCTTTCGCCAAAACCTTAACCATATCCATGGCGATATTGGCGCCCAGTAGGTTTCGCGTGGTTTGGTCACCTTCGTCAAGGCCGTCAAAGTGCTTGTGGAGCCAAGCGGGTACATGCACATTGGTCATTTGCGCGAAACGCAGCAACGTCTGATAGTTAGTTACGGGTAAGATCCCAGGTACAATATCCAAGTCGATACCAGCAGCAGCTGCGCGGTCACGGAAACGCAAGAACACGCTAGTATCGAAGAAGAATTGCGTGATCGCTTCGCTCGCACCCGCTTCATTCTTGCGTTTTAAATTGAGTAAATCGAATTGGTCATTGGGAGCTTCTGGGTGTTTTTCCGGATAAGCGGCAACTGAAATGTCGAAATCGGCAACGTCCTTCAACAAAGTAACCAAATCCGAAGCATACATTTCAGGCTTGCCACCGCCGGGCGGCAAATCACCTCGTAGAGCAACGATTCTGCGGATGCCATTATCCCAGTAGTCTTGCGCGATCGTGCGTAACTCTTCTTTACTGGCGTCTATGCAGGTTAAGTGCGGTACCGCGGGAATACCGGCCTGACTTTGGATTTGCTTCACAATATCATGAGTACGGTCACGCTCACCGCTGTTTGCACCGTAAGTTACCGACATATACGCTGGCTTTAGGGGCGCGAGGCGATCGATAGATTTCCACAGCATGGTTTCCATTTTTTCCGTCTTGGGGGGAAAGAATTCGAAGGAAACATCAATTCCGTTTAACTCGGAAAGAGACTGATTTAATGCATCGATACCTTGGGCGTAAGAGACCATAATTAAAATTAACTTTTGCAAATAGACGTTTAGACGTCTAAATTAAATGTAATGTATGAGTGAGTCAAGCATTCTTAATGGAAAATTACAGTGTTTAGGTTGATTGACCTTTGCTGTACAACCGTTAGAATTTCGACCGCGCAATAAATATAACGACAAAGAGGCTGGCAGATGGCTGAGTGGAATGGCAAATACATACATCCGTACGCGGAGCATGGGAAGAAAAGTGAGCAAGTAAAAAAAGTCACTGTGTCTATCCCCATTAACGTACTAAAAGTGTTAACGGATGAAAGAACACGCCGGCAAATTAATAATTTACGTCATGCGACAAATTCAGAATTATTGTGTGAAGCGTTTTTACATGCGTTTACCGGTCAGCCATTACCAAATGATGAAGACTTGAAGAAAGACAATCCTCACAGGATCCCCTCAGAAGCACGCCAAATCATGCGTGACAAAGGTATCGATGATGCCGATATTGATGCGCTATACGATGCATCTGAAGAATAGTTAATAGCTCAACAAAAACGCCGGCTAAATGCCGGCGTTTTTATTTGCTTGTAGAATATGTGCTTATTCCATATAGCCATCGGGCAGCGTTTCAAGCTTAGCAACGCCTGAGTCAATGGCCGCTTGCGCAACGGCTTTGGCGATAGTTGCACACAAGCGCGGATCCATAGGCTTGGGAATGATGTAGTCCTTACCAAAACTCAAACTATCGGTATGACTCGCGGCGAGGACTTCCTCGGGTACTGGCATTTTTGAGACCTTGCGGATCGCTTCTACGGCTGCAACTTTCATTTCATCATTAATCGCTGAAGCTCGCACGTCGAGTGCGCCGCGGAAGATGAACGGAAAGCACAAGACATTGTTAACTTGATTGGGGTAATCAGAGCGGCCGGTTGCCATGATTAAGTCATCGCGGACTTCATGAGCAAGTTCCGGTTTAATCTCTGGATCAGGGTTGGAACAAGCAAACACTATTGGGTTTGGAGCCATCAGTTGGAGTGTCTCAGGCGGTAATAAGTCAGGACCTGATACACCAACGAATATATCTGCACCATTCATAACGTCATCAAGGGTGCGCTTGTCAGTATTATTAGCAAATAACATTTTATGCGGTGTGAGATCGTCGCGACGTGTATGGATCACGCCTTTGCGGTCAAGCATGTAAATCTTTTCGCGCTGAGCACCGCACTTAATCAACAACTCCATACAGGCCACAGCAGCCGCACCCGCGCCCAAACAGACGATAATCGAATCTCGTAAATTTTTACCTTGGATCTCCAAAGCATTTAGCATACCTGCAGCAGTAACGATGGCGGTACCGTGCTGATCATCGTGAAACACCGGTACTTTACAGCGTTGAATCAACGCTTCTTCAATTTCAAAACACTCGGGCGCTTTTATATCTTCGAGGTTAATACCGCCGAAAGTATCGGCAATGTTGGCAACTGTATTAATAAACTCTTCAGTTGTGCGGTGTTTGACTTCAATATCAATTGAGTCAATCCCTGCAAAGTGTTTGAACAGTAGCGCTTTACCTTCCATTACCGGTTTAGAGGCAAGTGGTCCAAGGTTACCCAAGCCCAATATTGCGGTGCCGTTTGATATAACCGCAACCATATTGCCCTTTGCGGTATATTGATACGCTAGGTCCGGATCTTCGGCGATCTCTCTGACGGGCTCTGCTACACCCGGGCTATAGGCCAATGCTAAGTCTTTAACACTGTTGGCAGGTTTACTTAATTCAACTTTAATTTTTCCAGGCGTGGGCTTGGAATGGTAATCCAGTGCCTGTTGGCGAAAATCTGACATGCGTCGAATTCCTTGATTTTTTAATGCTGTAGGGTTGCGCTTGAGCGCTTTTAGTTATCTCGCCAATGTAGCATACCAACCGGCATTCGGCAGATCGGATGTGACGAATTAACAGCATATCGGAATCCACTGGTAATACCAATTCGGATATGCTTAAAAATAACACGCATAAATATGGTGAATGGCAGCCTGCCTATGGATTCTTGGCCTGAATGCAGGTGTGATGCTTCATTTCTGATTGGGCACTTTTAGTTTTAGGTAAAACTCGACAGGCAACAAAAAACAAGGAGCCGCCATTGAATAACAGCTTTTTAATTGTGCCACTATATTTCTTTGACATATGGTCTTAGACAAATAAGTTCACACTAATAGTCTACACTGTTATTTAAGTTAAACCTTCTTTTTCGAACGTTGCATATATGTTGAGAGTCCAGAAATGATACGACATTTAGTGTCAACTCTAATTGTGTCAGTTTCACTTTCACTCTTTGTTGGTAAAGTTTTGGCTGAGTCTAATAAATGGATAATTGCTGCACACCACATAGATGATGTACTTGAAAAATCAAAACCAGAACTTCCCTATAATCAGGTCATAAATAAGTTAGAGCAGCACCCTGAAATTTCATTAGATATCCGCTATTTTCATGCTTTGAGATCAGTGAAGGTATTTAATGACAGCTTGGCGGATTGTTTATTTCCGGCGGCTATTCTTCCTAGTGAAGCAGACAAACCGTTGATTGAGAGTATCGGGATAGTTGAAGCAAAAGCTCACTTTATTGGATTACAAAAATTTAGCACCCAAGATTTAGTTAGATCTACGACAAGTTCAAAAATCATAGGATTTAAGCGAGGAAACACCTTCGGTGGTACTATCGATACACTTAGTCACCATCAACTTATACCTTTGAATACTGGAGCAGATATTGTGCTTTTGCTGCAACAGAACCGAATTGATATATTTTTAGGTTATTTCCCAGATGCCCAGCTTCTAGTAGGCGAAGATTATTCACAATCTGGTTTTAAGGTTTCTGATTTCCCCTTCTACAAACAAAAAGATGCATTTAAATGCTTTGACACACCATCAAACAGAAAACTAGTCGAATTCTTAAACGAAGCCATCGCGGAACTGCACAATAGCAACTTCGTCAACGAGTTGTTTAAAAAATAAATAATCGTTATTAAAACTTCATGCACAAGGTTTGATTTGACAGCGAGACTTGTGGTGACTTCGTCGCAGATAGACAAGTACGGGGCGTTCACTTTTTGGGCAATTTGCTACATACCTGCAAATTTATCGTAAAGAGCGAGATGTAGTTGAACATACAGAGGCATAAGCAATGAAGTACAGTAATCAAAGTGGACAGTTTGAAAATTTCGTTCAAGGGAACGTTGTTGTGAGCGAGTATTCCGGAACCTTCGATGAGCACGGTATCGCTGCCATATTTTCAGAAATTGAGTCAATGACATCTGGACTTAAGCATTGGTGCTGGCATCAGAAGCCTGACCCCAAAACAGTCATATCAAAGACAGGGGTTGATGGGATGATAAGCAGATACACAAAGATACATGTTCACGGCTGTGTTGCTATTGGTGTCTGCTACACCAATCCCGAGATTGATCGAATATCACTTCCCAAGGATGGCTCAATCAAAACATTATTTAAAATAAGTCGGAATAGAAGCTCGCTTTATGAGTTTTTCGACCAAGCATTACACGAAGCTGAGCAATCCCAGCTGGGCCAACTTCAGTTGGCAACTACAGCAAAGGCTAAGGATTATGACGTCATTACCCAGTTCATCACTGCCACAAAAGCAGCAGAATTAACCTCAGATGAACTTAAAAAGCTCGTCGGATACACTAAACCCCAGCTCGATGCCTTGCCCGCACTTGACAGGCAAACCTTAACCTACATGCAAGCCATGACAGCACTGCTTGGAATTGTTGCTTTTCAGCTCAAGCCAGAGTCACTCAACCGCTGGTTACATACCCCAATTGAAGGGACAAGTAATACACCATTGACCATTTGCCAGGAGCCCGATGGTATATATAAACTATTCCGGTCGCTATAGCCGCGGATTGAAGCATTCATGATACGCCTCTTTATGTAGAGGCATTGGCCGACGATTAAATACTATCGACTGTCCGCTTTTCAAATTTCTGTGTCGTTTACAGAGCTCAGACACTGACCGTCAGTAATACGTACGAAGCAGATCTCGGCCTGCGCCGAGATGACGGTTACGGAAACTTACCGAAAACACTCTCAGGTTTGATCAAGTGCTCTAGACTAGCTTGCTAGATCAAACGATGGCTAATCCATATAGAGCATTGTTGTTACACACAGAAGGCACAAAAAAAGCGCCATAAAGGCGCTTTTTTCGATAATTCAGTTGCTTACTTCTTGCTAAGTGCACCGAAACGCTTCTTGAAGCGATCCACACGACCACCAGTATCAACGTTACGTTGCTTACCAGTGTAGAAAGGGTGACAAGAAGAACATACGTCTAGGTTGATGTCTTTACCTAGCGTAGAGCGAACTTTAATTACGTTACCGCATGAACATGTCGCTGTAACTTCTTCGTACTTAGGATGAATATCTTGTTTCATTAGGGTTACCTCACATTAAGGCCGCATCGCTAACCAACCCGCAGTTGACCACCATACGTTACAAAAAATTTGGCTACTCAGAATCACAACGACTGAGCTTGCCGTAAAGAGCGGCGCATATTAATGTACCGCCTTTGTGCAATCAAGTATTTTTCCGCAAAATCGCTGCTTTTTTGTGCGGTTTGCGGATGTGGAGTCCTTTTTGTCGGTAATTAGTGTCGCGCTTCCCGTACCGATGCGGCGTACATTTGACTATTTAGCAACTGAAATCTCACCAGGCTGTCGCGTGGCGGTGGAGTTCGGCCGTCGTCAGTTAGTCGGCGTGGTGATGGCCAATAAAGCCGCCAGTGATTATCCCATTGAGAAACTCAAGCCAATCCACACGCAACTTGATAATAAACCCGTTCTAACAACCACTATGCTTGAGCTGGCTAAATGGTTAGCCGATTATCAGCACCACGCCATTGGCGATGTGGTGCAAACCTTGTTGCCTGCTGCGTTGCGCAAAGCGAATCCGCTACAGCAAGCAACTCTCGACTATTACGAATTGACGGAACTTGGTGAAACTCAGCTAGCTGAACCGATGCGCGCAAAACAGCAACAGGCGTTACTCTCTATGCTATCCAATGGTCAACAGCTGCACAGCGAGGTACGACAAAGCTTCAGTGCTGCGGTAATCCGAACCTGCGAGGCAAAAAGCTGGATTAACACAATCAGTCAGCCGGTAAAGCCCGATCTAAAGTGGTGGCACAAGTTAGCGGTTGCCACCAAACCTACACCGAATGCTGAACAAGCCCTCGCTATTGCCGCGATTAATGCCAAGGATAAGCAATTTGCACCGTTCTTGATTGAAGGGGTAACGGGCAGCGGCAAAACTGAAGTGTACTTACAGGTCATAGAGCCAGTGCTACAACAGGGCCGTCAAGTGTTGGTGTTAGTACCAGAAATAGGTTTAACACCGCAAACCGTCGCGCGTTTTGAGCGCCGCTTTGGCATTGCGATTGGTGTATTGCACTCTGGTCTAAATGACAATGAACGCTTAGCCGTATGGCAGCAAGCGCGAGAAGGTAGTATTGGGCTAGTAATTGGCACGCGTTCGGCGGTATTCACACCGTTTGCGGACCTGGGCATGATTATCGTCGACGAAGAACACGACGAATCGTATAAACAACAAGATGGTATGCGCTATCATGCGCGAGATGTGGCGGTTTTGCGCGCGCAGCGGTGTCAATGCGCGCTGGTCCTCGGCAGTGCCACACCATCGCTCGAATCATTGAACAATGCGCTGGTACATAAATACCAGCTACTCCAACTTCACCGGCGAACGGGGAGTGCAGAGTTAGCCAGTCAAAACGTATTGGATATGCGTGGCCAACAGTTACAAGCGGGTATTGCACACCCTTTGCTAGAGAAAATGCATACTCACTTGAGTGCTGGTGGGCAAGTGATGGTGTTCGTTAATCGGCGTGGTTACGCACCAGCGCTGGTTTGCCACCAATGCGGTCATGTGGAGCAATGTCAGCGCTGTGATATCCCTTACACTGTACACAAGAAGTTGGCCAAACTGCAGTGTCACCGCTGCGATGATGTACAGGCCATTCCAACGACATGCAATCAATGCGGCAGTCGTGATTTGATGTCACAGGGTGTCGGTACAGAGCAGTTGGAACAGTTTTTTAACCAAGCGTTTTTAAAGCACTCATGTGTACGCATAGACAGCGACAGTGTGCGCGGCAAAGATAAACTAGCCAAGTTAATCGATGCCATTAATCAAAATCAGCATCAAATATTGATCGGCACGCAAATACTCTCCAAAGGCCATCATTTTCCATTAGTTTCGTTGGTGGTAGTGCTCGACGTTGACGGTGCTTTATTCAGTCCAGATCTGCGCGCCACAGAAAAATTAGCCCAGTTATTAACTCAAGTATCAGGACGTGCTGGACGTGAAAATCGCAACGGCGAGATGTGGCTACAAACCCATTATCCCGACCACCCTCTATTGCAGGATTTGATTAACAATGGCTATGCTCACTTTGCCCGCCAAGCTCTGGCTGAACGTCGAGCGGCAGTGGCACCGCCTTTTGCCCATCAAACGGTTTTTAGAGCGGAGGCCAATGACATTGCTTTGGTTGAGCGCTTCTTAAGCGATGTTCGTGATGTCCTGGCGCGGCAAAGCTCACTGACCTTGATGGGTCCCGTGCCAGCAATTATGTTTAAGCGCGCTGGGCGTTTTCGCATGTTATTGATCGTTCAGGCCGCAGCACGCCCGTTGGTACATAAATCCATTGCTTCTCAGCTGAGTTTTATTGAGTCAATGCCGAGTGCGAATAAGGTGCGCTGGGCAATTGATGTTGCTCCTACCGATCTGAGCTAAAAAAATCGCAATTCTCGAAGCTTTTTTGTCGATGACCAAGTACACTGAACGGCCCGGTAAGTAAGTTGTTTTTTGCCAATGACACAAAGAGATTACGTAAAGCGCGGTCGCGCTACAAAACAAACTAAAAAAGTTGAGAAACCTGCATTCCCATGGGTAAACGTAACCGTCGCGTTGTTGATTATCGTCGGCTTTATCTTTTTGTTGTGGAAAATTAAAGACAACGCACCAGATCCTGAAGTCGCTGAAGACTTACCTGAAGTAGTAGCCACTGAACCAGAAAAAGAATTACCAGAGCTTCCTGAAGAAGAGTGGGAATTTATTCGAACCTTGCCCGGTTATGAAGTCGAAATCGAACAAACCGAAGAGGTTCAATCAACACGACGATACATTATGCAATGTGGTAGTTTCCGCAGTGAAGAGCAAGCTGAAGAAATGCGTGCCCAGATTGCTATGACCGGCTTGGAGTCAGTGGTACGTCCAAGCGAAGGAAGCAATGGCCGTTGGTATCGGGTGATGTTAGGTCCTTACGATAGTAAACGGGCCGCTGAACGCAACCGCCATACCATTCGCGATGTGGGTATTCGCACATGCCAGATTTGGTATTGGAATCAGTAGTTATCATTGAAAACTTGAAAAGCGTTTGATGAGCCCCACCTTAGCTTCATAATCGATGCTAAGGAAAACGCATGACTACTATAGTTTCAGTACGACGTGATAACCACGTTGTCATTGCCGGCGATGGCCAAGTATCGCTGGGCAACACCGTAATGAAGGGTAATGCCCGTAAAGTGCGCCGCCTATATAACGACAAAGTCCTAGCGGGCTTTGCAGGTGGCACTGCAGATGCTTTCACCTTGTTCGAACGTTTTGAAAGCAAGCTAGAAATTCACCAAGGGCATTTAACCCGTGCAGCCGTTGAGCTGGCTAAAGATTGGCGCACTGATCGCGCCTTGCGTCGACTCGAGGCGCTGCTTGCCGTGGCCGACCATACCGCATCTTTAATCATCACCGGCAATGGTGACGTGGTTCAGCCAGAAGATGATCTCATCGCGATTGGTTCTGGAGGTCCGTTTGCTCAGGCTGCTGCGACTGCTCTGCTCAACAATACTGAGCTAAGCGCGGTTGAAATTGCCCAAAAGAGCTTATCTATTGCTGGTGACATCTGTGTATTTACCAACCACAGCCAAACTGTCGAGACTTTGAGTTACTAAACTCAATTATCCAACACGAGAAGAATTGACTATGTCTGAAATGACACCCAGAGAAATTGTCCACGAATTAGATCGCCATATCATTGGCCAACAAGACGCTAAGCGCGCTGTATCAATTGCATTGCGTAATCGCTGGCGCCGCATGCAGCTCGACCCGGAGCTGCGTCAAGAAGTAACTCCGAAGAACATCCTTATGATTGGCCCAACGGGTGTGGGTAAAACCGAAATCGCGCGCCGTTTGGCAAAATTGGCAAATGCACCGTTTATTAAAGTTGAGGCGACAAAGTTCACTGAAGTGGGTTATGTCGGTAAAGAAGTAGAATCGATCATTCGTGACTTGGCGGATATCTCGGTGAAACTGACCAAAGAGCAGGAGATGGAGAAGGTTAAATTCCGCGCTGAAGAAGCGGCGGAAGAACGTATTCTCGACGCATTAATCCCGCCGCCAGAAAACGTATTTGGCGAAAAAGAAGAGGTCAATAATAAATCGACCCGCCAAGCATTCCGCAAGAAGCTGCGTGAAGGTCAGTTAGACGATAAAGAAATCGATATTGATGTGGCTTTACCCCAGGTTGGTGTCGAAATTATGGCTCCTCCAGGTATGGAAGAAATGACGAATCAGTTGCAGGGTATGTTCCAAAACTTGTCGGGTCAACAAAAGAAAAACAAGAAACTTAAGGTCAAAGAAGCCTTTAAGTTATTGGTTGAAGAAGAAGCTGCACGTTTAGTCAATCAAGAAGAGCTCAAAGAAAAAGCCCTGTTTAACGTTGAGCAAAACGGTATCGTTTTTATTGATGAGATTGACAAAATTTGTAAACGCGAAGGCACCGGCAGTGCCGATGTATCTCGCGAGGGTGTGCAACGTGATCTGTTACCACTCGTTGAAGGCTCAACGGTTTCAACCAAGCACGGCATGGTAAAAACCGACCACATATTGTTTGTTGCGTCTGGTGCTTTCCAAATGAGTAAACCGTCGGATTTAATCCCTGAGCTGCAAGGTCGTTTGCCCATTCGCGTTGAGCTATCGGCCCTTAAAGTGGAGGACTTCGTACGTATCTTGACCGAGCCTAGCGCTTCATTAACTGAGCAGTACATTGCCCTGATGAAAACCGAAGGCGTGGATGTTGAATTTGCTGAGTCAGGTATTCAGCGTATTGCTCATGCTGCATGGCAAGTGAATGAACGAACTGAAAATATCGGTGCTCGCCGCTTACATACAGTGCTAGAGCGCTTGATGGAAGATATCTCATTTGACGCCTCAGAGCGTTCAGGCGATAAAATAGTTATCGACGAAGAGTACGTTAACAATCACCTTGAAGCTCTTGTTGAAAACGAAGATCTGAGCCGCTTTATCCTCTAAAGCGGACTGTAGCTCTGACTGTATGGCTGCATCAGCAATTCGGTCAGAGCTTCACTGATTGGTAAACCCGTTTCCCGCTCAACGGCAAGAAACATCGGACTTGGGTTTGCTTCTAAAAAATAGTATCTGCCATCGGCGTCACAACGCCAATCAATGGCTGTCCACTGCATGCCTAAACCACGCATTATTCGGCGAGCGAGCTTTTGTACTGACTGAGGAATAGCGATCGCCGTCACTGTGCAATTGGGATCATTGCGATAATCGAGTTGATTGCTCAAAAACTCTACACTAAAGGTCTGGCTACCAACAACATAAGTGCGAATGTTTGTACCAGTGATACAGCGTTGCAATGTTATCGGTGCTCGGGCTAACGCAGTCCTAAGATGCTCCAGCGAGCGCTTTTCGGCACCTAACCATTGGGTATGTGAGCCACCGTGCACGGGTTTAAATATCACCTGTTGATGCTGGGAAAGAAACTGCTGCGCTAAGCGGACGCAATTGCCCACGTATGTTGCCGGAATTTTTGCACCTAATCGGTGTGCAAGATTTAACTGACGGGGCTTTACTTTGTGGCCTTCAATGGCGTTAATACCGTTGACCCAGTTGATGTGAGGCTCACTCAGTAAGGTTTTTATAGCGCTAATGCTGTCTTGTGTGGCAATCACATCGGTGGTGGTTAAGGCTGGGAAAAATCGCCAATAGACCGAGCATACATCGGCGAAACACACTTCGTCATCTCCCATCTTCAGCCAGCCCTCACTGCTAATGGGATCCCAGCTAATGGCATGACACATAGGAAATTGGCTGGCATCAAACACTGCGACTTTGCGGTTTCGTGCTAATAGACAGCGGCTTACGTGTTGAACATGCGGGTCATTGTCTTGACCAATGATTAAGCTAACAGCGCGTCGGTTTGTCATTGTAATTCCTTACTTTTGACGAGCTTGGCATTCATTACCAAGCTCTGATCTTAGCGGCTGTTTACAGTTTGCTAGTGGGTGGCACAAAGCCACCATCTTCACCTAGCGCTTGAGTGTAGAACACGGGTGGCCCCACGATTCGATCGTTGGTTTTAATCAGTGTTGCTTTACTGGTATCGGTATGAGTTAACTTGTCATCTTGTTGACCACCAACAACCTGTGAAGTTTGGTTGTCAGGCAGAGAATCAACGGCAGTACGTGCAAATGGATGTGGCATTGTAGGCTCCAATTATTTAGTCATGGAGGAAGGTTTGAGCTGAACACTACAACTAAAAAGCGCGTGTTTAGCCTCAACTTTTCCTTGGTTATCTCAACCTAAATTGAGGGTTCACACCTTGTGAACATCTATAGAATAACGTCTGAACTTATTAGAGCTACTGACTGCAAGGCGAGGACTAGGACAGGTATTACTGTCTTGGCTTATTGGGTAATTGTAGCGTTTTGGGTTGATCGGCTAACCCGGTTAGGTAACTGGCTTTTAAACCAGAAACTAAGGCGATAAACCACAGCGCATTGAAGACAGTAATTGCCAGCCACAAACTTGGCGTTTGGCCGGTGATAAAAAAGTACAGCAATAAACAGACACTTCCGCCTGCGAGGGTGAAAAATGTGTAGCTAAACAGCAATAATTTAAGGTGTTTTTGGTAATGAATGGGGTTAGGCATAAATATCCTTATTTAAGACTAAACACCCCTGCCTTTAATCCACTTATCTCAGGCACGGGTGTTTGTTGTCGGACTGCGCTAGAGCGCGGGTGTGGCGTCGTAGAGTGCCTTAAAATAGGCGGCCATCAAATTCGCTCGATTGCGAATATCCAGTTTTCGATAAATATTGGCGCAGTGAAATTTTACCGTTCGCTCACTGATAAACAATTCTCGGGCAATCAATTTATTGGGCAATCCCTCCATGATTTTCATTGCTACCTGAAGTTCTCTACGTGACAGCTTTTCGAGTTGTTGATGCATATTCATAGTTGTTTCCTTGGTCTTCTTCCGTTGAAGGTTAGTGGGAGTTACTGGTCAGGTCGTGCGCATCCACTGGATGCAGCACACCATCGACCAATTCGTAGATCCTGTCGGCGTTGCGTAGCGTGCTTAAACGGTGCGCAGCAATTATTCGAGTGATATTCAGACGATCTAAATTCGCTTGGATGTTGGCTTCATTAGCGCCATCCAAATGGCTAGTAGCTTCGTCTAAAAATAGAATTTTGGGTTCTCGATAGAGCGCGCGGGCTAGCACTAACCGCTGTTTTTGACCGCCGCTAAAGTTGCATCCCATATCGTTAATTAAGGTTTGGTACTGCATGGCGGTTGCTTCAATTTCATTGGCGATCCCAGCTGCTTGCGCGGCTAGTTTCACCGCTGCAAAATCAACCTTGTCTGCAAAACCAGCGATATTGTCGGCGATTGAACCGCTGAGCAGCCGATCATCTTGCATGACCGCACCAATCTGCTGGCGAAAATTACTCACATTTTGCGGTGCCTGGCCATCCATGCGCAAAAAGCCAGACGATAGCGGTATAAGGCCCATCATGCATTTCAATAACGTAGTTTTACCACAGCCACTGGCACCAATGATTGCGATTGTCTCACCTGCGTTTACATGCAGATTAATATTGTTGAGAATGAGTGGCTCTTGAGGCGCATAGCGGTAGCTCACATTTTCGAGGGTTATTTCGCCGGACAGCTCAACTAGACAGTTGCCAAGGTCTGTGGTTTTGAGCTGCGGATCCTGTTCCGTAAATACAATGTCGGCCAGCCGATCAAAATGTAGCCCTAACATTTTAAACTCAATCCATTGCGAGATCAGGCCATCCATGGCACCAACAAAGCGAGTCTTGTAGCTGATGAATGCGTAGACCATACCAATACTCAAGATGTTGTCCATCACCGCATGTGCGGCTAAGGAAATGAGCAAAATATTTTCCAAGCCAAACAGTAATTGATTCGCAGCGCCGAAGCCGATATTCCAGCGACTAATTTGAATTTGCTTATTCATTGAATCGGCTAGTCGATTCAGCCACTGCGACTGGCGTTGGCTTTCTTGACCAAACAACTTAATGGTTTGGGCACCGCGTAGAGACTCCATAAAATGACTACTTTCTCTAGCGCTGGCGGCAATGGCCTCTTCGTTGAGGCGCCGAATTGGACGAAACAGTAGCGCCCGTAACAATGCATATAAGCCGACCACACCCAACACCAAACTGGCCAGCATTGTATTGTAGGCATACATTACAACTAACGTGATGATGGCCATTAAGCCGTCTAAGAAAACTGCAATCATGCCAGTCGTAAGCATTTGTCGAATCGTTGTCAAGGAACCAAAGCGACTGACAATGTCACCAACGTGGCGTTTACTAAAATAATTTAGTGGTAGGCGAATGAGGTGATTAAACACGTTGCTGGCCATCTGCAAACTCAAGCTATTGGACACCTGCAGCGTGACTAACTGGCGCAATATGGACGTTCCCATCTCAATCAACAACAAGAGACTAAACCCTAAGGCTAAGACTACGAGCAAATGGGTATCACCGGTGGCAATCACTTCATCAACGACAATTTGCATATAAAACGGACTGAGCAGGGCGAACAACTGAAGCATCAATGACAAGCTAAAAATAATGACTAAACTACGCTTCAGGCCATGCAAATGACACCAGAAATGACTGAAGCGCAACTGGTTTTTATCAGCATGTGGGATGAATTGAGGTGTAGGTGACAGCTCAAGAGCAATACCGGTAAAACAGTTATCGACTTCTGGCCAGAATACTTTGCGCTCTCCCAGCGCCGGATCGAGTATCGTAATATGGTGTTTGTTAACCGCCGTTAAAACCACAAAATGCTTGAGTTCCCAATGTAGAATGCAAGGCGTTTCAAGCTGGCTAAGATCGTCCAAATCCAGTTTCAGTGCGCGTGACCCCAATTGCAACTGGGCGGCAATATCCATCACTTGCTTAAGAGTGGCGCCATGGGAAGAAATCGCAAAACGCTGACGCAAACGGGTTAGATCCGTTTCGTATTTGAAGTAGCAGGCAATCATCGCTAGGCACGCAAGTCCACATTCGGCCGCTTCTGTCTGCAAGATCAGTGGTACATGACGTCTGGTATTAAAGTGCAAACGGTCTTTAGCTAAGATATTTGTTGCAAAGCTCATTGCCATTCTCCTTGCAGACTGCGAATGGGGCCAATTAGCCACTCCCAAAGCGTACGGCTTTCAAGTTCAATGTCGGCGCTTAACGTCATGCCTGCATGCAGCGCAATTGGCTCATCGTTCAATTGCATCTTTGCCGTGGTTAATTCCGCAAATGCCAAATAAACCGACGCATTAACGGGTAACGGATTATCTAAAAGATCGGTCGGATTAATACTGGTTGCTGACAATGATTTCAGTTCGGCAAGATGCAAACCGTATTTCTCAAAAGGATAGGCATCGTATTTCAGTCGTATATTACTGCCGATTTTGAGCTGACCAGCAGCACCTACAGGAACCAACAAATGCGCTTCTAGTTTTGCATTGGCCGGCAGTAAGCTGAGTATTGATTGCATTGGTTCGATACTTTGTCCTTCGCGCACTAGTAGATTAGCAACGACACCATCGCTGGTTGCAACAACTTCAAACTGTTGTAGGCCAGACAGTTCTGCACGTTGCTGCCGCAACTCGCTTAACTGTTGGAGCAACAGGGTTATTTGTATTTGAGTGTGCAACGGGCTCTCGGCAATTTTATTGTTGATAGCTTCGATGTTATTTGCGTATTGACTGTATTCTCTCGCCATTGATTGGCGCCGAAATGTTAGCTGTAACTTTTGCTCAGTTAGTGACTCAATATCATTTTCAGCGATATGGCCTGAGCGGTGTGCCGTGCTGTATCGCTCGAGCCGATTGTTTAAAAGGGTGAGCTGGTTGTCCAAATTGTGTTGCTGTTGAACAATGCTGTATTGGGCTTGATGATGATGTTGTCTCTGGCGCTCTAGGGTCGCCATATGTGCCTGATCAAGCGCATGAGTAGCGGTAATTCGTTGTTCGATAGTGGCTAGTTGAATGTCGATTTCTGTGGCGAGAGTCGTCAGCATCGCCTGGTCGTAGCCGGTTTCACTGAATGGGCGGATAGTAGCAATAGCTTGACCGGCTACAACAAATTGACCTTCGGTCACATGCAGTGATTCAATCATGCCACGACGTTGCCCGGTGAATTGTTTAGCGATACCTGTGACTGGCATGAGCCAACCCTGAACGGTAACCTTCCGCGTGTATTCCTGAGTTATGAGCCAGACCGCGACAAGTGCGATCCACAGCAACAGCAGTGACCAACACAGGACCAAAGGCGGACTAACTCGGATCAAAACACTACCTTGCAAGCGTTGTTGCTGAAACTGCAATGACTGGCGGCGAAATAGTGTTATCTTGTCCTTCGATTTCGTCATATTGAATGCCTGCCTGTATTGATTACCTTAACAAGTGCAAGAGCTATCCTTCCTTGGATGTAGTGGCGAGCCCTGCCTGCTCTCGTGTTTCCTTCTTGCATCGCCAAACAAGGGTTTGTCTTCCATAACAATTGCTAGCTCCTTGACATCAATTCCCTGACATCTGTCTGCTATTCACGTTGTATGGCGATGCTCATCATGCCGCTGATCCACGTCCATCGAAACTACCTTGGCATGTGCACAGCACTCCTTGCTGGCTGTGTCAGATTAGCCTTAACTCGATTGATAACCTATGGGCAAATAGACCAACTGTGATAGGGCTTCAATGAGGTGTGAATATGTCTCATATGTGGCATCAATGTCCTATCTGTAAGAGGGGAGTTATTGGTTTTAATCAGGCCTTTGGGCACTGAAGTGGGTCACAGTCGGGCAATCAAACAGGATTGTGCTATACCTTAAAAACACTAATAAGAGGCCACCCTATGTTTATTCCCAGCATCTTACTCAAACAGTTGTACACCCACGGCAGCCTAACCAAAACCGATACGGGCATTAGTTTTATGCTTAAAAACCGTCTTAAAGACGCGAAGGTTAATGAGCTTCATTGGATTAGTATTGATGGCGAGAAGGTCGCTGAAGATAAGATTAAAATTCAAACCGGACCTAACGACGTGAAAACCTTACAAGAGTTAAATAGTGGACCGGATGTCGCATTTGACCTGAAGCAGACTTATACCATTTTTGTTGAATTTGCTGCCGAAGTGAGTCATGAAAAACGCAAGATCGGTATATCTTTTAAGGCCAGTCCGTTCGGTAAGCTAAAATTCGAAGTAGAAGACGTCGTCTCTGCGGGTGATAAAAAACCGTCACATATTCCGCGCGATCCACATGATGATTATGGCGAGGCGATGATCAAAGCTCGCCAAGAATATTTTGCTCAGCGAACAGGCGGTGCAATTAATCACGTGGGGAATTATTCAGTTGACCCCAATTCATTGAAAGGTAACGTCGAGCATTTTATTGGTGTGGCTCAGGTACCAATTGGGATAGCTGGTCCATTGACTATTGATGGTGAATACGCAAAAGGTGATTTCGTAGTACCTTTAGCGACGACCGAGGGAACATTAGTTGCCTCATACAATCGCGGTATGAAACTGCTCAATTTGAGCGGTGGAGTGCGCACTACAGTGGTGGATGATGCGATGCAACGCGCTCCAGTGTTTGTTTTCAAGGATGCGCGCGGGGCACGCGATTTTGCCAAATGGCTAGATGAAAACATTCAAACCGTACGTCAAGAAGCAGAGGCGACCTCGAGTGTTGCTAAGCTAACCTATATTGATACTTACTTGTCGAACAAATTTGCATTTTGTCGATTTAACTATCAAACCGGTGACGCAGCAGGGCAAAACATGGTTGGACGAGCTACTTTTGCAGCGTGTGGCTGGATCCTTGATCACTATGACGGAGTCGAAAATTTTTACCTCGAGAGTAATTTCGCAACAGACAAAAAAGCCTCGCAAATCAACATTATGCGTACTCGTGGCAAGCGCATTACTGCAGAGGCTACGATTAAACGTGAGCACCTGCTCAATGTTATGCGTGTCGATCCAAAACAAATCGATTATCACGGGCGTGTTGCGGGAATCGGTTCTTTTTTATCTGGCGTAAACAACACCGGGTTACACTCTCCGAATGGTATTACCGCAATGTTTATTGCCACTGGCCAAGATGTGGCAAACGTCTCAGAATCGTCGGCGGGTATTTTATACTCGGAGTTAACCGATGATGGTGATTTGTATCTATCACTTACTATTCCTTCGCTAATCGTTGCTACTTACGGTGGCGGCACAGGAATTGGCACGCAAAAAGAATGCTTGGAGTTGCTTGATTGTTATGGCCGCGACCGGTGTAAGAAGTTTGCCGAAATTGTCGGAGCCGTTGCTCTGGCTGGAGAAATTTCACTGGCGTCAGCGATATCCTCTCAGGATTGGGTATCTTCGCACGAACAATATGGACGCAATCGATAGACGCCGTCACGTCGAGAAAGCGAAAACAAAAAAGCCCGCAAATGCGGGCTTTTTAAACGTCAAACTGGATTAGTGTTTCCAGTGATATTTATGCGCCTTAGCGTCAATCTGCTGGGCAGTTTCAGCAGGCATAAACATCCGATTGTTACCTTCGAAAAAGAATGCGTTGCGCTTCTCGTCACTGCCTACTTCGTTCATGGTGGCAGCTTCATAAACGCGACCGTTTAGCACCGTGTAGGTCACGTACTCACTGCGCTTCAAGTCGCTCAGCACATCACCTTCAATAACCACTAAATCGGCTAACTTGCCGACTTCGATACTACCAATATCCTTATCCATACCGAGGTGGAATGCGCCGTCAATAGTACCGCCGCGAAGCGCTTCCCAAGGTGTAAAGCCTCCTTGTTCCATCATCCATAATTCCCAGTGCGCACCAAGCCCTTCACGTTGTCCGTGGGCTCCGATGTGTACGCCAACGCCATTGTCGCGCAACGTTTTCGCATAAGTCGCAATGTCGATATGGTTGTACTGATTATCCGGTGCGGTTGGGCGGCGAATTGCACGACGCTCAATCAAAAAGTTAGGGGTATAGCGCATTAAGCGTTCGTTCTTCCACACTTCAGTGCGATCGTACCAGTATTCTTCCCCCATTAATCCGCCGTAAGAAACTACGAACGTTGGCGTGTATCCAAAGCGCGTTGCACCCCATAACTGAGTTAAGTCGTTGTAACCGTGCGCGATAGGAATTGAGTGCTCAAGCCCTGTGTGACCATCAACAAGCATTGATAGATTCTGCTGCAGTTTACCGCCCCCTTCAGGCACAACCATCATTTCCAGATGCTTAGATGCTAGTAATACCTGTTGGCGTTGATCGCGCCGCGGTTGATTATAGCTCTTGACCGAAATCGCGCCGACATCTTGCAATCGTTGAACATGGAAATAAGCATCTTCGTAATTATTGATGATTGCTTTGTAGCCCATCGCCTCTGCACCGTACAAAATTGTCCCGGTAGAATAGATACGTGGTGCCACAATCTCACCCGCGCGCTGCAGCTCCGCTGCTGCCATAATTTCGGTCGTGTCGTTTGATGGATCGTGAATGGTAGTTACCCCAAACGCTACATTTGAGTATTGACTCCAATTTTGCTGCGGAATGATCTCATTGCGGCCTTGTGCGCCGTGAGCGTGAGTATCGACTAGACCCGGTATGACCGTGTGACCAGCCGCGTCTACGACCAATGCGTTCTCAGGGACTTGGACCTCATCAGCGCTCCCAACCGCACTGATACGATTACCCTCGATAAGCACTACACCGTTGGCGATGATCTCTTGCTCTTCATTAGCATTGCGCATGGTAACCACTGTGCCACCAACAATCGCAGTCACTTGGTCTGGCTTATCAGTAGCGCGCGCGAACGACAGATTGATGCCTTCCGCTTCGGCGTCGCGCAGTTCAGCTTCCTCGCCTGCTAAGAAAGCAAAGGTATCGCTGAGTTGACGCTCGAAGAAATACGGACCGTGGAACCAACCCACAGACGCATTGTTAGGAGCCCAGTTCAGGTATTCACCGGCCCGGGCCGAAACCTGTTTGACCGGTAGAGAGGTCATTTTGGGGCCAACAGTCACTTTTTTACCATTATCGGCAAATGGTGCAATATAGGCATTGTATTGATGCACGAAAGCAACCCACTGTTTGTCATGCGAGAGTCGGTACTCACTGACTTTGTCGGCGCCGTATAAATGTATGCGCTTATCTTCACCGTTGAGGTCAACCGATACAAATTGCGTTTCAGGATAGGGCGTACCACCAACGGATTCAGTAAAATACAGTCGTGTGTTATCGCCGGCAAAATGTGGATTCCAACCACGTTTTGCGACACGCGTGGTCTCTTCATCATCAAGGTTTAATACATAAATGCCAGAATCTACTGAGTGGGTCGGATCCAGCAAGTAACCACCGCTAAATTTGCGGTAGGTAATGAGCTCACCGTCGGTTGAGAAGCTTGGCTCGATATAGTGGCCAGGCGTAAGACTGACAATTTTGCCCTTACCGCCGCGCGCTGAAACCACGCGAATACTACCCAACTCTTGGTCATTCCAAGTCGTGTATACAATGCGCTTACCGTCATTGGAATAGCGCGGATAGTATTCGTCGTGTTCATCTTGACGAGTTAGGCGCTTGGTCTTGCCAGATTTCAGATCACGGACATACAACTTACCTAACGCCTGGAACAACACTGTTTTGCCGTCCGGCGATTTTTGTGACCAGCGAATTGCTTTAACGTCGAACTCGTCAGGTGCGACATCTACGGGGAAACGCAACGCATCAGCGTATTGCAATGTTGCTTTTACATTGACGTCAAGGGTTGTAATTTGCGGGTTATCCGGCGTACTTGCTGCAACATCAATGACGTGAAATTTGCCGCCAGTCCAAAACACAATGTTTTCACTATCGGGGGTCCAGTCGAAGTAAGCAAAATAGCCCTCGGTACCGAAGCCTTCTTGCATATCACGCTCGAGTCCAAGGAAAATCGGTGCTTCAATACCCGTTTCAATGTCTTTAATAAACAGTGCCGTGCGGTTCGTAACACGACGCACATAGGCAACTGATTTACCGTCTGGTGATGGCGTTGGCACAATAGCACCTCCAGTGCCGGAGATGTAGCGCTCTTCTTCGCCCGTCTCACGATCAAATCGCGTTATCGCAAATATAGCTTTAAGTGGGTCACGGTTGTAACTAAAGGTGCTGCCAGGGGTTACATCTTGCGTGTAGTAGATGTATTTGCCATCAGGCGAAAATGCCGGGTCAGCGATATTCTTTTGGTCTGACTTACCATGGGAGCGCGCTTTGATTGTTAAGCCACTGCCGCCGCTTTTATGCCACATCCAAATTTCGCCAGCAGGAATACTGCGACTCGACATAATGCCTTTAGTACCTACTAGATATTGGCCATCAGGGCTCCATTTGGGTGAGTGAATAATATTGTTTTTTTCTTTGGTCACTTGACGCAAATTGCTGCCATCGATGTTCATGATCCAAATATTACTCAGCCCGTCGCGGTCAGATATAAACGCGACTTCTGTGCCATCTGGACTGATGGTTGGATGGATGTTCCAAGCAAAGTCCTGTGTCAGCGGCTTGGCTTCGCCGCCGTTGATGTCCACGATGTAGATGTCGCCTAACATATCAAAGACAAACTGTTTGCCATCTGGGCTAACATCCAAACTCGACCATGTTGTTTCATCCGTCTCGATGTCGATACTCGAAAGTGATAGAGGCGGGTTGAGTACATCCCACTCGGAATAGTCATTTTCACTGGATTCTTGTTCTTGGTGGTCGTCGGCGTATGTGTTGGCAGTGAAAGCTAACGTCATGAAAAGGGTTGCCCAGCCAAACACGCGGGTAAGTCGTTTAGGTGTTTTCATTAGAGTTCTCTATTGAATTTTTATTAGTCAGGCAATCGTTAGATGCTGCCTTTTTGTGTCTCGTAGCAACATTAACACAGTTCGTTGTGGATTGGTCGGCAAAGCGTTAGATGGCACTGGTTAAGCGATTAGATTTAGTCGGGGAAAGAGGCGCGAATGGCAACGAACTGATCAATATTCTGGAGTAATAGGTCTACAAGCTTGGGATCAAACTTTTTCGCCCGTTGCTGTTCAAAATACTCAACAATTTGGGGTAATGGCCATGGATCTTTGTAACAACGGCTGCTGCCTAATGCATCAAACACATCAGCCACGGCAGAAATACGCCCGGCAATATGGATCTGTTCGCCTTTGAGCTGATTAGGGTAACCACTGCCATCCCAGCATTCGTGATGTTGTTGCGCTATGATACCCCCTAAACCCAGAATTGGGTTGTCGCTGCGACTGAGCATGTCATGGCCTATTTGGGCATGGGTTTGCATGATCGCAAACTCTTCATCGGTATGCTTGCCTGGCTTGTTGAGGATTTTATCGGGAATGCCGACTTTGCCAACATCGTGCAATGGCGACGCCAGTTTGATCATCTCAGCATCGTGCTCAGATAAACCATATAAAGTCGCTAATAAATGGCTGACATGCGCAACGCGTTTGACGTGACTGCCGGTTTCTTTAGATCGCATTTCTACCGCTTCACCTACGACGTAAGATAGTTCTCGTTGGGATTCTTTAATGGTTTCGCGCAAGCTTAAATTCTCGTGGGCAACTGCGATATTGTGCGCAAAAAACTCAAGCAGATGATGCTGGACAGGCTCCATAGAGCTATCACGTGATACGTATAGCAGGTTCTCAGTACCGCGGCTAGTGGTGAAATAACCAATAAAATAATCACTACTATGGATACTCTTTTTCTGTTCCAACGCAAGCGTTAGGCGTTCTCGGATCACCTCATCAATGCACTCTGAAGACCCGCATTGTCCCTGATTATTCGCCAAAACGTTAATACCGTCTTGAGGCGCCTTGCCAAACTTATGGGTAATCGCACAACAGACAATTTGTTGTGTTTCAAGGCCGAGTAAAATAGCGATTTGGCGCAGTATCGTATTGGCGAACTGAGGGAGCGTTTCGCATTCTATAAATTCGGTTGTAGCAGCAATAATTCGCTCTAGACCCACCCGGTGGCGTTCAATGATTTTGATATCGCGATAGCTACGCAGGGCTGAAAACGTCACCGTTTTTAATCGCAGTGCGGTTAACTCGGTTTTATTTTTATAGTCGTTAATATCGTAATCGCGGATCACGCTTTCTTCAGGCGCTTCACCGGGTTGGCCGGTTCGCAGTACTAATCGAATGGTATGGTTACTAGCAGTTTCGCGCACCCAGCGGATAAGCCCCAACCCCGCATTGTTAGTTTCCATTACCACATCAACGATCGCTAAGGCAATATCGTGGTTGTCGTCACTGCTTAGCAGAACTTTGGCCTCGGTAGCTGAATAGGCGCTGATACATTGCACCCCGCGACCGTCAAACTCCATGTCGTCAAGCACTAGCTTTGTAATAGTATGGATTTCCGGCTCATCATCAACAATCAGAACTTTCCATTGCTCGCCTGATGGTAACAGGGGTTCTTGATAATCGTCGTCGGCGAATAGGAGTTCGTCGTCCATTGGACCGTATAGTTGAGTGTACTTGGCCTAACTATAGTTCAAATCACTGAACTTACTAATTTATTGGCCAGTTTCAGGAGTCAACGTCAGGCGCTTAAATATATTCGAAACCGGTAGGGCTCCAGCCTGCGATATTATTACCACCGCGACGCTTAGCAGAGCGCAAGTTTTTCTGTGCCAAACTCATGATGTTGTGTTGGTCAAAACCTGCATCAATTAGCGATGCGAGACCTGCGCTAATTGTTACATGGCCTTTTTCTGACGTGAGATGAGGGATAGCGGCAATATTCATCGCATTGAGTACTTTCGATGAATATTGCCAGGCTTCAGCGCGATTGGTTTCTGGCAACACGGCACAAAACACCCCGTCACTGTGGCAAAAGACTTTGTTGATGCTGTCGACAAATACTTCGCGTAATTCAAATGCGACCTGCGATAACATAACTTCGTTGGCCTCACTACCGTAATAAGTTAGATGTTTTTCGTAGTCATCAATACCGAATAACACCAGTGACATTTCAATCCGGTTTTTAAGCGCAAGTTTAGTTTGAAACTGCAGATAATCTTCCATTAAATCACGCGTTGGCAACTGTGTAATAGAATCTAAAGCACCTGAACGGCGCTGGTTGTGACTGCGCTTGCGCGCATTCAATTGAGCGCGTACACGATTGCGTAGGCTGGCCTTGTGAACGGGTTTGGGAATATAGTCGTCGCCACCGGCATCCCAGCAACTTTGTTGTTCTTGCTCAGTGGTCATGGCGGTTACAAACACAATCGGTGTGTCGTTGAAATAGGGGTTTTGTTTGAGTGTTCGACAGGTTTCTAAACCATCCATTTGCGGCATGTTGACATCGAGCAAAATTATATCGGGCTCTATACTCTCACATTGCTGAATCGCTTCTACTCCCGAGCCCGCCACGAAGACGTCGTAATCGGATTCTAGATAACAGCGCAACAACTCTAAATTAAGAGGTTGATCATCCACTAACAAAATTTTGTCACGAGCGCTGGACCCTAAAGTGCGCTCAAAAGCACTAAACATGAAACGTAACCGGAACTAATCGAACCATGTGATTATACGGTAAAAGCTTAAAAAATACACTAAAAAACCGATGCTTAAAAATCCTTGTATACCGCGTACTTATTGGGTTCTTCGCATTTATAAAGCTCGCCTCAACGCTGTTCAGCAACGCATCAACACGTCTAATCCAAATTTGACCTTTTGGTCAATGATGGTATTTATGACAGGGATATAACACAGCGCAGCAAGCACCATGACAGTCGACAGCAGACAGAGTAAAAAGGAAGTCACCCGCCTGAAAAACGAATTACGCATACTTGATGCCGCCGAAAAGCTCTTTTCGCAAGCGGGATACGACGGCGCGAGTATGAGTATGATAGCCAAAGAAGCCAGTGTTCCGAAAGCTAATGTTTTGTATTACTTTAAGAGTAAAGACAACCTATACGAAGCGGTGATCGATAGAATTGTCAGTACCTGGAACTTAGGTTTAGACAATATTACGCCAGCGCATGACCCAGCTGAAGTGCTCTATAATTATATCCGCGCGAAGGTTAAGTTAGCGATTAAGCAACCGATGCAATCAAAGTTATTCGCCTCAGAGATCATCCGCGGTGCCCCCTATCTAAAAGACTATCTACGCGTAAAAGCACGCCCATGGTTAAGAGATAAAGTTTGTGTTTTCGAGGCCTGGATGCAACAAGGTAAAATGGACACCGTCGACCCGAACCATTTGCTTTTTACGATTTGGAGTGCCACTCAGTATTACGCTGATTTTGAGGCTGAAGTGCTGTTAGTCATGAATAAAATCGAATATGAAGACGCTGATTTTGATGCGATCACCCAATCAGTGGCATCAATCATTTTAAAAGGGGTAGGTCTGACAATCCCAGACTCAATCAAATCGGGGCAATCATGACTGAATTTACCACGCCCGATTTATTCGACGAACATCGCGATTCGGTTGATGTTCCGCACAGCGGCCTGAGCCATTTTGGTGGCTTGCAAAAGTTTTACGGTCAAGCCGTAACCGTTACCTGCCCAGAGGATAACTCTCTGGCCTGGGAAATATTGAAACAGCCAGGGCAGGGTAAGGTTTTAGTGATCGATGGGTTCGCCAGTCACAAGTATGCTTTTATTGGCGATATTATGGCCACCAATGCGATTGACAATGGCTGGGTTGGTGTCATCGTTAATGGCTGTTGTCGCGATATCGAGATCCTTCGCGAGATGCAGCTCGGTGTTATGGCATTGGGAACCACGCCGCGCAGTACCGTAAAGCGCGGCTTTGGCGACCGCGATCGGGCTGTCACTATCTTATCTGCAACGATTCGCCCTGGCGATTGGTTATACGCGGATGTTAATGGCTTAATCGTAAGCCCTGCACCTTTACTGTAACGCCGTAATGACACCAAGACATGAACCAAATTGGTGCAAGCTAGCACCAACTTGATCGAGTCCTCGTTGTTAAAGCCAAGCGCTAATTATTTGTGTCTTTTTCAAACCCTTTGTTGTCAACCGATCGGACAGGATTGTCAAAAACGGAAAGGTTCTTGCTTAATTCTTGCATAGGTTATTGCAAGAATAACGTGTAATTGAGCTAGAAATAGAATAATTCTGAATTCTAAAGCCCGCATTAGTATTGCCTATCGCGCGCAGACGCTTAGATATCAATAGGCATTTGGGGAATTTGCACGTATAATCCTGACCAATCGGTCAAATAACGAGGCGAAGTGAGTGAGTGATCAAGCTGTTTTTTGTTTACACGGCCCAGTGAATTGGCAGCTTATGCCCCACGGTTCGCTGGCCAATAAACGCTTAGCAGTAAAAGACTTATTTGCTATCAAAGGCTTTAAAAACGGTGCGGGCAATCCTGATTGGTTGCGCCAAGCTAAACCGGCAGAGCATACCAGTGATGCAGTTAACAAGCTGATGCATCAAGGCTGTGAGTTAGTCGGGCTGACCCAAACAGACGAGATGGCCTATAGCTTAGAGGGCAACAATCAGCATTACGGTGCTGCTGAAAATCCGCGATTGCCAGGGCATGCCTGTGGTGGTTCTAGTATGGGATCCGCGGCAGCAGTCGCCGCTAACTCAGCTGATATTGGCTTGGGTACTGATACGGGCGGTTCGATAAGAGTACCAGCGAGTTACTGTGGGTTATTTGGCATCCGCCCAAGCCACGGAGTTATCGAACCAGCGGGTTTGTTGCCATTAGCTCCTGCGTTCGACACCACGGGATGGTTTTGTCAGCAGGCCGATTTACTCAGCCAAGTTGGCGATGTGTTACTACCCGCCCAAGTACAGACAATCGTTGACGAGTTAGTCATTTTCGATGCGCTGTTTGAGCTGGTAGAGCCGTCATTGGCTAGGTTATTGCGCGCAGAACTTGAGCGAGTAAAACCGCATTTTAAAAAGGTTCGATCGCTGGAAATTGATGATCAGCAATTAATCTCGCAGCTAGCGGATGCGTTTCGCGTATTGCAAGGCCGTGAAATTGGGAGAACTCATGGCGATTGGGTAACTACTGCCAAGCCGCATTTTGCACCGCCTATCGCTCAGCGCTTTGCCATGGCGATGGCACTGACAGAAGCTGAAGAGCAACGAGCCAAGCAAGTACAGGCAAAGTGGTGTGCGCTACTGGCGGCTAATTTGTCGCCACACAGTGCGTTGTTTTTACCCACAACGCCAACGACAGCGCCGCAGCTAGGTGCTGATACTACCGACCTGCGGATGCAAATACTAACGTTAACCGCGATAGCCGGTTTGGCCGGCGCTGCTCAAGTCCATTTGCCGCTAATTAATGTGCCGCTTGAAAAGCAAGTGGCACCCTATGGTTTTTCTTTGCTTATGACAGCAGGTAATGACCGCACACTATTGCAGTTAGTCAAAACACTCACTGCATCATTAACGCAACAAGATGAGAATTGATGATGAGCCAATTTAATATTGCATTTACCGCTCCTCATAAAACTGCCACGGAAGCTGGGATGTTTATCTTGCGCCAAGGCGGTACAGCAACTGAAGCCATGGTCGCCGCTGCGGCAACTATTAGTGTGGTGTATCCACATATGAACTCAATTGGTGGTGATAGTTTTTGGCTGATTGATAATCTTGGCGCAGATGCGCCAATTGCAATTGATGCCTGTGGTGCAGCGGCTGCTGATTTGGCTCAGTATCAAAGTGTAAAAGCTATTGCTGATCGGGGCGGTCGCAGCGCCATCACACAAGCGGGAACTATCAGTGGCTGGCATGCAGCGCTGCAAGCGGATAACAATGCGAAATTGCCATTGGCGACTGTTCTAAAGCCTGCCATAGATGTAGCTAAACAGGGTTTTGAGGTAACGCAAAGCTTGCAGATGGCCGCGGAAAAGTTATTTGCAACCGAGGGGCGCAATCAAGCGTTCAAAGACTTGTATGAGCCTAACGACAGACCGCTTCGACAAGGCGAGCACTTCACAAACCCAACGCTGGCACGCGTATTCGAACACCTTGCAGAACATGGGTTAATGGCATTCTACAGCGGCGAATTAGCGGCCAGTTTTGCGCGGGATTTAGCAGCTGCGGGCAGCTCAATAACCATTGAAGATATTGCAGCCACTCAAGCGCAAGTAGTTACACCACTTAAAGCCAGTCTTGACGGCGTTGATTGTTACAATCTACCAGCGCCGACTCAAGGTGTTCACTCGCTGGCAATTTTGGCCATCATCGATCGTCTTAAGTCGCGCGCCATCTCTGACATCGACTGGATGCATTTAGTTGTTGAAGCCACGAAGCAAAGTTTCAATTTACGCCCGCAAATATGGGGTGATCCAAATGCTGTCACTGAGCTTTATGAGCAAGTTTTACAGGCTCCGGTCATTGACCAATTAGCGCAAAATATTTCCATGTCCAAAGCTGAGCCTTGGCCGTTTAACGCGGCGCCTGGCGATACGGTATGGCTTGCTGCGCGAGATAAAAATGGTCAAATGGTGAGCTTTATTCAAAGTATCTATTGGGAGTTTGGCTCAGGTGTTGTGATGCGCGACGGCGGGTTTGTTTGGAATAACCGCGGGGTGAGTTTCTCGTTAGATCCGCGCGCTGTGAATAGTTTACAACCGCATAAAAAGCCTGCGCATACACTGAATCCGGCATTTGCGCGCTATCACGATGGACGCCGACTCGCTTACGGTACCATGGGTGGGGAAGGCCAGCCGCAAACCCAAGCCAAGGTGTTTACCGACTACACTTGGCGCGGTAAATCAGTCGTTGAGGCTGTTGCTTCGCCGCGCTGGTTACTTGGCCGTACGTGGGGCGATAGCAGCACAGATTTAAAAGTCGAACAACAACTTGCCGAGCAGTTGGGCTTTGAGCTCGATCGCTTGCGCCATAAGTGGCAGCCAGTGCCAGACAACAATGAAATGATGGGCCATGCAGGGGCCATCCTTGATACTCAAACTCATCTAGAAGCCGCATCGGATCCGCGCTCCGACGGCCAAGCCAGCGTCGAATCTGCCGCTGAAGCACAATCGTAGGAAATTTCGATGTCTGAATTATTAGCCCAATGGCCGATTGTTGTTGCTCTCATTGCCACCGGTGTGTTTGCCGGAATACTGGCAGGGTTGTTTGGTGTCGGTGGTGGCATTGTTATCGTGCCAGTACTGTATTTTTTATTACAAGGCTTCGGCGTCAGCGCCGAGTCGGCAATGATGATTGCAACGGCTACGTCGTTGGCAACCATTGTTCCCACCTCAATATCTTCAATTCGCTCACATCATGCCAAAGGCAATGTGGATGTTGAGTTACTTAAATATTGGGCCGGTTTTATTTTGTTAATGGCGGTTGTCGGAAGCGTATTTGCCCATTACATTCGTGGCAACGCGCTGACCTTAATGTTTGCCTGCATCGCTATTTTGGTGAGTTTAAATATGTTGTTCCGCGCCGGTGCGCCGGCACTCGCACAGCAACTACCGGGCAAATTGGGTCAGGCGATAATGGCCTCTACTGTAGGCGGTTTATCAGTCATGATCGGTATCGGTGGCGGTACCATTGGTGTGCCATTGCTCAGTGCATTTAACATTCGCGCGCACGTCGCAGTTGGCACCGCTGCGGTATTTGGTCTGTTGATCGCACTACCCGGTGTGCTTACGTTGTTGGTGGTAGGGCAAACACCCACTGACGCGCCTATTGGCACCTTCGGCTTGGTTAATCTACCGGCCTTTCTACTCATCATTCCACTGACTATCTTGTTCGCACCCGTAGGTGTGAAGATAGGCAGCAAACTCGACCCTAAACAATTAAAACGCGCTTTTGCCATAGTACTGATGCTCACCGGCCTGCGCATGTTTACGCAGGCGTTAGGAGTATAAATTTATGACTAATTACACCGATATTCACACCCTAAACCCGCCGCAACGTCTGTTGATGGGGCCTGGCCCGATCAATGCTGACCCCCGTGTGTTACGCGCTATGTCAGCACAATTGATCGGTCAGTACGACCCAGCTATGACCGGTTTTATGAATGAAACCATGGCGCGCTATCGCCAGATCTTCAAGACCCAAAACAAATGGACGTTCTTGGTCGACGGTACGTCACGCGCCGGCATTGAAGCCGTGCTGGTTTCGATTCTGCGCCCTGGAGATAAAGTCTTAGTGCCAATTATGGGGCGTTTTGGCCACTTGTTAACTGAGATTTCTCAGCGCGTAGGGGCTGAAGTTCACACTATAGAAGTGCCTTGGGGAGAGGTGTTCCAACCGGAGCAAATTGAAGCGGCCATTAAACGCGTCAAACCGAATGTGTTGGCGATGGTGCAAGGGGATACATCGACCACTATGAACCAGCCACTGGCGCATATTGGCGCTATTTGCGCCCAGCACGATGTGTTGTTTTATTGCGATGCAACGGCATCGATTGTAGGCAACGAATTACCGGCCGATGAATGGCAGCTAGATGCATTATCGGTTGGTTTGCAAAAGTGTCTGGGTGGTCCTTCAGGTTCTGCGCCGCTGACCTTGAGCGACAAGTGTGTGGATTGGATCCGCACGCGCAAAAAGGTTGAAGCGGGTATTCGTACAGCCGCTCACCAAGATGGCACAGAGCCTTTTATACGCTCTAACTACTTTGATCTCGGTATGGTAATGGATTACTGGGGCGAAGAGCGCCTCAATCACCACACCGAGGCTACTAACATGCTTTATTGTGCATCGGAATGTGCGCGCATCGTTATTGAAGAGGGCGTCGACGAATGCGTTGCGCGCCATAAACTGCACGGTGATGCAATGCTCGTAGGGGTGCAAGCGATGGGTCTAAAAGTGTTTGGTGATATTCAAAACAAAATGAACAACGTCGTGGGCGTTTATATCCCTGACGAGGTTGACGGCGATGCTGTGCGCGGTCAGATGCTAGATGATTTTGGGATTGAAATTGGCACGTCATTTGGACCATTGCACGGCAAAATTTGGCGCATTGGCACTATGGGCTACAACGCGCGTAAAGATGCTGTGTTACAGACCTTGGCGTGCTTGGATGCATGCTTACAAGCCAATGGCTACAAAGGCCCTCATGGCGAAGCTACTGCAGCTGCGTTAGCGCATTACAAGTAAGAGCGGCTGATGAACGTACTTGATCCCCACACAATCACCCGGCATGGCAAACGCGCTATCGAGCGCTGCTTAGCGCTGAGTCGTATCAGCGAAATGGACGGCGGTATTTTACGTCAGTATTTGACTGTTAAACATGCCGAGGCCAATCAACAGGCAGCGCGCTGGATGCAGCAAGCGGGAATGACTACTTGGCAAGATGAAGTTGGCAATCAATGGGGCCGCTTAGCCTCGTCTGATCCCGCTGCTAAGCGCTTAATTGTTGGTTCACACTTAGACACTGTGCCCAATGCCGGCGCCTATGACGGAATTCTGGGGGTGATGCTGGCAATTGAACTTGCTGATCTTGCCCATCAACAGAGTGTTGAATTGCCGTTTCATTTAGATGTTGTGGGTTTTTGTGATGAAGAAGGTACTCGGTTTGGTGCTACCTTAATTGGCTCCAAAGCCTTGGCAGGCGACTTCAACGCTAATTGGCTCGAGCTGACCGATGAGCATGGCACTACTATGGCTGATGCGATGACTGTCTTTGGCCTCGACCCATTAAAAGTGCAGGATGCGGCTCTTGATCCAACCGAGTTACTCGCTTATTGGGAAACCCACATAGAGCAAGGCCCCGTGCTTGAGGCCCAGCAACAGGCCATTGGCGTTGTTACCGCTATCGCAGGTGCTAAACGTGCATTGGTGAGCTTTAAAGGCCGCGCTGGACACTCGGGTACAACGCCAATGCACATGCGCCAGGATAGCCTAGTGGCGGCGGCAGAATTCATTTGTAAAGTTGAACAATCAGCAGCGCAGTGCAGCAATAGTCAAGTTGCGACCGTGGGATATATCGACGCCAAACCCGGTGCGGTCAATGTTATAGCCGGTAAAACCACGCTCAGTTTAGATGTGCGCGCTCAGCAAGACAGTGAATTAGACCAATTGCTACACAGTATTGAGCACCATGCACAAGCGATAGCTGAGCAGCGTAATTTGACGCTGGAATGGCAGTGGACCCATGCCGCGGCGGCAGTTGCCTGTGATCAGCATATCATGCAGACCTTTATGGAAGCCTGTGCGCGAAACGATGAGTCAATTGCCCTGCTCCCCTCTGGCGCAGGGCACGACGCTATGGCTATAGCGACAAAGTGTCCGGTCGGCATGTTGTTTGTGCGCAGTCCCGGAGGCGTAAGCCATCATCCATCAGAAACGGTGGTCGAAGAGGATGTGGCACGGGTATTGGCGGTGATGTATTCGGCGTTAGCAATTCAGATTGCCAAGACGCAAGAAACCTACGAGCCGGTGACGCACGACGATGTAGCTTTGGCTGCAGGCTAATAAAGCTACCCTAGGCTAAAATGAATAGAGTGCAAGAGGAACTATTGTGATTCAGTTTTTGTTAAACAATACGCCAGTGACGGTTGAGAATAGCAGACCGACCATCACACTCTTAGACTGGTTGCGCAAAGACCGAGGTTTGGTCGGCACCAAAGAAGGTTGCGCCTCAGGTGATTGTGGCGCATGCACGCTATTGGTAGGTGAGCAAGTTGCACATGGCTCCAGCGAAAAACAATGGCGCTATAAAACGATCAATAGTTGTTTAATGTTACTCGGCAATGCGCATGGCAAACACATCGTTACCGTTGAGGCGGTAACGCAAAATTTGTATGCCGATGTTGATGAGTTGCATCCAGTGCAAAAAGCCATGGTTGAAAGCCACGGCTCGCAATGCGGTTTTTGTACGCCAGGCATTATCATGAGTTTACTCGCACTGTACATTAACAATGCAAGCTATCCAGGTAAGAAGGCAGTAATCCACGCTCTGGGTGGAAACCTGTGTCGCTGTACCGGGTATCAGCCGATCCTCAAAGCCGCTGAAAAAGCCTTTGAATACGAACGTCAGCCGGTGGCTTGGGCTGCTACTGCGGACAGTTTCGCGCGCAGTTTAAGGAATGCTGGCAATAGCCTAAAAGAAATTCCTAGCCTGCGCTTTGAGCAAAATCATTTCTATGTGCCACAATCGTTAAAACAACTAGTAAATCTTAAAAACCAGTGTCCCGAGGCGCGTTTGATTGCTGGCGGTACAGATCTCAGCATTGAATTCACGCAACAGCTCACCGAGCCTGCGATCATTATCTCCGTTACGCAGGTGACCGAACTTATTCAGGTGAGTGATTCAGGCGATGGACTGGTCATCGGCGCCGCAGCGACTTATGCCGACTTCATCGAGCTATTCTGTCGCCACTACCCCGAGAGTAAAGAGCTATTCGAGCGCTTGGGTTCAGAACAAATCCGCAATGGTGGTACTTTAGGGGGGAGCTTAGGAAATGCTTCGCCGATTGGCGATCCGGCGCCCTTGCTGATTGCCCTTGATGCTACCCTAGAGCTTGTTTCCATTGCCGGTACGCGACACGTTAAAGTAGAAGATTTCTTTACCGGTTATCGGCAAACGGTGCTAACCGCGAATGAAGTGATTCGCCAAGTTTTAATACCCAAGCGCCCGGCATCGTTAAAACTTGCAAGCCACAAAATTTCGAAGCGTTTTGAAGATGATATTTCCACGGTATGTTTGGTATTAGCCGTGGACCATGCCGACGATCAAATTACTGCGGTGCGCTGCGCAATGGGCGGAATGGCAGCGTTGCCAGCGCGGGCCAAAACGGTCGAACAGCAGCTACTCGGTGCGAGCTTGAGCCAGCACAGCTTTAATCAAGCGGCAAGCGCGCTAGCGCAAGATTTCTCACCCATGTCGGATGTACGCGCCAGTGCTGAATATCGCCTAACGGTTAGTCAAAACTTACTTACCCGTATTGGTTATGAGTTCTGTCAGCCAATTGATGTGGTTAACGTTGCTGAGCAACCAGCCGTGAGGATTGCCCATGCGTCACTTTGAGATGGATAAACTAAAAGCGCGCGGTGGCAGCGTCGGGCAATCGAAATTCCACGACAGCGCTGTTAAGCAAGTGTGCGGTAGCGCCAAATATGTCGATGACAATCCTGAACCCGCCGGGTGTCTGCATGCCTATCCGGTATTAGCGCCGATCACTCGTGGCGTAGTCAAATCCATTGATACCCGTAAGGCTGAAGCATTAGCGGGTGTGGTGCGGATCTTTACAGCCAGTGATGTGCCTGGAAAGCTGGACATTGGCCCGGTCTTTCCCGGTGATATCCTCCTGACCGACAATGAAATTCAATACCACAATCAACCGGTATTGTTAGTGGTTGCTAAGAGTTACGACGTCGCTCGACGCGCTGCACGAATGGTCGAGATTGAGTGTAGAAGCAGCGAAGCCGTGCTAGACATTAAAACTGCGGTAGAGCAGCAGAACTGGGTTAGACCTCCACATTCATTGCAACGCGGCGATGCTGAAGCAGCGATTGCCAATGCTGCGCATACGCTTTCAGGTGAGCTGCACGTCGGTGGCCAAGAGCACTTCTACTTGGAAGGCCAGGTAGCAATGACTGCACCCAATGAAGATGGCGGTATGTCAGTGTATTGTTCTACCCAGCACCCCACTGAAGTTCAGCATTTAGTAGCCAAAGTACTCAAGCAGCCGTTTCACTTTGTCACGGTTGAAACCCGTCGTATGGGCGGCGCTTTTGGTGGCAAAGAAACTCAAGCGGCACCTTGGGCCTGTTTAGCGGCATTGGCCACTTATCATTTGGGCTGTGCGGTAAAATTGCGTTTAGCGCGAGCGGATGATTTTCGTTTAACTGGTAAGCGTCACCCTTTTTACAATCACTATCGCGTCGGTTTTAACGACGATGGTTTGGTTGAAGGCGTGCACATTGAGGTTAATGGCTTTTGTGGTTACTCGCCGGACTTGTCTGACGCAATTGTCGACCGTGCCATGTTTCACGCCGATAATGCTTACTACTATCCGGCGGCAAAAATCATCGGTAACCGCTGTAAAACCAACACTATGAGCCACACTGCATTTCGTGGTTTTGGTGGCCCGCAGGGCATGATTGTGGCTGAGCTGATCATGGATGATATTGCTGCTGCACTGGGCAAAGATCCGCTCGATGTGCGCAAAGCGAATTTGTACCAACCGGGACGCGACGTAACGCCATACCATCAAACGGTCGAGCAGCATGTGATGGGCGATATGATCGCGCAACTTGAACGCGATGCTGATTATCGTCAGCGCCGCGCGGCGATTAAACAGCACAATAGCAACTCGCCTTTTATCAAAAAGGGGTTGTCGATGACGCCAGTGAAATTTGGTATTTCTTTTACTGTGCAGCACCTCAATCAAGCCGGTGCGTTAGTGCATGTATATTCAGACGGTTCCATTCACCTCAATCACGGTGGCACCGAAATGGGCCAGGGACTTAATACCAAAGTGGCGCAAATTGTAGCGCATGCCTTTGGCGTCGATTTTGAAACCGTCGGCATTACTGCCACACGCACCGATAAGGTGCCCAATACATCACCTACAGCGGCGTCTAGCGGCACAGATTTAAACGGCATGGCGGCGCTTAATGCGGCCAATACCATCAAACAGCGCTTAGTTGATTTTATCGCCGAGTATTTTGGCGTAGAAGCGGAAAGTGTTGAGTTCAACAACAACCAAGTGACCTACGACAATGGCCAAATAAGCTTTGCAGAGTTAGCTAATTTGGCTTACATGAAACGCATTTCACTTTCATCAACCGGGTATTACGCTACACCCAAAATACACTACGACAGAGAGAAAGCCGAGGGACGTCCATTCTTCTACTACGCGCACGGTGTTGCATTAAGCGAAGTAGAGGTGGATGTCCTCACTGGTGAAAACACCGTTACCCGCGTTGATATTTTGCATGACGTCGGCAGCTCGATTAATCCCGCATTGGACGTTGGTCAAATTGAAGGGGCGTTTATTCAAGGTATGGGATGGCTGACGACTGAAGATTTGCAATGGAATGACGATGGCAAGCTGGCCAGTTTTGGGCCGGCTACCTACAAGATCCCAGCCATTGGTGATACACCGGCGGAGTTTAATGTGTCGTTATATGATTCAGCGAATCCGGAAACTTCAGTATTTCGCTCTAAAGCCGTTGGTGAGCCGCCCTTTATGCTGTGTTTCAGTGTATGGAGCGCAATTCGCGATGCAGTAAGCAGTATCACCGATTACCGCTATTTGCCGAGTATTGACACACCAGCTACACCGGAGCGGGTGCTTAACGCCGTTAATGTCAGTAAAGCCTGGTTAGCCAAACAAACCTCTAATGCGGAACCGGAGTCGACTCATGTCTGATCCAAATAACATGTCACTCAATCAATCTCATCAAGGCTTTCACAGTCTAACTTGGTCGCAAGCGATTGCGCAGCTTGAGCGAGAAGGCACTGATTATGTGATTGCTACAGTATTGGGTACCAGTGGTTCAACACCGCGCGCGTCGGGAACAAAAATGGTGATCACTGGCGAGCATATTTTCGATACCCTCGGCGGCGGGCACCTAGAATTTAAAGTAATCGAAAAGGCGCGTAGCTTATTGACGCAAGGTGAGCCTGCTCAAGCGCTTGAGCAATTCCATTTAGCTGCCAACTTAGGCCAGTGCTGTGGCGGTGCCGCTGTGGTCATGTTTGAGGTTATGGTTAGTGAGCATATGCAGCTTGACGTCTATGGTGCTGGTCATGTGGCGCAAGCGTTAATACCTATTTTGGCGCAATTACCCATCCGGATCCGTTGGATTGATAACCGTGCCGATGTTTTTCCGGCCAACATTCCAGCCAATGTCACTAAAGTTGTGGATGATGAACCGGTAGAGGTGGCTAAACGAGCCAAGGCGGGCAGCGCCTATTTGATACTCACCCACAATCATCACTTAGATTTTGAATTAGTCTGCGCCATTTTAAAGCGCAATGACGCCTTGTGGCTGGGCGTCATTGGCTCTGCTACCAAAGCAAAACGGTTTCGTCATCGCCTTGCCCATCGCGACTTCAGCCCTGCCCAAATAGAGACGATGATTTGTCCTGTGGGGGTGCCTAATGTGGCGGGTAAATTACCGATGGAAGTCGCTGTTTCTATTGCTGGGCAAGTGATTGGTCTATATCAGCAACAGACTACGCCGCCACAAAGTCGACGAGGATTGCAATGGCAACAGCTAAAGCAGGCCTTTGAGTTATCTAACAATGAACAAGTAGTAGCGCCTACAGCGGCGCATAAGGTTACTGGAGAGTGAGTTTAACAACGTTGAATAATGCCACCGCAGAGCAGGCGTCTGTGATGTTAGAGAGCTGTTGCGTTGCACCGAATTGGGTTTCTGCCATGGTGGCAAAGCGGCCGTTTGATTCTGCGCAACAGCTGTTTAATGCAGCGGATGCTGTTTGGTGTGAGCTAGGTGAAACTGACTACTTGGCCGCTTTTGAAGGACATCCACAAATTGGTGACGTGTCGACCCTGCGTGAAAAATACGCAGCAACCGCTGATAAAGCCGGTCATGAACAGTCGGGGATGCAAGTCGCCACTGACGAAATGTTACAAGAAATGATGCGCTTGAATAAGGCCTATTTAGACAAGTTTGGATTTATTTTTATTGTTTGTGCCACAGGCAAGTCAGCCAATGAAATGTTGGGGTTGATCCGCGCGCGAGTCTGCAATGATCGCGCTACTGAATTGGCCATCGCCGCTGGCGAACAAGCAAAAATTACGCGTATTCGATTGGAGAAGTTACTGTGAGCAAGAGCCCAATTACCACCCATATTCTCGATACCGCTACAGGCACGCCGGCAGCTGGCGTCCCGGTCGTATTGTATAAACTCGAACAAGACAGTTGGGTTGAGCTTACCCGAGGCGCAACAGACTATGATGGTCGCATTACTGATTGGTTGTCTGGGGTAGAGGTAACATTTGGCACTTACAAATTGCACTTTGATTTAGACACTTATTTTGCCGAGCAACCAGAACCCGCATTCTACCCCTTTGCTGAGATTTGCTTCCGCCGTCAAGATAACAAACATCACCATATTCCTTTGCTATTAGCCCCATTTGGCTACTCTACCTATCGAGGGAGCTAGTGATGAGCATTGAGCACGCTAAGCGTAAAATCATCTGCGCGGATATTCTCGATTTTCTCGACGATCCCAGCATTGCTGGCGATGATGCCGTGCGTTATTTCGAACAGGGCGCTTTGGTTATTGACCAGGGCAAAGTACTAGACTTAGGTGCTGAAAAAGACATTGTGGCCAAGTATGCTGACATCACGGAAGTTGTTCGTCACGATGGCAAGTTGCTGGTTCCAGGATTGATTGATACTCATATTCACTTACCGCAAACCGAAATGATCGGCTCCCACGGTGAACAATTGCTGACCTGGTTGACCGAGTATGCCTTTCCAACCGAGAAGAAGTTTGCCGACCATGCCTATGCTGCAGATATTTCCAAGCGTTTTCTTGATGAACTACTGCGCAATGGCACCACAACCGCCATGGTGTTTGGTACTGTGCATCCAGAATCGGTCGATGCCTTTTTTACTGAAGCACAACAGCGCCGTATGCGTATGATTGCTGGAAAGGTGTTGATGGATCGCAATTGTCCCGAAGATTTAGCCGATACGCCCGAGCTGGGCTACAGCCAATCCAAAGCCTTAATTGAAAAATGGCACAATGTTGACCGTTTAGCCTACGCGGTAACACCGCGATTTGCACCGACCTCAAGTCATGAGCAGCTGGCGGCCTGTAAGCAATTGCTCGATGAATACCCCGATGTATACATGCAATCACATTTATCGGAAAACATTGAGGAATGTGAATGGGTAGATAAATTATTTCCCGCGTCAGATGACTATTTAGGCGCCTATGAAGATGCGGGTTTAGTGCGCAAGCGCGCGGTTTTCGCTCACGGCATTCACTTATCGGAGCGCGAGTTAATCTCATTGGCAAAACACCAAGCGGCGTTGTCACATTGTCCCACTTCCAATTTGTTTTTGGGCTCTGGGTTATTCAACTTAAAGGCTTGTGAAAAGCACAAAGTAACCGTGGGAATGGGCACGGATGTGGGTGCTGGAACGAGTTTTTCACTGCTGCAAACCGGTAGCGAAGCATACAAAATACAGCAGCTTCAAGGTGAAAACTTTACCGCATTTAAAGGCTTATATCTGGCTACTCTAGGTGGCGCCAGGGCCCTCGATCTGGAAGGCTCCATTGGTAATTTTACGCCCGGTTGTGAAGCAGATTTTGTTATCTTGGATCATCACGCGACACCGTTTTTGAGCTTCCGCCTGCAGCATGCCAAAACCCTCCACGAGCGCCTGTTCGCGATCATGATGCTTGGCGATGACCGCTGTATTGAGCATACCTATGTGCTTGGTGATTGCATTTATCAGCGCGACGCGCAGCCGCAATTTGCGTCATCTAACACCACGCCACTAAGGGAAGTGAGCTAAATTATGCAGAGTTACTTTTTTGAGATTGCCCATTTAGTGTTGCGTTACTTCCACGTTATCGCTGGGATCGCGTGGATTGGTGCATCCTTTTACTTCGTCTGGCTCGACAACAATTTACAAACCCCGCCACAATGGAAAAAAGACAAAGGGATCCGCGGCGACTTGTGGGCCATTCACGGTGGTGGCTTTTATGAAGTGGCCAAATATCAAAACGGCCCTGAGCAAATGCCATCGACCCTGCATTGGTTTAAGTGGGAAGCCTACACCACTTGGATAACCGGCATGCTGTTATTTAGCTTGATGTATTACATCGGCGCAGATGCTTACCTGTTAGATCCGGCGAAATCCAATATTGATAAGCTTCGTGCTATTGGCTCGTCAATGGCGTTTATTGCGGTTGGTTATGCGATTTACCGGGGTTTGTGTAAAACCAAACTAGTCGACAATGGCTATGCATTCACAGTAGTTGTTATTGCGCTACTTGCGTTGGCTACTTGGGGACTGGACCAGCTGTTCACTGACCGCGCGGTGTATATTCATATTGGTGCATTGGTTGGTACTTGTATGGCCGGTAATGTTTATCATGTGATTATGCCGGGGCAAAGGTATATGGTGGCCGAAGTAGAAGCAGGACGCATTCCTGATCCGGCGCCGGGATTAAAAGCCAAGCAGTGTTCGGTGCACAACAACTACGCCACGCTGCCGGTGATTTTTATCATGCTCAGCAATCACTTTGCCTATACCTACAGTCATACGTACGGCTGGTTGGTATTAATTGGGCTATTCATTATCGGCATGTGGATCCGTCATTTCTTTAACTTAAAGCACCAAGGGGTCGACAAACCGCAAGTACTTATCAGTGGTATAGCCGCGTTTTTTGCGTTAATGCTAGCCATTGCACCGTGGCACTTAATGCAAACTGGCGAAAGCGAGAACACCGTTGCCGTGACCGATGCACAAGCTTGGCAGATCATTGATAAACACTGCACAGAGTGTCACAGCCAAAGCCCGCGCTCTGCGATGTTTCCCACCGCGCCAGCAGGGTTTGTACTAGATTCAATTGACGAAGCGAAACAAGGCATTCAGCTTATTCAAGCGCGGGCCATCATAACTCAAGATATGCCACTGGCCAATCTCACCCAAATGACAGCAGAAGAGCGCGCGCAACTTGCCACTTGGTTAAAGGCGCTAGAGGCACAGGACTAAACAATGGCGGATAACTCCTATAACAATTACCCGCGCGACATGCAGGGCTACGGCGCTGATGTGCCCCACGCCAAGTGGCCAAACAAAGCCAGAATAGCGATACAAGTAGTGATGAACTACGAAGAAGGCGGTGAAAACTGCGTCTTACACGGTGACCCTGCGGCAGAAACTTTTTTATCAGAAATCGTGAGCGCACCGCATGTAGAAGACCGCCATATGAGTATGGAGTCTGTCTACGAATATGGCAGCCGCGCTGGCGTTTGGCGGTTGTTGCGATTGTTTGACAAATACGACATTCCCATCACGGTATTTGCGGTTGCTATGGCGCTTAAACGGCATCCTGAAATCGCTAAAGCCTGCATGGCGGCAGGTCACGAGATTTGTAGTCACGGGCTGCGGTGGATCAACTATCAGAATGTTGATATCGATACTGAGCGCCAGCATATGCAAGAAGCGGTTAGGATTATCGAAGCCATTACCGGTGCAAAGCCGAAAGGTTGGTATACCGGTCGCACTAGCCCCAACACTGGTAAGCTAGTTGCCGAAAATGGTGGCTTTGTTTACGACGCCGATGATTACAGTGACGACTTACCGTTTTGGAAAACCGTTGGCGACAAACAGCAGTTAATTGTTCCTTACACTCTGGATGCTAATGATATGCGCTTTGCCGCCGTGCAAGGTTTTAACGCGGGCGATCAGTTCTATAACTACCTGAAAGATGCGTTCGATGTGCTGTATGAAGAGGGTGATCCAAAAGGATTGGATCGGCCGAAAATGATGTCGATTGGCCTGCACTGCCGCTTAATCGGACGCCCCGGCCGGCTTAAAGCACTAGAACGTTTTTTCCAGTATGCCAAATCCTTTGATGACGTGTGGTTTGCCCGCAGAATTGATATTGCTGAGCATTGGCAGCAACTGCACCCATACAAATCTGCGTAACCTAATATTAGAAATGAGCCTGTCATGACAACAAAGAAATTTATTACCTCACAAGAACTCCTCGAAGACTCATTTCGTCTTGCCGATCAAGTGTTTGAGGATGGTTTTAGACCAGACTTTATCATCGGTATCTGGCGCGGCGGCGCCCCGATTGGAATAGCGGTACAGGAGTACTTTGATTTTAAAGATGTTGAAACCGATCACATTGCAGTACGCACTTCGTCTTATTACGGTATTGGCCAAGTTTCTAAGACCATTAAAGTGCATGGTTTGCATTACCTCATTGAAGAAGCGAACGCCGATGATTCACTGTTGATTGTAGATGATGTGTTTGACTCAGGTCGCTCAATTGAGGCGTTAATTGCGCGTATTCGCAAGTTGTCGCGCTTAAATACGCCAAGCGACATTCGCATAGCCTGCCCGTGGTTTAAGCCTAAGAACAACAAAACTGACTTAACGCCTGATTACTACCTACGCGAGAGCGACGAATGGTTAGTGTTCCCGCATGAACTCTCGGGCCTCACACCAGAAGAGCTTATCGATGGAAAACAAGAGCTGGCAGGGATAAAAGATATTTTGTTAAAGAAGTAAGAGCCTTTACGCAGCGAATTTTCCACTCGGACCACCAGTAGAAAGGCTAATGATTCAATGCTATTAGTTGAAAGTTTTAGTTGGTAGAACATTATATTATGCGGTCGCGTCTTATCCCTTGTTCAGACAAGTCAGCGATGATTGACTCACTACTTTCTTGAGCGCTAATCAAAAGTTTAGCATTTGGAAAGCGAGCCAGAGCCTCAGGGGGCTGCACTTTAAACCCAAAAAACTTATCAATTGCTGCAGCGTTACGGTCGCAAATCATCACAATATTTCTATTCAGCAAATCTGTTTTCTCGAGTAAGTTTTTTGCACTAATACCAGCGCCATAAAGAATGATATCAATATCATCGGGTTGCTGCTCTAGCGTCTGTTGAACGTCAGCTACGAAGTCAGTTCCGGAGGCAAAAATACGATCAAGTTGTAGGCGATGAGTTGGCTCAATCTTGATACCCGAATTTAAGAGTTGTTTGTATGCTTGCCTTAACGGTTTTACAAAGGTTTCCGGAACGGGAAGACATTGGTGACGCTCTATATTTTCTGCAGCGGTCACTAGGATAGCAACGCGCTCTTGAATCGATAATTGCTTAAATCCCTGAACGTCTTTAGCAAAGTTTTTTTGAACTTCGATGAAACGTTTTAGTTCATCGCTCATATATTTATTCACAAAACGATTAACTACATACGCTGAGGTGGTTTGCGCAACGTGCCCATAATCGGAATCTCGGACACCAAAAGCTTCTTTGCTACGCAGTTCATCGAGCACCATTTCATAAGAAGGAAAGTATCTGATATTGCGATTTATTGAGGTTGCCTGAATTCCATCTTGAAGGGCCACACGCACTTTAGATTTATCATAACAATTTGCTACCAATCCATCCTTTGGAAACGCACCAAGTTCATTGTTCCAGTCGGTTTCTTGATCTTTGAAGTCGCCAATTGGCCCCCATGCATATCTTTGGGGACTCACTGTGAAGCAAATCATAGCTGACTCATTAGTGAGAATTTCTAGAGCTTTTAGAATGTTTTGCACATCAATTGTGACTTCACTTGTAGTGGGCTCGATAAAATCGAACTCTGAGCGATCAATGCCTTGGAAATTTGTTACTACATGTCCACCCCGTTTTAATTTCAAGTACTGACTCGTACCTAATGTCACAATTACCAGATCAGCGTTTTTCAACTTGTCCTTAAATGTTTTATCAATCTGAAAACACTGTTGAGAGAACATGTCTAGGTCAGTATTTATGCCGTACAGACCATTGTGCAGCGTTGAGGTTATGACGTCTTTTTCTTGGTTTTTGTACGTCGAATCCACGTAGACTGCCTTGGAATCAGTAAAAGTGCTTGGTAATTCGATTAAATGCTGCATGTAAGAAGCAAAGCTTTTGACACTAAAACGCGTTGCACTTCGTCCGTCGAACTGTGTCTTAAATCCTAGGTCATTTAGATTCTTCGAAATCGCATAAGCAAAACAACTGCCGGTCGCTACGACTTTTTTGTTAAAGCTATCTAGCACTGGAGATGACTCGATATTGATAGAGAGTGCTCTTTGACGATGTTTTTCTGCGAATACTAGATCTTTCATAGAATTATTCAGGCGGCTAAAAGTGCATCAGTGATTTCTATATCGACATTGTTCGCATTTTTATTACCCTAGATTGAGCGCGGAGATTGATATTGCCTTAGCAATCTCCTGAATGAATCTATGAGAGAGCAAAAGATAATAATTGCAACTTAAAGAGGAACCTTCTCAAACGAGAGATAACCTCAGGCTCACCATTTGAATTTATGGTCTTTTAGGTTCTGTAAATGCTGAGGCAGATGCCTTCAGCGATCCAAGCCTAGCGCTTCTTGAACATTGATAGATCTGACGCCTAATTGCTCGGCTTTTATCACATCAACCGAATCGAATTGGATTTTACAGCCAGCGTCAATCATTTCCAGCCACGCATCTCGCAATTCATTCGGGCGTTTTCCAGTCCAGAACAATTCGGTTTTTTTAATATAAGTGACTACCGGTTCAATGTGGCCATCGCTATAAAGTTGTCTGACGAGATCAAAATCAGGGCCAAACGCGCCCAACAAAGCAGAGTCGACATCATCTATGGCAATCAGAAGTTCTTCGAATGCTAGGTCGAGATCTCCTTGCCGATAAGCAAGCCATGCCCTAGCAATGTCAACATAATGATTTTGACTTCCGAAACCATCGACAACCTCGCCAGCTATTTTTTGTTCTGTACTCATCTCTCTGGCGAGCTTAAACGCGTGGCTTATCTTTAACTGAACCGTTTCAATCGGCTCAAATTGCGCGCTGTACTTAATGTGTCGACTTAAATTCGTGATCACTTGATATAGACTGCTTTCCTTCGACAAACTCGCTTCATAGTCTCGTAGTGTATCGTTTAACAAACGGCGGTTTCTCGATTCAAAATATTCAAACCGCTGCGCTATATATTGGTGATACTCAGGATCCTCACACCCCTGCATGTAATCTGCGCGAACGGGGGCACTCAACACAAGACTGCTGAAAAATAAGGGCAGGAGGAGTAACGACTTCACTTTGGACTCAGGTTCTATTGCTATTAACTTGCATACTGTGAAAGTGTAAGTATTGATCGAAAAAGGGTATCAACGATAAGCCGTTGCCGCATTGATTGGGGATCGAATCCTACAAGAGGATTACGCATCATCCCCGCACGTAATTACGGCGCTGTCCTTAATCTGATGACAAAACGCGTTAGCTAATAAATGCCAGCTTCAGTACAAACAGCACGGTTAAGATCCAGACACTAATACTGATTTGCTCAAATTTGCCGCATAGTGCTTTGACTGCTGTGTAAGTAATAAACGCCAAAGCAATGCCGTGGGCGATTGAGAACGTGAGTGGCGTTAATAACAGCACTACGGCAACAGGTGCTGCTTCAGTGATATCCTGCCAATCGATGTCTTTGAGATTCAGCAGCATCAAAATTGCTACGTAAAATAATGCACCGGTTGTCGCGTAAACGGGGATCATGCCAGCTAGAGGGGCAAAAAAGGTGCTGAGTAAAAACAGAATACCAACTACTACAGCGGTCAAACCCGTGCGGCCGCCAGCAGCGACACCGGCACTACTTTCTACATAGCTGGTGGTGGTTGAAGTGCCCAACGCTGAGCCCGCAACGGTTGCCAAGCTATCACTGGATAATGCCTTGCCTAATCGTTCTATATTACCGTTTTTATCCACTAAGCCAGCGCGCTGAGTGACGGCAATCAAGGTGCCCGACGTATCGAATAAGTCGACAAACAAAAACGCAAACACCACGGTTAACATTGATAGTTCAAGCGCAGCTGCAATATCCATTTGCATAAAGGTCGGAGCCAGAGAAGGCGGTGTTGATACCATGCCGGTATATTCCACATCACGAAATAGCAGACCCAGCACAGTAATGGCTAGAATCGCAATCATTACTGCGCCATTCATATTTCGAGCAGCCAAGGCAGCGATAATAAAGAAGCCAAGGATACTCATTAACGGGCCAAATTGAGTGATATCACCAAGCGTTACGAAAGTGGCTGGATTGGCAACAATGATTTCGGCATTTTTAAGTGCGATCATAGCGAGAAAAGAGCCAATACCTGCGGCTATCCCCAGCTTTAGTGTTCGCGGTATAGCATTGATGATCCACTCGCGGACCTTCAGCACACTGAGTAGCAAAAACAAAATACCAGACAAAAAAACCGCACCCAACGCGGCTTGCCAGGTATGTCCCATACCGAGCACCACACCATAAGTGAAAAAGGCGTTTAGCCCCATGCCTGGTGCAAGCGCGATTGGGTAGTTAGCCACAAAACCCATAATGAAGCAGCCAATAGCCGCAGCCACACAGGTGGCAACAAACACTGCGCCTCGATCCATCCCTGCATCAGCCAGCATCGCGGGATTAACAAAAATTATATAGGCCATCGTTAAAAAGGTTGTTAAACCAGCGATGACCTCGGTTTTGGGAGTTGTTCCATAGCTTTGCAGCTTGAACAATTTTTCTAGCATTTAGGGGGTCTCAGCAGCAGTTTTGAGCTACATCGTAACAAACTCTTCGCCACTTGTTGGGTGAATAGCTACACAGGCATCGAAATCGGCTTTAGTTGCGCCCATTTTCATTGCTACACCGAAGCCCTGCAAAATTTCATCCATGGCAAAACCAATACCGTGTAAGCCGACAACGGTTTCTTCCTTGCCCGCGCAAATCAGTTTCATTTTAGTGATTTGACGGTTCTTGGTAACCGCTGTGTACATCGCTGCGAAGCTCGATTCATACACTTTGATGTTCTCATCGCCGTATTTGGCAATTGCTTGTGGTTCGGTCAAACCAATAGTGCCAATAGGCGGATGGCTAAATACCACTGTTGGGATCATGTCGTAATCCATATGCGCATCAGGCTTGTTGTTAAACAAGCGCTCTGACAATAGTCGTCCCGCCTTAACAGCAACTGGGGTTAAATCGACTTTGCCAATACAATCGCCCACTGCATAGACGTTGGGCGCGTCGGTGTTTTGATACTTATCGACGATGATATGGCCTTTCAGGTCGGTTTTAACATCAGTATTTTCAAGACCGAGGTTACCCGTAGCTGGACGACGACCAATAGCCCAGACCAAGCAATCGGTATCGATTCTTTCACCGTTAGTTAGCACTACCGTGAGTGATTCGTCGTCGTGTTTAATTATCTCTTGGATCACATGGAATTTGTGCAGGCGCGGACCTTCCTGCTCGATAATTTCGGTCAAGGTTTCGGTCAACATCGGATCAAAACTGCGCAGCGGTGCATTCTTGCGTACGATCAAGTGCGTTTCACTGCCTAAACTGTGCATAACACCGGCCAGCTCTACTGCAATGTAACCAGCGCCCGCCACAACTACGCGCTTCGGCTGCTGTTTAAGTGCGAAGAAGCCATCTGAATCAATCCCATACTCGGCACCTGGTACGGTGTCCCGATGAGGATATCCGCCTGTAGCTATGAGGATATGCTTGCCGCGATACAATTCACCGTTTACTTCAACGGTATTATTGTCAACAAACTTCGCAAAACCTTCGACCCGCGTAATATTGTTGTTGGCTAGCACACGGTCATAAGAGCCGTGAATGCGCTTAATGTAGGCTTCACGACTAGCCACCAGTGTTTCCCAACTAAAGTTATTAACCGTCACATCAAAACCGTAATCAGGTGCGTATTGATGAATAGCTTCAGCGACTTGAGCGCCATACCACATGGCTTTTTTGGGTACACAACCTACATTTACGCAAGTACCACCAATCGCTTTGGCCTCGATAAGTGCGACTTTTTGGCCGTAGCGCGATGCGCGGTTGGCTGAAGCGATACCGCCACTGCCGCCACCAATACAAATATAATCAAACTCTTGCATTATTATTCCTGATTTAGGTCATTTGGATGCTATTCAGATAGCTTTACATAGAAAAAACTTTCAAACAAAGTATGTCTATCAAATACGTCTCGGTTCTAAGTATTGATTGATCTTGCGGAGATTCAACCCGTGTACTGAAAAAATAACGAACAAAAACTTCGCCGTACGTTGCATTTTGGGGTTGTGCCCACAGTTAACTAAACATCGACAGGTTAAGAGAGATCACTGTGCAAAATTTTACTGAACAACAACAACAGCCATTGCCTAATTTTTCCGCTGTTAAGCCAGACGGCATCGAAGCCGCTGTCAAACGAGTTATCGAAGATTCTAAACGCGAGATCGATGCAGTCGTCGCAAGTCAAGATTATAGCTACGCCAATCTTATTCAGCGTCTTGAAGCACAAGACGATATTCTCAATCGGTTGTGGTCACCCATTTCACATATGAATTCAGTGGTGAGTTCAGACGAGTTGCGTGCGGCACACGACAGCTGCTTACCTTTGCTATCTGAATATGGCACTTGGGTCGGTCAACACAAAGGGCTATACGACGCCTACGTAAGTTTACAAAACAGTCCAGAATTTGCCGATCTCGAACTGGCTGCAAAAACCAGCATCGACAACACGGTGCGCGATTTTACTCTTTCAGGCGTTGCGTTACCTGACGCCGAGAAAAAGCGTTATGCTGAGATCCAATCGCGGCTTTCGGAACTTGCATCCAAATTCAGTAACAACCTGCTAGATGCCACGATGGCATTCACCAAATTGATAACAGACGAAGCCGAACTTGCAGGTTTACCGGAATCAGCACTTGCTGCAGCCAAGCAAGCTGCCGAGCGCAAGGAGCAAGAAGGCTGGTTATTCACATTAGATATTCCTAGCTACTTACCGCTGATGATGTATTGCGACAATCGCGCACTACGCGAGGAAATGTATCGCGCCTACACGACGCGCGCCTCAGAGCAAGGCCCTAATGGGGGAGAGTTCGACAACTCAGCGATCATCGATGAAACCCTACAATTGCGTGAAGAGGCCGCTAAACTATTGGGTTTTGATACCTACGCCGAGCGTTCACTGGCGACTAAAATGGCTGATACACCAGAGCAGGTGATCCGCTTCTTGACCGATTTGGCCCAGCGTTCTAAACCTCAAGCTGAGCAAGACTTGCAAGATGTGCGAGACTTTGCCCAGCAAACATACGGTGTAGAGCACCTTGAAGCTTGGGATCTTACTTACTACAGCGAAAAACTTAAACAACAGCGTTACGCCATTTCAGATGAAGAGCTGCGCCCCTATTTCCCTGAGCACAAAGTGGTTAGCGGTCTATTTGCGATTGTAGGTAAATTATATGGTCTAACGATTAAAGCCCGTGATGATGTGGATACCTGGCATGAGGATGTTACCTTTTACGATATCTTCGATGCTGACAATGAATTGCGCGGCAGCTTTTACTTCGATTTGTACGCGCGTGAGGGTAAGCGCGGTGGTGCTTGGATGGATGAGTGCCGCGTGCGACGAGCAACCGAGCAAGGCATACAAACCCCTGTCGCTTATTTAACTTGTAATTTCAATGGCCCGGTCGGCGGTAAACCAGCGCTGTTTACCCATGACGAAGTGGTGACCTTATTCCACGAATTTGGTCATGGCATTCACCATATGCTAACCAAAGTCACGGTTGCTGGTGTATCGGGTATCAATGGCGTGGCCTGGGATGCTGTCGAATTACCAAGCCAGTTTTTAGAGAATTGGTGTTGGCAAGAAGAGGCCTTAGCACTGATTTCAGGTCACTATGAAACCGGTGAGCCACTACCAAAGGATCTGCTCGATAAGATGTTAGCCGCGCGTAATTATCAATCGGCGATGCAAATGTTGCGACAGATCGAATTTAGCTTGTTTGATATGGCTATCCATCAGCAATCAACAGCTGAACTAGATGTTCAAGCCACCCTAAATGGTATTCGCGCTGAAGTTGCCGTGGTAACGCCACCAAGCTTTAATCGCTTCCAGCACAGTTTTGGGCACATCTTTGCGGGTGGTTATGCCGCCGGCTATTACTCATACAAATGGGCTGAGGTCCTGTCTTCAGATGCGTTTAGTCGCTTTGAAGAAGAAGGGATCTTTAACCCACAAACTGGCCGTGATTTTCTCACCAATATCTTGGAAAAAGGTGGTAGCCAACCGCCAATGGCTCTGTTCAAAGCCTTCCGTGGTAGAGAGCCTGAAGTAGACGCGCTACTGCGCCACAGTGGTATTGCCGCATGAGTGCCGAACCGTTCGCTGCAATCTACGCCCGTGCAGCTAAGCGCAAGGGCGGAGAAGCGGCGTTAGAAAGGTTGATCGGTCAGCCTTTATCCGCTGAAGAGGTAGCGGCTATACCCGACGATCGATTTTTAGCTGAATTTACCAAAAAGGTCTTTCAATCGGGCTTTGTTTGGCGCGTTGTGCGGCAGAAATGGCCAGACTTTGAAGAGATCTTTTTTGGCTTCGATGTCGAAAAAATTCTGTTAATGCCAGATGAGATGCTTGAGCGCAAAGCCGGCGATAAGCGCATCATTCGCAACTATAACAAAGTCAAAACGATTCGAGATAATGCCATGATGATTGCCGATGTCAGTCGCGCACATGGTAGCTTTGGGCAGTTTGTTGCCGATTGGCCAGGGGATGACATCACAGGTTTATGGGAATACCTCAAAAAACACGGTGCTCGCTTAGGTGGTAATACTGGACCGTATGCATTGCGCTTTTTAGGCAAAGACACCTTTTTGCTTAGTAAGGATGTTGAAGATTATTTCACTCAGCACAAACTGATTGAAGGTTCACCGCGCAGTAAACGCAGTTTAAAGACGATCAACGAAACCTTTTTAAATTGGCAAAAGCAAAGCGGTTGGTCGCTGCAAAGTCTAAGTCAATTGCTCGCCTATAGCTGTGGTGATAACCACATCAATTAGGCACTGAACGTCAATAAAACCTGTTGCTACGGCGGTCTTTTCGGTAGACTTGCGCGTATATTGTGATTGATGTTCGAACAGGGAAACAGCATGACAACCGAGTCTACTCCTAACACCACTAACGAGGTTGGCGAAACCACGCATTTTGGCTACAAACAAGTGGCCACTGAGCAGAAAGCGTCGATGGTGGCAGATGTGTTTGATTCAGTTGCCGCCAAGTATGACTTGATGAACGATTTGATGTCGATGGGTATTCACCGCGTGTGGAAACGCTACACCATTGATTGTAGCGGTGTGCGCAGTGGTCAGCGCGTGTTGGATTTGGCCGGTGGTACTGGCGACTTAGCCGCTAAGTTTTCCCGCTTGGTGGGTGAAAAAGGCCAAGTTATTTTGGCGGATATCAACCGCGAGATGCTTAAAGTCGGTCGCGACAAATTACGTGACAAAGGCATTGTTGGCAATGTTGATTACGTGCAGGCCAATGCTGAAGCATTACCATTTCCTGACAACCATTTTGATTTGATCACTATTGCGTTTGGTTTGCGTAACGTAACCGACAAAGACAAAGCATTAGCCTCAATGTTCCGCGTGCTTAAGCCCGGCGGTCGCTTGTTGGTGCTTGAATTCAGTAAGCCTACTCAAGAATGGCTGAGTAAAGTCTACGATGCGTATTCTTTCCACGTATTGCCGAAAATGGGGCAACTGGTGGCAAACGACGCCGATAGCTACCAATATTTAGCTGAATCTATCCGCATGCATCCGGATCAAGAGACGCTTAAAGACATGATGGTCAAGGCGGGATTCGACAACGCTGAGTATTTCAACCTCACTGGCGGTATTGTTGCCCTACACCGAGGATTTAAGTTTTAATGCCCACCGCCCAAGTGCTACAGGCTCTAGCTGAAACGGTCATTAATCCACTGCTAAAGCTCGATCCACAAAGTCATCAACGCTTGCATCAGCTGCGCGGCAAGCGCCTGATCGTATGGCTAGATGAAGTCCAGTGGCCAATTGAATTGGCCTTTGAAGGTGATATCAGTATTCACGAGGCGCAAGTGAGCTGGGCTGAAGCACTTGAGCGTAATGCGCCCAATGAGTGTTTGATTAAAACTTCAATTAGCACCATGCCCGAGCTGCGTGATACGCGTAAAATTACCCAATTGATTCGCGAAGAAAAGCTCGATTTAAGTGGCGATATGCACATTGCTCAGCATGTCAGTGCACTGTTTCAAGAGCTCGATATCGATTGGGAAGAGGTGCTGTCCGAACACCTAGGCGATATTGCCGCACACCAGCTAGTGAAAACAGCCAAATCATTTGATCAGTTTGCTCGTCAGCAACTGCAGCAATTTGCCGAAACCCTTGGCACGGCTCTCATCGATGAGAAGCGCTTAGCGGCACACCGGTTGCAAGTTATGCATTTCGGTGATCAAGTTAGCCAACTGCGCGATGACGTGGATCGTTTAGCGGCTAGGATCACCCAATTAGAGAATAAGAAAGCCCCCTAATGCGATTGTTCCGGCTGTATAAAATCAACGCTATCTTACTAGAGCACGGCTTAGATAAGCTGATACCAAAGCGGTTTATGCCGTGGTACGCACGCGTGTTCCGTCATTCGATGTTTTGGATCCGCAACAAACACACGCAAGAATCCAACGGTAAGCGCATACGACTGGCACTACAAAGCCTTGGGCCGGTATTCATTAAGTTTGGGCAAATGCTTTCAACCAGACGCGATTTGTTGCCCCCAGATATCGCTGATGAGTTAGCTTACTTACAGGACAAAGTTCCACCGTTTGACTCAGACGAGGCGCAGCGCATTATCAAACAAGCATTGGGGATCCGCCATTTTGATGAACTGTTCAGTCAATTTGAGGAACAACCGCTAGCCTCGGCCTCCATAGCGCAAGTGCACGCTGCGAAGCTCAAACGCGATGGTAAAGATGTAGTGATCAAGGTCTTGCGACCGGATATCGAAGCTACTATCGATGCTGACCTAGAGTTATTACAAAGCTTCGCCCAGTTGCTACAGAAATGGCTGCCCGACGGTAAGCGCCTGCGTCCGGTAGAAGTGGTCGCCGAGTATCGCCGCACAATTAAAGATGAACTGGACCTACTACGCGAGTCCGCCAACGGTATCCAGTTAAGCCGCAATTTTGTTAATTCTGAAGCGCTTTATGTACCGCATATCTACAGTGACCATTGCCGTGAAAACGTCTTGGTTATGGAGCGCATCTACGGTATTCCGATTGCTAATATCGAAGCGCTAAGAGCGCAAAATACCGATTTTAAATTACTTGCTGAACGCGGCGTAGAGGTGTTTTTCACACAAGTATTCCGCGATAGTTTTTTCCATGCTGATATGCATCCGGGTAATATTTTCGTATCCACTGAGCATCCGCAAAACCCTCAATACATCGCTATTGATTTTGGCATAGTGGGTACCTTAAACCGTGACGATAAGCGCTATTTGGCCGAAAACTTTATTGCCTTTTTTAATCGCGATTATCGCAAAGTCGCGCAGCTGCACGCCGACTCAGGCTGGGTGCCACACGATACCAATATCGATGATTTCGAGATGGCGATCCGCAAAGTCTGTGAGCCAATTTTTCAAAAGCCACTGGCGGATATTTCTTTTGGTCACGTGTTGATGCAACTGTTTAACACGGCGCGCCGTTTTAATATGACGGTGCAGCCACAATTAGTGTTACTACAAAAAACCTTATTGTATGTTGAGGGCTTAGGTCGTCAGCTTTATCCACAACTCGACTTGTGGAAAACCGCAAAACCCTTCTTGGAGAACTGGATGAAAGAACAAATCGGCTTGTCAGCCATGCTGAAGAAGATCCAAGAGAACCTACCGTTCTGGTCAGAAAAACTGCCCGACATGCCTGATTTGATCCATGACAGCTTAAAACAGTTACGCACCTTACCAGAGATACAGCAGCGCCAGTTTGAGCAGCAAATGATAGTGCAACGCAAACAGCACAAAGCACAATTGGCCACCACTGTAGGTGCGACTTTCTTTATTTTGGCCGCTTTAATGCCGATAACACCACTGCATTGGAGTGCCTCTGCAGTACTGCTTTCATTCGGGATCCCTTGTTGGCTGTATGCCTATCGACAGGCAAAATCTAACTAATTAAAAGTTCCCGGTCACTCATCCGATGACTGCCTGAAATATGACAATTTCGTGATAATTTGCTGATTTTACGCCAAATAAGATAGCTTAATCAGTAATTGGTGGTATAGTTCTATTGTCTTTGACGGACGTGTTTATAGAGTTACAAGCTGCAAGTGTTATGAAACATCTCAAGTTACTTTAGTGATTTGTTGTAAGAAGTTTTCCATTCGTACGTGTTGACCCTCAAAATATTCAAGTTAATCGAAGGCGAAAGATGCGCAGGGTGCGCAAGTTACAATTTAATTGAGGTTTTACATGTCTAAAGTTACAGGCACCGTTAAGTGGTTTAACGCTGATAAAGGTTATGGTTTTTTAACTCAAGATAACGGTGGTAAAGATGTATTTGTACATTTCCGCGCAATCGTTGCAGAAGGTTACAAAACACTTCCAGAAGGTCAAAAAGTTCAGTTCGACGTTGAAGAAGGTCAAAAAGGTCTTCAAGCAGCAAACGTTGAAACTATCTAATTGAGTTTCTTTGTGATGGCCGTCAGGCCATCACTAATCCTTCTAATCCCCCTCATTCCCTTTTACCCATATTTGCAAATTTATTAGATTCAACACTGTTTAAGTGGGCTTATTGACGCCTGTCAATTACTTGGTTTTTTTCACCTCAGCGCAGCGCGTATTTCAGTTATACTAGTGACCAAAATAGAGGTGCAAAGACCTCCAATCATTTGCTACAAGGTACCTTACATGTCACGACCATTGCCTATTTGGGATGACTTACTGCTGTTGGATAGACAGCTTTCTGAAGAAGAGCGTATGTTGCGCGATAGCGCGCATGATTTTTGTCAGGCGCGGTTGATGCCGGGCGTACTGCAAGCGAATCGCGATGGTCAGTTTGACCGCGATATCATGTACGCCTTTGGTGAAGCGGGCTTACTCGGAGCGACTATCGATGGTTATGGCTGTGCTGGCACTAACTACGTGAGTTACGGTTTGATCGCGCGGGAAGTCGAGCGCGTCGATAGCGGTTATCGCAGCGCCATGAGCGTGCAATCTTCACTGGTTATGCACCCGATTTACACCTTTGGCAGCGAGGCTCAAAAAGAACGTTACTTACCAAAACTTGCTACAGGTGAATGGGTAGGGTGTTTTGGCTTAACCGAGCCGGATGCAGGCTCCGATCCCGCCGCCATGCGCACCCGGGCTGAAAAAGTTGACGGTGGTTACCTGCTCACAGGTAGTAAGATGTGGATCACCAACTCACCGATTGCTGATGTGTTTGTGGTGTGGGCGAAAAATACCGCTGAAGATAATGCCATTTGTGGCTTTGTACTTGAGAAAGGCATGCAGGGTTTAAGTGCGCCCGAAATTCACGGCAAACTTTCGCTTAAAGCCTCAATCACTGGTGAAATAGTCATGGATAAGGTCTTCGTACCGGATGAGAATATGTTTCCAACTGTGCGGGGGTTGAAGGGCCCGTTCAGCTGTTTAAATGTGGCCCGTTATGGCATTTCATGGGGGGCGATGGGGGCGGCAGAATATTGCTGGCATGCAGCGCGTCAATACGGTTTAGATCGCAAACAATTCGGTAAACCACTAGCGCAAACCCAGCTATTTCAAACCAAGTTAGCTAATATGCAAACGGAAATTACTTTAGGTTTACAAGCATCTTTGCGCGTCGGGCGGCTGATTGACAGTAATGAATTCGACCCAACCATGATTTCGCTGGTTAAACGCAACAACTGCGGAAAAGCGCTAGACATAGCGCGCCAGTCACGTGATATGCATGGTGGTAACGGGATTGCCGATGAGTTCCACATAATGCGGCATATGATTAACCTTGAAACAGTTAATACCTATGAGGGGACTTACGACGTCCACGGTCTTATTTTAGGCCGTGCCCAAACAGGCTTACAGGCGTTCTTCTAACTATCACCGGGTCAGAGTAAATTTGAGATTTACTCTGACCTTGCACTCTTGTTTATTGAACTGAGCAATAAACGCCTACTAGTATGTCTATTCGCGTAGCACGAGGGTGTGTATGGAAGCGATCTTTTTCGAAATGTTGCAGATCATCTACCGCGAATTCGAGTCTCACACTATTGTCGGTTGCCGTAAACGCCACTGAGCGGCCGGAGCTGGCTTCAATCCAGTCATAATCAGCATATTCGCTATCTGGCAAACGCAATTGTATGTCCTCATTGTCAGCGGTTTCATATATTACTGCACACTCTCTATCGGTCGGAAACTCCTCTAGCCATACACGGTCACCGTACATTGCACCTAATCGCGTATGCATGTCGATATGAATTTCCTTGCGATACATTTGTTCTGTGTATCCACTTTCAGCGCGATCGACTTCCCGCTCGATAAACCACTTGTAGTCAGAAGTTGTTTGTCGGGTTGGTGTAATGCGCCACGCGAGTTCGTCAGTGGTATTGTCTTCAAGTTGCAGTTTTAGCCATTGCGACCAATTAATCGTATCACTGCTTGGCTGTAATACGATTTCTTGTTGCAGCGCCATCCAGTCTTCGATACTGTCGATTTCGCTGACACGCTGTAATAGTGGCTGTAGCTCCTGGGCATCACCTTTGGGTGGAGCTGTCATAAACAATAAACCACCCTGATGCAGCCAATAACTCTCCTTGTTTACTGACAATCCGTCTTTGTCATCAAATCTACCAAGGCCGTTCATCGACTGGAAATTATGACTGGTGATCGGCTCTTCAAAAATTGTGCGACCCGACTCAAGTTCAATCAACCGGTAGATCAGGACTTCGTTATTCAAGCGTCCATAAATTACCAGAGTACCTTCTGGTCCCAATGCGTCAGCGAATGGGGTGAAATTGTCCTTAATGGGGATCTGCGAGGCATTGCCTTGTTTTTCGCTGGACCGTTCAGCGCCATCGGCACCTTGCTGAGTATTCGCCGATTGATTATCCTCTGTCTCAATGTTGTAGATAAAGGTCGGTTGATTGTACATGGTAGCGACCAGCTGATTGCCATCGTCATTGAGCTGCATCCGCAGCGGCGCAGCACTGGTAGTGATCGTACGCACATGTTCACAGGACGATGTATCCAACTGTTCAATGTCATAGCTCTCATTGATTACATAAGCTTGTGAAGTATCCGGTGTTAGCGTTAGTGGTAACGCTCCCTGATCGAAAAAGCTTATGACTTTATGACACAGGAGTTCTCCATCTGCGGCCTTGAACATCATATAGTTACTCTCATCCACCAATAATACGCTGCTGGTGGTGACATGCCCGTTCCACTGTGTTGCGCTCGTACCTAGCTCAGATTGCCATTGAAGGGTACCGTCTAGGCTGCGGAACTCGACCCTATCTTCAAACACAAAGGTTAACGAGTTTGACGGAGCGTGATAAGTGGCATCGCCGGGAATACTCTCTAGTGCAACATTGGCTTTGACTTGTCCGTCTAGGCCAACCAATTTGTAGGCTGATTCGGTGCTAAAGCCTACAAGGCTTTCGTCGTCAACAATTTGATAAACGGCAACAGCTTGAGCAAGCTCATCGATACTATGAGATAACTCTGCACCTTGCTCAAGATCGAACAGTTTGAAGCCATCTTCGTATTCCAGAGCCACCAGCTGTTTGCTCGAGTGGCTAAAGATCTGTTTATTTGCCACCATGTCTTGACCGCGTAATTGCAGCAGGCTTTGTTCCAGTGATGGTTTGAGGCGCAAATGATAGAGCTGATTTTCCGATAATATACCCACCGCAGTACCGTCAGGTGAGAAGGCCGCAACATGCTCGAAACCTTCATCGCGGTTTAACCCGTCTAAGGTAAACAATGTTTTCATCCGCTCTACATCAATCAACTGGATAGCGTACTCATCGGCGCGATATCCGTAAATTAGGATCCGCTCACCTGTTGGGTCGAACAGTAAGTCCATATCACCGCTAGAGAGAATGCGTCCAGGCAAGCGCACTGCACTTGCAACATCGAATAACAACACGTGTTCAGTAGAGCTATCGATAAAGGCTATTAACGAGGAGTCAGGATGGGCGATAAACGTTCGTGCTTCATGCCAGGGGGTGTTGCGCATATCAAAGGTAACAGTTCCTGTGGCCAATTCCCAGGCTACCACTTTGTCATCATCATCACGAATGACAAAGTAATCGCCATTCTTCGCAAACGCGATTTGTTCAACTGGGCGCTCCCATTGAATATTGGCCAAGACCGTTTGTTCATCAACATCTATGATGCTGAATTGGCCACTTTCTTCGAGAATCGCGAGATAGTTATCTTGAGTATCACTGGCAGTAGCGATAACCGGTGAAGCAGTATCTACCGCATAGACTACTTCTACTTGGCCATTGATGTATTTCCATACAACGGCGGCATTGTCGGTGGTTACATAGTTCCAGTAATAGTTCTCGCTCGAACCCAGTAGATTCACCTTAGCATCGGTGAAACCAGGATCGGTCTCGTCAGTGCCTGAATTGATGTAACTGACAAAGCCATCTTCATTAACCGCCATCATCCATTCGCTATGGGGTAAATATACCAACTGGTCAAATTCCTCTTTGATTTGGGTGAGAAGCTTGCCGCTGGTGATATCCCATTCAAGTAATTGGTCTCCGGTTAACACTGTAACCTTTTTGCCATCAGGACTGTAAACGAATGATTTGGCTTGTGAGTTACCTAACACGCGGTGGTTTTGTGCAGAAATATCAACAATTCGAGTGACACCATTACGAGCCACAGTGATTGCTTGGCTGCCATCACTACTGACACTTAGATCAACCACATCGGAATCGTGCTCAATACTATACTCCACCTCTTCGGTTTCCAGGTTGTAAACGGCAAAGGTATCGTCGGCACTGACGCTGGCGAAGCGGCGGCTATCCAAAAACCTGACTTCGTATACACTGCCATTGTGTATGTTTCCGACAACTTCGGTTTCGCCGGAAGTAAGATTGAGGATCCGAACCGTGCCATCCCAGCTCGCACCGGCTAAGAGCAGTCCATCATCAGAAAAGTCAATGGATGCCACGGCATTGTCAAATACAACCTCGGTGTCACTGTTTTCTGCGCTAACGCCATAAACGGGAAGCGTATTGCCTTTGTTGGCAACAGCGACAAAACGCTGTTGTGGGTCGGTTAGCAGTTGCCAAACATAACCGTCGAGTTTTTTCCAAGGCGCTGGCGTATTCTGCGTCGTGCCGCGAAAGATGTTGCCCTTGTTATCGCCACTGAATACCTGGTTACCCACCTTCACCACACTTGTGAAGTAGGCATCTTCTATTGGGGTTAGCTTGTCTTGGTGCTGACGTGTCCAATCTTCAGTGTTATACACGGCTAACCAGCCGTCTTCGCTGATCATTGTGGCAAAGCCAGATACAGGGTCCATATGGAAGTCAGCAATATCTTCGTCAAATACATCTAGCTCTCGAATCAGGCTTCCATCGGTTGGGTCCCAAATATTCAAACTGTTCTTGTTGATCAATGCCAGCCAGCTACCATCTGCAGCAGAGAATGCATACTTGATATGCCAGTCGTAGTAATGGAACGTAAGGATAGGCTCATAGTCTGTATAATTGTCTTCGCGGGAATAAATGCGCGGGTAGTAGAGGCTATAGAGGTGCAAAATATGATCGTTTTCACCGAAGAAAATAGCATCGTCAGTGCGACGTGGTAACGGAATGCGATCGCCTTCAACCGCTTTAAGTTGCCGTGCTAATAAATGCCCCGCTGCAATTTGAGCTTTTTGGTCGGGGTTGACTTTCAGTGCTTCACTAAAGGCCGTGAAAGCCTGTTTAATTGAACCTTCATTGCCTTTATCCACGCCAGTTAAAAACTGCTCTTCGGCCAATAATAATGCATTTTTTTCAGACTCTCGGACAGCTATGTCGGTTTGTATCATGGCCTGCTCAGATGCTTCTTCTGCCTTCTTCGCGTAAATCAATGACAGGAAAGTCAGTGCAATCAATACCACCATAGATGCCGCGACAATCGCGAACCGGTTGCGGCGTTTGACCGCTTCGCGTTGAATGGATAGTTGTACAAACTCGGCAACGTCATGCTGCATTTGGTCTTGGCGTTTATCCAACCAAATTTTGGCTTCTTCCAACGGCTTACCACTCGGCAATAAATAAGCGTTGTTTTGCTTTTCTAAGTGCCAAATTTTGGTCTCTTTGCTGACCCGGCTGTACCAGCGCAAGTATTCTTGGTTGGCCGCGACAAAGGTCTTAATGCGTTGCCATTGATGCAGAAGCGCTTCATGTGTCAGTGATATATGAGTACGGCCGTCATCATCGGTATCTGCGACCAGTAAGCGTGCGTTCAAAAAGGCTTCGACAAAGGCTTTTTCCGCTGGGTTTGCATTAAACTGCTCAATGCTGACCTGCTTGCGAGTCGCACGGCCTTCTTCGTTCACCGCAATGAGATGCCCCATTACATTGTTGAATACATCTTCACTGTGATCGTCGATTGCCGCATATGTCGATTCTGCTTTTTGACTAATGGCACCAGCCAGACCACCCATTTCACGGTAAGCGGCAAAACTCAATTGCTTGTTGTCTTTGTCGCGATGCAAATAAAGTTGCTCTAGGGCGAACTCTAGCAGTGGGAGCGATTCGGGGGAATTTTCCGCCTCATCAAGTAGTATTTCATCTAGGCCCTCACCTTTCTCGTCAACATCAAAGGTCAGCCCCGCCGCTTTAGCCGGCCCCTGTATGATCTCTTTGAGTTCATGCGGGCGAGGTGGTCCCAAATCTGATTGGCGACCGTCTTTCTTTAAGTTCATCAGCGCCGGTACGCCGAGGATCTCGGGATAAAAGTCGCTGCGGATAGTGGCAATAACCCATACTTGACCACTTTCTACTAACGCGGTGATCCAAGCCAATAGCTCATCGCGAACATTATCAGCGAGTTGGAAAATCTCTTCGAACTGATCCCACACCAATAACAGGCGTACCTTCGGTGGCTGCTGATAGTTTTCTTTTTCTTGCAGTGCCTGACTTGCGCGGCGCAGTGCAGCTTTTAACGGTTGCGCTTGATTTGTGCCGGTTTCCCAAAATGCACCAATTTCTTCTTCGCTGTCGTAGTCTCCGGTAAGCAACTCAGGCAACACTCTGCTTTGGCTGATCCGTCGCGCCAAAGTTTGCATCGGTTTGTCGCCCAGCTCGCTGGGTTTGATAACCTCGTGACGCCACTGTACAACATCGGCCATCGATAGGGTGTTTTGCAGCTTAGGCAAAATTCCCGCGCGCACCAGTGATGATTTACCCGAACCACTGGCTCCTACGAGCAGTAAAAAGCCCTTGCCGTCGCGCTCATAATTGGCGAGTAATCGCGCGCGTACTTCTTGCACCGCACGCTGACGACCAAAGAATATAGGCGCATGCTCTGGTTCAAATACCTGTAGGCCACGATAGGGGCTGCCTTTAGCTTCAGGCCAGGTAACCTCTTGGGTTTGGTTTTTCAGCCATACTCGCAAGTCTTGCTCAAATTGCTGCTCAAAAAAATCGGTCGATTCAAACGGCTTAAACGCTGCGGTAAAGTGGCCTTGCTCGTTTTGTACCCAGCGCCGCCAAAACGCCTCGAGGGCCTGCATTTCGGCCTTTTCTTGTTCTAACCGATCGGCATCGTAAAACACTTTTTCAGTTTTGCGATACAGCAGAATATCGGGTACCTGCTCGACTAATGCTTTGTCCATCGCGGTTTCGAATTCGTACTCGGTGCCAGTCGGAATGGTGCCATCGTCGCGTTTATAGTCTTCGGGTAACTCAGAGCCCAGACGCTTCCACAATACGCAAACCACTAAATCGGCTTTGTCAGGGGCAACAATTTGCTTTTGAAAGGTTTCGCGAGCGGTATAGACATTTTCCTCCCAGCGTATAGCCTCTAGCTTAACGTCCGGGAAATCTTGCTGTACGCGCTCAACGACTTGGCTGATACGGCGTCGTTCAGCATCTACGTCGGAAGGGGAAGAAACAAAAATCCGTATCGTTTGGTTGTCCATAGCACTACCATTAGTTGAAGAAACGTTGGTTTTTTCATCAGTCTAGCAAAAAACTGGCCGTTGCAAAGTATGCAACAAGATTTCTAATGGGGTTGAGTTGGTTAGCTTCGCTTTCCGAGTTTACTCTGTGCCCTTGTCTCTTTAGGATATCTCTTCTTTTTAATCCAGAGGTATGCATGTCGTTCCGCGTATTAATGCTTGTGTCAGCACTGCTGATTGTTAGTCCTGTGTTAGCGCAAGAAGGCGAGTCAGCTAATTTCGATCAGCTAATCGCGACCGCCTATAAAGTTCGCAGTGCAGACGCTGTAGCGCTGGGTGAAATTCTTGATGAATTAACACAATCCACTTCACAGCTTAACGACTATCAGCGCGATTCACTGGCGTATTTGCGCGGTTATCAATTTGCCATCAATGGCGTACTGCCGCAGTGTTAACAACGCGGTAAGTTTAATCATTCTTGATTTGGATGACTTTAAACGGGTTAACGATAGCTATGGGCATTTGGTTGGCGATTGGGTATTAAAAGCGGTCGCACAATTATTGTGAGATGCTTGTCGTTCGGATGATGTATATGCGCGGATCGGCGGTGAAGAGTTCGGTATCTTACTGCCCGGGCGCAATGCCAATGACGCGATGGAGCTCGCCGAAGAATTGCGACGGCGTGTTGCCGCAATCGATACTCAAGAGGCGGGGCAAACCTTTAAACTCTCGGCAAGTGTTGGCGTTGCAACCTGCATCAATGGCGACTACGTGTTTGATGACTTATTCAGTCAAGCAGATACTGCGCTGAAGACTAAAAAGGGGGCGCAGTAATTGTTAACTCTGTCCTCACTAACTATTAATCAGCAAACTTTACCAAGCGCGTAAAATCTCTTCATACGAATTGGGATCCAAGTGACTCTTACGTTCTGAATGGCTGTTTTGTTGGCCATTGCTAATTAAGTACTGGCGCGCCGCATCCCAATCGGCAAAACGTTCACCGTCAACGATAAACTGTGTGGGTGAGGTGCGGCTGCTGTTCCACGTGTATGCACTATTGGTCGCGTCTTCTAGCGAACCATTGAGTATGGTGTTTAAGTGATGCGTGTTACGTGAACTAATAAGCTCTTGTGCGCCATCGTCATCAGTATCAGCTTTGATCCAAGCCAGACCCAATAACTCATTTAAACGCCCTTCGATCAGCATAGCTGCAATGGCATTGTCGAAGTCTTGCAGGATGGTTTCGGCATTCTCTACTTGCCGATTTAAGGTCAAATGCAAACCAGTGGTAAATAGGCTTTGAGCACTGCGGTGGAGTAATTCCTGATCAATATCTATCAGCAAACGGTTGAATTCAGCAAAATAAAGCGAATCAGTGAGTAAGTAGTTACTACGGTCATCGGCTATGTTGTATATAGTATCAAACGAGGTGGAATTACGTGACCAGTTGATTTCTCGAACTAGGCGCAGTTCCGGCGTAAAGGCGTAGCGGTTTTCTACGGCCACACGCGCATTGCGGATCTGGCTAAAACTGCGTACGCGCTCAATGTCTGGCGACTTGCTGACCAAGTGCAAGTACAACGGAATGTAACGCTCGGAATAGACAAACCGGTCACTCTGTTCAGTTAGATCAATAAAGTCAATACGACCGTCAAATTTGCCAGAATTTAAACCGCTAGCGGCAAAGGCTTCGCGTTCGATTGCGATGGTGGCAGAGTGTCCAGCACGCTGCATCGCTTCGGCAACAATGGTATTGATGCGTTCTGAATGTGCGCCTAAATCGGTAAAGGTTTCCCACTCTGTGGTTACCAACTTCAATGAATCGGCGTAACTGTGCAGTGGCGCTAGCAACACGCCTGCGCCAACTGTGCATGAACACAAAAACTTACCAATTGCCTTCACATCAACTCCTTAATCTCAACCATTAACGTGTATACGAAATAGCGCGGTAAATTTCTCACTTTAGTCGTGCGAAACCTGCAATCTATACCCAGCGTATTTGCGCATGTTTATCACGCGGTCACCATCTAGCAGAAGGTATTGACCTTTAATTCCTTGCAATTGACCACTAAAGCTCGGCGTTTTGTCCAGATTGATCGACTTTACTTTCTCCGGATACTGAGTCACCGGATAGTTGATACTAATGGGATCGCTCTCAACAGGTTGTACAGCCTGAATGCCATGCTTTGCGCAAATAGCTTCGATTTCCGGCGCAATGGCATTGAGTACTTGTTCCGCGCGACCTTGAATATCGAGATCGTCAGGCTGACCTTTGAGCATGGTGCGCCAATTGGTCTTATCGGCGATATGCGCTTTGGCCGCATGTTCAACTAAGCCACTAACTAAACGCTCTGACACGCGCAAGATGGGTAGCGCTTGCGTTGCCCCTTGGTCAATCCAACGCGATGAGACGCCATCAGTTACATGCCGGGTAATACCGATTTTTAGTGCGCCGGTATTGGATAAATACACAAAGTGGTCGCTTAAACAGTTTTGTTCGCCCCACTCTGGCTCGCGGCAGGTGCCTTCTGAGTAGTGGCACAGCTCGGGTTTAATAATACAGCTATCGCACTGCGCCAACGTGATCAGGCAACGATAGCAATAACCCTGGTTAAAGCTCTTCTTGGTTTTGGCATCGCAGTGTACGCAGTTGATGTCACCGGTGTGTTCAACCTCGATATTGCGACCAATTAAAGCATTCATATCAATTTTTTCATCACCCACAGGTAATTGATAATGGGCTAGGTGTGAACCTCCAGATTGCGCTTCAGTGTGCACTTGCATTTTGCGAATTTTGCCAACAACGGCCATGATTATTCTGCCTCAGGATCGGGTAAAAAGGCGCCAGCGGCACCTGGGAATACAACAGGACTCTCGTAGCCGTCTTTGCTAACGCTGGCAACGCCAAAGAAGTAGTTATCAATAACCACATTTTCCAATGTGGCTTCAGTGACATCGCCAACGAAACGGCTAAACTGCCATTGCGGTGCATCGGTGTAGCGCCAGTAAATTTTGTAACCCTTCAAGTGCGGGTTGGTGGTTTTATCAACCGCATTCCACGCCAGTGTCGTGCTGGGCTGAACCGCGCCACTGATAGTCACCCCCGTTGGTGGTGATGGTGCCCAGGATAGGCTTGCCAAACTTGATGCGTTCAAGCCAGTTAGCTTAGCGGCGTAATCAAAATCAACGCCATCAATGGTATCACCGTAAGCACGACCATCTTCTATACGGATATCTTGATGTTGGCGATCGTAATGTTCATTGGTTTCCATGATGCGTATACCCGGAAAGCCAAGGTCATTGAATGGGCGATGATGTCCGCCGCGACGGAAGCGATCTAAGCGGTAGATCACCATGGTATCGAGGTTGGGAATGTAGCGGTCGGCAATCCAATCGATGTAGCGCGCGAGGTTGCGACTCGGTGAATCGACTTCACCACCGGTAAAACGACGTAAACGAGCTTCTTGAGGCGTTTCCAGCATGCGCGTGCCCTCGGCAAAGATCCGCGCAGTAGTATTGTTGATTACACCGTTTATACCCTCGATATTACCAATCATATCGTTGTTTAATACACCGACGATGCGCCAGCCATCGGCTAATGCATTGGTTGCCATGATCTGGCCACCAAACAACCCTTGCTCTTCGCCGGCAAGTGCGGCGTAAACAATACTGCCGTTAAATTGGTATTTAGTAAGTACGCGCGCGGCTTCTAGCGTACCAGCAACGCCTGATGCGTTGTCATTAGCGCCGGGTGAATCAGAGGTGAAATCCATCACATCGGTAACGCGCGAATCGATATCGCCGGACATGATCACGTATCGGCCTGGATCAGTGGTACCGCGTTGAATGGCAATCACGCTGACAACGTCGACTGGGTCGGGAATACGTCGCTCGTCACTGATTACATCTGATTGAAAATAGACTTCCAAGCAACCACCGCATTCGGCACTGATGCGTTCAAATTCGGCCTTTATCCAACGTCGCGCCGCGCCAATGCCGCGAGTATCTGATTCGGTTTCGCTCAAGGTATGGCGAGTACCAAAATCAACCAGTGTTTGGATATCGCTTTCGATGTTGGCTGCCGATGGGGCAACTCCTATGGTGTGCAATATTTCGTGGTCGTGGTATTCAACGGTAGGTTCAGCATTAGCCGCCACGCTAGTTAGTAAAAGGGTCGCGGCGAACGTGCGAAACGGGGCAATTGCAGACATAAGAGGTCCTGTTGTTATTCGAATTTATAGGTAGCTAAAAGCGTCTCCGAATAATTGCTCGGCAGGGAAACCCAACGCGGTAAAATCATCGCGTACAACTTTAGCCATTTCAAACCGACCGGCCACATATATATCGTAGTCAGCAAGGTTGTCGGTATTGTCGATCACGGCTTTGTGTACCCAACCGCTTAACCCTTGCCACTCGCTTTCTGGATATTGCACTACGGGTTTAAAGTGAAAGTTTGCGTGTTGTTCACTTAGGGCGTTGAGATGCTCGACGCAATACAAGTCTGCTTGATTACGTACACCCCAGTACAAATCGATCGCTTTATTGGGGTTTTGTTGCAATGCGGACTGCAAAATTGAATATACGTATGAAAAGCCTGTGCCGCCGGCGAGTAAAATAATCGGGCGCTCACTGGGTTGATAGAAGGCGGAGCCGTCGGGTACATCAACCACAATTGAGTCTTCGCTGCGCAACTTCTCCATCACTTCCCATGCGTAGGGATTCTCTGGTGTTGCGCCAATATGCAACACCAACTCTGGGGTTTGGTGCGGAGCATTGGCAATCGAAAACGGACGAGCGTCTTCATCAGACATAACCACTTTTAAGTACTGGCCGGGATTAAATTCAACCGCTGCAGGCGGTGTAAGAACGACTTCAAAAATCGCTGGCGTGAGCGATGAAATTTTTGTCACTGTGCAAGTGGTGTGCGTCATTAAATTAAACTTCTCTATTTTAACTGCGGGTATTATGACAATAAATCGAGCTCATCCCAAATCGCATCGACACGGGCTTTAACATCTTCGTCCATTACAATGGGCGTACCCCACTCACGGTCAGTCTCACCAGGCATCTTATTAGTGGCGTCTAGACCCATTTTTGAGCCTAAACCGGAAACCGGCGAAGCAAAGTCGAGATAATCAATCGGTGTATTTTCGATCATCGTGGTGTCACGCATTGGGTCCATCCGCGTGGTAATAGCCCAAATCACGTCTTCCCAGTTGCGCGCATTCACATCATCGTCACACACAATCACAAACTTAGTGTACATAAATTGGCGCAGGAATGACCAAACCCCCATCATTACGCGTTTGGCGTGCCCGGGGTATTGCTTTTTCATCGTCACTACAGCCATGCGATACGAGCAACCTTCTGGCGGCAAGTAAAAATCCACAATCTCCGGGAACTGCTTCTGTAAAATCGGCACAAACACTTCGTTTAATGCCACTCCTAATATTGCTGGCTCATCGGGTGGACGGCCCGTGTATGTTGAGTGATATATAGGGTTCTCGCGATGAGTGATATGCGTCACGGTGAAAACTGGGAACTCATCTACTTCATTGTAGTAGCCGGTGTGGTCGCCGTAAGGGCCTTCTGGTGCAGTTTCCCCCGGTTGTAAATACCCTTCCAAAACGATTTCTGCCGATGCGGGCACTTGCAGATCATTACTGACTGATTTAACAACCTCAGTTTTATCACCGCGTAGTAAACCGGCAAACGCATATTCAGACAGCGTGTCAGGCACGGGTGTAACAGCACCTAAAATAGTCGCAGGGTCGGCACCCAGCGCAACGGAAACAGGGTAGGGTTTATCAGGGTTTTGCTGGCACCATTCACGGTAATCCAATGCCCCACCGCGGTGTGATAACCAGCGCATAATGACTTTGTTTTTGGCAATCACTTGCTGCCGATAGATCCCCAAGTTCTGGCGTCTTTTATGCGGCCCGCGTGTCACAGTTAAACCCCAGGTGATCAAAGGTGCTGCATCACCGGGCCAGCAGCGCTGGATAGGTAACTTACTCAAATCGACGTCATCACCGCTAATCACATGCTGCTGGCATGGCGCTTTTTTGAGTACCTTGGCAGGCATATTAAGCACTTGCTTAAATACTGGCAGTTTTTCCCATAAATCCTTAATGCCTTTGGGGGGCTCAGGCTCTTTTAAATAGGCCAACAGTTTGCCTACTTCACGCAGTGCTTCGACTGAGGTTTGTCCCATGCCTAATGCCACCCGCTCCGGAGTACCAAATAAGTTGGCAAGAACCGGTATATCACTGCCTTTGGGGTTTTCAAATAAAATGGCTGGGCCTCCGGCGCGCAACGTGCGATCAGCAATTTCAGTCATCTCTAAATCAGTGTCGATAGGCATAGAAACGCGTCTGAGTTCACCGCGTTGTTCCAGTTGCGCGATGAAATCGCGTAAGTCTTTGTATTTCATATTGAAGGGCAAGGATTCTGTGACTACTCTTTAATGTAGGAATTATACCAGCTATTGCGCGTTTCTGATCACACTATAACAAAGTGAGGATTTATGGCTTTTTCGCGTCGATTAATTGCAGTGGTTTTAATGCTTGGCACAACACCACTACTCAGTGCTCAAAACCCGGCCCCCTGTACAGAAGCGGAATATCGGCAGTTCGACTTTTGGCTTGGGCAATGGCAGGTAACGCAAGCAGACGGCACTGTAGCTGGCACTAACTCAATCGTAAGTGCCTACCAAGGCTGTGTAGTCACAGAACACTACGAAGTGGCAGGGCAACCTTACGGCATGAGTATCAATGCCTATGACCGCGCGACGCAGCAATGGCATCAGACTTGGATGGATCGCAATGGTACGGTTTTGAAATTATCCGGTGGCATTCAAAATGGAATTATGGTGTTATCAGCTAAAGTGATGGATTCTTCAGGTAAACCTGCAACCCATCAAATCAGCTGGGAGCCACAAGCAGACGGGACCGTGGTGCAGCATTGGCAATACAAACTTGATGATAGTGAGCAGTGGTCTACCTTGTTTAAAGGGATCTACACCAAACAATCATCGTAGCTGAGGAGTAAAGCATGTCATTTTCACCCGACATGATTGATGAACTGAATCTATTATTAAAATTTCCGACCGATAGCCTTATGCAAGGTTTAAAAATTCACCACGATGCAAGCCAAGCCATGATTGATGCTGCCGAGCGTTTGTACGCTAAAGGTGTCATCACGCAGGTGGACGGTGGCTATTTGACTGATTTGGGACATGATTTAATTGAGCATGCCCAACGCTTGCGCATGGCCTTGAGTTTGCGTTTGAACTAAGTGGAGCGGCGTTTAAGTCTTCGCGTTAAGCGCCGATAACCCTAATATTGAGAACAACAAACACCTTGTATCGCTAGAACTATGAAGCCGTTTCGCTATTTCAACTCGCTCAAACGCACTACCGTTTTATTGTCGGGCTTGGTCCTTGGCTGTCTATCATTGAGCGCCCAAGCGCAAGACGTGCGTGCGGTGCAATTGTACAGTCAAGATGAGTTGATCATGATGATCAATAAAAACGAACACCTCGATCGCGTTGTGCTCGATCGCTGTCAGTTAGTGCAAGACATTGAAGCGCGCGCTGAAGTGTTAAACGTACCGGCCTATCAATTCTTATGGGGTGATATGCTGGCATGGGGCGTTTGCGTAGAAGCCGAACCGGCCAGAGGCGTAAGCTTTATGCGCGCTGCCGCAGACCAAGGTTTACCGGCCGCACTCGAGCAACTAGGGCGCTACTACGCCAACGGTACCTTGGTGCAAGAAGACAAATCGCGCGCGGTGGTGTTTTTACGCGAAGCATCGGCGCTGGGCAATATGAAAGCGCAAATGCAACTGGCGGATTTGTTCATTGCGGGATACGGCAGTCCCTATGATTATCAAGATACCTATCACTGGTTGTACAACGCGATTACTGACGACAAAGATGTGCATGCACGTATTGCAAATCAGCTTGCGGCGCTAGAAAAACTGATGCACCCCAAAGCTGTGAAGGCTGCACGCCAACCACTCGACAGTTAAGTCATTAACATTTCACACCTTTGTGAGGCGCAATAGGTTATAATTGCGCCATCTTATTTGTAATTGAAGTAATGCATGAGCGACGATCCGCATTATCAACGCGAAAAAGCCCAATACGAAAATCCTGTGGCTAGCCGCGAATATTTAACTGAAATCCTCAAAACGCACGACAAGCCATTGTCCTTTTTGGAAATTTGTCAATTGGCTAATGCTAAGTCGGAGCCGGAAAGAATTGGGGTACAACGCCGCCTGCGTGCTATGGAGCGCGAAGGGCAGGTGCAGTTTACCCGCCAGAAAAAATACGTAGCGGCCGAAGTAGAAGAACTCGTACGTGGCCGCGTGATTGGGCATCGCGATGGCTTTGGATTTTTGCGTCCTGAGTCTGGTGAAAAAGACTTATTTATAAGTGCAGGTCAAATGCAGGTTTTACTGCATGACGACATTGTTGAAGCGCACATTGGCGGCACTGATCGCAAAGGCCGCAGCGAAGCGCGGATTGCACGTGTCGTTGAGCCGCGCAGCGAACCAATCGTTGGGCGCTTTTTTCTCGAGCATGGGGTTGGTTTAGTCATTCCTGATGATAGCCGTATTCCATTTGAAATCTTGGTTCCACCCGAGAATAGTCAAGGTGCGCGCCAAGGCCATGTGGTGGTGATTGAAATCACCCAGCGTCCTCGCCGCAGTATCAATCCTATCGGCAAGGTAAAAGAAATTCTCGGTGAGCATATGGCACCGGGAATGGAAATTGAAATGGCGCTACGCAGCTTTGACATCCCTCATGAGTGGCCCGCAGCAGTGACCAAACAAGTCGAAAAGCTTAAGCCTGAAGTAGATGAAAAGCCGAAAAAAAATCGCGTAGATTTGCGCACTCTAGGTTTAGTCACGATTGATGGTGAGGATGCCCGAGACTTTGACGACGCGGTGTATTGTGAGCCGCTTGATGATGGTGGTTGGCAGCTGTGGGTAGCCATTGCCGATGTGAGTTATTACGTGCGCAATGGCACTGCCCTTGACGCCGAAGCGCAAAAGCGCGGTAACTCGGTGTATTTCCCTGAGCAAGTTGTGCCGATGCTGCCTGAAGTGTTGTCCAATGGTTTGTGTTCACTGAACCCAGAAGTTGATCGGTTGTGTATGGTGTGTGAAATGACGATTTCACCACAAGGAAAGATTAAAGACTACCAATTCTATGAAGCGGTAATGAACTCTAAGGCTCGCCTGACCTACAACAAAGTGTGGAGTATTTTACAGGGCGATCCGAAATTGACCCAGCGCTACGATGAGCACGTGGGGAATCTGCAAGAACTCTATCGATTGTTTAAGGCGCTGAAGAAGAGCCGTAATCATCGCGGTGCCATTGAGTTTGAAACCACCGAAAGCAAGTTTGTGTTTAACGCGCAACGCAAGATCGAAAACATCGTGCCGTTAGAGCGCAACGATGCGCACATGTTGATTGAAGAATGTATGATTGCCGCCAACGTGTGTGCAGCGCAGCTGCTTGAAGAGCACAAAGCGCCTGCACTTTATCGCGTGCATGATGCGCCAGATCCTGACCGTTTAACGACCTTTACGTCGTATTTGGCAGAAGTTGGTATTAGTCATCGCATTACCAATGATGCAGAGCCAAGCGACTTCACAGATATAGTGACGAAGATCCAAAACCGCCCGGATAAAGAGCTCATTCAAACCATGTTACTGCGCTCTATGAAACAAGCTGTTTATGACTGCGACAACGGTGGCCACTTTGGTTTGGCGCTGGATGCCTATGCGCACTTTACTTCGCCTATTCGCCGTTATCCGGATTTGATTGTGCATCGCGCGATTAAGTCGGTCGTGGCCAAACTAGCGGGCAAACGCTCCTACTCAGGCGGCAAAGCCTACACGGTTGAAGAAGTTGAACAGCTGGGCGAACAGTGCTCGATGACTGAACGTCGCGCAGATGATGCCACCCGCGATGTAGCCGATTGGTTGAAGTGTGAATTTATGCTCGACCACGTGGGTGATACCTTCGAAGGTGTGGTTGCCTCGGTCACCAACTTTGGTTTGTTTATTCGTATCACTGAATATCATATCGATGGTTTAGTGCATATTACTTCGCTGGATAATGATTACTATCACTATGACGAAGTCAAACAGTGTCTGGTGGGTGAGCAATTTGGTCGCATGTATCGATTGGGTGATTCGGTATTGGTTAAGGTAGCGGCCGTTAATCTAGACGACCGCAAAATTGACCTAATATTGGATGTCCCCCATCGGGAGCGCAAGCGTCGCGCGGGTAAACGCAGTGTCGGCAAAGCCACTGCGCCGGCACAAGCCCCAGCAACGAAAGGCAAAGCCGCTGGAGGAAAGAAAACCGGAAAAGCGCAGGGTAAATCCCGCTCAACCCATAAAAACTCGAACAAATCCCCTACAGCGGCGAGGGATAGTAACAAACCTGCCTCGCGCAAAGGCGGCAGTAAGAAGAAAAAATCCAATGCGAAGAGGCGACAAGGCTAATGGCAAAAGTTGATTGGATTTACGGTATCCACACGTTAACTAGCGTACTGAACACTGAGCCAGAGCGTGTGCTTGAGTTGTTTGTGCTGAAAGGGCGCGATGATGAGCGGCTGCACTCATTGATTAACCTCGCGCGCAAACAACGCATTTCGGTGCAGTTTTGTGCGCGTAAGACCTTGGATGATTTTACCAAGGGCGAACAGCATCAGGGAATTGTGGCTAAGGCGAAGCCCGCGCGAGTGTTGGATGAGTCAGACCTTGACCGTTTATTAGAATCTACCGATTCACCCCTGTTTTTAGTTCTAGACGGCGTGACGGATCCGCACAATATCGGCGCGTGTTTGCGTACCGCAGACGCCGCTGGGGCGACAGCGTTGATTGTGCCAAAAGATAAATCGGGCGGTTTAACGCCGATAGCACGAAAAGTTGCTGTGGGCGCGGCCGAGTCTATGCCATTTATTCAAGTGACCAACCTATCACGTACCCTAAAACACTTGCAGCAATCAGGTGTGTGGGTAGTCGGTACTGCTGGCGAAGCTGAGCAAACTATTTACGCCCAAGATATGAGGGGCCCGTTAGCGTTGGTGATGGGAGCCGAAGGCAAAGGCATGCGCCGTTTAACGCGCGAACACTGTGACAGTCTGGTCAAACTACCGATGGCTGGTAGTGTGAGCAGTTTAAATGTATCGGTAGCGACCGGCGTGTGTTTATTTGAGATCGTGCGCCAACGGAGCGACGTATGAATCGACGTGATTTCATCAAAACATCAGCGCTCGTCTCCGTAGCCGTCGCGCTGCCTTTGGCCGGGTGCACGCCTGCAGTAAAGTCTGAGCGCTTAAATGTTGATACGATGATCACACACTTAGAATCACTAAAAGCGCTACCTGCGCTAGAGTTTGACGGTCCATGGCCAGCCTATGCGACCTTTACCCACCTTGCACAAAGCATTGAGTACGCCATGGTGGGGTTTCCCGAGCACAAGTCGGATAGTTTTAAAACATGGGTTGGCGGCCCAGCGTTTTGGGTCTTTAAACAAGCTGGCAGCATGAGCCATGATACCGCAGAAGCTATTCCAGGCGCACCGGAACTCGATATTGAAAAGACCGACCCTGTGGCGGTAAATCAGTCTATCGACCGCTTAATAGTCGCTCTGCGTGATTTTGATGAAGTCACCGAAACCAAATCCCACTTCGCCTATGGAGAGTTGGCACACGAAGACTACATGCTCGCCCAATTAATGCATATTAACGATCACTTGGACCTTTTAGTCGCGGAATAACCCTTTCAGCGACATTAAACATCAAATAGAACACGATAGACTATAATCTAATTTGCGAGCTATGTAGCTGAGTTGGCAAGCATTCAGGCGCGGGATGTTTTGCTCAATGTTTAGTTGTTTACTCTTGGGTAAAAGGGGTGTCTGTACTTGCAAGATGATACGGTAGAAGAGCACGTTAATGAGGGCAGAGTCATCTTTTCGGAGGGTGAGCCTGGAGACTTTGCGTATATAGTAAAACAAGGGGTCGTTGATCTAAATACTTTGATTAATGGCAAGTCTGTGCGCCTGACGCGTTTCACCGAAGGAGAGTTATTCGGTGAAATGGCGCTGCTGGATAAAAGTTTGCGCTCAGGCACTGCGGTTGCAGCAACAGATACCGTGTTGATCAAGATCCCAATTAGCTACTTCGAACGTTACATCAATAATCCAGGCGATTTGGCGCAAACACTTTTGAGCGTCTTACTTACTCGTTATCGCGAAATGCGTGGCCGATTTACTGCCTTAGCCCAACGAAGTGAGTCTTCTGATATTAGTTTCGAGTATACTGAAGAACCGCAAAGGACCGCCATCGAAACCCATCATACGACCAGTAAAATTCAACGAGAAATTGACTTAGCTAATGCACTAAAGCAACAGCAGCTAGCGCTGTTCTATCAGCCTATTGTTGATGTAAAAAGTCAAGCAATTGTTGGCTGTGAATCCCTTATAAGATGGATCCATCCGGATCGAGGTATGATTCCTCCCGACGAATTTATTGGTTTGGCTGAGGACACCGGACTCATAGTGCCAATGGGTAAATGGATCATCCACGAGGCATGCAAAGCTAGAAACCGCTTCGCTGAGCATATTGATAATATATATGTGAGTATAAATTTGTCACCCATACAGTTTGAATCACCTTCCCTTGTAAGGGATATTGAGTCGGCTTTCGTTTCAACTGGCGTTAAACCAAACCGCATATATTTAGAAATTACTGAAACAACACTTATGCTCGACCCTTTAAATGTCGCGAATATATTGAATGACTTAAAGCGGTTAGATGCGGTCATTGCGCTTGATGATTTCGGTACAGGTTATTCGAGCTTCAGTTATCTACACAGATTTCCTATCGACATATTGAAAATTGATCAGTCGTTTGTATTTACCATGCAAGATAATTCGAGAAGTAAAGAAATAGTTAGGACACTTTGCTCACTCGCAACGAGTTTGGGCATGCGAACGATCGCTGAGGGCATTGAACGTGAGTCAGATCTTCACTTGTTGAACTCGTTTGCAGCTGATTTCGGGCAAGGATATTTTATTGCCAAGCCAATGCCAGAAGAAGACTTTGTAAACTTCCTGAAAGCGCGCTCCTAGTGACCTGAAACGATCGACCGCATGTCAGTAAATTGGGCTTTGCTGAGATTGACAACCTGTTGTAAGGACTCATTGGAGAGTTCTAATTGTTTCATCAGGCAATTCAAATCGTCATTATCTTCCCAAGTATCAACGGTTAAACTTTCGGTGAGTTTTACTAGCTGCAAGGCTAGAAAGACGACAGCTACATTCAAGTCTTGTATGGCTTTTGCAAAATTTAAGTGAAATTGTGTGGTGTTCACTAAAAATAGGGGTAAGCCCCAATCGCTAGCCATATGCGCCCCGATGCTCGGGTAGTCAGTACCTAACAGCACATGCTCGTATTGGAGATAGTCATTGATTGACCCCAACTCTCGATATTTTTCTTCTGCTTTAGGGTATTCTCGCCAAATAACCAGTTTGCCAATACCGTGGATCAATCCAGCGACAAAGAAAGTTTCAGGCGATTCACTGCGCTGACTTTGAGCCGCTATATTTTTCGCCAAAATGGCGCACGTCAAGCTGGTTTTCCAGTGAGCTTCGAGCGCTTCGGGTTTCACATCAATATTACTAAAAACATCAACCACACACTTGCCGATCACCAAGGTTGCCAACTCCTGTCGACCGACAATGCTTATAGCATGGGATATATTACTTATACTCGAAGAAAAACCGTAGAGGGGACTGTTGACAATTTTCAGCAAATAACTCGTGAGGCCTGCATCGAGTTGAATAACATCTGCCAATTGAATATTAGTAGTTTTTGGATCCGCTAGCTTTTTATTAAATGCGGCGTAAATACTCGGTAGCGCATAGATGCCCGCAGAATTTTTCAATGCGCGAAGTCTGTCGTTGGAAGAAGTTGTGTTGGTCAAAATTTAACCGAATTTGTGCTTTTAGTACAAAATACAGAATTGTCGATGTATTGCAATCGTATATTTTACCGATTTTCTTGTATATTTATTGAACAAAGTAATACTTTCTATATTGCCCGCAGTATCGGCTCTTGTTCGTTTAATTGCGGTGCCTTCGACGATAGCACATGAAACAAGCAATCTTGTGAAGGTACTTCTTACTTGTTTAACGCAACCAAGGACCTTTTTATTTTGAGTGATTCCTGCGTCAAAACGCTGTTGATCACCGACTTGGTCGGAAGTACAGATATCATTGCTGCTCTCGGTGATGCGAAGTCAGCCAAATTATTTGCAGAAGTTGACCGGCTAGTTCGGGATTTACTGCGGCAATACAACGGTCAGGAAATAGATAGAACTGATGGTTTTTTTATCCTATTCGAGCGTACGACTGACGCTGTTGCTTTTGCTGTCGATTTTCATCGTTCCTTACCGCGAGTCGGCAAAGAGTTCGATAAAACGTTAAAGAGTCGGGTGGGAATACACGTTGGAGAAGTTTATCTTCGCAATAACTCTTCCGAAGACGTGGCTCGCGGGGCAAAACAACTGGAAGTTGAAGGTCTAGCAAAGCCATTAACGGCGAGATTGATGTCTATCGCTAGGGGTGGGCAAACCCTTATGACCAGCACTGCGTACGAGTTGGTACGACGCTCATTGCAATTACAGGATGTACAACCTGAGCAGATGAAGTGGTTAAATCACGGACGGTTTCACCTTAAAGGCGTTGGTGAGCCTATCGAAGTGTATGAATTTGGTATTACGGGAGAATCACCCTTTGTAAACCCAACCGGCCGCAAACATGCGAATCGCAAGTTTTTATCGTTCGCCGCTTTGAGTCTAGTGATCATTGTGTTTGCGTTTTATATGACAATTAAGGTTCTGGTGCCTAGTTACTCAGCGTATTACGTTGAAATTGCCGACTTTAAAAACCTAATGGCCGACAACCGTGAACCCGATTTTTTTTCTGCTGGAATCACCGAAGCGTTAAGGAGCCAACTAGCTGATATCCGTGACATTTACATTATTGAGCCTGACAAAGGAGTACGAGCACCGATCCGGCTAGAGGGGAGTGTGCAAAGGATCGAAGATAGTGTGAGAATTTCTTACCGCTTGATGCGACGCAAAGACAATGTACAAATTGCGGGTGGTAAATTAGATGGCGCTTACAAAGACTTATTCATATTGCAAGATCGCGTGGTGGCGGAAATTGCAGGGTATCTTGCTGACGAGTTTGGTTTACCAAACTTTCGTCCCGCCGCGATTCAGCTGACATCCGATCTGACTGCCTACGAGTATTATTTACGAGGCTCAGAATATATGCGCAGGCCCTCTTCGCAAGAAAATTATGACCAAGCAATTAATTACTTCACGACCGCATTGATTCATGATCCAGAATTCAGCGCCGCAAACACCGGTATATGCGGTGCTTACTTGGGCAATTACACTATTTCTGCAGATGCCAACTTACTATCAAAAGCTAAAGAGTACTGTGAATTATCATTACAAAATACGCCCAACGTTGATGCTTTGGTCACCATGAGTAAAGTGGAAACGGTTTTAGGCGATTACGCTAGCGCGCGCCAATATTTAAACGAAGCCATGCTTATAGCTCCAGATAATTATGATGCTCAGTACCAATTGGCTGAGGTCTTTCGCGGTGAGCAGCGTTTTGATTTAGCTGAAGCTATTTTCCGTGAATTGATGAGAAAGTTTCCGAAGCATTGGCAGTCATACAATGCAATTGCCACCTTGTTCATTGATTCTGGCCAATTCAAACAAGCCATTCCGTTTTTAGATAGCGCATTAAAACTTACGCCCGAGAATGAGTTTGTTTTAAATAACCTCGGTGCAGCTTACCTCTATATTGGCGACTTCTTAAAATCTGCTCAGTACTTTGAAAGAGCGGCAGAGATGATCCCTACGGGCTATGGATATTCTAACGCCGCGAGTATTTATTATTATGCAGGTGATTTCGAAAAGGCGAGAGAGCTATACACTCAGGCAAGGAAGCTTTTGCCTGACGTGTATCAAATATCATTGAATCTGGCTGACACATATCGACATTTGGGCGATCGCTCTGAGCGTTCTGAGATGCTTTATAAAGAGGTTGTTAAGCAGACTCGCAGTAAAATCACGCTAAACAAAGAAGATGGCAAGGCATACCAAGCATTGGCACTTGCAGCTGTTTACCTATTGGATACTGAGACGGCGTTAGATGCTATTGAAAAGGCTTTTGCGTATAGCCGTGACAATGACCCAGAGCTCTACTACAGTTCAGCTAAGGTCTATATGTTTCTTAATCAAATAAATGTCGCTGAGGCGCAAATTAAGGCTCTACTAGCCTTGGGGTATCCGGCTGACTTAATTCGTGCTGATCCGGATTTGATGCTTTTTACAGGAACAGAGGAAGATATATGAAAACGTTATTTGTTCTGTCAGTATTTTTATTGATTTCGGCATGCTCTTCGACCAATGCCGGTATCGTCATCCCGATTGGCTCTAACTGCGACTGTGAAGCGGTTGGTACTGTGAATAAAGGTACCAATACCGCTGTTGTAAAAGTGTCTTTAGATCGCACCGGGATGCCCTATATCGATGCAAAAGTTGTGGAATTGGAAGTTGGCCAACGCTTAGTGTGGGTGGGCCCGAGCAGAATGATCATCCGCTTTCCCAAAGCCAGCCCGTTCCGAACATCAAACTTGCGAACTAAAGATGGGGTCATAAATCAAGTCATTCCCAAGCAGGATTTTGGTGAGCAAAACCAGCTGGAATTTAAATACGATGTAATCGTTGGCGACAAAGTCCTCGACCCAATCATTATTATCAAGCGCCCGCAAGGTGTATCTAGCTAATTATACGGTGATTAACACCACTAGTAAGCCCCTTAAAGCAAACTAACAGTACATTCAGCATGCGCAAAAAAAGCCCTGTGCACGAATTGTGCAAAGGGCTTTTTTACTCTAGGGAGAGGTGTTACAGAGTTAGTTACGCAGCTGCAGCTGTCGCGTCTAATTTTGCGTCTTCGCCGTCTTGTTGATAAGCGAGCAAATATTCAAATGCAGCCAAAGCAGCTTTAGAGCCCTCGCCCATACTCACAACAATTTGCTTGTACGGTACGGTTGTTACGTCGCCTGCAGCATAAATACCTTCTTCCGACGTATGGCATTTTTCATCGATAATGATTTCGCCATAAGGAGTTGTTTTTACCAAATCTTTAGCGAACTGGCTATTGGGCACCAAACCGATTTGCACGAATACGCCGTGTAAATCTTGTTTGTGTCGTTCACCAGTAGCGCGATCTTCATAGTCGATTGCGCTGACTTTGCCGTCGGTAGCAACAATTTCTTTGGTCGCTACATTGCGCAAAATCGTGATGTTGTCGCGTTTTTCCGCTTGGTTTACCAACACTTGGTCAGCTTTAAGCTCTGGTAGGAACTCAAACACAGTCACTGACTTAACAATACCGGATAAATCTAGCGCCGCTTCAATACCCGAGTTACCGCCGCCGATAACCGCTACGTCTTTACCTTTAAAGAATGGGCCATCACAGTGCGGGCAATACGCCACACCATTACCGATATTCTCACGCTCACCCGGTACACCGAGTTCACGCCAGCGCGCACCGGTGGCAATGATCACTGTTTTCGTTTTGATCTGCTCGCCTGACGATAAGGTGATCGTTTTTACGTGACCTTTTTCTATCGCATTTACGCGCACGTGTTCGCGCAGCGTCACTTCATAATCATTCAGGTGAGCCATCATGTTGCCAACCAACTCTGGACCAGTGGTTTTCGATACTGAGATAAGGTTTTCGATCCCCATTGTATCTTTAACTTGGCCACCGAAAGTCTCGGCAATCATGGTGACTTTTAAACCTTTTCGCGCACTGTAAATCGCCGCGCTAACGCCCGCTGGGCCACCACCAACTATAGTTACGTCTTGCAGTGGTAAGTCTGATTCAACCGGTGTTTCCGTTAGCTGTGGAAACTTTTCAATTAATTTATTAACCAGCGCTGCGCCGTCAACTTTGCCGTTTGCGAACAATTCGCCGTTTAGGTATACGCTGGGTACACCTTGAATATCACGCGCTTCTACAACGTCTTGATACAAGCCGCCGTCGATCATTTCGCTGCTGATTTTGTCATTTAGTAATGCAAACTGGTTGAGCGCCTGAACTACGTCGGGGCAGTTGTGGCAGCTCAAGCTAACAAACACTTCGAAGTGTAAGGGCTGATCAACTTTAGTTACTAGTTGCTGAATCGCTGAATCCAGCTTTAATTCGACGCCAGCACCGTGCAACATGGCAAGCACCAGCGAGTTAAATTCGTGACCACTCGGGATCCCTGAAAAGCGGATACCTGTGTCTTCGCCATCAGCTTCAAGCAAAAAGCTGATAGGGCTTCGTAAACCGGTGTCACCGCGCTCTTCAAACGCAATTTTATCGCTAACACTGGCAATATCAGACAGGAACTGTTTTAGCTCATCACGTTTTGCGTGTTCGCCTGTCTGCAATACAAACGCTACAGAGTTTTGCATTTTTTCGGCGTAGCCTTTGAGGGCCTGCAATATTTCTTTAGATAACATTGTGCTATTTCCTATCTACCGGGTTAAAAGAGGGTGCGGCTAGTCGCCGCACCGTGACTTTGTTTAGCTCAAATCTGCTTAGATTTTGCCAACTAGGTCTAATGAAGGTGCAAGCGTCTCTTCGCCTTCTTTCCATTTTGCTGGGCACACTTCACCTGGATTGTTGCGTACGTACTGAGCCGCTTTGATTTTGCGAACCAAGTCGTCTGCGTCACGGCCGATACCTTCAGCAGTGATTTCCATCGCTTGGATGATGCCGTCTGGGTCGACAATGAACGTACCGCGGTCAGCAAGGCCCATGTTTTCACGCATAACGTCGAAGTTGCGCGTAATTTCACCGGTAGGGTCGCCAATCATGGTGTACTTGATTTTTGCAATCGTGTCTGACGCATCGTGCCATGCTTTGTGCGTGAAATGCGTGTCAGTTGATACCGAGTAAACTTCTACGCCACGTGATTGTAATTCTTCGTATTTGTCAGCAACGTCGCCAAGCTCAGTTGGACATACAAAGGTGAAATCTGCTGGGTAGAAGAAAAATACTGCCCACTTACCTTTCACGTCGTCACTGCTCACTTCAATAAATTCGCCATCGCGAAACGCTTGTGCAGTAAAAGGTTTGATTTCTGTGTTAATTAAAGCCATGCATTGCTCCTTTAGGGTTTATTTAAATGTTCCGCATCTGCGGGTTAACTCAATGGGTTTATACTAAGCTGGCGTTGGATGGATTGATAATTAATACAATCGATTCATGTAATCATAAAATTCGATTAAGAGGTTGCTTTTTGTTCGTTTTAATAGATTTGATGGATTTGTTCTAATTGGCGTAAGGCCGCCTCTATCGCAAACACGTGTGGATCGACTTGTTGATGCTTGCGTAGCGCGGCAGCCAATTGATACACGTAGTCTCGATTGCGCCCACTTGGTCCTTTGGCATTGAAGATATGCTGAGCAATCGCGTGTTCATCAGCTGCGCCTAAATAGGCAGCATTCTCCGGCGCAGCAATGTACACCAACGCTTGAATGTGTTCGCCGCTGGTTAGCTCTACATCAATCAATTCGCGTAAGTAGCCGTTTTTTTCGCGATGGTCGAGGTGGTCAAATACGTCATGAGTAACTTTAAAAACTCGGCCAAAGCACTTTTCATCTTTCTTAGGGCTAAGAGTTAAAACTCGACCGGGAGACTCGGGCGTACCGCGATGGTCATGACTGCCCTGCCAAAAGCGTCGTGCATAACCGTGGATATAGCCGTATTGGCTTTCTAGATAGTCAAAATCGACCTTATAGATCAGTGAACCATATCCGAAAACCCAGATATCAGTTAATTCATCCAAATCTTGTCGCTGTTTATTTATCGCCTGCGTATCGAAACTCATAAAAACACTTTAAATGTTGAAAAAGTCTTTGGCTAAATGAAAAACCTTCACTACAGTTTACTTGAGAAATTTTTGGGTACGTAAATGGATATCGATTCGCTCACTCAATTAGGCATGTCATTGTCTAAACCTGACGTGCAAGGTGCAGAAAAGCTGCGTTTGACCTGCTCAGCAATCGCAGATTCAATACCTCACGCTGATAGGGTTAGTCTTTGGGAGTTTTTTGACAGTAAAACGGCTATTCGCTGCATTGCGCTACTCACCAAAGAAGGCTTTTCAGTGCCCAATGAATTAATCTTACGTGAGTCTGACTTTCCCGAGTACTTTGCCGCTATATTAAAAGAAGATACGGTATGTGCATCAAATGCGCGCTCAGATCCTCGCACTCAGTGCTTCAATCAAGGCTACTTTGAACCCAACGATATTCATTCCTTGCTTGATTACATTTTCAGTCGAGAGTTTGTGCAATACGGAATAATTTGTTGTGAGAGTGTCAATCGTCAAGTGGAGTGGAGTGACAACGATATTGAAAACTTAAAACGTGCAGCCACTGTAGTATCGGTTTACTCCTATGTGGAAATGCTATAACAAATGGCGGCACACGCTGCTGCATGCGCCGCAGAGACTTTTTAGTAAAGCGTCTTAATCGCTTCGGCATCGTACGGTGCCAAATCTTCTAGTTGACCATTTTTTATTTTCGACACCCACTCCGGGTCTTGCAATAGTGCCCGACCCACCGCGATCATGTCGAATTCACCGCGCTCCATGCGCTCGATTAAGTCGTTGATGGGGCGCGTTTTAGCGCCTTCACCTGCAAAAGCACCAAAGAAATCACCACCGAGGCCTACTGAGCCTACCGACATAGCTGGAAGGCCTGTAATCTTTTTACACCAACCCGCGAGGTTAAGACCGTCTTTACCATCAATCTCAGGAAATTCTGCTTCCCAATAACGGCGTTGCGAGGCGTGTAATATATCTACACCCGAATCGGCAATCGCTTCTAAGAATGGGGTAAGTTCATCTAATGATGTGGTGAGTCGAGAAGTATAGTCCACTTGATGCCACTGCGACCAGCGCAAAATAATCGGTGTTTCGCCAACCACTTTACGGGTTTCTTTAATGATCTCAATCGCAAAGGCTGCGCGGTCAGTTAAGTTACCGCCAAAGCGGTCGGTACGCTTGTTTGACACGCCTGAAAAAAAGTTGTGGATCAAATAGCCGTGCGCACCATGAAACTCAATGGCATCAAACCCCAGCCTTGCTGCATCAGCTGCCGCGTCTACGTATGCTTGCGCCATTGCTTCAACATCTTGGGTACTCGGCTCTGCAAAAACTTGTTTGCCTTTGAGTGTGATACCCGATGGACTATCGGTTGGTGCCTCGGGGAAATTACCGGTGCCAGGCTTGCGCATAATACCCAAGTGCCACAATTGGGGTGCCATCTTGCCACCGTTTTCATGCACGGCATCAATTACGTTTTGCCAACCAGTGAGAGCCTCCTCGCCCCAAAAATGCGGGTAGTTAGGACTATCAGCCGCGCCTTTGCGCGGAACTAATGTACCTTCCGAGATGATTAAGCCCACATCAGCAGCGGCGCGACGGGCATAGTAGTCGCGAACATTATCGCCGGGTACGCCTTTGGGGCTAAAACCTCTGGTCATTGGAGCCATGGCAATGCGGTTGCTAAATGTTGTATTGCGTATGGTGATGGGTTGAAACAGTACAGAAGTATCGGTCATACGTTTATGCGCTCTCAGTTAACCTAATATCACTGTAATCGATACTAGCCATGCAGAATAATCACAAAAATTTATGTTTTTCTATATCGGTTGGGCAGCTATAGCTGTCTGTTTTGAGTCACTTACAAAAAAATGCAATGAATGGGGTTTTTGCGTCAAAAACCTGCCACTTTGACAATCGAGCTACTGACACATCAAGGCCTTGTATGTTATGCTACGCCGAGCAAGTCAGATATCTCCATTTGTTTAAAAATAATTCAAAATTCGGCTATCTCTAGCCATTCTTTTCTGTTATCATTTCGCGCCCTTTTTATCGGGGTAAGGTTAAAAATTGGCCTGAAAGGTCCGTTTTTAGCGGCTTTAGAGGCTCAAATGAGTCGTAATTTAACAGCGGAGCACTAACATGATCCAAATGCAAACTAACCTGGATGTTGCCGACAACAGCGGCGCTCGCAGGGTTCAGTGTATTAAGGTTCTAGGTGGCTCGCATCGCCGTTATGCACACATCGGTGACATCATCAAAGTTACTGTCAAGGAAGCAATTCCTCGCGGTAAAGTGAAAAAAGGTGACGTCCTGAATGCAGTGGTGGTGCGTACTAGGAAAGGCGTTCGTCGTCCAGACGGTTCATCGATCCGTTTTGATAACAACGCAGCTGTGTTGCTTAACGCAAACAAGCAACCTATTGGTACGCGTATCTTTGGTCCGGTAACCCGTGAACTTCGTGGCGATTCGTTCATGAAGATTATTTCACTGGCCCCAGAGGTACTATAAGGAGTCACGATAATGGCTAATAAAATTCGTCGTGATGATGAAGTAGTCGTATTGGCAGGCAAAGACAAGGGCAAGACTGGTAAAGTCAAAAAAGTCCTAACGTCTGATGACCGTGTCATTGTAGAAGGTGTGAACATCATCAAGAAGCACCAAAAGCCAAACCCTCAGTTGGGTGAAGCTGGCGGTATCATTGAGAAAGAAGCATCAATTCACGTTTCAAATGTAGCGATCGTTAACCCAGCAACGGGTAAAGCTGATCGTGTTGGTTTCCGTTTAGAAGGCGAGAAGAAAGTTCGTTTCTTCAAGTCAAACGGCGAACTTGTTTAATTAATTGGAGAGTACGATGGCGAAACTGCATGATTTCTACAAAGAAACAGTAGTAGCTGAACTTGCTAAGCAGTTCGGGTACAAAAGCGTCATGCAAGTCCCTCGGATTGAAAAAATCACTCTAAACATGGGTTTAGGTGAAGCTGTAGCTGACAAGAAGGTGCTTGAGAATGCTCAAGCTGACATGGCCGCAATTGCTGGTCAGAAGCCGATTGTTACTGTAGCACGCAAATCTGTAGCGGGTTTTAAAATCCGTGAAGGTTATCCGATTGGCTGTAAAGTAACCCTACGCGGCGAGCGTATGTGGGAATTCCTAGAGCGTTTAATCTCTATTGCAATCCCACGTATCCGTGACTTCCGTGGTCTTAACCCGAAGTCATTCGATGGCCGTGGTAACTATAGCATGGGCGTTCGTGAGCAAATTATCTTCCCTGAAATCGATTTCGATAAGGTAGATAAAATTCGCGGTATGGATATTACTATCACTACCAGTGCTAACTCGAACGAAGAAGCGCACGCATTATTGTCTGCGTTCAACTTCCCGTTTAAAAAGTAAGGTGTAGGGTTATGGCAAAAGAATCAATGAAAGCTCGCGAAGTAAAGCGTTCTAAGCTTGTAGCTAAGTACGCAGAAAAACGCGCAGCACTTAAAGCGATTATCAGCGATGTTAACGCCTCTGAAGAAGAGCGTTGGGATGCTGTTCTAAAGCTACAATCACTACCTCGTGATTCAAGCCGTTCACGTCAACAAAACCGTTGCCGTGTAACCGGTCGTCCTCACGGGTTCCTACGCAAATTCGGTCTGAGCCGTATCAAGCTTCGTGAAGCTGCGATGCGCGGTGAAGTCCCTGGCCTTAAAAAAGCCAGCTGGTAAGGAGTAGCTGATATGAGTATGCAAGATCCAATCGCGGATATGTTCACCCGCATCCGTAACGGCCAAATGGCGCAGAAAGTTGCTGTGACTATGCCATCTTCTAAGCTTCGCACTTCAATTGCGAAAGTTTTAAAAGAGGAAGGTTACATCAATGACTTCGCGGTATCTGGTGACGTTAAGCCTACTTTAGAAGTAACACTTAAGTACTTCGAAGGTAAGCAAGTAATTGACACAATCGAGCGTGTAAGTCGTCCTGGTCTGCGCATCTATAAGAAAAAAGATGAGCTTCCAAAAGTACTAGGCGGTTTAGGCGTAGCTATCGTGTCTACTTCTAAAGGTGTGATGACTGACCGTGCAGCGCGTAAAGCGGGCATGGGCGGTGAAATCATCGGTTATGTAGCGTAACGGGAGAAGTAGAATGTCACGTATAGCTAAAGCTCCAGTTGACGTTGTATCAGGCGTAGAAGTTTCTATCGCTGGTCAAAAAGTCACTGTAAAAGGTAAAAACGGTTCACTAACCCGTGTTTTCAATGACGCAGTAGAAGTTGTTCAAGAAGAACAGCAACTACGTGCAGTTCCTCGTGAAGGCGTTGCGAATGCAATGGCTCAGGCTGGTACTGCTCGTTCACTATTGAATGCAATGGTTGTTGGTGTATCTGAAGGTTTTGAGAAAAAACTGCAGTTGTTAGGTGTTGGTTACCGTGCACAAGCACAAGGTAAAAAACTTAACCTTACACTAGGTTTCTCTCACCCTGTTGTTTACGAAATGCCAGAAGGTATTTCTGTAGAAACTCCTAGCCAAACTGAAATCGTCGTCAAAGGCGCCGATAAGCAGGTGGTAGGACAGGTTGCAGCCAATATTCGTGGATACCGTCCACCAGAGCCTTATAAAGGTAAAGGTGTTCGTTACTCTGACGAAACGGTTCTGCGCAAAGAAGCTAAGAAAAAGTAGGTGGGTGATACGATGGATAAGAAAACAGCTCGCTTACGTCGCGCAACACGTGCACGTAAGAAGATCAGTGAACTAGCCGCGCATCGCTTGGTTGTTAACCGCACACCTCGCCACATCTATGCTCAGTTAATCGCGCCTAGCGGTTCTGAAGTATTAGCGGCGGCTTCAACTGTTGAAGCGGATCTTAAAAAAGGTCTTAAAGCAACAGGTAATGCAGAAGCAGCGGCGGCAGTCGGTAAAGCAATCGCAGAGCGTGCAATCGAGAAAGGCGTTAAAGTCGTCGCTTTCGATCGTAGCGGATTTAAATATCACGGTCGTGTGAAAGCATTGGCTGATGCGGCTCGCGAAGCCGGTCTTCAGTTCTAGGAGATAACAATGGCTAAACAAGAAGTTCAAAACGGTGAACTGTTAGAGAAGCTCATTGCTGTAAACCGCGTATCTAAAGTAGTTAAAGGTGGTCGCATCTTTAGTTTCACTGCTTTAACAGTGGTTGGTGATGGTAATGGTCGCGTAGGTTTCGGTTACGGTAAAGCACGTGAAGTGCCTGCTGCAATCCAGAAAGCTATGGAAAAGGCACGTCGCAATCTTGTGAACGTTGACCTTAACGGCAACACTCTACAGCACCCAATTAAAGGTCGTCATTCTGGCTCTAAAGTTTACATGCAGCCAGCATCTGAAGGTACCGGTATTATTGCTGGTGGTGCGATGCGTGCAGTACTTGAAGTAGCTGGTGTACAAAACGTACTTTCAAAATGTTACGGCTCGACTAACCCAATCAACGTTGTTCGCGCAACTATCAATGCTCTTGTTGAGATGAACTCTCCAGAGCAAGTTGCTGCTAAGCGTGGGTTGTCAGTAGAAGAAATTCTGGGGTAATTAACGATGGCAACAGTAAAAGTCAAGCAAACTAAAAGCTCGATTGGCCGTTTACCTAAGCACAAAGCTACTTTGGTAGGTTTGGGTTTGCGTAAAATTGGTCACGTTCGCGAGTTAGAAGATACCCCAGCCGTTCGTGGCATGATCAACCGTGTTAATTACATGGTTGAGATCGTGGAGGAGTAAAAGATGCGTTTAAATACTCTTGCTCCTGCTCCAGGAGCGAAAAATGCTGGTAAGCGTTTGGGCCGTGGTATCGGTTCTGGTTTAGGTAAGACTGGTGGCCGTGGTCACAAAGGTCAAAAGAGCCGCTCTGGTGGTTCAGTTAAGCCAGGATTTGAAGGCGGACAAATGCCAATCCAACGCCGTTTACCTAAATTTGGTTTTACTTCACGTGTGGGATTGGTTTCTGACCAAGTGACCCTATCTGAAATAGCTAAGGTTGAAGGTGACACTGTTTCTGTTGAAACTTTAAAAGCTGCTGGTCTTGTTAAGAAAGACATTCAGTTCGTTAAAGTGATGAAGAGCGGTGAAATCTCTCGTGCGGTAACGGTAAGCGGTGTAAAGGTTTCAAAAGGTGCGCGTGAAGCGATTGAAGCTGCCGGCGGTAAAGTAGAGGAATAAGCTAGATGGCTAAACCAGGATTGGATTCAGGCGCGAAAGGCGGTTTGAGCGAACTTAAATCAAGATTGTTGTTCGTACTTGGTGCGATTATCGTATTTAGGTTCGGTTCTTACGTGCCGATCCCTGGCATTGACCCAGCGGTCTTAGCTCAATTATTTGAGCAACAGAAAGGTACTATCGTAGAAATGTTTAACATGTTCTCTGGTGGTGCGTTAGAGCGCGCGTCAGTGCTAGCCCTGGGCATTATGCCTTACATCACAGCTTCGATTATTATGCAGCTAATGTCGGTTGTTCATCAGCCGATGATAGAGCTTAAGAAAGAAGGTGAGGCAGGGCGTCGTAAAATCAGCCAGTACACGCGTTATTTGACGCTAGTATTGGCGACTTTCCAGTCTATTGGTATTGCGACCGGATTACCTAACTTGATTCAAGGGTTGGTAATTGCCCCGGGCTTCGCGTTCTACTTTACAGCGGTAGTGAGTCTAGTTACTGGAACTATGTTCCTTATGTGGCTAGGTGAGCAAATTACAGAACGCGGTATCGGTAACGGTATCTCGATTCTGATCTTTGCGGGTATTGTTGCAGGTCTACCTACAGCGTTAGGTCAAACTGCAGAGCAAGCTCGTCAAGGTGATATTAACTTGTTGTTCTTGTTGCTTATCGGTGTGATTGTGATGGCGCTTACATACCTTGTGGTATTTGTAGAGCGTGCACAACGCCGTATCGTAGTTAACTACGCTAAGCAACAGAAAGGCCGTAAGGTATTTGCTGCTCAAAGCACGCACTTGCCGTTAAAGGTCAATATGGCGGGTGTTATTCCACCAATCTTTGCCTCTAGTATCATCCTGTTTCCAGGTACGATCGCAGGCTGGTTTGGTCAGAATGAATCTACCTCGTGGTTAGCCGATGTAGCCTTGCTATTATCGCCTGGTCAACCGCTATACGTAATGTTGTATGCAGCAGCCATTATTTTCTTCTGTTACTTCTATACTGCGTTGGTATTTAACCCGCGTGATACAGCAGATAACTTGAAGAAGTCTGGCGCGTTCATTCCTGGTATTCGCCCGGGTGAGCAAACATCGCGTTACATCGACAAGGTCATGACTCGCCTAACACTAGCTGGCGCGCTATACATAACCTTTATTTGTTTAGTGCCTGAATTCATGTTGATCGCTTGGAATGTTCCATTTTATTTCGGCGGTACATCACTACTGATTATTGTAGTGGTAATCATGGACTTTATGGCGCAGGTGCAGACTCATTTGATGTCACATCAATATGATTCTGTTCTCAAAAAAGCAAATCTGAAAGGCATTGGCCGATAGGCCTTTGCTCTAAGATTGCGTACTACGGAGTGATGTAATGAAAGTTCGTGCATCCGTTAAAAAGATGTGCCGTAACTGCAAAATCATCAAGCGCAACGGTGTTGTGCGTGTGATTTGCAGCGAGCCAAAGCATAAGCAAAGGCAAGGCTAATCAACGTGGCGTTTAATTTACTTTGCGTGGTATCAGCGATGCTGCCACGCAAATTTGCAGTAAATAAACGCTTAAAATTGCAATTTGGTCGGCGGGTAAGTATCCTATCGGGCTTTTTAGGCCGCTGACATTAATTAAGAGGAGTGCTGTTAATGGCCCGTATCGCTGGCATTAACATTCCGGAACACAAGCACGCAGTTATTGCTATTCAAGCAATCTACGGCGTTGGCGCTACACGTGCGAAGAGCATTTGTGCGGCTGCTGGTGTTGCAGAAGATACCAAGATCAAAGATCTTGATGAAACAACTATTGATAAGCTTCGTGACGAAGTGGCGAAATTCACTGTTGAAGGTGACTTGCGCCGTGAAGTCTCTATGAGCATCAAACGTTTGATGGACCTAGGTTGCTTCCGTGGTATTCGCCACCGTCGTAGCTTGCCTCTACGTGGTCAGCGCACTAAGACTAATGCGCGTACCCGTAAAGGTCCTCGTAAACCTATTAAGAGATAACGGGGAGAACAAGTTATGGCAAAAGCACCAGCTCGCGCTCGTAAGCGCGCAAAACGTCAGGTTGCTGACGGTATGGCTCATATCCATGCGTCTTTCAACAATACGATTGTGACTATAACAGATCGCCAAGGTAACGCTTTGGCATGGGCAACTTCAGGTGGTTCTGGTTTCCGTGGTTCACGTAAATCAACGCCATTTGCTGCTCAGGTAGCTGCAGAACGCGCAGGCGTTGCTGCTCAAGAATACGGTCTGAAGAACCTTGAAGTGTTCGTTAAAGGTCCAGGTCCAGGCCGTGAGTCTGCGATCCGTGCGCTTAACGCCACTGGGTACAAGATCACAAACATTACCGATGTGACACCTATTCCTCACAACGGTTGTCGTCCACCGAAAAAACGTCGCGTTTAATCGACGGACAACAGGAGAAAGATCATGGCAAGATATTTGGGTCCAAAACTCAAACTTAGCCGCCGCGAAGGTACAGATTTGTTCCTTAAGAGTGGCGTTCGCGCAATCGATTCTAAATGTAAAATCGATACTGCGCCTGGTCAACATGGTGCCCGTCGTGGCCGTTTGTCTGACTACGGTGTTCAGTTGCGTGAGAAGCAAAAAGTACGTCGTATGTATGGCGTATTAGAAAAACAGTTCCGTAACTACTATAAAGAAGCGGCACGTTTAAAAGGCAACACCGGTGAAAACTTGTTGCAACTTCTTGAACAGCGTCTTGATAACGTTGTGTATCGTATGGGCTTTGCAAGTACTCGTGCTGAAGCACGTCAACTTGTTAGCCACAAAGCTATTCTTGTGAATGGCCAAGTGGTAAACATCCCATCGTTCAACGTTAAAGCTGATGACGTGGTGTCTGTTCGTGAAAAAGCGAAAAAGCAAGCACGTATCGTGGCAGCATTAGAACTTGCTGACCAACGTGAAAAGCCGACGTGGATTGAAGTCGACAACTCTAAAATGGAAGGTACGTTTAAGCGTATTCCTGAAAGAACTGACTTGTCAGCCGAAATTAACGAACAGTTGATCGTCGAACTTTACTCTAAGTAAAGTGTAACTAAAGAGGATACATTGTGGGTTCTGTAACTGAATTCCTTAAACCAAGATTGGTTGAAATCGAAAACGTTTCTCCTACGCGTGCAAAAGTAACATTAGAGCCACTAGAGCGTGGTTTTGGTCACACTTTGGGCAACGCGTTACGTCGTATCTTACTTTCTTCAATGCCGGGATGTGCCGTCACTGAAGTTGAGATTGATGGTGTTTTACACGAGTACAGCACTAAAGAAGGCGTTCAAGAAGACGTCATCGAGATCTTGCTAAACCTTAAAGGTCTAGCGGTTAGCTTAGAAGGTAAAACTGAAGCTACCTTAACCTTGGTGAAATCTGGAGCGGGCCCGGTAACGGCTGGTGACATCCAGCACGACGGTGATGTAGAAATCGTCAACCCTGATCACGTGATTTGTACGCTTACCGGCGATACTGAAATCAGCATGCGTATCAAGGTTGAGATGGGTCGTGGTTATGTTCCAGCGGCGACGCGTCGTTCCTCTGAAGAAGATGATCGTCCAATTGGTCGTTTGTTAGTTGATGCTTCTTACAGCCCAGTTGATCGCATTTCATATGCGGTTGAATCTGCGCGTGTTGAGCAGCGTACTGACTTAGACAAGCTAATCATCGATATGGAAACTAACGGTACTTTGGATCCTGAAGAAGCTATCCGTCGTTCTGCAACTATTCTAGCTGAACAGTTAGATGCGTTCGTTGAACTACGCGATATGTCAGAGCCAGTAGCGAAAGAAGAGAAGCCGGAATTCGATCCGATTCTACTTCGTCCAGTTGATGACCTTGAGCTAACTGTACGTTCAGCAAACTGTTTGAAAGCAGAAGCTATTCAATACATTGGTGACTTAGTACAGCGTACCGAAGTTGAGTTGTTGAAGACTCCTAACTTAGGTAAAAAATCGCTTACTGAGATTAAAGATGTGCTTGCATCTCGTGGACTTTCACTAGGCATGCGCCTAGAGAATTGGCCGCCAGAGAGCATCGCCGAAAGAGATTAATCAGTACTTAGCGTACTGAGTGTAAGAGAAGGATAAAACTATGCGCCATCGTAAAAGTGGTCGTCAGTTGAATCGCAACAGCAGCCATCGCCAAGCTATGTTCAAAAACATGGCTAGCTCATTGGTTAAGCACGAAGTGATTAAAACGACGTTGCCTAAAGCGAAAGAATTGCGTCGCGTTATCGAGCCTCTAATCACACTTGCTAAGCAAGACAGTGTTGCGAACCGCCGTTTGGCAATGGCTCGCACGGGTGATAAAGAAGTTGTCGGTAAATTGTTTAACGAACTTGGTCCTCGCTATGAAGCGCGTCCAGGTGGCTATATCCGCATTTTAAAATGTGGTCTTCGTACTGGTGACAGTGCGCCTATGGCTTACGTTGAACTTGTAGACCGCCCAGTTGTTGAAGACGTAGAAGAAGTAGAAGAAGCAACTGAAGAGTAAGACATTACTCCAATCATAAAAAACCCGGCAATCGCCGGGTTTTTTTATCCGTGAGCTCACGCTCCAATGGATGTGACAAGCCGTGTTTAGTTTTTGTCGATAGCTTGGGCGATCTCTTGTTCTGTTGCACCACCGGCTAGCGCCGAGTTTTTCAATGCATCAATTTCCATGCCGCGATTTTCAGCGGTTTCAATGATGCGGATGATATGTTCGCGCTGCTGAACGGATTCACGTACGGCATGCTCTACCACGGTATCTGCCTTTTCTGGAAACATTGCCAGTAGCCCATCAACAATATATTCACCAACAAACGGAACAGCAGAAATTGCCGTGGTAAGAATGTCGACCATGTCATTAGGGTGATCTTGGACAAGTGTTTGGACAATGCGATCAGCAGAATCAGGTTCGGTGATAACCGCAACACGGACAATCTCCTCAAGCTCTTCTGGCGTCGTATTGGCCGCTGCAGTTACGACGAAGTTGACGTAGCTAGGCTCTGCCAGAATAGCGAGTTCCACAATGTTCGGGCAATCGCTGACGTTCTTCTCGATAGCAATACGAACTATCTCTTCTGTCGCCGTCGGTTGGGCTGAAATCGCAGCGTAAATAATTTCTTTATATTTTTCGGGGTAAGTGTCAAGTGCCACTTCAACAATGGTTGTGACCTGCTGAGGATAGTGACTGGCAATCGATTTAATTGCGCGACCGATACTGGCGTTATTTTCCATCTGTCGTTGGATAAAAGACGCTTTTAAGACTTTCCTGTCATTGTGCTGTTCGGCTGCAGGGACAGGTTCAACAGACTCCTGTGGCGGTAGTGCAAACACTGATTGTGTACAACATAATGTTGCTAACACAGAGATTGCCATAGTTGTCTTACGCATACTTCTCACCAACTTACTTTTGTAGCATCCGTGCAGATTAAATCTTTACTTTGGACGCTCTACAACGCATAAAGTTCAGAAATTGTTAAAAAATGTTAACAAATGTACGTTACGCAAGATCGCGCAAAAAAGCAACGAATCTTAGGTATGGGTAGATAACTTTGGTTATGCAAAAACGATAAATTGCAGTAGTATCAACAGCGGTAGATGAGGTATTTTCGACGATGAACTGCAGTTGTCCCAACAACTGCTACAAATTTTGCGATCTGCTTCCCTTTGAAAAAGAATAACAATAATAAGTTGTAGAGTATGTCACAACACCGGATGCTAGAGTTAGACGCCCTGCGAGGCATCGCCGCAATGGCAGTGGTGGTTTATCATTTGGTCTATCGCTATCACGAACTCTATGGCCATCAAGGGCTTCCTGTATATTGGTCTTACTTTGGCCAGTATGGCGTGCAACTGTTCTTTATGATCAGCGGTTTCGTCATTTATTGGACGTTGGATCGCATCCAAACACCCATTGAATTCGTTATCTCTCGATTTAGTCGACTGTATCCTGTGTATTGGGTCGCGATAGCTGTTACCTTCGCAGTTACACTGTTACTTGGGTTACCCGATCGTACGGTGAGCGTCGCTACGGCGTTTAAAAATCTCGCCATGTTCCATGAATACTTTGCTGTTCCCCACGTCGATGGGGTGTACTGGACATTGACACTAGAGCTGACTTTTTACGCCTATATGTTCTTACTCTTAATTGTCGGACAAAGATACTGGGCCACACCGCTTCTCATGCTTATAGTTATCGCCAATATGGGGTTAGGGTATGTAAGTGAGGTGCCCCGTTGGGCACAATTGGTAACGCTGGATGGCTATGGACAGTTCTTTTTGTTTGGCGTTGCACTGCAAGACTGGCAAAAAGGGCGCAGTAAACTGCTTGCGGGCCTTGCAATGCTATTTGCCGCAGCCCTTACTTTAACCGCCAGCACGGTGTTGGTTACAGCCATTTATCTAGTTTTAATGGCTGTATTCTGGGCCACGTTCAAGGGGTACGTGCCCTTTATGAACAGTCGTGTGTTAGTGTGGCTCGGCGCGATTTCTTATTCGCTATACTTAATCCACCAAAATGTCGGTTACGCAATTTTATACAGGCTGAGTGAATTTATGCCTTCAGTTGCAGCTGTCACTATAGCCGTTGGTTTAGTAACTCTTCTGGCTTATGGGTTGAATCGCGTAGTTGAAGTGCCCAGTAATCAACAATTGCGCAAGGCGCTAAAACGAACCTTGGTTAGGTAATCACTGACAACTCATGACTGAATCAACAAACAACCAAAAAACGACCAACAAGAACGCGTCATGGTCTGTATTTAATCAAGTTGCGAGTTATGCCACGTCTTTGATATTCACGGCGATTTTGGCGCGTATCGTTGCCCCGGAAGATTTTGGTATTTTTGCGATGGCGATGACGGTCTCGGCCTTCTTCGTTATCTTCGCAGACGGTGGCATGGTGTGGTCAATCATCCAGCGGCAGAATATCTCTAATGCTGAAATCGCCAATTTGCGTTGGTTAAATGGTGGATTAGGGCTGCTAATGACCGTGTTAGCGGTTGTTGTTTCACCCTTCGTCGCAGCCTTTTACGGTTACCCAGAAATCACCTGGGTACTGGCTATTTTGGGCGTTAACTTCTTCCTCGCCGGTGTTTCAACCCCCAGTATTATGTGGCTCAAACGGCAGCAGCGCTTTAAGGCGATTGCCTTAATTGACATTTTCGCTACGCTCGCGGCAGGGAGTATTGCGGTTGTCTCGGCTTTTCAAGGAGCCGGTGTTTGGGCACTGGTGGTACAAGCTGTATCGAAGGTATTAATCCAAGGTGTGCTGGTAACTGTTGTTGCCAGATGCCCTGCAGGATGGTTCTCGCGTCAAGTCGATATGAAAAACCTAACCTTGTTCGGCAGTTCATTAATTGCGTTTGGCGCAGTTAACTATTTTGCGCGTAATCTCGATAACGTGCTGATTGGCGCATACATTGACGCCGAATCGCTCGCCTATTATACCCGTGCTTATTTTTTGATGACCTTACCCAGTATGCTGACAACGGGTGCGTTAAGTGGCTTGCTGGTATCGATTCTATCGCGATTACAAGAGCAACCTGATCAGCTGCAAAAACAATATGCGCACACGCTGCGATTTCTGTTTATTATTTGTGCACCCATTGCGATCTACTTCTTATTGTTCCCACAGGATCCCATCGCCCTGCTCTATGGCGAGCAGTGGGCCGACGTAGTACCGTTATTACAGGTCTTGAGTTTAGCGTGTCTCACCCAACCGATTCACAACACTATGGGCTGGTTGTTCACCGCAGCGGGTAAAGCCGGGAATATGCTGCGCTGGGGTATCGGCGCGTCTATCGCTTTGTCGTTGTCTTTTGCTGTTGGGGTACAATATGGCGCCATTGGCGTAGCGGTAGCCTATAGTCTGATCATGGGCATAGGTTTAACCATCGGTGCCGTATGGTTCGCTCACCACAGCGCTAATATTCGCTTTATCGACACCTGTCAGCAACTGGTATTGCCAATGATGATCACTGGGTTGACTATTGCCTTGAGCTATTTGCTGAGTCAGTGGCTTGCGTTTACTACCGAGTATCTATGGTTAGCTATTCTCTATCACGGTAGCTTGATCGTTGGTATTTACGTAGTTTTGCTAGCGGCCTGTTATCGGGGGCAGTTACGCCGGATTTTACAGGTGGCAGTATGAAGATTGGATTTATCTGCAATGAGTATCCGCCGGTAACCTGTGGTGGTATTGGCACGTTTACGCGCGAATTAGCTGAGCATTTGGTGCAGGCCGGGCATCATGTACATGTCATTGGTGTTTACGCTGGGCTATTGTCAACTGAGGTTGCTGAACAAAATGGGGTGTTGGTTGAGCGACTACCCGCACGGGGAGGCTTAATTGGCCTTTGGTCTGACCGCCGGCGTCTATATGAACGCGTAAAGGCTTTAGCAAAAGCCGGTGAATTGGATATTATAGAAGTGCCTGACTTTGAGGGAGGCGCGGCATTTTGGGGGCGCTTGCCGATTCCGAGGGTTACGCGCTTACACGGCACTGTGACTTACTTTAACCAAGAGCTGGGGCAACCGGCGAACAAATTGATTAAGCGCCTAGAGCTCAGTACCTTAGCTAATAGTGATTGTTGGTTATCAGTGAGCGACTACGCTGCGCAAGAGACTTGTAAAGCGTTCGCCCTCGAAAAACCTTACCAAGTGATTTACAACGGTATTGCTTGGCCTGCCGCGGAGCGATGCAAGCACGACTATGGCGCTGCGCGCAAAGTCGTCTTTACGGGGTCTTTAATGGCTAAAAAAGGCGTGTTCTCGCTGGCTAAAGCGTGGCGTCAATTGCATCGACAGCTCCCTGACATCCACTTGGTGCTAATCGGTAAAGATACTATCGCCGATGGCCGCTCAGCCAAAGACTTGATTGTGGAGTTGGCTGGGCCTGACGCGCACATCACCTTCACTGGACATATTGATAAAAGTGAATTGCAACAGCATTTGGTCAGTGCTGATGCTGCGATATTTCCTTCCTTCTCCGAGAGTTTCGGTCTTGGTCCGGTTGAGGCAATGGCGCTTGCCGTGCCAACCGTATACACCCAATTATCGTGCGGGCCAGAAATAATGACAGATAAACGCGATGGCTTATTGATTGACCCGTCAGAACCCGACACAATTGTAACTGCCTTAACGAGCTTGTTAACGGATGAATCATTACGGCGCCAATATGGACGTGCTGGCCGTGCTCATGCGGAGAAATTTTCGGTCGATGCGCAGTTAGCGCATAATGTTCAAGCCTATCAGCAGTTAATAGAGGCTCATTCGTAATGAAGATAAAGAAAGTCTTGTTAGTCACGCCTTATTTTGCGCCGCAAACGCATGCAGCCATGTTCCGCGTGTATAAACTAGCGCGTTACTTGCCGAAACTGGGCTATCAAGTCCACGTGTTAACTGTTGATACCAACTACCTGTACAACGAAGACGACTCGCTGCTCAAGCAGTTGCCGGAAGGTGTGGTGATCCACACCGCCAAGTATACTGAACCAACGCTGCGTGGCTTGAAAATGAAATTGGGTGGCGAAGATCGCACGTTCGCTGCGCTAAAGCGCAAGGCCGCTGACGATTCCGCTCAAGGCAATGCGCCTAGCAGCCCTAATCCTATGGGTAGTAGTCACAAGCGCGGGCTTGTACAGCGGCTTAAACTGTGGATGGCTAATCGTCCCGATCGTTATTGGACTTGGTACAAGCACGCACTTGCTAAAGCGACAAGCGTAATTCAAACCCACAATATTGATGTGGTATACACGACCACCGCGCCCTATACGACGTTGCGCTTGGGGATGGCATTACAAAGTGAGCTGGGGGTTAAATGGGTCGCTGATTATCGCGATCCACTAGGATATTCTGAGCGTTTTTCACAACCCGGCGCAAAAGTGCAGGCGGAAGAAAAACGCATCGTTAAAGCTGCGATGCGCAAGGCCGATCACGTCGTGGGTTTAGCGCGCAGCTATGAATATATCTTTAGTGATTTGTATCAATTGTCGAGTAATCGTTTTACATTCATTCCCACAGGGGCTGACGATGCTTATATTGAAGCCGCGCATGCCAAGTTAGCTGAGCGGAGTACAACAGATATCACGGTGTTATTTGTTGGTGAGTTTCTCGATGAATACGACAGTAATCACGTGTTCCGCGCGCTCGACCAAGCAGGCTTACAACTCGATGGACGCTTAAAGTTAAAAGTGATTGGCCGGCGCGAGGTCAACCAACACCGTGTTGAGCGACTCCTCAATAGCGCTTGCTGTGACTATTTAAAACTGCACTGTGAATTTATTGACCATATTCCACAAGCGCAGTTGTACGAAGAAATAGCTGCTGCTCAAGCGTGTTTGTTAATTCCGGGTAATAGTCTTTGGTGGACTAACTTTGCCAAGTTGGTTGATTATATCGCACTGCAAAAAACCGTCATTGCCGATGTGCCGCTGATTAGTGAGGCGCGACTGGAATTAACCAAAGCCGGACTAGGCGTCTTTTTGGGCGGCGACTTGATTGAAGATACGACAGAACTGCTCAAAATTCTTGAGCGACCCAACCAGCGCGTGAATAAAAACTACTGTCAGTTGTACTTAGCGAGCTCTCAAGTGGCAGCTTTCGCCAAAGTATTCGATCAACAGCTTGAGCACGTCGGTCGATGAAGCAGCGCGTTTGTATGGTCAGTTTTGATTACCCACCTCTTGAAGGTGGGATATCGCGGCTGTGTGCAGCAATTGTTGATGATTTACTCCTGCGCAAACACCCGGTTGAAGTTGTCAGCCGCCAGACCAGTGCTGAACAAGTTGCGTTTCAAGCTCCGAAAACACCTGAGTATCGCGTGGCATCCAAACGCTTTAGAGCGGATTGGCAGTTGTTCAAACGTCTGCGTAAGTATCACCGCGATGACATAGTCATAACGGGTGTATGGTACCCAGAAGCGCTAATCGCATGGCTAGCCGGATGTCGTTACATCGCTGTTTTAGCTCACGGCAATGATATCATGCATGGACAACCTACTCTTAAAAACCGATTGCTAAGCTGGGCGCGTAAATACGTGTTTAAGCGCGCTAAAATTGTAATAGCGAATAGTCATTACACCGGTAACTTGGTCAAGGCGCAAACCGATACTCCGGTGGCTGTGGCAACCCTTGGGGTCGATGAACAGCGCTTTACACCGCGAAGTAATAAAGAGGTAGCGCGCATCCGTGAGCGTTTAGGATTTCCTCAAGATAGCTTTATCGCACTCACCACATCGCGGATCCAAGCCTACAAAGGACATGATATCGTACTGGCGGCAATTCGCGATTTGCCCATCGAGACGCGTGAGAAAATGCGTTATGTGATCGCTGGTCGTGGCGAACACTTAGCAAACTTAACAGTAATGGCAGAAGACTATGGCATTATGCCACAGGTTATATTTTTGGGTTTTGTTGACGAAGCGGATTTAGCCGATCTGTATGCCTGTGTTGATGCCTTTGTAATGTGTACGCGAGAGGAAGCGGGTGCCAAACAAGTTGAAGGGTTCGGCTTAGTATTTTTAGAAGCACAAGCCTCAGGGACCTTGGCAATTGGCACGCGACAAGGCGGTATCGTCGACGCCATTGACGAGCAAAACGGCGGATTTCTTATCGATCGCGATGATGTCGTGGCGCTATCAGCCCGTTTGGGTGACTTAATTGATCATCCAGAAAAGGTAAAGCAGCAAAGTGAGTTGGCGCGACAACGCGTCGAGCAGTCCACAACATGGCGACACTACGGTGATCGCGTCAATCAAATATTGGAGCAATATTTTGGCAACTCTTGAGCAACAACCAAGCGTCAGTGTCATTATTCCAACGCTTAATCGAGACAAGTATTTACTTCTGTCAGTACAGGACTTGTTGGCGCAAGATTATCCAAACTTCGATATTGTGGTCGTTGATCAATCGCCGGCACCAACGCCAGAGATGCAAATGCTGATTGACCAAAATCCCGAGCGTCTCAAATATTACAATGTCGATTTTAAAGGTCTACCGCAAGCGCGTAATTATGGTTGGCAGCACAGTGAAGCCGAGATTGTGATCTACATTGACGATGACATCCGCAGTGAGAGCTCGCTGATCAGTGAGCACGTGGCTTGTTATAGCGATCCCTCTATCGGCATGGTTGCCGGCGGTATTGATGAAGCCCATCGCGGCCTCGATGATGGTCCTAAGGTTGGCGTGTTCTCGCGTTGGAGTTGCACGCCATACCGAGGCTTCGCCAGTCAACAAGACCAATGGGTCGATCACGTGCCCGGTGGTAATTTTAGTGCGCGCCGCGCACTGCTTGAGCAAGCCGGAGGTGTGGATGAACACTTGACCCTAGGGGCCGCTTTGTACGAGGAGAGTGAACTCTCGTTGCGTGTCAAACAAGTGACCGGCAAACGCTTTTATTTTAAAGCCAACGCGCGCTTGTTACACCTTGCAGCAGATGACGGCGGTTGCCGCGTTGTGAATGATGTCCCGAAGTACATCTGGGGCTTGTCTCACAACCGGGCAATCGTTATGCGCCGCTATCTCAATCCTTTACAACGATTTATCGCGTTAGGTTTCTTATTCAGGTTGGTGCTGGCCTACGCGTGGTCGGATAAATCTTTCGGCGTTATTGGGGCTTTCTGGCGAGGTTATCAACTGGGCCGTAAGAATGCTCAATTACCTCCTAAATGCACTGAGATGCGCAGCGCAGGTTAAGCAATATGCTTTTTCATCTGGCCTATCTCACTTTTTTTACTATCGTTGCGGCAACGTTTTTCGATGAGAAGATAGTGACCAGAGCTCAGCAGCACCGCTTCTTTCAAGCCCTGCTATTCTGCCTCGTTTTGCAAGTGGCAATTATGTACATTGGTCGCGATATTCACGGTGACACGTTCCGGTATTTGCGCAGTTATGACCGCATGATCGGCCAAGACTTTGCCATTGCAGTGATCGAAAGTGGCAAAGAGTTGGGTTTTACTTTGTTGTCGTGGCTCAGTGCTAATGCAGGCATAGGGCATCGCGGCTATCTGACCTGGATTTTTGTGCTAGGTATGGTGCCCTTTATTGCTGGATTAAAGCGGTTATACGGCAATGGCTGGGGTTACATGTTTGTGGCCTATATTACGTTTCCTTTTTTCTTGAGTTACTTCGCCAGTGGTATGCGCCAAGCGGTGGCCATGAGTATGGCGTTTTACGCCATTATCAATTACGGCTATACCCGCTACTTGTTCCGTACGCTATTTGTGATTGGTTTTGCCGCATTGTTTCATATGTCGGTATTGGTGCTATTACCCGCGCTGTTTGCATTGCATTTTGCCGAACGGATTTTAACTATTCCCAAAATTTTGATGATTTGGGTGGTCGTGGTTTTTATTAGCGCCGCGGGCATTAACGAAAGTGCGCTTGGGTTCTTATCAGGCTTTTTCGATGACAGCTCGCGCTACCAATATTATCTCGACACTGACAAAGTCGCAGAAGTGCGCGAATTAATGAATTATCAGACGGGCTTTCGTCTGGATTTCACGGTGTTTTCGATTGTGCCAGTGTTGTTTGTATTGTACTTTGAACGTCGAACGGGGATTGATTTGTGGTTAGTGAAGTTTTATCTGATCGTCAATTGTGCATTCCAATTGCTCAGCTTCACTGCCTCTAATGACCGTTTTGCAGCCTTATCTTGGTTTTATATTCCAGCAATATTGGTGCACTCCCAGTTTTACAAGTATCCGATGCGTAGTAGTAAATTAGGGTATTACCTTTTAGCCTTCTCGGGCGTAGCATTACTGGCATTATTTAACTCTCGATATTTTGCAGGATAACCCTTTGAGTAACCAACCCGTGCAATCGATAACCATCAGTATTGTAGTACCCTACTACAATGCCAGCGATTGCTTAGAACGACTGTTTGTGTCGCTGGCAGATTATGCGCAGCGCGAAGATATTGAGATGATCATTGTCGACGACTGCTCAGCACAGCAGCACGCGCAAGCGCTGGATGAGTATGCTGCGAAAAAGGCTTGGCCGCGATTAACGGTGGTGCATTGTGAACAAAATGGTGGCGCCGCAAAAGCACGTAAAACAGCCATCGAATACGCCATGGGTGAGTATATTGCATTTCTTGATAGCGACGATGCGTGGGCACTGAATAAGCTCGACTCACAGCTAGCTGCAATGCGCGCAAGTAGCGCGGTAATAAGCGGCTGCGCCTGCGAGCAAATTGACCTTGCTTCTCTTGAACAGCGCCGTCAATCACCTGCACCTGAATATCAGGCTATCCCTTATTCGCCATGGCGGGCCATGTTTGGCAATGCCTACAGTACACCGACGGTTATGGTGCGACGCGAGATAGCCAACGCTCACCCATTTTCAGATACGCTGCGTTATTCTGAAGATGTGGATTGTTGGCGGCGCATTGTATTGCACCACGGCGGCATTGTTTTACAACAGCCCAATGCTTTTATGTTTAAACACGCCTTTTTAAGTGATGAGGGCTCTTTAAGTAGCTTTACCTTTAAGATGAGTCTAGGACAATTAAAGTCGCTAGCGGGCTTGATTTTGCATCCTACATTGAAATGGCGCTATAAGCTGTGTGTCCCGTTGGCAATGGTCTGGGCTGCGATCAAGGGGCTGCGGCGTGAATGGATTGTGTGGCGGCATCGGAGGCGCCTTAAGCATGGCAACTAAACGCCTATTGATGATTTCAAGCTTTGCGGAATCACTGATCAACTTTCGTTTGGCCTTGATGCAAGATGCAATTGCAGCGGGTTTTGAAGTGCATGCCTGTGCACCTGATTTAACGCCTGAGATTAACGCAGAGTTAAATGCCCACGGTATCACGACCCACGATATTACGTTGGTACGCACGGGATTAAATCCGTTTAAGGATTTAGCGACGGTGCACAGTGTTTACAGGCTTATCCGCCAATTGCGGCCCAGTCATACCTTGGCGTATACAATTAAGCCAGTTGTCTACGGTAGTATTGCCGCGCGGATGGCTAGGGTCTCTAGAATCGGTGCTCTGATAACGGGTTTGGGCTATACCTTTATGCAGGCCGACTCACTGCGTCAAAAAGTGGTGAGCAAAATAGCTCACGCGCTATATGAAGTTGCCTTAAATGGTGTGAATATTGCCTTCTTTCAAAACCCAGATGATCGTGACTTGTTTGTTGATAACCGTCTGGTCGACCGAGCTAAAACCCGTCTTGTGAATGGTTCCGGAATTGATATCGAGCAGTTTAGTCAACAACCGCTCAATGATTTCCCCCCATTTCACTTTTTGATGATAGGACGCATTATTAAAGACAAGGGGGTTGTTGAGTATGCGCAGGCTGCTCAACAGATAAAACAGCGCTATCCGCATGCGCATTTTCATTTGGTTGGTTGGCTGGATTCAAACCCTAATGCAATCCAGCAAAGCCAACTCGATGAATGGATTGCCAGCGGCGCAATTACCTTCCATGGGCGCTTAGCAGATGTTCGCGAAGTGATTCAGAACTGTCATGTGTATGTGTTGCCTTCCTATCGGGAGGGCACTCCGCGCACGGTATTAGAAGCAATGGCTGTTGGCCGCGCGATCATCACGACCAATGCTCCTGGCTGCAAAGAAACCATTGAAGATGGGGTCAGTGGTCAATTGATAGATGTCGCTGATATTCCGACGTTGGTTGCCGCAATAGAGCGCTATATTAAAGCACCAGAAAAAATCGCACAGCATGGGCAAGCGGCAAGGGAGCGTGCTATCGCGGTTTACGATGTGCATAAAGTGAATCAACAAATGTTAGATGGATTAGTAGAATAAATGAAAAGAATGTTTGATTTTTTAGTGGCGTTTATCGTGTTGTTGGTTGCAGCGCCAGTAATACTGATCGTTGCATTATTGGTCGCTATAAAACTAGGTCGACCGGTGCTGTTTAGTCAACAGCGACCGGGGAAAGACGGAAAAATATTTCGCATGTACAAATTTCGCAGTATGACCGATGCACGCGATCAGCAAGGTGAATTGCTGCCCGATGCTGAGCGTTTACCCGCTTTTGGGCGTTTACTGCGCTCAACAAGCTTAGATGAGCTACCGGGTCTTTGGAACGTGTTAAAAGGCGATATGAGCTTAGTAGGCCCGCGGCCATTATTGGTGGAGTATTTGCCATTGTATTCAGACGAGCAGGCACGTCGTCATGAGGTAAGGCCGGGGATTACGGGCTGGGCTCAGGTCAATGGTCGTAATGCGATCTCATGGCAGCAAAAGTTTGAATACGACGTGTGGTATGTAAACAATCAGTCATTCTGGTTGGATGTGAAAATTCTATTTTTGACCGTCAAGAAAGTCTTAGTACGAGCGGATATCAGCCAAGATAACCAAGCCACAATGGAGAAGTTTAATGGCAACAACTAAGCCTAAACTGCGCATTGTTGGCGCTGGTGGGCATGCGAAAGTAGTTGCAGATTGTGCAGAGCAACTGGGCTATAAAGATATCGGTATGCTTGATGACAATTATCCAGCCACACAGGCTTGCGAACACTGGCCGGTAGTAGGTACATCGTCACAGATCACCGAATTAAATGACGCACACACGCACTGGTTTGTCGCTATTGGCAACAACGCAGTGCGGGCAAAGTTACAAGCACAATTACTGGCTCTTGGATGCACGCTGACAACCCTTGTCCATCCAAGCGCTGTTATTGGCGGGAATGTCAGTATTGGTGCAGGAACTTTAGTCCTGGCTAATGCGGTAGTTAATGCTTTCAGTCGAATCGGCCAAGGAAGCATTCTCAATACGGCATGTTCAATTGATCACGATGGTGACATCGGTGACTTTGTCCACATCGCCCCTGGCGTTCGCCTAGCTGGCGCAGTACGTGTAAAACAGAAAACATTTATCGGAATCGGCAGTTGTGTGATACAACAGATAACTATTGGTAGCGAAGTCACGGTTGGCGCAGGTTCGACGGTTATTCGTGACATTCCAGACCAGGCGCGAGTAGCCGGTAACCCAGCGCGCGCGTTGCAACAAAAATGAGAGGTAAGAAACGATGTTAGGCGGTCCGTTTTCACCGTGGCCAGCGGTAGCCCAAGACGAAAAAGACGCAGTGATGGCGGTACTTGACAGTAATCGCGTGAATTACTGGACAGGGCAGGTCGGTCGGGAGTTTGAGCGTGAATTCGCTAGCGCCCATGAGGTAAAACATGCGATCGCAGTAGCTAACGGTAGTGTTGCACTCGATTTGGCCTGGGTCGCATTAAATCTGCCAAAAGGCAGCGAAGTGATCGTAACGTCGCGCACCTTTTTAGCGTCAGTCTCATCAATCGTGTTAGCGGGTTTAACGCCGGTGTTTGCCGATGTGTGCGCTGATTCACAAAACGTCACCGCTGACACTATTGCAGCAAAAATCACTGCGAAGACTAAAGCCATTGTATGTGTGCACTTGGCGGGCTGGCCGTGTGACATGGACGCGATTAACTCGCTAGCTAAACAACACGGTTGTTATGTTATCGAGGACTGTGCACAAGCCCACGGCGCTCGTTATAAAGGCAAGCCTGTTGGTGGCCTTGGCGATATTGCTGCTTGGTCATTTTGTCAGGACAAAATCATGACTACTGGTGGCGAAGGTGGCATGGTCACCACTAATAACACCAAATTTTGGAATGTAATGTGGTCCTATAAAGACCATGGTAAATCTTGGCAAGCAGTGTATGAAAAGTCCCATCCACCGGGGTTCCGTTGGTTACATGAATCCTTTGGTACCAATTGGCGCATGACAGAAATGCAGTCGGCCATTGGGCGCTGCCAATTGCAAAAAATGCCAGATTGGATAGCTACACGTACCCAATACGCAGAGCAGATCCTGAATACGGCAAAAGGATTAAAAGGTCTTCGTGTGCCTGAAGTGCCAGAAGATATTCAACACGCATACTACAAGTGTTATGCCTTTGTTGAGCCTAAGCAGTTGCGTAAGGGCTGGGATCGCGACCGCATTATGCAAGCAGTCGTCGATGCCGGCGTGCCTTGTTTTTCAGGCAGTTGTTCAGAGGTTTACTTAGAAAAAGCCTTTGAAACCTCTGGTTTGCGTCCCGAGCAACCTTCGCCGGTTGCCCATGAGTTAGGTGAAACATCCTTGATGTTCTTAGTTCACCCAACCTTGACACAAGCCGAAATTGATAAAACCTGTAAAGTGCTCATCGCGGTTATGGAGCAAGCAGTCTAGACTATGCAAAACTTCTCGTTAAACCAGATTTTTAAGCTGCCACCCAGCGTTAAATTCACCATAGAAGTAATCTGGGATACGTTTGCGATCACCTTTGCCTTGTTGTGTTCATATTGGATGCGTTTGGGCATCGAAGCATGGCATTTTAGTCTCACCGATTGGGGCGTAGTGATTGCTAACTTATTCTTCACGCAAGGTTTTTTGCTGATACTTGGTCACTACCGGCAGATGATCCGCTATATCGATATTAAAGCGGTGTATATCATTGCACTGGCGATACTTTTATCATCGGTATATTTACTATCGGCCGAGTATGTCCTCGATATCTTCTTGCCGATGTCAGTATTGATGCTGTATTTCTTTGGCGCTACGGCATTAGTTGCCTCGCCACGATTACTTATTCAGGCTACCTCGCAGGCACAAAACGACAAGCTACGCGAAAAGTGCTTTATTTATGGTGCCGGCGAGTCAGGGCGTGCGCTAGCCACCGCGCTTCGTGCAGGTCGCTCCTTAATGCCGGTAGCCTTTGTCGATGACAAGCGCATTTATCACGGTAAACAAGTATTGGGTATCCCCGTTATTCGCCGCGACGATGTTGAGGAGTTGAAGGCAAAGTACGGCGTACAGAAAATGCTACTCGCGGTAAACAATACCTCGCGTGGTCGTCGCAAAGAATTGATCCGCGAGCTTGAGCCTCTCGCGTTAGAGCTGCTGTCGGTGCCAAACTTTAAAGATATTGCCAGTGGAAAACAGCAGATTGATGAGCTACAAGAAGTTAAGATTGAAGATCTACTGGGGCGCGACCCAGTGCCACCCATCCCCCATCTGCTGAACAGCAACATTCATCAAAAGATTGTGATGGTCACCGGTGCCGGCGGATCGATCGGCAGCGAGCTGTGTCGACAGATCGTCAAGAGCAAGCCCGCCAAGCTCGTGTTGTTTGAATTGGCGGAGTACAATCTTTATCAGATTGAAAATGAGTTGGCGCGCCAATATCCCGATATTCCACTCGTCACCGTTCTGGCCACAATCCAAGACTCAGAAACGCTGCGCAATGTGATTGAGCAGCACAAGATCCAAACAATTTATCACGCGGCTGCCTATAAGCACGTACCGATGGTTGAAGCTAACGTCACGGCAGGGATCCGTAATAACGTATTTGGCACAGCAAATGTCGCGTTAATTGCCGCGGAATACGAAGTAGAAAAGTTCGTACTTATCTCTACTGACAAAGCGGTTAGACCAACCAACATAATGGGTGCTACCAAACGCTTTGCTGAACTATTTGTGCAAGGTATTTCCGCACTTCACAGCGAAACAGAGTTTGCGATAGTGCGCTTTGGTAATGTGCTAGGAAGCTCTGGTTCGGTAGTACCGTTGTTTAAAGAACAAATCCGCAAAGGTGGGCCAATCACTGTCACACACCCTGATATCATTCGCTACTTTATGACTATCCCAGAAGCTGCTCAGTTGGTGATTCAAGCCGGGACTATGGGTAAGAATGGCGAAGTGTTTGTACTGGATATGGGCGAACCAGTAAAAATTGCTGATTTGGCGCACAAAATGGCCCATTTGATGGGGTACAGCTTATCGCCTACTGGTGATGAAAAGGGCGATATGAAAATTGTATACACTGGCCTACGTCCGGGTGAAAAATTGTATGAAGAGTTATTGATCGGTGACGGGGAAACTGGCACTGAACACCCGCGGATTATGGCGGCTAATGAGACTATGATGGACTTTGCAGAAGTGGTCATGCTGCTTGATCAAATAAACTTCGCGTTGGTAAATCGCGAGGAAGACAAAGCAATAGCGCTGCTGGCATCAGCACCACTTGCTTATTCACCCGATACGGATATCAAACAGCGAATTGCCGCTGTCGAGGCACAAGAGTTAGCAGAACAAGAATCTGCAGCGAGCTCTTAACGCCACTGCTGGGCGTACTTTCCGCCCAAACTTTAACTGTAGAATTCAGACATTTGGCCGATATTGTCAATACAGCAAAGTGGCCTTGGGCCACTGTTTGCAGCTGAATTAGGGGAGAAATACACAATATGCGGTTAATATTGGGCGTCTGTTGCAGTTTAGTGTGTAGCGGTCTGGCTTTTGCGCAGACTGAAAATATCGACAAAGATGTGTCGCCATTAAAGCTATCCGCAGCTATCGCACACAATGACTCAATCAACCCTCTAATAGCAGGTGACACTGACGCCACTGGTTTTATCATCAACGCTGAAGGTGCCTTAGTCACTGTACAAGAGTCGACTTGGTGGCAATTCGACTACGGTGCTGAATACGAGCAGTTCCGCTTACAAGAAGACCAGTTCGCATTTGATGACAATCAAGACTTCTACTCGTATAACCTCCGCGTGATGTCACGCACCTTTGTGCATGAAGCCTTTACCCTAGACGTGCAAGCTGGTCACGAACAAGAGAAGCAACGCTATGGCGAGGGCATAACGCGTTTTCGAGATGAAGTGCTAAGCGTAGATACCCTGACTCGTAACCACGCCAGTGCATTATTTGTATATGGCCGAGAGCCTAGCCGCAATGCGTTTAGCGTGCGTTTGAGCTGGCAAGACGATGAGTATGACGACGTCAACGATTATGCGCGTCTATTTGATATCTCGCAGGTTGGCGTCGAAGCCCAAGCGCGTTATGCATTGAGTGGCGCCACGCGTTTTCTGGTTCGGGTTTTGATGCGCGAAGATGATTATGTCGCACCGGACCGCATCGATAGTGAGCTAACGCGCGGCCTTATCGGTATCGATTGGATAATCAGTGGTAAGTCTTCAGCGCAAGTGCTCATTGGTGGTTTTAAACGTGATGCAGAAGACGGCAGTGACAACAGCGGTTTTTCGTGGGATTTTCGCTATCAATATAAACCGAGTGATTTGTCCTTATTGACCTTGTCCTCACGCCGCGTGTCAAATGTATCTGAGGTTGAGTTCGCCTCTGACAGTGTCGACGTTATCCATGGGGTAGACTGGCAGTATGTGTATAACGAGTTGTGGTTTTGGGGCATCCGCTTGAACTGGCTGGATAAAACTTTAGAGTCAGCATCGCTGGAAAGAGACATCAAGCAGTTTGATTTTAATGCATCTTTAGGGTTCAACTTAACTTCCTATCAATCGATTCATTTTGACTTCATGCGACGTGATGTGTCGTCCAATGACAACTTTTTAGATTACACTCAGAACGAGGTAGGTTTACGTTGGCAATACGAATACTGATGATTAGCGCGCTGCTGATGATTGGTAGCGCTTTATTTCCTTCACACGCTCAACAGGAATTACCTATTGGGGTTGGTGATGTGATCACTATGGATGTTCATCTTGAGAAAGATCTATACATTCGAGCTCGAGTCGATGCGTCTGGTATAGTCCGTTTTCCTCTGATTGGTGATATTCCTGTTGTCGGCAAGACGGTAAAAGAGCTCAGTGACGATCTAGTGGATGCCTATCTCGATGGTTACTTGGTCAATCCCAGCATTGTTGTTCAAATTGAAGAGATTCGACCGTTCTATGTTCGCGGCGCCGTGAAATATCCCGGTTCATTCCCGTTCCAGCTGGGTATGACCATGGAGAAGGCAATCGCTGTTGCCGGTGGGCAAACGGATCGTGCCTCCAACCGCAACTGGGTGGTGATCCGCGGCGCTGATAAACAACGCATAAAAGCTACAGCCGATACGCCTATTTTGCCAGGCGATATTGTCGAGATCCCTGAAAGCCTATTTTAGATGAACGACGTAAGCCCCAACTCTCAAGTCCAGCACGAACCGTTATTTGATATCGGTGATTTGCTGATGCTGATCTGGAACAAAAAGTTTCGCATCATCATCACAGCGGGAGCGATTGTTACACTGTTGGGCTATTACGTCATGCAAATGCCGAAAGTCTATTCGGCCAAAACCACCTTGTTACTTGGTGAGTCATCAGCAGAAATGTCTTTGCCTCAGGGGTTGGCATCTTTTGCCTCGGCAGGCGATTCCAAACTGGATACGTATTTGCAATACATGCGTTCCCGGCAGTTTGCCGAACGTGTTGTTGAGCAAAGCGGCCTGATGTTTCGCGCCGAGTTGGTCAATCAAAATCAACCGGATTCAGCAAAGCGTTTGGCAGCTGCGCAGCGCTTGCAAAATGGCCTTGGTTACAGCCGGTTAGGCGAGACTAATATGGTCGATGTCACCTTTGAATCGACCTCACCGCAGCTGGCGGCTGATGTAGTCAACGCTGTCGGTCCAGTGTTTTTCGAGTATCAACAGCAAAAAAGCCAAGATCGTGCTCAAGACGCTAGCCGCTGGTTAAACGAACAGTTCGAGGAAGTAGAGCGACAGCTGGAAGCATCCGAAGCGACGTTACAAGACTATTTCTTGGAAAACCGTCTTATCGATTTAGCCAGTCAGATTTCACTTGCCAGTAGTGAAATTTCCACTTACATGTCGCAACGCATTCAAGTGGATGCACAAGCAGCTGAAATGAAAACCATGATCAGTCAGTTTGAAGCCTCTGGCGATGATGTTCAGGGCTTGTTAAACGTTGGCTATATCGTTAAGAATTCAATGGTGCAAGACTTGCGCAAACGGATCTTGGACGAGGAAGAAGACTTAGCGGAAATCTCGCAGCGCTATAAATTTAAGCACCCTCGCTATATTGCACAGGTTTCAAAAATTGATGCCATGACGCGAGAGCTAGAAAGCCTGATTAAAAAGCTGGTGGCCTCGCTCAAACAAGAGTATCAAATCATGTTGGAGCGTAGTGAGGAAATCAATAAATTGATCGACGAAGCACGAGGCCGCCACAGTGAATTGGGCCAGCATGAAGTTAACTTGGCCAAGCTGCGTCGTGAAGTGGAATCCACTCAGAAACTTTACGATATCTTCCTGTCCCGCTTGCAAGAGACCGAAATTCTGCGTGACTTGGGTGGTCAGGAAGAGTTTTCTGTGGTGGATTTTGCCAGTGTTCCAACCTCTCCATCGAAACCTAACTTTGTATTGCTGTTAGCTGCTAGTGTCGTGTTTGCTGGCTTCATCAGTGTCATGGGGTGGCTGTTTATTCATATCGTCAGTGATAAACGCTCTCGCGTGCTCAGCGTACTTGCCAGCATGGATGTACCAGTACTGACTGAAATTCCCAGGATCTTCCGCACCCGCCGTAAGCTATCCACTGTACTCAAAGCCAGCCGAGACAATATGCGCTTTGCGGAATCGATTCGAACCTTGCGAACCGCTCTGATAGTACGTAATGACTTAGATGAAAATCGTGTCATTGCGGTCACTGGGGTCAAGCCCAATGACGGTAAGTCATTGGTTGCTGCCAGCCTGTCTGAGTCATTTGCCAAGCTTGAAAAGTCGATGGTATTGGATGCTGATTTGCGCTACCCATCGATTAGTGGGGCTTATAAACTCAAAGAGTCATTACCGGGTTTGACCAGCTTTTTAGGTAACTCAGCACCGGCTGGCAAATGTATTCATAAAATCACTGATACGCAACTGTCGGTAATGCCCAGTGGCATCATCCCACAAGATCCAATGGTGTATTTGTCAAAGCCTCGCTTTAAAGCGTTTTTGCACAAACTCAGTATTATTTTTGAACGCGTTGTTATCGACGTGCCGCCACTGGAGCAGTACAGTGACGGTTTAGTTATTGGTCGCAATGTCGATGCGATTATATTGGTATGTGATTTAGAGCACACCGAAACAGCAGAACTCGTGCAAGCTATCCAGAAGTTGCGGGATGTGGGGGCTCCACTTGTTGGAGTGGTGTTTAACCGAGTTAAAAACTTACCGGCAGCGCCGGGTCAATCACGCCGCTCATACTTAAAAATTCCGTTTCTACATCGGCGCAAAAAGACTGGAATTCTCTCTCCTGAAACAGCCTAGCGCTTGTTAATTTAGGCGGTTTAGGTAAGCTAGCAGCAGATAATATTCGCTGCGATCAACAATTGAACGATTTACAACCACTGCACACCTTTGGTCTTACTGCGCATTGCCAAACGCTGCTATATATTGACAGTCTTGATGCTATTCCTATCGGTCAACAGTCAGAGCCTTTTTGGCTGCTTGGAGAGGGTAGTAATTGCATTTTTGTTGATGACTTTCATGGCTCGGTTTGGTTAAACCAACTGCGCGGTATTGATCTCAGCGAGACCAACACTGACTTTATCGTACGCGTTGCTAGCGGTGAAAACTGGCATGCATTCCTGCTGTATTGTCTTGAGCACGGTATCTATGGCATGGAAAACTTAGCTCTGATCCCGGGTACAGTGGGCGCAGCACCGATCCAAAATATTGGAGCCTATGGACTTGAAGTGAGTCAGTTTATTCAGTCCGTTGATGTCATCGACTTGATCACAGGTGAACAGTTTGTATTAAGTAACGAAGAATGCCTGTTTGACTATCGCGAGAGCATTTTTAAACAGCCACAAGCCAGTCATTGGATGATCACTGCAGTAACTTTCAGTGTGACAAAAGACTACACCGCTGTGACCACCTATGGTGAACTCAAGGCGTTAGCTAATCCAACGCCAGAGTCGGTATTTGCCAAAGTGGTTGAAATTCGTCAGAGCAAATTGCCTGACCCTGTGGTAGTCGGCAACGCGGGAAGCTTTTTTAAAAACCCGATAATAACTCACGAGCACTACACGCGCTTACAACAACAATACGCGGACATTCCTGCCTACCCGGTGAATGTGCAGCACGTAAAAGTCCCCGCAGCCTGGTTAATTGACCAAGCAGGCTATAAAGGACAGCGTTTAGGTGGTATCCAATGTCATACAAAGCAACCTTTAGTATTGACTAACGCCGAGCATGGGAGTGGTGCAGAGCTTTTAGCCTTTGCGCGTCAAATTCAACAGACAGTAAAAGAGCGATTCGGTATTGAGTTGCAAAATGAAGTGCGCTTGGTTGGGGCACAAGGGTTGGTAAGATTATGAAGCACAACACTACCTTGCGCGCGAATCTCGTTGAAGTACTAGCCGATGGCCAATTCCATTCAGGTGCTAAATTGGCTGAACAGTTTGGCTTGAGTCGCACCGCAATTGCCAACAATATAGCAGCACTACAAGAACTGGGGCTGGATGTGTTCAGTGTTAAAGGTAAAGGATATGCACTGTCCAAACCGCTAGCCTTGCTGTCCGAGAAAGCAATCATTAGTAGATTAGCGTTACCTGTACAGCCACAAGTCAGTTTATTTCCCGTTATCCATTCCACCAATACGCACTTAAAAGACAACATCGAACATATGTCACAAGGTGCTATTGTTGTGGCTGAAGCTCAAACTGCTGGACGTGGACGCCGCGGGCGTCAGTGGGTATCTCCCTTTGGTGCAAGTTTATACCTGTCGATGTGTTGGCGCTTTCAAGGTGGTTATCAGCAGATTGGTGGCCTGTCGCTATTTGTTGGCGACTGTGTACTTAAGGCACTCCGTTCGCTTAACGTCGACGGGCTAGGGGTTAAGTGGCCGAATGATATTTATCGGCATGGGCGTAAGCTCGGCGGTATTTTAGTGGAAGTGGAGGGCCAAATTGGCTCTGAAGTGACCTGTATAATAGGTATTGGTATAAATGTCGATTTACCCGACGTTGCTCATCAGATCGATCAGCCATTTAATGATTTAAGCGATCTCGGCATTGACCGCAATCATTTATGTGCAGCTTTAATCACTAACTTGCATCAGCAAATGCCGGACTTTGAAACCAATGGTTTGGTCAATATTGTCGAAAGCTGGAATCAATATGACGTATTCGCTGATCGTGAAGTTGCGATTATAAGTCAAGATACTACGCTTCGCGGCATGAACTTGGGGATTAATAAGCAAGGGGCATTGCAACTGCAAACTGCTACAGGCATTAGGGATATTCACGGCGGCGAGGTGAGTTTGCGTGGCGCATAGATGCTCGTTGATCGATGTCGGTAATTCGACCCTCAAAGCCGTCACGCTTGAGGTGACCGCTATTGAAGAGGCGGTTGCCGTGATTTCCCCTATACGTGCATACGAAGATATTGAGCAGTGGCTAGGTGCTCAAAATAACGACGGACACCACCACAAAGTGTGGTTTGCGAGTGTGCGCGACGATCCTGAGAATCAGAGAATCCATGATTTTCTGCATCAGCACGGCATGCTGTGCGAGCAAGTAAATACCAGCGAAGAGGCTTTTGGCATTAAAAATAGTTACGCCCAAGTGAGTAAAATGGGCGTTGATCGTTGGTTGGCATTACTCGGTGCCGAATTACTTAGTGACGGTGACTGTTTAGTCGCAGATGCCGGCACAGCACTTACCGTTGACGCTCTAATTGATAAGCAGCACGTCGGCGGCTGGATAAGCCCTGGCCTGCAATTAGCGAAAGACGCAGTCACCGGTAACACCCGCAGAGTATTTCAAGATCCGCAGGCATATCAACAATTGGCGTTTGGCAATGATACCGAGCAATGCTTAGCGCTTGGTTGCATGGCGCAGCTGTATGGGACGTTAATGGTTGCCACACAGGTGATGCAACAACAGCAGACCGATTTTACACTGATCATAAGTGGTGGCGATGCGCCACTTATTAAATCAATCAGCAATAAGCTACCATTGCCTCAATCTTTTATTTACACGCCGAATATTGTGATTTTAGGTTTACTGCGTTTTGCCTTGGCAGATCACCCCCTAAAAAGCGTACAAAAAACCGCACAATCGTTGGTTATTTAGCCAAGAACGAAAAAAAGGGCATTTTTTTAAAAAAGTCTATTGCACCCAGAGAAGGTTTTCACTAGAATGCGCAGCCACTTGATGCAGTGCCGACTTAGCTCAGTTGGTAGAGCAACTGACTTGTAATCAGTAGGTCGCCAGTTCGATTCCGGCAGTCGGCACCATCAATCTCTGGAGGGGTACCCAAGCGGTCAACGGGAGCAGACTGTAAATCTGCCGGCTCAGCCTTCGCAGGTTCGAATCCTGCCCCCTCCACCACTTTTCCTGAGGTGGATCGAGAATTTTGGGAATGCGGGCATCGTATAATGGCTATTACCTCAGCCTTCCAAGCTGATGATGCGGGTTCGATTCCCGCTGCCCGCTCCAGATTCGTGCTGATATAGCTCAGTTGGTAGAGCGCACCCTTGGTAAGGGTGAGGTCGGCAGTTCAAATCTGCCTATCAGCACCATTTCTCCCCATCTCATGATAAAGCTCTAACAATTTTTTAATTAGCACTTTGCTAGGAAAGAGAGACATGGCAAAAGAAAAGTTTGAACGTACGAAACCGCACGTTAACGTTGGTACAATCGGCCACGTTGACCACGGTAAAACGACATTAACTGCGGCAATCACTACCGTACTAGCAAAGACTTACGGCGGTAGCGCACAAGCATTCGATCAAATCGATAACGCACCAGAAGAGCGTGAGCGTGGTATCACGATCGCGACTTCACACGTTGAGTATGACACTCCAACACGTCACTACGCACACGTAGACTGCCCAGGACACGCTGACTA
>NZ_JAUCBP010000011.1:0-141879 GCF_030362855.1 Neoalteromonas arenosi
GCTGCCTCCCGTAGGAGTCTGGACCGTGTCTCAGTTCCAGTGTGGCTGATCTTCCTCTCAGAACAGCTAGAGATCGTCGCCTTGGTGAGCCTTTACCTCACCAACTAGCTAATCTCACTTGGGCTTCTCTATAGGTGGGAGCCTAAGCCCCCTTTGGTCCGTAGACATTATGCGGTATTAGCCACCGTTTCCAGTGGTTATCCCCCTCCTAAAGGCAAATTCCCAAGCATTACTCACCCGTCCGCCACTCGTCAGCAACTAGCAAGCTAGTTCTGTTACCGTTCGACTTGCATGTGTTAGGCCTGCCGCCAGCGTTCAATCTGAGCCATGATCAAACTCTTCAATTGAATACTTGCGTTGCTCTTTTTAAAAAAAAGCAAAAAATAAATTGTCGTTGTGACACTCTTAACGAGTGCCCACACAGATTGTCTTGTTATAAATTGTTAAAGAACATTGCTTAGCACTTCGTGCTTTGCGTTGCTTGATGAGCGCCTTAGCGACTCTCCTCAAGCGGGATGCGAATAATACGCTGTTTATTCGCGGTGTCAAGCATCTTTTTTAAAAAGTTAGCAATTAAATTTGCCTGCTTAACGTTGTCCGATTCATTTGGCTTGAAGCCCCTCCGAATCGAGGTGCGCATTCTACTGAGAAGGAAAGTAACGTCAACCGTTTTTTTGTTTTTTTTACGGTTTAAACTTTATTTGTCGATAAATCAGTCATTTCTTGTAGATATCCTAATCTATACAGGCTCAAAACCCCTGCGGGGATTGCTTATGACGCTAACTGCAGTAGACTAGGGATTGCCTTTTATCGATACATACATAATAACAATAAGGTACACACATGAACGTAAAACTACTCAACTGCATGATTGTGGCAGCAGTCTTAGCAGTATTAGGCTATTTTTCTCTTACCTTTCTCGCAACAAATGAAGTTTCTCCTCTGCTATTAGCATTAGCGATCTTCCTTTCTGGTGTGATCACGCCAATAGTTGCTAATGCGATTAAACTCAACTCGAACAGTTCAAAAGCTAGTAATAGCTCAGCATCTGGTGAGGTTGCTACATTATATGTAGGCAACTTACCTTATCGTGCCAACGAAGAAGCAGTACGAGCCTATTTTCAGGACTATATCAATGTGCAATCTGTTCGATTGATGAAAGATAAGCGCACCGGCAAGCGCAAAGGGTATGGCTTTGTCGAAATCATCTCTTCAGATGTGAGTGAGGCGATCGATAAACTCAATGACTCGGTTTTTCAAGACCGTACTCTTAAAGTTCGTCACGCGAAGGAAAAAGTCGCGCACTAATCACATAAATTGACTTAAAAAGGCTGACAAATGTCAGCCTTTTTTATTGCTTACATTTATTCAGCTTCTGTTTTCGGTAAACCATCTAACAGTTTTTGATTAAATGTGTGGAAGCGATTAATTGCTTGGACCAAATCGGGTACTTGAACATCAGTCATTTCGTTAACAATACCGTTAATGATCTTGTTGTAGTCTTCGTTACTTTCTAACGTTTGTCGTGATTGTTCAAGAACAGCCAACATGCGTTCCAAATACTGGGCCAACGGTTTCACAGTTTTTGTCTGCTCATTCGCTTCTTCATCGGTGTCAGAATAGTTCTTTACATAGCCGTACGCCTTGACGGCTTCGGTTTGCTCTAGCCGATTTAACTGTAGTGCAAAGCCAACTAACTCTTCATCGTTGTAACCTAGCTTTAATGCTTGCTCAAAAGCTGCTTCCATATCACCACGGTAAAAGGTATCAGCGAGATCGTTGGCGTTACTAATTAAGTCAGTGATAGCCGCAAGCTCACCATCATCAATATCGCCAGTAACTGATACACTGTAGCCAGACAATTGCAACGTTCTAGCATTCAGTGATTGTGCGAATGTCGTTGTCGGAGTATCAGCGCTTTCATTACCGCCTTGTTGATCAGCGGCTAACGGCTGTGGCGTCTGAACGGACTGGCTAGTCACAGAGACCTGCTGCAAATCATTAAAGGTCAAGCGCACTTCATCGCCATCTCTGGTCCGTATAAGTAGCTCGCCACTTTGTTCAGATGTCGATTGCACGGCAGCCACTTCAGCAGTCAATGCATCAAGTATTGGCTTGCCGAGTAATTGGTTTTCTAATTCGCCGATTTGTTGATCGAGTAGCGAGCGACTATTGCTTATCCCTTCCGCTATCTCATCATTCATCAAGCCACCAATGTCTCGCTCAGCCAATTTAATGCCTTTTGCCACACCTTCGCGCGCTTGTTCAAACAGTGAATTTAACTGTTCTTGGTCTGCGCCTGAGTTAGCAGCGCCTTTGATAACCCCGCCGACAAAGCGCATTACATTCTCAGCCACTTTTTCAAAATCAAATAAAGTAGCTGGCTTATCTGTATCGAACTCAGTAGCTTGTTTCGCCCTCTCGCCATTAACCGCAACATTCTGTTGCATCGAGCCACTGTAGATCTTTAAACCGACAGTAGTTTGTGAACTAATTACACTGACTGATGCGCTCGACACGCTGGCAGCCTGATTCGCTTGAAAAGAAGCGGCCTGCTTTAGCCCTTCCGCTTGCAACTGCTTATTTAATGCTGCGCTTGGTTTAGGCTGCTGAGGCTGCTCGTTATGGAACGCCTTTATTTCGCCAAAATTCATGTTAGATACCTCACTATCCTCAACACCTTATCGGCGGCCAATAAATATAGTTTAGCGTTATTTGAATATTACTGCGTTGATTGCAACAAACCGCTACAATGCCGACTTTATTTATGTAGAGGACTCACATGCAACTCGATCCCGCCACTTATGACCAGCAGTTAGCCAGTAAAGTAGCTAATATGTCAGAGCTGTTCGCTGAATTCAGTGGGCCTACACTCAAAGTGTTTGATTCACCGCGCGCTCACTACCGGATGCGTGCTGAATTTAGAGTGTGGCACGATGGTGACGATCTCTACCATATAATGTTCGACCAAGAAACTAAGCAGAAAAAGCGTGTCGATCAGTTTTTACCCGCTAGCGAATCAATCAATAAGGCAATGACCAATTTGATGAAGCTGCTGCGTGATAATGCAGTATTGCGCAAAAAGCTGTTCCAAATTGATTATTTGAATTCGCTGTCCAACGAGCTCGTTATCAGTTTGCTGTATCATCGTCAGCTGGATGAAGAGTGGCAAAACGAAGCCGAAATATTGCGTGAAACGCTAAGTAGAGACTTGCCAGTCAGCATCATCGGACGAGCGCGCAAACAAAAAATAATCATTGGCAATGATTTCGTCATCGAACGATTGCCAATTAAAGGTAAAGAGTACGTCTTTAAACATATCGAAAATAGCTTCACTCAACCCAATGCCGAAGTGAATTGCAAAATGATTGAATGGACACTGGATGCAACAAAAAGCGCGTCTGGTGATTTAGTTGAGTTTTACTGTGGTGCCGGCAACTTTAGTTTGCCGCTAGCACAAAATTTTAATCGCGTTGTTGGCACCGAAATAGCTAAGCCATCTGTCGAAGCCGCGCAATACAATATTGCCGCTAATCAATTAAACAATGTTGAAATTGTGCGTCTTGCTGCCGAAGAATTCACCCAGGCTATGCGCGGTGAACGCAGTTTTACTCGTTTAGGTGCGATCGATTTAACCCACTACGATTTCAATACGGTCCTCGTTGACCCGCCAAGGAGCGGTCTAGATAGTGAAACACTCGCATTAATCGCGCAATTCGATACGATTATTTACATCAGTTGTAACCCAGTTACGCTGAAAGATAACCTTGAGCAACTCATCGAATCTCATCAAATTGATGATTTTGCACTATTTGATCAATTCCCTTACACCGATCATATTGAGTCGGGTGTGTTATTACGTAAAAAGTAGTTAGCGCTTTGACGTCGCACCAAGTTGAATAAAGCGCAGTTGCTGCTTGACGCGCTCGCCAATAACTTTACGCATTGCCGAGTCTACCTCAAGTGCTTCTGCGCCAGCACTAAATACTAGCTTCACCATGGCCTCGGCTTGGACATAAGCTAATTGATGTTGCACCGACTGAACTTCAATAATGTAATCCGTCAGTTCTTCGACAAAATGTTGGATCTCGCGCTGTACTGCAGTTCGATATGCAGCTGAAGTGCCGGTATGTTCACGCAATAACAAACGGAACACATTGGTATTTGCTGTTATAAATTCCATAAATGTGTTGACCGAAGTATCAATAACACCGCCGCCTGACTCTATGCGTCGCCGTGCCTGACGCATTAATTGACGCAGTGCCAAGCCCGCTTCATCGACAAGTGTTAGCCCAAGATCATCAATATCTTTGAAATGACGATAGAAACTCGTCGGCGCGATCCCCGCGGCACGCGCGACTTCGCGCAAACTCATAGCAGACAGGCTTTTGTTGTCATCCAGCAAACCAAATGCCGCATTAATGATGTTTTGCCTAGTTTTGAGCTTTTGTTCCTGTCTGTTCAAAAAAGATCGCCAAATAAAGTAATTAGTAAACAGTATTGTGGCGCATATCGGGCACGAAGCAAAGTTTAGGACCAACAATTTTGCTTGGCGCTTTAGGCCTTTCGCGTTAGAATCAGCGTACAGTTGTACGCCGAATTTTTACTATGAAAAAACCTCGTTTAATCCCATTAAATATTGCAGTGTTCGTCATCACCGGTGCAATTGCCTTTATTGGTGTGCCTTTGTGGGCAGTATTTGTAGGCTTCTCTGCGGCTGAAATAGCCGTCACTATTGCACTATTTTTCTTTACTGGCATGAGTATTACTGCAGGTTACCATCGCTTGTGGTCGCATAAGACATATGAAGCCCACCCTGTTATCAAAGTCATTTTAGCCATTGGCGGTGCAATGGCCGTGCAAAACAGTATATTGCACTGGAGTTCTGATCACCGCATTCACCACCGTCACGTCGACGACAATGACAAAGACCCATACTCGGCGAAAAAAGGATTTTGGTATTCACACATGGGATGGATGTTAAGGGAGTATCAAGCGCATCGTTACGATAATTACGAAAATTGTCGGGACCTGCAAAAAGATAAAGTGGTTATGTGGCAACACAACAATTACCTTACCATCGTTTTGCTGGCTAATTTCGGTATCACCGGCTTGATTGGCTACTTTACCGGTTCTGTACTGGGTATGATCCTGCTCGCCGGTGTATTTCGCCTTGTAGCAGTACACCATGTAACATTCTTTATTAACAGCTTGGCTCATATCTGGGGTAAGCAACCCTATACAGATGCCAATACCGCGAGAGACAATGGTGTTGTCGCCTTGTTTACTTTCGGCGAGGGGTATCACAATTATCACCATATCTTTGAGTATGATTACCGCAACGGCATTCGTTGGTGGCAGTACGACCCGTCTAAATGGCTGATTCGTGGTTTATCTATGCTCGGCTTAACTTGGAACTTACGTCGCACACCAGAAGAGCGAATTGAAAAAGCCAAAGCAAAAATGCAACTACAATCCGCACAAGAAAAGCTTGCTCATTTGCCCAACGCTGAAGAGCTGCTTAACCTAATGGAGCGTGAGTACAACTTATTGATGGAAAAGATGAGTGCCTACTACTTAACCAAGAAGCGCGTGATGGCAATTAAAAAGCGCCATTTAAAACGTTCCCTCGATGGCTTGGAATTAGACTTTAAATACAAAGAATTGAAACAGGCCTTTGCGGTACAAAAAGAAAAGTGGCTGACGATTCAAGCATTGCCGCTACAGCAATTAGGTGCGCAAGCGTAAAATTGCGCGCTTCCTACTGATACAAAAAAGCCCAGCATTGCTGGGCTTTTTTGTTGTTCTCTGACCGAAGCACTTAATTCTTCGGAATTTCTGTATTTTTTGCTAGTGTTGCGTCCTGATGCGCGACTACTTCAATTAACTGAAGCTCGGGGAAATAAGAAACGGTCGCCATAGCGTTGCCCGAATTCTCTTCTGCTGAGAGCACAATGTTTTGCTGTGCAGCAGTGAATGCCAAGTTATTGTTGATCGTATTAGCCATACACTGGCTGTTAATTTCAAACGTCTTTGCATCCATACAGTCGAAAGCTTGTGCTTTGTTCGCATCCGCATGCGCACCAGCTGAACCCAATACAAGGGCCGTGACAGCTAATAGTTTACGCATAGATACCTCCAAATATGGACGAAACTTCGATGCAAAGGGACAATTCCCATATGCACACTCGTCTCATGCAAGAGATATTAACAGTTTAGCACCAGACCTTCAATAACAATCACAGTTATGTGACAGAAATATTACAGTAATGCGATAATTTAATGACAGTTAGGGTTTCTTAGGGCGTACGGCCTAGTCTTTTTCGCGTAAGAACACCATCAATTCGTCAAATGGCATTGGCCTCGCGTAAAGGTAGCCTTGCGCTTCATCACAACCCAGTTTCAGCATATAGCTCGCTTGTTCGCGCTTTTCGACCCCTTCTGCAATAGTTGCCAAACCTAGCTTGTTTCCCAGTGTCACAATCGTTTCGGCAATAAAAGCATTGCCTCCGGGTTGAATATCACTGACAAAGGAGCGATCAACTTTAAGACGGTCTAGCGGTAATTGCTGTAAGTAACTCATTGACGAGAAACCTGTACCGAAGTCATCGATAGCGATTTGTACACCGTATTCTTTTAGCGCTCGTAGCGCATCGATCACAATCTGCGGCTCATCCATTACTACACTTTCCGTAATTTCCAGCTCAAGAGATGTGGGATCGACACCATTTTTCTCGATTGCAGACTTCACTTTTTTCACAAACGTACGGTCACGAAATTGCGGGATTGAAATATTCACAGCAACGCGCAAATGGCTAAAGCCAGCGTCGCAAAGCTCTCGGATGCGTGCGCATGACGCTTCCAGTACCCACTGCCCGATATCGACGATGAGACCAGAATACTCAGCAAGTGGTACAAAAACCGCGGGAGAAATATACTTCCCATCACCATCGGGCCATCGCAACAAACCTTCCATGCCGACAACTTTCTCACTGACCAAATCAACCTGAGGTTGGAACCAAAGCTCTAGCTTGCGATCAGCAAAGTCAGCCCGTAAGCGGCGGATCATATTCAAACGCCACGTGGTTTTTTCCTCAATTTCTGGCGCGAAGTACTCATAGTTATCAGTAAGATTTTTCTTCGCTCGATTCAGCGCAATATTGGATTGCTTCAATACTGTTATACCGCGGTTGCGTTCACTAAGTAGCTTGGTTAAACCTATCGTGACATTTATTGGTAGTGTATTATCACCAGCGACAAATGCATTCTGGAAAACCTCATTGATACGCTCTGGTGTAACGACGTTTTCATCACCAATTAAGCCAAATACATCAGCGCCTATGCGGCCTTTCTTAACTTTCTCGTCGAACTCTTCACTCAGGCGAGTAGAGACCGCACTCAATACCTGGTTACCCACTTCTTGGCCAAGACCATCGTTCACATCCGAGAAGTGATTAATATCGATAAGTGCGACATTAATGCCTGACTGAGACTCAATCTGGTGTGGCCTATCCAACATATTGATAAATTCATTGCGGTTAGGCAGGCGCGTCAACCAATCGCGGAATGCTGCATTGCGCAATTGATGGAAGAGGTTGACGTTTTCGTAACCGACTGAAACGCTTGATAAAAAGATTTCTAGCAATTGTCTATCGAGTTCACCGATCTCTTTACACATATTCACATAGACTGCAGCTTCAAACCCCGAGCTGTTGATGTACAAGACCGAGAAATTAGACTCGAATACGTGCTTTTGAAACTTCAAACAGCGATTAACGTGCTCAACAATGATGTCATCATGTAACTGCTCAATGCGTTCGTTGATATAGTTGGCGAAATCACCCGCTGCCCCAAGCACATAGACGCCGTCGTCGTCGTCTTCTTTATCGAGTACTGAGCCAGCGCGCGCACACACTACCCCTTCCGCTTCTAAACCGATCATCGAACTAATCTGGGTAACAATGCCTTCACAGAAGCCTTTGATGGAATGCTCTTCGAGTAAATTAGCCGCTGATTGGATAATCTTTTGTAAGCCTAAACGACTCTGGTTAATCGTGCGCAACTGTTGATATGAACGAATAGATGCAATAACCGTTGTCATTAACTTACCCCGTGTAAGTTCGGTTTTGGTTTTATAATCGTTGATATCGTAGGTCTTAATGATTTGTTCTTCTGGCGCATAACCCGGTTGGCCAGTGCGCAGAATAATGCGAGGTTCAACTAGCTTCATTTGCTCTCGCATGTGCTTGACAACATTTAAGCCAGCGTCGTCAGTTTCCATCACTACATCAAGCAAGATGATGGCAATTTCGCGCTCATATTCACCCAATATCTCAAGCGCTTGCTTGCCTGTATAGGCATGGAGGAAGTTCAGCTTGCGGTCGCCGACAACCAAGTCCGAGAGGGCTAAACGAGTGACTGTATGAATTTCTTCATCGTCATCAACGATGAGAATATTCCACACGCGCATATTCTCGCTAATCTGTTCTTCGGTGGTGTCTTCTTCCTTGAAAATTAATTCGTCGTTATCGTAGTCGTTGGGAACCATTTAATTGATAAAAATTGCCGAACGTATAAGCTATCCTAACGCCTACCGGTTAATTTGCAAACATATTGACGACCGATCTTGTATCTCTGTGTAATGAAATGAAAGTAACGCCTCAATCTAATGTAAAAGTAGCCACAGTCAAAACCACTGAGGCGAAACCTGAGCAAGCCGTGACTAGCCCCCCGGCAGAAGCGGCAAACACACCTAGAAAAGCAAAAAAAGCTGATAAAAATCAGCAGGTTTTGCGTAGGTTGTTTGCACAAATTGGAATCAGTGACTCGCATGCGATTGGTAACGACTTGGATTTAGTAAAGCACACCAGTAGACGGGAACAGATTCTCGCAGCCAATCGCTTGAGGAATTTGCAAAAGGTTTTTGATCACGCGCTAGAGGTCAACATCGATACCGAGCATGCCGAGGGTATAGATCCTGATTGGTTTTTTAGTTTTGCAAAATTTGCAGAAGAGATTCATTCGCCCGCCATGCAAAGCTTATGGGGTAAGATTATTGCCGTAGAACTTGCTCAACCAGGCAGTTTCTCGTTACGCACGCTCGCCTTGTTGAAGCAACTTACCCAGCGCGATGCAAAGTTGTTCAGTAAAGTGGCCAGCGTCGCTAGCCGTAAACAGCACGACGCGACGCCATTATTGCTTGTTGGCTACTATCAGAAACCCTCATTGTTTGGTTGGTTCACTGGACCCTCTAATCCACATTTAAATCTGGCTCATTTTGGCATTACATACCCAGACTTATTAGCACTGATCGATATGGGGCTAATTTTTGCCAGTGAAATCGAAACGGGTGAATTAGATCCAGACAGAACAGTCCATTGGCGCTGCGGCGATATCAAGTTTGACTTAACCCCGAAACGAGGCTCAACAGCGTTGATTTACTACAAATTTACCAGTGTTGGTAGTGAGTTATTTCGTTTGGTCAACAAGCAACGTCGCGCAGATTATACCGAACAACTGTGCGAGCTCTTGAGTAATGCCTTTACAGTTGTGCGCCATTAATCATATACCATCGCCGAACTCATGAAGACCACACTCGCGTTTTAGACCAAAGAAGCGCGTATCTTGCTCAGACATGCCCTCTTGCAGGCTTTGGGTTGTATGCCAGTCACCGATAGACACGTACCCTTCGTCCCATAGCGGGTGATAAGGTAAGCCGTGTTCCTTCAAGTAAAAATGCAAATCTTTATTAGTCCAATCTATGATCGGATAAACCTTTAACTGACCTCGCACTTTTTGCAATACCGGTAAGCCCTCACGTGTATCAGATTGCGAGCGACGCAACCCCGCAAACCAGATACCAGCATCAAGTTCCTGTAACGCGCGCTGCATTGGCTCCACTTTATTCATCCGATTGTATTGCTCGATGCCGTCAACACCTTTTTCCCATAGCTTACCAAAACGCGCCTCTTGCCATGCAGATGATATCTCTGCGCGATATACGTGTAAGTTCAATGATAAACGAGAAACTAACTCATCAATAAACTGATAGGTTTCTGGAAATAAATAACCGGTATCAGTTAGTACAACGGGAATATCGGGTTGCTGCTGCGTCAATAGATGCAACATCACCGCAGACTGTGCGCCAAAACTACTCGACACAATCGCTTTACCTGGCAAATACTCAAGTACCCAAGCGACACGCTGTTGTGCAGTCATTTTTTCTAACGCAGCGTTTACTAAAGCGATATCCTCGGCACTCGAATCCACGTTCACACGTGGTAGCTGCTTAACTTCATCGAGTGCTAAGGCATTTGTACTAGGCATAAAAATCCTTGGCGGAATCAACCACCGGCTTAACGATCCCCGCACGGATCACGAAATCACCAAAAGCCTCGTTTTCATTGCGCTCATTAGCCCAACGACCAATTAGCTCATCCATGTGCTGCATGATTTCTTCGTGCGAAATATTCTCTTTATACATCTTTGGTATACGCGTGCCTTCGCGGTTACCGCCGATGTGGAAGTTGTATTTCCCCGGTCCTTTGCCGACCAAACCGACTTCCGCTAGCATGGCTCGTCCACAACCGTTCGGACAACCGGTAACACGGTAAATGATACTGGCGTCAGCCATGCCGTGTTTTGCTAGTAAACCCTCAAGCTCAGTAACAGCATCAGGTAGATAACGCTCGGCTTCTGCCATAGCCAGTGGGCATGTCGGCAGAGCCACACAAGCCATTGAGTCTTGCCGCTGCACACTGACTGATGCTTGGATCAAACCATGCTCTACTGCTAGTGCTTCGATAGTCGCTTTTTGATCACTCGGTACGCCAGCGATAATTAAGTTCTGATTAGCGGTTAGGCGGAAATCGCCTTGATGTATTTTTGCAATCTCGGCACAACCCGTTTTCAAGGTCTTGCCTGGGTAATCAAGAATCCGACCATTTTCAATGAACACCGTTAGGTGGTGTTTACCATCGATGCCTTCCACCCAACCAAATCGGTCACCTCGGCCGGTAAACTCATAGGGACGGCTCTCACCAAACACGATACCAGCGCGTTTTTCCACTTCCTGTTTGAAAGTCTCAACACCCACTCGCTCCAACGTATACTTGGTCTTCGCGTTTTTACGGTTAACGCGGTTGCCCCAATCGCGCTGCGTTGTCACTACCGCTTCAGCCACAGCTAGTGTGTCTTTAAGTTCAATAAAGCCAAAATCATCTGCTTTACGCGGGAAGGTTGCAGTATCACCGTGTGTCATAGCTAGACCACCACCGACTAATACATTGAAACCAATTAACTGACCATTTTCGGCAATGGCGACAAAGTTAAGATCGTTAGCGTGCACATCAACGTCATTTTGTGGCGGTATAACCACCGTGGTTTTGAATTTCCGAGGTAAATAGGTATCGCCTAGTATAGGTTCTTCCGTCGTTTCAACCTTTTCACCGTCTAACCATATCTCAGCATAAGCCTTGGTTTTTGGTAATAAATGTTCACTGATTTTTGCTGCCCATTCCCATGCCTGTTGATGCACTTCTGATTCAATTGGATTAGAAGTACAGAGCACGTTTCGGTTCACGTCTCCCGCGGTAGCGATCGAGTCAATACCCGCTTTATTCAGCGTCTGATGCATCAATTTAATATTGGGTTTTAGTACACCATGGAACTGGAAAGTTTGACGTGTCGTCAAACGAATACTGCCATACAACGAGTAGTCTTGAGCAAACTTGTCGATAACCAACCATTGCTCAGGTGTAATCACTCCGCCCGGCAAGCGCGCGCGCAGCATTACGTTGTGCAACGGCTCTAATTTCTGCTTAGTTCGCTCGTTGCGGATATCACGATCATCTTGTTGATACATGCCATGGAAACGAATTAACTGAAAGTTATCCGCAGTAAAACCACCTGTTACATCGTCCTTTAGATCGGCCTCTATCGTTCCGCGCAGGTGTCGACTCTCCGCTTTTAAGCGCTCGTTGTCAGATAACTTCCCGGTAACAATTAGGTTGTTTTTATCGCTCATTAGTACACGTCCTTCTGGTAACGCTTAGTTTTTCTAAGGTTAACCAAGTATTCTTTCGCACCTGCGTCATCGCGCTTCCCATGTGTTTTTATCACCTCTAATAACGCTTCTTCTACGTCTTTAGCCATACGCATGGCATCGCCGCATACATAGACATGAGCACCAGACTCCAACCACGCAAACACGTCAGCACCATGCTCTATGATGCGGTGTTGTACATAAATTTTTTCCGCCTGATCACGTGAAAAGGCCAGACTAATGCGCGATAAAGCACCACTTTTAAGGTACGCCTGCCACTCAGTTTGATATAAGAAATCTTGGGTAAAGTTTGGATTGCCAAAAAATAGCCAGCTGTCGCCATCGGCACCCGTTGCCTCGCGTTCTTGCATAAACGCCCTAAACGGAGCGATCCCTGTGCCCGGTCCTATCATAATCACAGGCGTATTGCCGTCCTGAGGTAAACGGAAATTGTCGTTCTTTTCAATGAATACGCCAACCTCCTGGCCTTCCTCGAGCCGTGTAGTTAAATAACCTGACGCACCGCCCTGATGACGAACTTCGTTGAATTGATAATCAACATGCGCGACTGTCAGATGCACTTCGTCTTCTACTTCTGCTTGGCTTGACGCAATGGAATACAAACGCGGTGTCAGTGGACGCAATGCATCAATTAACTGCTGTGCGTCTAGAGCTGCTGGGAAATCACGGACAATATCGATGATTTGACGCTCAGCCAAATAGGCTCGAAGCTCAGCGGGTTGTCCTAGCAATTCTTGCAACTTAGGGAGTTCAGTTGCCGCAGCATAGGCCTTAATAAATCCGGGGTAGCTTAGCGTAAGCTCGAGCTTTTCTATCAAAGCAGTAGAAACTGTCATTGATTCGTCTTTCACTGAAACGACTGTTGTTGGATCGATCTGGGTCAGTGACAATAATTCTTCGACGAGCGCCGGGTCATTCTTAAACCATACACCAAGCGCATCACCAGGTTGATATTGTAATCCTGAATCTTCAAGGGAGAGTTCTATATGTTGGATATCTTTTACAGAATCGCGCCCAGTAATTTTCTGAGCAACCAACAAAGCTGAAGGAAACGGGTTTTGCTTGTTGTACTGACTAGCAACTGTTGGTGCGGCTTCTGTGATAGGCACCACATTATTGGCTGCGGCAGACATAGACGATTTTGCAAACGCAACGACTTTTTCAGCCCAATCATTGGCCGCAGCTTCATAATCGACGTCACAATCAACCCGCTCTGCTAACGCTGTTGCCCCTAAATTGGCTAAGCGCTGATCGAAGTCTTTACCGGTCTGGCAGAAAAACTCGTAACTGGTATCACCTAAGCCCAATACTGTATATTTCAGATTCGCCAGTTTTGGCGCTTTCTTACTCGCTAAAAACTCATGGAACTCAATCGCATCATCAGGCGCATCGCCTTCACCGTGAGTGCTAACAGCAATCGCCAAATGGGTTTCATTTTTAATCTGACGCGGTTTGTAATCAGCCATACTGACTAGTACTGCGTTTACACCCGCAGCTTGCAGGCGGCTGTGCAACTGTGTCGCAACTCCCTTAGCATTGCCTGTCTGAGAGCCATACATAACAGTAAACGTGTCACCTGAAGCGGTCTGCGAAGATTGCTCGCCAGTTGGCGCAGCAGAAGCTCCGGTTGCAGCTAGGCCCGCCAGATAACCACTGACCCATGTCAGCTGTTCACGATTTAACGGTGCAATGGCCTGTGTGATTAGGTTCCATTGTTCAGGGCTTAATACACCCGGGTGTTGAGCACTCAAACTAAAACTCCACTTAAATTTAACTCAGAGGCAGGTATAAGAACGCTAGCCTACAAAATTTATTGCAAAGGCTAGCGTTTAATTGTCAAAACAGGAAAGAATAAAAAACGATTTTTTATTACGTAATTGACTTATAGCGGCCGTTTGCCGGCCGCAAATGATTAGAAGTGAAACTCGATTCCGGCAAAGGCGCCATCAAACGACAAGTCAGTATAAATGTCATCAAGGTCCTCTAACTCAACGGTCGTATCGCGATAACCAACCTGTAAGGTCATGTCCAGAGCGAGGCTCTCTATGAAGCTATATGTTAATGCCACTTGGAAATCGCTCACCGTATTATCGTCAAATGACAGGTAACTGCCTTCAGCGTATACACCTAAACCTGTGAAAGGTAAGCCAAACGCAACACGTGAATACCCCATCGGCACAATACCAGTAAATGCTTGTTCTGCTGTTAAGCTCGATGCAGAGTCTGACACAAGTAAAGACCCATCAACGTATTTGCCGTTAACCCCTAGGTCTATGCTGACCAAATCGTTGTCAAAAATCTCGTAATACAGAATAAAGTCGGTTGTTGTTAATTGCACATCAGTAAACACGTCAGTGTCCGCGGTAAATAACTCTCCATCGAACGTAAACGACGACGTTAGTACCGTATTTCCGGACGTATCCATCGTTGTGTTGATAACTTTGAGATTTGGGATTAGTGGGATTGGGTGCTCAAGTGCTGCATAAAATGAGCTATTAGTTTCCGAGTCGAAACCAAACTGAGTGACGTTTGACTCATCAGAGAAACCACCACTGGTTGACATATCCCAGCCTTGAGCGCCGGCATATATACCTAACACTGTATCAGCATGAGCATTAAAGGTTGCACTTGTACAAAGTGCCAATGCTGCAATCTTAAATAATCGCATGGATTTCCTTAACCTTGATTGAGAAGTTCTGTTAATTCTATTAAAGCAGCATTTGCTCTGGAAATATAGTTCGCCATTACTAACGAATGATTAGCAAATATACCAAAGCCACCGCCATTGAGGATCATCGGTGCCCAAACGGGCTCTTGAGTCGCTTCTAATTCCCGAATGATCTGCTGCAAACTGACCGTTGCATTCTTTTTCGCTAAGACATCAGCGAAGTCTCGCTCGATAGCTTTGAGGAAGTGCAATAGAGCCCAGCTTGCCCCACGCGCTTCGTAAAAATTATCATCGATTTTGAACCAACTGGTTTTTGTTTGTAGTTTATTACTGGTAGGTGTTGATTGATGAGCTGCTGGATCACCAGCCAAATCGGTATTGTAAATTTCGGTTCCGACACTGGCACTTAATTTTTGTGACATACTGCCCAGACGCTTTTCAACCTGTTTCAACCAATCACGTAAATTATCGGCACGTGTGTAGAATTGACTATCATCAACTTGTCTATCGCCCAGCTCAGAGCGATAGGTCCGCAGTAAATCTAAAGCTTCGCCATACTGAGATTCAGCTGAGGGTAACAACCAGCTGAGATGGTCAATGTTGAGTTTTGGTTGGGCCGCAATTAACCGTGAGTTTTCTACCGACTGTGATTGGGAACGGCTAAAATCTTTGCGCATCGCCAATGCCAAGTCGCGCATCATTTCCAATGCTCCAAACTCCCATGCAGGCATATTGTCGACGAATACCGAAGGTGGCATCAAGTCATTGGCTAAGTAACCACCAGGTTTATGGAGTAGGGTATCACCAACTTCGATCAAAGCGGTGGTAGTAGTGTAGCCGGCAACCACCTCTTCATTGTGGGCCAGCGCATGATCAGCTGCGCGTTGATTGACATCGAAAACATCGGGTTCCTGACTCCAATACCAACCTAACAGGGTAAGAAGCAACACTAAAACCAGTGTTACAGCGGAAATAGATTTTGCATTTAACAACGATTTCATAGGTCCCTTAAACTAGCATTTTTAAAAACTGAACGTTTTCCTTTGTACATGACAAGGAGTGTAGTTGATCACTGGATTTAAGTCTGCTTTTTTCAACCCAACTAGCAGTTAGCTTGAGACCTGTCACGACAAACCAAGTAAAGTAGCACAGCAATTGTAATTGGCCATAATGCACTCAGTCCAATTGCAACAAAAGCAGTAGCGACGACGACCGCTGTCACAACAAAAACGGCGAGAATCCCAGTCGCTAGCACTGCCGCCAGTGCTAAAACGACCAGAGTTAATACAACGCCACCAAGAAACCACTCAACTACATCATGGTGGATACCATTTAGATCAAGGTGAATGTTCATTGGCGTGATTGGCACATAATCCATCACATAAAACACTGTCCAAACGACCAAGATTGTAATCAAGAGTTTCTTCATGGCTTAGCGCTCCTTAAGAATAAGACTCGCAATCAAATATGTCATTCCGCACAACATTGGAGCGATAAACATTCCAACAATCATTGCGACGCGAACATAGAACACATCAAAATCGAAATGGCGGGCTAAACCACCCGCTAACCCCGTGATAATTTTTTCATGTCGACTTCGGTGAAGCTTGTTGATATCAAATGTTTCTTTCATTATTGCCTCCGGCTGTAGAAGGTAATGCGGCCTTAGGCGGCCGCTTTAGCGTTTGATTTTGTCGCTTTGCTTGCAGGCTTTTTGAATTTTGCTTTCAATTTCGCCAGTTCAGCTTCAACGTTTTCATCCTTTTCAAGCTGAGCAAACTGCTGCTCTAAGTTCACTGTTTCTGAAGAGGCAGGCACAATATCAAATGCATCAACTTGTGCTTCCAGTGCCTCTACTCGGCTTTCATACTGTTCAAAACGTGTCACAGCGTCTTCTACAGCATTGCTGTTGACGCTTTGCTTAGCCTGTAAACGTACCGCCGAATTTTGTTTGCGAGCAACCAAGCTTTTCTGCTTAGTCCGCGCTTCGTTTAACTTACTCTGCAAACGCGCCGTATCTTCTTGGATGTTCTTGATTAAATCATCTAGTTGCGTCTTCTGCTCTTCTAGAGCCGTAACTTTACTTTCAACGCTATGCTTTTCGGTTAGTGCCGCACGCGCTAAATCATCGCGCTGCTTATCAACAGCCAACTGTGCCTTCTGCTGCCAGTTACTAGCCTGCTTCTGCAAGCCTGAAATTTGTCTATCGAGTTGCTTCTGTTCGGCCAAATTCTTAGCCGCGACAGAGCGGATCTCTACCAAAGTTTCTTCCATTTCCTGAATGATCAGTCGAATCACTTTCTCAGGGTCTTCCGCCTTGTCTAACATAGCGTTGATGTTGGCTTGCACGATATCTGAAATTCTTGAAAACATTCCCATGATTTACTCCTCAATTATTCTGATTTAGATTGTTCGTTAGTGGTTGCGTCTTTTGCCGCAAACTCAGTGACTGTGACCTTGGTCTGTACATCAGACGCTTTTTCAGTCAGTGCGTGAGAAGCATTAGCAACTGTTTCCGTTGCTTGATGCTGTAATTCATCAATTGTTAGCTCTACAGCACTATCCAACATACGACTTAAAATGTTCTGTAGTACTGATTCTTGGGCGTGCGCTACTGGTGCAGTTAATGCGGCACCAATAAGTGCGATAGTTGCGATAGTCTTAGTAGCTTTCATTGTCTTGTCCTTTTCAAACGAGTCACTGAGTGTGAGTTATCCAAGTTATAGCGAGAGCTGTGCCAACTCTGAGAAAAAAGCATAAGACATTGATAAATATGAACTTATAAAAATATAGAAAGAAATTTATTGAACGAACAGAAAGGATTAAATATTAATCAATGGTTAAAATGACCATCAATTTAGCCATTTTAACCAAGTGAGTAGTCAGATCAGTTATTACGTGCAGCAAAATGCTGTTTTGATTGTTCAATCGTGGCTTGGACGGCTTCATAGCCACGCAACAAGATGTCGCTTTGAGGGTTTCTGCCGGTACCGTTTTGACTGAGATAACGGCGCCAAACACGTCCACCAGGTTGGCCTTGAAATAAACCGAGCATGTGTCGTGCTACGTGCCACTCTCGTTCGCCCTTGGCAACCTGCTCACGAATATAATCCTGCATTTTGACCACAACCATTTCGCGCGTAGGCACGGCTTGCGAGTCAGAATAAAATACCTCATCAACACGCGCGAGCAAATAGGGGTTAGCGTATATTTCGCGCCCCAACATAACACCATCTACATAAGACAAGTGTTGTTTGGCCTCCTCAAACGTTTTTATTCCGCCATTGATACTGATAGAAAGGTCGGGGAACTCCTGCTTTAATGCATATACACGTGGATAACTCAGCGGCGGTATATCGCGATTTTCCTTTGGACTTAGTCCTTGCAGCCAAGCCTTGCGCGCGTGAATAATAAAGGTATCACAGCCTGCATCAGCAACTTCACTCACGAAGCGCGTCAAATCTTCGTACTCATCCATGTCATCGATACCGATGCGACATTTAACCGTTACTGGGATATCTACTTCCGCCTGCATCGCTTTAATACAATCAGCGACAACCGTCGGCTCGGCCATCAAGCATGCACCAAAGCGACCGTTTTTAACCCGATCAGATGGACACCCAACATTAATATTTACCTCGTCATAACCAAGCGCTTGGGCTTTGGCACTGCACTGTGCCATTGCCGCAGGATCGGAGCCCCCTAATTGCAGTGCTACCGGATGCTCTTCAGTGTTAAAGCTAAGATAATCACCCTTGCCGAAAATAATCGCACCGGTTGTTACCATTTCGGTATACAACAAAGCGTGGCGACTCATAGTCCGATAAAAATAGCGACAGTGTTTATCTGTCCAATCGAGCATGGGCGCAACGGAAAAAGTGCGATTAAGGCCTTGGTGTTTTGCGTTCAACGTGTTTCTATCTCAATGATTCTGGTGAATGGTAATGGGTCAAATTCTCGCTGCCGCGAATGATAACACTGCCATTGCTCTAGCGCACTAGCCTGTTGGCTTTGGATCGATAGAAGCTTGATATGGTTTACTTATCCAAACGATTAAAAACTTGATTCGAAATACTCGTCCAAGTGACTTGCGTTATTACGTATTTCCTCTATATTCCGCTCAATTTTTATCCACACTGGAACGTCAGTGCCCAACCCGATTATTGTTGTTGATCACGTTATACCTAACTTGCCAATGACAACTACCCACGAAACCTTTCGTGCATATTTGGATGAATATCCGAAGAAAAATGAAGCAAGTACCTTAGTTATTAATCTGTGTGCCACCCGCCGCTATTTAGACAATGGTTACTATTGTTCGTTGTTAGCCGAAGCTCGACGGCATAAGGTGCTGCCTACCGTTAATACCATTAATGAGTTAACCAGCAATAAAGGCGCGACACCAAAAGCGCTGTTGATCCCCAGTAAGATTTGGAAGAAGACTGACGTCAAAACGCTGGAAACTTGTAATATCTTTTTAGGCCAGTCGAGTAGTCCTCATCGCGCCAAGCTTGCTGCGCATATTTTTTCAATCTTCCCTGCGCCACTATTGTTAGCTGAACTTAAAATTCATAACGGTCAACTTGTTGCCACGGTGCGTTTGCAATCAATAGACGATTTGAACGATTCACAGCGGCGCTTTTTTGCTGAGGCGCTGGAAAAATTCGTAGCATCGACTTGGCGAGCGAAGAAGAAATCCCAACCATTGCGTTGGGACATGGCTATCTTACATAACCCTGCAGAGGCCACACCGCCAAGCGATGAGAAAGCGCTAAAGGCGCTTGTTAAAGCAGCAGCCAAACACAACATACATGCGGTATTGATCACTCCCGATCAGGCCGACACTATCGATAACTTCGACGCATTGTTTATTCGCGAAACTACAGCTATTGATCATCATACCTACCGCTTAGCGCGTTATGCTGAGCAGGCTGGTTTGGTGGTTATCGATGATGCCACATCAATTTTACGCAGTTGTAATAAGGTTTATTTACAAGACGCGTTCAGCTATTCCAAAGTGCCAACACCAAAGAGTCTATTTATTGCCGATGCGCAACATAATACCCTACTTCAAGTGGTTCAAGCCCTTGGCTTCCCAATGGTGTTGAAGCTGCCAGAAAGTGCATTTTCCTTAGGTGTCCATAAAGTTAAAGATATGGCCGAGCTGCAAAAGTATGCTGATGATATGTTGGCGCAGTCAGCCTTGATCTTAGCGCAAGAATATATACCCACTGATTTCGATTGGCGCATTGGTATGCTTGCTGGCCGTCCGCTATATGCCTGTCGCTATTTTATGGCGCGCAATCACTGGCAGATTTACAACCACAATTCCAAACGCTTCAGCTCTGGCGGTTTCGAAACGCTTGCTGTTGAGGATGTTCCTCAACCGGTATTGGATGCAGCAGTCAAAGCAGCAAAGGTAGTGGGTAACGGCCTATACGGTGTTGATATCAAACAGGTTGAGCAACGTGTTTACGTCATTGAAGTCAATGACAACCCGAGTTTAGACGCAAAAATTGAAGATAAGTATTTAGGTAAACAGTTATACGAAGCGATTATGGCTGAGTTTGCCCTGCGGTTAGAAGCCCATGGTCACTAACTCATCAATATTAGCGGAAACATCCATACGCAGCGCGCAAAAAACCGATTTGGATCAACTGGTTGCGATTGAGAATGCCGCCTTTAACAATGACCGGATATCACGCAAGCGATTTGTGCATTGGCTAAAAGCAGAAAATTGCGTTTTCTTAGTTGCACAACGAGAACAACGAATCGTTGGTTACGGTTTGGTGCTATTACGCAAAGGTACTCGACTGGCTCGATTGTATTCAATCGCGATTGAACAACACTGCGCCGGACAAGGTATTGGCAAAGCTCTATTGTTAGCGCTTGAACATGAAACACTCAAGACTGGCCGCTTGTACATGCGCCTTGAAGTCGCAAGCAATAATACAGCTGCCCAAAGATTGTATTTGAGCATTGGTTACAAGCCCTTTGGTAGCTATGCCGACTATTACGACAACCACATAGATGCGATAAGGATGCAGAAAAGCATTCGTCAGGCAGCTGAGCGTGACAAGCTGCCATGGTATCCATGGTACCGGCAAACGACACCTTTCACTTGTGGTCCAGCGTCATTAATCATGGCAATGCAACACCTTGAACGCCGTGTGGAAGCAAGCCAAACCCTGGAGTTGGCGCTGTGGCGCGAAGCAACCACTATTTACATGACCTCTGGACACGGCGGATGTCACCCATATGGTTTGGCCTTGGCAGCGATACATCGTGGTTTTGATGCTGCCATTCTGGTTTCACAAACGCACGGTTTATTTGCTGATGGCGTGCGCGACGAACACAAAAAGCAAGTAATGCATATCGTCGAACAAGACTTCGCCGCACAATTAAGTAAAAAGCAGGTACACATAGACATTGGGACTGCTAACAGCGATTGGATTGAGGCACAATTAAAAGATGGGAACGCGGTGTTAACCCTCATCAGCACCTATCATATGACAGGTTATAAAACGCCACATTGGGTATGTATTACGCACTGTGATCAAGACTGCTTTTATTTGCACGATCCCGATATGGATGAAGATTCCGACAATCCATTTGAATTTCAGCATATTCCTGTGGGTATAGATGACTTGGTTGCTATGTGTGGCTACGGCAAGCGTAAACTCCACGCGTTTGTGGTGCTCAGCCGTAGCGCTAACGCTCTGCCATCAACAGTTAAATAAATGCTCTGCGTGAAAAGCTAAGTGTTTATCTATAAAGGTACTGATGAAGTAATAACTGTGGTCATACCCAGTGTGTAATCCGTAATCGATTTTAACATCTTTGTCTTGCGCGACTTTGAGGAAAGCCTCAGGGTGCAGCTGATTGGACAAAAACTCATCTTCACTGCCCTGATCAATGCGGATCGGGAGTGTTGAACCACCGCGTTTTAACAGCGCTGTGGCATCGTACTCCAGCCACGCTTGTTGATTGTTTCCCAAATAGCCAGTAAAAGCTTTTTGTCCCCATGAACATTCCGTCGGATTGCAAATCGGACTAAACGCTGAGATTGAGCAATATTTTTCTTGATTGCGCAGACCAATGACTAGCGCACCATGCCCCCCCATAGAGTGTCCGCAAATGGCTCGCCGTTGATTGACTGGAAAATTGCTCTCAATCAGCGCCGGTAGTTCACTCACTACATAGTCATACATTTGGTAGTTCAGCGCGTAGGTGGGAGACGTTGCATTGACATAAAACCCTGCGCCTAAGCCAAAGTCATAACTGCCATCCGGATCATCAGCCACACCGTATCCACGAGGACTGGTGTCTGGCATTACGATTGCCACATTTAAATCTGCGGCAGCGCGAAATGCACCGGCCTTTTGCGCAAAGTTCTGATCGTTGCAGGTTAAACCCGAGAGCCAGTAAAGCACTGGAACAGGATGAGAAGAGACATGACTAACTGCCAAAGGCGGCAGAAACACACTTGCTGTCATATTACAGTTATTAGTCTTCGATGCATGTTCAATACGCACCAACTCACCTTCAAACACGCGCTGTTTCGCTACTATTTCCATACGCTGTTAAGCCTCCGAAAAGTTAACGACGCTGCGAATACTCTTACCTTCATGCATCAGATCAAACGCGTCATTAATATCTTCAAGTTGCATTTTATGGGTCACAAATTCATGCAAAGGGATTTCGCCGTTGAGGTATTGTTCTACGATTTGCGGTAATTGACTGCGGCCTTTTACACCGCCGAACGCAGTGCCCCGCCATACTCTGCCAGTAACGAGTTGGAATGGCCGAGTAGAAATTTCCTGGCCTGCTCCCGCAACTCCAATAATCACAGATTCTCCCCAACCTTTATGGCAACACTCAAGTGCACTGCGCATCACGTTAACATTACCGATACATTCAAATGAGTAATCAACACCACCGTCGGTTAACTCCACAATCACGTCCTGTATGGGTTGGTCGTAATCTTTTGGATTAATCACATCGGTCGCACCGAGCTTCTGTGCCAACGCGAATTTCGATTCGTTAATGTCAATAGCAATGATACGGCTAGCTTTGGCCATCACCGCGCCAATCACTGCAGATAAACCAATACCACCGAGTCCGAAAATAGCCACTGTTGCACCCGGTTCGACACTCGCGGTATTAAGGACGGCCCCCATACCCGTTGTGACGCCACAGCCGAGCAGACACACTTCTTCGAGCGGCGCTTCGGGATTTATCTTCGCTAACGATATTTCAGGTAATACTGTATATTCAGAGAATGTTGAACAGCCCATGTAGTGATAAATGGGTTCGCCATTAATCGAAAACCGCGACGTTCCGTCAGGCATTACGCCTTGGCCTTGTGTGGTTCGAATTTTTTGACACAAATTGGTTTTCCCCGATTGGCAAAACTTACATTCACCACATTCGGGTGTGTACAGTGGAATCACGTGGTCGCCTACCGCAACGCTAGTTACCCCTTCTCCCACTGACTCCACAATCCCACCACCCTCGTGACCGAGTATGCAAGGGAATTTACCTTCTGGATCATCGCCTGATAAAGTATAAGCGTCAGTGTGGCAAACGCCGGAAGAGACAATTTTAATTCTAACCTCACCGGCTTGCGGTGGCATTACATCGACGGTTTCGATACACAAAGGTTCGCCGGCGCGCCATGCGACCGCGGCTTTGCAGGAAATAATGTTAGACATGTGTAGGCTCCGTTTTTGTTTTTATTTACGACTATTATTCGGATTTTGTCGAATTTCGTTTACAATGCGCGCAATTTTGCAACGGTTCAAGAGTTATATTTAGGATGCTAAAACAGTTGGGCTATAACATTGTCGGCAGCCTGGCGGTCATTGGTTATTTTATCAATACCGTATTCTGGTTTATACCGATTATGTGTTTATCTGTGTTGAAGCTATTGCCCATTCCGATTTGGCAGCGTGGGGTTTCATACCTGCTTGATGGCTGTGCAACAAATTGGATCAGCGTTAATCGTTTAAATCAAGTCGTGTTCAGTCGCACCCAATTCGATGTTCAGGGTGTAGACCAGCTAAGCAAAAATGATTGGTATCTAGTAATTGCGAATCATCAAAGTTGGGTCGACATCCTGGTGTTACAACGTATTTTTAACCGTCGTATTCCCTTTCTAAAATTCTTCCTGAAGAAAGAGCTAATCTGGGTTCCATTTTTAGGCTTGGCATGGTGGGCACTGGATTTCCCATTCATGCGTCGCTACAGCAAGTCATTTTTGGCTAAGAATCCACACTTAAAGGGCAAAGATCTTGAAACGACGCGTCAAGCATGTGAAAAATTCAGTACCAAACCTGTCAGTGTTATGAATTTTATCGAAGGCACCCGCTTCACGCCGAATAAGCATCAGCGCCAAACTTCTCCCTTTACCCACTTGCTCAAGCCACGTGCAGGCGGAATGGCCTTTGTGTTAAGCGCGATGGGCGATCAACTGCACAAGTTAGTCAACGTCACTATTCACTACCCAGCCGGTATTCCTACTTATTGGGATTTTGTTTGCGGTAAGGTCAAAGAAATCACCGTGCGTGTAGATGTAACCCCTATTAGTGATTTATTTACTCAGCAGATATTCAATCAAACATACTTCGATGACCCACAGCAACGCGCCAAGTTTCAGCAATGGCTAAATAACCTTTGGGCCGAAAAAGATCAACAACTCAACGAGTTAAAACAGTAGACTTTAATATGCGAGTAGTACTAGCCCCATTTATCTTCCTCATTCACTTGCCATTGCAATTAATCAATTTGGCGTTTTGGGGCTTGCTGATCATCACTTTTGGTCTGATTAAGCTAATTGCGCCCAAGTGGTTGTGCAATCAACTATTAAACCCGTTGATGAACTGTTTCTTATTGTGGTTTGGCCAAGTCAGTGTGTGGTTTATCCGCGTATTTAATAATGTGCGTTTAGAATACAATATTGCTGGTGAATTAAGTACCGAGCATTGGTATCTGATCATGGCCAATCACATCAGTTATCTCGATATTATCTTGATGATTCAGTTCGCCCATGGACGCATCCCGCCCCCGAAGTTTTTTCTAAAAAAAGAACTGATTTGGATGCCATTTGTCGGTTTGGGGGCATGGGCACTCGATATGCCTTTTATGCGCCGCTACTCGCAAGCTTTTGTCGCCAAACACCCGCATTTGCGCGGCAAAGATATTGAAACGACACGAAAGTCGTGTGAGAAGTTTAAAGACCAACCTACCACGGTAATCAACTTCGTTGAAGGCACTCGCTTTACACCTGAAAAGCACGCCAGCAAGCAGAGTCGATTCGAGTGTTTACTGCCACCAAAAGCAGGCGGTATTGCTTTTACCCTAGCAGCTATGGGAGAGTTGTTTACTAATATTCTCGATGTTTCTCTAGCGTACCCTGACAATACACGCCACCCAATGCTAGAAATGCTAGCTGGGCAGATGCGTCGCATTGTGATCGATGTGCAAGTTTTACCCGTTGATAATGACGTTATTGGCGATTACTTTGAGAACGCAAGTTTTAAGGCGCGTTTTCAACAGTGGTTAAACGGTGTATGGGCAGCCAAAGACGAGCGATTAAAACAAATATTGGGAAGTTAACACATGATTGATGATACCGGCTTACGCGAACTCGTATTGGAATACGTTAAGTTTGTTGCGCCTCAAGCAACCATGGAAAGCTTGTCTTACACGCTTGGCGTATTTGGGATCATCATAGTAGCGGGTATCATTTCACTGTATGTGACGCGCTTTATTGTTAGTGAACGCGTCACTCGGTTTGTGTTAAAAACGCGTAGCCTATGGGATGACGAGCTGCATAAGCATCACTTTTTTAGGCGCTGTGGGCACATAGTCCCAGCGATTGTTATTAGCCTAGTCGCCGCGCTACTGTTACCTGAGGAGTCTAAAGCATTAGCTATCATAGAACGAGTTTCTATGTTGTATTTAGCCGTTGCTTCACTATTAATTATCAGCGCTCTACTCAACACCGTTGAAGACCTGTATAACGCATCTGCACTCGCCAAGCGCGCCCCGATAACCGGTTTCATTCAAGTCACCAAACTGCTTGTCACTATTGTTGTTATTGTTCTGGTGATCAGTGTCTTGATTAATAAAAGCCCGCTGATCTTACTGTCAGGTATGACCGCAGTTGCGGCGGTTTTGCTACTGATTTTTCGCGACACAATTCTGGGGTTTGTGGCAGGCATACAAATCGCTGCGAATCGGATGTTTAATACCGGCGATTGGATTGCGATGCCTAAATATGATGTCGATGGTGAGATTCTATTGATTGGCTTGACCAATGTGAAGGTACAGAATTGGGACAAAACGATTTCTACCTTACCGACCTACTCATTAACGACTGAAGCGGTAAAAAACTGGCGTGGTATGAGCGAATCGGGTGGACGGCGAATCAAACGGGCTATCCACATTGATCTGCGAAGTGTTAGGTTCTGCGATCAAGAGATGCTCGACAGCTTTGCCAATATTCGTCACATTAAAGGATACATTAGCGATAAACTCGCGACGCTGCGCGAATATCATCAAAGTCAGCAGATTGATGAGACCGACCTTCTCAACAGTCGACGACTGACCAACTTGGGAACATTTAGGGCCTACTTACAAGGTTATTTACGCAACCATCCCGATGTTAATAAGGAAATGACGATGATGGTGCGTCAGCTACCACCGACCGAGTTGGGTATTCCGCTGGAAATTTACTGTTTTAGCGCGAATAAAGACTGGGTAGCCTACGAGGGTATTCAGGCAGATATATTTGATCACGCGCTCGCCATGTTGCCGCTGTTTCAGCTCAAGCCTTATCAACGCGACAACATCGCAAGGTTAGAAAATTAAGCCAGCAAGTAGCCGAATAAGCCGCAAACAGCGAGTGACGCTACTCCAAGATAACAGTACTCAATACGCTCTTTTAGGGCTTCTGCACCGCTTTTATCTGACATAATCCCCATAATGATACTGCTCAAACCCAATACCAAAGCGACTACTGCGATCCCAAATAGGATCGGGCTAATCCACAAAGCCATAGTTATACCTCCAAAATGAAACTGCGCGCATTATGCCTGAAGCTGTCGTGCTTTGGTATGCTACTTTGGTCTTTTTGCTGTCTTTATTGACCTTGGTCAATACCACTAACTATTGGCCTATTCCACAATGTTTATGCCATATCCGTATTATGTTCAAGTCATTAAAAACTACAACCTATTGTAATTTATAGTATTTTTAATTTTGGCCTGCATATTGATTATCCAAAGCATAGGTGACTCGTTTATTTTCAAAGGATAACATCATGCACAAACAAGCCATTTTCACTGCCGCTTTGACTGCTGTCGCAATCAATGTAACTGCAATTCAACCAGTGCAAGCACACACTAGCATTTCGGATAACTGCAGCATTAATTTTACGGGTGAACTTGAGTTCCATCACGATGTATTAACCATCACTCTTGAAGATGGTCGCGAAGTTGCGTTTACTGAAAATGGCGATGTAACGGTAAACGGCGTTTATCTTGACCTAAATCATGAGCAGCAAGGCTATGCGCAAGATTACTATACACATATCACTGACTCAGTTCCTATGACCGTTAACATTGCCGTGGACGCATTGGAAATCGCGAGTACGGCAGTAACGGAAGCATTTGGTGAACTACTCGGCTATGACGACGATTTAACTCAAGAGTTCGGTGTGTTTTTTGATGAAATCAGCACTAACATCAATAATCAATTCTATGCTGAAGACGGTAGCTTCCACATCGAGTCCAGCCGCTTTGACAATGGCAATTGGACAGATACTCAATGGGAGGAAGAATTCGATCAAAAAGTAGAAGAGCTTATTTCCAAGTCGATGGGTCGCTTGTTGATCGCAATCGGTACAGAAATGTTATGGAGTGACAGCTCAGATAGCAACGGGTTCGAGGCGCGTATGGAATCGCTTGGCGATTCCATTGAGCAGCGTGTAGAAATGCAAACAGCAGAGCTAGAAGTGCAGGCTGATGAATTGTGCATGACATTAAGCAAAGCCGATATTGCTGAAGAGGCTTTACGAAACGATATAAGCCTATTACAGAGTTTGAATATCATCACCGTTGAGCACAACAAGTTCAGTATGTAAGACTGACTGAAACCCTTTATAATGCCTCGCACTCGCGGGGCATTTTGGGTTTTAATGAACGATGATGAAAGGAACAAAAGTAGCGATTATTGGCTGTGGTTGGTTGGGACTACCCACTGCAAGGGCGTTACTCAATGACGGTTATCAAGTCATAGGTTCGAGCCGAAGTGAAACCAAATTAGACCAGCTTGAGCAGTTTGGCATTACTCCGGTAAGGGTTGATATCTATCAGCCGGAAAGTTACCGAAATACGGCAATTACAGAATGCTCAACTTGGCTTATCAATATAGCTGCGGGTCGGCGCAACACCGATTTCCCAGTCTACATTCAGCGAGTCAAAGCGCTGATTGATTATGCGACACAATGCAAAGTCGCACATTTAATATTTGTCAGTACGACCGCTGTCTATGGCAATGCCAATGGCACACTGAACGAAACCTCACCATTGCAACCGGTAACCGCCTCCGGTAAAGCACATGCCGAAATTGAAAGCTATATCCAAGCGCAGCTGAGTAACACGCATAGCATATTGCGTTTGGCAGGTTTGGTCAGTCTAGACCGTCACCCGGTGCGCTCATTGAGTAAGAGGGCGGGGCCGATTAGCGGTGGTGATCAAGTAGTTAATTTGATTCATAGAGACGATGTGATCAGCGCCTTAGAGATTTTGTGTGAGATAGGCCCGCAAAGCGATAAACCTTTACTCTTGGCATCACCGGAGCACCCGACTCGACGCGAATATTATACTTGGGCAGCAACTCAATTAGGTATTCAGCCCCCTGAGTTTGAGGCCAATAAGGGTGCAGATGCTAACAGCAAGCAAGTCGATGGTAGCGATAGTCTAAAGCGTATCGGGCTGACATTGCGTTATGCCAGCCCCTATGACATGTTAGCTAAATAGTGAAACGCCGAAGTACTTAACAGCGACAGTGTTAACAAAAATCACAAGTAATATAACCGGAATAAAAGTACCCACTGATATATCTACGTAACGCTCAAAGAATGAACCTTTGTACTTCGGTGCACCTTGATCTAATTCAGCATTAAAATTGTGTTTTTTCCAGCGGTAGATAACGAAAATACAAATCAACAAACCATTTAACGGCAATATGGTGTCGTAGAAGACATCGTAAACCACATCAAAGAATGACTTGGTTGAGTCTGCGTATGAGGTAAACTCGGTGAAAAACTTCACCATGCCAAATGATAGCGCGCAAAATACCGCTAATAACGCTAATAATAATCCTAAAATACCCAGTGCGGCTTTGCGTGATACGCCCTTTTCATCAATCAGTGCCGCCACTGGCACCTCAAAAATTGAGACGATTGAAGTAATAGCCGCAAAGAAAACTAACAGGAAGAATACGCTGGCGACAATACTCGCGCCGACATAACCTAAGGTCGCTTGCAAGGCCAAAAAGATTTTCGGCAAGAAAGTGAAAATCATACTGATCGATGAATCACTTAATTTAGAGGGGTCGATGTCTGGGTCGAACGAGAAAATAGCCGGTAGGATCATCAAACCGGCCACAAAGGCTACTGCTGTATCGGTCAAGGCTACTAACTTGGCAGAACCCGGGATATCGGCACGGCGGTTAATGTAACTACCATAGGTGATCATGATCCCCATCCCTAGCGATAAGGAAAAGAATGCCTGTGAAAGCGCACCATTGACCACCGCCGCATCAATCTTGCTAAAGTCCGGTATAAGGTAATACTCAACTCCCGCCATTGCGTTTTCGCGCGTCAACACGAACACAACTAAAGCCAGTAACATTACGAACAATGCCGGCATCATGAGTTTTGCCGCTTTTTCAATCCCTTGGCGAACACCGCCTTGTAGGATACAATACACAATGGCAAGAACCGCCACCATGTAAATAAAGATAGTTTCACTCGTTATAAACTGACCAAAAGTATTCGGGTCGGCGAGCTGTTCTAAGTTACCGCTTGCAGATTCGAACAAATATCCAAAGATCCACACCGTAATAACCAGATAAAACACGGCGATCATAAATGGGGTGATGATGGATAGCCAACCGGCGATTTTCCACTGCCAAGCACCGCCAGTGAGTTTTGAGTATGCGCCTAGTGGATCCTTACCCGCATGACGTCCCACTGACATCTCAGCTAGCATCACAGGCAAACAGATTAGAAATACAAACAATGCGTACATTAATAAGAATGCACCGCCACCGTTTTTAGCCGCACCAACCGGAAACCCAACTAAGTTACCAATACCTACTGCAGAGCCTGCCGCGGCGAGAATAAACCCAATACGTGAGCCAAACTCCTCTCTAGAACCGGCCATATCCCTTTCCTCTTGTCGTTTTATTATTGTTATGCGCCCGCTTTATTGAGCAGGCTATTATTTCTGCGCTCATGGTATCAGTAGTTGAAGGCACTGCCTAGAGGCGCCCCTGACCGATAAGACCAGTCAGCTAAATTAGGCGCCTGTTATCTACCAGGGGATGGGTTCACCCTGCCAATCGATGTAGTGAGGACCTCGCTCTACGGTCAATTCAGGCAATATAGTTAGTAGCTGCTTGGCAGTGAACGCGGGGGTAAACAGTTTTTCAGGCTTGACGTTGGCTTGGAATGGCTCTGACAGTGGCGTATCAACGGTACCGGGGTGGTAACTAACCAATACCGCTTGTTTCAAACGTCGTTGTAGTTCTACAGCCGCGGTCTTGACTAGCATATTAAGTGCTGCCTTACTCATCCTGTAACTATACCAACCACCTAGGCGGTTATCGCTAATACTGCCGACTCGGGCACTAAACACAACCCACTCCGCACGCTGTTTGACCAATAACTGTGGTGCATACTTCAACCAATTGGCATTGCTGGCAGTGTTTACCGTAAACACCTGCATTAAAGCGTTAATGTCGATATCTTCAAGGCGCTTTTCCGGGTGGAATTGCTCCGAGTGTAATACACCAATGGTGCTTATCACACGGTTGAATAAAACGCCCTGCTCGCGCCACTGACTCACCTGCTCTGCCACGGCGTCAGCATCTGTGCTGTCCAGCTCAATCCAGTCAGCAAGGCTCACGTCAGTGATTGCATCACTGCGTTGTGACCGAGAAACGACATAGAGATGTGCGCTCGGATCATTCGCACTGGTTTGGCGGATAAGTTCGGTGGCAATTGCACTACCGCCACCAATAATTAGTATATTGTCAGTTTCACTCATTAATTCTTCTCATTTATCTGGCAACTGCCCGAATCGCAGCGCTCTTTACCTGTAAGCCAATAACTTATGCGATGACGATGCTTAGCAAATACGATGTATAGTCGATCAGCTAGCGGCTTAATCAGTGGCCAGCGCAAAGGCGCGTACAGCCAACCCTTGCCCACTAATCTCCATGCGGTATAGGTCACATCGAGACCCGTTAACATCTGGCCATTACTCCAGCGACCATGGATCCGAGCAGCACATGCCTCGCTATCGAGTTCCGGGTATTCGACAGCAAAACTGGGGTGATTAATGTCCACAAACGCAAGTTTGTTTTCGGTATTGCGTTTCATCAAATGGCGCATTTCTGTCATACACAATGGACATCCACCGTCGTAAAACACCGTAAACTGCATGCCGACTAAATCTCCTTTCAGGATGAACAAATTAATAGTTATTACGTAGAACCAATACAACTGGATGACTTGTAAATTTGCGTTACGCTACCCACATGTAAGGCAGAACGAATTTGAGACGAAAAGTATGGCGAATATAGAACAAGCAACACTGGCTGGCGGGTGCTTTTGGTGCCTTGAGTCGGCGTTTAATAGCATAAATGGGGTTGAAAGTGCGTTTTCTGGCTACGCTGGTGGCCATGTGGACAACCCAACCTATGAGCAGGTATGCGGCGGTGAAACTGGTCACGCAGAGGTAGTGAGGGTCAACTTCGATAGCGACGTAATAAGCTATCGCAGTATTCTGGAAATATTCTTTGCCTTACACGATCCGACTCAACTTAATCGCCAAGGTAACGATGTCGGAAGCCAGTATCGCAGTGCCGTATTTTATCACTCGGCTGAACAACAAGAGCAGGCGCAAGCCATCATAGCCGAAATCGAAGCACAACAGATTTGGCCTAACCCAGTGGTCACCGAAGTTGTGCCCTTGTCGAATTATTCACAGGCTGAGGATTATCACCAAGATTACTTCAACAACAATCCGCAAAACACCTATTGCAATATGGTGGTCGCGCCCAAACTGGCGAAGTTTAAAAAAACCTTTGCCGACAATTTAAAGTAGTTAGTCGCTCTGCGTTATGGCGGAGGCTTCCTTCGCCTGAAAATACGGGCGCAGCCACTCTGGTTGTAAAGTGAGCTTGAACATTAATGGCGCCATTGCCTCGTAGCGTTGTCGATTAGATTCACATTGAATGTTCTTATGATAATTGCGCTTCCAAGGATCGTTGATAAGCCATACATCAGCACCCACAACTGCAACACCTTCCAATGACGCGTTATCCATCTTCTCAAATGGTTTACACTGAGGATCATCACTTAAACTCGGAGCTAAAAATACTAAATCGATTATTTGCGTCGGTTGTTGCTTAGCAAGATCAATAAACCACAATTGTTCATCATTGCGCGCCGCGGCGATCAATAAACCTGGATGACTACCCGCTAAAGGCAAGTAGTCCATCCCGTTGATCGGGTGGTTACCCGCTGTGAAAGAGGGCACATCCAATTGCGGGTCAGTGACTGCTGCAAAATCGGTCGTTTGCCAAAACTGTGCATCAATAACGACAGAAAAAATTCGCGGCTGGCCTCTCGAATCTTTTTCTAAACCTAGATACAGGGTGCGCTCAGGTCCAAACGCCATCCCTTCAATACCATCATTCGGAAAGTCGCCAACCGCATACTCTAGTGGGTACTGAATAGGTCTCACGTGGGTTACACGCAGATTATCTTCCGACTTTACCACTTTCACTAATAAGGTCGGATACGCCGTCGAACCCGTGTTTTCATAACGCTGCTGACAGCGCGTTGACATCGCCCCGCTGCGTGTTGCGTCTTCCGTCACAAGAATAAAGACGTTGGGATCATCTGGGTCTACCACCAGCGCTTCATAATCGGGTTCGTCGGATAAATACTGTGCAAAACAGCTACGTCGAACACGTGACGCTAACGTCATCGGTCCATACACGTCAGTTATGGTCATAGACACTGGGTCAATTGCATGGATACGACGGCGTTGAATGGGCAATGCACTTGCATCTGAGACAGTTAGCAGTTGGTTATTGTGAAACACGAGGCCTGAGGTTTGTGGGTCTGGCATCACTGCACCGTTTATATCCACAATCCATTGTCCCTCAAGTTCTACTAAAGGGTTATTACTACCGCCGTCAGCTTCATTCGTCATTTGCTCGGCAGGCGAACATGCGGTAAGTAGCGAAATCAATGTAACAAAGATCAAACCACGCGCACACACAGTGCGGGATTGACTCGCTAGAAAGGTAACTACTTTTTTCACCGCTTTTAAATTCCTGTCATAACTGAATTTCCCGCGCGTATCATAATCACAAATCGAAGAATGTGCAGCACCATTCGTTCAGATTTAGATATTTTGCGATTTACATAACCACTGATAGACTTTCGCAACAGTCGTTGAAAATGAGTTTAACTTGTCGAGTATTAACACCGTTTCCAATCCCAATATTGACCAAGTACCACAAGTTCTTGCCGGCCCCATGTTACGCCGCACTGACAATGAGCAAATGGTACTTTGGCTCGCTACAAAACGGCCTTTGCAATTCACGGTTAAATTGCGCCGCGCTAATCAAGGCGAGGACTGGCAAACATTTGATAAAGACGCCAACTTATCTCAGCACACCGTCACCATAGGTGAGCACGCACATGTGCACTTATTGCATATACAGCAAGCAGATTTACTCGAAGCAGGTAGTCGCTATCAGTATCAAATTACGAGTAACGATAAAGACCTAAATGGTGAGTTAATTCCCACAGACATGTACTTTGAAGGGAGCGATTGCTTCTCGTTCACCTACAATTCTACGTTAACTAATGTGATTCACGGTTCATGTCGCAAGCCTCATTTTGCCGGCGATGATGCGCTTCCCCAGGTCGATGCACTGTTGCGCAGTGATGATCCCAATGTTCGGCCTGATTTGCTGATCATGAGTGGTGACCAAGTCTATGTAGATGATGTGGCAGGACCAACACTGAATGCCATTCGACAGGTAATAAAGCTATTAGGATTGTTCGAAGAGACACTCGAAGATGCCACCCTCACGCATAGTAGCGAGCTACATGACTCGCCAATGGGCTACTACAAACGCGAACAAATTTTACCTAAGACTGACACCAATAGTGTGCTCGCAGGTCTGTTTTTCAAAGCGAAACGCAAACCCATTTTTACGTCAGTGAATGCCAAAAACCACCTCATTGCAGCCAGTGAAATCTTTGCCATGTATTTTCTGGTGTGGTCACCGGTCTTGTGGCGCTTTGTTGATTTAACCAGGCCCGCATCGGTCGATCTAACCTTTGAGCAGCTGTACGCCACAGAGCTCGAGCATATCGAACAGTTTGTCAGTAGTTTACCCGCTACGGCGCGAATGTTTGCACAAGTGCCCACCTACATGATTTTTGACGATCACGACGTCACTGATGATTGGAATCTCACCCGCGCTTGGGAAGAAGCTGTGTACAACCATCCATTATCCAAACGCATGGTCGGCAATGCCTTGTTAGGCTATTGGCTGTGTCAAGGTTGGGCCAATGCACCCGAGGTATTCACCACTCTACAAGAGCAAGTACAGCGCAGTTTTTCCAAGCAAGGGATCAATGAGCATGACGAGTTGGTCGAAATGTTGTTTGAGTGGGACGAGTGGCAATATCACTTAGAAACGTCGCCACCTGTGTATGTAATGGATACCCGCACCCAGCGTTGGCGCAGTGAGTCAAATCCAGATAAGCCATCGGGATTATTGGACTGGGAAGCGCTGTGTGAGTTTCAGCAAACCATTTTAGGTAAACCTTCAGTAATCGTTATCTCGGCGGCACCTATTTACGGCTTAAAATTTATTGAAGCCGTACAAAAAGTATTTACCTTTTTCGGGGCTGCGCTGATGGTCGATGCGGAGAACTGGATGGCACATAAAGGCACCGCCGAGGTCATTCTAAATATATTTCGGCATTATAAAACACCGCCACTGTTTGTGATCTTGAGCGGCGATGTACACTACTCTTTCGTATACGATGTCACTACTCGATTTAGGCGCCACAGTCCCAAAATCCTGCAATTTACCAGTAGTGGTTTTAAAAACGCATTCCCTCCAGGGTTATTAAAATGGTTCGAGCGCTGCAATCGCTTGTTTTATTCCAAACGGTCACCACTTAACTGGTTTACGCGACGACGCAACATGCGTATTGACGAACGTGATCCAGAACCCAACCACAGGGATATCACCATGGGTAACGTGGTGAATGCTCCAGCGATTGGTTTGTTAGTACTCGACGATAAGGGCGAGCCCACTGATTGCAGTGTGATACTGGCCGACGGCAAGCGCATCCAATTCATTCAAGACTAATTAACAACTGAGAGTTATGAGCGAAGAGACCTTTAAAATCGGATTGTTCTATGGTTCAACGACGTGCTACACCGAAATGGCCGCGGAAAAAATCCAGCAGCAAATGAACGAGTTATTCGGCTTCGAGTGTGTCGACTTATACAACATTAAAGATACCGGTTTACATCAAACCGCTGAATACGATGTACTTATTTTAGGGATCTCTACGTGGGATTTTGGTGAAATTCAAGAAGACTGGGAATCCCAGTGGCAAGATATTCGCGGTCTGCATCTTGAAGGCAAAATTGTTGCACTTTATGGCTTAGGTGATCAAATGGGCTATGCAGACTGGTTTCAAGATGCCCTAGGGATGTTGCACGATGAAGTGCTCGCTAGACAAGCTAGCGTTATCGGCTACTGGCCGAACGACGGTTATGAATTTACTGCGAGTAAAGCACTGACTGACGATCAATCTCACTTTGTCGGTTTATCTTTGGATGATGAAAATCAGTACGATCTTACCGATGTTCGGATTGCTCAGTGGTGCCAACAGTTGCTTGAGGAACTGAGCGACGCCTGAACAATGAAGGTTTCCTTTAATGAGTCGCCTGCATAAACCCTATTTTCGCAACGGTGATAATCATCGAGCAGGTGCCGATGTGTCGTTTAGCGATGTACGTAAAGTATTTGGATTTCGCAGTATCGAGATAGGGCGTTGGGTAACCAAAGAAGAACAGCAGCTAGCCGCTAATCTGTTCTTTGATGCGCTCTGTGACCTAGCCGATATCTTACAGGTACCGACACCTGTCATATCGTTAAATGGCAATTTATCCCTCGCCTTCGGCAAGGGGGGAAATAAATACGCCAGTGCCCATTACAATGCCAGTATTCGACAACTAGCACTGGCTAAAAACGCTGGTGGTGGAGCACTTGCCCACGAATGGTTTCACGCGTTCGATCACTACATTGCCAGTAAAGCTTTTGTGCAACCCAAGCGCTTAGATTTTGCCTCTTCACTGTGGTTAGCAGAGGCTCGGGCTCGGGAACACCCACTCAATGAGCGTCTTTTCAGTATTTTTGAAAGTATGTTCTTGGCTGAAGATTTAGTCTCAATGAGCCCGCTTATGCAGCGCAGTGTTCATATCGACAAAGCCATGGGCGGCTATTACTTCGCTCAGCCTCCCGAAGTAGCAGCACGCGCTTTTGAGGCAGTGCTGCAAAATCACACAATAAAGAATCAGTTTTTAGTTTCGGGCACTAAACAGTCTAATGAAGCGCAGCTAGGCGCATACCCTGATAAGGCAGAACAACAGGCACTCAACCAACGCCTTGGTGATTATTTCAGTTTGCTCGGTCGTGCGGTCGACGCCAAACACGCCTAAACGTTTCCCCGTTCGTCCCAAGATCCGGCTGTTTTTGCGAAAAGATCGCACCAAGGACTATTCATTTTGAATTCAAACGTTATACTAGAGCGTCTAGTAAACGTAACAAGAATGCTAAAGATATGAAAAGAAAAAAGCATACCTCTGGTGATGACGACGCCCAGATCGATATGACACCGATGCTCGATATCGTGTTCATTATGTTGATCTTCTTTATCGTGACTACGTCGTTCGTTAAAGAGAAGGGTTTAGAGGTTAATCGTCCTAAAGACAACCAAAATGTTACAAAACCGAGTAAAGCTCTCTCAATTCAGATTGATGAGTTTGGCAAAATTCGTATGAACGGCCGTGATGTTGATATCCGCCGTGTTGTAGCAAACATTCAAACCTACTTAGCGGAAAACATTACTGACGCCGCAGCTATCCAGGCGCATGCAGATACTGAGCATGGCATTGTGGTTGAAGTAATGAACCAAGCCAAAGAAGCAGGTATTGAAAAAGTATCGGTATTGGTAAAAGGCCAATAGCGATAAATTGGATTAAAAAAACCGAGCGCTGCTCGGTTTTTTTATACCCGTAACTTAAACGCAGATTTCGCTACTGCTGAATTTTAGGGTAATTAGCGGTACTGGCCGTGCGACGCTCCTGCCACAATTTGAGACCAATGCTGAACAAGTTGCTCACGTTAAACACACTGCCAAAGATACTACCGACCGAAATTGCATAAATCAGGCCTAAGACTTCAGCCAGCACAAACCAGCGCCGGATCTGATTCGCGTCTTGTAAAACAATAGAGCCAACGGTAAAAATTAACGAGCTTGCATAAGCAACCAAGATCATCAAGCCGTGATGCATAACAAAGAGTTCGTACAACAAAAAGCCGATGTTTAACGCAACAAATGCGTATAAAACGCCGACCTGGCGATAACGCATCGCGATTAGATTGCGAATACATGCCAATAAGCAACCAATCCCTGCAGCCATCGCGCCCAACATAAAAAAGTGAGCACTTACACTCGCCAAAGCTAAAGCAGAAATAAAGCGATAACGATTGATATCGTTTTGCCGGTAACCAATAAAGTTGAGTATGACCGCGAGTGCACCAAAGGCCTCGGCGACAATTAACATAGTTTCCCCTTAATGATTGGAGGGACTGAAGGTCGATTTGCCACGCATCAATTCGCGAGCGACGCGGTTAACCCCATTGATGTGATCGGCAGGTCGCGCTAATAAGCGAAACTGACTGCCCTGGTAATCAGCCAGCACCACTGCATATGCGGGCATCTGTTCTAACTCAAGTCCCAGAGGCTCAAAAAGCGGCACATCATACTTACCTAGTTGCAAGATTTGTAGGTTTTGTTGCTGAAATTTTACCGTTTTATAAGCGACGGGGTTGGGGATCTGCGCATAGACTTCAAACATGGGTACATTAAATGGCACCCCCATCCACACATATTCTAAAACATCAATATAATCAGTTAGCGCTTTCACACTATCAGTCATACCTATTCACCGCTTAAAAGTGCAAATAATACGCGCGACACAATGCGCGATACTCTTCAGTATATACGTTGGGCGCAGCATAAATGTTTAATTTGTCGATATTCGGTGTTGTTTGTGTCAAACCATAAGCTAAACACAAGCGTGAAACGGGCTTTTCAGGCAATGATCGGATCTCTAGCTGGCGTTGCACACACAAGCCATGTTGTTCACTTACGCGCCGCGCAGCACCGGCCTGCTCGGTAGGTAGAACGATAAACGCTAAGCCCTTAGTTGAAAGCTTAGCGCGGATCACTGCAAATAATGAGCTGAGTGTTAACGCTGTCTCGCTTCGTGCGACTTTGCGCGGGTTGCTAAATCCTTGCTGTGAACGCGTTTCTCCGTGCGGCACGGAAAAGTACGGCGGATTGGATACGATGACATCAAAAGTTGATTGCAATGTATTATTCGACACCACTATATCACTGTTGACGACTTCAATACTGTCAGGCCATGGACTAGCAGCAACGTTTTGGTTTGCCTGTCGTGCTGCATCAGCGTCAATTTCGACAGCTGTGATACGCAATTTCCCAGCGGCCCATTGACTGAGCATCAGCGCCAATAAGCCACTTCCCGCTCCGATATCTAAGCCGTTTAGATACTGCTCACTGGTAGGATACTCATCTAAACAACGAGCAGCCCAACTGCCCAATAGAATGCTGTCGGTGCCAACTTTCATCGCACACGCTGAATCATCCACGCTGAATTGTTTGAACCTAAAAATGTTGCAGTCCTATCATCTGTTGTGCGACATCGGCCGCCTCAATCGGACGATACTTTTTCAATGGCCCTAGCATTAACGGCGCAATCACCTTGCCTACTTTTATCCCTAGTTGCTCTGCTGTGCGCACGTCTTCGCGGTCGCCTACTAGCAGCGATGGTCGCACAGCAGCTGCATGCTTCAGCTGCGGCATAGTGAGAATGGCATTTTCTAATTCGCCTTTGACGCGCAAGTAAAAATTACTACTTTTAGCATCTGCCCCAACTGATGAGATCCACACAAAACCTGAGGCGCGCTGCGCTCTTGCTAATTGCGCAGCGACATGGACAAACTCAAAATCCACCCGACGAAACGCTTTTTGGCTACCGGCTTGTTTTATCGTGGTGCCCAAACAACAGTACACATGATCAACGGTAAAGTAGCCTTGGTAATCTTGTAATTGTTCGAAATCGATGACGACTGGCACCAACTTTTTTAAGGGGTCGTGGAACATGCTTACGCTTAGCGGCTTCCGCACCAACACCGTAATTTGATGATAGCGTTCATCATTGAGTAACTGCTGAGTTAACGACTTGCCAACTAACCCTGTAGCACCGAGAACTGTCGCAGATTTGGTCGTTGTCACTTTGTATCCTCTACTTGATGCTCTACACTATCGCAGTCTATAAGCAATCATATGATAATAATGAAAAAACTCTTCGCACTTTTACTGTTTTTTAGCGCAAATGGTTTTGCTGAGCAGCCACTAACCATTGAACGTATATTTTCGTCGCCATCATTAGATGGTACTGCACCGCGTAACTTGGCAATCTCCCCGGACGGCCAGCGCGTTACCTTCTTGCGCGGTAAACAAGACGATTACGAGCGTTTAGATTTATGGGAATACCATATCGCCAGTGGCGAAACGCGCATGTTAGTTAACTCTGATGACCTGCATCAAGGTGATGAGCAGTTATCCGATGAAGAAAAAGCACGCCGTGAACGCATGCGCTTGTCAGGTACAGGCATTGTTAGCTACAGCTGGTCTGCTGATGGCAGAGCCTTGCTATTTCCGTTAGCAGGTGACGTGTTTTACTACACCTTGGCCACTGATGATAAACCGGCAAAGGTAAGCCGTTTGCTTGAAACGCCTGAGTTTGAAACGGATATTCAGCTGTCGCCGAAAAGTCGCTTTATTTCCTACATTCGCGAGCAAAACCTCTACATCCTAGAAATTGCGACCGGTAAAGAAACCGCGATAACACGTGAAGGTGGTGGCGACATTAAATTTGGTATGGCCGAGTTTGTGGCGCAAGAAGAAATGAGCCGTTTGACTGGTTATTGGTGGTCACCAGACGAACAACACATCGCATTTACGCGCGTTGACGAAGGCCCGGTTGATGTGATCACGCGCTCAGAGATCTATGCTGACTCGATCAGTATGATTGAGCAAAAATACCCCAAAGCCGGTACCGACAATGTTGAAGTTACTCTCGCCGTGCAAAATATCGCCAGCGGTGACAGACAATGGGTTGACTTAGGTGACAATAAAGATATCTACCTTGCCCGCGGTCAATGGGCAACAGACAATCGCAATTTCACCTATCAAATTCAATCGCGCAATCAACAAATATTGACTCTGTTTGCCTACGATATCAGCCAAAAAAGTAATCGCGTGCTGATTGAAGAAACCTCTGATACCTGGGTGAACTTGCATGATGCATTGCACTTTTTAGCTGATCAGCAACACTTTATTTGGGCATCGGAGCGCGATGGCTTTAAGCACCTTTATCTCTACAATATCGATAAAGGCTTAGTGCGCCAATTGACCCAAGGTGAATGGGTAGTAACCTCGCTCGATGCAGTCAATGAAGCTGAGCAACGCGTCTATTTTAGCGGCCGGAAAGACACGCCAATAGAAAATCATTTGTATACCGTCAGCTTAAATGGCGGCGAGATCGCTCGCGTTAGCCAACGCGACGGGTTCCACAACGTGACTTTTAGTCATAACGGTGAGATCTACGTCGACAACTTTTCAACCATTAATACGCCACCACAAGTCAGTGTGCATCGCGCCAATGGCAAGCAGCTAACTTGGTTAGCGGAAAATGCAATTGATGACTCACATCCGTTAGCGGCTTATCAAGCTCAATGGGTAAAACCGACCTTTGGCACTTTGCAAACCACTGATAACGCAACGCTACATTATCGCTTGTACACACCGAAGAAAATCGAAGGTAAGCATCCTGTCATCGTATTTGTGTACGGTGGCCCTGGTGTACAAGTGGTGACTAACAGTTGGTACGGCAACCGTGGCTTGATGATGCAACATTGGGTCAACAAAGGTTACGTAGTCTTTTCTGTCGACAATCGCGGTTCAAAATACCGCGGTAAAGCCTTTGAAGATCCGCTGTATCTAAAGATGGGTGATATCGAAGTAACCGACCAGATTGAAGGCGTTAAGTTCTTACACACCTTACCGTATGTCGACAAAGACCGTATTGGTGTTCATGGCCACAGTTATGGCGGTTACATGACGATTATGAGTATGTTTAAAGGTGCGGACTACTTTGCTGCAGGTGTTTCAGGCGCGCCGGTAACCGATTGGCGTTTATACGATACACACTATACCGAGCGCTATATGGGTGACCCTCGCGTAGTCGATGAGGCCTACACAGCAGCGTCTGTATTCCCACATGCAGAAAACCTTAAAGGACCCATGTTGATTTATCACGGAATGGCAGATGACAACGTACTATTCACCCACGCGACTATGCTCTATAAGCACTTACAAGACTTAGCATTGCCTTTTGAAGTGATGGACTACCCGGGTAAGAAGCACAGCATTCGTGGTAAAAATACGCAGATCCACTTGTTTACCACGATCACCAACTTCTTTGATCGGAACCTGCATCCACCCAAGTAGGGATGAACAAAAAAAGGCTGACAATTGTCAGCCTTTTTTGCATGCGTTTGAATTAGCCGAACATCGCATTCGCCAACGACTTTTGTAAACCAATCGCGGTTTCTTTGTTGAGCTCAACCTTAAGCGGATTAGATTGACCTGATATCCAAATAGTCAGCTCAGCATCCATGTCAAAATGGCCTGCTGTTTCAACGTTAAACTGGGTAATTGCTCGGTAAGGAACGCTGTGATACTCAACCTTCTTACCTGTCATACCTTGCTTATCGATGAAAATAAGGCGAGCGTTAGTAAAGACAAACATGTCACGCACGAGCTTAAATGCCTGAGTAACGCGCTCTGAATCAGCCAATACTGGCGCGAGCTCTTCCTGAACTTCTCCTGCATCAACCTCAGAAGCATTACCCATTAATTTATCTAGCAATCCCATTGTTATCTCCTGTCTCTTTTTATTGCCGCAAAGGCGATTACGTATCACTTTACTGGGTTATTACGTAATTAACAATTTGAATAAGCGATGCTACATTAGAGCCACTTTTTGACTGAGGTACATATGGACTTCTCAGATATCAAAGCGGCTCATACGCGCATCAAGCCGATGATCAAGCGCACGCCTATCGTTTCTTCTAAACGCCTTAATCAATGGCTCAGTGGCAATTTAGCTGCCGGTAATCAGCACGAAGTATTTTTTAAAGCGGAATGTTTGCAAACCACCGGGGCGTTTAAGCTGCGCGGTGCGAGTAATTTTATTGCAAAGTTATTAGAAAGTGGTGAAAATCCGCGCCAATTCGTTGCTAACAGTTCGGGTAATCATGCCCAAGCGGTCGCCTATGCCGCACGTAAATTTGGCGTTCCAGCGACTATCTATGCAGCAGATACCATCTCTCCGATTAAAGCTGCGGCAACCCAGAGTTACGGCGCAGAGCTCAAGACTTTTGCAAAACGCACGTTAGCCGATGCAGCGGTTGCCGAAGCCAGTCAGGCTGACGGCGTAGTATGGATCCCGCCGTTTAATCATCCCGATATAATCGCGGGACAAGGGACTGCTGCACTGGAGGCAATTGAAGAGCTTGAGAGCGTAGATGCAGTTTTTGCTCCTTGTGGCGGTGGTGGATTAGTAAGCGGCAGCTTAGTGACTACCCGCGCTTTGGCCCCCAAAGCTCAAGTTATCGGTGCTGAGCCATTAGCCGCGAATGACGCAGCAGAATCACTGCGCCAAGGAACTATACAATACTTAACCGACACCCCGAAAACTCTGGCGGATGGAGCCGCCACGCCAAGCGTTGGCGAACACACCTTCCCGTTTTTACAACAACTTGACGGCTTCTATGAAGTGTCTGAACAACAAATTTGCTATTGGACTCAATGGTTACATCACTTGCTAAAACTGCATATTGAACCAACCTGTTGTATGACAATGAGCGCAGTTGCTCAGTGGCTATCAAACCAAACACGACCGCAACGGGTATTAGTAATCTTATCAGGTGGTAATATCAGTTCGCAGAGTATGCAAACGATTCATGCAACCGATTACTTAGCCCAACCGCCGAGCCTAATCGAATAACAACAATTACCGGAATATTTATGAGTCTAATCAAGCGCATCACCCTACTCGTTCTGTTCGCCATAACCGCATCTGTGAATGCGAAAAGCCTGCATATATACAATGTCAAAGGATACACTTTTACGCCTCAACGCGAGCTCGTAACCTTCACGAACATGGTCATTGATTCCGGTAAGGTTGTGAGTATCGGTGATGATTCTCTCGGCCATGCATTCCCCACTGCACAACAGTTGGATGGCGAGGGACAAACACTATTGCCTGGCTTAATCGACGCGCACGGCCATTTATTGGGTTTAGGAGCAAGCCTGTTATTTATTGATGTGCGCGAGGCTACAAGCGCCCAGCACGCCGCGAAGATGGCGGCTGATTACTATCAACGCAATCCAGATTTAACCTGGGTACAAGGCGGGCGATGGAACCAAGTGTTGTGGCCAGATAAGGAGTTTCCCAATGCTGCCATCCTTGACGAGACATTACCCAATGTCCCTGTATGGCTTGAACGTATAGACGGTCATGCCGGTTGGGCTAACAGTGCAGCCCTGAAAATTGCCGGTATTACTAAAGAAACGGTTTCGCCAGAAGGTGGAAAAATTCTCACCGACGAGCTCGGTAACCCAACGGGGATATTAATTGATACCGCGATGTCTCTCGTGGAGAAGCACCTTCCAGAACAAAACCGTCAGTTAATGCAACAGCAGTTGAACGCCGCCGGCGAACACCTACTCAGTCTGGGCATTACAAGTATGCACGATGCCGGTATCGATAAACGCACCTACGACTTCTATCGCGAATTAGCTGCTGACGGAGAGTTGCCACTGCGCGTATATGCAATGTTAGCGGCAACGGCTCCTGAGCTACCGCAAATGCTGGCTGCTGGCAAAGTCACTACTGCCGATGAAATGCTATTAATCCGCAGTGTTAAAGCATATGGAGACGGTGCTTTGGGAAGTCGTGGCGCAGCATTGTTAGCGGCCTATAATGACGATCCGCGCAACAAAGGATTGTTAGTGACAGCACAAGATAAACTCCCCGGTTTATTCAACCAGGTCATTGGCAGTGGCTTTGCCCTTCACTTCCACGCCATTGGCGATCGTGCGAACCGCTTGGCATTGGATCAATTTGCTGCGACCTTCGCAACCATTGGTGGCCAAGAGTTGCGTCACCGCATGGAACACGCACAGGTTATTGCTGTTGATGACATTATTCGATTTAAAGAGTTGGATATTATTCCATCGATGCAACCAACACATGCGACAAGTGATATGAACATGGCGCGTGATCGCATTGGCCCGAAACGCTTGCGCGGTGCTTATGCGTGGCGAACCTTTTTAAAGCAAGGTTCAATTCTCGCCTTTGGCTCTGATTTTCCGGTTGAGCTAGCCAATCCGTTTTACGGTCTGCACGCTGCAGTAACTCGACAAGACCGCAATAACCAGCCAGTCAAAGGCTGGATCCCAGAACAAGCGTTGAGCCTTACTGAGTCGTTACGCGCTTTCACTATTGATGCGGCTTATGCGGCTGCTCAAGAACAAACTATCGGATCTTTAACTAAGGGCTACTGGGCGGATTTTATTTTAGTTGATAAGGATATCTTCGCTATTCCAGCGGAAGATTTATGGACAGTCACGGTCAACCAAACGTTTATTGCCGGTGAGAAAGTTTACCAGCGCGATTAGAAATCAGTATCGGGCAACAGCAAATGTTGTGGCCGATACAAATTGACCAAGTCATTAAACTCTTTGCTGCGCTTAAATTCTGCTAACGCAGTATTGAGTTTAGTGACGATAGCGTCGTCAACGTTGACGTTGGTTGCTAAGTAGTTGCCTTTTAACTCGGGGGTTCGCAGCGGAGCGATGGCAATTACGTCATCTGGCGTGGCGTCAAATTGAGCTAATGAACTCGATAGGGTAAAGCCTGAAGCAATCATCAAGTCTAAACGCCCGAGTAAAAACAAGCGTGTAGGGTCGTCTTTATTTTCAGTTTGTAAAAGGTTATCACCAATTACGAAGCCCCTTGCAACTAGCACAGACTCGTAAATATCATTGCGCATCACGCCTATAGAGTAATTTAATACATCCGTTTCCGACTCCACTACAATGTCGGTCCGACTGCTTAATTTAAAATAGTAAGTGTCGCTGCTAACGAGTGGACCGATCCAGTTAAAAAAAGGTTCTCGGGCGTTATTTCGCGAGGCGCTAAGCACCGCCCCTTTAGGATCTTTAAACACTGTGGACATTGCGCGCGTCCACGGCATGGGAATAAATGCACAAGTGAGCTCAGCCATCTCGCAAGCGCGTTTTGCTGCGACACCATTGATACCATCAATCTCACCGTCATTCATAAAGTTGTAAGGACGATAATTATCCTCAAAGTAAATATTGAGATCGACGTCGTCCTGAGCATAGCTGGGACTCAAACAGAAAAGGGAAAAGGTGACCAAGACACCTAATACGCGGCCCATATCACCTTCCTCAGGTTACTTGTACAAAGTTCGGATCCAACGCTCCTCGGTAATAAAGCGCCACGCCCAACTGTCCCATTTTTCATTTAACCCAATCTCAACAATTTGATCTTCTGTTTCGCCGGCTACTTTTAATGCTTGCACATAATTATAGGTCTCTTGGATCATATCGCGAAACCGAATGAGATCTTGTCGAGTAGCCTCACTGCCATGCCCAGGTATAACACGAGTGTTATCGTCGATCATGCCAATCATTTGAGTGACCGCTGCAATATAGCCATTTACGTTGCCGCCAGCACCTAAATCAATATAGGGAAACCAATCCTTAAAAAACAAATCGCCGGTATGTAATACATTGGGTTGCTCAAACCAAACGATACTGTCTCCGTCGGTATGACTCGCGGGGAAGTGGATTACGTGAATCGTTTCACTATTGAAGTGAAACTTTACCCCGTCTTGGTATGTCACCACCGGAAGTGCATCAGGGTCAACATCTTCACCAGACGCAAGGCGTATGCGCACGTTCTCATGGGCAAAAATAGTCGCATCTTGTGTACCATGGAAAAACGCATTGGAGCCCGTGTGATCACCGTGATAATGGGTGTTGATCACGTAGCGAGGTTTGTCACTACCGAGTTGCTGCAGTGCGGCAGCGATTTTTTCAGCCAGCGGTGCATATTGATCGTCAACCATCAAGATTCCATCTTCACCCGATGACACCCCGATATTACCACCCGCGCCGATAATCATGTGAACAGAGCCATTGAGATGCTGAACTTGCATTTCAACATCAGCGAAGCGGTCGTTGGCCACGACCGAAGTCGAACCTAATAGTAATAAGGTAACAAAACAGCGTTTGATGGGTGTCATTAGTATTCTCTGCAGGGTGTGTGTAATTACACTATGCGCCTACCGCTGCAAAGGGTCAATTCACGACTTATGCAAATGGTATTATTTTTCTACCAAATACTATCCGGTCAATGCTTCAATCTTGTCGCGATTACGCCGCGACAAAGTCAGTAAATCGCCCGATTCAAGGATAACGGTATAGTCGCCCTTATCGTTTGGCCGCAGCTCAATCACAAATGAACGGCGCACAATCGACGAGCGATGAATACGAATAAAAACATCTGGGTCTAGCTGCTGCTCTAAGGCTGTCATGGTCTCTCTATGCAAAACCGTTTTGCCATCATCAAGATGCAGCTCCACATAATTGCCCGCGCCGGTTATATAATTGACGTGCTTTACATCGATTAATCGAATGCGGCCAGGGTCACGCACGACAAGACGAGACTTACACCCTGCCCTTTCGCTGATAGGAGGTTTTGGCCCATTTTGGACCGGCTGTAGTGGTTGTAATTTAGCTAACACTTTTTGCCACGCTTGCGCAAAACGGGCATCGCTGTAGGGCTTTAATAAATAGTCTACAGCATTGACCTCAAATGCCGGTAAGGCGAATTCATCATAAGCGGTGACAAAAACCTTCAGAACCGTTTCCGGTAATTGTTTAGCTAACTGCAAACCTGAAATGCCCGGCATTTGCATATCTAAAAAGGCCACATCGACATTTTCTTTTGCCAATAGCTGTAAAGCGTGATCACCATTTTCTGCTTGTAAGCATTGGACTGCCTCGGCAGTATCATTGAGTAAATACGCAATACACTCTCGCGCAAGGGGCTCATCATCAACAATTAGTACCTTGATCATTGTTTACTCCTTTAGTCCGTATGCTGCGGCAGACGCATCAACGTGCGAAACAACCCATTTTCCAACGGCGTCAACTCCAGCTGGAAGTCTTTGTACAATTTTTTTAAGCGCTCTCGGGTATTGTGTACACCAATACCGAATCCCTCATGAGAGTTATGTGCGCCCACGTTGTTGACTAAATCAATTTCCAACATACCGTGGCGCAAATGAATACTCAGACTTACCGCGTTGTTCTTACCATTGGACTGTGAGCCGTGTTGTACCGCGTTCTCCACCAAGGGATGCAGCAGCATGTTGGGAATATGGACATTCATACACGAATTATCGATATCCGTCGTGATTTCTAATTTGTCAGCGAAACGCATTTTTTGGATCAATAAATAACTGTGGATAAATTGCATTTCTTCGCGCACTGAAACCGTTTGACTCTGCTTGTTCGCCAGTGAAATACGCAACATATTACTTAGCTCCGACAGCGCTAGCGTTGCATCATCTAGCTTTTTCAATCGCACTAGGCTAGTAACGGTATTTAGTGTGTTGAACAAAAAGTGAGGGTTAAGCTGAGAGCGCAAAACCTTTAACTGTTCGGTGATCAACTCCTGCTTTACTTGATTTAACGTGAAGCGCTCGCGCATGGCCTGATGATAAAAATGTGCACCAACGGCGGCAGTCACAATACCTATGTAGATCACAATATCGATTATGCCGGTTGATAAAATTACGTTGTACAAACGTTGTTGAAAACCGCTGAAACTTTCACCGCGAATAACCACTTGCATGGCTAAACTAATTGTCCAATAAACAAATAACACCCCAAGCGATGCCAACAAGTAACTCGCCAGTCGGCGCTTGGAACTTTCTTTAAAGGGCAAAGTCAATAAGTTGTGAACAATGAAGAATACGATGGGGGTGACCCAAATAAAATTCAAAAACCAAGGCGCCAGCATTACGAAATAATTGGCCCAGGTTAATTCAAGATCTGCGGCACGTGCATTAGCCGCCTGTGCATAAGAGAAGAATGTGAGGAAACTAAACCACAGCGCAGAGTTAAAACTCCAAAAAAAAGGGCTTTTGAATAGTTTGTAATAGTCGCTCGTTACTGAACTGAAAATAATCCTCCCCCCCAGCAGTACGAAAAATTTTATTCGTTAATGCTAATAATACGCCATCTCCCGAAATTTAAATCCCCATTTATCCATTTAAATAGACTGTTCATCACACTAAACCCGCGTTTAGTGGATGTGGACTGGTTGTCATATTCGAGCAGGCATAGCGTATATCGACGATAACAAATCGGTTATCTGAAACACACAATACTCCGCAAGTAGCACTTGTTTTGCTTGTGGAGTGTAGGAGACCTCTTTATGTTTGCTAACTCTAAAATTGCTTGTGCCGTCAAAGCCGCCTGTTGGGCTGGGGCTGCCAGTACCCTACTGGTCGCCAATTTAGCGACAGCACAGCAAACAACTGAAAACACCCCAGATGACTCTGCTGATGTAGAAGTCATTGCGGTAACTGGCTCACGGATCCGAGCACCCGGTGTAGAATCATCCAGTCCAATCATTTCAATCGGCGAAGAAGAAATTGGCTACTTACAAACACCCGAATTTGAACGCATCATCCGTAGCTTGCCGGCAACCATACCGGCTGACGGTAGCAACGTAAACAACGGTACCGCAGGTGCGGCCACGATAGATTTACGTGGTTTAGGCCCGCAGCGTAACTTGGTACTGATGGATGGCCGCAGGATGGTGCCATTTAACTTTAACGGTGCGGTCGATACCGCAACCATTCCAACGGCACTGATTGAGCGCGTTGATGTGGTCACCGGTGGTGCATCGGCAGTATATGGTTCAGATGCGATTGCAGGCGCGGTAAACGTTATACTAAAAGACGATTTCGAAGGTGTCGCCTTTGATATGAATCACAACCAAACTGGCGAAAGTGATGGCGACCAAGACAGTATCTCGTTAACTGTAGGATCTAACTTAGCGGATGATCGCGGTAACGCCGTGCTCAGCGTCAGTTGGATGGAACGCGATGCAGTTCGCTTGGGGCAACGTCCATTGGGACAACTCGGCATTAACTCTAACTCGGGTGCGGGCCTCGCAGAGTTTCTAGCCGGTCAACCTCCTGCAGACCCCATTGCTGGCTGTGGAGGCCCCAACGTGGTTGATTTTGTTAACGGCAGTGGTTCAACAACGGCTATTCCAACGCGGTTTGAATTAATTGGTACCGGTGTTACTGGGCAGTTCCGCGATGACCGTACGCTTGGCGAACAGTGTAGCCGGTTTAACTTTAACCCATTTAACTATTATCAAACGCCTGCGCAGCGATATTCTGCTACAGCCCTCGCAAATTATGAGATAAATGAATATGCCAATGTTTATGCCCGTTTCAATTACTCGAATACGTCTGTTACCCAACAAGTAGCGCCTTCGGGCACCTTTGGCGCGAGCTTCAACTTGCCGCTTTACAATCCGCTGATTAGCGCACAAGCGCTGGCTTTTATGATTGATGGTGCCAATGCTGCCGTCGCAGATGGCTCGTTGGTTGATGGTGGTAGTTGGACCGACGCGAACGCTAATGGCCTTGTCGATAGTGAAGACAGTTTAACCGTACGGTTACGTCGACGTACCTTGGAACTGGGTGAGCGTACTGAGCGTTATGATTCAGATATCTGGCAAATTAACGTTGGTGTGAACGGTGCGTTCTTCGGCGATTGGGAATATGACGCATCATTCCAATACGGCGAATCCAATCGGACTACCGTACGCGATGGTTACACCAATTTACCTAACATTCAAAATGCATTAGACACTCGAGATGGGGTTACTTGTGCCGTTGGCGGTAACTGTGTGCCAATCGACTTATTTGGTGGCTTTGGCACCATTACCGAAGAAATGGGCGCTTACGCGCGTGCGATCGCATTGCAACAACAAAAGTATGAGCAAACCATCGGTACATTGTTCTTTACGGGTCCTGTTGATGCGATTGAACTGCCCACAGCGGCAAGCCCGCTCGCAATGAGCTTTGGTTATGAATACCGCAAAGAAGAAGGTTTACTAGAGCCTGATGAGTGTTTGAAAGAGTCACCGGCGAGCTGTCAAGGTGGCGCTGGTGGTAACTTGTTACCCATTCGCGGCGGTTACACCGTAAATGACTTTTTCTTCGAAGGTATTTTACCGATTTTTGATGGTCAAAGTTTTGCCGACCGTTTGGATTTGGAGTTCGGCTATCGTACGTCAGACTATGACTCCATCGGTACAACAGATTCTTGGAAAGTCGGTTTTAATTGGCGTCCGGTTGAGTCATTAATGTTCCGCGTGATGCAACAGCGCGCAAACCGCGCTCCTAATGTGGGTGAGCTATCGTCGCCAGTAACGTCAGGGTTGAGTAATGCGACCCAAGATCCTTGTTCAGTTGCAAATGCTGCTAACATTGACGATCGCTTGCGCCAGCTGTGTATCTCAACGGGAATGTCTGCCGCTCAGGTGGGCGTGATCCCAGATATTATCGCCGGTCAAATTAATACCTTTGCGGGTAGCAACCCCGTTGATCCACCTGGGCCGGAAGAAGCGGATACATCAACTGCCGGTTTTGTCTGGACACCTGAGTTTGAAGCGTTTGACAGCTTTGTCATCTCAGCTGATTACTACAAAATCGATATTAAAGACATTATTGGTAACTTTAGTGCTCAAGAAGTACTCGACTCTTGTTACATTACGGGCCTTGAGTCTGAATGTGCCAAGATCAACCGGGTTGGCGGTGACTTAACCGGCTCAGCGGCGGGTGTGAATCTATTCACCACTAACCTAAACTTCCTGGAAGCTGAAGGTGTCGAGATTGCCTTTAATATGTCATTTGACTTGGATGATATGGGTAGCTTGCGTTTGTCGGGTAACATCAACAAGTACTTGTCACAAGAGTCACAAAGTTCAGTAACAGTGCCAGTGCTGGATTGTAAAGGATACTACGGCACTAGCTGTGACCCTCTATCTGACTTGCGCTGGATCCAACGCACAACGTGGACTTATGACGATTTAACCCTATCAGTTCAATGGCGTCATATCAGTTCTGTTGATGTAGAGCCACCTGAGAGTTCATTGCGGTTTGAAGCATTTAGAAGTATCGATGCTTATGACTACATCGATCTATTCGGTAGCTATCAATTGACCGATTACATTACCCTTACCGCAGGTGTTGATAACTTGTTTGATGATGATCCACCCGCGCTTGGTAACCAAATCGGTGATACTAGCTCAAACTCTGGTAACACCTTCCCAAGTAACTACGATACTTTGGGTCGAATCTACAAAGCAGGGATTAACTTCCGCTTCTAGAGAAAACAGAGTTTAAACCCAAGCCGGCCTGCAATTGCAGATCGGCTTTTTTTTATCGGGGACTAGGGCAAAAAGACAAATCTGTGTTCATTCACAAATTAAGAAGAGCATAGTGGGTTTAATTTTTGCTAAGCTGGTATTAATGAATAAGCATTGGAAGGGTTATGGCTTTTAGATATGCATTCATGCCATCAGAAAATACTACTGTGAGGAAGTATGTTGAAGGTTATACGTTAATGGCTTCAGCATCTAACAGAGAATACAAATGCTATGACGTTGAAACTTTGCCTACCGTGCTGAGCGACTTTGGCGTATTTCACCCCCCCAAATTTCTCAATTACAGTAACTAACATGCAGCGAATTTTTGATATGTACAAAACACCAAACCACGGAATATATTCATTGAGCATCAAGCAGTCTCTTGTCACGAATGACTACTCCGAATCTTTTAATATTGGTGGTGTCGAAGCTCTTATTGCTGATTTACTGGAGGTCACAAAAGACTTAGATGCTTGGGTGTTATTACAGCGGCCAGAATCTAATGTAGGGGTTACTCAAGACGCACTTATCCCAATGATGCAAGGTTATCTAAAACTTCAGCAGGCAGGATGTAAGGCTGTTGGCATAGTAGAAAACAGCCTTTTTGTACATTCGGGTACACCCCATAATCCAGCTGAGTTGACTATGCCGATTAATATCCATAAAGACGAACACTACCTACGCGAATGGTTAGAGAAGATTTTAAAGAAAATAAAGATTTAGACTTCACAACCCTTGCTGTGTAGTCACTCGTTAAAACAGCGCCAATACTCCCAAGATGACAAGAGACAAAACTCTCTCTATCATTCTCGAATGGTCGGGAGAAGACAACGAGCAGACATTTGGCAATGTGCATTTTTTGCACATTGGTCGGTCTACTAAAGACAATAAGCAGACGTCCATATAAATGATTATTAGCTAAGCTTTCTAACGAATCTTTTGTGCCCAGAACTTATGAATAATTCAATTTTTCAGAAGAGCATACTCTGCTAACATTCTTTGTGTTAATCAGATGCTTTATTGCTGGAAGGGGAAACTGTGAGTAAATATGAAGGCTGCTCAAAAAATGAGTTAATTTCTCAATTAATCTCCCTTGAACACGAGCTTGAAAAACTTAGAAAGACAGCAGCAATGAACGAAACTCTGCTTAGAATTTCTGAGTTGGCCCATGACCATTCATTAAGTATTGATGAATTCTACAAATCAGTATGTAAAGTTTTGAGCTCAGTAATTGATACAAGTAATTTCTACATTGCTAGATTGAAAAGAAATGGCGAAACACTCAGTTTCGATTTCTACAAAGACACTTATGGTATTCAATTTGAATATGAGCATGATTTTCCAATAAGACCATATGGAAAAGGCCTTACCGAGATGGTCATTGATGGGGGGGAAACTCTCCTTCTTAGTCAAAAGGATATTGAAGAAATAACTTCGGCTGGTTCAATCACACGCAGACGCAAGACAACTGCCCACTCATGGCTTGGTTCACCATTGACCTTCAACAACGAAAAACTGGGTGCTATTGTTGTTCAAAGTTACAAATTCAATTACACATTCTCGAAAGAAGACAAAAACCTTTTTACCTTTGTGTCCCAGCACATTGCGTCGGCAATTGCTCGCTATGAACAAAAGCAAGCACTAGAAATAAACGCAAAAACAGACTCATTGACAGGGTTATTGAATCGCTCTGCGTTTTTAGATGCTTTAGAGGGTGTAATAAATGCTCGTTCGGGCTTATATCAATCATGTGTCCTATTTATTGATTTAGATGGATTTAAAGCAGTGAACGACACATATGGACACGAGATTGGAGATGAGGTTCTAGTCTTAGTTTCAAAGGTCATAACCGCAGAGATTAGAGATATAGATTGTGTAGGCCGGTTCGGCGGAGATGAGTTTGTAGTTCTAATGAGTAGGCTTCAGCGAAAAAGTGATGCCAAGAACGCAGCAGAAAGAATACTAGAAGCTCTAAATAAACCAATTCTGGTTAGTAATAAGTTAATACATATTGGAGCAAGTATTGGTATTGCTTATGAAAACAAGCGGCACATTGCTGCAGAAGAGTTAATCAAAGATGCAGATTTGGCAATGTATAGAGCCAAAAAGCGTGGTAAACGCCAGTATTCAATTGCAAAGTAAAAATATTTTGTATTGAACGATACTGCTCATTTAATGCTATGAGTTTAAGGACACCATTTTCCGATAAGTATTTTCAGTTCCACTAAAGACAATTTGCAGTCGTTCAGTCTTGAGTAAAGTTCAAGGCAACGAATGACCAAAATTCTCACTAAGACGACGTTCAGTCTGCCTAAGTGATAGGTTGCTGCAAACTATTGCAGATTAGTCATTAAGCCAAATGATGAGTTATAAAAACTGAAAACACCAGAAGTCAGTGTGCTTTATGCTTAAGCTCGCGTTGGCTGCTGTGAGTAGCATTTATTTTTAGAGAATCCTGGATATGCCTTGTTTTGCTATAACATTCTAATCGTTTGAGCTGAGTACCCAGGAAAAAACAAGCATTATGTGATACTTTCATCAAAAGTTAACATTTAAACGGATAAGGCCTTATTACAAGACCTTGTCTTTGCCAACTAATAATATTGCGTTCTAATTCTTTTTTCGTCTTATCATCAAGGCTAAGATCCCGATTCCTAACAATACTATCAAAGAGGGTTCTGAGACACTTACACTTGATTCCATGTTTTGAACAGGGATATCTCGTACTAACGCTACACCGTACGTTACAACAGAATCGGATGTTGAATACCAATCAGCGGGAAACAATTGACTTATTCCTGATTTTGTAGAAGATGACGAAGCTCCGATTGCATAAGTCAACCGAATGCTAGCGACATTGTAAATCCCATTCTGATCTTTATCGGAACCATAAAACGCGGAAGTTATTGTCTGACCGACACTCCGATTGTCCGATATTCCGAAAAGATTAAAAAAACCAACATATGTCGTGTCGTCGATGATATTGGCATCATATTTTACAGCACGAGTTAGTTCGTTGGACTGTGTTAGACCAAACCAATGAGAGAACAATCCATTCATTTGGTCATTGGAAGCTAGTGACCAACCTTCATAGGTCTCCAGAGCCTGATTGATAGATAAACCAGTAGTGACATCCCACTTCATCCACTGAAGACCACCACCGGTTACCACGTTAGATTCTGAATCCCGCGTATAGTCGTTAAAGCTTATTAAGGCTCCATGAACTTTAAAAGAAGATAATAAAACAAAGGTGATACATACTAAAAAGTAACTGCGCATCATTGATACTCCAATATTAAATTAATGACCCATAGCAAACTTCATGCCAATCAAAAGATATTAATAATATCAATGAGTTAAGTGGAGTAAGACTATCTGGTCATACCAGGTGTAAAGTATGTCGACAGCATATGTTTTAGTGCTGTTTAAGAGGTATTAAAAAATTGTAAATTTAACTTGAAGCCGAATTTAACGTTGCATGAGGATGGGGTATAAATGCTAGAGATTCTAACTATTTAACCGTTTCTAATAATAATTAAACGTAATAGAACAACTGCGTTAAAAAACCTGACATTAGTGGGATAACACAAAGTTTTTCAACAGAAAGCGACTGATATTAATTACTCGTTTTTCTATTTGTTGTATATCACTATTTTGAAAGACTGCATCTGCCCATTTTCCTGTTGCTCACTGTTTTAGGTGCATGTCTCGAATAAATGAATTCCGAAAACTTATTAACTCACATCAGCTCAAAAAACGAATGTCTGCTTATAATGCCCATCTTTGCCGTTGACTACCAATCAAACCTGAACGGCTGAAATACGTACGAAGCTGTCTACCCGCCAGTTGTTAAGCGATAGCGGTATTTTATTATTCACCGCCGATGTACTTGAACCGTGGAACTTGCTCGCCGTCGGTTTCAACGGTCTCGGTAAACATCGTTAACGGCCGTACCCACAAGTCAAAATCCCCGTAAAGGGTGCGGTAAACCACCAACTTAGATTCATCTTCCGAATGTGTGGCAACGCCAAGCACTTCGTAGTCATTACCTTTGTAATGACGATACTTACCTGTTGGGATTGTCATACTGAATTCCTGCGTAAACGAAGTGATTGTGACAATAATATCAACGTATGCAAACCAATTAGAGCGGCGCTGATGATCATTAGCATTGACCAACCTGTCAACGCCAGAATCGCACCGGCTCCCAGAGCTGCAAATGCCTGAGCGCTAAATACCATAAAGTCATGCATGCCTTGTGCGGCAAATTTCTCGTTGGGGGAATGGCTTTTTCCCAGTAAGACAGTACCGGCGAGAAATAATAAGTTCCACCCCAAACCTAGTAGAACCAAAGCTACCCAATAGCTCGCCCATTCAGCGCCATAAAATCCGATTAGCATGGTCGCTATGTAAATACTCAATCCGCAGAAAATAACACCTTTGATCCCTAAACGGTTGATCAACCAGGCACTAAAAAAGGATGGCAAATACATAGCAATGATATGACTTTGAATCACCCACTTGGTCTGTTCCAAACTAAAGCTTTGATGCACATGCATATGCACAGGCGTTGCCGTCATAATAAAGCTCATTAGCGCAAAACCGATGACTGATGTAGAGACTGCAATAATAAAGTACGGTTGACGAATGATTTGCCAGCGTCCCCTCGCAGGTTCAGCATTGGATACTTGCTCCAACGGTTGTTCGGCTGTTAATTGAAATAATAGTGCACATAGCAAACTGGCAGCAGACACGAGTAAAAAGCTGCCCACATACGCTTGTGAAAACATTGCCTGCCCGAGAGTTACGAGTTCTGGACCTAGCACAGCTGCTACCAAGCCTCCAAGTAAGACCGTCGACATCGCCCGTGGTGCTAAGTCAAATGGCACCGCCTCAATCGCGGCAAAACGAATTTGCTGAAATCCCGCGATACACAGCCCAAGCATGAAAATCGCCGCTAAAAATAGCCCAAAATTGCCAATATAAGTTGCTAGCCCAGCAGCCATAGCGGCCGCAGCTGCTACAACTGCTGAACCGGTAAATCCTTTTTTACGCCCAAAGCGCCGCATCAGCTGGGTCACAGGCAACACACCACAAGCTGTGCCAACAATCATCATGGCAACAGGCAGAGTTGCTAAGGATGGATAAGGAGCGAGTTGTGCGCCGACGATTCCGCCGGCCAATACAACTGTAGCACCAGCACTCATTGCCAGTGCTTGGATCAGAGCGAGTAACCAGACGCGCGCTGGTAACTGCCGGATCACTGAGGCTTATCTACGTATGTCGCAACCATCGCGGCTACAGGCGCTGCGGTAGGCTTACCATGCTGCCAATCCAATTTTTCGACCCCACTACCAGCAATATCGACATGCGTATAGGCAATTGGAAACTCACTATTCTCGTCGTGCTGATCAATGCCCGATGCAATATTCAAAAACGCCATTGGAAATTGATGACCTCGCATGGTTGATACTGATGGCGCATTGTTCGACGACAGGACATCATCGGCTTTGGTACGAGCCTTGATAAAATCATAGTCTTCGCGACGGCTCGATGATAATTCACCGCAGTCGCCCCACATCGCGCCTTTTTTAATAAACGCATTTGCCAACATGCGCTGTTGCGCTACACCGTTTTGTATATAACCGGTGTACGGTCCGAGTGCGATGGCGGCGTGACCGGTTAAGGTCGCCACTGAATAAACTTCCGGCTTGGTTTCTCGCGGCTGTTGCAACGCTAATTCACGCAAGTGAGACATAACATCAGCGAGCACCATACGCCCTTCTGCATCAGTATTACCCACCCGCACTCTGACGCCGGCATGGCTGGTAATGATCTCATCGGGTACATAGGCTTCTTCACCAATGCTATTGCGCACTACGCCAAGCTCGGCCACTACTTTTATGTTTTTCGGTTGTAACTTCGCCAGACTCAGCATAAAGCCTGCGACTGCGGCTGCACCACCTTTATCGCGACTCATACCTGCCATATGACCACCCACTTTTAAATCAGCACCGCCAGTGTCAAAAGTGATTCCTTTACCTGCCAAAAACAGGCTCTTTTGGATCAAGCCTTTACCTTCATAGGTTAGGCGCACTACGCGAGGCTGATGCCGCTCAACATTCACCGATGCACGGGCAACGCCATGTAGTAGAGGATAATCCTGACGCAATTGTTGGTCATCGGCGATCACCTTCACGTCAATGCAGCTGTCTTTAAACGCTGCAACACAATAATCGGCAAACTTCGGTGGTGCCATGCGCTCAGGCTCAGTACCGCATAAATCACGCGCGAGACGTTTACCCAGCTCAATTGCGTGAATATAATCACATTCAGCCGCGGACAAACCCACAATGCCAACTTCGGCAATAGTCTCAACAGCGTCTTCTCCTAGAGCTTCACGCGCTTCCAGCGGTTGCCAAAGGCCTTGGGCAAAGCCCAAGTAAGCCACTTCGATGGCATTTTGATAACGCTCTTCATTATGTTCCAGCGACACCATTAGTAACGGTTTATTTATCCCTGCCGCAACAGCGAGCTCGGCTGCTTCACGTCCAGCGTCAAAGCAACGGCGAACATCATCGTAGTAACGGTCTAAAGGCCCTGTGGGAACATGCAACAAACGTTGTCCAGGAACTTGCGCTGCCGCCAATAAAACCGGCTCTTTACCCACGCGAGCATCGATAGCCTTATGCTCGGTTAATACGCTGGATAACCCGCCTAGACTGCTGGGCGTTAAGCTATCAGAAATAACAATGGCCGCATCATATTGATTGAGAACGTCGCCATCTTGGATAGAGGATACCGGAATTGGTGTAGGGGCTGACATACTGTGTCCTTGTGATTTTATTTAGGCTGATATTGTGCACGTGGTTCCGCTACAAACTCAAGTTGCTCAAAAGGTAAATTCATCTGTAGCATGGAATCATTTGTTGGCAAGCCTACGTGTAAACCGACTAAGCGGATCCCGCGATCTTTACTTCGCGCGTACGCCTCGGCCATCAATTCGTTAAAGTAGTCACGTTGCAACGTTGCAGTTTTATGTTCAACCGTTGTTTGTTGAAAGTCACTAAATTTGAGTTTAACGCCTTGCGACGCTATCCGCGCCTGACTCCCTGCATGTTTGGTCAGTCGTTGGTAAAGACTCTCATAAAGTTTCTCAACAATTGCCAAGCATTCATCAAGACTGTGAATATCTTCTGCCAAAGTACGTTCAACACCAACAGACTTGCGCTGGCGCTCGGTACTTAATTCGCGATCATCAATAGCATGGCTACGCTTCCACAACACAGGACCAAATTTGCCGAATTGCTTAACCAGGCGGTCCAGAGGGTAATTGCGAACATCCGCACAGGTGTACAAACCTAATCGTTGTAGCTTCTCAATTGTGACTTTACCGACACCGGGAATTTTTCTGAGCGGCAACTGCTGAACAAACTCATCCAATTGGTCAGGTGTTATCACACAGATTCCATCGGGTTTGTTTTCATCGCTGGCAATCTTGGCAACGAACTTAAGCGGTGCCACACCGGCTGAAGCAGTAAGACCTAACTCAGCTTTGATGGTACGTCTTATTTCTTCAGCAATTAGCGTAGCGCTGCCACCGTGCAGCTTACAATCCGATACATCCAAGTATGCTTCATCAAGCGATAATGGCTCAATTATGTCGGTATAGCGTTGGAATATGGCTCGTATTTGCTTAGACACGCTGACATAGACGTCCATGCGTCCTTTTATGAGTTTCAGCTCTGGGCATAAACGCATGGCATGCGCAGTTGCCATAGCGGATCGCACGCCGAATTGGCGAGCGGGATAATTACAGGTGCTGATCACGCCGCGCCGATCAGAGCTTCCCCCTATAGCAATAGGCACATTGACCAATGCCGGGTTATCGCGCATCTCAACGGCAGCATAAAAACAATCCATGTCGATATGAATGAATTTCCGCACACCACACCTTAAACTGTATAAAAAAACAGTATTTTGGCTCCTGACCGCCTATTTTGCAAGTATTGTGGTGTGGCGTTCAGTCATTGAGTGTCGTTACCCCAACAGGCCAGAGTGATCGTTGTATGACTAGATTATTTTGTCCTTTTGCCACTCAGCAATTTTTTGCTGGCGTGCTTCTTCTCGTTCCATGCGTGCTTTTTTGCGATCACACGGCTCTGGGCAATCACACGCCTTAGAAATACCTAAAGCCCCTAAACCACCGCAACTGCCGGCGATGGATTTGCGTTGCACCATATAGCCAACCGCCATTGCTGCCACCATAGCAAGGAAGAAAATAAATGCGAGAATAAAAGTACTCATAATAATCTCTGTTAGTTCCCGATTTGATGGGGAGTTACCACATTAACCCGTTGGTCAAATGTGCTAGATGTCCATTGAATAAATTCGTTACCGCTCTTACTGATTAGAATAACGGCAATATTATTGAGCTCCGCCACCGCTTTGGCTTGCTCAGTGCCCATTACAATCAGTGCGGTCGCCAAGCCATCCGCTGTCATCGCGGAAGGATGAATAACCGATACCGACACCAAATTGTGCTGTATGGGCTTGCCCGTTATCGGGTTAATTAAATGCGAATAACGCACACCGTCCTGCTCATAATAATTGCGATAATCACCAGATGTCGCAATCGCATTGTTACCGATTTCAATCACGCTTTGAACTGCACGTTCGGTAGAGACTGGTTTTTCGATCGCTATTCGCCAAGGTTGTCCTGACATTTTATTGCCAGCGACACGCATTTCACCACCAATCTCAACTAAGTACTCGGTAATGCCCGCCGCAATTAACAATTCAGCAATTACATCTACACCATAACCTTTGGCGATTGTACTTAAATCGATATAAAGATTCGGTTCGTTTTTAATGATGCTGTTGTCAGCTAAAACAATTTTGTCGATACCTGTCGTGGCTAACGTTTCAGCAATGAGTGCATCACTGGGGACAACGTCGGGTCGTTGCGTTGGACCAAAGCCCCACAGGTTAACCACAGGCCCTATAGTGATATCTAAGGCGCCATCGCTGACTTGGTGCAACCGAACTGCTTCGCGCAGAACCGCTACCGTTTCTGGCGAGAGCGCAAAAGGTTCAGCACTGCGGTGCTGGTTGAGTTTCGATAGCTCTGAATTCGGATCATAGGTCGACATTAACGCATTTACGCGGATCAATGCCGCGTCAATCTGCCGGTGAATATCTTCTGGATCGACGTTTTCGCTAGGCGCAAACTTAACGTTGTAAGACGTTCCCATTGTCGCCCCTTGTAAATGCACTTCTTGCGGTTGTTGCGGAGCGCAACCAAACAGCAAGAAGAGCAACGAGACGCCAACGATAAGGTATTTTACTTGATTCATTTATGTCCTAAAAAAGGGGGCTAAAAAGCCCCCTTGTCAGCAAAAATTGATTGGCTAGCCACCGAAATCATCAAGCATGATGTTTTCGTCTTCAACACCTAAGTCTTTTAGCATGTTGATGACAGCTGCATTCATCATAGGTGGCCCACACATGTAGAACTCACAATCTTCAGGTGCTGGGTGATCTTTCAGGTAATTCTCCAACAATACTTGGTGAATAAAACCTGTGTAACCTTCCCAGTTGTCTTCAGGTTGTGGATCAGACAACGCCACGTGCCAATTAAAGTTATCGTTCTCGTCCTGCAACATATCGAAATCTTCTACATAGAACATTTCGCGTAGTGAACGCGCTCCGTACCAGAACGAAATCTTGCGATCAGTTTTGATGCGGCGCAATTGGTCAAAGATGTGTGAACGCATAGGTGCCATTCCTGCACCACCGCCAACGAATACCATTTCTGCATCAGTTTCTTTCGCAAAGAATTCACCGAATGGGCCAGAAATAGTCACCTTATCACCTGCTTTCAAGCTCCAAATGAATGAGCTCATTTTACCTGCTGGCAGGCTGAGGTTATTAGGTGGCGGCGTAGCAATACGAACGTTAAGCATGATGATGCCTTCCTCTTCAGGATAGTTCGCCATTGAGTATGCACGAATAGTCTCTTCGTCAACTTTAGACTCGATGTCAAAGAAACCGAAGCGTTCCCAGTCACCACGATACTCTTCAGGAATATCGAAGTCTTTGTATTTTACGTGGTGAGGTGGCGCTTCAATCTGGATATAACCACCGGCGCGGAAAGGAACACTTTCCCCGTCGGGAATTGCCAATTTGAGCTCTTTGATGAAGGTCGCTTCGTTATTGTTTGAAATAACTTCACAATCCCACTTTTTGATGCCGAATACTTCTTCCGGGAGTTCGATTTTCATGTCTTGCTTAATCGCAACCTGACATGACAAACGACAACCTTCACGTGCTTCACCTTTAGTGATGTGGTCAAGCTCAGTAGGAAGGATTTCACCACCACCGTCTTTAACATCAACGCGACACTGACCACAAGAGCCACCGCCACCACACGCAGATGATACGAAGATACCGGCGTCTGCTAGTGCGCCGAGAAGCTTACCACCTGGCTCGGCTGTAATGATCTTATCAGGATCATTGTTCACCATAATTTTTACGTCGCCGCTTGGTACAAGCTTTGATTTGGCGAACATGATAATAAACACCAAGGCGAGAACGATGACAATGAACATGCCAACGCCAAGGTAAATTTCAACTTGATTCATACCTGTGACCTGCCCCTATTAAAGTTGAATACCGGTAAATGATTGGAAACCTAATGCCATTAGACCTGCAATCATAAATACTGAACCTAAACCTCTCACGCCATCAGGCATGTCTGCGTACTTGAGTTTTTCGCGCACAGCTGCAAGCAAAGTTATTGCAATTGCCCAACCGATGCCGCTACCCAAACCGTAAACTACACTCTCAGACAAGGTGTATTCACGCTGTACCGCAAACGCCACACCACCGAAGATGGCACAGTTCACCGTAATCAACGGCAAGAAAATACCTAACGCGTTGTACAGCGCTGGGAAGAACTTATCCAAGCTCATTTCCAAAATCTGTACTAATGCAGCAATTACGCCGATAAAGGTCAAAAAGTTCAAGAAGCTCAAATCAGCCTCAGGGAAACCAGCCCAAGCCAGCGCTCCAGGTGCTAAGATGTTGACGTAGATGATTTGGTTAACGGGTACTGAGATACCCAATACCACGATAACAGCTACACCTAGACCCATTGACGTTTTTACTTTCTTTGATACCGCCAAGAAAGTACACATCCCCAAGAAGAGGGCCAACGCCATGTTCTCAATAAAAATTGAGCGAATTAAAAGCGATAAATAATGTTCCATGATTAGTCCTTGGCCTCTACTTGCTCAGGTCTGATAGTTCGGATAAACCAGATCATACCGCCGATTAGGAAGAACGAGCTAAATGGTAAAATTAGTAAACCATTACCTTGATACCAACCACCGTTCTGTACCAGTGGTAAGATTTCGAAACCTAGGATAGTACCGAAACCGAAAAGCTCTTTGATTGTACCAATAACGATAAGGATAAATGAATAACCTAAACCGTTGCCGATACCATCCAAGAAACTCATGGTAGGCGGACTTTTCATCGCATAGGCTTCAGCACGTCCCATTACGATACAGTTGGTGATGATCAATCCAACGAATACCGAAAGCTGCTTGGAAATTTCGTAGCTGTATGCCTTTAACACTTGGTCTACCACGATTACCAAAGAAGCGATAATGGTCATCTGGATTATGATCCGCACGCTCGAAGGAATGTGGTTACGTATAATTGAGATAAACAAGTTTGAAAACGCACACACCGAGGTGAGTGCTAACGACATAACAAGTGCCGTTTCAAGCTTGGTTGTAATTGCCAATGCTGAACAAATGCCCAACACGTGCAATGCGATAGGGTTACTATCTAGTATCGGCCCGAACAGGGCTTTTTTCATTTCTTTAGTATCTGCCATTGTCCTTGCCCCTTATGAACGCCACGATTGCTGTTTCAAGTAAGGTCCGAAGCCGTTTTCACCTGCCCAGTACTGTAGCGTATTTTGTACACCATTACTGGTTAGGGTAGCACCAGATAATGCATCAACCGCATAGGGGTTGTCACGACCGGCCTGCTTCTTCACTTGGATAGCAACTTCGCCATCATCAAATAATTTCTTACCTTCCCAAAGTGCCTGCCATGCAGGATTTTGGATTTCTCCACCCAATCCTGGTGTTTCTTTGTGTTGATAGTAAATAAGCTCAGCAATCGTGTTGCCGTCAGCATCAACCGCAAGGAATCCGTACATAAGATCCCACAAGCCACTGCCGTGAACTGGCAACACAACGCGGGATACATCACCCGCTTCGTTTTTGACGACATAAACGCTCGCGACATCTGGGCGACGCGTGAAGCCAACGTTACTGCCTTCTACACGAGAGCTCATCTCAGGATCTTTAGCTGCTTTGTACATGTCATAGCCTTCAGGCATTTCAACATAAGCACCGGTCTCTAAGTCGACAAAGCGCTCTTGTACAAATTGCTCATAGACTTCAGCAACAGCAGCATTATTCATGCCCGTTTCGTATAAACCGGCAGCTGTTAGGATATTGGTTTTCTTGTCTAGTGCAGCGTTGGTCTGTTGCATGGTGCGCAAGCCAACCGCTGCGCCAGAAACAACAATTGAACACACTAAACAAACCGCTACAACGATACCGACGGTTTTTCCAAAAGTTTCTTTTTTAGCCGACACGTGCAAGCCTCCGTTTAATGTTGCTTTGAGCGACAAAGTAATCAAATAGCGGCGCCCATAGGTTAGCGAATAAAATCGCTAGCATGATGCCCTCAGGGAATGCAGGGTTAATGACGCGAATCAATACTGTCATAAAGCCAATAAAGATACCGTATGCCCATTTGCCTTGATTAGTGAATGACGCTGATACCGGGTCAGTTGCCATGAAGAACATACCGAAGGCTAAGCCGCCAATGACATAGTGCCAGTAGAACGGCATCGCAAACATCGGGTTAGTGTCACTTTGCACGAAGTTTAAAAGTGAACCGAAGAAAGCAACACCCAATGCTACACCAGCAACGATGCGCCAGCTGGCAATACGCATGTATATAATAAACAATCCGCCAATCAGAATGGCTAGGGTTGATACCTCACCCACAGAACCTGGGACATTACCCAAGAATGCATCCCACCATAGGTCCATATTGGTGAAGTTATTGCTGGTCTCAGCCAACTGACCTGATGCCGCTTGGCTCAACCAAGTTGCACCTGAGTAACCGTCAGCAGCAACCCAAACTTGGTCACCAGAGATTTGCGCTGGATATGCGAAGTACAAGAATGCGCGGCCAGACAGTGCCGGGTTCAAGAAGTTGCGGCCCGTGCCACCGAAGATTTCTTTGGCAATTACAACACCAAAAGTAATACCAAGAGCAACTTGCCATAGCGGAATGGTTGCTGGCAACGTCAGTGCGAAAAGTACCGAGGTCACGAAGAAACCTTCGTTAACTTCGTGCTTGCGAATAGACGCGAACAAGACTTCCCAGAAACCACCGACGATAAAGGTAACCGCATAAATAGGTAAGAAGAAACACGCACCGTAGAACATCATACTGCCCCAACCGGTACCTTCTACACCAAGCTGACCACCTAATGCCGTGAATAAACCCGCCTGCCACATATCAGGCAGCACACCTGCACCTGCAAGTAACGCTTCGTGTGCTTGCGCACCCACGTTATACATGCCGTAGAACATCGCTGGGAAAGTAGCCATCCAGACCATGATCATAATGCGCTTCAAGTCGATACTGTCACGTACGTGCGTACCAACTTTATTCACTTTACCTGGCGTGTAAAAAATAGTCGCCGCAGCTTCATAGAGAGCGTAGAACTTCTCATGCTTACCGCCTGGTTCAAAATGCGGCTCGATATCTTCTAAAAATGTTTTTAAACCCATGACTTAGCCCTCTTTCTCGATGGTCGTTAAACAATCGCGCAAAATTGGCCCGTAGTTATATTTGCCTGGGCAAACATAAGTACAAAGCGCCAAATCTTCTTCATCAAGCTCTAAACAGCCCAACGTCTGTGCGCTATCGGTGTCACCGGAAATAATGTCGCGTAATAGCAAGGTTGGAATAATATCAAGCGGCATAATGCGCTCGTAGTTTCCAATCGGCACCATGGAACGATCTGAACCATTGGTTGTTGTTGTCATATTGTATTTCTTGCTGCCACTTAAATGACCGAGATATGCTCGTGTCACTGAGTGTTTGTCACTACCTGGTGCTAGCCAACCGAAGAGCTTCTTCTCGTGACCTTCCATAAGCAGTGAAATCTGAACGTGATAACGACCTAAGTAGCCGTGCACGCCCATAGCGGTAGTGCCCATCAATACAGAACCGGATACTGCACGCACGTCACCGTCTTTGCGTTCGTTGGCGGTGAGCTCGTCTACAGATGCACCCATTACCGTGCGCACTAAACGCGGGTTGGTTGCCGCGGGTCCCGCAATCGAAACGACTCGGCGTGTATCGATTTCACCGGTGGTGAACAACGCACCGATAGCCAAAACGTCTTGATAACCAACATGCCAAACCTGTTTGTTCAAGCCTACTGGATCAAGATAGTGAATGTGGGTACCAACAAGGCCTGCTGGATGAGGGCCGTCAAACTCGTGTACTTCAGCTTGCGGTGCTGAAACAGAAACATCTGCACCTGCAGCTTTACACACATAAACTTTACCTTCAGTCAAACGGCTCAATACCGTCAAACCGTTAGCGAAGTCTTCTTTGCGTTCGTTGATGATGAGTGTTGGGTCAGCCGCTAATGGATTGGTATCCATTACTGACACAAAAATTGAATTTGGCGTTGCATCCAAAGCAGGTGTGCGACTGAACGGACGCGTGCGGATTGCTACCCACATGCCGGCCTCGTTTAATTGCTCTACCACTTTGGCGCGTTCCAATCCAGCTAAGTCACCAGCAGCAACGGGTTCAAACGTTACTTGTTCGTCACCACTGACTTCAATAACTACGGATTGCAGAACACGTTTGGCACCGCGATTCACTTCCACGACTTTACCAGCAGCAGGTGCAGTAAACTTAACGCCAGGGTTCTTTTTGTCTTCAAACAAAACCTGACCTTTAGTGACTGTATCCTCTACTTGGACATGCATGGTAGGACGCATACCGACGTATTCTTCACCTAAAACAGCGACTTTTGTAATGGCTGGGCCATCACTGATTTGTTGCTGCGGCGCTCCCTCAATAGGAAGATCCAAACCTTTCTTGATTTTTATCATACGCTATAGCACTACTCTAATTACAAAACCTGATTTTATTAACCCACTCGGCTGACTGTTCGTCACAGTAAGTTAAATCACTTAATAAAATGAGGCTTGATTAACGTATAACGGTGGTTTATTCATTACCGTTATGGTTATACAACTCAGCCTTTGCATCCAAACACTGATGGGCACTCTAATCCTCACTGGAGACCCCCATCCTGGGCAGTGCCGATTGTTTTGTGTCTTATGATTATTGTGTCGTCACACGTTTCGCTATTCAGTGTAGTCTCGTTTTACACAAAACCACTGAATTTAATTACGAGATTTTAACACTAACCGACCCGCTAGTGCTAATCAAAATCACATAAACTTAGGAATTTTAAACCAATAATTGGCAACTGAAGATGCCATTTTCGCTATTCAGGGGGGTTATTCTGCTGGTTATATCCGCACGAATGGTGAATACAGGGCAAAAAAAAGCCCCATGGCGGGGCTTAATATTCGAATTATTCGATCATTTCCATTCGCGAATAGGGTCAACATCGGCGTCGTAATCTACGCCATCCATCGCAAAACCAAACAACTGCAAGAAGTCTTGGTGGTAACCTTTGTAGTCAGCAAGCTCGTGAAAATTTTCCTGAGTGACTTGATCCCACAGCGCTTTTATTTTTGCTTGTGTGGCATCATTGGTCTCCTTGCCATCCATTCGGTAACGACGCGTCTCGTCAGTTTCAGCGTTATCGGCATACAATCGCTCAGCAAACAAACCGGCGATCTGCTCGATACAACCTTCGTGTGTGCCCTCTTCTTTCATCACTTTGTAAATGAGTGATATATACAAAGGCATCACAGGAATTGCCGAACTCGCCTGTGTAACTAGTGCTTTAAGCGAGGAAACGTGCGCATCAACGTTTAACTGGGCATGTTTGGTGCGAATTGCAGCTGCGGCACGATCTAAGTCTTCTTTAGCTTTACCAATTGTCGCCTGACCATAAATAGGCCACGTTAGCTCTTTACCGATGTACGTGTACGCTGTTGTTTCACACCCTTCGGCGAGGCAACCAGCATCAGCAAGTGCATCCAACCATAACTCCCAGTCTTCGCCGCCCATGACTTTTACCGTGTCGTGGATCTCTTGTTCATTAGCAGGCTCTAACTCAACGGTATGAATTAAGTCTTTGTCAGTGTCGTAAGTTTTAGTCGTATAAGCCTGTCCCACCGGCTTAAGCGTTGATTTAAATACGGTACCCGATACAGGATCTGCACGGCGTGGTGATGCCAAGCTATAAACCACCAAATCAACTTTGCCTAGGTCGGCTTTAATTGCCTCGATAGCTTGCGCTTTTAACTCGTTTGAAAAGGCGTCGCCATTGAGTGTTTTTGCATACATCCCATCAGCGTGAGCGCGCTCATGAAAGGCCGCTGTATTGTACCAACCCGCAGTTCCAGTCTTGCGTTCAGTAGGCGCCTTTTCGAAACAAATACCCAAAGTCTTTGCACCATAGCCGTATGCGGCGGTAATCCGAGAAGCTAGGCCATAACCAGTGGAGCAACCAATCACCAGTACATTTTTCGGTTGGTTGGCGTTAGCAGCAAAGCGTTCGCCCTGCGATTGAGTAAAGGCAATTTGATTATCGACTGATGCCGCGCATCCTTCTGGGTGCGCGTTAGTGCAAATGAATCCGCGTACTTTAGGCTGTATTACCATGTGTAATCCTATTTTTTAATTTGGCGCGTATTGTAATCGCCAACGCGACTTAAACAACTCGGAGCAGCACGAACCGCTACTGTCGATTCTCGTAGTAAGCTTGCTCCGAAAGCGCATGATACTCCTTCACTCCCTCATAGAACTCTTTGTATGAAGCATAAATACGCGCAAAGTCAGCATTTTCTGCAGACTTTTCGGCCAAGACTTCATCCGTTGCACGTTTCAGCGCAGCTAAGACGTCAGCAGGTAGTGGACGTACATCGACATTGTGCTCGTTGATCAATTGTTGCATTGCATTGTTATTGCGCGCGGTGTATTCGTCCAACATATCTTGGTTAACTGCGCGAGTTGCAATGCGGACAATGGCTTGCAGGTCTTCTGGTAGGGCTTCAAAGGCTTCTTGATTAACAATAAACTCAAGTACGGTGCCAGGTTCATGCCAGCCTGAGTGGTAGTAGTAGTTGGCAGCATTGTGCAAACCAAACGCTAAATCGTTGTAAGGACCAACCCATTCTGTTGCGTCAATCGCCCCCGTTTGCAGTGAAGTGAAAATTTCGCCACCGGTCAAAGTCACTGGAACACCGCCAACGCGTTCAAAGACCTCACCCCCCAAACCTGGAATGCGCATATTGAGGCCCGAGAAGTCCTCCAGAGAATTAATTTCTTGTTTGAACCAACCCGCCATCTGAACACCAGAATTTCCACCCGCAAAAGGTATTACACCGAAAGGTGCATATATTTCCTGCCACAGTTCTAGACCGCCGCCATAGTGTAACCATGCATTCATTTCTGTTGCGTTCATGCCAAACGGAATCGCAGAAAAGATTGGTGCTGCGGGGATTTTCCCCTTCCAATAATAAGCGCCAGCATGCCCCATTTCTGCGGTTCCCGCTGATACCGCATCAAAAACTTCGAATCCAGGCACTATCTCACCCGCACCATACACTCTCACGGTGAGACGTCCGCCCGACATTTCTTTAACTATGCGCGAAAACGTTTCTGGCCCTCGCCCAAGTCCGGGAAAGTTTTTTGGCCATGCGGTGACCATCTTCCAACGATACTCTTGTAGAACGGGTCCTGATGTATCAGCAGCAGATTGGTTTTCTGGGGCTGGGCCACAAGCATTTAGCCAAACAAGGCTGAGGGCAGCCAACACAATATGTGGAATTCGGAGTTTCATGGTTTACCTTGTGTTTAATAAATTTTATCGGGTAGATACGTCGCCAATTCAGGCCAAACGAATAAAATTACCAACAGTATCAGTTGAATAATTATAAAGGGTACTACACCGCGATAGATTTGTGCGGTTTGAATAGTCTTAGCTGCAACACCACGTAAATAGAATAGCGCGAAACCAAAGGGTGGCGTTAAAAAAGAGGTCTGCAAATTTACCGCTAGCATTATGCCAAGCCATATAGGATCAAGCCCCATCATCAGCAAAACTGGGGCAACAATAGGTACAACTACAAATGTAATCTCGATAAAGTCGAGGATGAATCCGAGTAGAAAAACCACAAGCATGACGATTAGCATAGCGCCGACAGCACCGCCGGGTAAGCTTTCGAAAAACGAATGTATTAGCTCTTCACCACCAAACCCGCGAAATACCAACGAAAAGATTGATGCGCCGATTAAAATTAAAAATACCATTGAGGTAATTTTGGTTGTTTCAGCTAACACCAGTTTAAATTGCGCCCATGTAAGAGTACGCTTAACTATCGCCAACATTAATGCACCAAATGCACCAACCCCCGATGCTTCAGTAGGTGTTGCCGAGCCACTAATAATGGCGCCCAAGACAATAACAATCAGCAGTAAAGGCGGAATTAATGCCGACAACACTGTACCAATAGCGACTTGCTGCTTCTGTTCCTCTACCCGCTGTTCGCCTTGTTGAGTGAATACCGCGTTTGCTACGACGTAAATCAGATACATGGCAACTAACAACACTCCAGGGATCAATGCACCAACAAACAAATCACCAACCGAAACCGATTCAGGCGAAAATATGCCCATATCGAGTTGCGCCTGCTGATATGCGTTAGACAGAACATCGCCGAGCAGCACTAAGGCAATAGAGGGCGGAATAATTTGTCCAAGAGTGCCGGTTGCACATATGAGGCCGCTGCTCAATTCCGGTGAATAACCCTTTTTCATCATGCTCGGTAGCGACAACAAGCCCATAGTGACAACTGTTGCCCCAACAATCCCGGTACTGGCAGCCAATAGCATGCCTACTAAAACCACTGACACAGCCATACCCGCGGGAATCCGTCCACTGAGTAAGTGCGCCATGGAAAGTAATAACTGTTCAGCTATTTTGGACTTTTCCAACAACACGCCCATAAACACAAACAGTGGAACTGCGATAAGGGTCGTATTCGTTAAAATGCCATACATACGACTGGGCATTGCAGATAGGTAGCTGGCGTCAAAGCTACCCGCTAGAATACCAATACCGGCGAACACCAAGGAAGTTCCAGCAAGGCTCAAAGCGACTGGATAACCGAGCAGAAGCACGCCACACACACAAACAAATAGCAGCAAAGCAATGTATTCCATTACATCGAACCTACTTTTCTGATAAGGACAATATTCCGCAAAATGTCAGCCAGCCCTTGTAAGAGCATTAAAACGCTGAATGCCGGGATCAGGCTCTTCAAGACGAAAACCAGTGGTAGCCCACCCGCCTCTTTTGACGCTTCAAGTAGCCGCCAGGAATTACTCACGTAATCCCAACTGATCACCAGTATAAAAATACACACCGGGAATAACAGTAATAGCGTACCGAAAATGTTGATGAATGCTTGCACACGCAGCGAGAACTTACGGTAGAAGATATCCACTCGCACATGACCGTCTTCGCGCAGAGTATAAGCAGCACCAAGCATAAACACTAACGCGTGCAAATACATTACCGACTCTTGTAGTGCTATCCAGCCGGTATCAAAGCCATATCTGAGCACCACAATAGCAAAGGTGATCAGAGTCATCAGTAGCAAGCCAATACTAGCAAGCTTGGCAATGACTCGATTAAACGTGTCGATCGCATCACTTATGTTTGCTGACATAAAAGGTTTTGTTCTAATTATTTGCAATCATTAACGCATAGCTTATGCGTTTCCTACTGCGCAACGCAACCGAAAAAAACCCCGCACAACTAAAGTTATACGGGGTTTTTTGGATCCGCACAGTTTTACAGGATGTCGAGCAACTCAACATCGAAAACCAAGGTCGCGTATGGACCAATTGCACCGCCAGCACCTTGCTCACCGTAAGCTAGGTTATGTGGTACATACAAACGCCATTTGGCGCCCACCTTCATTAGCTGTAACGCTTCGGTCCAGCCTTTGATCACACCACCGACTGGGAATTCTGCTGGCTGGCCGCGATCGTAACTGCTGTCAAATACAGAACCGTCAATCAGTGTTCCGTGGTAGTGCGTACGCACTGTTGAGCTCGCGTCTGGTGTCGCACCTTCGCCTTCGGTAAGCACTTCGTATTGCAAACCAGATGCAGTCACAGTCACTTCATCGCGTTTTGCGTTATCAGCCAAGAATGCTACACCTTCTTCGATTACCGCTTTGTGCTGCTCAGCTTTAGCTTCCTGCATACGTTGATGAATGGTTTCAAAAGCAGCGCGCAATGCGTCGTCTGCCACTTGTGGTGCAACTTGGTTGAAGGCGTCACGCACGCCGTCAACTACGGCATCAACTTGCATGCCCTCAAAAGGGTTCTGTGCTAGTTGTTGACCCATGTTATAGCCAATGCCGTAACTAGCTTGTAATTCGATAGTTGAATACTTTTCGCTCACGATTTTTCCCGTTGGTTCAAAAGTGCGCGATGATAACACAACCAGACCTATTCGCACATTCTCTAAGATATAGCCAAAGCTATTAGACAGTGCTTAAGTGAATAGAGTATCGTTTATATTCGATTAACTTTGGAGAAGGACATGACTGAGTTTGACGCACAACTACGTGATACAGTCCGCCAATTAGGCGCGACTTTAGGTGCTACCATCAAGCACCAGCTGGGTGAAGAGTGGTTGGAACGCATCGAACACATTCGCAAATCCGGCCGTGCAGCCAACAAAGGCAACACGGAAAGTAGTGCAGCATTACAACAGCTGTTTAGTGAACTAAGTGACAAAGACTTATTGGTCGTTGGTCGCGCGTTCGCGCAATTTTTGAATCTGGGGAATATCGCTGAACAAGAATATAATAGTGCGACCCATATCGACGTCTCACTTGATACGTTATTTGAACATATCGAACGAGCCAAACTTAATCAGCAAAGCGTGCAAAAGGCAGTTAGTGACCTCAATATTGATTTGGTCTTAACAGCACACCCTACCGAAGTTACTCGCCGTACGCTGATCCACAAGCACAGCGAACTCGCTAAGTGCTTAACCGAGTTACACCAAGCATCATTAAACGACCATCAGCGCAGCAGCTTGCAAGCGCGCATTGCCGACTTAATCGCCCAAGCTTGGCACACCGAAGAAATTAGAACGATTCGTCCAACACCTGTTGATGAAGCGCGTTGGGGCTTTTCAGTGATTGAAAACTCACTATGGGATGCGGTGCCAGAGTTCTTGAGAGATTTTGCCACACGTCTTGATGCTCACTATGAATTACCCCTGCCGTTAGATGCCAAGCCGGTACAATTTAGCAGTTGGATGGGCGGTGACCGCGATGGCAACCCATTTGTTACCTCAAAAGTGACCGAACAGGTGTTGCTGTTAGCACGTAAACGCGCGGCAAAATTGTTCGCCATCGATATTGATAAACTCCAAGTTGAGTTATCGATGAGCGAGTGTAACCCCGCTCTGCGCGACGTTGTTGGCGATGCGCTAGAACCCTATCGTGCGCTGTTGCGACCGCTGGTCAATCAATTGCGCTTCACCCGCGACGATATTGACCGTTACCTAAACACGGGAACGGCAACCGACCAGAGCGCCTGGATCGCAACACAGGAAGAGCTCATAGAGCCACTGATGCTGTGTTACAACAGCTTGGTTGAGACGGGTTTGCAGATCGTTGCCGATGGTTTATTAACCGATACTATCCGCCGGGCACATTGTTTCGGCGTACACTTGTTGAAGCTTGACGTCAGACAGGATTCACAGCGCCATGCTGACGTATTTAGTGAACTTACCCGCCATTTGGGTTTGGGTGATTACAACCAGTGGAGTGAAGCTGACAAGCAAGCATTCTTACTCCGCGAATTAAGCTCTAAGCGACCGCTGTTCCCGCGTAAATGGTCACCCAGTGATGATGTACAAGAAGTACTCGACACCGCGACTACTATTGCTAGTCACTCGCGTCATGGTTTTGGGATTTACATTATTTCAATGGCAAGTGAGCCATCGGACGTATTAGCTGTGCAGCTGTTGCTACAAGAAATGGGCGTTGATTGGCCAATGCCGGTAGCGCCGCTGTTCGAGACCCTCGACGACTTGAATCAATCGCCGCACGTCATGCGCAATTTACTTTCGATTGACTGGTACCGGGGCTATATCCAAGGCCGTCAATACGTCATGATTGGCTACTCAGATTCAGCCAAAGACGCGGGCGCATTAGCCGCAGGTTGGGCTCAATATCAAGCGCAAGAAGCATTGGTTGAGTTGGCGGATGAGTATCAGACACAGTTGACCCTATTCCACGGTCGTGGCGGCACCATAGGGCGCGGAGGTTTACCGGCACATGCAGCAATTCACTCGCAACCTCCGGGCTCGCTGAGCGGAGGATTCCGTGTCACTGAGCAAGGTGAGACCATTCGCTATAAGTTTGGTATGCCCAAATTAGCCAAACGCAGTTTGGGTATCTACGCCAGTGCAATTATTGAGGCGATCTTATTTCCACCACCGCAACCCAAGCAAGAGTGGCGTGAAACAATTCAAACCATGGCAGACAATGCCCGAGACAATTACCGTAGCATTGTGCGCGAACACCCGGACTTTGTGCCCTACTTCCGTGTGGCGACGCCTGAGCAAGAGTTGGGCAAGTTACCCTTGGGTTCTCGTCCAGCCAAGCGAAAACCAACTGGCGGCATCGAGAGCTTGCGTGCTATACCTTGGATCTTTGCATGGGCACAAACGCGCTTAGTGTTGCCTTCTTGGTTAGGTGTAATGCGTGCTATCGAAGCCCACTATAACGCCGGTGGACAAGCGACCGTTGACGACATGATCGAAAACTGGCCGTTCTTTGAATCGCGCTTGTCGATGCTTGACATGGTATTCCACAAAGCCGATCCGAAAATTAGCGAATCTTACGACAAACGCTTAGTGCCCGAAGAGCTGAAACACTTTGGCGAAACCTTGCGCAGTGAGTTGTCTGACAGTATTGCTATGTTACTTAAGCTCACTAAGCAAAACAGCGTTATGGAAGGCGACCAACAAGGCAAAGAGTCAATGAACATTCGCGCCGGATACTTGCAGCCTTTGCACTATTTGCAAATTGAGTTGTTAGAACGCATTAGAGCGCAAAATGCGTTGGCTGAAGAGGCTCAAGATAGTGACAAAGTTGCTGTGCTAGAACGCGCGATGATGGTCGCTATTGCGGGAATTGCGATTGGTATGCGCAATACCGGTTAAGCCGCAATGCAGGTAATAAAAAGCCGGTCGAATGACCGGCTTTTTTGTTTTCATTCAAGCTTACGCTTTAGTAACGAAATCAACACCCAATTGAATGTCACCGCGCAAACCGTCTAGCATGTCTGCCTTAGCTTGCTGTTCGAACGCGCTTAGCTCACCGTACGGCAGGATTTCTTCTACACCATTTGCACCCAAGCGGACAGGATGTGCAAAGAAGGCTGCATCGTCAGAATCCACTTGAACGTAAGTGTACTCAACTACGTTGTCACCTTTCATCGCCGCCACTAGAGACAGACAGAAACGCGCTGCCGCTTGACCCATAGAAAGCGTTGCAGAGCCACCGCCAGCTTTTGCTTCAACAACTTCAGTACCTGCATTTTGAATACGCTTGGTCAATGCCGCTACTTCGTCATCGCTGAATGTTGCACCTTCAACTTGTGAAAGTAATGGCAAAATAGTAGTACCAGAGTGACCACCGATAACTGGAACATGCACACCAGCTACATCCAAGCCTTTTAAGTCAGCAACGAAAGTTTCGGCGCGGATTACGTCAAGCGTAGTTACGCCAAATAATTTGTTCTTGTCATAAACGCCTTTTGCCTTAAGCGCTTCTGCGGCAATCGCAACAGTAGTGTTAACTGGGTTGGTGATAATACCGATGCACGCTGATGGACAAGTATCAGCAATTGCATCTACTAGGTTACGTACGATACCCGCATTGATATTGAACAGATCAGAACGGTCCATACCAGGCTTACGTGGCACACCCGCTGGGATCAGGACGATATCGCAACCCGTTAATGCGTCTGCTAAGTCGTCTTTACCATGACCAGTAACTTTTACATCTGTAGGAATGTGGCTTAGATCAACCGCAACACCTGGAACGACTGGTGCAACGTCGTACAAAGACAACTCTGAGCCAGCTGGAAGTTGAGTTTTCAATAATAGCGATAGTGCCTGGCCGATTCCGCCAGCGGCTCCTAGGACTGCTACTTTCATGTTTTTCTCCTACGTGATTCGATCGATATTGAGATCTAGTACGCCTACACGCTGATTCTCAGCGATAGGCTATTAATTGAAACGCCCGACACACTAATGCAATAAAGGTCAAAACTCAATCACCCGATGGTCTAATACTCACTATTTTATCTATGAACATGGAATAACCGCGAACAAAATTGCCTAACCGATAGTGATCCGGCAAAATAGAGCAAATTTCTCAATACAAAACTGCATGGCTACGGTAAAGCAAGAGCTACTGATCAAAGCATTTAAAGATCTCTTAAAAGCAGAGAGTTACGGATCGCAAGGTGAAATTGTTGATGCCCTTAAGAAATCTGGCTTCGACAGCATCAGTCAATCTAAGATTTCGCGTATGCTCAGTAAGTTTGGTGCGGTTCGCACGCGGAATGCACGCGGCGATATGGTCTATTGCTTGCCGCCTGAACTGGGAATGCCAACCGCAAAAAGTCCGCTTAAGCAATTAGTCCTCGATATAGTGCACAATAACGTTATGGTGATTATCCGCACAAGCCCTGGCGCTGCGCAGTTAATTGCCCGTTTATTAGATTCTCTGTCCAAAAAGGACGGGGTACTTGGCACTATTGCCGGTGATGATACTATCTTCATTGCGCCCGCTGATGTCAGCCAGATTGAAGATTTACGCCAGCGCGTTGAAGCATTATTCGAAAACGTTTAGTAAATTATAAGCCTTTCCACGTTATTCCCGACCATAAAAAAGCCAGTTGCTAACAACTGGCTTTTTTGTATCTGCGATAAAGCGGCCACGTATGACCGCTTATCAAACCGCTTAGAAGCGGTACTTGATACCTACACGCATTGACCAAGTAGACGCGTCAGCATTAACTGTCTGACCGCGGTCACCGTCAAAGTTAGTGAATAGGTAAGTACCATCGTCTTGTAGTCTCGCGTCAACAACTGGGTTGTTGTACTCGAAGTTAACCTGACGATATACGCCCCATTGATCGTTGATCAAGTTACCGATATTGCGGATAGCGAAGTAGATTTCACCGCTGTGGTCATCCATGAAGCCAGGAATTTCCTGAGAAACACGAAGATCCACACGTGACCACCAGTCACTGTTTTGCGCATTACGGTCAACGATTGTACCACGCGAACCCTCTAGGCCAGCAGTACGGATGAACGCATTAAACTCATCCAAATCAAAGCCATCTGCATACGCTACGATTGGATCATCTTCTAGAGGTACGTAAAGCAATGAACGGTCTTCGAACGGACGCTCGTCACCGAAGCCTGGATCCCAATCGAATGTAAAGCTATACGGCTTACCTTTAACGCGTTGTGCGAATAGGTTGAAGCGAGTGTCTAAACCGTCAAAGATTTGCGTAGTGTAACCAAGGTTAAGCGTAAAGCGGTGCTTAACTTCGTAGTTACTGGTAGCAACTTCTGGGTTGTTGTAATCAGCAGTAGACAAGTTACCGTAGTTTGAACTTGCAGTAGAGCTGTTCATTGGGCTGCCTTCTTCCGCATCCATGTATGCGTATGCAGCGCCCCAACGGAAGCCGTTGTCATAAGACTTACGCGCCCACGCCGACAATACTAATGAATCGCCATCGTCATCAGCGTTAGTTAGGAAGTAGTCTGTAGTTGAACGCTCAGAGCAACTTGCGCTCGTCGGATCAGCAACACAGTCTGCATCTAACAAATCTACGTTTTGGTAGATAGGACGACCATCAGCCGCACGACCTACACGTACAGAGTTCAACGCTACAGTCTTAGCTGAGTCTTGTTGACGAGAGAAGATAGCGTCAACACCGGTTAAGATGCCGTTGGCTAGCTCGTGTTGTACACCCAAGTTCATCTTCCAGATTGAAGGTACGTCGAAATCAGCGTCAAGCGCGTTAACGGCACCGTCACCACCAGTCAAGCCGTCGATAGACGCTTGTGGCAAGTTGAACAAGAAGCCAGGAGTGTTAGCAGCAATCAACGCATCGCCAGAGCGAACGTCAGAAGCAAGGATAGTTACACCGTTGTTAGAGTAGTTGTTAGACAACCAAACATTCGGGTTACCACCAGCGAATAGACCCAAACCACCGTAAACGAAAGTAGAATCGTCAACGACCAAGTTAAAGCCCAAACGCGGTTGTAACAATGACATGTCAGGTGCTACAGCGTTTGTGAAGCCGTAACGCGTTTGGAAGCTAGGGTTAGCTGTTGGGATATCGTCACTTGTCCACTCGTCATAACGAAGACCGAAAGTAACAGTCAAGTCGTCAGTCGCTAACCAGCGGTCTTGTAGGAACAAAGTAGTATTTTCAAACGTGAATGCGGCTGCGCCGTCGTTTGCGTCAAGTGAACCAGGGATCGCGTAACGGATGCGGCTTGCAATACCGTTGCGGAAATCTTCTAGAGAGTCAAACTCGAAACGACCTTGGCTACCCGGTACGAACAAGTTGAACACGTCAACTGAACCGTACTCGATACCACCAGTGATTTCGTGATCGCCTGCGAAGTAAGTACCCGCAAAACGGAAGGTATTTGTATCGTATTCTAGTTTGTTAGCTTGACGGAATTGGTCAGCACCTAGGAATACGTCAACACCGTCAACTACGTCACGGATAGTTACGTCACCGAAATCAGAGTCAGAAGTGAATGGCGTTTGACCATTTTTAACTTCTTGAACACCTACACGTAGTTCAGTAGAGAAGTTGTCTGTCCAGTCAGAGAACAACTGCAATGAATAAGACGTTAACTCGTTTGCACGGCGGTAGTAACGGTCATTGAACGCATAACTGCGAGAAGATGCACCCGTTGAGCTGATGGTGTTACCGTCAGTGTTCTGATAAGTCAATGAAGCACGTTGGCCGTCCATGATTTCCCAATCAAGTTTGATTAGTACTTTCTCTTCTTCTTCGTCAGCAGCAGTGATGATATCACCTGCTTGATAGCCGTAAGTGTTTAGTGCAATGCTGCGGATATCATCAAGGATACCAACAGTTAAGCCGTCGATAGGCTCAGCAAAACCAGCACCTTCTGGACCGTCTTCGAACAATTCAGTTGGCTCATGAGTTTCATAAGCAGCAAAGATAAATAGTTTGTCTTTGATGATTGGTGCGCCAACCGTGAAACCGTAGCGTTTTTCATCGAAATCTGGCACGTCAAACTTGTTACCTTCGATTGAATCGCCTTGCATAGCATCGTTGGTATAGTCAATCCATACGCTACCAGAGATTTCGTTGGTACCTGAACGAACAACAGCGTTTACGTTACAGCCAGTGAAACCACCGTAAGTTACGTCGAACGGAGCAAGCTGAACGTCAACTTGGTCAATTGCGTCGAATGGGAAAGGCAAACGCTCAGTTGGGTAACCGTTGTTGTTAAGACCAAAGTTATCGTTCTGAGAGATACCGTCAACAGTAATGCTGTTAGAACGGTTGTTTACGCCACCACACTGAATCGCGTCTGAGTTAGACGGGTCGATAGTGATACGCGGGTCATTTTGAATAACGTCTTTAATGTCACGAGCAATTGAAGGCTGGTACTGCAAATCTTCGAAGTTGAAGTTTGAAGATGGACCAAGCGCCTCAGTAACAACACCGCCAGCAGTACCAGTTACAACGATACGCTCAACGTTTGAAGAAGGCTCTAGAGAAATCGCAACGCTTGCTGGCTCACCTAGGTTTACGTAGATGTCTTCAATTGTACGTGAACCTTGTGAGTCAACGACGGTTAGTGTGTATGGACCGCCAACACGTAAACCACGCACGCTGAAGTTACCTTCTGCATTGGTTACGAATGTACGAACTGCGCCCGTACGCGTGTCAGTTAGTGTCACTGTCGCACCAGCAACCATTTGACCCGCCTGTGTTGCTACCGAACCACGAATGGTTGACGATGTATCTTGCGCCATTGCAGCAGTTGACAAACCAACTGATAGCGCAACTGCAACCGCAACGCGATTGAGTTTAGATTTGAGTAACATAGTGTGTGTTTCCTATTTTAGTATCGTAACGATTAATTTCGCTTGCCTTCATATTGAGTAATTTTGCATCCAGCAAATAGTCACAAGCGCTTAAAAAAATCCGCTAAATTCTTGGCTAAATATATGTCAAATTTATGACAAAACACGTCGTTAGGGCTGATTTAACCGGAACTTCACATTTTTTAAAGCGTCTTACGACTGTACCAAAGTGAATAATACAAGTTTCACGTTTTTTTATTTTATTCGCTGTGCTTATTACTTCTTTTCAGCAGTCTGAATCATCCCACTCAGCACAAAAATAAACAGCGCTCAATAACATTCAGAATTACTCAAAGCTTTTGTATATTTATCAGTGCTTTACGGCCTTTGAGTAATATTACCTATTGCAATAACGCCGAATTACTGGTCAAATTCGAACAATAAATAAGAATTGTTTCAGTTTTCACATTGCGCTTGTTGATTCATGTAAATCGAAATCTTTTGCTGATATTCGCTGCACTCAGTGTGCTAGCGAGCGCCTTATTGGGTTTGTGGTTCGGCGAAAAAAAAATTGAGCCGTTAGCGTTAATTGGCGAAAAAACAACCTATTGCGACGCACCTTTTTCCCAAAACCCTCGAAATTTGACGGTGTATGTCACCGATTTGTGGCTATCTAGAACCGTTTTAGATCTACTCTGCGAAGACCCTGTAGTAAGACGCCAATTCGGTAATGTCACTATGATATTGGGCAGTAATGACTTTGATACCTACCGCTACATTAGCTATGGCATCGCTGACTTAGCGCTCGTTAAAGACAATTTAGTATCTGCGTTCGGCAGTGACCAAGCCTATGGTTACCGGGCGGTGGCTCAATATCCAGATTATCAAGCGTTTTTCATAGGTAAAACTGAAAAGCCCATCATTACAAAAGAGTATTTTCTCGGTAAGCGCATCGGATTATTAGATTATCCTAGCAGCCGCTCTGGTCACGTGGTGCCCAAAAGCCAATTGCAAAAAATCGGCATTAACGAAAGTAATTCAACCATTTTGTATTACAACTCCCATCAGGAGTTACGGGATAAGTTACTGGTAGGCGAAGTCGATATTATCGCCAGTTACTGGGATGACGATGATGACCAAACACTGTCAATCACCTATCGTACAGAAATCATCTCAGATATCACCGGCTCTAAGTGGTATGTGCGCGGTCAACAGCGCAACACCGATTTAGTCTGTGCATTACAGCGTACCATAACAGATATATCGAATGGCCACCCATCCAGCTACTATCACGGCGTGCAGCCATTACTGGAGGAGTGTAATGACTAAACGCAGCATTATGCTTCGCGCATTGAGTATCTTTATGGGTCTGTGGATAATCACTCAGCTAGCATTTAGCAGCGCACAGCTGTTGGCGTTTAAGCACGGCCTTAATCACGCAATATTAGAAATCCGCACGCGGGTTGCACTCGACGCAGCCCATCTAGATTTAGGTGACCCCAATACCCAGCAATCACTGAATGAAGCCTCCGTAGAAGCCTATTTATCCACCCTTAATCAAAAGGTGGCCGAAGAATATGGTATCGCTTTGTTGGAAGTATTGTCCGTCCAATACGAGCCACTGAGCAAGGGCTCATTAAGTGGCGATCTGGATTTGCCGTTGTTTGGAGTCAGCGCAACCCCGCTGGAGATTCGTCTGCATAGCGGCCATGCAGATCTGGTGATGGCGATTAATGTCCCTTCTATTTTTAGTCACTGGCAATTTAACTACTTTGGCTTTTTGTTTGCTTTGGGTATTAGTGCATTTTATGTCAAGCGCAATGAAGCAAAAGAAGTCCGACGCCAGCAGCGTCAATCTATGCTGCCGTCAGCCTTACTGCACATTGATTTAAATACCAAGCAGTTAGTAAATGTAGGTACGCAACAACGTTTTGATATGCAGAATAAACCCTTGTGTTTCTTCGTTGCGCTAGTGCAGTACTGTATCGACAATCCCAACGCAGAGTTGTTGCACCACAAAGACGTCCCTGAATCACTGATAAAAGGCGCCAATAAAGCATTTGCGCGATTAATCGAACTGGGTCACACCAAGCGTAAACGGCCAGACTTCAATGCAAATTTAGAGAAGACATTGAGTGAAATCCGTGCGGTTTTGGATTTGGTATTTGCTCAAAACGAAAAACACAAAGCCATCTTTTACCCACCTCGAGCACAAGGCGAAGGCTCACGCTCGAAACAGCACAGCTATGCGCTGCACCACGTAGAAGCCGAAAAAGTCGAAATTATTGGCCTATAGATTTGCCAAAAACGGTGTAAACACGTATCTTTGCCGAAATTAGTTCGAACGTCTACACACATGCAAACACCGCTCATCATTGCTATTTCTGGAGCTTCAGGTTCTGGTAAATCTTTGTTCACTGAAAACTTACTCAAAGCTTTTTCAGAGCAAGGACGTCCCGTCCAAATTTTGCGTGAAGATCATTATTACAAAGCGCAAGATCACTTGCCGATGGCGGAGCGTGAAAAGAATAACTACGACCATCCAAACGCGTTTGAACATTCACTATTAAAGGAACATTTAGAGCAATTGCGCAGTGGCGACGAGATTGACTATCCACACTACTGCTATAAAACCCATACACGCTTACCGGAAACTGAGCGCTTAAAACCGGCGCCGGTGATCATACTCGAAGGGATAATGTTGCTCGCTCGTCCTGACTTGTTGCCGCTTTACGATGTGAAAGTCTTTATTGATACGCCGCTTGATATTTGTTTAATGCGCCGCATGATGCGCGACGTTAAAGAACGCGGTAGAACCTTAGAGTCTGTTGCCAACCAATACGAGACTACCGTAAAGCCTATGTATCACCAGTTTATCGAGCCCAGCCGTTTTACCGCAGACGTAGTAGTAACTCAGGGTGGTAAAAACTTTATTGCGCTAGACGTTATTTCTTCGCATATTAAACAAGCACTTCAATAACACTAATAACAAGGAAGACTGCTTAATGACCAGTATCATCGGCATCATTATACTATTGGCTATCGCCTTTCTCTTATCCGCTAACCGCAGTGCGATTAATTGGCGCACTGTAGGTGGCGCTTTCGCTATTCAAGCCGGTATTGGTGCGTTTATTTTGTATTTTGAGCCTGGCGTGCGCATGTTGCTGACCCTGAGTGAGTACGTTAAGCAAGTCATCGATTATTCAAGTGCCGGCATTGAGTTTCTATTCGGCGCAGTTGGTAATATGTCACTGGGGTTTATCTTTGCCTTTAATGTATTACCCGTCATTATTTTTTTCTCATCATTAATTGCTGTGCTCTATCACCTCGGCATTATGACTTGGATCATCCGTTTAATTGGTGGTGCTTTACAGAAGCTACTCAATACCAGTCGCCCGGAATCGATGTCTGCAGCAGCCAATATTTTCGTTGGTCAGACAGAAGCGCCACTGGTTGTGCGCCCTTTTATTCCAACCATGACACGGTCTGAATTGTTCGCCATTATGGTCGGTGGTTTAGCGTCAATTGCGGGGTCAGTGATGGCCGGCTATGCCGGTCTTGGTGTAGAAATAAAATACCTTCTTGCCGCTAGCTTTATGGCTGCCCCTGGTGGACTGTTAATGGCCAAAATGATGCAGCCTGAAGTGGACAAAGTACACAATGAGCTGTCTGATGTTAAAGAAGAGAAAGCCAGTTATGCGAATATTTTTGACGCGGCCGCCAGCGGTGCCTCATCAGGCCTACAGCTAGCACTAAATGTCGGCGCAATGTTACTCGCCTTTGTCGCTCTGATCGCGATGTTAAATGGCCTTATTGGCTGGGTTGGCGCTTTGTTTGGCCAAGAGGAAGTCACCTTTCAACTTATTCTCGGTTATATCCTGCAACCTCTAGCTTGGGCTATTGGGGTTCCCTGGGAAGAAGCGCGTTTAGCCGGAAGCTTCATCGGACAAAAGATGGTTGTGAATGAGTTCGTTGCCTATTTAGACTTTATTAAGTACAAAGATGAACTATCCGCAAGCACTCAAGCCATCGTTACTTTCGCGTTGTGCGGTTTCGCCAACCTTTCATCTATCGCAATCTTGATGGGTGGCATCGGTGCAATGGCACCGTCACGCCGTAAAGAGATTGCCCAGTTAGGCCTAAAAGCGGTATTAGCAGCGACATTAGCTAACCTAATGAGCGCAGCATTAGCCGGTTTCTTCTTAGCACTGGCATAAATCCCTGACAACGCGCATCACAGGTTGTTGATGCGCGTCAATAAATTCCGGTAAAACCGCGCTATAATGCGCGGCACTACTTTCCGTTAGATTAGAGAGTTATATGACACAAATATTGATTGCCGTTGATTATCAAGCGGCTGACGCGAAGGAACAATTCGTTCGCTCATTGCGCGAAACGGGCTTTGGCGTATTAAAAAACCATCCGATTCAACAGCAGAGCGTGGCTGACATTTATGCCACATGGCAAAGTTTCTTTAACAGCGAAGAAAAGCACGATTTTACCTTCAACAAAGATACCCAAGATGGGTTCTTTCCTAGCACGGTTTCTGAAGTTGCCAAGGGTTTCAAGAAGAAAGATATCAAGGAATACTTCCACTATTACCCTTGGGGACAGTGTCCAGCAGCGCTTAAGCAACAACTGCAAGACTATTATGAGCAAGCGAATGCTTTGGCTGCAGAGCTTTTGACTTGGGTAGAAGAGTTATCACCAGAAGATGTGAGTAAGCTCTACCGTGAACCATTGTCGAATATGATCAAGCAAAGTGGTCAAACATTACTTCGCGTTCTTCACTATCCGCCATTAGACGGTTCTGAGGAACCCGATGCGATCCGCGCCGCTGCACATGAAGATATCAACCTGTTAACTATCTTACCTGCTGCTAACGAGCCTGGATTACAGGTAAAAGGTAAAGACGGCAATTGGATTGATGTTCCTTGTGACTTTGGCAACCTAATCGTCAATATTGGTGACATGTTGCAAGAAGCGTCTGGCGGTTACTTCCCGTCAACGACGCACCGCGTGATCAACCCTGAAGGTAGCGACCAAACACGTTCGCGTATTTCACTGCCGTTGTTCTTGCATCCACGTCCAGACGTTGTGTTATCTGATCGTCATTCTGCCGACAGTTATTTAAAAGAGCGTCTGCGTGAATTAGGCGTCGCGTAACGCTATTCACTTTGCAAGCGCTGGTCGGTGGCGAGCAATAACGCCCACGCCAGCGCTTCAACCTCAATAAATAGATCGACCTCGACCCGCTCAAAGGTATCTCTTGGCGTGTGGTAATCATTGTGGCCACCAACGCCAAAGAACAAATAAGGAATGCCGTGGTCTGCAAATACAGCATGATCACTGGCGTTTTTGTAGTTAATTTGTTGCGACACCGAACGCCGTCCACGTGGCTGCCTGTGCTCTTTGATCAAGCGCAGCGCACTGTCTTGTAATAACTGTTCATTGAGCTGCTCAACGATACCGGTAAAAGCCGTATGGGTATTAATCCCCGTCAAATACAATCGGGCTGGGCGCCCGACTCGGGCTAACATATCGAGATTCAAATTGTAAACTACCTGCTCAACATCACCGGGGAAGTCAGCTAATAATGCTTTCGCTCCGTGTAGACCCTTCTCTTCTGAATCAGTTGCGACAAACAGTATTTGATGACTCAGCGGCGATAGCTGGGTGCGCCGAGCCAATGAGAGCAATACGGCGACACCTGATGCATTATCATCAGCACCCGGGTGAATTCGGCCACTGATTTTGCCAATGTGATCGTAATGTGCGGTTATAACAATGATCTGCGTAAGCTCAGCCTGTCGATGGCCGATTAAATTAACCCCGAATTGACGCCCTATGGTGCGATCATTATCAAAGGCATGACGATAGTCATTGCCGCCGGTTGCCACTAACAAATCCGCTTCTCTGTAACGCTGGGCGATATACTCCTGCGCCGCTAAGCTGCCGTTAGTACCCGGCTTGCGGCCTTCCAGAGACGCATCGGCTAAATATGCGAAATCCGCAACGAGTTGGTCAGGCAATGATATTTCAGACGCTATTGCAAGATTGGTACATAGCGCTGTGACACATAAAAACCTAACGATTAGACACTTCAACGGTTTTGTAGCACCGCAAGTTTACCTTGATAACGCTCTTCATCTTGAGCGTTCGAGGCACGGCGTTTGGCCATAGACAAAAAACGCTGGGCGCGGTCAATATCGCCCAGAGCATAATAGACTTTGCTCAAGCCAAATAAGATCTCGTGCTTTTGGTTATCTAAACGATATGCCGCGCGATAAAAACCTAGCGCTCGCTCAAGCTCACCCTCTTCTAACGCCTGCTCTCCGAGAATGAAATGATAAAAAGGATTATCTAGACGCTGTCGTTCAACTCTGGCAAAAATCGCATTTGCAGTCTCTTCTTCGCCATTTAAATGATGAACGTACGCTAAGTTTTCCCACGCAGTGAGATTATCGTGGTCAGCTTCAATCGCTCTTTGATAACTGGCTTTGGCTAGGTCTATAAAGCCAGCACGGCGGTATAAAATACCGAGGTTTACCCAAGTTCCGTCAAAATCGGGAGCCACTGTAGCTGCCGCCTTAAAGTACGCATAGGCCTGTGAATAAGAATCCGCAATCAATGCATCTGCACCTTTGTTATTGTAAAACATCGCCAGCGCTTTATCTGCCGACATTTCAACGACTTCAAAGTGTCTGCGGCTCTCTTGCGGATCAAAATCGATAATAACCTCACGTGAAACGAAGTGCAGTACACCGCCTTTGTCGCCTGGTTTGACTTTAAGGTTAATGTGACCGTTTAGTAAACTATAACCATCTCTACGGGTCCAGTATTCAGGGATCTGGATATCCTGAAACGTCGCATCAAATCCTGCATAGTTTGCCAGTGCATAGGTCATTATTGACATGGAAATACAGTTTGCTGCGCGAGAGTCGAAGGTTTGACTCGCGGTCGTGTTTGCATCATTACTGTAGAGTAAGTTCAAACTGGAGCGATCAAAGATTTTATCCACTAAGGCCTTAATTTTTTCATCTGGATCATCATGCTTCCAAATGACCCGATCCACAAAGGCTTTTGCTTCTGGGCTGAGTGCAAACACTTCTTGCTTGCTTTCTACAGGAAAGAGTTCATAGCCGGGAAAGGCTGCATCATTTAACAGCGGCGCGGGCTCTTCAATTACGACATCTGACGTACTACTACACCCTACTACAGCCAACCCCAAAAGTGTTGTTAGTAGCGTGGAAACTATATTTTTGCGCACTCGCATACAGCCACCCCAATTTGTAAACAACATGTTAATTTTAGCTTATAAAGTCTATTGCAACAATGTCACCTATCCCGCTCAGTTTGTCGCAAAACGTGTCGAAACGTCATTGAACCACGAAAAATCGTAACCCAACCCACATTACAGCATTGTAATCATCTATTTCGCTTTAGCCCTTGTAGCAAAAGGCATGCATAGCGCTTTTGTGTGTTCGCATGCAGATCAGACGACGCCTCAAAAAGGCATTATTTAGATTAAATGAAGGTTTATATTATGAAAAAATTACTCTCTACCCTGTTACTGTCTACCGCTTTATTTGGTGTTTCGACCGCCGTAGTCGCTGGCGGTAATTACAAGCAGAAATCACACCAACAACCCTCTATTGTTGCAATCGCTGCAAACAATCCAGACTTCTCTACACTGGTAGCCGCGTTAAAAGCTGCTGATCTAGTTGAAGCTTTGCAAGGTGACGGACCTTTCACCGTATTTGCGCCGACCAATGCTGCGTTTGCTAAACTGCCCGCAGGCACAGTAGAAAGTTTATTAAAACCTGAAAATAAGCATCAACTCATCGACATCCTTACCTATCACGTAGTACCGGGCGCTGTTTACGCAAAAGACGTAGTGAGTATCGATACCGCCAATTCACTGCAAGGTGACTCAATTGATGTGAATGTCACCATGGGAAGAGTTACGGTTGATAACGCCAACGTAGTGGCTACCGATATTAAGGGCAGCAACGGGGTTATTCATGTCATTGATAGTGTAATTCTACCAAATTCATAGTCCTGTATAGCCAGCATCTCTAAACGGGATGCTGGTGCCAAACGCAGGTTATTCACCTGGCAAATCATCAACAGCTACGACCAGATATTTCCAAATCACCTTGTTTGCCTTATTCTTGAGTGACTGAATCATCAATACAAACGGCAACCGATGAAAAAACGCGTAGTGTTCAATCAAAAAGGTGGAGTTGGAAAGTCAACTATTAGCACCAACCTTGCTGCTGCAAGTGCCAAGCGCGGACTAAAAACGCTAATAGTCGACCTCGACGCACAATGCAACACCACACATTACGTCGGCGTTGATAACAGTGACGACATACACACTGTGGCTGATATGTTCAAACAAACAGTAGGCTGGTTTAGCAAGACCTTAACCGCTGAAGATTTTATTCAGCCCACGGCGTTTGAAAACTTGATGATCATGCCAGCCGATCCAGCCTTAGGGGAGATTGAACGCGAATTAGAATCACGCTATAAGATGTTTAAGTTGCGAGATACGTTGGCCAAGCTCGATGACCAGTTCGATCGTATCTATATCGATACGCCACCTAACTTTAACTTCTACTCAAAAGCGGCTTTAATTGCCGCAGATTCTTTTATCGTGCCGTTTGACTGCGATGATTTCTCGGCTCAGGCCATTCACCGCTTGCTCGACAATGTGATGGAACTCAAGAGCGATCACAACCCAGAGTTAGCCTGTGAGGGTATTATTATTAATCAGTTTAATTCGCAGGCTAACTTGCCCAAGCAATTAGTCGCCTCGCTGATTGAACAGGAATTACCTGTCCTAAACACCCATTTAAGTAGCTCGGTAAAGGTGCGTGAGTCACATTCGCAGCGCAGACCACTGCCGTTTCTAGCCCCAAGTCACAAGCTTAGCCAGCAGTTTGAAGCACTTCTAACAGAGTTGGAGGGTTAGCTTCAAGTGCCTAATTGCGCGGCTATAGCGACACTGCATCACAAAGATCGATATATTGCCGCGCCACTGCAGAGCGCGTTGCAGTGGCAAGTCACAGCTTACACAGATTTTGATACTGACGCACTTGGCACATTTAGCGGTGAAATCCAACGGAAGTTAGCACCACTCGATTGCGCCATTGAAAAGGCTCGGCAAGCGCTAAATGCAGAATCAGTTGATTTTGGTTTGGGTAATGAAGGTAGTTTTAATGCCGACCCATTTATGTTGTGCACAGTTAACCAAGAGCTTGTCGTCGCAGTTGACGAGCAAGGAGAGGTATTAGCTACCGGCAAACATACGGCACCTATCAATATCGATATTATTGAATTAGCAGCGCATGATTGGAGTTCTAAATCTACCGAAGTCGACGAATTTATCCAGCGCCTACCAACCAATCAAGCCGCTATTTTAATTGCCAAAGACCAGCAGCAAGCCATCGTCGAAGTGCACAAACCCTTGCTCGAGCAATCAGCGATCTTTGTGGCACTCGACCAAGCCAGTTCAAATCCCAATGTTTGGTTGTTAGAATTAACGTATGATTTACGCGCCATGCACTGTCCACAGCGTCAAGTCAACATTACGCGAGCAGCCGAAGACTTAGCTCGACGGTTAACTCACCATTGTCCAAGTTGCAGTGCAGTGGATTTTGTTGCTGAAGATAGCATCGCAGGATTACCTTGTGAGCTATGTGGTAGCCCAACGTCCGCAACTAAGGCAATTATTGCGCGGTGCAAACATTGCGGCTATGAGGAAACGACTGCGGTATCAGCTGCAGTAGCATCTGCCGCCCAGTGCAGTTTATGTAATCCATAACGACTATCTTGAACAGTATGCCAGCCAACTGACAAACAGGGCTGTGGGAAACTCAAACTTGAATACACAATTATTTTCCGCCGACGAGCAGGATACCAAACGCGCTGCTGAAATATTAAAAGCAGGGGGTACTGTCGCAGTGCCTACCGAAACTGTATACGGATTGGCCGCTGATGCTCAAAACCCCACTGCAGTAAATAAAATCTTTACTGCGAAACAGCGGCCTAATAATCATCCACTTATCGTTCATATCCACGATATTGCGCAGCTTTCACAGATTTGTTCTTCAGTACCGGAAGTTGCACTGGAACTGGCCGAGCAGTTTTGGCCGGGGCCGCTAACCTTAATCCTACCTAAACACCCGAGTATGCCTGATGAGGTTACCGGTGGAATGACAACTATTGGTGTCCGCATGCCCGCGCACCCAGTATTGCGTAAGATTTTGGCTGAAGGCGATTTAGTTGTTGCTGCACCATCGGCTAACCCACACAAACAGTTGAGTCCCACATCAGCACAGCAAGTATTGGAATCGCTAGCCGGTAGAATTGATGCCGTCGTTGATGGCGGATTTTGTCAGGTCGGCTTGGAGTCGACGATTGTTGATTTAGGCAGTATCGAGGCTCAGCAATCACCGCGCGTTTTGCGCGCAGGCCCCATCACTCCAACACAACTAAGTGCGGCGATTGGTCGGTCTGTATTGGGTTACCAAGAACACCAACAGTCAGTGCCAGGTAATATCGAACAGCACTATCAGCCCAAAGGGCGGCTAACACTGGTGACAACCGACGACATTGTCGCACATATATCAAAGTGGCCCGGCAATACGGCCTGTTTGTGGTACAGCGATACTGTTGCAGCTCACTTAACGACTGTTACCCCTCCAAATCTATACAGTATCAGCCATGATAAAGCCGCCTATGCGCAAGCGCTTTATCGGATGCTGTATGAAATAGACCAAGTGGGTTATGACCATATATGGGTAGAACAGCCCCCGCTATCAGAGCAGTGGGCTGATGTTAATGACCGGTTGCGGCGAGCTAGCGCTTAAACCAACCCGCAATCGCGCGTCATATTTTCAACAGACGTACTGTGTACGATGATATTGTCTTCAATGCGAATACCGCCAAATGGCTTAAATTCAGCAACGCGGTCCCAGTTGATGTACTGACTATTCTCAGTGCTGCGCAAATCGTCTAGCAGGCTATCGATAAAATACAGTCCGGGTTCAATGGTAAACACTTGGCGCGCCTCAACTGTTCGGGTACAACGCAGAAACGGATGATCTTCCGGTGCAGGCTTGGGTGTGCCGCGATCATCAGCAATATGTCCGCCCACATCATGCACTTGTAGGCCGAGAAAATGGCCAATGCCATGTGGGAAAAACGTCTTTGAAATACCGCGTTCGACAATGTCATCGGCGGATAAATTAACGATTTGAGCGTCGGCTAAAATCGCAGCAATACCGGCATGAGCTTCACGATGAATATCAGCATACTCGGTGCCAGGCTGTAAATGCGTAGCCAATAACTTAGTCAAATTATCAACTCTGCCAATCAAGTCATTAAACTCGTGAGGCTGGTTGCAGTACGTTCTCGTGATATCAGCCGCATAACCATTGAATCCGGCTCCAGCATCAATCAGGAAGCTGCGATGTTGTTGGGGCGGCTGCGATTCTAGCACCATATAGTGCAAAATAGAGGCATTTTCATTGAGCGCAACAATGTTGCAATACGGTACTTGATTATCACCTTGGCGCGCAGCATTTAAATACGCAAGATTAATATCAAACTCACTTTTGCCTTGCAAAAATGCTTGCTCAGCAGCGCGATGAGCGGCAACCGCAGTAGAGTTTGCCATGCGCATGCATGCCAACTCGTAATCCGTTTTATAGGCGCGGTGATAGTGGAGGTAATGTAAAACGCGATCTGGATTGACTAGATTAAACCCGAGTGCGCGAGCGACTTCGATAAACTCACCAACATAAGCATATCTGTCTTTGTCATACGGCAAGTGCTTTTCAACCTGATTGGCCTGTTGCAGCATGACGATGTCAAAGTGCTCGGTCCAAAATGCAGAGGGCTCAGGCGGCACTTTGTGCCAAAAATCCACGGGGCGATAAAAAATTAATTTTGGCTTGTTGATACCGTCAACGACTAACCAACAGTTTGGATTATCAATCACTGGTAACCATGCTTTAAACTGTGGGTTTACGTGGAACGGGTAGTGATTATCATCCAAGAACATAACTTTGCTTTGCCCGGAATGAATCACCAAGCCATCAATTGATTCGCGCTCTAGCGCCTCTCTGGTCCGCTGTTGAAGAACTTCTATGTGGTTGGCGTATTCTGCCGCGAGTGACTGCATAAAACCTCGTATATCTGTAGTGTACTATTGCGCTTCAGTAGCGAGCGTCGTTCTGGGTTGCAGTTGCATAATTTGTAACTGTTCGAACAGATCACTTTGCTGTCCCAGTTGCAACTGATAAATGTATTTATAGGCTAACACGGCCTTCACATAATTGCGTGTTTCGCGGTACGGAATTGATTCAATCCAGATATCGGCATCTACCGCTTCCTGCTCAGGTAACCACTCCAGAACTCGCCGCCAACCTGCATTGTAGGACGCAGTCGCAAGCAACGTGTTGTCATCGACTTTCTCCATTAAGTAACGCAAGTATTGAATCCCCAGCGCCACATTGGCCTGTGGCTCTAGTAAAGTGCTGTAGCGTACTGGTTGTTGCTGAATAAACCTTGCCGTGGCTGGCATCACCTGCATCAATCCGCGCGCGCCGACTCCTGATACCGCATCGCTCATAAACGAACTTTCACGACGTGTAATCGCAAATGCCCAGGCCGGATCGATTTGATATTCCTGTGCCAAAGGCTGAATCGCGGTATTGCTCGCAATCGGGAAACGACGCAACACGTCATCGAAATAGCCTAATTGGGTAAATAACGCGATAGCTTGATCGTACCACTGCCAATCATGGGCTAGCAGAGCCGCTTGCATCCGAACGTCGTCACTCGCCTCACGCAGCGCAAATCGCCATTCCCGACGCGCCTCTGCAAAGCGCTGCTGTACAAATAACTCATGTGCCCGACGAATTGCTGGATCTTGAATCAAAGCCTGTTGCAACACTGAATCAATACGAGGCTCCCGATGATTTAATCTTGGTACCTGCTGTATCTGAGCGCTGGCAAGGAAACCGTAGTAATGTCTTTGAGCTGCCACGATACTAAAACTATCATGCGCTTTTTCAGGGGCTTCGAGTTGCTGCCAACTGCGTCCTTGCCAATACTGATAAGACAAGTCATTTGCATGACTGGGTTCAGCGGCGGCTATCATCGCAATCGTTTGTTGCCACTGTTGTTGGCGAATTGCCGTGGCAACCTGCCAGCGCAGAATTTCTGGATCAGCCTGTTGTTGATAGGCTTTTTGCAACCACGTTTCGGCATCTGGGTGTTGGTCTACCGCCAGCGACAATGCCACCGTTTGAACAATTTTATTTAGTTGATCATCGCTTAAGGATAATCTGTCTGCTGTATTATCAAGTGCGCTAATAACCCTGTGTGGCTCTGACCATGCCAGACGGTTCATTGCGTAAGTGAATACCTCTGCCTCTTCTGCTACATACTTACCTGGAAACTTATTAGCGGCGGTTAAGCGCAGTGGCCGACGCCGAGCGTCACGCCAGAGGCTTTGCAGATATTTTTGCTCTGGTGCGATACTGCGGCCAAGAAACTGCGCTAGGCGCAGGTTACCGGCCCGTGACGCAAGTTTAAAGCGCGCTAACACCCGGTCAGAGGTTTGCAGACCAGACGCTTTCCAACGTTTAAATATGGGGTCACAAGCTTTAGGTTGGGAATACTCTACAAGCCACAATGGTGCAACAAGCTGATCAAACTCTCTAAGCTCTTGTTCTTCGTTGTAAGTTAATTGCAAATAGTGACAATCAAGCTCGGCGCTAAGCTGTGGCTGATAGTATTCGACATATAATTCGTCCTGATTTTCATCCTGCAGTAACTGCAGCCAGCGCTTGCGAACATTCCGCGCTACCGGAGAATTGTCATTCGCAGCGAGAAATGCTTCCATTTGCGCTTCAGATTCAACGCTTAAGCTTAACAACAGCCAGTACTTTTCGGCATAGCTTCTCAGGGGATATCCGTCGAGTGCCGCTAATTTTTGCACCATATCCTCGGCATCTAAACCGCGTTGCGTTTCGATTAATTCAACAAATTCGGCAAATAACTCGCGCTGTTGCAGCTCACGTTCGGTCAACGTAAACGGGACTATACTCGCCATTGACGGATCTTTAGTGACCGGAGCGGCTACGAGTACAAGCTCATTGGCGTTTGGTTTGGCCGCCAAAATAGCAGGCGCTAACATCGCCATTCCAATAATGAATAACGAATATAAGCATTTGTTGATTTTGGGTTTCCGCATGTAATTGACTCGTTCAACTAAAGCTATATGAACATTTGTTACTCTTTAAGAGTACCAATAAACCCAATAGGTTGCAGTGTGGTTAAAAAGATTTTATCGACGTTTCAACTTGAAAAAATAAAGTCTATACCTACTTAGTCAGATTAAAACGCGCGTTTTATTTTCGTTGTGTTTCTAGCGTTTTTTGACGAGAATCTCGACACCCTACGTATATAGCGGCAGCAGTCATCTATAATCAACTGCATCGCCATAGGAGAATAAACATATGATTTACTCAGGTAACTGTTTATCAGTTGCAACTCTCGACCAAGCCAGTGACATTGCCGAACTGGTTTTCGACGCCCCAGGCTCCGTAAACAAATTTGACCGTCAGACAGTAGAAGAGCTTGATGCTGCAACACAGGCGCTAAAAGCTGCTGAAGGCATTAAAGCCGTCATTGTGCGCAGTGCAAAATCGACCTTTATCGTTGGCGCTGACATCACAGAGTTTACTGACCTATTTAGCCAGCCAGACGAAGAAGTGCTCGGCTGGGTAGCAAAAACTTCGCAAGTATTTGACCGCTTTGAAGACCTGCCAATGCCAACCGTTTGTGCAATCAATGGTTTTGCGCTAGGCGGTGGTTGTGAGATGACATTAGCCTGTGACCTGCGTGTAGCCGATACTACAGCACAAATTGGCCTGCCTGAGGTTAAACTTGGCCTAATGCCTGGCTTTGGTGGCACAGTGCGCTTACCTCGTGTGATCGGCTCCGACAACGCGTTAGAATGGATGACGACGGGTCGTGATCGCAAGGCACCAAAAGCGCTCGCTGAAGGCGCAGTGGATGCAGTTGTAGCACCTGAAGCACTGCTTGAAGCAGCGATTTCTATGGCGCAAGACGCCGCAGCTAATACTCTCGACTGGCAACAGCGTCGTGCGCAGAAAAAGGCCCCTCTTCAACTTGGCAAAAACGAAGCTATGATGAGCTTCTCTACAGCCGCAGCGATGGTTGCAGCACAAGCGGGTAAGCATTACCCCGCTCCGCACATGATGGTGGAAACCGTTAAAAATGCCGCTACGCTCGATCGCGAAGGTGCATTAGCATTGGAAAACCAAGGTTTTGTAAAGCTGGCGAAAACTGATGCGGCTAAAGCTCAAATCGGTATTTTCATGGCCGACCAGCTAGTTAAGAGCAAAGGTAAAAAGCAAGCTAAGCAAGCAACTAAACAGGTTGCACAAAACGCAGTTCTAGGTGCCGGTATTATGGGGGGCGGTATCGCCTACCAAGGTGCTGTTAAAGGTATTCCTTCAGTAATGAAAGACATTAACCAAGCAGCTTTGGATCTAGGATTAAAAGAAGCTTCCGGTATTCTACTTAAAGGCATGCAGCGTGGGAAAGTCGACGGTAAGAAGATGGCCGCTACGCTTGCTAACATCACGCCTACTTTGGATTACAGTGCGATTGCCAATGCAGATTTGGTCATTGAAGCGGTCGTTGAAAATCCAAAAGTCAAAGGTATCGTGTTAGCGGAAACTGAAGATGCAGTGGCTGATGACGCGATTATTTGCTCAAACACATCAACCATTAGCATTAACCAGCTCGCAAAGAGCCTAAAAAATCCATCGCGCTTCTGCGGTATGCACTTCTTTAATCCGGTGCATAAAATGCCTTTGGTGGAAATTATTCGCGGCGAAGATACCAGCGAAGAAACCATCAACGCGGTAGTTGCAACCACATTGCGCATGGGCAAAACCCCAATCGTAGTAAACGATTGCCCTGGGTTCTTAGTTAACCGCGTGTTGTTCCCTTACTTCGCAGGCTTTAGTCGTTTGGTACTTGATGGTGCTGATTTTACTGCCGTTGATAAAGTCATGGAAAAACAGTTTGGTTGGCCAATGGGTCCAGCATACTTACTTGACGTAGTAGGTATGGATACCGCAGACCATGCAGCCGGTGTTATGTCCGATGGAATTCCCGAGCGCATGCAAAAGATCGACAACGACCCAGTTACCGTAATGTTCAGTAATGAACGCCTAGGCCAGAAGAATGGTAAAGGTTTCTATGACTACGGCACCGATAAGCGCGGTCGCCCAACGAAGGTTCCTGCGCAAACGGCATTTGAACTGTTAGCACCACACGTAGCTGAAAAACGTGACTTCAGCGCTGAAGAAATCATCGCTAGAACCATGATCCCAATGGCCAATGAAGCGATACGCTGTCTTGAAGAAGGCATCGTTGCAAGTGCGGCAGAGGCAGATATGGCACTGTTGTATGGCTTGGGCTTCCCGCCGTTTAGAGGTGGTATCTTCCGTTATATTGAAACTATGGGCTTACAAAACTTCGTTGATTTAGCCGATAAATACGCTGAGCTTGGGCCAATTTACCAAGTATCTGAAGGTGTGCGTGAAATGGCACGTACTGGTAAATCGTACTTCGCATAAGCTGGCCTAAGGAGAATTTTATGAAAGACGTAGTTGTTATTGATTGTATTCGTACCCCAATGGGTCGCTCTAAAGGTGGTGTATTCCGCAATGTTCGTGCTGAAACGCTTTCAGCGCACTTGATGACTAAACTATTAGAACGCAACCCGAACGTGCCTCCCGCAGAGATTGAGGACATCATTTGGGGCTGTGTACAGCAAACTAAAGAGCAAGGCTTTAACATTGCGCGCAATGCCCAATTGTTAACCGATATTCCGCGTTCAACCGGTGCGGTTACGGTCAACCGCTTATGTGGCTCTTCAATGCAAGCGTTACACGATGCCGCTAAAGGTATTATGACAGGCAACGGTGATATCTTTATGATTGGTGGTGTTGAGCACATGGGTCACGTACCTATGACATTTAACCTCGACTTCCACCCCGGACTAGCCAAGTATACCGCGAAAGCGTCGGGTAACATGGGTATGACCGCGGAGTTATTGGGCCGTCAAAACGGTATCACACGTGAAATGCAAGATGCTTTTGGTGCTCGCTCGCATCAACGCGCTCACAAGGCACACCTTGAAGGCCGCTGGAATAATGAAATTGTCGGTATCGAAGGCCATGACGCCAATGGCGTTTTAAAGCTTATCGATTCAGATGAAGTCATTCGTCCAGATAGCACAGTCGACACAATGGCGGCACTTCGCCCAGTGTTTGACCCGGTAAATGGTACCGTGACGGCAGGTACCTCGTCTGCCATTTCTGATGGTGCTGCGGCCATGCTACTGATGTCTGCAGATAAGGCAAAAGAACTGGGACTGACTCCTCGTGCGAAGATCCGCGCGATGGCTGTTGCTGGTTGTGATGCCGCAATTATGGGTTTCGGCCCGGTACCTGCTACGCAAAAAGCACTCAAGCGCGCCGGTCTTACAATGGACGATATTGAGTTGGCAGAGTTTAACGAAGCATTTGCTGCGCAAGCGTTATCCTGTATTAAGCAGCTGGGTTGGATCGACCATTACGACGACAAGGTAAACCTCAATGGTGGCGCAATTGCGCTTGGTCACCCGCTAGGCTGTTCTGGTGCGCGTATCTCAACAACCTTGTTAAACCTAATGGAAGCTGAAGACAAGACACTCGGACTCGCAACCATGTGTATTGGTCTAGGTCAGGGTATCGCAACCGTCTTTGAGCGCGTATAAGCCATTGCAAATGACTGGCTAATATCTCGCTTAGCTTTAAATAAAGGCCCCAGGTGAATATCTGGGGCTTTTTTATACACGACATTCACTGCTCAATTTAAATACAATTTGTGTTTATTTAACAACCACGACTACACTTGGATTAGGACACATATGTATTCAGGTTATGCAGACCTCACCCAGAACGACCGAAGAGTCGATAATACTAATCATTAGCGGCGCTATCTCTATATGCCTTTTACCATTTGCGGTCATCCGCACCTTAAATGGTGATACCGCTGTTGCAATACTGAATACCACTGCAGTTGTGGTTACCTTAGCTATTTTTTTTAACGTGTATCTCACGCATAAAATCCACTTTGCGCGCTGGGGACTGTCGTTACTGAGTGTGCTGGTAATGACAATCACCATAGGGTTAAAAGGCTATGAGCAGGTCGTTTGGGTATATCCAGCGCTGACAACAATATTTTTCTTACTCACTCCCACAGTGGCTGCAGCAATAGGGACATTGTTTCTGATTAACGTATTGATCATGATATGGCCGCAAGTAGACAACTTTTTCACGTTAAAATTTTCAGTTTCGGCTGGTGCGACCCTGTTATTTTGTTACGCGTTTTCCAGCCGTATGCGACGCCAACAACTGTTTTTAGAGCACATGGCCACATCTGACCCATTGACTGAAGTGGGCAATCGCAGGGCACTGGAAGAAGTGTTGCTTAAGACCATTGAACGTTTACGTCGCTATCCTGAGCAAACCTGCTCGTTAATCATGCTCGATATTGATCATTTCAAGCGCATCAATGACCAATATGGCCACGGCTGTGGCGATCAGGTACTCAAACTGTTTGCTAAGATCATCACAAGTCGAATCCGACGAACGGATGATTTATTCCGTTTCGGAGGTGAAGAGTTTGTTGTAGTACTTGAAAATACGAGCCTGGAAGAAGCCCGCACGCTTGCTGATGTGCTGCGTGAAGCAGTGGCCTCAGCAGTTTGGCCACAAACAGATTTACAAGTCACGCTTTCAGCTGGCGCGGCAGAATTTAACGGCCATGAAACCGCGTACGAATGGCTGGCAAGAGCCGATGCAGCGATGTACGGCGCGAAAGAACTTGGCCGTAATCGCTGCCACGTCGCTTAGCCGTTATTACTCAACTTAGCGATTGAAGCTAATTGGGGTTGTTGAAGTCGAATTACTACCGGTTTAGGTTGGCGGTTTAACCGAAAAATCCCCCAGTGTTTTTCGGGTTCTGCGGGGTCGTCTGAGCCTTTCCATGACTCGTCAAATGCTTCAAAGAGAAAGCATAGAATTCCGTCTTTTTCGCACCAATTTAGCAATTGCGCACAATAATCAGATTGCCAGCGCTCATTGGCAAAATGGGCCGGAAAAGCGTGACCATTGGCGTTAGTTGTCCAACCAGCTTCGGTAATAACCACAGGTTTATCACTGAACCTATCCGCCACTTCGTAGTAGTTTTGTTGGGTAAAGTGCAAAGCGTGTTCAATGCTCTGCGACTCCCACAATGGATAGCTATGTATCGATAAAAAATCAACGTGCTTGGCTAATTCATCTAACTGTCCATTGGCCCAGGGGACGTAATTCTCACAAAAGGTTACTAAAGCTTGAGTTTGGCCTTTGAGTTGCACAGCAAAATGCACCAATCGGTGGGTTTCTACTTTGTGATCAGTCCAGTCAACGCTTGCTTCGTTACCGATTGAGATAGCCAATACGTGTTCGGAATATTCGTTTGCCAAACGCACAACCCGTTGTAATTCCGTGTCATTGTGACGTCGGTTGTCGGCCAATTTATGATCAGGGTAATAAGCATCCCAAGGACAATTCGGATTACTTACCTCGGCCGCCAAGTCCATTCCCAACAATACTTTAAATGGTAATTGCTCTCGCTCAATGACCTCCAACACTGTATGAGCATGTGGCCCAGCATCATACAAGCGCAAGTATTGCCAATCACCTGCCAGCAATTGCAAATCTTCTAAGATTTGCGAATAACTTGGAAATATCCCCAATCCAGGATTGTGGCCATCACGGTAGCCTGAGTAGCATATCGCGCGTTGCAGCAAAATGCCGATGGACTCTACATTATTTGATTGCACTGATTTTTTAATCTCTACCAAAACTTCGGTTTCCCATCTTTATCCCACAGTCCCCAATAAGCGCCAACATCACCTTCCACATCGACTTTCCATGCTTCATCTAACGCCGAGAAATAGAACAGTGGGATCTCCATTTGCTCTGTCCAACGCACGGCATCGATAAAGTAACGCATTGCATTTTCTTCAGAGGGTTGCGCTTGTCCTTCCAACGTGCCTTTATTTGGCCAGCCAGTTTCACTGATAACGACCGGCTTATCTCCTGCGACCGCCTTAGCCCGATAGTACATGTCTTTCATATAAACTAACGCGTGATCAATGTGATAGCCTTCCCAGAACGGATAGCAGTTTGCAAACACTACGTCGCAGGCGTCGGTAACAATCTGATTTTCTTCGAATAAGTAGTACGCATCAACGTAGCCAACCGGCACACCATCCGCTACGCGCTTTGCTCGCTCGATATAATCGACCAATTGTTGCGCTGACATTTCTTCGCGCAGCATTACCTCATTGCCCACGGCAAGCATATCAACGACGCCTTGCTCGAGCAGTTCAAAAGCCCCTTTCAGCTCTCTTTCATTGGCTTCAAAGTCATCGTCCAACCAAACACCTACTAAGGTCTTTAATCCCATTTCTTTCGCGACTACCGGCACCAATTCGTTGCCCTCTGTGCACGAAAACGAGCGCACCCAGCCTACGCTATCTGCAACCAGCGCTAGGCGCTGCCGTATTTGTTCTTTTGTAATCGTTGTGCCGGGCCCCTGGCCTTCAATGTAAGGACTGAAACACAAACCGTGCATGCCAGCCTCAATAATGGACCGAATCGCATCACGTTTACTCGCTACTGTCGTGTGCGCTTCACTGTGATAACGTCGCCGCAAATAGGGGTTAGTAAATTTCGACATATTGGTATTCCTCGGTTTCTCTAGCGTTGCACAGGTTTACTGCATCACCAATTTGGGTGTGCGGTCAGAGCGATAAATACCCCAATTTTTTTCTGCAATGCCATCAGGTTTATCGTCACCGCCCTTCCACTTTTCATCGAACGCTTCAAAGTAAAAGGACACAATTTGATTGGCCGACAACCACGCGCGATAGTCATCAAAAAAGGCTTTTTGAGCTTCTTCACTCGCTTCTGCAATGATCAATCGTTCATCGCCATTTGTGCTTATAGAGCTCGTCGCCCAGCCAGACTCTCCGAGCGCAATCTGTTTGGTCGGGAAGCGGGCTTGAATATCATGATAAATTTCTGCTGTCCAAGTCACGGCTTCTTCAAGCTGCTTTGAATTCCACATAGCGTATGCGTGCAACACGATGTAATCCAATGCTTCAGCCACTTCCGTACTCCAAGGCTTATTCCAGAAGTTGTAGTCGTCAGCCAAAGTCACCGGTACGTCAGTTGCCGCTTGCACACGTTTAACCCAATCTAGGTAGCTAGGAATAAATTCAGGTGGAAAGCCGTGAGCAGACCAATCAACAAATATTTCATTGCCTAAGTTAACGCTCACAATAATGTCCGAGTATTCATTCGCAAGACGAATTATTTCGGTGATCTGCAATTCGTTTTCCGCATCCGTTTGCGTTGACGACAGCCACGCGCCTTGCATAACTTTGACAGGTAACTTGTGCTTACGGATGGTTTTAAGTACTTGTTCGCTTGCGGGATCAGCTGCATACATGCGGATTAAATGCCACTGAACTGCACCTTGAGATGTAAGGATTTGCATATCTTCAAGGATGTCAGTTTCAGACGACACACTGCCTTTACCCGGGCTTTCACCGTCGCGGTATGAGCCATAGGCTATACCAAGACCAATCCAGCGACCGTCAATCTGCGGAGAAAACACTGTTACGGGTTTCTCTTGGTCAGTTTTATGCATACTTTTCGCCTCGTTACTGAGTAACAAACCCGAAGCTAACACCCATAAGATCAGCAAAACTTTCATAGTGGTACTTGTCACTGTTGCCCAATAGTAAGACGCATAAAATGCAACTTGCCGACGATGATCAAGAAATAAACGATACAACGGACTAGCAGCAGGTTAAGAAGGGACATCTTGGCAAATTCAATCACTAGCTGGCCCGATAAGAAATCCACCTCACCGCACGACAAGGACGCATCATCTAATTTAACGGTTTTCGATTAACAGGTATGCAACAACTTCGTTTACATTCCATTAATCAAATTTTTAATCGCGTTGTAGATGGCTCATTACCAAACTGCTGAAAAAGATCGAGTTCCCTTAGGTCAAAAGTCTGCCTACGGGGCGGGAACCTTTGTCCTTAACTTTTTGCCTTCAGCTCTGAGTGTATTTTCGTTCTTTTTAATTACGGGGTTCGGTGTTGACCCATTGATTGCAGGCATACTCGGCGCAATACCTCGATTCTTAGATGCCATCACTGACCCAATCATGGGGTTTATTACCGATAATACCAAATCACGATGGGGGCGGCGTCGCCCATACATCGTTGTGGGCGCCATTTTAAGCGGCACTTTGTTTGCAATGTTGTGGCAAATGAATCCCGATTGGAGTGACGACTTTACTTTTTGGTACTTCTTGGGCTTTTCACTGGCTTTTACTATTGGCAACACCATGTATGCCACGCCTTTTGTGGGCTTGGGTTACGAAATTACTGCCGATTATAACGAACGCACACGCTTAATGGCGTTTTCTCAATTTATGGGTCAGATTGCGTGGATGATTGTGCCTTGGTTTTGGGTGCTAATCGCGGACCCAACAGTATTTCCAACCCAAGCAGAGGGCGTGCAAACTCTATCACTGTTCGTAGCAGGCGGATGTATCGTGCTCGGTATCCTGCCGGGTCTCTTTTGTAAAGGGATCGACAGTGACAAAATCGAAGATCGCGCTGAGATTTCATTTCAAAATCTGTGGAGTAATGTTAAGACAGTCTTCAAAAATATTATTCAAACGTTCAATAATACCGCTTTTGTAAAGCTCTGCGGCGCTACATTTCTGGTTTTTAATGGTTTCCAGTTAGTCGCATCTTTCAGCTATTTCATCATCGTCTTTCATATGTTCAATGGTGATTATGGTGCAGCTGGCACCTGGCCGGCGTGGTTCTCAACGCTCAGTGCAGTGATGACGGCATTCTTTGTTATCCCAATTATTAGCTGGATGGCCAATAGCTGGGGCAAACGCAATGCATTTATCATCTCGACCCTGATATCGGTAGTTGGCTATGGCCTCAAGTGGTATGGCTTTAATCCAGATAACCCGTGGTTGATATTTATGCCTATACCGTTGATGTCTTTTGGTATCGGTGGATTGTTCACACTGATGATGAGTATGACAGCAGATGTGTGTGACTTGGACGAACTAAACAATGGTATGCCACGCAAAGAGGGTACTTTTGGTGCTATTTATTGGCTGATGGTGAAACTCGGTCAAGCACTAGCCCTATTCCTCGCTGGTGTAGTGCTGAAAATCGTTGGTTTTGACGCAGGTGCAGCTGTTCAAACTGTAGAAACAATGACCAAGCTTCGTATCGCTGATATCGTGATACCTGCTGCAACAGCCTTACTCGCGATTGCGGTGATGTGGAAATATGACATTACCGAAGAGCGCGCTCACCAAATCAAAGACGAGTTAGAGCAACGCCGCGGTGAGATTTAATTAAGCTCTCCCCCCCCCTCGGCGAAAAAAGCCGGTGAGTCAACACCGGCGGTCCTATTAAGGAGAACGGAAGCAAGATACTTCCTTTGGGTTAGAACTGATTGACTAACGACTATTGAGCAGCTTCCTCGCGTTGAACCATTTGGAACAGCGCGTCTTTCAGTTGTACCCGTTTCAACTTCTGATTTTCAAGATAGGTGTCATCGGTAGCCTCCTCACCGGTCTCAATACGATAAACTTCGTGGTCGAGTTCGTGATACTCGTCAAACAATTTAGCAAAGTGATTATCATTCATCTTCAGGTGACGAATCGTGTGATGATGATCAGGAAACTCTTTTAGTAAGCTATGCTTTTCAAGCGCCATTTTTTTACCTTCTGTATTGATTCATTATGGCTACAGTATGAGATGTTTGCCCCTATTGCTTTTTGATCTAAGTCAGTGTTTGGGTTTAGGCAAAGGTAAAAGGTGAAAGTTAACTTGGAGACTGATTAAGGGCTATTTTAAGCGCGTGTTTGAGTGCTAGACGCTTATTCGATATGGGAAGCAATTCCAATCCAATCGAACCCAATATCTTATGCTGTCAGGGAATACTGACGATTGCCTGAGCTCACTGTGCAGCCGGCGGTTTAAAACTGTCTAGCACACGACGGACCGTTCCTTCAAAATCCTGAGATGTGTCGAAGTAGAGCAAATTATTCCGCGCACATCCTTCTCTTATCATCACGCTATATACGACCATATTTTCAATATGATTTTTGATATAGTCGTCTGGCTCATTGACTAACCAATCCCCAACGCCAGAGCTAAATTTTTTTATATCATTAGCTTTTTCGTCTGAGTTAGCGTCTGCGTAACCCATGAAAGCGACTCTAATCTTGTCAGGGTGTTCATCTAGCAGCTTTCTGACTAACTCGGGAAGAAATGCTTCTCCTTCCAATACGAAGTCTACTTCTGTCCAAAGCATGCTCTTGCACATAGCTTGAAGAAAAGGCCACAACCTTTCAGCAATCTCATGCGGCCACAACTTGTCATGAATGCCATATTCAGGAATGCCATTAGTAAACCCCATCATAATGGCGTCGACTGACATATAAGGAATTCCAGTCTTTTTCAAAAACTCTTTTGCTACGATGGTTTTCCCAGACCTTGATGCTCCGCTCAAGATATACAGCAAAGTACGCTCCTTTGTGGCGAAAGCGCCGTGTAAAATCAGAATAACAAACTAGTTGTATAATGTCTGCTGGATGGGTTTTGTTGCCAGAAGTCACCGTAATTTATTGATTAAAATTGCAATAAAATCATAGACTGACCGTATAGAGGTTAAATTGGTAGTAGAGTATTTGTACGTCAATATTGTCGATTCGCAACTAGCGCCACTCTCGTCACGTGGTGTTTCAATATTATTACTCAAGGGAAGAGCATAGAAATGGAACCCAAAAAGCAATTACCAGCACTAACGGGTATTCGCTTTATTGCCATATTTCATATTTTTCTCCATCACCTGTGGGCATTACATACCTATGTTAGAGACACCAAACCAGGTACAGAGGGTCTGCTAAAAGACATGGCGGATCTTCCCGATAGTTTGATGTTGTTTTTCGCTAATGGATGGGTTTCCACCAGTTTGTTTTTTATGCTGTCAGGTTTTATGCTTGGGCACTTATATTGGCAACGTGATGGGAGTTTCCTTGGGACTCCTCAACGCTTTTTGATATTGCGGTTTTCGCGCCTTTATCCAGCCCATTTAGTTGTCCTTTCGCTATTAATCGTGAACGCGTTTAACGTGCACATCGAAGATGGTTTCAGTATCGAATTTATTGTAGCTAGCGCAATTGGAACTGCATTGTTAGTCCAAGCTTGGTTTTCTAGCTGGGTACCTATGTGGAACTGGCCCGCTTGGACAATCTCTGTTTTGGTGTTTTTGTACCTGGTGATGCCAATCTTGGCAAAGTGGCTAGGACGTTTATCGAGTTCGCATCAGAAATTTTTATTGCTAACATTGCCGTTAATTTCTTTGCTACCGACTGCCGTATATGCATGGTTGTTGTGGCGAGGTATGCCATGGAATATGAACACCGAAATATTCTTCAACAACTTCCCACTATTTTGGTTGCCGTACTTTGTAGCTGGCATGCTATTGACACGGCTGATCAACAGCGAAGAACCAGAAAAAACATACAACGTTTATTCAGTGTCAATAGGTGATCTCGCCTTTGTTGCAGCGCTGTCATTCACCTTTATTCCAGACTTACTACAACCTTTAACATCTGTTATCCGTTTCGGTGTTCTAATGCCACTCTATATGTTATTCATCATCGACTTGGCAAAGGGAAAGGGAATTATTGCAAGGTTAATATCAGGACGAGTGCTTAACTATTTGGGCGAAATTAGCTTCTCCATTTTCATCTGGCAGGCCGCCGTAATTGCCGCGTTAGTAAATTCGGTCTCTGTATATCCCGCGATAGTAGATTATCATTTGCCTGTCGCAATTATCAGTATTTTGTTAGTTTCTATCGCTAGTTTTCATTGGCTCGAAAGACCTATCTATAACTATGTGAAGCGTAAGCTCAATCGTAATCTCCCACTTAACAACTCGGCATGATTCGACTTAAATTAGGTACCAGGGGATTTGTTTACATGTAACTTGTTAAAACTAAAAATATCTTCACTGTGTTGTCACTGAGCAGTGCATCAATGATAAGGATAACTTCTTAATGCCCTTTTTGCCTGGTGTCGTTGTGAGCGATAAGGCACAGCTTTAAAGCAAACTGATCCGGTGCGTAAGAGCCACCGGATTTTTTTCGAGCACTTGATATCAGAAAAGAGGCCCCATTGTTCAGGCCCACCTATAAGAAGTCGCACTGTTAACCGTGTGTATGGGTCAACTAACCTTGTGAACACCGACTCAGGACATTGCTGTTACTGTTCCTGACCATCATCAAAGATTGATTCAATAGGCATATCAAATAGACGTGCAGCTTTGAATGCTAGCGGCAAACTTGGGTCAAATTTGCCTTTTTCTATCGCATTAATAGTTTGCCGAGATACATCAAGTGCGTTAGCCAAATCAGCTTGTGTCCAGTCGCGCTCAGCACGCAGTACTTTTAGGCGATTTTTCATAAGTACTTCCTAAAATTAATGAATACCGCAATCAGGTAGCTGAGTCCCATCACGAATAGTAAATTAGACGGATTCGGATTCTCTTCAAGCAGTCCAGCAGGTTTCAAGGAACCATAAATAATCCCCAAAACCATGGTGCAGCCCAGTGAGATAGCCATCGCGTTGTAGTGAATTTTCTGTTGCATGTCATCCATATCATTCAGGTGTTGTTTATTCACTAATAGCATTTTGATGCCCAAGACCAAATTGATAACTATTGTGATAACCGTTGCTGTATGGTCAAAGTCCCACATAAGTTTCGGCCCAAATACTAATCCAGCAACACTTAACATCCAGAGTAATGTCCAAAAGAACAATACGCGGCTACCTTTCTTAAGCCGCTGATCGTGATTATTGACTGTAGCTTTGTTCATATGTCTAACCTCAATTACAATAAGTAAATAAAACTTTACATAACGAAGATTAAACCCAGCCCGACAATAAGTCAAATAGACTTTACACAAAGTTTGGTTATATTGTCTTTTTATTGTGGGAGACTGGCGTTCTAAACCGATCGAGCGAAGTAAACCACTCTCGTTTTGCCTAGCAGTTTACTGCCAACGTTTGTACAACCTCTACGTTCATACATCGCGATATTCTGAGCGCTGTTTTCACCGGTAAAAAGTTCATATCGTTTGGCTTGTGGGAATACTTCTTCCAAGGCTGTCATCAGTTGCGAGCCATAGCCTTTGCCTTGATATTCAGGCTTCACTGCCATTCGGGCAATGAAAGTATTGATACTCGACAAGCTTAAATGTAAACCCTAGGAACCCGCGCCGACACGCGTGTCATCAACTCATAGTCTATTGTGCCAGCGTTTTGTGCTACTTCGGTAATCGATTGGTTTGCACCCCATAACTCTACGGTATCGCCGACATCGATTTCAGTTCCAGTAACGTCAAAGGTGAGCATATCCATTGAGACGCGTCCAGCGAGCTCGATTTTCACACCGTTACAAAACGCTGTCGTCCCCGATGGTGCATGCCGTGGGTATCCATCACCATAGCCAATAGCCACCGTCGCGATTCGGCTCTCTCGGGTTGCTGTCCAAGTTGCGCCATAACCCACAGTCTCACCTTCGGCAATCGTACGTGTCGCAATCACCGGCGCCGTGAGCGTCATGACCGGTTTCAACGTGGCAACATCGGGGGCTCCTTGTCCGCCATATAGCGCAATTCCTGCGCGATTCCATGCACCATGTGCTTGAGGTACTTGCACAATTCCTGCAGAGTTCGCTGCACTTATGGGTAACGGATGTGCCGCTAAAAACTGCTGGAAAATAGTGAGCTGCTTAGCAGTTAAAGAATGTGCTTTATCGTCTGCACATGCAAAATGCGTAACCAGCACCGTGTGTTCATTAAATAACGACGCATATTGCTGCCAGATGGCGGCTAATTCAGACGGCTGAAAGCCCAGCCGATGCATTCCGGTATCTATCTTCAACCATACTTCAGGTGGCGGTTGGTCCAGGGCAGCCAACCATGCAAGCTGTGCCTCTCGGTGAGCAACTACACAACAATTATTGGCCACCGCCCACTGTGCCTCGGTTTTATCATAAACACCTTCAAATAATACTAGGCATTCCGTTATCCCCTGTTCACGCAGCAGGCGAGCCTCGTCGACAAAAGCGACACCAAAGCGCTGAGCATGGCCATGTAAGGCTCGCGCTACCGCAATCGCTCCATGACCGTAAGCGTCAGCTTTTATCACCGCCAATGTTTGACCTTGCGAGTTGAGTTCTGCAAGTGTGTGGTAGTTACTCACCAATGCACTTAAATCGATTGCTGCGCGCGTAGTTCGTGCCAATTAAAAAGCCTTTTTGTAAACCCGATTGGAAGTTTGTTGGCAATATACATTGTCAATAGAATATTCTATGCTGCTGAGTAGCATTGCCTTGCATAAAGAATAACAAAAACGCTGACCATGCTCGACCACTATTCCACTCTCGATGTAATCGTTTTTGGTGGCTATATTTGCCTCCTGATTGTTAGCGGCTTTTATATCAATCGCACAGCGAAGGATGGTAAAGATTTCTTTTTGGCCAGTCAGCGAATGCCGATTTGGGTTGTAGCCATCTCGGTACTTGCAACGTCGCAGTCTGCAGCCACGTTTTTAGGTGGGCCAGAACAAGGTTATCGCGGCGATCTGACGTACCTTGCCAGCAATATTGGCGCGGTCATAGCCGCATTTTTTGTCGCTTACATTCTCATCCCACGCTTCTACGCCGCCAACGTTTTTACCGTTTACGAACTGCTACAACAGCGCTTCGGCGCCCAAGCCAAACAACGAGCGGGGGCAATCTATCTTGCTGGGCGCTTTCTTGCGAGCGGTTCGCGTTTGTATATGGCTGCAATCGCCATTGCTCTAATTCTATTTGGTGATATCGCTGCATCAAGTGTATTGGCATCAGTATTACTGATTGCAACAGTGGGGCTGTTATATACGGTATATGGCGGTGTTCGCAGTGTGATATACAGCGATGTTTTACAGTGCTTGGTTTACGTCAGTGCAGCAATAGCGGTGGTGATATGGCTATGCTGGCAAATACCGAGCGATTGGCAGGGTGTTTTGCACGCATTACAGTATCCACTTGATGGCTCCACCAGCAAACTCCGGCTGTTTAATTGGCAGTTGGACTTTGCACCAATAGGCGTTTTTAGCATGGCCTCCGTACTGACCGGTTTTGTCCTCCTGAACATTGCAGCCTTTGGTCTGGATCAGGATATGACGCAACGCGTCTTAACCTGTAAGACAGCAGCTCACGGGGCCAAGGCTATGCTTATGTCTGTGGTGTTGGTTATTCCGGTGATGTTGATTTTCTTGTTTATCGGCTTATTACTCTATGTGTTCTATCAACGGCCAGACGTGATGAGCGCGAGTCACGCGCTCGATGCAACCCCTGCATTTGCAGGAGAAAGTGTTACTGTATTTATGTATTTCGTACTGACTGAGATGCCCGCAGGTCTTAAAGCATGGGTCACTATCGGTATTATTGCGGCAGCATTATCAACATTAAACTCGGGGCTTAATTCCATGGCATCAGTTATGGTCAAAGACTTTATTGAGCCTTATCTGACCCGACGTACCTCGCCATTGAATCCACGACGTGAAGTTCGCCTAGGTCGCGTAATGATGACGGTTACTGCTGTCATACTCGCTGCGGTTGCGGGGCTGTGTTACTACTGGCAACAATACACGGATATGCCACTGCTACAGTTTGCGCTCAGTGTGATGGTATTTTCTTATAGTGGTCTTTTAGGTGTGTATTTTACCCTGCTATTTACTGAGCGCGGCTCACTAATGTCGATGACACTTGCATTGATTGTCGGGTTCTCTGTTCCTCTATTATTACAGCCCTACATGCAAAATCTCTGGAAAGAATGGCTCCCGCAACTAGCGCTCGGGTTTACCTGGCAACTGTTACTCGGTACTCTATTTTCCATGGCCGTATGTATGTGCGGGAAACCAACGAATAAGGTTCAACTAGATGTCTAATGACACCAGTGCGCTGCTCAAGCAACTCGAGACTATTGCTTCTGAAGCTCGTAACCCTGCCACGATGGATATTGATATTCTGCCAACCAAAGGTATCTTGCAATGCATCAATAGCCAAGATCAATTGGTCGCTTTAGCCATTGAAAAGTGTTTAGACGATATCGCTCTCGCCGTTGATGCCATTGTCGATGCAATTCAGACCGGAGGGCGTTTATTTTATATTGGCGCGGGTACCAGTGGGCGTTTAGGCATTTTAGATGCGGTTGAGTGCCGTCCCACATTTAGCGTTGACGATGAACTAGTACAAGGCATTATCGCCGGTGGCAGCAAAGCCATAGAACACGCGATTGAAGGGGCTGAGGACGACCAGCAAGCAGCAATAGATGACTTAAAAAAACGCACTTTTAATTCATCTGATGTATTGGTTGGTATCGCTGCCAGCGGACGCACGCCTTATGTGATTAGTGCACTCAACTATGCAAGCCAGCTCGGTGCCAAAACTATCGGCATCAGCTGTAGCCCAAATTCAGCGGTCGAACAGGCTGCGAGTATTGGCATTTGTGCCCAAGTAGGACCTGAATGCCTCACCGGCTCTACGCGAATGAAGTCAGGCACAGCGCAAAAGCTTATTTTAAATATGTTAAGCACTGCCACTATGATCAGGTTAGGAAAGACCTACCAAAATTTGATGGTCGACGTAAATGCCAGTAATCAAAAACTGCGTGCTCGCGCCCAGCGCATTGTAATGCAAGCAACAGGATGTGATGCATCAACAGCTGTAGTGCATTTAAACGCAGCTGATCAACAATCCAAATTGGCCATTCTTACTGTGCTGACGGGCTTAGACGTAGACGCTGCCCGAGCACTATTGGCGACCAATCAGGGCTTTTTACGCCGTGCAGTGGAACAGCACAATGATGTGTAAGTCTCTGTATCATTGGCTTTTGATTAGTTGGTTGGTGTTTTTGCCGACCACCAGCGATGCGTTAACCGTGGGTGCCGAGCGTCCTGACGCGTATCTCCCTCTTCTTAAGGATAAACGCGTAGGCTTAGTAGTTAATCATTCCTCACGGGCCTTTGATCAGCATTTAGTTGACTACTTAATAGCCCAAGACGTTAAAGTGACAGCAATTTTTGCACCCGAACACGGATTCCGCGGCAACCGCGGTGCGGGCGAAGCAATAGCGAATGAACACGATGTTAAAACCGGCCTGCCTATCCACTCACTGTATGGTAAAACGCGAAAACCTACGGCAGCGATGTTAGCTAATGTAGATACTTTGGTATTCGATATCCAAGATGTTGGTGTGCGCTTTTACACGTATATTAGTACGATGCATTATGTCATGGAAGCTGCTGCCGAAAATGATAAAAGCGTCATTGTTTTCGATCGCCCCAACCCTAACATTGCCCATATAGATGGTCCGCTCCTTGAACCCGAACAACAATCATTTGTGGGCATGCATCCTATCCCGCTACTGCACGGTATGACCGTTGCTGAATTAGCCCAAATGATCGTCGGCGAAAAGTGGTTGGACACGCAGGCATCAATTACCCTTCATACCATTCCTATCTTGGCGTATAGCCGCAATACGGCGTACAACTTGCCCATTGCACCAAGTCCCAACTTACCCAACGCGCAATCAATTCAGTTGTATCCGTCATTATGCTTGTTCGAGCCCACGATTATGAGTATCGGTCGCGGTACTGATTTTCCTTTTCAGGTGCTCGGTCACGATCACCTGCAACTAGGCAGTTTCCGTTTCACGCCCCAGAGTATGCCAGCCAGCGCACCCTATCCTAAATTGCAAGGTGTTGAGCTCACAGGTCTAGATTTACGCAACGACACGCGCAGCGGTTTAACGCTCGATCTGTTGCTCACTGCCTATCAACAAGCGGTTACGTCAGAGCTTGAATTTTTTACCTCGCCATCATTCTTCGACAAGCTTGCTGGCACTAAAGCACTGCGAGAAGCGATAATCGCAGGACAAAATGAAACGCAAATCAAGGCAATGTGGCACGCCGATTTGAGCGCATTTAAGCAACAAAGGCAGCCGTATTTAATTTATCAGGAACCCCACTAACAGGGCTTGTCAATGGATTGGATTGTGCATCACTACTGGCCAGAACTGGATCGCAAACATGTGCGCAGGGCTGATATTGAGCCGATACTCGAACATTTTCGCTCCCGCCCAGAAATAAACATTCAGTTGCTTGGCCATTCGGTGCAACAGCGTCCGATTGAACTTGTATCTATTGGCCGTGGTAAGCAAGTGGTCCTCGCTTGGACCCAAATGCACGGTGACGAGCCTACAGCAACGGCTGCGGTATTTGATATCATCGAGCAGCTACTGAGCGATAATCGTTCTTTGGTTACACAGGTCTTGAACCATTTTACGCTACACTTTATTCCAATGCTCAATCCCGATGGTGCCGAACGCAAAACGCGCGAAAATGCACAAGGAATCGATATTAATCGCGATGCCAGAAAACGTTGTTCACCGGAGGCGCAGATACTGCACAATGCTGTGAGTAAATTGCGACCAGATATCGCCTTTAACTTACATGACCAAAACCGCTATTACGGTGTAGGCAATACTGATGAGCTATCAACTATTGCCTTCTTAGCACCGCCATTTGACCAGGAGCAAAGCGTTAACCATGCGCGTGGCCGCGCCATGTCACTCATCGCTGTTATGCGGCAAGTATTGGAAGCTCGAATCAACGGTCATGTGGCCCGCTATATGGATGAATACTCACCGCGCTGTTTTGGTGACACGATTGCAGCTATGGGGGCTAGCACCCTATTAATAGAATCAGGTGAATTCCCGAACGACCCCAACCGCCAAACTGCCCGAGCAATGAATCGACTGGCGATTTTTACTGCTTTGGATGCTGTCAGCCAAAACACATGGCAGGATGTAGGAGAAGCGGACTACTTTGCTATTCCGGCTAATAATGAAAACCATTGGGGCGATATTGTACTTCGTAATGTTACATTTGCTGGGAACGCCAATTCAGTCGAATTTCAAACCGACATGCTGATTCGAAAAGTCGAAGGAGAGTACCAAGTTGCTGAAATTGGTGATTTAGCTGACCAACGTGGAATCACTGAATTAGGATGTGACCAACTGACGCTCAGCAGAGGTGAACCCTACAGAGTGTCTGAGCCCCTTACCTTGGACGACCTTGCTTACAGAGCTATACTCAAAAACGGATATAGCCATTTTATTGATACAAATGACAATTTAGCTGTGCGAACCGAGTTACCTGTCTTTAGCACAACACAGCCACTACCCACCACGTTTCATAAGTTGCCCGCAATTGGGATATTGAGTACTGCAGGCTCTCCTCGATATGCAGTACTTGGACGTAAAGTAGTCGAGCTGGAAGGGGAGCCCTAACCGATGGCGGCTATTCCCTATGAGGACAATATTGCCAAACCCTTATGGCTACCGCGGCATCAGGAAAAGTTAGCCGAAGTAGCAAAGCGCGGTGATGAGATCCGCTTGGTATTTATTGGCGATTCAATCATTCACGCTTGGGAGGACTTTGGTGAGTCAGCATGGCATGCACATTTTGCTATGTACGGTGCACTTAACTTAGGCTTTGGCGGCGACCGCACCGAACACGCGCTCTGGCGGGTAGCTAACGGTGAACTAGACGGTTTAAACTCTCAGGTAGTTGTTTTGATGATAGGCACCAACAATACCGGACATCGAAAAGATCCAGCTGACTACACGGCACGAGCTATTACGCTGCTGGTTGATGAGATACACCAGAGATTACCAAACGCACATATTCTATTACATGCAATTTTTCCACGAGGGAAAACCGCTTCAGACCCTTTGCGCTCACTAAATAATGAGATTAATCGGCAAATTCAACACCTAGAGCAGCGTGTGTATGTAACCTGGCTGGATTTCACTCATCTGTTTCTGCAGAGCGACGGTAGTTTAAGCCGTGAGATCATGGACGACTATCTTCACCCCAACGCTAATCAATATCCGCGTTGGGCTGCAGCATTACAACCGCATATTAAACAGTATTTAAAAAAGTAATTTAATGCTAACCCCTTTCTTCGCTGTTCGGCGTTAGTCGAGTAAAGAGGAGAGAAATATGCAAAACGCAACGCAAATACATCAAACCAGTCATCTTCAAGCGGCGACCAAAGCGTTAACCGCAAGCTTGATTGGCGGTGCAGTAACTTTTGGTCTGTTTGCTTTAATGCACGGCTTGATTGACCAAGAAGCCGTTGGTGTAAGCACTCTGCCGGAGCCTGTCATTATCGATGCAATATTTAAAGCTGAAGAAGAAACCATCGTCGAGCGAGAGAAACTGCCAGAGCCACCACAAATCAAAGAAATCCCTGACCGGCCTATTGAAAATCCTGTGGATATTGACGAGCCTGATACCCAGTGGACGTATGCACCAACAATTGACACAGGCACGACATTGACGGATATTTTGAGTTTCGGAATGCAAGACAGTGAACTAAGACCGTTGGTAAGAGTAGACCCGCGCTACCCTATCGACGCGGCAAGAGATGGTATCGAAGGCTGGGTCCAAATGACGTTTAATGTCAATGAGTTAGGTGGCGTTACTGACATTCAGGTCATTAATGCCGAACCCAAACGCGTATTCAATCAAGAAGCTAAACGAGCATTGGCAAAGTGGAAGTATCAACCTAAATCCGTTAATGGCAAAGCGGTTGCACAACAAGGCCTGAGCGTTGTGTTAGAATTTACATTAGCAGATAACTAAGGAGTTTGGGTGAGCATTACTGTCGCAATCAAAGGCTGGTTTACACGCGAAACATCAAATGAACAATTGATGCTACGCTACACCAAGCTGCGTCAACGGCAAGTTTTGGCGCAGCTGTACGAAAATTGCGGTGACGACTTATATCACTTTTTGCTCACCCTCTCTGATCCTGAATTGGCCTCGGATATTGCTCAACAGGCATGGATAAAAGTCATTGAAAAGTCACACTTATATCGTCCTGACGGCCAGTTTAAGTCGTGGCTCTTCACCATAGGCAGAAGATTATTGATTGATGAATTACGTCGCCAAGCCCGCTATCAATACGATGAATTCGACGAGCAGCATCACGCGTCGCCAGTATTCGATAATGATGATCGGCTTGTTCGGTTTAATCAAATTCTGGATGACTTGCCTTTCCATCAACGTGAGGCTTTCTGTTTACAACAGGAGGGCTTTTCACTGGCAGAGATCAGTAGTATTTGCGCTGCCGAACAAGAAACGATTAAGAGTCGCTTGCGCTATGCAAAACGCAAGTTAAACAAAGCGCTGAGAACCAGCCAAGCAAGCGAGGATTTCCGTTATGACTGAGCAAGACAAACAATTACAGCAGTTGTATCAGCAACGCAAGTCCGCCGTTAAAACGCCGACAGAGATAAAACAAGTCGCGCTCGGTCAATCCAAACAGTCTGCGACTGTGTCTCCTCACAGCTGGCCTGTTTTTGGTCGCCAAATGGGTATGGTAACGGCCTGTGTTGGCCTGCTGGCACTTGGTTTATTAGTACGCCACACAATAACAGGCTATCAAGAGCCAGAATACGTGCATGCCAATATTGAATATCACGCATTGAGTGACGAGGCCGTCAGCGTTAACACCGCTAGACGAATAGATTATGAAAATGCGACTCAGGCGTTCCAAGAGAGCCAGTTACGAATAGCTATCCATCACAAAAAACTGGCGCAAATTGCCAGTATCGGTGACGGTTGGGAATTGAAAATGTGCGATAACAGTGCTCTGAGTATCAGCCCAATGTTGCTTGCTGAGCTTGCCGCTAACAACGCCCTGAAAATTGACATCGAACGCGGCGACTTCGTCCAAATTGCTTTTTCAGATGCAGGACGGATCCTGGCAATTGAAAAACAGCCCACAACTAGGCATTGCTAGGATCTGCTGATCTTTGTTGATGTTGTTCTTGGAGCGCAACAATATTTTGTTGGCAGCGCTCTATTTTATCTGTGAGACGTTGCTTTTCTTCGCTGTCGATAGCTACCGCAAGCGCTTCCTTGTAGCTGACTACTTGCTCCTGCAATTCTTGAATGGATAGCTCATGTTGCTCGGCTTTTTCGGCCTTATCAAAGGCAATATCCTCATGCTTGTCGCCTTTCTCAACACTTTGCTTTTGTGCTGTCGGCTTGGCAATAACACTGTGATTTGGGTCCATCGGTCTGGAGGCAATGATATTGGGCGACATGATCTCAATTCCACTTTCATGAAGTTCATCGAGCATGGCTCTGTGTAATTTCGACTTGGCTGTTAAAAGACTTTTAATTTCGGTCAATAAACCCGCCACACGATAACTGACACTGAAATTACCTAACTCTGTAATTTGAACAAAACCGTCAGTTAACCCGGCTTTCTGCGTCGCGCGCTCTAACAACTCGGTTACCGTTGCGTGGTGAACATCGAATCCAATTGATACATTTGCTGTTACTAAGGTGCCGGATGCTCTGATCACTGAAACGGGGTTATTAACTAAATAGCTGTTGGCAATAGAGACTAAATCACGGTATTCGGTCTGGATCTCAGTATCGAGTAATCCCTTTTCTGATACTCGACCAAAGTACTCATTACACCGAATAAAGTCCCCCGTACGAAACGGGCGATTGAAGCGCAAAACTAAGCCTGCAATAAGGTTTGACACAAGCGTTGTAGAAGAGAATGCAATTACCCCTGAAACTAAGACCCCCACCAGAGCCAGTACCTGATTCCGAGAGCTTTCACTGACGGGTAAGGTTAAGGTAATGGCAACCACACCTACGAGCGTAATTACGATTAACAATAGTTGTCGCGGTAAGCGCTGATCAGCATTAAGCACTACACCTTTGCCCAAAAGTAAGCGCTGACTAACTGCCAAAACTAACCCCACAATAGTAATCGCAATAACAAGTGGTATCCAAGCTGAAATGAAATTCATCGTGATTGTCCTATTCAGGTGATTTGGCCGGCGCTAATGTTACGGGCAGTGTGCCAGGAGCTCTAATATCACCTTGTAAAAACTCAGCGATCACATCAAACACTATACCTCCCGGCCTGCCGGCCTCGGTCTGTAACACGCGATAATCATAAGTGACTATAGCCAGATCAACATACTCAGCAAACTGTTCGATAACATAAGGCGCTCTTAATGCCACAAAAATACGCGTTTTATTTTCTTTAGTAGCCGCGGCAAGCGCGTAATTAGTCCACGCGAGCTGCTCGTTTTTGTCGATCCGGTTTTGCCACACAATCAAATCATCCATACCCCCCATTTCGGCAAGGCTATGCGACGGTGAGATATCACCGATCATAACCGCATCGGCGCTTGCAATAAGGTCATCTAAGGTAGACTTAACAACTTGGTTGGCTAAGCTAATGCAGCCTAAAACCTGATACTCGCGACTTACCAGTGCATCAGTTTGCGCCTGGCAACGAGCCTCGTCGGGCATTATAAGCATCAGTGCCTCGCGTTTTGCCAATGTAAATTGAGGATCGCCTACTACTAAGGTTAATGACGCTTGGGCCAATTGCTCCGCAAGTCGACTAAATTTTGGCATTTCTATAGTAGCGCTACTCGCAATCGATACCTGCTGCAAAAAGCATTGTTTTAGTCTCTCGATCCGCTGTGCTGACTGGCGCATTTGTTTTGATGTCGGAACACCGGAAACGGCGCTTTTGTCATTCGCGCTAATTGCAGAATTTATGTGTGCAAGCATTTCATCAAATTCAGCGATAGCATTTGCATTGCGCAGTGGCATTGGCATCAAGGCAATATCAGCGCCCGCGTAAAAGGTGTGCAAAAGTGCATCTTTCGGTGTCAAATAGGCTGAAATTCCAGCCATATCCAACGCATCAGTGACTACTACACCTTGGTACTTCAATTCCTCACGCAATAGCCCTGTGAGGATACGGCGAGATAACGTCGCTGGCACTATGGTGGCCTCACCATTTACACTAGTAAACACACTATTGTCGAGCGCGGGATATTGAATATGGGCTGTCATGATCATCCCTGGTGCAGCTTGATCTCCTGCGGCTATGGCCATAGCGAAAGGATACAAATCGACGCGTTCAACCACATCGCGACTGTGCTCAACTACCGGTAATCCAGTATGGCTGTCAACATGAGTGTCGCCATGACCGGGAAAGTGTTTCATTGCCGAGATAATTCCGTTACTTTGCAGCGCCGAAACTGCGGCTTGACTAAGCTGCGCGACCACCTCAGGTGATTCGGAATAAGACCGAACATTTATAACCGGGTTAAGAGGATTTACATTAACATCTACAGCAGGCGCGAAATTAACGTTTATCCCAACCGCATTAAGCTGTTGTGCAATCGCAGTATTTACCGCTGTGGCGTAATGGGTTTGATGCTTTTCATAAGTGGCTCCAATCGCCATATTACCGCTAAAAGCACTGGTGGCGGTAACGGGCAAACGCGCAACGCGACCGCCTTCTTGATCAACCGCAATCAACAAAGGTGGCAAACCTGCTGCTGCCGCAGCTGTTTGTAACTGCTCAATAAGACTCCGAACCTGTTCAACTGATTGAATATTTTCAGCAAACAGTATGACGCCGCCGATATTATGGCGCTGAATGACCTTTGCAAGCGGCTCAGGCAAACGGGTTACAGGTGTTCGACAGTTATCAGCGGGCGTTCCATCAGCACAAAAGTAGCGAATATCCAACATCAACTTTTGCCCGATATCTGCGCCCAGTTGGTTTGCCACGGCCGAGAATGTGCAACAGTACATCGCTACCACCCCAAGCATCCCCAATAGCGTTTGTTTACTCACACTTTTCGCCCCTAGCATCATCGATTGAACCTATTGGCTAGAACATCTATTATCTAGCGAATATTTTTTAATGGAACGGAGTCCATGACCTCGAAAATTGTACTCTTATTAGTTGGCACTCTCTGCATTTCTGCATGCAAATCAACCAAACAATCTGTTGTTAGTCATGCTAACAAGCCTTTGGCGATGCCAGAAACTGTTTATATTGTTCCCCAAGAGTCAAATATTAATGTCCTGCTGACCGAGTTAGGTTATGACGGTAATGATATTGCTGCAACTATGTATCAAGCGAATTTAAATGCCTCGATGCAAAGTGTAAATTACGATCCTTTGGCGGGACTTGCTGGAGCACTGATCGGCGGAGCAATTTTGAAGAACTCAGCCGAAAATTCCGCGATCAGGGAGAAAAACTCTCCCGTTCAACAGTTTTTAACAGTAGCTGAGCAAATTCAGTGGCAAGAGGTGTGGCACCCTGATTGGCAAGCCGATTTAGCACCGTCAAAACCACAGACCACACATTTACAGATCACGCCTGAAACATCACTCAGCAGCGATTACCGGTCGTTAATCTCAGTGTTTTTTGTCGAGGTATACGCTGACCGAAAAGAGTTGCTGTATCGCAACTACTTTCATTTAGAATCTGCCCCTTTATTGGATCTGAATACTTCACTGCACCAGCTTAACAACATTGACTCCGGAGAAATAGTGAATGACTTCACCGCCGTCAGTGAGCGCTTATTATTGCTGGTTGAACAAGCATTGGAGACTTGGTCTAAACGTTCTCGGTTTGCGAATCATTCTATTCGGTACAAAAACAAACGTGGGGAGTTTTACTCTCGAGGCGAAGTGTTACAGCCGTGTGATGGTTTTATCACTTTTCGCACGCTGCGTGGTGAAATAAAACAAGCGCCGTGTATTGTAGCGCCGATACCTGCCGAGCAAGTATCGGCATCGAGTCACTACTGACCAGAAGCGACTTGTTGTGCGGCCACCTTATTCTTGGGGTTACCCTCTAAACTACCCACCAGTTCACGAGTAGAAGTCTCTAGCGCTTGATAAATAGCAGTTGTAAGGTTAGGAAATTGAACTTCACTCTCGTCCCATGGCGTCTCAATCACTTGCTGCGAAGAAGCGTCGTAGAACCATTTAAGATCATGGGTGGCTAAATCAATAATTTGACCACTCATTGCTACCGTCGCGACGGGCTCTGATGTAGGTACGGGGCCATAATAACTTCGAGTAGTACCGACCTGTTGGAGGTGAACTAACAGCAAATAATCAATGTTGTACTTTTCTTGGTAACCGACAAAACTGGTTTTCGATTTGCCTTTAGATGGGCGCTTAAGTTTTTCCGCCTCTTTTAGGGCTATAGGCGTTTCGATCAGTAGAGTATTCACCCCTTTGTTGTGTAATACCGTTTGCAATTGCTGGGCAATTTTTGGGTAATCATCAAATACTAGCGAATTTAAATGTTTGTCTAATGTTGAGTTGACGCCGGCGATGATTGCATAATCCAACAAACCTATACTGCCGGTGTAAAACGTCTCTGCTAGGGGGGCTTCAGTAAGAATAATGCCAACCACAACCTCGTTATTCGACAATGAGGCTTCATCAACAGTGATCATTTCTTGGGTTGACACACAACCGCTGAGTACAACGATTGCTACTAAAAGTGTAAAAATACGCGTTTTAAACATATTACTTCCTTTATTTTTTTAATAATTTCCATCAGTCATACAACATGCTTGAAGAGCACATTGAACGCGGCGAGTTTATGAGAAAACACCGTCTTGTTCAATGGCTATATCCGTCTCCTTCGTGCTCTCTATGCAGGGTTTGACAGCTATCTCGACATGAGGCCAAATAAACCTATCTGAATAGAGATGGATTTATCTTGCCTGTGCGCTTCAAAATTTGCACCTTACTGCTGACACTACTGCTTTTTAACTGCTCACACCTTCCCATTGAACACGTGCCATCAGCCAATCAAAATTCTCGTATTAAAGCTATCGTGCTGCATTACACCGGAGCAAGTTATGCCCAATCTATTGAGGGGTTAGTGGATGAAGGCGGCGTTAGTGCGCACTACCTAATTCCCGAGTCAGGCGATTCATCTTATCGTCATGATAGGCTCAAAATTTTTCAGTTGGTGGAAGAGCAATCGCGTGCTTGGCATGCTGGTTTAAGTACGTGGCAAAACATGACCGGCCTAAACGACCAGTCAATTGGTATCGAGATAGTGAATCGCGCACATTGTCCGAACGATAACAACTCCGGCAAACACCGAACGGTAAATAGCCAACGCTTACAATGTAATTATCCTAACTATGATCCTGAGCAGATCGCGTTATTAATCGCTTTGCTAAAAGACATCTTGCAGCGCAACCCCGATATTCACCCCACAGCCATTGTTGGCCACGCTGATATTGCACCGCTGCGTAAACACGATCCCGGTCCGCGCTTTCCCTGGTATGAACTACATATGGCAGGTATTGGGGCGTGGTATACCACCGATACTAAAGAAAAATACACGCGAATATTTCAGCGGCAATTACCGTCGATGGGGCTGACACAAGCGGCCCTGAATGCTTACGGTTACCCAGCAATAGAAACCGGCATAGCTGATGAACGCACCTTAGCCACCATCGCTGCTTTTCAAATGCATTTTACTCCCGAAAATCTCAACGGCTACAGCGACATCGCCACAAATGCAGCGTTGTTTGCATTGCTCGAACGGTATTTCCCTGAGCAAGTTGTTGAGTTAATGACGCGCTTTGAAAGTGAACGTGAAGCATCAACTCAACCCTCACTGGTTAACAAGACTACCCAACTACAAATGCAGTTTCCTGATGCTGAGTTATCGTCGCGCGAGTACGTTAATCATCGCCGTCGATTTATGGCCTATCAAGGCCGTGGCGAAATAAAAATAGCAAACCCAGGGCTCGTTCCCATTTCTGCTGATATTTGGATTAATGGCCAACAACTTAACTTACCCGACGTTTTTCTGCCTGATACCGACTACCAATACTCGCTTCACCGTCGCACGGTCACTGGCTCCAATACGATTCGCGTCGACAATATTCAACCCGCTGATGCACAAATAATGGTGTCTATCCCCTATCCGCAAGTAATGGATACTCGCGACAGTGACTATGAATTTGCAGCGGTTGATGCATTGATAGAACAAGACATAAATGAGGGCTTCCCCGGCGCAGTGCTGTTGGTTACCCATCGCGGCCAGGTTGTGCATCACAAAGCGTACGGATATGCCCACCGCTATGCTCCCGATGGCAGTGAATTAGAAAACCCCGTCCCCATGACGACTGATACCCTGTTTGATCTGGCCTCAAATACCAAAGTATTCGCTACCACCTTGGCGATCATGCACCTTGTTGAACAGCAAAAATTGGCCTTGGATATACCACTGTATGAGTATCTACCAGAGTTTCGCGGTGATGGTCGCGATGCTTTAACTGCGCGTCATCTGCTGACTCACAGTGCGGGTTTGGCGCCAGAAGTCCACTTTTTCACACCGGAGAATCATCTAGGCCCGGAGTTTTACTCCCAATCTGCTCCTTTGACCAAAGAGCTCCTGCTTACTCAAGTACCTTTGGAGGAGCGTTATCAAGTTGCCATGCGCTACAGTGACAGCAGCTTTATGCTGTTGGGTATTTTAGTCGAACGCATCACTGGGTTCCCACTTGATGAATACGTTGAGCAGAATATTTACGCGCCACTGGGTTTAAGCCAAAGTGTATTTAATCCGCGCAAAAAACTGCCAGAAACAACGCGTTACGCTGCGACAGAATTACAGGGCAATACCCGCGACGGGCGGGTGAACTTTGACAACGTCCGCAATTATACACTTAGCGGAGAAGTCCATGACGAAAAAGCCTTTTACAGCATGCAAGGGGTTGCAGGTCATGCCGGTTTATTTTCTACCGCAGAAGAGCTCGCGCGTCTGACCCAACTCTTGTTAAATGGCGGCGGACTAGGTGAACACTACTTATTTTCAGAGACTGTGTTAAATCAGTTTATTCTGCCAAGCTCAATTAGTGATACGACTGGGCTGGGCTTTCGGCGCGCTGCAAATGGCGAACGGCGCTGGCAGTTTGGCCCTTATGCCAGTGAACGTACCTTCGGCCATACTGGCTGGACGGGGACATTAAGCGTTATCGATCCTGAGCATGATTTAGTGATCATCCTACTGACCAATAAACGCCACACCCCCATTCAACAAAGTTTGGATCCCAACGGTAATGAAACGCTTAACTTTGCCGGTCAGAATTATGAAACAGGTCAATATGGCAGTATCGTCAGCTTAGTATACGAAGCGGTATTACATCGACGCTTTTAAGCAGTTGCGCATCGTCCAACACTGTGCAAAGCTGCGCTTGTCCGCAAAATTAGAACAATAAGGAACCGCAATGGGTTGGTACTCGATCATTCCACCGCTAATTGCTATTGCCATCGTCTTTTGGAAAAAAGAAGTCATTATGGCTCTTCTTTTCGCAGTGCTTAGTGCGGAAGCTTTACTTCTTTTCGGTGCGGCGGATGGCTCAGTGTGGCTTAGCCCTATCAACAGCGTTGAGCGAGTTATTGAGATCATAAACAGTCCCGGCAACTCCCGCATTTTATTATTTAGTGTTCTTATTGGCGCCCTTTTAGCCTATATCCGCGACTCCGGTGGCGTTGCAGCAACGGTTAATTTTTTGGTTAATCGCGGCATTGCCAAAGGCCGTAAGCAAGTCGGCAGTTTGACTTTTTTTACTGGTGTGGCGGTGTTTATTGAGTCTAATTTGAGCGTGCTCACGTCCGGCATTCTAGCGCGCGGTTTGTTCGATAAATTCAAAATGAGCCGAGCGCGCTTGGCCTATATTATCGATAGTACCTGTGCGCCGATTTGCATTCTTATTTTACTCAATGGCTGGGGCGCTTTCGTGTTGGGCTTACTGAGTAACTACGAGCTCAGTATGTCACCGGCTGAAATTCTATGGGGCAGCGTACCACTTAATTTCTATGCGCTATTCACCTTAGGCATCGTGCTCTACACCATTCTTGCTGACAAAGTACACGGCCCAATGAAAGAAGAAGAGGCTGTTCTGTCAAGTACTGATACGGAATTGCAAACAGCGCCAGCCACTAAAGTGCGCTTTATGTTAGTCCCGCTGTTAGTGATGGTGGGCACTATGCCGCTGTTCATGCTGTGGACTGGCGACGGAGTATTGTCTCAGGGCAGCGGCAGTAAATCAGTACTCTACGCCACAATGTTAGGTTGTATTGCCGCGTATTTACTTCTGCTCGTGCACCGCCGCTTTACGCATCAAGAATTGGTAAAAACCGGTTTCAAAGGTATGGGGGAACTACTACCTTTAGTGACGATTTTGTTGCTCTCACTGACACTTGGAGCAAGCCTAAAAGCCTTAGGTACCGGTGTATTTGTCGCCAGTATAGTGGGAGAATATCTACCGCTAGTGTTGATTGTTCCGCTATTGTTTTTGGCCGGTGCAGTTATGTCGTTTACTACGGGAACCAGTTGGGGCACATTTGCTATATTAGTGCCTATTGGTGTTCCGCTGATTCAGACCTTTGGCTTGCCGCCACAGCTCGTATTAGCGGCAATTCTAGGTGGTGGTATTTTTGGTGATCACTGCTCACCCATATCGGATTCAACAGCAGTATCGTCGATTGCTGCTGGCTGTGATTTACTCACCCACGTGAAGACCCAACTGCCCTACGCACTGGTTGCCGGCGGCTTGAGCTTAGTGGCATTTACCATTGCCAGTGCGGTAATGATATAGTTGGGTTTAGTGCGCAAAGAGCTGGTCGATATTGGCAAACGCTTTAAATTCTAAGGCATTGCCGCAAGGGTCGAGCAAGAACATTGTAGCTTGCTCACCGGTTTGCCCGCGGAAACGAATATAGGGCTCAATCACGAATTCTACGTCGTTGTCACGCAAGCGATTCGCAAGCGCGTGCCAGTCAGACATGCTTAGCACTACACCAAAATGCGGTACCGGCACAGCTTTACTGTCGACCGAGTTGTGGCCGCCAATCGCTGGCATTTGCTCAACTTTGTGGGTAACCAATTGATGCCCGAAGAAATTCCAATCAATCCAATGATCACTGTGTCTACCTTGTGAACAGCCTAACAATTTACCGTAAAACTGGCGACTCGCCTGTAAATCCAAAACCGGAATGGCTAGATGAAAAGGTGCAAGGGACTGTTCGGGCTTATTCATGGCACATATTCGCTACTGTAAGAATTTTAAGAACTTCAGTTTCGACGCATTAAACGGTGCGTAGCGCACGTCTAGGTCAAACATAAAGCTGCGTTTCATTACTGATTTTAAATGACTGAATGTATCGAATCCCCACTTACCGTGATAACTGCCCATGCCAGAGTGACCGACACCGCCAAAGGGTAGCTCTGAGTTAACCATAAACATAAACCCATCATTCACACAGACACTACCGGCGCTGGTCTCACGTAAGAGCTTTTGTTCAAGACCGCTATTCTTTGTAAAGATATACATTGCTAATGGTTTAGGACGTGAATTAACCAACTGGATCCCTGCATCCATGCTTTTAACCGTAATAATCGGTAATATGGGCCCAAAGATCTCTTCTTGCATCACTGCTGAATCTAGCGCTGGATTAAGCACTATCGTTGGCTCAATAAACTTTTCTTCTAGCTTCACCCGGCCACCATGTACAACCGGTTGCTCTTCGAGATAACTGGCTAAACGCTGCGTATGACGCTCATTCACAATACGCCCGTAATCCTTTGATTGGCTCACATCTTCACCATATTGTTTGGCTAGCTTTGTTTTAATAGCAGCAATTAACTCTTGCTCAAAGCCTTCCTCAACCAGAATGTAATCAGGGGCAACACAGGTTTGTCCAGCATTCATCCACTTGGCCCATACTATGCGTTCTGCCGTAACCGCTAGGTTGGTATTGCGGTCAACAAAACACGGGCTCTTACCACCCAGCTCCAAAGTAACAGGGGTTAAATGTTCTGCTGCGGCACGCATGACGATTTTGCCAACTATTTCACCGCCGGTATAAAAGCTATGGGCAAAAGGTTGCTTTAACACTTGCGTGGTTTCGTCTTTACCGCCTTCAACAACAGTAAACGCCCGATTATCAAGGTACTGCGGGAGTAATTTCGCAATTAGGGCTGAGGTCGCTTCCGATAACTCAGAAGGTTTAAGCATAGCGCAATTCCCTGCAGAAATAGCAGCAATTAACGGTGCGATAACCAGTTGGAATGGATAGTTCCAAGCACCGATGATCAAGACGGTACCGAGCGGTTCAGGTTGCAAGTAACTTTTACCCGGTTGCGCCAATAAAGGTGAAGAAACCTTTCTGGGCTTCATCCATTTTTTTAGGTGTTTAAGGGTATGTTTAACTTCGGCTTTAATGTACCCGATCTCGGATATCCAACTTTCCATTTCGCATTTGCCTAAGTCTGTTTGCAAAGCCTGGCGAATATCGAGCTCGTGCTCAGTCACCATTTTATCAATTTGCTTAAGCTGTTGTACTCGCCACTGATAGTCTTTGGTGACACCACTTTCATAGTAGCTTTGCAGCTTGGTAAAAGCCTCGTCGATCCAAGCAAACTCAGTGCTTTTTACGTGGCCGGAGATATGCGAAATAGAAGCTGTCATCGTCAGTCGTCCCAAAGAAGTTTTTTGCATTATTACATAGGCATTACGCCAATAGTAAACATTGAGATTAGCGGTAATTTTTTCAAGCTATAAAAAAAGCCAGTGTCTACTGGCTTTTTTAGGAGTAATTAGGGAGTGTGGCCCTTGGCGACTCAGGCGTCGTATGGGTGACGCATCACCATTGTATGGTTGCGATCAGGTCCAGTAGAAATAATATCCATCGGCACACCCGTCAGCTCTTCTAAGCGTTTGATATAGTTTTTCGCCGCTTCTGGTAACGAATCGAAATCAGTTAGACCGAATGTCTCTTCGCTCCAACCGGGCATTGATTCGTAAACTGGCGTTACTAGCTCGTAGCCATCTGCTGCCATTGGCGGGATGTCAGATACATTGCCATCGGCATCTTTATAACCTACACAGATTTGTAACTCTTCTAGGCCATCGAGTACATCGAGTTTGGTTAAGCAGAAACCGGTAATTGAATTGATTTGCACCGCGCGCTTCATCGCAACCGCGTCAAACCAACCCGTACGACGTTTACGACCGGTAGTAGCACCAAATTCATGGCCTTTAACACCTAAATGTTGACCGACCTCGCACTCTAACTCAGTCGGGAACGGGCCGGAACCCACACGCGTGGTATAAGCTTTAACGATACCTAACACGTAATCGAGGTTGAGCGGACCGAAACCAGCACCTGTTGCAACGCCACCAACGGTTGTGTTTGATGACGTTACGTAAGGATAAGTGCCGTGATCGATATCAAGCAATGTACCTTGCGCGCCTTCAAACATAATGGCATCACCGCGTTGACGCGCTTTATCAAGCAAGTCAGTGACATCAACAACCATGGCTTTGAATAAATCAGCAACTGCCATCGCGTCCTTGTAGACCGTATCAAAATCAACAGCTTCTGCTTTGTAATACTCAGTTAGCATGAAGTTGTGATAAGCAAGGACTTCTTTTAACTTTGCCGCAAAATCTTCAGCGTTAAACAAATCACCCACGCGCAAGCCACGACGCGATACTTTGTCTTCGTAGGCTGGGCCAATACCGCGACCTGTAGTACCGATAGCTTTGCTGCCACGCGCTTTCTCACGCGCCTGATCTAACGCAATGTGATAAGGCAAAATAAGCGGACACGCTTCACTGATCACTAAACGCTCTTTCACTGGAACGCCGCGCTCTTCGAGCATCTTCATTTCAGTCAACAACGCTTCTGGACTTAGAACAACCCCGTTACCAATTACGCAGGTCACGTTATCGCGTAACACACCTGAAGGGATCAAGTGCAGAACTGTCTTCTCACCGTCAATTACCAATGTGTGACCAGCGTTGTGACCACCTTGATAACGAACTACATATTTTGCGCGATCGGTGAGTAAATCAACGACCTTACCTTTGCCCTCATCACCCCATTGGGTGCCGAGCACGACTACATTTTTTGCCATGGAACTTTACTATCGAAAAAATAGGCGGGGATTCTAACAAAAAACGGCGCGCCTGTTGACCTTTTTTCGAGCAAAAAATAGATAGTTGCACACCTATGTTCAATGACAATGAACACCGCCCGTGTAAACCTGTTGTTATATGGGCAAAAACCAGGGTTTATTATGCTGAGCAAACACATTTGTATTGCGGTATTTTCGCAGCGCGACTTGTTAGTTTCTGATTTTTGTACCAATACTTAAGACAACGTAATTCATGGATGGGCTCTTATGGCTCCGCGCTTGCCACTGTACAAGAAACTGTCGATTTTGATTCGTCTTGAGCCCGGTTGCCTAGGCCCGGAGGGAAAAGACTACATTGAAGCATTTTGTACTCATGCCAAACCTGAACTAAAACGCTTCCACGGTGGGATTATTCGCTGGAAGATAGAACCCCGTTATGACAAATCACTGCCAGAAATCGAGTATCAACTGAATAAGACGCCAGCTTCACATAACGATGTTAAAACTTTTTTCTCAGAATTTGATATTGCATTTAGCGATTTTGAAGAGCAGCTTGATGAGCGCTTGGCAGAGCTGATTGAACACTATTTTGAGCGTATATAAGCACTCTTAAACACAAACTGAAGGCCCCAAAAAGGGGCCAGAAGTAAACGTCTATAGTAGGATGAAAAAGCTGAACTATACAGTGAGTCAGCTCTTTCATTCATCCCGTTAAATCAGTGATTTTTTACGTCTAAGAATTAAACCGCCCATCGTTAGTAATACAATCGCTATTGTAGAAGGCTCTGATACTTCAGAAAAATAAGCATTGTTAGCTATGTTTAAAACATCATTAGATTCAAGGGCACTATCAAAAATGTACACTTCATCGATTGCACCAATGAAGTTAGACGTTGTTCCACTCAATCTGGCACCAATATGCACCCAACTATTTGCCGGGTCGATAATATTCCCAGTAATAGCATTAGAGGAGAAAACGACCTGACCTAACTCATTGAACACTTTCGATGAGGCACCATCAAAAGTCACTGCGAAAAATTGCCATGCATTAGCCGTTACACTTAAACCTGTGTTTACCCAAAACCAACCGCCTGGCGCGTCAGTTTCAATTGCGTATTGAAAGGTCCCGTTTCTAACGGCCATTTCGTAACTAGACTCATTATTAAAAATCATTCGTTCGCTAGAAAGGACTGTGGGGTTTATCCAAGCTGACATTGTAAGCCCTGAAGATACCGGTAACGTTGGCGCTATGTAGACCGAATCGCCGACGCCATCAAAAGAAAAAGCACTTCCGTAAACGCCAGACACGAAAGAAGTATCTCCATTCAAAGTCCCATCATTGGATCCCGTATAATCTTGTGCGTCGCCATTGGCGTCCCAATATCCTATCAATGAAGCTTGCGCATGAGTACCAACAAAAATCATCAATACAGCGATGGTTTTAACTAACGATTTCATTCTCTTTACTACCTTACGAGTTAACTACGGCAAAAGCTAAGCAAATTCCATACCTCTCATATTTTTCAATGGCTTACAAAACACTTTAATAAAGAGTGTAAATTTTTTCGACACGTCTGAGTAACTGTAATTCGAATACAGAAACATTAAGATAACCTCTTACATTAATTTTGTGAGGACGACTTCCCAACCATTAAGGGATTCGAAATAAATTTAGACGGTTGATTCCCTGGCCATTGTGCGAAGAATGCGTCCCAATGATACTGAGTGCCTTGAAATAAGTAAGCTGGCTCAAACCACCCAGAAATACCAAGTTGACGGCCTTAAGGCGCGGGAGAGGCTCTTTCAAATCAAAAAGAACAAACTCACTGCGCCGGTGATCACCAAAACCCCGCCAATTTGTTGAAGCTGTCCGGGTGCTTGTGAGCTCATCTGTTGCATATAGTTTTGCCATCTGCGTGGAAATAGCATGGGGCCAATGCCTTCGATAATGGCAACGATTGAACAGGCGATCAGGAACGTTTGCCAACTCATGAAGCAACCTCCGACAAACAAGATAAATCATATTCAGACGGGTTGTGATACAAAGCAAAACCAAAGCGCAATCGGTTAGCGCGGTAGTCGGTAAGCACCCCGTGTTCGCGTAAATGGTCATGCAATATTTGTGCGTCGGCGGGAGATGGCAACTCAAAAGTTAAAAAATGTCCGTGACTAGCTAAATCTTCTACCAATAGACACGATTTATTCAGTAGTGGATGGTTCAAGCTTTCTAGATGTGCCAGAAAAGCACGCTGACATTGTTTTATAAAGTCATCAATCTGCACCACGGTTAGTTTCATGTCAGCAAATTGTTGTAGCACTGCGCGTAAGCGATAAATAGCACTAAAATCCATCGTTGCACCGGCGAAGCGCATCCCGTTTTTGCTGTACTGCACAGTGCCAGCCTTGGCGGCGCTGAGCTCGCCAAACTCGGCATACCAGCCTGTATATATTGGTCGAAGATCACAATTGCGAGGTACTACAGCAAAACATGCACCTTCACCTCCTTGAGCGTATTTGTAACTTCCAGACAAATAGAAAATGCGCTCTTGAACTGCACTTAAGTCAGTAGGTTTTGCCATAAAGCCGTGATACCCATCCATCACTATGATGGTGTTTGGATCCTCCACCGCCGCTACAATCCGATTGTAGTCGCCACAACTTGTACCCGAATTGAAGAACACCTGGCTAAAGAACACCATGTCGTAGCTATCTTGCTCAATAGAAGCGGCAAAACGTTCAGCAAATGTCTGGCTTGGCAAACTGGCAATTCGCGTAACCTCGACCTGCCCGACTTCTTCCATGCGCTTAATTTGGCGAGAGAAACTGTGAAATTCACTATCGGTGGTCAGTACCCGGATAGGCCGCTGTAACTCAAAACAGCTAAAGATTCGGTACAGTAATTCATGTGTATTGGGTGCGAATACAATTTGTTCTGGTGTATCGACGTTGAGCGTTTGGGCGATAAGGTTTTGAACTTGCGGTACACAATCAGAAAAAAAGTATTGCCATTTCTCATCTACCCATTGGGCACTGTCATCCCAATATTGAATTTGCGCATCGCGGGTAACATCTGGCCAGAAATAATGGCTGTGGCAAGCAAAGTGCTGCTTTCCCTGATTCGCAGCTAAAAAGCGTGAAAATAGCTGTTGGTACATAGGCAGTCGGGTACTCCAATACTGATATAATGAATCCTCTTGAGTGGGATCCTTTTCAGTGAGTGTAGCACGACCGATTTAGCCGCTCCTAAAAACGGGCATTAGAAAAATTAAAGCTAGCTGGACGGCGAACTTTCCAGCGCCAAATTTAAGCTAAAGCAAGTCCCCTTGCCGACTTCACTCGTTACTGATAATTCACTATTCAATAATTGCGTGAGCTTCTTGCAAATCGCCAAACCTAAACCGGCGTGGATCTTACTATCTTTGCACTGGTTGGATGCTTGATAGCGCGCATCAAAAATAAATGCGAGCTCATTCTGACTGATGCCATTACCGGTATCTTTGATTTCAACTCGTACGGTATTGTCATTCTGAATAACTGCAAGTGTTATGGTACCACCTGAGTCAGTGTGCCTAATTGCGTTATCTATAAGGTTGGTAAGTACTCGCTCAAGCTTACCTATATCCGTGTTTACAAAAACGTCCTGTTGTCCAAATTCGATGTTCATAGTGAGAGACTTCGCTTCGATTTGCATCGCAAACTTTGCCGATACGTCATGGATTAACTCGCCTAATGAAAATGACTCACGGCTCATGGTTACCTGACCAGCCTCTAAGTATGCGAGCTCAAAAATTTGATCAATTAGGTGCTTCAAGTTGCGGGCATTTTTTAGGGAGATATCAACAAACCGCTTGCGCTCATCGCTGGATAAGGTGTCATTATGAATATCTAAGGTCTCAATATAGCCCTGTAAATTGGCCAACGGTGTGCGCAAATCGTGCGATAAGTCGGCCAATAAAATACGGCGCTGAATGTCGGTTTGCTGCAAACGCTCAAACTGGGTATCGATATGTTCCAGCATGTCATTAAACGCACAACCGAGGCGGTGTACTTCATTGTGACTTTCGCGTTTCCACAGTTTGCGTGCTTGCTGCATGACGCTTTTATCAAAGTCTGCAGCTCGGACCCTGTCCATATCATCACTCAAGATCTTCATCGGTCGGGTAAAGTTTTTGAATAACACCAGCAGCGCTACTAATAAGAAAATCAGTGCCGCCACTGCAAATAGTCCAAATTGCTGCATTGCTGATGAGCGGTTAAGGCCAGCAATAATTGAATCAAAGACCTGCCCGCCGATAATCACGTAGATATAACCCTGCAAACCTTGTGAGTTGTATACTGGCGCGACTGAAAATATTTTTTCTCCACCCGCATCACGAGGATCCTGACCAACGAGTGGCAGCGCGGCAGAGCCGTCAAGCATTTCCAATATAGGCTCAAGTTCGACTTGGTCGCGAGCAAGAGGACCAAACTCAGACGAATAGGTCAGTACTTTGCCGTTGGGATCTAGGTAATAAAACTCAAAGTTAGGCCCCATTACCATTAACGTATGGAAGAGGTTTTTTAATGCTTCATAGTCATAAACCCCCGTTTGCAATAACGGGTTATCTTGAACCAAATGTTCGGCAAGGTTTAGGTGTAATCGCTGTTCAGCCTCATTTTGCGTCACCCTCTGCAAGTGCACACTGGCCGCAAAAAAGATACTCAGCACCATAGAAAACACCACCACCAGCGATATCGCTAGGCGCTGGTAAAAACACAGTTTAAGTCCAAACACTAAGCCATCACTCCCTGTGGATTAAACTTGTAACCCACGCCCCAAACTGTTTGAACAACGGTTGGATTGGTGGCATCACGCTCAATTTTGGCGCGCAAGCGATTAATGTGAGAGTTAACCGTGTGCTCGTAACCAGAGTGATGATACCCCCACACCGATTCTAATAACTGGCTGCGCGAAAAGACTTGATTGGGATGCTTGGCTAAGTAGAGGAGTAACTCAAACTCAGTCGCGGTTAATTCGAGTGCATGATTGTCTAGTTCGACTATGTGTTTATTTGTATCGATGGTAAGACTGCCAATTTGCAGTATCGCTGTATCAATCGCTGGCGAGTTTCGGATTTTTGCCAGCATTCGCACTTTACGCAGCTGGGCGCGCACCCGAGCTTGCAACTCCCGAACTGAAAATGGCTTAGTCATGTAATCGTCGGCACCAAGCTCGAGGCCCAATACCCGATCCATTTCAGAGTTTTTCGCGGTCAGCATAACAATGGCTTGTTCGGGCTTTTTAGCACGAACTTCACGACAAATATCTAGCCCGCTGACTTGCGGTAACATCACGTCTAACAACACTAAGTCGTATTGAATGTCTAGAGCGAGTGACAATCCTTTGTCACCCGTTGCCGCATGTTCGATCGTCACCCCTAATTCGCTTAAATTCACTCTGATCAGATCAGCGATATCAAGATCATCTTCAACGACTAAGACTCGAGCGTTCATGCTTATTCCTTCCTTTACTCGGTTCGCGTAATCGTGATGCGAACGACAGGGTTATCAATCTTGTGCAAAACCGTCAGAACTGAACTGCCTAGACCGTCATCACCGGTCACGACACCGGGATGTAAAGCGACAAAGTCAGCATCATCCCGAACAGCGTTGAAACCTTCACCGCCATCGGCAGGTCCTGGCATTGTGCCGGCCGCTTCGGAATTGGCTTCAGTGCCTGCATCGTAAGCGCGTGTTACGGTTGTCCAACTGTCACCGACCGCAAGATCAGCAAGGCTCCAAGCATTAAGACCGGTGAAAGCGTCATTTGTATTCACTAGCATGGTAGTGATTGAAATGTTCGCCATTTCATTGTCTTGAATAGTGATAGAGATAGTCTCACTACCGCCCGGTCCAATTGGTGCTGCGCCCGACGCTTCAGCAAGTACTACTGACAAAGCGCGAAGCTCTGCGGTATCACCACCTTCAGCCATTTGCTCAAGGGCAACAGAGGCTGATTCACCGATGGTCCAAAGGTTACCTTCATCGTGCAGTACAACAGCAACGGGTGACAGCGGTTGTGCATTGGTCAAATTGGTTACCGTGACGTCATAGCTCACATCAACCGGGGGGGGCGGTGGTGGAGCTGGAGGTACTGGCGGCGTTGGCAAGTCATCACTGTCACTGCCACAGGCAGTCAACGTGGCTACTAGACCGGCAATGGCCAATAGTCGCAATGACTGTTGACGATTTGGAATATAGATGCCCATAGTGCTCTCCTTAGTTTACCGTCACAGTCACTTTGGCAACCGGATTCAACCAGCGGTGAACAGTGTTGCTCACATCACTTGCGCCATCAGTTGCAGAGTCGTCACCGATATTGCCTGGGTGGATGTGCACTGTGTCATTAATAATTTCAGTCGTAACCCCTGAGCCATTAGTACCTAGTAGTGGATCAAGTGGCGGTGGCACTGGCATACCTGGCATGCCCGGCATTCCGCTACCACGCAATTCGTCGTTCGCTTCAGTGCCGGCATCATAGGCGTTGAGATAAACGGTATAAGTGCCCGCTTCAGTTGGAATGGTCCAGTTGTCTAAACCGACGAAGCCATCGTTTGAAGGTAAGATCATGGCTACAACTGAAAGCACGGTATTAGTGTCAGCCGTCATCATTGTTGCAGTAGTCGTTTGACCAGGGCCCAGTAAGCCACTGGCTGGGTTAGCCACTGCGTCTGCACTGATTGATGTACCGATAGCCGCTAAACCTTCTAGGCTACCGCCTTCCGCCATCATTTGAATTTCCATTGACGCTTGCTCGCCTACTTCAAATAAGCTCGCATCGGGTGTATGTGCCGCTAGTAGAATTGGCGTGAAGTAAATACCCTGAGTTAGGTTTTGTACTTCAATTGAGAGATCAGCAGCTGAGGCAACAGGGGCAAATCCTGTAATGACTGCTGCCGCAATAAGTGAACGAACGTTTTTCATTGGTTTTCCTCGTTAGGTTAAGTAATTGCTGAACAAGGAAAAGTGTGGCGAGAAATTATCCCAAAAGTATCACAAAAGCATGACAGTTTAGTATCGATTGACTCACGGGGGGAATCCAGCCGTCATTGCCGTGGAAGCCGGAATGACGGTCGGAGTACGGGGATGACGATTACACAATCCCCAATGCAGTGCCTATGCGTGGTAGCCATAGGATCATAGATGCGGCGACAACACCGATCACGGTAATTACACAACCCAAGGTCATCGCACCAAATACTACCCATTGCCGCTTGGCACTCGATTGCTGCTTAGCCCAAAAATACAGCTCGGCTAGAAACATCGGTAATAAATAACAGGCAAATGATATGGCGATGTCCGAGGGACCATCCATGGTGCGGTTGTTGCCATAGCCTTGGGTAGTTAAAAACCAGCCCATCAAAAACAAACGCAATGTCCACACTGCGTTGACTAAGAAGAAAGCATGCACAGCAAAACGCATGTGTTGGGCAAACTTCTTTTCCACCGCAAATCGCCAAGCGTAATAAATAGCGACGACAATCAAAACGCCGTTAATTGAAATGCCTATGGCACCAATATCACTTAGACGCGTGCCTCTGAGCCAGGTTAGATACAATCCGGTAAGCGCCCCAGCTAATCCCATAACAAAGAATATGCGCCCATTGATGCGATGAACGCGAGGAAATCTAGCGCGAAGTGCCGGGATCAATTGCAGCATTCCACAAGCACTTAAAATCGCGGCACCAAATACATGGATTAGCAACATGCTATTCCCTGAAAAATCTCCCGGCACATAACCGGTAATATGCGGCGACATATTCATGTCTTCTGGTGTTCCCATATACACCGGAATGGCATAACGAAAGCCAATGTAGATTGCGAACAAAAGTTGACCAACGAGTGCCGTGGCAAACCAAACCTTAACACTCATATCCAATGCTCGATTGGCAGTAAGCGCATGTAACAACATATGTAAACCTCGTCTAGAACTCTATGTGGTGAGGCTTAGGATCCCTTTAAAAATGGGCTATTTCGCGCCGAATTCGAAATTCGGCGCATAAAAGTAAAGACACAATCAGAAACATTTGTATTTTGTTTACAGTGGCAGAGCCTTGCTAGGATGTGAGTGAAATCTGGAGAGACTGTTATGGGACTAACTGAAAGCTATTCGTTCTTACTGTGCGTTAGCCTGAGCTTAATGCTGGGCCAACTCCTAGTGCGTAACAAACAATTGGTCCATATTTTATTTGCCATTTTTTGCGGCTCTATGTCGATGATGTCAGCACAAAAGTTAAGCGTAGAGCCATTAGGTAATTTTCATTATTTGATTGGCATGGGTGCCTGCGTAACCTGCAATGGCTCTTGGCTATTAGCGCGCGCTATGTTTAGAGGAGAAAAACCATTTACGCGCGTGCATATTTTTGTTGCAGGCTTGATCGCGCTATTACTTATTTCTCGGCAAGGAATTTCGTTTTACCTTGCTAATTATGATGTGTTCACTACAACGCTTTTATCAGCGAAGGAAGTTATTCAAGAAAGCATAATGCTACTTTCCTCAACCATTTTGGCGCTGACATTTTGGGAAGGCTGTCGGGGATGGACATCTGCGACACAAGCGGAAAAAATTCACCGCGGGTTCTTTATTGCTACCTTTGCCTCAGCGGTCGGCAGTGTTATGTTTATTGCACCAGTATTGCCGGAAAACCTATTCGGTAACGATAACCATACGGTATTTTCTTTCTATGCAGCTTTCTTCATGTTGGTCATAACCCAACTACTGATTGCATTTCGTCCCAGCGCAAAAAAGCGAGTAACACAACCCGCCATTAGCAATGAAGAAGATAAAACACTGGCTGATGAGTTGAAAAACTACTTAGTCGAACAAAAGCAGTTTCTTCAAACCAACCTCAAAGTCGCAGATGTTGCGCAAGCGCTTGGTGTTTCCGAGTATCGTATCAGCCGAGTTTTGACTCATCATTTCGATGCCAAGAACTTTAATCAATTCGTCAATCAATATCGGGTTGCACACGCAAAATCACTGTTGTGCGATAACGATAAATCCCATTGGTCGGTGTTAGTAGTCGGTCTAGAAAGTGGTTTTGCGTCAGTTGGGCCGTTCACCCGCTCGTTTAAGGAAGCGGTTGGATGCACACCTGGGCAGTTTCGCAAATCGCTACACTAATCCGATGTGAAATTAATACAACAAGCTATAAATCTTGCGGCGATAACTAGACTTTAATGGATCACCATCTGGCAATGCATTAACCATGTCGAGGAATAGCTTTTTGGCATCGCCAAAATTCAAATCGCGTTTTAATACGTTAAATAACAAATCCAGTGCTTCTTCGTATTTATTCGCTTGTTGGAGCTGCACTGATAACTGCACCTGTAACTCCATATCGTCAGGTTGCTGCGCCAGTTTTTCTTGCAGTGCTTTTATCTCAGGTGATTCGGCGGCTTGTTCGGCGAGTTCAATCTTCCCTTGTAGCGCACCAAAGCGACCATCCTGATCTACCAATCCAATAGTGGCAAGAATCTCCTTCGCCTGCTCAATGTAGCCTTGCTCAATAAAGCAATCACTCATCATTAACTTTGCATCTAGATTGTCTGGGTTGATCTCAAAAGCCTGCTTGATGATCGGGAAAGCACGCGCATAATCACTTGCAGCAATCAACTGTGCGCCTTGTTCAAGCAATCCTTCTTCGGGTGATGGTAAGTGCTTTGCCAACATTTCACGGATCTGACTCTCAGGTTGCACACCTGCAAATCCATCCACCGGTTGACCACCTTTTACCAACATCACTGTAGGTAAATTGCGAACTCCAAATTGACCGGCAATCTCTTGCTGCTTGTCGCAGTCAACCGTAGCTAAAATCACACTGTCGGCGTACTCATGTGCCAATTTTTGTAAGATTGGCATTAAATCTTTGCATGGCTCACACCATTCAGCCCAAAAATCGACAATGACTAAACGGTCTTGCGATTGCTGCACAACGACTTGTTGAAAGTTTTCTAAACTAAGTTCGACGATATTCGTACTGATGTTATCCATTGAAATGCGGTCACCTGTTTGTAATGATGGCTATAATATGCGGCGTCTGGAACGAATATCAAGCCATTAACACAGGTTCAGAGGCACAAATCATCGCTCGCCAGCAGAGGTATTATCGATGTCTACAGTAAAACAGCAGGGGTTTGAATCATTCGCTGAGTTCTATCCTTATTATCTTCAAGAGCATCAAGATCCGCGTTGTCGGCTATTACACTTTGTTGGCTCTTGGTTGGTGCTTGGTGTAATCGCCGCCGCCGTTTTAACAAGCAATTGGATGTTGTTGTGGCTGATGCCGATTATTGGTTATGGCTTTGCTTGGGTAGGACACTTCTTTTATGAGCACAACAAACCCGCCACATTTAAGTACCCGTTTTACAGCTTGATGGGTGACTGGGTAATGTTTAAAGATATTTTGGTTGGCAAAGTGTCGTTAAAATAGCGTATCAAACAGCTATAAAAAAGCCCGCTTCAGCGGGCTTTTTCAATTTGTATTTTTACTGCGGCATTAATTGTAATAACTTGCCGTTGGGTTCATCTGTCAACAAGTAAATGAAGCCATCGTTACCCACGATAACGTCGCGAATTCGCTCCTCGCGATCACGTAATAACTCATGCTCCGCAACAACTTTATTGTTTTCATCTAGTTCAATACGGCGTAGGTGGTCAAATTTTAATGAGCCTATTAGGAGGTTTCCTTGCCAAGCTGCAAATGCGTCACCTTCGTAGAAATCCATACCACTTGGCGCAATTGACGGATCCCAATAAGTCAGAGGTTGTTCCATGCCCGCTTTTTCAGTGATATCAGACACTGGTGTATCGTTGTAATTCACCCCATAAGTGATCACCGGCCAGCCATAATTAGCTGCCTTCTTAACGATATTCACTTCATCGCCACCTTTAGGGCCATGCTCGTGAGTCCACACTGCCCCCGTTTCTGGATGAACGGTCATACCTTGCACATTGCGGTGTCCGTATGAGAATACTTCTGGCGCCGCCCCATCTACAAATGGATTATCTGTCGGAACACTACCGTCGGTATTAATTCGCACCACAGTCCCGATGTGATTATCGGTATTTTGCGCTTCTTCACGCTGTGAGCCGCGATCGCCTAAACTCACAAACAAGTGGCCTGCGTCATCAATTACAACACGACAACCAAAGTGGAAACCGATATCAATGCGCGGGCCCGCAGTGAAAATAACGTCAACATCTGTTAGCGCATTACCACTTAAAGTGGCACGTGCGACGGTGCTGGTTGAGCCCCCCTCACCCGGACTGGAATAGCAAAAATAAATAGTATTGTTATCGGCAAAATTGGGATCGGCAGTGATACCCAAAAGACCTCCTTGGTTTTGTGCCACAACCTCTGGCACCCCCAAAATAGGGGCACTTAATGTGCCTGCGCTGAAGCGACGCATGGTTCCAGGACGCTCGTTGATGATGAAGTCGCCGTTGGGTAATTGCACCATTCCCCATGGATGCACAAGACCTTCAGCGAGCTCGTTAACCTTTACACCAGCGCCGCCGTGGTTGTGCGCAAGAACTGCGGTACTAAACAAAGCGAATGACGTGGCCGCTAACCACTTTGAAGTTTTCATGATGGGTTCCTTAAACTTAAATTTTATTATGCTTGGGTCGCGCGCAGCATCCAGGCAGTTTTTTCATGTACACGCATACGATCTGAGACCAGAGCGGCTGTAGATTCATCGTCGGCATCTTGTGCGACGCTTAAGACTTCACGGCAGGTCTTCACCACTTGCTCATGACCTTTAGTTAACAAGGTGATCATAGTTGCCGCGTCAGGTACACCTTCAACTTCTTCAATTGAACTCAGTTCGGCAAAAGCTTTATAGGTGCCAGGCGCGGCAACATCCAATGTGCGAATACGCTCAGCGATTTCGTCCACTGCTACCGCTAATTCGGTGTAATGCTCTTCAAACATTAAGTGCAATTCGCGAAACTGCAGGCCAGTGACATTCCAGTGAAAATTATGGGTTTGCAAATACAAGGTATAAGAATCTGCTAATAGGCGCTTCAGGCCTTCAGCAATTTCCAGACGATTAGACTCATTGATTCCAATGTCTATTTGGTGCATGAGTTGCTCTCCTGTTACCAGTGATTAATAAGCAAAAGTCGAGCTAATCTTAGCCTAGTTTCGATAAAACTAGTGACTAGCTCGACTCTAAAGATTGCAGCTTTAACGTATAAAAGCGCGTTTTGGTTTGCTTAACGTTTAATGATTGTGGTGGACCTCATCATCACTTTTCTCAGGTTGCTCCACATAAACAGTAACGTCCAAGTCTTCCGCTTGGGCAAAGTGCAACGTGAGTGGAAACTCCTGCCCTAATTCCAATGGTCCCGTTAGGCCAAGCAGCATTATGTGTTTTCCCGACGGGGCAAAGTCGACCTTGGCAGCGGGCTCTACAACAAGGCCTTGCTCCATATGACGCATACGCATGATATCACCGTCCATCAGTACATCGTGTAACTGAGCTTCTCGAGCTATGGTGGTGGGAACACTAACGCCGGTGACAGTATCAGCCGATTCGGTCACGTTGGTTAAGGATAGATAGACTGCTCCAGTAGTCGCCATTGCAAATGTCGGTCTCGCCCATGGATGATCGACTTCAAAACTGTCATGGCGATAGTCGTGCGCATTAACTGGAATCACACAAAACAACACTAGTAGCAATATTAAAATGCGGGCCATAAATTTAACCTCTTGATCGACTCAAATAATATGAAAAAAATCCTTACACAACGAGAAGCTACTGCGCATCTACAAACGAAGTTTATATCCAGCTATGCACAGTGATTGCCCCTGAGTATCCTTATCGCGACTCGCCAAAAGACTTATTGCGCAAATACAACATTATAAATAACAATGTGAAATTACTACCCTAAAGATAGAAATTGTTAAATCTTGGGTGAAACTAGTGTCGACTGCCGGAATCGAACTGCTGCTCTTACAAAGGCTACTGATTTATCAGTAGGGTGTCAGTTCGTGGGGTGTTGATACAACTGGTGGTCGTTGCGTTTCTTTCGGTGTGGATAAATGGTGCCGACTGCCGGAATCGAACTGCC
>NZ_JAUCBP010000011.1:141886-225781 GCF_030362855.1 Neoalteromonas arenosi
GTGGGGTGTTGATACAACTGGTGGTCGTTGCGTTTCTTTCGGTGTGGATAAATGGTGCCGACTGCCGGAATCGAACTGCTGCTCTTACAAAGGCTACTGATTTATCAGTAGGGTGTCAGTTCGTGGGGTGTTGATACAACTGGTGGTCGTTGCGTTTCTTTCGGTGTGGATAAATGGTGCCGACTGCCGGAATCGAACTGGCGACCTACTGATTACAAGTCAGTTGCTCTACCAACTGAGCTAAGTCGGCACACGAAAGAACGCGCATTTTATGAATGCGGCATAAATTGTCAAGCCTTTAAATTATGTTTGCTTGTTTTATTGCTCTGCCAAGCGTTGAGCTTCGTCTTCTAACACTGGGAAAAACTCCAAAGGTAGGAGTCCTGCAAGCTCATCAAGCCGTTGTGCTAATTGTGCGTAACTCTCTGCAACCACATTAATGTGGCCCATCTTGCGCTTGGCGCGAACGGTTTTTCCATACCAGTGTAAATGGCAGCCTGGTACCGCTAACACTTCCTTAGCAATACTGCCGCAGCCGATAATGTTAACCATAGCACTGACACTGTGAGCAGACATATCACCCAAAGGCAAATTAAGCACAGCGCGTAACTGATTCTCAAACTGCGATGTCTCTGCGCCGTGAATACTCCAATGCCCAGAATTGTGAACGCGAGGGGCTAATTCATTAACGATTAATCGCTCGCCGATTTGGAACATTTCTACAGCTAACACACCAACATAATCTAAGTCTTCAACAATGGTAGTGAATATTTGCTGGGCTTGTTGGGTTAACTCTTCGGTAAGTTTGGGAGCAGGCGCAACCGATACATGGAGCTGACCTTCGTGATGGCGATTTTCAGCAAGAGGATAAAAGTTAACTTGCCCTTGCGCGTTGCGCGCTCCAATCAGCGATAACTCACGTTCAAACGATACCATTTGCTCTGCGATCAAAGGTACAGCGCCTAGGTCTAAATCAGCTAACTGCGCTTTCAATTCGGGTAGCTGAGAAGCGGCTTTTAAGCGCCACTGACCATAGCCATCATAACCATCTAAGCTCGCCTTGATAATGACTTTTTCACCCAGCTCTGCCACGATATTGTCGAGTTGACTGTGCTCAGTGATAATTTGATGGCGGCAGTTGGGGATCTGTAAGCGTTCTAAGAAACGTTTTTCTAACACGCGGTCGGCGCCAATGCGTATTGCCGTAAAAGAAGGATGTAACTTGCCTGACGCATCAGCATCTTCCAAGAGTCCCACCGGCACATGCTCAAATTCAACCGTCAGGGCTTTAGCGTCAGTAATGGCTTGTTTGAGTGATTCGGTGCGCGGCGCTTTGTCAACCGGGTTAACGATGCTGTGATCTTTTACGTTCACAGCAGCAACATCTATTCCCAGAGGTACACCGGCTAAGTTAAGCATTTGTGCTAGTTGGCCGTCACCATAAACGAGTACTCTCATTCTGGCAGTTCCAAATCAGCGCTAGCGAGCACTTTTTCAGTTTGCGCTGCACGGAAATTAATAATGTTTTGTCGCACAGTGTCATCGTGCAAGGCAATGATTTGAGCCGCTAGTAACCCTGCATTAGCTGCTCCGGCATCACCGATAGCAAGAGTACCTACCGCAACACCTTTTGGCATTTGTACGATTGACAGCAATGAGTCCATGCCACTGAGTTGACTGGAGCGCACTGGACAGCCCAGTACCGGCAAGTGCGTGTGAGCAGCAATCATTCCAGGTAAGTGTGCTGCGCCACCAGCGCCAGCGATAATCACATCAAATCCTTGCTCAGCCGCAGTTACTGCAAACTCTGTCAACCGATCAGGTGTACGGTGAGCAGATACCACCTTGGCCTCAAATTCTACGCCCATTTCGCGTAACATTTTGGCGGCGTTTTGCATGGTTGGCCAGTCGGACGTAGAGCCCATTACAATGGCAACTTTATTCATTGAAACTCCTACTGTAGCTAGGTTTGTTTATGTGACGTTCGGTGAATGTCAGAACGGGCGCAGATTATAGCCGTTTTTTTCTTTTGTTCCCAATCCCAAGTATTGACGTACATAAATACACGGTTATTTAATCGCTAAATTTACTTTCACCAATGGAAAGGTAATTTTTTTTTATACTAATCTATTATTAAATTATGAATTCGCTGACGTTTAGACTCTTACAAGTATACCAACAAGTCGTCGATAGTGGCTCGGTGACGGCCGCGTCTGCTGCACTTGGCCTATCCCAACCAACGGTTTCGTTGCAATTAAAAAAGTTATCATCACTATTTGGTATGGTGTTGCTGGAACAGCAGCACGGTCAACTGCAATTGACCGAAGCGGGTAAGGCCGTGTATCAATGTGCGCAAGAAGTGCTAACCTCGCAAGCGCGTTTAAATAGTTACATCCAAGCGTTACAAGGCATGGAAACTGGCACGTTAAAAATTGCGGTAGTTACGACGGCTAAATATGTTATCCCGCCATTGCTCGCAGATTTTTGCAATGCACACCCTGGCATTGAGGTTACTTTAAAAGTCGCCAACCGCGCTCAACTGATAGAGCGCCTAAAGAACAATCAAGATGATATTTATATCTTTAGCCAGCCACCAGAAGATATGCCTATCACCGCTGAAGCTTTTTTGCTTAATAAGCTAAGTGTGATTGCGCCGCATAACTACAGCGGCCCCGACCATTGCACTTTAGCTTCATTAGCCGACCAGCGGGTATTACTGCGCGAGCAAGGTTCGGGTACGCGCAAGTTAATTGATGAGTATTGCCGTAAAAATGGCATAGAGTTTACCCAACCGATGATCATTGAGAGCAACGAAGCGATTCGACTTGCTGTAGCAACAGGATTGGGGATCGCGATAATATCTGAGCATACCTTGGCACATACGCCAACGGATGACGTAAAGTTGTTATCAGTCAATGACTTTCCGTTGCACAACCATTGGCAAGCAGTGACGTTAAATAGTCGACCTGAAAGCCTCGCTGCATCTGGTTTCAAACAATTTTTGCGCGAGCATGGAGATGTGACAGGTTAAGTCTTCCGGCTCAATATCTGACTGTTAAGCGATATTTCGTGCGATAGTATTTAACAGTGCAGCTCGGGTTATGGGTTTACTTAAAAAGTCATCCATTCCGGCTGCCAGACATTTCTCCCGGTCCTCAACAAACGCGTTTGCTGTTACAGCGATAATTTTGGTTTTTGCTCGTTCATTCTCGAGATTACGGATTTTGATCGTCGCTTGTAATCCATCAAGCACAGGCATTTGTAAATCCATTAACACCGCATCAAACTGATATTTATTAACCGCCGCAATAACGTCTTCACCATTAGCAACTCGCAAGGTTCGAATATTTGCCTTGGCGAGCATATCACACAAAATATCGGCATTAACGTCATTGTCCTCTGCGACTAATACGCGCAAACCACTGGGTAAAACAGGTAAGCCTTTTTCACTGCGGATCACGGTATTTGCTGCCGTACTCATTGGTAGGGTAATTAAGAATGTAGAGCCTTGCCCCTTCACGCTATCGACGGCGATATTCCCACCCATAATCTCAACCATACGTTTGGTAATGGCTAACCCTAACCCGGTGCCAGCATGCGCTTTTGTCGAACTTAAGTCAGCTTGAACAAACTCATCAAAGATTTTTTGCAGATCGGTGTTAGTCATACCAACACCAGTATCTTTTACCATCAAGGCAATCATTTCATTGTCATAGTCTAAGCGCAGTGTAACGTTGCCAAAGTCAGTAAATTTGATTGCGTTATTCAACAAATTATTCAGTATCTGGGCGAATTTACCGGCATCTCCATTGACAGATTTGGGCACGCGCTCATTGATATCAACTACGAGGCGAACACCTTTGCGGGCTGCATTATTACCGTGTAATTCGGCAGCAGCACGCGTTGCTGAAACAATATCAAACGGTTTTTGTTGTAACTGCATCTCGCCCGATTCAATCTTTGACCAATCTAAAACACTATTGAGGATTAGTAATAGGTTATTGGCAGACTCAGCCACGATATTAATGCGATATTTAACCTCTTCGGGTAAGTCCTCGGCCAAGAGATTTTCACAGCTACCGATGATCCCGTTCATCGGTGTGCGAATTTCATGTGACATATTGGCTAAGAACTTAGACTTCGCCTCACTGGCCACTTCAGCCAGTTTTAGCGCCACACTCAGTGATTTTGTTTTTTCATCAACCCGCTGTTGTAAGTTAACATTTAAGTCCGATAACTCTTTGTTTAAAACTTCTTGCTCTGATCGTGCTACGCGCAACTCATTAAAGGTGTCAACGAGCCGGTTGCGCAAACTAATAAACTCACTGTTTAACGCATCTACTTCACGCAAATACAGCTTATTGCGTAAATCCTGTGGCGACTTTTGTTTACTTGCTGGGTCAAAAATAGCAAATTGATGCATCAGTGTTTGCATCGGCCGGGAAACCAATGTAGCCACTAAATATCCCATACCAATACCACCAGCACCCAATACCAGTAATACCGCTAAAGCACTGAAAATGTATTGAGACGTTAATTCAACAAACTCAGCACGCGGGAAGTAAACATGTGATGCCCAACCCATTGGGCCTTTAAAGCTCGAGCGGATGAACCAGTCGCGATTGGCAATATTGACCACATTAGCGGCGCATGTTTGCGTAAAGCAGAACTCTGCATTCAAGCTTGCCAATCGTGGAATATCTAGCTCTGAACTAGAAAAAACCACCTGTTGTCGCTTGTCGCTGATCATGATCTCAAAGCCCGTGAGGTTGCGATCATCGTAAAGATTAAATTGGTTTAATCCTAGTGAACCTTCAACTATACCTACGAACCTTCCTTCGCCGTCCAAAATAGGCGACGCAATAGCAACAATATTGTCGTTGCCGAATCCTCTGCCTTGGAAGGCGGATGAGATGTAAGGTCTCAATGTGCGTTTTGGCTCAGAAAAGTACTCGCGCTCAGAGACGTTAGTAAACCCAGAACGCTGCGATGCTTGTAACAGTGTCGCCGGATAACTGTGGGTGATTTGCCCCTCTGAATCTGTGATTAAAAACGTTAAAAACTGGGGATACTGAGCGGCCAAATCGGATAGAACCGCTTGTGAAAGATTGGGACTTCTAGAGACAACTCCAGCGGTTAGTTCAACCGCTGCCTGATGCTGTTCAAAAAAACTTGCCAGCTGATCATTGAGGACATTAGTCCGCTGCTGCATGTAATCGAGAAGTTGTTCTTTTTGCTGGCTTTGAAAACTACTGATATATGAAAATACAATACCGACCAAGGCAAAGAAAAACACGCCAGCGAAAAAGTACTGAAACAGAAACCGCACTTCAATCATTGGTGTACGGTCTGAAGGCCATACCATAAATCGCGCAATATACACAAAATGACCGGCAAGTAAGTTCACAATACCAACAAAACAGCACACCGCCGTTGCAGTTATCGCCAATTGGAAACTGGTTGGGTTTGCACTGTATAAAACCAACACAAATAGCGGAATACTAAACAGTAGCCAAAAGCCTAAGCCAACTGTGAGAGCACGTTTTACGGTGCGATCGAATGAGAGTTTTGTCACCATTATTGGCTGAAGCATCATCAGTGCAATGACGACCGGATGATACTGCTGAACATCTAGCCAAGTCACATCGATAAACAATACCAACCAGTATGGCAAGCTGATAATCAAAGAACTGATAGCGGCTGGCAGCAAGCCAAACATCAAACCAATAAAGATGGCAACAGAAAAGCCAAAGGCAAAAATTCCCCCAGTCTCAAAGGGCGCTGGCAGAATATGTAACAACGTCCCCATAACAATCATCAGCACGACACTGATTGACTTATTATTCAGAAGGTAACTTACCACTGGCATTTTTTCATTAATGTCCTACTGCGCGGCAAACAGATAATCAATAGTCATGTTGGTTAACAGATCAACACCTAACCGCATACCGCTATCGTCTACTATAAACTCAGGCGTATGATGCGCAGGCGCCTCATCGGCTGGCACATCTAACGGCTTGCCGCCTACCCATAAATACACACCGGGCACTTTCTCTTGGAAAAACGAAAAGTCTTCTGCGCCCGTTACTGGCTTAGATAACAATGCATTATCGACTCCCGCTGTGCGTTGAATAGTGGGTAGCATCTGAGCCATAAGGTCCGGGTCATTAAAGGTTATTGGGTAGTTGTAATCCAGTGGTAAGGTGACTTCAGCCGTTGCTCGCATGCTTTGTGCAATAGCGTGTACTTTGCGTGGTAGCGCCTCATAAATGTGATCGCGCGCTTTCTGATTCAATGTTCGAATGGTTCCAACCATCTCCACTTCACTGGGAATAATATTCGAACGGTTGCCACCGTGAATCGAACCGATAGTTACCACCGCTGCGTCGTCAATCACTTTAATTTCACGACTCACAATAGTTTGTAAACTCATAATCACTTGAGCGGCTGTGGTTATCGGATCCACGCTTAGCCACGGGTAAGCACCATGCGCTTGCTTGCCTTTGATCACAATTTTAAACGGGTCAACGGCTGCCATTACACCACCTGCGCGATAACGCACCTTGCCCACATCAGTATCGGCACTAATGTGCAAACCAAAAATAACATCGACGTCGGGGTTTTCTAATACGCCCTCGCGCACCATAACTTCGGCACCGCCTTCCTCACCAGCGGGTGATCCCTCTTCTGCAGGTTGAAAAATGAACTTAATCTGCCCGCGCAATTGATCCTTAACTGTAACGAGAATGTTGGCTGCTCCCATCAGCATTGCCATATGCGTATCGTGTCCACACGCGTGCATCACAGGTACTTCATTGCCATTGAACATACCGCGTTGCACTGATTTATAGGGCAGATCGTTTTGTTCTAAAACGGGCAAGCCGTCCATATCCGCTCTGAGAGCTACAACAGGTCCTGGTTTGCCGGTGTCTAGAACCCCCACAACCCCCGTTTTGGCCACACCAGTCGTTACTTCTAAACCCAGTGAGCGCAAGTAGGTTTCAATATAAGCCGCGGTTTGAAATTCACGATTCGATAATTCGGGAAACTCGTGAAAATGGTGCCTCCATGCAATCACTTGCTCCTCTACACTAGCAGACAACGCACTTAATTCAGCTTCTGTTGGTTTTGCATTGGCAGAGGTAACAAAAAAGATAGTGAGTAGGCTTACGATTATTTTTTTCATGGTCTCGCTCATTCCACACTAGGTTACTAAAGACTAACCGATTTATTAGCAACAGCCCATAAAAAAAGCCACATCGAATCGATATGGCTTTTCAATACAATTAATTTGTGAGCATTAGCTCTTTTGCCGTTTCATTGCATCAAAGAATTCATCATTGGTTTTGCTCATGGCTAAGCGGTTGATGAGGAACTCCATCGCGTCGATCTCTGACATCTCATGCACAATCTTACGCAAGATCCACATTTTCTGTAATTCTTCTTGGTTGGTAAGCAATTCTTCTCGACGCGTACCAGAGCGATTGAAATCAATCGCTGGGAATACGCGCTTCTCAGCGATCTTACGGTTTAAGTGCAGCTCCATATTACCGGTACCTTTAAACTCTTCATAGATAACCTCATCCATTTTTGAGCCAGTATCGATAAGTGCAGTCGCGATGATAGTTAAGCTACCACCTTCTTCAACGTTTCGCGCTGCACCAAAGAAGCGCTTAGGCTTATGTAATGCGTTAGCGTCAACACCACCGGTTAATACCTTGCCCGAAGAAGGAATTACGGTATTGTATGCACGCGCTAAACGGGTGATAGAGTCGAGTAAGATTACGACGTCTTTTTTGTGCTCGACTAAACGCTTGGCTTTTTCAATCACCATTTCGGCAACTTGCACGTGACGGCTAGCAGGCTCGTCAAAGGTCGAAGCGACAACTTCCCCCTGAACTAAGCGTTGCATTTCGGTTACTTCTTCCGGGCGCTCATCGATCAGCAACACCATTAGTTGACACTCAGGATGATTAGCGGCAATTGATTGAGCGATATTTTGTAGTAATAAGGTTTTACCCGCTTTCGGTGGAGCGACAATCAAGCCTCGCTGACCACGACCAATCGGTGAAGCTAAATCCAATACTCGGGCAGTAATGTCTTCGGTACTGCCGTTTCCACGTTCCATACGTAAACGCTCATTGGCATGGAGTGGTGTAAGGTTTTCAAACAGGATTTTATTACGGGAGTTTTCGGGCTTATCAAAATTTACTTCACGGATTTTCAACAAGGCGAAATAGCGTTCACTGTCTTTTGGTGGGCGAATCTTACCCGAAATAGTATCCCCCGTGCGCAAGTTAAAGCGTCGAATCTGACTGGGTGATACATAGATGTCGTCAGGACCGGCCAAGTATGAAGAATCAGACGAACGCAAGAATCCAAACCCATCTTGCAATATTTCCAATACACCATCGCCAAAGATGTCTTCACCGCCTTTAGCATGGGTTTTTAAAATCGAGAAAATGATGTCTTGCTTGCGTGCGCGAGCCATGTTTTCCAGGCCCATTTCTTCGGCCAAAGCAACAAGTTCGCTAATGGGTTTATTCTTAAGTTCAGTTAAATTCATATTGGTGGGTCTTTGTACGTATACGTCGCTCTAGGCGTTATTGTTATTCGAAAAGAGTTATATACAGCTCGGATTTGATAGAAAATAGGAAGCTCTGGTTGAGCTGTTAAGAAACTTAGCACCATATTTTCTTTTCGTCTAGTAAGAACGTTAAAACAGGACAAAAAAGTCACTAAAACTACGTATATCAGGGCTTCGGCAGAGTTATGTTAGGCAAAAATAGTATTTTTCCCTCCGCGACGCCGAAACCAACCTGCAATTGAATAACGCTCACGTCTGGCCGGCAGCACTTCATGCGGAAACTCTTCACTCAGAAAAACGACCAAGGTGGCAAACTCTGGCACCACTTTTATTCCTGTTTGGTCCTGTTCATCACGATACAGTACAAGTTCCCCACCAGCATCACTGGGCCAATCGCGATTTAAATAAGCTACCGTCGAAAGAACGCGATTATCTTGACCGACAAATGCATCAACATGGCGTTTGTAAAACGCTCCTTCGCGATAGTGTGCAAAATGACTTTCATAGTAGTCCAAACCAAGAAACAGCTGACGATTGATTGCACTTTGTAAGTCGCCCATCCAAGCAAGCCAATCGCGCCCTGTTGGGCTTTTTTCATCGATCCAATGGATAGTATCGCGACGCACCTGATGGTTTATTTGATGCAAAGTGTCGCGCCCGACACCTGCGGACTTGAAATCCTCTGTATCCATACCCACTATTGCATTAATGAGTGCGTCTGCCAGTTCGTCTGGTAGCGCGTACGGCTGAATACTGTACCCCTTAGTGCGCAGGTCGTTAACGATGGTTTCAAAGATTTTTTGGTCTGTTTGCATCCGGGTTACATATTGAAAGCATGACTGGTTTAAGACGCATATCTTACTATGCTTTAAGCTATAGCGGCAGAATCGTTTTTTATTAGGAAGTTATGACATTACCAATCCTTGCCATCATTGGTGGCTTAATTGTTTTACTCTGGAGTGCCGGTAAGTTTGTTGATGGTGCCGCAGCAACTGCGCGATATCTCGGTATGTCGCCTTTGCTTATTGGTATGATCATTATTGGCTTCGGCACATCCGCGCCGGAAATGATCGTTTCTGCGTTCGCTGCGACTCAAGGAAATCCGGGACTGGCACTGGGAAATGCCTACGGCTCGAATATAGCGAATATTGCATTAATTTTAGGCTTAACCGCCCTGCTAAGCCCAATTGCAGTAAAGTCAGAAGTGTTAAAGAAGGAGTTGCCACTGCTATTGGCCGTTACTTTGTTTTCGGTCTATCAGCTCATTGACCTGCGAGTGTCATACGATGATGCATACGCCCTGCTCGGTATCTTTGCCGGCCTAATGGTTTGGAGCATTGTTTCTGGTATGCGCGGCGGCGATGATGACGCCCTAGCCGGCGACGTAGCCTGTGAAGTCCCCGAGCACCAACCGCTGAAAAAGAGCTTAATTATTCTGTTGACCGGCCTGGTTTTATTAATTGCCAGTTCACGCCTACTGGTATGGGGGGCGGTAGAAGTTGCTGTTGCCTTTGGCGTTAGCGATGTAATTATTGGCTTAACGATAATCGCAATTGGCACATCTTTACCTGAACTCGCAGCAGCTATCGCGGCGGTAAGAAAAGGTGAGCATGAATTGGCGTTGGGTAATGTGATAGGTTCGAACCTATTTAATACCTTAGGCGTGGTTGGCTTGGCAGGTGTTATTGCACCGATGGAGGTCGCACCGGAATTCCTTTATCGCGACGCACTCATTATGATTGGATTGACCGTAGCGTTATTTGTCTCATGCATTGGCTTGCGAGGTCCTGGCAAGATAAATCGTGTAGAAGGCGGTTTGTTTGCGGTCTTGTACTTCGTCTATATGGGATACCTGATTCAGTCGTCGTTTTAATGAAACGCAGATTGAGTAATAGTGAGTATAAAAAAGCGGAGCAACTAACTCCGCTTTTTTTTGTGTGAATCCAGCTTAAACGTGGTCAGCAAGAAATTCTTCTAGCTGAGTTTTTGATAGCGCACCAACTTTAGTTGCTGCAACGTTACCGTCTTTGAACAACAACAGAGTTGGGATACCACGGATGCCATATTTAGGTGGCGTTTCATTATTTTCATCGACATTCAGTTTACCAACTGTTAACTTTCCTTCGTATTCACCTGCAATGTCTTCTAAAATAGGTGCAATCATTTTACAGGGGCCACACCACTCGGCCCAGAAGTCAACCAGCACAGGACCCGCAGCATTGATTACATCTGCTTCGAACTTATCATCAGTCAACTGGATAATTTTGTCGCTCATTCTTTTCTCCGTTAATGGTCTGTCGCTGATACTTATTCAGCACTACCGTAAGTGTTATATAGAATCTGTTTTTAATGCAAGCATTGATAAGCTATAAGCTATGCAAACAACACATTTAACTACTACACATTTTTCTGAACTTCCGATCCATAAAGATGTGATAGCTGCGCTAGATGCAGCAAATTTTAAGCACTGTACGCCAATTCAAGCCCTCAGCTTGCCGCCCAGTTTAGAAGGCCAAGACGTTGCCGGCCAAGCCCAAACTGGTACAGGTAAAACTATCGCCTTTTTGGTCGCTACATTTCATCACTTGCTGTCAAACCCAGTACCACAGTCAACTGCGCCGCGTGCCATCATCATGGCGCCAACTCGAGAGTTAGCCGTACAGATATACAACGATGCGGAATTGCTCAGTAAACATACTGGATTATCGCTTGGGTTGATATATGGGGGCGAAGGTTACCAAAGTCAACGAGAAAAATTAGAGAAAGGTGTCGATATCATTATCGGCACTACCGGCCGCATCCTCGATTACTTTAAACAAGGGGTGTTCAGCCTTAATAATATCCAAGTAGCAGTATTGGACGAAGCTGACCGCATGTTCGATCTGGGCTTTATTAAGGACATCCGCTTTTTATTCCGGCGCATGCCAAAGCCAACTGAAAGATTGAGTATGTTGTTCTCCGCAACGTTGAGCTTCCGCGTTCAAGAACTTGCCTATGAGCACATGAATAACCCTATTCATGTGCAGGTTGAGCCCGAGCAAAAAACCGCAAGTCGCGTTCAAGAGGAACTGTTTTATCCGTCCGACGAAGACAAAATGCGCTTGCTACTAACCTTGCTTGAAGAAGAATGGCCTGATAAAGCGATTGTGTTTGCCAACACCAAGCACAGTTGTGAGCAAGTTGAAGCATGGCTTAAAGCTGATGGCCACCGCGTTGGCATGCTTTCTGGCGATGTTCCGCAAAAGAAACGTTTGGGTATTCTCGACAAGTTCACCAAAGGTCAGCTCGACATTTTAGTCGCAACCGATGTTGCAGCGCGTGGTTTGCATATTGAAAAAGTCACTCATGTTTTCAATTACGATTTACCCGATGACGCTGAAGATTATGTACACCGTATTGGACGTACAGGCCGAGCAGGTAAGAGTGGCCATGCAATCAGTTTCGCGTGTGAAAAATATGCATTGAATTTACCGGCGATTGAGGAATATATTAGTCATGCCATCCCGGTAACTGATTATGAGAGTTCTGCATTACTCGATGATATTACACCGCCCAAACCCATCCATCGCCGTCGGCCCTCGGATCGTGGTCGAGGCAATCAATCTCGCGGAAACAAGCCCCGTCACTCAGGTGGTAGAGGACGCCGATAGTTTATGAATAACACCTTAGGACTGCCTACCTTACGCGGCGAATATTACGCCGCTATCGATCTCGGGTCTAACAGTTTTCACATGGTGATTGTTCACGTCGTCAACGGCAGTGTGCAGATTGTAGGTAAGATTAAACAGAAAGTGCGTTTAGCGGCAGGCTTGAACGATCAGATGGAGCTCGACAACCTAAGTATTGAGCGCGGGCTAAACTGTTTGCGTTCTTTTGCCGAACGCCTTGAAGATATTCCACGCAGTAATATCAAAATCGTCGCTACTGCCACATTGCGATTAGCGGTAAATGCCAGCGAGTTTTTGCGGCGTGGTGAAGAAGTATTAGGTATGCCCATTCCCGTTATCAGCGGCGAAGAGGAAGCTCGCCAAATATACCTAGGTGTAGCTTATACGTCGGCCAATCAAGGCAGCAGCTTAGTCATTGATATTGGTGGCGCCAGCACTGAAATTATTTTCGGTAACGATATGAACCCAGTCACCTTGACCAGTTTGGACATGGGTTGCGTTACCTTTATGGAGCGCCATTTCGCCGGCGGTTCACTAGCAGCAGAGTGCTTCGAGAAAGCCCAAACCGCGGCTACTGAATTACTCGTGCCAGTGCGCGAGGAGTTCTTGTGCTTCGATTGGCAAAACTGTCTTGGCGCGTCTGGAACGCCGCAAGCCATTATTGAAATTCTAGTCAATCAGGGGATCAGTGATTCAATTCGGCTTGATTATCTATACGAGCTTAGACGCCAATGTATTGAATGTGGTTCGATGGATAAGCTACAAATCGATGGGTTGAGTGAAGCGCGCAGAGCGATTTTCCCAAGCGGTTTAGCCATCTTGATTTGTCTGTTCGAGCAACTTGAAATTAAAGATATGAATATTTCCGGTGGTGCGCTGCGTGAAGGCTTGATTTACGGCATGCTCGACTCGATGCAAGACAATGACCGCCGTGAACAAACGCTCAATCAAACCATGCAACGCTTTCGCATCGACGTGGTGCATGCACGCAACGTACACAAGGTGGCAAAAATGTTGTGCGAACAAGTTTGCGAGCAAACCGGTATCTGTAACTTTGATACTAATGCCGTACTTGAAGCCGCTAGTATGTTGCATGAACTCGGCCTGCATATCGACTACAAACTCTATCACCAACACGGTGCATACGTTCTGTCTCACATCGATCTACCCGGCTACACCCAGTTGCAAAAAACCACGATTCGCGACCTAGTGCAGGGGCATCGACAAAACATTAACGTAGAAAGTTTTGCGGGCTATCACCCTGAAGTGAAACCCATGATCATTAATTTGTTGCGTATATTGAGACTGGCTGTAGTGCTGTGTATACGACGGGCAGATTTAGATATACCTAAGTTTGAACTTGCCATCGAAGACCAACACTGGCGGTTAACTTTTCCCGATGGTTGGCTCAAGACTCATCCACTCCTCAGCGCTGAGTTGAGCAATGAGTCTTGGTTGCAACACAAAGCAGGGTGGCAGCTTAGCTGTAACTAGGGTCTGTCCCTATTTACTCGTTAAGGTAAGCTGCCGCTTGTTTAGCAAAATAAGTCAAGATGCCGTCTGCTCCCGCGCGTTTAAACGCAAGCAGTGACTCCAGTACTACAGGTCTCTCAGCCAACCAGCCATTGGCAAAAGCGGCTTTGTGCATCGCATATTCACCACTGACCTGATAGGCAAAGGTTGGTACGTTAAACTCTTGCTTACAGCGTTGCACCACATCTAAATAAGGCATCCCAGGCTTAACCATTACCATGTCAGCCCCTTCAGCGATATCTAAACCTATTTCATAAAGGGCTTCATCGCTGTTGGCTGGGTCCATCTGATAAGTTTTCTTATCTGCGCCTTTCAAATTACCTGCAGAACCGACCGCATCTCTGAACGGCCCGTAATAATGTGACGCATACTTTGCCGAATAGGCCATGATACAAGTGTGGATATAATTTTCTGACTCCAACGCTTGTCGAATTGCGCCAATGCGACCATCCATCATATCTGATGGCGCGACAATATCAGCTCCCGCGTGGGCATGGCTTAATGCTTGTTTGACCAACACTTCAGTGGTTTCGTCGTTAAGCACATAACCGCTGTCGTCGAGTAAACCATCTTGGCCATGCACAGTAAATGGGTCGAGGGCTACATCGGTAATAAGTATCAGCTCAGGGAAACGTTGTTTCAACTCACGCACAGCTGTTTGAGCTAAACCATCTTCGGCATATGCATGTTCCGCCAACAACGACTTATGTTCCGCGGGTGTTACCGGAAACAGCGCTAAACTATTCACGCCTAACGCCAGCAATTGCTCAGCCTCTGCAAGCAGTAAGTCAACCGATAAACGCTCTACACCAGGCATTGAATCAACCTGTTGACGTTGGTTAGTGCCCGGTAAAACGAACATTGGGTAAATTAAATCATCAGTTGTTAATCTGGCCTCAGCAACCATATCACGCAGTGCCGCAGTGCGGCGCAACCGACGTGGGCGTGCATGCGGAAAAGACCGACTATAGTTCATTATCAATAATCCTGTTGTTTATCGGAAAATGCCCGGTTGATGACACAATTGCGCCCATTCTTTTTCGCCTCGTAGAGTAGCGAGTCGGCAAATTCGAGTAACTGTAACTCTTCACCTTCGCGGCGCATGGTCGTCGCTGTTACACCTGCACTCAACGTCACTTTAAACGTGTGTTCATCCGTTTCTATCTCACTTGCTTCAACCGTTAAGCGAATATTTTCAAGCAGCTGAGTTGCGCCCAATACATCGGTATTGGGTAGGATAAACGCAAACTCCTCCCCCCCGAAACGGCACACTTCATCAGTTGGGCGTTTTAAAGCGTCGGTGAGTATTTTTGCTACCTGTTGTAAACATTGATCGCCACTAATATGGCCATATTGGTCATTCACCTGTTTAAAGTGGTCAATATCGAGCATGGCTATAGCCAGTGAAGTTTGCTCACGGCGGCTACGGCGGCTCTCAGCTAGCAGGCGTTTGTCGAAATGACGACGATTGGGGATCCCCGTTAACGGATCCATAGCGCTGAGTTGTTCGAGCTCGCGATTGGCTTCAGACAACTCCCGTAACGCTAAATCCAATTCCAGCGTACGCTCTTGTACTTTGTATTCCAACTCATCTTGGCTTTCTTGTTGCACCTTAATCAATTCATCTTTGGCTTTCGTTGCCGCCTGCTCTTGCTCCAGTGCGATAGCTTGAGCAGCCGTCAAACTATCGCGCTGTTGGCTGTAACGCATCGCCAAAATTAACCCGAGTAACAAGGTTTCAACTGATGCACCAAAGATCAAAATATAATGCGATGAAACGGGTAATTCGACGATGTTCAAGTTATCTAACGTTGCTGAAAAAGCACTTAGTAATAAAAACGACCATGCCAGAGTGTAATATCGTGCCACTTCACTTCCCCGGGCTGATAACCAAATACCACAGGCCAAAATAGACAAGACCGCAATGATTAGCATCAGCATCAATAGCTTGATCATGATTGCATATGGCGCAACCCAACTGACCAAACTAAAGACAAAGAACATCCCTGCAAGGAACTTTAAAAACTTTTCTATTGTCTTGCTGTAACGCACAACATCGAGAGTCTGGTTGGAGAAAACAACGGCAAAACACAAGGTTAAACTGGCTAAAATAGCAATAGCTCGCCCCTGTAAATACAGGTTGTTAGGCCATAAATATTGAAACGCAAACCCGTGCAGAGCTGCCAATGACAAACCTAACGTCACTACGTATCCGGTATAGACTAAAAACGTCATGCTGCGCGTAGTGATAAAGAAAAATAAATTACATATCGCCATTGCCACCATAAAGCCGAAGAACAAAGTCATGATGCTAGCGTGCTGGGTCGTGTAAGCGATGTAATCGTTTGCCAGCCAAATACTTGGCGGGAACCTCACGGTACCAGCGGTCTCTATGCGCGCGTAAATATGGCTGATCCGCTCAACATCGGTCAAAGGCACCAGGAATACTGCATGATCAATCGGGCGTTGCGAAAAGACCTGTAAATCACCTAATTGGTGTCGCGCAATAATATCGAAACTGTTTTCTGATTGATTGACCAAATAAATTTCTAAGTGATCCAGCATGGGATAGTCAATCTCGAGCAACTTTTCCTTGCTGTCTTGACGGATAACATCAGGCACACTGAATCTAAACCAGTACGCATCATCACTCATACCGAGTGAGTTGTCGCTACCGATCGATTGCCACGTCTTTTCGTCTACCAGCGCCGCTTGTTCAACGGTGAGCGCAGTATCAGCCGTACTAAAATAATAAATATCACCAATGACTTGCTGGCGCTTTTCGACCAAACTCAGAAAAACAAGACCCCACAGACATACCAAAACGAAAGCACTGAGAATGCCAAGATGCCAACGCTTAGTTGGTGCATTGATCGCAATAGCGGATGCACTTATTTCAGTCATGGGTACGCCATAAAAGCTTGTTTGTATTGATAATACTGACTTGGCTCAGTTGTTCAACTGAGACTTGTTTTAATTCTGCCACACGCTCGGCAATAAAAGGTAAATTCGCCGGCTGATTATTGCGTTGACGGGGCTTCATTCCCTTGGGAAACAAGTAGGGCGCGTCGGTCTCCAGCACGAGCCTATCAAGGGGTAAATAAGCTAGAGCCTCGCGTAATTCAACACCGCGTTTGGTATCACAAATCCAACCTGTGATACCGATATAAAAACCGAGCTCCAAGTATGCTTTTAAATGCTCTGTATGTGACGTAAAGCAGTGCACAAGACCACCGTTTAAATCACCAACATACTGATTGAGTAACGCGTATTGATCGGGAAACGCATCGCGTTCGTGTAAATAGACGGGTAACTGTAACTGTGTGGCGACATTCAACTGATGCTCAAATACTTGCAACTGATTATCACGGGTTGAGAACATGCGGTTGTAATCAAGCCCACATTCGCCAATAGCGGCAACATTGCTTTGCGAAGCGAGTGTAGTGAGCTTAGACACCCAATCTGAACTAACATTATCAGCATTGTGCGGGTGAACACCAAGGGTACAACATATTTGCTCTGGGTATTGGTTTTGCCAAGCCAAAGATGATGACCACTCGGACTCCTCGGTGGCAATGACACAAAGCCGAGTCACGCCTGCGCGCTCAGCTGCGGTCAGTGTTTGCTCAATAGGCAGACGTTGATCAAATTGATTTACACCTGCATCAAACCATCGCACCTAATTAACTCGTTTAACCTTCATACGTTTGTTAACGTCATCAGTACTCATATAGAATGCACCAAGAACACCGCGCTCGATGTAGATCGTATCGCCAACCGAGATCTTCAGCGTACTGCCATCTTGCTGTTGCCATTGTTGACCATTATCTAGAGTTACCGTGCGCTTGCGACGCTGATTGGTCGAAATAGAACTGATTTGCGCGTACAGCTTGCTAATCATCGCATCGGTATCGCGCTTATGCTCTAGGCCAAACTCTTCCTCAGCAGTCGGTGCATTTCGCGTTGCCACCTCTGCTTGCTGTTGAACTTGCTGTTGTACCTCTGGAGCGGCAACACTCGCTGCGGGGGTCGATGGCCTTACAACCGCTGGTTGACGGGACACCGTTGGCAACTGTTGTTGCGCCCCCGTGTATTCTCTTACCGTTTTTGCCAGGCGGTCAAAACATACCAAGCGCTGCAAGCTATTAGTTTCCTTACTGCATTGGCTAATGGCTTCTTCGATACTCTGCTGAGCGTTAGCAGTAGCTGCTATGCTAAGTGAAAACACGGTGATTAGCGCAGCATCACGAATAATACTGAATTTCATGAAGATTCCTGTTGTTGTTTTTTCGAAGAATATAGACCACCGATTATGACGCCAAGTTCAAATAGAAGCCACATTGGTAGTGCTAATAATGTTTGTGAGATCACATCGGGCGGTGTTAACAACATACCAACGACAAATACACCGACAATGACATAAGGTCGCTTAGCGCGCAGTGAATCGGCATTCGTTGCACCGGTCCAGCACAGCAAAATAATTGCAACGGGGATCTCAAATGCCAACCCAAACGCAAAAAATATCTTGAGCACGAAATTTAAGTAACTGGTGATATCGGTACTGACAAGCACACCTTCCAATTCCAGGCTATTAAAAAACGCGAAAGCTAATGGGAAAACTACAAAATAGGCAAAGGCCATCCCTGCGTAAAACAACAGAGTACTAGAGAAAAGTAACGGCGCTACCATATTTTTCTCATTCTTGTACAAGCCCGGTGCTACAAATCCCCAAATCTGATAAAGCACGTAGGGAATTGCAATAAAAAACGATAATACGAGGGTTAACTTAAACGGGGCAAAAAATGGCGCAGCAACGTCGGTTGCGATCATGTTTGAGCCTTCAGGCATCGTTGCCAACAAGGGCATAGCGAGCAAATGGTAGAGGTCTTGAGCAAAATAAGCTAAGCACAAAAAGACCACTAAGACGCTTACAATAGCGCGTAAAATACGGCTGCGAAGCTCGATCAGATGTGAGATGAAGTTATTCTCTGGTGCTGTCATCAGGTTTTGACTTATTAGCGATAGCAGGGTCAGCAATGGTATTTTCAGGCGTTCCCTCGGATTCTGTGTTTTTCTTATACGGCTGCTGCACTGACGCTGCCGCCGCTTTAAGCTCATCAACCGTTTTCTGTAGCTCTGGCGACAAATTGTGCATACTCATCGCTTCAGCCTTTTTCAAATTTTCATGTAGCTCATGGATACGAAGTTGCTCGTCGATTTCTGCTTTAAAACCGCCGGCGATATTTTTTACCCGACGGATCGTGCGCGCGGTCGAGCGGATCGCTCCGGGCAATCGTTCTGGCCCAAGCACCAAAAGTGCCATAACACCAATGACCAGTAGCTCCCAAAAACCAATATCAAACATAAAGATTACGCGTCGGATTTATCCGTTTTTTTTGTTTCGGACTGCGCAGTTGGTTCCGAGTCAGCGGCTTCTACCTTCTTTTGTTCTTCAAAGTCGGCGTCTTTATCACTTACAGCCTTTTTGAAGCCTTTAACCGCGGAGCCCAAATCACCGCCCATTCCACGGAGTTTCTTAGTACCGAACAATAGAACGACAATCAATAAAACAATCAGCAACTGCCAAAGACTTATGCCACCCATTTTTCACCTTTTCTGGTATTAGAAATGCATATCCTACATTGTGTCACAACGTAGCTATTCAATGCTATGAAGATTTGTCATTATAGGTATACAGGTTGATAAAAAGTCATCAATCAGCGATAAGGAGAACGCTATTACACCCTACTACGCGTATGTATTAAATGGACTCAAGGTACTGGTGCTTTGCGGCGCGATGGTACCGTTGACAGCACAAGCAAATGACGCTCAAGACAATGAGTCGGAGTTGGCTGTGCCACAACCTGTTCCGATCCATGAACCACAATGGTTTGATCAATGGCATATGAACTTTGAAGATGCCATGAACAATACCGCGCGCAGTATCGATAACTTTTTCGCGCTGTCAGGTGATAGCTCGCATGAAGACGCCACAGCATCTGGGCGCGTCAGGCTGGGATGGGAACCTCGCTCTCGGGACTTTGCCGAAATGGATTTACGCTTTCGCATTCGCGTGCGCCTACCCGCATTAAAAAACCGCGTCGATTTGCTCCTTACCGACGATGAAGATGATCTGCAAGAAAACAGCGTGAAAGCGACGCGTAATGACCAGTTAGGCAGGCGAGATCAAGCCACGCTAGCTTTGCGTTTTCGGCACAGCCCTGATGCAAAATTATCCCATCGTATTGGCGCCGGTCGACGGGATCAGGTGTTTGTCAAAAGTCGCTATCGAGATAGCCACGATTTTAATGCCGAAATGGGTATCTTTTACGACGCCGAAATTTATTATTACAGCCGTGATCAACTCGGCGGTGAATTAGGCCTGAGTTACCAACACCTTCTATCGGAGCACTCGTTGGCTCGATTAAACAACCGCTATTACTATCGCGATAATACTAACGATTGGCGCTGGCGACATGAAGCCCAGTATTTGAGCCAAGTTAGCGACACCAGTGCTTACATCTATACCCTCTTTGTTGAAGGTTTATCACGCCCCAACATGCATACCGAACAAGTGTTTTTAAGTGCTAGATGGCGCACAAACCCCACGCGTGAATGGCTGTATTATGAAGTTGAGCCTTTCGTGCTATGGCTTAAGGAGGAAGACTTCAAGCCGTCTTTCGGCGTCGCCCTGCGACTTGAAGTCTTTTACGGTAAGATTTAAGGACGCAAGGCCTTTTCACCGCGCGCTAATCCACAAACCCCTGTACGAGACGACTCAATAATATCGGTGTTTTGTGCCAAGGTTGTAGCAAACGCATCGAGTTTGTCACTGGTTCCGGTAATTTCAATGGTGTAGTTCGACGCGTGCACATCAACGATGCGCGCACGGAAAATATCGACGTTGCGCTTAACTTCGGCACGCGCCAATTCAGTGCGTGTCGCCACTTTGATGAGCATTAATTCGCGCTCAACATGTGAGCCTTCAGTTAAATCGACAACCTTAAGCACATCGATGAGTTTATTCACTTGCTTGGTTATTTGCTCAATGACCTTATCGTCACCGTGAGTGATGATTGTAAGACGCGATAGACTTGGGTCGTCTGTTGGGGCAACACACAATGAATCAACATTATAACCGCGCTGAGAGAACACCCCCACAATTCGCGAAAGTGCACCCGGCGCGTTTTCCATTAGTACTGATATAATCCGCTTCATTATGTACGCTCCGTCTTACTTAAACGCATGTCATCCATTGCGCCCCATTTGATCTGCATTGGATAAACATGTTCATTTTGATCAACAGCGATATCCATAAATACCAATCGGTCCTTGAGCGCAAAGCACTCGGCCATCGCATCATCTAAATCAGATAATTGGTCGACCTTGATCCCTACATGACCGTACGCCTCAGCCAAAGCAACGAAATCGGGCATTGAGTCCATATAACTGTGAGAGTGGCGCCCCTTGTAGATCATATCCTGCCATTGGCGGACCATTCCCAAGGCGCGGTTGTTAAGCGAAATGATTTTGATGGGTAAGTTGTACTGTAAACAGGTCGATAATTCCTGAATGTTCATTTGAATACTACCATCCCCAGTGATAACCACAGACGTAGCTTCAGGATGAGCAAACTGCACCCCCATAGCGGCTGGCAAACCAAAACCCATAGTGCCCAAGCCGCCGCTGTTTATCCATTGACGTGGTTTTGCAAAGGGATAGTAAAGTGCAGCAAACATCTGGTGTTGACCAACATCCGAGCTAACGAATGCCTCACCATTAGTATGCTTGTATACCGCCTCAACCACTTTTTGTGGCTTGATCACATCACTGGCGTCTTGATACTTAAGGCATTGACGCGCGCGCCATTGCTGGATTTGTTCCCACCAGTCAGCGAGTTTATTGGTTTGGTCAGACAAGTCGTGTTTGTCTAGCTCAGCCAAAAACTGCTCACACACTTTGTTGACTGAACCCACGACAGGAATATGCGCATTGACTGTTTTTGAAATCGATGCAGGATCAATATCAACATGAATGATGTTCGCATGCGGACAAAACTTATCGACGTTATTGGTCACACGGTCATCAAATCGAGCCCCTAAGGCAATAATGCAATCGGAATTATGCATGGCTTTGTTAGCCTCAAGCGTACCGTGCATACCAAGCATGCCCAGCGACTGCTCGTGAACACCTGAAAAAGCGCCCAGCCCCATCAAGGTACAAGTAACTGGCGCATTGAGTAATTCGGCCAATTGCGTCACTTGCTCGGCCGCATCGGCATTTATCGCTCCACCGCCAACATACATTACCGGACGCTGGGCTTTGACTATCGCCGCGACCGCTTTTTTAATTTGACGACTATGTCCTTTTTCGGTCGGGTTATACGAACGCATCGACACGTCATCAGGAAAGACATAAGGATGTTCTTCAAGGACGTTAACCAAATCTTTAGGCAAATCTACAACGACTGGTCCAGGTCGACCAGAGTTTGCAATGTAATAAGCTTTGGCAATTGCCATAGGAATATCTTCGGTGCGCTTGACCAAAAAGCTGTGCTTAACCACAGGGCGTGAACAGCCCACCATGTCAGTCTCTTGGAATGCGTCTTCACCAATGTGCATCGATGGCACCTGACCTGACAATACAACCATTGGAATGCTGTCCATGTAGGCTGTCGCGATACCGGTCAGCGTATTTGTTGCGCCGGGACCAGATGTTACTAAGACAGTGCCCGTTTTGCCGGTTGAGCGAGCATAACCATCAGCCATATGTGCAGCAGCTTGTTCATGACGGACGAGGACATGCTTGACATGATCTTGCGCGAATAGCGCATCATAAATGTCGAGTACGGCACCTCCAGGGTAGCCGAAAACATGGGTAACTCCTACATCTTTAAGCGCCTCAACCACCATGGCTGCGCCTGACATCATTTTCACAGTTATTACTCCTACGATTGTTCATAACACACTGCGTTTTGGGTCTTTTGACCTAGCGTGTTTCAAGGACTATACCGACAGCATCGGAGCAATAAAACCGATATTTAGATAAAAGTGAGACACATATCCCAATATAGGGATATTTTAGGATGAGCATCCTAATAATGCCGAGCAAACCTCGGCATTTTGGGATGAATTTACATATTATTTACAATTAAACGAAATTTTCATCCGCTTAAACATCATCAGTAATAATGTCGGAATCTTCGATGTCGGTCACGCTATCGTCATCGTCATCATTGCTAGACACTTTACTTGAACCGTAAATACTGCCGGTTTTAGGCCGGTTGATCCGACGTTGGTATCTGACCCATGCCTTCTCAATCGCCGTCTTAGGCTCTTGCTGACCGTACGCCGCTTTTAAAAATTCGTGATCTTCATCCGTTTCCGGTTCAATCTTGCCATCGACTAAAGCCGCCATTAAGCACCCATACTGGGAAAGAGCTTTACTTTCGTTGATAGAAAAATCACCGGAGCGAGAAAATCCGTAAGGGTAGTTCTTGGGGTCGCTGAACATGCGCTTTAGCAAATCAAGTCGAGTTGTATTCGCCATAACAATTACCATCCTAAAAAAAGAGTGAAGGACTATGTCATCAGCTTGTGTTTTAGGGCTAAAATCGCGCGCTGTCAAACAACTTTTTGATGAATTTTGTGTGACAGCGCTAAGCTATTATTTTTTCTGATTTTTTGGTATCCACGCCCAAATCATTTCACAAACAACCGGCTCTATATTAGCAGCATCAGTGACGGTTACTTTGACTGTCACCTCGCCTTTCTCATCACGCTGTAACATCGCTAGTTGTTCATCAGATAATTCTGCGACCGCTTGCATGTCACCAGAGGCACGCTTCACATACTTTAGATTCATACTTTTCATCAGCGGTAACTTGTCGCCTGGCAAGTTAACGCCCACGATAAATCCCGTTGCAGATTCAGCTAACAGCGCCATCCCTGCAGCATGAACACTACCAATGTGGTTTTGGACTTTTTTGCGATTTTTTTGCCGAAATACCACTGACTTGAGATCCGTCTTGAGAATTTCGAGACCGACCGTGCCCACTAATTTCACTTTACTGCGAAATAACCATGTAAGTAGACGACGGCTCAACCAACTTGGGTACCGATTGACCTTGATAACAAATTGACGAAGGGGGTTGGAACTAGACATAAATACGACCTCTGGTTTGACCAGTTGACGCTAACTAAAAGTCAGAAAGAATGCAACAACTCTTCGCGGGGCATGAAAATACCATTATGATAGTTTCGTACGCAGCCTAAGCACTCAAGATTCTGAAGTGTGTATCAATAAGTCAATTGGAGGAGGAGTAAATGCAAAGAGCATGGCATAAAGCAGGTCTGGTAGTGAGTATTGGCTTACTCTGTGTACAAGCAAATGCAGATGAAGCCATATTTGCAAAGACCGCTCCGACTATCGATGGCAGTGGCACTGACACTGTATGGCAAAATGCCTCTTGGTATCCTATCGATTTCCCTATCATTGGTGATTTACCAGCGAAGAGCGATTTTTCCGGTCGCTACAAACTGGCTTGGGATGAGAATGCCTTATATCTACTCGCTGAAATTCAAGACGATGTGCTGTTTGACCAAAACCCAGATCCTAAAATCGCCTATTGGGATGACGACTGTCTGGAAATTTTTATCGATGCCGATGCGTCAGGTGGTATCCATCTGAATGATTACAATGCATTTGCCTATCATGTGGGATTAGATAATCAGGTCTCTGATATCGGCCCTGATGAACAAGGAGGCGGAACACCAATAGTGTTAAATGATCATATCGACAGTCAGTGGCTTCGTGCTGCATCAGCGCCATTCATGATCACGTGGGAGCTCAAGATCAACATCTACGCCGATGACTTTCATCACAAGCGCCCAACCCAACCCATAGCACTAAGTGCTAACAAAGAGATGGGCTTTATGCTGGCCTACTGTGATAATGATGGCAGTAAACATCGGGAGAACTTTATCGGCTCACACCCTATTGAAGCTGTCGAAGGCGATAAAAATCGAGGTTATATCGATGCGTCTGTTTTCGACCGATTAAAACTCATACCTTAGAAAGGCAAGCTAGCCTATTCGAGCAGAGCACTACCCGGCTTCCGGTCGCGGCCCACAGGGTCGCTAGCAACAAAATTGATTAATTTGAAATTCTAGAGATAGAAATTTGGAGCGGGAAACGAGACTCGAACTCGCGACCCCAACCTTGGCAAGGTTGTGCTCTACCAACTGAGCTATTCCCGCTTAAAGAGGTGTCTTCTTTCGAAGAGGTGCGCATTTTACAAAAATATTGCTGCAACGCAACCGAATTTTGCAAAAAAAATCATCTTCGGCAAAATTTTTAGTTTGAATGGACAAATTGCAAGCAAATTAGATTGAAAAAACGTGCTCTCGATAATACTGCAGCTCAGCAATTGACTCGCGAATGTCATCTAATGCCAAGTGCACATTTTTTTTCTTGAAGCCATCTAGCACTTCAGGTTTCCAGCGCGCGACAAGCTCTTTGATTGAACTGACATCGACGCTGCGATAATGAAAATAATCCTCGAGCTCTGGCATGTACTTAACCATAAAACGGCGGTCTTGACCGATCGTATTGCCACACAAAGGTGATTTCCCCTTGCCCACATATTGCTGCAGAAAAGCAATGGTTTGCTGTGCTGCTGCGGCCTCGTCTACAGTGCTCGCGCGACAGCGCTCAGTGAGTCCAGTCTTACCGTGCGTATCGATACACCAAGGGTCCATATTATCCAATACACTGTCAGGTTGATGCACCGCAATTACCGGTCCCTCAGCAATAATGTTTAGCTGTGGATCAGTAACAATAGTGGCAATCTCCAACACAACACATGTGTCCGGATCTAGGCCGGTCATTTCCATATCTATCCAAACTAAGTTTTGATCATTCATATGCACCGTCACCCTTACAGTAATACTGCCACCTAAAAATAGCGTGGTATCTAATCGCTGCAAACGTTAACATGTAAGGGCTAATCAGCCAACGAATATTGACGAGTGAAGAAGAAGCGCCACCTTACCCAACAGCAAAAACGTCGGATCAAAGCCAATCGCCAACGACGTATAGACCAGCGCAACGACTCACAAGAAGTTGCTGCCACAGACTCGCAGAATTGGCTTGCAGGTACGGTTACTGGTCGTTTCGGACAGCATGCAGATGTAGAGATTGAGCGCGAGCAAACGCTGCGCTGCCATATTCGTCGTTCAATCGACTCGATAGTCTGCGGTGACCGCGTCGAGATCAGTACAGAGCAAGACAGTTCTGGTGGTATGGAAGGTGTGATTGAACTGGTGCATGACCGGCAGTCACTTTTGTCACGTCCTGATTTTTACGATGGTATCAAACCCATCGCAGCAAACATTGACCAAATTATCGTCGTCAGCTCAATTCGGCCCGACCTTTCAACCCATATTATCGACCGCTATTTAGTTGCCTGTGAAGAAACGGGAATACCAGCGGTAATTGTCATCAATAAGATTGATTTGTTAACCGATGAAGAGCGTCAAACAGTTGAGACTGAACTTCAGGTTTACCGCGATTTAGGCTATCCCGTGGTTTATACCAGCTGTAAAACCGAAACTGGCATGCTGCCACTTCAAGCTGTACTCAATAACAAAGTGAGTGTGTTTGTCGGTCAAAGTGGGGTCGGCAAGTCCAGTATTATCAATGTACTGCTACCCGACGCTGATGAGCTTACGGGTGCCATTTCAGATACATCTGGCCTTGGGCAACACACAACCACCACAGCCAAGCTGCTGCATTTCCCATCGGGGGGTGATTTGATTGATTCTCCCGGTGTTCGTGAGTTTGGCCTGTGGCATATTCCTGTCGAACAGATCACCCGGGGCTTTGTTGAATTTCGCGATTACCTTGGCGGTTGTAAATTTCGCGACTGCAAACACCTGAACGACCCCGGTTGTATTATTCGTCAAGCGGTTGAAGACGGTAAGATAACGCAAGCCAGATTTGACAGCTATCATCGCATTATCGCCAGCCTCGATGAAAATCGTCCCAGCCACGCCGAAACTGCCCCGAAATCTTGATCGAAGTCATCGATTAGCTCTTATAAATGCCTATTAGTCGTTTCAAAGGCATACTTTTATGGGCCTTAAAGCCAGTTTTTATGACGCGCTCTTAACCACACGAATGGTCGTGCGGAGCGCACAAGTTATAGTGCTTTTAGGCGTCAGCGGAATCACCATGGCAAAAACAGCAGTCATCACCTTTACCGACCCAACCGAGTTAGATAATTGGGTTATCATCAATGATACCGTTATGGGAGGGCGCTCAGTAGCGCATATCGAACCAACACCAACGGGTACGCGCTTCAGCGGTTTGTTATCGCTCGAAAACAACGGTGGATTTGCCTCTATACGTCGTATCCCCGAACCGCTTGGGTTAAGTAGTAACAAAGCTATCGAGCTTACCGTCCAAGGTGATGGACGCACCTACCAGTTTCGACTGCGTACCAATCGGCAACTCGATGGAGTGGCTTACGTAGCAACCTTTGCCACGCCTCCCGAAGCCACCACTGTTGTGCAGTTCACAACGAAAGACTTCACACCGCAGTGGCGTGGTCGCATCGTGACCAATGCAGCGCCATTAGCATTTGAGGATGTTCAGCAACTGGGTTTTATGCTGGCGGATAAAACCCCAGGGCATTTTGCCTTGAACATAATGTCTATTGCCCAAACAAACACAGTCGATATAGCCAACAAGACTGACTCATAACACTTAAGTTCACGTGCGAAGAGCAAAATGGTGTACAATTCGCGCGTTATTGTTTTGGAGTTTCTTTTGTGATCAATTGGCTTAAAGTGAATTTACAGTATGTCTTGCCCAAGCATTTAATCTCGCGCTTGGTTGGCGGCTTAGCTGCAGCGCAGGCAGGCTCATTAACAACAGGTCTGATTAAGCTGTTTATCAAACAGTTCAATGTGGATATGAGCGAGGCTGCAAATCCGGATCCAGAGAGCTACAAGACCTTTAATGACTTCTTCACCCGTGAGTTAAAGTCAGGTGCTCGCCCAATAGTGGCTGATGAAAACGTGTTAGTGCACGCAGTAGACGGAGCCGTTAGTCAATGCGGCCCAATCAAAGACGATGCCATTTTTCAAGCCAAGGGCCATGAATACAGTTTGACCGCGTTACTTGGTGGTGACCCTTCAATTGCACAACCATTCAAGAACGGTGACTTTGCTACGATTTATTTATCACCGCGCGATTACCACCGCATTCACATGCCAATCGATGGTGTGCTTACCGATATGGTCTACGTGCCCGGCGATTTGTTTTCAGTCAATCCGCTAACAGCTGAAAATGTGCCCGGCTTGTTTGCGCGTAATGAGCGCGTTGTCGCTATTTTCGATACTGACGTTGGCAAGATGGCCATTGTATTGGTTGGCGCCACCATCGTTGCAAGTATTGCGACTGTCTGGGCGGGAACCGTTACGCCACCAGCTGGACCGAACGTAGTGCATTGGCAGTATGACACAACCGGTGAAAATGCGGTTACGCTGCAAAAAGGAATGGAGATGGGTTTATTTAAACTCGGCTCTACCATCGTGGCCTGTTTTGAACCTAATCGGGTTGCGCTTGAAAGTATGCAGCCTGGTGACGTCACGCGTTTGGGCACGCCATTCGCCTCAGTTTTAGAACAGCAAGCATCGACCACTGACGCTGAGGCCTAAGCGCACTTATGGATCCGGTTAAACGCAGCTTAATATCGCTGCACTTAACGGTTATCTTGCTCAGCGCCGCCTCGTTGTTCTCCAATATAATACCGCTCAATGCTATCGACATTACCTTCGGTCGCTCTTTGTTCGCCTGTATTTTATTGTTCGTATTTATTGGCCTGACGCAATCCAGCCTAAAACTGCAATCACGCCGTTGTTACTTCATCGCAATTGGCTTGGGTGCCTTGATGGCCGCTCACTGGACCAGTTATTTTGCCGCGATGCAATACGCGGGAGTGTCAGTAGGGATGATCGCTTTATTTACCTTTCCGGTGATCACCGTGTTAATCGAGCCTTTTTTCGAGCGCTTTTCCCTCGCTTGGCAAGATGTGGTCAGTGCTCTGGTCGTGTTGTTTGGCATCTATTTAATTGTGCCTGACACTAGTGTTGAGAATGACGTGACCTTAGGTGTGCTCATTGGTGTCGCGTCAGCAATCTTATACGCAATAAGAAACATTCTGCATCGCAAACATTTCGCCCATTACGGTGGCGCAAAGGCCATGGCATACCAAATATTAGTGGTATGTGTATGCTTACTGCTGTTTGTTTCGCCGGAATTTTTTGCATCAACCCATACCATGTGGCTACAAATGATAGTGCTCGGCACCTTGTTTACCGCTGTACCTCATGCTTTGGTGGCGACGAGTTTACAGTATCTTCGCGCTAAGACGTTTTCGTTAATTGCTTGTATGCAGCCCTTGTACGGCGTAATACTGGCTATTATTGTATTGAACGAAAATCCTACATGGACAACGTTGTTTGGTGGCCTTTTGGTTATTTCTGCATCTGTGTACGAAACGATTAATGCACATCAACGTCAGCCAGCAGTAGAAAGTTAAGTACAATTTAGGAGCGCGTAATGCAAGTGTTTGCCCATCGGGGAGTCAGTGGTGAAGCCCCCGAAAATACCTTAGCTGCGATTCAGCTGGCACTTAAATTACCTATATGCGGTGTTGAAGTTGACGTTTTCGCCTGTGAAGATGAATACATACTTATTCACGACCGCTGGTTAACCCGCACCGCTGGCCTGGCAAAACGACTAGACCAAATGTCATTGGCTGAATTGTTAGATACTCCGGTCGGTGAGCACAACAGCGAAACCCAATATATTCCCACTTTGGCGCAAGTACTCACGCTTGACTGGCGCAATCACTTACTGAATCTTGAACTTAAATCCATACCGAATATGCGCCATTTCTGTGATTATCTGGTTCAACATTGCAAAGCGGCAAACATTGCGCCTACACAGCTTTTGATCTCTTCATTTCATCACGGTTATCTCGATGAAATTCATCAGATTGCAGCACATTACACGCGAGGCTGGTTAACCGCCTCATATCTGCTTAATCGAGCAGAGCAGGCAGCAAGAATGGGATGCCAGTGGTTTAACATCGATGCTGATGTGGTAGACCTGGCGATTGTCAGCGATGCGCATAAACGTGGACTCAAAGTGGCGGTATACACTGTTGACGAGTCAGCAGACCTTATTTGGTTGCAGCAAATCGGCGTAGACGCCGTGTTTTGTAATCACCCTGGAAAAGCGCAAGCGTATCTTGACAAACGCAAGGCTTAATTGGACGGTGAGAGTGTAGTAACAACTTTGCTGGCATCGTCGATAGCGACGTTTTCGCGCTGCGGAGCCGAACGCTCTGTATCAGTCTTTTGCTCACTGTGCGCAAAGCGTAGGCCAAGCCCAGCATTTGGGTGAAGTGTTGCCACTAACTTCGCCAAACTAACAAATTCGACATTGTAGTGTTGTTGTAAACGCGCATTTAACCGTTCTACTGTTAGCGGGTGTGGATGGCCAATGCCAATTGCATGGCCGTATTTATGCGCTAGCCGGATCAAGCGATCAAATTGCTCATCAATAAACGCTTCCGTTATTTCGTGATCGAGAAATACTCGCCGTTGTACGGCCGGGACACCGGTCTGATTAGCGATCCGAAATGCCTTACTGTAGCGAGTAGTCCGACTATCCATAAAGAAGAGGTCTTGGTCTTGTAAGGTTTGCATCAGAATAGTCATCGGCAGTGTCAGCTGTGTCAATTTACTGCCCATGTGATTGTTCACACCTTGCGCATGCGGCACAGTGGCTAACGCTTGGTTGAAGGTATCGACCATCATTTGTCGATCCATGCTATCTACCAATGCCCCCTCACCTAGATTGCGCGGCCGCTGCGTTTCCATCGGCAAGTGTAAAATCACGGTGCGACCTTCTTGATAGGCTTGTTCAGAGAATTTTTTAGACTGGAGAGTGTGCGGCAAAATCGCAAACGTGACATGGGTTGGCAACGAAAATGCGTGACTATCCGACTGACGATATCCCATATCATCAATGACGATTGCGACTTTGGGTAGCACAGCAGCGTGATCCAAATCACCATCAGCCAATGCCGTTAATGCTACCGTCAGTAGTGTAAGTAAAGTCAAAAATCGCACAAGTGCCCTCCATCGGCTCAAAGAATATCAATGCCTGTTAGCAATTGCGAGTTGAGTCAGTATTGTTTTCGATTTATACGTATTAATTGCCATGGTAGCCTGTATATAAATCTTCCAAGTTATCGGAACAGTTAATGTCACTTACGCTCAAACAATGGCACGATAAAGTTACGTCAGCGGCACAGATACTCGGTCAGAGCCAATGTCCGCCTTACCAAACTGCTGTAGAGTTTTCGCCGTTTTTCAGTGCCGGGCATCATGGCCACATTTACCTAAAACACGAACATATGCAGCATACTGGCTCATTTAAATATCGCGGCGCGCTGCACAAACTACTGAGTCTTTCAGCCTCTGAACAGCAAGCAGGCATAGTAACCGCCAGTTCAGGCAATCACGGTATGGCGTGTGCCTTTGCTGCCGCACAATTAAACATTGAAGCATCGGTATACGTGCCAGCAACTGCCAGTGAATTTAAGTTAGCGCAAATATCCCGTTTAGGTGCCAATGTCATTACCGTCGATGGTGACTGTTTAGAAGCTGAAATGCAGGCTTTAGCTACGGCAAGGGCACAGGGGTTAACTTATATATCGCCGTATAATGATGCCGAAGTTATCGCCGGACAAGGGACCATCGCCGTTGAATTACTTGAGCAACTGCCCGATCTTGATGCCGTTTTCGTGGCTGTCGGTGGTGGCGGTATGATCGGCGGTATCGGTAGCTACTTAAAAGCCGAACATCCACACATTGATGTTATTGGCTGTTGGCCAGAAGTCGCTCCGGCGATGGCAAAATGTTTGCAGCACGGCGGTATCATTAACGTAGATGAAAAACCAACACTCTCTGATGGTACGGCAGGTAATGTTGAGCCTGGAGCTGTGACCTTCGAGCTTTGCCAACAGGTGATCGACAGACAGGTATTCGTTTCAGAACAACAAATCGCCACCGTCATTCGTCAAATGGCCGAGCACGAGCGGCAAATAATTGAAGGGGCTGCAGCTGTTGCAATTGCCGGTGCGCTCGCGCTGAGTGAAGAATATGCGCACAAGCAAACGGCGGTTATCGTGTGTGGGCGAAATATTGCCTACAGCAAGTTTTGTCAGATCTTAAATGGCTAATAAGGCACTAACGCCATTTGAGCCAAGCACTGGGGTTTAGCGCTTTGCCTTTGTGGCGGATCTCGAAATACAAGTTAGGGCTCGCTTGACCGCCACTGCGTCCAACTAAGCCAATCGTTTGTCCGGCTACTACGACATCCCCAGGCTGGGTTAACAATGCTTGGGAATGACCATAGACACTCATGTAACCGTCGCCGTGATCAACAATGGTTACTAGGCCGAAGCCTTTTAACCAATCAGCATACAAAACACGGCCCGGATGAACAGCGCGGATTGGACTGCCTTCACTCCCTTCAATGATGACGCCTGTCCAGCGCACTTGCCCTTGACGACGATCACCAAACAAACGGCGAAAACGCCCATCAGCAGGCATTGCTAATTGACCTTTAACATCAGTTAGACCATCAAACGACGTGGGTCGTTGCTGAGCATCAATACGGGCTTGTTCAATCGCCTGTAATAATGCCTCCGCGCTGGCCTGTAACTGTTCTACGCGCTCGGCATCGGTTTGAATCCCACGGTTTAGGGCTTGTAACGCAGTTTCTCGTTGCTGTTGTTGTTCAGTTAAACGCGCCTGCTGCTGTGATTGGGTGGCGAGTAATTGGTTTAGTTCAGTGATAACTGCAGTAATATCAGTTTTAACTTGCTCGAGCTTTTTGATATCCGCGCGAAAGGCTTCGATCGCATCTCGCCGCGCATTACTGACATACTGATAATATGCCAATACCCGCTCAAACGTGCCTGCGTCTTCTTGGTTTAACAGGATCTTGGCGTAATCATAATTACCCGCCATGTAAGCGCTTTTGATTTGCGCAGCAAGTGCCTGTTGTTGCTGTTCGATATTACTTTCGAGTTCAGTTTGCTGGGCTAACAACTCGGTTTGACGCGTCCGATTCGTTGCCAGTGAAGCGCGGGTTCGCGTTAACGCTTGAGTAGTGTCAGAAATTGCAACTTCAGCTTGCTTCAACTGCTGTTCGATCGACTTAGCTTGTGCTTGCTTTTCACGCAACTGCTGCTGCGTCTGCTCTATCTGTTGTTGGATCTGTTCCAGTTCTTGCTCAGTTTGTTGCGCTGCAACGGGGCTGCTAATGAGTAGTGATGGCACAAAAAATAAAGCGCACAACCTCAACTGGCTGGCGCTTTTTTGGGATGATATCGTGGTGCTCTTTAGCTTATTCACTGCTGCTTAACACGGCTAGTTAACCGACTGTTTCCATGCGAGTTATACGGCTCAGTCTAGCTGAGTTAGCCGCAACAAAAAAGTGCTTAACACCTTAATTCAAGCTCACAATCGATTGTCCTGTCATTTCAGCAGGTTGTTCCATTCCCATTAGATACAACATGGTAGGTGCAACATCGCTCAAGGTCCCTCCCGTGCGCATTTTTGCATCGCGCCCAAAGTAAATGAAAGGCACGGGTTCGCTGGTGTGCGCGGTATGTGCTTGGCCCGATTGATGGTCGACCATTTGCTCGGCATTGCCGTGGTCAGCCGTGATCAAACACTCTCCACCGTGTGCCTCTAACGCCGCTACAATCCTGCCAATCGCAGCATCTACTGCTTCACAAGCTTTTACTGCAGCATCAAAATTGCCCGTGTGCCCCACCATGTCACCATTCGGGAAATTACAGACAATAACATCAAACTCGCCAGATTCGATCGCTGCCACTAACTCGTCGGTGAGCTTCACTGAATTCATTTCTGGCTGCAAATCGTAGGTGGCTACATCAGGTGATGGGATCAGCACGCGCTTCTCACCACTGAATTCATCTTCACGGCCACCACTATAGAAAAAGGTTACATGCGCATATTTCTCAGTTTCACTGATACGCAACTGGGTTTTATCATTTTTTGACAACCACTCACCCATTACATTGACTAAGTCTTCTGAAGGGAAAGCGACTTGTGATTTGATATCGGTAGCGTACTCGGTCAAAGAGATAAATGCGCCTAGAGCTGGAATGACTTGACGTTCAAAACCGTCAAATGGATTGTCGATAAAAGCGCGACTCAGTTCACGTGCTCGGTCAGCACGGAAATTCATAAAGATCACGCAGTCATTATCTGCTATCGGTACACTCTCGCCAATGACTGTTGGTTTGACGAATTCATCGTCTTCGTCACGGCTGTAAGCGGCTTCTAAACCTTCTACCGCTGAATTAACGGTGTAATCACCTTGGCCTAAGGTCAACAAATTATACGCTTGCTCAACGCGATCCCAACGGTTATCACGGTCCATTGCATAGTAACGGCCCACTAAGCTGGCAGTTTTACCCGTACCCAGTTCAACAAACAATGCATCGGCCTTCTCAAGGCTAGCCTTAGCGCTGCGTGGTGGAGTGTCACGACCATCTAAAAATGCATGCAAATAAACCTTTGACGCTCCGCGAGCGACTGCCAATTTCAATGCGGCAAAAATGTGATCTTCATGACTGTGCACACCGCCTGGCGAGAAAAGCCCCATAATGTGTACTGCTGCACCATCTTGGACCGCTTTATCTATACCGCCGGTCAGCACTGGGTTGTCGTCAAAATCGCCATCAGCTATCGCCTTACTCACCTTGGTAAAGTCTTGGTATACCACTCGGCCAGCACCTAAGTTCACGTGTCCAACTTCACTATTGCCCATTTGCCCATCTGGCAAACCAACATCTAGGCCAGAGCCAGATATTAAGGTATTTGGAAACTCTTGATACAAGCGGTCTAGATTCGGCGTATTGGCATGTGCAATAGCATTGTTATCGGTATCTTCGCGATAGCCCCAACCATCTAAGATTAAAAGTGCCAAGGTCTTTTTACGCACAGGTGCTGACTGACTCATAGATTCCTCATATATATAATACGCGAACAAGGTTGCTTAAATTAGCAATGGTGATTATTCGCAAAAGCGTTTAGCAAAATATTGTGCACGAAAAATACCAGTTCGGCGGTCTTTATGAAACAGATTTGCTATGACGAATGGTTTAAACCTAGATCGAGAAGGCATAGTGAAGCGCTATTGTGTTTTGATCGCTTTTAATACTGTGAATTTTCTATATACTTTGCGTTCATTTTTTGCAGTGGTAGAAAGGGCAAACATTCATGCAACAAGTCATCGAATTCGCTGGTAACCACCCGTTCCTTTCAGGTGCATGGGTAATACTCGCTATAATGTTGGTTTACAGTTATATCAATAGTGCGTTCTCGCCTGTCAAAGAGCTGGGAACTCACGAAGCGACTTTACAGATCAACAAAGAAGATGCCTTGGTTTTGGATATTCGTCCCCCTGCTGACTTCAAAAAAGGTCATATTTTAGGGTCTCGTCAATTGAAGCCCGAAGAAATCCGTGAGGCAGATTTCAGTAAGCTTGAAAAACACAAAGGTAAACCCATTATTGTAGCTTGTGCTATGGGTAATAGTGCGCGAAAGACCGCACTACAGTTAACTAAAGCTGGGTTCCCGAATGTTTCTGTTTTAAAAGGCGGTGTTAACGCTTGGACAGGTGCTGGGCTACCCGTTAGCAAATAAGATTCGGAGTTTTTCATGAGTAAAGTCGAGTTATACACCAAAGGTTATTGCCCCTATTGCCGCCGTGCGAAAGCACTCTTGAGTGACAAAGGCGTTGACTTTATTGAGTACCCCATAGACCAAAAACCTGAGTTACGCGACGAAATGATCGAGCGTGCCAACGGTGGTTACACCGTGCCGCAGATCTTTATTAACGACCAACATATCGGTGGTTGTGATGACATGTTCGCATTAGATTCACAAGATAAACTTGATCCGCTATTGCAAGCGGCATCTTAAACACTATATACAGGCAGTAAAATGGCAGACGAACAGCAAGCAAACGGTGCAGCAGCCGCTGAACAAAATCAAGCGCCACAATTCAATATTCAGCGCATCTACACTAAAGACATCTCTTTTGAGACGCCAAATTCTCCAGGCGTATTTACCAAAGAGTGGAAGCCCGAAATCAAGCTTGATTTAGACACTCGCACAAACCAAGTAAACGATACCACGTACGAAGTTGTGCTCGCTGTAACAGTAACAGCATCGCTAGGCGAGGAAACTGCATTTTTGTGCGAAGTTCAACAGGCAGGTTTATTTACCTTTGGTGAAATGCCCGACCAAAACAAGGCTCACATGCTAGGTGCATACTGCCCGAACCTACTTTTCCCGTATGCACGTGAAGCGGTATCTAACATGGTAAATCGCGGTACATTCCCACCGCTTAATTTGGCTCCGGTTAACTTTGACGCAATTTTTGCAGCCTACATGCAAAAACGCGCACAAGAACAGCAAGCGCAAGGTGACCAACCACAGGTTCCTAACGCTTAATGAATCAATCTGCGGTTACGGTTCTCGGTGCCGGTTCTTACGGAACGGCATTGGCGTTCTGTTTGGCCCGCAATGGTATTGATACCTACCTATGGGGCCGTGACCCGGCCCATATGCAAGCCTTAGCGCAGGCACGGCAAAATGAACGTTATTTGCCAGGAGCCAGGTTCCCTGAGGCACTGCATATCGAAGCAGATTTCAAACAGGCACTTGCTGCAGCAAGCGATATATTGGTTGTTGTACCCAGCCATGCCTTTCGTCAAACGTTGGAAGCTATGCAACCGTTGCTGACCCCCGAGCACCGTATCATTTGGGCAACCAAAGGGCTTGAACCAGGTACTGGGCGGCTTCTGCGCCAGGTTGCATTCGATGTCTTCGGTCAAGAGCGGCCGTTAGCCGTTCTTTCGGGACCGACCTTTGCCAAGGAAATGGTTGCCGGTTTGCCAACGGCTATTTCATTATCGGCAACAGATGAACAGCTTGCGACAGATTTTGCGGCAAAGCTTCACTGCCCCAAATCATTTCGCGTCTATCGCAACGATGATTTCATTGGTGTGCAATTAGGCGGCGCGGTTAAAAACGTTATCGCAATTGGTGCCGGACTGGCAGACGGTTTGGGGTTTGGCGCAAACGCGCGCACAGCATTGATCACTCGTGGTCTGGCAGAGCTTACGCGACTGGGGGTAAAACTCGGTGCACAGCCAGAAACTTTTATGGGTATGGCTGGCTTAGGAGATTTGGTGCTGACCTGCACTGATAATCAATCGCGTAATCGTCGTTTTGGTATCGCACTCGGTCAAGGTCATTCTGTGCAGGAAGCAATGGACAGTATTGGTCAGGTCGTTGAAGGTTATCGCAACACTGAAGAAGTGCACATTTTAGCGCAGCGTGAGGGGGTAGAAATGCCCATCAGCGAACAAATCTATCAAGTCCTATACCGTGGCAAGTCAGCAAAATCAGCCGCCATGGCGTTACTGGGTCGAGAGCAAACCTCCGAGTAAACTCGTCTTCGATGCAGTTATAAAAGCTTATATCAGCGGTTATCGTGATACCCATGACAATCGACATGGGTACGTGATGAAAAGGCTGATGGTACGTTTAAGCTCTGCTGGCGTGAGCCTAATCGAGTTACTTATTAGCGTGTGCATAGTGACCGTGGTTGTCACTACTGCTGCACCTAACCTCACGCTATTTATTCAGCGCCAACGCACCATTGCCGAGCTCAACGAGCTAAGCTATGCCATCCGCATGGCGCGGCATCTAGCCATCGATACACAACGCCAGATATCTTTATGCCCCGCTGCAGACTTTGTTCACTGTGACCACAGCAACTGGAGTGTGGCCAAAATTATCTTCCACGATCGCAACAACAATCGACAACGAGATGCTAATGAGGAATTGCTTTATGGTTCAATGCCAGCTCGCACAGGTATCGATATCAGTGGTCCGAAACGTATAGTGGCGTTCTATGGCGATGGTGCTTCCAGTACACCCGCCACGTTTAGACTCTGTCCCAGTAAATCTCAAGCAAAGCTAGAACGGGCCATTGTTATCAGCCTACAAGGCCGAGTGCGATTGAGTAGAGACTACAATCACGACGAAGTGCATGAGTTGCGCCCCGGTATTGGGATAGGCTGCGTCTGACCACGAGTGTGGATTACGCACTTAGGAGGAGCAGCTATAGTGCGACACACCGCCGGCATTAAAAAATTCAGCTGGCTTCAATTGGTAATACTTAGCTTCGATCTCTGCGGTTTGCTCACCATAAGGGTCACTAAACACTTGTTGAAGCTCAGCAATTAGACTGTAGTCACCGCTAGCCGCCTGTTGATAGGCGGGTACAACCAACCACTCTCGCCAGGTGTACTTAGGATTAACTTCCTTCATTCGCGCAGCTATACCAGCCACATCCCCCTGATGCTCGATCCGCACTCGCCACGTTTTAAACCACGCTTGCCACTGCGCCAAGCGCTCGCCATTCGGGCGGTGATAAAAACACTTCAGTAAAGTGTCAAATGCATTGGGAACGAACGACAGTTCACGGAAAAACATTGTGTAATCGACGGATGACTTGGCCATTATTTTCAACAATTGCAAGACAAACTCTGATTCGACTTCGATAAGCCCCAGCTTGGCAGCCCACATCGTATTGAGCTCGTACTCCATTTCCGCAGAGAAAGCCCCGCGGATGTCTTCAAGCTCTGCTTTGCCATCTGGGGAAAGTAATGGTTCCAGCGTTGAGCAAAAAGTTGCGAAGTTTAACTCGGCGGCAAACGGCTGGTTGAGAAATGAGAAGTGGTCACCGCCACCTGTCCAAGGCTGAAAGAACGGATCAAACTGCTCACAGAATCCAAACGGACCATAATCCAAAGTAAAACCGCCGCCAGCGCAATTGTCGCTGTTGAAGTTACCCTGGCAGTAACCCACGCGGATCCAATTTGCCATCAACTTGGTCAGGCGGCTGCGATATTCGCGCGCAAGTGCAATTAGCTGTTGTGTGAAGTCCAATGTGGCGTCAATAACATCGGCATATTCTCGTTCGATTAGATGAGCCACAATCGCTTCCAACTCATGGCGCGCCGATTCGTGTGCATTGTTACGCACCCGGCGGCTGAATAACTCCAATTGACCAACGCGTAAAAACGAAGGCGCCACGCGAGTCGTTATTGCAACTGGATTTGAAACAAAGGTATCTGGGTCTTCAGAGTATGCATTTTCAGAATACCAAGGACGTTCAACAAACTCGGATGTAGAGGCAAACAAACACAATGACCGCGATGTTGGAATGCCTAATGCGTGCATATACTCTTGGGCGAGAAACTCTCGCACACTCGAGCGCAACACAGCTCGACCATCGGCGCCACGACAATAGGGCGTTCGGCCACCACCTTTGAGTTGCATTTCCCAACGCTTGCCATTGGCGACCAACTCTAACACGGAGATCGCGCGGCCATCGCCGTAACCGTTGCCAGTGCGAAACGGACATTGTTGGTTGTACTCAGTGCCATAAATCGACAATGCATAACCTGTTGCCCATCCCATTGGTCGAATTGGCGCGGGCACATCACTTAAGTCGCCAGTAAAGAGCTGCGCAAACTCGGGGGTTGTTGCCAGACTTTGCGCAAAACCAAGCTCATCAAACAAAGTAGCGCTGTGCGCGACGTATTTTGCTGCGCCAATAGGTGTTGGTTTTACGGGTACGTAATGACCACTATACACTTGCCTGGGGTTATGCTCCTCGCCATCAGCGCTGGCTTGCGGATCACACTGTAAAGTATCCATCAGTGAATAGTCGACTAATCGAGCCATGTCGTTGACACTATTTACTTTAATGCTTTGTTTAGCCTTTGCATCAGTAGTCATTCGAATTCAAATACCCATTATCGATTTATTTGCGTTTATCTAAGATGGCCTCGATTTCGTCCATTACAACCTCCATCCGGTCAATAACTGCATTGTAGGGATCTGGACTTGCCATATCGAGACCGGCACCTTTTAAGATTTCTACTGGATAATCAGAGCCACCCGCCTTGAGGAAATCTAAGTAAACATCAACCGCGTCATCACCGCCTAATTTCATTTGATCAACAAAATACGCAGCACCCGCAATTGAAGTTGCATACTGATAAACGTAAAAGTTGTAATAGAAGTGTGGGATATATGCCCACTCAATCATTTCGCGCTCAGTGATCTGCATCACCCCTTCATCGTGACCGTGATAGCGCTTTAAGATTTCTCCGTAAATCTCCGTCATTCGAGCACCTGTCAATGCACGACCTTTCTCTACTTCCTCGTGTATCGCCAACTCAAACTCTGAGAACATCACTTGGCGGAAATAGGTGCCGCGCATTTGCTCTAGGGCATAACCCAAATAGAACAAACGCTCATCATCACTTTGTGCCTGCTCAAGCATGTGCTCTTGGAGTAAAATTTCTTTTGCGATTGCTGCGATCTCAGTCGTAAAGATGGAGAAATTGGCTAATTCAAAAGGTTGGTTTTCGTTCGTAAGTACTTGGTGCATTGCATGGCCCCACTCGTGCGCATAGGTCGAAGCACTGCCGTAGGTGTCTTGATGGTTCAGAAGGATCAGAGGATGGACATCATAAGCTGAACCTGACATATACGCCCCCGAGCGCTTGCCAGGCTGTGGGTACACGTGCATCCATCGGTCGGCAGAGGCACGGGCAAATTTATCCGAAAACTCTTCACCTAATAAACGCACTGATGCCAGCATGTGCTCGCGTGTTTCGTCGATTGGGAAGGTCAAATCAGTTTCGACTAAGTTGGGATAAATATCGTGGTAACCCAAATCGTCAATATCTAACATACGAGCACGCAATTCGAAGTAACGGTGTAACACGCCGATACGGTCGTTTGTAACCTTAACCAAGGTGCGGTAAACCTCTTCTGGGATGTTATCGCCTGACAAGAAGTACTGTAAGGTGTTGTCATATTTACGTGCTTTGGCCATTGCTACATTGCCTTGTACTTCGCCGTTCAAGGTCACACCAAATGTGCTTTCGAAATCTTTGTAACGCGCCCAGAAAGCATCAAATACAGCAATCCGATCCTCACGATCCGGATCTGCGCGGTGCAGCGAGTATCCCGCGTTAGTCAGGTGCACTTCTTGACCATCGCTCAACGTGATCCGCGGCCACTCAATTTCAGCATTGGCGAGCATGTCGCGCGCACCTTGTGATGCTGATAAGGCAGTACCCATCAACGACAGGACTTGCTCTGTTTCTGGTGAGAGAACATGTTTACCCTGGCGTAAAGTATCGCGTAAGAATAATGCGTGTTTACGCAAACTAGGCTCTTCAGCAATAAATGCTTCAATCCGTTCTGCGCCTAATGCAACGAGCTCTGGTGCCATATAACTGGATGCTGCACCTGCGGCTTGCGCAAGTGACTGCAAACGACCGACCATATCTTGTCCGTTGGGGTCACCCAAATTTGTGTTGCGAATGTTAGATGCGTAAGTCCAGACCCTGAGTAATTCTTTGCGGTACGCAGAGCCTGCGTCTAAAGCCGCTAACAGCGTGCTGGCATTATCACCTAACTTGCCCTTATACGCTGCAATTGAATCGACTTCACTGCGCAATCTGGCTAGCTCAGCCTCCCAGGCTTCTTTGCTTGGATAGAAGTCGGTCAAGTCCCATGTGTATTGCTCATTTATACCAGATTGACTCTCTTGAGCCTGTAATAATGTGCCACCAGATAATGCTAACAGCCCTGTACAAATAAGGCTTATAGCGGTGCGTTTGAAGTGCGTTTTCATGCTTGATTCCTGCGGTTCAATGTCTGAGTGATAGAAGCCATTAACCTTAAGGCACGGATTTCACAAAAGCCACGTGAGTGTATAAGCAAAAGCGTAACAAGATTTGTCGTTTTTTTGTTCATCCCAATAACCCAGACAATAAACGCTAGTGTGTTGCGTAAGCCGCCTAAGCCCTTATCGGTCTTAGACTGCTTAACAGCCACTGATTGTGTTCGAAGAATTATATATCTGAGTTTGTTGCCAAACTTATTACAGCTGAGCGACATCTGAGCGCGATTAAAACCTTCAAAACTGACCGCTTTTAGTTACACTCAATAGCCAGAATCAAAATAGTCTAGGAAAGACGTGACAAACACAGCAACGCAAATTTCTAAGCCAATCCTCTTTTTGAGTGCAGCACTTGGCTTTTTACTGACATTGGCCGTTATGAACGGGGATGCTAGCGGTCGTGTTAACCTACTCTATTTATTGCTTATTTTTGTTGCCGTTCCACTTTTCGGGGCATTGCTTTCAATCGTTGGGTTGCTCAGCCGCGACGGTATCAATAGTGCAAAATTGGTCAAGGCCCTACCCATTTGGACTAATTCTCAGCGCGCCAATATGCGCATGTTAGAACGCCAGCAGCTTTCCAAACCTTGGTATTTTGTCCAAAGTCAGGCTGCGGCACTTGCCTATTCGATTGCGTCTTTAGCGGCGTTTATCGTGTTGCTGCTAACCACCGATATTAATTTTGTATGGCGCAGCACACTGCTCAGCGCTGATGATCTTTTGCCCATTTTACGAGTTGTGGCAGCTCCTTGGTGGTTCTGGGAATCAGCACAGCCGACTATGACGTTACTCGAACAAACCCGCGACTCTCGACTACTCAATAGCATGGCCAATGCTCAAGTCGTGGGTCAATGGTGGTTGTTTGTTCTGGCCACACAGATAACCTATGCCTTCTTACTAAGAGGTATATTGTTAACCTGTGGTCGCATGTATCTGGCTACTCAATTTGCCAAATGGCGCGTTACTCACCAGCAGCAATCTAAGTTACCACCGTCGAACGCGGCAGAACCAACTGTGGACTTAGCAGAGCCAACTCAGGTTTTACCTACCGAATATGTACTGCTCAACTACGCTAACCTACCTCTCGAGATAACTAAGACTTTGGGATTGGGAAACGCTAAAGCCATCGACCTAGAACAACGCTACAACACCGCAGTCGTTGTGCTTGTCAAAGCATGGGAACCCCCACTCGGAGAGCTGCATGACTTTATGCGCCTCAATCACGGGGTGCTTTGCCCGGTTTACTATCGACATGAAGCGGCACTGCCTATTCCCGCCCAATACCTCGATGAATGGCGCCGATTTACACTTCAAGCACCAAACTGGCAGCTGTATTTAGCGCCCCAAGGAATTGTTCAATGAGTGCAAAAAACATCCCTCGCTTTGCTGTCGTCGGACATCCGAATAAAGGAAAATCCTCTATCGTTTCTACCTTATCGCGCAACGACAATATTGCTATATCAAGTCGGAGCGGCACCACTGAAACGGCGCATAGCTATCTAGTGGAAACTCTTCACGGCAGCTATGCCTTGATCGACACCCCGGGATTTCAACGTCCGCGCAAAGTATTGCAATGGCTGCAAAAGCATTGCAATTCAGCAAGCGAGCGAGCAGCTACCATCAAACGCTTTATCGCTTCGGACGAATGCCAGCACATGTATAAGGACGAGGTAGAATTGTTACGTCCGATCGCAGCAGGTGCAGCAATCTTGTATGTCGTCGATGGCTCACACCCTTATGGCAGTGAGTACGAAGCGGAAATGGAAATACTGCGCTGGACCGGTCAACCGTCAATGGCCCTAATCAATCCGATTCACAGTACGGATTGTATCCCCGAGTGGGAGAATGCACTGGCCCAGTTTTTCAAATCAGTGCGTGTATTCAATCCTTTGGCAGCAGAATTTCACAAACATACCGAATTACTCGCTACTTTTGCCCACCTCAACCCTCAGTGGTCGGCCAATATTGAGACGATCATCAATGATCTTAAACTCGCACGGCAAGCACAGCAGCATGAGTCCATTAAAGTACTTGTAGAGTTGTTAGAAGAGCTTTGCGCGCACCAGCACACTCAACGAGTATTGAATAAGCAACAGGCTGAAGCTGTAAAACCAATGCTCGAGAAGCAGTTCAAACAATGGGTCAAGAATCGTGAAGAGCAGGCATCCGCCGCGTTATTACAAATATACGCCCATCAACAGACTCAGGTATCGCTTGATAAGATGCAATTGCCACCAGAGCTATTTGATATTGATGAATGGTATATCTGGGGACTCGACAAAAAGCAGCTCACCTATGCCGCTACAATTGCGGGCGCTGTCAGCGGTGCTGCGTTAGATGTCGCCGTTGCGGGTCACAGTTTTATGTTAGGCGCTTTCGGTGGTGGTGTGATCGGTGCCTCCAGCGCGTGGTTTGGCTCTTCGAAATTACTCGAAATGAAGCTCAAAGGATTACCGATTGGCGGCTATCAGGCCACTGTGGGACCGATTAAAAATCGCAACTTTCCATATGTTGTGATGGGGCGCTTTATTCATCTATATCGTCAAGTAGCCAACTTAAATCACGCCAATCGCAGTGCCTTAAACATCAACGCCGAGGACTTTAAGCAACGCGTTGAACAACTCGAAAAGTCGGATCAAAGAGAATTACACAAAGCATGCGAGCGACTACTGAAACAAAAATCAGTGGATGATCTAGCTGCTACGCTGGCACCACTATTTGAACTCGATGAACCCTCAAGCTAGCACTCAAATATCAAACGAACGCGTCATATCGTCGAGAATTTCATCGAGATCATCAAACGCCGAAGTCGCGATATAAATACTAATCGCTGAACGCACTGATATAGACTGATTGGCGTCTTCACCTAAGTCAGTATTCTCTAAAGCTTCACGGATGCGTTCAAAAAAGCTCTTAGCAGTTTGCTCCTCAATATCTGGTAAGCACAAGATGAATTGTTCAGGCGCAAAGCGTCCAACCACATCAGTACCGCGCGTAACGTCTCTGAGTGTATTGGCTATTTGTTCTAACACTAAATCCGCTTTTGTTGAGCCTACCAGACGATTGACTTCACGGAAGTTCCCCAAGTCAAAAATCGCTAATGCATTGGTTTTCCCCTCCGATGGAGGAGCAATACGCTCAATACGGCGTAACGCTGTGCGGTTGTTGAGTAGCTGCGTAACTGGGTCGATCGATTCGCGCGTCATATGCCAGTGATAAAGGAATGCAGCCAAAATCAATAAAGAAACTATGGCTGCCGCAATACCGGCAATAACTAAACGATCGCGATTGCGCTGGGAGCGCTCCAGGCTTGCTTCTAAGCTATTGATTTGGCTGTATAGGTTAGCAATGCCTAGAATTCTCGCAGACGCTTGATCGGCGCGACTAGATTCAAGTAATTGGTCGGCAAAACGCTCATATGATTGCTGTGCTTGCTGATAATTGCCTAACAAAAAATGCACGTCAGTAATAAACTTAAGGTAATCCTTATTGCGACCAACATAGGCTTTATACGAGTCGCTTGTTTGCGCTTCGGCATCTAAAAAGGTTTGTAAACAGGCTTTATCTTTGTCAGCTAAACACAGTACAGCGGCATACCAACGAAATAAGTTTCTGTACGTCACATTATTGATGTCGTTTTTCATTTCTTGCCACTGCGCAATACTCACGCGCAGTTCATCGTACTGCGCCGTGCGATAGAAGTAGCCAGCTTCAGCGAACAGTAACCAAAAATTCGATAAAGTGGTGTTTACCCCGTAGTTAATGCGACGGAACTCTTCAATCGTTTCTTTCGCTTGGTCAAAATTACCGCTGGCCATCAACGAGGTAATAGCGCTGATCAATATAGAGAGTTGATTACTGCCGGTATAAACTTCAAGGCCAATTTCATGCGCCTTTATATATTGCTCTGCAGCGAGTACGTGTTGTCCGAGCGTTCCAAATAACAAACCGATATTATTGTGAATATGCGCAACTGCTCCCGGCTCTTCGGCAACTGAATAGCGCTCAAGTAGCGTAAACAGTTTACCCAATCTTACGCCTTCGTCCTCATTGCCTTCGCATTCTGTAATCAACCCTAAAGACGCACTTAAATGGACATCGGTATAGATGTTTTCGGCCAGTGATTGAGCCCGTTGATAGTATTCACAGCGTCGCGTGTCGCCGCGCACATCATAAATAAAGCCTAACTGATAGAGAGCGGATGCATAGTATAAGGTTGAGCGGTCAACGTCGTCTCGCGTCAACAGAGCGTTGAGTGTTTGTTCAGCGATATCATTTTTCGCATCGCAAATCTGTCCATGAGTTTGCATTACAGTGAGTGCATAACGCTGTTGCTGCGTAAGTGATGCGTTTTGAAAAAAAGCATCGATACGCCCAGCCAGTTCGCTTGCCGGGCAATCGTATGTTGGCGTTTGCGACTCGGCAATAAAGCGGTCGACAGATTGTTGTTGGGCGTAGACTGGGTTAAATCCAGCTGTCACCATAACGAATAAAATTAGAATAAACTTTAACAATTTTAACTACATCGCTCTTTTGCAATTGCACATGCAAGACTGTTTCTACATTTCCATTTCACAGTCAGTCGCGGTTGCGTTTATCTGGGAGTTCAAGTGTAGGGGGAGTTCACTGAACCTACAAGCATTTCGGAAGTACGCTAAAAGTAGTTGCCGATTTTTCAAACAGATGCGGATACTTGGCGCAATGCCAAGTATCCGAACGTGAGACTAAGCCGCTTCTGAACGATGCTTTCTGAGCCACAGAGTTGCACCAAGAAAAACGGTACCGACAATAGTTCCGAATAAGGAAATCTTATTCGTAAAAATGCTGAATAGCGAAGTGCTGCTTGGCTCTCCATGAGCTAATTCTTCAGGCAATAAATCTAGACTTACTTGAAAGTAGTCGAGCAACAACCCAGCAAAAAAGCGCTCATCTAAATGAAAGTACGCGACAATGAATGACTCGACCATCAGCACAATGACCACAGGCAGTATTGCCCAAAGTATCGGTGCTCTGCTTGCAAACGCTGAAGCCAACATCAACCAGGCATATACTGGCAGTAGCCAAATCGCAAATGGAAGAATGTTTAGCCAAGCCATGACCAAGTTGGTCACTAAGTTTGCCTCGCTCCAAATCGCCCATATAGAGATGTCATAACCAACGGAAAGAACCGTGCTAACGACGAGTAACGCCAGTAGTGCAAGCGCATAGACAGCTGTCGCTGCTAGACAAAATACACCCGGTACAACGAACATTCCGGTTGCCAGTTTAGTCAATACCGTTTGCGTATCAGAGACGGGTAGTGAGCGCCAAAAATAAATCGATAGGTCACGGCGTTCATCAAACAAGCAGTTCGTAAAATAGTAGAGCTGAATGAAAAATGCGACTGTCAAAAATGGCATAAACAAGCCCGTTGTCAGGGCGAAACCAACCTTGGAGAAAAACTCCGGATGTGATACCCCATCCATCTTCTCTAGATTAAATGGGATATTTGCGAATTGATAATCGTGGATTAACAATAGCTGCAGCAAGGGCGCCAAAATCAATAGGCCAGCAAGGATTACTGGGACCCAAAATAAGGTTTTATTAAACTCCCAAATTTCGCGCTTAAATCCTGCGTGAATAGCTGTAATATTCATGCTAATTCCTCCCGTGACATAATGCCGACAAACACATCGGCTAAGGATGGTGAGGTTACATTGCCTAAAGCGGTCAATGACTCCTCATCAGCGTTGTCGAACAGCATTGTAGTAATGCCCATCATGCTATTTGAAAACAAAGGCTTAAGGCTCTTTGCTTGGTCCATCTGCTGATTCGCTACCGCTAATATCTTGAAACGATTGCGTATATTGTCGACACTCTCATTGAGAACAATCTCGCCATTTTGAATAAACGCCACATCCGTCAGGATGTTCTCGATCTCTTCGATTTGATGAGTCGTAACAATGATACATTTACTCTCATCATAGAAATCTTCCAATAGGTGATTGTAAAACTGCCGACGCGTCAAAATGTCCAAACCCAATGTTGGTTCGTCAAGAATCAAGACTTTGGCATCAACCGCCAAAATAAGCGCTAAATGCAATTGCGTGACCATACCTTTCGATAATGCCTTGACTCGCTTATCGAGCCCAATATTGGTCTTACCTAAAAAGGTTAAGGCTTGCTCGCGATTGAAGTTAGGGTGAACATCAGCCATGTATTCAATGGCTTGACTAACTTTAAGCCACTTCGGCAACACCGCCACATCAGCGATATAAGCAACATCATTAAGCATTAAATGCCGTTTCTTACTCGGATCGTGCTGCATGACTTCAATTTTGCCGGTGTATTCTGATAAGCCTAGTAGCGCTTGTAAGCACGTTGTTTTACCTGCACCGTTCGGACCCACTAAACCTAGAATCTGTCCCGGCTGAACGGTTAAGTTAATATCCTTGAGCACCGCGTGTTGACCATAAGATTTATTTACGTTCTCGATTGTAATTAACGCGTTCATACCGACCCCTCCTGTTTACCCTTCAGCAGATTTTCTGGCGTTAAAGCCAGACGTTCAATACGACGCATAATGGCTGGCCACTCTTGCTGCAAAAAGTTTTGCCGCTCACGCTGCAACACGTCTTCTCGAGTACCCGGCCGGATAAACAGGCCCTTACCGCGTTGCTTATCAACAATCCCTTCTTCTTGTAACATTTGATATGCCTTACTGATGGTTAGTGGGTTCAACCGGTATTCAGCGGCTACCGTTCGCACGGATGGCAACGCCTCACCTTCGTTAATTACGCCATCTAATATTCGCTCAATCACTTGCTGGTAGAGCTGCAGATAAATGGGCGTGTCATTGCTCCATTGTGTTGTCATACACAACCTCCTCTATCGATATACTAGTGTTATACATCACCAACACACCCTATTTAAAGTATGCCCCGATTTGGTTTGTAAAAAAGTGTTTCAGCGGTAGGAAGGGTAAGCCGGTGAACCTAGCGCGTCACCGGTTTCTCGAGCTCAGCAATGGCGTCATTAAGTGTTTCGAGTTTATCTTGTAACACTGATTGAGAATCATAGAGCCCTTGGTTGTAGAAGATTGAACCAAACTCTTTAGCAAAAAAGTCGAGTAAGAAGTCAGCATCAAACTGACCGATTTCCACATCCAACTCGCGACTTAAGTAAGCTTGTAATTGAAGGATAATATGCGCTTTATCTTCGGATCTTAGTTCAATCATATGTCGTTATTGCTCCTGATGCGCTGCTTTTACATGTTTTTGCGCCACTTCCAACATTATCAATACTTGGCACGGCGGAAATTGCTCAAGTAGAGAAACTGAACGAAAGTTGCTCCATTCGGCGACGGGATCAAAATCTGTTTTTTGCCGAAAATTAAGCGCTTTTAAACCTACCAAGCACTCGCCTTGCATGGTTGCATCGCGCACTTGCTTATCCGAGAGTTTTACCGCGGGGTATCGCTTAGCGATCTCAGCATAGGAAAATTCCTCACCCTGCACATGGCTGGTCAGTAGCAATAAAAAAACTAAACTGAATATTTTCATTTAGGCACTCGCACTGCGTCAGCAACCAATTCGTATTGCACACCCGCGGTAATCACCGCTTCGGTTCCGGCTAAATCACTATTAATATGGTCAGCCTGTGCCTCACTGATTTGTTGCTTTATTAACTCGCCAACCAGAGTAACTTGTTTACCACTGATATCCGTCGGCACGAAGAATCCATAATCGCGAAAGGACACGCGAATTACGTGTTCTTCTTGCTGCGCAATGAAAAAGCAGCCTTTCTTCTGGCACACTTTGCTGATGCGAGTATTTACCTTTACGGGTTCGCCTAAGTAGTCGGTAGGCGCCTCCAGCAATTGTGCCAATGCTACATCCGTCACTGTTTCATCAATCACAGCGCCAAAAGTCTCAGTCGTAGACGTAGTTGCAACCGGCTCCGATAAGCGTAATGTTTGTGCGTATGTGAGCGCGCTAAAAGCGAGTAATGCTAACAGCGTGATTCGACGCATAGTATTTCCCCAAAATCATTTACTTAAACGCAATGGTAACCTTCCTGCGATGGAAGATCACTTTCATTCATTCCAATGCCATTTAACCGTATACTTAATGCAGAGTAACTTAACTGGAACAAATTATGGCTGTAGCTAGCGCCTTACACATTTTGGTAAAATCGGAAAAACAAGCGCGTGATATCATTGCCAAGCTAGAAAAAGGTCAAGACTTTGGTACATTGGCGAAACGTTACTCTATCTGCCCGTCGGGCAAAAGGGGAGGAGATTTAGGTGAGTTTCGTCGGGGCAAAATGGTTAAAGCGTTTGATGACGTGGTGTTTAAAAAGCCGGTCCTGACTATTCAAGGTCCGGTGAAAACACGCTTTGGCTATCACATCATCAAAACGCTATACGTCAACCGCTTTTAGCGTGCGTCCGAGTAGCCCAACTGGCGCCAAGACTCGTATACAAACACCGACACAGCGTTAGATAAATTCATGCTACGACTTCCGGCCAGCATGGGGATCCTGACGCGCTGCTCGTAAGGCAAAGCATCTATGATCGAGTCCGGTAAACCGCGTGTTTCGGGCCCAAAAAGCAATGCATCACCGGTTTGATAAGCCACATCAGAATGGAAGGTTTTACCTTTGGTGGTGCAGGCAAAAATACGCTTGGGTTGACGCTGCTTTACATAGTGTTCAAGACTCGGATAGCGCGCCACGTCAGCAAACTCGTGATAATCCAGCCCTGCTCTACGCACTTTTTTGTCATCCCAATCAAACCCCAATGGTTCGATTAAGTGCAACGCAAAACCGGTATTGGCACATAGGCGAATGATATTCCCCGTATTGGGTGGGATTTCTGGTTGATACAGCACTATATCAAGCATTGTTTACCTCAGTTTCTGCCTCCAAAACGAAGGCTAGTACCGCCTGTATAGCAGGCGTTCTATATTGATCACTTTCAAATAGCAGTTCGTGTCGTGCACCTTCGATAACCTCAACATCCGCATCAGGGAACTGCTGCACTACACGATGTATCCGCTGATTATCAACCACTCGGTCAGCCCCGGAAATCAATACTTTGGTTGGCAGCGGAAAGTTTTTCGCACTTGCTTCAATTTGATTCATAGCATCCATTGCCGTCGACAACCATTGGTAGGTCACCCCCCCTAATTGCAATGCCGGTGCGCGCTTGTATTCTTCGCGAAACAACTTATAGCGCACTTGACTATGGGTCAGTGTGTTCAGACGAAATGGTAATTCGATGTAAGGCCCTTGCCCGAATGCATACCACGGTTTACGCCCAAACAGGTAGTTTGCCGCTAAACCTGACATAAGGAGAACGCTCAACAAAGGTTCTGGCACTGTTGGTTTAATTCCAAACATTGGGGAGCAAAACACCACTCGACTAAATAGCTCGGGCTCGCGCGAGGCTGTCAAATAACCGATTGCACAACCCATCGAGTGACATACAAGAGCAGGCTTAGAGGGTGCTCTAGGCTTTACAATATCATTGACGAAAACGCTAAAATCGACCACGTAATCATCAAACTGTTCGACGTAACCTCGTTGATGATCAATTGCCATCCGACCGGACAGCCCTTGACCGCGATGATCCATGGTATAAACGGCAATATCGTTGCGATAACAGTCGTAGATAAATTCTTTATATTTTACAAGCGTCTCGATGCGTCCGTTTGATAACACAATTGCTGCTCGTGGCGACTCCGGCTCACAAAAAGCATAGTGGATCTGGACATTTTGTTGGCCCGTGAAGGTACCCAACACTACATGTCGATCCCAAAACTCAGTAATCTCTCCATGGTAGAGGGTGGTCAGAGACTGTTCATCAAAGAGTTGCCGCATTTGTGCCTATTTGTTTAGCGGCACCTCTATCCGTACCGCCAATCCATGTTGTTCATTCAATTTGGCGCTTATGTTACCACCATGGCGTTCAATTGCACGCTGTGCAATGCTCAATCCAAGCCCTACTCCTCCGGTACCGCGCGTACGGCTTTTATCGGTCCGATAAAACGGCTTAAACAGCATACCGAGCTCTTGCTCGGGAACGCCGTCACCGTCGTCTTCCACGACTACACAGAGGGTATCTGCAGTTACAGACAGCTTAATAACGATGTTCCGGTTCGCGTATTTAATCGCATTGCGGCAAACGTTTTCTAACGCACTGTTCCAAAGTTCGGGATAAAGCTGAACACTGCCTTGACTACTGAAATTAGCGCAATCGAGAGAAACCTGTTTGTTGACTTGCTCTGCTTCAAAGGCGAGGTCTTTGTATAAGGGTTTTATGGCACTGCCGACAAACTCATCCAATCTGATGCTCTGTGGATGATGTTCATCAGCACTCACCTCCAATTTTGACAACCATAACAATTGCTGAATCATTGCCTCCATGAGCTCTGATTCTTTACTAATCCGCGCGATAATATGCGCACCGACACGGCTATCGTCAACATTATCAGGGCCTTGTGACTCAAAGGTTTGCTCAGCAATGCCTACGGCCAGTTGTAAGCGCGTTAGCGGTGAACGCAATTCATGAGAGACATCCGCCAAGAAGCGTTGATGTTCGCTAAATAAACGCTGCAATTGCGTTGCCATATGGTTGGTGGCATCAGACAGCGCGGCAAACTCGTCATGGCGCCTCTGGGTAAGCGTAACCCGACTGGTTAAATCGCCTACCGCAAGCCTATCTGTCGCCTGTTTAATTTCATTTAAGGGTTTGGCAAAACTGCGCGCCAACAAATAGCACAACAGTCCACTAACAACTAGAGCAACTCCGATAACAACCAGTAACAATGGCCCTCTAGATGGCGGCTTAAATCGTGTAGTACCGACAAATAAGGCATAGTTATTACCGTTGACAGTTACCGCGACCGGTCCAATAAAACGTGTACTTCCGCGCGTTATCACCACCGGTTTGGGTTCGTTGATCAGGTCGCGATAGGGTCGAATAGCCGGACGAGAAGGCGGTGGAAATCCAAATATGATGTCATCGCTATTTTTGTCAATAAGAAAAACGTCGAGATTGCGTGCTTGACTAAACTGGCGAATGCGCCGCACCAATTGATCTCGCGATGTAAGCCGCATGCGCTCTAAACGCTCAACTGCTCGTTCTAACTGGCTCAACTGACTTTGGGTCGGCTCACTATACTCTGGTGCGGGAGCGAGTGCATATGCCACTAAAACGCCCGTCCCTATGCTACTTAACGTTACCAGCCAGAACCAAAAAAAGATCCGTCCAAAAAAGCTATTGCGCGGATTAAATCGCTGCCAATTCATCAGTCAATCTGCCTAAATATATAACCCGCGCCACGCACGGTCTTGATAGGTTCGGCGACGTCTCGCTCGGCAAGTTTTTTGCGGATATTACTGACATGCATGTCGATGCTTCGATCAAAGGCGGCAAGTCTGCGACCTAAAACTTGCTCACTGATTTTTTCCTTAGTGACCAGATCGCCAACATTCATCATCAATAGGCGCAGTAACATGAATTCAGTACCGGTGAGCTCGAGTCGCAGACCATTAGCATGAACTTCTTGTTTTGCTGGATTTAAAACAATACTACCGATACTTAAAGACTGTTGTGTACTGCTTTGCAGCGCATGCTCAGAGCGGCGGATCATCGCTTTAATTCGGGCAGATAACTCTCTGTGATTAAATGGCTTGGGCAAATAATCGTCAGCACCGAGCTCTAAACCTAACACGCGATCGTAATCATCGCCTTTCGCTGTGAGCATTATTACCGGTGTTAGGTGCGATTGGCGCAGTCGTTTTAAGACTTCGAAACCGTCCATTGCTGGCATCATGACGTCCAGTAGTATGACGTCTATATCACTATGTGATGTGGCATACTCTAGACCGCTAAGGCCATCGTGACAGGCCTGAATATCATAACCCTGTGGCGAAAGATATTCGCTAAGCAGCTCAGTGAGTGCAACATCATCATCAATTAATAACAGCTTCTTATTTGTCATATGTCTTACCCAGTTAGACCTGTAGCATAATGGATCTTAACCTGCACAAGCAAAATCGCGTTTAGCCTTTACATAACCTTTACACTCGATTTGCGTTTCTTTGCATTGACGGCGCTAGACTTATCAGCACTGAATATCAGTTTTCCAATGAGGTGATTTATGAAGAAATTAGTTTTATCAGCCATCGGTGTAGCGCTATCTATACAACTAGCCACTGCAACAGCAGCACCACGTCACGAGCCGGCAATGGTAAAAGCATTGCAACAGCTATCACTGAGCGAGCAACAGCAACAACAGATCAACCAAATCATCGGCGCACGTCGTGCGGACGTTGACATTTTTGCGACCGACGGTCGCGAATTACGCCGTGAAATGAAAACGCTAGTCCAAGCGGACGTGTGGGACCAAAGTGCAATCGAACGAGCCTTGCTCGCTCGTGCAGAGCTACACCAAAGCCGCAAACTAGAGCAGGCGCAAACCCGCCATCAAGTTTGGAATGTATTATCTGCAGAGCAGCAGGCACAGATGTTGGCGTTAATTGACGAGCGTGGACCCAGAAATAGAGACCGGGGACAGTTGCGAGAGCGTTTATGGGAACGCATCAGTGATCGTTTAGCCCTAACTGATGCACAATACGAAGCCATTAGTACGATTCGAAGTGATTTCGCTGACCAACGAGAACTGTCTAAAGCGCGGATGACGGAGTTTCGCCAAGCTGAACAAGCATTGATCCGCACTAGTGAGTTTGATATTGCCGCTTGGCAAGACTTATATACTCAATATCAGAGCGTTAAACTTCAGCAAGGGGTTGCCAAGGCATACATGCATCATCAGGTTTTGCAGGTACTTACGCCGGAACAACGCGAAAAATTAAACCAGGCAGAACGAAAAATCAGACAACGAATGCACGGCCGAGGCGCTTAAGCTAGTCGGCACGATTCTTACCTTGCTGATAAAATTGATAAATCGATTGTTTGTCAAAATTGTCGAGTTGGGTAAGGATCGTCTTTGCAATATCGGCGTGTTGCGTAGCGAACGCTTCACTGAAAACCACATAGGCTTGATTGGCTACATAGGGTTCATAGATAGTGCTTATATCCTGCATACCGGCGTAGTCAGCTTTAGTTTTAATTTGCGTTTGGTCAATACTGCAAACCTCCGAGATAGCGTCTACTCGACCTCGTTCTAGCAGCGTAAATTTTTCCAGATAATTGTAAATAACTAACCAGTCAATCACCATAGACTCGCCATGGCTTTGCGAGAACCCAGCTTCTACGCCGACTGTCAATTTGGTTTCACCGCGCAAACCCGCCTGTGCTTTGGCAATATAGTTCGGTCGATTTAACGTGGTTAAACAAATTTCGACGTTTGAAAAATAACTGTTCTCAAGGGCTGGATCTATCTCTTTAGGATACAGGCCAAACTGATCGCGCTGCTCATTGTAACTACCAATAATCATATCAACTGTACCAGCGCGTAATTCAACGTCGCAACGCTTCCAAGGTCGCATAATGTATTGTATTGCGACGTTCTCTAGTTGCCCATGGCCGAAAACTTGGCTAAGGATTTGCGGGTTGATGCCTGTGACTTCACCTTGATCAGTGAAAATGAAGAAAGGATATACGTCAGCGTTTGGGGTACAAAAGCGCACTACTGTTTGCTCTTTCGCCGTCACTTCAACACTAGTTAAAAGTAATAAAACCGCTGACAATAAAGCGATAAATATTGGGCTATGGCCTTGGGTTGTGCGTTGCATTGATACCTCTGTAGCTATTACGCCGCTCTTCATAGCACGTAAGCTAAATTACTTTAGCTTGTTTAAATATAGGTAATAACCAGCACAGAGTAAACTGAGCACCGATATATCTACACAGTTTCACATTAATAGTTGGGAACTTCTCGCTGATAATCCAACGATAAAAACAGCGGTGAAGTGATCAATAAATCTGCTGTCGAACGGTTACAAGCCACCGGTACATTCCACACTGAGCACAGACGCAGCAATGCTTTTACATCAGGATCGTGCGGTGCGGGATTGAGAGGATCCCAAAAGAAAAATAACGCATCGAGCTCACCCTCTGCAATCAGCGCCCCAATTTGCTGATCACCACCGAGGGGTCCACTTTTAAAACGCTGTACAGTAAGCCCAGTTTGCTCTGCGATCAATCCACCTGTGGTGCCGGTACCAACCAGACGACACTGCTCTAAGCGCTGCATGTTTGCGTTAGCCCACGCTAATAAATCAGGTTTTTTGTGATCATGCGCTACCAGCGCGATGGTCGGCTTACTCATGGCAATATCTCACTTATATTATCAATAAAAATTTTATCACTGACCGATTGCTTAGCTTGCATCCCACCTACCCTCAATAGCTCATCCTCTACAACTAAAAGCCCTCGGTGGTCCATACTCGCATGGCCCGACGTCACTACTTGCCATTTGCCAGATTCTATTTGATAAAGCCAAACATCAGCAGATGGCTCCGCAGGCGCACCGTTGTAGCCAATGCCGTTAAAGTTGTATGGATTAGTCGCGCCACCGACGAAGGCAATCACTCCCCTATCATCTAAACCAGAAGCTGCCATCCGGTAGCGTCCTGTTGCTGTTGGATGTGGCACAGTAGTCCAATTTATTCGGCTCTGGTTCTTACTGTCGATCTCGCCTCTAAAGCAGGCGCTCTCCATAGTGAAATCTCGCCGTTTCTCTGGGTGATAACGAACGCTAACACCATCACAAATCAACATGACATTGCCAACTATACCGCCCGCATGACCAAATACTGCCTTGCCCGGAAATGGCGAGGCCTGTTGCCACGCATTGTTTTCGATATCGTAAATCTGCACCAAATTGACATTGCCGTCGTTATGCCAACCACTGATCAGATATATAAAGCGCTCTTGATAAACTAAGGCAACGGCGTCATCCACGGGTACAGGTGAAGGCGCCAAAACGTCATAAGTATTTGTAAGTAGCGAATAGCGATAATTGTCGGGACTGGAAATCTCTTCGTGGTCTTCCGCAACCGTATAACCGCCAAACAAGTAAGCGTCTTCACCTATTCCAACCGCAATAGCAGCGAGCCGTCCAGTTAAGGGCAAGCTGCTGGGCACGGGTTGTCTTGGCTGCCACGCGTTTTGCCCTAATTGATAACTGAAGACGCGATTGTGAACCGCACGCCAGTCTTTGTCCTGTGCTAACCCCATAAAGGATAGAAGTACCGGATTGTCTTTAATTCTTACTAATGCTACAGCATTATTAGATACCGGCTCCGGTAATACAGGCCAGCGATTGTCGGCTTGCACCGCAAGACCGACAATAAGCAAAAAAATGGCTACAAGCGGATACATTGACCGGTTGGGAGTTATTTTTATTCTCATCGTTAAAACGAAATCTTTATTCATTTTCGGCAATAGCCTTAAAAATCGCACAGAATAAGTTAAAAAACTATGCCATTTGTGTTTTTAGACTCAATTTAAATAAATTTTTATGCATTTTTATTTCATATTTATTCGCTTTGGGTTATTCTGGCGTTGGGTTAATTCACTTGCTTTTACAAATTGTATGAAACGGGTTACAAACAACTTTAAGTTCTTCTCCCTGTATCGCTACTGCCTGCTTTGCCGACGATAAAAGGTTTTATTTTTGTAGCGTCCTTTTTGCCTTTGCTAGAGGTCATACGACGGCAACCGTATGAGCAAAGGCGAAAAGTTTTTTCTCCCTCATTTAATAGATTGAATAAAAATGAAAACATGTGTAATTGGTGCGAGTGGCTATACGGGTGCTGAACTTGTCCGCCTTATACAGCACCATCCTAAATTTACGCTTGGGCAAACGTTCGTGTCGGAGCAAAGCGCTGATGCTGGCCAACCACTTTCGGTACTTTACCCTGCTCTTAACGGTATAGTTAACACTCAGCTTGAAGCGCTCAACGATGCAACCTTAGCTAGTCTTGCTCATGATTATGACGCTATCTTTCTTGCGACTCCGCATCAAGCCAGTCACGATTGGGCCAGCCAGCTTTTAGCGGGAAGCGCCAAAGTCTTTGATTTAAGCGGTGCATTTCGACTGCAAGACAGGCAAGTGTTTGAGCGGTATTACGGCTTTCAACACACACAACCGCATGCCTTGGGACAAGCGGTCTATGGCCTGGCCGAATGGTATCAAGAGTTAATTGCTAAGGCTAAATTCGTCGCAGTTCCCGGGTGTTACCCTACAGCGTCATTACTTGCCACCAAGCCGCTTGGGCACGCTGACCTGTTGGATCCGAATCATTTCCCTATCATTAATGCGACGTCAGGCGTCAGTGGCGCAGGCAGAAAAGCAACGATGACAAACAGCTTCTGTGAAGTCAGTCTTCAAGCTTATGGCATTTTAGGTCATCGCCACACGCCAGAGATCAGTGCTTATCTAGGTAGCTCCGTAATCTTTACTCCACACTTGGGTAACTTTAAACGGGGTATTCTCGCAACAACAGTATGTAAGCTTAAGTATGGCGTTTCCGCTGACCAAGTTGAGGCCGCCTACCTCAATGCATATAGCTCTCAACCCATGGTTAGACTTGTTGCCCAGTCGCCGCGACTGGACAATGTGGTTGGCCAAAATTTTGCTGACTTGCACTGGCAATACAGTCAAGAAACCGGCTATGTCGTCATTACCAGTGCAATTGACAACTTACTCAAAGGCGCCGCAAGCCAAGCCGTTCAGTGTGCTAATTTGGCCTTTGGCTTATCTACTTCGACGGGTTTAATCGGGAGTCAGCATGGATAAGCCTGTTGTGGTAAAAGTGGGTGGCGCATTACTCGAAAACGCAACCGCGTTACAGAACCTATTATCCGCCCTGCAAACCTTACAACAGCACAGACCTGTTGTGTTGGTTCACGGCGGTGGCAATGGCGTTGAGCTATTGATGCAAAAGCTCGGGCTTGAAACGGTCAAGCATCAGGGATTGCGCGTTACGCCAGACGAGCACATGCCGTTTATAACTGGCGCTTTAGCCGGCACAGCCAACAAAGCTATCTGTGCTGCAGCGTATGCGTTACAAGTGAAAACCGTTGGATTGAGCTTGTTTGACGGCAATAGCGTCAAATGCGACGTGTTGTCGGCGCAACTGCAAGCAGTTGGCACCCCTACCCCGGACCAACCGCAATTGTTGCACAGTTTACTTGCGGCAAAACAGTTGCCCGTCATCAGCTCTATTGGCTGTGATCCCAGTGGTCGTCTGCTCAATGTAAATGCAGACCAAGCCGCAACGGCTATCGCACAGTTACTCGATGCCGATCTGTATCTACTTTCCGATGTTCCGGGCGTACTGGACGGCGACAAGCAATTAGTGAGTTCACTCACCCAGGCGTTAGCAACACAGCTAATTCAAGAGGGCGTTATTCAAGCGGGCATGCTAGTCAAGGTTAATGCTGCGCAAGCCGCTGCAACAACCCTTGGACATGGTGTCACCATCGGTGATTGGTCTACGCCCGATGCATTGGTACAACACGCCTCAACTAATAACAAACACGATTACGGCACTTTTGTTCATGCCGCAGTGCCCCAACAGGAAGTACAATTATGAGTAGTAAAAGTTTACTCACGTTTTTTGACTGGCAGCCAGAGGATGCCCAGGCATTGCTCGCTCTAGCATTAAAGGTTAAACAAAAGCCACAAGATTTTGCTCAAGCACTTGCGGGCAAATCACTCATCGCCTTGTTTGAGAAACCGTCACTGCGAACCCGCGTAAGCTTTGATATTGGTATCAACAAGCTCGGTGGACACCTCGTTTATCTCGACAGCCAGTCTAATAAATTGGCCGGTCGTGAAGATGTTAAAGATATGGGCGCAAATTTCGCCTGCTGGGCAGATGCGGTTATCGCCAGGGTTTTCGATCACCAAACGCTTGTTGAACTAGACCAGTCAGCAAATATCCCTGTGGTTAATGCTCTGTGTGATTTGTATCACCCATGTCAAGCACTGGCGGACTACCTTGCGCTAACTGAAACTTTTGGCAAAACCCACGGATTAACGCTGGCTTACGTAGGCGATGGCAACAACGTCACGCACTCTCTATTGTTGTTGGGTGCACTGCTTGGCGTGAATCAAGTCGTGGTCACGCCAGCAGGCCACGAAGTCAATGCCGACATTCTGGCGCGAGCGCAAGACATTGCCAAGCAAACCGGTGTGACCATTACCACCAGCAATGATCTGCAAACGCTCAGTAGTAGTGAGCATAATATTAATGCCATCTATACTGATACCTGGTTGTCGATGGGTGACGATACGCCACTGGCAAAGATCAAAGAAACCTTTATGCCTTATCAAGTCAACGAGCAAATGATGGCGGCAAGTGGAGCAAAATATGTATTGCACTGCCAACCAGCGCATCGCGACTTGGAGATAACCGGCAGTCTTATGGATAGTGAGGCTTCGCTTTTGATGCTGGAAGCCGAAAACAGATTACACGCGCAAAATGCCATTCTCGTGCATTTACTCGCAAACAAAGTTAATTAATTAGGAAAGATTGATGAGTAAAGTTAAAAAAGTCGTACTTGCGTATTCTGGCGGCCTAGATACGTCAGCCATAATTCCATGGTTACGGGAAAACTATAACTGTGAAGTCGTCGCGTTTGCCGCAGATGTTGGCCAAGGTGATGAAGAGCTCGAAGGTCTTGAAGAAAAGGCCTTGGCCTCTGGTGCCAGTGAATGTTATATCGTTGACCTCAAAGAAGAGTTTGTTAGCGACTATATTTTCCCAACCATTACAACGGGTGCGGTATATGAGGGGGAGTACTTACTGGGTACCTCAATGGCGCGGCCGGTAATCGCCAAAGCCCAAGTCGAAATTGCGCGTAAAGTGGGCGCTGATGCTTTATGCCATGGCTGTACCGGTAAAGGCAATGACCAAGTGCGCTTTGAAAGCACATTTGCGGCCCTCGCCCCTGATCTAACCGTAATCGCACCGTGGCGCGAATGGGATATGGTGTCTCGTGAAGACTTATTAGATTATCTCGCCGAGCGCAATATCAAGACCTCTGCATCAGCAACGAAGATATATAGTCGCGATGCAAACGCTTGGCACATTTCCCACGAAGGTGGTGAGTTAGAAGATCCGTGGTGCGAACCGACCCAACAAGTTTGGACTTTAACCACCGACCCTATGCAAGCCCCTGATGAGCCTGGCAGCATAACGTTGAGCTTTGACCAAGGTCGCTTAACTCATGTAAACGGTGAAGCCTTAAGTCCTTACCAAGCCTTGATGCAACTAAATGCCATCGCAGCACCACATGGTGTTGGTCGCATTGATATTGTTGAAAACCGCTTGGTTGGTATGAAATCACGCGGCTGTTATGAAACGCCGGGCGGGACTGTGTTGCTCAAAGCCTATAAAGCACTTGAGACAATGGTACTCGACAAAGCCGCACTTAAATATCGCGAGCAAATTGGCTTAGAGTTTTCGCATGTGATGTATGACGGCCGTTGGTTCACGGCATTGAATGATGCCCTGTTAGCGGGCGCAGCTAGTTTCGCCAAATTAGTGACCGGTGATATTGTCGTTAAGCTCTACAAGGGTCAAGCGATTGTCACTCAGCGCCGCTCACCAAACAGTTTGTACTCGGAAGATTTTGCGACCTTTGGTGCCGACGATGTGTATGACCAAAGTCATGCCGAAGGGTTTATCCGTCTGTTCAGTTTATCCAGCCGCATTAAAGCATTGAAGCAACAAGCGAGTAAGGACTAGTTATGGCACTCTGGGGAGGACGTTTTACTGGCGACACCAGCCAAATGTTCAAGCAGGTCAATGACAGCTTGCCTTTTGACCAAGTAATGGCGGTTGAAGATATTACCGGGTCAATTGCATGGGCAAATGCCATTGCTAAAGCGGCCGTATTGACTGACCAAGAGCATCAGCAATTGCTCAGTGCCCTACAAGAGCTGCTCAGCGCAGCTAAAGCCGGCGAACTCGATTTTGCTGCAAGTAACGAAGAAGACATTCACAGTTTTGTCGAAGCGGCTTTGATTGATAAGGTGGGGGATATTGGTCGTAAATTGCATACTGGCCGTAGCCGGAATGACCAAGTAGCCACTGACTTTAGACTCTGGTGTAAAGCTCATATAGGCCAACTGCGCAACGACATTCTAAACCTAATCAAAGCATTGTTGGATTGCGGTTCACGCTATCAAAGCGCCATCTTACCCGGCTATACCCATTTGCAGCGTGCGCAACCGGTACGCTTTCCGCACTGGTGCTTGGCCTATGTGGAAATGCTCAAGCGCGATTTGTCGCGCCTAGACGACGCCCAGCAGCGTCTCAATCAATCACCATTGGGTTGCGGAGCCTTGGCAGGCACAACCTACCCTATCGATCGTCAAGCGATCGCGGATGAGCTTGGCTTTACTGTGCCTTGTCAAAACAGTCTTGATGCGGTGTCAGACCGCGACTTTGTTTTAGAACTGCTGTTTTGTGCATCAACCAGCATGATGCACTTATCGCGGTTAGCTGAAGACTTAATATTCTATAACTCTGGTGAAGCCGGTTTCACGCGTCTATCAGATGATGTAACGTCTGGCTCGTCGTTGATGCCGCAAAAGAAAAATCCAGATGGTTTAGAGTTAATGCGCGGCAAATGCGGGCGCGTGTTTGGTCACTTGCAAGGTCTCTTGGTAACCATGAAGGGATTACCGTTGGCCTACAACAAGGATATGCAAGAAGACAAAGAAGGTGCCATGGATGCATTCCATCAATGGCATATTTGTTTAGCGATTGGTGCAGAAGTACTCAATGGTTTAGAGCTCAACCAAGAGCGCTGTCGAGATGCGGCACAAAAAGGTTATGCCAATGCTACCGAGCTTGCCGATTACTTAGTCGGTAAAGGCATTCCGTTTAGAACCGCACATGACTTAGCGGGTAAAGCGGTATTGATTGCCATTCAGCAAAACTGCGGGATAGAAGATTTATCGCTGTCCGATCTGCAAGCCATTAGTGAACATATCACTGATGATGTGTATCCAATTTTGGATCTCGATTACTTAGTCGACAAACGCAATATTCTCGGTGGCACAGGTGCTGCACCGGTTAACGATGCACTATTTGCTGCGCATGAATGGCATGACCAGCAACGTGAAGCACAAGGAAATAACTGACCATGGTTATCAGTGATCAAGATAGTATTCGGCTGTTTCGCAGTTCGGCGCCTTACATCAACGCACACCGGGGTAAAACCTTTGTCTTAATGTTTGGCGGCGAGGCAATAGAACACGCCAATTTCGCCAATATTATTCACGATATTGGATTGCTATCGAGCCTTGGGATCCGCCTAGTGCTGGTTCATGGTGCGCGTCCACAAATCGACCAACGCGTGGTCCTTCGCGGCATTAGCGGTCGATTTGAAAACGATACTCGGATCACTGATAAACCTACTCTAGAATGCGTTAAAGATGCCGCGGGCTCAGTGCGCTCGCACATTGAAGCGCTGCTTACCATGGGGCTGCCCAACTCACCCATGCATGGTGCGCAAATTCGCGTGTGCTCTGGTAACCTTGTCGTGGCCAAACCTATCGGTGTGCGCGACGGTATCGATTTTGAAAACACCGGCCACGTGCGGCGAATTGATGTCGAGGGCATTAATGACCATCTCAATGATGGTTCAATTGTACTCCTCTCACCCATGGGTTACTCGCCGACAGGTGAAGTGTTCAACTTATCCCATGAAGATGTTGCGACTCAAGCGGCAATTGCTTTATCGGCCGACAAACTCATTGTATTTTCACACTGGCCTGGCGTAGTTGACCGCCAAGGTAAGCTGCTGCGCACGATTGAATTGGAGCAACTGCGAAACTTAATTGAAAGCGATGAAATTGAGACCGAAGGCAGCGTTTTACGAGCGTTAAGTACCAGTGTGGCTAACGATATTCCGCGCGCTCACTGTATCAGTTATGAGAAAGACGGTGCGCTGCTTGAAGAGTTATTCACGCGCGATGGCACGGGTTCTTTGGTTCTACGCAATCACTATGAACAATTGCGCCGCGCATCTATCGAAGATGTTGGCGGTATTCTGCGTTTGATCAAACCTTTGGAAGAGAGCGGGGTATTAGTCAAACGATCGCGCGAAAGGTTAGAAAACGAAATAGAGCATTTTAATGTTATCGAGCGCGATGGCATGATCATCGGTTGCGCTGCATTGTACACCTACCCTGAAAATCAAAGCGCGGAGTTAGCCTGTGTTGCTACCCATCGCGACTATCGCGGCAAGAATCGCGGTGAGCGTTTGCTCAGCGAAGTGATCGATTACGCGCGCTCACAACAAATAAAGCGCTTGTTTGTGCTTACAACCGTAACCGCTCATTGGTTCTTAGAACAAGGATTTGTGCCAGCTTCACTTGACAGTTTACCTTCAGAGAAACAGGCACTTTACAATTTCCAACGCAACTCAAAAGTGTTCGAGCTGACGATTTAGCATGAGAACACGGACCTACACAAGGCGAAACCTTATGTCGAAGAATAAGGTAAACGCAACGCTCGGTAGATCCTCGATTTAGTCGTGCGCCATGTGTTTTTTGGCAGCCGGGGGGCCAGCGCTTGGATTTTGGCGAAAGCGTCAGAGTCTAAATGTTCAGGTGCTGCATGAGCAAAATACAAAGTCGCATCTGGTAATTCCGCCACACGAATTAACGAGCGCCGATATTGATTGGGATGACATACCGGATACGGGGGCACATAGCGATTTTTTACTCGCACAATCAAATCAGCAATATAAACTTTGCGCTGCTGTGCGTGCCAAATAGATAAATCATGGTCAGTGTGTCCGGGCGTATATAGCACCTGCCATTCCGGAAACTCTGGAACCTGTGCTCCATCTTGAATAAACTCATCGGATTTCAGCACCGCTGAGTACCATATGTTTTTGCGCGGCTTGTTTAGGCGGCCTGCTACCCATAACGCAAGTGAGAGATCGACGAGGTGCGCGGTGCGACCGGCAATACCGCGGTACCAGTTTGGAGCCTTTGGGTGTGAGTAAATTTTACAGCCACTTAAGCGTCTTAACAGATGCGCACCACCCGCGTGATCAGGGTGCATATGAGTCACCACAATCACTTTTAAATCTTGCAAGCTAAGGCCTAAGGTTTGGGTAATAAAACGTCGAACCATAGGCACGTCTGCACGGCTACAACCATCCAGTAACATCAATCCTTCGGGGTGTTGCGCCAGATATATGTTCTGAATGTAACCGTTAAGAGTATGAAGCTGCATTTCACCTACTTAATCTTAAACCCCTGCATGGTGCGTTCCAGAGTTTTCGAATTTGCGTCTAAATCTTGGGAAATACTATTGATTTGTGCCACCGCGTCAACCTCTGCTTAAGCCGAACTTGCAACTTCTATTGCATCATGAGCGATTTGTTGAGCAACGATTGATTGAAGCGTTTGAGACTTGAAAACATGTCGGTCCCTGCTTTGCCATAACAATTTGCCAGGCCGGAACGTCAATAGAAACAGCCATTTAACCGCGGCAAAGAGGCCCCGCATTAATCAACAAAGCCAAACTTTTTCGATTTGCTATTGTTTTAGATATAAAAAAACCCGTATTTTCAACGGGTTTTTCGATGTTTAGCGTCAAAGAAACTAGATACTAACGCGTTTATAGGGACGGTATTCAGCGCGCCAGAAGTTCTTTTCAATATTGGCTTTTATCATCTCATCGCTTTGCTCCAAAGCCAATCCTTGCTCAATAGCCACCTTAGCGACAGCGAACGCAATCTTTTTACTCAAGTCGGCAATCGTTGTTAGCGGCGGTAATAACTCAGCGCTTTGCCCAAGAGCCAAAGGCGATGCATCGGCTAGTGCATTACTCGTCGCCATCAGCATTTCATCGGTGATCAACTTGGCCTTACTGGCTATGACACCCAGACCGATGCCCGGGAAAATATAGCTGTTGTTACACTGCGCAATAGGATACATATCGCCTTCGAACTCGACGGGCTTAAACGGGCTACCCGTGGCAATAATTACGTTGCCTTGCGTCCATTCAATGACTTGCTCAGGTCGGGCTTCAACCTGACGTGATGGGTTGCTCAGCGGGAAAATGATAGGCTGTTCACAATGTTGAGCCATCGCCCGCACGACTTGCTCAGTGAATAATCCGGGTTGGCCAGAAACGCCAATCAACACGTGTGGTTTGGCGCAGTTAATAACGTCCAATAAACTGGCGTACTCACCGCTGTAACTCCAATCGGATATGTCTTGTTGTTGCTGTTGTAACTTCTGTTGGAAATCACGTAGCCCTTCCATACCCTCGGTCAGTAGTCCAAAACGATCGACCATAAAAATTTGCTTGCGAGCTTGAATGTCGTCTAAACCTTCACTGATCATTTGTTGGATAAGCATCTCAGCGATACCGCAACCTGCTGACCCGGCCCCCACAAACACGACTTTCATGTCTGACAGCTTGGCCTGCTTTACCCGACACGCGGCTAAAATTGTGCCCAAAGTAACCGCCGCTGTACCTTGAATATCATCGTTAAAACAACAGATTTGATCGCGATATCGGGTGAGTAGTGGCATAGCATTAGGTTGCGCAAAATCCTCAAACTGCAGCATTGCCTCTGGCCAACGTCGTTTAACGGCTTGAATAAACAAGTCAACAAATTCATCGTATTCAGCTTGGCTGATGCGTGGATGACGTGAGCCCATATACATTGGGTCATCCAACAGTTTTTGATTGTTTGTGCCCACATCAAGCATAACTGGAAGCGTATAGGCAGGACTGATACCACCACATGCGGTATACAGCGATAACTTACCAATCGGAATACCCATGCCGCCAATGCCTTGGTCACCTAAACCGAGAATTCGCTCGCCGTCAGTCACAACGATCACCTTGACTTTGCGTTTGGTGGCATTGCGCAGGATGTCATCGATTTGATGGCGCTCACTGTAGGCGATAAACAAGCCACGAGATGAGCGATAAATATCAGAAAATTGCTCACAGGCGTCACCCACGGTTGGGGTATAAATAATCGGCATCATCTCGTCTATATGCGATTGGATAAGACGGTAAAACAACGTCTCGTTGTTGTCCTGAATCGCGCGTAAATAGATATGCTTATTCAACGGGTTGGTAAAACTTTTGTATTGCATGTATGCGCGCTCAACCTGCTCTTGAATACTCTCGTAACGCGGTGGTAACAAGCCGGTTAAGTTAAACAGTACGCGCTCTTCGGAACTGAAGGCACTGCCTTTGTTCAGCAGCGGGGTTTCCAACAAAGCAGGCCCTGCATGAGGGATGTAGAGGTAATTATTATTAGCCATTCGCAGTCTCAGTTGTGTTTAGCCGCGTTTTCGCGCGCTAAAATATTTCGTCCGGCTCATTGGGCTTAACTTGCTCATCCGCCGGATCAACTATCTCTTCTTCAAGTACGTATTGTACGGGTTCCGTGCCAGGTACAAAAAACTCGAACATGGTCGTGTGATCTGTGCGCTGTGTCAACAAACCACTGGACCGATCAATGCGCACCCGCAAGAGTCCCTCGGGCGTCATGGTTGGTTGCTCCTCAACACCCTCCAGTACCTGCTGCATAAATCGTATCCAAGCAGGTTGGGCGGCCTTTGCGCCATCTTCCGAACCAATCAACGCATTTCCGATCCAATTGAAGCGTTGCGGATTTAAGTTAATTAAATTCTGGTTGCGCGACGCACGTCCCAACTGACGGCTCATGTCGTCAAAGCCGACCCAAGAGGTTGCAACGATACCTGGTGCATAACCACTGAACCACGTATCACGAGAGTCGTTAGTTGTACCCGTTTTACCGCCGATATCAGTACGCTGTAAAATATTACGAGCCCGCCAGCCAGTGCCCTGCCAATAGGTATTGTATGTCCAGCTGCCGTTAGTCCGCACGGCTGTTCGCAGCATTTCTTTGGTCAAAAACGCGGTATGCTCAGAAATTACCCGTTCTGCCGAAATCATTGGTAGTTGAGACTCATCTTCGGCGGGTTGGTTGATCTGCTCAAATTCCTGAGCGAGCAACGTTTCTAGATCCACTTCACCATCTACTCCCCCCAATTCACTGGGTTTTGTTGGCTGTTCACAAGGATCACAAGCCACGGCAGGGTTGGCACGCCATAGAACCTCCCCTGCATCATTTGTGATGTGGGATATAAAATGTGGCTGGACTAAAAAGCCACCATTGGCAAAACTGGCGAAACCGCGCACCACTTCCAACGGTGTATGCGAACCAGAGCCCAGTGACACTGTTTCATCACGGGGGATCTCTTCACGCTCAAAACCAAAGCGAGTTAAATATTCCACCGTATCGTCCAGTCCAACACCGCGTAACAGGCGCACAGACACAACGTTTTTTGAGCGCCCTAATGCGTAGCGCATGCGCACCGGACCATCGTATTCAGCTGGCGAATTTTGTGGACGCCATGCCACACCGGTGCTCGCATCCCATTGATTGATTGGCGCATCATTGATGATACTCGCTAACGTGTAACCGCTATCCAACGCCGCGCTGTATACAAAGGGCTTAATATTTGAACCGACCTGGCGTTTGGCTTGGGTGGCTCGATTAAATTGACTTTGGTAGAAATTGTAACCGCCAACGACAGCTTGAACCGCTCCGTTGAATGGGTCGATGGCTATAAATGCACTGCTGACATCCGGTACTTGCGATAAGCGCCACGCGCCCTCTTGCTGACGGATCCAAACCAGTGCTCCGGAAGCAACGATATCACCTGCGGTTTCTGGATCAGGACCTTGCTGGCTATCACTGATGTAAGGGCGAGCCCAAGAAATGTTATCCCAGTCTAACTCAATAGTGGTTAGGTTTTGTTGATCAAATGAGGTCAACACCGTCATGCTGTCTGCGTGCACATCTATCACCAGTGCGGGTAGCAAGGGGTCGATCGGATTTATTGCCAATAACTGTGCTTTAATATCCTCTAGAGGTAATGGCAATGCATTGATATCAATGCGTTCTGACGCCGGCGTATCAACAAACTCCTCGGTTTCAAGCGCTTGCTCTAATCCAGCTTGTTCAGCTTCTTCAGGCTCTTGCTCGTGCAATTCCCATAAATAGCGCTCTGGACCACGATAACCGTGGCGCTCATCATAATCATGGATATTGCGAACCACGGCCTCTTGAGCGGCTAATTGAGTCGCATAAGGCGCGGTAGCATAAACTTGATAGCCGCCGGTTTCAGCTTCTTCTTTGCCATAAATCTCAATCATTTCATTGTAAATAACATCAGCAAGGTATGGTGCATCGAGTTCGATTTCAGCACCGTGCTTACGTGCAGTGACAGGCGCATTATTTGCCTCATCAAACTCTTCACGCGTAATAAAGCCTTCGTCCAACATCCGCAATAATACGATGCGCCGACGTTCTACCGAGCGATCAGGGCGGCTTATGGGGTTGAGTACCGACGGCGCTTGCGGCAAGCCAGCAATGGTTGCGATCTCAGCTAACGTAAGTTGGTCAACACTTTTGCCATAGTAAACTTGTGCTGCTGCCCCGACCCCAAATGAACGATGCCCCAATTCAACTTTATTGAGATACAACTCCAGAATCTCATCTTTTGTTAACACTTGCTCCATGTGCAGTGCAATAAAGATTTCTTTGATTTTGCGAATGTAAGTTTTTTCGCGCGTTAAGAAGAAGTTTCGCGCTAACTGCATCGTAAGAGTACTGGCACCTTGGCTTTTCTCCCCCGTAACAAGGAGATTGATTGCCGCTCGCATAACACCGATAGGGTCAATACCCACATGGTCGTAAAAGCGGCTGTCCTCTGTGGCTAAAAGTGCTTCCTGAAGTTTGACTGGAACTTGGTCTAACCGCAGGGGGATGCGTCGTTTAACACCGTATTGCGAAATAAGTTTACCGTCGTGCGTATAAATCCGCATGGGCGTTTGCAGCTTCACCTCCTTCAGTACATCTACACTGGGGAGATCGGGTTTGATATAAAAATATATACCTGTCAGTGCCGCTATGCCAATTAGGGTACTGATAACAAATGTTATAAATAACGGCTTGATGTACTTCACAAAAATTCAGATTCCGAGGCAAAATCAGGGAAATGATTTATATTATAACAAACACAACAAGAAAAAAGCTGTTGAATGCGAGCAATCGACGGCGTTTTCTGCTGTAAGCGAAAACGAGAAACTAACAAGTTAATTTCGTAATTACTTGTCTAGGATTATACGTAAGTGTCGATACTAGAACCATAAGATATAAATTTTCGGCGTATTATGATGGCCTGAGATTAATAGCCATGAATAACGCCCATGACGCGGATAGATGATTTAATGAAATCAATGCTAAGCAAAAGCGTGCAACCGATCCTAGGTTTGGACATCGGTACCCGTTTTATCAAAGCTGTCATGTTAGAACGTGCCGGCAATAGCTTTACTGTAACCGCAATGGCTTGTGAGCCAATCAGCGGAAACGCATTCAAAGAGCGTGAAATAGAAGACTTTGATGCGATAAGTAATGCATTGAAGAAAGTTAAGCTAGGATTGAAGCAGAAGAAGCTTAAAGATGTCGCCATCGCGGTCGCCGGTGGCTCTGTGTTAACCAAAATAGTTCAGATGGCACCCGACCAAACCGATTATGAATTGGAAGGGCAAATAGAGATCGAAGCAGACAGTCTTATCCCTTACCCCCTCGACGAAGTCTATCTAGATTTCGAAGAGTTAGGTCCTAGTGAAACCCATGACGGCAGAGTCAATGTTCTACTCAGTGCAGCACACCGAGATACCGTGGACAAACGCGTAACGCTGATCCGCGAAGTGCCAATGGAACCCAAAGTCGTAGACATCGAAGGGTATGCAATGGCCAATGCGGTATCTTCATTCTATCCATCAACTGACGAAGCCATTATTTGTGTCAATGTAGGCGCTTCACTCTTACAAGTTTCAGTGATTAAAAATAACATTGTGGTTTACAGCAAAGAGCACACGTTCGGGATGGATGTCATGCTTCAGGATATCTGTTCTTCCATGATGCTTGAACGTGAAGATGCACAACGACAACTAATCGAAGGTGAGTTACCTGAAACTTGGAAACAAGAGATACTGCCAATTTTCGTATCTAATTTGCATCAGCAAATCAATCGCGCATTGCAAATGTATATAAGTGCAACCCACGCAGCTCGACCAGAAAAGCTGTTACTTTGCGGTGGTGGCGCGGTGATCAGTGAGATGGCTCCAATGCTTGAACAGGACTTGGGTATCTCAATTGAATTGTTTAACCCACTGGCAAATATGCAATTCGGCAAAAATGTCAGTCCTGAAGTCGCGCAAAAACTAGGTCCGCAATTTACCATTGCGGCAGGGCTAGCGAGTAGGAGTTTTAATCCATGGCACATATAAACTTATTGCCGTGGCGTGAAAGTCAACGGCAAGCACAAAAACAACAGTATTTTGGGGTTTTGTTTGTCACAGCCGTATTTGTTGGCCTGATGTTCTGGTTTGTCGGTGCGTTTATTGATCAGAAAATCGACAATCAGAACGCGCGCAACGATTTTTTGCAGAACGAAATAGCCGCGCTTGACACGCAAATAGCAAAGATCAAAACGATTAAAGATAAAAAACTGGCAATCGAGCAACGTATGGCGTTAATCGAGCAACTACAAACCAGCCGCAATATTGCTGCACACGTGTTTGACGAGCTCGCGCGTATTGTTCCACCAGGTGTTTCGTTTAGAACCATGACCCGAAATGGTAACCGCATCGATATTGAAGGTATCAGTGACTCTAATAACCGCTTGTCTGATTTCATGCGCCGCTTAGAGGCGTCTCGAGTGTTTACTAATGGTGAGCTGTCTTCGATTGTCGCTGATACCTCTTCAACAAATGCGGTTAGCGACTTTCGCATAACCTTCAGAATTAGTCGGGAAGTTGCACCGGAAATCGTAATCAACGAAGCGGAGGATAACCAATGAAGTTTGACGTCGCTAAATTAAAGGAAATGAACGAGCTCGACTTTGAGAATGTTGCGCTGTGGCCTTTCGAGATTAAGACTGTTGTGGCCGCCGTGCTGGCTATTATCGTCGGGATATTAAGTTATCACTTAATTATCAGCGCTAAATTACCAGTACTAGACCAAGCTGAGCTGCGGGAAGTGGAGCTCAAACAACAGTTTGAAGCCAAATATCGTATCGCAGTGAATTTACAGGCCTACGAGGATCAGCTTGCGCGGATCGAAGAGGACTTTAGTTCAATGCTGAAGTCTTTGCCCACCAGCAATGAAACACCGGGTCTGCTCGATGATATCACTTATGTTGGCACAACAGCGGGTCTAACGTTTAGAGTGCTCAACTGGCAAAATGAAGTGCCGAAGGAATTCTACACCGAGCTTCCAATCGAGCTCGAAGTCCAAGGCACTTATCACGAATTCGGCAACTTTGTATCATCCATCGCCGGTCTACCGCGTATCGTTACGCTGCACGATTTTGAGATCCTCAGTGAAGCAGACGGTTTGAAGTTGCAAATGCAGGCGAAAACCTACAGAACTGCCGTTGCGACAACCGCAACGCAAGCCGCTGGAGGTAATCAATAATGAGTCAAAAAGCACGAGTATTAATACCCATGGTCGTTTTGGCGACACTTTGCGGCTGTAGCGCGGATATTGGCGACCTCACTGCCTATACACAGCAAGTCCGAGCGAATACGCAAGTTAGTATAGAACCTTACCCTGAGTTCGAAACTCAACCGACCTTTGAATATACGGCGAGTGAATTACGCAGTCCGTTTGTGCGCCCGAGAATTGCTGAGCAGGCTGTAGTTGAAGCGGTACAAGCTAATTGTTTGCAACCCGATTTCAATCGTCGCAAGCAGCCACTCGAGAGCTATGGCATTGATGCTATCGCCATGTCGGGCGTATTCAACGCGAATGGCCGCAATTATGTGTTATTTAAAACCAATGATGGCATGTTGCACAAAGCAACTTACGGCAACTACATTGGACTGTTCCATGGCAAGATAACTGCCATCACTAATCAAACTGTTAAAATCACGGAATTACTTCCAGATGGCGCTGGCTGTTGGCAGCAAAAAGAAACTGAACTGACCATGGCGTCATTGGCAGGAGAAAACGATAATGTCTGAGCGTTTTATTTTTAATAAAAAACTTAATCGCAAGCGCAACCGCAAATGGGTATTTATGTTGTGCTCAGTGTTAGCTATTGCATTAGGTAGCAGTGTTTGGGGTCAGGCTAAGGCGCAAGACATTGAACTACTAGATCCTAACGCCGAATTGCAAAACGTATTCAACGCGACGTTAACAGGTATCGATTTTACGCGCGGCAGCGCCGGACAAGGTATTGCGACCATTAGTTTTGATAACATGCCCAAAAACGCGCAGTTGATTGAATCACAAGGACAAGTGACAGTTACTTTGCCAGCAACACAGCTTGCGGATGACCAGTTTGTGCAGATTGCGGTGAATGAGTTCGGTACGCCGATTACACAAATTGAGACCTTCCAAGACGAAGCCCAAGCCCGTGTTGTTATCGACTACACCGGTCAGGTGACGGCTCGATTAAGTGACAGTGGTAATGTAGTAGCTATCGAAGTTGCGCCATTAACAGTTGAACAAGCCCAAGAGTTAGAGCAAGCCAGTATCTATACTGGTGACCCGATTTCTTTGGACTTCCAAGATGTTCCCGTACGCCAAGTTCTGCAAATCATTGCCCAAGTTAACGGTTTCAACTTAGTCACCACCGATACAGTAACCGGTAATGTGACTATTAGTTTAAGCGCGGTTCCATGGGATCAAGCATTGGATATGATCCTAAAAATTAAAGGTTTAGATAAACGCCTAGAAGGTAACATCCTGTTAATAGCCCCTGCGGAAGAATTGACTGCACGTGAAACACAGCAACTACAAAGTCAGCAACAAGTCCAAAGTCTAGCGCCACTAAAGTCGGCAAGCGTAACGGTAAACTATGCGAAAGCGGAGGCACTTGCGACTATTCTGAAAAACCAAGATGGTGGGATCTTAAGTGACCGTGGTGTTGTTAGTGTCGATGAACGCACTAACACCCTGTTGATCCGCGATACCCAAGAATCCATTGATGAAGCACGTCGCGTTGTTACCGAGCTGGATGTACCGGTGAAACAAGTGCTGATCGAGAGCCGTATGGTCACAGTCCGCGATAACGTCGATGAGCAGTTAGGTGTTCGTTGGGGCTTTTCTGACCGTCAAGGTGACGATGGCGTATCGGGCTCTCTGGAGGGGGCAGATACCATCGCGGGCGGTATTATCCCATCCATCACTGATCGCTTGAATGTAAACCTACCGGTTGCCAACCCGTCTGGCCGAATTGGCTTCCAAATTGCCAGCTTGGTTGATGGAACAATACTGGATCTCGAACTGTCAGCACTTGAATCTGAAAATAAAGGTGAGGTAATTGCCAGCCCACGTATTACTGTTGCAAACCAGCAGGAAGCGTATATTGAGCAGGGAACAGAGATACCTTATGTTCAGGCAACTTCAAGCGGTGCTACATCGGTGGAGTTCAAGAAGGCAGTTTTAAGTTTGAAAGTCACGCCGCACATAACGCCTGATAATCGCATCATTTTAGATTTGGTTGTTACTCAGGATACGCGTGGTGAGACTGTTTCGACGTCTACTGGCCCTGCGGTAGCTATCGATACACAAGAGATCTCTACTCAAGTGCTGGTTGAAAACGGTGAAACTATAGTCTTGGGCGGAATTTTCCAACAAACCAACACAGACGATGTCACTAAAGTACCGTTAATTGGCGACTTGCCAGTTGTTGGTGCGCTATTTAGAAACACATCGACAATTTATCAAAAACGCGAGCTATTGATTTTTGTTACCCCTAAAATCATTAACGAGAACCTTTAGCGATAAATAGCCTGACAAAAAAAGCCGCTTTTTTAGCGGCTTTTTTGTTGATTTGCCTTCGATGCTTGCATCTTGACCAATTTAACTGAGATAATCGCGCCCTCGAAATTTTTACCGAGGTCTGAGGAGTCGTGCAAATGGGCGATTTCCCAATAGCACGCACAAACGGGTAGCCCGCAGAGCAACATATTGCTGCCCTAGTATCATTAATTAGTTGTGAATAAAGCAAACTATGGCTGAAAAACGTAATATCTTTTTAGTTGGCCCGATGGGTGCCGGTAAGAGCACCATTGGAAGACACTTAGCCGACGAACTCCACCTTGAATTTTTTGATTCTGACCAAGAAATTGAGCGCCGCACCGGTGCCGATATTGCTTGGATTTTCGACCTAGAAGGTGAAGAAGGTTTTCGCAAGCGCGAAGAGAATGTCATTAACGATTTAACGGACATGCAAGGTATCGTGCTGGCCACAGGTGGTGGCTCAGTAGTAAGTAAAGCAGTCCGCAATCGACTATCTGCACGCGGCATAGTCGTTTACCTACAGACTACAATTGACAAGCAAGTAGCACGTACTCAACGTGATAAACGTCGTCCATTATTACAAAATGACGATCCTGAACAGGTATTGCGCGATTTAGCCGCTGAGCGTAATCCAATGTACGAAGAAGTCGCCGATTACATCGTCGACACCGACGACCAGAGCGCTCGCGCAGTAGCGAATCAAATCATCAATAAAATCGGCTTGTAACACCAATAAAGGAGCTCACCCATGACATCGTTAAACGTAAACTTGGGTGAGCGTTCTTATCCAATCAACATTAGCGCCGGACAGCTCTCACAAGCACCGTCATCACTCATTGAGTTCTGCACAAATAAAGTCGTTATTGTGACCAATGATGTTATTGCATCGTTGTATCTAACGCAGTTAGAACAGCAACTAGGCACTCGGCATGTCGCCTCGATTGTTATCCCTGATGGAGAGCATAATAAAACGCTAGAACAGTATGGCCATGTTATGACTGAGCTTCTCGCCATGCATGCCGCTCGCGACACCACACTGGTAGCCTTGGGCGGCGGTGTAATTGGTGACTTGACTGGCTTTGTCGCGGCTACGTATCAACGTGGGATCCCGTTTATTCAAGTACCCACCACCTTACTTGCTCAGGTTGACTCCTCGGTAGGTGGTAAAACGGCCGTCAATCATCCACTGGGCAAAAACATGATTGGCGCATTTTATCAGCCTAAAGCAGTGTTCATTGATACAGATACACTAACTACCCTGCCCGAGCGCGAATTCTCTGCAGGGATGGCAGAAGTGATTAAATATGGCGTCATTTACGATGCGGAGTTTTTTGACTGGTTGGTTGCAAATCAAGAAAAGTTGCTGGCCCGCGAGCCTGGCGTTTTAGCCCAAGCGATCTTCCGTTGTTGCGAGATCAAAGCCGAAATCGTTGCCCTTGACGAACGTGAAGGCGGTATTCGCGCCTTGTTAAACCTGGGGCATACATTCGGGCATGCAATCGAAGCCGAACAAGGCTACGGTAATTGGTTGCACGGTGAAGCTGTCGCAGCTGGTATTATTCTTGCGTGTAAGACCGCAAATAGTGAACTCGCGTTTCCAGCGTCAGAAATTCGTCGTGTTGAGGCCCTGATGAAAGTCTTCAATTTACCGATTGATGGTCCTGAAGATATGAGTTGTGCCGACTATGTCAAGCATATGCGACACGATAAGAAAGTACTGGATAGCAAGATACGCTTTGTATTGCCGACTAAAATTGGTCATGCCGTAGTGACTGACGATGTCAAATCAGAAACATTAACAGCAATATTAGGCTAAAAAACTTCTTCTTACGCGGTAGTTCACTACACTTAAGTTATTGAGGAAATATTGTGAACGCCGTGCAATCTGAACTGCATCATCGCTTAAACCAAATGGTTAACTATTCTTCGCAGCTGATTTTTGTCAGTAGCGATGGTATTGGTCAGCAACAGCGGACCCTAGAAAGCTTTTTGGCCGACCAAGATGAACTTACTGAAGTTGCTTTTATCGCCGCACGACCCAGCCTTCCGATAACACAATACAGACGACAAATATGCCAGCAGCTTTTGGGGCAAGTAGCCGGTAGCTTTGTGCGTCCGCTAAACGAACTTCTCGAATCATTAAATCATCACGATGGTCCAGTGTTAATTGGGATAACTCAAGCTCAGCTACTACCCAATGCGTTCCTACAAGAATTATGGCAACTTGTTCTACAATCGCGATTTGCTGCGAACAAACAGCACTTAAACATCGTCTTATTTGGAGAGACGCAGTGGGCTGAGCAGGCACAAAAGTGGTTGCCCGCAAAAAATACTGCAACACCTTTGCTGTTAAGTTCTGAGACAGTGCTTGCCCCACGCAGCGAACTCGATGCACTCATCGCGCAAAAGCGCAGGGCGTTTCACCAACGGTTAGCCAAGCGAACCGCAACCCCCGAAAATGATATTGAAAGCGTTCCTCTGCTACGCAAGCCTTGGTTTATCCTATGTTTAATCGCCTGTTTCTTTGCATGTTTCAGCGCGCTATTGGCGTGGCAATATCCACAACAGATGGCAAAATTACTCGGTATTGAAGAAGCGCCGCTAGCCCCAGTTTCAGAAATAGTCGAAGTACAGAGCGCTACACCCGAAAGGCGTATCGACTCTGTGGATGAAACGCCAGTGACGGAACAAACATCGGTAACCGAACAACTGCTTGTACAGACGTGGGAAAATGACAGCAGTGAGAGCCCACAAGCCTCTCAAGCGCTTGAACAGACGCTTAACGAGTCTGAGCCTGTTGCTGAGCTACTTATAGCAAGCGAAGCTGAAACAGTAGTAATTGTTGAACCTACGGTTACCGCTAATGATACCAGCATGCAAGCTTTAGTCGTTCCCCCGCTCAGTGAAACAGAGGCAGAAACAGCAATTACGCAGCAACTTCAGCAATTCCAAGTCCCAGAAAACAATGCCTTTGTTATTCAACTTGTCGGCGTGAGTAGTTACGACTTGGCAGTGCGCTTTGCTCGTGATAATAACCTGATGGATAGTGTGTGGGTGTATGAAACTCAGTTGGGCGAACAACCTTGGTTTGTTATTGTCTATGCGAATTATTACACCACGCTCGATATTGCTCGCGATGCCATTGCGGAACTACCAAACTACAATCAACTGTCCGCGCCGTTTGTGAAAAGTATCAATCAAATAGCGCGTGAATTGCAACGCTAAATTGGTGCGGGTTTTCCCTTGTTTGCAAGCCACTTGGTCGATACAATTTAGCGACTTTAGCCGCTTGTAGTTGCGCGAAAAATGAAAAATAAGAAAACCCGCGCTTTTTTAAAATGGGCTGGCGGTAAATATAGCCTGGCGGAGCGGATCGTTGAAACTCTGCCGCCCGCCAGTAAATTAATCGAACCTTTTGTCGGTGCCGGTTCAGTATTTCTCAATAGCGACTTTGATTCCTACCTTCTCAACGACATCAATCCAGACTTGATTGACTTGTATAAGACGCTCAAACGCCGACCACAGCAGTATATCCGCGATGCAAAGCGCTATTTTGTGGCGCAAAATAACAGCGAATCGGCGTACTACGCATTGCGCGAACAGTTCAACCAAACGACCGACACCTACGAACGCAACTTATTATTTTTGTATCTCAATCGCCACGGCTACAATGGCCTGTGTCGCTACAATCGCAGTGGCGGATTTAATGTGCCCTTTGGTAGATACGTCAAACCCTATTTTCCTGAGGCCGAGCTGGAAGCCTTCGCTGAAAAAGCACGGCTAGCAACATTTACTTGTTTGCCTTTTCATCAAGTGTTTCGTCGCGCTCGGCAAGATACAGTAATTTACTGCGACCCGCCGTATGTGCCGATCAATACGACGGCTATGTTCACCGACTACTCTAGCAAGGGGTTTACCCTCGATCAGCAAGTCGAGTTGGCGCGCCAAGCACGTCACGCTGCTTTAAAAAGAGGGATCCCTGTGTTGATAAGCAATCACGATGTTCCTTTTACTCGTGAGCTATACCAGCATGCCGAAGTGACTGATCTCAAAGTGAAACGCTCGATCAGTCAAAATGGTAACAACCGCACTGCGGTTAGCGAGTTACTCGCACTGTACAAACCCAACGAGTGCTAAAACTCGTGGGTTTGCGCTAGCTCTGCTTTGCGGATCAATTGAACAAACTCACTACGGTAGCCATAAGGATCATGACCTCGAGTGTTAGTCGCCAATAAATGTGCATCTTGCATCTGCCACTGTCGCGTGTGTTTGGCTTCAGTGAGTAACTGCGCAAAACCGGCGACTGCAGTGGCAAAGCGAATATCGTCAGCCAAGGTTGCTGGCAGTTGGTCCAAGGTGTTGTCTGGTGTGATGGCTTGACTGATCAATTGCGATTCAGTCTCACCAGGTAACTTGTAACGCATCTTGATAAACGCCAGTTCACCATTGACATCATTGTTGTGAGTTTCGCTAGCGTTTTGATAGCGTAAAGGATCGATACTTGGATTTTCTGCCCCCACAAGGGTTACCTCGTAAATAGCAGTGACCGAATGGCCCGTGCCAATATCACCGGCATCGACGTTGTCGTTATTAAAGTCTTCTCTTTCCAATACACGAGTCTCGTAACCGAGTAAGCGATATTCTTGAACTACAGCAGGATTAAACTCCACTTGGATCTTTAAGTCATTGGCAATGGGATATAGATTGGCACTTGCCTCATCAACCAATACTTTTTGTGCTTCTGCCAACGAATCAATGTAGGCTGCTATACCATTACCTTTTTGGGCAATGCGTTGCATCAGGTGCTCTTGGTAATTTCCTCTGCCAAATCCTAACACTGATAGATAAATACCCTTCTTGCGCTGCTTGACGATCAGCGTCTCTAACTGAGAGGGATCGGTCACGCCCACATTGAAGTCACCATCAGTGGCTAAAATAACCCGGTTTACTGCATCGGCTTTAAAGTTTTGCTCAGCGAGTTTGTAGGCTAATTGAATACCCTCACCTCCAGCCGTTGATCCCCCCGCCTGCAGCTGCTCTATCGCATTGAGAATCGCCATTTCATCGGCCACTTGCGTCGGTGGTAATACTACGCCTGAAGCACTGGCATATACCACGATTGCTACCGTGTCAGTGGGTTTAAGATTGTCTAATAACAAGCGAATGGACTTCTGAACTAGCGGTAACTTATTTTCGGCGGACATGGACCCTGACACGTCGAGTAAGAACACCAGATTACTGTCAGGCTGCTCTGCTTGTTGGTCAACATAGCCTTGAATACCTATGTGTACTAAGTGGCGATCTTGCGCCCAAGGCGCCGGGTGAACGGCTGTGGCTATTGAGAACGGTTGGTTGGGATCAGATGGCATTGGATAAGCATAGTCAAAATAGTTAACCATTTCCTCGAGGCGCACTGCGTGCTTTTGCGGTAAATAGCCTTGATTGAGCACTGAACGCACATAGCTATATGATGCGGTATCAACGTCCGAAGAAAAGGTGGATACCGGTTGTTGAGCGGTCAACTGTAAGGGGTTAGTGGTGTACTCAGTAAACACATCGAAAGTATGCTCTGGCGGTGGTGCTGGAGCTGCTAAAAGTCTTCTTTCTCCTTGAACTTTCATGACGGCAAGTTGCTCCGCCTGAGCATAGCGAGACGCAGTTGCTTGTCTTGCTTGTGCCTGTTCTGCCGCGACCCTGCTGCGCTCTGCGGCTAGCTCCTCTTCGCTAACTGAGTGATAGTGACAAGCGCTAATAGCAACAATGGTTGTGCCAATCAGCGCCCATTGAAATGCGGGTTTGATGCGTACGGGAAGATTCATTTCATCGCCTTTTTTTGGGTTTCGTTATTGCACTAACGAAACCCTAGAGCAAAAAGGGTGAACTCAAACTGAATAAAAATCTGAACGACAGCTGTAAAACAACAATTTGCGTATATACTTTAGCTGAGGAGTGGCGAGTGCATGTCTAATATTTTTAATAGCTCATCTAAATTTGCAGGTCATGGCGAGTACGATATTAAGCGCTCTGGAAATGTTCTGTATGTTAATTTGCGCGGTGGGTGGAATGAAGAAGCCGCGATCGCCTATGCTAAGGACATAGAGCAAAGTATAAAACCACTCATTAACCGCCCTTGGGCGATAATTTCTAATCTAAGTGATTGGGAGCTTTTTACTCCAGAGTGCTTTCCAATCATCTCTCAGTTGGTGATTCAGGCCATACAATCTGGCTTGTGCAAAGAAGCCATAGTGAGCCAGCCCAATAGCGTAAAGCTCCAACCTTTTAAACTTCCCAAGGACGCTTTTCCCACGTTTCAACGACGTTTTTTCCCGGGTTTGCTCGAAGCAAAAAGCTGGCTTATGGAAGAAGGATTTGAATTTGAGGATTCCTTCATTTAGCGGTTTTGATCACCGGATAACGCCGACTGAATAAAAGCCCCAAAAAGCTAAGCACAAGTACGCCCAAAGTAGCTGGCTCATCAACCTGTTGCGCCGTTGAATAAACAATATTCTTGAGCGTCCATTCTTCGTTCGCATCCGAGCGTGTTCTAACCATGGTGAATGAAGTGGATTCAATACCGACGATGCCAAAAAAACCTGTTGCATAGCGAGAATCGTTCGGATAATCAATGCGCTGGTAAAAAAGCCCTGTGTTTTGTACCAAGATATCAAAGTTAGAAGAGAACCCAGGGGCAGTCCCACCAGGATTTCCTGTGTCTTCTGAAATTGTAATTCCAAGTGCCGTAATGCCATTGGCAAAATTAAACATCAAGGCGTCGTTAGAAAAGCCTTGATACGTACCCGGTTTACCCGCAGGCTCACCCAAAATCCAATCATCATCTCTTAAATTTCCAACTGACAAGGGCTCTAAGCTACGCCCCGGATAGCTAATACCATTTACTGTTGTTCCAGAAAGCACCGTGCCTTCACTGTAGCCGGTCCAATCCTCTACAACTGCATTCGCGCCTAAAAACGCCAAAAAGGCATCTTTGTCATTAAAGGTGATAAAGCTTGCGTGGCTTGACGCTGTAATTACGAATAAAACGGAGGAGAAAAAGTACTTCATAATAGTCCCTTATCTAGTCAGTCCAGATAGTTTCAGGTTATGTAAAAAAGGCAAATTGGTCAATAACAAGCAGCGGAAGTTCTGTGAGAAGTTAGTTTCTGTAGTATGTTCGACTTCTTTCCAATAGGCGGGCCTTAAAAGAATTAGTAACTTTACGGTTGAGCCTGAGCTTTTACACTTATAATGAGTGGTACAGAATACAGACGAGTCAAAAGATGAGATTAGTATACTTTTTCCTAGTTTTAATAATTTTTTCTCCAGCTTTGGTTGCAAAAAATAACAATCTCACTTTAATTGTCGAAGAATATATTGACGTATATTCTGCACGGGTTGAATTTATCCGGTTTATGGACTTTTATCATGAGGATGTCACATTTGAAGATAAGGTCTGCTCTGTAAAACTTCAGTCTAAAACCTCCTTGAAATCATTTTTCGATTGGCACCGTGGTGACTTTGTAGTGCTTGATGGTAGTCAAGCACTAAAGGTTGATAACTTAAGTGTAATTGAAAATTCGGCCATAATTACGGGCGAGTTCAGTAAGTTCACATTTGATGGGCAGGTATTAGGCCCTTGGGATTTCCTTTTGTACTTAGAGTTCAACGACAATGGGAAGATTATCAAGCAGACAGATTGGATCAATTATCGACCATTCTCTTTTCTTACCGAGATGTGTGTCGAATAGCGGGAAGTGGTATTAATCAATAGCGTTTGAAATTAGAAACAGACCCAATTGCTTAGAGCCGGACTTGGCATGAACTTTTTGATAATCACGTTTAATCAAATTTTACCGACTTTAGATAAGGGTTTGAAAATCGATGTAAGCGGCGCTGCTTAATATTTAGTTTGGCAAAGGTTCCCGGGAAATGCTCGTTAAACAGCTTATCGAATGCCCCTGATTGCATGGCGCTATTGAGTCCTACAGTAAGCCAATGAGCGACATCTGCTCGTGCTGGATTAACGTAGAAGACCAAAGGCAATGGATAATGAATCACGTGATGAGGGTCTAAAACCAACCCTCGCTCGGCACACTTAAACTCGTTAAAGATGGCATTAATCTCATTGGCACCTAAGGGTACGTAATCACATTGTCCATTTCCAAGTGCATTCAGAATGTCATGAAGTTCGCCGTGCTCATAAACATGGCAACTATTACTACGCAAAATATCAGCATCAGCCCAGGTTGCAGGAATCCCCGCTGTCAGTAGTCTTAGTTCAGCGCTAGTTGTAACCGATGTGAAGACATCTGACTTTTTACGATTGATAATGAGCAAACGGTGACTCAATAAATCTTTGCAAAGCGGTGTTTGAATCTTAATCAATGACTTTCCGGCAAATTTTTGATTACCGTCAACGGTCACTAATGCGTCATATCCTAAGGCGAAGATATTGCCTTCATCTTCAGGCTGAGGATAGTCGGTTTCGTCAACACGAAATGCAACGTTACGCACTTTCGCATGTTGTAGGCAAAGGGTAATTAACGCTTTTTCATACTGCCTGCGAATGTGGGACTTATTCCCATTCCAGAATGTTATGTCTGCACTAGCCAAATCTACACTCCAACAAATCAGGGATTTAAACAGCCATCAAAAATATTGATTACTTAGTATGTAACTCAAAACCTACCCCCTATCATGCGTCCCATCAGAGAAAAACTGAATCAGTTTTTAACGATTTTGAAGATAGATTATGTTATCCAAGCATAAAGGTGCGTTATCAATATAGGTTGTTTGCATTCTAAGGTTGGAAATTGAAATCTCATCCAAATGACTTTTCCGTTTTGCGCAAAACTAGGTAAAAATGGTTTGATAACCATAGTCGCCTAAAGACAATTACCTGTCGTTCGGTCTTTAGCAAAATTAAACGCAACGAATGATCAAACTGTACGTATTGCTGACAATCAGTTTATGAAGTCACAATACGGCAACAAGGGTTCTAATCGGATGAATAGGGTCTGAATTTAATTTAAAGGTTGGTTTGCGAATTATCAACCCCAAGCCTCTTTAATGCTCTAGTTTGAATTAGTGTGACTACGTCAAAATCGCTTAGTAGTTAGGCCAGCAACTTCTCTTGGTGATGACGCCTCTACACCTAATACTGTGCGCCAGTCAAACATTTAAATTATCACAAAGAAGTGTAACTACCCCCTAAAATGAAACAGCTTACTCGTAGAATTTCTTTTAAACTATTTGAAAGGAGTTTTGCGATGACT
>NZ_JAUCBP010000012.1 GCF_030362855.1 Neoalteromonas arenosi
TTAGGCTTAACTCTGCATACATTTGCTTCAGCCGACGATTCTCTTCTTCTAGCTCTTTGAGTCGCTTAACGTCTGATGCTTCCATACCGCCGTACTTTTCTCGCCATTTATAAAATGTCGACTGGCCTATGCCGTATTGACGGCAGATCTCCTGAACAGACAAACCAGCTTCTGCTTCTTTCAAAATCGCCACAATCTGGCTTTCAGTTTTTCTTTTAGTCATCGCAAAACTCCTTTCAAATAGTTTAAAAGAAATTCTACGAGTAAGCTGTTTCATTTTAGGGGGTAGTTACAAACTGCCAATGATGACTAGGATTATTCCTAACCAGTTCCTAAATTCCATATAGTCCTCTATTGTCGCAACGAGAAAATGAGTTTTATTGATTAGGAGCCCTTTGGTCGGTCCTTGTATTCATACGTACCCGTTCTCACTAACTCTACACTATTTGCGTTTAATTCGGCTGAAATCCAAAAGTACTCGGCTTCGAGACTTGAAAAAATGTTTTCTCTTGTAATTCCCTCGAAGTAATCAGATTTGCCCATTGTTTTGCCGATACTCACAGGATTGGAACTAGGGCCATATTCACCCTTTTGAAACGGGCGCAACTCAATACTGATGGCTTGGATCCCAGAAATTCGCACCTCTACAACTTCGTACTTCAAACGGTGTTGAATATCGACTAACTCTACCGCGGTGAAACTCAGTGATTCACGGTCGTATTTAAAATTTTTGTAGTCGACTTCAGGAAAACCCAACGTTATTCGATTCTCAGACATTAGTGGTTAACCTAAGGCCGCGATAGGTGGGCCATCTCAAAATATGTAAATGGCGGTGCCGCATGCGTATATTTGTTCAAGCAGATAAGCTTACTCAGTTTGTTATACATCAGTTTTATTCCTTAGCCACTTTAGGTACAAACCAGCGAGCATGAGAATAGGAAAGGTTAAAATCAAAAGCCAGGAATAAAAGTTTAAAACCTTGGTAAACCAGCCCTGGCCAATTTTCAATTTAAGTGCGGTAAATGTGGCAATAATTAAACCGGGCAATAGCACAACTAAGTTCAAGGTTTGTTGCACGAGAGTAGACGAAACCTCACCAGCAATAATTTTTGGATCTAAAGCCTCAGCGTTGGCTGACACAGAAACAACGTACGCTCCAAGCGCGAACACGAAACTAATAAATGATGCAAAATAAAATAGTGATGGTGCTAATGCAATCATACTGACAATACCAAAGGCGTTGGCTTTCCCCATGCTAAAACAGACCTCCAGACTTAAAGCCTAAATAACCACCAACACAGTAAAAAATAGGTGAAAAAAATAAAGGCGCTAACCCGCCAATATTTGCACCGCTACCAGTATGTGTTAGGACTAAAAATGTTGAGTAGAGAATAAGCAGGATTGAAATTACAAGGAGGCCAATAGTCATACCCTTTAAGGACTTTAAATCTGGACGCAAAGTCAAAATAGCAGAGATACTGGCGAGTAAAAATGGAGCGCCTAGCATCATTAAAAACGCGGCTATTAATTCTCTATAGACTTCATCAGGGATTGCAAAGGCTGATACTGCAAAAGCCAATATTGTTAAAACAATACCTAGTGATCCGAACTTTATTGCAAAGTGTTTTCGCGGCTTGCTTATTTCCATAATCCTGCAATTCCTTTTAATTCTAAGATGTAAGGGAATGACCCAGCGAACCGACTGCTGACGCTTGCTCAGTTTGTTACAACCGATTTTTCATCCGGCATCTAAACCAAATGTAACATTCAAAGAGCGCTAGACCTGAATAACTAATAATAATGACATTACCCATTTCTAGTAATTCAGGCCTTCCGCAAGCCCCACCTGGGCCGGCTATGCCTTCCATAAAAAGAACGTACATGAAAAGAGGTATGTAGGCTAACGAAAAGCCAATTAACGTTGTAACCCAAAGTCGTGACTGTTCGCTGAAGAACCGCAGAGAAAGAGCAACTAGAAATAGTATGATGCCCACAGCCACATCTCTAGCGAAGAGTATTTTATGCTCATCACTTAATCCAACTGGTGGTACAAAGCACGCCAAACTGTCCGCTGACAACAAAAGCGTAAATACGAAAAGGCAAATTTTTAGATGAACGTTCATGCTAATTGATAAGACCCCGATAGGGGGTAATTGCTTGGGCGCGAGAAATTGGGATCCGCATACGCGCAGTTGTCCCTGTGAGCGGAGCGAGTGAGCTTGTTCAGTGTGTTAGGTTTTCTGTTTAACATAACTGACTCCGTAAAAGACAATTGCGCCGACTAAACCACTATACAAGCATATTTTATGTAGAGTGGAAACTGAGATAATACCTAGTAAATCATTGTTTGAGATGAAAGGGTAAAACGGCCGCATATCCGAATGCATTACACTATCAATCACAACATGGCTGAAACAGCCAATAAAGGCACTGACAAAAGCCACTATCCATGAAATGTTAATAGCTGAGGTAAAGTCCAATTTAAGTACTTTAAGGCCTAATTCAGAAAGGTATTTACCACTTAACCCGGCGAAAACTGTTAATAAGGATGCGCCAACGTACGTATGCGAAAATCCATGCAAGTGCCCTTCTCCGGAGAGCAATACAATAAGTGGCTGGATATCCATCACGATTTGCGCCCAGCCAAACACCATAAGACTGAAGCTACCTTGTAGTAGTGACTTTATGAGGATCCCCGGCCCCATATGAAATGGTGTAAAAGGCATAAACGTCCTAGTTGAAACCTATCATCCCGATAAGGGTCGATTACTTGAATGCGAAATTCGCGAAGCCGCATGCGGGGCATTGTCCCAATGGGCGGAGCGAATGAGCTTGAGCGGTGTGTAATGTTTCATTGCTGTTCATTTCGCTGTTCTCTTCTTTGTCTTATATAAGAAGAAAAAAGTAGAAATGTAAATGCAATTGAAAAAAAGCCGCTTAAATATTTTTGAAAATCAGTGAGTACTTTAATAACTTCAATTTTGTGAGTTAGCGTTTCGTGTTGCGCCTCAATGTATGAACGAATCTTGGGGTTTTCCCCGGCAGTTAGCATGATTTCTTCGTATTCTAACAGGCGCTTTGCAGACTCATCTTGAGTAGGCCCCAAGACATCAGCAACGTAAAATAAAATCAAAGCCAATAGTAATGCCCATGTGAAGGGACTTTTGTATAAAAAATTAACTGTGTTCATTTTTCTTCCATGTAATATCACGCTCTAGTCAGCCGAGCCGTTGTTTGGCGTGAGCTGCATATGATTGTTATGTTTCGTGCTTATTATAACTCCTGCTAATGTCATTGAAGCGTAATAAAAAGCTTCTAAAACATTGGTTGAAAAGAGGCTAGTTAAACCAACAGCAAGTGTAACAAGAAGAATTTGCAAATGATTTATTCCAAGGTTTTTGAATCCAAAAAATGAAATCAATGCAAATGCAAACCCCAAATACAACTTGTAATTAAGCGCTTGTTGCATGTTATCGGAACGCTCATCTGAATTAAGATAACTCTCTCTTAGTTCTTCCAAATACTGCATTTCCTCGCCAGTCAAATATCCTTTTTGGGTGATGTCTTGATATTGACGTTGATAGGATGACGCCATCTCCGTTGGAGCAGTAATGGTCAATTCGCGAGAAAATAACGAAAGAAATATCAGAGCCAAACAAACAACACTGAATCGTAGTTTATTCATATGGAGACATAGCGCTCCGATAATGGGTCGTTGCTTGCATGCGAAAATCGCGAAGCCGTATGCGCGGAATTGCTCCAGCGAGCGGGGTGGGTGTGTTAATTGGTTTGTTAGGTGGCATGCGGAGTTACCCATAAAGCCTGCTTTTTTGATAAGTACATTACCCAAGCTCCAACAATGAAGTCTACCGTTGCGCAGAATGGTGCCCACCATGTCGGTGCAACGGTTTCCGTAAACTTAAGAAAATGCAAAACATCGTAGACACCGTGCAGCGCAATAGCGAAACCAACAACGAACAACGATTTAAAAGCCCCATAGAAAGCCACAATGACAAAAATACAAGCAATACCGATTTCTCTTACAACCGAATGGCCAACCATGACTGCGGACACGATGTAAAAGCTAGCGATACAGATAAGAATTAAAGGGTAGAAGCTCTTATCTTTATCGAATTGAGTGACTTTGGCTGAGATTATGAGAACCAAAGAGAGCACAATTCCAATAAAGGCAGCCAGCATAAAATTTTCCTCTACCACTTAACGACCCTATAAGGGCCAGTCGTTTGCATGCGAGAATCGCGGAGCCGCATGCGAGAAACTTTACCAACAAACGGAATGAGTGAGCTTGATCGGTTTGTTAGGTATCGCCTTACACACGGACTATACAATCTCCCGAAGCAAAGATAATTGACTTACCATCAAATTTTACTTCTTCCCAATTTTCAGGTTTTGATGACTCGTTGTCATAAGCCACTTTAAAACACTGATGGATACTTCCTGTTTCAGGTAGCTTGTTAATCAGTGAGCCACCATTAATACCAAATTCTTCGCACAGTTTGATTTGTTTAATAGCATTTTCTATCTGATTTATTTCACCTATGTGCTTAGCTTCTGCTTCAAGCGAGTCAAAAGCTTTTACATCTTTAAGCTGTTTAAGGTGCAGTTCTAAAACTTTGATAGCTGGATTGTCCATGGTGGTACCTAACGCCCCGCATGAAGGGCAGCTAGCTGTGGGCTAAAATCGCATGAAGCGCGAGCCCACAGGTAGATGTCCGCGCGAGCGAAGCGAGTTTTGATGCGATTGTTAGGAGACATTACTATGCACATCCTTGTTTTTTTGACCTATGTAAGTTGCTAGCAATAAACATATAACCGTTACTGGCAACATTAAGAAATCAAATGAAGAGTAAAACAACTCTTTCATTACCGCGAACATTATTAAAGAGCTTACACATAGGCTGACAATGTAAACAGCAAAAGAATGTAAATAAGGCTTTGAATTTACACCTCGTGAGAATAGCCACAAAACAACAAACAAAACCATCTGTCCGACGATGTCAGGACCAATGTATTTTATGAATTCGTTTGAATCAATTCCCAAAAAAGAAACAACTTCTAAGTAGGCGACTATCGCAAAAACGGCTGCAATAATGTGAATGAATGCGAATCCAAAAATCCTTTTTAGTTGCATGATTCCCCTGTCTCCTAACCCCCCGATAAGGGGCAATTGCTTGCATGCGAGAATCGCGGAGCCGCATGCGAGGAATTGTCCCAGCGAGCGGAGCGAGTGAGCTTGATCGGTTTGTTAGTAGGCAACTTTTCTACCGCAAATTTTGTAAACATAACTACTCACAGCAAAATAAATTAAAGAAAACAAACTAAAGCTAAGCCATGAACCGTAGATTAATCCATACCCTTCTTTACTGTTTTCGAAAAACCAGTCAATCAAAACCATAGTTGGCACTATCATAGAAGTTAGTATTAAACCTAACCCAATAAAAGCCTGAAGTTTAAATCTAAGTGTTGAATCTTCACCCAATAAAGCCTTTGCATCAGTCCAAAAAACCATGCATGTACTGATACTGACGATTAGAACACCTAAATGCATAGGCAGATTCATCTGATGCGGCAACTGAATCTCATTAAACCATAAAACGATAACCGCAACTGATAACGCAAATACAATCGATGACAGAGTTAAAGTTACTTTCTTCGTCCTAGACATCCGCTTGCCTACTAACACCCCGATAAGGGGCAATTGCTTGCACGCGAGAATATCGGATCCGCGAGCGAGGAATTGTCCCAGCGAGCGAAGCGAGTTAGCTTGATCGGTTTGTTATATGCCAACTACCTCTACCCCTGATTTTTCATTTAAGTTCATCATAGTCGCAAACTGTACAACCTCATCCAGTGACTCATTTGGATGACTTGTCGTAGTAACCCGTTTTGGGCTTGAGCCATCACCAATAGCTAATTCGTCAATTACATCCTCTATTTTTTCGCAGTCTTCACCGACCACGCAAAAGAGTTCATAACCTTGTTCCAGTAAACTCAAAATTAAATCATCCGTCTCCGAACTGTATTTATTCTTGGAAACTAAAACCACCTTCGAATGTTTCATGGCATATAACACCCCGATAAGGGGCAATTGCTTGCATGCGAGAATTTCGTAGCCGCATGCGAGTAATTGTCCCAGCGAGCGGAGCGAGTGAGCTTGATCGGTTTGTTATGTGACTGCCCGACTACACTACGGAACATAAATTAATCCAACTTCATAGTTGAAGCCTGAGTTTAATGGATAAACACGACCGCTTAAAATCAGGTCACTCACTCCCTCTTCCGAAGTACATAAATCAACAATTAAGTCCCAGTATTCACCTTGCCATTGGTAACATGAACGCTCCCAACATTCCTCACTCAACGGGATTAAACAGCAACCATAATCATCCACATTTTGTCTGTTTAAGTCAGCTAAATCGCTAGATTGAAGAGAAACGTTTGAAGAGGTGCCCAGTAACTCAAAATTACCTTTGGTCAATTGAATGACGATACTGGAAATATCATCTTTCCAGAAACTTGGTATCGAGTGTTCTTTTCCTAGGTCTCTTAATGGCAAGTCCATGTTTAAACATCCTTAAGTCACATAACACCCCGATAAGGGGCAATTGCTTGCATGCGAGAATATCAGATCCGCATGCGAGTAATTGTCCCAGCGAGCGTAGCGAGTGAGCTTGATCGGTTTGTTATATGACACCGTTAAAACAACCTTGCTATTCTTTGCGCAAAACACTTACTGAGCACCGATACTGTCATTGGAACCGCCGCCAAATGAATGTTTATCCGGCTTGTTCTTATCGTCATCTTCGTTTTTGTAGAATAACCAGAGACCTACTGCACCTAACAAAGGGATTAACCAGACAATTAATACTTGCAGACCTTTTTGTATTCGTTCTAAGTCATCCCTTCTACATAAAAAAACGCTGACATAAAGGTTAATGATAAATAGTAGCCCAGCACCAATCCAATAATAAGTCATAGGTTCAACTTCCTTGTGGCATATAACACCCCGATAAGGGGCAATTGCTTGCATGCGAAAATCGCGGAGCCGCATGCGAGGAATTGTCCCAACGAGCGGAGCGAGTGTGCTTGATCGGTTTGTTAGGTTTCATGTGTGTCTATTCCAGAGAAATCGTACTTAACTCTATTTTTTTGGTTGATTGGAAAGGAAATTAGTATTTTTCCATTCTCCAAAGTATCGCCGTTAATCACGAGAAATGTTGCATTATTTAACGCTTCTAACACCGGTTGAGTTGGCAGGTTGTCTGGCGTGATTTTTAGATCAGAAACCTCAGTTACTTTTCCTTTCTTGCCTATTGAAACTGTTGCTTCAAGTGTTCCTGTAGTTTCACTGACTTCCAATAACTCACTAAATTCAGGAGTTGGAAAATACTGCAATGAGTATCCTTCTGGAACAAAAGTGTAACTAGTTGCCAATACCGTCGTCGAGAAAACAGTCAGCAATAAGAGTAATTTCTTCATGTTACCTCCGTGAAACCTAACACCCCGATAAGGGGCAATTGCTTGCACGCGAAAATTTCGGATCCGCGTGCGAGGAATTGTCCCAGCGAGCGGAGCGAGTGTGCTTGATCGGTTTGTTAGGTGCCATGCAAATTACGCCCTTTGATTTTAAAGTATTGATAACAGGAACCTGTAAATAAAGAAAGCCATAACAAGCCGAAAATAATAAGCGCAGTAAGGACAAGTACTAAGCGTTCATCTTGAGTCGCGCTATGTTTAGAAAATGCGACCAATAGTGGGAATGGTAAGGCCGCTATTATCGATGAAAGAATAGTTATTAAAAATGTTGGCCGCTTAACTGAGTTTTGAATAAAGCCAATGAGTGAATGATAGATAATGAACAAGATTAAAATTACAGGAGCAAAAAACAGCAACGATTGATAGCTCTCAGTTGCTTCTGATTCTGTGCGATATAAATCTAAATCTGTGAAAGCAAACAACAGGATTACTACAATACCTGGGAGGAAACTCCACAAGGAAGAGGCAAAAGCAAAACGTTTACTTGGCACTAACGGTTCCCTCCTGGCACTTAACACCCCGATAAGGGGCAATTGCTTGCACGCGAGAATATCGGATCCGCGTGCGAGGAATTGTCCCAGCGAGCGGAGCGAGTGAGCTTGATCGGTTTGTTAGGTGACATTGTTAATAAAACCTGCATTGTGACATTGGTAAGTTCTGAAGCTCCGGAAGTGAATATATAAAATCTTCGACTTTAGAATTCCCAATATTCCGAAATGACAAGCAAGTTGTTGAAATTGAATCGTCTTTTCTGTGTATTGAAATTTCATGGGTGAAGCTACTAACGCAAATACTGTCTAACCCTCCACTACCTTCATTACCAGCGACAATATCTTGATTAGCTAAATTTAGGAGAGTTGTTTTTTGTGCTTCCGTTAAATTTATTTCCATCGAAAATGAAGGTTTCTCGTCAGAACATACCATCCTTTCAAACGTATTGTTTTGAGAATTAAATGAGTCTGAACCATTTCGGTATGAAACATAATCACCATTCATTGCGCATGACGTTATAGATGTAATGCTTATGAAAAGACAAACTCTAATTCTCATGGTGTCACTTAACACCCCGATAAGGGGCAATTGCTTGCACGCGAGAATATCGGATCCGCGTGCGAGGAATTGTCCCAGCGAGCGAAGCGAGTGAGCTTGATCGGTTTGTTATGTTTCCCCACGCTGAAACCTCCACCATATTCGGCTAATCAGAATGGAAGAAATACTTAGAAGACCGCCAATACTTATCGAAAATATACCTTGCCAGAATAGGTAAGTATTCGAAATATTTTTATGCCCCTCAAGTGCGATATACTGTCCCAACGATACAGTGCCATCCAGCACAAAATATAATCCTAATACTAAGAGTGCGGCAGATAGAACATTTTGTACTTGAAGTGAGTTATCTTGATACTGTCCGATTAGCGAAGCAATTCTTGAACGAAATGCAATCAAGCTTATACCTAGGGCTACCTTTAAAGCAGTGAACAAAACCGAACCAATCCATATTGGGTCGTTCGGCGATGTGTAGTCGGTCAATAGGTATGTAAAAACGCCTGCAAAAAATTCTGGCAGCGGTGAGAAGATGAACCAAGCTCCCATAATAGCAAGAGCTGCTTCTACTAAATTTAAACTTCCTTTCACTAAAACTCCCTAAGAAACATAACACCCCGATAAGGGGCAATTGCTTGCACGCGAGAATTTCGGATCCGCGTGCGAGGAATTGTCCCAGCGAGCGTAGCGAGTGAGCTTGATCGGTTTGTTATACGTCATCTGCTCGCTGTTCCTCTTTACCTTCTTTAATCACGAATGCCCAAAATACATAAGCTGAAACTACAATTTCAATCAACACCAATAAAATAAAAGAAACAGTATCATCAGCAAACGTAAGAGTTGTGCCACCTTTCAGTGTGATTTTTGAATTGTATATACCAAGTCCTGCATGCGCTAGTAGAGCGCCAGCGCCAACTATGGTTACATATTTGACTGAATTTTTTCCCAATTGATTTCTCTATTTCAATTTGACGTATAACAATTGCTTCGATTCCCAAGTGGGGCGATATCTTCCGCCTGTTTGGGGTATAAGTTGTTTTGGGTAGTGTAAAGCATAAGTCTGAAGGTACCAAAAAACCAAAGGCTGTAACACTTACATTTCAAAATGGGGGAATTAAAAACCCTGTTTTGGGGCATAAAAATTGTTGCGTTGCAGTAATTGGAAAAACTGCTTATCCGTACAGTACTGTTTTAGAATTAATTCACATACTGTGAGGGCTTTTTAGGACTCATTTTATGCCTTCGCCCTTTCTGCAATTTGTTCAAGAGCAAATGCAACGTAAGCGTTATGCCAAGCGCACTATCGAAAGTTATCTTACCTGGATGGCCAAGTTTATTCGCTTTGCCAACAATCAACATCCAGCTCAAATCGACAAACCGAGTGAGGTGGTTGAACATTTTCTCAGTAGCTTGGTAACTCAGCAAAATGTCGCTGCAAATACTCAGGCACAGGCACTGAATGCTCTAACTTTCTTATATGCTAAAGTACTCGAAAAGCCGCTTGCTGACGATTTGGGTTTCGTAAAAAGTAAACGCCACAAAAAACTACCAGTAGTACTAACCAAGGCCGAAGTGACTCGCTTGTTGTCGTTTGTCCCAAGTCAGCATCATTTGGCGTCAAGCTTGTTATATGGCAGTGGTTTGCGCTTAATGGAGTGCGTGCGTTTGCGTGTAGGTGACATTGATTTTGAGTTTAAATGCCTGCGGATATGGAACGGCAAGGGCGGAAAGCACCGAGTGGTAACCTTATCAGAAAGTTTGCTAGCACCGCTTAAGTTGCAGGTTGAAAAGGTGCGCCAAGTGCTAGCGCAAGACCTTCATTGCCCTCAATACAGCGGCGTTTGGATGCCTAGTATGCTGCGTAAAAAGTATGCAGGAGCGAACAAAACCTTGTATTGGCAGTATTTGTTTCCAGCGGCAAAGCGCAGCATTGATCCTGAAAGTAAACGCTTGCGGCGTCATCACATCGATGAAAAACAAATTCAGCGCGCAATCCGCGTTGCCGCGCACGATGCAGAGATTGAGAAGAATGTTACACCGCATACCCTAAGGCACACCTTTGCAACGCATTTACTATTGGCTGGGGCTGATATTCGTACTGTGCAAGATCAACTTGGTCACTCGGATGTGCGCACAACACAAATTTATACGTATATTTTGCAGCGCGGTGGCAACGCGGTGATGAGTCCTTTGGGTTAACGCATGCCGGTGTTAGAAAAAGTAGCTATAACCGATCTGATAAACGTTAACGCCGTGATTAATGTCGGCAATATCGGCGTTTGAGAAATGACTCAGGCCGAGGCTAAATTGGTGGCGATAATACCGCAGTCCAAGCTCAACGCGGTCTTCAAATTGCAAATGGCTGCCTAATTGGCGATCCATCCATATATCGCTGTCCATTGCAGCCACCCCAATACCCAAACCAAGATAATAGTCTAAATCTTCTGAGCTGGTTATCGCTTTAAACAGGGGAACGGCACTAATAACACTGATACTGCGATCGCGAAAAGGGTCATCCCAGTGGTATAGGTTGGCTTCAAGATCTAACTCAATACGCCACTCATCTGTTAGCGGCCACTGATACAGTTGTGGTTTACCCAGCGTAAATCGCCAGCTATCTGGATGAAGTTTGTTGATGCCCCGGTCTAGCTCCCAGCGCGAGGCAGCCTCACCCCAGGCTAGCCCCATAGACCAATCGGTAGATGATTGATCTGCTGTAGCATTCGCGCAGGATAAATTCGCTGCGATTAGCAGCAGAAGAATTAAATATGTAGTTCTAGCAGCCCTATGCGTCACGCTCTACAGCCGTGTGCGCTAGGGCAATCAAGGCTTGCTTGTAATCGCTCTCAGGCACTGGTGCCAACGCGGCAATTGCAGCGTCAGCTTCAGTTTCCGCTAATTGGCGGGTATAGCTCAATGCGCCAGTAGCGTTAATTACTCCTAAGATTTTATCGAAATGCTGCATGCCATCACCGTTTTCAATCGCTGAGCGGATGAGCTGCGCATCGTCTGCTTCGCTATTCCACATCGCATATAACAAGGGCAGAGTAGGTTTGCCTTCGGCTAAATCATCACCTACATTCTTACCCATTGTAGCTGCGTCTGCGTCATAATCCAGTACGTCGTCAATCAATTGAAATGCGGTACCCAAATGGCGGCCATAGGTTTGCATCGCTAGCTCAACACTTTCATCTTGTTCAGTAAGCACTGCCGCGAGTTGTGTGGCAGCTTCGAACAAACGTGCCGTCTTGCTATAAATCACGTCTAAATAGCGTTCTTCAGTGGTATCTGGATCGTTGCAGTTCATTAACTGCATCACTTCGCCTTGCGCGATGCGGTTAGTGGCATCAGAAAGAATATCCATCACGCGCATACTTTGTAGACCCACCATCATCTGGAACGCACGCGAATACAAAAAATCACCCACTAACACGCTGGCTTGATTGCCAAATAGCTCATTGGCCGTCTCACGTCCACGGCGCATCGTCGACTCATCTACAACATCATCATGCAGTAGGGTTGCGGTATGAATAAATTCAATGATCGCCGCTAGGCTAATGTGTTCTTGACCTTGTATGCCGAGCGCGCGTGCACTTATAACGGTCAATAACGGGCGCAAGCGTTTACCGCCCGAGTTGACAATGTAGAACCCCAGTTGGTTGATCAGAGCAACATCCGAAGACACTTGCTCCTGGATCAGTGCATTAACGGCTAACATATCGTCGTTAGCCAGTTGTTGAATGGCGTTTTTATCCATGCGTGATACAACAAATCTCGCTTGTATTAAGTGGCAGCAATTTTACAGAAATGTGAGTGGGTATCCAGTTGTGTTTGATGACAAAAAACACTTTTAATGTTAATTTTGTTATACAGGTAAAGTTAGCTAAGTCGCTCAATTCCTGCCCGTCAGATGACTATTTTGTTTGTCCTAAGGGCGGAAAAAAGCCGTTTATTCTCGTTTTTGCAGTAAGTGTTGTAAAAATAGCCATTTTTATCAGAATAAGTCTTGCCAGTAATTCCCAGATCACGTACAATCCGCGCCCTGTTTTTGTAATCAGCGCAATAGAGCGCAGAGCGGAGTAATTTATGTACGCGGTTTTCCAAAGTGGTGGTAAACAACACCGTGTGGCCGAAGGTCAGACCGTTCGTCTTGAAAAAATCGAAGTAGCACCAGGCGAAACGGTTGAGTTCGAAGACATCTTAATGGTAAGCAATGGTGATGACGTTAAAATCGGCACACCTTCAGTAGCGGGTGCTAAGGTAACAGCTGAAGTTGTTACGCACGGTCGTGGCGAAAAAGTAAAAATCGTCAAGTTCCGTCGCCGTAAGCATTCACGTAAGCAAATGGGTCATCGTCAGTGGTTCACTGAAGTGAAGATCACAGGCATTAGCGCATAATAGGAGCACGAACACATGGCACACAAAAAGGCTGGTGGTAGTACCAAAAACGGTCGTGATTCAGAAAGTAAACGCTTAGGTGTTAAGCGTTTCGGTGGTGAATCTGTACTTGCAGGTAACATCATTGTTCGTCAACGTGGTACTCGTTTCCACGCTGGTGACAACATGGGTATCGGCAAAGACCACACTCTATTCGCATTGGCTGACGGTAAAGTTCAGTTTGAAGTGAAAGGTCCAAAGAATCGTAAATACGTAAGCATCGTTGCTGAGTAATATTTGTGATTGATTGAAAAACCCCGCTTCAGGCGGGGTTTTTTTATGCGGTATTTACATACCCAAATAGCAAAGTAAGATGTGGTTAATTACACTTAAAAGCTCCGGCCCTGTAACGCTAGTAGCAGTTGGCGGCACGTGGTAAAGCTAGGCTTTGCAAATCTAAGTTAAGTAACAATAGAGATAATCATGAAGTTTGTAGATGAAGCGGAAATTCGCGTAGAAGCGGGCGATGGTGGTAATGGCACCATTGGTTTTCGCCGTGAAAAGTATATTCCCCGTGGTGGCCCTGATGGTGGTGATGGCGGCGATGGCGGCAGCGTTTTTCTGGTTGCCGATGAGAACTTAAATACGCTGATTGATTATCGCTTTGAGCGTTTCCATCGTGCCGAGCGTGGCCAAAACGGGCAGGGCAGTGACTGTACTGGTCGTGGTGGTGCAGACTTAGAGTTGCGCGTACCCGTTGGTACTCGAGCGACTGATGTCGAAACGGCAGAAGTGTTAGGTGACTTAACCAAACACGGTCAGCGCCTGAAGGTCGCACAAGGTGGCTTTCACGGTTTAGGAAATGCGCGTTTTAAAAGCAGTACAAACCGTGCACCGCGCCAAAAAACCAATGGTACACCGGGCGAAATTCGCAACTTAAAACTTGAGTTGATGTTGCTTGCTGATGTGGGTTTATTGGGTATGCCGAATGCGGGTAAATCGACCTTTATTCGCGCGGTGTCAGCTGCTAAACCAAAAGTGGCTGATTATCCATTTACAACACTAGTGCCTAACTTAGGCGTAGTGCGCATGGATTCGCAAGAGAGTTTTGTAATTGCCGATATCCCAGGGCTAATCGAAGGTGCCGCAGAAGGCGCAGGCTTGGGTATTCAGTTCTTGCGCCACTTAGAGCGTTGTCGGGTGCTCCTGCACTTGGTTGATTTGATGCCTGTTGATGGCAGTGACCCGGTGGATAATGCCCGTGCGATTATCAACGAGCTAGAAAAATACAGCCCTAAGTTGGCCGCCAAGCCACGTTGGTTAGTGTTTAACAAAATCGATTTGCTACTCCCCGAAGAAGCTGAAGAGCTAACCGCGAAAATTAGTGCTGAGTTGGGGTGGGAAGGTGAATATCATCAGATCTCAGCATTCCAAAAACTCGAAACGCAAACCCTGTGTCGCAAAGTCATGGACTTCTTACAAACACTGCCCGCGGAAGATGAGGTAGATGAAGAAGAAACAGACTTTAAATGGGATACCTACCACAAAAACACCATGGAACAGGTGGATTTTGATGACGATGATGACGATTGGGATGACGAAGATGATCACCCTAATGTGGTATATACCAAAGAGTAAAACCATCGTTCAATTCGATAGCGGATGAATGCAATCCGCTATCGAAAATTTCTCCCGACTCGGGTACTATCTGACCCCATCTACAGCAAACAACAGCAATCCGTCGTTATGCGAATTTCTATGATAGCTGCTATGACTCCGGCGCGAGTTATCGGCGCTAACAACGCTATGCCATGGCATCTACCTGCCGATCTTAAGCACTTTAAAGCGGTAACGTTAGGCAAGCCTGTGATCATGGGGCGTAAAACCTACGAGTCGATTGGTCGTGCATTACCGGGCCGTGAAAATATCGTGATCACCAGTCAGGCCGATTACACCTTGCCTGATGCTACCATCGTACATAGCTGCGAAGCGGCAATTGAACACGTTGAGCAGCAAGGTGTTGATGAAGTGATGATCATTGGTGGTGGGCGTATTTATCAAGACTTTTTGCCCCGCGCTAAACGGCTGTATTTAACCTTTATCGATGCTGATGTCTCTGGTGATACCTTTTTCCCCAATTACACCAAGGACGCTTATTGGCGTGAAGTTGCCAGTGAGGAGCGTCCCGCCGATGAGCGCAATCAGTACGATTTGCGTTTTGTGACCTTAGAGCGCGTGTAAAAACGCGCCTGCATACGTATGCTATGCGAATCTTGTTGCGCGAGTGAATTCCCTCGGTAGGATGGTTAACAACTTGTTAACGACTCCTGTTGGGGGTTCAAATGTCGCGTATCAAACCCGTTAGTCTAAGCGTTGCCGCTGCACTATTACTGAGTGCCTGCTCAAAAGCGCCCGAGCCAAATCCCATTGATCAACCGCCTGAGTGGGCGAAAAGTGCTATTTGGTATCAAATCTTTGTTGAACGTTTCAACAATGGCGATACGTCAAACGACCCAACCATAGCCGACTTACAAGGTGGTTATCCGGGCTTTGTACCCGATTCATGGCAAATCACGCCATGGACGCAAAACTGGTACGCACCGGATCCCTACTTTGCAGATGTAAAAGGCAAAATTGATACTGGCGGTTATCCCATCGAGAACTTTGAGACGATGACTAGTCTGCGTCGTTACGGCGGTGATTTACAAGGTGTGATTGAAAAGCTCGACTATATTAAAGCGTTGGGTGTCAATGCGATTTATTTTAATCCACTCAATGACTCGCCATCGCTGCACAAATTTGATGCGCGTCACTGGCGTCATATCGATGTGAACTTTGGTCCCGACCCCGAAGGTGACAAAGCGTTAATTGCACAAGAGGATCCAGCCGATCCCTCTACTTGGGTAATGACCTCAGCTGACCAAATGTTTGTAGAGCTTATTGCTCAAGCGAAGCAGCGCGGTATTCGCGTGATCCTCGATTATTCCTGGAATCATACCGGCAATACCTTCTGGGCGTGGCAAGATGTACTGGAAAACCAGCAAGACTCACAATATGCCGATTGGTATTGGGTCGACCAATTTGATGATCCTGCCACCCCTGAAAACGAGTTTTCTTTCCACGGCTGGTTCGGCGTAGCGCAAATGCCAGAGATTAAAGAGACGGTGCGCGTTGACCACTACGATGGTATCGAAGTCTTTGAGGGGCAACTGTATTCCGAAGCCGCTAAGCAGCATATCTTTGCCGTAACGAAACGCTGGCTTGATCCCAATGGTGATGGCGATCCGTCAGATGGCCTCGACGGGTACCGGTTAGATGTAGCAGCCGAAGTCCCTTTGGGGTTTTGGCGTGAATACCGTGAGTTTGTGCGCTCAATTAATCCTGACGCCTATCTTATTGGCGAAATTTGGTGGGAGCAGTGGCCCAATACATTGATGGATCCGGCGTCCGTATTGCAGGGGGATATCTATGATGCAGTAATGAATTACCGTTGGTATCGCGCAGCGCGGAGTTTTTTTGCGCAGCCAGAAGATAAACTCAGCGCGACAGAGTTAGTTGACCGTCTAAATGAACTCCAACAAGGCTATCCAGAGGCGTTTGGTCTTGCCATGATGAATATGTCAGCCAGCCATGACACGCCGCGTTTGTTAACCTCGTTCTACAATGACAATCGATACAAGTTCAATGCTAAGGCGTTGCCCGATAATGATTATAAAATTGGCAAGCCAGATGAACTGACTTACCAACGAGTAAAAGCCTTCTTGGCCTTTCAGTTTACCCAGCCCGGCGCTCCACAGATTTATGCGGGTGATGAAATGGGCATGTGGGGCAGTGACGATCCGCATAATCGCAAACCGCTGATTTGGCCGGGCATCGACTTTGATGACGAATCAGGTCACCCACATGGCAAGGAGCGCGCACCGGACAAGGTTGAATTTGATGCTGAGCTTCATGCGTTTTATCAATCGTTAACTCAGCTTCGTGCACAAAATCCGGTGTTAGTTGATGGTGCTACAGACTATTATCATGTTGATGACGACAAACAAATCCTAGCCTATGCGCGCACCAATGAAGCGGGTGAGCGAGTGTATGTAGCGTTTAATATGGCGTTTAGCGTCCAGCCAATGCCATTACCTTTGGGATTTATGGCCGATACTAAAATACGTCTATGGCAGTCTGACGCACCAGAGGTACGCGAGTTTGTAACGCAACAACCGATCAGTATGCGCCCCTTTACCGCATCAATCGTGATTATGCCTTAAGACCCAGTGGCGAGTCTTGGTCGCGTAACCTCAAGGCTTGCCAGCCAGTCTCTGGCTTCTTGCTCATTAAAAAAGCACTCACGCTTAAAGTTAGGGGCGGGCTGTGGGGAGACTTTCTTCAAAATGACGTCCGCTTCCAAGCTACTTGAAAAGCAATAGGCTTGAGCGAACATGCCTTGTTGTAAGGCAAAGCTGGTCATTGATTGTAATACCGGAATACTATCGGGCGTCGGTAACCAGTCGTGGGTACATACCAGTGCCGCAAACGGTTGACCGTCAAAATGCCGCAAAATCATTTGTTCAAAATTAACTTTAAAGGCAAGTGATCGCTCTACATTCCAACCATTGTATGCATGAATAATAAGAAGGTGTGACTCAACATCCAGTGTGTACTCACCGTGAGCAATAAATTTAGACGTCGACATGTTTGGCGTGTCCTTCTGCTCTGTTCCCTTACTTACAATTTAGTCATTAATGGCCATATCGCCAGTTTTTCGCCGCTTTATTCGATCAAAGTCTCAGCGGGAACGGCTACTTTACGGTTCTTCCATAGGGTAATACTGTAGGTGTAAGCGTATATTGCACTGAACAGGATCGACGGCGCCACGGTTAGCCATAAGTTCGGCGTGTGATTGAGTACGTTAACTCCAATTACGAAAAGCGATTGAACGGTAATCGGGAGTATTGGCGCAAACATCACACCGGGTAAACACGAGCCGGCTGCTTTTTGCGCCGAATAATCCAGCGCGTGATTCATCGCTTGGCGCATCGCACTGGCTTGGCGTGTTGGGCTGTGCACCGCGCAGAGCACCGGCACCATAAAGGTAAGTGCCAAGCACTTATTGGCAATGCGTTTATTGCTGTATTCCAGCATAAGGGTAAAAAACAAGGTGACCAGCCCACTGTAAGCGCCTTGTACCAAGGCACTTTGCAATGTCATTGAGGGGTCAATATTGGGCCCACTGTTTGCCCAGTAGGCCCATGCGAAGTAAAAAACAAAGGCAACAATGCCTGATAGTATTAAACGTAATGTCGATTTCACGCAGTAGTTTGGTTGAATAACGCTTCCAGATTCAGCCCTTGGTGGCCAAGCATGTCGCGCAACCGGCGCAATGCTTCGACTTGAATTTGTCTAACCCGCTCACGCGTTAGACCAATTTCAGCGCCGACATCTTCTAGCGTTGATGGCTCATACCCCAATAGACCGAAGCGACGCGCTAAAACTTCCCGTTGTTTAGGATTTAATTCGCCTAACCAGCGCACAATGCTTTGTTTGATATCACTGTCTTGCAGGTTTTCTTCAGGGCTGTACTCAGTGTCATCGGCAATGATGTCGAGTAAGGCTTTGTCGCCATCGCCACCTATTGGGGTATCAACTGACGTGATCCGCTCGTTCAACCGTAGCATTTTACTCACTTCTTCGATCGGGCGATCAAGTGCTGTAGCAATTTCTTCTGCGGTTGGCTCGTGGTCGAGTTTTTGTGATAGTTCACGCGCTGTGCGCAAAAATACATTGAGCTCTTTTACCACGTGAATCGGCAAGCGAATAGTACGCGTTTGGTTCATGATGGCGCGCTCAATGGTTTGTCTTATCCACCATGTCGCATAGGTTGAGAAGCGGAAACCGCGCTCTGGGTCGAACTTTTCAACCGCGCGAATAAGACCGAGGTTACCTTCTTCAATCAAATCGAGTAGGGCTAATCCGCGGTTGTTGTAGCGTCGCGCGATTTTAACTACTAGACGCAGGTTGCTCACGATCATACGCTTACGTGAGGCTTCATCACCTTTTAACGCTTTGCGCGCGAAGTAGACTTCTTCTTCTGCGGAAAGTAATGGTGAAAACCCTATTTCACCCAGATATAACTGAGTGGCGTCTAGCGTTTTAGTGAATTCTTCGGTGTTAAGAGAATTGTCGTCGCTGCTTTTCTCGGCGTCAGCCGCTTGGATGTCAGCGTCGTTCGGTTCTGCTACTGCTACGTCTGAATCGACAGCGTCATTATTGACGGTATCAGTGGCGCTTTCAGGTTCGATTACAGCGTTATTAGTTTGTCCCACAACTGCACTCCTAATTGTTTAGATCCGGTTTAGCTCCTCTGTCTCTTAGAATTATTATTTATTGTTATTATTGGCGGGGAAGATAGCGCATCGGGTCAAGTGACTTACCTCGATAGCGAACCTCAAAATGAAGCTTGACCGAATTGGTACCTGTGCTTCCCATGGTGCCTATTTGTTCGCCCGCATCTACCCATTGTTGCTCTTCGACTAGAATGCGGTCGTTGTGTGCATATGCACTTAAAAAAGTATCTGTGTGCTTGATGATCACTAAGCGACCATAACCACGCAATGCTTCACCGGTATACACCACTTTTCCCGACGCAGCGGCAACGATTGGCGTGCCACTGGCATTTTGAATATCTACACCTTTATTACCCGATTCAGCACTACTGAACCGACCAATAATTTCGCCTTCTGCAGGCCACACCCAGCGTTCTACGCTAGTCGGAAATTGGCGTCTAACTTCCTGCCGGTTAACATTTTTTTCACTTTCACCATACGCCTGGTCCGCGGGCGGGTCAACAGGTGTTTGGTCAGAAACTGTACTGGTACGACCAGGTGGCGGTTTAGGTCTGGGGGCAGGGGCTGTTTTGACTACTGGTGGTGCAGTTGGTGCGGTTAGGCGTAACACCTCGCCTGGGTGGATCGTGTAAGGAGCGGAAAGATTATTGAAGCGAGCGATATCGCGATAATCGTTGCCGCTGTACCAAGCGATGGCAAATAGTGTGTCACCGGCTTGAACCTTGTAAGTATCCTGTCCGAAGCGGTCAGGTTCTTCGGCGATAGTCATATCTAAACTCACCACCGGTGCCGGGCCGGTGGGTGAACTACTACAGGCAATAATGCAAGTACTTATGACACATAGCGAAATCCAGCGCTGTATCACTTTGTCCATGCGTTACCTCTTCACTGCCATTGGTTAGGCGCTAACATTATATGACTCAACTATGCAATTGCACCTGCGACCAAGGGCACAAAGCGCACCGATTCGACTTCTTCGGTGATCAGTTCACCATCTTTGCGGTCGATACACAATAGGGTTTGCGCGTCATTACCTACTGGGATGATCAAGCGTCCACCTTCGTTGAGTTGTGCGGTGAGATCTTCGGGCAATGTACTGGCCGCAGCCGTCACAATAATGGCATCAAAAGGGCCCTTGCTCGCCCAACCTTTCCAGCCGTCACCATGCTTCATTGAGATATTGTGTAAATTGAGATGGTTCATGCGGCGTTTTGCTTGGAACTGTAGCGATTTGATGCGTTCTACTGAAAAAACTTGCGCAAATAATTGGGCTAAAATAGCCGTTTGATAACCTGAACCGGTACCGATTTCCAACACGCTATTGGCACTGTTGGGTGCCGCTAATAACAACTCTGTCATACGCGCAACAATGTAGGGTTGGGAAATGGTTTGTCCCTGCCCAATGGGTAAGGCGGTATTCTGGTAGGCTTTGTGCTTTAGCGCCTCCGGTAGAAAGTATTCGCGTGGTGTTCCTGCTATGGCATTTAACACACGGTTGTTGGTGATCCCTTCTTGAACCAATAGTTGGGCCAATGCGTCACCTTTGCGCGTAGTCGATCTCATGGTAAATCTTTTTGTGTTTGTTGTAATTCTTGTTTAGCTATTGTCCGGCTTCAGCGCGTTTTGTTCAACCACTCTTTCATATCATCTAAGCTTTGATAGGCTGTCATATCAACGCTTAACGGTGTGATTGAACAATAGCCTTGCGCAATCGCATAAAAATCAGTGCCTTGGCCGGCGTCTTGTTCATCACCGACTGGCCCATACCAATATATATCGCGTCCAAAAGGGTCTTGGTCTTTGACCATGGTTTCAGCGCGGTGGCGGCGACCTTGCCGGGTAACCTGGATTCCCGCGAGATTTTCCCACGCAACATTGGGTACATTGACGTTTAAAATTTGATTTGCAGGTAGTGGGTGCACGCGCAATTGTTCAACAATATCGAGCACAACTTTAGCCGCTGTTGCAAAATGTTCACCGGTTTTACTGGTTAAGGATACGGCTATTGCCGGTAACCCCATGTAACGACCTTCGGTTGCTGCAGCTACTGTGCCGGAGTAAACCACATCGTCGCCTAAGTTGGGGCCGTGATTAATGCCTGAGATCACCAGCTCAGGATCTTCTTCGAGAAAACTGTTCACACCCAAATGCACACAGTCTGAAGGTGTACCATTGACGGCGTAAAAACCATTACTCATTTTTTGGATCCGCAGCGGCGAATGCAGCGATAGGGCGTTACTTGCGCCACTGCAATTGCGATCCGGCGCAATCACCGTTACGTCATGACGCGTTATCAAGTGTTCATACATGACCTGTATGCCCTCGGCATAAACCCCATCGTCATTACTCAGTAAAATTCTCATTTACTCACCCTCGTCAATGTGGAGTACTTCGCGTAAAACAGCCGTGGCATAACAGCCTGCGGGTAATTCAAACTGCAAGCGGCAGTCGCCATCACTAAACTCATATTGCAAGTGTGCAGGTTTTACCATAACCGCTCGGCGTTCCTGCTTTAAGCCCAATTCAGCTAAACACGTCACAATGTCTTGATAGTCATTTAAGCAAGCGGCTTCAAACGCTAACGCGGCATCGGTAGTTGGCAAAATATCACGACCTACCAGCGGCGCAGTGATCGACACATCACCGCTCGCTAGACGCTTGGCGAGTTCCAAATCATCATCGCTGGCGATAAAAAAGCTGTTGGAGCCACTGAGCTGTAGCGCATCGCCGTGTAAAACTGTATTGAAGTAACCTGCGGCTATGCGCTCACTGACCATTTGATTGAACAGCCAACTGCGTAGTGCTGAAATAGCCATCGAGCGTTTATTGCGATTGCGAATGGCTTCGCCTTGCAGCATGCGCTCGGCCAACATCAGGTTGCCGCCAACGTTCAATCGTCCCTCAGCGTCGCGTCGCACACCAAAGCGCTGCTCGGCGTAATAGTTGGGGGCACCTTGCTCCGCGACTTGCTCTAACCGTCTAGCGATGTCATCAGAGTCGCTGACAGCGCGCAGACGGATGGTAAATTGATTGCCTTTGAGGTTACCGGTGCGCAGTTTTTTGTTATGTCGCACGGTATACATGATGCGCGCTCCGTCGAGCGAAAATTGCTGCCAGTCGGGGTCAGTTTTGCCCGGTAAATGCACGCCAAACCACTGCTGAGTTAAGGCAAACTTGTCTTTGCGCCCAGCGTAAGTGACTGCTCGCAATGGCACATTGCAGAACTTTGCCAGTTGTTCCGCGACGAAAGCGGTATTGAGTTCTTGTTTTTCCAGCCACACATAGATGTGCTCACCTTCGCCAGTCGGTGTATAGCCGAGGTGCTCAGTAACGATAAAGTCGCTGGCGTGCTGCTTGAACCGTCCTCGTCCGAGTGGACTGCCGTGCAGATACTGCCATTGTGAAGTGATTAAGCGAGTCACTTGCGTTGCTCAATAAGCACTACTGCGTGACAAGCAATGCCTTCTTTGCGCCCGGTATAACCGAGCTTTTCGGTCGTAGTCGCTTTGACATTAATGCAATTCATTGAGGTTTTGAGGTCTTGCGCAATGTGGTTGCGCATGGCGTCTATATGCGGTGCCATTTTGGGCGCTTGGGCCACAATGGTAATGTCAGCATTAACCAGCGAGTAGCCGCGCTGTTGTAATAAGCTCACAACGTGGCGCAAAAGATTGCGGCTATCGGCATTTTTATAGGTGCTGTCGGTATCGGGGAAATGACGACCGATATCGCCCATCGCCGCTGCACCTAGCAGTGCATCGCACAGTGCATGCAGCACAACATCACCATCGGAGTGCGCTAATAAACCTTGGTCAAAGTCGATGGTAACTCCACCGAGCACAATAGGCCCTTCACCGCCAAATTTATGTACATCAAAACCATGACCTATGCGCATATTAATCCTCGTTGTGTGCTTTGTCAGAAACGGCCTGCATTGCCGTTAAGTAAAACGCGGCCAAGTCTAAATCCGATGGCGTTGTTACTTTAATATTAGTTGGACTGCCGTTGACCAACTTCACGTTGTGACCCATATGCTCCATAGCGGACGCTTCATCAGTGATGGGGTGACCATCAGCCAGGCCTTGTTCTATTGCCTGGGTGAGTTCACCAAGGCGAAACATTTGCGGTGTTAAGGCATGCCATAACAACTCCCGCGGCACTGTGGTATCAATGCTCGGGCCACTGTTGTGACGCGCTTGCTTCATTGTATCGCGCACCGGGAAAGCCAATATTCCGCCGGCATACGCCTGTTCACGTATGGCGAGGAGTGACTCGATATCTGCAGTGGTTATGCAGGGACGAGCCGCGTCGTGGACCAGCACCCATTGGTCTGCTTGATAACCTTTGTTGGTAAGTGCCTGCAAACCACATAGAACGCTATTTACTCGCTCGGTCCCGCCGTCAACACGCGTTACCCGAGAAGCATCAAGCGTTTTTAGTGAGCCAAAGTACTCGTCTTCAGGACTGATCACCAGAATGATTTCACCAATCGAAGGGTGCTTGGCAATTTGCGCCAAGGTCTGCTCGAGCAGTGTTTTGCCTCCTAGTGACAGATACTGTTTAGGGCGGTCTGCTTGCATACGCTTGCCCACTCCGGCAGCGGGAATTACAACGGGCAAAAGCTCATTCATGGTTATTGTTCGGCAGGTAATATTCGGTAAAACGTCTCGCCTTGTTTGATCAAACCCAGCTCGTTTCGAGCGCGCTCTTCAATTGCTTCAAGGCCTATTTTTAAATCATTGATGTCAGCTTTGAGCAGATCGTTACGCTGCTCTAGGTTGGCATTTTGCTGGACCTGTTGATCGATCTTTTCCTGCATCGCCCACAAGTCGGGAATACTGTGCTTGCCAAACCACAAGCGGTACTGCAGGGTACCGAGCAGAATAAGCAAAATAGCAGGGACCAATTTATTGCGCGACATCAATACATTCTCTCACGGAGTTATCGTTATTATGCCGCGAAAATACGCGTATTCAAAGGTTAGCCACCGATTCGGTTCTTTAAGCGATCAAATAGCTTGTTCTTTTGGTCGTCTATCACGTTATTCAGCTCGGCTTGTAACAGCTCTTCGAGTGTGCTGGCATCGCCGGTAGCGAGCGCTTGCCAGTCCACCGTTTGTGCCAATGCCATGTTGGTTTCACCCAGTTGATCAGCGGCTTTGGCGTTGAGTTTATTGCGCAGCTCTGCCAATTTACCTTGTTGGTCGCCAGTTAAGCTGGTGGTAATGGCTCCAATAAGCTGCCGGTCAAGATCAGAGCGCAAAGAAAAGCCAGGGTTTTGAATATCGCCGTTAAAGCCCACCTGCATCGCAAGGCTCGAAATATCGTCGATCGCGTCCGCTATTGCTGAAGTGAAATCGTCGTTACCTGAGGCCGTCAAGGCCAACTGCGCCAAGTTGATGTCACCTGTGCCGCTGAGCTGGTTATCCGTAATCGTTAGATTACCTGTAGTGGTTAGTAGCGCCTTGACGATTTGGGCAGTAATACGCTCACTGTCAGATATGGGTAAGTCATCGAGGTTAACGCCTTGAATATTCCACTGTTGCGCAGCATCGATCCCTTGCTCGTCCAAGATGAACTGCCCTGAGGTTGAAAACAACTCCCACAAAGAGCCTTTGGCGGCGTCAATGGTAAATGTAGTCGCAGCGTCTATTAAGCTGTGCTGATCGGTAATATTATGCCACTCACTCAACACCGACTCGCCTTCAAACACAACTGAAGCTCGCGCTTTCTTAATCCAAACATTGGGTAATCCGTCGAGGTTTACAACCACTTGCGGTTCTTCGCTGGCATCGCCACTGAGCATCGGTGCAATAGTTTGTAAAGCCAGCGTGAGATATTGCGTGTATTGCGCGGCTTTTTCGCCAAATAAACTTTGCGTGACATGCGACAACGCTGCTTGATCACCGGCGATCAATCCTTGTAATAGCGCGTAATCTTCAGCCGGTGCGTTCTTGAGCAAGGTCGCCGCATTTTGAAAATCAGCCTTAGCTGCGCTGGCTGATGCACGAAATGCATCAATCTTCTGTTTATCTGCCAGGATTTTGGCCTTTAACTCGTCGAACTTTTCTTTTGCGGTAAGAAGCTCTTGTGGATTGCTGTAGTCAGTGTTCTTCAGCGCTTCAATTTCAGCCTTGTATTGTTCAATTTGCTCTTTACTTGGCAGTGCTTCGTACTGTTGCTTTAGTGTTTCGCCATGCTCAGCGTAGACCGCTTGGGCTTCTTCAACGGCCTTTGTCGTTTTAAGTGGTGAATTTGCCAACAGTTCATCGACACTGGGAAGGTCTTCAGCACTAGGAAAGCCAAAACCACTATTGGGGTCAGGTTGGCGTAGAACTACGCCAGGAGAAGTTCGCGGCTGGCCAAATGCGATACCATCGACAATAAGCTCTTCTGCAATGAGTTTGGAGCTGAGTAATGGCATTAACTCCACTTCTGCGAAGGCTTGTTCAAACTGTACCTTGTTTTGATTGGGTGCGGCAGGGTCAGTGACTTGAACTTCGCCTAGCGTAATACTGGCGGGAAACAAGCGGTGCTCAACAAAGCCAATATTAACCTCAGCCCCGTGCGCCTTGGTCATTTCTCGCTCGGCAAATGATTTGATAATGCTGTTGGCAAATAGAAAATAGCCGACGATCAAAACCAGCAAAATAATCAAAATGGAATTACGCAACGTCTTCATAACTGTCCCTAACAATGGAATGCATTACTTTATATGTTTAAGCCTAGCGAAAGTTATCCAACTACACCATTAAATTTGCGCAGCGCAATTCAATAGGCTCTCAGGAAAAGTCAGGTAATTACTTATAGAATCGGTGCTAATGCAAGATTTCTCTTAGAGTAATCAGAAGTTGACAGTAAACCCTCTACAGTTGCATTTTTTCCCTTTTTTTCTAACCTCATCGGCGGTATCGTGGCGCCTTTTACGATTGTGCGGTTTTCGACCGTTCCTTTTGGCAACCAACATGAGGCGCATATGCTGTTTTCAGACCAACTTTGTGCAACCACGCCACTACGTCAGGCAATTCGAGATTACCATCGTATTGACGAAGATAAGGCCATCGACTTTATCTTGCCTGAGGCGGAAATCAACATGCGGGCACGTAGCCGGGCATGGGAGCGAGCGCGTAAGCTCGTGTTGCGGATCCGCAAGGAGCAAGAAGGTCACGGCGGAGTGGATGCGCTGTTGAACGAATACTCGCTGTCTAGCAGTGAAGGCGTTGTGCTGATGTGTTTGGCTGAAGCATTACTGCGTGTACCAGACAAGAAAACTCAAGATTCATTAATCCGCGATAAGCTTTCCAAGGGACAGTGGGCGCCGCACTTGGGTAACAGCGATTCTATGTTCGTCAACGCATCGAGCTGGGGCTTATTGTTAACTGGCAATATGGTCAACTATGCGGATAAATCTAAAAGTGACCAATTCAACTTATTGAAGAAGACGATGGGCCGCATGGGTGAGCCAGTGATCCGTCGCGCGATGAATATTGCTATGAAGGTGATGGGTCGCCAGTTTGTGATGGGTGAAACCATTGAGGCGGCATTAAAACGCGCCGTTGAAAAAGAAAAGCAAGGCTATGCGTATTCTTACGACATGCTCGGTGAGGGTGCGCGCACTAGCGCCGATGCGGATCGCTACTACGCGGCATACGAGCAGGCTATTCATGCAATCGGTAAGGTGGCAGCCGAACGCGGTCCGCGTTTGAGCCCTGGTATATCGGTTAAGTTGTCAGCTATTCATCCACGCTATGAACTGACCCACCGCGATCGCGTAATGGCGGAAATTCCACCGCGCTTGCTCCAGCTTTGTTTATTGGCCAAACAGTACAATATTGGCCTAACCGTTGATGCCGAAGAGTCTGAGCGGTTAGATATTTCTTTGGACATCATTGAAACGGTATTCCGCAACGATCAGCTCGGTGACTGGACGGGCTTTGGTTTAGCAGTTCAAGCCTATCAAAAGCGTGCGATCCACGTGATTGAGTGGTTGCGCGACCTTACGTTAACGACTGGGCGTAAAATGATGGTGCGTTTGGTCAAAGGTGCCTACTGGGACAGTGAAATTAAGCTAAGCCAGCAAAATGGCGTCGAAGATTACCCGGTGTTTACGCGTAAATCATCCACTGACGTGTCCTATCACGCCTGTGCGAACCGCCTGTTGGCCTATCGCGATACAATCTACCCGCAATTTGCCACACACAATGCCTATACTGCGTCGGTAATCATTGAACTCGCCGGTGGCGACCACTCAGGATTCGAGTTCCAGTGTTTGCACGGCATGGGCGATACCCTTTATGACAGTGTCGTTAAAGAGGAAAATATCCAATGCCGTATCTATGCACCTGTGGGCGACCATGAAGACCTACTTGCTTACTTGGTGCGCCGCTTATTAGAAAACGGTGCCAACTCGTCTTTTGTAAACGCGATTATCGATGAAAGCAAGCCGGTCGAAGCCTTGCTTGAAGATCCTGTTGAGCGCACTCAACGCCTTGATGAGCGAGTTAACCCGTCGATATTGATGCCTGATGAACTGTACGCACCGAGTCGTGTTAACTCGCGTGGTATTGATATTAGCGATTTCAATCAAATGATCCCGCTAAAGCGCGGGGTAGAGCGCTTTACTCAGCAATATACACTAGCAGAAAACGCAGTGCCAGAAGGTGCTGTGGCGGTGCGCAACCCGGCTAATTTAAGCCATATCGTGGGTTATCACACCTACGACACACCCGAGCAGATGCAAGCCAAGCTCGATAAAGTGGCGCAAGGTTTTGGCCAATGGCATCTAGAGCCGGTAGAAAAGCGCGCTGAAATACTCAATTTAATTGGCGATGCGTTGGAGCGTCACCGTGATGAACTGGTTGCATTGTGTATTGCTGAAGCAGGCAAGGTAACCCAAGACGCGATTGATGAAATCCGCGAAGCCGTCGATTTCTGTCGCTATTATGCGGTAGAAATTCAGTCGGTATGTAAAGACGAACGCTTGTTGTCGCGTGGTGTGGTATTGGCCATCAGTCCATGGAATTTCCCATTGGCGATTTTCTTAGGGCAAGTGGTTGCAGCGCTTGCTACGGGCAATACCGTGATTGCGAAACCAGCAGAGCAAACCGCAATAATTGCTAAACGTGCAGTGGAAATCATGTACACCGTGGGCTTGCCTGAAGATGCATTGCAGTTAGTGATTGCGACCGGTGCCCCAGTGGGTGAAACCTTACTGCCTGATGAACGCATCAATGCAGTAATGTTTACCGGATCTACGCAAACGGCGACATTGATTGCCCGTACGTTGGCTAAACGCTCGGGTGCACAGGTGCCGTTGATCGCAGAAACGGGTGGTCAGAACTGCATGATTGTTGATTCTACTGCGCTGCCAGAACAAGTCGTTGATGATGTTGTGCACAGTGGCTTCCAAAGCGCCGGTCAACGCTGCTCAGCACTGCGCGTAATGTTCGTGCAAGACGAAATCGCTGATGATGTGATAGCCATGCTCAAAGGCGCATTGCAAGAATTGCACATTGGTGACCCGAGTGATTTGGCCACTGATGTCGGTCCGGTTATCGATAAGAAGGCACTGGCCAACCTAACTGCGCACACTGAAAAAATGCAAGGTGCAGCGACTTTGCTGTACCAATCAGAACTGACGCCTGAGCAAGTTGAACAGGGCTACTTCTTCCCGCCGACCTTGTACCAAATTGACGGTTTACATGTGCTCGAAAAAGAAGTCTTTGGTCCATGTGTGCACGTGGTGCGTTACAAGGCGAATCAACTCGACAATGTGCTCGAACAAATCAATAGCTTGGGCTACGGCTTGACGATGGGGATTCATTCACGCATTGAAGAGCGCGCCAACGATATCGCCAATCGCGCAAAAGTTGGCAACGTGTATATCAATCGCAATATGATCGGCGCTATCGTCGGCGTGCAGCCTTTTGGTGGTCGCGGGCTATCGGGCACGGGGCCGAAGGCAGGTGGTCCCAACTATTTACCGCGCTTAATGCTTGAACGTCAAACGCCGGCAGAAATCTGGTATGCCTCAGACAGTGGCAAAATCGATTTCGGCTCAGAAGATGATCATTACACTGCAGTTGAAGAGTGGATGAGTAACGCCGCCAAGGCCGATGAAACTTGGCGCAATATGTCACTAAATGATCGCTTGTCATTGTTGCGTCAAATGTTAGCCCAGTTGGCGGCTGATGATGTCAGTAATCGCTATCTGGATGACTTGGACACTACGTTAGCTAGTGCGCGCCGTCAGTTGACGCAAATTGAACGGATGCTGAAGAAAAACACGCAGCTGCCCGGACCAACGGGTGAGTACAATGAGCTGCGTTTAGAGCCGCGCGGGGTTATCTTAGGTTATGGCGATACCAGTGTGACCTTCGAGTACTGGGTATTGTCTTTGGTCACAGCGTTGGCAACAGGTAATACTATGGTGGCGGTAGTTTCAGATGCGTTTTATGCAGAAATTGAAGCCATTCGCGGTTACTTGATTGAAGCGGGCGTGCCGGCCAATGTGTTGCAAATCGCGCGTACCCAACATTTGACTCAACTGTTGGGGCATCCATCACTGAATGCCGTTGTGGTCGATAGTAATAATGCGCACAATGAGTTCTTCTGTGCGCAATTGGCGAAACGCGAAGGACCGATACTACCGGTGATCACGTCTGAATATATGGATAACTTGATCATCCGCCTGATGACTGAAAAGACCATCAGTATTGATACCACTGCCTCAGGCGGAAATACGTCATTGATGACACTAGTGGATGATGATTAATTACATCCACTGGTCGTTGCGACGACGTTTTTTGGGTAAGTAGGTAATTAGAATACCCAGCAAGATAGATACCGCGGCGACAATACCGCCGCGGGTAAACCATTCCATCATCGCCGATTGATCGGCTTCGTCTACGCGTTGCTGTAAATCAGAGGCCAACAGCACGCTTTCTTCAAGCTCTGTGGCCAAGCGCTGATTTTGTTGGGTCAATGTGGTGTTATCATTGCGCAGGCGCTGGTGACTCTCTTGTAACGCGCTCAGCTGTTGAGTGAGCTCTGTAACCTGTTGTTGCAACGCGGGTACCTGTTCTCGAAGCGTGCCGGTGGTTGAGATATACTGCGCTTCAATCCATCCCTCGCGACCTTCCGGGTCGGTCATCTGAACAAACTCTGGCTCACCTTGGCGGTCAGTTATTTCAATGGCTGTGCCGGCTTGAATCGAGCCGATAATACGGTAGTTTCGACTGGGCCCCGTGTGAATAAAAACAGTCAAATTATCGCTGACATGAGCACCTTCAGTTTGTGCCTGTAGCTGCCCACCACCAAGCATCAGTAGGACAGTAACTACTGCTGTGGCTAAAAACTTAGATTGCATAAAATCTCTGGCGTTGTACGCATTTTCCTTCAATGTCTCTGATGGTATTCGATGGCGAAGCGATTGCCAAGTGCAAGGGGCCAGAGTATGGTTATGCGCGAGACTATTTTGTAGAAAAGGACAGTTGTGAATAACGAACTGGAAATGAAGTTTGTCATCAATGGCGAAGGGCATAGTGCATTTAAGGAGTTGTTGCCTAAAATCGCAAACCTGCTCGGAGAAGAGGGCAATATTGATGTCGATTATCAGCGCAAACAACTGACTAACCAGTACTTTGATACAGAAGATTTTTTCTTTTCCAAGCACAAGTTCGGCTTTCGCGTGCGCGGCTGTAATGGCGAGTTTGAGCAAACCTTAAAGACTCAAGGGCTCACGGTTGGCGGTTTGCATCAGCGCGGCGAATACAATGTACCGATAGAAGGCGCACAACCCGACTTGACCCTTTTTGACACTGTGTCTTGGCCTGATAATGAACGCAGTGATGCACTGAATAGTCGACTAGTTGAGCGCTTTGCGACAAATTTTCAGCGTGACCAATATCAGCTCACTATCGGCGATGACGTGTTAGAAGTAGTATTTGATAAAGGTGAAGTCATTACCGACAACGATTCAATGCCCATAGACGAAGTGGAAATTGAGTTAAAGCACGGCGATGTCAAACGCGTGTTCCAGTTAGCACGCATTCTGAACCAACACTTATCGCTGCGTTTGAGCGATACCACTAAAGCTGCGATGGGATACACCTTGATGGGTGAAGCGCGTTGGACGCGTAAGCCGCTGCCTGAATACTTACCACTGCAGGCCCACTGCACGACGGAAGATGCATTTTGTGCCGCCGTCGCCTGTGCAGTAAGTCACTGGCAGCATCACGAGCAGGTGTATATGGCGACTAATGGCCTGAAGTATCTTGATCAAGTTAATGAAGGCTTGTATTTGCTCATGCAAAGCGTGTCGTTGTATTTACCTGTGTTGCAGTGTGGACCATTGCTGAACTTACATAAACGGTTAATCAGCTATTCGCGCAAATGGTTATGGTTAACAGAATTGCACAATATCCGTTTTCTTCGCGCTAAACGGGGACCTTTTAGCCACTATTTAAATGAGCACGACTCCCTGATGAGCTATTTGCAGGGCCGTAAAATGGGGTTGTTGCAAGGGCGCTCACCAGAGGCGCTGTTTTTCGATAGCGAAGCCAATGAAATCAAAATCTTGACCAGTGAAATTATTTATTTCAAGCCTTGGCGAGCTGAAGCTCACGGCGCTGAAAAGCCCGTTTTAGAACACGCCAAAGGCTGGTTGTCACAAGGTTGGCAAAATGCCATGCAGAGTCTTGCGCAACCAGAGCCGCTGACTCAAACCCATTACATTGCCACTGAAAACATCTTGCGCCAGGCCTTAACTCATGGCTTTTTACTGGCCGAGTTGTTTAGCGATCAACGTGGGGAATTCCGAGCACCTTGGCTAGATATTCTGATCGGTGTAGAGGAATTAAAAGCGCTAATAACACTGAAAAAGTTACTCACTGATGCGGAATTTGATGAAGACACTGAACTTAAGAGCTGGACCGCCGATAAACTTAAGAGTCTATTGCACGTAATCGAGCGTACCCGCGGGGTTGCTATACAACTGGAAGCTTATTGGTAAACACATGGCAGAATTGCTGGAATTTATCACCTTTATACTATTCGGCCTTTGGGCCGCATTAATGGTATTTGCATGGGTGCGATTTGAGCGTCTGCCGCATGGTAAGTTGTTATACATTTTTGCTTGGTGCTGGCCGTTTATGCTGTTTGAGGACTTGCTTCGGTTAACCGGTAATATCCCTTGGCTTACACCTCTCGTTGGCGCCTTCTATTTTGTCCCAGTATTACTGATGGTCGGCATTGTGCTGATGGTCTATCCGCGCTTAATGGCTAAACCACTGCGTTGGCGCAGCGCCATGTGGGCTGGCGTCGGGATTATTGTTGTCTGCCAGATCCCAATACTGATTTTATCAAATAGTGATAAATTACTGTTACTGACCCAACAGCCCAATGGCCAACCGTTAGCAAACTTGCCAATCTATTTGGCTTATTGGTTATCCGGCTTATTTATTCTTGCAATGGGGGTTAAGTTGGTCGAAGTCATGCAGGTCTACCAGCGCACATTATCCGAGCAAGTCGTCGATGTCAGTTATTATCAAGTCCCGGCGATAGTCGGCCTCACCGCGACGCTGGTAGGAATAGGATTTGCGGCTATTATCCTGACGACTATCGTCGCGTTTGACTTTATCCAATTTGGCTACTGGCAAACTACCATTCACTTTAGTTATGCGGCAGTGTTCCTACTGGTGCTCATTTTACTCCTGGAAAAGCGTCGTTATTCGCCAATGCCATTTGATTTAGAGCGTCTGGACAGTCGACAAGGGGATGAGCGAATTTTACGTGAAGTATTAGCTCGCGCCGAGAAAACCATGATTGACCGCAAGGCTTATAAAGTCATCGGTTTGCGGATCAAGCAATTGGCAGATGCTGCCGAGGTCGATCCGACTAATTTAGCCGTGGCTTCACATCGCTTGCTGAATCGCAATTTCAGGGCATTTGTTTATCACTACCGTCTTGAGTATGCCAAAAAAGTACTGATGCGCAGTGATACTAAGGTGTCTTCAGTGGCTCGCCGCCTGGGGTTCCACTCGGAGAAGTTCTTAAGCGATATGTTTGTTAAGTATATTGAAGTTATGGGAGTAAAAAACAGCAGTGAGTTTGACGACCCACTTGATGGTCCCTTGGACAACCCATTTACCGACCCAACACCTAACATTAGAGCACCAGATACCGCCGCAAAAGAATAACGGGAACGCGCCTGTTAGTATTCAAAGAGATTAATTGGCACTAGCTGTGCAATCGAGTGTATTTCTCGGCGAGTTGATCGAGCGTTTCGGCATGTGCCGGATCTGATTCGATACAATCCACTGGACACACTTTAACGCAACTTGGCGCATCGTAATGACCCACACATTCGGTGCAACGGTCAGCATCAATAGTGTAAATTTCCTCACCCATTTCTATCGCTTCATTGGGGCATTCGACGGGACACAAATCGCAGTTGATACAATCTTCTGTAATTAACAGAGCCATTGCTAATCTCCACGGTAAATCAATCATTAATGCCATAAGAGTAGTTGCATAGCGCTACTGGGGTTTTGATATGTATCAATTAACGCACACAAGAGCACAGTGTTAAGCGCTGCCGAAGTGATTGTCGAGGATCTGCTGGGTAAAGCTTTTGCGCAAATAAAAACCACGCGGTCGCGTTTTAATTAAACGTCCATCTGCGCCAATCGCGTCAGTGACCTTGCTGCCATCAGCGGCTTTGGGACGTAGCTGCAGGTATTGACCGTGGCGCGCAGTTATTTGTTCGATTTCGCCCAAACTAATGCGCTCCATCAGTTCTTCCCAATCAGCGCGAAGTTGTGCCAATTGTTCATCACTGGGTTGCCACAGTATAGGTGTGCCTATCTGACGCTGTGCAGGGGGAATTTCACGCTCGCCATCAATGGGGATCCACAGTACACAGTGCAGCTTATTGCGCACGTTACTCGCTTCCCAGTCGATGCGTTCCTGACCCAGTAACGGCGCGTAACATACATAGGTTGTTTCACTGGGGGTACCTGTCGCACTGAGTGGCAGGGTTTTTAGTTCTACCCCTAATTCAGGAAAATCCTGTTCGGGCTTTGAGCCAGCGCTGGCACCCAGCCATAATTCTAGCAATTGACCGCTAAAGCCTTTTTGACGACGAAAATCGCTGGGCATTTCAATTCCTGCCAGCGCGGCTAGGTCGCCAAGTGACAGGCCTGCCAGCTGATTAGCCCGTTGCCATAATTCTTCAATAGATTGCGGTGGTGTACTCGCAGGTTGCATAAAACTACATTGACCAGAATAACTAATTGCCGCTAATGCTATGCAATTAGTCTCGTTTATGGAAGAATGATTTCATTGATAATTTACACACGCACTTTGGAGTATCCGTGATAGATGCAGACGGATTCCGTGCGAATGTTGGTATCGTTATTTGCAATCGCAATGGCCAAGTTTTTTGGGCTAGACGATACGGGCAGCATTCTTGGCAATTTCCGCAAGGCGGAATAGACGACGGCGAAACACCTGAACAAGCTATGTTTCGCGAACTGTACGAAGAAGTTGGGTTAAAACAACAAGATGTTGAAATTCTGGCTTCAACGCGTAACTGGGTTCGCTACAAGCTTCCGAAACGACTGATTAGACAAGGTTCTAATCCGGTTTGTATTGGCCAAAAACAAAAGTGGTTTTTGTTGCAGCTGCGCTGTGACGAAGGTGACGTTGATGTATTGAAAACAGGTCATCCAGAGTTTGATGACTGGCGCTGGGTGAGTTATTGGTATCCGGTTCGCAATGTTGTGTCTTTTAAACGCGATGTTTACCGTCGGGTGATGAAGGAGTTTGCGCACGTGGCAATGCCTGTAAATAACAAGCAGAATTTCAACCAACAACGCCGCCGCCGACAACGTCGCAACTGATCTAAACTTCGGTGTGGTTCGCGCTTGTTTGAGCGCGACTGCGCATCCAACACGGGACCTTATGCTTACAACGCTCAAACGCATAGTTCAGGAAGTTAACCAAATCCCTGTACTCGATGACGCCATCGGGCACTTGGTTAAACGCGTTAAAGAAACCATGTCGGTTGATGCTTGTTCCATGTATTTGGCCGATTACGGTACACAACAGTTAACCCTTGTAGCGACGGAAGGTTTGGCCAAGAGCGCTATTGGTGTAGTCAAAATTGGTTTTAACGAAGGTTTGATTGGACTGGTCGGGCAGCGTGAAGAGCCACTCAATATTGATGACGCACACCACCATCCGCGGTTTAAACACTACGACGAAGTACACGAAGAAACATTTAATGCCTTTCTTGGCACACCGATAATTCACCAGCGTAAAGTTCTTGGCGTTATCACTTTGCAGCAGGAGGAGAAACGCCGTTTCAGCCAAGACGAAGAAGCGTTTTTAGTGACACTCGCCGCGCAAATCGCGCTAGAGATCACCAATGCTGAAATTCGCGGTTCGTTGCGAGCGCAAAATCATCAAAATAAAGCGATTAGTCAAAAGAACCTGCGTGGCGTGGCAGGCTCGCCAGGCTTGGCGATGGGGATTGGACACCAACCGAATATTAAGATTGATTTGGCCAGCTGGCAGGTGCGTCGCACCGATCAAATCAGTGTGGCAATCGAGCAATATCGCCAAGCAGTAGAGCGCACACGCGCGGAAGTCGACAATTTATCTACTAGCCTTGAAGGCAGTATCCCTGAGGATGTTCGCTCAATTTTTCAGTTGTATCACCAACTGTTAGATGCCAATAGTTTGGGACGCGAGGTTGAGGCCAAAATAAAGCAACAAGAATGGGATGCAGGCTCTGCGCTCAAACTGGTCGTGGAAGCCTACGCCGCGCGCTTTGCTAATATGGAAGACCCATATATGCAAGAACGGGCTATTGACATCATCGATTTGTCTAACCGGATATTGCGCAACATCGTCAGCGTCAAAGATGGGACAAATAAGCACAGTGCACGCACCGTTACAGAAGCTTCTATTCTGTTAGCTGAGGAAGTCACTGCACCGATGCTGGCGGAATTCCCGCGTCAATATTTGGCGGGCATTATTTCTATCCGTGGTTCAAATAACAGTCACGCGGCGATTTTGGCGCGCGCCATGGGCGTTCCTGCGGTAATGGGCTTGGATAAAGTTTCGCCAGAACTACTTGACGGCAAGTCAATCTTACTCGATGGATATTCGGGCGAGGTGATCATCAATCCGCAACGCGCCATTAAAGCTGAATTCGAACAACTCATCGCTGAAGAGTCAGAGTTGGCTGAGCGGATTGAATCGCATGCGAACAAACCCTGTGTGACTACTGATGACCAGCCGATTACGCTGTTGGTCAACGCCGGCTTGTCAGCTGAACTTGAGCTTCAGCAAATGCAGGGGGCAGGCATTGGTCTGTACCGCACCGAAATTCCATTTATGTTGCGCGAGCGCTTTCCGTCTGAATCAGAGCAATACGAGCTCTACTTGCAAATCTTGCAAAGTGCACCGCAGCAGGAAATTACGCTACGTACGTTGGATGTTGGGGGCGATAAACCCTTACCTTACTTTCCAATTAATGAAGAAAATCCTTTTTTGGGATGGCGCGGTGTCCGATTAACCTTGGATCATCCGGAAATATTTTTGGTCCAAGTACGGGCGATGTTGCGCGCCAGTGCAGGCTTGCACAATCTGCATATTCTGCTGCCAATGATCACCTCAGTAAGCGAAGTTGACGACGCTAACCGTTTGATTAATCAGGCGTATCATGAAGTCAGTGAAGAATTAAAGAGCCTGCCACAGGGCATTCAACGACCGCGTGTCGGCGTAATGCTTGAAGTACCTGCGGTGATCTATCAAATCGCGCATTTAGCCAAGAAAGTCGATTTTTTCTCGGTGGGTACCAATGATTTGACTCAATATTTATTGGCGGTGGATCGCAACAATGCCCGTGTGGCTGACTTGTATAGCAGCTACCACCCGGCAGTATTAAATGCGCTATCGAGTATTGCCCAGCAGTGTCATTTGGCCAATACCCCAGTGACGGTGTGCGGTGAGCTAGCTGGCGAGCCTGGCGGTGCTATTCTGTTAATGGCGATGGGGTATCGTAAACTCAGTATGAACGCGCACAATATTCGTAAGATCAATTGGGTCATTCGGCATGCAAACATTGCTGAGTTGAATTTTTTGCTGCCCGATGCGCTGGCTTGTCAACACCCTAGTGAGGTTGTGTGTTTGGTGAATGATTATCTCAACAGCAAAGATCTCGGTGGTCTAACGCGGGCGGGGCTGTAATTAATGTCCCAGCTGAGGTAAGCCGTGGACGTATTGTTCATTTTAGTCATTAGCTGTTTGTTGCTCGGCGGAGTCGTCGGCGTCATGGCCGGGCTACTGGGGATTGGTGGCGGATTAATCATAGTGCCGGTATTGACATACTTACTGGCTGAATTACTCCAGATCGCACCACAGGAGACCATTGTAATTGCAATCGCCACCTCACTGTCGACCATTATTTTTACGGGGATATCCTCAGCTCGAGCGCATTACCGCTTGGGTAATTTACAACGACATATTATTGTTTGGTGTGGCTTTGGCATAGGACTTGGAGCGATTGTTGGCGCTCAGATTGCCAGTGCGATTCCCGGTACTGCATTAAAACTAATTTTTGCCTGCTTAGTAATTGCTATCGCCTTGTACATGTTGTTTGGCCGTCGGGTTGAGTCTGACAACAGTGCGACCAAGCCCAAGCTCGCAACAATTGGCATTACTACCGGTACGCTTTCGGCATTAATGGGAATTGGTGGAGGTGCATTATTAGTACCTGCGCTGATTTGGTATCGTGTTAACATACGTCAAGCAATTGGGTGTGCGGCCTTCAGCGGTATCGTCATCGCTGTTTTTGGCAGCAGCAGTTTTGTCGTTTCAGGTTGGGATTATGGTCAGCTGTCACAGGGCTACCTGGGTTACATATACTGGCCCGCAACACTCAGTATCGCGGCAACATCCGTTTTTACCGCACCAATGGGTGCTAAATTAGGTCAACAAATGAACACGCAACTATTGAAAAAAATATTTGCTGTGTTTTTAGTGATAGTCAGTATTCGCATGCTTTGGGGATTATAAGTGCAAGAACAGCAGTATTGGGTATTTCCGCAGATTGACCCAGTGATTTTCGAATTAGGGCCAGTAGCAGTACGCTGGTATGGATTAATGTATTTAGTTGGCTTTGTTGCCGCTTTCTTTTTAGCTAAGCGCCGTTTAGATCGCGTTGGTTGGAATAAGGACCAGCTTAGCGACTTTCTGTTCTGGGGATTCCTCGGCGTTATCATTGGTGGCAGGATCGGTTATGTGCTGTTTTATCAGTTTGATTACTTTTTGTCCGATCCCTTGTATCTATTTAAGATCTGGACCGGCGGTATGTCGTTCCATGGCGGTTTGCTGGGGGTAATTACTGCCATTTGGTTGTACGCGCGGAAAATACAGATGCACTTCCTCACCCTTGGAGACTTTGTTGCGCCGTTAGTACCCATTGGTTTAGGGGCCGGGCGTTTGGGCAATTTTATCAATGCTGAATTGTGGGGGCGTGAAACCGACGTTGCATGGGCTGTGATATTCCCCGGTCAAGAAGTTGCGCGCCACGCTTCGCAATTATACGAATTCGCATTAGAAGGTGTGCTGTTGTTTTTAATTCTGTGGTTTATGTCAGCTAAGCCCAAGCCACGCGGTGTTATTGGCGGGATGTTCTTACTCGGCTATGGCGCTTTCCGTTTCATCGTTGAATTTTTCCGTGAACCGGATGATCATTTAGGGCTTTATTCTTTTGGATTGTCACAAGGTCAGCTATTATGTGTGCCGATGATTTTATTAGGCCTTTGGCTGATTTTCAGTGGTTATAAAAGAGGCCTAATCGATACCCCCAATGCAGTGAAAAAGGCATAGCAAGTCAATGCAGCAATATCATGAATTAATGCGTCATATTCGCGACAATGGTGTGCGGAAAGACGATCGCACCGGCACCGGTACTTTAAGTGTGTTTGGCTATCAGATGCGCTTCAATTTGGCGAACGGTTTTCCGTTAGTCACGACGAAGAAGTGCCATATGCGCAGTATTATTCATGAGTTATTGTGGTTTCTACAGGGCGAAACCAATATTGCGTATCTTACTGAAAATGGTGTTTCGATCTGGGACGAGTGGGCTACTGATGAAGGTGAACTCGGTCCTGTTTACGGTAAACAATGGCGCAGTTGGCCCGGACTCAATGGCGAAGTGATTGACCAGATTGCTGAAGTGGTCGAGCAAATCAAAACGAATCCTGATTCACGTCGTTTAATTGTCAGTGGTTGGAACCCCGCAGTGCTGCCCGATACGCAGTACTCACCGAAAGAAAATGCAGCAATGGGTAAGCAGGCACTACCGCCATGCCATACATTATTCCAGTTTTATGTATTAGAGGGTAAGTTGTCTTGCCAACTCTACCAGCGCAGTGGTGATGTGTTCTTAGGCGTACCATTTAATATTGCCAGTTATGCCTTACTGACCATGATGGTGGCGCAAGTGTGTGACCTCGAGTTGGGCGATTTTGTCCACACACTAGGCGATGCTCACCTGTATGTTAATCACTTGGAACAAACTGACCTACAATTATCCCGAGAACCGTATCCATTGCCTACAATGAAGATAAATCCTGCCGTTAAGGATATATTCGGCTTTAAATATGAGGACTTTGAATTGTGCAACTACCAAGCGCACCCGCATATTAAGGCTCCGGTGGCTATTTAATAACAAACGAACGTTGAACAGAGACAGGTACGAATGACAACGAATGTTTTGATTTGCGACGACTCAGGCTTTGCGCGGCGCCAAATGGCTCGCTCAATACCCGATGCCTGGGATGTCAATATCAGCTTCGCCGAGCACGGCAAGGACGCTATTGAACAGATTAAGGACGGCAAAGGCGATGTACTGTTTCTCGACTTGAACATGCCGGTTATGGATGGTTACCAAACCATGCAGTACATTCGCGATCACGACTTGCCGTCACTCGTTATCGTCGTGTCTGGCGACGTCCAGGCCGAAGCGCGCAATCGCATGGTGGCAATGGGCGCACTCGATTTTATTCGCAAGCCTATCGACAATGAAAAGCTAACCACTATTTTGCGTCAGTATGGCCTCTACACTGGGGCGCCAGAGGCTACCGGGAAAAGTGGTCAAGCCCCCATCGATGCCGCTCAAATTGTAGCGCCTAAAAAAGAAGACCGGATTGATGCGTACCGCGAATTAGTCAATGTGGCGATGGGCCGTGCGGGTGAGAGCTTAGCCAGTTTGTTCGATGAATTTATTGATTTGCCGATCCCGAATGTCAATGAGCTAGAAACGACCGAGCTGCATATGGCGATCGCAGAGATCCATAGCAACACCTCTGTTTCAGCGGTATCAAAAGGCTTTATTAGCGCGGGTATTGCTGGCGAAGCCTTGGTCATTTTTAACGATAGTAATTTTGCCAATATTGTTGAGCTACTCAAATACGATGAATCCGAAGTGACCGAAGCACTAGAGCTTGAGGCATTGATGGATGTATCGAATATTTTGATCGGTGCGTGCTTGAATGCCTTATCAGAACAACTCAACGTCAAGCTGAGTCACAATCACCCGATTATCCTTGGCCGTCATCGCAATCTTGATAATCTGCTGCAATCGACGATTTCACGCTGGAATAAGGTAATGGCGATTGAAATTGGCTATTCGATTAAGAAACACGATATTCAATTCGACTTACTGTTATTGATCCCCGGACATGCCATGGAACAAGTGTATACGCGCTTAGTTAACGCAACAGAAGGACGTCATGCATGAGTGATAGCAGCCAAAAAGCACTAGCCGAAATGCATTGGCAGTACGATCTACTGGGTTCCATTGAAGTCGGCATTGTCGTTATCAACCGTGATTTCACCGTTGAAATGTGGAACCAGTTTATGGAAAACCACAGCGGCAAGTTACCCAGTAGTGTAGTGGGTAAATCGTTGTTTGACGTGTTTCCTGAAGTCGATAAAACCTGGTTATTACGCAAAGCGCAGCCCGTTTTCGATCTGCGCACACCGGCATTTTTGATATGGGAACAGCGCCCATACCTATTCAAATTCACGACCAATCGTCCGATCACATCGAGCTCTGATTTTATGTATCAGAACGTCACGATTTTTCCGCTGGCGACGCTAGGCGATAAAATCGAGAAAATCTGCATTATGGTTTACGACGTGACCGACCAAGCGCTCGGGCAAATAAATATTGAACGCCTGAATGGTGAGCTTGAGGAGATGAGTCGTATTGATGGTCTGACACGCTTGTTTAATCGCCGCTATTGGCAGGAAACCTTTGAGCGCGAGTTTAAACGCGCCAAGCGTTACGATGAAACCTGCACAGTGTTGATGCTCGATATTGATCACTTCAAAAAGGTCAACGATACCTATGGGCACCAAGCGGGTGACAAAGTTATCCAAGCCTTAGCTGATGTCATCCGCGATACTATCCGTGAAACGGATTCGGCTGGTCGCTATGGCGGTGAGGAATTTGCAATTTTACTCCCTGATACTGACGCTGCGAGTGTTGGTTACGTAGCTGAGCGCTTGCGCAAAGCGGCAGAAAAGAAACAGGTAAAGCACGAAGATCACAAAATTGACTTCACCATTAGTGTCGGTGCTGCGCAATACCACGAGCGTCATCAAACGGCTTTGGCGTGGTTAGAACATGCCGACCAAGCGCTTTACCAGGCGAAAGAGAATGGCCGTAATCAGGCGGTTATCCAAACCGATTAGATAGTATGACGCTGAGCTTCCAGCGCATTGATCTTGTGTCGCAAGGTATATAAGAACAACAAACTGGGGATCACCATCAGCGCTGTTATTACGAAGAACAGCTGCCAGTTGCCGTCCAAACCATCAACGATAAAGCCACTACTCGCTGACAACATCGTTCGCCCCATCGCGCCCAAAGAGGCCATCAATGCGTATTGGGCGGCTGAAAAGGTTTTGTTGCACAGCAATGAAATAAAGGCCACTAATGCCACCGTACTCCAAGCCGCCGTAAAACCATCAATGATAATGGTGGCGATAAACAAAGGCTTACTTGGACCGACTTCGGCGATCACCGAGAACATTAAGTTACTCGCCGCCATGGCGATACCGGCGATCATCAAGCCGCGGTAGATTCCGTAGCGCATATTCACTAGCCCACCGATTACCGAGAAAATGATCGTTACCCACCAGTTTAACAATTTCGAAAGGGTGCCGATTTCGGTGTTAGAGAAGCCAATTTCCTTGTAAAACACAATACTCATTCGTCCCAGGAACGCTTCACCAATTTTGAACAGTACAATAAACAATAACATCGACAGTGCCAGTTTCACGCCATTGCGGCTAAAGAAGTCTCTAAAGGGCTCTACCACGGTTACGGCTAGCCACGCCAAAACTTGTTTAAACAGTGCCCCTTGCTGCTCGCCTAGCGCTGCTTTATAGCGGGCTTCGGCGATAGATTGCTGGTGCTCTCGGTCAGTTTCTGGCTCTTTCACTAACCATACAATGATGTGAAGAACTAACATCAAAACGGCCAGCACAAAATACACGTCCTGCCACTGCCAGCCTGGCAAATCGGCTAAGAAAAACGGAATTGCGCCCATGCCGCCATACCCCGTCCACCAACCAGCCGTCGCGGCGGCTGCACCGGCACTGAGTTTTTCTTTTTCTGTATCGCCAATGATATCGATACGGAACGCGTCAATGGCAATATCTTGAGTGGCACTGGCAATGGCGATCAGCAGGCCGGAGAGTGCGATATACCATAGACTGTGTTCCAGTTGTAAAAACGCCATGCTTAGACAGCTAACGATAACCCCCCATTGGGTCAGGAATATCCAGCTACGCCTCTGACCAAAGTGGTCATGCAGCAACGGTAGTTTGATCCGGTCGAGCAATGGTGACCACAAAAAGTTGACTGAATAGGCTGCGAACAACACGCCAAATAAGCCGATGGAACTGCGCGAGATATCGCCGTCTTTCAACCACGCAGAAAGGGCTGAGCCGATCATCACCCAAGGTAAACCACTGGCGATACCGAAACAAAAAATTACCGCGATGCGTTTGTCAAAATAGGCTTTTAAGGCATGTGAATATGAGGTGGATGAAGTGGCCAAGCCAAGACTCTCGTGCAACCAACAGACTTGGATAAGGTATCAGAGATTAGCGCAAATATCTGCACTCAATTACGGCCGGATACCGATGCAATCGAATGGACATAATCCACGACCATCGAGATAGTGTAAACAGTTGCTCAATTCGTCGTGCAGGATTGGGTCACTGGCCAGCTTAGCTTCAGGCCAATAGTGTAATTGATGCAGCACATGCCAGAACACACGCTCTTTTTGACTGTAGGGTTCGGCGTGATCATTCACTTGGGTCCATTCTTCGAGGGTATCCCAGAAAAACAATTGCAATTCGGAGTGCGGTAAATCACCACGCCAAAACGCGCTGAGGTAAAACCCCAGCTGTTGCGATTTTTGGTCGATAAATGACGGTACTTGCACCACACAGCACTTATGTAAATGACAGTTACTAAAATTATAGTAGGGATTTGTAGAATTACCCATGCAGACTGCACTTCAGTAGTGCATAGCCAGAAAAGGCATTGAATTTTATTTGAATATTACCAACCGAGCGAGGTCATCCAGCCATACATTTCTTTACTCATTGCACGGTATTGAATGACGTTGTATTCCGTGCCGACAATATCGCGCTGTCGGTAGTGGATCTTCAATGATGTAACGGCGCTGATACGGCGCTGCTCGGCCGTCATAACACTCCAGCGATTATCCCATTCACTGGTTAAGTCGAGCACCGGAAAAGCCGTGCTGGCCAGCTGTTCGGGAAGCGCGGCATTGAGCTCAGGTTCCGGCCAAAAAGGACCGGCGACTACCAGCCCGTCGGGTTGGAGTAAACTACCCTGCTGATATAAGCGAACTACTCCAGCGGCATTAATACCTTGCGTAATTAGCAGGCGATATCCTGGGGTCGCTTGTGTTGCGGCAAAGGCCGCATCAATGCGTTGACTCAACGCTAGGGCATAACGCGTAAGTACTTCTTCGTTGAAGCTACTCAATGCGCTGCGCGCATTAATGTCGTCGGGTAGCGCAATGTTTTCAGGCGGTGCCGTGCCCATCGGTGGTGCGGGCATGACTAAAGTAAACCAGCCCCAACTATTCAGATCATCGACGATAGTACTGAAACCATGGTCGCCAAATAAGCCATGCTGAGCGGGGATTAGCAAGATCGCAACCCCACGAGTGAGCGGCACAGTGGCAGGAGATGTCGCTACTGGGATTTGCTCTGTGCCAGCAAGGACAAGATTAAATTCGCTTTTATCAAGGCGCTGCTGAGCATCAGTGGTGAGCAACTCAACGCTAGAGAGGGATTCTTGCGCTGTCATTGGCATACTTATCCATGTACTCCAAATGAGCACAATTAATCGGCTAATGCGGCTGTACTGTTTGCAAACCTGAGAAATCAAGCACTCTTTACTCAATCGTTAGCTATGCACAATATATCGGCGCAGCAGCCAAAAACTAAAAGTTTAAGGGTGGTTAACCTGAATAAATGCCTGATGCTGATGGTGCAATGCCGAATCCGGCTCGTCTGCGAACGAATGCGGTAACTCAAATCGCATCGGCTCACCGCTAGCTGGGTGACTAAATTCAATAGATTCGGCGTGCAGCAATAACCGATCAGACACACGTAAAGCATCATCATGGGCATACAAACGGTCGCCTAGGATTGGATGTCCAATGGCTTGCATGTGCACGCGCAACTGGTGCGAGCGCCCGGTAATTGGCTTAAGCTCGACAAGAGTGCTATAGGTATCGCGAGTAAGGACCTGATAGTGGGTGGTTGATGGCTTGCCGTTTTCGCGGTCGACCATTTGTTTCGGACGATTGGGCCAGTCGCAAATAAGTGGCAATTCAATTACGCCTTGTTCCTGCTCGGGATGACCATATACGCGGGCAATGTAGCGTTTGTTCACAAGACGCTGCTGAAATTGACGCGACAATTCGCGATTCGCGGCTTTATTTAGTGCCATTAATATGATACCGCTAGTCGCCATGTCGAGTCGATGTACTACCGATGCCGTAGGGAACACGCGTTGGGTGCGGGTTTGTAAGCTGTCAAAGTGTTGCTCGGCGCGCCCCTTTACACTCAGCAATCCGTTGGGTTTTGCCAGCACCAAGACATCCTCATCGCGATACAATAAGGTCAGGTATGGCGTCATTGGTGGCTGGTAGTTAAGAAGCACCATTACGGGTTATTCACCAATAATCGCAGAGCATCCAGTTGTAACTGTGCACCTTGCATTGCGCTATCGAGCTGATTCATTTGGGTGCGAATAAAATCGATTTCTTCTTGGCGTATAGATGGATTGTGTTTGGCCAACGCCATAAGTCGATGGGCTTCCTCGCCGAGCACGCTATGCATGCTTTGAATCGCATCGCGTTGGATGTTATTGGCCACTTGATGTGCGTGTTTTTCGGCATTTTCCAAATTTTGCATGATTGCGGGTTTCAGTGCCGTCAGCAGTTTATTGGCGACTGCTCTATTGACGTTGAACAACGGCTCGGGGGCCAGTTCACAGATTTGGCCCTTGGCATCAATCGCAATACTGATCGGGGTTGGTGGAAGATAGCGCGTCAGTTGTAATGCTTTGGGAGCTTGTGCAGCTAACACAAAACTCGCCTGCAGGTAGTATGCCCCAGTGGGTAAATCCCGTGACTTAATAAAGGCCACGCTGCTTTTTCCCAATACATCAGTGAGCACCATATCCATCGCATTGTGCACTAAAGGATGATCCCAACTGATAAACTGCAAGTGTTCTAAACTGGCTGCTGTAGAGCGTCGGTATGTGACTTCCATACCTTCAGGATCGAGGCCTGGCAATTGACTAACCATAGACTCTGTAGGCATCAATACATAGCTGTTATGGTCTTTCTCATCTTGTTGTACACCCAGTGCATCAAGCAAGCGATTCATGAAGTTAGGCAGCTCTGCTGACACATCTTGATGGGCGATATCTTCAAGCAGTGGCTCAATTTTCCCTTGTCCGGCAGCATTCATCTCTAATAGCTTATCGCGGCCTTGCTCTAACTGCTGACGATATTGGTTGTTCAAAGCTTGGGTATGGCTGACTAGCGCCTCTATTGCAGTCGCATCATTAGGCGCAAGTAGACAACCGACTAACTCTGTTTGGGTCTCTTCAAATACCCGGGTACCGGTGGGGCAGGTAGATGCAAATGCATTCAAGCCTTGGTGATACCAATCAAACAGCACGTGTTGAGCAGACTCGCTGAAGAAGGGCACATGGATTTGAATATCGCGCTGCTGACCGATTCGGTCTAGTCGTCCTATGCGTTGCTCCAACAAGTCTGGGATCAGCGGTAAATCAAATAGGACGAGTTGATGGGCAAACTGGAAGTTACGTCCCTCACTGCCAATTTCGCTACAAATTAATACCTGTGCTCCTTCTTCGTTCTGGGCGAAGTAGTGCGCGGCTTTATCGCGTTCGAGCAAGCTCATGCCTTCGTGAAAAACCGTTTGGCGGATCCCTGTTTTAATCCGTACATGCTCAGCCAACTGCTGCGCGGTAACAGAGCTGGCACATATCACTAGTACTTTCTCGGGTTTACAGGCAAGCAAATGTGCCAAGAGCCAATCAACCCGTGGGTCGTTTTCTAACCAAGTATCGAAAACTTCAGGCTGTTGTTCAGGGTGTAAGCGAGTATAGATGTCGGCATTTTCTTGTTCAAACAGACCTTGATAAATAGTCGGTAACTTTTGTGGATGTGCGTGCAATTGACGCTCAGGAAAGCCTTGAATAGCGGCCCGGCGGTTACGAAATAACAAACGGCCAGTACCGTGCTGGTCAATTAATGTATCGATTAATGACTCGCGCTGCGCAGCATCGGTAAAGTCGGTTTTTGCAGTTAACCATTCACCAGCTACGTCAGTTAAGCGTTGAATTTCTATGGCGTCCGGTATTCTGTGTGCAAGTAGCGGTTCAACAGCTTGAGCGAGCTCACCGTAATGGCGTTCTTCCTCAAGAAAGGCCTGATAATCGTGGAACCGCGCTGGGTCAAGCAAACGCAAGCGCGCAAAATGACTTTCATGGCCCAATTGGTCGGGGGTGGCGGTTAACAGTAATACACCTTTAGTGGCTTGTGCTAGCTGCTCCACCGCGAGATATTGCGCTGATGGTGCATCTTGTTGCCACTGCAAATGATGGGCTTCATCAACCACCATCAAATCCCACTGGGCCGATATGGCTTGTTCGCGGTGCTTAGTATTCTCGGTTAAAAAACTCAAAGAGCACAACACCAGCTGTTCTGTTTCAAACGGATTTTGCTGTTCGCCATCTTCCTCAGCGATAGCCTCGCAGCGACTGGCATCAAATACGGCAAAAGATAAATTAACCCGTCGCAACATCTCTACTAACCATTGATGCACTAAGCTGTCAGGGACGACAATAAGCACGCGCTGCGCACGACCAGTGAGCAATTGCTGGTGGATGATCAGCGCTGCCTCTATGGTTTTGCCTAAGCCCACCTCATCGGCAAGTAATACTCGCGGTGCATAACGCTGACCGACTTCAGCAGCAATGTGCAACTGATGTGGGATAAGTTCGATACGCGCCCCGGCTAGTCCTAGAGTTTTTGCGGTTTGATGCTGATGTTGATAACGCCAGCACTCGTTGCGCAAATCAAACCACTTGGGATCGTCAAGTTGTCCACTGAGTAAGCGCTTTTCCGGCTGATTTAAGCGAATGTTGTGATCGAGTTGGGTTTCATGCAATTGTGCATCTTGTTTGGTATCTTCACGCAAGCCCACATACCGGACTACGCCGCTGTGCTCTATGACTTCGCTAATACTCAGTTGCCAACCTTCTTCGCTCTGCACGGTATCGCCAACGGCGAACAGCAGGCGCGTTAACGGTGCACTGGCAAGTGCATAAGTACGCTGTTCATCCGTTGCGGGAAATAGAATATCAACGCTACGCGCACTCACGGCAATAATCGCACCGAGTCCTAGATCAGGTTCTGTATTGCTGATCCAGCGCTGTCCGACAGCGAACGGTTGATGACTTGCCATGTAACAAACTCCAGTGTAGTTGCAAAATTTCCGGGGGCGGTATTGTAGCGATAAGTGTAGCAAAGTCACTGTAATTCGACCGCTGAAAGACAGTGAAACACAATTAATTAAAAAAGTTGGTGCGAAGCGCTGCAAACTTTACTAAGGTGGTGCTAACTATGTTAAAAAACCAACATAGCAAGCGATGCAGGAAGACGTTTCCCTGACGCTTACTGGCATCGTCCTCGATCGTGCAAACAGCAGCGTGAGTCGCTGTTAACTGGAGTAACGGATGCCAAGAAAAAAAGCGCCCACCACCAAGATTTATGTTTTAGATACAAATATTCTGCTTCACGAACCATTGGCGTTTCTCTCTTTCAAAGAAAATGATGTCGTTGTACCTATGACGGTACTGGAAGAGCTCGATTATATTAAAGACAGCAAAAAGGATGTTGCACGCGACGCGCGGGTCTCGATTCGCGCAATGGAGGATTTACTCCATGACGCGACACCGGAAGACATGATTCAAGGCGTTTCCATGGCAGGCATGACGGCCGGCGAGTCAGCGCCAACCGGCACGTTGTCAATTTTTACTGATTTAACCATGGATGCCTCTCAGCAGGTATTTACCAGTAACGAGAATGATAACCGCATCATAAACGTTGCGTTACATTTACAAAAAGCGCGAGCACCTCGACAAGTCGTGCTAGTTACCAAAGATATTAATATGCGCTTAAAGGCAAAAGGTGCTGGCCTTGCTCATGTTGAAGACTATCGAACAGACCAATTGATAAGCGATATCAAATACTTATCCAAGGGTTATCATACCTTTGAGGGTGATTTTTGGAGTAATGTTAAATCTGTCGACAGTCGCACTGAGGGCCGAGACACGATTCATACGATACCGCGCAAGGTGTTACCAGAGGCGTACATCAATGAGTTTTTGCTTGATGAAACGGGGCACTTTGCTGGCTTGGTGGAGTCCATGGACGATGAAACGATGGATGTGCTGGACTTGGGCTATGAGCGCTTAATGGGGCGTCACGCGTGGGGCATATCACCAAAGAATATCGGTCAGGCGTTAGCGCTGCATGCGTTACTTGATCCACATATTGACTTGGTGGTCCTCACGGGGCCTGCCGGTTCGGGGAAAACGTTATTAGCATTGGCTGCAGCGTTGGAAATGACGGTAGAGCGCAACATGTACGATAAGATCATCGTTACGCGCAGTACCCCAGAAATTGCTGAGTCTATTGGTTTCTTACCGGGCACTGAAGAAGAGAAGATGGCTCCGTGGTTGGCAGCGATCACGGACTCACTGGAGGTGTTACACAAGAATGACGAGAACACTAAAGGCTCGATGAATTACATCATGGAAAAAGCCAACATCCAGTTTAAATCGGTGAACTTTATGCGCGGCCGCAGTTTACAAAACGCAATAGTGATCCTCGATGAGTCGCAAAACCTGACGGCGTCACAGTTAAAAACGATTATTACCCGCTGTGGTGAAGGCACTAAATTGATTTGTGGCGGAAACTTGGCCCAAATTGATAGCAATTACTTAAGTGCGGTTACGTCGGGTTTGACTTATATCGTTGAGAAATTTAAAAACTTCTCCGGCAGCGCTACTATCAACTTAGATGGCGTGGTGCGCAGTCGCTTGGCGGAGTTTGCAGAAGAGCAACTGTAGTTATCCGTGTACGCTGGCTAGAGTGTGTGTCAACAACAGGAGAGTGTTGTGGGGTTTGACCTTTGCTGATTAAAAAGCTCAATGACTACAGGGCGTCTGTGTTAGTGGTTGATGATGAGCCCATCAATACTGAAATCTTGGCCAATGCCTTGGTGCAAAAGTATTGGGTTCATCAAGCGGCCTCTGGTAAACAAGCCTTGGATTTTGTTCGCAAACGTCCGGTCGACCTTATCTTACTCGATATTCGCATGCCGGATATGGATGGTTATGAGGTGTTACGCGAGCTCAAGCGCGATGCCAGTACTGACTCCATTCCTGTGATTTTCGTCACTGGCCAAGACTCTACTGAAGATGAGCTCCGGGGTTTAAAGCTAGGTGCCGTCGATTATATTCGCAAGCCCTATAAAATCCCGTTGGCGCTCGCCCGGATCAATGTGCATATCGATTTGAAGGTGAAAAGCGATATCTTAGCGCATGTAGCATCCGCTGATGGATTAACTGGAATTGCTAATCGCCGAACCTTCGATGAGTCTCTGGTTAGCATCCATGAACACTGCATGGGTGAACGCTCTAATTACGGTGTGGTGTTAATTGACATTGATTTCTTTAAACAATACAACGACACCTATGGCCATGCTCAAGGTGATGATGCGCTAAAGAGTGTGGCCAGTACCTTGTATTCGGTGGCGCAGCGCACGGATGATATTGTCGCGCGCGTCGGTGGAGAGGAATTTGCGTTGATATTGCCAAATGTCGACAAGAAGGCACTGCAGGCTTTGTGTGAAAAGATCCACCGAGCGATTGCTGCTTTAGGCATTGAGCACAAGGCATCTGAAGTCAGCAATCGGCTTACCGTTAGCGTTGGCGGTGTGTTATGCGCGCCACAAGCTGGTAACTCACCAAGTGTAATCTATCAACAGGCCGATCAAGCGCTCTATGCAGCGAAAAACCAAGGCCGAGACACCACCGTAATGGGCGAAGATTAGTTAACTTGTTGGGTAATGGCAGCCTGAATCGATTGTGTGGTGTACTGACCTTGTTGGATCGCCAGTAAACTTTGCTGGCCAATTTCTCCTAGCGGCATCAGACTTGGGCCGGTCGGCTCCATAAGTATATAGGGCAAGCCTTCAATCATTATTCTTTGATCTTCATTACCCGCAGTTAAACTAATCGCCAACAAGGCATGATTGCGCAAAAATACCATCCGCATTGGTACTTTGGGAAGAAAGGCGCGAATTATCGCTGCGGCTAAAACTGTCTTGCTATCGCAGTCGCCGATATTTTGATTGAGTAAGGTGATAGGGGGCAAAAAGCCTGAACCATTGGTGGATACTCGATCAGTCAATGTCGAATAGGGAATGGACTGCAACCAGCCGAGCATTAAATTAATATATTCGCGCGCATCGCTGTCGCGGTTGAGCTTTTCATAAATCGCTTGCGAGAGCGGAATCAGTGCACGAGTGCTTTCATCGATATAGCGCAAGTGATCGGGTTTTATCGCATTTTGGTTTAAACGCGTTTGGTAGCGCTCGTAATAATTTTTATATAAGTACTCATCATAAGCTTGCTGCTCGTGTGCGCGCATCGCTTGCTGATATTCAGCAATTTTTTCTGGGAAGCGGCTGCTGACCGAAATATCAATTAATTCGCCATTGGGTTTAATGTCGATTCGCACTTGTTTGGGATCGTAGGTTCTTGCGTGATGGAACAAAGACACGACCACGTGACGCTGCGCGACCGACGGTTGGTAACTGCGCTGAGTCGTGGGCAAGCGCGCGATGGCACTTTGTTCAAGGGTAAACGATAGGTCCTGTGACTGACGATCTTGGTCTAACCACGCATACGCGTACGCGACACCATCTTGTGTGGCATTGCGTGAAAAACTCTGTTGTTGAGCGTATAAAGCAAATGATGCGAATAACGCTAAACTTGCAACGAGTCCTTGCTTAATTGTGTTTCTGCGCATGGCTGATACCAGTTCAATTGCTCATGTAAAGCAACTACTCCTCCAACAATAATCAATGTTGGGGGCTTAATGTCAACCTGTTCTGCACATTTTTCAATCGTTTCTAGGGTACCTGTTACCACGCGCTGATTGGGAAGTGTTGCTGACTCCACAAGTGCGATAGGTGTTGTGGACGCTAATCCGTGGGCAATTAACTCACGGCTGATGATAGGCAAACCCGTTAGGCCCATGTAAAAAACAATCGTTTGTTGCGGTTGCGCCAAGGCTGTCCAGTTTAAGTCAATGCTGTCATCTTTTAAGTGCCCCGTCGCAAACACCACCGACTGTGCATGGTCGCGATGAGTCAGTGGAATACCTGCATAAGTTGCAGCGCCTGTGGCGGCAGTGATCCCCGGCACTACTTCAAAGCCAATGTTGTGCTCAAGCAGGGTTTGTATTTCTTCGCCTCCACGGCCAAAGATAAACGGATCGCCCCCTTTCAAGCGCACAACACGGTTGCCTTTTTGTGCTTCGCTAACCAGCAATTGATTTATTTCATCTTGCGGTAAGGTGTGCTTACTTTTTGCTTTGCCAACGTAAACTTTCTCTGCATCACGGCGGACCATTTCCAGAATAGCCGGTGAGACCAGGCGGTCGTACACCACTACGTCGGCTTTTTGCATTAAGCGCAATGCTCTAAACGTCAAAAGATCAGGATCACCGGGGCCGGCACCGACCAAATACACTTGGCCTTCAACTCGCTGCTGCTGTTGGTAGTTGTTCAGCAGTGCGTCGAGTTTTTCCGCCGCTTGCTTGTCACGACCTTGAACAACGTGTTCGGCGATATCGCCATCTAACACTTCCTCCCAGAAGTAACGTCGCTCAGTAACGTTGGCTAATGCAGATTTAACTTTATCGCGAAAGCGTTCCGAAAACTCGCCTAAACGGCTCACACTTTGCGGAATAACGCTCTCGAGCTTTTGGCGTAAATAGCGCAACAATACCGGTGCAACGCCCCCGGAACTCATTGCGATGAGGATCGGCGAGCGATCCACAATGGACGGGGTTATGAATTTACACAATGGTGTATTGTCGACCACATTGACTAAAATCTGCTTGCTGTGTCCTAAGTCATGCACATGTTGATTGACCTCTGGGTCATCAGTGGCAATAAAGACCAAATTTTTATTGTTTAAGTCGTCGTCTTCAAACTTGCGCAACAGCACCGTTACACCGTGCTGTGCACATAACTCTTCGACGGTGCGGCAGCACCACGGTGATACCAAGGTCACCTTTGCGTGCGTTTTTAGCAATAGTTCTAGCTTGCGAGCAGCGACCTCGCCACCACCCACGACTAACGCGTGAGTGTGGTCGGTATCAATAAAAACAGGAAAGTACTGCATTGTGTGGTTTAGTCGAATTTAGGCTTACGACGTTTGTCCGAACCACCTTTTTCATTGCGGCGCTTGCTGCCTTTGCGCGGTGGTTCATCTGACCATTCACGCATATTCAAGCGTTGTCCGGCCACCCTTGTACCTTTTAGCGTTTCGCGCGTGTCAGCAGGCATACCTTTGGGTAAATCAACCGTACTGAACGTATCGTAAATTTCAATCGCGCCAATGTGTTTACTACTGATATTGGCTTCGTTGGCTATTGCACCGACGATATTACCTGGCTTAACGCCGTGTGAGTGGCCTACTTCGATGCGGTAACGTTGTTTGTCAGCGTCTGGCTTACTATTGCGCGGGCCTTGGCTACGACGCTCATTACGACCACCTTTGCCATCACGCCCATCACGACGTTCATCGCGCTTTGGCTTACTGTGTAAATCTGGTCGATCAGACTCTTTGAGAAGCAATGGTTCGTCGCCTTGAGCAAGTTTTGCTAATGCGGCTAACAAGCGCTCTGGAGACGCTTCAGTTTGCTCTTGAATGCTGTCGATAACCGGCAAGAACTGCTCAATAGAATCGTCTTGCAGTGCGTCCATCACACTGGCTTGGAAGCGTGTTAAGCGCGATTCGTTGAGCTCGTTTATAGACGGGATATCCATCTTTTCGATCGGCTGCTTGGTGGTTTTTTCAATCGAAAACAACAAGCGCTTTTCACGATAGTTAATAAACAAAATCGCGTCGCCCTGACGTCCCGCTCGACCTGTTCGGCCAATCCGGTGCACATATGACTCTGAATCGTACGGAATGTCGAAATTGATGACGTGACTGACGCGCTCAACATCAAGACCACGAGCAACCACATCTGTCGCAACGAGGATATCTATCTTGCCTTGTTTAAGACGTTCTACGGTGCGCTCTCGCGCATTTTGCGGAATATCGCCATTCAATGGCTCTACGTCATAGCCGCGTGCGGATAACTTTTCTGCCAATTCAACCGTAGCCGTCTTGGTTCGCACAAAGATAATCATGCCATCAAAGGCTTCCACTTCCATGATCCGGGTTAATGCTTCCAGTTTGTGATGCCCAGCTACTTGACAATAACGTTGGCGTATCGTGCTTGCCGTGCTTACCTTAGAGGCAATTTTTACTTGTTTAGGATCTTTGAGGTAGCGTTTAGTGATCTTGCGAATAGGCTCTGGCATTGTCGCCGAGAACAGGGCCGTTTGGCGTTCTTCTGGCGCATGGCTCAGAATGTGTTCTACGTCGTCGATAAAGCCCATACGCAACATTTCATCAGCTTCATCGAGTACTAAGAACCGTAACTCGTGAAGTTTTAGTGTGCCGCGTTTTATATGGTCAATAACGCGTCCTGGTGTGCCCACCACGACATGTACACCGCGTTTTAGCTGTCTAATCTGGTTGTCGTAGGATTGGCCACCATAGATAGGTAATACTCGGATTTTCTTTGAAAAACTTGCGTATACTTGGAAAGCTTCTGCAACTTGGATCGCCAACTCACGGGTTGGTGCCAATACGAGTAGTTGGGGTAACGTCGCTTCAAGGTCAAGCTGAGCGAGCATAGGCAGCGCAAAAGCCGCAGTTTTGCCTGTACCGGTTTGGGCCTGGCCGAGTAAATCATGTCCTTGCAGAAGCAGTGGAATGCTCTCCGCTTGGATTGGTGATGGTTTTTCGTACCCTACTTTTTCAAGGGCCTTAAGAATTGGTTCGGGTAGTGCTAAGTCGCTAAATGTCAAATCGACGTTGGTAGTCATGCTGTATCCTGAAATTGGGCGGGTAAAATGCTCATCAGCTTGGCGCGCCCATCAAGAAGTGCCGTTGGATGGTTCAACAATCACCGCTTGAGTGTTGCAAAGCGTATAGTATATTCGATAACCTGAGCCTATACCATGTAATCTAAAAAATTACACCAGATTGCCGGCTACTTAGGCATCATTACAGAAAGGACTTACCATGAGCTTATTCGCAAATTTAGGTCGCAGTAGCTTCGTACTCGTTACGATAGTGTGTTTACTGTTGACAGTCGGTTGCAGTCAAAAAACCAGCGAAGAGTATCTCGCCGCTGCGCAGCAATTGATCGCAGAAGATAAGCCCGAAGCGGCTATCGTTGAGTTAAAGAATGCCATTCAGCAAGACCCTCAAGCATCCGCACCGCGTTTCGAGCTCGGTAAGCTCTATTTACAATTGGGTGATTATTCAGGTGCAGAGAAAGAACTTCAGCGAGCCCTAGAGTTAGGTCACCCCGCAGCTCAGGTCGTTCCGCAGTTGTCTCGTGCACACCAGCGAGCCGGTTCGTTTAATGCGCTGGTTGACGTTGACCATCAAATGGCGGAGTTAACTAGTGCCGAGCAAGTTGAAATAGGCTTTTTCAAAATCCAATCGATGCTAGAGCTTGACCAGCTCGACGAAGCCAAAGCGTTGATTGAGGAACTACTTGCGCTGCAAACCAGTTCGATTTATCAAGATTTAGTGGCGGTAATTAGTACTGTATTACAGGATGATTTAGCCACGGCAACCGAGTTAGCCAAGGAAGCGCGCGACAAGTCTCCGCTTAACCAAGATGCGCTGATAATGCTTGGGCGCTTGTATTTGCAACAACAACAGACGGATTTGGCCATTGAGGCTTACAGCGATTACTTGAGTAAATATCCCAAAGACTCGAACACTAAATTTATGTTAGCGGCGATGCTTGTCGAACTGGGTCGCACCGAGGAAGCCGACCGCTATGTAGATGATTTGCTCAAAATCAGCAAAGACAACCCAATGCTGAACCAACTCAAAGGTATTATCCTGACAGAGCAGGGCAAATATGAAGCTGCCTATCGGCGACTCAGCCGCGCCATTGATGCGGGACGCAATGATCCCATCTTGCGTTTAGTCGCCGGCTTTGCCGCCTTTCAGCAAGGCGATTATGAAGCGGCAAACCTGCATCTATCACTTATCGCATCGTCTTTGCCCGATAACCACCCGGGGATTAAGTTACTCGCTGCCAGTCAATTACAGTTGGGCCTTGCCGATGATGCAACGGCCTCATTGCAACGCTTACAAACGGAAGACAGTAGTGATGCGGGGTTGTTTTCGCGGGCGGGTTACGAATTGGTAAAAGCCGGTAATCTTGCCGACGCTCAGGAAATGTTACAACGCACCCAACAGCTCGGCGATGGGGCCGAAGATCTCTTGCGTATGGGCTTATTGCAATTATCGTTGAATCAAATTGAAGGGATCATTAATTTGGAGCAAGCGGTGGCTCAGGCGCCGGATTCAGCGACTGCCCAGTCGACGTTGGCGACAGCCTATTTATCGACCAACCAAATCGATAAAGCCGCGGCCCTGGCCAGTGATTGGAAAGCTGCTGCACCTGATGCTCCACAGCCGTACGTTTTAGCCGCTGAAATCGCCGTTCGCAACCAAGACATTGAAACTGCGCGTAGTGAGTTCCAGCAGGCGCTTGCCCTTGCCCCTGAAGAACCCAGTGTGTTGTTGGCGTACGCACGATTCTTGGCGCAACAAGGTGATTTGGCTGAAGCGAAGGCGCAGATAGATCGCGTACTTTCCACACAACCCAATGATCAGGCCGCATTGGCATTGCAGTATTTAGTCGAGCGGGAGCGCGGTGATACCGCAACAGCGCTGCGCAATGCACAGGCGCAATTGAGCGCAAACCCCAATAACGACGAACTACGGGTGTTAGTCGCGCGGATGTATGCGTCAGAAGGACAGTTCGACACAGCGTTAACGACACTTGAGCGAATCAACCCCGACCGACAAACGCCACGAGACTTTTGGCGCTTAAAAGGCCAAGCGCTTATTCAGGGCGGGCAAATTAATGCAGCAGAAAGCCACTACGAACAATGGTTAGATTTATTCCCCTATGACAAAGATGCTGCGTTAGGTCGTTTGTTATTACTCGATTTGTCCGGCGACTTTGAGCGCGGGGTTGAGGTCACCCAGACATTTTTGAGTAAACGCCCAGATGCACAAGTTGTGGTCCTCCAAGCGCATTTTTATAGCTTGATTGGAGACGTGGAGAGCAGCCGTGCATCGCTGTCGCAACTTGCCGAGACTGCGGCGAATAACCCGTTTGTAAAGGCAATTATCGCGCGTAACTTTCTATCAGAAGGTGAGTACGCGCAAGCCATCGAACCCGCAATGGGCGCTTACACAGAGAAACCCGGTTTGCGCAACCTGTTGGTTGCTGTACTTGCTCACGATGGTATTGACGATCGCGATACAGCATTGACACTCCTTAAAGACTACGTAGCGCAAAACCCGAATGACTCCAGAGCGCGCATGTTGCTGGCCGAACGTAAAATTGCCGAAGACAGCTCTGCAGCGATACAAGAATATGCCAAGTTGATCGAGCAAAATGAAAATAACTTTGTCGCGTTAAACAATATTGCGTACTTGTTACTGCAAGAAGGCGATGATGAATCAGCAGAAACTTACGCACTTCGGGCCGTCGAGCTACAACCACGCAACCCTGCAGCTGCCGATACATTGGCTCAAATCTATCGCGCCCAGAACCGCTTAGATGAAGCACTTGAGTTATACGACCTGACTGTTGACGCGCAAATGCAAAATGAAGAGGTATATCTTAACTACATCGAGGTTTTACTGGAGTTAGGTAACACCACTGTCGCTGAGCGCCGTCTTAAAGACCGCACGTTTGAGCTGCCCGCGTCGCAACAACGCGTGGCAGATTTACAGGCAAAATATAATCTTAACCTTGCGCTGTAAGCGCTTGAAAAAGCACGGACGGGACCTATCTTCAGGCTACCCGTTCGTGTAATTCGGTTTTCTTATGAGTTTTTATTATCGTCTGCAAGAGAGGCTTCTTGCACTCAAGAGCAATCGCGCTTTCGAATTTTTTGTGGTTGCTGTGATCATCATTTCGGCCTTAGAAATTGGCGCAAAAACCTATGATTTGCCGGATTTCGCTTATGCGTTAACCCGTTATCTCGATGTTTTTATCACTCTATTTTTCTTATTTGAAATTACCATTCGCTTCATCGCTGAACCGAACAAAAAAGACTTTTTTAAATCGGGGTGGAATATATTTGATACGTTGGTAGTCGTTGTCAGCTTAATTCCCATTCAAGACAGTGAGATGGCTCTCTTGGCTCGCTTAGTAAGGGTATTCCGCGTGTTGCGGATGGTATCGATCATTCCCGAGCTACGCCTGTTGATCAATTCACTCATAAAGGCGTTACCGCAATTGGGTTATGTGGTGTTGCTGTTGTTTATTATCTTCTATATTTACGCAGCTATCGGCAGCTTTTTATTCAAAGACATCAACCCATTTTTATGGGGCAATATTGCCATATCGATGCTAACGCTTTTCCGCGTAATGACGTTTGAGGATTGGACCGACATCCAGTACGAGACGATGGAAGTATACCCGTTGAGCTGGATGTTCTACATGAGTTTTATATTCTTCACGGCGTTCGCATTCTTAAATATGGTCATCGGTATTGTTGTGAATGTGATGGAAGAAGAACACAGAGCAGAGGCACTCGCACATTCAAAAGAACCGACTATCGAGGACTTACAAAAAGAAATTAAAGAATTGAAACAAATGGTTAGTGAATTGGCGCGTTCTAGAGACTAGTAAATGCTGTAGTTGTGGGTATACTTCTGGGAGCTACAGGAGGAATATTCGCATGGAACAGCAAATTTCAAAGGTGCAAGTATCACGAGAATCGTTGCAACAACAGTTGAAAGAGGTAAGCGATTCGTTGCTCAATTTTTCAGTTTCCAAAAGCGAAGCAGAGCAATTAAAAATACAATTGCAATCACTGCTTTCACGCTTAAATGAAACGCGTTAGCAAATCAAATAACACGTGCAAAAAAGCCCGGTACTAGACCGGGCTTTTTTGTATTGCGATAGCGCTTATTCAGCCGCTTCGGGTGACAGAGCGCGGTTGATGCTTTCTACATCACTGCGTGTCAACGTTCCAGCTGCTTGCTTCAAGCTTACAATCGCTTGAATAAAGTCATAACGAGCACCGGCTAAATTGCGGCGCGCGTCAAACAAGTTTCGCGTGCTATTTAACACGTCGACGATTGTCCGTGTACCGACCTTGAAACCGGCTTCTGTAGCTTCTAGGGCACTTTGCGCAGATACTACAGCTTGTTCGAATGCGCGAATGGTTGAAATCGATGCGATTACGTCGTTGTATGAACTACGCACTGAGCGCACGGTTTGACGATACGTCAGTTCAAGGGTTTCTGACGCAGCAACATAACGATACCGCGCTTGGTCGGTGCGAGCACTGACTGAGCCGCCTTGATAAATCGGCACGTCGAGGCGAATCCCAATAGATTGGTTGTTCAGCGCTGGAATATCCAAATCTGAACCACCTGCACCGCCACCAACCACGGTCGTATCAGTGCGGCCATAACTACCGTTTAGCGATAGGGTTGGATAGTGGCCAGAAGTGGCAATGTCGACATCTTCCATAGCGATATCTTTAGCAAAGCGTTGGACCAATAAATCCAAGTTACTTTCTTCAGCAATTTCAAGCCATTCACGGGCTGAATCAGGAGAAGGGCGTGGTGCACTAAATTTTTCGGTATCTAATACGTACAATTTATCGTGATACTTACCGGTAATTTCACGCAGCTCTTCAAGGCGCAATTCCAATTGGTTCTCGGCGCGGATCTCTTGCGCGACCGTATTATCGAAATTGGCTTGTGCTTCATGGACGTCAGTGATTGCGGTTAAACCCACTTCAAAACGCTGTTTAGTTTGCTCTAACTGGCGCTCTATGGCGCGCTTTTCAGCGCGAACAAACTCAACATTATCCTTGGCGCGCAACACCGCAAGGTAGGCAGACACTGTTCGAGTGATCAACCGCTGTAACTCAGCTGAATAGTTGGCTTCACTCTGCTGTGCAACCAATTCAGCACGGTCTAGGCCCAACCAGTTGGCATGGTCGTACAATGACATTGACAAGTTGGCACCCATTGAGAGTGTTTCGGTTTCGTTTTCGAACACTTGAAAACCACTAAAGACTTGGACCTGATCCCCGTTTTCGTCCAATACCGGATTGCCTTGTTCGTCTACCACGTCAGTGAATTCCGGATTGGTATCGTCACGAGTTGCCATGGTATAGCCGATGTTGGCAGATAATTGTGGTAACAAGTTTGCGCGGCTAATGCTGATACCTTCGAAAGCGGCGTCACGATCAGCTTTAGCTCGATTCACCACGGGATCGTTTTCAATCGCCTGCTGGTAGACTTGTAATAAATCATCAGCCATGGCATTGGCGGAGATGCTCAGGCCAACGAGCAAAGAAAGTACAGTTTTTTTCATGTGTGCGCCTTAGTGTAAAAACGTGTTCTGGTATATGCTTACAAGTCTACGAAATTCAATGACTAATCAACATTAAATAGTCGTAACACTTTCGCTTCAAGTGTAACAGAATGTAATTAACTTGCGTGGGTGTTAAGACCAATGGACGATTTAAGAAGTTTATGCCAAAAATCCAACGTTACTCATCTGCCGATGTTCGCCAATTAACCACGCGCCCGTTATACGATGGGTATTTCAAAATGGTCCAGTATCGATTTCAACACCGTTTATTCGACGGTGGATGGAGCGGTGATGTGGTGCGCGAGATATTTGAACGCGGCCATGCTGTTGCGGTTTTACCCTATGATCCTGTCACCGATGAATTCGTACTGATTGAGCAGTTCCGCATTGGCGCGATGGAAACGTCGGACTCACCTTGGTTAATTGAAGTAATCGCCGGTATCATTGACGAGGGCGAGGAGCCGGCTGAAGTGTGTCACCGCGAAGCGATGGAAGAAGCCGGTATAACCTTAAGCAACTTAACTGAAGCGGTAAGTTATTTAGCCAGCCCGGGCGGAACAACTGAGCGATTGCAAATCTATATGGCCCAAGTCGACGCCTCAGAAGCTCATGGAGTGCATGGTCTGGATAACGAATCTGAAGATATATTGGTCCACCGCGTACCGGTTAATGAAGCTGAGGAGTGGCTCAAAAACGGCAAAATAGACAATGCAGCGGCAATAATTGCAGTACAATGGTTCTTATTAAACAAAGCCAACCTTTTGGCACAGTGGCAAGGCGATAATGCAGAATAAGCAGAAATACGTACCTCATTTACCCAGCATACTCGCGGTATGTGAGGCTAACTATATGCGTATGATGCGTTTGTTACCCGATGTTGATACGGAACATTTGGAGTATCAGTTTGCTACCGGTAAAGGGCTAAAATATCGCATTCGAATTATCGATTCAGCACGTTACACCAGTACGCTAGAGGTGAGTCAGAGTAATACGGGGGTACCACTTATTCTGCAACCTACGATGCAAGTGCGACTCTATCACGACGCCCGTGTAGCTGAGGTAATTGCTACGCAACGCGTCGGTCAGCTCAACGCCAGTTACCCGTATCCCAATGCCAAAATGCATCAAAAAAATGAAAAGCAGATGGTTAATCACTTTCTCGCTGAATGGTTGAGCTTTTGTTTGACCCAGCAGCGAGAATCCTCTGCGAGTGCCTGAATCTTTGCGTCTAATCCAGTTTTCTGACTGCCACTTATTCGCCGATGGTGACAAGACTGGCTATGCCGATATCAATCCAAGTGCCAGCCTCAGAGAGGTTGTAGCGCGAATAGCTCAAGATAGCCCAGATTTACTGTTACTGACAGGTGATATCTCTGGTGACTACAGTGTTGAAAGTTATCAGCGTTTACAGTCTATATGGCAACAATCAAAAATTGTCGCACCGTTGTTATCACTGCCTGGGAATCATGACGATATTGGCCTTTGGCAAACGGCATTTGCCGAAATGCAAACACTGAGCAGTCATATCCTCAACGAGTTTTGGGCAATACATCGCTTGCCAAGTACTTTTGACCGAGCTAACGGACGGGTATGCGAAACCGCCTTGCGCCGACTCACTGAGCACTTGTTGGTAGATCAACAAAGACAGCACATTGTTGTTTTGCATCACCCCCCGCAAGACAGTTTTGTTTGGATGGATAAACATCGGTTGTTCAACCCAGAATCATTGCATGCCATGCTCAAACGTGTGAACAATACACCGCTATTACTGCATGGGCATGTGCACACCGCTCGCACTACTAAGATTGCCAATACAACGATATTGGCCTGCCCTAGTACGTGTTGGCAATGGGGGAATACACCGGATTTCAGTGTTAGTGATACGCCGCCGGGCTATCGAATTATAGATTTACAACCACAGGGTAAATGGCACACCGATGTCGTTTATTGTTAACGTTTAAGGAGTAAAGCGGTTTTATGCACGTTGTTTATTTACATGGATTTTTAAGTTCACCCCAATCTGAGAAAGCCCAGTTAACCCAAGCCTACGTTGCTGAACATTACCCGCAAATCAGCCTAATTACCCCGCAGATCCCGAACACAATTGACGCTGTGCCAGCTGTGCTACATAAAATTATTGAACCGATTGTCGCCAGTGGTGAGCCGTTGCGGTTAATTGGTAGTTCAATGGGGGGCTTTTTGAGTAATTGGCTGATTGAACAGTTTGGTGGTCGGGCGGTTCTGATCAACCCCGCAGTTGCGCCATATAATTTGATGCAAGATTATTTGGGCAAGCACACTAACCCGTACAGCGGGGAAGAATTTTATGTGACCGCAGACCACATTGAACAACTAAGAGCAATGGAGCCTGCTGTGATAGCTGAGCCTGCAGCGTATAAAGTGTTATTGCAACAAGGCGATGAAACCCTCGACTATCGCCTAGCCGAGGCACGCTATAGTGGGGGGGATATTACTGTTGAAGCAGGTGGGGATCACAGCTTTGTTGACTTTGCTGATCACCTCGAAGACATTTTTACCTTTCTTTTCGCCACAAACCCAGTTGCACCAATTGCTCAATGAGGGGGGGCTTGGTACTATCAAGATTCAATTAGCGCCAGCCAATTTGCCCAAACCGCAAGGGTAAATGACGAAGCATATTAATAATTTCAGCGCAGAGTAAACACAGCTTATGTCGAATCAATACAACGCAGATGCCATCGAGGTCCTCAACGGTTTAGAGCCGGTCAAACGCCGCCCCGGTATGTATACCGATACCACCCGACCCAATCACTTGAGTCAGGAAGTGATCGATAACAGTGTTGATGAAGCATTAGCCGGTTTCGCGACAAGCATTAAGATTGTGTTGCATCCCGACCACTCATTGGAAGTCACCGATGACGGTCGTGGTATGCCGGTGGATATTCACCCAGAGGAAGGTATTTCTGGGGTTGAATTGATCATGACCAAGCTGCATGCCGGTGGTAAGTTTTCAAACAAAAACTATGCGTTTTCCGGTGGTTTGCACGGTGTGGGTATCTCGGTTGTTAATGCGTTATCAACCCGTGTCGAAGTTACCATTCGCCGCGATAGCAATGTTTATCAAATTGCCTTTGCCGATGGCGATAAAGTCGAAGATCTCAAAATTATCGATACCTGTGGTCGCCGCAATACAGGCACTCGGGTGCATTTTTGGCCTGACCCGCAGTACTTTGACAGTGCTAAGTTCTCGGTCACTAAACTCAAGCACGTGCTGCGCGCTAAAGCAGTGTTGTGTCCGGGTTTAAAGATTCGCTTTGACGATAAGATCAATAACGAAAGCCAAGAATGGTTTTACCAAGATGGTTTGCAAGATTATCTTACCGACTCATTAAATGATGTCATCACATTACCTGAAGAGGCACCTTTTGTTGGCACCTTTGCCGGTAACACAGAACAAGCCGATTGGGCAGTGATGTGGCTGCCAGAAGGCGGTGAAATGGTGACCGAAAGTTACGTTAACTTAATTCCTACCGCACAAGGTGGTACACACGTAAATGGGTTACGCCAGGGTTTACTTGAGTCTATGCGCGAATTTTGTGAGTTCCGTAACTTGTTGCCGCGGGGTATCAAGTTAACACCTGAGGATGTTTGGGACCGCTGTAGTTATATTCTCTCAACCAAAATGCAAGACCCACAATTTGCCGGTCAAACGAAAGAGCGTTTATCTTCACGTCAGGCGGCAGCCTTCGTTTCAGGCGTGGTTAAAGACGCCTTCAGTTTGTGGCTAAACCAGCATACGGATATTGCTGAAGCATTGGCTGAAATGTGTATTAGCAATGCCCAGCGTCGTTTGCGCCAGACCAAGAAAGTGGCGCGTAAAAAAGTGACGCAAGGGCCGGCATTACCCGGCAAGCTGACGGATTGCTCCTCCCAAGATATCACTCGATCTGAGCTGTTTTTAGTCGAGGGTGATTCAGCCGGTGGTTCAGCCAAGCAGGCGCGTGATCGCGAGTTCCAAGCTATCATGCCGCTGCGCGGTAAAATATTAAACAGCTGGGAGGTTGATTCCTCTCAGGTACTGGCGTCACAAGAAATACACGATATTTCGGTCGCCTTGGGTATTGACCCAGATAGTGAAGATTTAAGCGGTCTGCGCTATGGCAAGATTTGTATATTGGCCGATGCTGACTCCGATGGGTTGCACATCGCAACGCTGTTATGTGCGTTGTTTGTGCAGCACTTTAGAACCCTGGTTGAATGCGGTCATGTGTACGTAGCAATGCCACCTCTATTTAGAATTGATATTGGTAAAGACGTTTACTACGCCCTTGATGAGGGGGAGAAACAGGGCATTCTTGATCGCATCGAAGCCGAGAAAAAACGAGGCAAGGTCAATGTTCAGCGCTTTAAAGGCTTGGGCGAGATGAATCCCATGCAGTTGCGTGAGACGACCATGGATCCCAATACGCGCCGTTTAGTGCAATTAACTATTGATGATGCCCAAGGCATGCTCGAATTGATGGATATGTTATTGGCCAAGAAGCGCTCGCCTGACCGCCGTCAGTGGTTGGAGTCGAAGGGTAATTTGGCAGAAGTTATTTAACCGGATCCAATGAAACGACTGCTCCGCTTTTTTATTTGGATAAGTGTCATCCTATTGGTACTGGTCATCGGTGGCTGGTACCTAACTACCGACAGTGAAGCGACGGTCACTGAATCTAACTTGCAAGGCCTTAATGACGCGGAGTCGGTGAACGAGTTGCTGCAGCAGCTGCAAGCGAGTGTCGTTGACCGTCACCAACCACACACTATTAGGCTCAACCGCGTTCAGATTGACTCTTTGGTTGCTTTCATTGAACGAGCAAAACCCGCACTTAAGGGACGGGTTAAACTGTCAAAACATTTGTCTACCTTACAATTGAGCTACCGAGTACAGACAGCGTGGTCAACGCGTTATTTTAATCTATCGGTGGGGTTGCTACCCGGTGACTCGCTAACTTTGGATCGGGTGAAAGTAGGGGAAATTCATTTGCCGGGAACCTGGGTCCTGGGGATGGCCACATGGTTGGTCGATTGGTGGACCGATAGTGATATTGCAACTTACGCTACCCAGCAGGTCAATAACGTGGCCATGAGTCAAGATAATTTGGCCATCAGCTTGGAGCCGTTAGACGGTTTATTGCGAGCCTTAAATACAATTAGTAATGGTTTAAACATTGATCAAGATGAGTGGTTGAGTCAGCGCACCGCACATTACATCCGCTTTTTATATCGTTATGCGACTAACCGTCCGGATATCTACAATGACCCGCAGCCGTCTTTGGCTATCTACTTGCAAGCGGTGATGCGGGAGGCGCAGCGCGCTAGTGAACGCGGTCCGGTTGAAGAGAATGAAGCGGCACTACTAGCGTTGACCATATTTGCAGGCCACCATCGCTTCGCTAATTTGGTGGGCGATGTGCAATCTGATCCCGACAAAGCTGCAAGACCCCCCAATCCTACTGTATTGGCACAGCGCCAAGATTTGAGTTTGCATTTTATTATTTCTGCTGGGCTAAAGCTGCTGTCAGAGCAGGGCATTTCAGCCGCCATTGGTGAATTTAAGGAATTGATGGACCGTGTGCTAGGTGGTAGTGGCTACAGCTTTGTCGATCTCGCTGCCGATATGGCTGGGGTGAAGTTGGCTGTCGCGGCGATTGACCCTGATCGCGCCGCAGACATTCAGCAGCGTCTTGCCGCGGGTATAACTGAAGCTGACTTTTTCCCCAGTATTATCGGGTTACCTGAGGGGCTTGATAAGCAGAGCTTTACCGAACGATTTGGCAATGTTGATAGTGACGCCTACCAACAACAAGTAACTGAGATACAGCGACGTCTTGAGCAATTGCCATTGTATCAATAGGGCAATATAACTCCGTTGCGATCGTTCATTCGAAACGAAGTTACAGTCCAGTAACAGGGAGAATGTGAATGCAACACGATAAACGAACACCTAAACCTTTGATCATTATTTTAGCTTTGCTCCAAGGTGTTGCTTTAACCGTGCTGTATCGCAGCAATGAATATGGCTTTTGGCCTGGCACGGATCCAGTATGGCTGACGTCACTGGTGACCTTTTCAATTAGTTTTCCGCTGTTGACATTTCTTTGTGTTAGCCAAGCTAATTGGCGTAGAACACTCTTGTTTATTGTCCCGTTTTCAGCGTTACTTGCTTTATTGGGGGCTTATGTTGGACTCCAGCAAAAACCCGTAGATTTGTTCAACAACTGGCAAGTCTTGGCAACATTTATAGCAACAGGTTTGATTGCCGCGTTTAAAGCATTAATGTATTGCCAGCAGTACATCAGCCAGAACGCCATTACTTACGCGCGACTGTTTAAACTCTCGTGGCGAAACTTTTTGATATTTGGTCTGAGTTGGTTATTCACATTAATTTTCTGGGGTATTTTACATTTAGGTGCGGGACTATTTAGTGCGCTTGGCATAGAGTTTTTTTCAGACCTCCTCGAGGAGGACTGGTTTGTCATTCCTGCGCTCAACCTCGCCTTTGGCTTTGCCATTATTGTATTTCGCAATATTCAAGCGACTATTGATAACATCGCGAGTTTGCTAAAAACCACAGTCAAATTCTTACTACCTATTCTAACTCTGGTATCGTTGAGTTTCTTAGCTACACTCCTTTACACGGGGCTTCAGCCGCTGTGGGAAACTGGCTCAGGTACTCTGTTGCTAATGTGGTTGTTAGCGTTAACCTTGTTTTTTATCAATACCGTATACCAAGACGAAGCACATCAAAGGCCATACGGGATTGTCTTGCACCGCATAATCTTAATAGGCGTTGCGTGTTTGCCAATTTACAGCCTTATCGCCGCGTACGGATTATGGTTGAGGGTTGAGCAATACGGTTGGAGTGTAGACCGGTGTTGGGCTGTGCTTATTTGGGCGATTCTCAGCTGTTTTACATGGGGCTACTTATTCGGCATCGTTAAACATCGGGATAACTGGTTGGAGATGCTCAGTCGAGTTAATGTGACTATGGGGATTGTAGTCTTATTAGCCATGTTGCTGGTTAACTCACCACTGTTAAACTTCCAACACATTGCTGCACAAAGCCAACTAGCCCGCCTGCAATCGGGTGAGTTATCGTTTGACCAATTTGATTTTTATTATTTTGAACATTCACTGGGTCGACAAGGGTACTTGCGTATTCAACAGCTCAAGCAAGAGTTAGATGCCAATGAGTATGCTAAACGGCAGATATTAGAGGATCTTTACCAACCTTACACAGGCCCTGATCATGAAAATCAATCCCTTGATGATTTTCTCACCTATGTTCGCGTATGGCCGTCGGAGAGTTCGATTCCCAGCGATTTATTAAAGGCTATATATACCGAATACTCTGAGGAGCGGTGGAGAAGTTATCGGGACAGTCATTTTTATTTAGTGGAGCAAGATTTAAACAGCGATCAAGTCGCAGATTACGTACTCATTAATGAATCGTCACATCACATATCTGCAGAATTGTGGCTGCCGGGTGAAAATGGCTGGTATGCAACAAGCATGAATACCGAAAACCCAAAAGAAATTAATACCTTACTAGAAGCCTTCAGTGCTGAGGACATTTCTGTTGTTGAACCTCAATGGCAACATTTGCAAATAGGCGAAGTGCTCTTCCAAGTGCGCAGTGAATAGCGGCGCACTTCGATTCCCGAGCAAAGGGCTATGGTGCTTTAACAGTCACTTTAAATTCACCTAGCGTCTTGAACAGCAATTCGATCTTCTTCACGACCTGCGGCAGCTGCTTTTCAAGCTCTGCTTCATCTGCATTTTTTAAGCCTTCGATATCCGTCGCTAGTTCTTTCACGTAAGGCCCAAATCGGCGCGCCTCTGTTGTAAAGCCACTTTGCGCGTCAAAAATGGTTGAGAATTTGCCTTTACCCTGTTGTTGCAAGCTATCAATTGCAGCGTCTGCATCTATCGCTTTGCGATAAATGAGCTGTAAATTGTCGTGTAACTGTTGATGAAGTGCTTGCATAAAAAAAACCTAAAGTAACTGAATTGGGAGCCGATAACCAAAGAAGTGGGCAATTGTGCCTGCTTTTAACATTAGCTACAAGCAAACAGGAAATTGGTATGGATCTACAAGGTACATCTACCTCTGGAACGTCCGGTGCAGCGCTAGAACTCGCCTCGCTTAAGTTGGCCAAAAGCCAACAAGAGCAGGAAGGTCAAGCAACGCTTCAGCTGCTGGAATCAGCCGCTGACGTACCAAGAGCAGCATCTGCGAACTCTGCTATCGGTGGAAACATCGATACGTATGCGTAACGCCTGCAAAAAAGCTCGGTACGCGAGATGTTGAACAAGAAGCTGGCCGTAAGGCCAGTTTTTTTATTTAGGGCGTGTTGATCTTTACTGTACAATTTTGCAGCAGTTTGTGCTTCATTTATACAATGCAGAGTGACTGTGGTGTAGTTATTCTACATGAAGGAACGATAAAGCAGTAGAAATGAAGCACAAGCGCTGCCCTAAGGGTTCAACCATAGCCTTTCTGCTCTTTGTTGCGAACTTTTGACATAGAACCACTATGCCTGCAAGTCCGCGTCGCGATCAGAAAGGCTATGATTGAACAAAACTTGTACAGTAAAGATCAACACGCCCTAGTTAAAATGCAGGTCTATTGGACTTTTCGCTGTTTTTCCCGCTTCTTCACGGACTAGCTTGGGCACTAAAAAGCCGGGTAACTCAGTTAGCATTCCATGCATCAGCTCTCGGGCCTTTTCGTCACTTATATCAAAATGTGCGGCGCCTTGAACTTTGTCCAACAGATGTAGATAGTAGGGCATGATGCCCGCAGCAAACAGTGCCTCGCTCAGCGCTACTTGCGCTTCAACACTATCATTTACACCTTTGAGTAACACGGCTTGGTTGAGTAACATCACACCGGCACGTTGCAAGCTCGCCAAACGCTCAGCCAATTGCGGCGAAACTTCGTTGGCATGGTTGATATGCAAAACTAATACGCGTTGCAGTTTCAACTCGCTAAACCACTGTACAAACGAATCGTCGATACGCTGCGGCAAAACAACCGGTAGTCGGGTGTGAATACGCAACCGCTTAATATGAGGGATAGCACTGATGTCGCTTGCTAAACGCGCAAGATGTGAGTCTTTGGCCATCAAGGGGTCGCCACCCGACAAAATCACTTCATTGATGTTGGTATCTGCCGCTATTGCAGCAAGGTTGTTCTGCAGTTGTTGAATATTCGGCGAGTTGTCGGCATAGGGGAAATGACGTCGAAAGCAGTAACGGCAATTTACCGCACAGCCACCACGTACAATCATTAGCACGCGGGATTTATATTTATGCAGCATCCCTGGTTGTCGGGTGCTTTGCTCTTCCAATGGGTCTGTCACATAACCTGTGGGGGAGTCGAACTCTGCACGGTTAGGCATTACTTGCAATAACAAGGGATCTCGAGGGTCGCCAACGCGCATTAATTGCGCAAAATGACGCGGTACTCGCATCGGAAATAACCGCCGAGCCTGAGCATCTAAAGCATAGTCAGCGGGATTGATCTGTAAGTATTCGAGCAATTTAACCGGGTCTGTAAATGACAAAGCTAATTCTTTTTGCCAGTTAGACTCTACAGAAACAGGTTTTTTAGGTATTATCTGCGCCAAATCATTTTGCCCATTACAATACGGTTTAAGAATTATGGCGAATTTTAGCACCAACGAATTCAAAGCGGGCCTTAAAATAATGCTCGACGGCGAACCTTGCAACATTCTTGAGAACGAATATGTAAAACCCGGGAAAGGCCAAGCTTTTAACCGCGTTAAAATTCGCAAGTTAATTTCAGGTAAGGTTTTAGAAAAAACGTTTCGTTCAGGCGAGTCAGTTGAAGGCGCCGACGTATTGGATACCGAACTAGCGTATCTATATACTGACGGTGAGTTCTACCATTTCATGAACAACGAAACTTTTGAGCAAATCGCAGCAGACGAGAAAGCGGTTGGCGAAAATGTTAAGTGGTTGGTTGAGAACGATGTCTGCACTATTACGTTGTGGAACGGCACACCCATTTCGGTAACGCCACCAAACTTTGTTGAACTGGAAATCACTGAAACCGATCCAGGCCTTAAAGGCGACACAGCTGGTACTGGAGGCAAGCCTGCAACATTGAGCACCGGCGCAGTTGTACGTGTGCCTTTGTTCGTACAGACTGGTGAAGTGATTAAAGTTGATACGCGTAGCGGCGAATACGCATCGCGCGCGCAAAAATAATCAAGCCTTAGTATTGTAAAACGCCTGCGTTATGCAGGCGTTTTCGTTAGTACACGTCAATCGAGAAGCGAATCGTTATGTCTGACTCGTTACAGTGGCAACCGACTGCACCCATCGACAACTTGCGTGCACGCGCTGAGCTGTTGACGCAAGTGCGCGCATTTTTCAGTGCGCGAAACGTGCTGGAAGTTGAGACGCCGGTGTTGAGTCAACACGCTACCACTGATTGTCATATTCAGAGTATCTCTACTAGTCACGGTTTTCTGCAGACCTCGCCTGAGTTTGCCATGAAGCGTTTGTTAGCCGCTGGCTCTGGTAGTATCTTTCAAATTTGCAAAGCCTTTCGGCAAGAAGAAAGTGGTCGTTGGCACAACCCGGAATTTACCATGTTGGAATGGTATCGGGTTGGCTTTGATCACCATACCTTAATGGCAGAGGTCGATGCGTTGCTGCAAGTGGTATTAGCTTGTCAACCTTGCGAAAAAATCAGCTACCAGCAGCTTTTCATTGAGCGGGTAGATTTTGATCCGCTTGTCGCCGATAAAGCGTTTTTAAGCGATTATGTCCGTCAAAAACACCTCTTAGCAGGCGATGCCGATGATTGGTCCTTTGATGACCTGCTGCAAGTTATATTTAATCTACAAATCGAACCTCACATTGGCCAGCAAGCACCGGTGTTAGTCTATGGCTATCCCGCCAGTCAATCTGCATTAGCGCGCATTAACACTGAAGATCCGCGAGTTGCTGATCGTTTTGAGGCCTATTACAAAGGCGTTGAATTAGCTAACGGGTTTTTCGAGTTAAGCAATGCGGATGAACAGCGCCAGCGCTTCGAATCTGACAATCACTGGCGACGCACGCATGATTTAGCAGACATGCCAATGGATGTGCATCTTATTGACGCATTGGCTGCAGGTTTACCCGATTGCGCAGGTGTAGCGCTTGGCATTGATCGACTGTTAATGCTAAAACTGGGGGCAACACATATTGATCAGGTTTTAAGCTTCCCCTTTTCACGCGCTTAACACCTCAGGGAGCTCTACCATCGCTGATTTAGACCATCCAGATTGGCACACCGCCGAACACTTTATTCTCGGCTATGGTTCACTGTTAAGTGCGGCTAGTCGTGAGCTACATAGCGATAATCCACATCCGGCCCTTGCCGTTGAAGTCAGCGGCTTTGAACGGCATTGGATCACGCGTGCATTTCACGAGCAGCAAACCTATGTTGGCGCCGTTGCAGCAGATGCAGCAACGCTTAATGCGCACTGTGTGCCGATGAATTTTAATCCCAAGTTTCAACAGCGCGAGCGCGACTATCGCTTTGTGCAGGTACCATTCAATCAGATTCGTATTGTCGACACACATGATCAACAGCGGGCAGCAAAATTGGCAGGTAACCACGTTAAGCTGTGGATTTGCGAGTCCTTGGAAGTGCACCCCGCCAGCGCTGAATATCCGGTCTATCAAAGCTATATCGATACCTGCGTTGGTGGGTGTTTGAGTCATCCACAAAGTGCAACTGCGGGTATTGAGCAGGCAGAACAGTTTTTACGCACTACGTTTGGTTGGCAGTATATTGTAAATGATCGCGATAAGCCCCAATACCCGCGATTTGCGCCGTTATCGTCGCTTGGAAAGCAGACCATTGACGCTTTAATGAATCGCCATGGAATTGATGGATCGTAAAATTGAGTTTAGTCATCCGTCAAATTACTTCAGCCGATGCCGAGTTTGTTTTGGCGCTCCTCAATGATCCTGCTTGGCTGCGTTATATCGGCGATCGCAAGGTGCGTTCTATCGAAGATGCTGCGGCCTATATTGATAATGTGTTTACCAAACAATATACAGCGTCCGGATTAGGCACTTTCGTTATAGAAGAGCAGGGTACACAGACTCCCGTCGGCGTGTGTAGCTTATTGCAGCGTGAGCACTTGCCTGGGCCTGATGTCGGATTTGCACTGTTACCCAAGTTTCGAGGTAAAGGCATTATAAATCGCGCTATTTCACAAATGCTCAATAGGCCTGAGGTAAAGCAAATTTCGAACTTATACGCCCAAACGTTACCGCAGAACAGCGACTCTATTCGTTGCATAAAGCGTTTGGGCTTCGAATTTGAGCGACAACTTGAGAGCGCCGATGAAATCTTGAATTTATACCGGCTAAAAAGAGATAACTAGATCACTGTCTCTCAATAAAGGTTTTGAGTGCGTTAAGTTGAATCCCCTGAACCTGACCGACAATTGGTGCTAAAGCTTCAAAGCCATTGGCATCGATGCCGTGCACCCGATAGGTCAAGGTGACTGTGGTAATGCCATCAGCCTCAGCAAATTGCCAATCCAAAGCACCGACCATTCCCATGCCTTGCAGTGGGCCAAGGCCGCCGCTCATGCGCAGTGTCTTGTTATGCTCAACAAACACAATTCGCATATGCTCAGCACTGTTGTTTTCGTGAGTTTCACAGAAGCATCCGCCGGCGACGGGCTCTATGGAAAACTCACCGTACCACCAACTGTGATCTTTGGGCCACCATTGGTCTACATCGTTGGTCAGTGCCTGCCAGACTTGCTCTACCGGTTGTGCAGTCGTGATTTGATTTTCAACGATAAAGCCATGTTTATCGATAAATTTTACACTGTCGGAAGCTGCACTGATAAACGACCAAAAAATGGCCAGTACCGCAAACCCACATTGGATGTGAACACGCATGGGCTTACTCCTCGGGTAAGATAGTAACGCTGTTAATTAGCACAGGTTCAAGCGGTGCTTCTGGAAAGCCAGTGACTTCGTCAACGCCGGTTTCCACTTGTGAGATAGCGTCTAACACGTCGGTACCTTCAACCACATCGCCAAATACTGCATAACCCCAGCGGCGGCCTGGATTAAGGCTTGGATTGTCGGACATATTAAAGAAAAACTGCCGCATGGCACTGTGTGGATCGTTTTGACGCGCCATTGCTATTGTGTATTGGTCGTTGGTTAAACCATTGCCAGATTCATTGAAGATTGGATCAAACGCAGGCTTTTCATCGCCTTCAACCGTATAACCCCCGCCTTGGACAACAAACTCGGCAACCACACGGTGAAAGATAGTTTTATTGAACATGCCTTTATCCGCATAGCGCAAGAAGTTATTCACTGTCATTGGCGCCTTACGACGATTGAGCTCAACGACAAAATCACCCATGCTGGTGGAAAATTTTACTTTGGGATAATAATTGCGTTTCTGGATATGGGAGCCATCCTCAACACGCTTAGTTTTAGCCTGCACCGCAGTAGTGCTAAACATCATACCGAGCAGCAATATTAAGATTGAAAAGAAAGCAGTCTGTTTGTGCATGATGATCCCTTAACGACGTTTTATCGCAGATAAAATAACGAATTTACGCTCACTTGCAAGTACGCTAAACCCACCAAAACGGTGCTTGAGCGTTTGTCCATAGGGCAAGTGGCGATTGGCAACTACTCGCAGTTCACCACCGCTGCCCAAGTGCTTGTAGGCGTCTTTAAACATTTGTCTGGCAATGTGTTCGGTCAGCGTATTTTGCTGGTGGAACGGCGGGTTACACAAAACCAATTGCACCTGACCACATTCACCTTGGGTAAAAGTTTCTAAGCAATTGCTGGCGATAAACTGACAGCGTTTTAAACTGTCAGGCATATTGGCGACTACCGATGCTTGCGCCGATGCTAAGGCCATATGCGATTCGTCGACGAAACTCACTTTGATATTCGGGTAACGCGCCAACATCGCCAGTCCTAGGACGCCATTGCCGCAACCTAAATCTATTAGGTGAATATCCGAATTCGCATCGAGTTCTGGTAAGTGCTGCAACATAACCCGAGCGCCTATATCCAGGCTCTGCCGAGAAAACACGTTGGCATGATTCACTAAGGTGAGTTCAGTGCCGGTTTCGGCTGCGGTGGTAGTAAATTGGGTCGGATATTTGGTCGGAGTATCGCCTGTTTGAGTTTGCGCGAATAGCAGTCGCGATTTCTTGTGTGCCAGAGATGTTGTCACTGTACCGCAATAACGCTCGAAAAGTTTAAATACTGAAGGCGTTAGCGCAGTAACTTTGGCTCCAGCAATAATTGGCGTACCTGCTGGTAACGATTGATTTAACAGCGACAACTGCCACTCTAGCAGTGCCAGTGAGCGTGGTATTTTAAGCAATACAGCATCGCACTGTACGAGAGGGGCTAAGCTATCGATATAATCAATTTGGGTGTCTAATTGATTGCGCACTAGGTTTTCGGCGGTTGCTTTTGCACTGATCCAAGAATCACTGTGACTGTACAAGTGTGTGTTAGGTAGTGCCGCAGAAACCAGCGCGGCGAGAGCTCCAAACTCATCGTTAAGTAGTGCTATGTTAGCGGTGCTGGTAACATTGTTCGAGTCTATGACATGCGCCGTTATTAGCGTGTCAGCAGAGTCCCAAGCCTGGAGACTTTTGTGCTGATTATGCGCTGGATAGCGACGCAGCTCTAGCTCGATATCGTTCAGCACACATTGAGTCGTCAACATTAAATATAGGTCCTATGCAATCATCGTTCTTTGACCAACAGCTCGATTCTCCCAGCGTTTATCGATTACCCATGCATGACGCGGAAGTTATCTATATACCTAACTGGTTGGCTGCCGAGAAGGCGACGCAATATTACCACAAGCTGGCTGAATCGTTAGTCTGGCGTCAGGATACTATTCGCCTATATGGCAAAGAACACCTGATCCCGCGACAACAGTGTTGGTATGGTGATAGCGGCGCGGTATATCAATACTCAGGCTTAGATTTAACGCCGTTGCCGTGGACTGAAGAGCTGCAAGCGTTAAAGCAGGCGTGCGAAAGCGCCAGTGATGCGCAATTCAATTCGGTATTGGCCAATTGGTATCAACACGGTCAACACAGTATGGGCATGCACAGTGACGATGAGCCAGAGTTGGGCGCACAGCCAACTATTGCGTCGTTGAGTTTGGGCGCTGAGCGCAACTTTATTTTCAAACACAAGCGCGATAAAACCCGACATTCTGTGCTGCTTGAACACGGTAGCCTATTGATAATGGCGGGAATGACCCAAGATCATTGGCAACACGGATTGAATAAAACCGTTAAACCTATTGGCGGTCGTATTAACTTAACTTTCAGGCAAATCGTTCATGATCATTCAACAACAAATCACCGCTAAGCTCGAGGCTGAATTTTCACCGCAGTATTTGGAGGTCTTGAATGAGAGCCACAATCACAATGTACCCAGTGGCAGTGAAAGCCATTTTAAAGTAACTTTGGTTAGTGACGTATTCGCAGGCAAACGCTTGATCCAGCGACACCGAGCAGTTAATCAGATACTTGCCGATGAACTGGCGAATGATATACACGCGTTGGCGCTCCATACCTTTACAGCCGAAGAGTGGCAGACTAAGTTTGGCCAAGTGCCTGAATCACCCAAGTGTTTAGGCGGTAGTAAAAAATAATTGTAATAAATCGCTGTGAGGCGAGACTAATGAACGCAGACGTTCAACCTACAAGGAAATTACCTATCTATGCTGGAACTCCAGGGAGTGAGCAAGGCTTATGCAGGGTCGCCAGCCCTGCAAGATGTATCATTTAGCATTGAACCGGGCGAGATTGTTGCACTACTGGGCGCAAATGGCTCAGGTAAAACCACCACCGTCCAATCGATTTGCCGTCTTATAGAATGGGATAGCGGCGACATTCTGTTTAATCAAAACCCGACGCGCAGCAGCACCGATTACTTTCGTCATATTGGCGCTGTGCTGGGTGGTTGTCGCAATACTAATTGGCGATTAACGGCCAGTGCAAATGCGCGCTACTTTGCCCAAGTTCGCGGTTTTAAGGGGTCTGATGTATTGGCGAATATTACGCGTTTACAAACGCAATTAGGCCTTGACGAGCACGCGCAAAAAGAAGTGATGAAGCTCTCAACGGGTAACAAGCAAAAGGCTGCACTGCTCAGCGCATTAGGCTATAGCCCAGAATTAGTGCTGCTCGATGAGCCGACATTGGGCTTGGATTTTACGACAGTCAATGAGCTACAAACCATTATTAAAAGTCAAGCGAGCGAGCAGCACCAAAGCTTTTTGATCACCAGTCACGATTTAAGTTTTATTGAAAATATCTGTACGCGGGTACTCGTGCTCGACCATGGACGATTATTATTCGCCGGTGATATCGCTGAACTGAAGGCGCAAATGTTCAGTCATGAGCTTAAACTTGCACCGCTAACACCTGCACAAATGGAATCAATCCACAGCCTCTGGGAAGGGCGTTTTCAGATCCGCGCAGACGAGCAGTGTCTATCGATTCAATTTGATACCCCAGCGCAGTGCTTACCCACAATGACGTATTTACACGAGCAGCAAATTGCTCCGGAGCACTGCACTATCAATGCGCTGTCGGTAGAACAAGCGTATCAGCACTTGGTTGCGGAGGAGCGTGCATGAAGTTACATCTGATCACCAATGAATTGCGCTTGGCGTGGTTGGAAATGCGCCAATACTGGTTTGAAACAGTCAGTGCCATGATCTTTATCTTGGTCATGTTTATCGCCTTATTTTATGGCATCAAAGGCTTTGTGTTAGAAGACGACGGTGCACAGTCGTTAGATGGTTTGGTATTTGGCTTTTTACTCTGGACTTTTGCATCTGGTGCTTATGGCTCAATCACGAAGAGCGTTGTAGAGGATACGCAGCGCGGTTACATCGAGCATTTGTTTTTATGCCCAGAGGGGGTTGTTCGCCTGCTATTGTGCCGGGCTTTAGCTGATGTCTTATTTAGCTTGGCGATTCTAACCGTTGTGACTTACCTAGTGATGTGGCTAACCAATACCTGGCTCGGCATTAACTTGTTGCAGTTTTACGCCGTGTTATTGCTAGCGGCACCATCATTAGTGGGGTTAGGCCTGATTATTGCGGGTTTTGCGCTGGTATTTAAAAAGGTCGAAACTATCGGTGCTTTTTTAAGCATTGGATTAATGGGCTTAGTTGCACTTGATGGACTACCTCTTAACCCTTTGACCTTCTTACCCTTTGTTCCTGGCGCTTCATTGGCGCGAGATTGGGTGCTCAACGGGCAGCCTTTAGATTATCTTTCGCTATTAATCGTCGCGCTAAATTCAGCTGTTTACTTAGCTATTGGTATGAAAGTATTCGCTGTCGGCGAAAAAGCCGCCAAACAGCGCAATTTAATTGGCCAATACTAGATCGGCCAATTCTATATGGCAGAGCCGCGCGTAAAGCGGCGCATCGCTATCATCATCACTAGCAATACAATCAAACCGTGGCTGCTACCACCGCTGCTGCCATTGTCTGCAGGCGGTGGAGTAGGTGTTGGCGCAGGGGCGGGAGGCGTGTCAGCAACGGTAGGATCGGTGCCGTTGATAAACTCTTGCGCATTACTGACCCCATCGCCATCAGCATCCAACGCACCATCACTGGGATCGAGCGGGTCGAAGCCGAACTCTTCCTCAAAACTATCTGGCATGCCGTCACCATCGTCATCCTCATCAGCATTGTTGCCAATACCGTCGTTATCGGTGTCGAGGGTTTCATTGGGATCAAGCGGGAAAGCGTCATCTGGGTTTAACACGCCGTCGTTATCACTGTCATGATTGGGGTCGTAGCGAAATTCATCGGCAAAGCGACTAGCAAATACCAAACCCACAGGCTTGCTTAAGCCGCCTTCTTCGGCGTCGACCGCCGTACGTAAAAATGCGCCAGAATCGCCGTCATAAGCGAGTATGCGATCATTGTCCATACTACACACATACAAGTTACCGTCGGGGCCGAAGTCCATACAACTTGGTGTGGTTAGTCCACCGCTGCCAGCGGCAACAAATATGCCTAGGGCCACGCCATTACTATCAAAGCGGCGGATGTCGCCGTTGCCGGCATTACTGACAAAAATATCGCCTTGGGCATTAACCGCTAAATGTTCGGGCTTATTCAAGCCGCTACCAATAAGCAGTTGCTGCTGGCCATTAAATTCTTGTGGATTAAAACTAAAGACTTGGTTGGTACTGCGCGAAACGACTAGGGCTTGTGTAGTGCTCAATACTTCAATATCACGCCATACGTCTTGGCTAAAACTGCTTACCACTAAGTTGTTGCCGCCGGAGAGTAAATTAAAGCCTTCAACAAAAGAATTACCGAGGCCATTGTTAACATAGAGCCGTGACTCGTTGTTGGCCGCCAAGTGCACTGGGAAGTTGGTGCTGAGTTGAGTGCGCGAAACCGCAACTTTGCTGTTATCGCGCTGACGGTCAATTTGAATCACATCACTAAAGCCAATCACAAATAACTGATTGTTTGGCGCTTCAATCAGCTCTGAGCGGAACGAAAAGCCACCATCGTTGATAGTGTAAAGCGTCGATTCAAAATCACCGTTCTCGGCGTTGTAGCTCAAGATTTCGTTTGAGCCAGCGCTTACCACTAACAGTTGCGTTTGGGCCAAGGTCGGTGATGGATAGAAATCGGGTACACCGTCATTGTCATCATCAGGGTCAGCTATGTCACCGATGTTATCTTGGTCAGCGTCGAATTGTTCTTGGAAATCATTGTCGAGCTCATCGCGACTGACGCCAAACGTGTCGCCGTCCATATCAATGCTGTCACGAGCATCCAGCGGTAAATCATCTTGGCCATCAGATACGCCATCACCGTCATCATCAGTATCGCTGTTGTTACCAACGCCGTCGTTATCGGTATCTAATGTTTCACTGGGATCATTGGGGAATGCATCGGCATTATTGCCTACTCCATCGTTGTCATCATCGTCTGATTCATTGGCAAAAAATGGGAAATGATCGACACTGTCTGCTGCGCCATCACCATCGCTGTCAGGATCCGTAGGTGGCGGTGCCGAAATCGTACCGGGCACGACTTGCGCGCGCAGCGCCGCATTTTGCTCGGCAAAGAAATTGATGGTGCTGACGTTGTCTGCCGTCTGCGCATCACCACAGGCGTCACCACCACAGATAAAGTTAGGACTGGAGAACAACGGCAATTTATAGTTGCGGTTTTCATCGCCAGTGCCAATTGACGACATGATCGTATTGTATTGTTCAAACGCGATTAATGCCCCAGAGAAGTTCAAAGCGCCAACGCTGGAGCCACCCACCTGCTGGTGACCCGCACCAAAGTTGTGGCCGACTTCGTGAGTGAAGGTATTCACACAGTTAGAGCCACCACTGATGCCAACATTACTCACATTGATCAGTAAATCATTAGCGGTGGTTGGAAAACGTGCAACACCACACACTTCGCGCTCATTTAAATCGTGGGTCCGGATCATAGCGACCAAGTCTGCACCCACGTTATCGCGCAGCTGACGTAAATTGGCGAGTGACGCATCGGGAACTGTCGTGTTGCTATCATCTAATGCCGATGCCATTTCAGTGAGTGCAACTAAGCTCGATGGCAAAGTAAAGTCAACAAACTCGGTATCCACTAGTCGCAATAATATGTTTGCACCGCTGTTAACAAAAGTCTGATTGGCTTTAGCAATCAAGTGATTCATCAAGGTTTCAGTCATCGCACCAGGATAGGCTGCAACAATATTCGGCGTATAAATAAGAAGCGTGTCGATTATGATCGGGTTTTGCCGATTGATTGTGCGCGCACCGGCTTCTAACAAGGCGGCCGGTATATTGAACAGCTGTGCATGCGGGTTAGCAACATCGTGTTGGTAGAGTCCTGGAAGCAGTCTACTGGCAGTGATATCAACCACCCAAAGATCGCTGCCATTTAGCTCAAAATACAAATGACGCTTGTCAGTATAGACTTCACCAATGGCAGTATTTTGTCCTTGCGTGTAAAGCACGGTAAGGTTTTCATTAGCGCGGTTAAAACTGGCATTGTAAAACCGGTGAGAGGCTAATGCGTCTGGTGTGTGTGGTGTTGAAACGGCAACGGTAGTATCTAAAAACGGGAGCATCAGTTGCTGCTCGTCAATAAGCAGGGTGCCGGCGGTTAGATGGTTATGGTCTAGCGCATGGTAAGTGACTTCGGCATTGCCGTTAACGCTTAAATGTGCCGGTGGTTGTTTACCTTGTGCGGTGGCAGCAAGGGCAATTGAAATCAACAATACAAACCGCATAACTGTAGGGAAAATGCGCATCTGTTTAGCCTCCAAAACGTTTACAATCCATTGATAACCCAGCCATAACCGAGCAGTGTAATAGGTATTGATACTATAGTCGTTATAGCCACAATGTTAGCAGCCAAATCAGCATTGCCACCCATTTTCTTCACCATAATAAAGCTTACCGCAGCGGTTGGCGCTATCGACATAAATAGCATGGTCAATAGTTCTGTTTCACCTAAACCCCAGTAAACACCCGCACCAATCATGGCAAGTGGGTATAGTAGGCACTTACATACAATCGCAAATACTAAAGCGTTGAGTTGTCCGCGCATACCGCGAAAACGAATGGCAGCTCCGGTACACAGCAGGGCCAGTGGCAAGGTCAATTGCGCAAAGTACTGCGTACTGGTTTTGACTATTTGCGGCAGCTGCCAGTTGTTGTAAGTAAATGCCAACGCCGCGAGTATGGCTAGCATAATCGGGTTGGAAAGTAAGCTAATAAGCGTTTGCCATAAGTTCATGCGTTTGGGTAAGTAGAGGTTTAGTACCCATACCGATAAGACGTTGTACAGCAATACCAAGGCACCCATAAATACCGATGCTTGGGCAAAGTCATTGGGGCCAAAAGCGTTCGCCGCATAGGCCAAGCCAACTACGCCTAGATTGGCGCGAAAGCTACCTTGTACAATGACACCGCGATCCGCGCGGCAAGGAAACATCAGCTGCACGACCACTGCGCTGGCAACGAAGAACGCCAAGGTCGTGAGTAGACCTATGCTGATAAGTGATATGTTGGCCGCTTGTTCAAAATTCGCTTGGCTAATTGAAATAAACAACAACGCTGGCAAAGCAAAGTTGAATACCAAGCTCGACCCATTGGCGATAAAGTCATCAGATAATTTTCCGCGCGCATGCAGCAGTTTACCAGCGGCGAGTAAGATCACCACAGGTCCAATAACATCTACACTAAACTGCATTAAATTCATGGGCTTAGAGGCCAAGGAAAAACTGTGAGTGGGCCACTATAACGTATTTAGTGAAGAAACCCATCGGAATTAACAAACTGTTAAAAGATTTATCGCAGTATTCCTGATAGGATCGCCGGTTAATTTTTAAGCTAAAACGTTATACAGGTGTCAATCCCTATGTTTGATTTGATTACCAAACAGCAAGGCAACGTGAAAAATGATGTGCTTTCGGGCATTACTGTTGCACTCGCATTGGTTCCAGAAGCTGTAGCATTCGCCTTTGTTGCGGGTGTTGAACCCATGGTGGGTTTATATGCAGCCTTTATGATGGGACTTATTACGTCTGCTATTGGTGGACGTCCAGGTATGATTTCCGGTGCGACCGGTGCAATGGCGGTGGTAATGGTGGCACTTGTTGCACAGCATGGTATTGCCTATCTTTTCGCGGCTGTAATTTTGGCCGGGTTACTGCAGATTTCAGCCGGTATTTTCAAACTTGGTAAGTTTATCCGACTTGTGCCTTATCCGGTGATGCTGGGCTTCGTTAACGGTCTGGCAATCGTGATTTTCCTGGCGCAAATGGGACAGTTTAAGATGCTCGGGGAAGACGGTACGATGGAGTGGATGCAAGGCGAGATGATGTACATCATGCTGGGTCTCGTTGCGTTAACCATGGCGATCATATACATCTTACCTAAGCTAACCACGGCAGTGCCTGCATCGTTAGCCGCGATCATCACCGTTACCCTTTTGGTACACGGACTTGATTTAGAAGCTCGTACGGTAATTGATTTTGTGCGCGATATGTTACCAGTCGAACAGCAAGCCAGTGCCACGTTAGCGGGTGAACTACCGACCTTTGCCATCCCAATGGTGCCGTTCACTTGGGAAACCTTGATGATCATTCTACCTACCGCTGTGATTTTAGCCTTGGTAGGTCTGATTGAATCACTGCTTACTCTCACCCTTATTGATGAAATGACCGATACCCGTGGTCGTGGTAACCGCGAATGTGTGGGGCAAGGTGTTGCCAACACAGTTAATGGATTCTTCGGTGGCATGGGCGGCTGCGCCATGATTGGTCAGTCGATGATCAATATCAACTCAGGTGGTCGTGGGCGTTTATCGGGCATTACAGCGGCAATCGTACTATTAGCATTCATCCTATTCGCTGCGCCTTTGATTGAAATGATCCCGTTAGCGGCACTTGTAGGTGTTATGTTCGTGGTGGTTATCGGTACCTTTGAATGGGCATCGTTCCGCATTATTCGCGGCGTAAACAAAGAAGATGCGTTTGTCTTGTTCTTGGTGACCGCTGTTACTGTTATTGCTGATTTGGCGGTAGCGGTTGTAGTCGGTGTTATCGTTTCAGCCTTGGTATTCGCTTGGAAACATGCCACGCACATTATTGCACGTACCCATACTGATAGAGATGGCTGGAAAGTATATGAACTGGAAGGGCCCTTGTTCTTTGGTTCGGTTACGCACTTTAAAGACTTGTTCGATCCGAAAAACGATCCTGAAGACGTGGTGATTGATTTTAACGAGTCACGTATTTGGGATTCGTCGGGCATTGATGCCTTGGATGGTCTAGCTGATAAATACGAACAAAATGGCAAGAAACTGCATATTCGTCACATCAGCCCAGAGTGTCGTAGTCTATTGGTTAAGGCCAATAAATACGTGGAAATGAATGTTAACGAAGATCCGCGTTACAAAGTTGCTACGGATAAGTTAGGTTAGCGCTAGCGCAACCTTCAGAAACAAAAAACGCGCCGGTTGGCGCGTTTTTTTGTTTCGTCGATATTAGTCTTGTTGGCTTAACCAAACTATTAAATTGACCATATCATCTGGTGTCATATTGCTTGTAAATGTCGCTTGATACTTACCGTTAACGATAAAGTTAGGTACACCGTTTAAGTGTTGACGAAAATCATCGATAGTCTTGTTGTTCTTGCGCACTAGGTTGTTAACACTGAAGCTTTTTACCATCTTGTCGAAATCTTCTGCTTCAACGCCGTTGACGAGGAAAATATTACGTACATCATTCAGACCAGTGATTACGCCGCGTTGACGGTGAATATAATTAAAAATCGCACCATTTAATCGCGTTTCATCTTTAAGGGCACGGCCCACAAGCATTGCACGCGTTACGTCGTCTTGCACTTCTGGGCCGGTAAACTGCATAAAGTTAACGTGTACTTTGGTGAATTTCACATCTGCACCTAAGCGCGATTTCATATCTTGAACAATGGGTTCGAAAGCATTACAGGCTGGACACCAGAATGAGAAAAACTCAATAACTTCAGGCTTGGCTGAGGCTTGATCACTGATCACGCGATAGTGGGTTCCTTCTTCCCAGCGCATTTGACCACACGCAGAAAGAGGCATTAGAGCGGCCAACAGAAAGCCAATAAATAGTTTCTTCATAGTTGTAGAGATCCCTTATAAAAAACGCCCATAGCCTAGCACAGCAAAGCTGCTATCGACTAGTCACTACAGGCCACTTGCGCGATAGATTAAGTATATCGCGCGACTGACAGGTATTTTAGAAGCGATATTGGGTGTTTACACGCCACTGCAGGCCTTCACCAACAAAGCCAACCACGTCTTCGTATTCATGGTCAAATAGATTATGCGCACTGAACTGAACTGTGGCTGAATCGCTGAATTGATAAGTCACCGTAGCGTTTACCAACCAATAGGCCCGTAAATCAACGCGCTCTGCCGGTTGTGGAAACGGCGGAAAGAATTGGTCGATACGAGAGCCGGTATAATCCAACTGCAGATTGGCTTTTATTGGGCTGTTGCTGGGTAAATAGTTAACTCGGACAGAGCCAGTATGACGTGGACGTCTTAACTCCACTGATGCAAATTCTGTATCGCTAAGTTCAGATGCATCTACATAACTGTAATTTGCACTGACTTTGAATGCGCTTAAGGTTTGCTCAAGCATTAGCTCCAGGCCTTCGCGTTCACTCATTGCCATACGGTTAGTCGCGGTAAATAAGCCGCTTAACGGTTCAAATACAAAGCCATTGATTTCATTTTCAAGTTCGCTATCAAAGGCATTTAACTGCACCAATACCCCCGCATGCGGAATAAAACGAATACCCGTCTCGAGGGTCTTTGCGGTTTCTGGTTGGAGCTCAGCGTTGCCGATAAACGATTGTGGGAAAAAGCCAAAGCGCTCAGTAAAGGTTGGATTACGTACCGCTTCACCCTGACTAATAAACCACGACCATTGACGGCTAATTTGATAATTCAGACCCAAGCGATAACTGGTCTGGTCGTCGAAGTCGCTATTGTTGTCCAGTCGCAATGAGCCATTCACGCTCCAATCACTATTTACATTGACAACTGCATCACCAAACACGGCGAGTGTATCAACACTTTGCGTCTGATTAGGGTCGCCAAAGCCGATGGGGCCACCCTGTGCAAAATCGTCTGTGACGTGTTCAATACCCAGATTGACACTTTCTAGTAGATTAGATGCATAGCTGGCGTAATAACCCAATCGCAATTTTTGCGCATTGGTATCACCGGTCGAGACACCGGCAGCGAAGTTTTCACTGTCGTTGTCACTATATTGGGCGATCAGGTTGTGACTGAGTGAGTCAGTTTGCGCCAATTGCCAATGTATATTGGCAGACAGCTGTTTGCCTTCAGTTGTATTGTCGGCATCAACTGGCAGACCGGTCGTAAAGAAGTCCACCGCGTCGAAATCGTTCTGATAATCCACACCGCGCAAATTAATTGCTAACGATTGTTTCTCGTTGATCTGCCAATTGAGGTTGGCACTCAATGTGGTGTTCTTATAACCGTCGTCTTCATCGCCTTGACGCGCAACATTTTGGCCATCGGTGCTGATGTGTTGGGCATCGAGTAGCCAAGTGACGTCTTGTTGTTGGCCACCAAGAGTACCACCCACGCCGAACTCGCTGTTGTTGCCAACATTTATGCGTACATTGCGTTGCGCAGCGTCGCCATTGCGGGTTTTAATGCTGATGACACCCGCTACCGCGCCACTGCCCCAAAGTGCACTTTGGGGCCCCTGGAGTAACTCAACACTGACGATATTGGCAGTAGTTAAGTGCGCGAAATCAACCAATCCACCTTGGCTTTCATCGTTGACAACCACGCCGTCAATCAGCACCAGCACGTGATTGGATTCAGCGCCACGTAAGCGCAATTCAGTCAGACCACCGACGCTACCCGATTGGGCAACACTGATACCGGGCAGGCCGCGTAATAGGTCGATTAAAAACGGCTGTCCGGCATTTTGAATCGCTTGTTCATCAATGATGTAGCTCGCAGCAGCCAGTTTGTTTTGCTTAATTTCACTACGCGAACCCACGATTGAGATGCGTTCTAAGCTTGCGGTAGTGGTTGTTTGTGCCAACGAAGTCGCGGGCACGAGCGCGCTTGTAATAGCTACTGTGGTAGTAGCTAATATGTGTGTGTATTTCATTCTTGTTGTTCCTGTAACACTCCACCCGAGTGTGCAAAGGTAAAGACCAAAATCGTTGATTTTGGGGTATATTACAGGCCGGTATCCGGGCTTATAATTACGCGTAAGTCACGCGTTGAATATTCACCTTCCCATGCAGTTAATGCACAGTGGTATTGCGAATATCCACCCAATTTGTAAACAAATTAGGTTTAATCACCGTTGCGGGGGCAGCATAGGTTTTGCACCTATTTCCCGTTTAACTTTAATCAATTGATTAGAGCACCTGTAAACGCCGGTAAGTATAACTATTTATCTATGTTGTGTTTGATAGTTTTGTTATGGCTTAGAATAATTTTAACGGTGCTTCGTCTAAGGCGGCGAGCTGCTCTTTGAGACTTAAGATTTGTTGTTCCCAGTATTTGTCAGTAGCAAACCATGGGAATGCACGAGGAAACGCAGCATCGCCCCAGCGATTGGCCAGCCATGCCATATAATGCACTATTCGCATGGCGCGCAGTGGTTCAATCAGATCTAATTGCGAGCTGTCAAAACTGTGAAACTCCTCATAAGCTTCAACTAGAGTATCCAGTTGGATCATCTGTTGCTGACGGTCTCCTGACAACATCATCCACAGATCTTGAATCGCTGGACCCATACGGCAATCATCCAAATCTAAAATACTCGGACCATCTCGCCACAAAATATTACTGGGATGACAGTCACCGTGTAGGCGAATATAGGGGGTTGGGTGAAAAGCTTTGTCTGTTGCGCTGATGACGTGTTCCAGCACGGTATAAAAGGGGGTCTCTAGCGAGCTTGGTACCAGATTACTATTCTGCAGAGTTTGCAGTGGTTGATGCAAATATGCCTCGGTAGAGAACGCCGGGCGCGATTTGAAATCGGTGGCACTGCCAAGACGATGAATACGGCCTAGATAGCGGCCAACTTGTTCCAGCTGATCGAGATTATCCACTTCAAATTGGCGACCGCCAACAGACGGAAACAATGCAAATCGATAGCCGGAAAAGTGATGTTGAGTGCTTCCTGCGATACTGCTTGGCGCCACAACCGGGATCTCGCCCCCTTGTAATTCAGCAGCGAAATCGTGCTCTTCTTGGATTTGCGCATCAGTCCAGCGCTGCGGGCGGTAGAACTTAACCACCCAACGTTGCTTGTTGTCATCAATAAACTGATAGACGCGGTTTTCGTAACTGTTTAGCGCGAGTAGCCCAGATTCAGCGTATACCTCAATGCTCTCCAGAGCATTGAGGATCAAATCCGGGGTTAGGTCGGCAAACTGAAACTCACTGCTAACGGTGCTTACTAAAGTTGAAGTCTCATTCACAATTATTTGTATAAAAACCTGGTTGGCTCGTCGACTTCGATTAGGTTACCGTCTAAGTCTTGAGTTTGCACTCGGAAATAGATGTCGGTTACACGACCATCGAGATTGACAGTATCAGTGGCTACAGAAACAGGTAGACTAAATACTTCACCGCCGGCGACTTGTACTACTTGGTCACCAAAGAATTCATAACTATCCAACCCAGTTACACTAATGGTGTAAGTCCGCGCCTCTTGTGATTTATTCAGAATTTTTAGGGTATAGACGTTTTCAACTAGGCCTTGGTTAGTGACGCGATACAGTGAGTTGCGGTCGCGAATAATATCGACTTCCAGTGAAGAACGCGTCATGATTTCAAAGGCGAGCAGGGCTGTCATCACCAATAGCACTATGGCGTAACCGATCAATTTAGGCCGCACAATATCGGTTTTGCCGCCTTTAAGTTCGTGTTCTGAGGTGAAGCTTATTAAGCCTTTGGGGTAATTCATTTTTTCCATCACCCCGTTACAGGCGTCAACACAGGCACCGCAGTTGATACATTCGTATTGTAGGCCGTTGCGAATATCAATCCCGGTGGGGCAAACCTGTACGCATAAGTTACAGTCAATACAATCGCCTAAGCCTTTGTCCGCTAATTCTTCGTGAGGCACTTTGCGCGGTCTCGGACCGCGCTGTTCACCGCGATTAGGGTTGTAAGCTACGGTAAAGGTGTCTTTGTCGAACATAGCAGATTGAAAGCGCGCATAAGGGCACATGTGTGTGCACATTACTTCGCGCATCCAGCCAGCATTACCGTATGTACATACGGTAAAGAAGATGACAAAGAAACCGGCCCAAAAACTGACATTAAAGGTAAAGAAATCGATAAATAGCTGGTCGATCGGCGTGAAATAGCCGACGAAAGTGAGTGCGGTTAGTAACGCGACTACTACCCAGGATGTATGCTTTAAGGTTTTGCGCCAGAACTTATCAAAATCCATAGGCCGCTGGTCGAGCTTCATGCGCTTATTGCGCGCGCCTTCAATTTTCTCTTCAAACCAGATGTAGATAAAAGTCCATGTGGTCTGGGGACACATAAATCCACACCACACGCGACCGGCAAAGGTAGTAACAAAAAATAGTGCGTATGCTGAGACGATTAGCAACCAAGCCAGTAAGGTCAGATCTTGTGGCCACAACGTCATGCTAAAAATGGTAAAGCGTTGCTCACCGATATCGAGCAGTACAGCTTGCGCACCGTTGTATGGGATCCATGGGATAACAGCGAAAATGCCTAAGAATATCAAGCCGAAAAAGCGACGAATAGTTTCGAATGTGCCCTCGACGGCACGCACGTATATGCGGCTTCGCGGCGTATAGTTTTGGTCTTGATTACTCTTTTTCGGTTTGTGAACTTTAACCGGCGTAACGTCTTTAACCGGAATTTGATTATTCATCGTCGGCTCTTTCATAGTTTGACAGCGAGGCAGCCATGCGATTTCGTGTAAGGTACTGCCAATTATAACTAATTTGTCCTTGGCATTCTTAACTTAGATCAACTTTTTGGTTTAATTGGGGGCTCTGAGGTTTCGAAACGCCATGTGGGTCGGGGCTAGCACGTTATCAAAGCGAATACCTCAGTATGATTGTGAGTATTTTTTTTTAAGTCGTAGTCTTCTATTGTGATAAGTGTGGCTGAGTAACTTTTTTTGTGTAGGTATGTTTAGAGCTTTTGTTGTTTTTATTGAAATTGTCTTGCTGGTGGCAACCTTGCGCACTGAGTTTATGCAGTATTGGCTGAGGGATATCCAGTACACGGTATCTGAGTGGATGGTGACGATCGCGGAGATCCCAGATCAACAAGAGATCGCCAAGCTACAAGATAATATTCGACCATTTTTGGGTGGTATGAGTGAATCGCAGTTGGTTTATCTTGAAGAGATTACCGAAAGTCGCAACAGTATTCAGTTGTTTAACAAGCAGTATTGTATTGACCAAGATATGAATCCGTTTATCTACGGCACAACGTTGCGGGTAGTGTGTCGCGAAATAAATCGCTCACCATTATCGTCCAACTCGTAAAGTCACCAATCGGTCTTAGTTGATAAGCGGGTCGTCCTTCGGATGGCCCGCTTTTATTTTGATTAACAGAGAATAAAGTAAACTTTTTGTTGGCCTGTAGGTCTATCCTTTTAAGGTGATTGCGGGTTATCCCATAGGCAGTTGCAATCAACTATACTTAAATTCTCGATGCCATATTTGATGGCGTAGCTAACCAGAGGTTGTCATGAAAAAATCGCTAGCTTTAACACTATTACCCGTTGCCCTAGTCGCTTCGCCAGTTGTTTTCGCAGCGGATGAGCAACAATCAGACAAAGTAGCAGTCGTTTGGGAGTCTCCAGAGGACTATTCCGATGTACGTCCAGCGAATCAATCGCGCAAGCGCTTTTTAGAGCAAACGTTAAATCAGTTAGAGAAGCATTTTGCCAAGTTAGGTGAACGCTTGCCGGCAAACTATCAATGGAATCTTACTGTGACGAATCTAGACTTGGCCGGTGAAGTTTGGCCAAGCTCTTTCGTCGGCCTTGGGCATGGCGCAGATGATGTGCGGGTGATAAAAGATATTGATATTCCGCGTATGTCATTTAGTTATCAGTTAACTGATGCTGGCCAAGTGGTCAAGGAAGCTGATGTGGAACTAAAAGACATGGGCTTTTTACAGCGCTCCCTTCGCGGTTTTGATTCAGAGCCGTTGCGCTATGAAAAGCGTATGCTCAATGAGTGGTTTGCCGACGAATTTTCGGAGCAAATTGCTAAAAACTAACTCGCCTGTGTGTGCGCGTTGCCCTTGTTAAAGCCCTCATTAGGTAGCATTGCATTGTGGTGTGCGTTGCTACCCACACTCACCGTGCATATTACTTGGCCAGTGGCAGCTGCCACTGGCGCACTTCACTGGTGTAACCCCTATTGGTCTCACTGTCACTCTATTAGTGCTACCGGCCGAGAAGTCCCCCAGTTTTATATTTTTAAGTTGTTAATGCTACCCAGCGCAGCGCTGATGCTCGCCTATTGGACTCTAATGCGACGATGGTTAGTGAGTGAGCTGCGCCTGCCAGGACGCAAAATCTCGCTGATTTATTGGCTAGGTATCATCGCTTGTGTGAGCTTGATTATGTACACCTTGACGCTGGGGGCTGTTGGCGACCTATACGCTTTGCCTCGGCGCATGGGGGTGGTTGGTTACTTTGCCTTTACCGCGTTTGCTCATCTTTTATTGCTGAATGTGTTAGCTCCTCAATTTAACGCTGCGACTATTTATAAAGCTGGTTATCGGTTCCTATATGGCGTTTGTAGTTTATTGTTGTTGCTCGGCGTTACTAGTGCTCTTCTAGGCTTCGTCTGGCCACCTTATGACAATTGGGATAATGCCTTTGAGTGGTGGTTTGCGGTATTAATGGTTTGTCAGTTTGCAGCGGTTTCGTTGCTCTATAACAAACATCCTGTTTGACAGTAATACCCAGTTAGCGATAACCCAGTTATAAAAAAGCCGCCCACAAGGACGGCTTGGTTGATAATTGGAAATTGTGACTTAAAGGTAGTCGAACTCTCGGTCATCAACTGCAAGTAAATCATCTGCGCCATTAACGATTGCACTTTTGTGCATATCCTTGCGCGGCAACAAACGCTTAATGTAGAAGTCGCGAGTTTTAACTTTACCGGCCGCCAGCGCAGCATTGTCAGTATCTACTGCGACATCGGCCATGCTATACCACAATACGCCGAGCACCACATACGAGGTATAGAATAAGTAGTCAGTCGCTGCACCCGCTACATCTTCTGGTGAGAAGGTCATGATTTGTTCAGACAACTCTAGCCATTCAGCCAGCAAGTCTTGAGCACTGATACGTGCGCTATCGTCAGTCATTACATCAGTAAGTGCAGTCAACGCTTTATGTGTATCACGCATCATAACACCGCCGCTGCGGGTCAGTTTTCGACCTATGAGGTCACCTGCTTGAATGCCGTTGGTACCTTCATACAATTGTGCAATTTTGACATCACGCATCAATTGCTCCATACCCCATTCGCGCACATAACCGTGGCCACCGAATATTTGCACACCATTACTGGCAACTTCTAAACCCATGTCGGTCATAAAGCTTTTACATATCGGCGTGAGATACTGAAGAACATTGGCTGCGTGCTGATGCTCATCACCAGTAGCAAATTTCTCAATATCCATGTATTTGGCATATAACAGCGACATAGCGCGACAGCCTTCCGCAAAGGCTTTTTGTGTTAATAGCATACGACGCACATCGGGCTGATGAATGATGGCGTCGGCTTTGTCATCGGGCTGTTGTACACCCTGAGGTGCACGCGACTGTAGGCGCTCTCGCGCATAAATTAAAGCCCCTTGGTATGAAGCTTCCGCAACACCTAAGCCTTGCAGGCCAACCTGGAAACGCGCATCATTCATCATGGTAAACATGCACGCCAAGCCTTGATTGGGTTCACCGACCAACCAGCCTTTGGCGCCATCGTAATTCATGACGCACGTCGGGCTTGCTTTAATACCCATTTTCTTCTCAATACTGCCAACGCTTACCGCGTTAGCTTCGCCTGGTTGGCCATTTTCATCTAGTAAGAATTTCGGTACTAAGAACAAGCTGATACCTTTAACCCCTTTAGGCGCATCCGGTAAACGCGCTAACACTAGATGGATAATGTTACTACTCCAGTCTTGGTCACCGCCGGTAATGAAGATCTTATTGCCGGTAATTGAGTAACTGCCGTCTGCTTGCGGCTCAGCTTTAGTACTGAGCAATGCGAGGTCAGTACCTGCATGGGGTTCAGTGAGGTTCATGGTGCCAGTCCATTCACCCGAAATTAGCTGTGGAAGATACTGTTCTTTGAGTTCTTGCGTGGCATGTTTATTCACTGCCAGTACCGCACTTTCTGTCAGCATGGTGGTTAAACGCCAACTCAAGTTGGCCGAGTTAAGCATTTCATGTACCGGTACAGCGGCTGAGTAAGGTAGGTCTTGGCCGCCAAAATCTGGATTACCCAACATCGCATTCCAGCCATTTTCGACGTAGTCTTGATAGGCTTTGGCGAAACCTTCGGGGGTTTTTACGCTGCCGTTTTCGAGCGTACAGCCTTCTTCATCACCCTCGCGATTCAGTGGTGCAACGATATCTTCGGCGAATTTAGCGCCTTGATTTAAAATTTCGAGCACTAGCTCTGAGTCATAATCACTTGCGCCGATAGCCTGATAGTGTTCGTCGATTTTTAGCCAATCTTTAAGCAGAAACTGAAAATCGGCCATGGGTGCCTTATATGCTGGCATAGCTTACCTCACAAAATTCAAACGCTTGTTTTAATCCGGCTATTATACGATGTAACTGGTCAGATTAGTACGTCAAAATCGTCATTCAGCGTGAAAAAAACGCAGCTTAAATCGAAACAACTAGTTCGGGTCGAATCTAATCTTGAACTTTGATGGCTTCTACGTAGGCATCTTTGATTTCGACCAATTGATCCGGGTATCGCCAATCGTCGTGTGTGAGAATGTAGGGATCGACCCACTCAATATGGGTTACCTCTGTACTCGACCATCCAGGCACTGGTAGCTGCGGATATTTATCTGGGGTGAGACCGCCGGTTTGTTGGCAGGCAAATAAATACAGCCCACTTTCCGTAATGCCCAATAATGCAGTGACTTCGGTATTCAGACCGGTTTCTTCAAAGGTTTCTCGATGTGCTGTACAGGCAGCGGATTCGTGAGCCACTCCACCACCACCGGGAACATCTAGGCGCCCGGACAAGCGATGACCGATTACGAGAAGCTTATTGGCGGCGGTGATAATGCAAGCACTGGGTTGATTGTTAGGTAAAGGGGCTTCAATTTGCACACGACAATGCGGGGGTAACGGTGGGGCTTCACTACACGCGACCAACAAAAACACGCAAATAATCGCTGAATGACGCAATCTCACCGACAAAATCAAACTGAAATCTCCTGTAATAAGTACAATAGCCATCCTACTATAAATGTATAAATTTGTGTGATTGAAAGTGTGCAGAACAATAAACGTTCTTTACAGTAGCAATCATCAACTGGAAAAAATATGGCACGCAGTTTTAGTTTTTCGCCGCTTTTTGTCGGCATCCTTTTGTTGGCGGGTTTACTCGCTTACGTCAATTGGCCCGCCCCTGAAGCTGAGCAACAGCAGCGTCGTGGCGGTGCAACTCCGGTCGTGGTTGAAGAAGTTTCGATGCAGCCATTGGCGATCATTATTGAAGCTTTGGGTACGGCGCAAGCGAACGAATCGGTAGAACTGACCGCACAACAAGCTGAAATAGTCACGGCTGTTGGTTTTGATGATGGTGATTCAGTTGCGCGTGGTGATTTACTGGTTGAGTTAAACAACCGCGCCGAAAAAGCACGTGTTAGTGAGTTGGAAATCAACCTGGCTGAAGCGCGTCGCCAACTGCGCCGAATTGAGGGGCTGGCAAGAGAGAATGTCGCGTCTCAGCAATTGCTGGATGAACAGCAGGCACGCGTCGATGCATTAGTTGCGCAGTTAGATGTGGCCAACGCTGACTTAAGTGAGTTGCAGGTAATAGCACCTTTTTCAGGACAGTTGGGGATCCGGCAGGTCAGCGTCGGGTCGTTAGTTCGCCCAGGAGATGTCATTACGACGCTGGATGACATTAGCCGTATCAAAGTTGACTTCAATATATCGGAAGCACACTTGGCTTCAGTTGCCGTGGGACAGAAGGTTTATGCCACGTCTGTCGCCTACCCAGGTGAAACATTTTCCGGTGCAATTTCGAGTATTGATGCACGGCTTGATCCCGTCACACGCTCTATTCAGGTGCGAGCGATCATTGACAATCAAGCAACCAAATTGCGTCCGGGTATGCTGTTACAGATTACAGTACAGCGCCAAGTGTTAGAGACATTAGTTATTCCGGAGAAAGCGCTGATCCCGATCCAAGATAAGCAGTTCGTATTCGTAGTAGAAGATAACAAAGTAATCTCGACCGAAGTGATTGTCGGTGAGCGTCGACCCGGTGTGGCTCAAATTATATCTGGCTTGCAGCCTGGCCAAGTGATTGTGACTGAAGGCACACTGCGCTTGCGAGACGGTGCCACAGTTAATGTGTTAAACAGCGACACGCAGGGGTAGCCCATGTGGATTTCTGATACTTCGGTTAAACGGCCAGTCTTTGCATCGGTAGTCAACCTGTTACTCATTGTGTTCGGCGTTGTAGCAATCTCGTTACTGTCATTGCGCGAATACCCGGATATTGACCCGCCAATAGTGTCAATTTCAACCAACTATCCCGGCGCTTCGGCAAATATTGTCGAAACGCGTATTACGCAAATCTTAGAAGACCGCATCAGTGGTATTGAGGGGATTAAAAACATTACTTCGACCAGTCGCAATGGTCGATCAAATATCAATATTGAGTTCAAACTCAGTCGCGATATTGATGCGGCGAGTAATGACGTGCGCGAACGCGTGAGTCGAGCACTGAATAATCTACCTGACCAAGCCGATCCGCCAGAAGTATCAAAATCGAACTCTGATGAGAACGTAATTATTTGGTACAACCTGCGCAGCACCAATTTAAACACCATGGAGCTGACCGATTACGCGCGCCGTTTTGTGGTCGACAGGCTGTCGATCGCGGAAGGCGTAGCTCGAGTGCAGGTCGGTGGCGGTCGCGATTACGCAATGAAAGTGTGGCTAGACCGCAACGCTATGGCCGCTCGCGGCGTAACGGTTGCAGACGTCGAACGCATCGTGCGTTCAGAAAACGTTGAGTTACCCGCAGGGCAGGTCGAGTCAATGGATCGCGACTTAGAAGTTCGAGTTGCTAGAACATTCTTAACGCCTGAAGACTTTGCCAATTTAACCGTGGCAGTCGGTAATGATGGTTACCTAGTGCGTCTGCGTGAAGTGGCCCATGTCGAATTGACATCCGTGGATGATGAAACCGATTTCCGCGGCGACGGCGTCAATATGATTGGCTTAGGGATTGTCAAGCAGTCCAAGGCCAATACCTTAGAGGTGGCGCGTTCAGCACGTGAAGCGATAAAGCGCATCGAAGACACGTTACCGGAAAACATTTTTATTGTACCTAGCTACGACTCGTCGGTGTTTATTGAAGAGTCGATTAATGAAGTATACAACACCTTGGGTATCGCCATGTTAATGGTTATCGTGGTGATTTATATCTTCTTGGGGAATGTAAGAGCAACACTAATACCCGCAGTAACCGTGCCAGTAGCCCTGATATCGGCATTCTCAGTTATGTATGTCATGGGCTTTTCGATTAACTTGTTAACACTACTGGCACTTGTGTTAGCTATCGGCTTGGTGGTTGACGATGCCATTGTGGTGTTGGAAAACATTTATCGCCGGATTGAAATGGGTGAGCCACCCATTCTTGCCGCCTATCGCGGTGCACGCGAAGTAGGTTTTGCGGTAATTGCCACCACTTTGGTGCTTGTTAGCGTGTTTATGCCACTCGTGTTTTTAGAGGGTAATATCGGGCGCTTATTTACTGAATTTGCTATCGCTATTGCTGCCGCAGTGGTGTTCTCAAGCTTCACGGCGTTAACATTGTCACCGATGATGGCGTCAAAGTTATTAAAAAAACGCGAGCGCAGTAGTGGGTTTGGACGTTTTGTTGATAATGGGTTTAAAAAGCTTGAAGCCGGTTACTTTAATAGCTTAGCGAAAACGCTACACCAGCCAGTGTTTATGGTGGTGTTATTGGTATTTGCTGTTGTCGCGGTTGCGCAACTTTACAATCTGGTGCCGCGCGAGTTCGTTCCACGTGAAGACCGCGGTAATTTCTTTATTCTCATGCAAGCCCAAGAAGGCGCAAGTTATGAGAGCAACTCAGCCAACTTGGCCAAGATCGAAGAGATCTTATTGGAATATCGCGAATCTGGTGAAGCTAATCGGGTGTTAGTCAGAACGCCAGGCTTTGGCGGAGGTGCCGGTATTGCGATTGTCGGTGCTGCTGATTGGGACAACCGGCAACGCGATACGTTTGCATTAATGAATGAAATTAGTGGCCGTTTGAGCCAAATTCCGGATGTCCGCGCATTCGCGATTATGCGCAGTTCCATTGCCGGGCGAGGATTTGGACGTCCTGTTCAATTTGTTCTACAGGGTAATACCTATGAAGAGCTGGTGGAATGGCGCGATACAGTAATGGCCAGAGCGGCTGAAAATGAAAATTTATTGCGCCTGGACTCTGACTATAAAGAAACATCGCCGCAATTATTGGTGAATATCGACCGTGATCGCGCTGCTGACCTTGGCGTATCTATTTCTGATATTGGTCGCACATTGGAAACCATGCTAGGTCAGCGCCGTGTATCCACCTTTCTTGACCGCGGCGAAGAATATGACGTGATCCTAGAAGGGGCCGATGATGATTTTCGCAGTCCGCGCAGTATCGACAATTTATATGTACGGTCGCAGCGCACAGGTGAGCTGATCCCTATGGATAATTTGTTGAACTTCGAAGAGCGCGCCACATCTGCACAACTCAATCGCTATAATCGCATGCGTTCTATTACCATAAGCGCAAATTTAGCCGATGGTTACACAGTCGGTGAAGCATTGACTTACCTAGAAAACATCGTTGCGACTGAATTACCCGATTCGGTATCGATTGATTACAAGGGGGAGTCTCAGTTGTATCAAGAGTCCGGCAATTCTTTCTTGTTCATTTTTGCCTTAGCGTTGGCGATTACTTATTTGGTATTAGCAGCGCAATTCGAAAGCTGGGTCCACCCTTGGGTGATAATGCTAACCGTGCCGCTAGCCTTATTAGGTGCTTTCATAGGTTTGTACTTATCGGAGCTGAGTATCAACATTTACAGTCAGATTGGACTGGTTATGCTGATAGGTCTGGCGGCTAAAAATGGTATTCTCATTGTTGAGTTTGCCAATCAACTGCGCGATGCCGGTGAAGAGTTCGAAATGGCACTGCGAAAAGCAGCCAGTCTGCGTTTGCGGCCAATCGTGATGACGGGCTTTACTACGGTGTTTAGTGCCTTGCCACTGGTCTTGGCTTCAGGCCCTGGCGCGGAAAGTCGTATGGTTATCGGTATGGTAATCTTCTCTGGCGTATTAGTGGCAACGTTTATGACACTCTATGTTGTGCCGACGGCCTATGCATGGTTTGCAAGAAAAACCGGCTCACCTTTGGTAAGAGCGCAAAAAGTAGAACGGCTGCAATCCGAAATCCCCTATGAAAAAGGTCAAAGCGAACATTCCTAAGTCAGACTCAACAGCGCAATCAGTGATTGCGCTGTTTGATCTCGATTACACCTTAATTTCAGCGGATTGCACTGCCCATTGGTTGAAGTATATGTTAACCCGTTCACGGCGGCGCAAACTGTTAGTGTTTGGCTTACTGCCATTGATCAAGTTATTCAGTGTCTTAAATGTCAATCTCGCGCTGCGCAATTCAATTTACTTGTGGGCAGCGACTGTGGGCTTGTCACGTGCGGCACAATTGCGGTTGCGGCGCGAGGCGATTACGCATCTGACAATACGAAAAAAAGTGCATGCCTATCCACAAGCTGTTGAACGCCTAAATTGGCATCTGCAGCAAGGGCATAAGGTAGTAATTGTGACGGGGGCGCTGCGCTGGTTAGCACGCGATTTGTGTCGTCATTTGGCGATCGAATACCACCATTTACTTGGTTCAAGCGATCGCGCCCAGTTTGGCGGTCGCGTTAGCCAGGTGTTTTGTTATCACGACAACAAAGTAAAACTTCTCCAAGCCCATGGATTATTGGCACCTCAGCAATATCGCTACGGCTACTCCGACAGCTCTGCTGATATTCCCTTATTGGCCGAGTGTGACGAGGCATTTATCATCAACCCTAAAGCCTCATGTTTGCCGGCTTTTCAAGCCGCCTTCGGAGAGTCTGCTAGGATTTTAAATTGGCCAAAGCGCGATACCTGTAAATCGAATCACTAAGTAATACAGACACAACCCAAGAAGTTTGCTTAAATAGTAGGACTAATCGCTCGCAGTTTTGGAGTTTATCACTGCATGACAGATTCGCACTTGTTTGACAAGCTAGTCGACTGGGTCACCTTGTATCAGTTTAATTTGATTTGGTCTGGGGTATTGCTACTCGGCTATGTCATATTAACTCGCTTGGCGTTGCCCCATGTGGAGCGCAAGGTCATCCATTCAAAGCTCAAGAGTGAGGCGGCAGCCAAAGCCTCTTACATGACGCGGCTGATTATAGGCATACTTACACTCGCCACGGTTTTGATCGTTTGGGGAATAGATTTTAGCGGCCTTTTACTGATATCGACATCGCTATTAACCTTAACCGGCGTAGCATTGTTCGCGAGCTGGTCATTGTTGAGTAATGTAACCTCGTATTTTGTCTTGCTGTTTCAACCGTCATTTCGTCGCGGTAACTTTATTCGGATTATTGACGGTGACAACTATATCCAAGGCTATATTGCAGACGTTAACCTTTTCAGTGCTAAACTTATTACGGAGTCGAGAGAAGAGATTGTTTATCCCAACAATTTATTATTGACTCGTCCAACCATCGTAAACCCGCGAGATCGCGACAATTCTATTGGTAAAACGGCCAGCGCTGCGCCTGTGGCACCGGTTGCTAATAGTGTAGAGGACTCAAGACCAGCATCATGACTCTCCAGAGCTGTATCTATGGAGTAAGCATGTACAGGACGTGCACTGCAATACTGCTAACCCTATGCATTGTATTGAATTTAAGTCTAAGCGCCACTGCTGTGGCGCAATACAATGCACCAACGCCAATATTGTTAACTGATCGCGAACAGGGAGAGCAACGCACTGGGCACGCTTTTATCTGGCACGATGCTTCTGCTCAAGCTACTGCTCAACAGGCGCTTGACGCTTTTTATCAAGGGCAGTTTAGTAGTTTGCAATCCCAAGGAAGTACAGGTTTAAAGCCAGGTGCTTTCTGGACAACTTTTAGCCTGAGGAATACCACGGCTCAAGATCTTGTCTATCATCTTGAATACGTCGATCATCAGCTTATTCAACTGGATGCCTATCAAGTCACTAATGAGCGTGACTTGGTGCAGCTAGTCAGCTTATCAATGGAGCAATCATTCTCGACGAGACCTGTCGACCACCCTCGTCTGGTTGTGCCAGTGACGATTCCGTCAGGGCAGACAATGCAGTTCCTGTGGCGAATGAACTCTCACGAAGTCGGTTATGTGTTTCCAAGTTTTAGAATTTGGACCCCCGCAGCACTGGACCGCGCGATCACAGTTGAGACTGCTTTGGTTGGCTTTCTATTTGGCGGCTTCGTTTTAATGTCTTTGTTCGCTCTGGTTGCAGGTGTGGCAACTAAGAAAGGCAGCTATTACATGTACGCCATCTACGCAGTGAGTAAAATCGTAGTATGGGCGACGATACTTGGCTTTACCCATCAGTATTGGTTAATGGAGAATTTCGAGTGGCGCTACATGTCACTAAGTGGAGCGATAAGCGTGCTTTGTGGCTTCATTTTTGCGCGCATGTTCCTTCAGACCAAGGTATTCACGCCCAAGCTCGACAAAGTGTTATTACTCACTATTGCTAACGCATTGGTGTTGTTGGTCAGTGCTCTACTGCACCTCAAGCTGGTAGCTATCGTCTCAATTACCTTAGCATTGTTGTTATACCCGTTTATTACAGTAGTCAGCTGGATTCGTTGGCGACAAGGTTCTGCGGAGGCGGGGATCTTCACTCTCGCTTGGACATTACTCGTCGTTGGCTTGTTTATTCAAGCTTGTCGGGACTTAGGGTTTGTTGAGCACAATTTTGTTAACTACTATTGGCCACCTGTAGCTTCGTTTGTAGAAATGATAGCGATTATGGCCGCACTAGGTGTACAAATGGTGCGCCTACGAGACCAAAAACGCGAAGCGGAACTGGCATATAAGAATCACTTAGAACAAACGCAATTGATTCTTGAGCAAACCGTCGAAGATCGCACGCGCGAGCTGAACTTACAAAAACAAATCGCCGAGCGTGAAGCACAAACTGATCACTTAACAGGGATTGCCAATCGACGCTACTTTTTCAACCAATTAGAAGCACAATTGCAAGCCAGCCGCGAGCGTCAGTTCCCCGTAAGTTTCTTGTTGTTTGACCTCGATGATTTCAAGCAAATAAACGATCGTTATGGTCATCAAAGTGGTGATGCCGCTTTGGTGGAATTTGCACGTATAATCAAAGCGAATTTGCGTGAGTCTGATGTGTTTGGTCGAATTGGTGGGGAGGAGTTTGGTCTGATCATTAACCAACCATTAGATGAAGCCCATGAGTTGGCTAATCGGTTGCGCCAGGCGGTGAGCAAAATGATAGTCACAACGAGTAAATCGTCTTTTGCGCTAACCGTCAGTATCGGCTTGGCAGCATTTCAAAAAAATGATTCCGTTGAAGACCTGTATACGCGGGTCGACAAAGCACTCTACAAGGCCAAATCGCAAGGTCGCAATCGCGTTGAGTTAATATAAAAAAGCCCGCGGAAAGCGGGCTTTTTAGTTGTTCAAGTTAACGATTTACGTTATTCGTCTAAGAAGCTGCGAAGCTGCTCAGAGCGACTTGGGTGACGTAACTTGCGCAATGCCTTCGCTTCAATCTGACGAATACGCTCACGAGTAACGTCAAACTGCTTACCGACTTCTTCTAGTGTATGGTCAGTATTCATATCAATACCGAAGCGCATACGCAATACCTTCGCTTCACGCGCAGTAAGACCTGCCAACACTTCCTGCGTAGCGTCTTTTAAGCTACCTCCAGTGGCTGAGTCGAGTGGTTGGATAATGGTATTATCCTCAATGAAATCGCCTAAGTGTGAATCTTCATCATCACCGATAGGGGTTTCCATCGAAATTGGCTCTTTAGCAATTTTCAATACTTTGCGGATCTTATCCTCAGGCATTAACATGCGTTCTGACAATTCTTCTGGCGTTGGCTCACGCCCCATTTCTTGCAACATCTGACGTGAAATCCGATTCAACTTATTGATTGTCTCAATCATGTGGACTGGGATACGAATAGTTCGTGCCTGGTCTGCAATCGAACGGGTGATCGCCTGACGAATCCACCACGTTGCATAGGTTGAAAACTTGTAACCACGACGGTACTCGAACTTATCGACCGCCTTCATCAATCCGATATTACCTTCTTGGATAAGGTCGAGGAATTGTAAGCCACGGTTGGTGTATTTTTTCGCTATTGAAATAACCAAACGCAGGTTGGCTTCAACCATTTCCTTTTTCGCGCGGCGCGCTTTAGCTTCACCAATCGACATGCGTCGATTGATGTCTTTGATATCAGCAATGACTAGGCCGGTTTCAAGCTCAACCTGATTCATCTTGCTGACGCTACGCTCAATCTCTTCGCGTTGCTCTTGCAGTGATGCGACAAAGTCTTTGCCTGTTGCAATGGCTGTGTCTAACCAATCTGTCGTTGTCTCGTTACCCGCGAATGCCTTGATAAAGTCTTTCTTTGGCATTTTTGCGTTCACGACACAGTACTTCATGACTAAGCGCTCTTGGATCCGCACGCGGTCCATCATATCGCGCATGTTCTTAACCATGCGGTCGAACTGTTTGGGGACAAGGCGGAACTCTTTGAAAACATCGCTCAACGCATTGATTTGTTTGCGTGCATCTTTGTGAGCGCGGCCTTTTTTCTCAATCACTTCGCGCGCTTTAGTGTATTGAGCGCGAAGTTCAGCAAATTTTTCGCGAGCAACTTCAGGATCTACGCTGTTGTCATCTTCTTCATCATCTTCGTCGTCATCATCGTCGTCTTCGTCGTCGAGATCTTCTTGTGACAATTCAGAGCCTACGTGAGTCGCTGTGGGAGCGACATCTTCTTCGTTCGGGTCAACGAAACCAATAATAATATCGCTAAGACGAATCTCTTCAGCCTCGTATAAGTCCCACTGATCAAGTAAATAGGTGATGGCTTCTGGATACTCAGCAACAGAGCACTGAACTTGATTGATGCCGTCTTCGATGCGTTTGGCGATTTCGATCTCACCTTCGCGAGTTAACAACTCAACGGTACCCATCTCGCGCATGTACATGCGAACCGGGTCAGTAGTACGACCGATTTCACTCTCTACGGTAGCCAGTGCTTGAGCTGCAGCTTCTGCGACTTCTTCATCCGCAGTATTGTCTTGCATGAGTAATTCATCAGAGTCAGGTGCTGCTTCTGAAACTTGGATTCCCATGTCGTTGATCATGCGAATGATATCTTCGATCTGATCCGAATCAACGATGTCTTGGGGAAGGTGGTCATTAACCTCAGCAAAGGTTAAGTAACCCTGCTCTTTTCCTTTTGCAATCAAAAGCTTGATCTGAGACTGCTTGTTTTGCGGCATAAAATTTACACTTCTCTCGTATGAATAGCGCGATTAAATGTCAGTAAACCTGCACAATTTAAACGCTCTCTATTGTGCGGTTTTCCAGTTTGGAACAGCTTTAAATCAGCTATACAACTGGTTTCAATGTATAGCAGTATAGACTACTTCATTGAGTTTTCGGCGAATTAGCCAGTATAGCAGATTAAACTGCCATTTTACTAGAATAATGTGGTTGCAATTTAGTCAGGTTCAAGGGGCTGTTGCGGGTTTTTTAGCCTGCATCAACAAGTTTAATTCTTGTTTCTCTGCCGTTGATAATCCATGTACGCGCGATTTAGTCATTAAAATTTCCATGCGCTGTTCAAAGTGCCAATTCAACAACTTCTTAAAACTATCCTTAAACACAGACTCAGCAGCGGCGGCATCAATCAAAAATTCTTGTTGCAGGAGTTTTGATAGGTGCGTGGCCTCGGGCTTATTTCGATAGTGCTCTAACACGCTGCCAGTATGGGCATTGGGGTTTTGCAGACAGTACTGATGGATGCTTATCAGCAAACCCAACCCTGGAATCGCGCTTTCGACTAAAACACTGAAATCAATATGAGGCAAACGCGCGGCGAGACTTGGGTCGTCTAGGAGTAATCGCAACATCGTTCGCACGGGTGAAATACTCGCTTTCGGTGCGTTGTAACTGTTCGCCTGTTTCTGTGGGGCTCGTTGATTGGCGCGTTGAATGTCGCGCTCTCGCTGATAACGGTCTTGTTCGCCACAAAGGCGACTGAGTTCCGTATTTAGCATATCACGCTGGTTGTCTCCCAAGATAGAATCGATCAAAGGTTGCGCAGCGGCTTTTAACGCAGCCTTACCTTCAGTTGAGCCAACCGAGTGTTGTTGCAACAAGCGGTCGAACAAAAACTTAGACAGTGGTTGGGCTTTGTCGAGTTCTGCTTCGAATGCTGCCTTACCCACTTTTTGTACCATGGTATCGGGATCTTCACCGTCTGGCAGGAATAAGAAACGCATGGTGACACCGTCTTTCAAAAACGGTAGCGCATTTTCCATTGCTCGCCACGCAGCTTCGCGACCCGCACGGTCGCCATCGTAACAGCAAATGATGTCATTGGTAGCGCGCACTAGCATTTGAATATGCTCGGGTGTTGTGGCCGTGCCCAACGCTGCCACCGCATAATCAATACCGTGCTCAGCGAGGGCCACAACATCCATGTAACCCTCTACCACAATTACCCGTTCAAGGTGGCGATGAGCCTGTCGGGCTTGATAAAAGCCGTATAATTCACTGCCTTTATGGAATATCCGCGTCTCGGGAGAGTTGAGGTATTTGGGACCGTCTTGGGTAAATACGCGACCGCCAAAACCGACGACTCTTCCGCGTTTATCGCGAATAGGGAACATCAAGCGATCGCGAAAAAAGTCAAAACGCTTGCCGTTGTCGTTGGCGGAAATGAGTTTTAAGTCTAAGAGTTGCTGCTGACGCTGTTCTTGGCCATTGCCAAACTGGCGCAAAACACCGTCCCATTCCGGTGGGGCAAAACCGATTTCCCAGTGCTTTACGGTTGTGCCACTTAAGCCGCGTTGTTTTAAATAGTCGATGACCTTGGCTGACTGTGCGTGTTGGCGAAGCTGCGCTTGAAAAAAGCGGGTGGCTTTTTCCATCAGTGCATAATCGCTGTCGAGTTGCTCGCGGCCAACGCCGGGTTTACGGGGGTGAGAACTTTGCTCTCGCGGCACTTCGACACCGTGAAAGCGGGCTAACTCTTCAATCGCTTCAGGAAACTCCAACCGGTCATATTCCATGAGGAAGGAAACAGAGTTTCCGTGCGCTCCGCATCCAAAACAGTGGTAAAATTGCTTATCTTGACTGACCGTAAATGACGGCGATTTTTCATTGTGGAATGGGCAGCACGCTTGGTAATTTTTACCCGCTTTTTTAAGTTTAACGCGCGAATCGATAATATCGACGATGTCGGTCCGAGCGATCATATCCTCGATAAAATCTTTAGGTATCAAGCCTGCCATTACTTTTTTGAATATCCTCAGCAACAAGAGCGTCACTGTAGCAAGGGAAGATTATACTGCCAAGCGACAAACACGTGCTTGGCAGTTATTTTGTACGCTGCTTAATTAGCCTAATTTTGCTTTAATTTGGCCACTTAGTGCGCCCATGTCTGTGCGACCTTGGACTTTGGGCTTTAAGAAACCCATCACTTTACCCATGTCTTGCATAGTTGCAGCGCCGGTGGCAGCCATCGCTTCATCGATGAGCGCCGACAATTCCTCAGCCGTCAACGGCTGTGGTAAGAACGTTTCTAGAATTTCGATCTCTGCGCGCTCGTTATCGGCCAAATCGACGCGATTAGCATCGTCAAATTGCTGTGCGGCATCTTTGCGTTGTTTAACCATTTTTGTTAGCACGACTAACACCTGAGTGTCGTCTAATGTCACTCGCTCATCAATTTCACGCTGCTTTATGGCGGCAAGAGCCATACGGATAGTACCAAGACGCAATTTATCTTTTGCGCGCATCGCATCTTTTTGGGCTTCTTTTAACGTATCAGTAAGTGACATAGGCTATTCCTTTTTCTCAGTTATAGGACTTTGCTTAACAACTGGGTTTATGGCGTACAAACAAAAACGCGCCTTTACGGCGCGTTTCTATCGAAAACATTCTATCTTAGTAGAGTTTTACGCGACGCGCGTTTTCACGAGCAAGTTTTTTCATGTGACGCTTCTTAGCAGCAGCTTTCTTACGCTTGCGCTCCCAAGTTGGCTTTTCAAAAAACTCACGACGACGTACTTCTGAAAGTACACCGGCTTTTTCACAAGAACGTTTGAAACGACGAAGAGCAACGTCAAACGGCTCGTTTTCTCTTACTTTAACGATAGGCATCTAAAAATTCACCTCAAAAATTAAACGGTAAAACCGGGTATTTCACTGAGGAAAACTCTTGACCCGGGTTAAAAATGGTGCGGAATTCTAATCATATCTGGCGCAGAAGTAAAGTCGTAATTGCTAAAAACTCGCAAACCGCTAAACTACGCCGGTATTTTTCACTACAGGGTAATTGCAAACGAATATGCGGGTCTTAGGTATTGAAACCTCATGCGATGAAACGGGCATTGCAATATACGATACAGAAGCGGGTTTATTGGCCCACTGTTTGTATAGTCAGATCAAGCTTCATGCTGACTATGGCGGTGTTGTACCTGAACTCGCGTCACGCGACCACGTACGCAAGATTTTACCCTTAATTGAAGACGCTTTGCAGGCGGCCAAGCTTACCGCCAAGGATATTGACGGCATTGCCGTTACGCGCGGTCCGGGTTTGGTCGGCGCGTTATTAGTTGGCTTGTCAGTCGCTAAAAGCTTATCACTGGCGTGGAATGTGCCGATGATCGGTGTGCACCATATGGAAGGACACTTACTTGCTCCGATGTTAGAAGCGAAGCAGCCTGAGTTTCCGTTTGTCGCACTGCTGGTATCGGGAGGGCATAGCATGTTGGTGAACGTCAAGGCGATTGGCGATTACGAAGTCCTGGGCGAGTCAATCGATGACGCCGCCGGTGAAGCGTTTGATAAAACTGCCAAACTGTTGGGCTTGGACTATCCGGGCGGACCTCTTTTAGCCAAGCTAGCTGAGCAAGGGGAAGCCGGACATTATCAATTCCCGCGGCCCATGACTGACAGACCCGGCATGGACTTTAGTTTCAGCGGCCTTAAAACATTCGCCGCAAATACCATTCGCGCCGCTGACAACAGTCAACAAACACAAGCGAATATTGCCTTTGCTTTTCAGGAAGCGGTAGTCGACACCTTGATTATAAAGTGTAAACGGGCGCTTAAACACACTCAGGGAAAACGCTTGGTTATTGCTGGGGGAGTGAGTGCAAACATCTACTTGCGTGCGCAAATGAAGAGGCTCATGGCGAGTATGGGAGGCGAAGTATATTATCCTGATCTTGCGTTTTGTACTGACAACGGCGCAATGATTGCCTATGCTGGCGCGCAACGATTATTAGCAGGTGAAACAACATCGGCAGATTGTCGCGCAATGCCACGTTGGCCATTGGATACCCTTGCCGCAATCGAGCTTTAATCGTTACTCGCGCGCCTTGCCTTTTTGCCATATTTTACTTTCTTCGCGATGCCATAAGCGGACGATGTTTTCGTGATGGCGGAACACAATGAGTAAAGTGAGCATAGCCACAGGTAACGTATAGATGGGTTTTATTAGGTAGGTAAACAGCGGTGCCAAACTGACCGCTACTATCGCTCCAAGTGACGAATAGCCGCTGGCTAATACCACAACTATCCACGTAACGATTAGTAGCCCTGCCAAATCCAAACCGATAGGTAACATGGCGCCAAACGCTGTTGCGACTGCCTTACCGCCTTGAAAGCTAAAAAATAATGGGAATATATGGCCTAGGCAGGCACCAATTGCGATTACGCCGAGGTAGACAGGCTCAATGCCTAACCAGTAGGCTAAATAGGTGGGAATAGTGCCTTTAAGGATATCAATGATAAGTACCAAAACCGCGGGCATCCGACCACCAATGCGGTACACATTCGTTGCACCCGGGTTACCTGAGCCAGTGTGACGGGGGTCGGGTAACCGAAAAAGTCGACAAACTAGCACTGCACTCGATAACGAGCCGAACAAGTAAGCTGTGAAAAACATTAAAATTATTAGCGCAGCCATGTCATCATCGCGTGGTTCACGGTAAACTGTCGCCACATTAACAAGAAACACTCGAGTTTAGCAAAGGCGAACTTGCTCATTTTCACTGAGTAAGCAGTATTCGAGACTAATGTGAGCCAATGGAACAAATTATTATTCAAGGGTTGCAGTTACCTACCATTATTGGTGTGTACGACTGGGAGCGAACGCAGCCACAAACACTGATAGTTGATCTAGTCATTACCGCTGACGTCTCGGCAGCGTGTCATTCGGACGATGTAAACGATACCTTAGACTACGCGAAACTCAGTGATGAGCTGGTCGAACTAGCTAAACAGAGTCAATGTGAATTACTCGAGGCGTTTGCGAGTGCCATATGTGATACGTTAATGGCGTACAAACGCATTACTCAAGTAGACGTCACGGTTGAGAAACCCAACATATTATCCAATGCTCGACGCGTCGCCGTTCGATTAGTGCGAGTGCGGCAATGAGTCAGCAGCGACATCATATTTTAATCAGTTTAGGCTCCAATATTGAACGCGAGCTGCACACGCGTGCCGGCGTTGCGGCATTGCAGCATTATTTCTCTGACGTTGAATTATCTTCTGTGTATGAGAGTGAGGCTGTAGGTTTCACTGGAACTGCTTTTTACAATTTAGTCGCCAGTGCCCACACCGACATGTCGATAGCGCAGGTCTGTCAAACACTGAAAAGTATTGAACGCGAAAATGGACGCGTGTCAGCAGAAAAAAAATTCGCCCCGCGAACACTTGATCTAGACTTGCTCACCTATGACCAAGAAGTAACGGCCGAGCCCGTTGTGTTACCGCGCGATGAAATCACATACAATGCTTTTGTATTGCAACCCTTGGCCGAGTTGGTTCCAGACCAAGTTCATCCAACGACGAAAAAAACCTATGCCGATTTGTGGCAGTCTTACGATAAAAGCCTGCAAAACCTTTGGCCGATTAAATTTATTTGGAGTTAGATAGCTCAATGACGATTTTTGAAATCATAATTCTTGCAATTATTCAGGGGATCACTGAGTTCTTACCAATTTCCAGCTCAGCACACCTGCTCTTACCCGCAGAATTGTTGGGGTGGCGCACTCAGGGGTTAGCCTTTGATGTTGCGGTACACGTCGGCAGTTTGCTTGCGGTCTTGATCTATCTGCGCCGCGAGGTGACTGATATGACAGTTGACTTTTTCCGCCACGGGTTTACCGCACAACAAACCGATAACAGTCGATTGGCGTGGTGGGTAGTGGTGGGTACCCTACCGATTATTTTAGTCGGCTTCCTCCTCAAGGATTGGATTGAACTGAACGCGCGCACCGCGTTAGTAATGGCAATCACGACCATAAGTTTTGGTTTATTACTGTGGTACGCTGACGCAACGGCTAAACTAACAAAAAAAATGGCTCAAATGCGCGTGGGCCAGGCTGTGATCATTGGTTTAGCGCAGATATTGGCACTAATTCCAGGAACCTCACGTTCAGGCATAACGATGACAGCAAGTCTGATGTTAGGGTTTGATCGCGAAAGCGCAGCGCGCTTTTCGTTTTTATTGTCAATACCTGCCATTTTGGGGGCGGGCTTGTTATCAACCTTAGATTTGCTAAAAGCGGCAGATGCTGTGGATTGGACCGCTTTGTTTTACGGCGCAGCATTTTCTTTTGTCAGCGCTTATTTGTGTATTTATTTATTTTTGAGCTGGATCGCCCGCATCGGAATGTTGCCATTTGTGATCTATCGATTGATCCTCGGCGCCATTCTTTTGTGGTTTGTTTTTGCCTAACTAATAGGCTAACGGAGTGAACTCAATGAGCGAAACTATATTCGACAAGATTATTGATCGCAGTATTCCTGCCGACATTCTCTACGAAGACGAGCTAGCCCTTGCCTTCAGTGATATTAACCCGCAGGCACCGGTACACTTTTTAGTAATTCCAAAACGTCGTATAGCGACTGTAAATGACATTGGTATGGATGATCGAGAAGTCGTTGGCCATTTATATTGGGTAGCGGCTCATATCGCTGAGCAGAGGGGAATAGCTGACGAAGGATTTCGGACAGTTATGAATTGCAATGAATTTGGTGGACAAACGGTTTACCACATTCATTTACACGTGTTAGGTGGCAAGCCTCTCGGCTGGCCGCCTTATACTAGTGCGCCCAAAGCCTTGGAGTGATGTTGCGCTATCGATGGGCGGCGATACTGCGGTTGACACTATCCATCAACGACGCCGCATTATCTACTTGCGCGCGCAGCACAAAATATAGGGGCATTCGAAATAATTCGCTGGCAATTATACTACGGCGGTTAGTTCTTTGTGAAAATAACATCGCAACATTGTCTGGATTGAAGTAACTAATACCGTAATCAGCTTTACCTTCGCGGACATAGCGGATTAATTGCTCAAACTCAGTCTCAATCGCGACGACCTCAATGCTGTTACTCGGCGTATTGATTAAGCTGTGTAAAGGACCTTCGATTTTTTCTGGTGAGATTGGCACAACAACAGTTGCATCGGTCAGATCAGTGAATGAATTAAGCGCCGTTGTATGGTTGAGGTGGTAGGCATAAAACGTTAAGTAAAATAGCGGCTCATCGGAAAAAATATAGCCAGGAAGATCTTTGTCCAATAGCGTATTGGTGATAATTAACGCGTCTAAATCGGTATTTTCAACATAGAACTCAATATCCTCTGGCATAGTTGCGGAAAAGTCTGCGTAAATGCCAGCATCCTGTAACACGCGTTCTAGTTTGCGGCCCCAACTGCCGCGCATATCGCCACCAGCGGTTTGAAAGATACTCGGTGGTCGCTCTATAAAACCTACCGTAATGTTCTGTGCAGTGGCAGACACACCAGGTAGTGTAATAATCAGCACTAAACCGAAAATGAATTTGCCGAGCGAGGCTCTATTGACCACAACGTGTCTCCCTAAAAGCGCTAATTTTAATTGTTCAATATGTGACCTAGGCTAAAATTAGCCCACTTTATTACCAATTCCAAATGACCACTGACAACAATTTGTCTTTTGTTAGGGCATGTCTTTTATTGCATCGAGTTACCGTGTTCCGCTATTCTGCCTCATTTTACAAGGCAACAGCCGGTGAACATTGATTTAGGATTTTTCTTTGGATATACGTACGCTTCTCGGGAAAGCCGTTTACGCACTGCAACACGGTGACACTCATACCGCCTCATCACTGGCAGCTCAGGTACTCGCAAAATTACCAAACGAGCCCAATAGCTTACAAATACTGGGGAATGTTAGCGCGCAACAAGGTTTATACGCCGATGCGCTGAAGCTTTATCGCCAGGGTTTGAGTGCTAATCCGAATCATGTTCATTTATTGAATTTTGCCGGATTGGCGGCCAAGAACATGGATGACTTCGAAGCCGCACAAGAGTATTTTCAACAAGCAATAACTGTCGACCCGAACTATTATCACGCCGCATATAATCTCGCGAATTTATATAAAAGTGAGTATCACTTTGACGAGGCTGAGCGCTTATTGCGAGAGGTTATCATTGCTGCACCGCAGTTTTTGACGGCACAGACCAGTCTAGCTGATTTACTCGAACAGTCGCATCGCTTGGCCGAAGCAGAGAGTATTAGTCGGCGTGTAATAGCAACTGATAGCAATAATTTTTTGGCGCATCTGACGTTGGCTAATATAGCCGTTCGACATAAGCAGTGGGCTAAAGTGAAACACTTATTGCTGCCACTGATTGAAAGCGGTCAGTTATCGACCATTAACTTTTCAGTGGCAGTAGGTTTAGTCGCACAGGCGGACGAAAAGCAGGGGGAATTCTCAACAGCTTTTGCAAGGTTCACACAAGCTAATCAGGCCTTACAGCAAATCTATCAACATGACTATCAAGGCGCTGAAAGCATTTATGCTCCTACCCAAGTGCAGAGTATGCTGCGTTATATCGAGCACATTGAACCTCGAGAAGAAGTTTCAGGTGACGGTCAATCATCATTGCGACAGCCGGTATTTCTGGTTGGTTTCCCGCGTTCAGGTACCACGCTCCTCGACCAAGTTTTATCGTCACATTCGGATATATGTGTGTTGGAGGAAAAAGAAAATCTAGCGTTTCTCTATCAGACATACGATTGGCACAGTGACAAGCTTGATGCGCTATTTAACTTAACCGATGCACAACGCAAAGATCTACAACAACAGTATTGGCAGATTATTGATCGACAACCCGGCGTTGAGAGCGCCACCATAGTTATAGACAAGCTTCCCTTAAACTTGGTGATGTTGGCTCACATCTACTGTGTCTTCCCCCATGCAAAAGTGATTTTTGCGCTACGTGAACCCCGCGATAGCGTAATAAGCTGTTTCCAGCAGCGTTTTCAAATGAATCGCGCCATGTATGAAATGCTAACAATAGAAGGGGCCGCGCGTTATTATGATCTGGTCATGCGCTATGCTGATACAGTGCTGAGCAAGCTGCCATTGCAAGTACACAAAATTAGGTATGAAGACGTTGTTGCAGATTTAGATTCTGAGTCGAAAGCCTTAGCAAGATTTTTAGACATTGAATGGCAAGATGCCATGCTCGATTATCAAACAACTGCGCGTGGAAGGGCGATCAATACACCCAGTGCCAAACAAGTGATTCAACCGTTGTATACCAGCTCGCAAAAGAAATACCAACGCTATGCGGATGTAATTGAAAACACCAATGCATATGCTGCGCTACAACGCTGGAGTGACTATTGGGGGTACGCGCGCTGAAACAAGAAATTATTGATTGAGATCAGGAGTGTTCGCACATGCGGAATTGACTGTCAGGAGGAATCAGTTACGCTATACTCAGGATGAAATAAACTTGTATCAAAGCGTTACCATAAGGCGAAAACATGTCAACACAGAACGCACTGCTGACTATCTTAACGGAAAAGATTAATAACGATACACTCGTATTACCCACGCTACCTGCTATTGCATTGAAAGTGCGCAAGGCTGCCGACGATCCGGATATCAATCTCAATGAAATGGCTGATGTGATTGGTCAAGATCCGTCATTAAGCGCGCGGATGATAAAAATTTCCAACAGCGCTTATATGAGCCGCAGTGTCAAAGTCAGCTCGGTTAACCAAGCTGTAACCCGAATTGGTTTGAGACAGATTAAGAATATTTCAACAGCATTGGCGATGGAGCAACTGTTTGTTTCAAAAAACGCATTGGTTGCTGACTATATGAAGCGCGAATGGGAAAAGACAGTGGATGTTGTAGCTAATGCCATGGCAGTACTACAAATTTATATTAAGCGGACCAAAAAACGCGACCTGTCCCTGGATTCAATGACTTTGGCTGGTTTGGTCGCGAAAATTGGGGTTTTACCAATATTAACCGAAGCTGAGCGTCATTCGGAAGTCTTCGCTAACCCTACTTTTCTGGAGGATGCGATCGATAAGATGGCCGGTAAGGTTGGGGCTAACATCATGACTGCATGGGGGTTCTCGAAAGAGTTTACCGAAGTATCGGAGAGCTGGCGTGATTTAAGTGTACTCCCACCACAGTTGAGCTATTTAGACTTCGTCCGTGTTGGAGCCGCGGTGAGTGGCCAGATGGAGAGCCAGAAAGATGCCGTGATGAATTTGGCTATTCAGCGCGGTGCATTAACTGATATCCATGAACTGGATAGTGACGAATTCAAAGAAATGCGTGATAACGGCAAACTGATATTTGCATAATGCATAAAAAAGGCGACTAAAGTCGCCTTTTTTAGTTGTCCAACTCTACGTTAAACGCTTCTTTTAAGGCACTGATAAGCGCTATTACCTCACCTGACATTAATGCAAAGTCTGCATCCAGCTTAGCCGCAATTTCGTCTTTTGGAATATCGGCATTTTGCTCTTTAACGACATCGGTAAATTTGACCCGTTTTATCGAGCCATCTTCCTGTAATACACAATTAATACGTTCATCCCACTCAATTGCCAGTTTTTGTACTAGTTTACCCGCGTCGATATGGTGTTTGATTTCATCACTCGATAGGTCCTGGTTCTTACAGCGAATAATTGCAGCATCTTCATTGATTGACTTTAGCTCTGCTTCTTCAAGGACTTCGAAGTTTGCGGGTGGCTTGCTGCTTAACCAATGAGTCAACTCGCCTTGCAAACTGCTTCGAATTAGCGGTACTACGGGTAATGAGGAAATAGCTTTACGCACGTGAGCAAGAAAAGCTTCCGCTTGGCCGTCTGCACTGGCATTCACGATAACTAGATCGTGCTGGGTTGAGATAAACCCGTGAATATAGCTGTTTTTGGTAAATGCCTGTGGCAACAAGCGAGTTTGGATTTCCTGACGCAAATCAGTCTGAGCTTTTTTGCCAACAGGGCTTCCTGTTTGTGCTTCTATTTCTGCAACTTTTTCTGCAAGCTCAGCATTGACAACTGCGGCGGGTAATAAGCGTTCCTGCTTTTTAAGACATATCCAATAATTGCCGTTAACTGCGTGGCTTAACGCCACTGCGCCGCGCATCCCTGCACCTGCGAAAGGCGCTTCAAATCCCATCGTGGCAGTTTCCTGTGAACCGCAAGGGCGAAAGGCATATTCAGCGAGCGCCGATTCGAGCGCTTCTGGTTCGAGACTAACAGGTGAGGTTAATGCATAGACTTTAAGATTTTTAAACCACATAGAACAACAATACACAAATTTTTACGGGCGCGCAGGGTAACATGTTTGGCGCTTACGAGGGACGAAAACCGCGAAAAAATTGCTACTACAATTAGCGGCGTGGGAAGCGGATGGTATAACGCAAACCGTGACCAGGCTTAGAATCAGCATGAATCTGGCCATTCAATGTTTGAGTCACCAAATTGTAAACAATATGTGTGCCTAAACCGCTACCACCTTTGGCTCGCTTGGTCGTGAAGAAGGCGTCAAATAGGCTTTCTAGATGTTCGGGTAACAGGCCAACCCCATCGTCGGTATAGATCATCTCGATTATATCTTCGTCCGTTTTGACATCGATATTGATTTTACCATTAACCTTGTGCTCAAAGCCGTGCATCACCGAATTCATAACTAAGTTAGTGACAATTTGAGCTATTGCACCAGGTGCACACAACACCTCCAACGATGGGTCACAATTAACATTAATTTCGTGATGCGCATGTTTAAAACTGGGTTTTAGCGATTGAATTATTTCGTTTAAGTAGCGAGCGAGATTAATCATGCGCTCTGCTTCACTGGTTTGATCCACCGCTACTTGCTTAAAGCTGGCGATCAGTTCAGACGCGCGATTTAAGTTGTTCATCAGCAACTGAGAAGTCTGCGTTGCTTCATTGATAAAGTTACTCATTTGCGACTGTGTAATGGACTTATCTTCAAATGCCTCTTGCAGCGTTTTTATCCGTTCTTGTAAGAAGCTCGCAGCAGTAACGCCAACACCTAGTGGTGTGTTCACATCATGAGCAATACCGGCAACTAAACCGCCCAATGATGCCATTCGCTCAGATTCGATTAGTTGGTTTTGTGCCGCCTGAAGCGTTTCCATTGAGCTCGCTAATTCGTCATTGCGTTTACGTAACTCTTGCTCTACGAACTGACGATTATCGATTTCTTGACGCAAAGACAACTGCTTGCCGAGTAATTCATCTTTTTGCGCCTCAAGATCAAGCATAATTTGACTCATTGCAGCCGTTTTTTTCGCGACCTCTTGTTCCAGCAATAAGTTTTGGTCGTCGAGTTTGCGGTTCGCTTTGGTAAGATCGGCTTGGGCTTGACTCAATTGCTCTTGGGATGCAATCAAGTCGTCGATTACTTGGTTATAAGACAATTGCAATAGCTTCAGTTCGTTATTATCGTCTACCTGAATATCGATTTTGCTGTCATCTAGATTATTCGGATCGAAGTTCTGCATTTGCTCGGTAAGAGAGCCTAAAGGCGCCGATAGCATTTTTCGGAAGGCGGTTAAAAACAGAAAGATTAAAAATGCGGTTTTGACAAATGCATTTCCGATCAAAAAGAAAATCCCGACTTCAATACGACCAAAAATGATTTCGAAGCTCGAATACAACGTCACATCACCAACTTGCGACTGGCGACCAGAAAACTCAAATACTAATGGGAAGCTATATCCGAATAGTCCACCGGGGTGATTGCGAAAACCTTCGAGGCCGACTGCCGCAGCTACTTGTGGAGCGGTAGAACCCAAATCAACAACGTAGGTACCGGCTTCATCGCGAATTTGTACGCCTTCAACAATCGGCAACTCCATCAGTCCTTGTGCAATAGAGATGGCTTGGGGCGTATTAAGTTCCCAAATTGCGCGTGTCAGACTAATGCTAAAGGTGTTTTGTAAAGTTTGCAGCTCGCTCTCGATTTGTTGCTTGGTGCTCGCATATTCCGCAATGATCTGCGTAACCGTCACGATTAACGTCAATACGAAATAGACCGAAAAAACTCGGGTAAGTAGTTTTTTCGAAAGGCTGGGTGAGCCTAGCGCCATGTTGTCCCTTATACTCTGCAACAATCAATACGAGTACCTGAAGAATATGCACAAATGGCTAAATAAACAAGGTTTGTGAGTACGTTTGCCATATTCAATTTCGGCTTGTGCTTGACACAGTGTTTGATTCAATTTAATAAAAGTGTCACATAGCACAACAATAATAGCGGCGTTTTTATGAACAGAGCGAAGAAAATGTCACGCACAGTACTGCTAGTTGAGGATGAAGCGCCAATCAGGGAAATGTTAAAGCTAGTGTTAGAGCAAGCTGGTTTTAATATTGAGGAAGCAGAAGATTTTGATATTGCCCAAGACAAAATTAAAGAACCTTATCCGGATTTAATTTTACTCGATTGGATGCTTCCAGGTGGCAGTGGGGTGCAGCTAGCCAAAAACCTTAAGCAACACGAGTTTACTCGCGACATTCCAGTGATCATGTTAACAGCCCGAGGTGAAGAAGATGACAAGATCCGTGGACTGGATGCAGGCGCTGATGACTACATCACCAAGCCGTTCTCACCGAAGGAATTAGTCGCACGGATCAAAGCGGTAATGCGCCGCGTCACACCAACATCAAAGGAAGAGCCGATTGAGTTTAATGGGCTAGTACTAGAACCAATCTCACATCGAGTCACGGCAAATGATAGCCCGCTGGATATGGGACCTACCGAATTTAAACTGCTCCACTTCTTTATGTCACACCCGGAGCGCGTGTATAGTCGCGAACAATTGTTGGATAACGTTTGGGGCACCAATGTTTACGTTGAAGACCGTACCGTCGATGTGCATATCCGCCGTCTACGCAAAGCGATTGGCGAGTTTGGTCACGATGCGATGATCCAAACCGTGCGCGGCGCTGGTTACCGCTTTTCAGCCAAGCTATAATAGGCAAGCCGTCCATCACATTGTGAGGCCTTTGTGTACTATCCATTTTCGTGGTTAAAAAGTGTCGGGATTGTCATTTTCTATCTATTTGTATTCGCAGTCTTCGGCTGGTATCTCGATGCGCTGATTAACACCTTGGCTATTGGTGCTCTGGGGCTGTTGGGCTGGCATTACTGGCAGCTGTACAAACTGAATAAATGGTTATGGCACAGTAAAAAGATGTCGCCGCCTACTGCCATTGGCATATGGGAGCACATTTATGAAGGGATATATCATCTATCGCGCCGCAACCGCAAAAAGCGCAAAGAATTAGGCGAGCTGGTAAAACGCTTCCGCGAAGGCTCCGAAGCCCTCCCCGATGCGGCTGTAGTGGTTGATGAACAAGCCAAAATTGTTTGGTGTAACCGCTTGGCGCGCATCGATTTAGGCCTGCGCTGGCCAGATGATGCAGGTCGACGCTTAGACAACTTGATCCGCCACCCCAAATTTATCGAGTATTTCCATGCCGGTAACTATCGCTATCCCATCGAAGTACCGTCGCCGGCCAATGTACGCAAAACCTTTGAATACCGGATTATGCGCTATGGCGAAGATCATCTGCTACTGATTGCTCGCGACGTTACTCGGGTGTCGCAACTTGAAGATATGCGCAGAGATTTTGTCGCTAATGTATCCCATGAGTTGCGCACGCCGCTAACCGTTATCAACGGTTATTTAGAACTATTGCCCAACGATCCGCAAAGCGATCCGCTTACATCCAAAGCGCTCAAAGAAATGGCTTCACAAACACTGCGGATGCGCAACTTGATTGAGGACTTGCTGGTTCTGTCGCGGATTGAATCGAGTGCTGAACGGATTTACGAGAACACCGTAGATATCCCAGCAATGCTTAACACGATTAAAGTTGAGGCTGCAACGCTGAATCAAAACCATGGTCATACGATCAACTATCACATCGATACTGATATTGAGGTTTTCGGGGTTGAAACTGAGCTGCGCAGTGCATGTTCAAACTTGGTGTTTAATGCTATCAACTACACGCCTAACAACGGCACTATTGATGTGTATTGGCAGCGTCACAAAGACGGGGTGCGCTTTGCGGTGCGCGATAACGGCGATGGTATTGAGGAAAAGCATTTGAATCGACTTACTGAGCGTTTTTATCGCGTGGACAAAGCGCGTTCGCGTAAAACCGGTGGCTCAGGGTTGGGGTTATCAATAGTCAAACACGTACTCAACCACCATAACTCTAATTTAGATATCACCAGTGTGGTCGGCGAAGGCAGTGAATTTGCATTCGTACTTTCAGCCGAGCTGATAAAACAGCCGGAGGTTGTAACGGAATGATGCGATTGCTAGTTTCGGGAGTTCTTATCCTATGGGCGACGGCTGTGTTTGCTGAACCTGAGCAAGCCTTGCCAACCTATGATCGATATCCTGGCGTTGACGGCAGCATAACTTCGGTAGGGTCAGATACCCTCGCTAACCTATTAGCCTTATGGTCACAACAGTTCAAAACTTATTACCCGCATGTGAAAATTCAAATCCAAGCATCAGGATCATCTACTGCGCCTCCGGCATTAACCGAGGGTACCGCGACTATTGGGCCGATGAGCCGCGGATTGAAAAGTAGTGAAGTCGCTGCCTTTCAGCGCCGTCATGGTTACGAGCCTACAATGTTGTTGGTCGCTGTAGACGCTATTGCCATTTTTGTCGATCGCAAAAACCCAATTAATGCACTGACATTACAACAAGTCGACGCGATTTTCTCAGCGACCCAGTTTTGTGGAGCGCGTCACCCGATCGATAATTGGTCACAACTGGATGTTAATTACCTAGGCGGCGAATACGGTATTCGAATGTATGGGCGAAATTCCGTATCGGGAACTTATGGTTTGTTTAAAGAAATGGCACTGTGTGAAGGGGACTTTCGCTCCACAGTGAATGAGCAACCGGGCTCATCATCTGTGGTCATGTCCATTGCTTCAACCAATGGCGCAATAGGTTATGCAGCCTATGGCCACAAAATTGCCGGTGTTAAGGCGTTGGCTATTGGAACTACGTTAGACACTGCTGTAGCGCTAACCGGCGAAAGTGTTCGCTCCAGGCAATATCCGTTCACACGTTTTTTGTACATTATGATCAACAAAGCACCGGGTGAGTCACTACCAACTTTACAACGCGAATTCTTGCGTTTTATATTGTCAGCCGAGGGGCAACAATTAGTCAGTCGCGATGGCTATTTCCCGGTTTCAGCGGACGTGATTGAACGACAGTTGAAAGTTATCCAATAGGCGTAAAACCCTCTCTTAAATACTTGTAAGTCTCTACTTGTGCTTCACAAAACGTGACAACGAGACGCATAACGAGCGCCTTTTATTAAACTTTTGTGACAATTACGCCCTGTAACAAATGTGTCACTTAGCTCCAGTAATCTTTCGGCGTTTTTTAAAACTAAACTGATTCTCGTATTGGAGTTAAGAATGCAAGCCAAGCACTTTTTTAAAGCCTCAGCAATCGCTACGGCACTTGTTTTAGCCGGTTGTGGTGGTGATATCAACATCAGCGAAGGCGATATCGATAACAGCGTCGTAAATAATACTACTAATAACAATGCACCTGATCCTACGCCTACACCAACGCCAGATGACACTGCGCCAGGCGAAGCTAGCACATTCTTAAGCAATGAAGTTTCAGCAGCATTCGGTCGAGACGTTGCAGTACGCGTACTCACCGGTCGTTTGACCGACGCAGACGCCACAAACGGGAAAGTTACCTTAACTAACGACACGGTATGGGCGCTTGAAGGTCCTGTATTTGTGGGTGGTGACAACGAAGACAGCACAGTACTAGAAATTGAAGAGGGCACGATACTCTTTGGTCGTACGGGTAGTGATTACTTAGTGGTAAGCCGTGGCTCACAAATCGAAGCCATGGGTACCGCTAATGCTCCAGTGATTATGACGTCTTTTGCAGACGTACTTGGTGACGAAGTTGGCGCAGGTCAATGGGGCGGAATGGTTATCTTGGGTAACGCACCATCAAACAAATGTCCAGTAACCGGTGAGTGTTCACTTCAGGTTGAAGGTGTACAAGAAGGTGCGGTATTCGGTGGTACTGACGAAACTGATAACTCAGGTATTCTTAACTATTTAGTGGTTAAATATGCGGGCTTTGAAGTAGCACCAGATAATGAGCTAAATGGTATCACGTTCGGCGGTGTCGGTTCAGGTACAGAAGTTGACTACTTACAAGTCCACGCCAACGCAGATGACGGCGTAGAATTCTTCGGCGGTAACGTAAATGTTAAACACTTAGTGTTGACTGGTATCCAAGACGATAGCATCGATTGGGACAACGGTTTCCAAGGTAAGATGCAGTATGTGTATGTAGAACAAGATCGCGCTTCTGGCGACGCTAACCGCGGTATCGAAGCCGATAATGATGGTTCAGTACCTGATATCGAGCCACAGTCGAATCCAATGATTGCAAACCTTACCATTATTGGTAACAACTTCGACGGTGAAGACGATTCAGAAGGTGTTTACCTGCGCGAAGGCACGGGAGCACAAATCTACAACATGCTTGTAACTGGCCCTGATGGCATGGGTGAGTGTTTCGAAGTTGAAAATTCAACGGAATCACAAGCTAACCTTGGCGACGGCACAATTACTATCAGCAACTCAGTAATCGCTTGTGCAAATGGCGAAAACTTCAAAGCAGACACTGCTAATGGAGCAGTTGATTTAGAAGACTGGTTCTTAAACACGCAATCTAACAACTTTGTTTCAGAGTCTGTTGGCTTGAACAACGATGGTACACCCACTGCAGAAAGCCCGCTTTTAGGTGCAGGTACTGATGCATCTCAAGTTGATGGTTTCTTTGAAGCGACTGATTTCATTGGTGCATTAGACAACGGCAACGACTGGCGTCAAGGCTGGGCATTTGGTTTCGGCGGTGGCGAAGTTGGTGTCGTGGTGACTGAATCAGGTTGCCCGGCGGGTACAACGTCAATTGCCCCTGTAGATGGTTCAACGACTACTTGTCAGGTTTCTGGTCGTATCACATCTGATCTTCGTTTGACTGCGGGTAACTTATACGCACTTTCAGGTGCAGTATTCGTGGGTGGTGACAACACTGACAGCGCAACATTGACCGTTGATGCTGGCGTAACAGTATACGGCGCTTCGGGTAACGATTACTTAGTGATTAGCCGTGGTTCAGAAATCAATGCTAACGGCTCTGCAGCTGCACCCATTACCTTCACTTCACGCGATGACGTACTTGGTAATGGCGGAGAAGCGGGCCAATGGGGTGGTATGGTTATCTTGGGTAACGCACCATCAAACAAATGTCCGGCAACGGGTGACTGTTCACTACAAGTAGAAGGTGTACAGGAAGGTGCAGTATTTGGTGGTAACGCAACAGACGATAGCTCAGGTACATTGCGCTATGTACGTGTTATGCACGGTGGTTTTGAAATCGCACCGGACAACGAACTAAACGGTGTTACCTTCGGTGGTGTGGGTTCTGGTACTACCGTTGAGTATCTACAAGTTCACAAAAACGCAGATGACGGTGTTGAGTTCTTCGGCGGAAACGTTGACGTTAAATACTTAGTATTAACAGACGTTCAAGACGATAGCATCGATTGGGACAATGGTTTCCAAGGTCGCATTCAATACGTTGTAATTAAGCAAGCGACTGATGACTCTGATGCAAACCGTGCTATCGAAGCGGATAACGATGGTTCTAACCCTGCGATTGAGCCACAGTCTAACCCTTCAATTGCTAACGTCACTATTATCGGTAACAACTTTGACGGTGAAGATGATTCAGAAGGTGTTTACCTACGTGAAGGTACTGGTGCACAGCTAGCTAACTTCATCATCACTGGTCCTGCGAGCATGGGTGAGTGTTTTGAAATCGAAGGTTCTGCTGAATCACAAGCTAACCTAGGTGACGGCACAACAACCTTCACTAACTCAGTTATCGCTTGTGAAAACGGCGAAAACTTCAAGTTCGGTGACAGCGATGTTGATTTGGAAGACTGGTTCTTGAACGTTCAAGCGGGTAATTCTGTTGAAGCCAATGGAGCAGTGGTACTTGACGGTATCTTTAGCATCAGCGGTGCAACGCCAAAAGACTTCTCTGGCGATACGTTCTTCGATAACGCTGACTTTGTTGGTGGCGTTAAAGCTGACGCTAACTGGACAGCTGATTGGACTGTAGGTCTTGAGTAAGGTTTGTTATTAACAACTTTAGTGACAGTGCAGCGCATCCATTGATGCGCTGTATCTATAATAACGCTTTTATATGAGGTTAATAATGAGCAAACCAGCAGAACGTTTTCCGTTAAATCGCTTAACTCTAGCGATTGCTACGGGTCTGTTGTTGCAACCCGCCGCGTTTGTTGCCCAAGCGCAAACGGCAGCGCAAGATGAAGATCAGGTCATTGAAGAGGTTGTTTCGACCGGTACTCGTCTAAAAGGTACTGCAACAGCCGTATTGGAAGAGCGTAAGAATCAAGCGTTCGTTGCAGATATCCTTGGTGCAGAGCAAATCTCTCGTACCGGTGATGGCGATGCGGCGTCAGCGCTTCGTCGTGTAACCGGTTTGACCCTGGTTGACGGCAAGTTTATTTACGTGCGTGGTTTAGGTGAGCGTTACTCAAGCACCCAGTTAAATGGGGCTTCAGTTCCATCGCCGGATCCAACGCGTAACGTAATTCCTCTCGATTTATTCCCGTCTGATATCATTGAATCACTATCGGTACAGAAGGCTTTCTCGCCATCTATGCCGGCGTCATTCGGTGGTGGTAACGTCGATATTCGCTTAAAAACCATCCCAACTGATTTTATTTTCAATGTGGGAGGTAGTATTGGTGGTAACAGCGAGAACTTCGATGACGCCATTCAATACAGCGGTGGAAGTAATGATTGGGAAGGTCAAGACGACGGTTTCCGTGCAGCACCTGCCAGTATTGCCAATCGTTGGGAAGCACGTGACTTTTTAGATAATCTTGATCAAGCCACGGCATTGAACCTGTTTCGCGATGTACAGCGCAACTACGATCCTGTGCTAGACAGTGTTGATCCAGATGCCAGTTTTAACCTGTCACTGGGTAATAGTTTTGACTACAACGATGATCTTCGTTACGGCTTCTTGTTAACTGCGGGTTACGACAACAGTACGCAAGTATCTGAACAGTTTTTGGGCGAACAGCAGAGCCGAAACGGTGACGAGATTCGTTTTATTCGCTTCTTCGATGAAGTGCAAGCCACCGAAAAATCTGTCAAGTGGTCTAGCTTGCTGAACGTCGGTATCGACTACAAACGCAACCATCGTATTGATTACACTCTAGTTGCATTGAACGATACGCGTGATGAGATGCGTGAAAAGTTTGGTGAAACTGCCAACGTTTCTGCGGCTGAAAATCAGCGTGTACGCGACATCGAAGTGATTTACGAAGAACGTCAGTTGTATACTAATCAACTGCGCGGTGTACATACCTTCCCCGAGCTTATGTTTATGGGCTTCGATTGGAAGTACTCACTGGGTCGTTCGAATCGTGACGCACCAGGTAACTTTTCATCGCGTTTTATATTGGAAGACGCGAACGAAGACGGCATCTTTGATGTGCAAAATGAAAGTAGTTTAAGTAATGCCCCAACAGCTGCGCGCTACTCCTTCCAGGCATTGCAAGACCGCGTTGAAAACTACGGTTATAACTTCAACTTACCTGTGTATGAGGGCAAGTGGGAGATGGAGTTTAAAGCCGGTGCTGATTTTATTACCAAGTCACGTACTGCTGATAACCGCCGTTTTGACATCAATACGCGAGCATTTGCTGATTCAAGCTTACTGCAAGGCTTTCGATTCTCTGACATTGTTAGTGACGACGTCTTAGCGGTTGCCGAATTTACCAACCAGCCAATCATTCGTGATACTACAATTGCGGGTGATGATTACGTTGCCGGTCAAAAAATTGATGCATACTACTTTGAGGCCGATTTGTTTTATGACAATAAGTGGCGGATCAGTGGTGGTGTGCGCTATGAAGATTTCCGTCAGGCCGTTGTACCTTTTGATCCGCGCACTAACCAAATCGACATTATCGATGGTGCTGATCGAAGTCAGCTAGCCTTTACCGAGGATGCGTTTTATCCAGCCTTGGCATTGACCTACTTTGTTGACCAGAACATGCAAGTCCGTGCTAGCTTCAGTGAAACCGTCGTTCGCCCTGACTTGCGGGAAGTGTCACCAGCAACCTATTTGGATCCACTAACGGATAATCCAATTGCGGGTACACCGGGAGTACGCACGACGTCAGTAAAGAACTACGATATTCGTTGGGAATGGTATCGCGAAGCAGGCAACAACCTATCGGTAGGCTTGTTTTACAAAGACATGACTGACCCGATTGAGTCGGTACAATCACCTGCGCAGGATGGTCCGCCATTGATTCGTATTGCGAATGCTGAAACAGGGGAGCTATTCGGTGTTGAGGTTGAGTTCTTACAAGGCCTTGAAGTGATTGGTGATGGTATTTGGGACAATATGTTCTTAAGCGGTAACGTGACCTTAAGTGATTCTGAAATCAGCTTAGACCCAGTCGCGATTGAAGAGCAAACCGGCGTTTCTGCCGCGATCACGAATACTAAACGTCGGCTAACTGGTCACTCAGAGTATGTGGTTAACATGCAGTTGGGTTATGACTCCGATAATGGTGAGCACTCCGCGTCGTTGGTCTATAACGTGTTCGGTGAGCGCATTATTATTCCAGGTATCGATTTCTTCGATGATAACTTTGAACAGCCTTTCCATTCATTGGACATGGTTTATAAGTACTATCCAGACTTCAATACCACGGTGACATTCAAGCTACAGAACATCTTAGATGAATCGCGAGAGTTAGAATTTGAAGGTTTGACCTTCCAGTCTGAAACTAAAGGTGTCGGCTTTAGCTTGTCGTACAAGTACGAATTCTAATTAATCGAGTCCCATAAAAAAGCCGATGCCTTATGCGTCGGCTTTTTTTTTGCCTGAAATATTCATTTCATCGTGTAAAAGTAGTATCCCGATAACATCCTGCCTATACTGTTTGCTCTTATCTTTAACCCAGAGGAATGCGAATTGCCTGTTAGCACTACCGATACTCTGTACACATCGCAGGTGCGCGAGCTAATTAGCAGTTTTTATAACGAAAAAGGTGATATACCAAGTGTAGTCACAGATGCCATGGAGTTCTTTGCTCAATACCGTGAGCAACTGAGTCACAAAAAATCACTGCTTGAGGCGTTAGATTCAGCTGACACTGAGGATGAAAAAACCTTTGTCAGCCAGGCACTGCAGAACCTTGAGCGCGCTATTGAAACGGCGCGCAGCGTAAGAGTCCATCGGATCGAGCAATTTGCGTTGCAGCTGTTAGCGTTGAGCGAGGGCGATTCTGAATCAGAAACGCATACGGCAAGTGCTAAGCTTCTCGGTACTTTGCTATTGATCACAGCAGGCAATCAAGGCAAATTTGCCCGCCAACATAAAAAACTAAAACCCATCTACAAGGCCGTATTATCACTGCGTTTAGCTGACGCCCTTTTTAAAGAAGGCAACGTCAAACATAGCTATTTACAAGTTCATCAGCAGAGTTCGACGCGCTTCTCCGGCAATGCATATTGGCGCGCCAAGTGGCAGCGAGAAATTGCTATCCCGCTAATTAAAGCCGCATTGTTACAAGACATTGGTCTTTATCACCCCGACGCACAATCTGTGTTGTTGGGGCCAGAGCAAAATAAAGATGAATTTCGCTTACTTGCGGAAGACGAAAGAAAGCAATTGTTAAAACTCAATTTGCAGCACAGCTTGTTTTACGTGAAAAATGGTATTGGTTTACCAACCGACACGTCTTCTTCAGAGGATGAAAGCACCGCGCCAAGCCATGCTGAAAAGCAAGCCTTAAACTTTGCTCTCGAAGTGATTCAAGACGCGACCATCCTTAAGAATCATGTGGGAGATCTCATCAAGATCCCGCAAATATATGCGTCATTTGTGCTTTCTACAAAGTCTGATTATTCGCGTAAAGACCTGCCTAAGGCATATATGGTGATAAAATCGTTGATCGAGAAAGGACAATTAAACAAGCGCATCGCGACAAACTTCTTGCATATGGTTGGTTATTTCCCGCAGGGCTTTGGCATTACCTATATCGCTACTGACATGCAAGGCAATATTAAAGACGGTTATGAGTACGCGATTGTGAATCGCCTTTTTCCGGAAAATCCTGCTGAGCCAAGAGTGCGAACGGTATCGCGCAATCTGAATTTTATTGTCTCTGGCAAAAACACGGTTATCTCTCGCGACCACAATTTGTATTTCTTGTCGAATACTAAAAAAATACAACGCATAGACAAAGCACGCCTGCAAGAGCTGGTCAGCAGTCTCAGCAGCGACGGCGCGCAAAGCAATGTCGAGAACTTAGTGCCGCAGTATTGGGAGCCGCATGATTTTTTTGCTGACAAAAAGCATCAAAATCTCTGGACTACAAACCAGTAGTGAATTCCCTGTCTTAGAAATACAGCGACATGCTTAAGCTAACCTCAGTTGAAAACTGATTATCTATTTTTAGCCGCATGTCATAATCGCGATCACCGGTGAGTTTTGCTTCGCACATGGTTCTCAATCGCCTTTGATTAGAGCTGTCGACGGCTATTGGATAGGTGAACTCGCATACGGCTTTAAATTCGCCGTTCTCATATAGGGCAGAAACTTTTGGCGTAAGGTAGTAACGCTCGCCTGCGGCATTCGGTGTTTGTGCCCGCCCATCGACTTGCGCCAACCATACCCAGTTACCCCATTGAGCAGCCTTGCCCAAGCCAGACTCAACAAAGAATTCATTGCTAGGGACAACGCCATTCACATAGTTGCGGTCATTACCCAAGGTCAGGCGCCATGAATACCCGCGGTCACCGGGTAAACCGGTTGCTCCAAGTGTTAATGTCTCAATGTTTAACAATTCCAGCGACGACAACGCGATTTCGTCGCGTTGCAAGCGTATTTCGGTGGCCAACATAGACAGTGCTGAGTTAGGTAATATTCCGCCACCCGACGAGAGTAAATCGTAGAAAGCCGGTCTTAACATTAAGGTGGCAAATGCATCTTGTTCGTCGCTGTAACCCAAACTTGCTCTAACGGTTGTTGGATGATGGCTAGTATGCGGCAGCGATTTGTCTTCTGTGCCCCAATCTATCAAGCGGGGTGGCAGCTTGATCCGCGAACGTTGTAGCTCAGTTTTTAATCTGCTTGCGTGCACGTTTTGAGGCTCTAGTGTGATGATAAAGTTTAAATATTCCAAGCCGACATCGATGAGCCTGATTTGCTGCTCTTCACTTAGTGTCCCAAAGTCCACAGCCGTATTTTCGCCGCTCAGAATCGCCCGTAACTGTTGCTGCTCGTCGTGTGATAGTTGATTAAATTGATGTCTGAAACGCGCTTGCCGTGAGGGGGTGCGATTGATCTCAGCAATGGCTGTTTCACCTGTGCTGGTGGTGGCGTCTGCAAGTGCCGAAAATACACTGATAGGTAGAACAAAAGGATCACTGTTGGCAACTAAGCGCTCAGCGATTACAACTTCGAGTAGCTTGGCAATGTGATACGCACAATTGCGATGGGTAAAATAATAAGTGTACTCGGTAAAGAGCATTTCCCATGCGTGAGCGGCAACCAACAATGCTTCGCTGTTGCTGAGGTTGAGGCGATAGTCCCACAAGTCGCGCATCTCAACTTCAGCATAGTTCAGGTTATAGCGGTAGTAATGGTTAGAACTGTATTCTGCAACGTAACCCCCAGTTAGTCCCCGCAAAATATAGACAACCGGGTTTTCATTGTCGGGAACACGGGCGCCAAAATTGAGACTGTTTGTAAGTAGATCGCGACCTTCACCATTGTTTAGCTTGAATAGCAAATGGCCGTAGAAAGACGCAGGGTTTCCAAGGTAGCCATCGGCATAGACCACACTAATCGATAAATTTTGTGTATCACCTAGCCATTGAACCAGCGCCGGACAAGTTTGCAGAGGGTCAGGAATATCCTGATAAAGCTGACGCAAATACATGGCGCGCGCAGGATACTTACACAATAATAACTCGTTGCTGTTTGTTGTACGTTGTTGTGTGCGAAACGCTCGCAACGTTGCCGTGAGTTCTACATTAGGGTCTATCTGACCTTGCGGATCGATAAAAAACGATGGGTTTTCAATCTCACTCTTTTGTGCCTCTGGGTCAAAGTGTAACAAGCGCAACCATTGTTCGTCGGGTCCAATGGCCAATGCCGGTTGGGTTACAATGAAAATGCCAAATATCAGGGTTGTGAAAAGTTTGGCCATTGAATGTCCTACAATTCAGATAGAAAGGGCAGCGGAACTGCCCTTTATGGATATGCGCGAGGAAAAGGTAACTTAGCTAGCTGAACAATTTGCAGTTGCAGTTTCAGCGATGTTGAAAAGACGCTCGGCTTTTACAGTTGTTTGGTCAGCTGAACCTAATAGTTGGTCGGCAAACTCTGAACGGATGGTAGCAGAAGTTTCAGCATGAGATGCAGCATCGCAGCTCATAAGGTTTAGCATTGCAGTGATGTGTACGCCTTCACCTCGAACTAGCTCATCTTCCAAGTTATTATAGGTTTCATTGATGAACTGAGCTGTTTGGACACGAGTGCTGTTACAGCTGTCTTCAGAAGCAGAAGCAGATGTTACAGCGGTAGTACCTAAATCCCAGATAACATTAGAGATAGCAGCAGCTACACCGTTGTCAGGGAAAATCATTGCCCCGATACCACAGTCTTGCCAAGGGTTTACTTTTACTTCTTGCGCAGATGCAGCAAAACTAAACGTCAGTGCAACAGCGATACTTGCGATTATTTTTTTCATTTTATTTCCTCAAAATACTTTTAGTCCTCGCACTTCAAGAGTGCCACCGTCAGCATTTTAAGACAAGCATTGATTACTGGGTTTGCTGCCCTTAAATGACAAAAGTGTAATAAAACTGTCACAGTGTTTCTGCATACTGCCCGCAAATTTAAATAGTCGGATATTCCGACTTTTTGTTTATGTAGGAAATGCGCGTATGACGTTCAAACACATGCTTCCTAGCGCACTAATGGTGAGTGCTTTAACTATGCAACCATTATTCGCTCAAGAAGATCAGACATTACAACCTGTTGTCGAAGTTGCTCAAGAGACAAATGAGTCAGCGGCTGATTCACAACAGCGTATCAATCAAATTACCGATCAAATTGACGACAAACTGCAGCAGTTTAAAACGCTTAATAAAGAGATCGAAGGCTTGCAAGTATACAACACTCAATTGCAACGTCAGATTGATAGCCAAGAGCAAGAAATGGCTGACCTCAATGCCGCAATTGATGAAGTGAGTGTTATCGAGCGTCAAATTACCCCACTCATGCTACGCATGATCGAAGGTCTTGAGCAGTTTGTGGCACTCGATGTACCGTTTTTACCAGAAGAGCGCGCAAAACGTATCGCCGACTTGAAAGACATGATGGATCGCGCAGATGTTGCACCATCAGAGAAGTTTCGTCGCTTGATGGAAGCGTATGAAGTTGAGATGAACTACGGCAACGATGTTGAAGCCTACTCAGGTTTACACACTATTGATGGTCAGGAACGCGACGTTCAGTTTTTGCGGATCGGCCGTACTGTGCTGCTTTATCAATCGCGCGATGGCAGCTATCAAGGTCGCTGGAATCAACAGACTCGTCAGTGGGAAGAATTACCGTCAAGCTACAGCAGTCAAATTGCCAAAGGTTTGCGTATCGCCAAACAACAAATGGCTCCAGAAGTCATGATGTTGCCTGTAGCAATTACCGATTAAGAGTGTGAGATCCATGAAAAAGTTAGTTAAAAATATTTCTCTGGCAGTCGTTCTCTCATTCACGGCTACCGCCTCACTTGCACAAGGTGAGCGTGCCCTTGACCTCGACGCTTTACTCGAGCAGTTAGAGCAAGGTAAGTTTGCGCAGAGTCAGCAAAACGAAGCGCGTGAGCGTGATTTTATGCAGCGCCGTGCTGAGCAAGACCGCATTTTACGCGAGACAGTTGCACAACGCGATGCTGAGTTGGGTACGTCTGAACGTCTAGAAACACAATTCGAAGAAAACGAATTTAAAATTGCCGATCTACGCGGTGCATTGGACAACCGTTTAGGCTCATTGAAAGAATTATTTGGTGCGTTGCAGAACTCTGCCGGTGACACCAAAACGAAATTCAATACCTCAATTGTTTCTGCGCAAATCCCAGGTCGTGGTGAGTTCTTAGAAGAGCTAGCACAGCAAATGGGTAACAGTTCGAAACTCGCGTCAATCGAAGAGATTGAGCAGGTTTGGTACGAAATTCAACGCGAAATGACTGAAGGCGGTAAAGTCACTAAATTTAACGTCGATGTCGTTGAAGCTGACGGCACTAAAGTCAATAAAGAAGTGACTCGCGTAGGTACCTTTGCATTGGTTGCCGATGGTAAGTACCTAGACTACAACAGTACTACAGGCACAGTGTCTGAGTTGTTGCGTCAGCCTGCTGACCGTTTCTTGGCGAGTATTGTCGACTTGGAAAATTCTAACGGTGAAGCGGTAGCCTTTGGCTTAGATCCTTCGCGTGGTTCAATCCTGCGTCTATTGGTTCAAGCTCCTAACTTAGAAGAGCGTATTCACCAAGGTGAGCTGGTAGGTTACATCATTATTGCCGTCGGTATCGTTGGTATTGTAGTGGCCATCTGGCGCTTCTTCGCATTGATGATGATTAGCGCAAAAGTTAAGCGTCAGCTCAAATCTGACACATTTAGTGACAACAACCCGCTTGGCCGTGTGATGCAAGTGCGTGACAAGTACCCAAATGCTGATACTGAAGCACTTGAACTGCATCTGACCGAAGCTATTTTGGGTGAAGTACCTAAGTTAAGTCGTTTCTTAGTGTTAGTTAAAATGATTTCAGTAGTAGCGCCATTAGGCGGTCTATTGGGTACGGTAACCGGTATGATTGTGACTTTCCAGCAAATCACCTTATTCGGTGCCGGTGACCCGAAAATCATGGCGGGTGGTATTTCGTCGGCATTGATTACCACGGTATTGGGTCTGGTTGTCGCAATCCCGACGTCACTGTTATACGCCTTGCTTAACACGCAAAGCAAAAATATTGTGAGCATCCTGCAAGAACAAGCGGCTGGTGTTATTGCAGAGAGAGCTGAACGCGCCGAGCGAGCTTAATCATGATCGAGTTATTTGAAGCGTTACGCGACTTTCTCGAAACCGGTGGCTGGGTTTTAACAGCCATCGCGTGGTTAATATTTTTCATGTGGCTACTGATCCTTGAGCGGGTGTTTTATTTCTTCACCGGTCATAAAGCCTTGGTTAAGTCTTTAGTTGAAGCATGGAATGCGCGTGAAGATAAAGCTTCTTGGAATGCCGAGCAGATCCGCCAAGCGATGGTATCGCGAGCGAGTCTGCAATTAAAATTCAGCATCCCAATTATTCAGGCAATGGTAGCTTTGTGTCCGTTACTCGGATTACTAGGGACCGTTACCGGTATGATTCAAGTGTTCGACGTAATGTCTATTTCGGGCGGCGGCAACGCCCGCTCTATGGCGGCCGGTGTGTCACAAGCAACTATCCCAACTATGGCGGGCATGGTTGGCGCACTGTCAGGCGTTTTTGCTTCAACGTGGTTAACGCGTAAGGTAAAAACAGAACGAATGCATATCGAAGATATATTGGAGATGCAGCGTCCGGTGTAACGGGCTGCAAAGGGTATTACAGTTATGAAACAACACTTTCAAAATTTAGTTGAAGAAGAAGAGTCCAATATCGATATGACACCAATGTTGGACGTGGTATTTATCATGTTGATCTTCTTCATTGTGACTGCGTCTTTCGTGAAAGAGTCGGGTATCGATGTCAATCGTCCTGAAGCAAACACTGCAGTGCAAAAAGATCGCGCTAATATACTGATTGCGATAAGCGCCGAAGGTGAGATTTGGATTAACAAACGTCGCGTTGATATTCGCTCGGTGGCCGAGAATATTATTGGGTTACGCGCTGAAAATCCACAGGGAACCGTCGTTATTCAAGCTGATCAAAAAGCAACGACTGACCTTTTGATCAAAGTGATGGACGCCTCGCGTGAAGCGGGTGTTTACGATGTCTCGATAGCAACTCAAGAGCAATAATTATGGCTTTGCCTCGTTTTTTAATTGCACTAGTACTTGCGAGCTTTGTTACCTTTGGGTTGTTTACCCTTATGCAAGTACTTATTGCCAGTGGTGATATGACACTATCAGAGCCACCTGAAGGCAATGTGTTGGACTTTGTGCGTGTGAAGCAAGAGGAAGTGGTCGAGCAAAAAGACCGCAAACCGCGCAAGCCGCCCAAGCCACAGGAAGAGCCGCCACAGATGGAGCAGCCACAGATGGATAATTCATCACCGGATGGCGAAGGGAGCGGTATGGATTTCGCTGCCGACGTTGGTAATGATGTGGCCTTAGATGGCGGCCTAGCGCTTGAGTCAGGCGATGGTGAGTATTTGCCAATTGTTAAAGTGGCAGCGGTTTATCCGCGTCGTGCACTGCAGCGGGGTATTGAAGGCTTTGTAATCGTTGAGTTTACGGTTACTAAGCAAGGGTCAGTTCGCGATCCAATCGTGGTCGAAGCTAATCCACAAGGTATATTCGAGCAAGCGGCTATTGATGCAGCCTTGAAGTTTAAATACAAACCTCGTGTTGTTAACGGCGAACCGACAGAAGTAGCCGGTGTGCAAAACCGCATAACCTTTAAGATTGATGGGTAAGATGATGCGTATTAGTCAATTTATCTCTCGATTGTCAGCTGTGTGCGTTGTGCTCAGTGCCTGCACGCTGTTGCCTATGGCTCCTGTTCACGCGCAAGACGTGGCAGCCAGTGAAAAGAAAACCCGTAAGACGCCAGCGTTGCGTTCAAGAGTGTACGACCAGTTAGCGCGAGCGCAAGCCATTGCTGATGAAGGCGATAACGCCGGTGCGATAGAAGTGCTGCGCGAGGTCGAAGAAAAGTCGAGCTCGATGAATAGCTACGAGCTGGCCATGCTGTATAACTTCTTTGGCTTCATTTACTACAACGCCGAAGATTACGACAATGCCATCGCATCGTTTGAAAAAGTGGTCGAGCAACAGCCCATCCCTGAAACGTTTGAACAAACAACACTGTTCAGCTTGGCGCAGTTGCACTTAATGCGCGGTAATTACGCCAAGAGTATTGAGGCGCTGGAGCGTTGGGAAAGTCTTAATGTAGGCCCTGTGCCACCGCGTAACTTGGTGATCAAGGCGCAGGCTTACTACCAGAACAAGCAATATGCTGAAGCGGAAGAGTACATTACAGCCGCTATCGAAGGCCACGAAGCGGAGGGGATGATCCCCGATGAAGGCTGGCTTATTTTACAGCGGGCCGTGTTTTACGAGCTTAAGCAACCAGAGAAGGTCAAAGATGTATTGATCAAGATGGTTAAGCTATTTGATGAGCCAAAGTATTGGATTCAACTTGCGGGTATGTACGGTGAGTTAGAGCGCGAAGTTGAGCAGTACGCATTAATGGAAGCGGCCTATCAGCAAGGTTATGTGACCTCAGCATCGGATACCTTTAACCTTGCACAATTGTACTATTTCCACGAAGCACCGTACAAGTGTGCGCGATTGATGGAACAAGCGCTGGACTCGGGTGTGCTTGAACGCAATTTACGCAACTTGAAGTTCTTGTCTACTTGTTGGCAACAAGCGAAAGAAAACGATAAAGCAGTGCCGGTTATGCAAGCGGCGGCAGAATTGTCTGACAATGGCGATTTAGATGCCCAACTTGGTCAGATTTTCTTAAATCTTGAGCGCTGGGATGACGCCATTGCAGCAACGCAAACTGCGCTTGAGAAAGGCGAATTGTCTAATCAAGGCACAGCTCACCTGATATTGGGGATGGCATACTACAACAAGCGTCGTTATGTCGATGCGTTAAATGAGCTAGCGAAAGCCGAAGAGCACAACAACAGTCGGGCTATGGCGCAACAATGGCGTCGTTTTGTTGAAGGTGAAAAGCAAACCTATGAGCGCAATCAGGCTGAATTATCAGGTTAGTCGGTAAAATTCGACAATTGATTGAAAAAACGTCGCAATTGCGGCGTTTTTTTGTATATTAGCCCCTCTAACTACAATAAATACCTGGACGTAACCATGTTATCGCGAAAATTTTCCACGCTGTTGGCGGCAACTGCTGTTTCTACAGCATTAATTGGGTGTTCACCCGCTAACCAAACCGACACAACTGCAGGAGAGCCAGTGGCAACAGAATACACGCGCATGCAAGCGCTAACTGCACCGGCTCCAACTGTTGAAGCAAGAGAGGCATCTATTACGCATCACGGCATTACTGTCGAAGATCCGTACCAATGGTTGCGCGATAGCAGCTATCCTGATACCGATGATCCTGATGTCATTGGTTATCTCGAAGAAGAAAATGCTTACTATCAAGCATTCCTTGAACCACATAGGGGCTTGGTTGATAAGTTGTTTGAAGAATTTAAAGGTCGTGTTGATGAAAACGACACTTCAGTACCCTTTGTTCGCAATGGTTACGAATACCGCTGGGAATTTAAACCCGGCAACGATTATCGCACGCGGATTCGCAAAAACCTTGAGACGGGCGAAGAATCAGTATTTCTTGATGAGCAAGCGCTATCACAAGGGCACGACTATTTTGTTCTCGGTGGTTGGGATATATCACCTGATAACAATTTAATAGTCTATATCGTCGATACCAGTGGTGATGAGCGTTACACCGGTGTGGTTAAAGACTTAACCACAGGGGAAATTTTACCCATCGATATTCAAAATGCATCACGCGGTATTAGTTTTACCCCCGATGGTACTGGCATTATCTACTCGAAGTTAAATGATGAGCGCTGGCAAACAGAGTCCATCAACTTACGCACATTGGCACCGGCCGACGGCGAAGAAGTTGATCGCATTATTTTTGCTGAAGACGACACCCAATACTTCTTGGGCTTTGCCATCACGTCTGATAAAAAATGGTTGGTTAAATACTCTAATCGCAGCGGTAACACCGAGATTTCAGTGTTACCAAGCGATAACCTAGCGGCAGAGCCTGTGGTATTGGTGAGTAAGGCTGACAATGCAAGTGCGCGAATCGACGCTGCCAACGACGCTATCTTTATGACGATTAATGACCAACACGTTAATTCGCGGATGGTGAAGATCCCTGCTGCTGAGTTTGGCCCTCATATGGCTGATAAGTCGACGTGGCAAACCATTATTGAAGGCAGCGATGAGCAATACCTTACAGGCTTTAGGACGTTTGCTGATCACATCGCCTTGCAATCGTCGGTTAACGGTTTGGAGAAAATCCGCATTCTTGATTTTGATGCTAATGTGCTAGATGAATTGACCTTCCCTGAGTCAGTTTATCAGGCTTCGATCGGGTTTAATGCCGAGTATTCGCAAGATTACCTGCGGGTAAATTACGAGTCTATGATCACACCTGATACTGTGTTTGATTATCACCTTGCAAGCAAAGAGTTTGAAACGCGCAAAGTGCGTAAAATCCCATCTGGTTATAACTCTGACGATTACCGCACTGAACGTTTAATGGCCCCAGCACGCGATGGTGCGATGATCCCGATCTCTATTGTGTATCACAAATCTTTTGAAAAGAACGGGCAAGCCCCAATGTCTTTGTATGCATATGGCGCTTACGGTGCGGGTATGAGTCCTTCGTTCTCGTCTGAGCGCATTAGTTTGCTCGACCGCGGCTTCTCGTTTGCGATTGCTCACGTACGCGGTGGTGATGAAATGGGCTATCAGTGGTACCTCGACGGCAAGCTGAAAAAGCGTATGAATGCCTTTAACGACTTTGTCGATGTTGCTAACTATTTAATTGACGAGCAGTATGTCAGTGCTGGCAATATATCGATTTCTGGTCGTAGCGCCGGTGGCAAAATGATGGGAGCTATGACGATTCAAGCTCCTGAACTATGGCGTTCAGTTATCCTCGGCGTGCCTTTTGTTGATGTACTCAACACTATGCTTGATGCAAGCCTGCCGCTAACGCCACCTGAGTGGCAAGAGTGGGGTAACCCAATCGAAAGCAAAGAAGACTTTGAATTGCTGTTGTCTTATTCGCCCTATGACAACATAACTGCTCGCGAGTATCCGCCGATGATGGTTACGGGTGGATTAAACGATCCGCGCGTAACGTATTGGGAGCCTGCCAAGTGGACTGCGCGTATGCGTAATACTAAAACAGACAACAACCTGTTGGTTATGCGCATGAATATGGGGGCTGGCCACTTCGCAAATAGCGGTCGTTATGGTCGCTTAGCGGATCGCGCCGAAGAGTATGCATTCCAATTGTTAGCTCACGGCATCACAGAATAAGTCTGGTTGATGACTATAAAGCGCGCACTGAAAGTCAGTTTTATTGCACTGGCATTAGCATTGATTATCGGTGCGTGGTTTTATTCTTCGAACATCATAAGACTGTATACTGCGATCACTTTGTACGATGAAGACAAGATTGCTGACAACTTCATCAGTATGCCTCAAGCGTTTAACGCAACTACTTTACAGCCGAGTTCTAAGCCTTACCGTTTTCCCCAAGCCCACGCGCCATTTGACGATGAATTAGCGTTTGCGGTTGATGACAGCCAAGAAACTATCAGTACGTTTTTGCGTGCGTCGCGAACCACCAGTTTACTAGTTTTACACGACGGCAAAATCGTCTATGAGTACTACGGAGAAACCGGTGCAAAAAATCAGCCGCATATTTCGTTTTCAGTGGCTAAGTCATTTGTTTCTGCGCTTATCGGTATTGCCGTTGAACAAGGCTTGATAGCGGATTTGGAGCAGCCGATTACCGATTACGTACCAGAGCTAATCGGCACCGGCTATGATGCTGTGCCCATTAAAGATATCCTGCAGATGTCTTCAGGTGTGCATTTTAACGAAGACTATGCAGATTTTAATTCCGATATTAATCGCTTTTCGAGAGCGATAGCTTTTGGAACCTCCTTGGACGATTTTAGCGCTTCATTAAAATCGACTCGCGCGCCTGGCGAATATCATAAGTATGTCAGCATCGACACCCAAGTGTTAGGTATGTTGCTGGTTAGAGTAACAAATATGAGTTTAACTGAATATGCGCAAATCCACTTGTGGGAGCCTTTAGGCATGCAAGACACTGCCTATTGGTTGTCTGATGATCAGGGTATGGAGCTTGCGCTGGGTGGCTTAAATATCACGGCTCGCGACTATGCCAAGTTCGGTTGGATGTATGCGAATAAAGGGCGGTTCAATGGTGTGCAAATAGTTCCTGAACAATGGGTTACCGCTTCTGTAACTGCGGACGCGCCGCATTTACAACCAGGTGACAACCCGAACTCAAATTCTCGCTACGGCTACGGCTATCAGTGGTGGTTGCCCGTAGGGCGGGATGATGAGTTTATGGCCCAAGGGATTTATCATCAGTATATATACATCGACCCTGATGCCGCAGTGGTCATTGTGAAAACCTCTGCTAACCATGCATATAACGATTATCAGCAGCGCTGGGCCGCACGTCATCTGGCGATGTTCCGCGCGCTTGTCAGTCATTACTCTGATTGATTATCACCATCTGATGTAGTCATTTTGCTAGCCTTTCCCGCGATACCACACAAGGCTTTAATCCGATTGACGACTCGCGAGCGACTGTTAAATGCGGTTTGCACGTGGATCCGGTCTTCCGCAGGGAAAACGCCATTGCGCAAAAGCTGAGTGTCGTCCTCATTCAACATCGTTTCATCAAGTAGCACTGAAACAGCCATCGTGTTTGGATACAGCATGCGCTTTTCGACCTGCTTCACCATACTGATGGGTATTTTGAAAAATTCAGATTTCATCGGATCGAATATCACGTATAGATAGTCTTCATCAGTAATGATCGTTGGCCAGCCTATTCTTAGTCTGCCGCTGACAAGTAGCGACAGTATCGCCACACCAAATAGTCCCGTGACTATATATTTTACGGTATCGGATACATTGGGGTGACTTAGCACGACAAAGTAAATAACTGCTGCAAACAAACCACCGAATCCTGCAATGGCTAACTGCACTGCGCGGCCAGACGTGCCACAGATGAGCTCCATTGCGCTGATCTCGTCAGGGCTAAATGTGGAAATTGTTAAGTGTTCGGGCGTGTCAGTAGGCATTATATTTTGCATTTATCGAAGTGCTTAATTGATGCGCCGTATTCTATGCCATGCAAAGTTAACATCACAGTGCTTAGGCACTGTGATGCTTAACTTTTGCTCATAGGTGTGGGAATCGCGCTACTTTCTAAGCTCGCGGCGCAGGATTTTACCCACGGTTGATTTGGGTAATTCGTCAATAATGTGAACTTCTTTAGGGACCTTGTAGGCGGTTAGCTGCTCACGACAATGCGCAATAATGGCATCAATTTCTACCGGTTTTGCAACCGTTACATAGGCACATACGCGCTCACCGGTCTTGTCATCATTAGCACCAACGACTGCTGCCTCGACAATATCTGGATGCGCTGTAAGAACATTCTCAACTTCATTGGGATATACGTTAAAACCCGACACAATAATCATGTCTTTTAGGCGGTCGACGATCTTGATCGCACCGTCGGGCATGCGCACGCCAATATCACCGGTTTTAAAATACCCATTATCAGTCATGACTTCGGCAGTTGCATCTTCGCGCTGCCAATAGCCCAACATAACTTGCGGACCTTTGGCGGCAATCTGACCCTCTTGGCCGTCCGGAACGGGTTGATCATTACTGTCTAAAATCTGGATGTCGGTACCAACCAATGGCTTACCGATGGTGCCAATTTGCTCTTCGCCAGGTTGGTTAAATGTCAGTACTGGTGCAGTTTCCGACAGGCCGTATCCTTCGGTAATACTGCAACCTGTCGTCGCCTTCCAAATGTCGACTGCTGCAGAGGTTAATGCGGTGCCTCCTGACAAGGTTAATTTAAGTTCAGAGAAATCCAGGGCTTTAAAATCAGGGTGCTGGCCAAGGCCCACAAATAAGGTATTGATACCGCAAAAGGTCGTGAATTTATATGGCTTAATTGCACCGATAAATGCGTCCGGGTCACGCGGATTAGGGATTAAAATGGTTAAACAACCTTTGGCAAAAAACGTCATCATGCATACAGTAAATGCATAGATGTGATACAGCGGTAAAGGGCACACCACTATCTCTTTTAACTCTCTAAAACGATCGCCTAAACGATCGAGGGTTTGCACACTATTACTCAATACATTGCCGTGTGACAGCGCAGCGCCTTTCGACAGCCCCGTAGTGCCACCGGTGTATTGCAGCATGCACAATGTGTCCATGGTAACCGCTGGGCGACTAAAGTCTGGTAGATTCGCGCCTGAATTTAATGCATCAGTAAAGGCGATGTAATCACCGCTTTCAGGCGCAGTGGCGGGGTTAAGTAGTTCTGTAGCTGAAGTTACAATAACAGTTTCGATTTGCGTGTCAGCTTTGATTTTTTCTAAATTGGGTAATAAGTCAGCTAGAATAATGATGGCTTTAGCACCCGAATCGCTGAATTGATGTTGCATTTCCCGCGGTGTATACAGCGGGTTGGTATTAACGACCACGAGGCCTGCGCGAAGTGCCGCGTAAACCGCAATTGGGTTTTGCAGTAGGTTGGGTAATTGAATCGCAATGCGATCGCCAGGGGCTAACTTAGCTTCATGTTGCAAATAGCGAGCGAGTTGCGCAGAGCGCTGCTCAATGTCGCTGTACGACATGGTTTGACCTAAAGCCGTATACGCAGGAGCATCGGTGTATTGTGCAAATACGTGCTCGATGTAATCTGCCAGAGAGTTAACATTCTTAGGGAGTAAATCTTGATACATAAATTAGCGCCAATAAGTGAAAGATTTAATGATTTCAGCATATACGCAATCTGTTAACAATTCGATTACATTTATATTTATCTATTATTCTCCATGCTTGTAATCGCTTGAGATTAAATTCAGCTCTACAAGTGAAATCGGCTTCCAAGATGGGTTTATGCCTACTAGCGATAAACTCAATGGCGAAAAAAATGTCATTTGAAGGTAGTGGTATGACGAACTATTATCAAAGTGATAATAAGGGAATGTAAAAGATGTTTCGCCGGTTCTATTTTCCGTTTGTGCTATTCCACGTTGTTGCGTTTTTATTCTCGGCAACTCTTGCGGTATACACCTATTCAACCCTGAAAGGGAAAGACGCATTACAGGTCGAACGAGCGCTTGATCGGAAATTAGGTCAATTGCTAGACGAAATATCTAACGAACTGCAAAATCAGGTTGATAAATTGCGTTCCATCTCTTCATATGTAGCGTTGACTGATGAAGTTACACCAAGTGGCTTTGATGACTATGCAAAGGAGTTTTCTCAGGCCGGCGACAGTTGGTTGCTTGTAGAATGGCAACCTATCGTAAAATCAGTGAATAGAACGGAATTTGAAGAGAGCATCAGACAGCGTTACTTGCAAGATTTTAGATTGTGGGAGCCAGATAGTGATGGTAATCCGATTGCGGCTCAGCACCGTCCTGAACATGTTCCGGTACTTTTTGTTTCAACGCAGACAGACGCAAATGATACTAGAGGCTTAGACTTAGCCTGGTCTCAGGAGCGAATGAAATCAAAATACATCGCCAGAGATACGGGTAATGCACAACTCTCTGGTTTTTTTCCAATTGTTCTTGCCCCTGATACAGAAGCGCTACCCATAGGCTTTGCTATTACGTTACCCGTTTACGCAAATGGAGTCGTACCAAAAACGTTGAGTGCAAGAAACGCACAAATTAAAGGGTACATTGCAGGGGTCTTTAGTATTGAAGATACTATGCGTCGCTATTTTAATCTGCTGACGCGGCGCGGCGTTGAAATTTATCTGCAGGACACTGAGCAAAATATAATATGGGTTGATAGCCAAAGTGTCCGTCTGACTTCTTCAGATGTCCCCCGCAGTAGCACTACTGGTGCGATAAGCGCAATTGGCCAAAAATGGACTATAAGCTTGGTGCCAAGTGAAGATTACTTGACAAGAAATACGTCACTGAATCCCCTGGTGTTTGCCAGCGCTATTATTGTGATTTGGATTGTACTGGCACTTTTGGTCACTTGGATTTACAGGATTAACCGTCAGTTGTTTTACGCAAAAGATCGCTTAGAGGATGCGCTACAAAAGGTTAAGAGCTCTGAAAAACATTATGCAAGACTATCTAAACACGATTCGTTGACAGGATTATTAAATCGACGAGCGTTTTTTGACATTCTTGACAAAGAAATTGCGCGTAGCCGACGCTTTAATGACTCTTTGTGTCTCTTAGTCGCCGATTTAGATGATTTTAAAAGAATAAACGACACCTACGGCCATATTACCGGCGATCTTGTGCTGAAGCAGTTTGCAGATACGTGTGTGCACTGTTGTCGAGAACAAGATGTCATTTGCCGCTACGGTGGCGAGGAGTTTGCCGTATTAATGCTCAATACAAGCATCGAAGAAGGTGAAATGATCGCTCGTCGCTTGCTGCAGGAAGTCAACAACCTGCAGACTGAGGTCGTGGGTTCCAAGCATTTGGTCAATGTAACTTTCAGTGGTGGTTTGACTGTATTGAAGGCTGAAGATGATATGGAGTCGTTAATGGCTCGAGGTGATCATGCGCTGTACGAGTCAAAACACTTAGGCCGGAACAGGATTACTGTGGAATGAATGTAAAACGCGATTGAGGTGCACAGTACTAAGCTCTCAAGCGCGCAAATACATAACCACCGATCAGTCCAGCGCAGCACTGTGCGATAAAGCCCATGGTTGAGCGAGCACCAGCTATCAGCGTAACGTTGAGGATAGGCTGCATGGCCAGTAGCATTACTGCCATAGCTAGCGCAGCAAAAATGATGTAACTCCAAACGGGTAAATTGAAGCGCTTGTTAATTAGTGATAACACGCCGAAGCACAGCAGCATTGCAACACATATTGCACCGCCGTAGCCAACGCTTAAGCCGATAATGTCACTCAGTGTCATCGACAGCCATTCGCCTGCAGGAATAGCGATATCAATCTTAACTAATTCGAGCAGTACAAATTGGCTGTGAGCAATGCTGGCGAATACAAAAGTACAAATACTGGCGAGTAACCAAGCGAAAATCCATGACAGTGCGTTTTTCATTTTCCTAATTCGTTCTAATGCTCAATGGCTATAGCCTGCCACACTTTGCATTACAAAAGAAATCTGTTTAGATTGGGGCCAATTACATAGGTATATTGTAGGAACGTGTAGGTAATGCTGAAACGACAGTTTAGCGATAGTAAAGGGTATGCAATAGGTGCAATGCGGCGTACATTGATGTCAGCAAGCATATTACTGCTAGCGACGTTAACAACTACCTTTGGTCTTGCTGCGCAATTTCCAGCAGTAAAAATTGAGCCCGTGGTTACAGATCTAGAATCTCCTTGGGGCCTTACACAATTGCCCGATTCCAGTTGGTTGATTACTGAAAAGAACGGCAAAATCGTACATATAAACGCGCTACAAGAGCGCACAGAGCATGACAATTTACCGGCGGATATCTTCGTTCCGGGGCAGGGCGGTTTACTTGATATCGAGCTGCACCCGCAGTTCGACCGCAATCAATTCGTATACATCAGTTACGCTGCTGGCGATGTTGAAGCCAACCGCCTAACCATAGCCCGCGCTAAGTTCAGTAACAATCGCTTTGATGATTGGCAAGTCATCTTTGCAGTTTCACCAGATAAAGATACCCCTGTGCACTACGCAGGCCGACTGTTGTTTGCTCCCGATGGTGCATTGTTGATCACCAGTGGCGACGGTTTTGACTACCGCGAACATGCACAGCGCAAAGACTCTATGTTAGGTAAAGTACTACGCATTAGCGATTGGGGTGAGGCTTTGAGTGATAATCCGTTTTACACAGGTGATGGAGGCGCGCAGGATTTTATCTACACGCTAGGACACCGCAATCCGCAAGGGTTAGTTGTTGACTCTGTTAGCCAGACTATTTATCTCAACGAACATGGTCCAGCAGGTGGCGATGAAATCAATCGGCTGAGCCCTGGTACCAACTACGGGTGGCCGGTTGTCACCGACGGCAAGGATTACAGTGGTGCCAACATATCACCATTTTCTGATTACCCGAATATGACCTTGCCTTTGGTTAATTGGACACCGTCGATTGCGCCGTCATCAATGGTGTTATATCGCGGTGATTTATTCCCACAGCTAAATGGGGATTTCTTAGTCACCGCATTAAAAACCCAGCGTTTGCATTGGGTCAGAGTTGTCGGCAATGAAATATTAATCGACCATCCAGTGGTTGATTCCCTGCAAGCGCGGTTGCGCGATATTCACGTCGGCAACGACGGTGCAGTCTATATTCTAACCAATGGTGAAAATGCATCACTGCTAAAAATGACCCCACAATAAACAATCACTTAAGTGAATGGCGGCTATAATCAAACAAAACCGCTTCACGGATTTAATTTAGTCAGCCGAAGCGTTATACTTCGGCTGTTTTATTCTCCCATTTTGCATATCGAGCGCAAACCAGTATGCCCTCGATACATCAACCACGAGGAATCTAAAGTGTTAGAACAATATCGTAAGCACGTAGAAGAGCGCGCTGCCGAAGGTATCCCGCCAAAACCACTAAGCGCAGAACAGGTCGCTGAATTAGTTGAACTGATTAAAAACCCGCCTGCAGGTGAAAGTGAGTTTCTACTTGAATTGATTTCAGAGCGCGTTCCTCCTGGCGTAGATGAAGCGGCCTATGTTAAAGCTGGCTTTTTAAGTGCGATCGCAAAAGGCGAAGTGAGCTGTGATTTGATCGACAAAGATGCAGCGGTACAGCTATTAGGTAACATGCACGGTGGTTACAACATCGAAACGTTGGTTGCTTTGCTAGACGATTCCGAGCTAGCAGAGTTAGCAGCTGAAGAACTTAAGCACACCTTGCTAATGTTTGATGCATTCCACGATGTAGAAGAAAAACATCGCGCTGGCAACAAATACGCAACAGAAGTTATGAATTCTTGGGCCGAAGGTGAGTGGTTCACGTCGCGTTCTGACCTACCAGAGAAAATCACTGCCGCAGTATTTAAAGTAACGGGTGAAACTAACACTGATGACTTGTCACCAGCACCTGATGCTTGGTCTCGTCCTGACATTCCATTACACGCTCGCGCAGCATACAAAATGACTCGCGATGGCTTAACGCCAGAGAAGCACGGTGAAGTCGGTCCATTAGCGCAAATCGAAGAAATTAAAGCTAAAGGCCACAAAGTTGCCTTCGTTGGTGACGTTGTTGGTACGGGTTCTTCGCGTAAGTCAGCGACTAACAGTGTACTTTGGTTCTTCGGTGAGGACTTACCGGGTGTACCTAACAAGCGCGGCGGTGGTATTTGTATCGGTGGTAAAGTTGCGCCGATCTTCTTCAACACCATGGAAGATGCCGGTGCGTTAGTATTTGAAGCTGACGTTGAAAAAATGAACATGGGTGATGTGATTGATATCTACCCACTGGAAGGCAAAATTCTTAACGCTGAAACTGGCGAACTATTGGCTGAGTACAGCTACAAGTCAAAAGTATTGCTTGATGAAGTGCGTGCGGGTGGTCGTATTAACTTAATCATTGGCCGCGGCTTGACTGAGCGTGCGCGTGAAGCGTTGGGCCTTGGCGAAACTGACTTGTTCCGTCGTCCAGAGCAGCCACAAGATACCGGTAAAGGTTACAGCCTTGCACAGAAAATGGTGGGTAAAGCCTGTGGCGTTGAAGGTATCCGCCCTGGCACCTATTGTGAACCGAAGATGACTACAGTAGGTAGTCAGGATACTACCGGTCCAATGACCCGTGACGAGCTTAAAGATTTGGCGTGTTTGGGCTTCACTGCTGACTTAACGATGCAGTCGTTCTGTCACACAGCAGCATATCCGAAGCCAGTTGATATTGACACTCAGCACACACTTCCTGATTTCATCATGAACCGTGGCGGTGTATCGCTGCGTCCTGGTGACGGTATTATTCACTCGTGGCTAAACCGCATGTTATTGCCAGATACCGTAGGTACAGGCGGTGACTCGCATACGCGTTTCCCAATGGGTATTTCATTCCCAGCAGGTTCTGGTTTGGTTGCATTCGCAGCAGCTACAGGTGTTATGCCATTGGATATGCCAGAGTCAGTATTGGTGCGCTTCAGCGGTAAAATGCAGCCGGGTATCACGCTACGTGACTTGGTACACGCGATTCCGTTGTATGGCATCAAGCAAGGTCTATTGACGGTTGCTAAGAAAGGTAAGATCAATGCATTCTCTGGTCGTATCTTAGAAATCGAAGGTCTTGAGAACCTAACGGTTGAACAGGCGTTTGAATTATCAGATGCATCTGCTGAGCGTTCAGCTGCTGGATGTACTATCAAGCTTTCTGAAGAGTCAGTTGCTGAGTACTTGCGTTCGAACATCACCATGTTGCGTTGGATGATCAACGAAGGCTACGGCGATCCTCGTACCCTTGAGCGTCGCGCACGTAAGATGGAAGAGTGGCTAGAGAATCCATCATTGATGGAAGCTGATGCGGACGCAGAATATGCAGAAGTTATCGAAATTAACCTTGATGACATCAAAGAGCCAATCTTGTGCTGCCCGAACGATCCAGATGATGCGAAAACACTCTCTGACGTTGCAGGCGACAAAGTGGATGAAGTATTCATTGGTTCTTGTATGACCAACATTGGTCACTTCCGTGCCGCAGGTAAGTTGCTAGAGCAGTACAACGGTACTATCCCAACGCGTCTGTGGATGTCGCCACCGACGAAAATGGACAAAGCCCAGTTGATGGAAGAAGGTTACTACAACATTTATGGCCGCGCTGGCGTCCGTACAGAAATGCCTGGGTGTTCACTGTGTATGGGTAACCAGGCACGTGTACTAGCAGGCGCTACAGTGCTTTCTACCTCAACGCGTAACTTCCCGAACCGCTTAGGTGACGGCGCTAATGTATACTTGTGTTCAGCAGAGCTTGCTGCGGTTGGCTCAATTGTTGGTAAAATCCCGACAACTGAAGAATACATGGAGTATGCGGGTAAGATTGACTCAATGAGTTCAGAGATCTTTACTTACTTGAACTTTGACCGTATGGATGAGTTCAAAAAGGCAGAAGAAGCTGCTAAGGCTAACATTATTCCAACGTTGAACGTTGCCTAATTAATTAGTCATTTAACTAAAAACCGGGCATCCTAAATGTCCGGTTTTTTTTTGGAAAAAAACTATGAGTAATGACTACAAGTTATATCGCTATGGCTGGTTACTGTTACTGCTCTCGCTTAGTATGGGCCTGCTCGTCGCAAAGGCCCAAGAGCCTGTGCCCGTCGCCTTTGGCGAAGCAGAGATCAGTGTTGGTGACATACGACTAGTGGTTGAATATGCGTATAATTTTGATCAGCGCCAACGCGGTCTAATGTATCGCGAGTCGCTGTGTGAGAATTGCGGCATGTTGTTTAAATTTGATCGGCCACGGTACGCTGGTTTTTGGATGAAGAATACTCAGGTTCCGCTCGATATCGCCTATATTGATGCGTTGAATCGGATCGTGGATATCAAACCCATGTATCCATTTGAATTGGAGCCTGTGGCTTCTTCAGCACCGGTATTGTATGCACTAGAAATGAATCAAGGTTGGTTTGCCGCCAACCACATTAGCGTCGGTGATTCGATTGCGATCAAGCGCACCGAATTCGCCCAATAACACAAAGAGGTAAAAACAGTGACACAGCAGGTAAACGTTGCAAAATTCGGTGGCACCAGCGTGGCCAACTTCGCAACTATCGTAAATTGTGCGGCGGTTGTTAAACAAAATCCGGCGACTAGGGTAGTCGTTGTGAGTGCGGCGGCCGGCATTACCAACCTGTTAGTAAAACTGGCGTTTACCCCGTTATCTCAAGCCGACATTGCGGAAGTTGTAGAACAGATTAAAACCATTGAATACAACATCTTAAACCACTTGGATAATGTGCAAAGCATTGAACCTAAGCTGATTGACTTGCTCAATGAAGTGTCTGAACTTGCTTATCACGAAGAAATTTTGCACCGCCTTGACTTAAAAGATCAGCTATTGTCGATGGGTGAGCGGATGTCGTCATTACTCTGTAGCGAAGTATTCAAGCAGCAAGGCATACCGGCACTTAATTTTGACGTCCGTAAAGTGTTGATTACCGATGACACCTACGGTGAGGCCAGCCCTGAGCTAGACGAAATTAACACTAGAGCAAAAGCGATTATGGCGCCCGACTTGGCAACTTCTGTTTTGGTAACACAAGGTTTTGTTGGGGCTGATAGTAATGGTAATACTACGACCTTAGGTCGCGGTGGCTCAGACTTTACTGCGGCTTTATTAGCGGAAGCTTTAAATGCCAAGAGTTGTGAGATTTGGACCGATGTGATTGGTGTGTACACCACCGACCCGCGCATTACCCAAGCCGCACGCCCGCTTCCAGAGTTAAGCTTTGAAGAGGCCGCCGAAATGGCTACCTTTGGTGCCAAGGTACTGCATCCGGCTACCATGGAGCCGGCTCTGCGTGCGGATATCCCGGTATTTGTCGGTTCCAGCAGTGAGCCAGAGAAAGGCGGTACGTGGATAGTACGAGACTGTGAAGTTGAGCCCCCATATCGTGCGATTACGCGTCGCCGTGAGCAGGTAATGGTTACGGTAAAAACACCGAAAATGCTTTATGCTCAAGGTTATCTGGAAAAGGTGTTTGGCATTATTGCCAAGCACAAGTTATCCGTGGACCTGGTGACAACCTCGGAAATAGCGATCTCATTTACGTTGGACAATCCTCCTAATTCGGTTGCAGAACGTTTGAATAAACAGACGATTGCAGAATTGGAAACGATGAGTGAAGTCACAGTAGAAAAGGGCTTCGACTTGGTGACCGTAGTCGGGAATCACATGCAAACAACAAAAGGTGTTTCGAGTCGCATCTTTGCCGCAATTTCAGACTATAATCTACGTATGATTTGTTTTGGCGCTAACCCACATAATATGTCATTTTTGGTTAACGAAACTGACAGTGCGGAAATCGTCACTGTATTACATCAATCATTATTCGAATGAGCGCACAAACCATCAACATCTTGGCAGTAGACGATGACCTGGTCACGTTAGAGTTACTTTCTGTTGTTCTTGAGGAATACACGACGGGTCAAGTTTGGGCATTTCCTAAAAGCACTGCTGCTCTCAAAGCCCTCGAGAATCAAGGTAACTCTATCGATTTGGTTGTCAGCGACTTAATGATGCCGGAAAAAGATGGTCTCGACGTATTAGCAGCTTTTCGAGCGGTACATCCTGACGGACTATTCCTTATGTTAACCGCCAATGCAACGAGAGAGAGTGTCATCAAAGCGCGCCAAAAAGGTGCTAATGCGTTTATCGCTAAGCCATTTGTCACCGATGATCTGATTAAAAAGCTAGACGAGCTGGTCGCGTCTAGAAACTAATTCGCACAAGGAATCCCCATGAATTTTGACTTGCCAAGCCAGCGAGCCAACACAGACGCTTTTAAATGGAAAAAGTACGCGGGCAAAGATATTTTGCCAATGTGGGTAGCTGATACCGAATTCCGCTGCGCTGAGCCAATTCTTCAGGCCATCAATGGCGAAGTGAAGCAAGGCATTTTAGGGTATACCTTACCCGCCCAACACGACGGCGCCAACGAAGCTGTGGTGCGCTGGTTGCGCGATAAACACAATTGGCAAATAGAGCGCGAATGGATTGTATGGACACCTGGCGTAGTACCAGCGTTTAATGTTGCTTGCAAAGCATGGTCAAAACCGGGGGATAAGATCATTGTGCAAACCCCAAATTATCCGCCATTATTGGCAGCGCCCGCATTACATGGTGCAGAGCGGTTAGAAGTACCAACAATAGAAGTCGATGGTCGCTGGACTATCGACATGGACAAGTTGGAACAATACGCCGCAGACCCTAACTGCCACTTATTCATCATGTGTAATCCAATGAACCCAGTTGGTAGCGTACTCAGTGACACTGAACTGGAGCAAATAAAAACCATTTGCCGCAGCAATGATGTGTTGTTGTGCTCAGATGAAATTCACTGCGATTTATTATTAGAGCCGGGGGCTGCGCATATACCCGCAGGCAGTTATGCTGGCCTAGAAGAACACAGCATTACGTTAATGGCCGCTAGTAAGACCTTTAATATTGCGGGTCTCGGAGCAGCCTTTGCTATCATTCCATCCGCCCAAGTCCGTCGACGGTTCTCGCGGGCAGCCCAAGGCATGTTGCCATGGGTAAACATCCTTGGCTTAGTGGCTACAGAGGCCGCGTTTACGCAATGCGACGATTATCATAGTGAGTTACTCAACTACTTGCGCGGCAATCGCGATTATCTTGTCGAGCAAATCAACGCTATTCAGGGGTTAGAAGCATTGTCTCCTCAAGCGACTTTCTTGCTTTGGGTCAATGGTAGCGGTTTAGGGGTAGAGAGTCCTCAGCGATGGTGTGAATCCCGTGGCGTTGGGCCTTCACCGGGTGCAGATTTTGGCGCGCCCGATTTTATTCGCATCAATTATGGTTGCCCACGTGCAGACTTGACTATGGCCATCCTGCGCCTGCAAAACGGCTTGGACTAAAATACACCAAGGACTTTGCGAGCACCTAGTGCCAGAGTGAACAAGACAATAGTTAGCCCCAGCGCATTCATAAGCAGGCTGTTTTGCGCTTGCTCAACGCGTTGACGTTGATTCATAGCAACCAATAAAAAGATTGCGATAAAGGGTAACAACATACCATTGGTGGCCTGGGCAAATAACATGGCGGTAAGCGGCTTAAAGCCGACACTGGCGACAATTGCACCGGTTACGAGTACCGTTAGCCAAATACTGCGAAATAAGGTTGATTGCGGTTGCGGCTTGCGGCCAAGAGCGCCACATACTGCGTAACTAGCCGCCAGCGGTGCGGTGACAGCACTGGTTAAGCCTGCAGCGAATAGACCAATGGCAAAAACATTGGCGGCCATATCGCCAAGTAATGGGGAGAGCTGAGACGCAATATTGCTGGCATCTAAGCTTTTGTCACTACCAAAAAATGTTGCAGTAGCGGTCGTCATAATTGCTAGGGTAATCAATCCGCCAGCTAAAATAGCGATGCTATTACTGCGTCGTTGGCGCTGCATTTCTGCCTCACTATCGCCTTCATAGCGACTGACTAAACTGGCATGTAGAAACAAGTTGTAAGGCACAATTGTTGTGCCAATTAGCGCCAGTACGACAGTAAAGGTTGCACTGTCAAAACGCGGTGCGAGCGCCTGAGTAAAGAGCGCGCCAATATCCGGCTTGGCGACTATCACTGTGACAATGAATATAAGACTCATCACGCCAACTAAGCCAACCAGTACTCGCTCTATCAGACCGGATTGCCCAAACCAAAGAAGTACACCGGCAATCACCGATAGACACATAACCCATAGCGGTATAGACATGTTTGTAAGTTGACTAAGCCCAAGTGCAGCCCCGGTGATATTGCCTCCCTCATAGGCGGCATTGCCAATGCCAATGGCCGCAATGACTAAAGCCACTGCGGCAAGCCGTAAGCCGCGGTTTTGAAACGCTTGCTGAATAGCTTCTGCCAGTCCTTGCTTAGTGCTGACACCCAGGCGCACGGCCATATCTTGCAGAACCCAGGTGGCAACGATTGAAAAGCACAACGCCCAAAGCACATGGTAGCCGAACTGCGCACCGGCAATACTCGCAGTTGTAACCGTCCCCGGGCCAATAAAAGCAGCAGCGACTAGCCATGCTGCGTAGCGGTTTTCTGACTTGCTTGCCGAGGTGGATTGCGTCACGATAGGTCCTTATTGATAGTTAAATTGCTCACTTTACGGTGATTCTACCCTTGCTGTAAACCTCGCGCATTTAAGGAGTACTTGTTGTCGGCATTACATACGCTCTACACAAACCGTCATGCAGCCGCGCTGCTGAGACCTAGACCTTTTGTTGAAGGGGTAATTGGGGCTGCTGCTTGTAGTCCCGAGATCCCATTGCCGCCGCAGTGGATGCCATGGACGTTTCAACCGGAATTGGGTTTACAACAAGAGGATGCAGCAGGACAGCAATTTACATTTGATCAAATTACCGAAGCATTGATCAACGCGCTGCGAGAAACGTTGGCAAATATGCGCGAAAGTAAGGTACTCCTACCTGAAGATTACAACTTCGATTTATCCCTTGGTGCCGGCTCAAAACAAGCCCAATGGTTGACAGGCTTCTTATTTGCTCATCAGCAATTGCAGCCACTTTGGCAGCAGGCTTGGGAGTTAATGCAAAGTAGTTCGCAGCAACAAGCTGAAGAGGCTGCGCAACAGTTAAAACATTGTTTAAAAGTGTTTTCAGTACTTGCAGATCCATCTGCGATCGCCAGTGGAGATACCGCCTTGCAGCAGAGTTTGCCGGCAGTGGCAAAAACACTTCCACGTGCTTTGGGAGAGTATCAAGCGCTCGCCGACACGCTGGCTAGCTACTTACCCAATCAATTTGAATCCTTTACTAAGCGCTTAGACTGAAAGAGCGAGTGTCCACGGTTATTGTTGCATGATGGATAGTAAGTAGTCACTATCACCCGTTGCAATCGCCGAGCGAATGGCGGAGTGCACTTGTTTGGCGTAGGCTTGCTCGGCATCGCGATCGAAATACTGTCGAATGGTACGAGCATTTATGAGGTGATCAACTGCCACGTCAATTCTCTCATCTGATGCAAACGATGTATAATTTACCAAATCCACCGGCAGCCACCCGAGGTCTAACGCAAATTTGCTTGCCACATCTGGCCGCATTAGAAATTCAAAAAGTACAGCAATATTGTCAGAGTTTTCCGTACCTTTGGGAACGATAAAGACATCGAGCGGTGCTACTGTTCCGTTGTTCACACTATCGGGAAATGGAAAAAAACCAATTTTGTGAGTAATTTCTGGGCTAATGAATTTTTCGGCAAATTGTCCGGTCAAAGTCATCCCTGCCAACTCTCGACCAATGATTGGAAAAGCTTGTTGCCAACGCCATTCATTTGCCCCCGAAAAGAAGTAACCGTTATCTACCAAGAAACCAAAAGTTTGAATGACGTTATCACTCATAGTTTGACTAAGTGGTTGTCTAGATACCAGCGCTTGGCGTAATGGCGCACCCCCTATCATCATGGTGATAAAATCGAGCCAACCTTGGGTTTCCCAGCCTTCGATATTGGGTTGGACCAATGGAGCAATACCATTGCTCTTCAATGTACTGCAAATAGTGAGAAAGTCCGCCCATGTCTCTGGCGGTGTTAGTTCCAGAGCCTTGAATAGATCTTTGTTGTAATAGAAGCCCCACAAATATTGAGCAAATGGAACTGCAAACACTTTGTTATCAGTTTGAACCTGTTCGAGTATATTGGCGGGCAAATGAGTTGCCATAAAGTCAGCTTCAAGAATTTCTTCCATTGACGTTAAATATTGCTGCTCAATTAAGTCGGTAAGTCGACGTCCGGCTTGCCAATGAATTACATCGAATTGTCCGTTGTCGAGCCAGAACTTTAAGTCTCGCTTAAAGCTGGCGTCACTGTAGGCTCTTACATCGAGCACGTAACCGGGGTTGGCAATCTCAAATCGTTTTGACCAGAGGTCGAGAGCCTCTATTTGAACGGGGTCGGCAGTCAGAAAAGCAACTCTAATGACTCTATCATCGGCAAGCACGTGGGTATTTAACCCTAATGTTAGAAGCACTGTAGATGCGACTCGTTGTAACCAAACGAATGGGTAGTTTGCTAGCATTCAATCCTACGTAATTCAAAGAGTGCCCGCTTATAGCGTAGTGCAGAAATTAACTTTCAGCCAGCGCGTTAATCAAAGAGTATATCTGATGGATGATCTAGCGTTCGTCATTTTGTGTTTGAGTACTTTTCACTTGCGAACGAATGGAAACCAAATAGCGATTGAGTTCGTTTTTTGCGGCCTCGTATGCCTGATTTAGATCGGACGACTGTGGTTCACGCATTAAATCTTTGAAGGCATCGTCAGTTTTGTCAATTAGGCGCTTTAAATGTGAATTGTTGACGTCCATATCTTGTTCCAGTTTTTCCTGATGTTGGTTGTCGCCTAGGGTTTTAACACTGCCAATGCAACGATGGCTAAAATTAACAACACTGGTGCCTCGTTCAGTACTCGATAAAAAATAGGTTTTCTTGCGGGTTTACCCGATGCGAAATTCTTCAGTACCTTTAATAAATAGAAGTGATATACATAAATCGCAAGTAATAATAACAATTTAATATGAAGCCAATGTGAGGCTTTAAACCATGCCATGCCATAACTAACGATCAACGCAATTCCAAAAACGGCAGTGAGCACAGCAAAAGGTGTAACGAACCACCACAAACGACGTTCCATAACGCAAAATTGCGCTTTTATTTGGGCATTGTCAGTACTGGCGTGATAGACAAACAAACGGGGTAAATAGAATAGCCCGGCCATCCAAGCCAACATAAAGAAAATATGTAATGCTTTTAACCACAGGATTGACATTTGTTACCTCAGTATTGCTCTTTCATTAAGTAAGATTGCAGCATATTCCAGGTGATCACGCCGAGTAACTGATCATGCGTATCTTGATATATATATACGGCACCGCTTCGCGCTGACTGCAAACTTTCAAATACTTCCGACAAGGTTGCTTGATGGGATAGCCCAGCCATTGATGTATAGGTCAATGGGTTAGCGTCGTGCTCTAATGAGACATTGTACTCTACCAGCATATATTGCACATCAATTTCAAAGCTAGAACGTTGCACCACAGGGTGTGTAGGCGCTTTATCTAAGAAGGCTAAAATCGCTTTGTCTGGTGCATCGTAAAACAACTTGTACTCTTGATCCATCACAGCGAGGACACCGGTTTTTTGCAGTACCTCTCGAACCGACGAAGTGGCGTAAGGGAGCTTTTGATAATCTAATTGCTGAATGAAAATTGAACGATTTTTCAGGAACTGAGTAGAGGTAACGTAGGCCGGCACAATTACCAGCATCGCAGGAAGAATGATCTGGGGGCTGTAGGATAACTCCATTACTGCCGATAACGCTGCTAAAGGAGCGTGCAGAACTGCGGTTAACATGCCGGCAACGCCTAATAATGCAAAGCTGCTGGTAAGTCCTTCGGTGTTAGTTAGATAGCTTATAGGTATTAGTAATAGTGCACCGGCGAGCATGCCCAACACCATGACCGGCCCCATTATTCCGCCTGGAACACCTAAGCCAATTGCCGTAATGGTTAGCAAGAATTTGACGATGACGACGACGCCGAGCAATACCACGCCTGGGTCGCGCTCAAACAATTGATCAACGGTTTCAAAGCTGGCGCCCATAGCGTCAGGTACCAGTGCGCCAGCACTAGCGGTAATCACTGCGGCTAAGACTAAACGCCAATGCATTCGCACAGGTCGGAAAAAACGCATAACTAACATTAAATTGCGATTAAATAACGAGGCTAAGCAACCGAGTAAGATCCCAAGTACAACTAAGTAGGCATTGAGCCAAGGGTTGAAATCCGCAAAGGTTAAAAACGCCAGCTCATTGAATTCGCCAAACACGGCCCGGGTTAACAATGAACCACACGCAGCGGCTAACATCACCGGTACGAAAATATGAATTTTGTATTCCCGCAGAACAACTTCCATGACAAAGATGACGGCTGCAAAAGGCGTGTTAAATGATGCTGAAATACCTGCAGCAATACCACAACCCGCAAGGATTCGAATGCTGTTATAGGGCAGTTTTAGCCATTGACCGATAAAGCTGCTACCTGCTGCTCCAAGATGCACAGAAGGTCCTTCACGACCCACTGAAAAGCCGCCGGCCAGCGCGAACATGCCGCCAAGAAACTGATTAATAGTGGTGCGAAAAGGGATGTGGCCAAAGTGGTACTTAACCCGATGAATAACAAAAGGGATCCCCAAGCGATAATGGCGAAAACCGGTCAAATAGGCGACGCATAAGATTCCTACCACAGCAACCAATGGCATAACTAAACGGATCCAAGCATCAGTGCCGGAGTAATCACCATATTCACTTAGCACTTGCAATTGTAGCCATTCATAGCACAATCGGAACAAAATAATAACCGATGCTGCACTAACACCCGCCACGATACCCAATACGCACAACTGAACGCTGGTGCGAGGATGAGCAAGTTCGTGTCGCAGTGCTTGAAGAGTCATCTTGATTCTATGCCGGAGTCGAGGTGTTTAGAATACCACAAGTGCTTGTATTTAATAGTGTTCGGTATCTTTTAGAAAAAAATAAACAATGAATTTACAGCAGTTACGCACACAATTGAGTGAAACGCGATACACCTTGGTTATCGTCTTGGTTATGTTGGTGATGCTTTACATCGGTTTTCAATTGGCGCAACTCAGCTTTGATTACCTCTCTCGTCAATTGGCGATAAGCCAAAACACCGCTGCAAATTTAGCCGCAGAAAACCAGCGCTTGGTGACCACTTCTAATGAGTTAAGTGCGCAACTTGAAATTGCTAAATTGGCCAACGAAGCTTTGGATGAGAGAATTCGCGATGGTTTAGAGCGCGAGCGCGCATTGAAAGAGCAAGTCACTTTTTATCAGAATGTTGTCGCGCCGGAATTGAGTGAGCAAGGATTTAGTGCCGATGGTGTGCAAATAACAGCCGCTGCGAGCGAAGGGTACTACACTTTGTCCATGGTATTGATTCAACAAACCCGCGTAAAGGGGACGATCAATGGTCGTTTGAACTTAGTGATATCCGGCAGTCAAAATGGCCAGCCAGCAAGTATTAATCTCAATCGACAAGATGTCGGTAACGACGGTCAAATGGATTACAGCTTCAGATACTTTCAAACTATGGATATTGTGTTTACCTTACCAGCTGATTTTGTGCCCGAGCGGTTACAAATAAGCACCGATATTCGCCAGTTTCGTCGAGTACGTGGCAGTTACAGCCGCACTCTCGATATCAATATTACCGATAACGGTGAAATAGAGTTGCAATAATTTGTCATCCTGTAAGTTACATTAACATCAGATAATACAAAGAGAGAATTATGTCATTGCGTTTATTGATTGTGTTGTTGAGTATATTGGCTTTATTGGCGTGCTCTGATAGCGAAGTCGGTGATGTGTCGCTGGGTATTTTTACCACAAAAGACATTAAGATTGACGCGTTGCAAGATCCAATAGTGACTGGCGTAACCTGTCATATTTCCAGTATTGAGGCCAACCTAGACCTAGCCGATCCGTCGGATAGCTCAATTGCTTGCCGACAAACGGGACCAATCACAGCGGCTATGATCGCCGCTATTGATAAATCCGATTCGGGTGAAATTGTGTTTACTAAATCTAAAAGCGTATTTTTCAAAAACATGAAGGTGCGACGCATTTTGGATCATGAATCGCAAACGTTAATGTACGTGTCATACTCAACAAAGGAGACCTCTGGCAGCTACAAACACAGTTTATCCACGGTACCACTTTGGGAAACTGATGCATACGTAGGCGCGCCATCCATCTAATTCGGGGCCAAAGCTGCTTAAGAACAGCTTTTGTGCAGCCTGTATTGAGATCCCATTCCGGCAGCACAAGGTTATTGTGGTGAATGCGAGTTAATGTCTACCAACAGAAAGTACTGCTAGTCCTCTTATGTCAATCATTGGTTGACGCCTAATTTAGCACTAACATATACCTCACAATACTTGATAGAATTACTCAAGTATTAGATAATCATGCCTAGTTAACGATGCTGAATTATTACAGCAGTAAAGAGGTAAATCGTGTCTGTAGAAAATGCTATGCCGATTGAGTTTTCCGATGCCGCAGCGCAAAAGGTAAAAACCTTAATCGCTGAGGAAGAAAACCCCAATCTGAAATTACGCGTGTATATCACGGGCGGCGGCTGCTCGGGCTTTCAATATGGCTTCACGTTTGATGAGAAAGTAAACGACGGCGATATGACCATTGAAAAAGACGAAGTAACGCTTGTGGTCGATCCGATGAGTCTGCAATACCTTGTTGGTGGTGTTGTTGATTACACTGAAGGGCTAGAGGGCTCTCGATTTTTAGTTAATAACCCTAACGCTACAACTACCTGTGGTTGTGGTGCGAGTTTCAGTATTTAAATCACACCAATGTGGTTGCGCCCATTGTGGCGCAACTGCTACGCTTTAATCAATAACCACTGCCTGAGGTTTGTTTGTGTTAAAGCTTTACGGTTCAACAACGTCTCCTTTTGTTCGTCGCTTGCGCATTTGGTTAGCCAATACCGAGCACGAATTTATCAATTTACAGATATTTGATGGCCCCGATCGCGAGACTCTGGCGGCGCGCAATCCAGCGATGAAAATCCCCATGTTAGAAGACGGCGACGCAATCATTTTTGATTCGCGTATGATTTATCGCTATTTGACGGAAAAATTCTCGTTTCCTAAACCTAGCTGGGAACAGGAAAATCACTTAACAGTTATCGACGCTGTCAATGATTCGCTGGTACAAATCTTATTGCTGGAGCGCTCTGAAATAGACACCAATGCGGATCACATGTATTTCCGACTCCAGCGTGAGCGCGTTGATACAAGTTTGCAGTATCTCGATTCACTTGTCACAGAAGGGATATTTAATGATTGGCATTACCCGTCAATTTGCTTGTATTGTCTAATTGATTGGGTGGAGTTTCGGACCTTGCACGATTTATCCAATGTGCCGCAATTACTACAATTCCATCGTGATAACTCAGATCGAATCGAAGTAACTGCAACGGATCCGCGCAAAGACTAGCATATGGCTAGTCTTCAAACCCCCACGGTGCGGGTGGCGCCTCAATCGGGTTGGTTAGGTCGAAATCTACTCGAAATTCCCGCGCCGGGCGAATCAATCGATACGTGAAAACTTCCGGATAAAGGAATAATTGCCATGTGTTGTCTATCGATTGCGGAATTGCCTGTTCGATAAACAATTCAACAGTAAAACGGTCGGCTGGGAATGATTGTACCGTTGGCCAGCCGGCTGCGGTGACTACGCCACCGTATTGCGTGAGATCATCCTCACTGCCATCGCGGTGACGGTGGTCGTGTTTTAATGACAAACCGGTAAGGGTCTTTTCGATTACCCAAGTACGTGAGCGGTCGTCGCCAACGTGAAACGGAATCTTGATTGTCGTATCAGTACACTCGCGCACATGCATAACCAGCGCTTGATCTGCAAAAGCCCCGGTGGCGGGCGTATCAATGCTAATAGTACCGGCATATGCTTTACCACAGAGCTTTGAAAGATTGGCAAAAAATTGATCCGCAGGTGTTACATTCGCGTGGCTTTGAAAAGTGTATAAGAAGCTTAAACAAAGCCCGATACGGAGAAGTTGCTTGCGCATATTAATATCCTTGATCAAAATCGATTTCATAATTTAACGGTTGTTGTTGGTTATAGCGTAAATAATTATCTGCAAAAACCTGCGCCACTGCCTGTGGCGATGATATCGCAGCGGTGTGCTGTGTCACCCAAACTCGCGGATGGTGCCAAAAGGGGTGCTGACTTGGTAAAGGCTCTTTTTCGAACACGTCAAGGACAGCGCCTCTAAGCCAGCCTTCATCTAAGGCTTTGAGTAAATCAGCTTCAACTATTGCGTTACCTCGACCGGCATTTATCAACACGCAGTGTTTGGGTAGCAGTTTAAGAAACTCTTGATCAATAAACCCAACCGTTGCTGGGGTGTCTGGCAATATACTCACGACATAGTCTGCTTGCTTAGCGAATTGGTATTTTTCCGCGGGCTTGAACAACGCATCATAATCGGCCGAAGCCAGACCGCGTCGATTCAAGCCAATCACGCGCATATCAAAGGCTTTGGCCAAAGGAACAAGCCCTGAGGCTATGCTACCCGCGCCTAATATCCCTAATGTTCGTCCAGCGAGCGTGCCGAATTTCGGTGGATGCCATTGCATTGGACGGCTTAAATCAGGCTCGCCCTGGCGCGGATGAAAGCGGTCGATTGCACGACTGAAATACAACAGGTAAGCAAACACATATTCGCGCATAGCCACAGTGAAAATGCCTTTTACCGCCGTCAATTTATAGTCTCTTTTTGGCTTTGCAATCAATGGTTTATTTCCTGCCCAAGTGGATTGTAACCAACGCAATTGATGACAACGGGGTAAAACCTGGGCAGCCAGATCAGGTTCACTGAGCAGAATTTCTACGCGTGATGGGTCAATACTTTGCGGATCATCACTGGCTTGCAACACAGTTAATTCTGGTAGAGATATCTGTGCTAAGGCATCGCAGTACTGCTGTACATCACGACTGAGAATAGTCAAATTGGGCATTGCAATTTATTCCTGTGATCAGTGTCCTCTCACTAACAACGCTCATAGTAAAGTTATCTTGACTAAAGAATCCATAAAAATATCACAAAGCGAATATAATTCGTTTAAAAGTTTTTTGAAACGAATTATATTCAGGGGTATTCAATGGCAACCACAATAATAAACCATGTCAAACGCAACATTATCGAATGCAAAAATTCTATCGCCGAAACGCAATTCTACTCAGGCCGAGTCCATCCCCGAGTTAGTTACTGAGCAATTGGAACACTTTGGTATAAAACCTGATTCAGCCTATGGCCAAGCACTAGCAAATGCAGCCGAGCATTTGTATCAGAGTCAGGCCGACGTGATGCAGCTGTGGGATATAACCCAGCAGACACTTAATAACATTGACCAGAAAGAAAAAGTCGCTTACTTCAACGCGAAGAAATTCTTGTCTTTCCAAATCGCCAAAATTCTCGACTCATTGCAAAACCCGTTTCGAGCCACTTATCAAAGTTTGTCAGGTCAAGACACAACCGCGGGCAAATCGCACTATCCGCTATTTGATAATGTCACGGCATTGTTTTCAGCTACGCCTGTAGTAGTGCGCACAGCAACCTATATTTACGCCTGTACCGAATGGGTTGATGACGCGTTCCAAGGCAAAGAATCTACGCACCAGATTTATTCACGCTTGTTAAACCCTACCAATATTTCTTTGGCCAATGCGATTGTTGATATGGAAGCCGGCCCATTTGCAGCGGACTACCTAGCATGGAACTTTAACTCTGGCATGGCTGCGATCGATGCAATGTTGTCAAACGTTTTGACTCACGGTGATGTGCTAGTGGTGTCACGCAATGTCTACGGCGGTGTTTTCCAGCTACTACACGACTACTTTTCCCGTGCAAACCGCATGGACATTCAGTTGGTATGGTTTGATGGCTATAGCGCAGAAGAGTTTGAAGCGTGCTTTAAACAAGCGCAACAGGATCACGCAGAGCGCTTAGCCAACGGTAAGTCATTGCATGTTTACATTGAGTCGCCGTGTAATCCACATGGCTTAGTACTCGACGTACCAGGGATTGCCAAAATTGCGCATCAGCACGATGCATTGGTGATGCTCGACAGTACTTTGGCCACGCCGGTATTGGCGCAGCCCCTGCAACATCCAGACAAACAAGCCCGCCCGGACTATGTAGTTCACAGTTATACTAAAGATATTTGCGGTACTGGCGCGACAACGGCGGGAGTAGTGATCGGCGAAGCGTATCGCATGTTTCAATCAAAAGGTGATTGCGTCAATGGCTGGGACTGGTCACGTACTATGTTTTGGGATGTGTATTACATCAAAGGCGCATTCTTAGACTCAGAAAAAGCCTTTGACGTACTTACCGGCATGAAAACCTTGCCGCAGCGTATGATGAGTAAGGTCATTAATACGCTTGTTTTCACACAGTTCTTACAATCACACGAAGCGTTCAGAGTGAATTCAAGCGCTATTGCGAGTCACAAAAATGCCGCTATTTCACAAGCAACTATGCAGCATGGCTGGCCGTGCAGTTTGTTTACAGTTGATATGGAATCAGCCGGTTTAGATCGTGACACCTTCGTGCGTTTCTTTGATGCGTTAGAGCCGGCTTTTGGGCATCAAGTCAGCATCGGTCAAACCAATACCATTATTTTATGTCCAGCGCTGACGTCGCATTCGGAGCTTGATCGAGCGGAACAGGAGAAAGCGCAGATATTTATGACAACCATGCGGATCGCGATGGGCACCGATAACGTGAAAGCGTTAATAGCGCATTTTGTAAATGCAGCTCGGCTGCATATTGACCCAGTTGTTAATGGCTTTTCTGAGCAATTTATGTCGGCTGAAGAAATCGAGCGTCTCTATATGGACACTGCTATGTCAGTGAGTCAGCAATACTTTAGTGATATGCCAAGCATGCAGGAGCTACTGGGCTAAATCACTGGCGAAAATTTATAATCGGCCGATAAACTCTAAGGGAGGCGATAATAGTCTCCTTTAGGGTTGTTAACTAGGGGCCGATTATGAGTCAACTTTCACTTACCATTCACCTAAATGCTTCCACCGCCGAAGTTTTCGAAGCGTTCGCTTTACCGGAAAAACTCGTGCAATGGTTTGCACCCGGCCAATCCGTTGTCGCGCAAGTGATGTCTAGTTTTGTTGAGGGCGGCAAATATAGCCTGACCATGCAAGAGCCAAGCGGTCAGCAATTTCAGCTCATTGGTCAATACCTCAATATCAGCGAGAATGAGCACTTACGCTATTCATGGGCTTGGGCTGATACCGCCGAGGAATCCCTGATCACCGAAGTGGATGTGGTTTTTGTCGCTGTAGATGAAGAAACCACTGAGTTAACGCTAACCCACAGTGGTTTTGCCAACGAAGCCGAACGCGACCAGCATCAACACGGCTGGATAGACTGCCTAGAGAAGCTGTCGCGTTTGGTATTGACTGAGACCTACGCCTGATAAGTGGGATAGTCGGTATACCCTTTTGCGCCATCCGTATACCAATAAGTCATATCGTCAGCAGGGGCTAGAGGCCAATCGTTTGCCATGCGCTGCGGTAAGTCTGGGTTACTGATATAAGGGCGACCAAAGGCAATCAAGTCGGCTTGGCCAGATGCAAGGGCGGTTTCGGCCGTCTCCTGCGAATATCCACAGTTACCGATGATTAAGCCGTCGAATAACGGTCGGAAGTCACTTAATGTCATAGGCTCGCCGCGCTCGTGGAAGCCAAATGCCAAGCCATCCATCACGTGCAAATAACCAAGTTTATAACTGTTTAAAGTTTTCGCCACAGCCGTGAACAGCGCTTGATAATCATCACAGCCCATATCGTTAAAAACGCCGTTTGGTGAGATCCGGGCACCGACCTTGTCTGGTGACCAGACAGTCAATACAGCTTCGACAACACGCTTTAACAAGCGCATACGATTTTCAATTGAGCCGCCATACTCATCGTCACGTTGATTACTGCGACCGTCTAAAAATTGATTGATAAGATAACCGTTTGCGGCGTGTATCTCGACACCGTCGAAACCCGCTTCCATAGCGTACTGAGCTGCTCGCCGATAATCGTCAACTGTGCGGTCGATATCATCAATTGTCATTGGGCGTGGCACTTCGTAATCTTTCTTACCTTCAGGCGTGTGGATCTGGTCGCCTTCGAGTTTTACTGCAGAGGCTGACAAGGGTAATTCGCCAGCGTGGAAATCGCTATGTGAGGCACGTCCACAATGCCACATTTGGAGAATCATTTTGCTGCCCTTTGCATGTACTGCATCAGTTATAGCTCGCCAGCCGTCACGCATTTCGGTTGTATATATACCAGGTGAATTAACCCAACCATTACCTTGTGCTGACACTGTTGTTGCTTCTGTGATCAGTAATCCTGCGGTTGAGCGTTGGCTATAATATTCCGCCATAAGCGCATTGGGAACACGAGTTGGGCCAGCGCGCCCGCGAGTCAAAGGGGCAAGGACAAAACGATTCTTTAGGTTATCGCCGGCAAATGCCAAACTATCAAAAAGAGTGGTCTGTGACACAAGATTTCTCCGTTGGTCATTAAAGATTAATCACTTATATGTAGGCTATTGAGAATCGATCAACCAAGTGATTGGTTATAACATAAACCAATCACTTGGCTTGACTGCGCTGCAATCTTATTGACTAGTTTCGCTCTCTTGACGGATCAACTGATCCATGAATCGGACGCCCCAGCCAGCTTTGCCACGTGGTGTAACAGAGTTGGCTTCGGTCAAATAATCGACACCGGCAATGTCTAAATGTACCCAAGGCAAGGACTCGTCGACAAACGTTGCAACGACAGCTGCACCAATACTCGCACCAGGATTACCAGCGCCAGAATTCTTAATATCTGCCGTCTCTGATTTGATTTGTTTAAAGTGGTTAGGATGCAGTGGTAATGGCCAAACGTGCTCACCAGAAGCCTCACCAATACTCATCATTCGTTGTGCAAGCGCAAAGTCACGTGTGATCACAGCTGCATACTCATCACTAAGCGCACGCACTGCTGAGCCTGTCAGTGTCGCAATATTGACTAGCAAACGTGGCTTGTATTCTTGTTGGGCATAGTAAACGGCATCAGCTAGCAATAAGCGACCTTCGGCGTCAGTAGATATAATCTCAATGCTAGTGCCCTGCATGGTCAATAATACATCTCCTGGACGGATAGCGTCTTCAGCCGGCATATTTTCAGCCAGTGGCATCAATCCAACCACGTTGACCGGCGCCTCGCGTTTAGCAATGGCTAACATGGTACCCGCCACCGCCGCAGCGCCGGATAGATCGGATTTCATTGTCCACATATTGTTATTGGGCTTGAGACTGATACCGCCAGTGTCGAATGTCACCCCTTTACCTACCAACGCAATCGGCGCGTGACCGTCATTCACGCCGTTGTATTCAATAACCAATAAACGAGGCTCGTGAATTGAGCCGCGTCCGACACCGAGTAGGGCTCCCATATTGAGTTTGCGCATTTGACGCACGTTCAATACTTTAATATCGACGTTGTCGACGCCTTTGAACTGCGCTTTGATACGATCGACAAATTCTATCGGATACACTGCATTACCTGGTTCATTAGCCATATCCCGAGCCAGGTAAATGCCATCGGCGATATGTACAAGATCCTGATTGAAGATTTGTTGTGCCTCAGACGCAACAGAGCTTACGAGAATAAAATGTTGATCAAGAGGCTTGTCTTGTTGATAGCGACTAAAGTGATATCCGCGTAGTGTCATGCCAAGCATCGCGTTGGCTTGCTGTTCAGCGGTTATACCCGGAATATCAAACAAAACTGGGAGGGGCTTTGCAGCCTTGTCTTGGAGCCACGCTGTAATCTCGCCACCGAGATTTTGCCACGCAACGTTTTCGCGCACAGGTGTCTCGGCTAACAACTTGACGTACACCGTATTAAAATTTCCCACGCCGTGAAACGTTAGGTGCATAGCATGTTCGTCATCACTCAGGGCTGCCTTTAATTGGCGTAAAAACTCGCCATTACTAGTTTGATTGAGCTGTTGACCAAGCTCACTTAGGCTAAGTGAGTCAGACATTACGATGGCAGTCTTGCCGTCATTGATTGGCAGGCGTTCAGCTACGTTAAAATTTACCGGTGTAGCAAAAGCAGAAGTAATCACAGAAAAAAGGGCTAAAGCAGTGGTTAAAAGTTTGCGCATGCTTATCTCCATAGCACAGTTATTTGTTTTAACGTCATCCGCTTGGCTGCGCGTGAGACGTTCAGACTGGGCTCATGTTACTGATTCAAACGCACAAAAAAACCTGAATAAAGTGAAACTTTAATCAGGTTTTTATTGGTTTTGGATAGCACTTACTGGGGGGGGAACTCGGCTATCATAGCACTGACTACTCGATTAATTTTTTCTTCACGCTCTTGAGGGGATAAGCTCTTAGATAATGTGTTAGCGGCAGAGCTGCTCCACACGACAGTTTTTGCTTTAGCATCGATTATATCGACAACTAATGTCCCTACTGTGTACTCACGCACACGCGTGGTGGGCACATGTGCACGATGATAAGGCCCATACCACCAGAACGGACGAATCCCCCATGTTGTGTAGTAAGTATCCACATCGATGCGTTTTTCGTAGCTGGTGTGGAATGCGACTAAAAAGTCAGCGCCACTCTCTGCGACGAGTTGATGCCCTTGGCCTTGCAGAGCGCTAGTTATAGCATCTTTAACACGCTTGTTGAGTAAAGTGGTCACAGAGCCATCGCTACTTGCTTCAGGTGCAAATGCAAATGTCTTCAAATGGTCGAAATTGGCGCTAGTATCAAAGTCCGTGTTTACTCTCGGGGCAAGAGTGCATGCGCTGAGAATAAAGCTTAAAAAAGCGATTAACAGGATACGGCTACGCGGCATGTTGATTCCTCTGCGTTATGGTTTTTAATATAGACCGGCATGGCGCCGATCTAGTTCATCAATTTTAATAGTGTGGCAGTTTTTGACTGACCTGTACATCGTATACGAGCGCGGTTTCTACGTGGTTTACTTCTGTTCTTGCCGTGATTGCATCAAAAACAAAATCGCGTAAATGCAGTGCGTTAGGTACGCTTACATGCAACAGGAAGTCATTCTCGCCGCCAGTGTGATAGAGACTAACAACCTCATTTGTGTCGAGTAGATCGGCTTGAAAGCCGGCAATCGTATCGCGGTCGTGATTTGACAAACGCACTGCAACCATTGCCTGAATGTGACCACCTAAAGCTTCATGATCGACTTGTAGCATGCTCGAACGTATTACTTCGCTGGCATATAAGCGCTTGACGCGCTCATGACAGGATGAAGGCGCAAGACCTACGGCTTCTGCTAGCGTCTTGTTATTTAGATTTGGGTTTGCATAGAGGTGCGCTAATAATTGCACATCAGTGGGATCTAAAAGCTGTTTCCTTGCCATAAGCTTGCCTTAAATAGGTAACACTAAGCTGCCTAGTACAGCTGCTGCCCGGGCGCCGGTCACTGCTGGCATATTACCCGGTAATTTATGCCAATATTGATGTGCTAACCATGCAAAAGCAAGTGCTTCGACATGCATGGGATGAATATTTTTTGTCGCAGTGGAGGCAATCGTATAACGGGGCAGTATTTGGCTTAGCGTCTTAATTAGGTATTGATTGAACACTCCGCCACCACAGACTAACACTTTCTGAGCTGACGGAAATGATTCTATCGCCGTCGCGACTGAGCGCGCAGTGACGAGTAACAGGCTTGCCTGGATATCTGCCGGAGCATAGTTCATTAAATCGGGGACACGTGATTCAAGCCAGGTTAAATTGAAGTACTCGCGACCCGTGCTTTTAGGGAAGTGGAGACTAAAGTATGGGTCTTGCAAACAAGCCTCAATGACTTTTTGTTGCGGGCTACCGCTTACCGCCCAAGCACCACTAACATCGTAAGCACCGCCGTGAAAACGTCGATACCAGGCATCCAGTAAGGTATTGGCTGGGCCGGTATCAAAACCCACTACAGTCTCTTGTAAGTTTTTACTGTGTGTGGCGGGTAAATACGTGATGTTGGCAATACCGCCCAAATTCAGCACGATTTGAGCCTCATCAGGGCTGCTGAGCATTGCATGATGAAAGGCCGGAGCTAATGGCGCGCCTTGACCACCAAGCGCCATATCCTTGCGGCGAAAATCAGCAACCACGGGTATTTGAGTGCGAGTAGCAATAATATTCGGATCACCGACCTGTAGTGTAAATCTACTGTTGGGGTAGCCTCGGCGCTCGGTTGGGCGATGACGAATGGTTTGGCCATGGGAACCAATCGCAGTTACTTGCTCGGCGTTAACGTTCGAAGTTGCCAATAAGTGCTCAACAGCTTGACTAAAAACTTCTGCAACACCATTTTCTACTATACCAAGGGATTCTATTTCGTGATCACCTGAGGTGCACAGTGTCTGTAATTGCGCAAGTAAAGGCGCAGGATAAGGGCAGTGAGTATGGGCTATGACGTTGGCAGAGGTTGACGATATTGAGGCGAGCACGGCGTCTACACCGTCCATACTTGTGCCTGACATCAGACCGATAAAAAGTGCATCAGATGCCATCAGTGGCGCTTAGTTCATGGCTAACATTATGCGCTTGTTATTACTTAGCTGTGCTAAGCGAGTCGCGGCGATTTGTTCAAACTCTGCGCGTTGTCGCGGGTCAATCGGGTCGGCTTTGGGTAGTTCAACAGTCCGCGGGTTGCGATGCACACCGTCGACTAAAAATTCATAGTGCAAGTGAGCCCCGGTTACCATGCCCGAGCTACCCAAATAGCCAATGACTTGACCTTGCTTGACGGTTTCACCGACTTTGACAGCACGACTCTTGAAGTGCAGATATTTGGTTGTGTATTTCTCACCGTGTTGTACAAAGACATGGTGACCATTGTATTTATCGTATCCGGATTTAATCACTTTGCCGTCACCCGCTGACATTACAGGGGAGCCAATCGGTGCAACGTAATCTACACCGCGGTGTGGCTTAATTCGCTTGAGTACTGGGTGGAAACGCACAGGGTTAAAGTTAGAACTCACGCGAGTGAAATGGATTGGTGCGCGTAGAAAGCTTTTGCGCATACTGCGACCGTCTGATGTGTAATAGTTGCCATCAGTAAATTTAATCGCGTTGAATTCTTCGTTCTGGTTGACGAATTCAGCTGCGACGATGTCGCCATAACCAATAAATTCGCCAGCGATGTACTGTTCTTCAAATACGATGTTAAACGTATCACCACTGCGGATCTCGGAAGCGAAGTCAATGTCCCATCCGAAGATACCGGCGAGCTCCATTATTTGATTGTCGGTTAGACCGGCTTCAACACCGGCGTTCCAGAAACTGCTTGAGATCTCACCTTGTGCAAAACTCAGGCGAATATCGACTTCTTTTTGTTCGATATGAGAATTTATAGTGCGCGACTTAACAACGCCTGGCTCGGGGTAGGCAGCCTCTATGTACAAAGTATCTGTTGGTGAGTATTGGTACTTAAGACCGCTGAAGAGGCCCTCTTCATTGATTTTGATACTGATCTGCTCGCCAGGCATTAACGAAATCAGCATTTTCGCTAATTCGCCAGCCCGTGATACCTCATGAGTATCTCGAGGAGTCAGTCCTGCGCGCTTAAAAATACGTGCCAGAGTATCACCAGATCTGACCGTGTAATCTACCCATTGAGACTCGTTGTCAAAAACGTCAACGTGTGTAGAGTTTAGCTCGGGTAAATCGACTTGATAGCGAACGCCAGTTTCAAGTTGACTAATTTCAGCATGGCGTGATGCCACTACAGGCTCCGAAGGAAAAAACAGCACCAACGCGCACATTGCAGCTGTCGCGGAAACGGCTACTTTATGTCGCGGTGGAAGGGCGTGAAATAGGGATTTCAGCTGTTGTTTCATTTCAGTACAAATACGTTAGCTACAACTCGTAATCAGAATATAACGAATAATCTCGAAACTCCAGTCTAAAGCCCTGTTTTTAATGGTTACAAAGGTGGTTAAAAAACGACCGGTTGATATTTTTTCATACCCTAGACTTTCAATGGCGCCCCTCAAATCGTAAACTACTTGGCCTTTGTGAAGTTGGATTAATGGGTTGGATAAAGACATGGCGGATTGGCAAGCTGCGTTAGCAGAAATTAAGCGTGGCGCGGATGATATTTTGGTCGAAGCGGAGCTCGTTGAGAAGTTAAAAACGGGCAAGCCATTGCGCATTAAGGCGGGCTTTGATCCAACAGCACCAGACCTCCATCTTGGCCATACAGTGTTGATTAACAAGTTGCGTGCTTTCCAGCAATTAGGTCACGAAGTGATCTTTCTTATTGGCGATTTCACGGGTTTAATCGGCGATCCTACCGGTAAAAATGTCACGCGCAAACCGTTGTCGCGCGAGCAGGTATTGGCTAACGCCGAAACTTATAAACAGCAAGTTTTTAAAATTTTGGATCCGGAAAAAACGCAGGTGCGCTTTAACAGTGAATGGATGGATGAAATGGGCGCAGCAGGGATGATCAAACTGGCGGCTAGTCAAACGGTTGCGCGGATGCTGGAACGCGACGATTTTAAGAAACGCTATGCCAACGGCCAGCCAATTGCGATCCACGAATTTCTCTACCCACTGGTACAAGGGTGGGACTCTGTAGCCCTGCAAAGTGACGTTGAGCTTGGTGGCACAGACCAACGCTTCAACCTGTTAATGGGCCGAGAGCTACAAAAGGAGCAGGGGCAGTCACAGCAAACGGTATTAATGATGCCGTTACTCGAAGGGCTAGACGGTGTACAAAAAATGTCTAAGTCGCTGAATAACTATATTGGCATCACGGATGCCCCTAACGAAATGTTTGGTAAGGTCATGTCGATTTCTGACGATTTGATGTGGCGTTACTATGATCTACTTAGCTTTAAGCCGCTCGAGGAAGTCGCGCGGATCAAACAGACTGTTGCTGATGGCGGTAATCCGCGCGATGCGAAAATCACGTTGGCAAAAGAACTGATTGCCCGCTTTCATACTCAAGCAGATGCGGAGGCTGCTCACCAAGACTTTATTCAACGCTTTAGCAAAAACGCCATACCTGATGAAATGCTTGAACACGAACTCGTGTTACCCGCAGATGGCATGGCCATTGGCAACTTGTTGAAAGAGGCTAATTTGGTGGCCTCAACATCAGAGGCTATGCGTATGATCAAGCAGGGCGCGGTAAAAATTGATGGTGAAAAAGTCACTGATACTCGCATGGTAATAGCAGCTGCAGGCCAAGCGGTATATCAAGTGGGTAAACGAAAGTTTGCTAGGGTCACTTTGCAGTAATTTCACAATCCAGCCGCGCTACAGCGCGGCTATCTGTTTATCGACAATTTTTTCAACGAAAGCGACGGCATCGTCGCGATTATCAAATAAGCGCACATTAAGCGGTATATCAATATCGAGAATATCGCTAACGCGTTGCATTTGCGATTTAACCAAAGGTGACGACACAATCATAGCGTCAATCACACAGCCGCATTGCAGGCAGATTTGGTAGGCTTTAATAATTTCTTTTTCGGCAATTCCCGTATAGCCCTCTGACTGACTCAAGTCAGCAAAATAGCCGAAAGGTCGGCCACCATATTGAAGGGCTAGTTCGTGTATATCTTTGCGAAAGCGAGCAGTAATGTCATCGCCGATGGCACCGATAATGAGTGACTCAATAAACTTATCGTGTACGGTTAGCTGGTAACTGGCATATTTATCTTGCCACCGGCGCGAAAGAGTCATTGCTCTAGCTCATGCCCTGCATTGCGCCATCCCATGATGTCGCCTTCTAAATGACGTACGTCACTGAAGTCAGCTTCGATTAAAACATCAGCGGCCTTGCCGGCCCGATAGCCAGACCGACAGTAAACAACTACTGGTTTGTCTTTGTAAGTCTGGATTGTACTCATTTGCGCGGCCATATCAGTGTGCGGAATGTTAATCGCGCCGGGAACATGCCCTTCGGCATATTCCTCGGCACTTCGCACATCAATGATTAACCACTCAGACGTGTCAGCCTGTAACAGTTCAGCGGGTTTTATATCGACTGCTTCTTCGGCTATAACCGTTAGACTCAAAAGTGCAATGAAAAGCGCCAGAAACGATTTCACAAAAGACTCCTTAGTAGCGGTATTCATCATTTTTGAAGGGTCCTTCAACGGCCACTTGAATATAGTCGGCTTGCTGTTGAGTCAGTTGTGTGATGACACCACCAAAGCCTTCTACCATATAGCGAGCGACTTCTTCGTCTAAGTGTTTAGGCAATACTTCGACGCGTAATAGTTCAGCTTGCTGTTCACTACTAAGCGTAGCATAACTTTGTTTATACAAATGGATTTGTGCCAAGACCTGGTTGGCAAACGATCCATCCATGATGCGCGATGGGTGACCCGTAGCGTTACCGAGATTTACTAAACGCCCTTCAGATAAAAGAATTAAATGATCGGCAGCCGAATCACTGCGATAGATTTTGTGAACTTGTGGTTTGATCTCTTCCCAACGCCAATTCTCTCGCGTGTAGGCGGTATCAATTTCGTTGTCGAAGTGACCAATATTACAAACTACTGCACCGGCTTTTAAGCCACCTAACATGTATTTGTCACACACATTGACGTTACCAGTTGTAGTAACAAGTAAGTCAGTGTTACTCAGTAAATCCCTGTTGAGATTTGTACCATCGCCAGTATTTAAGCCGTCGATGTAAGGAGACACTACTTCGAATCCATCCATACACGCTTGCATCGCACAAATCGGGTCTATTTCACTTACTTTTACTATCATACCCTCTTGACGTAGCGATTGGGCTGAGCCTTTACCTACGTCACCGTAGCCAATCACTAGGGCTTTTTTACCCATCAATAAGTGGTCAGTGGCACGTTTAATTGCATCACTTAAACTGTGGCGACAACCGTATTTGTTGTCATTTTTTGATTTAGTTACCGAATCATTAACGTTGATTGCTGGAACTTTAAGTTCACCGTTTTTAAGCATGTCAAGGAGACGATGAACACCGGTGGTAGTCTCTTCAGTGATACCATGTACGTTTTCCAGTACTTCTGGATACTTATCGTGAAGCATCTGTGTTAGGTCACCACCGTCATCGAGAACCATATTGGCTTCCCATGGCTTACCATCCTTTAAGATAGTTTGCTCTAAGCACCACTCGTATTCTTCTTCGGTCTCACCTTTCCAAGCAAAAACCGGCACGCCACCGGCAACAATCGCTGCAGCTGCATGGTCCTGAGTCGAAAATATATTACAAGACGACCAACGAACATCGGCACCCAAAGCGACCAACGTTTCAATCAGGACACCGGTTTGAATGGTCATATGAATACAACCAAGAATTTTGGCACCTTTAAGGGGTTGTTCCGCTAAATACTTCTCACGAATTTTCATCAACGCCGGCATTTCACTTTCAGCGATGGTGAGTTCTTTGCGGCCCCAATCGGCCAAGGAAATGTCTGCGACTTTGTAGTCGCCAGTTGCCATTACATGGTTTTCTTGATTCATAGTCACTTTGTGCTTTTGTTGTTGAGTTAATATCTTTACGTAGTATATCGACTAAGGTTCAAAAACCCAAAGTACAACTATGAATGTGGAGTAGACGCAAGTCGGATTGTGTGGAGTTGTTCGCACAATGGTTCAATCGCATCTAATATGCGAGGCGTAAAACGGTGGATCTTATCGGCATCGACGAGCAACAAGGGAGCATGTAACACGGTGCGGTGGGGAGACCAAAAAGCACGTTGCTCGGCCAATGGTTCCGCCAGCAGTGATATCACTGCGCGTGGCTGGCGTTTTAGCACTTCTGCCATCCTGACTTCAGGATAGTCAGTAGGTGAATCGGCGAATAACGTTTCCGCACCGCACACAGCAAGGGCTTGATTACCCCAGGCATTCGCACCAATACTCATAAGTGGCTTAGTCCAGCTGTAATAGAATACCGATAAAGAGGGTTGCTTCGCATATGTTGAACGCAGTCGTGCCAGTCGCTGGTCAAATTGGTGGGCAGAATCGAGCGCTTTTTCTCTCTGCTGTAAATGCTCTCCGAGTCGCACAATCTCCTTACTAATATCGTCAAGCTGGCGTGGTAGGGAGATAAACAGTGCAATACCCATTGATTCCAGTCGACTAATATCTTGTGGCTTATTGCCACCAGACCAGACCAATACTAAATCAGGTTCAAGTGCTAATAGTTTCTTAAAATTAACGCCATTGGCGTCGGCAACGACAGGCAATGACTGAGCCGCAGCCGGGAAGTTGCTATAGGCGCTGACCGCTACTAACGAACTTTCCGCATTGAGCAAGTATACCCACTCAGTTAAATGTGGGGCGAGAGTAACTATCCGTTGTGGTGTGCTCTGTGCGATTGCGCAACTGGGTAACAGGCTGCTGATCATCAGAGCAACTGCGAATTTCAACCGAGGCATAATAAACACGCTAGATCACTCCAAAAATAATGGTTGCAATAAGCAGGTAATTGACGGCCAAAATTGCTTTGCAGCCAGTGATATATTGCTGTGTTATGGCTAAATGGCCTATTTTTGTCGGATGTTGACGATTGAATCGCGGCAGCCGTATTTTTTTGCCGGCTACCATAACTGGACCGCCGAGCTCTGCATTTATGCCTGCCGCGCTGATCGCTAAAATACGATTGCGGTTGTGGCCAACTAACTGTGTAAACCAAGTGGGAATGACCTGCACTGGGCGATAAAAAAGGCCGATAAACAAGCTGCTGATTAATACGGGCAGAGCGGCTAGCCAAGCATAAATAGAGCGCACTGGGGCACCGAAATAACGAAAGCGAGTTTCGCGAGTGGGCCAAACTTGTTGGCACTCATAAAGTAACCTAACGCCTAATGCAACGGCAGGTCCTGCGACAAAAAACCAAAATGCGGTAACAGCGACTTGATAATAAAACCGTAAAACAATACTTTCCATTGCGGCTTTGCCAGTGCCTAACGCGGAGAGTTGCTGCGTATCGCGCTGTACAAGATGCTGTAACGTTTCCTTGGTGAGGTGTTTCTGCTCTGCTTCGATGGTGCGCTTTGCCCGTTTGAAGCGCTTGAAGTCCGAGTGGAAACTCAGCGCAATCCAAAGTATTAATGCGGCAAAAAACCAGCTGTTATGTACCAGTGATAATGCGATATGTATGATGACTAGTAGCGGAGCGATAATAACCAGTGGTGCCAAACTGCCTGCAATTTTATTTTGTTGTGCGCTGCTTTTCTCTGCGCGATTTACGCGCTTGGCCATTTGCGTTGCCAAATAACGAAAAAATACAAGAGGGTGGAACTTTGGTGGCCACTCCCAAATACTGTCAATCAATAATACGGCACCGATCAACAGTGCCGATTGCAGCAGTGGGAACGACCAAACAGCTTCGAAACCCATATTAAACCGCAGTTTGCGCCATTTCTTTAACCATCCCCATTACGAGTTGTGCCGAGTGTTGGGCCGCTTTATCTAAATATGATTTAAACGAAACTGAACTGCTTTTACCAGCAATGTCAGACAGTGAGCGAATGACCAAAAACGGCGTGTCAAACATAAAGCAGGTTTGGCCAATTGCAGCACCTTCCATTTCGACAGCGCACATGTCAGGGAACAGGCCGCGTAGGCGTTCAGCTGCTTCGTCGCAACCAATGAATGAGTCACCGGTACAGATTAAGCCTCGTTTGCTGGTAATGTGAACAACGTCAGACGCCGCTTGCTCAGCCGCTTCAATCAAATGGACGTCGCAAGGGTATATATCAGGCATGCCAAACACTTGACCACGAGCGTAGCCGAAATGTGTTACATCCACATCATGGTGTTGAACGCCACTGGCGATAACGAGGTCACCGATTTCAAGAGTTGGATCAAAACCTCCTGCGGAGCCCGTATTAACAACATAGTCTGGTGCATATTGGTCGATTAATATCGTGGTCGCGACTGAAGCCGCGACTTTACCAATGCCGCATTTGGCGACGACAACATCGACGCCGTGTAGCTGACCAGAATAAAATTCCAAGTGTGCATACTCTGCCACTTGGACATTTTCAAGAGAGGATTTTAACAGTGCGACTTCCTGATCCATCGCACCTAAAATGGCAATTTTCATAATCGATTTCTAGCGAACAAATTTGCGCGCAGTTTAATCGAATTGGGGCCAAACTAACACCGCTGAATGCGATTTCTCACATTTACGCAGCGACTCGACTTGAGCGCAGTGGCCGAGTCGGGCGTTTATTGCCGTCAGGTAACCTACCGTTGCCATTAACTAAGGGCTCTTGAGCCAGCGCTTTGCGATACGGTATAAGTTTAAGCTCAATGCTCTCGCGCACTTCGGAAACTGTGTAACCCGATTTCACTTTCACACGCATGTGCGGCACTTTTGCAGCGTCCAAAGCACCATTTACAAACCAATCGCGTTGCAGTTTATAGCCGTCTTTACCTTGCTGATAAACTAGGTCTAATGCAAGTACAGGATCCATAGTGTCTTTTCGGCATAATACAAAGTCGAGCTGTTTGCCCACGGCTTTCGCTAATGCCACTTTGCCATTTTTACTCGCCGTACCGCGCTTAACGCTTATCAAGTCTGACAAGCGCACTCGACAAACAATGCGAAACTCATGTCCCACGGCTTTTTCTAAAAGTTCTAAGAAGTTGCGTTCTACTGGAGTAAAGAGTTGCTCTCGACGTCGAAACGGAAAAGACAGTTGAGTGACTGTAGATTGGGCACTTAGTTTGACAGCGCCGACACCGACAAAGACAAGCAGCATTAATAGTATAATTGCTAATTCCATGATTAACCTCAAAAAGCATAAAAACGCCCGGATAGTCAAAAGATTGACAGCCTGAGTGCGCACCTTGATTACTGAGAGAGGAGTTGCAATGCTAGTGCCACTTTTTCCAGTGACAGCGCAAAAGTGTTATAGAACGAGAATGTCGACCTGACTGCCGTTGTGATCCGGTGATATCGCTACGCGGATTCTCGTCTCTTGCATGGTTAACAAAATACGTTGATTAAAGGTCGAGTGAACGGTTAACTCTGCGTGTTTGGCTTGATAATAGGTAACTAGTTGTTCACTAGATAAGGGGACAAAGTAACTCAGTGATTGATGTTCGCTATGCTGGCTTGGGTTGAATTGTTGGCACATTTTGGCTTGCTGATGCACGCTTACCCCCGCCAAGGACGATGGACACGTGCTTGCGTGGTCATCGGCAAAAGTTGGAACCGCCAGCCAAGTTAATAATAAAGTGCCTATAGCTTTATATCGCATGTTAGTCATTCAATCTTAGAGTTTTGATAAATAAAATATAGCTCGCCAGTTGTGAACCAGCAATCGCGTATTTTATACCTGGGTATGAAGTATAAAAAAACGCGGCGTAAGCCGCGTTTTGTCATGTTCTTAACGTTACACTTTAAACTGCTGAATGGATTGCTGTAACTCTTCGGCAAGCTTGGCCACCTCGCGCGATGATTGCGACGTTTGCTGAGCTCCAATAGTGGTTTCCTCTGCAATGCCAACAATGCTTTCTAAGCGCTCGCTAATTTCTTGCGAAACAACATTTTGCTCGCGTGCCGATTGTTCGATTTGTGAGCTTACATCATGGGCACGATGAACCGCGTCAGTAATTAAATCTAACGCTTGAGTTGCTTTCTCGGTCTGTGCCACACACACGGTTGTTTGCTCTTTGCCTTGATTCATTACTGCAACGGCTTTCTCAGCCCCTGCTTGCAAGACTTCAATCATGGCATTGATTTCTTGGGTACTCTCTTGAGTTCGACTCGCCAAGGTTCTAACCTCGTCAGCAACCACTGCGAATCCACGACCTTGTTCACCGGCACGAGCCGCTTCAATCGCAGCGTTAAGTGCAAGCAGGTTCGTTTGGTCGGCAACGCCGCGAATAACGTCAAGAATACCGCCAATGCTTGCGCTGTCTTGATGCAATTTGTTAATGACTTCTGCTGCCTGCTCAACATCGGTAGCAAGGACTTCAATAGTCCCTTTATTTTCCATCGAAATAGCGCGTACCTTTTGAGCTTCGCTGTCTGCGTGCTTGATTTGCGCAAGAGTGTCTTCGGCACTTTGCGTAACCACTTGAGAAGTACTGTGCATCTCAGTAGTAGCTGTAGCGACTTGAGCAATTTGCGACTTCTGATCCTGAATTGAGTTGGTAGTTTGAGTCGTAACTGCAGAGGTTTGTTCAGAAGCAGCAGCGAGCTGTTCGGCGCGTGAGCGAATACCGGAGATCAAAGTGGTTAAGCTCTTGATCAAGTTATTACAGTTACGCGATAAGTCACCGAATTCATCTTTACTGCTTTCGTTAAGTTTATGGGTTAGATCACCTGACGCAGCAATGTTGAGTAACTCATTTACTTTCGACAGTGGCTTGATGATTGCGGTAACTGTTAAAAAGGCAATTGCTCCAGCGATAGCTAGGGAAATCAAAACGATAATTATAATGCTCGTATTTGCTGTACTGACGGAAGAGTTAACACTCTCTTCGGTCTCTTTCACTTTGTTATCAGCTAGCGCGAGTAGGCTATTGAGTTCTCCAATGGCCTGTTGAATATTGGCATCTGATGCATCCAAGGCTTCACGCGCAGCGATCGCCCGCTCTAGGCGCTCAACATGCAACGCCAATATACCGTCGTTCGCACTAATGGCTGACGTAGCAGCACTGATGAGCTCAGAGATATCTGACATAGTGCCTGAACTATCTTGGCCTGCTTCAGCTTGTTGCATTTCGGATAATTGCGAAGCGACTTGTCCTACGATCAATTCAACTTCATTACCAATGAGGTCTGCACGCTGCAATGTTTGGGTTTTTGAATATTCGATAGCGACTGTCACTAGCGACAACAAGTTGCCTTCGATATCGCTGCCGATCTCTGCTGCGCGCGATAAACCCGCATTGTCTTGCACTTCATCTAAGTCACTGAAGTCTAGGATATAAGACGAGGCGTCGTCTGCACTGTCTTCCAAATCACCGATCTTATCTTGTACCTGATTACGGCGCTCCAACTCGCGCTGGTGATTGTCGTACATCGCTGTTACATTGGCATCGTATTCGGCGAATGTTGACTTTACCGACGCTAATGCACTGCGCAACTCATCATCATTGGCGACCACCTGTTCGAGTGTCGTAAGTTCAGACGTGAAGTTATTTTTACTGTTGGTAAAACTTTGCCTTTTTTCGGCAAGCCCATCCAGAGTTGGTTCGAAGTAGGCTTCGAATGTCAGGCGGCCCATGTTGAGAAATGAAGCCTTTAGCCCATTACTGCCGGCAACTGTCGGTATCGCAACTTGATTGACGCGCTCGGTTTGGGTTTGAATATCGTTTAGATTACTAAGCGACGTAAGGCTAATGAAAAGCAGTAAGACGATTATGGTTGCAAAACCGCCATAGATCCGTCTTGCGACTGTGATTCTCATGTGAGCTCCTGAGCTTTAGTAGAGTTACAACTTGGATGTTGCACGCTTTGTTATTTTGTAACCAAGTGTGACAAAAACTCGCGATAAATACATCCCCTTGAGTTAAAAAAACAATTTCCTGGTTTAACTCGTTAGCGACCCTAGCTTCCGTGGACAGGTGTCGATGCAAAGTGCATGTTCAGTATATCGACCTAAATACTTTACACTTTAAGATTGTTTGTTATAGGCGAAAAACTTCATATCTTCCAGTCTTAACGCTGTTAAACTCCCCCCCCACACATAACCAGTATCGAGTCCGATGTTCAATGGATCATGCAGTAATCCGTTGAGTGCGGCCCAGTGACCAAAAACAATACGTTGCTTTTTCTTGCGTTCTGGGTTGGGTATTGTGAACCAAGGTGCGAAGCCTTTGGGCGCCTGAAGTGGTGACACTTTGATCGAGAGGTCGAGGTTCAAATCGGCATCTACAAAGCGCATCCGAGTCATTGCATTCACGTAAAATCGACGTTTTTCGACACCATTCGCTGCAGAATCAAGATTTTTTGGGGCATCGCCATACATGTTTTGTAAAAAGTCATGGAGCTTATCGCTGCGCAACCGTTTGGTCACAGAATCGCTGTATTTTAAACAGTCTTGGAAAGACCATTTAGGGTATAGTCCTGCGTGAACCAGCAACGTGTTTTTATCTATCATTCTTGCCAGAGGCTTTTGACGCAACCAGTCGAGTAACCGAGGGAGAGATTTTGCGCGTAACAATTTGTCGAGATTATCATTGCGTTTAGCGCCACGGATACCCTGACTAATAGCCAATAAATGCAGATCGTGATTGCCCAAAACCGTTTGGAAGCTATCGCCAAGGTCGTATAAAAAATCCAATGTAGAAAGGGAATCATCGCCGCGTGCAACCAAGTCACCGACCGCCCACAACGTATCGTGCGCGGGATTAAAATTAACTTTCTTAAGGAGCTTTTGCAAAGCCGTATAGCAACCTTGAATGTCGCCAACGATATAATTAGCCAAAATCAGTTCACAATATTTGGGACGCGTAAACTAAAGATATCGATTGCAGCCTTGACTCGTTCACCATCTGCATTTTGCAGTTCATAATAACCTTGCATGCTGCCTACTGGCGTTTCGATAACGGCGCCACTTGTGTACGTAAATGATTCGCCAGGCTGAATGGTTGGCTGTTTGCCTACCACGCCATCACCCTGTACTTCCGATGTCTTGCCGTTGCCATCTGTGATCAACCAATAGCGACTTAACAATTGTGTAGGTTGCTTGCCGTGATTGGCAATATTAACTCGATATGCAAACGCGAATTTACCTTCTTCAACGGATACATGGTCTTCTAAATACCGTGTTTGTACCTGAACTTTGATATCAGAGGAAATGATCATTTTGCTGGACTCTACGCACTCGAGTTTGATGCAACAAAATTAGCTAACTCGGCATACTGGGTCAATGAAAGATTTTCAGCGCGTAAATCAGGTGATACCGACAATGCATTCCATTGTTCGCCGCTGATTAATTCCTTCAGGCTATTGCGAATAGTTTTGCGCCGTTGGTTAAACGCCATGGCACATACCTGGTTGAGCTTTTCAACATTGATCAGTTGCACGGGGGGCTGTTCGTAAGGAATCAGTCGCACTACCGCTGAGTCTACTTTGGGTGCTGGTTTAAATGCGCTGGGGGGCACAGGCAGCACGGGCATGACTTTACAGTAATATTGCGCCATCACCGACAATCGACCGTAGTTTTTGTGATTCGGACCTGCAGCCAATCGATTAACCACTTCTTGCTGCAGCATAAAGTGCATATCTTCTATACACCCAGTAAAACTAAACAGGTGGAACATCAATGGTGTAGAAATGTTGTACGGAAGGTTACCGAACACACGAATTTTCTTTTCATTCTCGACTAAGCTTGCAAAGTCAAAGTTCAACGCGTCTTGTTCAATGATGGTTAACTTAGACTGCATAAACGGGTGATGTCTTAAGCGCTTGGCTAAATCCCGATCTAATTCAATAACGGTGAGTTGGTCGATTTGCTCACACACTGGTTCTGTTAAAGCGCCTAAGCCCGGACCAATTTCCACCATTTTCTGATCGTTACGCGGTGCTATGGCTCCGACTATCTTATCGATGATGTATTCATCGTGTAAGAAGTTCTGTCCAAAACGCTTTCTAGCCGTATGGCCTAAATGGGTCTTACTCATACTTTGCGGTTCGCTAACTCAAGGGCTTTACTCATTGCCAAGTGCATACTGCCTGCATCGATGTTACCTGTACCGGCGAGATCACAGGCGGTACCGTGATCAACTGAAGTGCGTATAAATGGCAAGCCCATGGTAATATTTACTGAAGCGCCAAAGCCCTTATATTTAAGCACAGGTAGACCTTGATCGTGATACATCGCTAATACCACATCGGCATCTTCCAAGTATTTGGGTTGGAAGATAGTGTCAGCGGGCAATGGGCCAATAATCGTTAATCCTTCGGCACGCAGCTCTTCAAGAGCGGGGCTGATCGTTGTAATTTCTTCTTTACCTAAATGTCCGTTTTCACCGGCATGTGGATTGAGACCACAAACATAAATTCTAGGGTTTTCAATCCCAAACTTAAGCCGTAGATCGGTATTGATAATATGAATGACTTTGTGCAGGCGGTCGCGGGTAATTGCTTTTGATACATATTCAAGCGGAATATGTGTAGTTGCCAGAGCCACTCGCAATCCCTCGGTAGCTAACAGCATAACGACATCGATAGTGTTTGACTGTGCGGCAAAATATTCGGTGTGGCCACTAAATGAGATGCCCGCTTGGTTTATCGTGCCTTTGTGGACGGGCCCGGTTACAACAGCATCAAACAATCCATTCATGTTGCCTTCGCAGGCAACTCGTAACGTTTCGACTACGTAATGGCCATTATCGCTATCTAACTGCCCAGTGACCACTGGCTTATCACATTGGATATGCTTGACGTATAGCTCTCCAGGCCCTTGGGTCGCTAAATGCTCAGCATCGAAAGGGATTAGCGTAAGCGGCAGGTTTAATTGTTCGGCGCGTTGCAAGAGCATTTCTTGGTCTGCACAAACAACCAGTTGTGCATCCCATTGTTGCTGAGCTACTTTGATCAACAGGTCCGGTCCTATACCAGCGGGCTCGCCCGGAGTGATAGCAATGCGAATAGTCATTTAAGCGTTTCCGTCACCAACCACCTCGATATAAGCGGCATCACGCATTTCACGCAACCAGCTATCGGTTTCTTCAGCAAACTTACGGTTGAATATTAGTTGATAAGCGCGATCTTCTTTGCGTCGCTCTGTGGCGTCGTCTATGCGCCGTTCAATCAATTGAATCAAATGCCAACCATGTACTGAACGAACCGGTTCACTGTATTCGTCTGGGCCTAAGTCCGCGAGCGCGTCGCGGAATGCAGGGACGTAGATATTGGGGTCGGCGAAGCCCAATTCACCGCCTCGCAGTGCTGAGCCGGGGTCGGCCGAGTGTTCTTTGGCCAACTCGGCGAAGTCAGCTTCACCCGCAATTAACTGCTGTTTAAATTCTTCCAGCATTTCTCTCGCGCGGTCTTCACTGAGAATGATTGATGGCTCGATGAGAATATGACGAGCATTAACTTCTTCTACTTCAACAATCTCGATTCCGCGAGTGTCGAGCACCTTAAGAATGTGAAATCCTGCGCCGCTACGGATTGGCCCAATCAACGCATCTTTACGTTTAGACTGGACAGCCTCGGCAAACAAGGTGGGCATAGAGTTGATGTTCATCCAACCCATATCACCACCTTCTAAAGCTTCAGCACCGGACGAAGAAGCGATGGCAATTTTCGCAAAATCAGAGCCAGATTCTAATAGTTCGATCACGCGTTCAGCTCGTTCTTTGGCTGCTTCAATGTCATCATCAGTCGCTTGAGGAGGAAAACCGATCAGGATATGGCCGAGCTGGTACTCCGCCTGCTCAGCACCCTGTTGATCCATCAAATCAACCAACGTTGAAATTTCTTGTGGCGTGATATAAATGCGACGACGAACATTGGCTCGAGTCACTTCACCTGTGATCAGCTCTTGGCGGATGCTTTCACGATAGTCGTCGTAAGTAAGCCCTTCTAATGCGATTTGTTTGCGCAGTTGTTCTAATGTCATACCTTCATTTTGCGCGATATTGCGTATTGTTTGATCGAGTTGTGGATCACTAATCTGAATCCCCATCCGGTCAGCCATCTGCATCTGTAGATTAGTCAGGATCAGTCGCTCAATTGCCTGAGTGCGCAACGCGCGATCGGATGGCAATGACTGATTGTTGACCACCGCGTTGCGCTTAACCGTAGTAATCAAGTCTTGGATTTCACTTTCGAGAATAACCCCTTGGTCAACAATTACGGCGACACTGTCGAGTTTGACTTCTTGTGCGGCCAGTGGACTAGTCATGATTAACAGGACTAACGATAAGAATGCAGACTTCATCATAGGAATAGCTTTTCTCTATTTAATTAATTTAAAACATAGGGTTGGCGATAGCCGAACATGCCGTCTTCTAGCATGTCTCGATTGTTTTTGGTCGAGCCAATACCCTTAAAAATAAACTGGAGGGCGATACCAGAATCAAATTCATTGATACTCTGCATACCGCCGCCGTCAATACGATTACTTAAATGACGCTGAGCGACAAATCGCACAGCCCAACAACAAGATTCATATTGTAACCCGAAGTAAGATTCTATACTTCGATTTAAGTTCAGATCGCGATAATAACGACCGACCCAATGCCACTTATCAGTAATCGGCCAACTCGCCGATAGGCCAATTTGATCAATTTGTTCACCGGATAGATTTCGGACGTAACGGTGACTTAATTGCACAAGGCTTTCTTCGTCGCGGCGGTATTCGAGTGACAAACTACTGCGGTCTACTTTATCAGAATCACTGCTGACTTGAACGTCAGTATGAACTAGCCAACGTTGATTGACTCGCCAGTCTAGTTCAGCAGCAATTGCAGAGCTGTCCTGATCTTTAGCTGCCGCAGCGACTTTATTGTCGGCAAAATAAAATATTTGACCAACACTGACGACTAACTGTTCGCGGTTGGCGCTGTTCAACACTCGACTGGTAATACCCAGGGTGAATTGATTGTTGTCACTGATCCGATCAAGGCCAGTAAATTCTTGCCCACGGAATAAACCTTCCACATCGTTTAAAAGTAGAGTTGTGTCATACAATCCGATATCTGATTGGTCTTCGAAACTGGTATATAGGTATTGGAATCGCGGTTCCAGTGTAATGGTCGATGTTTGTCCTTGCCACTGCTGCTGACGTTCAAAAATCACGTTTCCGTATAACCGTACTTGCCCTAAGGTACGTGTTACTTCTTCACTCAGTGCAGTGTTTTCAATATTTTCTTGTTTGTAATAGGTGTTCAACACACTGGCTTCAGCGAGTAACTCACCCCACTGACGTTGATAGGGAATAGACAAGGTGGGAGCCAAATGAAAGCGCAATGCTTCGGGTTGACTCTCGAGTGAGTTTTCAAAATAAGCCAACTCAGAATTCACGCGTAAGTCCATGTACTCATTCAAGCTAGACCGATACTCTAGCTTAGTTTCGGGTAACGCTCTGTAAGTGTCGGGATGGTCGCCAATCACAGCAAAATCGCGCAATTGCGCAGTAAAATCTAAATTCTGCGTGTAATAAGAAACACCCAGTGTGCGGTACAGATGGGTATCTGCGCGGTTATAAAAATCTGAGCCTAAATCGACAATATAGTTGTCATCACTCAAGCCATTAAAGTCGATATTAAGTTGCCAGTTTTCAGCAAATTGACCTTGGTGAAAAAAACGGTAGAAATAACGGTCATTGTCTTCACTGTTTATATCTCTATCGCTGGGTAAATATTCTAAGTCGATATTACCAATGGCGTTGTTCATCAGGTAGCGAAATTCTGTCTTTAACTGTAAGCCACGCTGCGTCATATAACGCGGAGAGATTGTCATGTCGTAATTCGGCGCAATATTCCAGTAAAACGGCTGCTCAATATCTACACCGGTTGCGCTCGAACTGGTTAAATTGGGAAATAATAGACCTGTTTGACGCTGGTCAGATACCGGAAAGGCAAAATAAGGCAGATAGAAAACAGGTACTCCGCCGATGTAAAAACGGGTATTTTTCGCTTCACCTAAAATTGAATCTCTTTCGATACTGATCTCACTGGCGCGAATTTGCCAATCTTCACCACCCAGCGGACAAGTGGTGAAGGTTACATCCTGCAATGACAGGCCACTATTGGCATCTACAGCGATTTGGTCTGCCGAGCCATGGCCGACGAATCCTGTCAACTGATAGCGAGTCGAGATTAGGTTGAGTTGTTGAGTCTCTGATTCGAGGTTTACCGAAGCGCTTTCAACCCGTAACTGCTCGTTTTGATATGTGACATCTCCTTCGGCAAAAACACTTTTACCATTATCTTCGATAATCGCTTTGGTCGCGGTAATAATCGCCTTATCGCTGACAATGTCGACGTTACCTTCAAATATCGCAGTCTGATTTTCAATGATTTCTGCCCGATTTGCGCGCACCACCACTTCCCCTTCAGATGACAGAGTCTGTGAATCGAAGCTGATAGGGGGCACTGCACATAGTGCCAGAGGATCTTGGGCATGTGCTAGCGCGCTTGGTAGCAGTAATATACCCAAAACAATGGTGTTACGGTTAAAAATCAATACCCGTCGCTCATGATTAGCTTTGTATTTGGCCTTCAGGCAAGTCCAAATGCAACAAAATACGTTGTTATTATGGTCGGTGATTTTATGCTTTTATCGCCGATTTACCAAGTCAAGCGAAGCAATTAGTCGCTTTTTCTGCGAATTTCTTTAGTTGTCCCAAGCAATCAGTTAGGATTTTATCTCAAATAATCACAATTTTTAAAAAAATGGCGTATTGGGGAAAAGTAATCGGATTTTGTCTGGGCTTTGCTGCCGGCAAGATACCCGGTGCTATCCTGGGCTTGATTGTGGGTCACATGTTTGACCGAGGCTACAGCCAGGATTTCAGTCAAATGGGCGGTTTTGGTCGCTTTTTTACCGACAGCGACAGCTTCAAGCAGCAAGCGATTTTCTTCCACACGCTCTTCGCGTCGCTGGGTCATTTGGCCAAAGCTGACGGAGCGGTAACGAGTGAAGAAATCCAAGTGGCCACACGGCTCATGGACGAAATGGATTTGTCCGGTGAGGACCGCACTGCCGCGCAAAACGCTTTTCGCGAAGGTAAGGCAGCTGATTACCCAATAACCGCGACGGTTAAAGAGTTTGTTGAGTCATGCCATGGCAGACGAGACATCCTGCAAATTTTTCTTGAGATCTTAATCCAAGCCAGCTTTTCTGATGGTCACTTGAGTGAGCAAGAGTACCGCGTGCTAGAAAAAGTCGCGCGCAGCATGGGATTTAAACGCCGAGAGCTGGATTACTTAGTGAGTATGTACGAAGCCGAGATCCGTTTTCGTGGCCAGTCTCATCAGCGTCAACAACAAAATAATCAGCACAGTCAGTACTCTAACCAACAACGCGAAGCCGATGCCTATCGCATATTGGGTGTAACAGCAAAGGCTAGCAATGCTGAGATTAAAAAAGCCTACCGGAAATTAATGGCACAGCATCACCCAGATAAACTAGTATCCAAAGGGCTGCCCGAGCAGGCCATGCAAATTGCCAAGCAAAAAGCACAGGACATTCAGTCAGCGTATGAATTTGTAAAGGCTCAGCGTGGCTTCTAAGCTAACCTTGTCGTCAGCAAATCAAATATTGCTCGAAGATTTTTTGCAGATGCTCTACTTAGAACAAGGGCTGAGCGATAACACTGTAGCGGCCTATCGCACCGATATTCGTAAGTTTTGTGACTACTTGCACACCCATGAGGTAGCCGACTTTTTGCTCAATGATGTTGGCGCAGAACAAATCCAGCGATATGTCCATTATCGTCACGACAATGGTTTAAGCCATCGCAGTACAAGCCGCAGTTTAAGTGCATTACGGGCGTTTTATGCGAGTCAAATAGCGAATGGGGTACGCAAAGATAATCCGTTAAGCCAAATAACTAATCCCAAATTGAGCGTCGAGTTGCCAAGTACTTTGACTGAAAGTCAAGTTGAAGCCCTTCTCGATGAGCCCAAGGTAGATGATCCTCTGGAGATGCGTGATCGCGCAATGTTGGAGACACTTTATGCGACCGGTTTACGGGTAACCGAATTGGTCAGTTTGCAGCTGTCGCAAATTAGCTTGGCACAAGGCGTCGTGCGTGTTACCGGCAAAGGTAACAAGGAACGACTCGTCCCTCTAGGTGAGGCCGCGGTTGAGCAGCTGGAGTACTATATTCGAACTGCCCGACCCATTTTGATTCAGTCTACCAGTGACATCGTGTTTCCTAGTCGACGGGGTTTACAGATGACGCGCCAAACATTTTGGCACCGAATTAAATTGTATGCGAAGCGCGCTGGAATACGCAGTAAGCTGTCGCCACACACGCTCAGGCATGCATTTGCTACTCATTTACTCAACCACGGTGCCGATTTACGCGTAGTGCAAATGTTGCTGGGGCATAGCGATTTGTCGACCACGCAAATTTATACACATGTTGCCAAGGAACGTTTGCAAGCAATCGTTGGCGCGCATCATCCGCGCGGTTAATGACCGCTTGCACATCTGGAAAAGGTATACACTGGTGTACCTGTGCATTTGTGATGGGCGTTTGTATGTTGGATAAACTTTGTTACCATCTTCGTTCGCGGCAGTGTGCAAAAGTGCACAGTAAAATTTTGAATCCAAGATTTGTAAGTTTCCACATGCGCTGCCGGTCTTATGTGGGTATAGCCAATTTATAATTGAGAGAGTGCGAGTGAAATTAAAAGTTTTTTCTGTGACGGTGTTGTTGACGGCATTATTAACCACATCAGCCTGTGCTGATGATCCTCAAGTCGATGAACAACTAGACACAGCCTCAGGCGATCAGAGTGTTGTGAAGAAAGAACCGCAGAGCACCGCATCAGAGCAGAAAACAATGCAGCAGGTCTTGAGTAAAATCCAAGGTCAACTCTCTATTCCAATTACCGCCATTGCAGAATCACCGGTAAATGGATTGTTGCAGTTAACTACCGCAAGAGGATTGTTTTACGCGAGTGAAGATGGTCAGTTCTTGTTGCGCGCCAACGTGTACAACTTAGATCAAGGCATGCGCAACGAAACCGAATTAGCTATGACGGGTTTGCGCCTTGATGGTTTGGCTGAGTTTGAAGGTCAAACAATTGATTTCAAAGCCGAAAATGAAAAGTACGTGATCAGTGTTTTCACCGATATCACCTGCGGTTATTGCCGCAAATTACATCGCGAGATCGAAGAGTTTAACGATCTGGGCATAACTGTACGTTACTTAGCGTTTCCTCGCGCCGGTTTAAATAGCCAAGGTTATGCAGATATGGTGTCTGTGTGGTGTGCTGCGAATCCGCAAAACGCAATGACAGCGGCTAAGCTCAGCGACTCAATCGATGCAGCAGAGTGTGCCAATAGCGTTGCGGACCAATATCGATTTGGCCAACAAATAGGCGTTACAGGTACACCTAATATCATTATGCCAAACGGCACTATTATTCCGGGTTATCAGCCTGCGAAAGTGCTTGAGCAAGCTATCAAAGATAATTCATAATTGCCGTTGAATTTTTTCGGCACTTGGTATCAAGTGCCTCCACTGCAACTAGACATACATGCCTGTAAACATTGTTCGCGCTGAACCATCAGTAGCTTCTGCTACTTTAGACCAACTAAAGAACAGCCATTGGCATCCGGTATTACAGCGGGTATTTGCACAGCGTGGGATCCAGTCTTTGCAAGAGTTGGATTGCAGCGTGCAGCAGTTGGCCAATTACAACCAATTACTGGGCATAGATGCAGCGGTTGTATTGCTTTGTAATGCCATAAGCGAAGATCAAAAAATTGTCATCGTGGGTGATTTTGATGCTGACGGTGCTACTAGCACCGCACTGTGCTTATTAGCCCTAACGGAAATGGGAGCCAAGCACGTTGATCATTTAGTCCCTAATCGGTTTGAGTTTGGTTATGGTTTAACGCCGCAAATTGTCGACATCGCAGCTGAGCAAGGCGCGCAATTAATCGTCACTGTCGACAACGGCATTTCTTGTCACGCGGGTGTTAGTCACGCGAAGTCTCTCGGTATTCGAGTATTAGTCACCGATCATCACTTACCAGCTGAGCAGCTGCCAGAAGCAGATGCCATCGTGAATCCTAATCAACCTGGGTGTTTGTTTCCGTCTAAATCTCTTGCTGGTGTTGGTGTAGCGTTTTATGTGTTGCTAGCACTGCGCGCTAAACTGCATGAGCTTGGCTGGTTTACACATCGCGGCCAATCAGCGCCCAACTTGGCTAACTATCTTGATCTAGTGGCTGTCGGCACGGTGGCAGATGTGGTGCCCTTGGATAGTAATAATCGCATATTAGTGCACCAAGGGATCCAGAGGATCCGCGCGGGTAAATGCAGGCCGGGTATATTAGCGCTATTAAACACTGCCAATCGCCAAAAAGAGCAGCTCACCTCTACTGATTTAGGTTTTGTTCTTGGTCCGCGCTTAAATGCCGCGGGCCGACTAGATGACATGTCGTTGGGCATTGCGTGCTTACTGACTCATGATCATCAACACGCAACCAATTTGGCCATTGAACTCGATCGACTTAATCAAGAGCGCAAGCAGATTGAACAGAGCATGCAACAAGACGCATTGGCGGCATTGGAAGGCATTAGGATTAACGACGAGCAATTACCGCATGGTCTAGTAGTCTATCAACCGACGTTTCACGCTGGTGTGGTAGGTATTGTTGCTGGTCGCTTGAAGGAAAAATTACATCGCCCAACAATCGTTTTTGCCAATGACAGCGAAACGCTGTTGAAGGGGTCTGCGCGTTCAATCAGCGGTGTGCATATTCGCGATGTATTTGAATTGGTAAATAGCCAAAATCCAGGCCTTATTATTAAATTTGGCGGTCATGCGATGGCGGCAGGGTTGAGTATTGAGAGAGACAAACTAGACCAGTTCCAACGCGCATTTGAAACCGCGCTCGAACAATGGCAAGACAGTATCTTACAGAGTCACTGCGTAGTCACTGACGGGGAGCTTGATGATGATTGCTTTAATCTAGAGTTTGCCGCAACGGTAAAACACGCGGCGCCTTGGGGGCAGGGGTTTGCTGAACCGGTCTTCGACGGGCATTTTGCACTAATTAAACAGCGAATTGTCGGTGAAAAGCACTTGAAGATGGTTGTTGCTGATGCCAATGGTGAGTTATTAGATGCGATAGCGTTTAATGTCGATACCGACAAATGGCCAAACATGGCCGCACGTTCGGCGCATTTGGCTTACAAACTCGATGTTAATGAGTTTCGCGGTAAGCGCTCCTTGCAATTATTAGTGGAAGCGATAGAGGTCTAAACATCATGGCTTTGTCCGAACACAAAGTTGTCGCACAGTTACTGGCCAATAATCCGCAGTTAGTGCACTCTACTGATCGCAAAGTGATATCTCATGTCCAGCGCGAGGAAGATGATTGGTTTGTGAATACATTAATGCTAGCGGATTGCGAGGTACCCTTCGTTTATCGACGCAAAAAACCTTATCAGTCGCTACGCGGAGCACGCATTAACGTCACCTATTACCCAGAGACTCGCTGCGTTGCCGGTATCGATTTTGAACAAATGAAAGTAGTGCGCCTCAAGCGGAGCTAGCATGAACAAACAAGTAACCGAAGGCTTTGTGTTGCATCGTATCCCTTACCGAGAATCGAGCCTTTTGGTAGATGTGTTTTGTGCTGTAAATGGCATGATACGCGGGGTTGCTAAAGGTGTACGAGGTACAAAGTCTGATCGCAAGAGCTTATTACAGCCCTTTCAGTGTCTAGAAATTACGCTCTCTGGACGCAACGAGCTGAAAAATATCGGCCGTGTCGAGTCGACCAGTGTAAGATATCAACTGGCTAATCAGCCTTTGTTTTGCGCGATGTATTTGAACGAGTTACTGTGCCGTGCGTTGCCAAATGACCTACCTTGTGAAGGGATTTATGCACTGTATCAAGAGACGTTAGAGGCTCTTGCTGAATTGCCACAAGTGCCACCACGGAGTGATATCGAAGCGCTACTGCGGAACTTTGAGTTAGAGCTGCTACTCGATTTAGGGTTTTTACCCGACTTGGCCTATTGCGCAGACAATACTACGGCGATCGGTGCAGATGGTTATTACGCACTGCAAGCTGAAGCGGGATTTACACCGTTGGATTCCAATCAACCCGATGGCTTTCACGGCAAAGATATTCTAGCTATAGCTGCAAGAGATTGGCACCAAAGCAGCTTACTAACGGCTAAGCGCTTTATGCGTACGGCATTAGTTCCATTAATTGGCACAAAGCCGCTGCGTAGTCGCGAATTGTTTGGAGGGGTAAAGTGACACACGTTGACCTCAACAGTATTGTCGTAAGTCGTGATGATCTAAGCAGCAGCGCTATTGCTGAGTTCCTTCAACAACACATCGATGATATGCGTGCGACCTCTCCTCCTGAGAGCAAGCATGCGCTTGATCTGGATGGGCTACGCGACCCAAGTATTGACTTTTTTAGTGCGGTTTATCTTGGTCAAGTCGTCGGCTGCGTTGCGCTTAAACGCTTATCAGCACAAGAGGCCGAACTAAAATCAATGCGCACCGGAAGCGCAGTACGCGGCTTGGGCGTCGGTAAATTATTACTCGATTTCATTCTCACGTATGCCAAATCGAAAGGCTTTCTTCGTGTGAGTCTAGAAACTGGGGCGATGGAATTTTTTGCGCCCGCTCGTCAACTATATCAAAGCAGAGGTTTTTCATTGTGTGGACCCTTCGCGGATTACGTTGATGACCCTAATAGCGTATTTATGACGCTCTCTCTCGAAGCCTGAAGCGCGATCGTTTCGGCCAAAATTTGCGTAAACAACACAGACTTAATCTACAGATCTTGATAGCATATAGCGCATATCGAGATGCCACACGAATTACAAATAAGGTTTGCTTGTGAACGAAATTTTTCTCGGCGTGAATATTGACCACATTGCCACATTGCGCAATGCCCGTGGAACCCAGTACCCCGATCCCGTGCATGCAGCTAACATTGCTGAATTAGCCGGTGCTGATGGCATTACAGTACATCTGCGTGAAGACCGTCGCCATATAACGGACAGAGATGTTGAAATACTCAATCAAACGGTTCAAACACGCCTGAATTTAGAAATGGCAGTGACCGACGAAATGTTGGCTATCGCAACCCGCTTGAAGCCGGTGTTTTGTTGCTTGGTACCCGAAAAACGCGAAGAGTTGACGACTGAAGGTGGGCTTGATGTTGTGGGGCAATTGGATAGTGTCAAAGCCGCGTGCAAACAATTGGCTGAGGCAGGTATTCAGGTGTCTCTCTTTATCGATGCCGACGAACAACAAATTGAAGCTGCGCATCAATGTGGCGCTCCTTTTATTGAGATCCACACGGGGCAATATGCTGATGCAACTAGCGAATCCGAGCAGTGTGCGGAGTTACAGCGTCTAATACACGGGATTGAGTACGCGGATAAGATTGGCTTGAAGGTCAATGCAGGACATGGTTTGCATTATCACAATGTCAAGCCGATAGCGGCGATTCCACAGCTAATTGAGCTTAATATAGGCCACGCTATTATTGCGCGCGCAGCGTTTGATGGCTTGGAAAAAGCGGTGCGTGACATGCGCGCGCTCATGCAAGAGGCGCGTACGCAAGCATTGTTGAGCACAAAACCATAGGACAGAATGATGATCGTAGGGTTGGGCACTGATATTGTTGAGATTGATCGGATTGAAGCGCAGTGTCAAAAGTCCACGCGTTTAGCAGAGCGCGTGCTCACCGAGCAGGAAATGTCAGTGTTTCAAAAGCACTTGCATCCAGCCCGATTTTTAGCCAAACGCTTCGCGGCCAAGGAGGCAGCGGTTAAAGCGTTAGGTACGGGTATTGGCCACGGTATTAGTTGGCAACATATTGAGATCGTCAACAACGAGCTTGGTCAGCCACAACTTTCTTTCAGTGGCGAGTTTGCTAGACAGTGCGAACAGCGCGGCGTAACTAACAGTGTTGTGTCTATCTCCGACGAGAAACACTACGCCGTAGCTAGCGTGATTTTAGAAAGCTAGTCACGCATGGCAAAAATTTTTCGGCCAGCAGCGGCAAAGCGCAATAAAAACCAACGTCAACGCGTTATCGAGGCGCGTATTGAGCATCTTGACCACCAAGGCCAAGGGGTAGTTTCCAACCATCAGCCAATCGTTTTTGCGACAGGGGGCCTGCCAGGCGAACAGTGCCAAATTGTTATCCATGAACAAAAAAAACACGTATGGCTGGGGCACGTCAAGCAGATTAGGTCATCAAGTGAGGAGCGCATCGATCCTTTTTGTCCTCATTCTGAGGTGTGCGGTGGATGTCAATTAGATTATGTCGACCCTGAAAATATGCGAGAATGGCGACGTCAGGCCATCACCCAATTACTGCGTAAAATTGCAGGCTTAGAGGTTTCAAACTGGGGGCCAGATGTGTTTACAGAGCCCAAAGGGTACCGACGTAAAACGCGGTTGGCCATAGATGCTAGGCAAGCGGACAGCATTCGCCTTGGTTATCGCCAACAGGGTAGCAATCAAGTCGTTGCAATTTCGCAATGTCAGATCCTTACTCCCAAGTTGCAAGCATTAATTGAGCCGCTGCAAAGCTGGCTTAAAACCTGTGGTCAGGCTCGGCATTTAGGCCATATTACGCTGCTAGAAGGCGCTGACGCTATATTGGTTCAGGTTAAAGCAACACGCCAGCTATCTGAAGGTGCGATGACTTCATTGCGCGAGTTTGGTCAGCAATACGATGTCGTTGTGGCACTTGAAGACAAACGGGGCGAGATTGATTATTTAGTGGGTTCTGGCGATATGCTGAATTATCAACCTACAGCTGATATCAAAATTTCTATCGGCGCCAATGATTTCGTTCAGGTTAATGACCGAGTTAATCAACAAATGGTAGCCACTGCGATAGATTGGCTTCTAGACTACAAGGCCAGCAATGTACTCGATTTGTTTTGCGGGACGGGGAATTTTAGTTTGTCTTTGGCGCAGAATGGGTTTGCTGTGACTGGCGTAGAAGGCATTGCGAGTATGGTGGAGCGCGCCCGTTCCAGTGCCGAACAACATGCACTACAACAGTGCAACTTTGCGCAAAAAGACCTGTTGAACCCAGCGATGGTGGCTGAGCTATTGCAACACGAGTACGATGCTGTAATCCTTGATCCCTCTCGCGAGGGGGCAAAAGAAGTATGTCAGCAGATGCAAGCAAAGCGTCAACCCCATATTGTGTACGTATCTTGCAACCCCGCGAGTTTTGCCCGTGATGCAAAGTTGTTATCTGAACGCGGTTATCAGCTGGAAAAATTAAGTTTAGTGGAGATGTTCGCCTACACTAAACACACGGAATTAATGGCGAGCTTTACAGCACAGAAGTAGTCAACAACCTATGGTTAGTACACGCAAAGTTCACGAACCTGAACGTCCGCCTTTTGAGCAGTGGATGCAACAACTCGCCTTGCCGAGTGAGACTCAGCAGGCGTTGCGTGAAATTGCAGAAAAGCCTGAAATCTTGCTCGTTGGCCAAGAAATGGTTGAGATCCTTGTCCAACTCAATATGGACGATGTCACACTGCAAACAGCACTGGTCTTTCCATATTGCCAACAACACGCCTTAAGCAATGATGAAGTTACCGAAAATTTTGGTGCTGAAATTGGTAGTTTGATCGCTGGTGTTCGTAAAATGGAAGCCATTAGAGCACTGCACGGAAGATCAAACCCAGACCAAGCCAACCAAGAACAACACATTGATAGTATTCGGCGTATGTTGCTGGCCATGGTCGAAGACGTGCGTGCTGTTGTGATAAAAATGGCCGAGCGCATCTGTGCACTACAAAAGGTAAAGGAAGCGGATGAAGAGACACGCGTAATGGTCGCTACTGAATGTGCATCGATTTATGCGCCGTTGGCCAATCGCTTGGGGATTGGTCAACTCAAATGGGAGCTAGAAGATCTTGCGTTTCGCTATTTGCATCCAAGTACCTATAAACAGATTGCTAAACAGTTAGATGAGAAACGAGCAGACCGGACACAATACATTGATGATATGGTCGAGCGCCTGCAGCAATTGCTCAACGAGCAAGGGATTAAGGCGACGGTGCACGGGCGGCCCAAGCATATTTATAGCATCTGGAAAAAGATGCAGAAAAAGCGTCTAACGTTTGAACAATTATTCGATATCCGTGCCATGCGGATCATCGCTGAGCGGTTGCAAGACTGCTATGCCGCATTGGGAATTGTGCATGCAAACTTTAAGCATATCCCCAATGAGTTTGACGACTACATTGCAACGCCTAAACCTAATGGTTATCAATCTATTCACACCGTAATCGTCGGACCTGAGGGCAAATCGATTGAAATCCAAGTGCGCACCCAGCAGATGCATCAAGACGCTGAGTTAGGTATTGCTGCGCATTGGAAATATAAAGAAGGCCCACAGGGCAAAGCGTCCGGACACGAGGAGCGGTTAAACTGGTTGCGCAAAATCCTGCAATGGCAAGAGGAAGTTGCTGAAACGGGCGATTTGGTAGAAGAGTTGCGCAGTCAAGTTTTCGATGATCGCGTATATGTATTTACACCGCGTGGTGATGTGCTCGATTTGCCTCTAGGCGCAACTCCACTCGATTTTGCGTACTACATACACACTAATATTGGCCATCGCTGCATTGGCGCGAAGGTAAATAAACGCATCGTGCCCTTCACTTATCAGCTTAAAAGTGGCGACCAAGTTGAGGTGTTAACCGGTAAAGAGTTAAACCCCAGTCGTGACTGGATGCATCCCGGTTTAGGTTATGTGCATTCGTCTAGGGCTAGAGCGACCATTCACAGTTACTTTAAGCGTCAGGATCGCGATAAGAACTTAGAAGCGGGTAAGGAACTGGTTGAGCGCGAACTCAATAAGGCGCATATACCACTTAAAGCGATTAATGACGCATGTGAACGATTTAATCAGTCAAATGTCGATGATTTATATACCGCCATCGGCGCGGGCGATGTACGGATCATGTCAGTCGTACGTCACCTACAGCAACAAATGGCACCCCCTGAGCCTGAAATTGTTGTTCGCAAACCGCGGCCAGCGAAGTCGAGTGATCGCAATGACACCATCGTTGTTGAAGGGGTGGGACATTTAATGAGTCACTTGGCTAATTGCTGTCAACCGGTACCAGGTGAACCCATTGTGGGTTATATCACCCAAGGCCGTGGTGTCAGTGTCCATCGCCGCGACTGTGATCAGCTAAGCCACTTGTTAAGTCAGCACCCGGAACGAGAAGTCGAGGTCAATTGGTCTGGAGACAGCAATGTTGGCTTTGAAGCGCAATTGCTGGTCATGTGTACTGACCGGACGGGAATTTTACGTGATATTACCACAGTACTTGCTAACCAGCGGGTGGCTTTGCTAGGTGTTAATAGCTTGAGTAATAAAGCAGAGCAATCGGCGGATATTGTATTGACCGTTGAAGTGCAAGATGTGAGTAAGTTGCGCAAAGTGATGGTGAGTCTAAAGCAAATTCCCGATGTGTATGATGTCGCTAGGAAAGATGCGTGAAGACAACATTACCTCATATGGAGCGCTTGCTCGAGGTAATGCAGATATTGCGTGACCCGAACAATGGGTGTCCATGGGATATCAAGCAAACCATGGACTCATTGGTCAAACACACTTTGGAAGAGGCATACGAAGTCGCAGATGCAATCCATCGTGGCGATATTACTGAGATTCGTGATGAGCTCGGCGATTTACTGTTTCAAATCGTTTTTTATGCACAAATTGCCAATGAACAAGGTACATTTGACTTCGATGAAGTTGCAAAAGCCATCAGCGCTAAATTGATTCGGCGCCATCCACATGTATTTGAGCACCCTGGTAAATCATTATCGGATGCAGAACTAGCGTTGCAGTGGCAATCGATTAAGGCCGCTGAAAAGGCTGAAGTTCAATCGCAAAAAGGTGCTATTAAGCCGTCCATTACTGACGATTTGGCTCGCGGTACCTCCGCTTTGCAGCGGGCAGAAGCACTTCAGAGAGCCTGCGCTAAGGTTGGTTTTGACTGGCCCGATGTAAAAGGTGTACTAGCCAAAGTGCGTGAAGAGGTAGACGAAGTGGCCGAAGAGCTGCATTCACACGCTATTGATCGAGAAGCGGTTGAAGAGGAAATCGGTGATCTATTGTTTGCCGTTGTTAACCTGACTCGACACTTGGATATATCACCAGAGATTGCGCTTCAAAAAGCCAACATTAAATTTGAACGGCGTTTTCGTCATGTCGAACACTGGGTTGCGGATACAAATCGCGATTGGTCGAGCTTTGATTTAGCCGAACTTGAAGCTTTTTGGCAACGCGCTAAACGCCAAAACTAATTTTACTGGCTGGGCGCTGTCACTTGGGTTAAGGGATTGTTGAGCCGATGAATAGTGCGTTCTTCTGATAACAATTTTACAGCGTCTTTATAGCCTGGGTAAGATTCGAAAAGAACTTGCAGTTCACCGCTAGCCTGTCCGCGCTGTAGTCCATGCAATATGCGCTGTTGCAATTCTGGTTTTGCAGGATTAACAAAAAAGTAGATAAACGCTGGATAATCCAGCATGTGATGGTTCTCTACTGCGAGCCCCTGGTTATAGGGTAAAGCTAATTCAGCACGCGCTTCGACAATACTGCGCGGAAAGTATTCGACGGTATCGCTGAGTAACAGCTTGGCAATACCAAATTGCCATTCGTACCACGGCACCGCCGATACGCGGAACCCGTTGGCTTGCAAAATTGTGGTGTCTGGCCAGTCGAGCCCTTGGATAGCCAAGCGCTGTTTTAATATCTCGAGCGAATCGTTTTTAAACGCATCCTGATTCTCGGCACTGACTAAGAACACTCGCTTACCCAACATACCCTGTAACAGAGCAAATTTAACCGGCAACAGCGCGGCCTCTCGTTCAGGTGTAGTCATTGTCCACATTACATCAGCATCGCCGCTCTGAAGGGTTTTAATTTGTCGTGCTTGGTCCATTGGGACGGGGTAATCGCTTAGTTCGAACCCACCAAATTCATCACGACTTTGTTCTAAGGCAAATTCTAACAAGTGAATAAAGTAGACTTGGGTTGGGGAGGTTTTCGATAATACTGTGTAATAAATGGTGCCTTGGGTGCGTTGAAATTGATAGTCAATATCCGGGTGTTGGGCACTTGCAACCGCACTCATAAACACAAAAAACAGTGCGTTTAGTGAAAAAATCTGTCGGCTTAGCAAAGTTGCCATAGTGTCTTGACTGTTATTGAGTAGATTACAGCATTACTTTTATTTTTAGGCTACTCAAGGGGCGAAAGCCAGTAAAAACTTTCTAAGTCAAAAAAGATCGCGCTAATTTATTGAATTTTCACATTTAGCCCTTCGCTTTTTGTACAAATTCTGTATAATTCGCGCCCTGCCCAGTTACGCCCACTTTGGGAAAGTGGAAGAATCAACAGGTTCGAAGGGGCCTAAGCGTTGATTTTAGGGCGTTCGCTTAGCGAACGGTAACAGTTATTTTTTCGGGTGACGAATAATGAAAACTTTTGTTGCAAAACCAGAAACAGTACAAAGAGACTGGTTCGTGGTTGATGCCACTGATAAAACACTTGGACGCTTAGCGTCTGAAATTGCACACCGTCTACGCGGTAAGCACAAGCCAGAGTACACGCCTCACGTTGACACTGGTGATTACATTGTTGTTGTTAACGCAGAGAAGATCAGCGTTACTGGTAACAAAGCTAAAGGTAAAGTCTACTACGCTCACTCTGGTTACCCAGGTGGCTTGAAAGACATCACTTTTGAAAAATTGCTTGAGAAGAAGCCTGAAATGGTGCTTGAAAAAGCAGTTAAAGGTATGTTGCCAAAAGGTCCTCTTGGCCGTGCAATGTTCCGCAAAATGAAAGTGTATGCTGGTCCAGAGCACAATCATGCGGCTCAGCAACCACAAGTTTTGGATATTTAAGGAGCGAGACACATGGCAGATACTCAATATTACGGCACTGGTCGTCGCAAAAGCTCAACTGCTCGCGTTTTCTTGCGTCCAGGTACAGGCAGCATCACTGTTAACTCTCGTCCACTAGACGAGTTCTTTGGTCGTGAAACAGCACGTATGGTTGTTCGCCAACCACTAGAGCTTGTTGAAATGACTGAGAAATTTGACCTATACATCACTGTTCGCGGTGGTGGTATCAGCGGTCAAGCAGGTGCTATCCGTCACGGTATTACTCGTGCATTGATGGAATATGATGAAGCACTACGTCCAGCACTTCGCAAGGCTGGATTCGTTACTCGTGACGCTCGTCGCGTTGAACGTAAGAAAGTTGGTCTTCACAAAGCACGTAAGAAACCACAGTTTTCAAAACGTTAAGTTTTATGTGTTATCGAAAACCCAGCTTATTGCTGGGTTTTTTTTTGCCTGCGTTTACTATTTTACGCGGATTTCATTGATAGGAATCTATGCTTTCCACACAGAAATGCGCTATGTCCTTATTGCCTTAATTCAATGAATGTTCAATATCCCAACTAAATCCTTGTTTTTTGCTCTATTTCCTTGTTTTTAAGAGGTGAATTTTTTATCATTTCCGGTTGAAAATATTGAACGTTTCGTTTTTTAACGACTCGCTTCCGGCTTCCTCAAAAGAGCGAAGTCAAACGTCCAAATCTGGAGAACCGTGGATGAGTAATGTATCTGTAGATGCCGGTGATTCTTCACCAGCACAAGGTCAACCACAAAACAATAATCGCCGACGCTTTTTGACCATCGCTACCTCAGTCGTTGGGGCTGCAGGTGCAGTGGGTGCGGCAATACCTTTTGTAGCCTCTTGGAACCCAAGTGCCAAAGCCAAAGCAGCTGGCGCTGATGTAGAAGTTGATATTTCTGGCATCGAACCTGGTCAATTAATTCGTGTTATGTGGCGTAGTAAGCCTGTGTGGATCGTGCGTCGAACCCCTGAGCTACTAGCTGCACTAGCTGCGCATGAAGACCAACTTAAGGATCCAAATTCAGAAGTTGAGCAACAACCTGCGTTTGCGCAAAACCAGTGGCGCTCAATCAAAGAGGAGTACTTGGTACTAGTCGGTATTTGTACTCACTTAGGCTGCTCACCACAGCACTTAAAAGATGGTGCGATGGAACAATATGCTGAAGGTGTGGCAGACGGTTTCTTCTGTCCGTGCCACGGTTCAAAATTTGATATGGCAGGTCGCGTGTTTAGTAATGTGCCGGCTCCATCAAACTTAGTAGTACCGCCTTATCAGTTTGTCGACGATAACACGATTATCATCGGCTCAGAAGCAGAGGTCGCATAGCATGTCAGGATTTTTAAACTGGATTGAAGAGCGCATCCCGATGATGCGAGTGGCGAATATGCACGCCATTCAGTATCCTGCGCCACGCAACATGAATTTTTGGTACGTGTTTGGTTTCCTTGCCACTATCGTGCTAGTTAATCAGATCGTTACTGGTATTTGGTTGACAATGAACTTTGAACCGAGTGCTGAGCGAGCCTTTGCTTCGGTAGAATACATCATGCGTGAAGTCGACTATGGTTGGTTGATTCGCTATATGCACTCAACGGGTGCATCGGCGTTCTTTATCGTGGTCTATATGCATATGTTCCGCGGCATGATCTACGGTTCATATCAAAAACCGCGCGAATTGCTATGGGTGTTCGGTATGTTGATTTACCTTGCACTAATGGCTGAAGCATTTATGGGCTATGTATTACCTTGGGGACAAATGTCTTACTGGGGTGCGCAAGTAATCGTGTCATTATTCGGCGCGATACCTGTTATCGGTCCTGACTTGGTAGTCTGGATCCAAGGTGACTACGTCATCTCCGGTGCTACGCTCAACCGATTCTTTGCTCTGCACGTAATCGCATTGCCATTGGTTATCGTTATTCTTGTGTTCTTGCACATTATTGCGCTACACGAAGTGGGTTCAAACAATCCTGACGGTATTCCAATCAAACACAAAAAAGGCTCGTTGTCAGAAGACGAGAAAACTAAGTACGAGATTCATGAATACTACACAGCCAAGTACGACATCGCAGATGACGTAGTACCGTTCTTCCCACACATCGTGTTGAAAGATTTAGTGGCGTTCTCAATTTTCTTATTTGGCTTCTGCTACATCATGTTCTTTGCGCCTGAGATGGGCGGTAAATTCCTAGAACATCCTAACTTTGAAATTGCTAACCCGTTGAAGACACCTGAGCATATCTTCCCGGTTTGGTACTTCACGCCGTTCTACGCGATTCTGAAAGCGGTTCCAGACAAACTATTTGGTGTAATTGCGATGTTTGCCGCGATTGCAGCACTTTTCGCACTGCCTTGGGTTGATCGTGGTCGTGTGCGTTCATGGCGTTATCGCAGTGGCTTGCACAAAGTTAACTTGCTTGTGTTCGCTGCGGTATTTGTATTCTTGGGTTACTTAGGTGGTACGCCACAAGAGAACTGGAAAATTGTGGCTTCACAAATTGCCACAATCATGTATTTCGGTTTCTTCGTCTTGCTATGGATGTACAGTAAAAACGAAACGACTAAGCCAGTTCCAACGAGGATCCCACGATGAGAAAATATCTAGTAGCAGCAATTCTAGCGTTTCCATCGTTAGTGATGGCAGCGGGCTCAAATTACCCGTTGGATAAAGCAGAGTATGACTTAACTGACAAAGCCTCGTTGCAAAACGGTGCCAAGATCTTTATGAACTACTGCTTAGGTTGCCACCAAATGCAGTACCAGCGCTATCAGCGTACCTTTAGTGATTTGGGTATTTCTGATGAATTAGGTCAAGAGTACTTGCAGTTCACTGGTGAGAAAGTGACTGACTACATCACTACGCCTATGCCGGCTGAAGGCGCTGCCACATGGTTCGGTGCTCCACCACCAGATTTGACGCTTGTGGCGCGTGTACGCGGCGCTGATTGGTTGTACACTTATTTACGTACTTTCTACGTCGATGAGGCGAAAACCTTTGGCGTAAATAACAAGGTATTTCCTGATGTAGGTATGCCACACGTGCTTGAAGAGCTTCAGGGTACACCGCGTGAAACCTACGAAGAGGTTATGGTCGACGGTGAAATGGTTGAACGTTATGTTGGTATCAAGACTGATGGCAACGGACGTTTATCGGCAGAAGAGTACGACCAAGCTATCCTTGACCTAGTAAACTTCCTCGAATACACCGGTGAGCCATCGCGTTTGCAATCAGAAGCAATTGGCCGTGGCGTCTTGGTGTTTATCGTGGTTTTCTTTGTATTTGCATTATTGCTTAAGAAAGATTACTGGCGCGACGTACACTAGCTCGTCGAGTTGAGGTATAATTAATCAATTGGGGCGGTCTCGCCCCTTTTTTGACGAATAAATTAGCGCTCTTTGGTGTTAACCAAAGCGTGCACAAACTGCGTAATGCGGAGGAACGTGAATGGCAGTTGCCACTAATAAGCGGTCAATTATGACCCTATTTTCAGATACTTTGGATATTTACAGCCACCAAGTACGTATCGTTTTGGCTGAAAAGGGTGTAGGCGTAGAAATTAGCTATACCGACCCAAACAATCTACCGGAAGATCTGATTGACCTAAATCCGTACGGCACAGTTCCTACCTTAGTTGACCGCGAGCTCGTGTTGTACAAGTCGCATATCATAATGGAATATTTGGATGAGCGTTTCCCACATCCACCATTAATGCCGGTTTACCCTGTATCACGTGGTCAAAGTCGCTTAATGATGCATCGCATCGAGCAGGACTGGTATTCACTTGCCGAGCAAATTCTTAATAACGAAGGCGATGTTGATGCGGCGCGCAATGAATTGCGTGAAGCTATTTTGTCTATCGCACCTTTATTTGCAGAAACGCCATACTTTATGTCTGAAGAATTCAGCTTGGTAGACTGTTATTTGGCTCCGCTATTATGGCGCCTACCTTCTTTGCAAATTGAACTACAAGGTTCTGGCAGCAAAGATATCCTTGCTTACATGGGGCGTATTTTCGGTCGCAGTTCATTCAAAGCTTCTTTGACTGATCAAGAACGCGAAATTCACAACCCACTTTAAGGCCGACAATGGAACAAACACCTATGACATCCAATCAACCGTATTTGCTTAAAGCATTTTTTGATTGGATTGTTGATAATGACTTAACGCCGTATATCGTAGTTAATGCCAACCACACAGGTGTTCAAGTTCCTGTTGATTACGTTAAGGACGGTCAAATTGTCCTTAACGTTTCACCCACTGCTTGTGCGCATTTCCATATGGATTATGACAGCGTCAGTTTTCAGGCTCGATTTGGTGGTCAACCCCACCGTATTTATATGCCATGTGCAGCAGTTGTTGCCATCTATGCACGTGAAAATGGAGCAGGCACTGTATTCACGCATGATATCGATGAAAATCAAGCCAATAGCGGCGTAACAGAAGCCCACCCAGAGCAAGCTAAAAAGCCTGCCAGTAAAGGTCGTCCTTCGTTAAAGGTAGTTAAGTAACCAACAAGGAAGCAACGTGGTAGCAAAAGGAAGTGCGGATTCATCCTCTGCATTGCGCAAACGCCTCGATAGTATTTTTAGTCACAGTTACACGCTAGCGGTAGCAGACCCCTTCGCTGCGATTTTAATTTTATATATATTTCGTTCGTCGCTAGATTTGATTGCCGGTGGGATATGGCTCGCATTAATAGTCGCTCTCTCGATAGCACGCGTGCGTTTATTTAAAGTCTATAAACGCGTAGCTAAACGCACATCAACTCTAATGAAGTTCCATACTTGGTTTATCGCTTTTTGTATTTTACAAGGCGCCTTGTACGGCATGGGGTGGGTTTACCTCTTACAACTTAACGACCCTATAGTCTCAGCTATTGTTGCTCTGGGTATCATAGCGATTTCCGCCTTTTGTGCGGTGGGTTACGCCGCTGATTGGCGGGCTATTATCGCTTTCGTAACCCCCGTTATTTTGCCGGGTTTAATTGGCCTGGTTTGGCTGGGTGCAAATATCAACTACGCACTGGCCCTGATGGTGCTGCTGTATAGTATTGTTATGATCAAAACTACGCGACCGGTTAATCGCAGTATCCATGAAGCCTATAATCTGAATGAGCAGTTACAGCAGCAAATAGCGATTCGTGAAGAAGCAGAAGCCAAGTTACTTGCGTTGTCACGGCAAGACGGTTTAACCCAGTTAGCCAACAGACGCTACTTCGACGAATGTTTGGACATTGAAATGCGTCGTGCAAAACGAGACGCTTCAAGTGTGAGTTTAGTTATTATCGATGTTGATTCATTTAAAACCTATAACGATCATTACGGGCATTTGCAGGGCGATGAGTGCCTAGTAAAAGTGGCACATGTACTCGCCAATCACACGCGTCGGGCAGGGGAACTTGCCGCCCGTTTTGGTGGCGAGGAGTTCGCTTTGATCCTGCCTAATATGTCGGCTGCGGAGGCGCATCGGCGGATTGAAAGCATTAATAATACCCTGCGCGAGTTAGCCATTGAACATCGAGCATCTCTGGTTGCGGATACATCAATAGTCACTATATCCAGTGGTGTAACTGATATGCTGGCGGCGGACGATTCACTGTCGTTTATCCGCCGTGCTGATAAAGCTTTATATGCGGCTAAGTCAGCGGGACGCAACCGAGCAATTCGGGTCTAAATCAAAGTAAGAACAGTGTTGCGGTGCCCAGAAAGGCAAATATACCGACTACATCGGTGATAGTGGTGAGGATGACGCTGCCAGCTAGTGCAGGGTCGATTTTAAGCTTCTTCATGATAATTGGCAGCGTAGCGCCAGAGAGAGCAGCTGCGATCATGTTCGCCATCATCGCAAAGGCAATAATGATCCCCAATTGATAATCTTGTTTCCACAGTGCAATGACTGCCGCAATCAAAACAGCCCAAATAACCCCATTCAAAAACCCAATCGCCAACTCTTTGCTGACTAAAGAACGCGAATTCCCCGGATTTACATGCCCCAACGCCATACCGCGAATTACCAGCGTCAGAGTTTGATTACCTGCAACTCCGCCCATACTTGGCACGATAGTATTTAGGATCGCCAGTACGGCTAGTTGACTCAACGTGGCTTCGAATAAATCACTGACAGCCGCTGCCATTAATGCCGTTAATAAATTAACACCGAGCCAAATAGAACGTCGTCTGGTACTTTGTAATACCGGCGCGAAGGTATCTTCTTCGTCATCGAGACCCGCCATACTCATCATTGAGTGTTCGGCATCTTCGCGAATAATATCAACGACATCGTCAATGGTAATTCGACCTACGAGGCGATGTTTATCATCAACAACAGGGGCTGACAGCCAGTTGTAGCGTTCAAATAAACTGGCAACTTCTCCATCGTGCATGTCGACCGGAATAGCCTCAGGCTCATCGTCCATGATCTCTTCCACCAAAGCCTCAGCAGGTTCTGTTAGCAACCTCGTAACCGGTACTCGACCAATCAGTGTGTCATTGCGATTGACTACATAAAAACTATCCGAATCCTCAGGTATCTTGCCTCGCAGACGCAAGTAACGAAGGACTACATCGATAGTTACATCCGAGCGCAGAGTGATGGTATCGGTATTCATAATGAAACCGGCCGTCTCTTCACCATACGACAATGCCTGTTCGGCTCGCTGACGGTCTTGCGCATCCATTGAGCGCAGCAACGAAGCCAACACTTCTTCTGGGAGTGAGCTTAGCGTTTCAGCTAAGTCATCGGTATCCATTTGACCCAAAACATCAACTGCATTGGTAGTTGTCATCTGAGTAATAATGCCGTTGCGGACGTCCTCTGACAGCTCTTCGATTACATCGGAATGGAAATCACTATCGATCAGCTCCCATAATTCATCACGCGTACGTTTCGGGCTGGATTCTAAGACTAGAGCAACGTCAGATGCCGGCAGAGTGTGTAGCGTTCGACGCACAGAAACAAAGCGACCTGCAGATAAAGACTGCATGATATCTTTCATTTGTGCACGAGTGCGATTGGATTCTAGTGCCTCTGCCATGAGAAACGCTACACGGTTGCGAATATACTCTTATAGAGTACAGCATAATAGCTTGTATTGACTATGGTTTTTCGTGGATTCGAGGTGACAATATCGATAAAGGCATTTATGTCTAAGCGCCTGTACTCTCAGTACACCCATTTGCCTGAACTGACTTCTAGCTGATTTAGATCAAAGGGTATTTATTTAAGTGTTCATAAAATAAATCAATTACCCCGAATCACTGTTTACCCTATTGCGCATTAACTAGTCGAGAGTGTATTTACGAATGACTAATACTGAACATGAAAGCACTGACGTCAACATTATCAATGATATTGTTGCGAAGACAAAAGCAGCCCAACAGCAATACGCGACGTTTAGTCAAAAGCAAGTGGATGAGATTTTCCGCAGTGCAGCCTTAGCCGCCAATAACGCCAGAATTACACTCGCTAAGTTAGCTGTAGAAGAGACGGGGATGGGCATCATTGAAGATAAAGCGATTAAAAATCAATTCGCTTCAGAGTATGTATACAACAAATACAAAGACGAAAAGACGTGTGGAGTCTTAAATGAAGATGCGGCTTTCGGTGTTACTAAAATTGCTGAGCCTATTGGTGTAATTGTCGGTATCGTGCCGACAACCAACCCCACGTCCACGGCAATTTTCAAAGCGCTTCTGGCTCTAAAAACTCGCAATGGGATAATTATTTCACCTCATCCACGGGCGCGAAGATGTACCGAAAAGGCCTGTCAAATTGTTTACGAGGCAGCGGTGGCTGCAGGAGCGCCGCCGCATATATTGACATGTATTGTGCATCCGTCGATCGAACTGAGCCAGCAAATTATCAAACATCCCGACGTTAATATGATTTTAGCTACTGGAGGACCAAGTATGGTAAAAGCCGCCTATTCTAGCGGCAAGCCTGCCATCGGCGTTGGTGCAGGGAATACCCCGGTTGTTGTTGATGAGAGTGCTCATGTCAAGCAAGCCGTAAGCTCTGTCCTTATGAGTAAAACGTTTGATAATGGTGTTATATGCGCATCAGAACAGAGTATTATCGTCGTCAAAGAGATATATGAAAAGGTCAAAAAGGAGTTTGAACTTCGCGGTGCTTACTTTTTGTCCGCAGAACAAAAGCGGTTGGTGGGTGAAAAAATATTACTCGCTGATGGGATGAATCCTGATACGGTCGGACAATCAGCTTCGACTGTAGCTCAATTAAGCGGATTTGAAGTACCCAGTGACGCCAAGGTTCTAATCGCTGAATGTAAAGCGATAGGTTTAGATGAACCCTTTGCCCATGAAAAGCTGTCGCCAACACTGGCTATGTATTGCGCTCGTGATTTTACCCAAGCTCTGGATTTCGCATCAGATTTAGTTAATTTGGGTGGGATGGGACATACCTCTGTTCTGTATACAGACCAGTGTCAAAATAAAGAACGGATTAATGCATTTGGCCGACGCTTAAAAACCGCGCGTATTCTTATAAATATGCCGGCTTCGCAAGGTGCTATCGGTGATCTTTATAATTTCAGGCTAGCGCCTTCACTAACGTTAGGTTGTGGCAGTTGGGGGGGGAACTCTGTTTCTGAAAACGTTGGCCCTAAGCACTTGATTAATATCAAAACCGTCGCAGAGCGTCGTGAAAATATGCTTTGGCATCGCATCCCTGAAAAGATTTATTTTCGGCGCGGTTCAATGGCTGTCGCATTCGAAGAATTGAAAGGTAAAAAGCGCGCCTTAATTGTTACCGATAACTATCTATTTAATCACGGGTATACGGACCGTGTCGGGGAGGTTTTACATCAATTGGGGATGGAGGTCGACGTTTTCTATGACGTACAAGCCGACCCAACGCTACCAACCGTGCTCAATGGTGTCGAAAAATGTCAGTTGTTTAAGCCCGATGTGATTATCGCTTTTGGCGGAGGCTCACCAATGGATGCCGCGAAAATTATGTGGGTCATGTACGAGCATCCGGATGTGCGTTTTGAGGATTTAGCCATGCGCTTTATGGATATCCGTAAACGGATCTACACCTTTCCGAAGCTAGGTGAAAAAGCGACGTTGGTAGCTATCCCCACAACGTCGGGGACAGGCTCGGAGGTTACACCGTTTGCTGTTGTAACCGACCACAAGACAGACATTAAGTATCCGATTGCCGATTACGAACTAACCCCCAATATGGCAATTATTGATGCAGACTTAGTTATGGATTTACCACTTAAGTTAACGGCTTATGGTGGAATAGACGCACTTGTTCATGGCTTAGAAGCTTATGTGAGTCTTTATGCAAATGAATTCACTAATGGTCATGCACTAGAAGCGATCCGCTTACTATTTAAATATTTACCAAGTGCATACAAAAATGGCGCATCAGATCCTAAGGCGCGCGAAAAAGTACATTATGCCGCGAGTATGGCAGGTATTGCCTTTGCGAATGCATTTTTAGGCGTCTGCCATAGTATGGCTCATAAATTAGGTTCAGCGTTTCACTTGGCGCATGGCTTGTCTAACGCATTGCTGATCACGCAAGTGATCCGGTATAACGCAACCGATACTCCAGCGAAGCAGGGGATTTTTCCCCAATATCAATACCCACAAGCAAAGGCCCGTTATGCAAAAATCGCAGACTATTTAGGATTGGGCGGTGAGACTGATGAGGAAAAGGTAGAGTGTTTAATCCGGGCTGTGGAGAATTTGAAGAGAGAACTAGAACTCCCGACATCGATTCAAAATGCTGGTGTAAATGAAGAGGAATTTATGAGCCGTTTGGATGAGTTGGCTGAAGAGGCTTTCGATGATCAATGCACGCCGGCTAATCCGCGATACCCATTGGTCGCCGAAATTAAACAGTTGTTTAAACACGCCTTTTATGCAGACAGCAAGGGCTAGCTAAAATGGTAAACCATTCGCAATGGGTTAATTCTTCCACACTTGGCAGTGCGAATTTAGTTGGCTGTTAGCACCTAATCTAAGACAAGTTGACAGCTCCATTTGATCTGAATCTAGTTTTGCAAAGGTTTTGCACCTCTCTTTATGACTCTCTGTTAGGCTGATGATTAGAAACTAATCGTTCGGGGGAATGATTATGTCACGTACACTTGCAATGATCTTAGCCGGGGGAGAAGGTAAACGGCTTTATCCGCTCACAAAGTCTCGGAGTAAGCCAGCTGTGCCTTTCGCTGGTAACATGCGCATTATAGATTTTGCACTGAATAACTTTGTCAATTCAGATTTTCTCAAAATTTATGTGCTAACTCAGTTCAAATCGCAATCATTAAGCATTCATTTGGGGCAGGCATGGCACTTATCTGGGGTCACAGATAACTTCATTCAAACGGTTCCCGCGCAAATGAGGATGGGCAAACATTGGTATGAGGGAACGGCTGATGCGATTTATCAAAACAGTAAGTTCATAGGTTTACATCATCCTGATCATGTCTGTGTATTTGGCGGTGACCATGTTTATAAAATGAACGTTAGAGAAATGGTTGAGTATCATGAGCGTAAACAGTCTGAGTTAACGGTGTGTGCGATTCGAATGCCATTACAACAAGCTAGTCGTTTTGGCGTTATAGAGATAGACGATGACTATCGCATGATTGGATTTGTGGAGAAACCCTCGCATCCTAAACCCCTTCCTGACGACCCGACTATGGCATTAGTGTCAATGGGTAACTATGTATTTGAAACTGAATTTCTGTATTCGGTATTAGAGGCAGATGCCAAGAATGTTAATTCTGCGCATGATTTTGGCGGCGATGTCATTCCGGCTGTGTTTCCAAAGCATCGAGTCTTCGTTTACGACTTTTCACAAAACACCATAAAAGGCGAGAAGGATTGCAGTTATTGGCGCGATGTAGGGACACTAGAAACATTTTGGCAATCGCATATGGATCTTCTGCACGACAGACCGGGGTTAAATCTGATCAATCCTAAGTGGCCGATGCGCTCATACTATCCCCCCTTACCTGCGGCAAAAGTTTTGAGTGATTCACAAGGCAATAATAGTGTTGTCGTTAATTCAATTTTAGCCTCTGGCTGTCAAGTGACTGCTGCAACCCTAGTTGACTGTGTGCTTGGTTTTGGCGTACAGGTTGGGGCACATGCAGATATTCGCGCATGCATATTTTTGGGCAAGGCTCATGTTGGGGAAAACTGTCGGCTCAATCGCGTGATTGTTGATAAAAACGTCTACATTGAAGACGGTATTGAAATCGGTTTTGACCGAGAAGCCGATCTCAAGCGAGGCTTGACAGTCAGTGAAACGGGCATCGTTGTCATTCCAAAGGGATATAAGGTTTGCTGATGGGGACGTCTATTTCTCGACTCGCCACTCTAAACTTTTTCGGCGCAAGTTCAGCCAGCGACGATTTAGATTAGAGTACAGATTCAATGGTCGAAACTGATGCCAATGAGTTACTGATCGACTAGCGGGGGCCGATTGGGTCTTCAATTGTGTGCAGTTGGCATACTGCACCTCTTTAACTATTGTTTAGACAATAAATAGTTTAAGGGGATTCACATGAATGCAGTTGAACAGCGCAAGGAGGCAACGTTTTTCTTTGCCACAGCAGTTAGCTATGCAGTACTCGTCGTAGCAGGGTTTGTATTATTTATACTGACTGGCCAATCCAGTTTCGCTGCACCGTGGTGGGTGCACCTCCACGCAATCACTTTTATGGCATGGCTAGCACTTTACTGCTGTCAAACCTATTTTATTTTTTCAGATAGACGCAGTAATCATCGAGTGTTGGGGCGAATTGGCGCTGTGCTAGCCCTCTGGTTGTTAGTCAGTGGCGCTGTGTTTTTGCCTTACAATGTAATAGTTGGGCGGACGCCACCTTTTTTTACACCGGCATTTTTCTTGGCGCTGGATTGGTTGAACCTGCTCGTCTTTGGCTTCCTTATCTGTGTCGGATTGATAATGCGCCACAAAACGGAGTGGCATCGCCGTTTAATGTTTGCCGCAACACTTTCAATAGGAACTCCTGGGATAGGGCGGATAGCACTCGTTCTAGAAATAGAGGCCGCGATAATTGTCTCTCTGGTAATGCTGCTATTCTTGGTAGGGGGGATGTTATTTGATTGGCTGAACAAAAAACGTTTTTATCCTGCATACCTTGTCGGGTTAATACCTATCATGGCGATGGGACCTTTGACAGAAGTCGTAGCGAAAACCGCTTTAATGTCAGATATAGTCGCATGGTTACAACAATACTAACCGCGTGGAATGTGATGTTCCGCGTTAACCTGGCTCGATTAACGACTAATCGAGCATATCCAAATCTTTCAGTTTTCGGGTTAACGTATTCCTCCCCCAGCCAAGGCGCTTAGCTGCCTCTTGTTTATGACCATGAGTGTGATGCAGCGCGCGTTGCAATAATGTTTTCTCAAAGACGTATAAGGCGTCATTGAGAATATTTTCGTGCCCACTCTTGAGTTGTTGGTCAGCCCACAGGCCTAACATTGTGTCCCAGGATGTATCTGATGAAGCTACCGATTGAGCGGTGTTTTCATGGATTTCTGGCGGTAAGTCATTGGGTAGAACCTCTTGCCCGGATGCCATAACCGTTAGCCAGCGACAGACATTTTCAAGTTGACGAACATTTCCCGGCCAATTCAGTTCCATCATGACTTTTTCAGTTTCTTTGCTGAGTAGCTTGGGCTCTACGTCCAGCTCTTTGGACGCTTGTGCCAAGAAATGCCGGGCTAGTAGGGGAATATCTTCACGACGTTCCTTAAGTGATGGAATGTGCACGCGTATAACATTCAAGCGATGGAACAAATCCTCGCGGAACTTGCCTTCAGCGACTCGCTTTTCAAGATTTTGATGCGTTGCAGCGATTATTCTGACATCAACGCTAATTGATTCGCGTCCACCCACTCGATAGAACTGTCCATCAGCTAATACACGTAATAATCGCGTTTGAACATCTAAGGGCATATCACCGATTTCGTCTAAAAATAACGTGCCACCATTGGCCTGTTCAAACCGTCCTTGGCGCATGTTTTGCGCGCCAGTAAAAGCGCCTTTTTCATGGCCGAACAATTCAGATTCAACCAAATCTGCAGGTATCGCTGCCATGTTTAACGCAATGAATGGATTAGCTGCGCGTGGAGAGTGCTTGTGCAATGCGTGGGCGACCAGTTCCTTACCTGTGCCCGATTGACCATTGATCAGCACGCTTATTGATGAACGTGACAAGCGTCCAATGGCTCTAAATACCTCTTGCATGGCTGGAGCTTCGCCAATGATCTCTGATGCACCGGTTTCGACTTTAACTTCATTGTCTCGGTTGTTTTCACTGGCGTGTTGTAACGCGCGGCGGACTAACGCTACTGCTTCGTCAATATCAAAGGGCTTTGGCAGGTATTCAAAGGCACCGCTTTGATAGGCATTTACAGCGCTGTCTAAGTCAGAGTGTGCAGTCATGATGATTACAGGTATCAGTGGATGCGTATCGTGTATGCGGTTGAGTAGTACCATGCCATCCATTTGCGGCATTTTTATATCCGAAATAATGACTTGCGGGGGTTGTGAAGTTTCTAGTTGTAACAGCAGATCTTCAGGGTTCGCAAACGGTACACAAGGGATTTGTGCCGCTTGTAATGCCTTTTGTAAAACCCAGCGAATCGAGCTATCGTCATCTACAATCCAAACTGGCTCGTTATTCATTTCCACTATCCTTCTGTACGCGTTTATTTTCCTGCATAGTTTGCTGTCATTCGTTCTTGTTCCGATAAGATCGGAATGTAAATTGAAAATTCTGTTTTACCTGGGCGGCTATCGAATTCGATTTTGCCGTTGTGGTGATCAATCAGGGTTTGTGAAATTGACAACCCTAAGCCGCTGCCTTCACTTTTACTGGTAACCATTGGATAGAACAGGGTGTCTCTTAGCTCTGTGGGAATACCTTTGCCGTTATCAATAATCTTGATTACAGCGCACAATGGGTAGCGATTGCCATGAATTGTCATCTTTCGTTCAATACGCGTGATCAATTCAATCGTGGGATTCTCAATATGATCTTCATATAAAGCTTGTTGTGCATTGCGTACAATATTTAATACAGCTTGCTCAATCATATCGGGATCAATTATCAAGTCGGGAATACTCGGATCGTAATCGCGCACGACATTCACATGTAACAACTCATCTGCACTCACCAATGCGCGCACTCGTTCGATACACTGATGTAAATTGCACTCCCTGAGACGTGGCAGAGTATTGGGGCCAAGCAAGCGGTCAACCAGGTTACGCAACCGGTCCGCCTGTTCAATTATCATTTCGGTAAATTCGCGATGTTCATCAGTTGCAAGCGAGCGCCCCAGCAGCTGTGCTGCACCGCGGATACCGCCCAAAGGATTTTTGATTTCGTGCGCCAAACCGCGGATCAATTCTCGAGCAGCATGTTGCTGCGCGTGTTGTAGGGTTTCTTGTGATATACGTTTTTGTTTATCGATACGACGAACTTCAAACATCAAGTGCTCAATTTCGTCTATGCTAATGCCAGTTACGGTAATATCTGCAAGTACAAATCGTTTGTCGCGAAAACACAGTTGGATTTCATTTTCGGTAAATTCTTCGCCAGTTTGTAATGCCTTGAGCAATCGCTCTTCTTGTATGCTGCGATTTAAGAAGTAATCGCGTAAATCGCTGTTGAGAATTTGGTTGAGACTGCGTTCAAATAAGCGTTGAGCAGAGAAATTGGCATAACAAATATTGAAGTCGGCATTGATGATGACGACGGCAGTATTTAAGTTGTCTAATAAATTGCTCGGTTCTAGTTTCACGGCACTCAAATTCTCTTGCACAAAAATGGTGCATTCTCAGTGTATATTGCTATGTGGCTGTGCACAACTGCACCAACTGAGTGCTGATGTGCGCTACAACCCTGACTAAGGATTGATTAATGCAGATGCCTTATGCATATAAAAGGTCTGCACAGGTGTTGATGCAAGGATCTTGCCCGTATTGTTGATGAAGTGAATTTGATAGTTATGCTCGCCGCGATCGATATCAGCAAGCTCAAAAGTGCCTGTTGTATTGCTTTCAACTGGGTTGCCATCGAGGACTAACTCAAAGCGACCTGGTATTGCCGGAGAAATCGCTGAACTGATACTTACCGTACCTAAATTATTGCGGATAGTAGCCTCTGGGCTTGGCGCTAGAATACTGATGCTTGGCTTGGGTATCTGTTCTACACGCTTTGGAGGCGGCGGTGGTGTAGGCGTTGCCAGTGGTTCGGCAATTGTGACTTTGCTCAAGCTTATTGGCTCACTGCCTGGCACCGGTGTATCAGTAAAAGTAACACTACCGTCTTTCGCCACAACTTTGTAAACAGTTTGGGCGCTTATTGACGCTGTCAGAGCAACAGCTATGGCGGTAATGATTAAACTTTTCATACGTATAGTGTAGGTTGATTTGCGCGAATAAAAAAGCCCGCTTTAGCGGGCTTCGTATATCTTTCGATAAGTATTACACGCTGTAGTACATATCAAACTCAACAGGGTGAGTTGTCATATTAAGCGTTTCAACTTCAGCAGACTTAAGTTCGATATAGGCATCGATCATGTCGTCTGTCATTACGCCACCGGCTTTCAAGAAGTCGCGATCGCTATCAAGTGCAGCTAGTGCTTGCTCTAGTGAGCTAGCAACTGTTGGGATTTCAGCCGCTTCTTCTGCAGGTAAGTCGTACAAGTCCTTATCCATAGCATCACCAGGGTGGATCTTGTTCTGGATCCCGTCAAGGCCAGCCATAAGCATTGCGGTGAACGCAAGGTATGGGTTAGCTGTTGGGTCAGGGAAACGCACTTCGATACGACGCGCTTTATCGCTAGTAACGAATGGGATACGGATTGACGCAGAACGGTTACGCGCTGAGTAAGCAAGCATAACAGGTGCTTCAAAGCCCGGAACCAAGCGCTTGTAAGAGTTAGTTGAAGCGTTAGCGAATGCGTTAATAGCACGCGCGTGCTTGATGATACCGCCGATGTAGTACAAAGCTTCATCAGAAAGACCAGCATACTTGTCACCTGCGAAGATATTTTTACCTTCTTTGCTGATTGATTGGTGACAGTGCATACCAGAGCCGTTATCACCTACAAGTGGCTTAGGCATAAATGTCGCTGATTGACCGTAGGCATTAGCGACGTTATGGATAACGTACTTGTAGATTTGGATTTCGTCAGCTTTAGTTACCAATGTGTTGAATTGGCAAGCAATTTCATTCTGGCCAGCAGTAGCAACTTCGTGGTGATGTGCTTCAACTACTAAGCCCATTTCTTCCATTACAAGACACATTGCAGTACGCGTATCGTGTGCTGAATCTACTGGAGGAACTGGGAAGTAACCGCCTTTAACGCCCGGACGGTGACCTAGGTTGCCGCCTTCGAATTCTACACCAGAATTCCATTTTGCTTCTTCAGAATCGATTTTGTACATCGAGCCTGACATGTCAGTGTGGAACTTCACGTCGTCGAACAAGAAGAATTCTGGTTCAGGACCAAAATAACACTCATCGCCGATACCTGTTGACTTCAAATACTCTTCAGCACGACGTGCAACTGAACGTGGGTCACGCTCGTAACCTTGCATCGTTGATGGCTCAAGAATGTCACAGCGCACGTTCACTTGAGCTTCTTCTGAGAATGGGTCAAGAACAACAGTTGTCGGGTCTGGCATAAGTACCATGTCTGACTCATTGATGCCTTTCCAACCAGCGATTGAAGAGCCATCGAACATCTTTCCTTCTTCAAAGAAATCTTCGTCGACTTGATGAGCAGGGATTGAAACGTGCTGCTCTTTACCTTTTGTGTCTGTGAAGCGTAAATCGACGAATTTAGCTTCGCTCTCTTTGATGAGTTCTAAGGCCTTTGCTACTGACATGGTGTCCTCCAGGTTATAGGCTTTTTAATGCTAATGTGAGATAAAACGAGTACAGGTTGTTTGCGATTATCATGCCATGAATTAACCTCGCTGTATCGCGCATTTTTACGTTTGTTCGGTTATTTTTTTACGAGCAATTGCACCACTTCGATCCATTGATGCACAAAAATAGTGCAAAGTGTATTTTTGGCTCCATTGACAGTGCCTCTGGCTGTTCCTGACCCCTGCGAAAAAGTTAGCTAAACTGATTAAATCGTCATCGCATTGTCAACGATAAGCCTGTACAATCCGCGCACTTTTATTTGGCATTCAAAATGCGTGTTTCAGAGAACGTTGAATGCTGTGGAATTTTTGCTCTGTATTTTTGGCTCGAAAGTAATGAATAAGACTGACATTAGTAAATTACGCAACATCGCGATTATCGCGCACGTTGACCACGGAAAAACAACACTGGTTGACAAACTGTTGCAGCAATCAGGCACGCTAGAAGCGCGTGGTGAAGCGCAAGAACGCGTGATGGACTCGAATGATATCGAGAAAGAACGCGGCATCACAATCTTGGCCAAAAATACCGCTATTAACTGGAACGATTACCGCATCAACATCGTTGACACTCCAGGACACGCCGACTTTGGTGGTGAAGTAGAGCGCGTAATGTCAATGGCTGACAGCGTTTTGCTACTGGTTGACGCTCAAGAAGGCCCAATGCCGCAAACGCGATTCGTAACACAAAAAGCTTTTGCACAGGGGTTGAAGCCCATCGTAGTTATCAACAAGATTGATAAGCCGGGTGCTCGACCTGATTGGGTAATGGACCAAGTATTTGACTTGTTTGACAACTTAGGTGCAACGGACGAACAGCTTGATTTCCAAGTTGTCTATGCGTCTGCATTAAACGGTTGGGCTTCACATGATTCAGATGAGCCGGGTCAAGATATGACGCCGCTATTTGAAACTATTGTTGAGAAAGTTGAAGCACCTGCAGCCGATCCAACGGGTGCATTCCAAATGCAAATCTCACAGCTAGATTACAACAGTTACGTCGGTGTAATCGGTGTTGGCCGCGTGACTCGCGGTACAGTTAAATCAAATCAGCAAGTGACTATCGTCGGTGCTGATGGCAAGAAACGCAATGGCAAAGTCGGCCAAGTACTTGGCTACTTAGGCCTTGAGCGCCATGAAGTTGAATCTGCTTCTGCAGGCGACATTATTGCCATTACCGGCTTAGGTGAATTGAAGATTTCAGACACCATCTGTGATGTCAATGAAGTTGAAGCGTTGCCGCCACTTTCGGTAGATGAGCCGACCGTAACAATGACCTTCCAAGTAAATACATCACCATTTTCGGGTAAAGAAGGTAAATACGTGACTTCGCGCAACATCCTTGAGCGCTTACAAGCAGAGTTAGTTCACAATGTTGCATTGCGCGTTGAAGAGACATCTGACCCGGATAAGTTTCGCGTTTCTGGCCGTGGTGAATTACACCTGGGTATCTTGATTGAAAACATGCGTCGCGAAGGATACGAGCTAGCGGTATCTCGCCCAGAAGTTATCTTGAAAGAAGAAAATGGCGAGTTATTGGAGCCATACGAAACCTTAACTATTGACTGTGAAGAGCAGCACCAAGGCTCGATTATGGAGCAGTTGGGGATCCGTAAGGCTGAAATGAAGGACATGTCACCTGATGGCAAAGGTCGTATTCGTTTGGACTTCGAAATTCCTTCGCGGGGTTTAATTGGTTTCCAAACGGAGTTTATGACCCTGACGTCAGGCTCTGGTTTGTTGTACCACACATTTGATCACTACGGCCCGCACAAAGGCGGTGTTATTGGTCAGCGTAAAAATGGTGTATTGATTGCGAACGCGGCAGGTAAAGCACTAACCAATGCTTTGTTTAATTTGCAAGAGCGCGGGCGATTATTTATCGGTCACGGTGTTGAAGTTTACGAAGGGATGGTTATCGGTATTCACAGCCGCGACAATGACCTTACAGTAAACGCACTGAAAGGTAAGCAGTTAACCAACGTTCGTGCTTCCGGTACTGATGAGGCGCAGACTTTGGTACCACCTGTAATCATGACGCTTGAACAAGCGCTTGAGTTTATCGATGACGACGAGTTAGTGGAAGTTACACCCCAAAGTATTCGCATCCGCAAGAAGCTGTTAACTGAATCCGATCGCAAGCGTGCTTCGCGAGCTAAAGATAAGTAATTAAGCGCAAGATAGAAGAAACCGCGCTGACACGTTCTGCGCGGTTTTTTTTTGCATTTTACACACGAAAGAGAGACAACATGGATATTCAAATCATCGGTTATATCGCGGCGTTTTGTACGAGCTTGTCATTCCTTCCACAGGCGGTAAAGGTGATTAAGACACGCAATACCGACTCACTGTCGTTGTCGATGTATTCGGTATTCTCGTTTGGTGTTTTGTTGTGGCTAATTTACGGTGCATTGTTAGGTGATATGCCGATGATCGTCGCCAACACCATCACTTTGTTGTTTGCCCTGATCATATTGGCAATGAAAGTTCATCATCGTGTGCAGAAATTGCGGTATCAACAGCAGGATTAATACCGCATACAGAGCAGAACTACAATGCCGCAGCTAGCTCCGCACCTTGTCGTATAGCACGCTTTGCATCGAGTTCGGCGGCTACATCTGCACCGCCGATAACATGCACAGTCATACCCAGATCTAACACACTTTGTTCAAGCTCACGCAATGGCTCTTGACCTGCACAAATAATGACGTTGTCGACTTCTAAAAGCTTGGGTTTATCGCCAATGGTAATGTGCAAACCCTCATCATCAATCTTGTCGTAGCTAACGTTATTGATCATCTGGACACGGTGATTGGCCAACGAAGTTCGATGGATCCATCCTGTTGTTTTACCTAGGCCCTTACCGACCTTAGTTGCTTTACGCTGGAGCAAATAGACTTGTCTCGGTGGTTCTGGGTGTTGGGGGTGTGTCAGCGCCCCCGGTGCAAGATAGTTTTTGTCGATGCCCCAATGACTCAGCCACTTATCCAAGTCGGTGGTGAGATTTTCTTGTTCGACTAAGTATTCCGATACGTCAAACCCAATACCGCCAGCACCAATCACTGCGACTTTTTGCCCGACTGGTTTGTGATCACGCAGGACATCTAAATAACTCATGACTTTACTGTGTTCTATGCCGGGGATGTTCGGCGTTCGGGGTTTGATACCGGTAGCCAAAACTACTTCATCAAACCCTTGTGCTTTGAGTAACTTCGCATCAACGCGAGTTTCGAGGTGTAAGTGCACACCAGTAACCTCAATACGGCGTTTAAAGAATCGAATGGTTTCGTAGAATTCTTCTTTTCCTGGGACTTGCTTGGCGTAGTTAAATTGGCCGCCAATTTCACCTGCTTGGTCAAATAGGTGTACTTCGTGACCACGCTCTGCTGCATAGGTTGCAAACGCGAGCCCAGCCGGTCCTGCGCCGACAACAGCCAGACGTTTGGGGGTTGCAACGGATTTAAAAATCAGCTCGGTTTCATAACAGGCTTGCGGGTTGACTAAACAACTTGCGCGCTTTTGCTCGAAAGCATGGTCAAGGCACGCTTGGTTACACGCAATACACGTGTTAATTAGGTCAGACTCATTGCGCTCTGCTTTGACCACAAAGTCAGGATCGGCAAGGAAAGGGCGCGCCATGGAGACCATATCAGCATGACCTTGCGCTAACACTGACTCTGCTACCTCGGGCATGTTGATCCGGTTTGTGGTGATCAGTGGGATATCGACCTCACCTTTCATGCGCTGAGTAATCCATGTGAATGCGGCTCTTGGCACTGAAGTTGCGATCGTTGGTACTCGTGCTTCGTGCCAACCGATACCGGTATTGATTAAGGTTGCACCAGCCTTTTCAATGGCTTTTGCGAGATAAACAACTTCTTCCCATGGTGCGCCACCTTCGACTAAATCAAGCATCGACAGGCGATAAATAATGATGAAATTTGCGCCTACCCGTTCACGGGTCTGACGTACGATCTCAACGGCCAGTCTAGCGCGATTTTCGAGACTTCCGCCCCATTCGTCATCGCGGTGATTGGTTCGCTCACAAAAGAATTGGTTAATTAAGTAACCTTCAGAGCCCATAACTTCAACACCGTCATAACCAGCCATTTGGGCTAGTGCAGCACATTCAACATAGTCTTTGATGGTGGCTTTGACTTTGCGACTGGAGAGTGCGCGGGGTTTAAACGGCGTGATAGGCGATTTTACTGCGGAGGCCGATACGGCGAGTGGATGATATCCATAGCGACCAGAATGTAAAATCTGCATGCAGATTTTACCGCCTTCAGCATGCACTGCATCAGTGATCACGCGATGCTTTTTGGCGTGGCGTTTACTACTCATTCGTCCTGCAAAGGGGGCTACCCAGCCTTCAATATTCGGTGCAATTCCGCCGGTAACAATTAATCCTACGCCACCCTTCGCCCGCGCAGCGTAGAATGCCGCTAACTTTTCAAATCCGCCTTTTTCCTCCTCCAGGCCCAAATGCATGGAGCCCATTAGCGTTCTGTTTCGCAACGTCGTAAAGCCCAAATCAAGGGGAGCTAATAAATGTGGAAAAGCTACTGGTGTTGTCATATCGTTACCTCTGGGTATTCTCTTGCAGGTTATTCACGACCAACAAAATATGCAAGGTTTGACCAGTACTTTTTGACTTATTAGGACAAACTTTGAGCGCTCAGTTACACACCAGCTTGAACGCTGGGCTACAACAATTCTTCGCAAACAAACCTTTTCAAAAAACCGCAGTGCTTCAGTCGCTATGGAGTGGCTATGGTGAAATAGCGCGTTACGGGGATGACTCTGGGCACAGTGTGATCGTTAAGTGGATAGCGCCACAGCAGGGTGATTCTCATCACCCACGCGGTTGGAATACATCTCGCTCTCATGCGCGTAAGCTGTCGTCATATCACAATGAACGTGTGTTTTATCAGTCTTACGCGAAGCACACCAATCAGGCGTGCAAAGTTCCTCAACTGTTTGCAGCAGATCAAATAGGGGATAGCAGTTGGTTGTTACTAGAAGACTTAGACGCCCTGGGATTTCGAGTGCGTATGCCAGCGATTAGTAACGCGTTAATTCGAAAGGGATTAGCTTGGTTAGCAGCGTTTCATGCCCAATTTTTACAGTGTGATTGCGCTGATTTGTGGCCTATAGGGAGTTATTGGCACTTAGATACGCGACCAGACGAATGGGAAGCAATGGCGGACTCTGAACTCAAATACCAAGCTAGAGCCATCGATAAAAAGTTACATTCGTCGGTGCACAAAACCCTGCTGCACGGCGATGCAAAAATCGCAAATTTTTGTTTCAGTGATGATTTATCCGGCCTTGCTGCGGTTGACTTTCAATACGTCGGACAGGGCAGTGGTGTGATTGATGTGATGTATTTTCTTGGCAGCTGTCTGGAGGAAGCAGAACTTGAACAGCACGCTGAAGATTTATTGGCGTACTATTTCTCAACGTTTGCAGATGCCTGTAATGGTGTTTTAAGCGCAACACAAATTCAGGCTGTAATTAACGAATGGCAAGATCTGTACTGCTTCGCCTGGGCAGACTTTGAGCGCTTTTTAAGTGGCTGGTCGCCAGGTCACTACAAACTCACAGGCTATAGTTTATCGCAGACGCAATTAGCATTGTCGCGGTTGCCATAGCATCACTCGGGCGCGCGAAGTTCACCAACCACGACTTGCATGGCAATCCGGTTGCCGTCGCGAACAACCTCTAATTGCATAATGGTACCCGGCGGTGTTTCTGCAATTCTGTCGAGTGTCTTAGTCGCCGTTTCAACTTCTATTCCATCAATCGCTACAAGGATATCGTTGACCAGCAAGCCGGCGACATCGGCAGGACTTCCCGGCTGCACAGCAGTTACTAAAATACCGGGACGATTATTAAACTCACTACCTGCAAACCCAAGTTGGCCGCGTGTGACTTTGCCGCTTGCAATGATTTCGTCCATCACCCGCTTGGCTAATTGATAGGGGACCGCAAAATTGACGCCATCGACACTGCGTACGCGACTGCGATTATCCCGGACTAAAAAACTGGCATTGGTTATCCCAACGAGTACACCATTGCTATCGACGAGTGCTCCACCTGAGTTGCCTTGATTTAACACAGCATCAGTTTGAATGTAGTCGACATAGTTTGCCAAACCATTACGACCAGTACGACTAACGATACCATGGGTAATGGTTTGACCTAAGTCAAACGGGTTGCCGATCGCCATGACCACGTCACCAACGCGGGTGGAAGATTCGGCAAGTTGGGGCATAACGTGTAAGTTGTCGGCTTTTACCTTTAACACTGCAAGGTCAGTAAACACGTCAAACCCTACCATCTCAGCTTCCAGTAAGCGACTATCTTGCAGGCTGACTGCGATGGTATCAGCGTTTTCGACGACGTGATAGCAGGTTAAGATATAACCGTTTTCTGACATTATTACGCCCGAGCCAAGACTTGTTCTCTCTCTTAAACGTTGAGAAAACGGGTTGTTTGAGACCTCAATACCGACACTGTAGATATTTACTACCGCAGGCGCTGAGACGGCCAGCGCGTCGTAATAGCTGATTTTTTCGGCGGAAGAACTATCTCGAGAGAACCACGGATCAGCAAACCCAGAGCCCATACGAAGGTCGGGAATAAATAACAGTATTAGTGCTGCAACAATGAGACCCAGAAACACTGAGCGGAATATAAATCCAAGGAAGGCGTTGAGTGATGCCATAGATCGTAGTCGGTTCTCTGTTTAATGACTTGCGCGGTCTTGTCGCCGCTCGCGAAACCGCAAGTCTATCAAGTTGTTAACGTTAATTATAGCGGCGCTTATAACGGTTAACCTGAAAAAACAAAAAAGGCAGCACAACGCTGCCTTTTAATGTAACAAACGCCGGTATTAGCGAATGACTAAATACAATGTAGAGCCACCGCGCTTTACATTCAATGCGATAACACCATTTGAATTTTCAATAACATTAGTGAATTCAATAATAGTGGTTACACGTTGGCGATTCACACCGATGATTACGTCATCTTGCTGCAAACCGATTTGCGCAGCCGGGCTGCGCGCCTCCAATTCGGCAATTTCGATGCCGCGATTACCCGCATTGTCTTGGCCGTTTGCTAAGGTCGCTCCTTCTAGCGCTGGATGTATATCACTCGCGCTAGCCACTGTACTACCCGCATCACCCAATACGACAGTCTTGGTTAGCTCTTCACCTTGGCGAATAAGCGTCAATTCAATCTCAGTACCTGCACCTAAACTTGCTACTTTGGCGCGTAGCTCTTCAAAGCTGTTAAGGGCACGGCCATTGATAGCGATGATAATATCGCCTGGCATTAGACCGGCTTTTTCTGCTGCAGAGTCCGGTGTGACTTCATTGATAAAGGCGCCTTTATTGACATTTGACTCCATAGCCTCGGCAAGGCCTGCATCAATGTTACTGCCTAAAATACCCAACAAGCCACGGCGCACTTCACCAAATTCAATGATTTGGTCAACCAGACTTTTCATCATATTTGAGGGGATAGCGAAACCGATACCTACGTTACCACCACCTGGACCGAATATAGCGGTATTGATCCCGATAAGCTCGCCTTTCAAGTTGACTAACGCGCCTCCGGAATTTCCGCGGTTAATTGCCGCATCAGTTTGGATAAAGTCCTCGTACCCACCGATATTAAGGCCCGAGCGGCCGAGTGCACTTACTATGCCTGAGGTCACTGTTTGACTTAAACCAAAGGGGTTACCAATAGCAATTGTGAAGTCACCAACACGCAGATCATCTGAATCAGCAAGTGGTAAAGCGGTAAGACCATCGCTTTCAATTTGTAACAGAGCAATATCGCTTTGTGGATCGGCACCGAGTTTCTTCGCTTCAAACTCGCGGCCGTCGGTGAGTTGTACTGTTATGTTGTCAGCGTTATCAACGACGTGATTATTGGTCACAATATAACCTTTCTCAGCATCGATGATTACACCTGAACCAAGGCCTCGAAAAGGTCGCTCTTGAACTTGCTCATCCGGTCCGCCGAAAAAGTAACGGAACATATCGGGTACTTGTTGACGCGCAGTTTGTGTGCCCTCAACAGCGATACTCACGACCGCTGGAGTCGCTTTCTCAAGCATCGGCGCTAAAGACGGAACCTCATCATCATCGCTGCTGAAAAAAGGCAATGCCGAAAGTGCTGGACTGGTGGTGAACACCGCAGCGGTAAGACTAAAAATGACCCAAAAATACCGTAATTGCTTGCTCATTAAGGTACATACTCCTGTAGTTGTTTCTAGCTACACTGACTCTACTTCAGTCAATAAGTTCAGTAGGTTAAGACTTATGATCGTTTGGCTGTTGATTATCGTCGATGAATAACCCCGAAGCGCTGTTTGCGAAGTCACGTGGTTGCTCTTCGCTGGTCGACTTCTTGGGCGTGCGCTGTTTATGCGTATTACGCAGCAATGCGGTTGCTTGTTCACCAAAGAATGTCATTTTCGGCATGGTGTCTAACTCTTCGGAGGGCTTGGTCTGAACTTCGTAATCGCTAATTTGTTCTTCGAGAACATCTATTTGATGTTTTAAACCTTGCAGTGTTTGACGCGCCTGGAACACGTGATGCTCTGCTTGTTGCGTGAGCACTGCTTTGACATTTTTTTCCGCTTCTTTGGCTGCCAAACTCTCTGTTTGCTGCGTGTAAATAAAACGCGCGACAAAAAAGCCAATAATTAAGCCAACAACAACTAGACCTACAGCTACCAATATATCCATGAAATCTCCACATGTGCAGTTGTGCACGATTCAATCGCACTATTGTTAAACTATACCAAAGCATCATCGCATTTGCGCAGATTCGTTAGTATGATTTATTCTTTGTGCCTATTTCGCTCAAATGGGGCATCTTGGTCCCGATTTCAAGAGTTTTGTAAGTTTTAAGGTAGTAATCCCAAAAATGACGCCAATCGAAAAATATCAACACGATCTAAAGCGCGAGGACTTTCACTACGATCCCGCTCAAGAAATGGCCGTCAAAGAGCTAAACCGTCTTTACGAAGAACTAACCCAACCGAAGAAGAAACTGCACTGGCGGATTAAATTGAAAAGTGCTTTTGGGCGCGGAATGACTAAGCCGAGTATTCAAGGCTTATATTTCTGGGGAGGCGTCGGGCGTGGTAAAACGTATCTCGTCGATACCTTTTACGAATGTTTGCCATTTGAACGGAAAATGCGTATCCACTTCCACCGATTTATGCATCGCGTTCATCAGGAGCTAAAGCCGCTGGCAGGGCAAAGTGATCCATTAAAGCTAATTGCTGCAAAATTAGCCGAAGAGGCGCGTGTCATTTGTTTCGACGAATTTTTTGTTTCTGACATTACTGATGCGATGATTCTGGGAACGTTATTTGAATACCTGTTTGGCCACGGCATCGTCTTGGTCGCAACGTCGAATATTATTCCTGATGAACTGTATCGGAATGGTTTGCAGCGTGCGCGATTTTTACCTGCGATTGATTTAATCAATCAAAACACGCGAGTCATCAACGTCGATAGTGGCGTTGATTATCGCTTGCGAACCCTAGAGCAAGCAGAAATCTATCACTATCCGCTGGACGTTAAAGCAAACGAGAATCTGAACCAATACTTCACTCAATTGGCTCCAGATGCTGGTCGTAAGAATTGTACAATCAGTATTGAAGGTCGTGAAATAGAAGTGCTTGGCGATGCCGATGGCGTGTTAATGGTTGAGTTTGACGCTCTGTGTGACGGTCCTCGTAGCCAAACCGATTACATCGAAATAAGTCGAATTTACCATTCAGTATTACTCGCTAACGTCACGCAAATGGGACAAGATAATGACGACATCGCACGGCGCTTTATTGCAATGGTCGATGAGTTCTATGAGCGCCATGTGAAACTGATAATCTCCGCGGCTGTACCAATGGAAGAGCTATACACTGACGGCAGGTTGAGTTTTGAATTTAAACGCTGTTTGAGCAGGCTGCAAGAAATGCAATCCCACGAATATTTAAGTCGTCAGCATTTACCTTAAAACGACTATTAACTGAGCGGCAAGTTAGGTAGAATTTGCCGCATTCAATTTCCCCTAGCAACTTAAAAGTAATAAAGAGAATCCAATGGGAAGAGCATTCGAAGTACGTAAAAACGCCATGGCGAAGACTGCTGGCGCAAAAACCAAAGTTTATTCAAAGTACGGTAAAGAGATCTATGTGTGCGCTAAAAACGGCGGAACGGATCCTGACGCCAACTTGGCATTACGTCGTTTGATGGATAAAGCGAAAAAAGACCAAGTACCTGGCCACGTTATTGAAAAAGCGATCGACAAAGCTGTTGGCGGTGCAGGCGAAGACTTCGTGCCGATGCGCTATGAAGGCTTTGGTCCAGGCAATTGCATGGTGATTGTTGATTGTTTGTCGGACAATGCTAACCGCACAATTACCGATGTGAGAAACTGCTTTACCAAGACTAAGTCAAACCTGGGTGCGCAGAACTCGGTGTCCCATATGTTTGATCATGCCGCTATTTTTCAATTCGCAGGCGATGATGAAGATGCAATCTTAGAAGTTCTAATGGAAGCTGATGTCGACGTCACTGAAGTCGAGCAAGAAGACGGTCGTATTACCGTATTTGCGCCGCATACGGAGTTTTATCAGGTAAAAACAGCGTTGACAGAAGCATTTCCAGATATGACTTTTGATACCGAAGAGATTTCATTCGTACCTCAAAACCACGTCGAGATCAGTGCTGATGATGTACCTAACTTCGAAAAGTTTATGGCGATGCTAGAAGATTGTGATGACGTGCAAGATGTCTATCACAATGCCATCTTACCTTCGGCGTAAATAAAAATGATGCAGGGTTAGAGTAAAGCGCAAAGGCTTTATTCTGACCCAATCACCTACCAATTAGTCAATTAAGTGTACGTTGTCATAACTTTTGACAATGCCCCATATAGATAGCCCAGCCCAAATCACTTCTAGACAGAAAACGGGCCAATTCTCAGTAACCCATAACTGTGGTAATAAAGCTATCGCCGCGTATGTATTGCATGCAAGGTAGAGTCGCTGCGATATTTTTTGTGCAGTGAATAACAAATAACACAGGCAAAATACAACGGTAGATGTCCAGCCTAGCGTGCTAAAGACTTTCGTGAGTGTCCCGTCCAGAAAGGCTAATGCTACCCAAGTTAAGAGCGCGAGAACTGCTAAATAAAAGCTTTTCTTGGTCATCGGAATGCGGGTTAAATTCATTCCCATCAATAGTGATGCGCTAACTATCATCCAGAAAGCGTTGATAGCTAAAGCTTGCCATGAGCTTAAGATATAGGATTGCACAACCAGCAAGGCTGCTGCGCTCAAATTGCCGCTGTAATATAGCTTTGTGCGCCAGTTTTCGACTGTGCTGATATACGCGTGGTTTGCCAAGTACAACAGCGTACCGAGCCAACCAACCAAGGAAATCATCATTGGTTATTCGGCCTGCAAATGGATGTGCATGTTTTTCACTAGCAATTCCTTACCCACGTGTGGTCCATTTAGCACAACAACTCGGCTGGTTAATAACATATTGCGGTTAATCTGCGTCGCATTATTAGGTTCGCGAATCGCCTCACTCCAGTCCAATACCGCTACGCGTGTGCCGATGGGTAAAGTATAAACGTCTTCAGAGTCAGTATCTGTGCCTGTAATGGCGGGGAAACCTTCGGCTGGAACCAATTCAGCGACATCTGTGATGGGCTGCTGATCAGCGACAAATACAATATTGGTCTCACCGTTCACCTGCTCACTGAATTTGGCGCTAATGGCTGCATCTAATTGCGCGATAACCTGCTCCCCATATGCAGATTTTGGAGCGATTACATACAGTGCTTCAATGCTGCGTATCGCATCAATTTTTTTGATTAATTCGCGTTGGGGTTTGAAGTGATTTGCGATGTTGGTATTCATCACATCATCGGCCATCGGAAGCGCATCTATTTCCTGCCGTATTAAAGCGGCAATTGCTTCTCTATCGGATGAAAATACTGATAAGCTCGAATTAACCCCTGTCTCTTTATCATCAATTTTTAGGGTTTCAATTTGCGAGTCGATCAAGGAACCATAGCTATATCCGTCGACAATTCCCACGCGCAGACCAGTTAAGTCTTTTCTTTCAGCCAAATTTTGTGATTGGCGGTTATAAAACACATGGCTAGATATTTTCGCAATTGGCTTAGAGAACAAAAATGTCTCGAGCCGTTCAGGTGTCTTGAAAAATGGATAGGAGATTGCTCGCTTATTGAGCGTTAGCAGAGCTGTAGCATCGGCGTATGGCACATACTTGAAGTTTAATTTTAGATCACTGTATTCAGCCACGGTAAGCAATAGTTTAGCAGCTTTACCAATCGGCTCGCCTTCACCGTTAATATAGGGCGTAAAGTCATCGACATAAACGGTAATGTGTTGTTCGAAATTAGCGGATTCGGTTGCTCCTTGCGCTGTTGCATATGCGTGAAGACTCAAGCTTGTGACTAACAATAGCAGACGGGTAAAACGAGCTTTCATCCCTTTGCTCTCCAGTAGAACCAAAAAATAATAGCGGCGAAAAGGACGCCAGAAAGAAACATTAAATCTGCAGGGAAGTCTGCGATTAATGTTAGAAACGAAGACGGGCCGCCATCATTGTGGTCCAATGTTGGGTTGGCCATTGCTTCGCGACTGAATTGGGTAACAAAAAAGAAAAATTCCAATACCGTAAATAGACTGATACCCATCAAAATATACTCAGTCTTGTAAGCACTGATTTTGGCTTGTCGACTGTTAGACTCTTGGATTTTGTCAGTACACAAATCAAGCATAGATTGACCGTTTTGGACTAGGCGATCATATTCCCAACAAGCAAATATATCTTGGATCAATCGACGTTTAACACGAGTTAAGTGACGCAAACTTTCGTTCACAGAAACGCCGTGTAATTTAGCCATCACACGACTTTTTTCAAGTGCGCGTTTTGCGCGCTGAACTTCGTTTTCAAGTTTGCGTTTATCACCCGAAAAAGCCCATTCAATTGCTTGCCGCAGTTCTTGGTTACACTTCTCCTGAGCAGTATAACAATATTGCGCGAGTACCATAGTTTCAATGCGATAATCTTGAGGTTGCGGTGCGATGACTACATATTTTAGCCAAGTCATCGATTCTTTTAGCAGGCCTTCATTTATTTTTTTTGCGTCTTGTGGTCGGTGCGTATCTTTGAGCCAATCCTCGATAACCTCGGCTCTCCCCGTTTCACTGAGGGCAGATTGATCAAGCATTAATGTTCTGGAAGGCCAATATATCTTTGGTTTTGAGGTGGCTGTATCAAATTGTGTAGATGCATTTCCACACAAATTTTCGGCCTTATTTAAAAACGCGATAAAAGACTCATAGGCTGTTAATAACACCGTCTCAGAATGCGTCAAAATTTGCTCATCGAGCAATGTGGCGTTCGTTGCGCTTACACCTCGCAAACGGATTTCGCCAATCGCCAAGTGCAGCGGAAAAACATGGAAGATTACAGTTGCACTGTCAAATTCTTTACGCCATGTGAATAATCTTAGCGTCGAGGCATCGTTAGTTGTATCAACGTAGTCAGAGCCGGCAAAAACATTAGTGGCTCTTGTATTACTGTTGGCTGTAATTTCAACCGCTGAGTCTACATCCGGTAGTGTTTCAATGAATGTCCTAACCAATTCTGCATCGTGTCGGAAACCGAGTTGCAATCCGAAAGGAATTTCGATTGGGCACAAAGTCGTTGTATCCCAATTCAACGTTTGTGCATCAGTATCTGCCATGAATTAACTCCATTTGTCGTAACTTAACACTATGATTGTATAGTAATTCTTGGCAGTAGAGGAAAACAAGCGATTTACTCTGCCCCCATCCTTACTCTATAATCCCGCCGAGCCAGCCAGACAATCGCTGTTTTACTTCGGTAAAAGGGAGGAAAGTCCGGGCTCCAGAGGGCAGGGTGCCAGATAACGTCTGGGCGGCGCGAGCCGACGACAAGTGCAGCAGAGAGTAGACCGCCTAAGCATAGTAATATGCCGGTAAGGCTGAAAGGGTGCGGTAAGAGCGCACCGCGCGACTGGTAACAGTTCGTGGCACGGTAAACTCCACTCGGAGCAAGACCAAATAGGATCCCTTTTTGTGGCCCGCACTGGGATCGGGTAGGTTGCTTGAGCCAATGAGTAATTATTGGCCTAGATGAATGATTGTCACGTCTATGACGAACAGAACCCGGCTTATGGCTGGCTCACATTTCTATTATTTTTTGAACTTTAACGTTCTGTAAGCCTCTACCTGTATTCGACAGGTAAGTTTTGCTGAGTTGTTAAAAAAATGTTGCTATAAACGCTGCGTTGGGTTTTTTAATTCTTGCGACAGTACTATGCTTAAATTCACAGTAATAAATGAACGACAATGTGGTTAAACCTTTGCCATCCATAATCGATATCGAAGCCAGTGGCTTCGGTGCTCACAGTTATCCTATCGAAATCGGCGTGGTGCGTGACGACGGGGCGAGATTTTGTCGTTTGATTAAACCCATTGCCGACTGGTTGCATTGGGATGAAGAGGCCGAAAAACTACACGGCATTTCGCGTCAAAAGCTCGACCAATACGGTAGCTCTGCTGTAGAAGTGTGTCTTGCCTTAAACGAGTTTGTCGGATTGAGAACACTGCACAGTGATGGTTGGGTAGTTGACTCGCCCTGGATGACTAAACTTTACGCTACAGCTGGTTGCCAAATGCAATTCCGCCTAAGTCCATTGGAATCTTTGTTGTCAGAGCAACACTTATTACGTTGGGACTCGATCAAACAAGATGTCAGTCTTGAATATGGGGGGGCACGGCATAGAGCGAGTGTTGACGCAATGATCGTGCAACAAACCTTCGCCAAAGTGAAGCACAGTGTCGCTCAGCAGCGTGTGATGCAGCCTAAACCACAACAACTAGCGAACTAAATCAGTCCCAATTCGATACTTTTTAAAACCGCTCGAGTGCGATCCCGAACCCCCAGCTTGCCGAGAATGCTCGAAACTTGATTTTTTATTGTACCTTCAGATTTAAACATCGACACCGCGATCTCTCGGTTACTACATCCAGCAGCCATTAAGCGCAAAATTTCTTGCTCTTTATTACTCAATGGCTCGATTAACGACTGTTCTTCAATATCGGCTGGTGGGTTATTCGCAATGCCGGTAAGGAGTCTTTCAGTGATTGCGGGTTGGATAAAGGTCTTGCCTGAAGCAACATCATTAACGGCGGCAACTAATGTCTCTAGCGACACATCTTTGAGAAGATAGCCTTTGGCGCCAGATTTTACTGCGTCTAACACCAGTTGATGCTCGTCAAAGGTAGTCAGCATAAGTACGGGAGGAGAAGTGTCCAATTCACGCATCGCTTGCAGAGTTTTAATGCCATCTAACACTGGCATACGGATATCCATTAACACCGCATCAACTGCATCGCTGGAGTGAGCTGCCAGCCAATCTAACGCTTGCTGGCCGTCAGCGCATTCGTGTTTTACGCATATGCTTCCCGATAACTCTAGTAAGCTGCGAATACCCGCTCTCACTAGTGCTTGATCATCAACGAGTAGCACTTGCAGTGTCATGCTGTAGTTCCAATTATTATCTGAGTATGAAAACCATGTTCATCGCGATTAAATACGACCTTGCCACCGAGAGCTTGTACGCGTTCAGTCATGCCGTTCAACCCATTGCCTAGCGTTAATGCGCTTTTTTGATTCACCCCGTTGTCACTAATTTCCAGGGTCAAATCGTCCTGCTGTTGTTCAAGTGTCACGTTAATCTGCTGTGCATCACTGTGCTTAAGTGTATTGGTGATCGATTCTTGAACACAGCGCAACAATACCTCAGCACATTGGACATTGTCGATATTGATCTCAGTGGGTATTTCGATATAGACGTTTAACTGCGGAGTGTTTTTTTGTAGGGCGGTAAACGCAGCGTGTAGATCAATGTGTGACTTCTCTCGGATCTCACTGACCGCCTCTCTGACATCGCTCAAAAGTAATTTTGCCAGGCCATAGCACTCGTCGATATGACGTTTACTCTCGCCATCGCTGATACGTGATGCCACTTGTAGTTTAATCGTCAATGCGGTGAGATGGTGACCCAGAAGGTCGTGGATATTGCGGGCAATTCGCGTTCTTTCCGACTGTTTGGTGGCTTCCGTTAACAACGACTGTGTGGCAATTAGTTCCCGATTAGCAATGCTCAACTCGGTATGCGCCTGTTTGGCTTTGATCATTGAGTTAATCATAACAAGCGCAAACAGATTAAACGTCCAAAACAATGTTGCTGTGATCAGCATGCCCTCGCGCTGCCAATAGTATTGATAGACCAACCAAAGTGGTAACGAGACCACTAAAGACAAAACAACGGCAAACTTAAATGGCATGACGTAGGGTAGAATTGAGCACATCATGACGGCTAATATTGCAGTGTAGGTATAGGGCACACTGAAATACAGTCCAATGATGATCAACCACTGCAGTGCAAAAAGTACCAATCGCGTCGTTGGTTCATGGCGGTACTCCCGCTCGCGTGTTGCCGCATGCCAGAATACCCAAAACAGCAAATACAAAGCGCCGGCTAGCAGCGTCTGGGCAGTAGAATATGAGTGGCTCTGCCACATCAAGTAAACGGCGCTAGCACTAACCAGTAGCCAAGTTACCAGAGCAGAAAGCACTTCTAATTCTATGCGTTGTAATCGTTCTAAAAACTTCATTCGGTAATTATGCCCACGCAGAAGATTATGGCCAATAGGTCAAAAGTCACTTTTTCTATCGTGACTTTTGGCACTGATAGTTGGCTATATAAGCCGCTAGAATCTGCTTCAATCATAGTGATGAGGACAGCTAGATGGCAAATTTACATTCATTCCTTTTTATTATTCACGTTGTATTTGGCGGTGCCGCCTTAGTTTTGTTTTGGATCCCCGTATTGACCAAAAAAGGCCAGTTAAATCACATTCAGTTTGGTCGCTATTACAGAACAGCGATGTACACAGTGGCTGCCAGTGGAGCGTTGATGGCCATGATGGTACTGATGTGGCCGATGACGGTAAAAGGGGATTTGTTTACCACTGCTCACGACCCTCAAATAGTAATAGAGCGAATTCGGGTATTATGGGGTTTCTTGCTCTATCTGAGTTTGTTGAGCTTTACTTCAACGCGACACGGTATGCAAACCCTCAATGCTAAAGCTGATCGTTCGATATTGCGCCGTTGGCACTTTGTGGTGCCACTGATAGTACTCTTTGTGGGGGGCGTTTTGCTTGCGGTCCTAGGCTATTTAAATAATCGTACATTACATATCGTCTTTGGTATCTTGGGCGTTGCAATCAGTGGCAGTATGCTGCGTTATTGCTTCAAAGCTACCATCAAGCCCGGTGAATGGGTGATTGAACATTTAAGCGCAATGATCGGCTCAGGTATCGGCGCATATACGGCATTTTTAGCCTTTGGTGGCCGCGTTATTTTCAGTGACTTAGGCGCTTGGCAGATGGTGTTTTGGATTGCACCAGGGGTTATTGGTGGTATCGCGGCGAGCGTAATTGCACAGAAATACGCCAAGCAAATGGGCTTGGCGAAGCGCCCTAATATTGAATAAAAGAATGAACCAAAAAAAAGGCTGAGTTTTTTACTCAGCCCTGTGCTTTTTTGATCAAACCGCTTAAGCCAACTTTTCCGCCGCGGCCCTTAGAGTTGCCGCTTTGTCGGTTTGCTCCCACGGAAACTCGTTGCGACCAAAGTGACCGTATGCAGCTGTAGGCTTATAGATAGGTCGCTCAAGGTCAAGCATCTTGATCAAGCCATAGGGGCGCAAATCGAAATATTCACGCACCAGTTGCGTAAGCGCTGAATCTGATACTACCCCGGTTCCAAATGAATCAATACTAATCGACGTGGGTTCGGCAACACCGATAGCATAAGAGACCTGGATCTCACAACGTTTAGCCAGGCCTGCAGCGACGATATTTTTCGCGACATAACGACCGGCATAAGCTGCTGAACGGTCAACTTTTGAGGGATCTTTACCTGAAAACGCACCGCCGCCGTGACGAGCCATACCACCATAAGTATCAACAATGATCTTACGGCCTGTTAATCCACAGTCGCCCATAGGACCACCGATAACAAACCGGCCTGTTGGATTGATATGGAACTGAGTTTGTTTTGAGATCCACTCTTCAGGTAATACCGGCTTGATCACTTTTTCCATCACTGCGTCACGCAAATCAGCAGTACTCACGCTGTCACAGTGTTGGGTAGACAAGACAACGGCGTCGATACCTACCGGTTGATTATTCTCATACACAAATGTGACCTGCGATTTTGCGTCAGGGCGTAACCATTCGAGTTCACCTGACTTACGCAGCTCTGCTTGGCGCTGAACTAGCCGGTGTGAATACGTGATCGGTGCAGGCATGAGTACATCGGTTTCGTCGCTTGCGTAACCAAACATTAAACCTTGATCACCGGCACCTTGGTCTTCTGGGCGGGCGCGATCAACACCTTGATTGATATCCGGTGATTGCTTGCCGATGGCGTTTAATACCGCACACGAATCAGCATCAAAGCCCATATCAGAATGAGTGTAGCCAATGCTCCTGACTGTTTCGCGCGTCAATTCTTCAATATCGACCCACGCTGAAGTAGTAACTTCACCACCGACCAGCACCATACCGGTTTTTACGAAGCTTTCACAAGCCACGCGCGCATGCGGGTCTTGCTCTAAAATCGCGTCCAGAACCGCGTCTGAGATTTGGTCGGCGATTTTATCGGGATGTCCCTCTGAAACCGATTCAGAGGTAAATAAATGTTTAGCCATTCGGGCTCCTATATAAGTGGCTGTCGTGCCATTTACATCATTATCGTCAAGTTTACTGATATATTTAAAAAAACACCAGTCTTTACTTCTAGACGTCTAAATGTCTATTTGTTAACTTAAGTTGACACTTACGTGCGATTCTCTCTCACGCTGTGATAAATCAGCATTGGATAGTAAAATTAGCTACTAAAGCCGTTGAACTCACACACTCTCTGAGTGAGAATAGCCGACCTAAATTTGTCGTATTTAAACCGCTGTGGAAACGCGTACGCGGCACAAAAAGATCAATCAGGAGAAATCATGTCAACAACTCTTTCACGTCGTGAGCTAGCCAATGCTATACGAGCGCTCAGTATGGATGCCGTCCAACAAGCAAAATCTGGACACCCGGGAGCACCAATGGGCATGGCAGATATAGCTCAAGTATTGTGGGGAGATGAATTGTCACATAACCCAGCAAACCCGGACTGGGCGAACCGCGACCGCTTTGTTTTATCTAACGGTCATGGCTCAATGTTGTTGTATTCGCTGCTGCATTTGACAGGTTATGACGTTTCGATTGACGATCTCAAACAATTTCGTCAGCTGCACTCCAAAACACCAGGCCACCCTGAGTATGGTTACGCGCCTGGCGTAGAAACAACCACCGGACCATTGGGGCAGGGGATCACCAATGCAGTCGGTTTTGCGATTGCTGAGAAATCATTGGCGGCCCAGTTTAATCAGCCTGGTTTCAATATTGTTGACCACTACACCTACGCCTTTATGGGCGATGGTTGCTTGATGGAAGGTATCTCGCACGAAGCATGTTCACTGGCGGGAACCCTTGGACTGGGTAAATTAATTGCATTTTGGGATGACAACGGCATCTCTATTGACGGCGAAGTCGAAGGCTGGTTTACCGATGATACACCCGCGCGTTTTAAATCATACGGCTGGCAGGTCATCGAAGCTGTTGACGGGCACGATCCCGAGCAAATTGCAGCGGCAATCAAAGCGGCTAAAGCCAATACCACACAACCGACACTGATTTGTTGTAAAACAGTGATTGGTTTTGGCTCGCCAAACAAGCAGGGCACGGAATCATGTCACGGCGCGCCATTAGGCGACGATGAGATTGCACTTACCCGCGAGGCCCTTGGATGGCACTACGGACCGTTTGAAGTACCTCAAGATATATACGCTGGCTGGAGTGCACTGGAGCGCGGTCAGGTTGCGGAAGCCGAGTGGAATGCGTTATTTGATGCATATGCTAAAGAGCACCCTGCATTGGCCGATGAGTTTGCCCGTCGTCAAGTAGGTCGATTGCCAGCAGATTGGCAAGAGAAGGCAACGGCTTATATCGAACAGTTACAAGCTAACCCGAGTAATGACGCTACGCGTAAATCATCACAAAATACACTAAATGCTTTTGGTCCTTTATTACCTGAACTTATGGGTGGTTCCGCTGATTTGGCCGGCTCGAATTTGACCATTTGGCAGGGGAGTCAGCCGCTAACTGCTGATGATGCCTCTGGGAATTACATCTATTACGGTGTACGTGAGTTTGCTATGTCCGCAATCATGAACGGCATTGCACTACACGGTGGCTTCAAGCCCTACGGTGCGACCTTCTTGATGTTTATGGAATATGCACGTAATGCAGTGCGCATGGCCGCGATCATGAAGCAGCCTGCAATTTTTGTGTACACCCATGATTCGATTGGGCTTGGCGAAGATGGGCCCACTCACCAGCCGGTCGAGCAATTAGTCGCCTTACGTTCTACCCCTAACTTAGACAACTGGCGCCCATGTGACCAAGTTGAATCGGCGGTTGCATGGAAAGCTGCGATTGAACGCAGTGACGGTCCAACGACCTTGATTTTCAGTCGCCAGGGCATGCCGCAACAAGATCGAACTGCCGAACAGGTAGCGAATATTGCTAAAGGCGGTTACATCCTGAAAGATACTACGGGAACGCCAGACGTAATTCTGATCGCGACTGGCTCGGAAGTACAAATTGCGGTAGCGGCCGCTGACCAGCTAACTCAAGCAGGCCAAGCTGTGCGCGTTGTTTCAATGCCGTCTACGGATGTTTTTGAGCAACAAGATCAAGCATACCGTGACGCTGTGTTGCCACCAAACGTAACTAAACGGGTCGCAGTCGAAGCGCTGAGTAAAGACAGTTGGTACAAGTACGTTGGCTTAAATGGTGCCATCGTCGGTATGGATACGTTCGGTGAATCAGCGCCTGCAGGTGATTTGTTCCAACACTTTGGGATCACTGTTGAAGCCGCTGTTACTGCGGCTAAAAGTTTGAATGGATAAACCGACGACTTTGGCACAACGACCAGTGCGCGTCGCTATTAATGGCTTTGGACGCATTGGTCGCAATGTTTTGCGCGCGTTATATGAAGCCCAGCGCGAAAAACAGATTCAAGTGGTCGCAATTAATGAGTTAGCCGACCCTGAAGGTATTGCACATCTCCTCAAATACGATACTGCGCACGGTCGCTTTGCGTTCCCTGTCAGTCGTGATAACGGCGATTTATTAGTCGCAGGCGATCGGATAGCGTTATTCCACCAGGCTGACCCGAGTCAACTGCCATGGGACAAGCTGAATATTGATATTGTCCTAGAGTGTTCCGGTGAATTTACTACGCGCGAAGAATTACAGTTACACACTCAAGCGGGCGCGCGCAAAGTACTATTGTCTCAGCCAGGTGCGCCAGATATGGATGCGACAATCATTTACGGCGTTAATCATCACGAACTTAAAGCCAATGACCAATTGGTTTCCAACGGCAGTTGTACAACCAACTGCATTGTTCCGGTCATTCGCGCGCTGGATCAAGCGTTTGAGGTACTCAGTGGAACAATCACTACGATCCACTCTTCGATGCACGACCAGCAGGTTATTGATGCTTATCATCCCGATTTGCGTCGCACCCGAGCGGCTAGTCAATCAATTATTCCGGTAGACACTCGCTTAGCAGCTGGTATCGAGCGAATTTTGCCTAAATTTGCAGGAAAGTTTGAAGCGATTGCGGTACGTGTGCCAACCATTAATGTAACGGCCATGGACCTTAGCGTAACCGTTAATACTAACGTAGATATTAAAGCGGTTAATCAAGCTGTACAAAACGCGTGTAGCGGAGCATTAGAACGAATATTGAGCTATACCGAGGAACCGCTGGTATCCTGTGATTTTAATCACGATTCACACTCGTGTATCGTCGATGGCACACAAACACGCGTGAGCCACAAACACTTAATTAAAACCTTAGTCTGGTGTGATAACGAATGGGGCTTTGCCAATCGAATGTTAGATACAGCGCTGGCGATGCACCACACCGAATATGTTCAGAATAATCAGGAGATAAGCTTGTGACAAACCTAATGCAGTCAATTAAAACCATGGATGATTTTGACTTAAGTGGAAAGCGAGTACTGATTCGTCAAGATTTAAACGTACCTGTCAAGGACGGTGTGGTCACTTCTGATGCACGAATTAAAGCCTCGCTACCGACTATTCAAAAAGCTCTAGAAGCAGGAGCGGCAGTGATCGTTATGTCGCACTTAGGACGACCAACCGAGGGTGAGCCAGCGGCAGAGTATTCATTGACCCCAGTCGTTAATTACTTGCGCGAGGCATTATCAGTGCCGGTTACTTTAGCGACAGACTATCTCGACGGCGTGGATGCCAAAGCAGGTGAACTAACGGTATTAGAAAACGTGCGTTTTAACGTTGGTGAGAAGAAAAACACCGATGATCTTGCTCAGCGCTACGCAGCATTGTGCGATATTTTTGTGATGGATGCATTCGGGACTGCCCACCGCGCGCAGGGCTCAACCCACGGTGTGGCTAAATTCGCGAAAGACGCCTGCGCCGGTCCGTTACTAGCTAATGAACTTGATGCACTAGGTAAAGCGCTTGAGAATCCTAAGCGGCCATTGGTTGCTATTGTCGGCGGGTCAAAAGTTTCGACAAAGTTGACGGTACTTGACTCATTAGCCGAAAAAGTTGACCAACTGATTGTCGGCGGTGGTATAGCCAACACCTTCATTGCTGCTCAAGGACATCAGGTAGGAAAATCATTAGTTGAAATGGATCTCGTCCCTGAAGCTCAGCGTTTAATCCAACAAGCGCAAGCCCAAGGCGGAAATATTCCGGTACCTGTTGATGTGGTGACCGGCAAGGAATTTTCAGAAACAGCTGCGGCTGAAACCAAAGATGTCAGCGCCATTGAAGCGGATGATATGGTTTTCGATATCGGTCCAGCAAGTGCGAAACAACTTGCTGATATTCTGACTAACGCAGGTACTATCGTGTGGAATGGTCCTGTGGGAGTATTTGAGTTTGACCAATTTGGCGCAGGTACAGAAGCGTTGGCTCGGGCAATTGCCGATAGTGATGCATTCTCAATTGCTGGTGGTGGTGACACGTTAGCGGCAGTCGACAAATATGGCATCGCAGACAAAGTATCTTATATTTCTACCGGTGGCGGCGCGTTTTTAGAGTTTTTGGAAGGAAAAACCTTGCCAGCAGTCGCAGTATTGGCAGAGAAATACTGATAAACTATCAATAATAATAAATACAAATATAACCTTTTTACCCTACACGCCGCTTGCGGCAAAACCGAAGGAGTTGTTTTATGGCATCTGAAGCTCAACAGGCAATGCTATCAAAAATTAAAGATCAGACAGGATTTATTGCGGCACTTGATCAAAGTGGTGGCAGTACACCTAAAGCACTGAAACTTTATGGCGTCAATGAAGACGCATACAGCAATGACGAAGAGATGTTTAGCGCTGTGCATGCCATGCGCACACGAATCATTACCAGCCCAGCTTTCAACGGATACCGCGTGTTAGGCGCGATTCTGTTTGAGAACACCTTAGATCGTGAAATCGAAGGTAAGTCGTCAGCACATTTTTTGTGGCAAGAAAAACAAGTCGTACCTTTCCTAAAAGTTGATAAAGGCTTAGCTGATGAAGAGAATGGTGCGCAAGTCATGAAGCCAATGCCAGGCCTTGACGAGCTGCTTGCCAAAGCCAATGCACAGGACGTATTCGGTACGAAAATGCGCTCAGTTATCAAAATGGCGAACTTAGATGGTATTAAAGCGGTAGTTAAGCAACAGTTTGATATTGGTAAACAAATCATTGCTGCGGGCCTAGTACCTATCATTGAGCCTGAAGTCGATATCAATAGCCCACAAAAAGCTGAAGCTGAAGCTTTATTAAAAATTGAAATTTTAGCGCAGCTTAACGCCTTATCTGCTGACCAAGTAGTCATGTTAAAACTGACATTGCCTGAAACCGCAAACTTCTACACTGAATTGGTTGAACACCCTAATGTGTTGAAAGTGGTCGCATTATCAGGTGGCTACAGTCGTGAAGAAGCCAATCAACGCCTGACAGAGAACAACGGTATGATTGCGAGTTTCTCTCGTGCGTTAACTGAAGGCGTATCGGCACAGCAATCTGATGAAGAGTTCAATGCAACGCTAGATGCCACTATAGAGAGCATTTATCAGGCGTCGCGCACTTAGTTAAAGCGCAAAAAAATAAGCCCCGCCGTCATCAGACGCGCGGGGTTTTTTAGGCGTAATGTAAATCGAAGTCGAGGGTTTTTAGGTGTTGCGTTTCTTGTTCTAAATCGGCACTAAAAATGGGTTTATCATCTAACCAATTAGGAGGGAACTGAACTGACAGTGCATCGCCCTGACAGCCAAAATCAACGTCGGGGAGAAACCCCTCTTGACGCTTAATATTTAATAGCACGGCCAGACGCATTAGCACGATCAATTGTTGAACCTGACGCGCGCTAAATAGACCGAATTCGGGAATATCATCGACGCGAATTTTTTTCCGCTGAAACCGTACGAGCGTTGCCAGCAAGAGCTGTTCTTCCTGGTTAAAGCCAGGCATATCAACATTTTGCATAATGTAGGCGCCGTGGCGTTGCACGCCTCTTGAATTGATTTGCAGTCCAACTTCGTGAATAAGGGCTGCCCATGCGAGCATACTGCGCAACGCTAAATCAGTGATCTGCCATTCTGATGCACAAGCATCAAACAATGCTAAGGCCGTAGCGTGAACCAGATTGGCTTGTTGGGTATCGACATCATAGCGCACAGCAAGACTTTGAATAGTTCGCGTTCGAATATCATTGTGCTCCAAGGATTCACTCATTTGATAAAGCACTCCTTCGCGCAATGCTGCTTGGGAGAACTCCATACTGTCAATGTGTAAGCTTTTAAAGATCGCAATTAAAATGGCCAACCCACCAGCAAAAACCGGTCGGCGATCTTCACTTAAACCTTCAAAGTTGAGTGCGTCAATTGTCTTTGCTGCTAAACAGTCTCGTCTGAGTTGCTTAAGCTGTTTAAGCGTAACCGGAGATTCTTTGTCAGGTGACTCTTGGCACAGGGCAATGATCGATTTAATTGTGCCAGAAGTACCGACGCAGGCTTGCCAGCCCAAGCTGCGATAGCGATTGTCAATCATCTCTAGAGCTTGTTGTGCAGCGGTAATCGCCTTCGAAAAGTTGTATTCGGTGAGTTCTCCGTTAGCAAAGAATCGCCTCGTGTAGCTAACGCAGCCCATTTGCAAACTACGCAATAATTTTGGCTCAAAGCCTTCGCCAATGACAAACTCGGTAGAGCCCCCGCCGATATCCACCACGAGTCGACGACCTTCTGAGTGAGAGGTGTGCGCAACACCACTGTAAATTAGACGCGCTTCTTCAGTACCGGAGATAATTTCAATGGGATAGGGAATGACCTGGCGCGCTTGGTATAAAAACACATGCGCATTGCGCGCTTTGCGCAGCGTATGCGTAGCAACAATCCGCACTGAATGCGTCTCGAAACCCTTGAGACTCTCAGCGATAACCTTCAGCGTATCAACTCCGCGTTGGATCGCCTCTGCCGTGAGTTTACCGTCTACCAATCCGTCGGCTAAACGCACTTTTTGTTTGACGCGATGTACGATTTGCACTGAGCCAGCAACGATACGCGCTACAACCAAATGAAAGCTGTTTGAGCCCAAATCTAGCGCGGCAACACGCTCAGCCTCTCGAACCTCTACCTCATCCAGTACATTCTCATCCGGCGTCATATTGGTCTTCCAATTTTTTTAAGTACTTGTAGATTTCGGTTTGCGAACGCAGTTTTTTCCGATTACCTCGACGCACGTAATTATTTTGCTGTTTAGCGTCGATTACACGCGCTTTTAACGTGTCTTTGAAATGTAACTCAAGCGTATCTTCGATGCGTTTGATCAGTACCGGATCATAGATCGGACAACCCACTTCAATTCGGTTGTCCATATTGCGAGTCATCCAATCAGCTGAAGAAATAAATACCTTTTTATCTCCGCCATTTTCGAACACCATAACCCTCGGGTGTTCGAGAAAACGGTCGACGATGCTGATGATTTCAATATTTTCGCTCAGCCCTTTTACGCCAGGGATCAGTGAACACATACCGCGAACTATTCCGCGAATTTTCACCCCTGCTTGGCTCGCTCGGTATAAATCATCGATCAGTTCTTTATCAACCAAGTTGTTGATTTTAAAAGTTATTCGACCTTTGGCTCCTTGATTAAGGTGCTGTATTTCAGAACGGATCAACGATTGGATTTTGGTCCGTGCATTCAACGGGGAAATCTGTAAATGCTGGAATTTAAAGCGGCGGTACGGATAGTTGATTAGATCAAATACGTTAACGGCTTCTTCCGCGAGCTCTTGATTTCGGGTAAACAAGCTAAAGTCGGTATAGATTTTCGCCGTTTTCTCGTTGAAGTTGCCGGTGCCAAAATGTGCATAGTGAATTAACTCACCTTTCTCTTCACGGGTTACCACACATAGCTTACTGTGAATTTTTAGCGTTGGAATACCCAGTACAACGCGTATTCCTGCGTCGGTCATGGTTTTTGACCATTCTATATTGGCTTCTTCGTCGAAGCGTGCGCGTAATTCGACCACTACGGTAACTTTTTTACCATTATCCACCGCATCGATGAGCGAGTTGATGATTCTAGAATGACGAGCGACCCGGTAAATATTGATGCGAATAGACTTAACACTTGGGTCAAACGCCGCTTGGCGCACGAACTCTGTAAAATGTAAAAAGCGATGATAAGGGTAGTAGAGTAAAATATCGCTGGCAGATATCGCGTCAAATACCGTATTGTGATTCGAAAAAGCGCCGCTGTTGATGGCGGGCATTGGCGCATTTTCTAAATATTCACGGCCTACATTAGGGAACCCGATAAAATCTTTAAAGTTGCGATAGTGACCGGCCGCGAGCACGGTGTCCAAGCGGCTAATTTTCAGGCGCTTGCGCAGGTCTTTAGCCATGTCGGCGGGCATTTCTTTGTCGTGGATAACACGCACAGGCTCGGCGATCATCCGTTGTTTCATACTCTCGGACATTTTTTCCACATAACTCTCATCAATCTCATCGTTGATTGAATACTCGGAGTCACGGGTTAGTTTAAAGGAGTACGCTTCGAGGGAATCGAACTTAACAAAGCCGCGAAATATTTCTTCGAGGCAAAGTTGAATAATGTCATCAACGAGGATGATGTACTTCTTTTTACGGCTTTTTTCCGGCGGTATAACAACAAAGCGCGACATCTCCGCTGTTGGAATTTGAATAGCGGCATACTTGGTGTTTTTGCCTTCGCGGCGTATCGCCACGTAGAGGTAAACAGAGTTACCGTTTAAACGCTCTAACAATTGCATCTTGTTATCAATCAAAATGGGGGCGATATGACGCAAAATTTTGTTTTTAAACACATCGCGTAACCATTGGCATTGATACTCATTTAATTCAGTTTTACGGACAATAAAAATGTTATAGCGCGCCAACGTGCGCTCTACATCTTTGTGAATGTCATTGAATTTGGCCGATAGCTCAACCACTTTGGCTTGTATATCTGCCATTAGCTGAGATTGTCGTTCGGCCTCTTCTTCGTTTTCCTCGTTCAATGCAATCGTAATTTGCCGCTTTACATCCGCGGCTCGAACGCGGTAAAACTCGTCTAGGTTGTTGGAGTAAATACCGAGAAAACGGATCCGCTCGACAATCGGATTGTTGGTATCAGCGGCTTCCTGTAAAACGCGTTCGTTAAATGCTAGCCAGCTCAGCTCTTTCGGATAATAGAGCTCTTCGTCAATCATGCCCTAACCTATTTTTCAAAAGTAATATCAACAACTAAGTCATTCGCAATGGTTTCCAATGCCGTCTGAATCTCCTCGGATTCGACATTGTCTGGTAATGCAACGACAAACTCTGCTTGAAACATCAAATTACCCCAATTCGGAGCACTTACACACTTCGAATTAAATTCTAAAATATTAATATTAAATTGTTGTAACACAGCGGTTATTTCACTGACGATACCTGGCTTGTCGTTACCAAGAATGTTGAAGTGGGCAATATTCAGGGTTTGAGGCGCAGGGGTTTTGACGTTGACCATTTGAATAGCCAAGTCGGGGATTGCATTAATTGATTCAACCAACGCATCGGCATTGTCCTGCGGTACAGTTACTTCTACGAAACCAGCAAATTGGCCAGCCATGTGCGCAAAGCGGCTAGCTTGCCAGTTTCCCCCATGCTGTCGTACCGCTTTTGCAAGTTTGTCGACTAGGCCAGTTTTATCGTTACCAATCAAAGTCATAACAAGAGATTTCATATAGTCTCCATGTTCAATAAATGGATCTCGCGAAGGCAAAACCTTCACCAAGCATAATTAATACTTGATATTACAATAGCACGTCTTACACTGCTGCAAGACTCTAAATGTTAACGATTTTCCGCGTCTTCCATGCAACAGCTATCGAACCATCATCATCGTAAGCGCACGAGACTGGATTACTTCGCCCAGCGGGTAGTTGTTTTCTTTGGGTGGGCGGTTTTAGCAACCCTTGGGATATTGATCTGGCACTTAGTTAGTCAATCCTTACCTATTTTAAAATCCCCAAGTATTGAGTATTTAAGTGCTACTGCCATGCCTGAAGGCGAAGACCTGCTGTATATCGGTGATATCGAACGCGGTGGTTTCGTGATCAGTCGCGCCGAAAACTGTGCATTACATCTGTATGTGTTGTCAATGAATCGCAAGTTGCAACGCACTAAGTCATTCCCCCATGCGTGTTCAACCGATATCTATGTGCAAGGACATACTGATGAAATTTTTATTGCAGAGCGATCCAATCACAATATTTTACGCATTCAAAAAGTGATCAGTGCTGGCGGTCAAGTGTCGCTGCAGCCTGTTGTTTCACAATCTCTGGCAAGCGATGAAACGCCGGTTTCGATGCGGTCAGTCAGCGTTGATAAGCAATGGGTGACAGCCCATTTTGATAACGCTGAACAGCAAAGCGTATTGTGGATTAATCGCCAAGATCCTTCTAGGGCGATACGCCAGTCATTTGCCCACGAGGAATGGGTGGTGCCAATGCCGTCTTCACTTGGCACCGTGCTGGCTACGCAAGAGCGCTTAGTGTTATGGAGTATTTTTACAGATCGCCCAAATGTCGAGGTAATGCAACAACGCGATGATAGATTTCTATCGGCAACTGAAGACCCGCGCTCGATATACTCCAGTGTCGTTGACGGACAATTAGGCAAATGGTCATTGCGCAATATTGAAGGGCAATGGCAGCTTGTACCCATGTATAATTTGGCATTAGATGCCGATGAGTCTCCCGTGAGTGTGCATATTGATGCCAGTGTAAATTTGGGCTTGATATTAACGTCAAAAGCCCGAGTTTTATTATTTAATCGAGTCACGGGGGAGCGGCTGTACCAATATGCATTGGCATCGAGCCCCCAATCAGCAAGTTGGTATGGTGATAACCTCTATATTAGCCAGAGTAGTAAAATCGACTTGTGGTATGTTGCTGATAGAGCCAGTACTACGACGCTGGCAGCATTGTTCCAACCGCAACAATATCCCGGTTATAGCGAAGCCGACTACATCTGGCAAACCACCAATGCAACAGATTATCAGTTGGCCAAGTACAGCTTGGTGCCGCTGTTTATCGGCTCTTTAAAAGCGGCCTTGCTGGCGCTGGTTGTTGCGATTCCACTGTCGATTGGCTCGGCTATCTACATTGCCTACTTTGCGCATCCCAAAGTGCGAAATAAAGTAAAACCGACGATTGAAATGCTCGAAGCCGTGCCTTCAGTTGTGATCGGATTCATTGCTGCAATATGGCTAGCACCGCTTGCGGAGCAGTTTCTCATTGCGCTAGCCATCTTTATTTTGTTTTCTCCCATCGCACTTAGCATACTTGCACTCGGTCATCATCACATCGTAAACATTTTACCAGAGCGGGGGCGTAAGCTCTGGGAGTTACCCGCAATTAGTAGTTTGATGCTACTTATTGGCATGGGGGCGATGGCTTGGGGGATTGATTCTGTTCTGACGTTTAGTTACTTATTCAATTTAGAGGTCGATCAGTGGCTCACACAAACACAACTAAGTAAAACGACATTAGTTGTCGCTCTGGCGCTTGGTGTCGCTATCTCACCGACCATTTTCTCCCTCGCCGAAGATGCTATCGAGGGTGTCCCCAACAGCTTGAAACAAGCATCTTTTGCACTCGGCGCAACACAATTGCAAACACTGCGAAATGTCGTTTTGAAGGTGGCATTACCAGGCATCATTGCAGCCTTGATGCTAGGCTTTGGTCGCGCATTCGGCGAAACGATGATCGTACTGATGGTTACCGGTAATACACCTATTGCGGACTGGGACTTGTTCGAAGGCTTGCGCGCGTTAACCGCTAATTTGGCGATCGAATTACCAGAAGTGGAAGTGGGCAGCGCTCATTACCGTGTGCTGTTTGTAACTGCTACAGGGCTTTTTGTGTTCACATTTATTATCAATACTATCGCCGAAATGCTGCGTATGCGGGCTAGACGCTTGAGTGTGATTTAATGAAAAGTGCAATTGGTAAAATCTACACTGCAGACAAGCGACAAGCGCTCGCCGTTGGACTGGCTGCGTCAATGGCCGCCGTCTTATTACTGTCGCTGATCAGTATCGTTATTTTTATTTTGATTCGCGGCAGCAGTTACTTTTGGCCCGCATCTATTAACACTATTGAGTACAGCGACTTTCATTCCGGTAAAACCGAGCAGGTGTTTGGGCAAATATTGATGAGTCGAGTGCCGGCGTCTACCTTCGCTGAAGACCGAGTCATTGAGCAAGGTTTAGAGCAGCACTGGTTAATGAGCCGGGTGGAAAACGGTGAGTTAATACAAAGCAACGAAATTATCTTACCTACGCAAATCGTATCATCGCGAAATGAACTCGACATAGCTGAGCTTAGGCTAACCGACGGCACACGAGCATTTATTGCGCCTGCAGGGATTCGCACAGAAGACCGTGAATACGTCGATTTAGTGGAATTTTCAGATGTTCACAAGAATGTCAAAATTTTGCAGCGGCAACTCAAAGTGATAAGGGACGAGCATTTAAGCCCTATTCACCGTCAGATTGCCCAGTATGATCGCGATGGGGTCGCCCTAGATGCTCCCGCGCGGGTAAAGCTACTTAATGAGTTTGAGCATTTTCAGCGAGCAATCGGCAACTTAGAGCAAGCACTTAACGGTTACCAGCTAGTGGTTCGCGATGCCATGGGAAAACAAGCATTGGTCCCTATGGGAAATATAGTTAGCGTGAATTTCCCCAACCGCCTCGGTTTTTGGGGCAAGATGGGTTTTGCGGCGCAGCGCATATGGGGGTTTTTGACCGAAGAACCCAAGCTCGCTAATACTGCCGGCGGGGTTTTCCCCGCATTATTCGGTACCGTATTGATGATTTTGCTGATGACCGTCATCGTCACACCATTTGGCGTTCTGGCCGCGATTTATTTGTCTGAATACGCCCCGAACAATAGCCTTACAGCCGCTGTCAGGATCGCTGTAAGCAACATGGCCGGGGTTCCATCCATAGTGTATGGTGTTTTTGGACTTGGATTTTTTGTGTATGGCATCGGCGGTACGATAGATAGTTTATTTTACAGTGACAGGTTGCCATCCCCTACGTTTGGAACGCCGGGTTTATTTTGGGCGTCTTTGACTATGGCGCTGTTAACACTTCCTGTGGTGATTGTCGCCACCGAGGAGGGGTTGAAACGAGTGCCGCAGGGGCTGCGCGATAGCAGCTATGCGTTAGGTGCAACCAAAATAGAAACTATTTGGTATACAGTGCTTCCGGTGGCAAGCCCAGCCATTATGACTGGGGTTATTCTGGCTTGCGCGCGAGCTGCCGGAGAAGTGGCCCCGCTGATGCTGGTAGGGGCTGTTAAGTTCGCCCCCACTTTACCGGTGGATGGTGACTTCCCATTTTTACACGTTGAGCGGCAGTTTATGCATTTAGGTGTATTCATTTATGACGGGACGTTTCACAGCCAAGTCAATTCACAGGGGTCTTCGATGATGTTTGCGGCTTGTTTGTTGTTGTTAGTCTGTGTTTTTGGTTTAAATTTTGTGGCGATAAAATTGCGTTCGCGCTTGCGTAAACGCTATGCGAGGGACTAATCAAACATGCTCAATCTATTTGAACGCGAAAAACTCGATCTGCAGAGCTTATCACCAAGCGACACGGCCATTAACGTCGAAGGGCTGAATTTGTGGTTCGGCAAAAAGCAGGTTTTAAATGATATCTCGATGAAGATCCCCAAGCACAGAATTACCGCACTCATTGGTCAAAGTGGTTGTGGAAAATCGACGTTAATCAGTAGCTTTAATCGCATGAACGACTTGGTGGATGGGTGCCGCTATCTAGGCAAAGTTGAAATTGACGGGCGAGACATCAATCACTCGCGAGAAAACGTAGCGCGTTTACGCGCCAGCGTCGGCATGGTTTTTCAACGTCCGAATCCCTTTCCCATGAGTATTTATGAAAACGTCTGTTACGGACTCAAGCTTCAAGGAATGAGTTTACGCCGCACACTGGATGACTCGGTGGAGCAGGCATTGCGCGATGCGGCATTGTGGGAAGAAGTAAAAGATCGCCTTTTTGAACCCGCCAATATCTTGTCCGGCGGACAGCAGCAACGCTTAGTGTTTGCTCGGGCCTTGGCATTACAACCTGATATATTGTTATTAGATGAACCTACCAGCGCGTTAGATCCGTTAACGACATTGTATATTGAAGAGTTGATGATCAGTCTGAAAAAACGCTGTACGGTCATCATTGTGACTCACAATATGCAACAAGCTGCTCGTGTATCCGATTACACGGCGTTTATTCATCAAGGTGAGCTCATAGAGTATGCTGATAGCGATTCATTGTTTACGATGCCAGTGAAAAAACAAACGGAAGACTATATTACCGGCCGATACGGCTAGGCTACGAGGGTGCTATGCGTCAAGTTAAGTTAAACAATCACATCTCCGGTAAATTCAATATTGAATTGGAAAACTTGCGTAATTCAGTGCTAACGATGGGCGGTGAGGTCGAGCAACAAATGGTCGACACATTGCGAGCCATAAAGGAAAACAACGCAGGCCTTGCCGAGAAAGTTGTGCTTAATGATTTGAAGATCAATGCAATGGAAGTGCAAATTGACGAAGAGTGCATGCGCATAATTGCTAAGCGACATCCAACGGCTACTGATCTGCGTTTGGTGTTAACAATTGCAAAAGCCACTACCGATATCGAGCGAATTGGTGATGAGATAGAACGGATTGCTAAATTGGTGACAAAGCATAATCTTCCTGTCTCAGAAACAATTAAAAGCAGTATGTTATCGATCGGAGAACATGTGGTGGCCATGATGCGAGGCACCTTTAATGCTTTCGCGCGACAAGATGAACAGGCCGCGCTAAACGTGTATGAGCAAGACAACAGGATTGACCGGCAATACAAGTCACTATTGTCATATACCAGTCAGGAAATGCGGCAATATCCAGAATTGATGGAAGACTGGTTAGAAATATTGTGGGCACTGCGTTCACTTGAGAGAGTAGGCGATCGCTGTAAGAATATTTGCGAGTATGTGGTTTATCTAGCCGGTGGGTCTGATGTGCGGCATGCGTCGATTGAAAGCATGCAGCAGAAGATTGACGATCTAGCGCAATAATTTTTTGTACATTTCCACTATGGGTTCTGCTGCGGTTAGGGTATTATGCGCGGCAGTTTGTAATGTGAAAGCTAGTTGGCAGCAATACTAATGGTATTTTTGAACAGTATTCGAACAACTTATCAATTGAACGCGCTTCGAAGCGTTAATAAAGGCCAGTAATCTGTGGATATTATTCAAAGCTACGGCTTAATTCTGATTATTTTGGCAGCCGTGTTCGGTTTCATCATGGCCTGGGGTATTGGTGCCAATGATGTGGCCAATGCTATGGGGACCTCGGTAGGGTCCAAAGCGTTAACCATTAAGCAAGCCATCCTTATAGCGATGGTATTTGAGTTCGCTGGCGCGTACCTAGCGGGTGGTGAAGTTACTTCTACTATACGCAAAGGTATTATTGACGCCGGGTATTTCGTCGATATTCCAGAATACCTTGTCCTTGGGATGATTTCGGCTTTGTTAGCTGCGGGCATATGGCTAGCAGTTGCATCCTTTAAAGGTTGGCCGGTTTCTACAACGCACTCGATTATTGGTGCCATTATTGGTTTTACTGCTGTCGGTGTAAGCACTGAGGCCGTCGAGTGGGGCAAAGTCGGTGGAATTGTCGGTAGTTGGGTAGTGACTCCGGCTATTTCAGGCATTATTGCCTATTTGATTTTTGTCAGTGCTGACAAACTTATTTTCCAAACCAAAACGCCTTTCCAAAACGCCCGTCGCTACGTGCCTGTATACATGGCACTAGCTGGTTTTATCATGTCATTGGTAACCATCAAGAAGGGTTTAAAACACGTAGGCTTAGGTCTTCCTGATGCTCAGGGTTATGCCTTGGCAGTCGGCATTGCAGTCGCAGTTGGATTGCTGGGTGTGTGGATGATCAATCGGGTTAAGTACGACGTGAATGATACGTTGGAGCATCAAAACGCCAACGTCGAAAAAGTGTTTGCGATTTTAATGATCGTTACTGCGTGTTGTATGGCGTTCGCGCACGGCTCCAATGATGTTGCTAACGCAATTGGACCGCTAGCTGCCGTTGTCAGCGTGGTCAGCAATGGCGGTGAAATCACTTCAAATGCTACTTTGGCTCCTTGGATCCTGCCGCTGGGCGGTATCGGTATCGTTGCTGGGTTGGCGTTATTCGGTCATCGAGTAATTCGCACTATCGGTCAGGGTATTACGCATTTAACGCCAAGCCGTGGTTTTGCTGCCGAAATGGCGGCGGCAACAACGGTTGTCATTGCCTCTGGGACAGGTTTGCCTATTTCCACCACGCAAACTCTGGTGGGAGCCGTTTTAGGTGTTGGTCTAGCGCGCGGTGTTGCTGCGCTGAACTTCGGCGTGATCAGAACTATTCTGATTTCGTGGGTAGTCACCCTACCAGCCGGTGCACTACTGGCCATCATTTTCTTCTTTATCCTAAAAGCCTCTTTCGGGGTCATTTAAGCTTAAATTAGCGGGTTATCCCGGCTTTTCTTCGTCATCCCGGCGCGGGCCGGGATTTCTAACCGCCGTATATTTCGGTATCGCAGTACATTAACGCCGGTCCAGCAAAGACCTTGTTTGGTTTCGTCATTCGCTGCTCTTTCGTCATCCCGGCGCCGGCCGGGAACTACCCACACCCAAATTGCAGTTTCACAGTGTTTTGCTAATCTATTAAAAAATAATTTTTTAATAGAAGTGATCGATTAGATGAAATGGCCAAACTTAAAGCACCTTCATTACTTGGTAGTTTTGCATCAAGAACAGCACTTTCACCGAGCGGCTGAACGCTGTCATGTTACCCAGTCTACATTGAGCTCTGCCATCCAAAACTTAGAAGAGCACTTTGGTGCGCAGCTGTTGGAGCGCGAACACAAAGCGTTTGTCTTTTCAGCCTTTGGTCTTGAAATCGTTGAGCGCAGTAAGCGGATTATTAACGAAGCTCGCGAGTTGGTTGATTTTGCCTGTAATGCTGGCGATTGGCGAAGCGGCACACTTAAACTTGGCGTCATTCCAACTATCGCGCCGTTTTTGTTTGAAGGCTTAATTAAATCGGTAAACCGTTTGTACCCTTCACTGTCTTTGCACCTTCAAGAAGACACCACAGAAAACTTGTTGGAGCAATTAAACGAAGGAGACTTAGACCTGCTGGTCTTGGCGTTGCCAATGGAAACCCCTGGATGTAAGCAATTGGTGATTGGTCACGATCCTTTTCACTTGGTTATGCATCGCAGTACTTATGAGTCAACTGAGATGCCGCTTGATGTAACGTCACTGCCGAAAAACAGTATTTTCTTACTCCAGCAAGAGCACTGTATGACTGGTCATGCCGTGAGTGCCTGTAACTTGCGATATTCAGAGCAGGTTAATAGTTTGGCTGCGAGTTCATTACATACCCTGGTGCAGTTAGCCAATGCCAAGCTCGGTTATACCTTTATTCCAGAGCTGGCGTTACAACAAGATATCTTGGAAAAATCTGACCTCATTTCATTACCAGCGGAGGACAATGCATTTCGAGAAATCGGTTTAGTGTGGCGCAACGGGACAACGCGCGTGCAACTTTTTCGTTCTCTAGCTGAATGTTTAGCGCCCCTGATGCCGGTCGATGCATTAAAACGCTAAATTTTTTTTAAAAAATTCCAAACTTTTTTCCACGTGATCGCGACTATAGAACCAACGACAAACTAAATGGAAGTATTGGGTGTTTACCACGACCGATGAACAGCTCATCAAAAAAGCATTAAAAGGCAATAAAAAAGCGTGGTTTAGTTTGATTGGCCGCTATGAGCGAGCGATTTTCAATTACGGCGTGCGAATGACGGGAAATCGAGATGATAGTCTTGATCTAATGCAAGACATCTTTGTTTCGGTATTTCGCAATCTCAGCAGCTATCAAGGTACCGGCGCGTTTAAGAGCTGGCTGTTTCGCATTGCCCATTATCGCTGCATTGAGTTTTATCGCCGCAAAAAACCGCACGTTAGTCTTGATGACACCCCGGAAATAGAATGTGCAGGAAACGCCACACCAGAGCCGCTGTTACAAGGCGCTCAACAGCAGCAGCGACTGCATATGGCGATGCAAACGCTACCGATAAATCAACGCGCGGTGGTGGAATTAAAGTTTTTTGGTCAATTTACATTTGACGAAATCGCTGAGCAATTAGGGGTTTCAGCGAATACTGTTAAATCAAGACTGTATAGCGCATTGGCCAAACTGAAAAGTCATCTGGAGGTAGAGTATGTCTGAACAACAACACGCCGAATTGTTTGCTGCGTGGCTGGAAGGACAGTTAACTGCTGAACAACAACAGCAATTTGAAGCGCTGTGCGTGACTGACGCTGCGTTCAGTGCACGCGTGCAGCAGGCCAATCAACTGCGCGTAAGTGCCGAGGAGTGGCAATCTGAACCTGTACCGAGCTGGGCAAAAGCAGCAACATTTGAACAGTCTTACAGTTTGCCTTGGTGGCAATCACCCAAGCTATCGGTACTATCTTTTGCCTGTTCAGTATGCGCAATCTTTATGGTGCTCGGTGGTTTTCAGGTATCAGTTCAAGATGGCCAATTGTCGTTGGGGTTTAAGCAGGGTTTGACGTCGACCGAGGTTGAGCTTCTGGTTCAGCAACGGATGGATAGCTATCAAGAAAATCAGCAACAATTATTCGCTCAATATGCCGATGCGCTCAATGCTCAACAGCAGCAAAACGGTGCGCAGCTGACCGAATATTTATTGTCATCCAGTCGTCAAGAGCGGCGTGAAGACTTTGCCGAGTTGATCAAGTTTATCAATGAGCAGCGCAATGAAGATCAAGTGTATTACGCCCGGCAGCTCAATGATTTACAACAAGAAATATATGCGAATAACGGGATCCGCAGCAATATACCAAGTATCAGTACTGACGCGAGTCAGTCGCCGAATGAATAACGGGGAATGAATTATGAAAGTATCAATATTAGCCGCAAGTGTATTTGCAATTACTGCTGCGATGCCAAGCTATAGCGCTGTAAACTATACAGAGTTGGGCGAGGAGCTGGAAATCATGAACAGTGTGCTTGAAACCTCATTACGACAAAGCAGTGAATCCGAAGCTATTCGCTTTCGTGGGCTCGATACTAGCTACTTAGCAGGCCAAGGTGTGGTGTTTGAAGTTGCAACGTCACGCGGAACCTGGGGACTCGATTTCGATTTACGTCAATTCATTCCCAGTGCACCCGAAGCACCCCTTCCACCAATTATCGTTGGCGACGGTGAGCACAATTTAGTATTTGAAGTCGAGCAAGAGTGGGAGCATGTTATCGAAGAAACCGTGCGCGGTTTTGAAGAAGCGTTCCGAGAAGTGCACGAACAGATGCGTGATGTTCGCGCTGACGCTCGCGAGATAAGTTGGGAAGTGCGCGAGCTGGAGCGGCGTAAACGCGACTTAAATTTTGAGGCGCGCACCGCTGATGAAGAGCGTAAGCGTGAAATCCAAGCCGACCTTGAAGAAATTGAGATCGAATTAGCTAATTTAAAACTGCGCCAGCAAGAACTGACTGAATATGCCGACACCCTTGAGGCCGAGCAAAAAGCGCAAATCGAAAAGCAGCAACAAGCCCGATTGGAAGCGGACAAAGCTTTCCTAGCAACCTTCGAAGAGCAAATTGGTGATTCGCTTTGTCGCTTTGGTGCCGGTTTACGCGCACTGCCACGCGATGAACATATCAGTTTTGTTTTGAAAAACTTTGAAGTGAACGAGAAGCGCAAACCTCAAGATCGCGTTTATGTGTTTACCCAAGCGAATATTCGCGAATGTGTACAAGAAAAAATCAGTGCCGATAAGTTACTTGAACAAGCAGTGGTTTATAGTTTCTAACCGTTTTTTCTCAACAGTTTGTGGTTTTTTTAACCACAAACTGTTGTAACTGCGGATAAAGCTGCTCAAACGCATGATGCATCTCTTTGTGACGATGGGTAATTAATGTGGCCGCGCCATCGGCAAATCGAATTTTACCTTTGAGTCTCTGCTCAATGTGTTGGTAAGCGCGAATAACGCCCTCAATTTCAGCATAATCTGTTAACCAGCGATACTCGATTAACCCCTGTTTCACACGGTCAAAGCGTGGGCCTACCGACAACTGTGTGGCTGCAAGTTCGGCATAAAAACCGTCCAATACCTCACTTTGTACATTCGTGTTATAGCAGTGCCATTGCCTGCACAATAAATGGTCAAAATAGACATCAATAATAACGCCAGCCATGCGTCGAAGTTCAGGCGGAAACAAGCGTCGCAAGTCAGCGGTAATGGGATGATTGTCGGTGTACGAATCTATTGCCCTATGCAGTTCGATGCCTTGTTGTATTGATACAGGAAACCTGGATAAGTCATAGCCTTTTACAAAATCGCCAAGAAAGTTTCCCAGCTTGCTAGTACCAGAGTGGTGGGCTAGTTGTATGTGGGCAAGATAGTTCAGGTTTGCGGTCCCCAAATCCAGTCGATGAACGTGATCATACTGATTTAAATCAAAAGAACCGATCTTTTTTAAAAAAAAGGTCGTAATTAAGAACGATTCGCATTAACATTCTCGTCAAATTTATACCTGAGATGTAAATGCGGTTGACGGCAACCGTCATTGCGTTAAGAAAATAGTTACGTTAAGGACAGAGATTTGAAATTCAAACTGACTGCGATCAGCGCTGCATTATTGCTCGCAACCCCTGTTTTAGCTGAAGTTGATGCGTCTATTGAGCGCATTAAGGTTGAAGGGCGAGTACTTTCAATTAGTGAGTCTAACTCAGTTAAATCACCGACCCCGATAATTGATGTACCGCAAAGCCTATCGATTATGACTGCGGAAGAAATTACTCAGCGCGGTATTTCAAGTATTAGCCAAATCGTTGACTACACCCCAGGTTTAAACACGTCTCAGGGGGAAGGTCACCGCGACTCAGTGGTATTCCGTGGAGTACGTTCAACTGCTGACTTTTTTATCGATGGTCATCGCGATGATGTTCAGTACTATCGTGCGTTGTACAACATTGAGCAAGTCGAAGTGTTACGCGGTCCAAACGCTTTGTTATTTGGTCGCGGCGGCACGGGGGGGGTGTTAAACCGTGTAACTAAGAAAGCACAGTTAGACCAAGATTTTAGTAATTACCAACTTGGCTTGAATACATTTGGTGGCTTCAATGGCCAAATCGATACTAATTTCGTAACGTCATCTGATTCATCGATGCGTATCAATGCCATGTATGAACAGCTAGAGAATCATCGCGATTACTACGATGGCGAACGCATTGGTTTTAATCCCACAGCACGCATCGAGCTATCCGATGACTCAACCTTAGATTTGTCATACGAGTATATTAATCACGAGCGCTTCATCGACCGCGGTATCCCAACAGGCGCTGATGGCCGTCCTGTAGAGGCGTTTGAGGATATTGTGTTTGGTGATCCGGAAAATAACTATCACACCTTGGATGCGCATGTTTTCCGAGCTGCACTAGAACACCGTTTCAGCGACCAGCTGAAAGGTAACTTTGCTGCCTACTATGGCGACTTTGATAAAGTGTACGCAAACTTTTATGCAGCTGGATTCGATCCCGTTACTAATGCAGTGACACTCGACGGTTATATCGACACCACGGTGCGCGACTCATTTAATCTGTCGGCAAACCTGATAGGTGAGTTTGAGACCAGCGGTATTGGCCATACCATTATATTTGGTGGCGAGCACATCCGCACCAATTCTGACCAAGACCGCTTCAACCCAGTATTTAGCACTAACGGCGATGATCAAGAGCGCTTTGTTACACAGCGGCCCATTGCTATCAATGGACTAGCTGGGACTAACTTTGATGGTCAATCCTTTACAGTGCCATTTAGTGATCTCAATGACGACACACGCGTCGATCTGACGGTGACATCACTTTACGTCCAAGATGAAATTGAGATTTCAGACCAGCTGGATGTGGTCATTGGTGCCCGCTTTGATAGTTTTGATATTGAAGTCTTTAATGCCGACCCCGACGTGTTGGAAACACGTTCACGCAAAGACGAGGAAGTCTCTCCGCGTGCAGGCATTATTTACAAACCACAAGAAAATATCTCATTGTATGCGAGCTACAGTGAATCATTCTTACCGCGCAGCGGTGAGCAATACACCGATATCAATGGCAACGATGACCAGCTTGACCCAAATACGTTCACCAACCGTGAAATTGGAATCAAGTGGGACTTTGCTGATGACTTGAGTTTTACTGCTGCGATTTTCGAGAACGAGCAGAGCTCACCTCAAGTGGCTGATAACAATCCTGAGACGTTGGATGTCATCGACTCTCAAATTGACGGCTTTGAGTTGCAGCTACAAGGTTATTTAACCGACGAATTGAGCATCTCTATTAACTACAGTCATTTAGACGGTGAAATTGTCGATCGTTCCGGTCCGACAGGGCGTTCACCGCGTGAATTGCCAGAGAATATGTTCTCAGTCTGGAGCACTTATCAAGTTAATGATGCATTTGGCATAGGTCTAGGGGCAACCTATCAGGACGAGAGCTTTATTAACAACTCTAACTCAGCCACACTGCCCAGTTACACCCGGGTAGATGCAGCCGCTTACTACGATATCTCGGATGATTTACGTGTGCAGTTGAACATCGAGAACTTAACTGATGAGCTTTACTTCCCGAATGCTCATTCAACACACCAAGCAACAGTTGCGCCGCCACTGAATGCTAAAGTGACTTTGGTGGGTAGTTTCTAAGCCCTGTTATACTCCTTTATAAAAGCCCAAAGTTAATCCTTTGGGCTTTTTTATGCCTGTGATTTCGCCCACAAAACTGCACCATATTCAGCGCCTTGCTGAGGCGGTTGGATGCGGGTGATTAATGACGGGTCAAGATATGAGCGATAAGATTCAGCCAGCCCCCCCGCGAGACATAAATTACCCCCACTCAGTTCAAGTGCTTGTGTGGCAATAACGGAAAGGTATTCGGCACCTTCTGAAATCAATGCCGCCGCGTTTTTTTGACTGGGGGCCAGCTCAAACAACGCGGGTGCCAGTCGGGCGAAATCGGCGGGTTGCGCATTATTAAACTGACTAACGATGTCCTCTGCCGTTTGGCAGCCGGTTACCTCTATGATTGCTTGACTAAAATCCCGCGGCACTGCACCGGGGTATTGCTCAAGGCTGAGCAATGTCACTTGCAACGCTTTTTTGCCCAGCCACGCACCACTGCCTTTGTCACCCAAAACAAAGCCATGCCCACCAATTTGAGTGATAGTCTCACCATATTTGGCCGCAGCACATGAACCAGTGCCAACGATTAATGCGCTGCCGTCATGACCATTATGCCCCCCCCAGATTGCTGCGGTTAGGTCCGTCGTTACGCTGAGTTGTTGATACGGGTGTTGCCACATTTGCAGCGCGTGCTGAGCCGCTCGGACTTTAAATCCAGCTAATCCTGCACAGACGTGAATTTTATATTGTTGGCGCTGATGGGTTGGGATCTTAGCATCTTGTAACGATGCGTGAATAACATGCGCTATTTCGTTGAGCACTGACTCGGTATTGCGAGCTATATTGGCTGCACCAGCTGTGGCGTGACCGAGTTCATTTAAGTGTTCGTCAAACACACGAGCGCGACAGGTCGTTCCACCGCCGTCAACGCCGACAAATAACGGAATTTTTTCTACCACTAATTTTGCTTTCCTTACAACTGTGTAACTTACTACTTTACATGCTACAGCATCGACACAACAAGTATATGTAAGCTAGGTATCAATTTTGTTTAATCGTGTATTTTTTCCACCCAGTTGAGGTAAAGCTAGATTTTTTGTCGCTTTGGCGTAGACTGCGTCGCGCACACCTATTTGGATATGTTGTTTAAAAGGAATATAGAATGAAAAAACACATAGGCTTTACTGCACTTGCCCTTATTTGTTCTGCTAACGCATTTGCACAGGACGAGACCCAATCTACAGATTCTGGTTACTGGTCATTTGGCGCAGCCGCTGCGATCGTTAATATCGATGAAGATACTGCGCGTCAACAGGGTATTGATGATAGTGCATACTCAATCGGATTTACCGCTGATTACTTCAAGTCTTCGTGGGTAACGACGCTGGGTCTTGATATCGTAGTGTACGATGACAACGAAGCGTTTAGCCAAGTCGTTATTGGTGATGGATTATTTAATGACGGTGATGTATCAGTTGAATCATCCGATGCAAATGGAATTTTGCTTTCTGTGGCAACCGGTTACCGCTGGGAATTTGGTGAAAAGAATGATGTTTCTGTCACCTTGCAAGGCGGTTATGGTGTGATGCTGGCATCTGAACGTACCATTGAAAATTGTTCAAACTGTTTCAGTGAGGACATCGATGTAGATGGCGGATTGTTTGCTAAGGCTAGTTTAATGAAGCGCAATGATTCATTTGATATTGGCATCTTTGCACAACAATATTTTGGTGGCGATGGCGTCGCTAATGCGTTTGGTATTGCGGTCAACTTCCCCCTCTAACAACTTTTAGAAAAAAGCCCTGCTTTCGCAGGGCTGCAACCTAAGAGACGTGTTTGCGTATACGTTTGCGCAGTTGATCTAATTCTTCCATATAATGTTCATTATCGACTATCTGTAGCGCTTCAATGATGTCTTTTGCCGCGAGAGCTTGACCATCTTTAAATAACAATTGTGCGTAACGCAGTTGCGCCCAATGGCGTTCATAGGTTGGATGCTTTGGTCCTTCTAAGAATGATTCTAATGCTGCGATCCCAATCTTGATGTTGGTTTCGCTCAGTACGCCTAATCGTCCTATTTGATATAGTATCGCCTGACGTGCATATCGGCGCTCTTGGCGCTTGAGCTGTTCCTCTGGCGATTCACCCAATGGCGTAGCGAGTGCCTTGTCAGTATGGCTTAATGATACATTGAGTGCCTGAAACGCTTCGTGGTATCTGGCTAATTGCATATAGTGCAAGGCGATCCGAAAATAATTGCCACTGAGTGATTCTGGGCTGTGCTGCTCCTCATTACTAAGGATTTTTTCGAAGCTGTCGAGCTGCGCCAGGATGAGGGTTTTGTCTTCTTCATAAAGCGCAATATTTAATTGTGCTAACGCTCCTTCAAGTGGAGCAATTTCGTTTAATATGCGCGCTGATTCACGCGCCTTATCCGTTGAGCCTCCCGCAAAAAATGGAGCGCGAATATAATATTGCACCAGTGCATGGTGACCGGGGATAAAGTCCGGGTTCAAGCTGACAGAGCGTTTAAAGCTATCTAGTGCTTTTTCAGCCAGTGAACTGGCGTTAAAAATACTCGCTTCTGATGCCAGACGCCCATAGATGCGGCCCGCCCAGTAATGCGTTTCTGGGTTGCTGGCTTGCAGCAAAAGCGGTGTAAGCCGTTTTTCAGCCTCTACAACGTTATTGTTATAAAAGGCTTGAATTGCATCAATTACGGCGAGCTGTTCTGAGTTGAATGGATTAGCTTCGAGCCATTGTTGGCGAAGCTGGGTGTGTTCTCGTGGTGCCAATCGCTCTGCGATTTCATAATAGCTAGCCGCCAGAGCCGACATTGAGGATGATGTTGCGAGTGTAACGCTCAGCAAAATGCGGCAAATAAAGAGGGGTAATTTCATCGTAGCAATCCCTTGTTTTTCAACTGTAGATAATTGCTGACGAGTTTAGTTCCCCTAACCGAGACAGACATGTGACAAAAGTCACGACGATTTAAACGATTGCACTGCCAATGGTATTTAGCGATAAACACACAACGATTGCCCACAGCGGATGCAGTTTAAATCTTAACAAACCTACGAGGGCAATGAAGACAATCACTGCATCTTGCCAAGACTTTAGGCTTGCTGCGGCGAGTGGGTCAATCAAAACGGCAGCCAGAATACCGACAACCGCAGCATTTATTCCAATTAATGCGCGCTGAATGCCATGATGATTTCGCAGTGATTGCCAGATGGGTAATAGTGCAAATAGCAATAGCATACCCGGTAAAAAAATCACAATCGTGGCTAGGATAGCGGCAACAAGAGCGTTGTTAGGCATTGCGGTTGCGCCGATATAAGTAGCGACGGTAAATAACGGCCCGGGTACTGCTTGTGCTAAGCCGTAGCCGATCAGAAATTGGTCGTTGCTGAGCATTTCTGTTTGCACGAATTCGGCGTGCAATAAAGGTAACACCACATGACCACCACCAAAAACTAAAGCACCGGCTCGATATAGGCTATCGATTAGCGCGAATAGCTGATGTTGAATTGGTATTACAATGGGTATGCACAATAACAAAGCAAAACAGCAGAGCAATATGAGCGATTGTTTCGCCAACCGAGACTGATGGGTAGGTGGGGGAGGCGGTTCTTGCTTGCACCATATCCAGCCAACGAGTCCGGCTATGCCTATGACCGTTACTTGCATGAAAGTGAGAGGAAAAAATAGGAGTAGTAAAACACTCCACAGAGCAATAAGCCGCGTTTTATTGTCACCGCATAAGCTTTTTTGCATGTTCCATACGGCCTGAGCAACGATAGCAACGGCAACCAATTTGAGGCCATCGACTATCACTACAAGCCATTGTGTCTGCCAAATTACTAACGCGGAAGCAGCCAAACCCAGTATAAGTGCTGAAGGTAGGGTAAAACCGAGCCACGCTGCCAATGCACCTGGATAACTCCGTCGTCGAAAGCCGATAGCAGCCCCGACCTGGCTACTGGCAGGGCCTGGAATGAACTGGCACAGTGCAACAAGCTCCGCATATTCGTCGGCGGTTAGCCATTGGCGACGTTTGACAAACTCATCTTGAAAATACCCCAAGTGCGCGACGGGGCCACCAAAACTGATACAGCCAAGGCGCAAAAAAACAAAAAACACATGCAGCATAATAATCTGATCAACACGCGCTAATGATTCAAGTTGAAGTTTAGTTTACACAGTATATCCCCTTTATCGCCAGCAATAACAACAAGCAGTCACCTGGGTTGCAATCAAAATAATCGCATCATTATGATTGCATCATAATGATTGCTTGTTTATAGTGGGGTAACAAACTGAATAGGAAGTGATTGACATGACAGAGCTTGAGCAAATACCTCATGCCCAGCGCGAGCGTTTGGCGTATATCGATTTTTGTTTACAATACTTTGGACATATCTCGCGCAATGATTTAATCAACCGATTCCAAACGGGATTAGCGGCGAGTACCCGTGACTTTACCCTGTACAAAGAGCTTGCACCTGACAATTTAATCTTGGTTCATCAAGACAAACAGTATCATCGTACAAGTCACTTTGTTCCTGTGTTTGAACACGATCCTGAAGCAGTATTACAGAGCCTTAGCCGCGGGTTTGGCGATGGTATTTCGGCACCCATAAGAGCATCAGCTCAATGTTTTGATGCTGTCACTTTGGTTCATCCTAATGCCAATATCATCGCGGCACTGATGCGCGCGATCCATCAAGGTCATGCAATAGATTGCGATTATGTTTCTGCGAGCTCTGGTGAATCGGCGCGAACGTTAGTACCGCACGCGCTGGTTAACAACGGACATCGCTGGCATGTAAGAGCCTATGACTTGAAGCACGAAACATTTCGCGATTACGTATGTACGCGTTTTACTCGTGTACAAAATGCATCAATGACCGTTGCCGCCCATCAGCGCGCAGGCGCTGACAGTCAATTTAATAAGCTGGTTAAATTGACATTGATACCTCACCCGAGCCTCAAACAACCCCGAGCAGTTGAATTAGATTTTGGTATGCAAGACGGATGCTATGAACTGCATGTAAAAGCCGCTTTTGCCGCTTATATATTGCGTCACTGGCAGGTCGACTGTTCAGTGGGATATCGTTTCACCGGTCAGGGTTGTCAGTTAGCGCTCGCTAACTTAGAAGTGTTGAAAATGATTGAAAATCCGACACTTGCGCCGGGTTGCCAATAAGGTGCGAAATTAATTCAAAAATCCAGTTTTCAAGCGTCGATTGGCTGGGTATAGTTAACGGCGCTTTAACGCACTAGCACGGTAGCTTGCGCAGCGCTAAATATAATAATTACAGGACAATTATGCCCGGTTTACATCGCATTATTCTTATTGATACCCACCTGCCTGGCGTGGTCGAACTCAAACTCAATGGTCACACTAATATCTGTGGTACAAACGCCTCAGGTAAAACTACGCTACAGCGTTTGATCCCCGTGTTTTACGGTGAATATCCAAGCCGTGTAGTACCCGCCACACGGGATAGCTTTGAGCGTTGGTACTTGCCGCGAGAGTCTAGTTTTATCATTTACGAATACATGCGACATGAAGATGAGTTATGCCAAGCTGTACTAACGTCAAACGGCAATGGTGTGACTTATCGGTTCATCGGTAAACCCTTCGATCTTGACGATTATGTATTTAAGAATAAAGCGGGAGACCACGTTCCGACCAGCGCGGCAGAGCTAGCTCGCAGTTTAAAGCGCAACAATGTGATGGTGACCAATCAACTCAACACCAAAGACTTCCGTGCTGTATTACAGAATGATACGAGTACTATGCAAGCCTCGAGCAATGCCCGCGAATTAATGGGCTATGCGCGTATGTTCAGCCTCAGTGATGAGCATCAACACCTGCGGCACATTGAGAAACTCGCTAAAGCGGTGCACTCAAAAGAAGGCAAGATGGAAACCATCAAAGCCATGATTGCAGCCATTCTCGAAGAAGACGGTGTGCAACCACCCAGTTCAAACTTAAGTCGCAAGCATGTAGATGACTGGCTGAAAGAGTGTCAGCTAATCCAAGAGTTTGAGGTTATTCGACCGGAGTTTAGCCGCTTGGAAACGGCCGATGTGCAATTACTTGATAGTGAAGCGAGGTTAGCTGCATTAAAGCATCACTTCTTACACGACCAGTCATTTTTAGCGGCGACCACTGCTCAGCAGCAAGGCGTAGTAGATGAAACCAGTGTGACCCTCAAGCAGCTAGAAAGTGAGTGGCAAGAGCAGCGTGAATCCTTGAATCAAACCTTGTCGGCAGCCAATGCAGACAGCGCAAAGTTCGAACAGGAACTCGACAGTGTTGAAGAGGAGTATCAGCGCTGGCAAGACCAAGATATAGATAAGTTGCAAAGTGATGTGCAGCATCTGAGCCAATGGCAAAGTGATTTAGATGCCACTCAGTCGCGCTATGCGCTGGTGACTGAAAAGCACCAAGACGTGCAAGCCAGTTTTGACAAGCGCATGGCTGACTTCAATGAAAAGCTCAATCAACAACTTGAAAAGCTCAACAGTCAACAACATGAGTTGATCGCTAAACGCGCTGACCAGCAACGCGAGGGCGATCAGCAGCAACAATCGCTCAAAGACGATTTTAACGCGCAAAAAGAACAACTTACTGAGCAACATCAGTCACATTACAGTGACTTAGTTGAACAAAAAGCAAACTTAAACGCGCGGTTACAGAATGTCGGTTTTAGTGAATTTGAGCAGAGTCAATTGGATTTGCTTGATGCGACAATTGATGAAGCCGTCGGCATTGAAGATAACGCTCGGGAACAGTTGCGTAAGGCTCAGCAGTCCGTCCAATCAGCACAGCAACTGCGTCATAAAGTCAGTGAGGCATTGCAGGAACAAAGTCGCGAAGTCATGCGACAGAAAAGCGAGCTTTCCGCAGCAGAGCGTTTGCTGCATCCAGAAGACAATACATTACTGGCATTTTTGCGCGCTAATGTGGACGGATGGGAAGCGTCAATCGGTAAATTAGTGGATCCGCAATTATTGCAGCGGACAGATTTAAAGCCCGAAGTTAGCGCTAAAAAACAACCATCGATGTTTGGTGTGTCACTTGACCTTAGCCATATCGACTTACCCGAGTTTGCCCAAGACGAGCAGGATCTTCGGACGCAGTTAGAAGCGGCTCAAACGCTTCTCGAACAGGCTACTGAGCAACAAAATAAAGTTGAACAAGAACTCACAGCAGCGACTGAGGCAGTACGTGCCGCTGAGCTGGCGGTGACCAAAGCGGAAAGTCAGGTAAAAAGCGCTGAAGCTAATCGCAAGCGCAGTCAGCAGGATCGTCAGGCCCTGCATCGTGAGTATCAAGCGGCATTGGCAGAGCGTAAACAAAATGGCAAGCAGCAACTCAAACAAGTGGAAAGTCAGTTGGCTAAGGCAACAATTAGCTACAAAGCGGCGCTGGCTGATGTCGATGAGCAACGGCGTGAAGCGCTCAATGAACTGGGATTCCATTGGCAACAAATAATAGACGATATTGTTGCTGAAGAGCAGCAGGTTAGCGCTCAGCTGGCTGAAGTTAAAGCCAATGCCAAAGCCGATCGCAAAGCGATGGAAAAATGGCTGGCCGATGAGCTCGATCAACGTGGTGTTGATATTGATGAGATTGGCGCTTTGAAGAAAAAGATCGAACAATTAAAAGCGGATATCGACTACACCGAGACACATCGCCACAAAGTTGCTGACTATCAACGCTGGTACAAAAATGTATTTAACGGTCAGAAGGTTACTTGGCAAAAGCAATTGGCCGCCGCGAAAAAAAGTGCCAGCAATGCTGAGCGTCAACTATCCGAGCGCCGCCAACAGGTCACTACACAGCGTCAACAGCTCAACGAGCAGCAAGTTAATGCTGAACAGTTATTGCGCCAAGCTCGTGAGGCAAGTAGCAGTGTTGAGCAATTACTTAAAACACTCAAACGACTAGCGCTGGCGAGTGATGGACAAACGGCAAATATTGATGGATCGGGTAATGACATAACGGGTATATCACAGCGTATTACTGAGGCGAATGACTTACTGCAAACTCGTGAGCAATTGCTCAGTGATATTCGCAGTTATGTTGAGCGCTTTGACCAGTTGATCGCTGCCCAAGCTGGTACAGGGTTGTCTGATACGTGGGAGCGTTCACGCGAAGAGTGCACATCAGTCGATCAAGACGGCGTGCGCCACATTGAACATCGCCGTCTTGTGCAACACCTGGCACGCTTGTTAAACGAAATTGTGCCGCAAAAGCTGCATGGTTTGCGCGAGCAAGGACGGATTTTTGGCGCTGATCTCACGCAGTACTACCATGTGTTAGACGATATTGATAAGCGCATAGCGACGCAAAGTCGGCGGATCAGTAAAGAAGTTGACGAAGAGCTATTCCTCGATGGCGTGTCTGATTCTGCAGTGAAAATCAGGTCAAGGATCAGTGAGCTTGAATTCTGGCCTGAGCTGGCGGCCTTTAAACAGCAATATCAACAATGGATGGATTCAGGAGCAACCGAGTTGCCCGTAGAAGAGTATGGTCTGTCAATGCGTCGGGTGCTGGACATTCTTGGCCGTGCAGCCTTATCAGGTGGGATAAGCAAGCTGTTAGATATTGAATTGCACTTGCGCGAAGGTGATTCAAATCTCGTCATTCGTACCGACCGTCAATTGAATGAAAGTTCGAGTCATGGAATGGCCTATTTAATTTTGTGTAAATTCTTATTGGCATTTACACGGTTGTTGCGTAACTCGGCGAACGTAATCATTCACTGGCCAATCGACGAATTAGGAACGTTGCATCAATCCAATGTGAAAAAGATTTTCGATGCTTGTCAGAACAATCAAATTTCAGTGGTTGGCGCGTTCCCAAACCCTGAATCTGATGTCCTTAAACTGTTTGAAAATCGTTATTTGATTGACAAAGCCACGCGCCGTCTGCAGGTGGTGCAACCTAAAGCAAGTCCATTGAGCGAGCGTTTAAAAGCGAAATTTGCTGAGGAGGCTAACGCATGATGAATCAACAAGGCCGCGTGCTGACTCAGCTATTGCAAGGGCAATTCATCTGTCAAATCAGTGATGAAGAGGCATGGCGTTATCTTAAGAACAGCGCTAATCGAGATGCGCTCGAGCCTCACCTCAACCTACTCAATAGGACACTGACTAGCACCGCTGATGGCGATGTGTTTTTTGTCGGTTATACTGCGCTTGGTGAAGATGAGCGCAAAATATTGGGGCAACAGTTTCAGGAAGTTTCATCGAGTTTACGTCCATTAGTTGATTGGTTGTTGCTTGTTCAACAGGCTCAAGGCAGCGACGTTCCGGTAACAATGGGAACACCCATTCGTTTGACGGAGCTTCAAACCATTATTGAAGATACACCGGCATTTGCTGAGCAGCTGGAAAAAATCTCTCGCTACCGCTTGTTTGGCTCCACGAGTACCCAAGTCGATGGCCAAATAAAACAGGTCTTTAAGCGCTTAACAGACCTTGGGTATTTACTTAAACCCAACCCAGAAAAACAGATTTTTATTGCCACGGGTAAGATTGATTATCTATACGAAGTATTGCGGTTTATTGATGAAACTGAGTCTTTGTCACTTGCAGAGCAAGCTCAAATGGCCAGTGAGCAAGGTAGCCTACTGTGAATCAAAATCTTTTTCAGTCAGGCGTAAAACTTCTCAATGCACTAAGTCGGCATAGTGAAGTGATAATGCGGGCTTATCTGGTGGGGAGCGTAAGTGCCAGTGACATAAGCCCCAAAGTGCTTGATCAACTGTTGCAGTTGGGCGTTTTATGGCGTCCTGAACAAGACGGTGATTATCGTTTAAAAGGCGCAGTCCGCAACCTGCTCGAAGGCAGTTTGCAAGATGAGCGCAATCGCCAGATCGACACTAATATGGCTAGCGCACTGGCTGCGATAAAGACGCTCGCACAGCATTACAAAGAAGCTCTGCATTATGGTCGGTTTGCCGAGTCGCAAGGCCACCTCAACGATTTGCGTGAGCATGTCTATGCACTTACAGAGTCTTTAGCGAATCATGTGCGGCTGTTATTCAGCCGGATCAATAACGAGTTTGGATACGTGTCGTCGGTCGACGCAAAAATTCGCGAAAATCAGCTGGCACAGTCTCAGGTTACTGACTTACTCAACCAGATAGAGCTCATTCGTTTTGACGAACTGAGTGAGTTGGCTGGCAATAATCGCGATTTGCGGCACCTACTCGTCGTGGCGTTGCAGCAAAGCTTTACGCGCGTGACTAAAGAACAATCAGCCGTACAAGCACGCTTGTTGGAATTACTCGGGCGATTTCGTGAATTTCGCGGTAAAACGCGATTGCTTAAAGGGTTTGTATTGCACAGCGACCAACACCCCGATTTCGTGCCAAAAGACTACACGCGTTTTAGTCAGATACCGATGTTGTTTAATCAAGCTGAGCCTTTGCTTAGGGCTGCTGCAGTAGACCCCAACAATGTTGAGCAAGAAGCAGAACTGCAACACTTAGTGGGGCAAATCCGAACTATCAACCGACAGCGAAAACACGAGCAGCACAGTGCTGCGAAGAGTATTAGTATCGAAGTCCTTGCTGCCGTCGAGATGGATGATTCCCGGTTGCGCGAAGCGGTTGAACAGTATTTTTGCCATGTGATTGACAGCGGCGAAAACATCACTGCCCTGCAGTATCACCAATGGCGAGCATTGGACTTTGACACAGAGGCTTGGCTGTATCAAGTGATTGGCGGCTATCAGTCACTCGATACCGAAGAGCAACGGTTTTTTGCGATTGAAGCAACGGGCGAGCCGCATCCGGTGTACTCAGGAAATTACTTGATCCACGATGTCATTTTGGGCCTGCGATAGGTCAAAAAAGTGAAAAACTATGCAACTAATCCCGAACTAAGTGGTCTAAATTTCTCTTTTGGGATATTCGCAAATCACTATTCCAGTCACCCTCGAGCCGGGTGCGATGTAAGGAGTTCCTATGCAACTGACTGAACAACAAGGCTTTAACGAAGCGCTCATCCAATTGTCAGTGTTACTCTACCAAATAGACGGTAAGGTCAGTCTCAGTGAGCAAGACTATGTTGAACAAGTCATGGAGTCGTTGGACTGGGGCAGTACTATCTGCAAAGAAGCCTTTTTAAATAACGCGATTCATCGAGCCCGCCAAGCGGTTGACAACAATGACTGTCGAGCGTTTATGCAGGAGTTAGGAGAAGATCTGAATCAAGATGCTGGTAAAGCACTTGATGTAGCCATGGAGCTAACTGCAATTGATGGGGAACGCAGTGAAGAAGAAACCGAATTACTGGCGTATCTCACTAACCGAATTTTGGCCAAATCACTGACAGCACAGGTGGTTTAGCTAACTAATTGCAACTCAGCATGTTCGCGGTACAAAGAATTACTCGTCATAAGTTCTTCGTGTGTGCCGGTAGCCGCAATTCGACCATCTTGCATGACGACAATCAGGTCGGCATTAACAACCGTGGCGAGTCGATGGGCAATGATCAGTGTTGTGCGACCGCGCATTAAGTTATCCAAGCCGAGTTTCACTGCTCTTTCACTTACCGCATCCAGTGCACTAGTAGCTTCATCGAGCAGAAGAATCGGGCGGTCGGCCAAAATTGCTCGGGCTATTGCAATCCGCTGTTTTTGCCCGCCAGATAACTTGACCCCTCGTTCACCTAAATTAGTCTTATAGCCCTCGGGTAACTGTGAGATAAACTCATGCGCTTGTGCGGTTTTGGCTGCAGCCACGACATCCGCTTGGCTAGCCTCAGGGCGACCGTAGCGAATGTTCTCAACAACATCATTAGCAAATATCACTGATTCTTGCGGCACTAACGCAAATTGTGTGCGTAGACTTTCAATAGCTAACTGACTGATATCTTGACCATGGACCCGTATAGAGCCTTGTTCCGTGGCATAAAATCGCAGTAGTAACTGAAACACTGTCGATTTACCCGCACCGCTTGGCCCCACTAAAGCAACGCGCTGGCCGGGACTAATCTGCAGAGTGATATCTTGCAATACTGCGCGCTCGGGGGCGCTGGGGTAGGCAAAACTCACGGCCGTCAGCTCGATTGCAGGCACACTCATTGGGACTTTGGCTGGTGAAAGCAGTGTAGGTGCAATAATACCTTGAATATGACTGGTTGCATTGAGCAGTTCTAACAGGCGTTCACTGGCACCGGCAGCTTTTTGTATTTCACCAATCACTTCACTTACCGTTGCAATGCTGCCGCCGGCCAACACCGCATAAAACATAAAGGCGGTTAGTTCGCCCGCAGTCATCCCACCGCTGATAACATCGGTTGCGCCAATCCAGGCGACTAACACAATAGCAATGATACTAATTGCCATGATCAGGCCAATAAGCAGCGATCGATAGTGGATACGCTGCCTTGCTGTCGCCATCACTGCGTCAATTCGCTCTGAAAATGCCTGTATGTCGACTTGCTCATGCGAATAGGCTTGCACAGTCTGAATTTCATGCAGAGTTTCATCAACGTATGCACCTATATCCGCGACTTTGTCTTGGCTAGCGCGAGAATACTTACGCACCTGCTTGCCAAGTAACTTGATCGGTAAAAGCACGAATGGCACCGCTAACATTACATACAGGGTCAGCATTGGACTACTGATCAGCATTAGAACCAAGGCGCCGATGAAGGTAACGCTTGAGCGCAGCGCCATGGAAATACTCATGCCAATGACACTTTGTAGAACCGTGGTATCGGCGGTAAAACGCGAAATAACCTCGCCCGTACGCGTTTGAGTGTAGAATTCCGGGTCAAGTGTTAAGAGGTGATTAAATACGCGCTGACGAATGTCTGCGCTTACCCGCTCACCTAGCCAAGTCATTAAGGCAAAGCGAAAATAGGTAGCAATACTCGCGGTTAATGAAATGAGTAGTACTGCAAACAGTAGTTGATTCAAGCGGTCAGCATCATCAGCAACAAAACCTTGATCCACCGCTAGACGTATTCCTTGCCCCAATACTAACCAAGCAAATGAGCCGATAAACAAGGCAAAAATAGCACCACTGACTTGATATTTATAAGGTTTAAGGAAACTCAGTAACCACTGTAAAACAGATGTAGTAGATGACACGGTACACGGATAATGATTGGTTTAGATCTAGTGTACGCGCGTCACTCGTTTTTGTATCGTTTTAAAGTGTAAAAGCCTGTGTATCAATCAGGTGATCAGTGGCGAACTAAACCCTGCCGGTTTAAGCGCCAATACGCTACAATTGACCTGATTTAATACCGATTCGGCAGTATTACCCATGAAAAAGCCTGGAATGCCGATGCGTGCCACTGTACCCATTACGAGCAAGTCACAGTCCAATTGACTGATCAACTCTGGCATATCCCGTCGAGCATTGCCACGAATAACGTGGGTTTGGATCCGTAGATTTTCGATGACGTCATCGGGATTAGCCCCTTTAATCAACTCGATAAGCTCCTGGATCGCCGCTTGGCGTTCAGCTTCGGTTTGCTCTTGATCACCGCCAAAAGCATGAGCACCCATGTCAACGATGCCGTCATACACCACCATGTCTACCTGTTCATCAATAACATGAACGATATTCAACGTCGCATTTTCTTCAACGGCTACTTGAGCGGCCTTAATAACCACCGCCTGGTTGAGTTGCTTGCGAGTAGCTACTTCATCGTCGGGGTAGTGATAGTTAACATCGACAGCCGCGACTATCTGCTGGTAGCGCTGACTATCGTTGCGATGCAACAACCACACGGGGGCCGGACATTTCCGTAACAAGCGCATATCTTCATGACCAAACAAACGGTCAATGAGGTCAGTTTTGGCTAACTTCACGACTAAATCGGCACCAATATCTTGTGTGACCTTGGCAATTTCAATGAAGCTGTGCCCATAGCGAAACACAGTATCGACGGGCATCTTTTCACGCCATTCCTGTGCCTTGCTATCCAAGCGCTGCTCGGCAGCCGCTTGGATACTCTCGTAGGTGTCGATATACGCAAAGGATTCCATCACCATGTTGGCATTGGGTGGGAGAGGTTCAAGTGCAAGCATAACCGTAAGTTTGGCGTTGTGTTGCTGACAAATGTGTATCGCGTGACCGACCACTTCATCGGGATTTTGCAGTTCAGTAAGGACGCATAAAACATGTTTAAAGCACGACATCGACTGTTCTCCAGTTATTGCATTGAATGTAGACCAAAAAGGTTGCCATCAGGATCTAAGACCATACTGCAGAATCCATAATCACCAATCGACATTTTACTGCGACTCACGGTTCCACCTGCGGCTTCAACTCGGCCTTCTTCGACAGCACAATCCTCGCAGCTGAAATATACGACGGTACTATTTCCACCTGACGGTATACTCGGCGCATGTACCAGAGCACCTGATGCTCCGGCTCCCTCATCATCACTGGGAAAAGCCAACATGGCAATACCTTCAATCGGAAGCGCAGTTAATTGTACACAGAGCACTTGCTCATAAAAGGATTTTGCCCGTTCAATATCTTGTACATAAATCTCAAACCAACCGACCGGATTATTATGCATCAATCTCTCCTTGAAAAAGCGTTAGGACCTCATTGCGTAGAGTCTAATCTAGCATATACTCGCCTCACTTCTACCTCCTCGTGAGTATAGTTGAGCTTGATTTGATTTAGCGCAATGACTTACGGCCTAGCTGCAAGTTGTGGGCTATTGGGTAGAATGGCTTGCGTTTACTTTTCTATAAACGCTTGTTCAATCACATAATGCCCCATGCTGCGAGAGTTGGCTTTACAGAATCCGCGTTTATCAAGAATAGTCATTAGATCTTGCAACATGTCGTTATTCCCGCACAGCATAAAGCGGTCGTTTTCAATATTGATATCGGGTAAGCCAAGTCGACGAGTAAGCTCACCGCTGGTTAATAGGTCCGTGATTCGACCTGTGTGCACGTGTGGTGTCGCGTTGCTATTTGGGTCAACATATTCATAGTGTTCGCGCGTTACGGTAGGGTAGTAACGCAGTTTAGCTCGCACGAGTTCACCAAAATAAGGGTTGTGGGGAAGCTGCGTTTGAACTTCATCTTGATAGGCTAGTTCAGGAACTGTGCGCGTACCGTGGACAAGAATTATCTTTTCGTAGTGCTCGTAAATATGCAGACCGCGAATAATGCTCATAAATGGCGCTAAGCCAGTACCGGTTGCCAACAAGTATAGATGCTTGCCTGGTATCAGGTAGCCAGGGACTAGAGTACCTGTAGGACGGGTAGAAACCAGAATTTGATCGCCGACGTTGATATTTTGTAGGCGCGACGTTAATGCGCCGTCAGGTACTTTAATGCTGAAAAACTCCAGTTCGTCTTCATAATTAGCGCTCGCGATACTATACGCGCGCATCAAGGGCCTGCCGTCAACCTCTAAGCCAATCATAACAAACTGGCCGCATTCAAACGTAAGCGACCGCTCGCGCGTGGTTTTAAAGCTAAAGAGGGTATCATTCCAATGATGAACGTGGGTCACTGTCGCGGGTATGGTGTTGCGCATTAAATCGGGTTTCCAAAATCAAGAGTATATAGACGCAATATTTTTCGTAACTACTTGTTGTTACGAAAAAATAGACTTTGAGTTCACATAGTAGTTGTAGATTAACTGAGCGACAAACTAGAACTTAAATGAAAAATGGTGGCCCGGCCCTGACTTGAATAAAGGTACTAAGGGGTCTTATTCAGGTGTTCGTAATCCAGTTGAAATTCAAAAACTCGATAAAGTTGTGGGCCGCATATTTTTTCCTGTTCATTGTTTCATTCAACTTCAATGGCGGCCGTTAAAGAGCAGAGTGAAATACTGTAGTTAGCCAGCTAAAAAACTCCCCCCAAAATGCCAAGGTTACTATTTATATTTTCGCCAATGAGGAGTAATTTTAACGCTTGAATCTGAGTGACGTATCGGCCACACAGTATGCAGAAACATAGCTACATCCCCTGATTAGCGGCTCAAAATCATCATCCTATTCCACTGCAGCTTTGATTAAGATGATCGAAGTGCAATGTGATTGTGGTGGTATGAGTAATAAAATGCCGGTATTAGGTTGTGTTAACTTGCTTTAATTCCCTTCGCTTGGTTCTCACAAAAGAGGATGAATTGTTCAATCGATTTAGGCTTACAATAGTAGAACCCTTGGATATCATGGCAGCCAAACTGTTTGAGCATTATGACCTGCTCACTAGTTTCAGCTCCCTCAGCAACAACTCTATAACTTAAGCGTTTAGCAAGGTCTATAGTAGACCTTACGATTGCTTCGGAAGAATCTTTTGTGAGCATCGACGTCACGAACGAACGGTCGATCTTCACTTCGTTGAAAGGGAGTTCATTCAATTCTTGGATGGTGCTAAAGCCAGTGCCAAAATCGTCTAGAGATAGTGAAAAGCCTCTGATTCTTAGTTTCGTAAGGATACTTTTCACCTCTGAATTAATTTCTAATGCAGATAGTTCTGTGATTTCTAAACAAATATTGTTCGGGGGGATGGCATATTCAATCAAACAATCTAACAACCAGACTAAAAAGCGGGTATTGATCGAAAACGCATCTAAATTAAAAGAAAACATGGTGCCTTTGGGCAAGGGAGCCGTGCAAAGTTCTTTGAGGCCAACCTGGATAATTTGCTTAGTGAAGATGTCCATCAAGCCCAATTCTTTAATTCGTTGAATGAATTCAAAAGGATTAAACAGCCCTCGCTCAGGATGGTTTAACCTTGCAAGGCATTCAACGCCGGTGATCTTTCCCGAAACTGGATCTATTTGCGGTTGGTAATGAGCAGTGAACCAGTGTCTTTCTAGAGCGTTAGTAATATCTTGATTACTTAGTGATCGCTGAGTTGTGGGGACACTTGGTTTGACATTTCTTGATTGCCCTCCTTCGATTGCGTTTATGGCTTCCAGAAACTGTTCATAGGAAAAGGGTTTTTGTAATTGCCCAAAACATGTCAAGCCGTGCTCGGTTAATAGATCTTTAGAAGCATTAATCACGTTGATGTCCATTCCGGAGCATAAAATGATCGGCGTTTTCACCTTGTTTTGGTCGAGAGCTAGAATTACGTCGATACCATCATGATGGTCTAATTGCAGGTCGAGGAAAATTAAATCTGCAGCGTGGAGGTCCTCTATGCAGATCGTATCAAGCCCCGAAAACGAGTGAAAACTAATATCTGACGCAGCGGCAAATTCGTTAAGAATACCTGTGATATTTGTATCATCCTCAACAGCAACAATACGGAACGATTTTTCTGGCATTAATTCATCGCCTTATAGTAGGACTTCGCTAAAACACAACACGGTGTTATGACTCACTTTTAAAACTCGATATGCACAATCTCTTGTCAATCCCTAAGTATAGCTTCTGGCTCATAGAAACAGTGCTCTTTCAATTGCATATTATTCATCCTCACAATAAGTATACCCCAGCTTAATTTATATGCGACTTTCAGCATCATTTAATTTGTTTCAATCTCTATACACTAGGCTTATAGGTATTTGTCGCCTTTGAATTTGCACAATATATGCGTATCCCAGCCATTGCCACTCAAAAAAGCTCTATGTCGTCATCGAAATTATCCTCGATCTGCTCCTCCTCATCGTCCACCAATTCATCACTATTGAGGCTTTCAGCCGTTTCCTCCAACAGTTCCACAACTTTACCAAAACGCTCATTTGTGTTGTCTGCAGTAAGTTGCTTTTCTATGAGATCAAGAAAAAAGCGCTCCTGGGTCTCCGTCATCTCTAGTTCATGAAAGCTTATACCTATTGTCGCAGCAATTTGCTCTAAGTTATCCTTTCGTTCGCGCTCCATAATTTCAATGGTGTGCTTGACGGTTTTAATGGTTTCATTTAACTGTTCTCTGGAAGACAACATGGTTTGAATGTTCAACAGCGCATCAAAACGGCTACCCAATGCTGGTACTAGTTTCGCGAATAAGTCAATCGCAGCGTCATAAGACATAGTACCTTCAGTTGGCATGTTTTTAACTAATAGAGAAGCATTCGATTCATTAAAAATAGTGCGTTTCCCGAAGTGGAAGATGCGTCCCTTGTCGTACAGCAGTTGGAAAATTTTCTGTTCGTTTTCGCTGCATTGTCGGGTATCCACATCAAAATTATACCTGCCTGAATCGGACCTAAACTCAACCGCGCAGTGGTAACCTTGAGCTAGCAAACCAAAAGTGATCTTTTCCATTAGGCTTTCAATGCTTTTGCACTTATTCAAGCGAGCCAGTAATTCCAATCCACTCCCATAAGCTGACGCCTGTTTCATTGCTGTGTCAGCTAAACTTCTCCTGCGATCATCATCGCTTCTCAGAGCCTTTATCTGAACTATGTCTCTGGAAATACGCATGATTCGCTCATGAAAGGCAACCACATTAAACGGCTTACCAACAAAATCAGTCGCACCTAAAGAAAAGGCCTTATGTATATTCTCGTCGGATAAGTCACCAGACAACACGATAACGCTAGGCCGCCTATCAGGTTTCAGAGTTTGTATGAACTCGCAGACTTCGAGTCCAGACTTAGTCGGCATATGGATATCGACTATAACAATATGGAAATTTTTCTTTTGGATCTCGGCGATGGCTTCTGCGCCATTGGTAGTGGTCGTTACAGCAAAATGCTCTCCTAGCATGAGTTCGAAGACGTTTATTAAGTCTTCATCGTCTTCAGCGATTAATAAACTGTATTTACTCACTCAGCCTTTCTCCAGTGTAAAAGGTTGCTAGCATTTCTTCCAAGGCTCTCAAGAAAACTCGTGTACTAACGATAGCTTATAAAATAATTAATCGACAAATTTTAATTTGAACATACAAAAAAATTTTTATTTTTTTCATGGTTTTTCACAGAAGAGTGCTATACCTAATGCAAAGTTAGTAGGAATTCGATGTTAAACCATTTGATTTAAGGGCATTGTTAGAGAATGGCGAAAATACTTACAGTTGATGATTCAGGCTCAATGCGGGCGATGGTCGCTCACACTTTATCTGAGATGGGGCATGAAGTTGAGGAAGCCGAAAATGGCCAACTGGGCCTAGACGCAGCACTTGCAACTCAGTTTGATTTAGTGATTTCGGACGTCAACATGCCGGTGATGGATGGGATCACCTTTGTTACCAACTTACGCCAACAGGCCAACTATCGCTTTACTCCAATATTGATGCTTACAACCGAATCTGGGCAGGATAAGAAAGGTGCTGGTAAGGAAGCCGGCGCAACAGGGTGGATTGTCAAACCGTTTAATCCACAAAAATTATCCGCTCTTGTTAACAAAGTACTCAAATAAAAGGCACTTACATGTCAGATCCAATGGAAAGGTTCAAACAGGTATTCTTTGACGAGAGTGCTGAGGCGTTGAGTGCAATTGAACAACATTTATTAGACATAGATCTGACTGCTATAGAGCCTGAAGTCATTAATGATATTTTTCGCTCAGCTCATTCACTTAAAGGCGGTAGCGCGACATTTGGTATGAGTCGTCTGGCTGAATTTACGCACTTTATGGAAACCCTATTAGATATGGTTCGGGATGGGCAGCGAGATTTTACTCAAGAAGTAGTTGATTGTTTATTTGAGTGTTTGGATTGTTTGCGGAATCTTGTTAATCACTACCAATTCGAAGAGCAAGTCAATGGTGAGCTCATTGCTATTGTTGAAAAGCAGCTCCAAGAGCTGATTGATGGAAAGCAAGAGGGGAAGCCTGTTGAAGGATCGGGCGACTCGAATTTAAACAATGGTCTAGTACACGGTAAACACTGGGAGATTCACTTTTCCCCTGATGAAGAGCTACTCTTATCGGGCAATGAACCTCTGCGTTACATTGAAGAGTTATTAGAACTCGGAAGTGTAAATGTTGTGTGCGACTCTTCTGATGTTCCTCCGCTTAACCAACTCAATCCGATCCATTTAAAAATGAAATGGCTAATTACTCTCGACTCGGAGGAAGCGATAAGCGAAGAGGACTTAGCAGAAGTCTTTTTATGGATTGAAGACGAGGCGACTCTTGAATATCGATGTTTGGACCAAGAGGCGCCACAATTGGTCAGCTCGGCGCTTGCAGAAACAACTAAGTCAGCTCCTGATGTCAAAGTCGACACGGTTTCCTCTGATGTTGATAATGCAGAAACTAGCAAAGCCAAGGCACCTGCAAAGAGAACAGGCCAGTCTATTCGTGTTGAATTAAGCAAAATTGATAGCTTGATTAACCTCCTGGGAGAGCTGGTAATTACTCAGTCGATGTTGAGTACATTCAACAATATGGTGCAATTCCCTGAACTGAGACGTTTGCAGGAAGGATTAGGGCAATTAGAGCGGCATACTCGCGATTTACAAGATGGGGTCATGCAGATTCGCATGTTACCGATAGACTTTTGTTTCAGTCGATTCCCCAGAATGGTGCGGGATCTTTGTAAACAGTTGGGCAAAAAAATTGATGTTGTTATCGAAGGCGAAAATACAGAGGTCGACAAAACCGTTATTGAGGAATTGACAGATCCTTTGGTGCATTTGGTCCGAAACAGTATTGACCATGGCATCGAAATGCCGGATGAACGAGAAGCTCTCGGAAAGCCCCGCGTAGGCACCTTAAAACTGGTCGCTTATCACCAAGTAGGTAACATTGTTATAGAGATCAGTGATGACGGGAAAGGCCTGGCGGTTGATAAAATCCGTGCCAAAGCGGTGGAACGAGGTCTCATTGACGCGAACGCAAAACTCGCCCCCCAGGCTTGTAAAGAACTCATTTTTGCTGCGGGCTTTTCCACAGCAGACGCCGTAACCGACTTGTCGGGACGTGGAGTAGGAATGGATGTGGTTAAACGTAATATCCAATCCTTGGGCGGCCAAATCGATTTGCACTCAGAGGAAAATGAAGGCACCACATTCAGTATAAAACTGCCACTGACACTGTCTATTTTGGATGGACAACTGATCAAGGTTATGGATGAAACCTATGTGGTACCTATGCTAGCCATCATTGAGTCGATAAAAGTTAAACGCGTCGATATCAATAAGATTGGTGAGCACGACATCTCATTTAAATGGCGATCCCAGTTTATACCCCTTTTGAACTTAGCTGAGACGTTTTCACTCCCCGAAACAAAGCCTGACTCAGAAGATTCTCTGTTGGTAGTTGTCGTAGAGCATGATAACCAACAGTTTGGTCTGGTCGTCAATGAATTAGCAAATCACCAACAGGTGGTGGTCAAGTCTTTAGAAGCAAACTACATCAAAGTCGATGAATTGTCAGGTGCGACTATTCTTGGGGACGGGTCAGTTGCGTTAATTTTAGATGTGGGGGCGCTCATGTCGCGTCTTAAGGTGCATTAGTCATGTCTGAATCGTTGGAGCTGGAAGCACAAGAGCAATCATTTTCGGAATGGTTAAGTTTTTCATTGGGTGAGAGCAGTTACGCTGTTGATATTCTCAGGGTTCGTGAAATTCGGACTTGGGAGAGAATGGCGCGGATCCCAAATTCAAAAGAGTTTTTGCTCGGCCTAATCAACTTGCGCGGTGCGATTGTACCGATTGTTGATTTAAGGAAACGGTTTGGCCTTTCGGCTAGGCCGCTAGATAAAGAAACAGTCGTGTTGATCATGACTGTTATGACCAATCAAGGAGAAAAAACCATGGGTATCATGGTTGATAAGATTTGTGATGTCGTAAACCTGACGGACGATGATATCAAGAGCGCAGATAAATTTGACCTCACGATTTCAGACCGATTTGTTCACGGTATCACAGATGTTCGCGGCGCTATGGCCGTGCTCCTAAATATTGATTCAGTACTAGATACTGTTGACTTCTAACGCGTACAGGAAAACGGGGTAAAAAAGATGAATGGCAATCAAAAGAACTTCTTTCTTATCGTCATCATACTCGCAGTTATTGGAGCTATGGTCTCGGTGTGGCAAGTCGCCATCACACCATGGGTGTTTGCCATTTTGGCCACGCAATTGCTCACCGCCTTTGTCGCCATCGGATATTTGAAAAAATCTGAGCAGGTGAACAGTGAAATTGTTGCTCAAGCCAACGAGGAGGTTGCTGACAACCAACGTCAGTCTAAAGGCTGGAATCATGCGATAAAAGGGCTTTCAACGAATATTATGATGGCGGACAAAGGGCTTAATATTACCTTTGTCAACGATACTCTGCAGGCAATGTTGTTGAAAAATGAAGCGCGTATCCGAACTGAATTACCGCAATTTAGCGCAGGTAACCTTATTGGCGTGAATATTGATACCTTCCATAAGAACCCACAACATCAACGACAAATGCTAGCTCGGTTAACATCTACTTTTGAAACGTCCATTACCGTGGGTGGATTGACTTTTGGACTGACAGTGACGCCAATTTTGGACGACGACAATATGCCATCTGCATACACAGTGGAGTGGCATGATTTGACGTTAAAACTCCAGCAAGAGCAACAACAAAAAGAAACGGCAAGGCTTCAAGTTGCATTGGACAATGTCAATACAAACGTAATGTTGGCAGATAATGAATATAACATTATTTATCTAAATAAAAGCCTGCATATGATGATGAGCACCAATTTAGAGACCTTTAAATTACTTGATAAGAACTTTGATCCTAACGCCTTGATAGGGGTCAATATTGATTCGTTCCACAAGAACCCAGCCCATCAACGCGACCTACTTGGTAAACTCACGAGCACTTATACGACCGAAATTAGCTTGGGAGAAATGTATTTTGAATTAACGGCAACTCCTGTGATTGATAGCAATGGAGAGCGACTAGGTACAGCACTGGAGTGGGCTGATATTACCGATATTAAACGCTTAGACATAATCGCAGCCGCAAACGCCCGGGTTAAATCTGCGCTGGACGGGGTGACCACAAACGTGATGGTTGCAGATGCTAATTTAGATATCGTTTATATGAATCAGTCAGTGAAACTTATGCTCGCAGAGGCTGAATCGGATTTACGCAAAGAGTTGCCACATTTTGACGCAAAGAATTTGATTGGGCAAAACATTGATCAGTTTCACAAGAACCCTCAACACCAGCGCTCTATGTTGGCGAAGCTTGAGTCGACGTATCGCACACAGATTGAAGTTGGACGGCGAATATTTAAACTCATTGCATCTCCCGTATTCACTGACAACAAAGAGAAAATTGGATTTGTTGTTGAGTGGGCTGATGTGACATTGCAAGTCGAGACCGAGAAAGAAGTTGAAAAACTCGTGACTAGCGTGGCGCAAGGTAACTTAGGTGCGCTGGTAAGTACTGACAACAAGGAAGGTTTCTTCTTGAATATTGCAAATGGTTTGAACGAGTTGTCGCAAACCGTCAATGCCTTTGTTCGGGATGTGAATACCGCGCTTCAAAAGGTCTCGGAAGGTGATATGCGCGTGCAAATCACTGATGACTATCACGGCATGTTTGGTGAGGTTAAAAATGCACTGAACGATACCACGCGAAGACTCAACAACGTCATTGGTTCAATTAAAATCAGCGCCGATTCAATTCGTTCGGCAAATCATGAGTTGTCATTGGGCAATGACCAATTGTCAGAGCGCACCGAAAAACAAGCGTCGAACTTGGAAGAAACTGCGGCAAGTTTAGAAGAGTTAACCGGTAATGTGCGGAGTACCGCCGATAATGCCTCAACAGCCAATGAAGCAGCAGAGCAAGCCAGAACAAAAGCCAGTAAGGGGGAGCATATTGTTTCCAGTGCTGTTAAATCCATGGAAGAGATCACTGAAAGTTCAAATAAAATCAGCGCCATCATCGGTGTGATTGATGAAATTGCCTTCCAGACTAATTTACTTGCATTAAACGCGTCGGTTGAAGCTGCGCGTGCCGGCGAGCACGGTAGAGGTTTCGCTGTTGTTGCCAATGAGGTGCGCAACCTAGCACAGCGATCTGCGACCTCAGCTAAGGAAATTAAAGAGCTGATTGATGACAGTTCTGCCCGTGTTAATACCGGCAGCGACCTTGTCAACCAATGCGGCGAATCTTTGAGGGAGATATTAGCCAACATTGACCAACTGTCGTCACTTATCTCGGATATGAATAATGCCACGAATGAGCAAGCTAGTGGAATTGCCCAAGTTAATCAGGCGGTAGCGGAACTCGATGACATTACTCAGCAGAACGCGGCATTGGCCGAAGAAGCGTCTTCAGCGAGTCAATCTTCGGTAGAGCAGGTAGATGAGATGGTAGAGCGCGTTTCGTTCTTCAAAGTTGACGATAATGGCGGTTCCAAAGCTGCATTACCCGCAGCGGAAAGACGGAGTAAGCCGGTCGTTAAGGCCAAGCAGGCGATGAAACCTGCGCCTGTCAAGTCTATGCCACAAACAAATGACGAAGAATGGACAGAGTTTTAACCTATGAATGACACTGCGAACAGTACGCTGGAATTACTCAATTTGGACGTAGCAGGGGAGTTTTTTGCCATCGACATCACCCAAGTTCAAGAGGTTCGGGTACTGGAAGCTGTCCGCAAGATGCCTGATTTACCGAAGGATTGGTTGGGGGTTATCGATTTTCGTCAAATCATGGTGCCAGTGCTAGATTTGCGCGCAGTTCTGGCAGGTGAACACACGGACATAACGTCTAAAACGATCGTAGTGATTATTCAAATTAAGGTTAAGGGTGACATGCGAGTCGTTGGTTTAGTCGTCGATGCTGTGTCCGAAGTTATAAGTGTACCAAAAAGTGCTTTGCGGACATCTCCTCGTGTTTCAGACGCTGACTTCAATACGGTCCAGGGCTTGTTTAGGCATGAATCCCACATAGTCGTTATTTTGGATACTGTCGCTTTGATTGAATCGGGTGATTTTGAGGGATTAAGAGAACAATTAATGGATACGAGCAATGTCGATCTATGACGAGAGTAATTAGTTGCGTCAATCAAAAAGGTGGCGTGGGTAAAACGACGTTGTGCGCTAATTTAACCGGCGTATTGGCTCATATGGGTCATAAGGTGATTGTGATTGACATCGATCCTCAGGGACATTTAAGCCAGCATTTAGGTATAAGAGCTAGTCAAAACCCGTTGGGTATTTACGATGTATTACAGGGTGACGCTTTGCTTTTAGACGTAGGGGTAGAGGTTGCTGAAAACCTTTATGTTGTTCCTCCTGGTGAGTCGCTCGTCAGGCTCGAATCGGTGCAAATGAAAGCAGGGCGAGGGTTATTATTACGCAAAGCTCTTGAGAATATTGAAACAGAAGGGGTTGATTTTGTTGTTATCGATTGTCCACCTTCAAATGGGTTTCTAGTGGTTAACGCGATTGCCGCGAGCCAGGAGCTCCTGATACCGGTTACCCCTGATTATTTGGGACTTAGCGGTATCTCTGCGATGACTAAACAGATTAAACGCTATGAAGAGGTCATGGGGCGTTTTGATAATCTCTGGATTGTTGTCAGTCGATTTCAACGTCGAGCCGTGAGTAAAGAAGCGGAAGCAAAGCTGCGGCACTATTTCGGAAGGAAAGTAGTAGCCCAAGTTATTTATGAACGAGCCGTCACTGCTGAATGTCCTGGACATGGGCAACCCGTTATTCGATATGCTCCGAGAAGTAAAAGTAGTAAGGAATTTATCGCGTTAGCGCAACATATTTTGGGAGGCGAAAGTCGTGAGTGATAAGCCTGATACCGATAGTAAATTGGGGCACGATCCACTTGACTGGTTAAAAGAAGATAACTCAGGTGCTGCATCAGATGTCTCGGATTCGAATGGAACCGACACAGTAACAACTGAAATTGAGTCCACCGAGAGTGTTGATGCTGAAACGTCAAACGAGCACGCAGACCCTGAAGCAAGTGTTGAATTAACTGAAGAGGAAGAGGCGACGCGCGAATCTTTTCTATTTGATGGTGCGTTAACGGTCGCGAAAATGGAGGAGTTAAAGCCTAAAGTAATAGACGCAATTGAAGCAATTCCCGAAGGCGGGCACTGGTCTATTGATTTTTCTAAAGTGACTCAAATTGACTCGAGTGGATATCAACTTATGATTAGCGCGCTTAATTCGAGCGACCTTAAACAGATCTCGGTAACGCTTTTAGGTTTAAATCAAGAGGTCAAGACGCAGTTAGAATTACTTGGTGATCAACGACTGCTTGATGCTGTAGATATCGACTAATGGAACGTGAGTTTGAATTCTCATTTTCTCAATTTAGTGCGTTGAGAAAATTAGCTCATGACTATTCAGGCATCCACATTACCGATGATAAATTCGAAATGTTCTACGCTCGCTTGGCCAAGAGAGTTCGACTCTTAAAGGTTGGTACTTTTGCCTCTTACATCAAAACGATTAAATCAGACAAACAAGAGTTTTCTGAATTTATTAATGCTATCACCACCAACGTAACGGCATTCGAGAGAGAACCGCATCATTTCGAATATCTCAAAGAGTGTATTCAAGATTCATCAAAATCGGCTTTCAATATTTGGTCAGCAGGCTGCAGTACAGGACAGGAGCCGTATAGTATTTTAATCAATGTTTTACCGTTGTGTCGTAAATTAGGAAAGACAGTTAATCTGTTGGCGACTGATCTTGATACTGATGTTCTCACTACGGCTCAAAAAGGCGTTTACAGCTTAGAGCAAATCAAGAGTTATCCACTCCCAATAAAAAAGCAATTTTTCCTAAAAGGCATTGGAGCACAGCAAGGAATGTGTCAAGTCAAACCGGAACTCAGGGATAGCATTGAATTCAGGCAGTTAAACCTCTTCTATCCGTGGCAAATCACAACAAAGTTTGACTTCATATTCTGTCGCAATGTGCTCATTTACTTTGAAAACGCAAAAAAGCTTGAAGTCATACAGCGGTTTTCTAGGAATTTGGCCTCTCAGGGGAGGTTGTTTTTGGGCCACTCCGAATTGATCCCAAAAAATGATGATGACTGGCAAAACATCGGAACTAATATTTATCAACTTGTCGAGACCACTGCATGACAATCAAACCCTGCGAACCGGGCTTCGAACATATTAATCGATACCTAGATGGTCAGCTGAAAGTTTGTACAGCCAAGATTTTGCCCGGGGAGTTTTATGTTACGCGCTTGCCAGAATGCATCACAACGGTTTTAGGTTCGTGTATTTCAGTGTGTGCATTTGATCTCGAACAACAAGTGGGTGGGATGAATCATTTTATGTTGCCTTTAAGTCGTTCATCTCAACTAGACTTAGGCAGTGAGGCATTTCGCTACGGCGATATTGCCATGGAACAAATGATTAATGAACTGTTGAAAATGGGCGCTGATCGCAAAAGATTGCGATTTAAGGCGTTTGGGGGGGGGCATATCATTAAGAAAATGACGGCAATAGGCGAGAGCAATATTCAGTTTTTGAAGAAGTTTATGGCTTTGGAAGGCTTTACTGTTGAAACGTCTGACTTGGGGGGGCCTTATCCTCGAAAAGTACGCTTTGAGCCCCGGAGTGGGCGCGTTTGGGTGAAACGGTTAGCGCATCTGCACAACGACACAATTAATCAGCGCGAAACCGATTACCAGAAAAATATAAACGAGCAAGAGCAATACGGTGAAATTGATTTATTTGAGTAATTGATATGCCTATACGAGTGCTAATTGTAGATGATTCAAAACTGATTCAAGCGGTTCTAACCGAGATTTTTGATGATGACGCTAGGTTTGAGGTTGTAGGTGTTGCCGAAAACCCTCATGAAGCTCGGCAATTGATCAAAGATACTGAGCCCGACGTTCTGACACTGGATGTGGAAATGCCGAAAATGAATGGCATTGCGTTTTTACGCAATCTCATGCGCTTAAGGCCTATGCCAGTGGTCATGATTTCAACCCTAACGGCTCAAGGAGCATCGGTCACTTTAGAGGCGATTGAAATTGGGGCTTTGGACTTTGTTGAAAAACCGTCTGACCTGGCCCATTCAATGGATGAGTACCGAAATGAAATCTGCGACAAAGTAGTTGCCGCTTCTCAAGTTTCTCGACTAAAGTTATTAGACATACAGCAACGCCTTAAAGATGGAGTTGCAGAAGTTGAGGGCTCCAATTATGGAGAAAAGTCTCAACGTGAGGAGGCATCCCATAGACAAATTGCGTCGCATCGTATATGCGCGATAGGCGGTTCAACGGGGGGCTTGGAAGCCCTTTCAAACTTATTGAGGGGGGTAAGTTTTAGCGGCAAGGAGAGTATCCTTGTTTGTTTGCACTTGCCTTCAGGGTTTACGACTTCGTATGCCAAACGTCTCAACGGCCTATTACCGATCACTGTTAAAGAGGCTGAACATGGTGAGAAAGTCTTGCAGGGTGTTGTTTATATTGCGCCAGGTGGCCGGCATATGGAAGTAGCCAAAAAAGGTAATGGTTTTGCAATAAGGATCAATGATAACGAACCGGTAAACAGGCATAAGCCCAGTGTGGATGTGTTGTTCGATTCTGTGGCCATGAACGTGGGAGCCAGTGCGATCGGATTTATTCTGACTGGGATGGGGCGAGATGGGGCATTAGGTCTAAAAAGGATGTTCGAAATAGGTTGCAAAACCTTTGCTCAGGATGAATCTTCGTCGGTGGTATGGGGGATGCCTGGAGCTGCAGTAGAAGAGGAAGCTGTAATGAAGCGCAATGTCTTGCCACTTGAACATTTGAGTGCACGCATTAGTGACTATTATCGGGCTAAATAATCAAGTGGTGGATGAAGTTATGAGTAACAAACTACAAAGAGTGATCTATCTCAGTGATGTCAACAGAGATGTTTTCGATTCAGATGCTTTGACCTCGATACTTAAAACGGCAAGGAAAAACAATGCGTCACAGGGAATAACTGGAATGCTGGTGTGTGATTATTATCACTTTTTGCAAGTATTGGAGGGCGACAGTGATAATGTTCACGCAATTTACAGCGCCATTACGTCGGACTCCAGACATTCTGGCTTGAAATTAATCGAAGATGTCCCGATTGAAAACCGATTGTTTGGCGAGTGGGCGATGGGCTTTTCAAATATCGTTCAATCGTCAGTTGGGTCTTTAGCTGAATTAGACGCTAACGAAGCCATCACGCTGCTGATAGCGCAGTCAAAAAAACAAGTAAGTTAGTAAACTTTTAAGCGCGCGTAAGCAGTGTTTTTTCACAATGTCAAACGGTAACCAGCTCCAGTGTCACGAGATTGAAACAGTAACTAGAACAGCCCCAAAAAGGCTTTACGTTCTTTTCGAGCCACTGACGAAATCAAAAGTGCTTGAGTTTATTACTCGTTTAGCGGAGGGCGAATATGGGCATGCAATTGTTTAGAAAACACCTACACACTCTAGCCAATCTAGCGATGCCAATAGGTGGTAAATTGACTTTGATGCGCATTGGTCGCCTCGAGCGCTCTGATAAACAGCTGGAGCAAATCGAACAAAAAGTAGAGGAACTTACCGCGGCGATTGCTAATGCGAGACAGGAGGTAATATCGATTGAGAATGATGAAAATGCATTATTTGAAATTACGTACATTAGCCGTGCTAGTGAATCGGTTATTAAAAATCCTCAATCTGCCTTAGATGGGATAAGTGAAAAAGCAATAACCTACAACCATTTAAACGGTATCGGTGGTTTTTTGGTGTATATTGATGGTCATTATTTTCAGCGAATCGAAGGGCCGAAAAACAGGATTCGACACCTCATTGCAAACATTTTACTTGACCCGAGGCATACTGAGCTAAACGTCATTTCTAGCGGCTATCTCAGTGATAAAAGCTTCAGGCGCTGGAATTCCACACTATGCCAACTTTTAACCGGTGATGAAGCAAGCGTAAAAACAGTTCGCGATTTGATAAAATTGTCGAGTAATAAAATGAACTCCGTTGAGTCTTTGGCACTATTAAATACCATCCTAGATAAATTTTGGGACGAAGCATCTGAAGGTTGAGTACTTAAGAGTTTAATTTGTATTAACGAAGACCCTTGAGCAAATGGAGTTTATATGAATGCAACTGACCCCTTCGATGGTAAAGAGATAGATAGCCTGTTTAAGACGGTTTTGGAACACAGTTTTGAAGCGATTGTTATTACAGACGCGGTTGTAAATCGCAACAATATTATTTATGCCAATGACAAATTTTGTCAAATGACAGGTTACCAACGCAACGAGTTATACGGTAAAAATCCGAGGATCCTGCAAGGCAAACGCTCTAACATCAAGGTCATAAAACGACTAAAGCAAGCAATTTCAAGCTTTACTCCTTTCGTAGGGGCCACTTTCAACTACCGAAAGGATGGTAGCGTGTATCCAGTTCAATGGAACGTTTACCCGGTATTCAATGCTCAAGGAGAGGCTCAGTATTTTGTATCTATTCAACAAGACTTAAGTGCTCTTCGGAGCAGCCTTGCGAGACTCAAATCTTCCAGCGAGCACTTCAAAAATTTCCTCAACGAATTGATAACCCAAGGAGAGGCTCTAGAAAAGCATATTGAAACGGCAAAACAGGATATCATCGAGAATTCTGAGCTGCTCTTTCAATATGTTCGCAAGCCTGATAATAAAGAAGAATCATTAATAGACGATTTCTTTGATTTCGACGATGTTGCCCAAAATAGCGCAAGCCAAAAGATAGAGCGCGAACGAATATCGGCCGCTGACTTCCGCGCATCGAGCGAGCTCGATCCCGATATCGTCAAAGATATTATCGATCTTTCCTATAACCTGACGCACATCGTCGAGATTGAATCACTTGTGGATATTAATGAAGTGCGAAGAAAGGAGTTTGTAACCGATCTACAAGAACTGGCCAACGCGATTTTTTATGTTGAAGAGTTTTTGGAAATATCTATCTCGATGAGTGAACTTGCGGTCGCTATGATGCATATTGCCGATAAGCCCTATGACATCATTGTCGCGGAGGCGATTAATGGGCTAATCGGTGACTTGGGCAATTGGGTACAACAGGTATTCATTGATTGTTCGTCGAACGACATTCATTGGTTGGATGACAGTATTATAGGCAGTTGTAGTCAACTCATGGTTTTTTGTCGAATTGATGATCACGATAATGAAGAGGATGAATTGTGGTAGACAGTGAGCTCGTGTTTGTTAATTCAGCCGGATTAAATTGCCACTTATACTTAACTGAAAGAACCCATTAGATTATTTAATTTTTATTGGATCCCCAACTATTTGATTTTCATATTGAAAATGGTGGCCCGACCCTGACTTGAACAGGGGACCTGCCGATTATGAGTCGTAATGACAGACTGTTTAAAAAACCTTAAAAATAAAATAAAAATTTCAAAATATCATATTAAACAGTTTGTTAAATGTAATTACTTGTTTCGTTGAATTTCATTGTCTACCAATTAATTTGCTTGAGTGGTACTCTTAATCCTCTTTATCGTACTCTTTTTGTCTGTTGATTACCAAACTTGAGCGAGAGTGAGGACCTGCATGAAAATTGAAAGGAGCCAACAAATAGAGTCAGCCATTAAGAAAATGAAAAGTGGCGAAGTCAAATATAAGCAGCAGGATTTTACGGTTGAATGTCATGATCTTTCTCGTGGTATGGGCTCTCTGCTTGTCCAGGTTAGCCAAACGGGTAATGCTACATTTCGATATATGCAAAAGGTCAAAGGAGTTCGAACGTACACAGTAATTGGAAAATATTCCAAAGAAGGAGAGGGAGGAATTCCTTTGGCAAAAGCCAGGGAAAAAGCGTTGAAGTATGGGAAGCTTGCTAAAAAGGGAATCAATGTAAAAGAGCATGTTGCAAAAAAGGCTCGCCGAAAGAAAGAAAAATTGAAGCGAAAGGCTATGAAGCAAGCTTCTGGAAGTTTTGGTCAATTAATCGATTTTTATGTGCAGTCAATGAAGAACGATGGTAAGAGAACATGGTCACGTGTTCTGAATGCCATTGAAAGGGATGTTTTCCCAAGTATTCCTCGAGAACAAAAAGCGTATTTGGTTACCGATGAGCAAATCATTCATGTTCTGGCTGAAATGATAAACAGAGGGGCAGATACTCAATCTAACCGAGTCAGGTCATATCTTCATGCTGCATTTAATAGAGGCTTAAAGCACGATAAGGACCCCGCTAATCAGCATTCGAAGATAGTGTTTGGACTAAAATATAATCCAGTCTCACATATACCCAAACAGATTTCTGCAGAGACAGTTGGCGAGCGGTATCTTGATAGAGATGAACTTGCCTATTTGTTGAAATTACTTTCTGTCAATTCCGGGTTTAGCCCTGTTACGGCGAACATTCTCAAGTTATGCATATTTACAGGCGGGCAGCGACCATACGAGCTATTGACTTTGAAACCCAGTAAAATTGATTTTGAAAACAATGTCATTGAAGTTCCAGAGGAATACAGTAAAAACAAGAAAAGCCACTTGATTCCTATGACCAAAACGACTCGGGAATTAGTGATGTGGTTTTATGAAAACTGTGAGGCTAAAGGAGCTGAGTTTTTGATATGCAATCGCACGAACCTGGAAGAGCATTATCGAACGGATTCTCTGAGTACTGCCATAAACCGCTTTTGTAAATCTAAAAAGTTTAGGCATTTCGTTCCCAGAGACCTTCGCCGAACATGCAAAACTCACATGGGGTCACTTAACATTTCAAAAGAATTAAGGGATAGAATTCAAAACCACGCTTTTACAGATGTTTCCAGTAAGCACTACGATAGATGGGATTATCTAACGGAAAAGAGAGTTGCGCTAGAAAAGTGGGAGAAGTGGCTACTAGGGTTATTGCAGACCTAGAGGGGGAGAGTTAAAAAAATCTAAAGGAGAATATTCAAACGATTGATTTGAAATGAAAACCTCCCTATTCTGACAGTTGAATTTTTCAAGGAAGAAAATATGAAGCGTGTTACATTTGCATTATTAGCTGTTTTGTCATTTCCATGCTCAGCAGACATTATTCGTCTCGACGTTATCGCTTCAGTCAGCGAAATAACCGAATATTTGGGCAATATTTCAACCGCCGGACGCGGTGATCACAACTTCCACAATGATACCATCGATATTGGTACGACGATGACTGCAACGTACCTATACGATACCAACACAGAGAAAGGAGTAACGCTCGCGGATGACCCAAACTCTGCTATCTACCGAGCTATAGCACAGACTCACTTTTCGGTAGGAAATTGGACATACAGCCATGAAACTGATTGGCCATATAGCTTTGCACCGCGAAGTTATTTAATTGTGCGAAATGATCGACAAGATGAATATTTCCCTGATACTTTCTATGCTAGCTCGAGCTTATTTTATTCACCAGCGTTGGATATTGGCCCTGGTGAAGAATACGCGTCTTTCACTTTTACTGCCTACTCCATAGATAATATAGGGCTTGATAGCACAGCTATCCCGACATCGTTTTCGATTGAAGATTTTGATGTGCGGCAATTAAATATGTTGCATTCTACTCGGCATGACGCTTCTGAAACTAGACGCTTTCTTTCATTAAGAGCAGATGTAATGAGTGTTCAATTCACGAACATAAGCAATATCACATCGGTTCCTGCGCCACCAGTAATCTGGCTTTTACTTTGCGCAATACCACTTTTGTTAAATCAAATGCAGACGCGCCGGAACCACACCTGAAATAGCCTAGTCTGATCTTGGTCCTGCCGGTTCGCAGCATAAGTTAACAACTCAATGAGCTCTTGTTAATGTTTGATCCTTAATGCCAGGATGACATTTAGAGGCGCGAACTTATTCAGAAAAGAATTGATAATACTTTCATACCTGCGATTAGTTGATGGCGAAAAGTGGGTCTGTATGTAGTTAATACCTCGAAAGTAAAGCCCCAGCTCCTGCACAACGGCATCATGAAAATATCCATTATTTTGATATTGAATCAGACTAGTAAGTGCAAATGTCGCAAATCTCATTGCGGCCTGTAACCTACCTTCTTCGAACAACAGGCAGGCAACGCGCATACTGCAAAATGAGCAGCCGGCCAAGGCAAAAACAAGCATTAAAAATAGTTCTCGTTGTGTTGTTGGTTCGACCACGTTTAGGTTATTAAACCGTGTTGCAGTAAACAGAAAGGGACTGTTAATGCATGCCGTTCGAGCGACCTTTACAATACGAACAGAAGGCTCATAAAGTGGGTGGTGATACAATGGAGAATCGGGGGCTAGGTCCAATTTATGTATATTCCGGCCTTTTTTAGCCCACCTAATCATAGAGACAAATGTTGAAATTTTGAGGTTCGATTCTTCTAGGTGCACGTGTTGTTCCGAAGGTAACATACAAAAAATAGCAGACCACCGCTACGCTGTTATCTAAACCGTATAGAGAGCGTTGGATGAAGACCACAGATAACTCTTATTAAGTCTGTTTCGATTCGCTCAAAAACCAAGTAAAAAACGACAAGCCGCATTCAACTATGTAAAAACTATAAATATTTTTCAGCCTCAGTTAGTAAGCAGCTTGCAACCTGTATGTATTGTCTGAACACGCAGTAGACGCCTTAATGTAATAATCTCTTACTTTATTTAGGGTCAATATCAGCGGTGATACAGTAAATAATGTCAGCGTGTCTCCAATATCTGGTTTTGCCAACGTAAAACGGCTTGGGCAAAACTCCCTTTTTGACGTGTCGCCATAGCGTAGTAGAACTGATTGATAAGAGAGACATCACGTCAGTAGCACTTAGAAGCACTGTATTCTCTGTTGTCGTACCTGTCTGATTCATCTGCATCTCCTGAACTTCGCAAATTAAATTAAACAATTTCACTACACTTATTTTAGCAGCTTAAAATTTCGAAAAACCTATTGATATCAGTTTGTTAAGTGAATTTTTTATTTCGGTTAAAAAAGTCTTAATAATAAGACTTTTTATAATTAGTAACTTTCCGATCTCCCATAAAAACTAACCAATTGAGAGTTATTGGTTTCACATGTGCAGAACAAATTAAATCATTCGACATATAAATCGACACTTATGAATTTATGCCGAGCTAGCGGATGACTTAGTCAACCATTTCATCCGATGAAAGTGGTGACAAATCTGAAGTATTTTAGTAGGTTAAGGTATCAACTTGTTCATGCTTTAAAGCATCGATGAGGACGAATGTACAGGGAATTTAAGTAAATAGTATGAATGATTTATTCAAAACTGTTGAGCGTATCATCACGCTAAATCATGCTTGGAAAGTAGCTAGAGATGAATTTGGAGCTGATCATTCGATCACAAATGCATTGAGGTTACAGAAATCTTCATGGCAGGCGACATTACTAAGATCCTTTCCTTCAGATACCTATCTTAAAAGAGATAATGAAAATATCGATGGTGAATCATTACTGAGTGTTCGCTTATCTAAACCACTAAACATCAACGGGCATGTTCGTAATGACGCAGAGCATATTCCAGAACGTATGGCCCGACATCTATTCTTTGATGATGAGCTAACTGACCTAATTCGATAGGAGTTCGACCAACATGGATTTAACAATAATATTAAACAGTACAATCCTAGGGGTTGATTCAATTACATTCTGCATCATCTCTGCGATAGTGTTGATTTTCTTTTTAGCACTTCTGGCGCAAGTAAACTCAGCTCGGGTAGAGGGAAAACGAAGAAAGACCTTTCGACTTATTGCAAAAAACCTTGAAGCCAGCGATACCATAAATGTAGCCCAACAGACAGAGCCAACAAGGTTATGGTATGCAAACTCGCTTCAGATGGACGGAGACAATGAGTTTAGTGCGACCAAGGTAGGTGGGCGTTTTTATACGATCTTACCTTTGGCGACAGTGTTATGCCCTGACCCACTCGTAAATGGAAAAGGAATACCTGCGCTGCTTACCAGTATAGGTGTTGCGGGTACGTTTTTAGGAATTACTCTGGGCTTAGCAGATTTTAATTTCGATGATGTGGGGCAAAACTCCGCATCTCTGGTGCAATCTGCCGTTATATTGCTCGATGGTATGAAGACAGCGTTTTACACTTCGCTTGCTGGCTTGGCGGCATCCGCTGTATTTATGATAGTCGTGCAAGTACATGCGAGATATCAGGTTAGCAAGACGCAATCATTAAATAATAGATTGCGGAATGTGTTGGCCGAGATATCGCCACTTATCTACTTACGCAAAATCGTTGAACAAACAGACAACAAAGGCCAGATAGAGTCTGCCAAGGCGATGACAGAGGTCGCGGGACAGTTTTCAATTCTCATCGAGAGGTTTGATAGGTTTGGCGAATCGCTCAATGGCGAGAAGATGGCTGAAACCATAGCTGAAGCCGTCGATAAAACGATGCGAGATTCTGTCACTCCTGTTTTGAGTGAATTCCGAGATGAGCTGAAGTCGGTTCGAGAATTTAAAGAAGATAATAGTCAGGCTTTGTTGAACCAACTGGTTGAAACCATCAAGCAGGAATTAATTGAGCCGGTAACCTTGGAGCTTAAGGAGACTTCTGCAGCGGTTAAAACAAGTAACGAACTTTCATCCCAATTAAATGAAAACGTCGCTGCAGTGCTTGAACAAGTCGGTCACACTGTCGAAACAATCGATAAGTTCAATTCTGAAACAATGCAGAAATTGCAAACATTTGCAGAATCTTTACGTAAGGTTTTGGAAGAGTTCAAAGAAGACACTGAAGGGACAATGTCACGTATAACTGCAGAAGTGAATGATGTTCTCGATATCAGCGTGAAAGGTATGGTTGCCCAGAGAGAAGCTTTTGATGAAAGTGCAACACGAGCAGCAGTAGCTTTTGAGGGCATGGGCGAGAAGTTAGAGTCGGCATTGGATAAAAGAGCGCAAAGCGAGAAAACGCTTTTCGTTGAGACCGAAAACAGAATTGGTCAGCTACTAGAACAAACCAGTAAAAGCTTTGCTGAACAGAACAGTGTGCTTAAGCAAACTGGCGATGAGGCGAGCCGTTTGATGGAAAGTGCACGCACCGAACTGGAACAAGGTCTAGGTGACATTGATACAAAAGTCACCGGAATGTCCCGCACAGTGCAACAGGAATTAGAAAGTTTTAGAGAGCAATACCAATCCAACCTCACGCAGTTCTTCACTCAACAGAACAACTTATTGGAGGATACACTTGGAAAACAACGTGATAATTTAGTGGAAGCTGTCGAGAAATTTAAACAGGTGTTCACTGAAGAATATCAAACTCGCCATAACCTCCTACAGGAACTGACAACGCAGTACGAGCACTTACAGAGCTCGGCAGCGACTATACAAAAGCTTGCCAAAGCCATAGGTCTGACTGAGACAGCGACAATGTCCGAACTTCAGGATATCGCAAACACTATGGGTCGCCAGGTAGGTGAATTGAAAAAAGAATACATGATGGCAGGCACTGCATTTAAAGAAATTACGGAAGGCCTTCCAAAAGCGATGGAACAGTATTTCCGTGATGCTAACCAGAGTACAGAGTTATTTTTCAAGTCGTTTGATGAAGCGGCTAGCCAGATTCATAACCGGTTAGCCCAGGCTGCAGACTTTCTGATTGACGCTCGTCTTCAAGATATGAGCTATGAAAAGCAGGAAACAGCCTAATGTTCTATCACACTGCGAATAAGACAAATGCCGAGATAGATGACAGTGGAGCATGGTTGTCTATCGGGGACTTGATGTCGGCATTGTTGATGATTTTTGCATTACTACTAATCAGTGCATTAGTCCAAATTTCTGAAGTTGCAGAACAAAGTCAGAATAATCGGATCATGATTATAAAAGGGATAAATGATGCGTTAAAAGCCGCTGACATCAGTGTCGAAGCAGACTCTGAAACTGGTGATATATCTATCTTAGACTCAGTGCTATTTGAGCAGAATGACTACTTGCTAAAAGAATCAGGTAAAGAATTTCTAGATAGGTTTATTCCAATATACAGCAGTGTGGTTTTTCAGAGTTCGGAAACCTCTCACGAAGTAGTCAGAATTGTCCTTGAGGGACACTCAAGCATAGAGGGGGCATTCGATCACAATATGAGATTAAGTGTCTTGCGAGCCAATAGCGTTTCTCAGTACGTTAATCAGATGACTTTTCCCGACAAGGAGCAATTTTTCGGCAAGCTTCTGGTGTCGGGACGTGGCTCTCTAGACGCAGATAAGTTAAGAGTTAACGAATCAGACCGAAAGGTAATGTTTCGGTTTCAGTTCCGCGGGCAGGAATTCAAAAAAATTATAGGTCAACGAGAACTGCTAAATGTCGATGAGTAGTGGAATTGCCTTTAAGCCTCCTAGAGTACCATTGGCTAGTTTAAAAGGGCTTTCAAATAGCAAACAACACCTTCAGGCTGTGCTCTCAGGGCGTCCATTACCTAAGTATCCCCCTTTACGACTAAGTCAAATTCTACAATTGATTGAGAATGGTAATGCTGAAGCTGTAACCCTTGTTGAGTGGTTAGGGTTATTTAATGATGACTTTTCTTTGCTTGATGAATCAGAGGAACAGCGGGCTTGTCTTCTTCTCTGGCAAGCGATCAGTAATCTGCCAAGAGTTGCTAGATTAGCACTATACATCGCTGCCAATTATCTTTTGGGGACACAGTCCAGATTTCCTGAAAGCCTGATATCAACCCTTGATGTTGCGAGTGAATATCTTGAAGGAATAAATCAAACACGAATTCAGTGGTTAATTGCGATTAGGGATGAGGATTTCAAAGAAGTAATTCGACTGGCTTTTTCTGAGAAAAGTACACCGCTTACTTTTAGTGAAAAAATTGGAATGCCTGATTCGTCATGTATCAGAGATGCTGTATTACATAGTCTTCCCGGTTATATTGATGTAAACCTTGACCCTAAACATGAAAAGCTTGTTGAACAATGTATCACTCAAATGACATTGGCAGAGAGAGTCAATTTTTTCGATGTCATACTGGAAAAGAAGAGCGAAACAATAGAAAAACTGCTGTCAGCACTTGAATCGAATTGTCTCCCTGACTCGCAAAATTCTGTCTGGGCGAAACTGACCCCAACTTCAAGAGATATATTGAGTAAAAAATTCCAGCTTGGGGGATATTACAACCTTAAAGGAATCATCGACTGCATTTGCTTGGCAGAGAATGCGGGGCAATTGCAACTGACAGATAGAGATATTCAACAGTTGCGAGGACGTTCAGCGTTCTGGTCCAATTACAGCGAGCATTTTAACCAGTCGCTTCTTCTGTTACCTGAATCTACAGCACACTTGTTAAATATTAAGAATGATGAGCGTGGTGGGGACGTCATCGTCATGCCTCCCAATTCTGGGAACGATGCAGAAGTTTTTATATTTGAACTCGCAGATAAAATTATTGTGGAAGTCTTACGCGGAGTTGCGAGTGAGATTAGATTTTTTGAACTCAACGAACGCAACAGGGCTCGGTTGCTCAATGATAATACACTGACGTTAAATAACATCAGAAAAATGGCATGTGATACTGTGTTTGATCATGTCGCGCTGTGGCAGTACTTTTGTGAAAAGTGTCTGCGCGAAGAGTTCAACATTCTGCCTAACAAGCATGTTCAAATATTTGCTGGATTAGGGAAAAAATTTGGCGAATATTCACGAAAGCAGGGGCTTCCATTACCAAGTGAAGAGAATATTGATTTAAGAGTGAGCCAGCTGGCGGAATGGAATAGTATTTTTTGGTCTCGAGAAGCTCGAATTAAAGGGGGGGGGAAGAGTTCAGAAACGAACAATGGCTGGAACTTCCTGCAGTTAGCAAAGATTGCAAGTGCTCGTGGGTACAAAAAGGAATACAGTGAGCTGATAAAAAGGGCTGCGGACCACGGCAATTCTGAGGCAATGTGTCTTCATGCTGAGACGGTTTTTACAGCGCCTAACAAGACATTCAATCAATGGGCTGCTGCTGAACGGATGGTATCCAATGCTCATGCTCGTGGATATGTTGGAGCTCAAAAGCTAATAGAAAAATACAAATTAAACGTAATACCAGCATCAGAATTTTCAAATAACGATTTTAGAACAGATAACGCCAATTCTGGCGCTGAGAAAAAGTTGTATTTTGAAGGGCTCAATCTTCCGCGAAGTCTGTCTGACCGTATCGAACATAAATCAGAAAGACCACTGGTAAAACTAAAGATTGATGAACTTGAAAGATTGAGTGAGTATCTCAACGACAAAACGCTTAAAAAAGTGATGATCAATGAACTCGAAAAGAGAGCAAGTAAGAGGCGTGTTCTTGATTTGCTATCTCAGCTCAAAAAGTAACTGCTCTGCCACTCCATAGTACACTCATGTAAGCTTTTTCCTTTGGGCGTTTAAGCCAGACGTTTATCTAGTTTCGAATAAGGCGTTTACCTAGAATTTTAATCTAGGAGTAACGTGGGGAGGAGGTAATCGAAGTTGAATTTATAAAAGTCGTATAAACGCATATTCATCGGCTTTTACGATGACTTAAATTCTGTTTCAGTCTGAGAACTATTAAGCAGGGAAGAAAATATGCAAACATTACTATTCTTTATTTTGATTTTTTTATGAATATAAAGCTTTCGTGAATTTTTTCATGGCGAGTGTTTTGTCGATTTTTTGTTTGATTTCATGAATTTTTAAAGGCGTATTCTATCAAAAATATGCATTTTTCAAGCGTTGGAACTGTGCGTTTAATGTTACTTTAGCTTGACCTTTTTTGCTTTTGTGAATATGCACAGTCGACCATTCTTGTTGTTCAATGCAGCCAAAACATGGCATGTTTTTGGTTGCAAAAACGAGCTATCAGATAACAGAAATTTTGTTGTGTGAGGCAAAAAGTGTGCTCCTATTGTTGGATGTTTCTATCGTCAAGATTAAATAAATTTTGGTGGAAATCTAGTCGGAGAGCACCTTGATAAAACGGTCACGGTAGGTGCTTGAGTGTTGTTTTACAGCTATATCTGAGCATAGGTTCGCACTGAATTGTGGTGCAACAGAACTAACCAATACTCAGCGCAAACTAGAGAAAAATTGGGTTCTAATTCACATTTTACTGGGGCTAAGCATTGCCAGTTTCTTAGGCATTTAATAAGACTTAAAAGGGAACTAGTGCCATGCTCCAATGAGGTTGATAATTCAGTATCAGGATACTTATTTAGACACTGGAAATTGACCTTAACTGCATTAGTTCATTTAAATGTGTTGTCTGACAGATATGCATATAAAACCGCTTCACTATTCGAGATTTTGACAACCTGTTTATCGCAACCTGCTACATCTGATAGGAAAGCTGATGATTCTGCACTGTACTAAAAAACTCTACGCTCTGTTGCCAGAGCAAGCTAAGGAGCGTGCACCTGTAGTACCCTCTATTGGCTTGCAAAGCGAGTGGAACAACTGGCATGCAAATGTGATTACCGTACAGCGAAAGCAATGTCTGATAGCCGTGCATGATGCGACACGTTTTGCCTTATTTATTCCCGGTCTACTTAAAAAAGACTGGGCAAATCTGGACTGGCATTTTGAAGATGTCCTCATCAATACATTACTCAAAAGCGATATCGCGCATGAGTTAATTGAGGTCGCTGCGGCAAACTTGAAGCCACTAGCATTCGATACTACCTATAACCGTTCAGTCCAGGGCACAATGAACCAGATTTCACAAGAGATAGACTACGACCTGTATTACAATTGGCCTTCAATCAAAGACATCAGTCCTTATCGATATAGCGCTAACCTTAGCCACCGTCCATGTAACACTAAAGATCACAAAAATTGCTTTTGGCCAGACAAAAGAATGGCCGAATTGCTAACCAAATTGGCTGGTTATGAACATCGAACAGGTGCGTATTTTCAATAAGAAAGACACGAAAGAATCGTTTAATCAATGTTAAATCGGCATAGATAAGGAAGTGAAGTAGAGGCAGCCACCTGCTGATTGCACCAGACCACGCAACGCATTACATAGAGCATTTAACCTCGTCGCAAGAACCGATAATTGTATCGTCGCGCTTTACACAACGACCGCATTGCATAGAATTTTTAAGTCAAAATGGGAATGACTGTGAGGCAATCCTGTAGCATCAGGAATTTTGAAAGTTATCTAGTGCGAGTGACACGCCATTGTAGATGGGATGGAATAAAAAAGAGAGCCAAATGAGCTAATGAAGGAGAAAGTGGTGGCCCCACCCTGACTTGAACAGGGGACCTGCCGATTCTGGTGCCCAATGCTTTCACACTGGCCTGGACTATCTCATCATCTTCGACATTATTCGTTAAGATGCCGGGCGCTAACGATGTATTACACAGCAAGATCGTGCTGAACCATCTAGTCTCTGAACCTTCTTCTCACGCTTGAGAAGCTTGGCTGCTGATTGGCATATGAGGTTATCACTTAGCTTTCCAGCAATTCACCCAGTTTTCCGATGCATATTTCTATACATGGTCACAACTTTTTATGAGTCGGATGCTCTAACCAACTGAGCTATAGGGCCACTTTCTCTGTCACTTTCTTTCGCTCTATTATGAACGTAGAAACCAACGCGCAGCATTATAGGGATAGCTGGCTGGTTTGTCATTATTAAATTATTTATCTTAATTTATATGAGTATAAAGTGAACAGTTGTATGGTTTTGTCAGCGGAAGGTACTTTAGAAAATGGTGTTATTCTTCCTCGCCAGTCTAATAAGACACGACAATTTTTAACACTTTTCGGTGCTGTTGTCTGATTAATTACTGATTCGATTATTATTCAGTACTTAGCCTTAAACCATATACACTATCAGACTATTTCTAATAGTTCGCCGGGTTGACATTCCAAGTAATTACACAGCGTTTCTAGGGTGTCGAAATCAATTCGAGTTGTCGTTTCATGATACAGCCGAGACACTGTACTTCTGTTTATATCAGTGGCTCTAACTACATCAGAGATTTTAAGTTTTTTCGCCCCCATTAGGGCGGAAAGGTTGCATTTAACCATTGTTTAGCACCAAAATGCCTCTCTAAAGATGCACAAAAGGGTTGACAAGAAACATTGTTTTTTCTTATTGTGTCTGTAGAGAGTCAAAAAAAGCTCTCCCGTTACTGATTATGTCTGAGTGATCAAATCGAGACAAGCGCTGTTGTAGTGACAGTGTTACTTAATACCTGCTACGGAAGGCGTTCTGTTTAAATTTTCGCTTTTTGTCGAGGTAATAATGACTTACCGAGCCGCAGATTCTAACCAGCCATTACTTGTTGATATAACGAAGTTTAAACGATTCTGTGGCAGGTATTACGTAACCGGTTTGTTGGCAAAGCCAGGAAAGAACGACAAGTGCTATTGGTCAATAACATTGTCCGACGCTACATGTGATTTCCGTGTTTATTGTCACTCAGCAGACATGATTAGTGTGATTGAGCGACCACACCAGCTGATCCACATCGAAGCATCACTTGACCAATATTACGGTACGGCATATTTCAAATGTAAGCAGTTAGAGCGAGCCAATAGCCACAATAATATCGTCGTTCCACTCTCCACTTTGCCAAGGTCTCTCTGTCCGAAAGTAGCAGCGTTTGATGATTTAATTATGCTAGCCAGTGAGATTCAAACTCCCTATCTCAAATCCTTTCTGGATGAAGTTTTACTTCAGTCGCAAGTGGCAATCCGATATTTGAATGCACCAGCGAGTCTCAACCACCATCACAACTATCCAGGGGGGTTAATCGAGCACTCTGTTGACACCGCTTGGAGACTAATAAACGAGCCTGAAATAAGCAAATCAGATAGAGATATCGCAATAGTAGCTGGACTGTTGCATGACATCGGGAAGACACAAACCATGACGTCCGATTTACGGCGCACTGCTACAGGAAAACTCGTTGATCATGATCAGCTGACTTTAGAAATCTGCGCTACAGCGATGAGTAAACTAGAGAAAAAAGCGTCGGTTTTTGCCAATCAGCTCCGCCACGCTTGGACGTGCTATTCACCTAATGCGCGCTTTGGATTTAAGCCGAAAACGCATATTGCCAGGCTTCTGCAAAAGAGTGACAGAGAGAGTGCGCAAGGTAAAAAAAGGTCAATACCGTTACCTAAAACAAATGATGTTTTTGTTGCAATACGTCTTTCGTAGAGTGAGTTGAACAGACTTCATGAGAGATATTTGCAATTTCGAGGCGCTAGCTGGAGAGAAGACCCTTGAAGCTCTGAAAAACGAATTTCACTATCAAATGGAGCTAACCGAAGGTAAGTATGTTTTCTGGCTGGAGAGCAAGTTTATGGAGTGTAATCTGGACCCCGCGACCAATGCTGAAAGTCAGGCAATATTGCAATTTTTTGCAAATTGCGCATGCCCATTCAGCTCACTGCGCCTGGCTCGTTCCATGTCCAAACGTAACGTAGAGCACGGGCCAATTGTTTCCGACGAAGCAGCCTTGCATTACTTACTGACCGGAATCGAGCAATTAGCAGCCGGCCTGTATGATCCTAAAATTAACAGCGGAATTCTTCTCTATTTAAGGTCCAACGAATTTTTACTTGCATGCCAGTTACTAGCGACATACCAAAATGAATTTAAAGGCGAAACTTTGTGCCCAGAAGTAAAGGTTTTAATCGCAATCTTATCATCCCATTCAAACGATATGATTCAACAATGATCAAGAATTCCATTGTATATTGAACCATATTAATTCATCGCTTTTTATTTCGTTAGGTAGCAAATATTTCAGTTAATCGTTAATTTTTATACTTTAGTAGTATAAGCTGAAATATTGGTAGGCAAAATTAGGATTTAATTATGATTCGCTGCCACCTCGCTCGTTTGATGGGTGAGAGAAAGATGAGAATTGCTGACGTTCTACGTGAAACTGGTCTAAGCAGAAACACAGTAACCCTGATGTACAGGGAAACTGCGCAGAAATTTGATGTGGATGCACTGGATAAATTATGTCGGTTATTTAATTGCAGCGTTTCTGATTTACTGGAGTTCATGGATGAAGAGGAATAATTCCCATCGATTAGTAAGCTGGATAGGTGGTAATGATCTAAAGGCTAGCTCTTCAGATAACGAGGATATGATTGAGTTTGGACCGATCGTATCCACCTTACAAAACCGAAACTTTGATCATCTCGAATTACTGTACAATTACCCATCAAAGCTCGTGGAGCCATACCTAAAATGGTTAGAAAAACACGTTAATATTCCTGTTACGGCCCACTATATTGAACTGTCTTCCCCTGTTAATTTTGGTGAGATATATGTTAGCGCTAATGAGATCCTGTCAGAGATATCTAAGCAGTGTTCTCGGTTGTCGATACTGTTAAGTCCTGGCACACCGGCAATGCAGGCGGTGTGGATTCTCTTGGGAAAGACGCGCTATAAGTGCACATTTTTACAATCATCTATCGAGCAAGGTGTTCAAGAAGTAACAATCCCTTTTGAGTTATCAGCCGAGTATGTGCCCGCAGCCAAGAGCATCGATAGCGAACAACTTAAGCAGTTATCTCAGAGCACGGCACCTGTCGATGCAGCATTCGATAATATTGTGACAAGGAGTCCCAGGATGCTGGCGTTAAAAGCGCAGGCTCAGATATTAGCTGAGCGGGAAGTGCCTGTCTTAATTACTGGCGAGACGGGAACTGGGAAAGAGCTTTTTGCCCGTGCAATACATAACGCCAGTGCCCGCAAAGAAAAGCCATTTGTGCCCGTCAATTGCGGTGCCATTCCGCATGAATTAGTAGACTCAGTGCTGTTCGGTCATAAAAAAGGCGCGTTTACCGGTGCAACGTCAGATAAGCCCGGTGTCTTTGAGCAGGCAAATGGCGGAACGCTATTCCTCGATGAGTTTGGTGAGCTCGAACCCAGCGTACAGGTTCGATTATTGCGGGTGCTTCAGGAAGGCACCTTTGTGCCAGTTGGTGGCACATCGGAGCATCGTGTTGATGTCAGGATCATTACGGCAACACATCGCAATCTGATGGAATTAGTTGCTAATGGAGGCTTCCGGGAAGATCTTTTTTATCGCATTGCAGTGGGCGTGCTGCACCTTCCTCCATTAAGGGAGCGGGAGGGAGACTTGTCGTTACTCATTGATAGTTTACTTGATGCCATGAGGAAAAATGATCCGCAGCTAGAGCATAAAAATATTTCTCCTAACGCAAAAAATCTTATGTTTCAGCACCCTTGGCGAGGCAATATCCGAGAGTTGCAGTCTACATTACTGCGGTCTGCATTGTGGTGTCAGGGTAACATTATCAACGCAGATGATATTCGTCAGTCGCTGTTTAGTGTGCCAGCTAAAAAGAATGATATTCTGAAAAAGGATGTCTCTCAAGGTATTGATATTAATGAAATAATTGGTGACTTTGTGGGCGAGTACATCTGTGAGGCGCTTGCTTTAACCGGACAAAATAAAACCCGGGCGGCGCAGCTTTTGGGTTTGAAAAATTATCAGACACTGAACAACTGGATGGAAAAATACGGTATTTCTTAAGTATTGGATAAAATTGGCACGGCCTTCGCACTAAGGTTGGTATGGAAAGAATATATTTTATGAAATCAGTGAACTTCGAATTCTTGAGACCCGAAAATGAGGTTCTCGCAAACCTTGGTGGATTAGCTGAGTCGGTATTGCATATCGATCCGGGTAGTGCACTTACTCGTCTGCGCAGCTTCGCGGAAGAGCTCACGAAGTCTGTGTATAAAGAAGAAAGACTGCCGCGCATGCCGCAATCTAGCTTCTATGAGCTGATCAAGAATCCTGTTTTTGAGGATTGTGTCAGCAAATCACTGATCCATCAGATTAACTTCATCAGGATACAGGGCAACGACACTGCTCATGGTGCGGAGGGTGATCTCCGAAATGCCCAGATGGCGCTTGGAACGGCCTATCAACTGGCCATGTACGTGGGGATTAAGTATTACGGTAAGCACAAAGAGCAGATCCCTGAATTTGAGGACATACAGGATCCCTCGTCCAAACTGAGTCAACTCAAGAAATCGGTCTCAACCTACGAAAAAGAACTACGAAAGCAGCAGGAAGAGCTCGAGCGGGTTATGGAGCAGCTTGAAAAAGAGCGAATCAAGCACGCAGACACTCATCAAACACCAGACACGCAGGAGAAGCAACAACGTCAGGAAAAAAGTCAGCAACTGGCTGATAGCCTGCAATGGAATGAGGCGAAAACGCGCCAGTTTTTGATAGACGCGATGCTGGTTCAGGCCGGTTGGGATGTAAAAAATACCGAGCAGGTCGGCAAAGAAATAGAAGTGGAGTTTCCCAATAACCCCAGTGGAAAAGGCTATGTGGACTATGTCTTGTGGGGCGACAACGGTCAGCCTCTGGCTGTAGTTGAAGCCAAAAAGTCAGGCAATACCAGCCTTCAGGCAGGCCGGGAACAAGCGCGATTGTACGCAGATGCGCTCGAAGATATGGGATATCAACGTCCTGTAATTTTTTATTCAAATGGTTATGAGACGTTTATCTGGGACGACAAACAATACAACACCTACAGACCTGTGTATGGCTTTTACAGCAAAGACAGCCTCGATTACCTGATTTATCAGCGTAGCTACCGTGAAGCAGAGCTGGAAAAATTCAATCCTGAACTTCGTATCGCGGATCGTCCTTATCAGATTGAAGCAATTAAAACGGTTGCTGCGACTTTCCAAAAACAGCGTCGTAAGGCACTGATCATACAAGCTACCGGGACGGGTAAAACACGCGTGGCTATCGCACTGGCGGAACTTTTATTGCGAACCGGTTGGGCCAAGCGCGCACTCTTTTTGTGTGACAGGAAAGAATTGCGGGTGCAGGCGGATGAGGCCTTTAAACAAAACCTTCCTTCAGAGCCGCGCTGTGTGATAGGCGAAACTAACAGAATCGATCAAAGTGCCCGCATTTATATCGCTACCTATCCTGGTATGATGAACCGCTTTGCGCAGCTGGACGTGGGCTTCTTTGACCTTATTATTGCCGATGAATCTCATCGCAGTATCTACAACAAATATCGCGATTTATTCGACTATTTCGATGCATTGCAGGTAGGACTTACCGCTACACCGGTGAAATTTATTAGCCGTAATACGTTCGACATGTTTGATTGTGAAACCACCGATCCGACTTTTGAATTCGGTCTGGACGCTGCAATCAACAATGAGCCACCTTACCTGGTGCCATTTCGGGTAAAAGACCTCACCACCGACTTCCTGCGTGATGGTATTCACTACAACGACCTCACTGATGAACAAAAGCGACAGCTCGAAGAGGATCTGGGTGAAGAGGAAGCTCGCAATACCACCATCGCAGGTAAAGATATCGGACGTAAAATCTTCAGTGAGGAGACCGACCGTATAATTCTGGAGAATTTGGTCAATAATGGACTGAAGGATGAAACCGGATCTCTGGTAGGAAAAAGTATTATCTTCGCTCAGCGCCAGGATCATGCTGAGCATCTTGAAAAACTGTTTTGTAAGCTGTACCCGCAATACGGTAGCAAGGTGTGCAAGGTCATTCACAACGCCATTCCGCATGTCGACACGCTGATCAAAGAATTTAAAAAAGCCGATAACGATTTTCGTATCGCGATATCAGTAGATATGCTGGATACCGGTATTGATGTACCTGAAGTGGTCAATCTGGTTTTCGCCAAGCCTGTTAAAAGCTGGGTGAAATTCTGGCAGATGATAGGGCGGGGAACACGTCTGCGTCCAAATCTCTTTGGGCCTGGGAAAGATAAAACTGAGTTTCTGATCTTTGATCACTACGGTAACTTCGACTTCTTCGAAGAGCGTTACCAGGAGCCCGAGGATACGGGCGGTAAGTCGCTGCTTCAGACCACATTTGAAACACGCATTGCACTGGCTCAGGCCGCGCTGAAGCACAACCACGCGGCAGGATTTGATACAGCTATCGCATTGTTGCGCGCCGATATACATGATTTGCCAGACAGTAGTATCGCGGTGAAGCGTGAACTTCGTAAAGTGCATCAGTTACAGCAAACCCAGCAGTTACAGCTATTTGATGCCAGTACACAGCATTTGCTGGTCAATACTATTGCGCCGCTGATGTCTTCGCGCGTCCTTGGCGACAAACATGCCATCCAACTGGACAAGCTTATTGCAGATATTGAACGCTGCCTGATTGAACAGGCAAGTTGCTTCGAAGATGGCCGTGACCAGTTACTGGGTGAAATTGATAAACTGGCAATAAACATTCAGGCTGTTCGCCAGAAGGATGCGGTAATTAGCGAAGTGCGCAGCGCTGATTTCTGGCAAAGTCCTACTATCGAACGACTCGAAAAGGCCAGAGTTGAACTGCGTGGTATTATGAAATACCGTCAGTCTGGAGGGGGCGGTGAGTACGCAAAACCCACGACTAAAACTGCAGATGGCGGTATAGAAGTGAGGGAGCGCGAGGTTAAAATCGCGGGCTCCAATGAGGCATTGATCTACCGTCGCAGATTAAAAGGCATACTGGATGAAATGGTGGCCGCCAATCCAGTATTACAACGGATCCGAAACGGAGAAACTATCCCAGAGAGTGAGTTGAAAACGCTCACCTCGAGCATTCTGACCAGTCACCCAGGCGTCAATCTGGATGTGCTAAACGAGTTCTATGGCCGAACGGCGGAGCAATTGCATCTGACCGTACGCGAATTGATTGGCCTTGATCCTCAGGCGATTGAAGCCCATTTTCAGGCGTTTTTACACGCCCATCCGATGCTAACCGCTAAACAGGTGCAATTTATGAATCTGCTGAAAAATTATATCGCTCAGCATGGCTCGATTGTTGTTGAAACCTTATACGACGCACCGTTTACTTCGATTTCTCATGAAGGGATCGACGGAGTGTTTGGCCAGGAAGATTTTGGCGAACTTATTACGGTTCTTAAGCCCTTCATCAAAGAAACGCCATCATCGGGCCCGCAATCAAATCACCCACAGGAGTAACTATGCAATCTTTGGAATGGACTACTGACCTTATTATGGTCACTTCTCTGGGCTGCTTCGCTTTTGCCGCATTAGGTTATCTGCTCGCAATGGTGATGCAGGGAAGAAAAAGTGTAGCGCTTGCCGGTGAACTGCAACAAGTGCAGGGCGCATTAGACATTTCCAAGGATCAGGGGATGAAGCTTGAGGAAGATAACGCCCGACTTACCAGCCAGTTACAGGAGAAAGCGCTGTCAGAAAGCCGTTTGCAAACACAGCTTGCGAGTGCCCAAACCACTGAGCAACGCCTGAATGAGGCACTGGCAGAGCGCAAGGATGAAGTGATTGCCTTGCAGAAGGCGCTCGATGAAGTACGTGAGCATCATCATCGTAGTGAAAGGCAACTGGAAACCGCACAGGCCGACAATCGCTCGCTGACCAGCCAAGTAGAAGACTTGCGCGCTCGCCTTAAAGCAGCGGAGCAAAACGTGCAACAGGAACGCTCGACAGTAGGACAGCTCAAAGACGAACTGGCGCAGGAGGGCAAAAAAGCCAAGGAGTTAGAGGCTTCGAATAATGAGGCACGTGAACAGCTAAAAGAAACCAAGCAGAGTCTGGCTGACCAGCAACAACGGTATAGTGACTTACAGGAACGTTACCAGTCTCTAAGTAATGACCACACGCAGCTCAAAACCACTCTTGAGCGCAAAGAAGAGCACTTTACAGAGCAAATGCAGCAATTAAGCGAGACCAAGCAGTCGCTGACCAAAGAGTTTGAAAACCTGGCTAACAAGATATTTGAAGAGAAAGGCAAAACCTTTAGCCAGACCAGTCAAACCAGTATCGACAGTATGCTTAAACCTTTCCGCGAGCAAATCGAAGGGTTTCAGAAGCGCATTAATGAAGTGCATGAATCGTCCGTTCGCGGCAACAGCAACCTGAATGCGGAAATTAAAAAGGTACTGGAAATTGGCATGCAGATGAGCAGCGAAGCCAATAACCTGACTTCAGCTTTAAAAGGCGACTCGCAACAGCGCGGAGCCTGGGGCGAAGCACAACTGCGTCGCACACTTGAAATGAGTGGTCTGATTGAAGACGACCATTATTCGGTACAGGATGCCTTTAAAGACGCGGAAGGCAAACAGAAGCAAACCGATTACCTGATCAAACTGCCTGATGGCAAACACATCATCATCGACAGTAAGGTAACGCTGAACGCCTACGACAGGGCAGTGAGTGCTGAGTCGCCAGAAGAATACCAAATCGCAATGTCTGAACATGTGAAGGCAGTACGTAAACACATTGACGATCTGGCGTCGAAGGATTACACCAACCTGGTAGGCATGCGCAGCCCCAACTTTGTGCTGATGTTTATGCCCATTGAGCCTGCCTACATCGAAGCGCTCAAAAACAACAAAGATCTGTTCGAGTACGGTTATAAAAAAGGCATCGTGCTGGTATCTCACACCACACTCATCCCTATTCTTCGCACCGTATCAAACCTGTGGATGATAGAGCGTAGCAACGCAGAAGCGCGTGAAATCAGTGAAAAGGCCGGAGATATCTATAACTCGGTGCGCACGGTAGCAGAACGATTACATAAGCTGGGAGGTACCCTCAACACGGCCAGCAATCATTACAATAGCACAGTGACAGCGTTGGCGGGCCAGCAGGGCTTGTATGGTAAGGTCGACCGGTTTAGTCAGCTATCGGCCAAAGTCACCAAAAGCCTTCCGCAGCTGGAGACATCACATGTGGACTTCGAGGCAGAGCGCTTAGGCCTGATTGTCGAGCCCATTCCAGATATTGAAGAGCAACCCGAAGAGAAAGACGAAGGAAATAACAAGGCTGCGTCATTGCAATCACCCAACCGTGATGAATTGAATGACGCGCAGGAAGATGATGTGCTTGCAACATCAATCGAATCAGAAACGACAGAAAGCAATTAAGAGAAGTAACGAATGCTAACAGGTAAAATACGTAACGATATCGACAAACTCTGGGAAAAGTTCTGGACCGGCGGTATCACCAACCCGCTCACCGTGATAGAGCAAATCAGCTACCTGATGTTTGCCCGCATGCTCGATATGCAGGAGGACATGGCTGAGCGTAAAGCCACGTCGCTGCAAAAGTTGGGCAAAGGCAGTGGCGACTTCGATCGCCTGTTCCCTAATACACCGGAAGGGCAACTGCTGCGCTGGAAAAACTTCAAGCAAAAAGGCGGTAAAGAGCTGCATGCCCACTTAAAAAACAATGTGTTCCCGTATTTTGCCAAGCTGGGAAAAAAGTCAGACGAACAGGATGGTCTGGGTGGTGAAGGCTCGGCCATTCAGGCCCTGGGGCATATCGGCGAATACATGCAGGATGCCGACCTGGAAATTAAAAATGAATCGGTGCTGGTTAGCGCGGTGGAAATGGTCGATGACCTGCCGCTGACCCAAAGTGATGTAAAAGGCGATATTTACGAATACCTGCTGAGCAAACTGACTACCGCAGGTATTAACGGTCAGTTCCGTACGCCGCGCCATATTATCGATGCCATGATTGAACTGACTGACCCGCAGCCAACCGAAACCGTGTGCGACCCTGCCTGCGGTACTGCAGGTTTTCTCGCCCGCACTATGGAATATTTAAACCGAGTACACTCCAGTGAAGCTGGTACCTTTGAAGATGAGGACGGTAATAAGCATTATACCGGCGACCAGCTCGAGCCTTACCGCGATCACATTAACAAGCACATGTTCTGGGGCTTCGATTTTGATACCACCATGCTACGCGTAAGTAGCATGAACATGGCGCTACATGGCGTAAACGGTGCCAATATTCTGTATCAGGACAGCCTTAGTAAGTCGATTAAAGAAAACTTCCCGCAGCAGGAAGAAGACTTTTTTGATGTGATCCTGGCCAACCCGCCGTTTAAAGGCAGCCTAGACGAGTCCAACACCAACCCCGACGTGCTGGGTATGGTGAAAACGAAAAAGACTGAGCTGTTGTTTGTTGCGCATATTTTGCGTGCACTTAAGTTGGGTGGTCGCGCCGCTGTGGTCGTGCCCGACGGCGTACTCTTTGGCTCGTCAAAAGCCCACCAGCAACTGCGCCAGGAGCTGATTGAAAACAACCAGCTGGAAGGCATCGTCAGCCTGCCTAGCGGGGTATTTAAACCCTACGCCGGAGTGAGCACGGCCATTTTGTTATTTACCAAAGGCGGTACAACCGACCGCGTGTGGTTTTATGACTTACAGGCTGATGGTTACTCGCTGGACGATAAACGCACACCACTTAAGGGCGAGGGTAGCAATGACCTGCCTGATGCATTGACCAAATGGAAGCAATATCGCCAGCTAATTGAAAGCAATGCTGACGCTGATTCATTTAATCAGGCGTTTGGCGATAAAACCCAGAAAGCCTTTGTGGTGGATGCAGGCGAGATTACGAGCAATAAATTTGATCTTTCCATTAACCGTTACAAGGAAGTGGTGTACGAAGAGGAAGAGTACGAAGACCCTAAAGTGATACTCGGAAAGCTTAAAACGCTGGAAAAAGAGATTATGGCCGATCTGGATGAGTTGGAGGGAATGCTGTGAGTTGGCCGTTAGCTCCACTGAATGAACATGTAGATATATTGTCTGGTTTTGCCTTCAAATCAGATTTATTCAATACCTCAGGTGACGGTCTGCCTTTGGTCCGAATTCGAGATGTAGTGGCAGGTGAATCTGAAACCTATTACTCAGGTGAATATTCTGAAGACTACGTGCTTGAAAATGGCGACATGCTCATAGGAATGGACGGAGACTTTAATCGTGCTCGATGGAAAGGCGGGAGAGCGCTATTGAATCAGCGAGTATGTAAAGTTACAGCTAAAGCAGATACTTTAGATCAATCCTATCTCTATCATTTTCTGCCGAAGGCATTAGCAAAAATACATGCCGAAACCCCCGCCGTTACGGTGAAACACTTGTCAGTGAAAGGGATTCGTAATATTGAAATCCCTCTCCCACCACTCGACGAGCAAAAGCGTATCGCCGCCATCCTCGATAAAGCCGATGCCATACGCCGCAAGCGCCAGCAAGCTATCCAGCTCGCCGACGACTTCCTCCGCGCCGTCTTCTTAGATATGTTCGGCGACCCGGTGACCAATCCGAAAGGGTGGGAGACTAAGACAGTCGAACAGTTAATTTCGGATGAAAAATATGCGCTTAAAAGGGGGCCATTTGGTGGGGCTCTTAAAAAGGAAATATTCGTTGATGAAGGGTATCTGGTTTATGAGCAGTTTCATGCATTAAATGGGGATTTTTCATTCCAGAGGTATTTTATAGATGAGGCTAAATATCTAGAATTGAAGGCGTTCAGTGTAAAACCTAAAGATATTCTTGTCAGTTGCTCGGGAGTTAATCTTGGGCGTTTAGCTGAAGTACCTCTGGGTTCTCCTGAAGGGATTATTAACCAGGCGCTGATGAAGATAACTTTGAATCAAAAAGTCATGTTGAATGCTGTTTTCATAGATATTTTTTCAAACCCTAGCTTTAAGAAGGCTTTTTATGGGGATTTTAGAGGGGCTGCAATTCCCAATTTTCCGCCAATGTCTGCCTTCAAGGAGTTTAAATTTATCGTTCCTCCTATAAAGGTGCAGGAAAAATACACACGGATTAGAGCTAAGTTGCTGAATCATTCTCAGCGTTCAGAAAACATGGACGGTTTTATGTTGTTTGAAGCTCTTAGCCAAAAAGCCTTTTCCGGCGAACTCTAGGGACAGAGTATGATAAACGAAATCCAAATTAATCCACCGGTAGCAACCTATCAGACTCCAAATGTTCTGAACGACCTTCGCCCAATCAACTTTATTTTCGGTGCGAATGGTACGGGGAAAACGACTATCAGTCGTGTCATTGCGGGAGAGGCGGGACACGATCACTGTCAGTTGCTATGGCAAGGCGGTAGTGAGCTTGAACGCATGGTGTATAACCGGGATTTTGTTGATCGCAATTTTAATCAAGATGGTCGTCTTCAAGGCGTTTTTACTTTGGGCGAGGATCAGGTTGAGGCAGAAAAGAAGATTGAAGAACTCAGGCCGAACATAGAAAAGGTATCTCGGGAGATCGCGAGCCTCAATAACCAGTTAGATGGTTCCGGTGAACTAAGAGGTGTACGTCAGGAACTGTCCGATCTTGATTCAGCATTACGAGAGAAGTGTTGGTTGCAAAAGCAACGTCACGATGACTATTTTCAGGTGGCTTTCATCGGAGTTCGAAATAATGCTGACAAATTCAAAGCCAGAGTCTTATCAGAGTATGAGGCCAATACGGCTGAACTCCTCTCATTGGATGAGCTAAAACGTAAAGCTCAGACCATTTTTTCAAATGACATTGAGCGAGTTGCTCCGCTACAGGCGATTGCTGCAGATGAACTCGTGGCGTTTGAGAGTAATGCATTATTACAAAAGGCGATAATTGGTAATCAGGATGTAGAAATTGCCGAACTTATCAAGCGCCTGGGTAACAGCGACTGGGTAAAGCAGGGGCGTAAGTATCACGAACAAGTGCCGGATACCTGCCCCTTCTGTCAGCAGTCAACGGATGAGCAGTTTGAGGAACAGCTCAACGCCTTTTTCAGCGAAGCCTATGACAATGATGTTCAATCATTGAAGGATTTACGGGCAAGATATCAGCAGTCGGGCGAACATTTATTAACGGTGTTAGAAGGTTGCCTTGAATCTCGCAATTCATTTTTAAATAGCGAGCTTTTTGAAGCAGACGTACAGGCTCTGTCGGGGAGGTTGAAAAGTAATCTCACCGTAATTGATAAAAAAATTACCGAGCCGAGCGGTAAGGTTGAACTGGACTCAATCGGACCACTGGTGGCCAAATTGCAAACAATGGTCGCTGAGGCCAATAAGTCAACGCATGATCATAATCAAACGGTAGACAACATTGCCAGCGAAAAACGAACGCTGACTGCACAGGTTTGGCGTTATGTGCTTAATGAGTTGTCAGGTGATTTAGAGCAGTACCACCAAAGTAAAGAACGTCTTCAACAAACGATTGGCGGCATGGAGCAAAGACTTCGAGAGAAGAATGAACTGCTTACTGGTTTGCAGAATCAAGTAAACGAATTAGAAAAGCAAACGACATCTATTCAACCAACCATTACAGCCATTAATGATCTGTTAAAGAAATTCGGATTCACATCCTTTTCAATAGGAGAAGTGGAAGACGGACGTCACTATCGGATAATCCGACCAAACGGTGAGGATGCGAGCCGTTCATTGAGTGAAGGTGAGAAGACCTTCATAACATTCTTGTACTTTTACTACTTGATCAAGGGCGCTCAATCCCCCTCAGGTATTACAACAAACCGGGTCGTTGTGTTTGATGACCCAATTTCCTCCCTAGACAGCGACGTGTTGTTTATTGTCAGTACGCTCATTAAAGAGGTTATGGAATTAGCTAGGAGTGGAGAGTCACAGATAAAACAGGTTTTCGTACTCACACACAACGTTTATTTCCATAAAGAAATCAGTTTCCATCAAAAACGAAGTGGCCGAGATGTTTTGAGCTCTGAATCCTTTTGGATGGTTAAGAAGTCTGAGGATGGGTCAATTGTGCAACGCTGCAATCAAAATCCTGTTAGCTCAGCATACGAACTACTGTGGGCTGACCTAAAACGACAAGATATTTCAAACGTCAGTTTACAAAACACGATGCGTCGCATTATCGAGACTTATTTCACCATGTGGGGAGGAATGGGTAAGGACAAAATCTGCGAAAAATTTGAGGGGCGAGACAAACAGCTATGTCACTCTCTTTTTTCTTGGGTTAACGATGGCTCGCACTCCATCCATGACGATATCTACGTGAGTCATGGTGAGCAGACTAACGAGGCATACTTGCGTGTATTTCACGAGATTTTTGTCAAAGCGGGGCAGAAGGGGCATTTCTCTATGATGATGGGTGAAAATGCTGTGGAAGTTGAACACAGCTAATTCGAAATTTGAGTCAAGAAAGCAACAGGTACAATGTGTATTTGAAGGAATAAGCAGTCAGGAGGGAGTATGTACAATATTGATGGTGTTTTAGGTGAGGGCAAAACGGTCAGCGGATTTATAATTTCGCTGTTGCACCAACGGGAACTGACCGAGCCCAATGGTTCCCCCTTGTTCACCTATCAGCTGAGTGCTGATGCTTATTCCAGACTACGTTCCCTCTTACAGGCAAGCCCTCCTAATTCAGCATCATTGAAAAACGCACATTGGTGCGCGGCATTTTGTTTGTTCGGAGCAGAATGGTACCGGCGCGAATACCAGTCTGCCTGGTCATGGTCAGGTATATTTCATGCGCTGGGTTTTGAGCTAGAACCTGGTCAGCGCGCTGATGCCGTGATTAAGGGCCTGGCTTATTGGAAGCGCCCTGTTAATCGCTATGAAAGCAATCGCAATGACTACCTTGGGTCACTGTTCAGTGAAGGCGGTCTGCCTTTCTCCTTACTGGCTGCAGAGGGGGGGCGCTTTCTGGCGTTATTCAGAAAGTTGCTGGTGGAGTTTGACCGGGCCAGGTCCTTTGGCGTCTCCCCCGTACCGCTGATTGAGCAGCAATTGCAGGGGATGCCTGATGCATTTCATTCAGATAGCACCGTCACTTTGTTGCACGATATGGTGAGTAACCTTTACGCCCTGATTGATACATACAGTTTAGAGGAGCAAAGTGCGCCAGCAGAGCATCTCGATTCAGTGGTGAAAAATTGGCGAGTTAGCTTTCCCATCCCTCTGGATACGGAAACAGGTGATAAATTTTTATCAGGCTTACTTTATTCCGCGGCGGCTCGCCGTAAAGATAAGAAGCGTGAACTGCAGCGTTTAAAGCTTTGCCAATGGCTAAGCAATTCCAGCGAATTGTCGTTTGCAGCAAGTATTCACATCAGTAAGCAATTTACTATTCCACTGACCCGAAAAGACCTATCAGCACCTATTGTCGAAGTGTTGGTGTTTGAAGGAAAAACACAAATCGCCGATTTTGGGATGGCCCGGGCAGAGATAAGCGACAACGGCATTACGCTGCAGATGCGTAAAACGGAAGTATTCGTTCGGCGAGATCACCATGAGGTGCCACTTTCTATCGTCGTCATGCAGTCGGGGAGAGTCAGTTATATTGAAGAAATTCCAGCATCCACATTGTCACTTAATGATATGCCCGTGCTCCTTGCAAAGCAAAATGACAAATATGAGGTGGTAGGTTGTGGCAGTGTAAGTCAGAAAGCCGAAAGCCTGGTGGTACTGTTCCCCGAGGATGCTCACGTCGATAGTACAGACGCCACATTAATCGACGACGTGCAGTTCCAGAGCCATCGTCGGGTTGGGTTTTCGGGTGAGCTTGTTATTTGCTACTCCAGCGCAGAAGACAACGACACTTATCACCTATCCAACAAAGAAGACAGTTACAGCAAAGAAAGCCTGGAGATAAAAGGCGAGCAAGTAGAGTTTCCCAGTCAAGGGGGCTATCCGGTATACAAAGGCGTTCCGCGCACTACCTGTCATTATCCTGAAGCTCGAGTTTTCATCGGTGACAACGAGGTGGGAAGCGCAGCCCACTCGGCCGAACTTTATGGACGACAAGTTTTACGGGTAAAGGCCCAGGGAAAAACGCTTTACCGGCGAAAGATCGCGATTCTGCCGAATGATTTTGAGATTGAATTGCAGCCAGGACAAAACCCGAATACCGGCAAAATGTCAATTACGAGTGAAAAAGCCTTTATTTACAACGTTGACTCTGAACTTGATACCAAGACACTGTCAGAGAACGGTACTAAACATATAGTACTGAGTTCTCGCGGCATTCCACCTGTCCACATTGGATTGCAGGTACAGGCCAACTTACTGGCAGAGCCTATTTCTCTTGTCATTCCATTTCCCTGCCGTGGCGCGCTGGTATTTGATGCAAATGGAAAAGTACTGCCTCGTCATTGTGCCATTAAAGATTTGTTGGGTGTTCGCGCTGTGTTGTTTAAAGCGCCTAATAAGCCGAGAACGGAATTTGATATAGAGCTCAAAGCGCCAACGTCGTCCAAGGATAATCCATCCTATGTGTTTCATTACGATGTTCAAAAAAGCGCAGAGGAAGTGAGCCTGTTTGAGTTGCGAGACAAAATTAAGGAACTGCTGGCCACTGCTCAAAATAATGAACTTGATGAAGTAGTAAGAATGGTCATTAACAGTCAGGGGACTGTACTCAAACAATACACCGTCGGCTGGAATGCTGCATCAGGGAAGGTCGCTTTTGACACTTTGATGTTCAGTAGTGATGAGGTGAGGGATTTCTCTGAGCTAAAGCTTGAGTTAATTAACCTGGCAGACCCAAATGAAAAGCCAGAAGTACTGACTCAGAGGTTATCAAACGGTGTGCCAACAGGTGTGTTTGAGTTGCCGCAACGTCGCGTCACACCGAAGCTTGCTGTTCCCCAAAAAGCATCGGCGGTTTCCTTCAGGGCTATATTTGTTCCGCCTACCGAGTCTGCGGTGTTATCAGGAGAAGTTCGTTCTCTGGAAAAGGCTGCGCAGCATTATCACCCTGTTCACAATACTGATGCTTTTACGTCTGTATTGGATGCTATGGCAACTAACCTTGAGCATTCAGGCTGGCGATACCTCGATAAATTGCTTGAGAGTTACGGGCATCTACCCCTTGCCACTTTTGAAGCCTGGAAGGCGCTAGCAAAGCATAAAGGTTGTTTAGCGCTTCTGCCGTTTGCTACCAAACAAGCAGTTGAAACAGTGTTAGAGCTGTTACAAACACAATGCAATGTTGTCTGGGAGTTAATACCGCTGCGTTATTGGCGTGAAGCCATCGAGCGCTACCGTGTGTATCTGGAGAACTTGGGCTTCCCTGAGCCATTAGTAGCAAAATATTCGCAGGATAAAACAGTTGCGATAACCGGCTTTATGTCATTGCCGGAGTTGTTCTCAGTCGATAGCAAAAACAAGGCTATGTACCCCATTTTAATTAACACCTGGAAAGATGATCTGTTGCGCCATAGTGCCGACGTGAAAGTCCGCTGGCCGCAGCATTACGGAACTGAACTACAACGAGCTGTTTTAACAAACTTCAGAGAATTGGCATCGTTTGACGTGCCACACGAGTTTCAAAGCGCCGTTATGTATTTCCCGATAATGGCTGCGGCAGTCGTTATGGGTAAAGCCGACTGGAAAGAGCATCTCGGTTCTAACCACGTGAACTATTTTCTGCTGCGTCAGCTTTTGGAGTTTGACCGCGACTGGTTTAACCCTGTATTTCAATGTGCGCTAAGTTTCTTTGAGGAGTAATGATAATGAAAGGATTTTTTTCGACATTAAAGAGGCAAGCGAATTCCCGAGCTAAGGAAGCGACTCTCAGCGTTCTGGGTATAAATAAACCAGGACTGCGAAATCATCTTAGCGCCAAAATGGAAGGCGATGAGGCGTTCGTTCACGGACCGGTATTCGAACAAATGTTTGCCTGGGAGCGTGATCTCTCCTCTTCGATGGAGGAACTCTCTGATCAGGGCTTACTATCCAAGGCCGTTATCGATGCGCTGGATGCAAAAAATAATGACCGTTACCGTTTTAACAGAGAATGGTATCCGTTCAAGCATCAGCACAAGGCTTGGAAAGACTTACTAGCACCAAAGGCACAGTCCAGGATCATTACCAGTGGAACGGGTTCAGGTAAAACCGAATGCTTTATGATACCGGTACTGGAAGACCTATATCGTGAGTCTATCGAGGCTAAGGCCCAATTATCCGGGGTGAGAGCATTATTTTTATATCCATTGAATGCCCTGATTAACTCGCAACGAGAGCGGCTCAATGCCTGGACAAAGCACTTCGATGGCGATATTCGTTTTTGTCTGTTTAACGGTAAAACACCGGAGTACCTGGAAAGTAAAGAACGACAACGTCAAAAAGCCAATCCTCAGGAAGTGATGAGTCGTGAGGGACTTCGTGAAGATCCGGCGCAGATTCTCGTCACCAATGGCACTATGCTGGAATACATGCTCATCCGGCAGGCGGATGCACCTATTATTGAACAGTCAAAAGGAAAACTTCGCTGGATAGTGCTGGATGAGGCCCACACGTATGTGGGCTCGCAGGCTGCCGAGCTGGCTCTGCAATTACGGCGTGTAATGCAGGCATTTGAGGTGAAACCAGAGAATATCCGGTTCGTCGCTACTTCCGCAACTATCGCGGGGGAGGAAGCGGAAAACAGCCTGAAACGCTATTTAGCAAACCTCGCGAATATCTCAGAGGATCAGGTTGATGTAATTGGTGGTCGCAGACGAGTGCCACAACTCACGCCGGCGGCATCAGAAAGTCTCACCCTGAATGAGATTGAGGCGATTGAGCCAGAAGGTGAGACTCCTGATTCAAAAAAAGAGAAACGAGAACCGGCAGTATCTCAAAAACGCTTTAATGCGTTGGTCAACAATACAATTGCAATGTCTTTGAGAGCGTTGCTTACTAAACAAAACTCCCCGCCAAAAACAATCGAAGAGTTAAAGCGTGGACTGTCTGAATTCAACTTAACGGAAAATGAGATATATCGTTGGTTGGACGTGTGTACGAATACCCGGCCCTCTTATAACGGTCAGGATGAGGCGTTTCTTAAACTGCGCGCGCACTATTTTCAGCGGACACTGGATGGGATATGGGCATGTATCGATAAGCAGTGTTCTCACAAAGCCAATACTCCTCTGGATGAACAATGGCCTTTTGGGACCGTTTATTCAACTCACCGTGTTAATTGTGAATGCGGTGCACCGGTATTGGAACTTGCATTCTGTGATGAGTGTAACGAGCCCCACCTGCTCGGGGCATATGATACCAACTCCATGCTACAACAGTGGGTAAATCGTCAGGAAGATGAGTTTTCTCTTACAGAGGGAGAGAGGGAATTAGACCCCGATGATGCTATTGATGAATCTGGCTCTGATAACGACAATACGACCAGAACGTCGCAGCCAGTCGTATTTAGCAATAACGTGAGCGAGGCTCATAATTATCACCCAACCTCCTTTGACAAAACAGGGAAGATGGCATTTGGCGACGGAGACATAAACCTTGCGGCTAATGAAGAGCAGCTCCAGGAGTGCGCAGATTGCGGCCATACCGGGCGCGGGCAGAATGGTAGAGCATTCAGGCGATGTTTACTTGGTGCTCCTTTCTATGCAACCAACGCAGTTCCAACCGTATTGGAATATTGCCCGGACTTTGAACGCGACGAGAAAGAAAAAAACAAAGAAGGCCCTAATTCTCTACCAGGGCGTGGTCGTAGGCTCATCACCTTTACCGACAGCCGGCAAGGCACCGCTAAAATTTCAGTTAGTATGCAGCAAGAGGCTGAGCGTTCACATTTCAGAGGGGTATTGGTTCGGGAACTGCGGAAGTCCCTTGAGTCAAAAATGGATTTGGCACCCGAGCTTCTTGAAAAAGTGAAAGCTTATCAGTCGATGCCGCTTGAGAAGATGAAAGAGCTATTACCAGTGATTGCACAGGTTAACACTGGCGACGCTGAAGCATTGAAAACATACATATCAGCGTTAGAAGGTGGCTCTCAAAGTAAAGTGCAGCCCAAGCCAATGCAATGGTTAGAGCTTACTGGAATCGTAAAGAGCGATAACGATATCGCTCACTCAATGACGATTGAGAACCGGTACCTGGATCCAGAAGTGTTTGAGCGTTCTGATGCTACAAAACTCTCTGAAATGCTGCTGACACGTGAAATCGCAAGACGTCCCAAGTTTCGAAACAACATCGAGACACAGGGGCTTATAAAGCTTGTTTATCCTGGGATTGAAGCTATCGATAAAACTCCGGAATTCTGGGCCGAGCACAAACTGTCGCTTAGAGACTGGAAAGACTACCTCAAAGTTTGCATGGATTTTTTCGTCAGAGAAAATACCTATGTAGCAGTCAATGACGAGTGGTCTCGCTGGATAGGCATGCACTTTTATCCCAAGTTTTTGATCGATCCCGACTCTAAGGATGAAGACGAAAACAGAATTAAAAAATGGCCGCTCGTTAAAACGGGTAACAAGCGACAGCAAAGAATTATCACTTTATTGGCAAAGGCTGCTGGCTTTGAAAAATTAGAAGCAAGGGAAGAAAGCATCCTCAACACCTGGTTGAAAGCGGCATGGAAAGCTCTTGTTGATACGCGCACGCTTTCAGAGGTATCGAATAAGCAATTTCAGTTGCGATTAAACACAGTGCAGTTTTCACTTATGTCGGAAGCTTTCATCTGTCCGATAACAAATAAGCTTCTTGATACAACATTTAAAGGTGTAACGCCCTATATCCCCTGGAACAAGGACGCGAAAGATTACGTTTGTGAAAAAGTAACGCTTCCCTCTATCTGGGAGTTCAACACGGGCACGAATGTCTCTACTTTCATTGATGAAGTTAGGGAAAAAGTCGCGAATGACGACAGAGTGGCCGTGTTAAGAGAGCAAAATCTCTGGACTGACATCAATGATCGGGCCGTCGAAGGTGGCTTTTATTACACCAACGCCGAGCATTCTGCACAGCAGTCCTCAGAGAATCTTGAGCGCTATGAGGAAGAGTTTAAAGAGGGCCGCAAAAATGTGCTGAATTGCTCTACAACGATGGAGATGGGGGTTGATATTGGTGGGATATCGGCTGTGGTCATGAACAACGTTCCCCCTCACCCGGCTAATTATCTTCAGCGCGCAGGCCGGGCAGGTCGTTCAAGCGAGGCTCGGGCAATCGGGTATACCATTTGTAAAAATAACCCTCACGATCAGTTTGTATTTAATCAGCCCAAATGGCCATTTATTACGGAGATCCCGGCTCCTACAGTCACCTTTAGCTCTTCAAAGCTGGTGCAACGGCATGTGAATGCGTTTTTACTCGGTAAATTCTTACGAGAAAAAATAGGTCTCACTCAAAAGGAAAGATTGTTCTTAAGCCTGGAATGGTTCTACCTAAAACAAGATGCGCAGCAAGCGATTTATGAACGTTTTATTGATTGGTTGAGCGCTAACAGCGCAAATATGAAGCATGAATTGGATGTGCTTGTACGTGGTACGTCATTGTCATCTTGTTCACAGATCAAGCTGTGCGATGAAGCAAAGCAGAAGGTTGTGACGTTAGCTGAACGCTGGCGAAGCGAATATCAGTATATTCAGGATGAACTAAATGCGACTGATTCTGAGTTCTACAAACACAAGCTTGAAAAAGATTTGCGTTGCTTGTCTCGAGAGTATTTGTTGCGGGACTTAGCAACAAGGGGCTTTTTGCCTGGTTATGGTTTCCCCACCGACGTGGTTAACCTATCTGTGTATTCACTGACCGACTTCTTGCGTGAAAAAGAAAATGAGCGCAAGAAAGATATAAACGAATCCAGAGATGACAACGTGTCATTGAGCCGTGGAATGCCCAGCAGAAACCTTGCCGTTGCCATTCGAGAATTTGCACCTGGAACTGAATTGGTTCTTGATGGCAGGGTGCACAGGTCAGCCGGAATTACGTTGAATTGGCAAAACGTTCATGTGGAAGGCGCAAAGGACGCTCAGAAGTTTGATATTGCCTGGAAGTGTGACAGTTGTGGGCAAACGGGATACGAGACTGAGCTTAACAAGCAAAGCGGCCTCGTTTGTACTAATCCTAAGTGTGGAAAGGCAATAAAGGTTAAGCATCAGCGTAATGTTATCGAGCCTACTGGATTTGTGGTGGATTTCTATCATCCACCGTCCAATAACATCGCGCACACACAATTTGTGCCAGTTGAAAAACCGTGGGTCATGGGAAAAAGTGAGCATATCCCGCTACCAAACCCTGAAGTTGGTCATATGGTGGCAGATAGCGAAGGGCACGTTTTTCATCACTGTTCTGGTGTAAATGGTACTGGGTATGGAATTTGTCTGGGCTGTGGCAGGGCCGAATCGATGACGTTATCAGAAGAGCTGCCTCTATCTCTCTCGTACGATAAGCCGCATAGGCCTCCAATGCCTAACCGCTTTCAACGTAACGCTGATGATAAACCCGAGTGTGACGCTTCAGGAAAAATATTAGAGGGGATTCATCTTGGTTACAACACAACGACAGACGTCTTCGAGCTATTACTGCGTAACCCAGAGTCTAAAGCTTGTTTGCACGACAAAACGACTGCTACAACTATCGCGGTTGCACTACGGAAAGCCCTGGTTGACCAACTCGGTATTTCTGTCAGTGAGGTAGGTTATAGCACTCGACCAGCATTGGTTGACGGTGGAGCTCATGCTGAAGTCGTTCAACTTTTCGATATAGTTAGTGGTGGTGCGGGTTTTGCCACCTCGGCAAAGCACGTCATTAAGTCACTTTTGGAATCAATGTTTGAAGTACTTTCCTGTAACGACGACTGTGAAAAGTATTGTCATTCGTGTTTGTTAGAAAACGACTCTCGTCATGATATTGACCGATTAGACCGAAAGCAGGCACTGACCTGGTTACAGGAAAATATTCAGAATCATCTAAGTCTGCCAAGTCAGGTTAATGAGTTACTTGGACGAAATTGTTCTGTTTCTTATGTGGCTAGCACGCTTCAGGAAAAACTCAGTGAGGTGGCGAGGTCCAAACCAGATACTTTGAGATTTGTTTTCTCTGGGCAAGTGTCTGACTGGGATACGGCTACAGGTCCTTTCAAAGCGAGGTTCCATAGTTTACTGAGCGATGAAATTAACGTTCAGGTTATTGTACCCAATAAAGAGCTCGGTAAAGAGGTAACCCGGTTCCTGTCAGAGTTGAGTAGAATAGGCGTTGAAATAATAACAGCTGATGTTGAACACAACGTTGTATTTCAGGTGACCAAAGACAGCCATTGTCTGACCATTGCAAATATTGACGAGCGAGCCACATTACCGGGTGAACATTGGCTTGTGAGCGAACAAATTTCGGTGGAGTCTGACTGCTACCCTCGAATCGAAGGACAAAAAGTCGAGCTTGAGCCACCACAAAAAATCGGTGCACAGGAAATTCCTGCGCTGAAAGAGTTAAATGGATCATTGGTGGGCTTAGGAAACCGGCTTATTCACTTCTGGAGCGAGAAAGAGTCGCGACTTAAAGATGAATTATCCAGTACGCCTTTGGAAAAAGTTGTTTATACCGATCGCTATTTACAAAGTCCATCAAGCCTGTTGATGTTAAGTGAGCTGCTTTCGACGCTTGCAAAGGATCAGAAACTCAGCATTGAAGTTAACACCTGTTTTGATGTGAACGACAGAGCGAGAGAAGGCTTTGCCATTCACCACGACTGGGTTTACGAGGATGATTACGAAACCATTTTTACCGGTTGGCTATCTCACGCTTGCTCTCAGGATGTTCAGGTAAACATGGCAGAGAAAGCTGAGATCCCTCACAGACGGACACTGGTTTTATATTTTCAGAACGGCAAAGTGATCACGATAGTGCTAGATCAGGGGTTGGGATACTGGAAACTCTACCTCGACAGAGGGCTCCATAATTTTGACTTTCGTCGTAGTGTAAACGAACAGGTTACGCGCCTTGGAGAGGCTTATGGACGCGCTAAAGTATACAACAGTGCAGATTGGCAGACGTGGTTTACTATTAACGTGGCAACAGATAATACCTAAACGGAATACAAAACATGTAGGTTTGGGAATCAGATTTGTGCAATGGTTTTGACATGAAAAAAATTGTTGATATTCGCTATGCTTTGAATGAAATACATGATGTGTGGGTTATTACATCACCAGATAACTCGGCAGTTGGTGAGGCACATGGGATCAAAACGTTATGGGACATCGATGTACCCAATTCTGAATTATCTACTTCAAAGTTAAATGACATTTACGAGAATGAACTTGATAGTTCAGATAGACAAAGAAAAGAACTTGATGAAGTGTTTGAGTATGCAGCTGAAATTGATAGTGAGCTGATAAATAATGTCATGGGCGGCAACGCTGGTCGAGACATCAAAAAAAGTGTTCTTCAAAATGGGGTAGATGCTCTCGCTTATTACGTGCCATTCCATGTTAGAGGCGGTCAGTGGGGGATTTATATTCCGTTATCATCGATTGCATTTATGATATCTCAGGTGTTTCACAAGGTTGATGCACCGCCGATTGATATAATGAGAATGTCAGTTAGGGCTTTACATCAGCATGAACTATTTCATTTCGCAGTAGAGTATGCGCTAGCTCAGTGTGAAGTTATCCATAGACGCCCAATATATAAAAACCTTAACTCATTAAATAACCCTGGAGTTGGGTACCGGCTTGTCGAAGAACAGTTGGCAAATGCTAGTATGATTAGAAGCTTTTGGGGACGAAGAGTCAGAGGAAAAACTCAAGCACTTCGCGGGTTTGTAAGGTCACAACCTGCTGGTTATAAAGATGCTGAAGCCATTACGGCTCGTGTTCGTTTTGAAGAAACTGCATCAGACTATATTAGCCAATGTTTCGAACGACTGACCGATTCCTATGTGATCGGTGGATTAGATGGTTTTAATTTACTGCCACCACAGCCAATTGATTGGCGTTATTGCCCGGTTCACTTAATCAATGATAATAATAGGATTGGAATAGATCCGACCTTAATAGACTTATTCGTATCAGTTTCAAAGGTTAACGAAACCGCAAATTTTAGAAAACAACTCAGTAAACTCGGGGCGCGGGTTCGCAGTGCATGGAATAAAACAAAGACATTGATGGCCCAAGATACCACTTTAAAAGGCCTAGACTTTAAACAGTGGGAGCGCAAACCTGAGGGGCCGGTGTACTCAGTAAGAGTAACAAAGGGATTCAGAGCGCATATCCAATACCACCGTGATGCGAGAGAGTGGACTTGTTTGGGGATAGGAAGTCATGAAAATATGGGGCATGGCTGAAAAAGAGAGTATTTTCAAAAGTCGTAATAAACTCACCGGTACACTTCAACGTACTCTTTAGTTGTGAAGGTAATTGTTAATGTAAATGACCGCTAACTTGGCATCTTATGGTTTGTCTGAGAGTTTTTATTTTGCGAGTGCTTGGACCTACCGATTATGAGTCGGATGCTCTAACCAACTGAGCTATCGGGCCATTGAGAGGATGCTTGAATCAAGCGCTGCGCAGTATAAGCAGTTTTAATCGCCTTGTCATCTGTTCTGTGCACGGCAGGAATTCAGCTGTGCATAAATTAAACAAAAGCCAAGGCTTTGCATTGTTTAGGTGTTAGTAAACTGCTTCCTACGTCTAATAACGATGAATGCTAGGGCCACTATTCCTGGCCAGTATAAACTGCCGCCTGAACCTGAATCACTTCCAGCCGGTGGAGTAGTGGCAGTTGGAGCAGTCACTCTTACCACAACAGAATCAGTGGCCAGTACACCGAAGTCATCAGTCACCTGCAATTCAAAGGTTAGCGTGCCAGCAGTATCCGGTGCCGTAAAAGACGGTGTGAGTGTGTCAGCATTATTGAGTGTCACAGCCGTACCTACGGTTTGTTCCCAGTTGATCACTAGCTCACCACCTTCAGGATCGGATGCAGTACCGCTTAAACTCAGTGTTTGTCGCGTACCCGCAGCGATTTCATCACCGGCATCAACGAGCGGTGCGCTGTTATTTTCATCATCGCGAATGGTCACGGTGAGCGTTGTAACACTGCTTAAGATACTGGTATCACTGCTGGAGAGGTTAATCGTGAAGCTTTCCGTACTTTCAGATTCACCGTCGTCGAGGATGTCGACTTCGATAGTTTTGTCTTCAGTGTCGCCATCCGCCCAATTCAGAGTACCGCTAGTGGCGGTAAAGTCGCTCCCAGCGGCAGCCTCACCGGCGGTGACATCGTAGTTAACAGCGATGGCTGTATCAGAGCCACCATTGCGAGCAACATTAAATGAAACTGTGCCTTGGTTCTCTCTGATACTCTGTGCATCCTGCTCAAAACCGATGACGCCACGCACTGCACCGGCACCATTTATGGTCACAAAAGCCGTATTTCGGGTAAGTAGTTGGCCACCACGTGGATTGCTCAGTCGCACAAAAAACAGCTCGTTAGGTTCTTCAGTACTGTCGAGATCAAGACTCACCGTAATCGTTTTACTCCCCACTTCACCGGTAGCCCAATTAAGCGTGCCACGCGTACCCTCGAAATCACTGTCTCGCGCTGAGCCAGTAATAAAGTGATAATCAACACTAATAGCATCCGTACCTTGACGATTGACCGTGATAGATACTTCACTACCTTCATCACCGGCGTACTGTGCATCAGAGAACTGTACGGCTGTATCTGCACTGCTTATGGTTTCGTCTTTTAAGATGTACAAGCCGCCTTGAATGTCGCTGACTAAAATATTGCCACTTGGAAGATAAGGATAAACACCCCAAGCGCCGTTAAATGAGGCGTTATTTGACGAGCCATACGTGTCGAAATAACCAGCTTGTGATGGGGCAGTAGGGGCACTGATGTCCAATATGGTGAGACCGCGTTCGTAGTTGGACATGTAATAGCGGCTGCCTCTGGTAAAGCCGTTATGGTCTATCGCACGTGTTGGACCAACCCACGACTGAACCAGTTGCGGTGAATTGAGATCACTAATATCAAAGAAGTGAACCGTTGTGTTTAGACCGCGGCGCTGCTCGTCTAGTTCATCGTGTAAAATTACGTATTGCTTGTCTTCACTCCACCAGCCTGAATGCACATATTCTGCGTTAGGATAGCTTTCACTGCCAAGTTCAGTGGCAGAGCGCGATGATGTGTGATCCCATAAGCGCAGCTCATTTTCGTTAAAGTCTAGCATCACATTACACACGCCATCTTGTGTATGCACACAATCGCGATCGGCCCGCGTATCATCAATTAGCACTGACGAAGCATCATGGGTATAGTCGTTGCGAGTCGCGCCGGCTAAATCATAGATTGAGTTCGGCGAAGTCGCATTGCGCAGCTCAAACGTCCGCCATGAACCGCCGTTGTTCTCGCTGCCGGTGATATGTAACCACGCTGAACGATTCGGTAACACCGTGTTAGTCGTGTAATCAACGTTACTGATGTAGACATTGTGCGCGCGTGTGTCCTCGGTTGTGCGCGTTACTAACTCAATACTGTTAGGTAAACCGGATAAATCGATAATGGTTAAGCCTTCAGTAACACTATCGGCACCGGCATATGCGTAGGCTTTCCAGCGCTGCTCATTACTCGAGTAATATTGATAAACTTTAATGTCACGCCAAGTCGTTGATTGACCATTAACCGAGCCTACAACCTCAGGATTTTCAGGATCGGTAACATTTATCACGGCGATACCTCGTCGCAAGCCAATAATCGCGTATTCATCCATCGTATTGAGGTCAACGTGGCCCCAAATATCATTCGCTGAACTACTGTTAGTTGGCATTGCGCCCAGCGGTACCCGACCCAACAAAGATACGCCATCACATTCGAAACCCGCTGAATTGCCCGCCTCACAGGGCGAAGCTGCCTGGGCAGTCTGCATTAATTCAATCGCCTCAAGGCTCAATTGCAAAGCTCCCTGATCGATGCCTTTGCTATCTACGATTACGTCAAAGCCTTTACTGTAGAGGGTATCTGCGTATTGCAGCGGTACTCCTACCAAAACCGAACGAAATAGACTGGGTTGTTGTACTTGATAGTTGTCAACCGTATTAAAACCGCCGAGAACCGGTTGCATATCAGATATTAGGTACAACAGGTCCTGTTCATCCGCAATTTGATATTCACCCTCTGCTACTAAAATAGTATCGCCTTTATTGGCTTGCTGGACGGCATATGCAATGGTTTTACAAGGCCGGAAGCGATTGTTGCAAGTGCCAACATCTTCACCACTTGCAGCAACAAAACGCGCTTTTTCTTTTTCGCTATGCGCCAGACTGACTTGACTGAACAGCACAGCTGTCAGCATGATAAATAGAGGAGCGCACTTACGGCGTTTTAAAAATTGCATAACATACCCTTGTTTACGCAAGACATTCCAACGAATGTAAAGAAGCAGAGCAAACAAAGTATCAGGAAAATGTGGGTGGATGAATAGTGTGCAACTAAAAAAGGCGATGAGAAATACAGCAAAATTATACGTAATCATACTGTGTGTGAGTGTCTTGAGTTTGTTTGGTTGCCAACCCAATAACGCCGAATCCGTTGCGCAGCAAGCTGTTCAAGTGTTTGATCGGCAACTGCATACGCGTGTACCGATGCGTTTACACTATGCCAGTCAGTCACTTGATTGTGCAGATTCTTTCACCCATGGGCAAAATCTATGGCAACTAGAACGTCTTGCGTTTTTTACCTCCGAATGGCAATTGTTTGACCCTGAAACAAATGCCTGGCAAGCAGTCAATTTGTTAACCTCAGACTGGCAAACTCAGCAAGTTGCATTGTTGTGGTTTGAGCAACAATGCACAGCACACAATGAATTACTCCGGCATCATAGCATTGAACTGGATGTCACACCGGCGCTCTGGCAGCGAGCCACCCAACTGCGCTTTACCCTAGCCGTACCTTTCCACAGCAATCATTTAAATCCCCTAACGCAACCTTCGCCATTGAATATTCCGGAAATGTTTTGGTCGTGGCGCATGGGATTTAAGTTTGTTCGTTTTGATATGCGCACCAACAGCAATGAGTTAGGAAGCTTGGGTTGGTCGTATCACCTCGGCAGCATTGGTTGCCAGAGTGCATCGAGCATGAGGCCGCCTGAACAGGCTTGTCAGCAGCCTAATCGCTTGCAGGTATCGCTTAACAAACTCAGCGCCAATAATACGCTTGTGTTTGATATTGCTGCTTTGTTGAAAGACATTGAGCCAACCGCTATGGGAGGCTGTATGTTCCACCGTGACAATGAGTCAAGCTGTGATGTGTTGTGGCACAATTTGCAAACTAGCAACGTGATAAGGTGGCAGGGTGATTAGATACGCAGCAATAGTCTGCGCAGTAGCCGCAATTGCAGCGGCAGTGTGGCAGTTCACCGTGCAGTTACAGTCAAACCATTATGAGTGGGATATTCCTGCGGGTTTCCCTAGCCCCAATGTACCGACAGATAATCCTATGTCGGAGGCGAAGGTCACTTTAGGTAAGGCGTTGTTTTTTGAACCGGCGTTGTCGGGTAATGGCGCGATGAGCTGTTCTACCTGTCATATGCCAGAATTAGCGTTCAGTGAACCGCGCCGTCACTCAACAGGTTCCACCGGTGATGTTGTCAAGCGCAATGCAATGGCACTTGTCAATGTGGCATACAACGGCTCACTGACGTGGGCACACGACGGATTAAACACAATTGAGCAGCAGTTAATGATCCCGCTGTTCGGTGAACATCCGGTGGAGATGGGAATAACGGGTAAAAAAGATATTGTATTGGCGCGCTTCAATACTGATGACTACCGACGTTTATTCGACGCCGCTTTTGAACAACCTCAACCTCAGTGGGATCATATCATTAAAGCTCTTGCGAGCTATGTGCGCAGCTTAACGTCGTTCAACTCGCGTTTTGACGACTATGCATATCGACAGGACGATAACGCGCTAAGCAAGGCTGAGCTGCGCGGTATGGAGTTGTTTTTTTCTGAACGATTAGAGTGTTTTCACTGTCATGGTGGCTTTAATTTTTCTCAATCAAGTCAGCACGCATTTCAACAGCTCGATTTACGTCCGTTTCACAATACGGGGCTTTACAATATTGATGGGCATGGGGCGTACCCTAGCAGTGATCAAGGGTTGATTGAAATCACCATGAATCCATCCGATATGGGGCGCTTTAGAGCACCTACATTGCGCAATATTGCCGTTACTGCGCCGTATATGCACGATGGCTCGTTACCCACTCTCGATAGTGTTATTGCTTTTTATGCAGCGGGTGGACTTGGCGCTGGTGTAGAGAGTCCTTTGAAGAGTCAATTTATCAAGGGCTTTGCACTAACAGAAAGCGAGCATCAGGATCTCAAGGCATTTTTGCACAGCTTAACCGACCAACAATTTTTGCAAGAGCCCCGTCACCAAGCGTTGGTAAACCCGCCAAAAGTCAATGATTAAGCGGTTTTACTAGTGCAACAATAATATTTCTTTGCTATCTTCGAGAGTAGCCTGATCAAAAACGCGTGTGGAGATAATAATAATGACAGAAAAGCCGTTTTTAGTGAGTGGACGCAACACCTTGATCCACAAAATCCGTAAGTTGGATTTACTAGTTTTAAATGGTGATGATTATCCGGCTGTTGTGGTTACACACAGAGGGATTAAAGAGTACGAAGGCAAAATACCTGACAACAAGCGCGAAGCAAAAATGATGGACATGGAGCTTGTTGACGTTACAACAAGCGATGTTTTTGGCGACGAAAAGACGCTCATTTTTGTGCAGACGCTAAACGGTAAAGAGTACAAAATCGACTACTCCAAGGTCGGTACCCCTCTGTTTATCAAAATTCACCAAGACAGCGCATTTTAATATTCTTTATCTAACTGGCATCAATTCTGAGATGCCAGTTAACAGTCCTTTATTCAAATTCACCAAACTCACAGCGGTGTTGCTTCTCTCAGCCTAACGCGATCTGTCAGTGGCCAATGACAGCAAGTAACTCACCTACGTTACAAATTGTGTCGCACTTTCGTTCAATCCCCTGCCTATTCGACCATTTATCGACACTTATCGAGCGTTAATCGCGTTAGCTCAAATAGGTGTATGTTGCCGATTATGACAAGATTTACCCGAGGCTTTTGTCTAACGTTTGGGGTGCACATCTCCCATCGTGCTTAATGAGGAAAATATTATGAAAGCAGCTACCCAACGCGTTTGTTTGATTCTGACCACCGCAGCGGCAATTGCCCTTGCCCCACTCAGTGCCACCGCAGGCAATTTCGATCCTGCACTCGAAAAAGACTTAGTGCGCATTTGCGCTGCGCTAAAGAGTGATAGTCGATTAGCATTACATCGCGCAGTGAAGAGAAGTCGTCTAAGCTATAAACAGATAGATGAGGGTTTAATGTGTAATGGTGAGTCAGCACAAGACTTTGCCCGCACACATAACGCCAATTTAACGGCCAGTACTTTAGCAGCAAAGGCTCGTAGTAATAATGGTGTATTGACCGCGCGCCGGTCTGGAGAATAGCGGGGGCGATAAACTCTGTGCAACTAGTGTACGGAATTTGTCGTTTTATCCCAGTAGTCAGTGAGTTCATCACAGCGGCCTAGCGGCAAACCTGTGATTAACTACACTCAAAGAGTCGGAGTAGTGACCCGGCAAATACATATAGCAGTAAGTGTGTATTAATTCCTGGTAAGTTGGGCTGCAATGTCATATTCAGCCCTTTTTTTCTCCACTTGAGGGACACCCAAAAATCTATGACTTCGCTACTCATTGTCGATGATGAAGCCTTAGCACGGCAAGGCCTTGAAATTCACTTGTCACAGTTGGCAACGGATCTGAATATTGTAAGCTGTGGCGATTGTTATGCGGCCCAAGATGCGCTTGCGCAGCAACATTTTGATGCAATGTTTTTGGATATTGATTTACCCGGTATCAGCGGCTTTGCATTCCTCGACGAAATGCAGCGCAATCAACAGAAAATCCCGCCGGTGATTTTTACTACTGGGCATATCGACTTCGCCCTGAAGGCGTTTGATTACCCGGTTCTGGATTACTTGTTGAAGCCCATCGATACCGCGCACCTCAAACGCGCAATAGCTAAACTCAATCAGCAGCAGCACTTAGCAACTCAGCCTCAGCAAGGCAAATCTCAACCACAACAATCAGTCAATTCGACCTTAAGTTTAAAAAACGGTGCTGCATGGCTGCAACTCCCTGTCAATGATGTGTTATGGATTGAAGCGGCCGGTGATTACATGTGTGTGCACACGCCGACTGAAAATCATATTTTACGCACCACACTTCGGGCGCTGGAGCTACAACTGAAACCCTATCGATTCGTGCGTATCAACCGCTCTAGTTTGGTCAATCTTGAAAACGTCACATTGTGTAAGCCAGCGAAAAACGGCAGTTATCACGTGCAATTGAACAATCAACAAGAGCTGCGTGTTAGCCGCAAATACAAAATGCTGCTGGACGAGGCTAGCGAGCGTTATCTAAGCAGTAAGACGAAAATCTAACAAAATATCCCCAACGACCTTAAATCAGTTACACTGCGACTCTGCGGAATGTGGGGGAATCATGGTTAACGACGCTATCCGTTTATTGGCCGCCGGTGTGGCTATTGTTACATGTCTGCTTGCCGGCGCTTGGCTGAGCACACTCTTACCCGTTAGGCTTCCGGCTGCAATATTGGGGTTATTGTTGTTGCTGTTTTGTCTTTGTGTCTGTGGCAAGGTACCTAATGCATTGCAGCGGACTGCACGACCACTCCTTGTCCATATGCCACTGTTTTTTGTACCTGCAGTGATCGCGGTTTGGCAATTTACTGATGTGATAAAGACCAATGGGTTGACATTATTTGTCGCGATTGTCGTGTCAACGTTAGTGGTGGGTGTGGCTTTAGCCGCATGGGTGAATACCTTGCTTAAGGATAAACATGAGCACTGAACATATTGTGCAAGTGATGCTGTGGTCTGTGGTAACCGGGGGGATATATTGCGCGGGTCTTTGGCTTTATAAGATCAGTCGAAGTCAGCCGTTATTGCACCCGATCGTGACGAGTGCCACGGCTATTTCGGTACTCATTTTTAGTCTGGGAATATCATTGACGAACTACTTGCAAGCCACCCACTGGTTTTCCTGGCTGTTGAATATAGCAACAGTGGCTCTGGCGATCCCTATGTATCAACAAATCCAAGTGATTAGGCATTATGGTTGGCGCGTGTGGCTACCAATAATCGCCGGTGGCATAGCAGCACCGGGCAGTGCTTGGCTTTTCGCGTGGAGCATCGAGGCACCGGAAGATTTGCAAATGACCTTGTTAGCAAAATCAATAACCACTCCACTGGCCATTGATGTAGCGGGCGCCATCGGTGGTATTCCCGCTCTGGCGGCGGTGATTGTAATATTAACGGGCTTGGTCGGTGCCGTTTTTGCGCCCTGGTTATTTCGCTTTTTTAACATTACCAACCCGATCGCAGCGGGCGTTGGTCTAGGCACTGCCGCGCATGCTATTGGCACTGCGCGGGCCGTTCAAATGGGGCAAACCACGACAGCAGTAGCGACATTGGCCTTGTGCATAAATGGGATCGCGACAGCAGTAGTTCTTCCATTGCTTTTTGGTTAGCTCGCGTATCGTTCATCAAGCATTGTTAAATGCTGCCGTTATACTAAGGTGAAACATTGCTCAGCGAGGACTGGCAAAATAGTTCTGATGGACTAATACTTAATCTAGATAACAGGCACAATCTCTCGAGCGGTAAGGAACAAGCACAAGATGTACTCAGTTTTAATTTGCGATGACTCGATGGTTGCCCGCAAGCAAGTTGCTAAATGTCTGCCGCAAGATTGGGAAGTCGCCATTCACTTTGCAAAACATGGCCGTGAGGCGGTCGAAGCGCTTGAGGCAGGTAAAGGCCAGTTATTGCTACTGGATTTGAATATGCCTGTGATGGATGGCTATCAAACGCTTCAAGCGATTCAACAAAAACAGCTCAATACCAAGGTTGTGGTAATATCCGGTGATATTCAACCTGAAGCGCACCAGCGCGTTAAAAATCTTGGTGCTATCGATTTTATCAAGAAGCCCGTCAATTCAGCGGTGCTGCTGCAGGTGCTCACAACCAATAACATTATCAAGCCCGAGGCAGAGGAGCAGGCGACCCAAGACCTCGATCCTGAAATTCGTGACTGTTATCAAGAGATCACTAATATTGCCATGGGTCAGGCCGGTGACCACCTCGCTCGGATCATGAATGTTTTCGTTGAATTACCGATACCCAACGTCAATTTGATCGAAGTTTCCGAGTTGCACATGATGCTTTCAGATATAGAAATGCACGAACAAGTTTCTGCGGTATGCCAAGGTTTCTTGGGGCCGGGGGTAAGTGGTGAAGCGTTGTGTATATTAAGTGACTCCAGCTTTGGCGATGTGGCAAAAATCCTCAATATTTCCGGTGAAGTGGATGATCAGTTGCAACTGGAAGTGTTAATGGATGCCGCAAGCTTATTAATCGGCACGTGTTTAGCGGGCTTGGCTAACCAGATGGATTTATCCTTCAGTCAAGGTCACCCTGTGGTTTTAGGACAGCACCAAAGTGTTGGCGATTTGATTACCGCAAACAAAATGAAGTGGAAGCGAACCTTGGCAATTGAACTCAGCTACGGTCTAGAGGGGTACAATGTTCAATGCGATTTAGTTTTGCTATTTACGGAAGATTCAATGGAGACTATGAACGCCAAACTCGCCCATTTGTTAGAGGATTAACGCGATGACCGATACCAATCTTGAGGACTTACTAGAGTTTCATTGGATGATGGATATGTTGCAAACGGTCGACGTCGGCATTGTGGTACTGAATCGTGCCTATGAAGTCAAAGTTTGGAATGGCTTCATGGAAAGTCACAGCGGTATGCTACCAAGTGAAGTCCGTGATAAGTCATTGTTTGAGTTGTATCCCAACATTCAACGCGAATGGTTTGCGCAAAAGTGTAAACCGGTATTTGAGCTGCGCACACGTGCTTTTATGACGTGGGAGCAGCGTCCTTACTTGTTTAAATTTCCAAACTATCGCCCCATTACCGGTGGGGAAGATTACATGTACCAAAATATCACACTGGCACCATTGGTATCGGCTACAGGCACCGTCGATAATATCAGTATGATGATTTATGACGTTACTGATGTTGCAGCAAGTAAAAAACAGCATGAGTCGTTGCAAGTCAAAGTGACTGAAGATCGCGAGCGTCGCTCACAAAACGCTTAAGTTGTGCGACTTTGGCGTGTGATTTGCTGAGGCATTGATATTCTGTTTTCAGTGCTAGTGTGAAATGCGAAGTATAACTAATCAATGGCGAAAACTTGTTTACCTGTGTATGTGTGCGACGTTGCTCGCATGCGGTGGCGGTGGCAGTGATGAACCACCGCGACAATCACTATTTGTCAATGCCGGTGTCGATCGTCAAGTCAGTGAGTTGTCAACTTTCACGTTAAGCGGTCAAGTTCAAACCAATTCAAGCTCTTTGACCTACGTTTGGTCTTCGTCTCCGGTGATTACCATTGATCATCCTGATCGGTCCGTACCCGATGCTACAGTCACAGCACCTGCAACCACAGAGCTGCTGCCTTATACTTTTACACTTCGGGTAACCGATGAATCGGGCAACTCTGCGAGCGATGAGGTGGTGATAACAGTTGCTCCAGTAAACGAAGCTCCGGTTGCGGATATACAGCTAGACGCTTGGCCAGGCCTAGATCCCGGCGTATTCCCTGCGGGTGAAACGCTGCTGCTGGATGGCAGTGGCAGTGTCGATCCGGACGATACTTCGATCAATGCAATTATTGCCTACGAGTGGCAACAAATTGCCGGACAAAATGTCTTAAGTGGTGTCGTAACCGATGCTGCAACCTTATCAATTACCACACCAATTGCTATTGAGTCGCAAACGCTGGGCTTTCGATTAACGGTGACCGATACAGAATTAGCCTCAGCTTCCACTGATATTAGTTTAAATATTCAAAGTGAAAGCGATACGCTTCCATTGGTGAACGCAGGGTTTGATCACGCGGTATTCAGCGGCGAGTCAATTATTCTCAATGGCTCAGCCTCGACTTCAGTGCCGCGTGGCTTACCACTCACTGTCGAATGGCGCAACGACACTGGCGAGGTTTTAGATATTGACCAGCCCAGTAATGTCAGTACTTTTGCCACCGCGCCCGATGTTGAAACGCCAACGACGTTGATCATAAGCCTGAGTGTTACCGATGCGTTTGGCAATAATGTTGAAGACAGTATCAACGTATCAGTGCAGCAGCAGCCGCTCACTGCATTAAATGATACAGGTGTTATCCAACAAGCCACAGAAGAGCAGATCACTGCGGTTCATCAAAACCAGTTTCCAGGCCAAGATGGACAGCGAGGGCAGGATAAAATTGCCGAAAGTGGCTTGCTAGAGAAAGCCGGGCGAGGATTGCAGGGCTTCGATTTTACCCGCCTCAATCAAAATGGTGATGAAGTTGATGACGTAACACAGCCCTGGCGCTGCGTGCGGGATAATATTACTGGTTACGTGTGGGAAATTAAAACCGCTGCGGCTGGATTACACGCTACTGATAACTTGTATTCGTGGTATCAGGAAGAAGATAACGGTGGTTTCGAAGGGGAGCGCAATGGTGCGGATACCGTGTGTACACTAGCTGAGTGCAATACGTCGGCATACATCGCCGCGGTGAATGCCGAAGGTTTGTGTGGTTTTTTCGATTGGCGCTTACCGTCTCATGATGAGCTATTGTCAATTGTTCATTACGGGGTGATCAATACACCATTGGTCGATGAGAGTTACTTTCCAGAAACGGGGCAATTATCCCAAGCACCGTTGTGGTATTGGACAGTACAACCCAACGCTGATGGCGTCCAAGACGAAGAGGCGCAAGCCGCGTGGGCCATTGACTTTGCTACCGGCGTTGACAATTTTTTGAATAAGCGCAATGCCGCACGGATCCGTCTTGTTCGGGCGGGGAGGCCATAAGATGCTGATGCGAATCAAAACTATAGTATTATTACTGAGCGGCCTGTGTTTCTCCGCTGGCACAATGGCACAAACTTGCTTAGCGAACATTCCGCCCACTACACCCACGAATGAGTTTATTGAATTAACCACTCAACAGATTAAACATCAACGCACGGGTCTGGTGTGGATGCGTTGTGCCATTGGCCAAACTTGGGACGGCAACACGTGTGAGGGGGATGCTGAGCAATTGACATGGCAGCAAGCGTTACAGGTTGCACATGGTTATGAGCTCGAGAGCACCTTGGGCTGGCGTGTTCCGAATATAAAGGAGTTAGCAACACTGACTGAGCGCCAGTGTGTGCGACCGTCGATTAATACCTCATTTTTTCCCGACACGCCCGAAGATGACTTTTGGACGTCAACACCTTCGGTATCTGATCCGCAACGCGCTTGGGTTGTGGCCTTCTTTAATTCGAGTAACTCACTTAAAGACAAAGACCGCTTTGTATTTGTGCGGCTCGTAAGAGATGCATTGCCAAACGAATAGTTCTATAGTGGGTGCGCTGTAGTTACCGAGTAATACTATGATTGCCAAACTTGTGAGTAAACTTCTGTTTGCGGCAGTGTTACTGCTGTTGTTTCAAGTGCCCATTCTCAACCAACAGTACGTGCAGTATTTATCTGGATATATCGACGCTAATCAGAAACAAATTGACGCGCTTGAGATATTAGCCAGCAACAATGGTTACCCGTCGGTAGACACATTGCTTGCGCAGTGGTTGAGCAACAGTGACCCGGTCATTCGAGCAGATGCGCAGAATAAACAAACCATGTTGGTGGAAACGGAAAAACTACGAGGTGATCTTGTTTATTTGCGTGATGCACATTACTTTCAAGCGCTACTCTATTTCATCAACCCCGCGAACGCCGAGCACTTACCTGCGGTATGGCGCAATTTTAAGCCGGGCATTCCACTGACTATTGAGCCGTTATTGTTCAGTGTTCTTCTGGCTTTAGTGTTCAGTGGTTGTGGGTCGCTATGTTGGCGCGTTGTACGCACAAAAAAGCGCGGTGATTGGCGTTCTACTGTCAGTTAGCGAAGATATTCCTGTGCTGGTCTTATCGCTATTGCAAAGCGAAATAACACCGTTCAGACTACACACATTGGAGTAATCTTTGTATTGATATGTTGAAACGTTTAGTCACTCTTTTGGGGTTAGTCGGTTTGCTGGTGATCAGCGGCGACAGCTACGCCGGGGTGAAATGTAAAATTGATTTTAACTATGGTGTTGTGGTTAACAATAGCCAACTGCGTGTCTTGGAAGAGTCGCGCACAGTCTTACAAATCAATCACAAAAGCCAGCTTTTCATCGGTGGCGAATGGATAGATTTAAACACTGAGCAGCAAGCCATATTGAACAATTATGCAGAAGGGATGCACTACGTGGTTCCTAAGATGGTAGTGCTCGCCAGTGAGGGCGTTGAGCTGGCCATCGATACTATCGAGCAAGTGTATCAAGGCATCGTCGGCGTCGATCACGACAGCTACGAAAAACTGCAAAATGCGATGCGGCGCGCCAAAGACAAGATCCGCGACAAATTCCGCTACGCCAGTAATCATTACTTTATTGCGCCAGGCTCTCTAGAGCAGGTGGATGACTTTGTTGACCAGCAAATTGAGGCACAATTAGGCGAGGCCATTAGCACATCACTCGGCGGTATTTTATCGGCCATTAGCGGCTTAAATACCGGTGATGGAGACACCGAAGAGCGCATGCGCGCGCTAGAAGAGCGGCTTGAGCAAATGTCTGTAGAGCTTGAGGATGAAATGGGCTCAAGGGCCGAGAACTTGCGCGATAAGGCCAAGTGGTTTTGTCATAAAATCAAACACTTAAATGAGCTTGAAGAACAGTTACGGGGTTCGATAAAGCAATTCGAAGCATACGATATCATTGTAGAAACCTACTAAATACCACTCGATTACTGCGTAGATTATCGGCGAATTGCGCTGTATAGGCGCAGCAATTGATTCCGTGCAACAGGCTAAATCGTTCGCGGTGTAATTACACAAACAATTCTAATAGCGAATTCAGATAACGCCGGCCCTTGGCAGTGACCTGCCAAGCGTCGGCTGTTTCTGTAAGCAACTCTTGTTCAAACCCTGTCTGTATTGCTCGACTTATAGTCGCGTCATTTTCAATGCCAGTGAATGCAGAGAACTCTTCTTTGGGGCAAGGCTCGACTAAGCGCAAACGGTTCATAAAAAATTCGAACGGACGATCTTCGCTCGCGACCAGATGACGTTGATCGAGGTAATCACGGTTCAATTGCATATAACCGCGAGGGTGCTTGACTTTAACGGTTCGAGTGATGGTGCCCGCAGTCGCATTGGTAATTTTCCCATGCGCACCGCAACCGATACCTAAATAATCGCCAAAGCGCCAATAGTTGAGGTTATGCTGGCACTGATGGTGCGCTTGAGAATAGGCCGATATCTCGTATTGACGATAACCGTTGGCTTCGAGTAACGCATGGCCTTGCGCTTGGATCTCCCATAATAAATCGTCATCGGGAAGTTCCGGAGGGCGAGAATAAAAGGGAGTATTAGGTTCAAGTGTCAGTTGATACCAAGAAAGATGAGGCGGGTTCTGACCAATTGCGGTGCGCAAATCACCGAGGGCATTTTCTAAACTTTGCTCTGGTAACCCATGCATCAAATCTAAGTTAAACGATCGCAGCTTGGCACTGCGGGCATATCCGGCAGCAGCCTGAGCCTGTGCTGCGTCGTGAATACGCCCGAGTCGTTGTAAGTGCTGGTGCTGAAAACTTTGGATACCAATAGATATGCGGTTGACACCCGCTTGCTGATAACCAGTGAAGCGCTCACTCTCCACTGTGCCAGGGTTAGCCTCAAGGGTAATTTCAGCACTGGGGGATAGGGCGACACGCTGGCGGACACCGGCAAGTAGAGTCGCGATTGCCTCAGCGGACAACAAACTAGGAGTGCCGCCGCCAATAAAGATACTTGTGACCATACGGTCGTCAATCAAATGTGCATCAGCGGCTAAATCGTCGAGCAAATGCGCGACATACTCCGCCTCGGGGAGCGACTGTTTCAGGGTATGCGAATTAAAGTCACAATAAGGGCACTTTTGTACACACCATGGAACGTGAATATAGAGGCCTAATGCGGGGTTACGCAAGGCTATCTCGCATTTTCTCAATCAGTGCAGCTAGTGCTTGACCGCGATGACTGATCGCACTTTTTTCTGATTTGCTCAGTTGTGCCGCGGACTGACTTAACGAAGGTAGATAGAACACCGGATCATAACCGAAGCCACCGTCACCGCGGCGCTGATAATCAATCTCTCCCCACCAATAGCCTTCACACACAATAGGGACAGGATCGGCTGCATGACGCATGAAAACTAGGCAGCAATAAAAGTGCGCGCGACGATTAGCACGGCCATCGAGTGCACTTAATAGCTTATCGATATTGGCATCATCGGTAGCATCGTCACCCGCATAACGCGACGAATAAATGCCCGGTTGGCCCTGCAACGCATCTACTACTAAACCCGAATCATCGGCTATGGCGGGCAGGCCAGTCTGTGCGGCGGCGTGCCGCGCTTTGATAATGGCATTTTCTACAAACGTTGTACCCGTTTCGGCAACTTCAGATACTTGATATTCCGATTGCGGCGCGAACACCACATTGTGCTTAGCGAAAAGCTGTTCAAACTCAGCCACTTTGCCAGGATTACCAGTTGCTAACACGATTTGTTTCATGGTGATTAATTACTCGTTTTACTTGTCAGTGACTAGCGTTTAGTTCGCTTGGCTTTTTTCGCTGTAGTTTTCTTGTTCTTGGGCTTTTTCTGCACTTTTGGCGCTTTGTGTTGAGGGCGTAAACCGTCAATAACGCGTGCTTTAATCACGTCTTTGGTGTAGCGCGCAATTTTTCCCATCATTGCAAAATCGTGGGCTTCAACGAGTGATATCGCTGTACCTTTTGCACCCGCACGGCCAGTGCGACCAATCCTGTGCAGATAAACATCAGCGGTTCGCGGTAAGTCATAGTTGATGACATGACTGACGTTTTGCACGTCAATGCCACGCGCGGCAACATCCGTTGCAACTAATATCGGCGCCTCACCCGAGCGGAATTTAGCCATCGCCGCATTGCGTCGATCTTGTGGCATTTCACCCTGTAGATAACATAGATCGTAGCCATCGCGCATGAGCTGGTCTTTTAACTGTTGCAACCGCTCACGCGTTTTGACGAATACAATCGCAGTGGTAATTTGTTCGCTGAGTATGTGTTTGAGCAACGCATATTTGTGTGCGGCATCATCGGCCAAGTGATACCACTGCAATATCTTGGCTTTTTCTTTACGCGACACCTCGGCGTTAATCTCAGCAGGCTCTTCCATAATATCCCGCGCAAACTGACGCAAACCTTTACCCTCAAGTGTTGCTGAAAACAATAAGGTTTGTTTACGCCACCGAGCTTCCGCAGCGATTTGATTAACAATGCCGCTAAATCCCATATCTAACATGCGATCAGCTTCATCTAATATGAGCCACTCGATATCGCGACAATCAGCACTTTCTTTCTCAATATGCTCAAACAACCGGCCTGGCGTAGCCACCAAGATGTCTAAGTTTTGGCTTAGCGTTTCTTTGTCAGTACCGTAATTGATACCGCCGGTGATAACACCGCAAGTCAACGCAGTATTGGCCGTTACAGCCTTGGCTTGTTCGTGGATCTGCAGTGCAAGCTCGCGAGTGGGTGACAAAATTAAAATTCTGGCAGTGCCAGGCTCAGAACGCGGAAAGTCCAATAAATACTGGCAAGCGGGTAATAAAAACGCCAAGGTTTTCCCTGTTCCAGTGGGGGCAGAAGCCATCAAGTCTTGCCCTTCAAGCGCTTTGGGAATGGCTAAACTCTGAATCGTAGTGGGCGCTGTAAAACCCATATTTACCATTGCTGCGCATAGCGCGTCATCGAGATCGAGCTGATCAAACATTGTCTGTGTGTACCTTATAAATCATTTGCACATTGTAGCATTTGCATGCCTAAAGTTGGCTAACTTATTTAGCACGACGCATTCCTTTGACATCTGCAGGGCAAGTCGCTAGTTTAAGCCTCGACGTATAACGAATTTTTCACTCATGTATCTCAATTATTTTGGTTTAAAAGACAACCCCTTTTCAATCGCTCCAAACCCTGCATATCTCTATATGAGTCCGCGCCACAAAGAGGCTCTCGCTCATCTTACCTTCGGATTGCGCGAGTCAGGTGGGTTTGTAATGCTTACCGGGGAAGTCGGCACAGGTAAAACAACCGTTTCACGCAAGCTGCTGCAACAATTACCGGATAACACTCAAGTGGCCATGATCCTCAATCCGACTCTGTCTGCGTTGGAGCTTTTGGCGACTATTTGTGACGAGCTCGGTATTGAAGTTGGTGAGCGTCAGGAGAGTCTCAAGCACTACACAGATGCGATATTGAAAAAGCTTGCAGAAAACCATGAGAAGGGCACAAACACTGTGCTTATTGTTGATGAAGCACAGCATTTACTGCCGGAAGTATTAGAGCAATTGCGACTTCTTACCAACTTGGAAACGAACCGCGAAAAGTTATTAAAAGTTGTATTAATTGGCCAACCAGAATTACAACAACTATTAAAGCGCAATGAATTGCGTCAGCTCGCTCAGCGGATCACCGCGCGCTATCACCTTTTGCCGTTAACCGAAACTGAAGTGGGTTCCTACATGGCGCACCGTCTAGAAGTGGCGGGTGGTGACCGGAGTGTCTTTAATAGCAGTGCTATTGCCGCAGTTTTTCGCATCACTGGAGGAATTCCTCGGGTGATTAATTTGCTGTGTGATAGAGCATTAACCTTGTCGTTTACCATACAAGCGCCGGTGGTGAGAAAGCATGTGTTATTGGCCGCAGCCAAACAGATTTTGGGTGATGACGTAGTGGCGCAACGCCGCAGTCGTCGCTTTGATTATCTGTTAGCGGGCCTATTCGTGGTGGCCATTGCCGCCGGCTATGGCTTGGGAGGTCTTTATGCTTAAGATCATCCCAATCAAAGAACTCCAGCCTGGCATGATGATTACCCAAGTGGTTGAACAAAATGGCCCGGTTAAAATTCGCAAAGTCGGTTTGGTCCGCAGTGCAGACATGATCACTGGGTTAGCGGAAATGGGGGTGCTCAGTATTGAGATAGATACCGAGCAGTCGTTGGAACTAGAGCCTGAAGCTAAACCGCCATCGTCGATGACGCAAAAACTGCTACAGGGCGAATACGACCATGCAAGTCAAGTGGATACTAAACTTTCTGAGCAGTTCAATCGCAGTCTGTTTTTGCCGTCGGTGAACGAGTTGCCCAGTATGTGGCAGATTTATGTAAAGCAAGTGGGCGTTGTTGCCGGCGTTGTAATGCTGGGGTTAACCATTGGTGCCACAGTAGCTATTGCTCCGAGTTGGTTGACCGAAAAAGCGGTCATAGCATCAGAAACGCCGACAGAAATCCAAGTGCCACCGGCTGAAGCCGAACAGCAACAAAGTCCAGTCGTAGAACCGGCCGAAGTTGCTGAACAGGCCACACCTGTGAGTGACAAAGCACTACCTGAACCGGAGGCTCAAACTGAGATAACGCCACCGGATGAAGACTCCGTAGCGGTTGTTGAGCCCGAGCAGTCGAGTGCCGAGGATGAAGGTGAAATTCTCACACAAACGCCAGCGTCAACCGAAGATGAGTTAGCCGCTGTATCGCCTGAGTTACTCGAACGGTTTAACCGAGCGTTAGAAGATTTGGAAAACAGCCCTGTTGATGATGAGCCTGAGACGCGAGTGACGGTCAGAGACGATATCCCACGCGTCGACCAGTTACCTGCGCGCCTGCTCACTCAACTGCCGGCAATGGAATTCTCCGCACATATGTATGCCAGTGCACGCAACAATCGTTGGGTAAGGGTCAATGGCCAGCAATTGTACGAAGGCGAGTGGATTACCGATGAGGTTCAGCTCGTCAATATAGAACCCCAGCGCGTAGTGCTAAGTTTTCGCGATGAGCTATTTACCATGGCAGCCCTAACCGATTGGTAGGGCGCTGCTCGCATTAATCCGGTATTTGATGAATAAATACTTCACGGAAAAACTTCGGTAAATTCATTTTGAACTCAGTGGGTTTCACCGCAGCAACAATTTCATCAGTACTTTTGGCCAAATCAATACGCTTGATTTCAGAATGCATCTGCGTTCGCAGGCTGTAAAAGGTCATTACTACGGGGCTGAGCGGATCGGTTTTGCCTGGTGAACTGACCAAGGCCAGCTTTTCACTTTTTAATTTCACTAACGAACCAATAGGATGCACACCGATGCACTTAATAAACTGCTGAACTAAGGCTTGGTCCAGCGCGCTATCGGCCATTAATTTGCGCAGTACCTGCGTGGGAGTTTGGCTCTTTTGATGGGCGCGATCTGAAATCATAGCGTCGTAGCAATCGACGATTGCTGCCATCCGCGCATACGTTGATAAGTCGTGGCCTTGTTTACCCGCTGGATAACCCGAGCCATCCATACGTTCGTGATGGTTTTGAATAATATCGCGAATGATGTCAGTCACATCATCGCATTGTTCGAGTAGTTCAACACCGGTATCGACATGCCCTTGCATAATTTGCCATTCTTGTGTGTTGAGCTTACCGGGTTTGTCGTACACGTCTTTTGGAATTGTCGCCATACCAATGTCCATGAGCATGGCCCCCAAACTGAGCTCTTCAATTAGCGACTTGTCAAACTCCATATGCCGGGCAAAAACGCCCATTAAAATGGAGCAACTGATACTGTGCTCGAGCAAATATTCATCTGCGTCTTTGATCAGGGTCAGGCATGAAATTGCGTTGGGGTTTTCAAACACTGAATCGATAATATTCTGACTAAGATCTGTGACCGCATCTAAGTTGGCGGCGATTCCAGATTGTAAAGAGTTCACAAAATCGCCTTGGATCATAACGGCTTGTAGATACAAATCATTGGCATCAGAAAGCGCATCAGACGTTAGCTTGGCTAATCGATTGGGCTTGGCCTTAGGTTTTGCCGCTTCTGTTTGTGCTGGAGCACTAGAGGCAGGCTCCGGCGCCTCTTCGGGAAGCTGACTTTTAGATAAGTCGACTTCTAATAACTCAATTCCTTTGTTTTTGAGTTGCTGAATAGTCGCCTGCGATTTAACCAGGCCTTTAGAACGCATTTTTAGCCGCCCGGCTTGCTTCAGTACTTGATTCACATACATGCCAGGTACTAATTCGGAAATAGGCACTTGCTTTAACATCGAGAACCCTTGCTAAACGTGTGAATTGATAGTGTAGCAAAGAATCGCAAAAACCCAATAAAACCATTGGGCTAGCGATTGATTTTAGTCAAACTTTGCAGCGTCATTTACAACCAAGCGTGGCGTTTGGCCTCGTAGGCAGTAATATTGTCATCCAGTGTTAGCGTTTGGCCAATCATGTCTAACCCCAACAGCAGGTTATGTTTGTGCTGTGGGTCGATTTCAAAGCTGTGTGTAACACCGGCACAACTTACCGTCTGGCTTTGCAAATCGATGCGAATCTGCACACTTGGGTCATTACCAACAGCCGCAAATAATTGGTCCATCGCTGTGTTATCCAGTGCAATGGGGAGCAATTGGTTGTTGATCGCATTGCCATAAAAAATATCGGCAAAAGACGTCGCAATAACTACTTTGAACCCATAATCAAGTAACGCCCAAGGCGCGTGCTCGCGACTTGAGCCACAGCCAAAGTTTTCCCGTGTGAGTAATACCGAAGCGTGTTTGTGTTGCGGGAAATTCATTACAAACTCTGGGTTTAATACCTGCTCGTGTTGGTCCAGATAGCGCCAATCGTGAAACAAATGCTTACCATAACCCTCGCGTGATACGCCGGTGAGAAATTGTTTTGGGATGATTTGATCGGTGTCGACGTTGGCTTGATCCAATGGGCACGCCGCACCAGTGTGGTGTTGAAATCCTGCATCACTCATTAGTGATTTCCTCCATCAAATTCTCGAACATCAGCAAATTTGCCGCGCAACGCCGCGGCTGCGGCCATGGCTGGACTGACTAAGTGTGTGCGAGCACCTCGCCCTTGACGCCCTTCAAAGTTGCGATTACTCGTTGAAGCACAGCGATCACCGGGTTTAAGGACGTCATCGTTCATACCCAAACACATAGAGCAGCCGGGCAGTCGCCATTCAAAGCCTGCCTCGATAAAGACTTGATCCAGACACTCAGCTTCCGCCTGTTGTTTGACGGCTACCGAACCGGGGACAACAATTGCAGTTACACCGTCGGCGACTTTGCCTTGTTTGGCAATGGTTGCCGCAGCTCGTAAGTCTTCGATTCGACTGTTAGTGCAGGAGCCGATAAAGACGTGCGATATCACTGTATCTGTAAGCTTTTCACCGGCGGCGAGCCCCATGTAAGCAAGTGCTTTGCGCGCTGATTCGCGTGCGACATCATCGGCGGCACTGTCTGGTGTTGGAATAGGTGCATTAACGCTCACTACTTGCCCAGGATTGGTACCCCAAGTAACTTGTGGTTCGATATCTTGAGCGGCAAGGGTTACGACGGTATCAAATACTGCATCAGCGTCACTGTGCAGGCTTTGCCAGTGTATTCTTGCACGTTCGAAAAGCTCACCCTTAGGCGCAAATTCTTTATCAGCTAGATAGTCAAACGTGGTTTGATCCGGTGCAATCAGACCCGCCTTGGCCCCTGCTTCAATGCTCATATTACAGATGGTCATGCGCTCTTCCATACTCAAGTTGGCGATGGCACTGCCGGCGTATTCAATCACATGACCGGTTGCGCCGGCATGACCAATTTTACCAATAATCGCCAAGATAATGTCTTTGGCAGTGACCCCCAGCGGTAATTCTCCATCCACCTTGATTAGCATCGTTTTGGCGCGATTTTGTTTGAGCGTTTGCGTCGCAAGTACGTGTTCAACTTGTGATGTGCCAATACCAAAGGCCAGTGCGCCAAAGGCACCGTGCGTGGCCGTATGCGAGTCACCACATACAACAGTCATACCGGGCTGAATCAACCCCAATTCAGGCCCCATGACATGTACAATCCCTTGTTTTTGGTGGCCCACAGGGTAAAGCGTAATGTCGTGTTCGGCACAGTTCTGCGCCAATGTCTGTAATTGGCGTTGATTTTCAGGCCCGCAAGCGTCAATTGCCAACGAACGGGTTGATATTGAGTGGTCCATCGTCCCGAAAGTTAAATCCGGGCGTCTGACTTTGCGCCCTTTAACAGCCAAGCCCGCAAAGGCTTGCGGGGAAGTCACTTCGTGAATTAAATGACGATCGATGTACAGCAAGACTTCGTTTTGCTGTTGATGAACAACGTGAGCATCCCAAATTTTTTCAAATAATGTGCGACCCATAGAAACTTACTCCGCCGCTAAAATGCGTTGAACAATAGCATCGCCGACTTGTGCCGTCGTTGCCGCTTTGTGTCGGTTTGCTGTATCGAGTAACTCGCCCGTTAAAACACCATCGGCAAGCGTTTGAACAACGGCTGCGTCAATTGCGTCAGCCGCCGCGGCTTGGCCTAAGCTAAACCGTAGCATCATTGACGCCGAGAGTATTTGCGCGACTGGATTCGCAATACCTTGGCCAGCGATATCGGGTGCAGAACCCCCGGCCGGTTCGTAGAGACCAAAACCCTCGCCATTCATACTGGCTGAGGCTAACAAACCCATGGAGCCAGTTAACATGGCGCATTCGTCGCTGATGATGTCACCAAACAGGTTCGAGCATAACATGACATCGAATTGTGCAGGATCTTTGATCAGCTGCATGGTGGCGTTATCAATGTAGATATGTTCGAGCTCGACATCCGGGTATTCCTGTGCAACCTCTTCGGTAACTTCGCGCCATAATCGCGAACAAACCAGCACATTGGCTTTATCAACTGAAGAAACCTTCTTGCGTCGGTATTGCGCCGCTTTAAATGCGCTGTGGGCAATTCGTCGGATTTCCGCTTGGGTATACCGCATCGTATCGAAAGCAACGGTATCTTCACCTTCGCCCTCTCTGCCTTTGGGTTGCCCGAAGTAAATACCACTAGTCAGTTCTCGCACTACCAACACATCGACACCACTGGCAGCAATATCCGCGCGCAGTGGTGATAAGGCCTCTAAACCGGGATAAATTTTAGCTGGCCGTAGGTTGCTGAATAAATCAAAATGACTGCGCAAGGTTAGCAGTGCGGCGCGCTCGGGGCGCTGTTCAAGAGGTAATGTGTCCCACTTGGGACCGCCTATAGACCCAAATAAGATGGCATCTGACTGCTCACAGCCCAACAAAGTAGTTGCTGGCAGTGCTTCACCGTGATTGTCGATGGCATAGCCGCCAACCGGATAGGCATTGCGTTTAATACTAATCCCAAAGCGCTGTTCTACAGCGTTTAACACTTTTTCCGCTTCGGCCATCACCTCTGGCCCAATCCCGTCGCCCGCTAAAACGGCAATTGTGTATTCGCTCATTTATACGCCCTTAATTTTCACTTGTTGTTTTTGTTCGTCGATTTGATCGGCGAGATAAGTATTATTTAAAACGTGGATCAAAGCTTTCACCCCGGATTCTACAATGTCAGTTGCCAGGCCAATCCCGTGGAATCGGCGCTGATTGTATTCAGCAACCACACTTACTTGTGCCAGTGCGTCTGCGCCTTCGCCCTTCGAGTCAAGTTTAAAGTCGACGATCTCCACTTGGTCGTGCCCCAACACTTTGATGATTGCGTTAAACGCAGCATCCACAGGGCCATTCCCGGTGGCTGACTCCGTCACAGGTTCGCCACCAACATTTAGCGTAACCGTTGCACTGGGAATAATGTTCCGTCCAGCATTGGCGTGCAAATACTCTAGCTCGTACTGTGCGTGCTCTTGTCGCTGCTGGTCAAAAAACAGCAATGCTTCCAAATCGTAGTCAAACACCTGGCCTTTCTTGTCAGCTAACCGCAAGAATGAAGCGTAGAGAGTATCCAAGTCGTAGTCGCTATCTTGATAGCCAAGCTCATGTAAGCGGTGTTTGATGACGTGACGCCCCGAACGTGACGTCATATTTAATGTGTTCTTGTTCAAGCCAACACTTTCAGGGGTCATAATTTCATAGGTGTTTTGCGCTTTGAGAACACCGTCTTGGTGAATGCCTGAAGAGTGGCTAAACGCGTTGGCGCCAACAATGGCTTTGTTAGCTTGAACCGGCATATTGCAGAGTTGACTGACCAATCGTGAGGCACGGGTGATTTCCTGGGTATCAATATTTGTATCAAGGCCCAAAAGCGCGTAGCGTGTTTTCAACGCCATAACAATTTCTTCGAGTGAACAATTCCCGGCACGCTCACCGATACCGTTGATGGTGCATTCGACTTGACGAGCACCGTGTTCAACAGCACTCAGTGAGTTGGCAACAGCAAGACCCAAATCATTGTGACAATGTACAGAGATTGTCGCCTTGTCGATATTCGGTACACGGTTAAATAGGGTTTGAATGATCCCGCCAAACTCGCTGGGAATCGTATAGCCAACCGTATCAGGGATATTCACCGTGGTTGCCCCAGCTGTAATTGCTGACTCAACCATTCGGCACAAATAATCAATGTGAGTGCGTCCGGCGTCTTCACAGGAAAACTCCACATCATTGGTATACTGCTTGGCGTGTTTGATCGCGGCAACCGCCATCTCAACGACATCGTCTTGGGATTTGCGTAGTTTGGCATTGACGTGAATATCTGACGTAGCGATAAAGGTATGAATGCGGAAGCGCTCTGCCACTTGCAATGCCTGACCGCAAGCATCGATGTCAGCCGCTACAGCGCGACTCAAACCACACGGGATCGAGGTTTTAAGCTGCTGTGCAATTTGTTGCACTGAGGCGAAATCACCCGGTGAACTGACCGGAAAGCCGGCTTCAATAATGTCTACACCGAGTCGTTCAAGCGTCAGGGCAATCTGCAGTTTCTCGCGAGCACTTAGGCTAGCGGGTAGTGCTTGTTCACCATCGCGTAAGGTGGTATCAAAAATTTTGACCTGACTCATGACGTGCCATTCCTCCGTTTATGCATAAAAAAACCCGTGCGGTGCACGGGTTTTTCAGTTTGCGTTATAGTTGCAACCTACCCGTGCAGTCTTGCTGCCATCAGAATCAGTAGGAGTACAGTTGTAATTTTTTGCATCACGTTTTTTGATAACGTTCTCTGTTTGCTTGGTTAGCACTTTACAAACATAACGCTACGTAGGCAACCATTGTTTACAATGCTGAATATAACGAATAGTTATAAGTCTAATTTGTGCAACCTGAGTAAGATCTAAATGAATTGCGGTTTACCTGAATAGGTAAAGGTCTTCCAGTCAATTAAGGTACTAAGCAGTAATTCGCGCAGGGTTAAGGTGCGCGGTGCGAGTTTACCTTTGTGGTTCCAGCAATGACCGCTACAGGCGGCTGTCATAGTTTTTTTATTAGGGAACACCAAGCGCAAGTCGGTGACATCAAGTGTCTGTTGATGCGCTGAATCGTCAACATAGCTGCCATCGAATGAAAACCAGCCAAATCGATTGAGATGCAGCGTTTCATTTTCGGTTTGAATGCGGTCAACGCAGTCTAGCTCGAGGTGTTGATGATCGTAATTGGTCACGCTAACACACACCGGTAAGCCAATCGTCGCTTTACCTGAAAACCAGGTGTGATTTTGCTCATTTTCAACACTGTTAGCTGGGCACTTCGCCGCTTGACGGAATCGCCAACTGCCGTTGTGAGCATCCACCTCTAGAGGGGTAGGGTTGGCAACGAGGTATTCAGCAGCTCGCTTTACGTGATGGGAAAGACCACCCAATCGGCGGCGCATCAACGATACTTGCCCAGGACCTTGGGCAGCTAAAGTCATTAACTCGCGCTCATACAACGCATTGCAAACATCTGCAAACAATGGTTGTTCACTGATCTGAGCAAAAATATCGGATTGAGGCTGTTCTGGTTCTGACATTAGCGGCCGCAATAGCGGTGTTACGTACGGATCGTGATAGCCTGCCTGAGTAGCAGGCTATCATCAAGGTTTTAATGCAGATTATTGACCTTTTATTTCGCTGCGACCCTTATATGGCGCTTTTTCAGCCAACATCTCTTCAATGCGAAGCAGTTGATTGTATTTAGCTACGCGATCTGAGCGACACAGTGAACCTGTTTTAATCTGGCCGGCCGCAGTACCTACTGCAAGGTCGGCAATAGTGGCGTCCTCAGTTTCACCGCTGCGGTGTGAAATAACAGCAGTATAACCGGCAAGCTTGGCCATTTTGATCGCATCAAGTGTTTCACTTAAAGAACCAATTTGGTTGAACTTGATAAGAATACTGTTACCCACGCCGTTGTCGATGCCGCGTTTTAAGATCTTGGTATTAGTCACGAATAAGTCATCGCCGACCAACTGTACAGAGTTACCGATTTTCTTCGTCAAGCTGCTCCAACCATCCCAATCACTTTCGTCAAGGCCATCTTCAATTGATACGATTGGATAGCGCTTAGATAAATCGGCAAGGTAATCACCAAAAGCTTCTGAATCAAAGGTTTTGCCTTCGCCCGATAAGTCGTATACACCGTCTTTGTAGAATTCTGATGCTGCACAGTCAAGTGCCAAAGTTACGTCTTTATCCATCGCGTAACCGGCATTTTCGACCGCTTCAACGATTACCGCTAAGGCTTCTTCGTTGGACGCAAGGTTTGGTGCAAAGCCGCCTTCATCGCCAACTGCCGTATTCAATCCTTTGCCGTTGAGTACTTTCTTCAACGAGTGGAAAATTTCAGCACCCATACGCAATGCTTCGGCGAACGATTTCGCGCCAACTGGCTGAACCATGAATTCTTGAATATCAACGTTGTTGTCAGCGTGCTCACCACCATTGATGATGTTCATCATCGGAACCGGCATTGAATATTCACCTGCAGTGCCATTCAGTACTGCGATATGCTCGAACAATGGAATATTTAAGTCATTGGCTTGTGCTTTGGCTACCGCTAGAGAGACAGCCAAAATCGCATTAGCACCTAGTACCTCTTTGTTCTCTGTGCCGTCTAATTCGATCATTGCGTTGTCTATTGCACGTTGATCGGCTGCATCCATACCAATAAGAACGGAAGTGATTTTATCATTGATCGCGCTGACCGCTTTAGTTACGCCTTTACCTAAGTAACGGTTCTTGTCACCGTCACGTAATTCCAATGCTTCGCGAGAGCCTGTTGAGGCACCTGAAGGTGCTGCAGCGCGACCCATCGCACCGCTACTCAAATAGACATCAGCTTCAACCGTTGGATTGCCGCGTGAGTCCAAAATTTCACGCCCGATAATACGACTAATGGTTGCCATGCTGAATTTCTCCTAGTTAGTTTTTTTGTTGAATTCACCCGCAGCTGCGATGAATCCGGTAAATAGTGGGTGTCCGTCACGCGGTGTTGAGGTGAATTCGGGGTGGAACTGACCGGCAACGAACCACGGATGATCCGGAATTTCGATCACTTCTACAAGTCGTTTATCGGTGGACAAACCACTGACAACGAGGCCCGCTTGCTCAATTTTCTCGCGCAGGTTGTTGTTGACTTCGTAGCGGTGGCGGTGGCGCTCGTGAATTTCTTCACTGCCGTACATTTGTTCGACTTTACTGCCTTTGATTAAATGGCAAAGTTGGCTACCGAGGCGCATTGTGCCGCCAAGATCAGAACTGCCGTCGCGGATTTCTTTTTGACCAGCGGCATCAAGCCACTCTGTGATCAAGCCTACGACCGGGTATGGGGTCTCTGGATCGAACTCAGTGCTATTGGCATTTTCCATACCGGCGACGTTGCGCGCGAATTCGATAAGCGCAACTTGCATTCCCAAACAGATACCGAGGTAAGGCACTTTGTTTTCACGCGCGTATTTAGCCGCCATGATTTTGCCTTCAATACCCCGTTCACCAAAACCACCAGGTACTAATATTGCGTCGAGGCCGGCAAGTACTTGTTCACCTTTGCTTTCCACATCTTGCGAATCGATGTATTTGATATTGACCGACAGGCGATTTTTCAACCCTGCGTGGTTAAGCGCCTCATTGACTGATTTGTAGGCATCCGGTAGTTCAACATATTTACCGACCATACCAATAGTGACTTCACCAGTAGGGTTAGATTCTGCGTACAAAACTTGTTCCCATTCGGTTAAGTCAGCTTCCGGGCAATCAAGTCCAAAACGATCCACGACCAAACTATCCATACCTTGGGCCTTAAGCGCCGCAGGGATGCGATAAATACTGTCTACATCTTTTAATGAGATAACGGCTTTGTCGACAACGTTAGTAAACAAAGCAATTTTAGAACGCTCATTGGCTGGCAATGCACTGACTGAACGACAAACCAGAATGTCCGGTTGAATACCAATCGACCGTAACTCTTTCACCGAGTGTTGGGTTGGTTTGGTTTTTACTTCACCTGACGCTGGCATGTAAGGCACCAACGTTAGGTGCATATACATTGCGCGTTCACGACCAATTTCAGTGCCTAATTGACGAATAGCTTCTAGAAACGGTTGTGATTCGATATCACCTACTGTTCCACCAATTTCTACAATGGCTACATCACTGCCTTCAGCACCCATCACTACGCGACGTTTTATTTCGTTAGTAATATGCGGAATAACCTGAATAGTTGCACCGAGGTAATCACCTCGACGCTCGCGCTTAATCACTTCTTCATATACGCGACCGGTAGTGAAGTTGTTGCGCTTGGTCATACGGGTGCGAATAAAACGCTCGTAATGGCCTAAGTCCAAATCAGTTTCCGCGCCGTCGTCGGTAACAAATACTTCACCGTGCTGGATCGGACTCATGGTTCCGGGGTCTACGTTAATGTATGGATCTAGCTTCAACATTGTGACGTTAAGGCCACGAGCTTCCAAAATTGCGGCTAATGAGGCAGCAGCAATGCCTTTTCCAAGCGATGATACTACACCACCCGTGACGAAAATATAATGTGTCATGCGAAACCTAAGGCTTTGAGATTGAACTGGCTATTGCCGGCAGAAGCGTTTTTAAGCGACGTTAAACTTCAACTGCTGGACGGCGCAATAGTATACGTTGAAAGCCACAGATACACAATCGTAAGATGTTGGCTTGGCGGAGAAATTATTTCTTCGCCAGTTGCTTTAGTTTATATAACTCCGCCAGTGCTTGACGCGGGGTCAATTCGTCCGGGTCAAGTGCGCTAATGGCTTCGGCAAGTGGATCTTGTTCAGATAAGAGCGACAACTGGGGTTCGATTTCGGTACTGGTTGACTGACTTGGGGGTTGCGGCGTAGCGTGACTTTCCAAGCTGGCCAATTTGCGTTTTGCCGCAGCGATGACCTCTCGCGGTAAACCCGCAAGTTGCGCAACGTGTAAACCATAACTTTGGCTGGCAGCCCCTTCTGCAACATTGTGCATAAAGCGTATGGTGTCATTGTGTTCCACAGCGGTTACGTGAACGTTAATCACATTGTCGAATAGTTCGTTGAGCTGAGTGAGTTCGAAATAATGCGTGGCGAAAAGCGTTAGGGCCTTAATTTTATCGGCTAACTGAGCAGCGCTGGCCCAGGCGAGAGACAGCCCGTCGAAGGTACTTGTACCGCGACCAATTTCATCCATTAACACCAAACTGCGCGCAGTGGCATTATGCAGAATATTGGCGGTTTCGGTCATCTCTACCATAAAGGTTGAACGCCCAGAGGCTAAATCGTCTGATGCACCAATACGGGTGAAGATCCGGTCAATATCACCGATACAGGCATTCTCCGCAGGCACGTAAGAGCCAATATATGCCATTAACACAATTAATGCAGTTTGCCGCATATAGGTACTTTTACCGCCCATGTTGGGCCCAGTTATCACTAACATACGACGTGACTTATCTAAGCTCAGAGGGTTACTGATAAACGGCTCTTGCAACACTTGTTCGACGACTGGGTGGCGACCATTGTCGTAGTGGATACTCGCATCGTTCGCCCACTGCGGACGATGATAATCCAAGGTGACCGCGCGCTCCGCCAAGCAGTGCAATACATCCAGTTGAGCAATCGCTTGGGCACACTGTATTAACGCTTTGAGGTCCGGTAACAAGCGATCAAACAGCGCCTCATATAAGCGCTTTTCTAATGCTAGCGCCCGACTTTGGCTGGTCAGCACTTTGTCTTCGTGCTCTTTAAGTTCAGGAATAATATAGCGCTCGTTGTTTTTGAGTGTTTGGCGGCGGATGTATTCAGCGGGTACCATAGCGCTTGAGGCTTTACCTATTTCGATGTAAAAACCATGCACTTTGTTGTAGCCCACTTTTAGTGAGCTAATACCCGTGCGATCCTTCTCCCTTGCTTCCAGCTGCGCCAAGTATTGTGTCGCACCATCAGATAGGTCACGCAGTTCATCGAGTTCCGCGCTGTAACCTGGTGCAATTACACCACCGTCGCGAAGTACTACAGGAGGATTGTCGACGATAGCTTCTGACAACCATTGAGCATGCGCATCGAAACCACTACAAGCGCTGTTAATCGCACTGATGCGTTTATCAACGTCAACCCCTTTATCACTGGCCGCGGATATTAAGTCCGGTAGGGTCAGTAAGGCATCGCGCAAGCGCGCAAAATCTCGCGGACGAGCGGAGCGTAGCGCCAAACGCGAAATGATTCGCTCAATATCGCCAATACGACGCAATAGATCGCGCAGTTCAAGCTCGTGCTCAATCAAGTAACCGATAGCGTCTTGGCGCGCAATCAATTCTTTGCGCTCGGTAGTTGGATGGTGTAACCAGCGCTGCAGAAGTCTGCTGCCCATTGCCGTCGCAGTGGTGTCGAGCGCGGCTAGCAAGGTGTGCTCTTGGCCACCGCTTAAGTTCTGGCTAATTTCTAAATTGCGGCGGGTTGCCGCATCGAGTTGGATCCAAGACTCGGGGTTATCCAGTAGTAGCGCTTGTATATGCGGTAGCGCACTGCGTTGCGTATCTTTAACGTATTGTAAGACGCAACCAGCTGCGCCAATAGCGGGGTGCTTGGGTTTAATTCCAAAACCGAGTAAATCTTTGGTACCGAACTGTTGGCAGAGCTGCGTCGATGCGGTTTGCGCATCATATTCCCAAACAGGCCGTCTGCGAGCGCCGCGCATGTCGGCTACAATCGCATGATACTCAAAGTGCTCAGGATATAATATTTCTGCTGGAGAAAGGCGTTCTAAATCGGCCTTGAAGGCGGATTCGTCAGCAGACTGGCACAGGGTAAAGCGACCTGTGCTGAGGTCAAGCGCAGCAATACCAAAAAGGTTGTTAACCCAACAAACGGCAACGAGTAGGTTTTCACGATTTTCCTCTAACAAGGCCTCATCGGTCAGTGTTCCGGGGGTCACGATCCGCTGTACTTTGCGCTCAACCGGCCCTTTACTGGTCGCAGGGTCGCCGACTTGCTCGCATATCGCAACGGATTCCCCCATCTTAACTAAACGCGCCAAATAACCTTCTACGGCATGATACGGGACTCCAGCCATTGGAATGGGATCGCCGCCAGATTTGCCGCGCGCGGTAAGAGAAATATCGAGTAGTTCAGCGGCCTTTTTCGCATCGTCAAAGAATAACTCATAAAAATCACCCATCCGATAAAACAACAGTGTATCGGGATGTTCCGCTTTGATGGTTAAATACTGCTGCATCATTGGCGTGTGGCCTGGAAATGATTGCGCTTGAGTTACGGCTTTGTTCGACGGCATACTAAGGCTTATCTTTTCTGTGTTATTGGTCTAGTTTGTCGATGGAAATCAATCTATCTGCGCCAGTACAATTACGTGCTGATCCTCAAGAAGCTGATTTATTTCAACTGGCGGAACAACTCGGGTCACTATTATTAGCCCGAAGTTGGCGCGTCTCTTGTGCAGAATCATGCACTGGCGGAGGCATAGCTTACGCGATTACGAGCGTGGCTGGAAGCTCTGCGTGGTTTGATAAAAGTTGGGTTACCTACGCAAATGAAGCCAAACAGAACGAAATCAATGTTGATGAGGATGTTTTGCAAAACTTCGGTGCGGTTAGTGCACAAACGGCTGAGCAAATGGTCACTGGAGTAAAAGTAAACAGCGGTGCGCAAGTAGCCGTTAGCGTTACCGGGATCGCGGGGCCGGGGGGCGGCAGTGCAGAGAAGCCAGTGGGCTTGGTCTGGTTTGGTTTTGATGTAAATGGCACACAGCAAGTGGTATCTCAACAGTTTCTTGGCGACCGCGGGCAGGTGCGTCGCCAAGCTATCGCCTTTGCTCTGGCAAATCTGATCGAACAGCTAGTTGCCTAAGTACAATTGAATCATTCATAATCCACAAAAAACAGTTGTAACTGTATAACTATACAGTATACTAGCCAGCAGTTACTTAAAGTCTAATTAAAGAGGATCGCCTTCGTGGACGACAATAAATCTCGCGCACTCAGTGCCGCTCTAGGTCAAATCGAAAAACAATTTGGTAAAGGTGCAATCATGCGCCTTGGTGATAACCAAGCCATGGACATTGAGGCGATTTCAACCGGCTCATTGAGTATCGATATCGCCCTAGGTATCGGTGGTTTACCTTGTGGTCGAGTAGTCGAGATTTACGGTCCGGAGTCTTCGGGTAAAACAACACTAACACTACAAGTGATTGCTGAAGCGCAGAAAATGGGTAAAACCTGTGCGTTCGTCGATGCGGAACACGCTCTCGACCCTGTGTATGCCGAAAAGCTTGGCGTGAGCATCGATGACTTATTGGTGTCGCAGCCGGACACCGGTGAACAAGCGCTTGAAATCTGCGATATGTTAGTCCGCTCTGGGGCTGTAGATGTGGTTATTGTTGACTCCGTAGCAGCACTTACGCCAAAGGCTGAAATTGAAGGTGATATGGGGGATTCACACGTAGGTCTGCAAGCGCGTTTGATGTCTCAAGCGTTGCGTAAACTAACGGCTAACATAAAGCGTTCGAATACCTTGTGTATCTTTATCAACCAAATCCGGATGAAGATTGGTGTGATGTTTGGTAATCCTGAGACTACAACGGGTGGTAATGCACTGAAGTTTTACTCTTCTGTTCGTCTTGATATTCGCCGTATCGGAGCGATCAAAGATGGTGACGAAGTGGTGGGTAATGAAACTCGGGTCAAAGTGGTTAAGAATAAAGTAGCGCCACCGTTTAAACAGGCCGAATTCCAAATTCTGTATGGCCAAGGTATTTCTAAAGAAGCCGAGTTAATCGACTTGGGCGTTAAGCAGAAAATGGTCGAAAAAGCAGGGGCTTGGTATAGCTATAACGGCAATCGTATCGGCCAAGGTAAAGCGAATGTAGTTAAGTTCTTGAAGGATAACCCTGATATTTCAAATGAGCTAGAAGGGCGTATTCGCAGTGAATTGTTGTTGTCTAAAACACTGACAGAAGAAGCGTTACCAACTGAAGAATAATACTTCAGTGATTAATTAAAAAAAACCGCGCTTAAAGCGCGGTTTTTTTATTGCTCGGCAAGGAATAACTAAACCTTGGCATTAACGCCGGGTATCGGGGTATGCCAGTTCTCGGGAGTTTTCCCCTGTAGCACGTATGAAAATGCAATCAATTCCGCAATCACATAATAAAGTTGTTCTGGAATTTCTTGACCGAGATCCAGTGTCCCAAGAAATTCTGACAAGTGTTGATCCTCGTGAATAAGTACACCGTGTTGCTGCGCAACAGAAATAATTTCTTCAGCCAAGTCTCCAAAACCCTTAGCAGTAACCTCGGGTGCCGAGCCCTGTTTTTCACTGTACTTTAGGCCAATGGCGCGTTTGGTTTTCTTTTTAGTCATAGTTTACGCCTGTGTATGTAGCAGTTGATAGGGTTTAGGGCGCAGTGAGCTCGGGATTGCGCCCAATTGACACTGGCTGTGTACAATCTCAAGACCAAATGCTGTCATACGTTGTTTTAGCTTCGGTAAAAACTCCAATACTGTGTCTTTGAGTGCTTCATTGGAAGTATACAGATCAAGACCTAATTCACTGTCTTGAAGCTCGCACTTACATAACACTTCACCTTTTTCGCCAATGTCCAACAACATAGTCAAACGCCAGTGGGATCGGCCAGCATCGGATCTGCTGTGTTGTTCTTTTTCTGGCGCATCGCGATGAATTAATAGCTCGATATCCTTACCTGTTGGTCCAGCAAGACCGGGCAGGGCATAAAACAATGCGTCTTGACCTTGCGTAGCATTCTCGACCTGTGCCATTTTGCTAAACTGATGGCCACTTAACACTTGAGACAGTGAACGCAGTAATGAGTGACGTTGCTCGATACCGGTGATCTCTTGCGCACGTGCTCGTTGAGCTGGCCGCGATGGCGTCTCTTTGCCCGCGGTCTGGTTAACCTGGGTAAGAGCTGTAAGCACTTGGTTAATTTTATCGTTAGTACTGAATGTGCCTGTTGCTGGTAACCGCGTGGCTAAACTGATTTGCAGTAGCGCAATAAGGCCACTAACCATGGAGTTTGCCGATACAGGTGTACTGATTGCCTGAGGCGTTACGGGAACCGCTGGCGCTTGTAAAGACTGTTGCAGAGCGGTGATGTTTGGCTCAGCGGTTACAACCGGTTTTACAACTTGGGTAATCTTATCGGCCAACGCTTTAATTGCCGGTTCAGGCGACTGGCTTAACGCATTTAGCGCTTGACTGAGATTTACCGCCACTTTCGATGCCGGCTCTGCTTGTACAAAATGATGTTTAATCGCTTGTTGTAATTGCTGTTTTACAGCGTCGCTGACTGATGCCTTTTGATTGCGCGGTACGCCTGAGAGCGAGTTATCTGTCGCCGCAGATTTAGTGCGCTGAATGGTTTCAGTTGGTGCAATACTACTATCTTGTAACGCTAAAGGCGAGCGTGTTTGTGGCTCGGGTAATCTAGCTAGCGCTTGCCAAATTGCTTGCTGTTGCGTTCTGGGTTGTTGAATAAAGACCTCTAAAGGGCGTTCCAGTTTAGGGGGGATTCGACTTAATTCTGATAGCACTGTGGACGAGGTATTAGTAACACCTGTTCCAGCGGTTGGTAATTTTGCTAGCGGAAACAGCGCGCTAATCGTCAGCCTTTGTTGTTTGTCAACCGTGAGGCTTGGATTTATTGCACCAGACTTGAGGCTGTTATCGAGTAAATCGGCTGATGCTTTAGGTAATAAAGGCTTTAACGCCGTTGCTATTGGGGGCGTAACGGTAACACTGTTGTTTAGTGGCAATACCTGCTGCAGCGTTTTTACCACCAGCGGATGTTCTGCTGGTAGGGCTAATTTTAGCGGCAGAGCTGCGTTATTCGCTGGCGGTGACTTCACCATTTGCGTACTGGTATCGGGCTGCTGAGGTGCTGAGTTTTGCCGAGTAGGCGCAAGCAGTGTTGCAGTCCATTGTTTGCCAATTTGCTGTAGTTGCACTTGAACCGCTTGTCCAACTTGTAGCTGCTTTGCCGCTTGCGGATTGGTAAGGGTAACCTCGCGTAAATCTGCTGCGGGTGATTGCAGAGTCAGTGTTACTTGCTGTCCGACGATTGCTTTAACGGTGGCTTGTGTGACTTGAATAGGGTCATTTGAATTCGTTATGGTTTTTGCGATCAAGGGCTGCCGAGCCAATACCGCGAGCAAACTTTGCTGTTGCTGAGCAGAGATTATTGTCGAGAACAAATTTTGTGGTGCTGAAAAGGTCCATAATGCTTTGCCGTCAGTTGATCGCACTGCAGAGTCGACTGGCACATCGCCGAGTAATTGTGTTGCAACCGTTGCCAGTGGCCGACCATTCGATGTTGTGATGGTTGTTGTAGGGCCATTAACTGCAACGACAACGGGCGTAACCGAGAGTCTACCGCTGGTACCTGTTGTATCTGCAGCACTGGCTTGTGGCGTTTTACCGGCGAGCTGGAGCAACATGTTATTGAGATTGATGTCTTGCATTCACTGTTATCGGGAACCACTTGGTAAGCTTGATTGTAAACTAAAACCTAAGGGTTGATCTTGCGCAAATCATAGAGCGTCCAACGTACCTATACTCTTGTGCTGTTTTTAATTCCTTTGTAGACGTTTTTCTGTCGTATTATTCAGTAAAAATGACCGATATGTTCCCATCTTTTTCAGCCACTTATGGTACTATCTGCGCCATATTTTTTGTTGCTAATGAAAAAGCCTTACTAAAGCCATCCGTGAATAACTGGATTTCAGGCCGATTGCTGAGTAAATAGTTGGAGTTAATGAGTTTAGAAGCTGTTAATTTAAGCTGCGTTCGTCGCGACAGAGTACTGTTTGAACAACAGAGCTTTACCCTTAATGCGGGCGAACTGACTTATTTACTCGGCGAGAATGGCGCGGGTAAAACGAGCTTGCTGCGCATACTCATTGGTTTTGTTGAACCAGCAGCCGGTCAAGTACTGTATGGAGGGAGTGCTATCACCCATAGCGACGTTAGGCGAAAGTTTAACGCTGAATTAATCTATATCGGGCACAAATCAGCAGTCGATCCACATGCCTCAGCCTTTGAAAACAGTCGATTTTGGTGTGCCCAACACGGCGTGTCTGTCACTCAAGAGTTGATTTATTCCGTACTCGCTACGCTTGGGTTGGTGGGGTTAGAGGATATACCTTGCGGACAATTATCCGCGGGACAAAATCGTCGAGTGGCCCTTGCGCGTTTATGGTTTAAGGCGACCGCCAAGGTCTGGGTGTTGGATGAACCGTTCACTGCACTGGACGTAAAAGGTATTGAATTGCTCGAGCGTCATATTGAAGCGTTCTTAGCGCGTGGGGGGAGTGTGATTTTGACTTCACATCAGCCGCTGAGTCATTTGACCGGCTGGCGTCCGCTAGAGCTGGAGTATCGCCTATGAGATCGGGTGTATATGCGGCGATGTTTAAACGGGAATACACCTTGGCTTTCAGGCAAAAAGCCGAGTTGGTTCAACCGCTCGTGTTTTTTGTTCTCGTGGTAAGTTTGTTTCCCCTCGGCGTTGGGCCATCACCAGAGATACTGCAACGCATTGGACCCGGCGTCATATGGGTTGCAGCAATTTTGTCGTCATTACTTGGCATGGAGCGACTGTTCCGAGATGACTTCCAAAACGGTTGGCTAGAGCAATTGGCGTTGACCGATGCATCGCTTGCCGGATTGATGGCCATAAAAGTGTTTACTCACTGGCTGGTATCATTTGTGCCTTTAGTGATCGTTTCGCCGTTGTTAGCGTTGTTTTTGAATCTAACTGAACCCATGTATTGGGCATTGCTGGCAACCTTAGCGATTGGCACACCGCTCATCAGTTTAGTCGGTGCAATTGCCGTTGGGCTGACGATGGGATTAAATCGCGGTGGCGTACTTTTGGCGTTACTATTGATCCCGTTATTTATTCCGTTGCTTATTTTCGCTACATCGGCGATAGAGTCAGCGGCCATGCAACTCTCCTATATGCCGCAATTGGCGATATTGGGGGCGTTGTTACTACTGGCGTTCGCGTTTACGCCTTTCGCGATTAGCTATGCTGTAAGAGTGAGTTTGAATTAATGTGGAAATGGTTACACCCCTACGCTAAGACTGAACGAGCGTATGTACTCTGCAATACCTTACTACCTTGGTTTGTAGTAACCGCAGTGTTGTCTTTGAGCATAGGTACCCTATGGGGTTTGGTGTTTGCGCCGGCAGACTACCAACAAGGAGATTCGTTTCGAATCATCTATATTCACGTCCCCAGTGCCTTGCTATCTATGTCGACCTATGTGGCGATGGCAGTCGCGGCTGCTGTCGGTATGATTTGGCAATGGCGTACCGCATACATGGCGATGATTGCAATCGCGCCTGTTGGTGCAGTTATGACATTTATTGCATTAGTGACAGGCGCAGCCTGGGGCAAACCGATGTGGGGAACGTGGTGGGTATGGGATGCACGACTCACATCAGAACTCATCCTGCTGTTTTTATATCTTGGGGTTATGGCCCTATACAGCGCGTTTGACGATAAGCGTCAAGGTGGTAAGGCTGCGGGCGTAATGGCGATAGTCGGTGTAGTTAATATTCCAATCATTCACTATTCGGTTGAGTGGTGGAATACCCTGCATCAAGGCGCGACTATTACTAAATTCGACAAACCCTCTATCGCACCGGAGATGTTGTGGCCGTTATTGATTAATCTGCTCGGATTCGCGGCATTTGTAGGCGCGGTGAGCTTAGTGCGGATGCGAAATGAGATTATTCGTCGAGAGATTCATCGTCCTTGGGTCGTTCTTATCGCCAAACAGGCGAGCAAATAGCTAATTGTATTGGAGAGGTTGAATACGGTGCAATTTGACAGTTTTTCAGAATTTTTAAATATGGGCGGCTATGGCTTTTTCGTCTGGCTTTCATTTGGTATTACCGCCGCCGCCATGGTGGCAATAGTTATTGAGAGTCGGTTGGCGCAAAAACGCTTAGTACGTGAAATCCTTGCCGAGCAAGCGCGCAAAGATAGGATCAGAGGCGTAAAGTCGCCCAGCAGCAATAGGGAGCAGCAGTTATGAACCCTCGTCGTCAACAGCGCTTGGCCGTTGTAGTTGGTATCTTGGCTCTTGTTGGGGCTGCAATCGGGTTGATGCTCTATGCGCTGAATGAAAATATTGACCTGTTTTATACACCGTCTGAGATCATTGAGGGTAAGGATGGTCAGATCCCTACTGTCGGTCAACGCCTAAGGATCGGCGGCATGGTGGTACCGGGTACTGTAAAACGCGATCCTGAGAGCCTCGCGGTGAGTTTTGATTTGGTAGATGTAGGTGAGGTTGTTACAGTCAGCTACTCAGGCATTCTGCCGGATTTATTTCGTGAAGGGCAAGGTATTGTCGCTACTGGTGTATTAACTGAGTCCAGAAAAATCGAAGCGCACGAAGTACTAGCAAAGCATGATGAAGAATATATGCCGCCTGAACTCGCAGAGAAACTCAAAGGCATCAAGCACGTAAAACCAAGCGAAGCAGGGTACTGATATGATCCCAGAAATAGGAAATATCGCCCTAACACTGGCGCTGGTATTGTCCATACTGCTAGCCGTCTACCCTTTATGGGGCGCGCAAACTAACAACGTCAAACTGATGTCGACGGCTAAGCCATTGGGTGTCAGCTTGTTTATATTTACTGCGATTGCATATGGCTGCTTGACTTATGCATTTGTTGTTGACGATTTCAGTGTTGCCTACGTTGCACATCACTCAAATAGCCTACTGCCGATTTACTACAAAGTCACCGCGGTTTGGGGCGGCCATGAAGGATCATTTTTACTCTGGGTTCTCATGCTATCCGGTTGGATAATCGCAGTGGCGACCTTTAGTAAAGGTATACCACAACCTATGGTTGCGCGTGTGCTTTCAATTCTGGGCATGGTATCTATCGGTTTCTACCTGTTCATGTTGCTGACCTCAAATCCATTTGAGAGTTTGTTACCGCTATTCCCCGTAGACGGGCGCGACCTGAATCCCTTGCTGCAAGATTTCGGCATGATCATTCATCCCCCCATGCTGTATATGGGCTATGTTGGCTTTTCCGTGGCATTTGCCTTTGCCATCGCTGCGCTGATTTCAGGCCAGTTAGATAGCACTTGGGCGCGTTGGTCGCGGCCTTGGGTTATTTCCGCGTGGGCATTTTTGACCTTGGGTATAGCACTGGGTAGTTGGTGGGCATACTACGAGCTTGGCTGGGGCGGCTGGTGGTTCTGGGACCCAGTAGAAAATGCGTCATTTATGCCGTGGTTAGTCGGTACCGCGCTAATGCATAGCTTGGCTGTTACTGAAAAACGCAAAGTGTTTAAATCCTGGACGGTATTGTTGGCAATCGCTGCATTCTCACTCAGCCTGCTGGGTACGTTTTTGGTGCGTTCTGGCGTTATAGTATCGGTTCACTCATTTGCCAGTGATCCAGCGCGAGGGTTGTTTATATTGGGCATTTTGGTTGTGCTCAGTGGTTTTGGCTTATTGCTCTACGCACTGCGAGCGCGGGAATTGCGCAGTCGCGGGAAGTACGACAGCTTCTCACGTGAAGTCTTATTAATTGGCAATAACGTGATGTTATGCGCAGCCACTATCGTAGTGCTATTAGGCACGTTGTTGCCATTGGTTCACAAAGAGCTCAACCTCGGAACGATTTCGGTGGGCGCGCCTTTCTTTAACCAAATGTTTGTTGTCCTTATTGTGCCATTTGTATTTATGTTGAGCTTAGGGCCGTTATCGCGCTGGAAGCGTCAACCGGTAAAAGATCTGCGCAATCATATGTTGGTGGCCTTGGGTATCAGTTTGAGTGCAGCAATCTTGATCAACGTTAACTACGAACAACCTACCTTTATGGCAGTGCTTGGCTTGTTACTCAGCTTTTGGATTTTGGTTTCTACAGTGCAAGAGGTTCTACAACGGGTTAACGCGCAGCGTCAGCTCAGTCAATGGGCAGCATTAGGGAAACTCACCCGCAGCCACTGGGGTATGGTACTCGGTCATGTAGGGTTCGCCGTTATGTTGATCGGTATTACCTTAGTCAGTAATTACGAGCAAGAACGCGATTTGCGCATGCTACCTGGAGAAACTGTGCAATTGGGTGGCTATGACTTTCTCTTTACTGGGGTTAAACAGGTTGAAGGCCCCAACTACTCAGCTGACGTAGGCGTCTTTGACGTGTTTAAAAACGGCGAGTTTGTGGTGCATTTGGAGCCAGAAAAACGCTTTTATCCGGTGCAACGCACAACCATGACCGAAGCGGGTATTCATGCAACGATTACACGTGATTTGTTCATCGCCTTAGGTGAACCACTGGAAGGTGAGGCATGGGCTGTACGCGTTTATATCAAGCCTTTTGTCGTCTGGATTTGGGCGGGGGCGTTTATTATGGCACTTGGTGGTGCTATCTCTATCGCCGATAAGCGTTACCGTTTGAGCAAAGTCGCCCGTAAGTCAATCAAGGCTGGACACTCGGAGCCAGCTATACCCGCGGAGGCTTCGTAATGAGTAAGAACCTGCGCTTTGCGCTGCCTGTGATCCTATTCGTTGTCATGATCGTGTTTTTGGGTTTCGGTCTGTTTTCTGATCCAAGAGAGCGTGACTCGATGGCGTTAGGTAAGCCGCTGCCACCGTTTGAGTTACCTGACCTCTATGATTCTAACCGCATCTACACGCCACAGGACTTAACGGGTGACGTGACCATTTTGAATGTTTGGGGCGTGTGGTGTGTGACCTGTGCGGTTGAGCTGCCCTATCTGACCGCATTGCGCGAGCAATACGGGGTGAAATTTGTCGGTTTGTATTACGACCAAGATTTGGATCCCGACTTCGGCACTAAAACGTTGGCGCGCGTGCGCAACGAAGTGACCAGCATGTTGAATCGATTGGGAAACCCTTATCAATATCAAATATTTGATGTAGTTAGAGACTACTCTCTTGATCTTGGTGTAACCGGAGCGCCAGAGCACTTCTTGATCGATCGCAAAGGCCATATTCGCTTGCATCATATCGGTGACATCAATGAACGCGTCTGGACACATAAAATCAAGCCGGTGTATGACCAATTAATAGCGGAAAACAACTCGGCGGTGATCAATGAATAAATGGTTGCTTGCAATTTTATTGAGTCTCTCGCTGGGCTGGGCTTATGCTCAGCAGGACGTCAACACTGAGTCGACTGCCAACAGTGGTGCAGAAGAAAACTACCAGTTTGCCGATGAACAGCAGCGTCAGTTGTTTTTGACCCTTACAGCCGAGCTAAGGTGCCCGCTGTGTCAAAACCAGAACATCGCCGATTCCGATGCCATGATTGCACACGATATGCGACGCAAAGTATATCAGTTAATTCAGCAAGGCAATGATGAGCAACAAGTCTTGGATTTTATGAAATCGCGTTATGGTGATTTTGTGCATTACCAACCGCCTGTCACGCCTTACACCATGTGGCTATGGCTATTGCCAGTGTTGTTCGCCGTGTTTGCGCTGGTGATGATCACCCGCAAACAGCGGGTTCAAGAGCCAAGCGATCTAGAAGAGAAACTTGCACGCGCTGATGAATTATTGAAACGAGAGGAATAGATGACCTGGCCCCTATTTTATTTTGTTGTTGCGGGGCTCCTTGGAGCAATCGTTTTAACCATTAGCCTGCCATGGCTTAGGGCGCGTAACCAACGTCAGGCCGATCAGCTGCGCAATGCACAAATTGTTAAACAGCGCCTCGCGGAGCTCGAACGTGAAGTGACCGAAGGCTTGATCAGCGAAGAAGACAAAGATCAAGCTGTTACCGAACTAAAGTTAGCGTTGGTTGAAGAGAGTCAAGCTACAGATACTGAACAAAAAAATCGCTCAACTCCGGCCATTATTGTCGGTCTGGTGATCAGTTTAGGCATTGCTGTGCCGGTGTATTACCGCGCTAATCACATCACTGAGGTTAAGCAGCTGGTCGCCGCTACGGATTCTGTTAGTGAGCTCAGCGATAAGCTAATTGCAGTGATGAATGATAATGCTGAAATTACGCCGCAGGAGTTGCAATCGCTAGCTTTAGCAATTCGCCAGCGATTGCGAGACACGCCGGATGACGAACAAGCATGGTTAAACTTAGGGCGGTTGTACATGAGCATTGGGTTTTCTGAGCAATCGGTACAGTCATTTGAACGCGCGTTCCGTTTGGCACCTGAAAATACTAATGTGCGGTTGAGTTTTGCCCAGGCGCTGATGCTCTCGGGTACCGATGAGAATCTACAACGCTCCCGTGGTCTATTGTTGTTTGAATTAGAACAGCAACCGCAAAACGATAATTTATTGCTGATGGCTACAGTTGTATCCGCACAGCTCGGTAATTTAGTAGAAGCCGAAGAATTGTTTGCTAAGATAAAAGACAAGATGGATCCGACGAGTTCTATGTATCAAACCATTGTGGCGCGCTTGGATGAACTCCGTGGTATTGCAGGTGTCAATGAGTCTGAGGAACCAATCAACCAAGAGGGTAAGACGGGCTTTTCCGTAACCGTAGCAATTAGCGAAGAACTAAAACAGAAGTTGCCAAGCTCTGGGTTCTTGTTTGTATTTGCGCAAGATGCCGGTAGTCAAATGCAAGTACCAGCAGCAGTAGTAAAAATACCATTGCCTGAGTTACCCGTCACTGTAGAACTAACAACCGACAACGCAATGTTGCCAACGTTTACGCTGGCTCAGGTTGAACAAGCACGCTTAGTCGCAAGAGTGTCGGTGGATGGCGATGTTAGTGCTGTAAATGGCGAGTTAGAGGGAGTGTCGGAAATGCAGGTATCCTCCGGTCTATTAAGATCTGCAACTATTACAATTGATCAGGAAATCAAATGAACACACGATTTTTAATGCTACTGGTTGTTATGGCGCTAGGATTAGGCGGCTGTGCAACAAATTCAGCTTCCCAGCAGGTCGAGGCTGAAGCGAATGCCGGCGACCCGCGTGATCCTCTGGAGCCAATTAACCGCGCGGTCTGGGATTTCAATTACGACGTATTGGATGCTTATATCCTCCGCCCCATTACCGTAGGCTATGTCACAGTGATGCCAGAGGTTGCACGTAAAGGTTTACTAAACGCCGCGCAGAATTTGGAAGAGCCGGTTAATTTTGTCAATAACCTACTGCAAGGTAAAGCCGCAGAGTCATTCGACAGTGCATTTCGGTTTGTCATCAACAGCACTGTTGGTTTAGCCGGCACTATCGATGTTGCCGGCGCGATAGGCGTTGAGCGACAGGAAGAAGACTTTGATGAAGTGATGGGGGTATGGGGCATTGGCAATGGGCCGTATTTAATGATCCCTGCTGCTGGGCCAAATGATGTGCGCGGTGTAACCGGAGAGGTGGTTGATAATCTATACTTCCCTGCTACCTACCTCAATAGCAATTGGACGCTGTTGCGCTGGTCTGTAGAACTCTTAGAGACACGTGCGTTGTTTATGGAGCAAGAGCAGCAGCTTGAGGCCTCTGCAGACTCTTATGCGTTTGTGAAGAGTGCTTACTTCCAAAACAAGGCGTTTCAAGTAAACGATGGTGAGGTGGAAGAAGAGCAGCTGGATGAAGATGAGCTAGAAGATTTCGAAGCCTTTGAAGATATGCTTGACGATATCGACTATTAAAAAAGGGCCTGAAGGCCCTTTTTTAATGTCTTTTACTGAGTGATAAACTACTGACCTTAGTCGCGATAGCCATTGGGGTTTTGCGACTGCCATCGCCAAGAGTCGCGACACATATCATCCAAACCTTTATGGGCTTCCCAGCCTAGCTCTTGTTTAGCCAGCGTTGGATCGGCGTAACATGCAGCAACATCACCACTGCGACGCGGTACAATGGCATAGGGTACGGCTTGACCACTTTCACGTTCAAACGCTTTGACCATTTCCAGCACGCTGTAGCCTTGACCGGTACCTAGGTTGAAGGTACATAAGCCAGCGTTGGCAGCGAGTTTATTGAGCGCCTTCAAATGCCCATCAGCAAGATCTTCTACGTGGATATAATCACGCACGCCGGTACCATCTGGCGTATCATAGTCATCACCGAATACGCTGAGCTTGTCGCGTTTACCGGTGGCAACCTGAGTAATAAAGGGCATGAGGTTATTGGGTATACCGGTTGGGTCTTCACCAATTAACCCTGACGGATGCGCACCAACGGGATTGAAATAGCGCAGTAACACAATATTCCAGTCTTTATCTGACGCGTATAAATCTGTGAGTACATGCTCAACCATGAGTTTTGATTGACCATAGGGATTGGTTGGGCGGCCAGTTGGTAAATTTTCATGCAGAGGCAACTCAGTCGGATCACCGTAAACAGTAGCAGATGAGCTAAACACTAAGTTTTTTACACCATTAGCCTGCATACTTTTGCACAGCTGCAGCGTACCAAACACATTGTTTTCGTAGTATTTAAGCGGCTGCTCAACTGACTCACCAACTGCCTTAAGGCCAGCAAAATGAATTACTGCTTCGACTTTATATTGGCTAAAGAGCGTGTTTAATACTTGCTCGTCGCGAATGTCGCCCTGCTGAAACACAACGCTTTTACCCGTGATCTGAGCAACGCGGTTCAAGGATTCCTCACTCGCATTTGACAAGTTGTCTAACACTATCACATGATAATCTTGCTCAAGGAGTTGAAGTACAGTGTGACTTCCGATGTAGCCCGCACCGCCAGTAACTAAGATAGTTTTCATTCGTCTTGCACAACCTCTTTGGGTAAATATTTAGCACTTAAACTGAATTGAAGTGGTTTGATAAACAACGGGTAAAGTAAAAACACCAAAAACGCCCAGAGGAGGGCAATCCAATTTTCTGATGCTTGCAAGATGAACACAAACACCGGAACAATGATGAGAAGTTTCAAAACGTTCAGCAAGGAACGCTCAGGTACTGTCATTTTAAGCGCTGCGTTTTCCAACGCAATCATACGCTCTCTTAACGGCAAATCCCTCAATTGAGGGATTTGTTTAGCGGAAAAATAAAATTTCATCTACTCTGCTTTAGCTAGATCGCTCGGCGGGAGTTTTTCCCAGAAGCGCGTTTTCATTGATAACAATAATATTACTATACCAATGGCAATACTAAATAGACTAATTTGCATATATAAGCCTGGCATTTCGTCTAAGCGACTTGGGTCGAAATTACCTGCCAGTAGGCCCGCGACTACGTTGCCAATCGAGTACGTTAAAACGAATACACCCATCATTTGTCCGGCAAAGCGCTTCGGCGATAATTTGCTCACTGCGCTCAATGCCACCGGACTCAAGCACAATTCACCAACGGTATGTAAAAAGTAAGTCATTACTAACCAATAAGGCGCTACTTTAAGTCCACTGGCTGCAATCTGAGCGGCGAAGAACATAACGATAAAGCCCGTCGCCATAATGATTAAACCAATCGCGCATTTAAAGCCGTAGGACGGATCCATCATACGCTTACCAAGGTTGATCCAAAGTGCAGCAAAAAACGGTGATAAAATGATGATGAAGAACGAGTTAGCAGACTGGAACCACGCGGGTGGGATTTCGAAGTTACCCAGCATTCTGTCTGTATAGTCACGCCCGAACAAGTTGAGTGATGAACCTGCCTGCTCGAAGCCCGCCCAAAAACAAATAGACGCGATACACACTAAGAACAATGCACCAAGCCGCTTCTTTTCGTTACCGTCTAGGTTGCCGAAGAAAAAGATGGCGGTATAGTACGCTAAAAATACCAGAGTAAAGAAGATGGCGACATATTTTGCTAAGGCGACGGCATCAATAATGATGGCGCCAGTGGTCACCGCATAAGTTAATAATGCTAAGCCAACTAAGAAGCCGTAAATAATCATCCAGCTCATGCGCGCATTTTTGGGCGAAAGGTGGACGGTTGGGCCGTCTGCTGCACCGGCTAACTTCGGACGCGTAATTTTGTACTGGATCAGGCCAATGGCCATACCTACGGCTGCAGCGCCAAACGCATAGTGATAACCCATGTTGGTGGCAAGGTAGCCACACACGATATAACCAATCACCGAACCAATGTTGATACCCATATAGTAAAGGGTATAGCCACTGTCTCGACGTTTATCTTCATCGCTGTAAAGCATTCCGACCATTGCGCCAATGTTTGGCTTCAACAAACCCGTACCTAAAACGACTAAAATTAAGCCGATAAAAAATGTTTGGGTGCTGGGTATTGCTAGTACGATATGGCCCATCATTATAATGATACCGCCATACCAAACGGCATTTTGACCACCAATCAAGCGGTCAGCCATCCAGCCGCCAGGTAACCCCATAAAGTAGACGGCGCCGGTGTAGAGGCCGTAGATTGCTGTGGCCGTTGCAACAGTGAAGGCTAACCCTTCCTCCTGCAAACTGGCGGTCATAAACAGGACTAGTAGAGCGCGCATGCCGTAGTAGCTCATACGTTCCCACATTTCTGTAAAAAAGAGTGTTTGCAGGCCGCCGGGGTGGCCAAAGAAACTGGTATCGAGGTTAGTTTTATCTGTCATTGTTTGCTCGGTTTATATTTCTAGTTATACGTAGCGTGCAGCGTTGCTGAATGCTGAAAAGCGGACCGGTTAGCTCAAGATTGAATGCGAACTGGCCGAAAAGTTTAAAAGGTTGTATCAAACACTGCCCATTAACACAAGTCGGCTTACTCAGCAGAACACTGCAATAGCAACAATATGCAGCCTATTTGTGAATGTCTTGTTAAGCGTAAATGTGGATTGAGCGAATGGGTGGTTTAAACACCAAACGGCGTTGGTGATCGCGTTAAAATAGGTTATCATGCGCGTCGTTTTGTAGGTCCGCAATTTGCTGCGGGGAAACAGTTATTGCCATGGATGTTATATGCCGCGTACATTGAGATTTTTATTCGCTATTTTGCTGATCACTAGTTTTAGTGCAGCAAGTCAGGGCTTCACGCCATCTCCCGCTCAGATTGAACAGTTTAAACAATTGCCGCGCGCGCAACAGGTCGCGTTGGCCAGACAGATGGGTATTGATATCAGTGATATTGATGCAGCGCTTAATGTCGGTGGTAAAGGTCAAAGTCAAGAAATGAGAGAGCCTGTCGATGTTGTCGAGCGGGTGGTTGACGAAGCAGCGGTTGCCGAAGAACTCTCTCAGCAAAGTTCCGCTAAACAGCAATCAGCAAAACTTAAGCCCTTCGGCTATAACATTTTTACCGATGCAGCAGAGCGTTTTTCCCCTTCCGCCAATACACCGGTTCCCTCTGACTACGTACTAGGTCCTGGTGACAGTGTTAATGTTCGCTTGTTTGGTAAAGTCAGCGACCAGTTTGAATTGTCCGTCAGCAACGAAGGCTTTGTTGAAGTACCCGAGTTAGGCCCAATGGTAGCAGCGGGCTCTACCTATCAAGAACTCAAGCAGCAACTCACCGACAAGTATTCAGAGCAAATGATAGGCGTATCGCCGCATATCACTATGGGGCAGCTGCGCACTATACAAGTATTTATCGTTGGTGAAGCGTTCCGGCCAGGCGCATATACCGTAAGCTCACTTGCGACTGTTACAACGGCTTTGTTTAACAGTGGTGGCGTGAGTAATATCGGCTCATTGCGCAACATTGAGTTAAAGCGCTCAGGTAAAACCGTTGCGCAATTCGACTTGTACGATTTACTTGTATTTGGGGATACCTCTGCTGATGTGCGTTTGCAACAAGGCGATGTATTGTTTATTCCGCCGGTGAAAACGGTTGTAAGTATCGATGGTGAAGTCAGACGCCCAGCAATTTATGAGATTAAAGGCGATGAGAATTTACAAGACCTGCTGAGTTTAGCTGGAGGATTATTACCCAGTGCTGAGCAGTCAAACATCCAAATCGCTCGCAGTACGAGTCAGGGCCTTAAGGTCAATACCGTTGACACCACCATCCGAAATCAAGCCGGTCGTTTCGAGTTAGCTAACGGTGACTTCGTGAACGTGCCTGCGAGTACTGCCGAGTTTAATAACGCAGTATTGGTGGTAGGCGCGGTTAACAATCCGGGACTGGTTCAACATTCCTCTTCGTTAGCCTTGAGTAATATTGTATCTGAAGCAACACTGCTCAGTTCAACCGATTTAAGCTACGCACTCGTGGTTCGTAAAGCCAAGTTCGATGTGAAAACGAGCGTTGTTCAATTTAAACCAACAGACGTCATCAACGGTCGTTTTGATTTGGATTTGCAACCGTTCGACTCGGTCATTTTGTTCAATCGATTCGGCGGTAATGACGCAAGAGGTAACGAAGCATCAGCGACGTCTGGTGGCCTGCAAGCTGCTCAAGGCGATGAGCGGGTTGAAGATTACCTGCTTGAGCTAGAGCGTTCAGCGTTTACTGAGAAACAGTTGATTTTAAAGGCGACACAAAATTTTTCGCGCCGTGAGCTTCTTGCGCCCGTTGTGGCTCGCCTAAAGCTTGAAGCGAATGAGGAAGCCCAGGTGAATTTGGCTGAAGTGACGGGGCAGGTTCGATTCCCTGGAGTTTACCCTATTTCGCAAGGCTCAACGGTTAAACACTTAATCGAAGCGGCCGGCGGACTGTTAGATTCTGCTTACACGGTAGAAGCTGAGTTATCGCGCACCTTTGTTACCAGCGAAGGTGTGCAAATAAAGCATATCGTTTTTGATCCATTAAGTGGCACCAGCGTGGATTCGAGTGACGTGATTTATGTAAGCGCTAAAGACAAACTCAATATTCTGCGCACCCCTGATTGGTTTGAGAGTAACCGTGTTGAATTGGTTGGTGAGTTTAAATTCCCCGGTGTTTATCAAATCAGTAAGGGCGAAACACTGGCCGATTTAATTGCGCGTGCTGGTGGGGTTACTGAAAAAGCCACACTCAATGCGGCCATTTTCACCCGTGAAGAACTGCGTGAGCGTGAGCGACAAAATATCGACCGCTCAGTTCAACAAATTCGCGAGCAAGTGATTAACTCTAATCTCAATGCAAGCCAATACACGGTTGCGATTGATTACACCATTGCGCAGGACATACTGAATGACCTAACTGCTGTAGAACCCGTTGGTCGCATGGTGATTGACTTACCCGCTGCATTAGCGCAACGCAGCAATGCAAATATCGAACTTAAAGATGGCGATGTGGTTTATTTGCCTAACATCACGCCTGCCATCTCGGTAATTGGTGAAGTTTATGTGCCGACTACCTTGAGCTTTAATAGTGACTATGGGCTTGAAGATTACATTGAGATGACTGGCGGTTACAAAACATATGCAGATGCTTCTAGCGTGTATATCGTGAAAGCCAATGGTTCAGTTGAAGTGCCTTCTAGTGATTTTTGGTTTAACGGTGAAACCAGTGTAGTCCTCGAGCCGGGCGATACCATTGTTGTGCCAAGAGATGTAACCAATTACGACAACTTAGGGTTGTGGCAAGCGGTTACTCAGATTGCTTATCAGGCAGCGATAGCGGTTGCTGCTATTAATAGTTTTTAGTTCAAATAAGCACGATTTTATAAAATATCAGTACGCCTTAAGCACATAATATAATGCCAACATAGTGCCCATCTGAACCCAATATTTAATTGGTTTGTGAAAGAAAAGGCCTTATTAGCGTGCATTTCGTGCGGAAAAAAACAAAGGACAAATTATGAGTGACAATGAACTGGCAAATACTGACGAATACACTTTGCTTGATGCATTGAGTGCATTGTGGGCCAAGAAAATTGCCATAATTGTGATCATGCTTATTGTAAGTGGAATAACAGTCTATGCAGCATTACAACTACCGAATATATATCGTTCAGAGGCAGTCCTTGAACCAGTAAATGTTGGTGGCGAGGGTGGGTTATCAGCAATCGCAAACCAATTTGGAGGCTTGGCGAGTTTGGCAGGGATTAATTTAAACGCTAGCTCAAGCCAAACGAAAAGCGTGTTAGCAATTATGAATTCACGGCGGTTCCTAGAATCTTTTATTGACGAACAAAACTTGTATGTCCACCTCTTTGCGGTTACGACGTGGAATGCAGAGCTAAACAAGCTTGAAATTGATGAGAATGTTTATGATCCAAACACTGATACCTGGCTCAGAGAGGTAAGTTTCCCTCGAAAGCCTAAACCATCAAAATCAGAAGCTTTAGAAATTTTTCGCGATTTATATAGTGTTCAGGAGGATAAAGAAACAGGCTTAGTCACAGTTTCGATCAATTACATTTCTCCTTATGTCGCAAAAGAATGGGTAAATAAGATTCTCAAAAAAATAAACACTGAAACCAAACGTCGAGATATGGAAGTTGCAATTCGCACGTCGGAGTATTTAGAGAGCGAGTTAGAAAACACAAGTATTAATAGCGTACAGCAAATAATCTATCAATTACTCGAAGAACAAAAGCGTACTTTAATGCTGACGAATGTAAAAGAAGATTATGTTTTTAAAGTAATAGATCCAGCATTTGTCCCAGAGAAAAAAGTGGGACCCAGTCGTGCAATATTGTGTTTGTCTGTTTTCGTTGGTGCTTCTTTAGTTATTGCTTTCATCATAATCTTGATTGATTACAGAAAAAAGCTTAGTTGAAAAAGTGAGATGATCGATACTAGCAGTAAGTCTTTGTTATTGAAGTTCCTTCAAGGAGCTTTTTTAAATGTTCTAATTAGATTTAAAGGTTTAATATATCTTCCACTATTAGTAAACTTTCTTAGCAAAGAGGAAGTTGGTAGTATTACTTATTGGCTATCACTTAGTTCCTTACTAGCTGGAGTGCTACTCTTAAGCCTGCCTGATTCTTCCAATAAATATATATTACAGTCACGCGACCCACTCCCAATTATCGGTACAATTCAGACATTTGCCCTCACTATAGGCACTGTATGTATTTTCGCTGTTATTAGCTTTATTTTTTTCAGCAAAGCTGCTTTTGAAACAAGAGTGCTGGTCATTTGTGTGAGCTTATTAACGTTAGCTAAATGTTTAAATAAAACTAGCATATTCGTCTTTCAAGTATATCAACGAAACAAGTATGTATTGTTCTCACAGTTTCTTATTGAGTATGGCTCGCTCGTGATTATTGTTGCCTATTTGTTTTTTTCTACAGAGAGAGAACCTCAAGCGGTTGTTATGCTAACTGTTCTGGCTTACATACTTGTCGGCACCTGGTTGCATAAATTGCTAAGGAATGACTTTCCTTGGAAAATCACATTTGAGCCCTCTACTTTTAAATCTCTTATAAGAACGGCTGTTTATTTAATGCCGTCAGTTTATGCACTTTTAATTATCCAGAATGCTGATTTTATTATTATTGAAAGACTCATTGGGAAGTCGACTTTGGCGGAATATGGCTTTGCATTTTCACTAGCAAGTATTGTCTCAGGGTTGTCAATGGCTGTTACTTTCTTTTGGTACTCTAGTGCAGTTGTAATGGAAATTGATAAGTTAAAATCTTTATTTAGGAAATTACAATCAATAGGTTTGTGCTTGTCAGTAGTAGTTTTTACATTTTTTTACTTAATAACTGAGCCTTTAATTCGTTTAATTAATAATGAATACGCTATTGCTGCGATGTTTATTCTACCTATAACTATGGGTTTATACTTAAATGTATTGAGTCAAATTTCGATTGGAGTTTTGTATCGAGCAGGGAAAGAACACATAACATTTGGTATTCTTACTTTTTCGGCCGCAGTAAACATCGCGCTTAATATTTATACAATTCCTACTTTTGGTGCAATTGCAGCTGCGTATACGACCTTTTTTACGTATTTTTTGATTTATTTTTTCACTTTAATTGCCACGATATTCTATTTTAGGAGTGGCAAAAATCTTTTAGCAGGTTGACATATGGACTTAATAATTGGTGGCGGTATAACCGGCCTGAGTTATGCTAATTTTACAGAGAATGATTATCTAATTTTGGAGCAAGACTCTGAACTAGGTGGATATTGTAAAACTATAAAACAAGATGGCTTTGTTTGGGATTACTCGGGACATTTTTTCCATTTTAAAAATAGAGATATAAAGGACTTTGTATTTGAAAGGATCGAACCACAAACCATTTTAGAAGTTCAGAAAATTACGCATATCTACTATAACGAGCAATTGATTGATTTTCCTTTTCAAAAGAATATCCATCAACTAGAAAAGTCGGAGTTTATTGACTGTCTTTATGACTTATTCAACCGTGACTCTAAGCCTGTTGATGAAAGTTTTGAAGCTATGCTTTTGTCAAAGTTTGGCAAGTCAATATGCGACAAATTCTTACTTCCATACAATGAGAAACTATACGCGTGCCCAATGAATCGTCTAGACAAAGATGCGATGGGCCGCTTTTTTCCGTATGCTGATCCAGAAGAGATAGTTAAAAACTTTAAAGAGAATAATACCGAGTCTTATAATAATGTTTTCGTGTACCCAGAGTTCGGCGCGATGGAGTATGTAAAAGCTATCGCAAAAGACGTTCCTGAAGAAAAAATCAGAATGAATACTCGTGTTGTCGGAATCGATATGGCTTCGAAAACGGTCACGTTAAATACCGGTGAAACACTAGAGTTTGACAATTTGATCAGCACAATGCCACTAAATAGACTTTTACCTCTGGCACTACCGGAACATGATCTTACTCCTTATAGTTCAAACAAGGTGGCTGTATTCAATTTAGGCTTTGATTCAGGGAGTGAGCATAATAGTCATTGGATTTATTTCCCGGATAAATCAATCTCTTTTTACAGAATTGGATTTTATGACAACATATTCGGTTCAGATCGCATGAGCTTATATGTTGAGATAGGAATGCCGACAGATAAACAAGACTTCTCCGAAGAAGAACTTTTGAGCACAGTGCTTGAAGACTTGCGAAAAGCAGGGGTAATTACTAGCCAGAAGCTAGTAAGTCACCACTTTTTGATTATGGACCCTGCGTATGTCCACATTTCTAAAGATAGTGAAGCTGCAAAAGCTGTAGCAATGAAAAGACTTAACGAAAACTCTATCTATAGTATTGGGCGTTACGGTGCATGGACATACTGTTCGATTGAAGACAACATAATAGAAGCGAAGCAGTTGGTCGAATCTTTAAGAGCAAGCTCATGAAAATTCTAATTATAGGTGATAACCCAGCGATTGTTGGCGGAGTCTGCAATTACACTCGTCCGCTGTTTCAGGAACTTGGCAAAGAGAAATCTATCGAGGTAGCTTATCTATATAGTTCTTCAAGAGTTAAGCCAGATTACACGTTTTACGCAAAAACACAGATAGTGCCTGATACAGAGCAACTATTTGAGAATGTCTTCAAGTTAATCAACAGTGCGAACTTGGATCAAAATTATGAAAATTTGGCTCTAGACATTGCGTCCAAGAAAAACGACAGGGCATTTGAAAGTTTCATTCAGATGTTTAAGCCCGATGTTGTCCATATCAATGAAAACATTGGATTCTCTTCCAACATTATTAACATAGCAAAGCGAGAGGGGGCGAAAGTCGTCTACAGTGTCCATGAATATTGGGCGCTTTGCCCCAAAAGAGTCATGGTGGACTTTAACAATAGAGTTTGTGAAGGCCCATCGAACTTAAGTAAATGTACACATTGTATTGAGCAAAGAATGGAGAACTACAGTTCTTTCCATCGGAAAACCGTTTTCCATATGGAGCGGAACTTGCCTGGACTCATAGGAGCGGTAAGAAGGCAAAAAGCTAAATTTACAAAAACAAATGCGGTAAACAAAGCGCAGCGCTTACAATTTGGCGAGTCGAAATTTCCGACTAATGCTGAGAATAAAAAGTTATACGAGCAGCTTAGCAAGCGCTTGTCTTCAAATATCGAGGCTTTAAACAATACTGACGTAATTATCGGAGTTTCGTCAGATGTAAAGGCACATTTGGTTAAATATGGTGTCTATTCTGAAAAAATTATTGTCCAGCATATAGGCAGTGCGATTGCTGGGAACAAAATAAAGCATGATAAGCAGATTGACCCAAGTAACATAAAAATTGGGTATATCGGCGGAGTAAGCTTTTATAAAGGCGTTCATCAATTAATCGAAGCATACTTAGGATTGTCTGCCGAGTATCAATCCAGAAGCTCGTTAGAGATATTTGGTGGGTTTAGTCCGAGTTACAAGCTCGCGTTGGATGAGGCGTTCGATGTTGATAACCATGATTCTATTACCATTCATGGTCGCTACAAGCCTTCTGAGTTAATTGGGATAACCAATTCGATTGATTTATCTGTGCTACCTTCATTATGCGCTGACACTGCACCACAGACTATTTTTGAGAGCTTTAATTCTGGCTTGCCAATTATCGCACCAAGTATTGGGGGGTTTTCAGATTTTGTGAAAGATGGTGTAAATGGGCTTATCTATGAAGGAGAGAGTGTAACGTCGCTTCGTGAAAAGTTAGCGGCAATAATAAGTGAACCCGAGCTGTTACAGAAGTTTTCAATGAACATACCCGAAACAAAAAGTATTCAAGAAAATACGGTTGAGTTGCTAAAACTTTATTCAGAGTTAGTTGAGAAAGATTAACATGTCATCTTTACCGCTAGTCAGCTTAATAATCCCGACCTACATGCAGCATGAATATATTAGAAAAGCCGTAGAATCTGCATGTGAACAAGACTATAAGAATATTGAAATTATCGTGTCGGATGATAGCGAGAGTGGCGAAACTGAAGATGCTTTGGCTGATTTTATAGCTGATGGGGTTATAACTTACTACAGGAATAATCCTCGTTTGGGAAGAGTGAGAAATTATCACGACTCTCTTAGGTTTAAATGCCGCGGAGATTGGGTATTAAACTTAGATGGAGATGATTTCTTAGTAAATCCTAGCTTCATATCTAATTGTATCGAAATCGTTTTGAAGCATCCAGAAGTGGCCTATGTTTTTGGCAAAGAATACAAGTATCTAGAATATGAAGATCGTTGTGAGGAGCGAATTTGTGGTTTGTCCGAAGAACGACTCATTGATGGAACAGAATTATTCCAGAACAAGAGAAAACTAGGTGTTAACTTCTATCATTTGTCCTCTTTGTTCAATCGTGAGAAGGCGATAAATCGTCACTTTTATACTTATGATTGCTTGGGGTGTGATACTTTGTCGATATTGGGGTTGATATTGGGTCACAAGGTCTACTTTTTAAATCAATTTGGTGGTGCTTGGCGCGTCCATTCCGAAAACGATTCATTCCCGTCTGAAGCGGAAAAGCTAGTTGGCAATGTATTAGCAATAAAACAACTCAGAGATCTTGCAAATGAGCACCTTGGGGAAAATATAACTAACGCTTGGATAGCAGATACGCAAGCTAATCGCACCGTGACTTACATTATTCACTACCTACAGCAAAGAAACTATAAATTAGCTTTAGAGCTTTCAAAGAGAATTGCTCAAAGTGATCCAAGGTTGAAGAAAAAAATATTTTTTTCACCTCGTAACTACATCAAGTTTGCGAAGGCTATAATTTTTAAATAAAGATGAGAATATCATTTCAGTTCATCCTACACGCTTTTGCGGTTTTAGTGTTTTCAGCGTTTATGTTTCAGAAGTTTGGTGGATCAATATTTGGATTGGTTCCAAATTTTGCGCTCATGGTTGTTGCCATTTGCTTGTCACTATTCTACTCAAAAAAAATGCCACTTGTTGTTAACTTCGAGTCTTTCTGCGTATTTTCATTTACGGTCATTCTATGCATATCGCTTTTTTGGTCCATTGCACCGCAATATGGCCTTAGTAAAGTAATCTCCATGTTGCTTACGATCTTGTTAGCATACAGTCTCTTTATACCTTTCAAGATGAAACTAAACTTTCTTCTTATATGCCTGTTGGCGTCATTTGCCTTGTACGCTGTTCAACTGTATTTGGACTATGGGTCATTCGCACAGTTGTTTCTGCAAATTGGAACAAGATTTAGGCTTGGCTGGAATGATGCTGGTAACGCATTTAACCCTATTTCAATTGCGCGATACATGGCTTATTCAATTTTATTGATTTTTATTGTTTACCCAGCTTGGCGCCCCTTGATTTCAAATCATATTTGGTTGAACACTTTCAGAACGTTTCTATTAATTCTTTTTGTTTGCTCTTCGGTATATTTGTTTTTTTCTGGCACTAAAACTCCAATTTTAGCGTTAGTCATATGCTTTCTAATTTTGTTTTTTAAAAGCAATTTGAGTAAGGTCTTGAAGTTTTCCGTTTTATCAATAGGAATTTTTGGCGCAACATTTTTATTAGTTGCTGGGGTGAAAGTCGTACCGGGCCTTACGGATTCTCAAGCGGCTTACATTGAATCTAGGTTTTTAGATGTTGAGTCAGCAGTTGGAGATCGGGCCTATCAAGGATCTAGGGCCACCGATAACATTGAGCTTAAGGCTTTCTTGATCGGAAATGGGACGGGCTCATTCGGTTATTCAAATTTAAAAATGGATATAAGAGATTATCCACATAATATCTTTGCAGAAGTACTTTATGAAAACGGTATTTTCGCTGTCATTTTATTGATCGTGATTTATGTAATGATAGTCCTGAATTGTATATTGTCGAAAGATTTACTGAGTAGCTTTTGTTCATTTTCAGCGCTCTTTTTTGGTATAAATGCTTTTTTTTCTGGTGACCTTATTACCAATAATTTGATTTTCTTTTTCGCTTTAGTGACTTCACTAGTCAAACGAGGACAATTAAAAGAATGCACTTAGTTTATATTGGTTTTGGGATTGATAGTGCGTTTGTTTCGCAGTCACTAACTCTCCTTAATCAACTTTCTAAAGATACACAGATACGCAAAATCGACTTGTTAATCGGAAAGTCAGATTTAGGTGACGTTGAATTAAACGAAAAGATTGATGTTTGCTTTTTTGAGCGGTACCCCGTTCTTCCAGTTTTTTGCACCTTAATGCAGCGTTCCATCGAGAATAGCCTAATACCGCTAATAAGTTCCGATACGGTTATTCATTGCAGGACTGATTTATTGGGCGCATGGGTAGCTAAAATAATTGAGCTGTACAAGTTTAATAATAGAGTTGTGATTGATGTTAGAGGACTTTTTAAAGAAGAGTTAAAAGGTTTCAGTAAGCAACACTCTTTTCTGAAATGGTTAAGAGTAAACCTATACGATCGTTCAATGTCTCACATTGCGACCAAGCACTTAAAACATGCTCGAGTCAGCATCACTGCAGTGACAGAATCACTACTCGCTAAAGTCAAAGCAGATTTTTCGAAATCTAATATAGTAGATTTCCATGTAGTGCCATGTGTAGTAAGCGACCAGTTTGAGTTTTCGTCAGAAATTAGGGAGTCAGTGAGAAAAGAGTTGAATATTCCTGCTGGCGAGACGGTGTTGATTATGATCACCGGAAGTGGTCAGCAATGGCAAAACGAAAGCAGCGTAATTCAGTTTTGCGAGAAAAACAATTTCCGTTTAATTATGTTGTCAAAACAGACTTATGACTCGAAAAATGTAATATCCGCTTTTGTTCCTTACAATCATGTGGCCAGGTATTTGTGTGCAGCGGACGCAGGATTTATTTTACGGGATGACCATGTGGTTAATAATGTAGCCTTACCTATAAAGTCGATCGAGTACTGGTGCACAGGGCTACCTATAATTTCTGACGGCAATGTTTGGGAACTAAATCGTTATTCAAAAGAGCTTCTCGATGCAAGTTTTATAAGTTTTAAAGACGGTGGTTGCGAAGTATCTCCGCTGAGTGAAACTGAGCGTTTATCCCTTTCAGAAAAGTCAAGGAGCCTTTTTTCTATTAGAGAGGTTGCAAAAAAGTACGTTGATATATATCGAGGGAATGAATGAAAACAATTTTAGTTGTAACCCCTAAACTTTCAGTACCTGGAGGTGTGAGTACTTTTTGGAATTGTTTGTTTTCTGTGCGGAGCGAAGTTAAAAAAGTCAATGTTATCAACCATCAAGTCGGTAGTACGAATTTGCTTGGGGCAGTGGGGGATTTGATTGGTTTTTTGAGGCTGTTCTTCTCCGCAGATATCGTTTTTTTAAATCCATCTTTGCAGAAAAAAAGTTTTATTAGGGATGGAATTTACTCGTTGGTTTGTCGGCTGCTTGGCAAAAAAACTATTGTTTTCTTCCATGGCTGGAATAAACAGTTTGAAGAGAAACTAGAAAGAAAACTCCTTAAGTTGTTTTTACTTTTCTTTGGACGAGTTGACCAAGTATATGTTTTATCCAACGAGTTTAAGCAACGTATTAACAAATGGTGTCCGCATTTAAAAGTAAATGTAGAACGGACAACTTTTCAGCCAATACTTTCCACAGACCTTTGTAGAAATGCTTTAAACCCAAAAAGTAACACGAAACTCTTATTTTTGTCTCGCTTGGAATATGAAAAAGGAATTGAGGATGCAATATCAGCAACACTCCAACTAAGAGATACTGGCCTTGACATCGATCTTGATGTAGCAGGCGCTGGGCCAGCGCTAAAGTCGTTAAAATCCAAATATGCTAATTACTCCAGTATTAGATTTCATGGAAACGTTCAAGGACAAGCAAAAAATAGTTTATTCGAACATGCTCACATATTTGTACTGCCCACATATTATGGAGAAGGTTTACCTATTGCTATTTTGGAAGCCATGCACTTTTCTTTACCAGTTATTTCGTGTGATGCAGGTGGGATTAAAGACTTTTTGAAAGAGCCTGAATGTGGCTTTATAGTCCCTTCTAAATCCCCAGCTCATATAGCACAAGCAGTCCAGCTATTAATAAGTGATAGCAAGAAGTATAAGTCGATTTGTGAATTTAATCCGGCATATGTGAAACGTGAGGCACATCCACAAGCGCTTTTTAAGAGACTGTTTGAAGATTTTTATGAATAAACGACTCTTCTGGTATTTTAATAGGCTCAAAAAGATGACTCTTATGGAGGTCATTTATAGAGCATTTTCATTTATTTCACTTTCGCTACACGTTGCTAAAAACAAGAAATTCGTTGACTACAACGTCGATAGTAGTGAATTAGATTTAGTAAGACTCAATGTGTTGGTAACTCATGTTGAAAGTATGGAGTTTAAACTCACTGAATCTAATGAACGACTTTTGAAGGCTAACAAGCTTGCTCTTTATGGCGAGGAAATTGATTTGAGTATTCCTGAAGCTTGGAACATATGTCCAAAGACTCGTTTCAAGTGGCCACTAATTCCTTACCAGAAAATTGATTATCGAGCTGAAGGCAGAGATATTAGAGTGGTTTGGGAAGCATCGCGCTTTCAGCATTTTTTGCCTCTGAGTTTGTGTTGCCATGACGTTGCTGAAGTTAAAAGTACAATTGGCTTGCAATTAGACTCTTGGAAGCTAAGTAACACGATGTTTATTGGCCCTCATTATGTTTCTTCTATGGAATGCGGTCACCGAATCATAAGCCTGTTGTACACGCTTGCGATTCTTGATTCCAGATTTGGTTTAGACAAGTTTAACGATTTAGTTGTGGTCGCTCTTCAAATCATTAAATCTCATTCAGACTACATTAAAAGGCATTTGTCTTTATTTTCATCTAGTGGAAATCATACGTTAGTAGAGAGCCTTTCGTTATTCATGAGTGAAAGCTTATTATTGAAGAATACAAACCTGAAGCGCCGAGATAAATATGCAAACCTATTTAGTAAAGAGTTCCTTCGACAAACTCGTGAAGACGGTTCAGGCATAGAAGAGACTTCTTGGTATCTAATGTTTATTCATGATTTAGCTTCAACTTTTTGTGTTTTGAACGATAATGTGCAGGTTCAATTAAGGCTTCAGCAAGTTGCGATTTTCTTGTCGCATCTCTTAAACAGTTCAGACGAACTTATAGGATATGGAGACTCAGACGATGGCTTCGCACTGTCAGCTTATTTCCGTAGCTTAAAACCCCTTAAGTCTATGAATGTGACAAAAGTTTTTCCAGATTCTGGAGTTATCAATTGTCAGTTTCCTAGATTGAAGGTATGGGCATTTGCCACTGAGCTTGGCATGCCTCCTTCATATGGACATGGTCACGCGGATGCTTTGTCTATCGTTTTCGAAGCAGATACGAAAATGATAGCTATAGACAAAGGAACTTACAGTTACAATATTGACGATAAGCGTCGTGATTATTATCGCTCAACGCAAGCCCACAACACAGTTACGATTGATTGTGCTAGCCAAAGTTCAGCAAGTGGCAGATTTATGTGGGAATCTAATGTGCGATCAGATTTACTTTTTGAGGAAACTGCGTCGGACTATGCTTTCTATGTCATGAAACATAATGGATACTTATCTCGATTTGAAAGTATTCATTATCGCGGTTTTTTTGTTAATGCTTCAAATTTGATTGTTTTTGATTTTGTGAAGTCAGAACTCCAGAACTCTGCACAATTACGGTGGTACTTCCCAAGTAAAGACTTTACTTATATTTCGAAGGAGTCAGCGGTGATAGGTGGCGTAACGGCAAAGTTGCACGGTGGTATTGAGGAGAGCAACAATATTTCTCCTTCTCAATATGACACAGAATATTCGACACGGTATTTAGATTTGTCGGAGTGTTCTCTTTTATCAACAAACTTCTTACCGAATCAACTAGTTATAAGTGAATTTAATCTTGGTCAAAGTTATGAATACAAAAATTTTGAAGAAAAATTTATTAAGCTTGTTATGGATGATAAATGAAAACCTTTTACCTAAATGACTTGCCTGTACTAGCTCCCGCAAGTGTGGAGGAACTAGCTCAATACATCCTTCAACTTGAGGCTGAATCGACTTTTTCGGCTGTCGCATTAAATCCAGAAAAGGTCATTATGTATTTAAGAGAAAATGAGATTCGAAACTTATTACTCAGTTTTTCTGCAGCTTACCCTGATGGAATCGGTGTATCGAAATTGTTATCCAACGCTTCTCCCAAGAAAGTTTCTAGAGTTCCCGGTTATGACCTTTGGGAAACTTTAATGCGTTTATCTGCGTGCCATGACAAGAGTGTCTACCTTATCGGTGCCAGACCTGAGGTTTTGGATAAAACGAGAAGCAAACTAATCGAAGATTTTTCCGTGGAGATTTGTGGCTCCGTGGATGGTTTTAACATAGATATGGGAGTCTTAATAGAAGACTTGCTATTAAAAAAGCCTGATTTAATTTGTGTTGCAATGGGCTCACCTAGACAAGAAAAACTTATTCAAACACTCATTGAACAAGGAGTTACTGGTTATTTTATGGGAGTTGGTGGCTCATTTGATGTCTTTTCGGGTACAGTTAAAAGGGCTCCAGCTTTGTGGCAAAAAGCGGGGTTAGAGTGGGCTTATCGCCTTTTAAGCCAACCTTCTCGAATTTTCAGGCAAGTTAACCTAGTGAAGTATTTATACTATGTATTAATCGGTCGAATAAAAGTCAGTTTAAACAATGAAAAAATTGGCCGTAATCAATGAGTGTTTATAATTGCAAATATCAACGACGGAAGAATCATTTATGAAAGGAATAATTCTTGCAGGTGGAAGTGGCACGCGGTTATTTCCTCTAACTCAAGTTGTATCTAAGCAGCTAATGCCTGTCTATGATAAGCCAATGATCTATTACCCATTAGCCACATTAATGCAGGCTGGAATAAATGAGATATTACTAATAACTACTGAATATGAGCAAGAGCGATTTAGAGCTCTGCTCGGTGATGGTAAAAAATTCGGCATTTCAATCGAGTACAAAATTCAACCAAGTCCCGATGGGTTAGCTCAGGCATTTATCTTAGCTGAAGAGTTTTTAGCGGGGCAAAGCGCGGCCCTAGTGCTAGGTGATAATATTTTCTACGGCCATGATTTAATTAAATCTCTAAGACGTGCGGCTTCTATAACCGAGGGTGGGACCGTATTCGGTTATCATGTAGCTAACCCTTGCTCGTATGGCGTTGTAGAATTTGATTCAGCGGGTTTGGCGGTTTCTATAGAAGAAAAACCTGTAAATCCGAAGTCAAATTATGCGGTACCAGGCGTGTATTTTTTTGATAGTAATGTTGTTGAAATTGCAAAATCAATTAAACCATCTGCTAGAGGCGAATTGGAAATAACTGACGTTATCGATTGCTATTTAAGAAGTGGAAACTTGAGAGTCGAAGTAATGGGGCGAGGAACCGCTTGGTTGGATACTGGGACTCATGATGACTTGTTAGCTGCCTCACATTTTATTTCTACGTTAGATAAACGCCAAGGGCTGAAAGTAAACTGTCCTGAGGAAGTAGCATTTAGGAATAAGTGGTTAACATCAGAAGACTTGAAAAGGTTAGCTAAGCCACTGATGAAAAGCGGTTATGGCGAATATTTACTCAAGTTAACTAATGAAAGAGTGTTTTAATGAAATGTATTGATACAAACCTATTGGGTGTAAAAGTTATTGAACCTAAGGTGTTTGGCGATTCTAGAGGTTTTTTTCTTGAGACTTTTCGGGAAGATTGGTTTAAATCCCATTGCGAAAATGTGGATTTTGTTCAGGATAATCACAGCAAATCAAAAAAAGGCATTTTACGGGGTATGCATTATCAGACCAAGCATACTCAAGGTAAGTTAGTTCGAGTAACTCAAGGTGAGGTGTATGATGTTGTAATAGATATGCGACAAGATTCACCTACTTTTAGCCAGTGGTATGGTATTCACCTCTCTGCTCAAAATCATCGTCAATTGTGGGTACCTGCTGGTTTTGCACATGGCTTTTTAGTTTTATCAGATGTAGCTGAGTTTGTGTATAAATGCACCGACTATTACGATCCATGCTCAGAGGTATCGATAAAATACAATGACCCCGTATTAGGCATAAAGTGGCCTTTATCAGACAGTGAGATACATTTGTCAGATAAGGATAAGCAAGGGCAAAATTTTATTGACGCTCCAAGGATGTAAATTTAATGAAAGGACTAATTATTGGGAAATCCGGTCAGCTCGCAACAGAACTACACAACATCTTACCCGAATTTGAGAAATGGGGGACTGTTGAGGTTGGGAATATCGACAGTGGTCTTGTTAAGCGTGTCGTTGATTACAACGCAGATGTGATCATTAATGCTGCTGCATACACTGCAGTCGATGCAGCTGAAGAATCTGAGCAAGAGGCGTATAAAGTAAACTTAGAACTTCCATCATTGCTTGTAGAGGCTTGCTCGCGTAACCACACTAAATTAGTGCATGTTTCAACAGACTATGTATTTTCTGGAGAGGCATCAACTCCGTATTTACCTAGCTCGGCAGTATCTCCGCTAGGTGTTTATGGAAAAAGTAAGGCGTTGGCTGAGACCGCCGTTATGAGAAGCTCTCAAAACTGTGTTATTAGAACGTCTTGGGTTTATTCCACAGTTGGCAATAACTTTTTGAAGACGATGATTAAGCTTATGCAAACTCGCGATTCAATATCTGTAGTTTGTGATCAAATTGGTTCTCCTACATGGGCAGGTGGTTTGGCAAGAGCTTGCTCACATGCTGCATTTAATAGTGTGAAAGGTATTCATCATTGGAGTGATTACGGAGTTGCTAGCTGGTACGACTTTGCTATCGCTATTCAAGAAATAGGTCTTCGTTTAGGTTTGTTCTCAACACATTGTCAGGTAATTCCAATTAGAAGCGAGGACTTTCCAACAAAATCACCGCGACCAAACTTCAGTGTTTTGGACAAAGAATCATTAAAACGCGACTTTGCAGATATTTTACCCAATCATTGGAGAAAGCAATTGGAGATAGTTATGGAGAGTATGGTGTGAAATCTATATTAGTTACTGGTGGTGCCGGCTTTATAGGAGCTAATTTCGTACACTATTGGCTTAAAAATCACCCTCAATCTAGTGTTATAGTTTTGGATGCACTAACTTATGCTGGAAATAAACACAACTTGGAAAGTATTACGAGCCATGCAAATTATCAATTTGTTCATGGCGACATTGGTGATATTGATTTAGTTGAAAGGCTATTGGAAGATTATGCAATTGATTGTATTGTTCATTTTGCTGCAGAGTCACATGTAGACCGCTCAATTTCGGGCCCTGATGAGTTTATTAAGACGAATATACTTGGAACTTATTCATTATTGAAAGCCGCTAAGAATGTTTGGATAGACAAACGTCGATCAGCAGGAGTACAGCCGCTAGATCATCGATTTCATCATGTTTCGACCGACGAGGTTTATGGGACCCTTGCAAGCGATGATCCCCCATTTACTGAAAATACCCCATATGCGCCCAATTCACCATATTCGGCCAGTAAAGCGGCATCTGATCATTTGGTACGTTCATTTTTCCATACGTACGGACTAAAAGTTACGACGTCTAATTGTTCAAATAATTATGGACCATATCATTTCCCAGAAAAGCTAATCCCTCTGGTCATAACCAATATTTTGCAGAACAAACCATTGCCAATTTATGGTGATGGTCTCCAAATAAGAGACTGGTTATATGTTGAAGACCATGCGTACGGAATAGATCTTGTGCTAACTAAAGGTCAGGTTGGTGAAAATTATAATATTGGAGGCAATAACGAAAAAACAAACATTAATATTGTTAATACAATATGTGAAACCATCGACTTTGAATTTCAAAATGACAAAACACTCCACGGTAAGTTTCCATTGGCAGTTAGTGCCATACAAGGTAAGTCTGCAGACTTAATTACATCTGTCGCTGATAGGCCAGGTCATGATCGTAGATATGCTATTGATCCAACTAAAACTAATAGAGAATTGTCTTATAGTCCTAGAGAAACATTCGAATCTGGTATAGTTAAAACTGTTAAATGGTATCTCGAAAATGACGCATGGTGGTCGGCTATTTTGGATGGTAGTTATCAAGATAAGTAAAAGGGAATTTGCACAATTAAACCTATATCGCTGAGAGTATTTGGCTGTCAAATTGAAGCAATGGTGCAACTATCACCTAAAATGAAACAGCTTACTCGTAGAATTTCTTTTAAACTATTTGAAAGGAGTTTTGCGATGACGAAAAGAAAAACTGAAGGCCAGATTTTGGCGATTTTGAAAGAAGCAGAGGCTGGTTTGTCTGTTCAGAAGATCTGCCGTCAATACGGCATAGGCCAGTCGACTTTTTATAAATAGCGAGAAAAGTACGGCGGTATGGAAGTATCAGACGTTAAGCGACTCAAAGAGCTAGAAGAAGAGAATCGTCGGCTGAAGCAAATGTATGCAGAGTTAAGCCTAA
>NZ_JAUCBP010000013.1 GCF_030362855.1 Neoalteromonas arenosi
GCGGCGATGGTAGTGTGGGGCTTCCCCATGTGAGAGTAGCACATCGCCAGACTCCCAATTCGAAGAAGGGCTATCCGGGTGGATAGCCCTTTTTTATTGTCTTGAAGAAAGTTCAAATGAAAGACGATGATTTGTCATTGACACTCAGACAAGAAACGGCAAACTAATCGCGAATGTCTTAATGGAATACTTCTGAAGTTAGTAAGGAACACTATCAGTGAACATTATTGCGCAAATCCTCCAACTATTAGTTATTTCAATATCCCTATTTTTAGCTTCTGTAGTTAAGTGCGAATCAAATGATGAACCTTATGAATTCGTCGCGTCAAAGTTAATAAGCTATAACGATGACCCGGTATCTCGTATTGCTTACACTGACTTAGAGGGCTGGACTTGGGTTAACTATGCGATTGATATCGACGGCAAGGTCAAAGATATATTGCTGATTGATCACAGTGAGAGAACGCGTTTCCTCGACGAAGCTATCGAGTACATTGAACAATTTGAGTTTACACCCGCAACTCTTAATGGTCACCCAGTCGAGTCCAATCGATTCCTTTTTCTGCGACACATGAGTAATACGGGGATGGATCAAAATAAAAAAGCGGGTGAAACTTTTGCTGAAGAATACGGTGAAGCGCTTGGTTTGATTGCGCGTAATGACTTGGTGGAAGCAGCGCAAGCTATAAACGATTTAAAGGATGATTTTAGTTTCAACTTAGCCAGACAAGCTTGGGTTTCTTGGTTGAGTGCGATGCTTAACTATCGCCATAAAAACTACCCCGAGTATCTGCGTCAATTGACAATCGGTTTCCATCTTGCAGATGCGCATTTGAGTAACAACGTCGCAGCAAAACTTTACATGAATCTGTTTGAGATGCAGATGTATGCCAACCTCTATGTCGATGCTAACGAAACACTAGAAAGTATGATTGAGTCGGATAAAGTTGAGATAGGTGACGAATTAATAGGACTACTCTCCAGCCGAATCGATGAGAAATTTGCAAGCGCTACACCTTATTCTGTCGAGTTAACACTAAGAGAAGGTAAGTGGCAGTTTTACCGGCTACTCGATCACGCATTTGAGATCCAATTTTCACCTGGTACGTTACAAGGCCTCAATCTTCGCTGTGAGGGATCTAATACCGACTACACGACGCGCATTGATAGCACAACAGAGAAATTAAAGGTCGAAACCGATGATGTGGTTTGTACATTGTTTGTAAAAGGTGATGAAGGTGCTACCGCTACATTGTTGATTACACCGGACTTATTGTAATAGATTAAGGTGTCCCGCAGTGTATGCGGGAACCACATCACGCATAGTCTCTCAGCCCCGGGGTCTGGTCTTTTTATTCTTTGGATCAGGCTGCAAATGCCATTCTCCATGGTAGGCATATTTATCGTAGTCTTGATCGTTCATATCTTCTTCAGAATCGTCATTTCCACCAAAGACTTGATGCGTTTCTTCTAAACTCAGTTGTCGAATCGTGTTTTTTTGTATTTGACTTTTCATAATACATCCTAGTAATAATTAAAAAGGCAGATTAATTTCTGCACAATTTCAAGTTACTAGTTGCTGTTTATAAACAGTATTAGAAAAAGGACATTCGTTCATAGATATGGGACATCTAAGAAGCATACTGTTAGTTATTTACATGCTAGGCTCAAGCGTGACAGGGAAGCCGCTAGAGGGTGAGTTGCCGCGCATAAGTACTGCTGACGATCAGTCGTTGGGTATCATTCACAGTTTGTTTCAAGGTCGTGATAAGTTATGGATCGGCAGTGAGAATGGGCTTTATTACGTTGCCGGTGATCAGATCGAACGCTCACAAATTCTACCGAAAGAAATATCCGTTCCAATTACGGCAATCGCGGAAACTACCGATAGTTTAGTTGTTGCGACTCTTGGGCAAGGGCTACATCTATATAATTATGAGACTCAACGTATACAGCGCTTTGATACTAGTCAGGGCTTAACATCAGATTTTATCTATGACTTTGCGAAACTACCTAGCGGTGAGTGGGTGGCTGCAACCTTTGACGGGGTGGATTTAATAGACTTTAATCTTCTGCCTGCTGGAAAAGTAACACCTATTCTGGCCAGCAAGAACGTCTTTAATGTGGTTACCCAACAAAATCAAATTTTGTTTACGTCAGATGAAGGACTTTTTCTGATTGACGTAACGGGCCGACAAATTGCGTCAACTTTATTACCTATACCTCCCAACAAAGCCAGTTTAATAATCAATGATGTCGATTTGATTACACCAAGCGAGATCGCTGTTGCAACGGATCAAGGCTTATATCTATATGAGCTTGAGCAACAGGTTTTTAAATTGAGGGCTCACCTTTACGCCGCAGAAAATGTAACAACAGCCGTATCTTTTGACTCTGAATCGATATTGGTATCCGGAACGAGAACGCGATTTTTGTCAATAAGCACTTTGCAGCCAATGACGAACCATCCTCAACAGGATTATTTCGACCTACACCGTATCGCACATATCGAGGATATCGCGAGAACGCCTTCTAATCACATAGTGTTCTCAACCCCCCTCGTGGGAATGTCATGGTTAAACAATTTGGGTCATGCGGTAGATAGGATGGAGGTTGTTGCCGCTGACGGCCTGCGTCAGCGGGTTGATAAGATGATTGACTTAAATACTTCTGTATTGGCGATATCCAATCACACTCTTTATTTGAAGAAAGGTTACGGCACAGAGCCATTCATCCCGGTATTTGAGGCATTTGAGCCTATAGAACATGTGGTAGCAATTGGTGAGCAAATGATACTTGCTTCAACTGGCAACATACTTCATGTGTTAGACGTCGTTGCAGAGCAAGTCGTGACCACATTGTCTATTCAGGCCGACGTTCAGCAATTAACTGTTATTAATCGAAAGCCAGTGGTACTAGATGCGAGCAATGGCCTTTATGTCATCACTGATGATTTTCGCGTCCAGCCTCTGCCAACGCATTTTAACGCTGATTATATTACCGCAACGGCTAATCGTCTTTTCGCAGTGGACTACTACAACGGCGTATTTAGCTCAAGAGAGGGTCAAAGTTGGCAGGCGCATGATCATTCGCTCCTGTCAGAGGACATTCCAATTGATTGCGTTGCACAATCTCAGACTGACGCCTATTACTTCTGTACGAGTGGCAATGGGATAATGGTAACTGACCCAGAAACTGCGCGACTAGTTCCGTCTAAATTAAACGATTTACTTAACGCAAACTACATTCGCTCAATGGCCGCCGATGCAAGTGGTCATCTTTGGATTGCGAGTAACATCGGACTATATCGCGCGCACCCGAGTGAGTTATGGATCCAAAGAGTTGACGCTCGTTTTGGCATTCTCGACAGAGACTTTGAATACGATGGGCTTTCAATGGACATGATTGGAAGCACGCTCAACTTAGTTGGAGATAGCTACGCCTATCAGCTCTACTTGCCATCTCTAAACGCGTTACTTGACCAGCAGCTAAACCAGTCGGCTCGCGTCCAATTTGATAATATCACCAGTTACATTGGCAGCGGACAAGACCAACGTACAGAAATTTCATCGACGATAGAGGGCGGTGTGCGGAGTTATTTTGTGCCAAATTCTGCATATTTGTCGGAGTTCTCGTTTTCTGCAACTGACATTATCGATCACCAGTACCTGAGTTTTGAATACCGATTATTGGGTTTAACTGAAACATGGAAGACTCAGCCTCACGGGTTTTCCAAAGCAATTTTCTCGGCGTTGCCCTACGGAGAGTATCGATTTCAAGTTCGCGCAGTGAATAACCTGTCTAACCTTGAACAGCCAATTACTGAAGTGGCAATCAATGTTCTACCGCCGTGGTATATGAGTTATCAAGCCTTTATTGCTTACTTCTTAAGCGCGTTAGCCCTGTACTTCAGTTTCCGCTATTGGCAGCAATATCGAGCCGAGGTTAGACGTCAACAGCTTGAGGCATTTGCTGCTGAGAAAACTAACGCACTGCAGCGTGAATATGAGGCGATCAAGCAGCGGCTAGATAAGACAAAAGGTTTGTTCACCAACATTTCTCACGAAATTCGTACGCCGTTAACCCTAATCATTGCTTGGCTAAATGAAGTCGCCAATAGTGACGCTTCAGAGCGAGATGGAAGGAAAATCCAAGCGGCGTTAAATAATACTCAACGCTTACGGTTATTGGTTGACCAGTTATTAGAGTTAGAAAACCTTGAGTATAAAGAGGCCGCCGAGAGAGAACATATTGATGTCGTTGCATCACTGAGGCAACTCGTGGATTCGCTACAACCACTATTCAAACACAAGCGCATAGAGCCAGTCCTAACAGGAAGAGAGAAGATATACGTGGACGTGATCCCTGACAGCTTTGATAAAATCTTTTCGAATATCATCGTTAACGCAATTAAATACTCTGCAACTGATTCAGAAGTAAGGATGCGCGTGCGAGTAAAAGGACATTGTGTGGAAATAACGATTGAAGATAGTGGAGAAGGTATAGCCGAAGATGATGTTGCAACCATATTTAAGCGATTTTCGCGTTTGAAAGAACATCAAAATACTCAAGGAAGCGGTGTAGGTTTAGCTATTGTAAAAGAGTTTGTTGAGCGCAACAGAGGTGATATTAATGTCAAAAGTCGCAAGCGACACGGCACAGTCTTTACAATTTCATTGCCATTGAGCAAGGAGAGCCAGCAAAGTACCGCAAGAATTAATCTCGATGAGCAATCGTTCAACGCCGCTGCAGTAGACAAGTTACAGGCGAACACCGGTCGGAAAACCGTGCTAGTGGTTGAAGATGTCGAAGAAATGCGACGCTTCATTGTGTCTCTGTTAGCGAATGAATATCACTGCTTGCGCGCGGCCAATGGCAAAGAAGGTTTAGAAATGGCGTTAAAGTTACAACCAGATGCCATTGTTGCTGATGTTAACCTCCCTTTTAAAAACGGGATTGAATTGACCCAAGTTGTTCGCGCTAATCAGCAAACTGCACATATTCCAATTATTTTAATTTCCGCAATGGCAGACGAAGCCTCTAAGATCGCGGGTCTAAAGGCTCAAGCCAACGACTACATAGCAAAGCCGTTTAATCCTGAAGAACTTAAGTTTAAGCTCGCGCGATACACAGCAGTGGAGCCTACTACTGACAGTACCGTCGAAGGTAGTGAAGTACACGCAAAAATAGATTTGATTGATATAGAGTTACCAGAGTTTAGCAGCGAAAAAGATCATCGGTTTATGATGAAGTTGTTACTCACTACGCAAAAACACTATCAAAGTGAAACATATAATCGCGAAATTGCCGCAACAGCGCTAAACTGCACGGACCGTCAATTAAACCGCAAATTGAATCAGCTAATAGGTAAGAGTTTTACGGCTTTTTTACGTCTATATCGACTTAAGAAGGCAAAGCGTTTGTTGCTCGAATCTAGTAATATTACCCATGTAGCATTTGATGTTGGATTTACTTCAGCTTCTTATTTTGGCTCCTGCTTCAAAGAAGAGTTTGGCATGACACCCAGTGAATATATAGAAAGCGCTAAACAACCTTTTTCAGAGCCAGTTTAACTCAATTAAAAAAGTAACGGTTTAGGTTTATGATTCACCTACCCTCTGTTTTAATTTAACCCTAATCGACGAGTAAAATGGCGCATTTAAAGTACGATAAAAAGTTGTTGTTGAGACTAGCGGTGTTGGCCATTGGTGTGTATGCCACCATTGTGTTGCCACCTTGGCGCCTTACATTTTTGCAGATAACACCTCTACCAGATTCACTGGGAGAGCAAGTAAAGAGCATCACAGAATACGGCTTTGACAGCGCCATTGTGTATATCCAGCAAGGAGATGATGTCGCTGAATTTTACACCGCTGGGCAACAAGAGCGCCGTTCCACCACTGCGGTAAAGCCCGGTGCTTTATTTAAGATTGCCAGTATCGGCAAGCTTTACGATGTGGTTGCAGTGACAAAATTGGCTGCTGATGGTCGATTGTCCTTGGATAAGACCTTGGCTGAATATTTACCAGAATTGGCAGCCTCAATTGCCAATGCCGAATCCATCACGTTGCGAATGATGGTTCAACATCGAAGTGGTATTCCGAATTTTACCAATGCAGCCGGGTTTTGGGGGGGGCCAAGCACAACGACGGCTGAAGCTCTTGCCTTGATTGCTGGTCTCCCTGCTACATTTGAGCCGAATCAGGGCTATGAATACTCGAATACCAACTACTTACTTATCGCTGAAATTATCAAAGCAGCTACGGGTTTGGACAAGCGACAAATCATTAGCGATGAGATTCTGTTACCTTTAAACCTCAGCAATACATTTTTTCACTTAGCTGACATTGATGTAAATGCACTGGTCAGTGGTTATCATGTAAACACACCTGGTGATATGAAAACAGTAAACTACGGGTCGATGATTGCTACCGCACAGGACTTGGGTAAGTTTATACGCGCTTTAAATACAGGGCAGATACTCGATTCAAAAGAGGATGAAATCTACACAACGCTCTACCCACGCAGCCATACAGGACTTATTCCAGGATATCAGAGTATTGCCCGGTATCACGCAGAAAGTGACAGCGTGATTGTTATATTCGTAAACACAACAGATTTTGCCGATTATCAGCACTGGGCCATCTTTGAGGCACTGTATAGCCGCATTCTAACCTTACACACACAACGAATAGATACATAAAACCCTACGTGTGAACGTTGGTTGTCGACCTTAAACTCACGGCCTAAATTTGGCTGAAACTACGGCAGCCTCGGATCATTCTTAACGAATTAGTACAGTAGCGAAATTACTCAATATTCTGGATCTGCTCGCGCATTTGCTCGATTAGGACTTTAAGCTCTACCGCAGATTGGGTGATTTCAGCATTTATCGACTTACTGCCAAGGGTGTTTGACTCGCGATTAAACTCTTGCATCATAAAGTCTAAGCGTCGCCCCACAGCGCCACCTTTATTGAGAATTTTTTGTGTTTCGCTAACGTGAGAGTGTAAGCGATCCAGTTCTTCCGCAACATCAATACGCTGAGCCAGCATGACCATTTCCTGTTCGACCCGAGAGGCATCTAACTCGACTTGCGCTTCTGCAAAGCGCGTTTTAATGCGCTCTCTTTGCCACTCAATTATGTTTGGCATTTGAGTGGCAACTTTATCAACTTCAACGGTGATCGCACTCAGCCGCTGCTCGATCATCACTTTAAGATTTTTACCTTCAGTTGCACGCGAGTCTTTAAACTCCTTGAGGGTTTTATCGAACCCCTCTAACAGAGCTGATTGAATAGAGTCCATATCGGCTTCTTCCGCAGCAATCACACCTGGCCAACGTAGAATATCCACAGGGTTCACACCCGTAGATTGACCATGGGATTGCACCCAGTCAGCAGCGTGGAGCAATTGTTTCGCAAGCTCTTCATTAAGCGCTAATTTTCCAACCGCTGCGTCGTTGGCGGTATAGCGTAAATTGCATTCAACTTTGCCGCGCTGGAGCGATTTGCGAAATCGTTCACGTAGAACAGGCTCTAGGCCTCTAAATTGCTCCGGTAAACGAAAAAATGTTTCTAGGAAGCGCTGATTGACCGAACGGATCTCCCATACAGCAGTGCCCCATTCGCCTTTAATCTCTTGGCGTGCGAAACCTGTCATACTGTAAATCATCACTGTTCTCCTGCTGTTCTTGGGTGTTGCGCAATAGTTATCGGGGGAGTTTACCTTATTTTGTGTATCGACCCGAGCAGCAATTTCATCTATGCTGAGCATCGCAGTTTTATTTGTAAGCAAATATTACAGATAAGTTGGATAAAAAAATAACAAACGGATTGAGAAGATGTTGAAGTACCTCGCACTCGTACTACTGATCTCAGTAGTGCCTCACTTTTCCTATGCAGAATCTATTTCACCGGCAGAATTCGCAAAGAATGACATTTATGATACTGCTGAGCTTTCACCCGACGGCTCAAAGCTAGCTGTGCGAATTATCGTTGATGGAAAGCGACAACTCGCAGTTTTCGATGTGAATACATTTGAAACAATTGGCGGTGCTCGCCTTGGCGGCAATAATGAGGTGGGACGATTTTTTTGGGCCAATGATGAACGCATTGTTATGCAAATATGGCAAAGTCGTTCTTGGTCACCACAACCTGGTTATTACGGCGAGCTTTTTGTCGTTGATTTTGATGGTGACAATCAAGAATTGATCTATGGCTATCGAGCCGGAGAAAATCAAGTTGGCTCCAAGGTAAAACGCAAGGAATACGTTCGCGGATGGGCGCGTATCATTAGTACTTTACCCGAAGATGATGAGCACATTTTAATTGAAAGCGAGCCATGGTCGGACGGCGGTGAGAAAATCTCAACGGTGCACAAGTTAAATATTTATAACGGCCGTATGTCTAGAGAGATAACCAAGGCGCCAATTAATTACAGTACTTTCATTGCGGACCGCCAAGGCGACTTGCAGTTCGTAACCGGTACTGACGAGTCAAATACACAACGCACTTTTCGATATGTTGATGAGGAATGGGTCGAAATCTCGAGTCAATTGGGCGATGCATTTCAACCTATCGCAATGAATAATGCTGGAACAGAACTTATCTTTGTAGATGACTATGAACAAGACAAAGAGGGTTTGTTTGCCTTTAATCTTGAGACCGGCGACCGTCGATTAATTTATACCGATGAGAACGTCGATATTACTAGCGTGTCGCTCAATAGTGATCGTTCAAGCGCTTATGCTTTGCGTTTGGATGATGGCTATCCAACCTATGCAATTTTTGACGGCGAAAGCGAAGAGGCACAGATTTTTAAGGCGCTACTGGGGACTTTTACGGGTTACAGTCTTAATATTTTAACGCGTGCTGACAAAGGTCGATTATGGTTGCTCTACGCATACAACGACATCGATTCCGGTACTTTTTACTTGTACGATAGAGAAGCCAATAAACTACAATCATTATTCAGTAATTTTACGCATGTTCCCAGAAGTGCGATGTCTGAATCGATCCCTATCTCCTTTGCTGCTCGAGACGGTTACCAGGTCAGTGGATATATTACTTACCCAGTAAGTGTGCCTGAAACGCAAAATGTGCCGCTGATCACTCTGGTTCACGGCGGCCCGATTGCACGCGACTATTGGGTATTTGATCGCGAGGTGCAAATGCTTGCAGCCCAAGGCTATGCTGTCTTGCGCGTAAATTTTAGAGGTTCAAGCGGTTACGGGAAGGCGCATCGTAACGCCGGTTATAAACGCTGGGGCGATCTGATCCAACACGATATCATTGATGCGACCAAGTACGTTATTTCCCAAGGCGGTATTGCCGCGGATAAAGTGTGTATTATGGGTGCAAGCTTTGGCGGATATTCTGCAGTAATGTCGGCAACCATTGAGCCCGATTTATTTAAGTGTGCCGTTGCAACTGTTGGCGTTTACGATCTTGAGATGATGCACTCTGAAGGTGATATCCCTGAAGCACTTTGGGGCAAGAGCTTTGTCGATATGGCCATCGGCTCTGATCCAGAGTTGTTGCATGCTTTTTCACCCGTCAATAATGTCAGTAAACTCAAGGCGCCTGTTTTGATCGCTCATGGTGAGGAAGACAGACGTGTACCTTTTGAGCATGCGGAAGCTCTCAGGGCGGCCATGGAAGCAAACGGAAAAGAATATGAGTGGTTTGTTGAGTCAACCGAAGCCCACGGGTTCTATAAAGAGGAAAGTCGCGCGCGTTATTACGAAACCGTAGCCGCTTTCCTTGCTAAACATTTGCAATAGTAATCTTTGAAGAGAGGCTAAATCAGCACACAGATTTAGCTTACCTCTCCCTTAACAGCGCGCAGTCATGTATACTGCGCGCTTTCATTTACGCTACCGTAAGTTTAGGAGAGCCGCATGCGTCCAAGCGGAAGAACCGCCAGTCAAATCAGACCTGTAACCATCACTCGTCAATTCACATGCCACGCTGAAGGCTCAGTGTTAATTGAGTTTGGCAATACAAAAGTCATTTGTAACGCCACTGTAGAAGAAGGTGTTCCGCGCTTTATGAAAGGACAAGGAAAGGGTTGGATAACCGCTGAATACAGCATGTTACCGCGCGCGACTCATACTCGCTCTGCGCGTGAGGCAGCGCGTGGCAAGCAAGGTGGTCGCACACTTGAAATTCAGCGTTTAATTGCCCGCTCATTGCGGGCTGCGGTCGATCTGAGTATTTTGGGTGAGAACACTATTACGGTTGATTGCGATGTTATCCAAGCGGACGGTGGTACGCGTACGGCGTCTATCACCGGTGCGTGCGTTGCCTTAGTTGACGCACTTACGCATATGCGCAGCAAGGGTATTATTAAAGCGAACCCCCTAAAGCACATGATTGCCGCATTGTCGGTTGGTATCTATGAAGGCAGCGCGATTGCGGATTTAGAATACGTAGAAGACTCTGCTGCCGAAACAGACATGAATGTGGTGATGACAGAAACCGGTCAGTTGATTGAAGTGCAAGGTACCGCAGAAGGCGAGCCTTTCAGTTTCGATGAACTTAACGAAATGATGACGATCGCCAAGGCTGGCTTAATGGAGCTATTTGAAGCGCAGAAATTGGCGCTAAGCTAGGTTAAAAAATGCAAGATTATCAACGTCAATTTATTCAATTTGCCATTGCGCGCGGCGTCCTTAAATTCGGTGAGTTCACGTTAAAGTCAGGTCGCGTGAGCCCTTATTTTTTCAATGCTGGCTTGTTCAACAGTGGGGGCGACCTAGCCCAGCTTGGACGTTTTTATGCCAGCGCGCTGGTGGCCGCTAATATCGATTTTGACTTGCTGTTTGGTCCCGCGTACAAGGGCATTCCGATTGCGACAACAACGGCCGTAGCACTCGCCAATGACCACCAACGCGATGTCCCTTATTGCTTCAACCGAAAAGAGGCCAAAACTCATGGTGAAGGCGGCAATTTGGTGGGTAGTGAACTCAAAGGCAAAGTCATGTTGGTTGACGACGTGATTACCGCTGGCACTGCGATCCGCGAATCCATGCAACTTATTGCTGCGCACAACGCTGAGTTAAGTGGCGTATTGATTGCCTTAGACCGCCAAGAAAAAGGTCAAGGCGAATTATCTGCAATTCAGGAAGTTGAGCGTGATTTCAATACTCAGGTAGTCGCTATTGTTACATTAAATGATGTGGTTGAGTATTTAGTAGAGCAAGGCGAAGATGACGCTGTTGCCAAAATAAACGACTATCGCGAGCAGTATGGCATCTGATTTTGACACCGAATTTGCCAAAACTGACGTGGCGTTAGACGCAATAGGTTTACGCTGCCCAGAGCCGGTGATGATGGTGCGATTAAACATCCGCAAAATGGCTGATGGTGAGACGTTAGGCGTCGTTGCCGATGATCATTCCACAACGCGTGATATTCCGAGTTTTTGCCGGTTTATGCATCACACGCTGGTTGCCAGTGACATACAAAAAGCCCCTTACCGATATATCATCCGGAAGGGGCTCGAATAAGTTCTTGAATAGTTTCTGGTTAGTATTGTGAAGCTTATGGCTTCACAAACTTGAGTGTCCAACGGTCAGAGTTGCCACGGACACTTTTGGTACCTACTTCATATTCCAACTCGTCATCCTCGCGATAATGGATAGGCGAGTAATCCACCAAGACAAATCCTGCAGCTTGGATCTCTAAGATTGCTTTAACTGGGTCGAAGCGGCGACGATTTGAATCATTTAGTGGTTCCATATGTCGTGCAGTATGATCAACAACGGCATATATGCCCCCTGATTTAAGTGCCTCAAACGCGGCTTTATTCATAGCTGCGCGGCCGTCCTCGGCAAAGTTGTGATAGTTTCTAAACGTTAACACCATGTCTACATCAGACACGCCAAGTGAATTCAATTTCATCGAATAAAAGCGCGAGCCGTCTTCGCGCCACAATTCGGCATCTTCAGCAACAATATTCATACTTTCAAAGCCCGGCTCACCACCTAGCGTGCGTTTGACCGTTCCAGTGCCGATCGCTGCGTAATATTCACCGTGTTCCGCGACAGTTGGTACCAATAACTTGGTATACCATCCTCCGCCCGGCAACAACTCCACGATTTTCATATCGTGCTCTAGGCCGAAAAACGCCAATGTCTCAACCGGACGGCGGTTGCGGTCACGCTCTTTTTCAGCGTCGGAGCGAATATCGGCCTGCATCGCAGCTTTAATCTTGTCTTCTGTCGTGTGATCAGCGTGTTCATGCGCGACAGCGCTGGTTGCTGATAAACCAAGCACTAGCGTCGACGCTAGTATGGCAGAGTATAGTTTTTTCATTGTCGTTCCTTTGGGGGCTATTGTTTAAATACCTGACCGTCTTTCATGACGAATTGTACGTTCTCTAACAAACTAATATCGCTCAATGGATCGCCTTCAACGGCAACAATATCAGCCTTTTTGCCAACGCTTACCGTGCCAAGTTCATCGCTAACATTGAGTAAGTCAGCAGCGTTTTTGGTCGCGCTGATTATGGCGTCAATAGGCGCCATACCGGCCTCGACCATATAGCCGAATTCTTTGCCATTATCGCCATGAGCAGATACACCTGAGTCAGTCCCAAACGCAATTTTTACCCCAGCTGCCTGCGCGCGTGCGAATGTATCTTGTATAAGTGGACCAATGGCGGCTGCTTTGGGCCTAACTAGAGCCGGGAAATAACCGTCAATCGCGGATTTTTCTGCCACAAACTTTCCTGCCAGGATGGTTGGTACGTAATAGGTTCCGTATTCCTTCATCAGTGCGATAGTCTCTTCAGTCATGTAGGTACCGTGTTCGATCGAGTCTACACCTGCTCGAATGGCGCGCTGCATACCTTCAGTTCCGTGCGCATGCACTGCTACCGTCATTTCATAGTCCTTGGCTGTCGCAACGATCGCTTCTAGCTCGTCAACCATAAATTGTGGGTTTTGACCGTTCTTTGCGACACTTAAAACGCCGCCAGTCGCGGTTATTTTGATAAGATCTGCGCCGTCTTTGTAACGCTGCCGAACGGCTTTACGCGCTTCATCAGGACCATTAATTACGCCATCTTTCGGACCTGGGTCACCGCTTAACGTGGCGTTGAAGCCATTAGTCGGGTCCGCGTGACCACCGGTGGTCGCGATCGACTTGGCGGATGTGTATATACGTGGGCCAATAAAGCGGCCACTATTTATAGCATTCCTAAGTGCGACTGTTTCGTTGTAGCCGTCGCCGAGATTTCGCACAGTAGTGAAACCTGACAATAATGTGGTTTCTGCGTATTTGGCCGCTGCCAGTGCATAGTCGGCTTCGTTTTGAGTAAAGCGCTGCAAATATGTCGCCGGTCCACCGTGCTGCATGGAAAGGTGAACATGCATATCCATAAAGCCAGGCATTACCGTAGAATCGCGTAAATCAATGACAGTATCGCTCGCATCACCTGATTGATAGCCAGCTTGGATGGCAACAATCCTACCTTCATCTATCACGATGGTTTGCTGTTTGAGAACATCCTTGTCTTCAGCGGTTATGAGATTGCCTGCGTGGATCAAAGTCTTGGCGTTAGCCGCCGATACACAAAGCAGACTTAACATTATTATTGTTCTAATCATAGTTACTTCCGACGTCGTAAGGAGCTATCACCTTAGTAGAAGTCTAATATATTGGCAACAACCCTAGTCGCTTGAAAACAGCAATTCATGGGCTAGGCTTAACAAGCGAGTATTATCACGAGAAGCATATGCGTAGAAATCAATCCGTAACCAACAATGAAGTGACATTTGCCGCTAACGAGGAACTAGTCTCAACCACGGATAAACGCGGTGTTATTACCTATGCAAATGAGGTTTTTTGTCGCGTTGCCGGTTTTGATAGTGATGAGTTACTCGGTAAAAATCATAACATTGTGCGCCATCCCGATATGCCCAAGGCGGCGTTTAAAGACATGTGGGACCATCTTGAGCGCGGCAATGCATGGCGCGGGATAGTAAAGAATCGCTGCAAAGATGGCAGTTTTTATTGGGTTGACGCATTTGTCACTCCCATATTTAAACATGGCCAGTTAACGGGTTATCAGTCGGTGAGAGTAAAGCCCGATGCCGCAGCTGTTGCTCGTGCTGAAAAACTCTATGCGCAAATTAATGCAGGCAAATTAGGTGGATTAAATGAGCACTCGTTTACGCTGCGCCTAAATGTATTTTTAGCTGTGTTAGTGATTGCTTTATTGAGCATCGGTTTTACTGCTGGTTGGGTGTATGCCTTAGCTGTTGCACTAATCGCTGCCAGCGGTTTTTGGCTATTTAAAAACGAGCTGGTGGATTTTCCTAAACAAGCCCAACAGTTGCGCGAGGGTCTGGATAGTGTGAGCCGGTTTGTACTTTATGGGCGTGGTACGAAAAGCGTATTCGATTTCCACTTGGGTATGCAAAAAGCAATGCAACGAACAATCCTCGGGCGCATATTAGATGCGACCGGCGAGCTCCAAGCGATAGCCGAACAATCATTGCACAGTGTCGAGCGAACGACCCATGAGATCGCATTGCAAAAGCAAAAGGTGCACAGTATCTCAGTGGCTATTGAACAAATGGCACTTTCTAACCACGCTGTTCTGTCAAGCGTTGATCAAACGTCAGATAAGATCACACAAACAAACGAAAAGTGTGGTGATGCCAAACAATTAATTATCAAAGGCCGCGACAGCGTTAGTCAGCTTTCAGGGTTCGTTACACAGGCTGCTGCAACAGCAGATGACCTTATGGAAGCAGCTGATAAGGTATCTTCAACGATGGGCGAAATCGAAGCGATTGCGGAACAAACGAATTTGCTTGCGCTTAATGCTGCAATAGAAGCCGCGCGGGCAGGAGAGAGCGGACGTGGCTTTGCTGTTGTTGCCGATGAAGTTCGCGCGCTTTCAACCAGAACTCAGCAGTCTGCGGGCAACATCGTTGAAAGCCTTACACTGATGCGTTCAACCTTAGAGCAGTGGGTGAGCACGATGCACTCCTCTAGTGAAAGTGCGCAACTGAGTGTCGATCAAGCGAACGAATCAGCGGCAATCATTGAAGCAATCTACACCATGATTGCTGATATCAATGAAAACTCCAGCAGTATTGCCAACGCTATTAAAGAACAGGAACAAGCCTGTGGTGATATTGACAGTAGCGCAAGAGAAATCGAGGCGGCGGCGGAACAAAATACGCAGCTGGCTAACGATATGACAGCCTCGAGTCAAAAGCTGACCGACAGCGTGGTTAATATTGCAGGCTTAAGTGATACGTTTAAACGTTAAACAGAACCTATCGAAAAGGTGTAGTCACCGCTGTGCATGACCGCTGATTCGGTGCCGTTAAACTGGGTAATTTCAGCCTCTTGTGCCCATTGATAAAATACATTTTGATGCACGCGCCCCCAAAGATTTCGGCGTACCTTTACATAGGGTATGAACGAATCACTTATTGCGTCGTGACGAAGCTCTACGGGGTGATTTTGACCGAGTAGAACCCAGTCATCAGTTTGAGTTTTGACTTTTATAACGCCAGACACCCGTTGCCACTGCGTGATAACGAAGGGCACATCGTCAACGCAGATCCCCACTTTTTCGACCGGCGTTACTAAGTAATACTTATCGTTTTCGAATTTAATAATACTCGCAAATAGCCTCACCAACGCAGCACGACCAATTGGCGAACCATTATAAAACCAGTCACCATTGCGCTTAATATGAATATCAATATCACCACAAAAAGCAGGGTCCCACTGTTCTACAGGTGGGATTTTAGTGGCCGATGAGTCGACCAGTGATGCTTGGAGTTTATTCAGATCCATTGGCTAAGCTATCTCGCAATGCACGCAATTTAGCTTTCACTCTGCGCATGTTGTCTGGCCCCAAACGCAGCATTTGCTTTTGTGGCAAACTCAATGCTTCAAGTCTTTCGTCACTGTACTTGTACATCACACTGTCCCGATATACTTCAACTGGCGTTGGTACTTCTGGCGTGTTGAGCAACACATCAATGGCATCGATAAGCGCACGGTCGAAGGATTGACCTGGTAGTGCAATTTCGGCAAATGTGGCATCAATTTCATCTTCATATAATTGATACAACTCTAAAAGATCGTCATTACTCATCGTTTCTAACGCATCTACATAAGTGGTGTAGCGCTTATAACTAGCCGCATCTATCCATTCACGGTCGGCTTGACGGTAGACTTTAAAGCTTTGCGACGGAGGATTAACCAGTTGATGGTTTGGTGCTATATCTTCGTCCGCTAGGTTGGAAACTGTAACGACAAAGCGTTGTAGCAAACTATCGTTAACTAATAATCGTCCGACAACAGGCGTTTTAGCAATTTCAAGCAGAGCACTGGTAATAGCCGCGTCTGAGGTATCAACCATTACCTCTGGCTCGACGGGTGAAACTACTTGCGGTTCTGGCTCTTCAACAGGGTCTATAACCACTTCTTGGATTTCCGGTGGTGGCGTAAACGCTTGAGGCTCGGGCTCTTCAATTTCGGGCTCGGTTGTGACAGGAGCAACCATTTCCACTTCAGGCAGGGTGACTGGCTGAGGCTTCGGAGGCTCAGGTTCACTTGAAGGCCACAACAACACCACAGCGATAATAATAATAAAAATCACTGCTAATATAATATGGGGCTTCAAGTTCTTCGCGGTTGCCTCTTCACTACTCATATTCGATCCTATTTACGAAACACACGTTATATACAACGACATAGTTACAAGCCTATGAAAATCAAGAGTCCGAAGATACAAATTAGTTCAGTTTATTATCACTGTCAGATTGGCAAACTTTGAGTTTCAAGTGTGCTTGCATTAGGATTGAGTGCAAAGGTTTACGATAGTTTTCGATGCAAATAATACTCTACGCGATACCGGGGTTCTTTATTTTGATGGCGCTTGAACTCGCTATCGATCTGAAGCGTAAGACCGGCTACTACCGATTAAATGATGCCATAGCGAGTTTGAGCATTGGTATGTTAAGTCGTGTCGTTACGGTGATTAAAACTCTGATCCCATTGAGTATTTACGGGATTTTGGTCGAAGATGTCGCTGTGTATAGCTGGCCAGACTCTTGGCTGTTCTGGGTCGGTGCCTTCGTTTTATACGATTTTCTCTATTATTGGAATCACCGTTTAGGCCACGAAATGAGTGTGCTGTGGGCAGCCCATGTAGTGCATCACAGCAGTGAAGAATACAACTTAACCACCGCACTGCGTCAGACCAGTGGGTCTGTTTTAAATTGGTTGTTTTTCATTCCCTTGGCCTTTTTAGGAATTCCGTTGGAGTTGATGTTGTCTATCGCCGCGCTGAACCTGGTGTATCAATTCTGGGTGCACACCCGGCATGTAGGTCGCCTGGGTATACTTGATGGTATACTTGTAACGCCTTCCAACCATCGGGTTCACCATGCGCAAAATGATATCTATATTGATAAAAATTACGGTGGCGTGTTTATTATTTGGGACCGCATGTTTGGCACCTTTCAACCGGAATTAGATGAGCAGCCACCCATTTATGGGATCCGTACGCCCTTGCGCAGTTGGAACCCAATCTGGAGTAATTGGCATGTGTATCGCCAACTGATAAGCGATAGTCGCGCAACGGTTCATTGGCGTGACAAACTCAAAGTGTGGTTTGGTCGCACGGGTTGGCGCCCTGATGACGTGTTAGCTAAGCTGCCACCGAAAAAGCCATTTAATCCAGATACCTTTAGCAAATTTGATGTTTCACTCTCATTCACAACAAAGGGCTATGCCTTGCTGCAGTTAGCGCTAGCGATTTGTTTAACCTTGAGTTTACTCACGCAATTCACAGTGATGAGCTTTATCGAACAGTTGTTCGCTTGTTTAGCCTTGGTTGTAACCTTATCTGCGCTAGGGGGCATATTGGAAAACAAAAGCTGGGCGTTCAGTGGTGAAGTATTCAAATGGTTTATGGTATTGGCAATGAGTGTTTTGTTGCCTGTAGAGGCTTGGGCCCAGTGGTCCATCATTGGATTGCTGCTTACCAGTTTACTCTGGCTTGGTACTCGCAGAGGCGATCCAATCGACGCCTAATCACGTAAATTAAGGCTACATTAATGAAGAGGCCGGCCATGAAGTTTATCTACTCAAAACTCTCTACGGAAACACTGATAGATTTACTCGAAGTGCATTCTTTTGAGATGAATGTTTATCTTGTTCAGCTCAATATTGGTAGCGAGCAAGGTATGGTCTATGATAACAGCGACAAGCCAATGCGTTTTTACAGCTCTCAACAGATCCGTGAGTTGTTCGCTGAGTTTGATGTGGAGCAGGCTGTAATGGTGCACGACACACCCTATGATGAAATGATCGGCAATCCGCCGAAGGCTAATGAGCGAATGGCGTTGCCTTTCTCAATGGTGCAGCCGTACTAAACTTAGTCGTTGACGTGTCGACTGGCGATGGAGTGAACATCGACGCGCGCTTTTAGATTACTGGCAAGTAAAAAAATGCCACCCAACTTGCGATGCAAAAAGACTGAGTTTGCTGGTGGTACATGCCAAAATGCTTCATTGTTGCTAAGTGACATCCCTTTTTCTTGCAGCCGCTTACCTAAATCTGAGGTACCGAAGTCGTATTCACCGGCGGTAACTAATGGCTCACAAGCGTCGAAACACATACTCACAATAAAGTCCTGTAACTCTGGTGCTAAGTCTTTACTCATTAACCCGATATTGAGCACAGCGGTACGTACACGTTCGGGGTCCGAATGAACAACACCGGACATCAACTCTCGGTATAAATGGATAAAATCTCGGGAGTATTCGCGCGTAGCGCCGAAATCAAGTAGCACAACCTTGTCATCTTGTGGGTCATAGCGATAGTTGGCGAAATTCGGGTCTGTTTGGATCAGATGATGCTCAAATGTCTCGGTAAAAAATAGTTCAAACAATGCTGATGCAATGTTATCGCGAGTGGTTTGATCGGCATCGAGCTGAGACTCTATTGGCTCACTGGGCATAAAAGTCATAGCCAAAACGTTATCACGGGTGAACTCTCGATAAACATCGGGCACCGCAAAGCGCTTATCTTCAGCGACGAGCGCTTTATACCGCTCTAGCATATCGGCTTCAGCAATGTAATCGGCTTCAGTGTGAAGCTGGCGTTTGGCTTCATCGAGCAGGGGTTTAAAGTCCACCCCTTTAGGCAGCAGGCCGGTGATAGAGAGTAGTGTGGCCACGTTATCAACATCGCTATCGATACTTTGTTTTACGCCGGGGTACTGAATTTTCAGCGCCAGCATTTCGCCAGTTGGAAGAATTACTTTATGTACCTGACCAATAGACGCGGCGGCGATCGGCGCATAACTGAAGTAAAGAAATTGGTCAGCCCAATCAGCACCGAGTGCTTTCGATAATACGTCATTGACTTGCTGTTTGGGCATGGGATCGGCGTCGCTGCGCAAGCGAGACAGAATTTCCGCCAATGGGGGTGGAAGAATATCACCTGCATCCATGGACATCAGCTGACCTACTTTCATCGCTGCGCCGCGCATATTGGCAAGCTGGTCTGCAATACGACCGACATTCCCGGGGGTTAACAAGAGATCTTTGAGAACTGGCTTTTCGCCTTTTAACAGCTGTCCTGCGCCACTGGTCAACATGTTACCGGCAACGCGAGTTGCCAGAGAGCCGAGCATTCCAAACCGGGTAAAACGTCCGGTGGGAACCGCGCGATGTTTCTTGTCCATTTAAATGATGCTCGCCAGGATATTTAACAACACGCCGAGCACACTGCCTATGGCAAAACCCAGCCAGCCATTTTTGTTTAGGTAACGGGCCAATGCTGCGCCAAAAATGCCTACCCAAAGCATCGCACTATACACTGACGTCAAACTACCTAAGGCAACTACACCGGGCATAAACTGCGAAGTCATTACCGTAATAGCCATGCCAGCAGCGAGAATCACCCACAAGATATTCTTGCGATTTTCAAACGAGTCTGTGCTGTCAGCTTCCGGGTTGTCAGTCGAATCTTGGCCCAGTTCAGCGTCCGCTTGTTTGGCTTTTTGTGAGGCTTTTTGTTTGGTGCGTTGTTGGCGCATAGCGTTCTTTCTGCAGCAGTTGCGTATGCACTTATCATTGCCGTTTAACCCGCTTAGGTCAAACCCAAAGAGCGACAAAAAGGTGTATTTATACGGCCGACTTTAGTCGAATCTAATCGATTTTGCGCCGTCACCAGCATTGAATGTCAGGGTGCGCAGTGGCCCTCGCCCCTCGATATTGACTGTATTGGTTTGCTTCGGCCAAATCTCTTGCATTGCTGCATGAATGAGCGTTAGACCTGTCAGTGACTCTGGGATAGGCGTTTCTTGATAGACCCACAGGTGTTTACCGTCGATTTCGAAACCAACAGTCGTTAGCTGTAGTTGTCTTTGTTCTAAATCGCCTATAGCGAAGCGAGACAATACGTATGTAACAAACGCTTGTTGAGTATCGGCATCAGTATGTATATCGCCCGCCTCAGGCAGTAAACGTTTGGCGGCGTGCTCGGCATCATGCAAGATGAAACGGTGCATAAGTTCGATATTACCGGTGCGCTCATTGAACAACACTGTGCTGATGGCAGCCTTTTGTTGGTGAGCACTTACACCCATTGGGGGAATTGCAATCAAGGCTAACACTACAAGCATTAGCCTTGATTGTAGGATTGTACTATTCAGTCTCATCATCACCTTCAGCAACGTTCAGCTCGGTCTTGCTGTCGTGCATGATATCGCGATAAACCTTACCTTCACGCGGCTTAGACTTGTAGGCTTCTATCCGCGACGGGATAATTTGACGTGGATAGTGATTGTTGTGTACATCGGTATCAGCTGTTTCCCAGTATGGGTCAACCGTGACCGAGGCAAGCTCTTTGTCTTTGTCGGTTATGATCAGCTTACTCACTGCTTTTGGCGAGCGACGCCAGATTTCAGCGGGGATGCGCATCATTTCAGTACTGCCATCAACAAACGTCAGCTCTAAGATGATAGGCATTACTAAGCCGCCAAGATTAGAAAACTCAAGTACATAATAGTTTTTGTCTTCTTCGACGGCACGCTCAAACGCAACGCGCTCATGCGGCTTTAAGCTGGCCATATAATCTTGATAGGCATTGCGCTCTTTATTCGTGACAGTAAAGCGATCGTTCTCATCGTAGTAATCGGTGATATCCGGGAAGCGCTCAACCCACAGCTGCATACCTTCGTCGCGATTGCGCGTATCCGTTAGGGACACCGGCTTATCCGCTTCAGCCTGACGCTCTCTGGCGAAATCTATATCGGGGTTTTCCGTGTCCAAACGAAGCTTATAGATGCGGTCTAACGAAATATCGACATGATCGGTTGAATAAAACCAGCCGCGCCAGAACCAGTCGAGATCGACACCACTGGCTTCTTCCATGGTGCGGAAGAAGTCGGCCGGCGTCGGACGCTTGTATTTCCAACGCTGCGAATATTCTCGGAATGCAAAGTCGAATAATTCACGGCCAAGAATCGTTTCACGCAGAATATTCAGTGCTGCGGCTGGCTTGGTATAGGCGTTCGGACCAAGACTCAATACAGAGTCAGATTGGGTCATGATTGGTACCTGAGTTTCTGACTTCATGTAATCAACGATGTCGCGTGGCTCTACTCCCCAAGGAATACTTGGATCCCATTCACGCCCTGCAACGCCGTCCAAGAAGCTGTTCAGGCCTTCATCCATCCAAGTCCATTGACGTTCGTCTGAATTCACGATCATTGGGAAGTAAATATGGCCGATTTCGTGGATAACGACGCCAATTAGGAAACGCTTTTCCGCTTGTGAATACGTGCGACTACCATCATCGCGCAATTCAGTTCGCGGTCCGTTGAAGGTGATCATTGGATATTCCATGCCGCCGACAGGGCCGTTAACCGATTGCGCAACAGGGTATGGATAATCAAACGAAAAGCGCGAGTAGACTTCCATCGTGTGGATCACAGATTCAGTTGAATACTTCTTCCACAAGTCGCCGCCTTCTTTGGGATAGAATGACATGGCCATGACTAATGGTTGGTCATCACCACCTTGGTGATAGCCGCGCGCATCCCACATAAATTTGCGCGATGATGCCCAGGCAAAATCACGCACATTTTCCGCTTTAAAACGCCAAGTTTTAAGCTCGTCTGTACCTTCTTTTTCGTTCTCGAGCGCTTCTTCTTCGGTCACGATAAAGACAATACGCTCGGCATCTTCCGCTTCTTTAAGCCGATTGCGTTGCTCTTTGGTCAGCACATCGCGAGGATTATCCAAGACACCTGTAGAAGAAACAATGTGGTCAGCAGGAACCGTGATGCTAACATCGTAGTTACCGAATTCTAGAGTGAATTCACCGCGGCCAATAAACTCTTTATTCGTCCATGCCTCGTAATCGGTGTAAGCGGCTAAACGAGGAAACCACTGAGCGAGTAAGAAGATATCATTACCGCCTTCACGCGCATCATCGGGGAAGTGTTCATAACCCGCACGGGCAGATACAGCATCTTCTTCGACGATATTGAAGCCAAAGTCGATATCGAATTCAAAGCTTTTTCCCGGTTTTAATGGCGTGGGCAAGTCAACCCGCATCAAGGTACCTACAATGACGTATTCAAGTGCATTACCACGTGAATCTTCGACCGCTTTGATTTGGTAACCCAGCTCATTGTCGTCGACAAATTGCTGACGACGCAACGCCGCAATACTCATTTGCGCAGGTTGTGAACCACTGGCAGATTGCGTTGCTGGGCCTCGATTGCCAATGCCACCAAAGGTGGTGGTCAATGCTGACATGGAGTCTTCGCGGAACTTGTTTTGATCCAATTGGATCCACAAATACTTCAGCGTATCAGGTGAGTTGTTGGTATAAACGATCGACTGCTCTGCATCGAGTCGGCGCAGCGCTTCATTCAAGCGAACGTCAATTTGATAGTCGACTTGTTGTTGCCAATATTCATGGCCGGGTTCGCCCGCGGCATTGCGATAAACGTTCGGTGTGGGTAACACTTCATCTAATTGACGAAATTTATCTTCAAAATCACCTTTTGTTTGTTGAATGGCTGCTTGTAATGGCATTACAAGGCCGAAAAGGGCTGCTGCGAGAACGGGGCGCATTATTTTTTTCATCATTAACCTGCTCAATTCCAGTTAAATTTTCGAGTTAACTTGGAATTTTGGTGCGTTTTTGCGGAATAAGCATTATAAACAGTTTTTCTGCAAACTAACCAGTGATTGGTCTGACCGATTCAGCCATCCAACTTTACTGGCTGTTTAATAATCGAGCTAGCTAAGTTAGTTGATTCAGTTCTTGAGTATTAGCTAATTATTCGTATGCTCAGGGTTTTAGTCTGGGAATTCCACAAATCATGAGTGCCTTTGAATGGCAGCGCGCCGTAATAAAAGTTGGCAGTGCTTTAGTTGCGCCTGATGGTGAGCGCTGTAGTGCCGAGTTTTTATTGCCGTTGGCCCGGTTTATTAGCGCGAGTCGTCAACGTGGCAAAGAAGTGATCGTAGTCTCTTCAGGTAGTGTGGCGGCTGGGCGCAAAGCCGTGCCTGTCACTCATACGCCGAGTATTGCCGAAAAGCAGGCTATGGCAGCGATAGGGCAGACACAAATGATGGCCAATTGGGCGCGTTTCTTTGATTTTCCCTGTGCACAGGTGTTACTCACCGCCGATGATTTGCGCGACCGAGTGCGGTTTATCAACATACAAAACACATTGCGAGAGTTACTTAAGCATGGCGCGTTACCGATTGTGAACGAAAATGACACGGTGGCGACCGCTGAGCTCAAAGTCGGCGACAACGACAACCTAGGCGCCTATGCTGCTTTGGTCGCCCAAGCTGATACCTTGATCATGTGTTCCGATATTGACGGATTATTTACTGCCGATCCGCGCAAAGAACCAGATGCGAAGCTGATCCCTGAGGTAAACAAGATTGATAACACCATACATCAATTGGCAGGTGGCGCTGGCACTGCAGTAGGAACTGGTGGTATGAAAACCAAGATCCAAGCTGCTGAAAAGTGTGTGCAAAGCGGTATTCAAACCCTAATTGTGAATGGCCGTAAAGGTGAGGTGTTTGATGCACTTGCGAGTGGTCACTGTCCGGGAACTTTGTTTCGTCCATTAGTCACCGCGCAAAAAGCCCGTGCACATTGGTTAAAACACACATTGTTGGCGAAAGGGCGTATCACTGTTGACGATGGTGCTATGCGGGCGCTAACTGAACGCAATGCGTCTTTACTACCAACCGGTATTATCAGCATCGAAGGGCAGTTCAGTGCCGGGGATGCTGTAACGATCTGCTTCGCTGACAGACCGATAGCCCAAGGTATTGCTCAGTATGCCAGTCACGAATTGGCACAAATCAAGGGCTTACAGAGTCAACAAATTGAAGAGTTATTGGGTTACAGCTCGGGTGACGTTGCCGTCCACCGCGATGACTTAGTAACGCTAAATTAAGTTTTTATAAAAGGGATAGACCCAATGTCTACAGCCGAATTTTCGATTTCACTTGCTGCCCAGCAGGCTAAAAAAGTTGCTCCGGTGATTGCTCAATTACAGCATAAAGAGAAGCGCAATGTGCTATTGGCTGTGGCGGAACAACTCAGGGAGCGAGAAGAAGCAGTGTTGTCTGCCAATGCTATTGATATGCAAAACGCTAAAGACAGCGGCCTAGATGCTGCCATGTGCGACCGACTGTTACTCGATCCCCAGCGCTTAGAGTCGCTGGCTCAAGCTGTAGAGGTCATCGCAAATCAGCCAGATCCGGTAGGAAGCATGAGTGCCAGTGAAACTATGGCGAGCGGTATTCAAGTCGCGAAGATGCGTATTCCATTGGGCGTTATTGCGATGATTTACGAGTCGCGACCGAATGTGACAATTGACGCAGCAGCCTTGTGTTTTAAAGCCGGAAATGCGGTTATTTTGCGCGGTGGTAAAGAGGCATTGCATTCCAACTTAGCGTTGGCTGAATGTTTTCATGCCGCGCTCGCCAGCTTTGATTTGCCAGACCAAGCGGTTACCGTTATCCCTGATCCTGACCGCGCAATTATGAATGAGCTTTTGACCTTGAACGATTCCATCGACTTAGTTATTCCACGCGGTGGCGAGGGGCTGATTCGATTTGTTTCTGAGCATAGTCGGATCCCTGTTATCCAGCACTTCAATGGGGTGTGTCACTTATTTGTGGATCGCGATGCTGACTTGAGTAAAGCGCTTAACATCTTAGAAAATGGTAAAACCCAGCGAGTAGGCGTGTGCAATGCGCTCGAGACATTACTGGTGGATAAAGCGATTGCCGCTGAATTTTTACCGCGCGTGCAAGCCCTGTTTGCGCAACATTCGGTCCGCGTGCACGCCTGTGAACAGTCATTGCCTTACTTTCCCGAGGCAGAAGCCGCTACCGAGCATGACTGGCATGCGGAGTATCTCGCTATGGAGATCGCAGTTCGGGTCGTAGATGACATGCAAGCCGCAATTGCTCACATTAGCACTTATGGATCAGGCCATACTGAGGTCATCGTAACTGAGCATTTATCGCGTGCGCAGCAGTTTATACGGGTAGTGGATTCGTCAGTTGTTATGGTTAACGCATCATCGCGTTTCTCTGATGGTGGCGAATTAGGGCTAGGTGCAGAAATCGGTATATCAACCAGTAAACTACACGCTTATGGGCCTATGGGCGCGGCAAGCCTTACAACGGAAAAGTTTGTTGTAACCGGTTCGGGCCATATTCGGGCCTAGTCAACACATCAGGGTGCGCATATGCAAAAGCTGCAAGGTGTAATTCTCGATCTCGACTCGATGGGGCCGGAATCACTGGATCTAAGCTGCTTACTCAATATTGCTGAAATCGATTGGCAAATCTTTGATGCAACTACAGCGCAGCAGGCCGCGCTGCGGGTCGCGGATGCTGATATCGTATTAACGAACAAAGTCGCATTAGACCGCGAGATAATCGCTTATGCTAAAAATTTGCGTTACATCGGCGTATTAGCCACTGGTGTGAACAATATTGATATGCATGCATGTGAACAGGCGGGGATTACGGTTAAAAATGTTTCTCGCTATGGAACTGCTTCGGTCGCTCAGCATACCCTAATGCTAATGCTGATGCTGGCCACATCGGTCAATCATTACAACAAAGCGGTGAAACAGGGGGCTTGGCAACAATCCGAACAGTTTTGTTTGCTCGACTACCCGATCATGGAGTTAGCCGGCAAACACCTAGTAATTGTCGGCTATGGAACCTTAGGCAAGGCAGTGGCTAAACTCGCCGAAGCCTTCGATATGCGCGTTACTGTTGCGTTACGGCCAGGCGATACAAGAGCCGGAACTCAAAGCCGACGGCCTGCGTTAGAGGATGTGCTACCTCGTGCCGACTTCGTGTCTTTGCATTGTGCTTTATCGCCAGACACTGCGCAGATGATTAACGCTGAGCGTTTAGCATTAATGCGATCATCAGCTTTTCTTATTAACACTGCGCGCGGTGGCTTAGTCGATGAAGATGCGCTGCTTCACGCGCTGGAGCATAAGCAAATCGCTGGCGCAGCCTTGGATGTGGTAAGCACTGAGCCACCGCCACAATCATTAGCCATAGTAAAAGCGCAATTGCCCAACTTGTTGATAACTCCTCATGTGGCTTGGGCAGCCACTGAAGCGCGACAGCGGCTATTAAACATTGCTGCATCGCATTTAGACGCATTCATTCAGCAGTCTAAACCACAATGAACGCGCTATTATTTATCGTTTGCGTCATTATTTGGGGTTCAACGTGGATAGGTATCACCTTTCAAGTCGGTCACGTTGAGCCTGTGGTTGCAGTCGCATGGCGATTTAGTATTGCGGTAGTTTGTATCGGTTTGTGGATGCTGGCGACACGACGTTCATTCCGCATGCCAGCGCACATGCACGTTAAAGCGCTCAGTGTCGGTCTGATTTTGTACACCTTGGATTATTCATTTCTGTACGCTGCCCAGCAGTACATTGTCAGTGCCTTATTAGCAGTACTCAGTTCCAGTGTTATTTATTTTACAGTGCTGTTCCGGCGCGTTTTCCTGAATAAACCGCTGCGCCGCGAAGTACTTGTTGGGGCCACCTTGGGTCTACTCGGGATAGTGTTGATCTTCTCGCCAGAATTTACGCAAATGACTGCTCAGCAGGGGTTAGTGCTCGGTTTACTATTTGCTCTTGTGAGTTTCGTCAGTGCTGCCATTGGAAATATTCTCTCGGAAAACATGCTGGATGAAGGTGTGCCTGTTATGCAAATGAACTTTTATGCAATGGGGTACGGCTTATTCTTTATGTACGGCTATGGTTTTATGTCAGGGGCGTCCTTTACCTATCCTGATCATTTGGAGTTTACCCTTGCGCTGCTTTACTTGGCACTGTTTGGGTCGGTACTTGCCTTTGGCGCCTACATGAAGCTTTTGCAGCGCATAGGGTCGGATAAATCCACTTATGTTGTCTTGGTCTATCCGATTGTGGCCTTGGGCTTGTCGACATTATTTGAAGGCTATCAATGGACGCTTGCTGCAGTATTTGGCGTTATTTTGGTTCTAATAGGCAATGCTATCGCCATGGGAAAGCTCAATCGACAACTGAAGATTTCATAGCAACTCACTTAATGTCCGTGTGAACTAAAGAAAGTTATTCGTCGTTAAAGATTGCTCAATTGTCGATTTTCTCGTATGTTGGCGTGGCGAAAAAGTCGCATGGATTAGAAGGGATAGTATTACGAGGGCTTATGGAATCTACAATCGATTATTCAAACTACTCTTTAGATGAACTCATTCAGGCACGTCAAACGATTGATACTGATACATATCCAGCACGCGCTGCTGAGTTAGATCGTCTTATCGCTGAGCGACAAGCAATCGTCGCCACTACAACTGCTGAAACTCAAGCACAAGAATTGCGTCGAGTTGGTGTAAGGTTTCATGGTAACGCAAAAGAGTTTTTCTCAATTTGGATTGTTAACTTGTTACTTACATTGGTGACGTTGGGCATCTATTCGGCATGGGCGAAAGTGCGCACCAACCGCTATTTTTATGGCAACACTGAAATTGATGGACATCGATTTGCGTATTTGGCCGAACCATTGCAAATCTTAAAAGGGCGAATTATTGCGGCAATTGCGTTTGCAGCCTTTGCTGTCTTGCAAATGATCAACCCTGTTTTCGCATTAATCCTTATGCTTGTATTCGCAGCATTTACACCTTTAATCGTTGTATTGGGATTGCGTTTTAAAATGCGAATGACCGCTTATCGCAATGTTCGATTCCAGTTTCACGGTAGCTATGGTGACGCGTTTTTAGTCTTCGTTGTTTGGCCATTTTTGAGCATTTTCACATTCTATTTACTGATGCCTTGGGTGCTAAAAAAGATTGACCAGTACATCATTGACAACACCAGCTTCGGTGACAGAAGTTTCGACACCGGAATTAAAACCAGTGAATATTATGCTAACTCTATAAGTGCCAGTCTTCTGTTCGTTCTGGTTTTTATCGTTGGCGCCTTAGTGTCTGCGTTTGTCCTTGCTCCCTTGAGTGCTGTCGAGGGATTCGATTTGTCCGTATTAGGTATTCTTGCTTCTTATTTAATAGGTTTTGCGGTCGCTTCCAGCTTCTATCAGGCGCGCATTCGCAATCACTTGTTTGGCAAGACTAAAATAGATAGTGTTGCGAGGCTTAGCTCTCAGGTGGAAACTTTTGGCCTAGTAAAGTTGCGGGTTGTAAATACATTAGCGATCGTGTTTACCCTTGGCTTGGCAATTCCTTGGGCCAAGATTCGTGCCGCTAAGTTTTTCGCTGATGCCACCCAAATCACGGTTTTATCTGGCATTAACGAAGTTCTCGCAGGAGATAACGGTACTGTGGGAGCAACGGCTGAAGAAGCCGCAACATTATTTGACGTTGACTTAGCTGTAGGTTAGCGCCGTGTGGTCAGCACAATTTTACCATGACGGGGGCTCCAAAGCCTCCGCTGTAATGATCTCCCTGGAAGGTGATAAGCTCATAGTCACCAGTCCAGAAAGCGAGTTTGAATCGCTTAGTTTTGACAAAGATTTGATTCAGGTAAAGTCCAAATTAGGGGGGCTTCCGCGTGAGATAATTCTCCCCACCAAAGATTTGATCATCGTCGATGGCGATAGAGAGTTAGACGCTTGGCTTGACGGTGATTTTGGCGGCCGCCTGAATAAGTGGGAGACCAATCGTCGCTGGTTGATCACAAGCGTCCTTGGCGTCCCCATTCTGGTCTACTTGGTCTTCGGATTTGGTATTCCGTGGTTTGCCGTCCACCTTGCTGATTATGTCCCGCAATCGGTGAAGGCTATTAGTTCAGAGCGCACCTTAAGTGCTTTAGATTATTCGGTATTAGAGCCGTCAGCTTTATCAGAAGATACTCAACTGTCGATTCAACAGGGTTTTCGCGAGGTCGTGCGCGCTATCGATACTGACCTTGATTCTTACAATGTACAGTTTCGACAGTCCGAGACGTTTGGGCCTAACGCATTTGCATTACCCGATGGCACTATTGTTTTCACTGATGCGCTCGTTGACTTGTTAGAGCGAGAGCAACGCCTATTGGATGCAATCTTTCTCCACGAAATCGGTCATGTGGAACAGAATCATTCAATGCAGATGGTCGCTGAATCAATTGTAGCTACTATTGCGATCAGCTATTTTGTTGGTGACGTAAGCGGTGCAGTAGAGGCGTTTATGGGGGTTGGCAGTAGTGTTTTGCAAAACAGATTCTCCCAAGCACACGAGTGGCAAGCAGATGATTACGCCATTATGCAGTTGCGAGCAATGGGCCGTAGTCCTCAGGATTTTGCCGACGCCATGTTGGCATTTGCTGAGTTTGTTCCGGCGAGTCCTGACGTGGTATCGTGGTTTGAAACGCATCCGGGCACAACTGACCGGATTGAAAATGCTGAACGCGCAGCAGAGCAACAATAATAGGAAGTTAATAGATGGAAGTTTTACTCGATTATATCTTTACCGCACAAACATTCTTGTTGATTTTTGTTTTGGTACTTATCAAGCAATCTGTGAAGTTTGTCCCGCAGAACCGTGCTTTTATTATCGAGCGATTCGGTAAATATACGCGCACTTTGGAAGCGGGCTTGAACTTTATTGTACCTTTTATTGATAGTGTTGCGGCGGATCGCTCGCTCAAAGAACAAGCGGGAGACGTGCCAGAACAAGCGGCTATTACACGTGACAACATTACATTAAGTGTTGACGGTGTTTTGTATTTTCGGGTTGTTGACCCCTACAAAGCCACTTATGGGGTAGAGGAGTACGTGTTCGCCGTTACTCAGTTGGCGCAAACCACGATGCGTTCTGAGCTCGGTAAGATGGAGCTTGATAAAACCTTTGAAGAACGTGACCAATTGAACGTGAATATTGTTTCATCGCTCAACGAAGCTGCAGCGCCTTGGGGCGTACAGGTTTTACGTTATGAGTTAAAAGACATTAAACCGCCAGTGAGTGTTTTGGATGCGATGGAGCAACAGATGAAGGCTGAGCGGGTCAAGCGTGCTCAGATCTTAGAGTCTGAAGGTGATAGACAAGCCGCTATTAACCGTGCAGAAGGTGAAAAGGCTGCTGTCGTGCTTGCTGCCCAAGCAGAAAAAGAAGAACAAATTTTGAAAGCCGAAGGTGAAGCTCGGGCGCTCATCCAAGTCGCCGAAGCGCAAGCAGAAGCCATCCGTAAAGTCGGTGAGGCAGCGGCTACCAGTGAAGGTCAAAAAGCCGTGCAGCTCGAATTGGCGAAAGGTGCAATCACTGCTAAAGAGAAAATTGCCAAAGAGTCTTCAGTTGTATTACTACCAGATGGCAATACCGAAATAGGTTCTGTTGTGGCACAGGCAATGAGTATTATGGACAAGTTCTCCAACAAAGCGGGATAACGCAATGGATACAATGTTGAACAATATGCCGCACTTCCTGCTGGGAATCGGTATAGCTCTTTTGATTGTGGAAATATTGCTGGGCTTCACGACAATCCTACTTTTCACGCTCGGCATTTCGTTTATATTGACCTCGGGCTTGATGTACTTCGGCATCATTGACGAGCAAATGCTCGACGCGTTTATCGCCGTGGCCGTTTTAGATACTATCTTTACTGCATTGCTTTGGCGCCCGATGCGCAAATTACAAAAAAACGTGGATTCAACGCCGGTCACTTCAGATCTAGTCGGTATGACCTTTAACTTGGAATCTGATGTAGCACCTGGTATTGACGGTGAAACGCGATACTCGGGAATTACCTGGAAGGTTAAGTCAGCACAGTCACTTAAAGCCGGCACTGAAGTCAAAGTGGTGCGCGTTGAGGTGGGTGTATTGTTTGTTGAGTAAACAGTCGGGTCAGCCCAATAATACTGTGCTGACCCAACTTTTGCTTTTCGTTGTCGATTTTTTCTAAGCCGCAATAAACGTCTCTATTGGCACGCGAACAAGTTTTCCTTCCTGCTGCATTTCCTGAATAAAGTTTAGCAAGACTTGTTCAACAATCACGCCAAATGCCGATGCTGGAGACATAGGCTCAGCATTCTCAAACGGCGCATCTTTATTGCCGATAGTGGTGTGTAACGCGTGTTTGTATTCCTTGGTGGTCAGTTCACCGTCTTCGTCGGTATAGGTGATAAACACTTCGTAGTAATCAGTTACCAGCGTACCGACTGCGCCAAACGTTAACCCTGTGCCAAAACCTTTAGCTGCAGCGTCACCTAAGTCAGCAACATTGTTTACCGTTACCTTAATGCGCTTTGTAGTGCCATCGGTTGCTGGCGCGATCACGCCGCTGGCTCTCAACGTGCGCTCAACATGCGAGCGAACTTCCGCGTTTGCATCAGGGAACGCTTCACCGTTGCGCTGAAACTCGATATCCACCAACATGGCGTGTTGGTCGTCCACTTTTTGAATGTCATCATAGGTCGCTTTACCAAAGCTGGGATCGACATAGGATTTCGACGAGATACAGCCGGTCATAAAAAGTACTGCAAATGCGGGCAATAATAGTTTTTTCATACTTGTTCCAATTGTTATATTTTTTTCCTAAGTAATTGATACTCAATGTACCAAACACGCTCCAGCATAACGTAAAAAGTTGCTTTGTGGTAAGCGGTTTTTATACCTAAGAACTCATCCAAATTAAGCAAAAAACGTATAAATCTTCTACACTTATTTTGCCCCGCTTAGTCGTGTGCACGATCGAGAGATTCAATATGCAAAAATCACTGTTTCGCATGTCTCTATTTGCTTTTAGTTTCTGTCTAGGAGCGGCTTTTCTTGTGCATGCGGAACAACAAGAACCCTTCATCATTGGTCTCGACGCTGACATGTCTGCAGTAGCGGCAGAAGGTGGAACCGCAATATTCCGCGGTGCCTCATTAGCCATTGAAGAGATTAACCAAGCCGGTGGCCTATTGGGGCGGCAGATATCATTGGTCGTGAAAGATCATCGTGGCAATCCGGCTAGAGGCTTGCGCAACTTAGCGCAGTTAAGCGAAGAACCAAACTTACTAGCGGTGATTGGCGGTGTACATACGCCGGTGGTATTGCAAGAGTTAGATTTGATTCATCAAAAACCCCTGATTTTTTTAGTTCCTTGGGCAGCAGGAACTGCAATTATCGATAACGGTTTTGAACCCAACTACGTATTTAGAGTTTCTGTTCGAGACTCAGAAGCCGCATCAGTGATTTTAAGCAATATCAAACGACGGGGCGTTAAGCGTGTTGCATTAATACTGGAGCGCACTGGCTGGGGGCGTTCGAATGAAAAGTCTATGGAGCAGGTCGCCGCAAAACTCGGCATTGATATAGTTGCCACAGAATGGATAAATTGGCGCCAGCAAGCGTTCGATGAGGCGGTAACGAGAATCGCTGACTCTGATGCAGAGGCAGTGGTAATGGTTGCCAATGCGCCAGAGGGTGCGGTTGCTGCAACCAGCCTATTTAACAACAGAAAAACTCAGCAGTTGCCGATCGTATCTCATTGGGGGATAGCGGGTGGAAAATTTGCCGAGTTACTGGGCTTAGATATTCTCACGCAACTGGACTTAAGCGTTCTGCAAACCTTCCATTTCCAGCAAGCCAACAATCCTCAGCTAGCGGAAAGTCTGCTAGCGCGTTATAGGAGTAGTTTTGATGCTGAAGCATCGCCCAAAAGTATCAAAGGGCAAGTCGGCTTAGCCCATGCTTATGATCTAATTCACATGCTCGCGCAGGCTGTGGAAACTGCTCAAAGTTCAGAGCCTAAAGCGGTGAGGGATGCTTTGCAGAGTCTTCAAGAACATCAAGGGTTGATTAAAACTTATGTTCAACCTTTTGTGGAAAATCAAGACGCGCTGTGGGCTTCGGACTATATTCTAACGACGTATGATGTACAAGGCGATCTCATACCAAGACCAAGGAACGAAGCTGAATGAGTCAGTATTTTAGCCTCAAACAGTATTTGTTTCGGCGCGCATTACCAAGTCAGTTAGTCATCTTAATCTTACTCTCAGTATTATTGTCGGCGTTGTTTTATATTTATTCCAAGCCACAGATTGATCAAAGGCATCAAAACAACGCAGAACACTTGGTCGCTTCTGTGGAAAGTGGTGTTGGAGATATTATTGAGCAATTGAATAATCTTGCGGCCAATGACTTTGTAACCAATAGTTTGATAGATAAACGCCAACAGCAATATTATTTACCACTATTCTTTTAATCGTTCCGTATCAGTGGCGTCGAGAAAGCATCGATTGGTCTATTCAGTTTTGATGCACAAGTAATTTCCGGTAGAAATCTCAAGCCGATGAACGCCATCTTAGACACTCACCAATGGCAGCAAATAGTACTCGAAGAGGGACAGGTCTATACTGAAATTCGAGACGATGGCGTGACCATCGCTGTGCCGGTTTTTTTCTCTCCGGGATTTGTAGAAGGCGCTATTGTGTTCTATTCGCAGTCGTTGAGCGCTATCATTCGATTATACGAAACGAACTCGCATTTGTTGCTACTTGATAGTAAGCGCAGAGTCATATTTGCTTCTGACGACTCCCCGTTTACGCCTGGTCAACGAATAGTCGAGCATGAATTCGATGACTGGGTTCACAAGACCATAGTAAAGTCGGGTCTAGCCTATGTCAGTTTTGAGTCCTACCGAGATGCGTATTCAACCGTTTTGTATCTGCTGCCATTTATTTTCTTAACCCTATTTTTAACTCTTTTTGCTTTATATCTAAGCACTAACTTAATCGCTGATCGCGGTTCAGAAACCTTATCGCAATTAGCGAATCAATTGTGGTCAGGTTTCACCGGGCCGACAAACGACAACACTGCTCACTCCATCAAAGAGCTTAGTGATATCAGGCAGGCGTTTAATAATCTTCGGGAACAAGTCGACACTTTATCGTTGTCAAATGCTCGAGTGAATAATGTCATCAATGCCCTGTATGAATACTTGATCGTGCTTGATGCGAATTACGCGCCTCTGATTGTGAATCAAGCAAGCCGAGATTTTATGCACAGAGCGAATTTTAGCGAACATCAACTTGAGCAATTGGTGAGCGATTTACAGAAGTTTGCCAAAAGCGGCTCGAATCTAGAGCGATTTGAAGCGACATACATTGATTCAGAAACCGAAGATACGCTTTTTGTTTCTTGGTATACAACACCATTGACAGATGAGGCGGGTGAACAGGCTGGCTTGGTTATCGTCGGCGAAGACCAAACGCGACGTAAGTATTTAGAGTCGCAATTACGCTTGAAAACACAAGCTGTCGATCGCGCTAGCACATCAATCCTTATCTCCGATATCACTCAACCGGGTGAGCCGATTATCTACACCAATAGTGCATGCGAGCAATTAACGGGATACAAGGTAGAGGACTTCTTAGGTAATAATTGCCGATTTCTTCAAGGTCCTGACACAGACAAACGGGATACGCGTCGGATCCGTGACGCAATAAACAAGCGCGAACCAGTTGATGTCACCTTAGTTAATTACAAAAAGGATGGTTCACCGTTCTACAATCACTTAACCCTTACACCTATTATCAGTGATAGCGGTGAAGTCACTCATTATTTGGGAATACAACAGGACGTCACTGCCGCGAAGGAAGCCGCAGAGTACTTAGAACAGGCTCGTGTTAAAGCTGAAGAATCGTCGCGAATGAAAACCGATTTTTTAGCCAACATGAGTCATGAAATTAGAACACCCATAAATGGGATTTATGGATTTTTGCAGTTGCTTAATGAAACAGGTTTGAATAAGAAGCAGCGTCAGTTTGTTGAAATGGCGTCAACAAGTACACAAAACCTATTGCACATCATTAATGATATTTTGGACTTGTCGAAAATTGAAGCGGGCAAATTGAGTATAGAGAAAATTTATTTTGACCCGCTGGCATTTTTTGAAGAAATTATAAGCACTTACCAGACGCATGCGCAAAGCAAGGACCTCGATTTTGAAGCCAAGATAGATATACCTGACGAATTATTACTGAATAGCGATCCGACACGTATTAGACAAGTAATTGTTAATTTGCTCAGTAACGCGATCAAATTCACCGAGCATGGCAAAGTCAGGCTCTCTGCTGCTATCAAGTCAGTGGATGATGTTTACATATTGACCGTTGCCGTTAAAGACACCGGCGTGGGGATTTCCCCTGATAAGCAGGCCGCAATATTCGAACAGTTCTCGCAAGAAGATGTTTCGACTACTCGTGAGTTCGGAGGGACAGGTCTTGGACTTTCTATTTCTCAACAACTGTGTCAATTGTTAGGGGGGGAGATAAAGGTTGTCAGCCAAAAAGGTCAAGGCAGTCAATTTCGCGCAACCTTCGCGATTACAACAGCACTGCGCAGCGAACAACCTATACAAAAAGTTGAGCAACACACGTCCGTTGACCTTTCTGAACATCGAGAATGCAAGGTGTTACTCGTAGAAGACAATCATATCAATCAAGTTGTTGCACAAAATCAACTTGACGAGCATCGGGTCGAGATTGCCGATAATGGTCTAAAGGCAATTGAGCACTTGCGCGACTCAACTGCGCATTACGATGTAATTTTAATGGATTGCCAAATGCCTGTTATGGACGGTTTTGAGGCGTCTGAACGAATTAGGGCCGGAGATGCAGGTAATGCAAATCGCAAAATACCGATCATTGCATTAACCGCAAACGCAATGAAAGGTGATAGGGAACGCTGCTTGGCTGCCGGCATGAACGATTACATTAGCAAACCATTCGACGCCACCGTGCTCAATCAAAAAGTACGCTTTTGGGCCGGAAAAAACGAAGTGGTGGCAGAGTAAGTGTACTCTACCCCACTGCTCTAACCTATCGTGCCGTTAACAATCGGCTCGAACGCGGTTAACGTATCCATTAATGACGCATTACCCAATCCGTGCGCTGGGAATAGTTCTTCAAATCGGCTTTGCTCACCGTGTAACGCTAGATAATTTAAGATCACCGTTTCTACCAACAAATTGACGTTGTTTGCCGCTGGTGTAGCGGCTGTTTCTACCGAGCCGTCGCGACGCATAAAGCCAAGCTGCTGATGACGCGCCTGTTGCTCTGGTGTTGCGCCAATCAATTGCGGCGTTCCGCCTGGGTTATATACCAAGAAGAATGAGCCCGCGGTTGAGGAATTATCGCCCGTCCAAACACCTTTGCCGCGACCATTCACTGAATCGTCAATCATGCCGTTACTAAATACCGAGCCATCACTGTAGACATACATCATTAATGGCATACCAACACGCGCCGCGTACTCCAAACACGCGCCCATGCAGCGTCCGGCGCGTAAGTCACGGACTTCACCTGTTGCGCGGTTGCCAACGTGATAATCATAACCACCCATGGTAATGGTGCCGGCACCTGCGAAGCCGTTAATCACAAGCTTCATGACTGACGCGGTTTTCTGGAATTCACGATCGCTGTCAAACTCTTCTTGCGTGAAAATGCCGTTCGGACCGACAATATCAGGATCGAGAGTGGGGTCTAATGTGCTTGGGTCGCCGAAGCGGTCAGTGATATCGGCACTTTTCACATAACCACAGCGAACGAGATCTTTTAGTACTTCATCAGAGGTGATTTGCGTATCTACTTGGCCGAGTTTCATATCGCTGATGCGCTGGATAGATTCCATTACAGCTACCGAATCTTGTTGGCTTAACAAGCCAACTAAATCACCGGTATCCACCAAGCCAGTTACATCCGAAGGTCGGTCGACTTTCGTTGGGCGCACCGCTGGGTCAATCATATTGAATGGTGCCATTGAATTTGCGCCTGAGTCACTGGTGCGCGATCCAATTAAGCTCAACAACGAGCCATCAGCACCGCCTTTAAAGATCCCATACATCGGGTTGTGCGGATTGTTGCCGGTATCGTTTTCCGATCGAGCGGGGATGACAGCACCATTGATGTTGGCGCGATTAGTCACATTAACCTTATCTAAAATGCCGCGTAAGAATGCACTATCAGAATGGAAGGCAAGGCCCAACTCATTGTTAATGAAATCACTTAAGCCAGTATCTGGGTTGGCAATACTCGGTAGCATATCGCCGGGCAAGCCTTGACGGTTGTAGCCCTGAGTACTCAAGAAATCGAGCTGGCCACCTTGGCCACCAATTAACACGTTTGAACCGGCAATATTGGCACCACCGGCTAGGTCAAATACGATAAATGGAATTTTGCCGGCCCCTTGAGTGGCAATACCGCATTGCGATTTCAATGCTTCTAGATCGGACGATAAGTCTGCATGCGCCTGGCGCGGTGCGGCAAACATACTGAGCAGCGAGGTACCTACCACGGTGCCGACACCAGCGGTAAAGCCTTGCGAAATAAAGTCGCGACGCGTCATTGGCTTGGCGTGATCGTTAAGTTTAAGCGGCGCATCGCAATCGAGCGGCGCATCTAAGGGGTCAACTTTGCTCGTGGTGCGGCGCGCGAAGCTGTAAGTAGTTGTCGATTGTTTTGGCTTAAATGGATTCATCTTGTTCTACTCCTTAACGCCTATTGGATTGCCACTACAGCACTGCCGAGCACCGCTGCACAGCTGGCTTTTGCGACATTGCGCGTGGTGCTCGCTGAACAACTATTCGTCTGTGTACATTGGGTCAATCGGTCAACCAAATTGTTTAATTCAGTCGTGACATTAGTGGTACTTGGTTGCGAGCCAATATTATTGCCTAGCATGCGAGTGGTAAGCGGTGAAAACAGCGCATTGCGCCCCGCGCTATCAAACGCTGATTGTGGTGCCAGAGCAAAATCGAAATCTGGGAAATATGCACTGCGCAGTGAATTATCTTCAACTAGCGCATCACAGTATTTGATTGCTAACTGGGTAATTGCCATTTGATTTGATGCCAGGAAGCTACTCATATCGGTGACGCTAGGCAACTGTTGACGTAGTTGATCAAAGGTTGCTTTTACGCCTGATTGGTTCGCCGCAACTGTAGTCAAGGCTGCCATGCTGGCATTGATTTCAGCAAAGTTGCGGATACCAATCTCTGGCTGCGGCTCCAAATCGATCGGCGCAGCCGGCGTAGGTGGCTCTGCTGGAACGCGAACATACTGTTCATCACCGAGTCGGTCGAAGGTCAGGAAGAACTCATCTTGCTCTGGACCTTTTTCAAGACCAATAATCGTACCTTGCGATGATAATTGCTGGCCCAAATCAGGCACGTATTGAGCGCCAACAATCTCGGTAACCAGTGGTGCGAACACTTGTCCGCCTTGCGCTTCTCGGCCATTGATACCAATACGCATGCCTTCTATAGCAATGCCGTCGACATTGACTCCTTCGGCAAGGCTAACAAAGAATGGCTCACTGAATAGGTAGCTGTAGCTGTCAAATTGACTAACTTCAAACACGACATAGGCTTCAGGGACGTTAATAATGTCAGATATCGCGAACAGCAAGAAGAACTTCTGGCCCACACCAACATCGAAGTTTTGCATGATTTGCTCGGGTGACAAAATTCGATTGTGTACCGCGACCATACGAATCGTTCCGGCCCACGGCACATCACCTGACGCTTCATTGCCTAACACAAATGCAAAGCTTGGATCCCACTCATTGAGGTTGCCCGGAGCAACATCATCAAAGTCATCAGTGAACACACCATTTACGTAGATTTGACGTCCATTTACCGCGTCGTAGTTAAACACGACATGTTGCAATGCGGCTTGTAAATCTTCGTCGGCATCGGCTGTGGAAAGGGCAGGCATACCATTGCCATCAGTATTATTGGTGCGCAATAGCGCATCATAGTTGTACAAGGTTTGCCCTAAGGTGAAGTTACGACGATCGCGCCCCCCCGAATAGCTTACTATACGTGCAGGCCCTTCTTGGGTGACATTTGCTGGCGCGACCCAAGCTTCAATACTGAACTCACCAGTGGCAGTAATCAGATCGTGCATTTTTCGACTAGCACTCGTCGAGCCTTGGGCTTTGCCGTTGCGCAATTGCACACCCCAGCCACCAACCCAGTCAAACTGACCGCTCAGCGTGAGATCCAGCGCAGGTTCAATACCACTGGTATCAAATGCAATGTTGCCAAAACCGGTTTTAAACTCCCATTTACCGATCAGGTTGGTCTCAAAGCGACCGCCGCCACTGGCCAAAGTACCTTCGAATAAAGTTGTGGCCGCCGAGTTGATTAAATCACCATCGAGCTGAGTCGCTTCAATCGTGTCAGAGAATGCTTGTATAGCATTGGTCAATTGCAACGCATCGGCTTGGCAATCTGACCAGCAATTGTGAAACTCATCGCGGATCCGAGCGACCAAACGAGAGTCACTTGGTGTGTCTAAATTAATTCGGCCTTTCGATGCTTGGTAGGCTTCATCCACATCGTCCGACGCAAAATACGGTGCAATCGGAATTGCCGCTGAGCTGGTATGGCAATCTGCACAGTACTGGTTCACGATAGGGTGTACGGTGTTGGCAAACTCTGTTGCATCAGCGGGAAAGTTTTTGTTCGCGCCAGGCTCGCGTAGGGCTGGTGCTTGGAGCTGAATGGTCGTCGCTTCCTGTTCTTGATTGGCCCAGTTACCAATCCACGTCGTCATAATGTCGGTACACGCGGAAGTACTGCTTAGCCAACAGTTGTGACCACCAGCGACTTTGCTGATTAGCTCTGAATCACTGGGTTGTGAGAAGTCGATATACGGGTTGATATCTGCATAAGCTAAGTTGATATCATCGTTGCGGGCAAAGGCTGGAGATTGCTGTCCTTGGACGTGACACGCGCCGCAGCGATCAGCGGTAGCTAAATTGTCCCATACCGATAATTTGAAGTTTTGTACATCGGCTGTTGCAGGTGCAGGGCCGTTGTAATTGATTACGGGTTGCTCAAGCGGCGGTGGTAAAGGCGTTTGCTCAACTACAGTGTCGCTGCCGCCACCACACGCACTCAACAGTACTACCGAAAATGAAGTTAGGAGGAATTTTTGCATGATTATTCTCCCATACAATATTCGGCTGTTTGCGCGAATACTTGTTTTAAACGATAACCGTCTTGTTGAAAGTCTGCGGTGATTTCATCGATTATTGCGCGATCATCGGCATCTTGTGGAGCGCGTAAACAGACATTTTCAAAGACTTTTTTAACTTGACAGGTGGCAAATGTCTGACTTGAGGCTAGCTCTTCTCCCATAGACTTAGCGCCATAGCCAAAGCCGTCGAGTTGCTCAGACCAACCGAGGAGCTGATTGCTGCCATGTCGCCAATAGTTATCCCATCGGTCGTCTTGGGTGACATAGCCATATGGGAAATTACCTGAGTTGATCCAATACTTAGCCTGAACGCGCAAACCGGTCTGCGCATCAGTTTCACCCACTCGGTTATACACGATTTGACCGTTCTCTCCTTCAGGGTCGGCATCAACATTGTATTCGTAGTTATAGTAAGCGAAAGATTGCGCAAGTGGGTCCATACCGGAATGACAACCAACACAACTGTTGATAAATATTCGTGAATCACCGCCGGGGCTGCGGCTTAAGTCTTGACGAATGCGATCAGGCGGCAAACTGGTATCTTTTAACCCTTCTAAATCAGTACACATATGATTCATTAACGTGAAGCGCAACATGGCGCGATTCGTACCGTCTTTAAAGAAGGATTTGGCTGCTGCGCGGGTGGTCATAACCCCAGCGGTAGCATCCGCGGGTAAACCAATGACCTGCGATTGCGAGGTGGCAACTAGCGCCGAGCTTAAATCAACCCCTTGCGCTTCCATCGCTTCATAATGCGCATTGTTGGTGTTCTGATAAGCGGGCAAACCAAGACCGCTATCGCCCACGTAGAGTATGTCGCCAGATAGTACCAAGCGAAAATCAACATCATCACGTACCATGCCGATCACCGTCGCGGTGTAATCATTCAATGGCGCAAACACGTCAAATTCCTCGTTGGTCCAGGGGGTAACAAATTGCTTGAGTGTGACATTGTAAAACGCTGGATTCTGCATCGCGATTTCGGCGGCACCTTGAGCATCACCGGCTTCAATCAGGGCGCTCATTTGTTGCAATGTCTGCGCATCACCTGGGACACCAGCGAGCCGGTCATGCATGCGCTTGCTTTGTTCTAGGGGGCCCGCATAAACTGAAGGACTGCTCAATAGTATTGTGACTGCAGCCATTGCTATTAGCGGTTTACAGCCACTGCGATTGTTATTGTGTATTAACCGCATATTCTCTCCTTTAATACGTCAATGAAGAGTGTGAAAAGACGTATTCTGCCGAAACTATAGAAAGCGTTTAGTGATCAATAAATAGTCACTCACGTGTTTGCGTCTAATTTTTCATACCAAAGCATTGTTGCTACTTTGCGAAAACGATATCCATTATGTTGACAACTATCCGATTAGATTGCAGGTGACCAATTTCGATAAATGACGCTAAAGCAGCGCATTTCATTTTTCGTGCCTACATAGAAAAAAACTAAGAAATCAGACGGTTAGTAATTGGAAGGAAATAGTTCACCAGACTGACTATTATTATAGATGCCAATTCCGTTCCCAATCAAAGACATTCTGTGTTTTACCACCGTTTAGTAATCAGTCTTTAAGGTTTTACTAATTCAGTTAAAACCGAGTTTTCGTAAGGAATTGCACGTAAGGTTATAGATAAATGAGAAGTGTGGTTTTAAGTCTACATAGCTAATAAACCAGAAGCGATGGGAAAAAATATCTAAATTTTTTCTGTACTGAAATCAGTAATATAAGATACTTGAACGGATACCTTAAACCACTGCTTAAGGTATGGTTTTTTATTACTTTGTTCAAAAAATAACATTGCTGCTCGCGCGAGGGTGTGTGATTTTCCGCTACCTGTGGTATTGCCATGTACTTTTATGGCACCTGACTTACGAGTCAAATACGAGTGATTGTCGATACATTGAGACACTTTCACAATTTATTGAGCAGAGTATTCTTGTTCGACACGATTAACATACGCAAGTAACAACCGAGGCCTGTATGAACGCACAACTTAACATGCAGATAAACACCGCGAAGATTCGCCTAGGGGTTGTGATCGTGTCTACACTGGCGCTATTTTCCTGTGGCGAAGACGTTTTACCAAGCGAAGAAAATCAAGCACCTGATCCGGTTGTTGTTGATGTTCCTGTGGCGTTTATTAAACGCGATTTGACCGTGGTAAATGAAGACAATATGGCCAGTGTTCGAGACCTTTCGCGACCTGCTCAGTTCGTCCCGGGTAGCGCACTGTACATAAAGTCTCGGGCATCGACGTCCGCGGAAGAACGCAACCTCACGGACAGTTTATTTATTCCCGCTGATGTTGAAGATCCCACGGCTGTAGAAATAGCTCCCTATGATGTTAAAGACTTAAGCGCTTCTTACGATGGAACTCGACTCATCTTCGCTTTGCGTGCACCAGAAACGGAAGAAAACCCGGACCCAACTTGGGATATTTACGAGTACTCTCGTGAGACTGATGAAATCCGACGTGTAATCAGTTCCGACATCGTTGCTAACGCGGGGGATGATACGGGGCCGGTGTATTTGCCGGACGGTCGCATTTTATTTAGTTCCACCCGCCAGCGCGCCAATCAAGCAATTCTATTGGATGAAGGTAAGCCACAGTATGCAGGCCTTGAAGAAGGGCTAGATGTGCAAGCTTCGGTGTTGCACGTTATGAATAGCGATGGCAGCGAAATTCAGCAAATTTCGTTTAACCAAAGCCACGATCTCGACCCAATCGTTGCGCCGAATGGCAAGGTCGTATTTAGCCGCTGGGACCAAGCTGTTGGTGACAAAGGCGTGCATCTATATCAAATGAATTCAGATGGCAGTGATTTAGAAATCCTCTACGGGAGGCACAGTCATAATCAGGGCGGTCGCGAAGTGCAGTTCACGCAAACGCGGATTACGCCTGATGAACGGATGTTGGTGGCACTTACTGAATTTGAACCCGAGCGCCTCGGAGGCGACTTCACCATCGTCGACGCACAAGGTTTCTCTGATTTGGACGTGCCAACAATAGGTAATCCTGGTGGCAGTGGTGCCGCGCAAACGCAAGCGCTGTTTGACAATGTTGATGCGAGTGCAGAGTTTTCTTTAGGCGGATTATTCGGGACATTGTATCCATTGTGGGACGGTACGGGGCGATACATTTATACTTGGAGTCAATGCCGCGCACTGGAACCGTTACCGGAGGGAAGTGCTGAAGGTACGCCTCAGCGCGTGGTTCCATGTAGTGAAGAAATTATTGCCGACCCCGCTTATTCGCCAGCCCCACCGTTATTTGGTTTGTGGTTTTACGATCCTAATGACAATACGCAATTGCCGCTGACCGTACCAGAAGAAAATGTTGCATATATGGAAGTTGTCGCGATGGAATCACGCCCCTTTCCCGCTAATCCTGAATTACCAGAGCTAATCCCCGAGCTAGTTGACGAAAACCTAGGCGTTGTCCATATCCGCAGCATTTACGACTTCGCTGGTAGCGATGCCAGTGCTCAGGGCATAGATGCTATGGCTAATCCTACGCTGGTACCCATCAATGGACGCGCGGAACGCTTTTTGCGAGTCATTAAAAGTGTTTCCATCCCCAATGAGGATACATTGGAGTTTGATAATAGTGCGTTTGGCCGTAGCCGCGCTAACCTAATGCGCGAGGTGCTCGGGTATACGCCAATTCAACCGGATGGCTCAGTCATGGTAACCGTGCCCGCCAATGTACCATTTGCGATCACTATTTTAGATGAGAACGGCCGCCGCATATCACCACAACACAATAATTGGTTGCAAGTGATTCCCGGTGAAGTCAAAACCTGTAATGGGTGTCACACGAATGGCAGTACCGCACCTCATGGACGCATGGAGGCCGAAGCTGCCTCAATTAATTTGGGCGCTCCAACGAATGGCGGAGCATTCCCCGGCGCAAATCCTGCGATGTTTACTGACATCGGCGAGACCATGGCACAAACTTATGCTCGCGTTTTAGGGCTGCCTCGTCTAACCCCTGATCTGGTCTTTGCCGACGTATGGAGTGATCCAGCAACAACGCCACTGGCACCTGCGATTAATGTGCAATATGCCGATATGGGCACACCATTACCTATCTCGCAAGCGTGTGCACAAAACTGGACGTCATTGTGCCGAATTGAAATCAATTATCCTGAGCACATTCAGCCAATTTTTGAGCGCGTGCGCCAGACGTTAGATAGCGATGGCATGCTGCTTACTGACAATACCTGTGTAAGTTGCCATACCAATACCGACGCCGAAGGCATGACTCAAGTACCCGCGGGACAGCTTGAACTCACTGCGCAGGCGTCGCTTGATGACCCGGATGTGATGACCAGTTACCGTGAATTGTTTTTTGGTGACAATGCCCAAGAGTTAGTTGAAGGCGTATTGGTTGATATCTTGGAATTAGTGTTCGATGAAAATGGTGATCCGGTATTTTTGCGAGACGAAGACGGGGAGCTGATTTTAGACCCCAACGGTAACCCCATTCAGTTAACCGAAACCGTACCGGTTCAATCGACTATGCGGGTCCGGGGAGCCGTCGCGAGTGACCGATTCTTTGAAATATTTAACAATCCAGAGTCGAGCCATTACTTATGGTTAGAACCGGTCGAACAAAAATTGATTGCAGAGTGGCTTGATGTGGGCGCGCAATACTACAATAATCCGTTTGCCATCCCACAAAATTAACATGGTAGTTATGTCCAAATACCGGCTTAGGTTGCCCGTTTATCAATCAATTGTCAGTGCGACGCTGTTCTGGCTTGTATGTTTCACTACTGCTGCAGATGAATTGCCGGTGGTTATTGCAGAGCCTTTTGTGGAGTTACACACGGGCCCAGCATCTGAATACCCAGTGTTTCACGTTGCGGAAAAGGGTGAGCAAATAGTGATTTTGAAGTCGCGCGCAGGTTGGTACAAAGCGCGCACTCGCAAAGGTATAGAGGGCTGGATTTCAGCGGATGCGTTGAATCAAACCTTGCATTTAGACGGTGAGGCTGTACAGGTGTTTACCGGCACCTTTGAAGATTATGCTCAGCGCGATTGGGAAATGGGAGTGAGTGTCGGCTTGCTCGAAGATGTTACCGCGATGAGTGCTTCAGTGGCGTGGGTTGCCACACCGAACTTGGTCACCGAGTTAACTTACTCACAGGCGCTGGGTGACTTTGCAGAAAACAAATATTGGACAGCTCGTATCGTACACTACACCTTCCCAGAATGGCGATTAACGCCTTACTTGTCGATTGGTGCAGGGCAGTTGCGGACTAACCCGCGAGCAAACTTGGTCGCCTCAGGCGACGACTCTCGAACCAGTGACATTTATGAAATTGGTGGCGGGCTACGCTATTACCTCAGTGGGAATATGGTGATGCGTTTGGAATACAAAAGCGTACTGGCTTTAACCCAGCGCGATGATCAAGAGGAGTTGGAAGAGTGGAAACTCGGCGTCACAGTGTTTTTCTAAGCAAATTGTTGGGTATTCGCCAGCAATGGATAGGTTGTGTAATGTTGTGCGCAGGCATCAGTCTGACGATTGCACCAGCGGCACATGCGCAACAAGTCGGTGCAGCGCAAAATACCCCACCGCCTATTATTGATCCGAATGTACAGCGTCGTACTGTTGACGAATCTGATATAGATTCGGAAAACTTTGAAATCACGCCGTTTGCCGGTTTCCAAACCATTGAAGACTTTGGCAACGACGTGGTTTACGGCGTCCGCTTAGGTTATCACGTGTCAGAGAGTTTCTTTGTTGAAGCGGCCTATGGGGCGGCTACGGCGGGCACTACGAGTTTTGAAGAACTGTCGGGCGGCGCCCCGTTTTTAACTGACGAAGAACGCGATTTTGTGGTTTACGATTTATCCCTGGGTTACAACTTTAATGGCGAAATCTTCTTTGCCGATGGTGTAGCCTTCAATACCGATTTTTACGTCTTGGCAGGTGGTGGCGGTACCGACTTTGGAGGCGATGAGCGCTTCACACTGACATTAGGGGCCGGTTACCGCGTGCTCCTAACCGATTATTTATCGCTACGTTTGGACGTGCGCGATCATATCTTCAATAGCGATTTGATTGGCGAAGAAAAATCCACGCATAACATGGCATATACGCTCGGCGTGAGCGTATTTTTCTAGGAGTTCGATTATGCAACCTAAATACAATATTTTTACTGACTTCCCCAAATTAGCCATGCTTTTAGCATTGTTATTGGTGCTAACTACTCTGACAACGGAAACTCAGGCAAACACCGCAAGTAGCGAGGCGCCAGATTTCACGTTGCCGAGCCGCGATGGCGATAATCGACGACTCGCTGAAGAGCGCGGCAATATCGTGCTAGTTAACTTCTGGGCGAGTTGGTGTGGTCCGTGCCGTGAAGAGCTCCCAGAAATGGAGGCTCTACAACAAAAATACGAAGACATGGGCTTTACCGTATTGGCTGTTAATGTAGACGACAAACCAGAGAAGGCTGACGTGCTTCTGGATGATATTGAAGTGACGTTCCCCGTATTGTTTGATACCCAAGGTGAAGTCAGTGAGCTTTACGATGTAAGTGCAATGCCCACGACGGTTATTGTTGACCGCAATGGTATTGCTCGGCTAACTCACAAAGGCTATACCGCGGGCGACGAAAAGAAATACGAAAAAGCGATCAAAATCCTAATGCGGGAATAATGTTATGCGTAAATTGATTCGACTACTCTGTGCGGCAACCGTTGTCGCATTAACGACGGGCTGTGTTTCTACTGATGAATACGCCTTTAACATTGAGCCTTGGGTGAAACCCTATGAACGTTCAAATTTGGCAGACCCAATTATGAGTATGAACCGCAATCCAATAGCGCGTTCATATGCCAAGCACGTGTTTGAGTCACGCGAGGGAGCTCGTGGGGCAGACGGTGGTGCTGGTGGCGGCTGCGGATGCAACTGATGGCTAATTGTCGGCTATTTATAACGGGTGTTTTACTGCTGCTAAGCACGTCTAGTTGGGCGGCAGTATTACCCGAAGACCGCTCAGATGTGATGTATCACTATTACTCTGGCGATGGTGTAACTATCGATGGACCGTCTATCTTACTGCGCAAAAAAATTGGTAATCGCGTTTCATTATCTGCCAATTATTATTTGGACACGGTGTCTGGTGCGTCAATTGATGTGCGTGCGACAGCGAGTCCGTATGTTGAAGAGCGTGAAGAAACGACATTGGGTGCAGACTTTCTGCACAATAAAACGCTAGTGAGTATGAGTTACACCAACAGCAGCGAAAATGACTTTGAAGCAAGCTCTGCATACATCGGAATTAGTCAGGATTTTTTTGGTGACCTGACCAATATCAGCTTGAGCTACGCTAAAGGCTGGGATGAAGTTGGCCGTCGCGGTGATGAGAATTTCTTAGAGGAAGCCGACCGCAACAAGTACGGAATAGGCATTACCCAGATTGTTACGAAAAGTATGATCGTGGGGTTTTCCGCTGAACACATTTCTGACGAAGGCTATTTGAATAATCCGTATCGCTCGGTGCGTTTCTTAGATGACAGTGCCGCGCGCGGCTTTAGTTTTGCAACCGAGATCTATCCTGAAACTCGCTCGAGTAACGCGGTATCACTCAACGCCAACTATTACTTGCCTTATCGAGCCGCAATATACGCTGATGTGCGCTGGTACAATGACACCTGGGGAATTACCGCGAGTAACGGTAAGTTAGGGTATATCCACACCATCGGTGACGATTGGATCATTGATGTCTACGCGCGCTACTACAGCCAAGAAAGCGCCGATTTCTATCAAGATTTATTTGGTCGTCCGAATGAATTTAATTTTATGGCCCGCGACAAGGAAATGAGCACCTACAGCAATTTCACTGCTGGGATTAGCGTGGCTTACGAATGGCAGTTTTCAGCGAGCGCCATGATCAAGAAATCCAGTATTCAGTTCGAATACGACTACATGCAGTTTGATTACGATAATTTTCGGGATGTGACCGCCGATGCCCCCGTCGGGGAAGAGCCGTTATTTGGGTTCTCGGCCAATGTTATCAAAGTTTACGCATCCATTTGGTATTAAGTACTGATGCAAGCGGTGCAAAGGAGTTTTCATATGTGGCAAGAATTTAAACGCGTAGGATGGGCCAACGTAGTGATGTTGGTATTACTGTGTGTCGCTGCGGGCTTGTCTTTTGTCGCGCGAGCGCAAGATAGTGACGTAGATGATTTGGGGTTGCTAGCGCCGCCTCCGGCTGCCACTGAGAGTGAATTAGCGGAACAAATCGAAACCCTGCAACAGTCATTGGTCAAGTTGAATCGCGACCTGTTTATTTTGGAAGAGGATTTACTTTTCCCGTCGAGCACACAAGTCGTGGTGTACCTGTCCATGGATGTCGGCACTTATTTCGATTTAGATTCGGTCGAGATTAAAATTGGCGATGAGACCGTGACCCATTATTTGTATACCGCGAAACAAGTTGATGCACTTGTTCGCGGCGGAGTGCACCGCGTCTATATTGGTAATATTGGCCAAGGTGAGCACGAGTTGAGCGCCTTTTTCCATGGCACTGGCCCAGAGGAGCGTCCGTATAAGCGCGGTGTAACCTTGGCGTTTGAAAAAACCGATGACCCAAGCGCAATAGAGCTACAAATCGTCGATTCGACTATGGCGCAACAACCCGAATTCATAGCCACTGCGCTGTAGGGAACACGCGTGAAACTCAAATACTTTCCATTAAAACTTGGGCTGGTTTTAGTGCTTATCGCATTGGTGCTGGCTGTGACTACGCCTTTGCAAGCACAAGACGAGCAGGACGTGCCCTCGCGGCTTGAGCAGTTGCGATTTGGCCAAGTTTTATATGAATACTTTCAGCAGCAGCCTTTGGCCACTTTGCATGCCATCGAGTTAGCCAAGCATAATGGTTACCCGGCAGATGAGCAGGCGCGCTTGCAATTGATCGAAGGCGGAGCGAACTTGCAGCTAGGGATGACCCGCGCAGCAACACAGCACCTCGAAGCGCTGTTAGCAGAAACACAGCCACCGGAAATTCAGGCGCAAGCCTGGTATTGGTTGGCGAAAACCGCCTTTCAGCAAGGTGCCTACCAAGTGAGTGAACAGGCGCACACCTTATTGCAAGACGAAACCCTCGAAGATTATATTGAACTCAGCCAGCGCAATGAATTGGAGTACCAGTCTGCGTACTATCAATTACAAACCAACCCACAGGCGTGGCAGCAAACGCTGGGCGTTATTGACACAAACAGTATTTGGTTTCCTTACCTTGTCGCTAATGCCGGTATCCAAGCATTCAACAGTGGCGACTATGAACTCGCGACAGAGCTATTTGTTGATGCGATAAAATCTGCGAGCACACCACGACAAAACGCCTGGGACTGGTCATTTGATTGGTTTAAAGTGCCGACCGTTTCGTGGTGGCCTTGGTCTGAACCCGAAGCGCAAACACCGCAGATAGATACCGAAACCTATGAGCGCAATGTTTTATTAGACCGCCTTTATTTGCTATTAGGCCAAGCCTTTGTTCAACAGAACAACTTCCCTGCTGCCTTTAATGCGTTTAAGCAAATCCAAGCCGACAGTTTATACGCCGAACAGGGTTTGTTGGCCTATGGTTGGGCGTTAGCCAATGATTCGCGTTGGTCTGAAGCTATGGCAATTTGGCAATATTTACAGCAATCCGGTAAAGGACTTCCAGCATTACAGGCGACGCATGCCTTGGCCTATGGTTATGAGCAGCAAACAGATTATCAACAAGCGTTTGCGATGTTAGGCACGTCTTTAGAGCAATTAGAATCGGCGCGGATAAGTTTGAACGCGATCGTCGAAAACTCAGCATATACCGAGTTTTTCTATCGCTTGGCGACTGAAGAGCAAATTGAGTCGAGTAAGCAATGGCCGCGGATCCATCAAGATTTGTTGGTTGATTTACTCAGCGGTGACAATCAAACCAACACTGCAAAACAGTTGAACGGCGTATTGCAGTTACTTGATGTCAATCGCTTGATTGCACAGCAACAACAAACGTTGAACTACTTAGAGCAATTGCTCGATGAACGCACAGAGGCTCTAACTGGGCGCGCAGCGCAATTACAACTAGCTGCTACAGAGCTTACGATCAGTGAGAGTGAACAGCAGTTACAGCAATACAGCGAGCGAGTTGCTGATGCCGCAGTAAACCCGCAAAACCTAGCTAATGCAGAGCAGCGAGAACAACTGGAGCGGGTGGAAGCGGCACTTAAGCGCCTCAGCAGCATTCGCTCAAATCCTGATTTACCCGCACGCAGGGCTGCGCGTATCGACCAGCGCTTGCAGCGCCTGCGTGGCATCCTCATGTGGGATTTACAAGAACAGCAAACAACGAGTCAGTTTGCCCATGAAGCCAAAATTGCCCAAACACGTGCAATCCTTGATGAAACGCTCGCGCGTTTTAACGCGCTTCAAGGGCTGACGGGCGACCGCCAGGCATTAACGGCAACTGTAGGCGAGCAGTATAAGCGTTTGTTTGCGCTACGCGAACGCTTCAGCACCAAATTAGAGGAAACAATGGCATTGCAGCAACAGCTTATTGCGTCGTTGCGCAATCACTTAATGGTAGCTGTGGCACAGCGCGATGCAGTGTTGCTCGAACAAATAACGGCTACTCGGCTCGCCATGCTGCGGATGCAGGATATCAGCTACTCTCGTCAACAACAGCGAGGGGGTGACTAATGTCTATGCGTCTTAGAAAAGTAGCGGTTGCGGTTAGTTGTATGTGCGCTTTAAGCGCGTGTAGTTGGAATCGCGCTGAGGTAGTTTTAGCGCCATCAAACAAAGTCGCAGCTGATAGCACGACCCGAGACAATGCACTGGTTAACCTAACATTGGAGCCGATCCAGGCTGAGCCTTCGACGTTGCCAGCGACTACTTTGAGTGATTTGCGCGACCAGTATCACGCGTTGATGCCAATGGTTGAAACGTTGACTGAACAACCAAGTACTGAGTTGGCTTGGCAGGGCGAGCTGAGTCAAGATATTCGCAATCGACTAGCCGATATTGAAATGCTCCTTGCTGAAGAGGCTCAGGCCGAAGGGACAACTCAACCTGCAGACGGTAATTATTACACCGTTGCGATTGAAGCCTACGAAGCGTTGTTAGCAACCGAACAAAGCGCAGCAACGCCACTATCGCCTTTGGCCAAAGAAAATGTGCTGTATCAGCTCGCGCGGGCTTATGCGTTGCAGGGTGACGATCAACAAGCCGTGCAATATTCAAAGCGTCTATTAAAGCAATTTCCCCACAGCGACTTTGCTGGGGAATTATATTTCCGCGAGGGCGAGTACCATTACAACAATGGTAACTATCCAGCAGCCATCACTGCCTACGAAAAAGTATTACAAGCCAAAGGTGAGGTAACTTACGCATACGCCCTAGAAAATGACACCTTCTACGCCATGTCAGCGTACATGAAGGCTTGGAGTCACTTTAAATTAGAACAATATTCGCGCTCGATAGACGCCTTTATCACGATGCTAGAGGCAACGTTAGCGACGCAAACGTATGCACAGGCACACAAACCCATTGATGAGCTGGGTTTGAGCGAGCAAAAGCTGGTGGAGGATGCATTGTCGATGACGGCTTTAATGTTCCGTTCACAAGGCAGCGCTGATGCTATTGTTGATTATTTTCGCTTTGCCGGTGAAAAACCGTTTACCTATCTTGTTTACGATACGCTCGCGCAAAAACTGCTGGACGACAGTCAGTATCGCGACTCTGCGCGTGTGTATTTAGCATTTGCCCAAGAGTATCCGCTGCATGAAAGTGCCATTGACTCGTTCATTAAACACATTGATGTGTACATTATTGGCGACTTCCCCTCGGACGTGTTACCGGCCAAACAGCGCTTTATTGAAGCCTACGGTATTAACGGGCCACACTGGCAAGGGTTTACTGCCGAGCAGTTTACTCGAGCAACGCCATACCTGGAACAGTATCTACAGGAGCTTGCGCAGTTCGAGCATTCACTCGGTCAGCAAAGCATCGCAGCATTAACTGAGCTGCAAGCTGAAGCGACTGTTGATGCAGAGCGCCAAACCTATTTAATCGAGACGCGCGACCAAGCCTACGCGTTGGCCGAGCGCTGGTATCGCGAATTTATCGCGACCTTTGGGCCAGGGGAGAAGGTGGCAGATACGCAGTTTTTCTTGGCTGAGAGCTTGTATGAGATTGGTCGTTATGCCGCGGCTGTGGCTGAATATGAAGCCTTTGCATACACCTTTATTGATCATCCACAGGCGTCTGATGCGGCTTACACGGCATTGTTAAGTTTGACCGAGCTGGCAAAGGAGCCAGCGTCGTTAGCGCTAAACGATCAAGCTAGCGCTATGGCATTCACGCCATTGCAGCGCAGTCAAGCGCGGTTTTTGCAGTACTTTGGTGACGATCCAAGAGCGAACAAGATCGGCATGAGTTTGGCGCAATCATTATTTGATGCCCAGCAATACCTCGATGCGATGACGTGGGCGCAGTGGTTATTGGCGCGTGATATCGAACCAGATGCACAGCAAACTGCGCGTCTGGTGTTGGCTCAAAGCCAGTTTGAAGTTGAAGATTACGCCGCTGCACAGGGCAACTATCAAATACTGTTAACCTTACTTAATAGTCAAGACCCTTTGCATGGCGAGTTAACCGATAAGCTCGCAGCGACTTTTTATCAACAAGCACAACAGGCACTAGCCAGTGCTCCCGTTCAGTCAGATCCGTCAATGCCAATCAGTCCAGAGCGCGCACAAGCGCTGCGAAGTGCGGTAAGCCAGCTGTTACAGGTAATTGAACAAACGCCAAGCTCAGCAATAGCCGTAAACGCGCAATACGATGCCGCGAGCTATTTGATGCTGTTATCAGATTGGCAGCCAGCGATTGATTTGTTGGTCGATTTTGAGCAGCGTTACCCGCAACACGAACTAACCCGTTCAATACCCGAGCGACTCATTGTGGCTTATGAAAATAGCCAGCAATGGTTAGCGGCTTCAGCGCGACTCATCACCCTATGGCAAAGCGATAAAGCCAGTGAGAAAGGGCGTGAGGCGCTATATCTAGCTGCTGAGTATGCGGACAAGGCCGGTGCTGTAGATATAGCCTTACCGCATTTTAGAACCTATGCGCATAGTTATCCTTCACCATTAGCACAAGCCAATGCTGCGCGTTATACACTGAGTGAGTACTATCGCGAAAGTGGAGAGGACAGTAAGCGACGTTTTTGGCTCAACAAGTTGATCGAAGCAGATGCCCAAGCAGGCAGCGAACGCAGTAACCGCTCGCGCTATCTTGCGGCGATGGCCTCGAGCGTGTTCGCCGATGATGCCTTTTATGCTTTCAAACGCATTCAATTGACCTTGCCTTTGCAAGATAGCATTCAGCAAAAACGCGATGCAATGCAGGCCGTAATAAAAGCTAATCAGAATATCATTGATTATAAGGTCGCTGAGTTCACGACTAAAGCCGGTTACCGTTTAGCCGATGCATACGCTTCATTAGCGCAAGCCTTGTACGATTCAGAGCGCCCAGAAGGCCTTGATGCGCTTGCCTTGGAGCAATATGACATTCTCTTGGAAGAGCAGGCTTATCCGTTTGAGGAACAGGCCATTGCCATCCATGAGTCTAACGCCCAACGCAGTTGGCAAGGTCTATACGACGAATGGGTCGCACAGAGTTTTGCTGCTTTGGCGCGATTAATGCCTGCGCAGTACAACAAGCAAGAGCAGCAAACGGAGGTCGATTATGGCGAATTCTAAAATCGTATTTAAGTATTGCGCCTTAGTGATATACCTCGCTGTACTTTCAGGTTGTGCGACTGTCGAGCAGTGGTTGCCACAGACTGAAGACGTCGCCGAAGTGCCAACCGCTGAAACATCATCCACATCGCCAGAGCCAACTGTGGTGAATCGTTTTCGCAGCAGTGCTAGAGCGCTATCAACGCAGCAAAAGGCTTGGGTAGGCACGTTAAAATCCCAATTGGATAGTGATGATCACGCGGGCATCAGTGCGACATTGCGAATCATGGCTGATAGCTTAGGCGCAGGACAGAATGAACCGTCGATGTTGCTAGTTGCAATGGGCGATGGAGCACAGCGTATTGGCGAGCAACAAGATGCTTTAGCTTATTGGCAACGTGCGGTAGAAATAAATTCAGATAATTATTTTGCCCACGATCGTTTGGCAACCCATTACCGAACGACAGGCGATTTTGACCTAGCGAAAACCCATTACGGCCAAGCCCTGTCTGCATGGCCTGGGTTCACCAATGCCTACCGTAATCGCGGTATTTTGTTCGACCTATACATGGGCGACAAGGCTGCGGCGCTTAACGATTACGTGCGCTACAAACAATTATTGGAGCAAGACGGACAACCTACCAAAGAAGTTGACCGCTGGATAAGGGAGATGCAACGTGCAATTGAACAAAATGCTTAAAGGGCGCCGCCAATTTCGACGGGGTCGTAAACTCATTACGGCTTATTTGGTCGTTACTGCGTCGGCTGTCATGATTGCTGATGTGAAAGCGCAACAAAACGCTGCCGATACCGACGGGGTTATCCGCCTTGAAGAGACTATTCGCGGTGATCAGCAACAACCTCGAGTGTTGTCGATTGTGCCGTGGGATTCACCTGCTCACAAGCGTATTGGCCGAGTTGCATTGACCGGCGATAGAACGGCGTTTATGGAACCCCTCGAACGGTCAGCGTTTTTACAGCGTGTTGCGCTTCACCAGGCTTTGCTTGGTGCTGCTACATCTGAAAATACACAAGATAGCGCAGCCAACGAAAATAATAAGTAGGGATAAGTACTAATACTCAACAGCAGTTTTTTTTCTGTACACTGCTTCACTCATATCAATCAATCTGTGGCTGAGCACAGCTAAAACGCATAATTCGGAGACCATTATGGATGTTATGCAAACTATCGTTCGTTTCTTTCAAGAAGGCGGACCTTTCATGTTCCCCATTTCTATAGTGCTCGCACTTGGCGTCGCCGTAGCACTCGAGCGCTACGTGTTCTTGTCGATGGCCAAGCGCACCAATAAAAGCGCTTTTGCACAGATTGAACCTTTGCTCGCGTCGAGCCGATTTGACCAAATCTTAGAAATTGGCAAAAGCAGCAGCGCACCCATCGCCCGCGTAGTTGCGGCCGGTGTTGCACGTTTGAGCATTAGCCCACGTCGTGAAGATATCGAATATGCAATGGAAGAGGGTTTAATGGAGTCTATTCCTCGCTTAGAAAAACGCACGGGCTATTTAGGTACGCTGGCAAATATCTCAACGTTGTTGGGATTACTAGGTACGATTATCGGCCTGATCGCCGCTTTCTCAGCGGTAGCAAATGCCGACCCAGCAGAAAAAGCCAGTTTGCTTTCACAAAGTATTTCGGTAGCGATGAACACGACAGCCTTCGGTTTGATTGCTGCTATTCCGCTGCTAGCATTTCACTCGGTGTTGCAAACCAAAACTACCGAGATCATCGATAGTATGGAAATGGCTGGCGTTAAGTGTTTAAACACTCTGGTAGCCAGCAACAACATCCGTCCGCAAACTCGCTCTTCAGATAACAGAGATTAATCACTATGTTAGGCCGTCGCGGGCGACATAAACACACCAAGGCTGATGCTGAGCTCGACATCACGTCATTTATGAATTTGATGATCGTACTTGTACCTGTGCTGTTGATGATGATGGTATTTTCTCGAATCACGGTAGTCGAGTTACAACTACCGGGCTTGAGTGAAGCCATTGCCAACAATGAGCCGGTCGAAAATCAGAAGCTAGAAGTGTTGGTCACGAATACACAGCTTGAAGTGTATTTCCCACAAGGTTACTTGGTGAAAGAAATACCTATGATAACCAGTGGTGAAGAAGAGCGTTATGTGCACGATTATGCGTCGTTGCAAACGACACTCAAGCAAGTTAAACAAACCCTGTTAGCTAAAGAAATTGAAAAAGACGACCTCATCCTGTTGTTGGACGACGATGTGCCTTATCAAACCATCGTCACCTTAATAGATACGGTAAGAGCTTACCCCGAAGTGGTGGCAGCATCGGTAGTCCCAGCTGAGTTGTTCCCTAACGTTTCAATGGCTGATGCGCCGTTGCGCCGTCAAACTGGAGGCTCACAATGAAGCAATCAGTTCGCGCCAAGCGTATGGCTCGCAATCATCGTCGTAACTCTGCGCAAGGCAAGCTAAGTCTAGTATCCCTGATGGATATCTTCACCATATTGGTATTTTTTTTAATGTTAAATGCCTCTGATGTCCAGGTACTGCAAAACGACAAATCACTAACGCTACCAAAATCATCGACAGAAACCGCCGCTGAAGAGCAGCTGTTAATGACGGTTAGTCAGCAGCGCATTTTAGTTGACGGCAAATTAATCATGACCATTGATGATGTCTTAGCTGACCAAGATGGTGAATTAGATGCACTGGCCAACGAGCTGCGCTTGCGCAATCAATTCCGCGCAGCAAATCTAAGTCCAAGAGATAGCGAAGACGGCGTGTCAGACGCATTTGCCATAACCATCATGGGTGATCATGAAATTGAGTATCAAGCGCTTAAGAAGATAATGAAGACTTGCGCGCAGTTGGGGTATACCAACATTTCACTCGCGGTTGAATTTGTTGAAGGTGAGTCGCCGTTACCTGCTGAGGGGGCATTATGATTGCGGTGACGCCTTACTACTTTTCGACCCTGCCGTGGTCAAGTGGTGAAGATGAAAATCGCCGCTTTAAACGCTTTGTTCTGATCACGCTGATCCTTACCGTGGTGTTAACGGCCTTGGTATTCTTCATCGACGTACCAGAGCAGACCCGTGAAGAAAAAGCCAAAATTCCGCCGCAGTTAGCAAAAATCCTTGAGGCCGAAGAGCCGCCAGTGGTTGAGCTACCAGAGCCGGAACATGAGCCAGACCCAGTGGTTGAAGAACCTGAACCCGAGCCGGAACCTGAGCCAGAGCCAGAGCCAGAGCCAGAGCCAGAGCCAGAGCCAGAGCCAGAGCCAGAACCTGAGCCAGTAGTGGAAGAGACGCCACCACAACCTGAAGTGCCTGAAGTAACTGATGAACAACGCATCGAAGAAGCACGTGAAACGGCCTCACAAGCAGGTGTAATGAATTTTGCGGATGATTTAGCGAGCCTTCGCGATTCGGTTGATGTAGGCAATTTGGCTGATACTGATCTCACCGAGGGTGCCGGAGAGCAAGAGCAAACCCAGCGCAATCTGATTGGGCAGGTGGTTGATCAAACCAGCGGTGGTATCGATTTAGGTGAATTATCTACCAATGTAGGTGCGAGAGGATCACTTGAAGGGCGCAAAACCACTGAGTTTAATGCGCCTACCGAGGGGACTGCTGCATTGGCTACGCAGCGCGTCAATAGTGAACCGACAGTGGTGGGTGATCGCAGTGTCGAAGAGATTCGCAAGATCATGTCGCAGAACAATGGGGGATTGTACTCATTGTATCGCCGTGCTTTGCGCAGCGAGCCTGAGTTGCAAGGTAAACTTACTGTTCGATTGGTCATTGAGCCAAACGGTCAATTGAGTGCCGTAACATTAGTGGGTACAGACCTTGACTCAACTGAATTAGTGGAGCGTCTACTGGCGCGGATCAGATTAATCAGTTTTGGTGCACAAGACGTCACAACTACGGAAATCGAATATACTTATAACTTCTTCCCATTTTAGTTGCTTTGCATCACGCAGGGCTGGCACTCCGGTCAGCCCTGACTTTATTCTCAATGTTGGGCTAAACAACTCGCATTAATCCATCGGTTTATTTCATTTGCGTATTTGAGTCGCCACATTTGTGCCGCCTGATCTTCGTCCAATCCGTCAATAAATACCATCGCTGGGGTGTCGATTAGCATTTCTTCGGTGAAGCTTACTTGCTTCAAGAATTGATAAATGCACGGTTGCTCATCTACCAATTTAGGCCAAATTATCTTTTGTATCCAAACACCTAGTCGGTTTGCACAATCGTGCGTCATTTCTTTATTCAGTCCCCAATTTGGGTTGGTTTCGCATTCAGGCTGAAATGCGGGGAATTGAACGAAGCTTCCGGGTATATGCTTGTCTGTCCAATTGGGCGTCCAATTGTGTAAAACGATAGGTATTTTATGCTCGGAAAATAGCCTTAACGTTGACCAAAGCTCATTTGAGTCAGAAACGCGTTCTATTTTGAAATTTAATCCCAGAGAGCGAATGATTTCGGCTTCATGATTATCCCACCCGGCACTAAAAAACGTTCCGATTGGTGCCGGACCATCGGAGTCCACGTCTTTAACGAATATGCTCGAACACAAATTAAATGCCTGCCAATCGGGTAGGCCCGGGCATAGCTCCTCGACGTAACTTGGATACCACCACTCTTCTCTGGCTTGGACTTGGTGCCGACCAATAATCAATATTTGTTCCGCTTGTACTAATCGGTCAAAAGTCTCCGATCGGTCTGGCTCCCATGCTTCAATCTGTACGTGCGCCAGCCCTGTTCTCAACGCTCCAAACTGCTCGGCATATCCCAATTCAGCATATTCGACTTCAAAACCATATTCTTCTAACACTTGAGCAACGACTTTTGTATGGACGCGCTGTGAGGCCCAGTCATTCAACACAAAAACGATAGGTTCAGCCTTTACAAGAGACATGCTTGTTGAGAGATAGACGCTAACAATAAACAGTACAAACTTCGTCATATTTTGATTCGCAATTGAACTACAAAAACTAGGTGTTTTTCTAAAAGATAGTATATTCTCAAGATAAAACCTCCTCAGCCATTGCTTATGTATACAGCCAAAACTAAGCACTATCAGATTTGGTGCGAAAACAATGTCTTGATCGCAGTGATTCGCGGCCAATGGGATGCCATTGAAGCTGAAGCCTACGTTCAAGACTTTCAAGCAGTCGCTCGAAAACTAATTAACGAGCCGTGGGCTCATATCACCTACTTAGATGATTGGCGGCTTTCTACGCCAGACGCGTCAGGACCTATACAAGAACTAGAACGCTGGTGCATGAACAACAATCTGCACTGCGACGCTGTTGTGTACGCTGAGCATGCAATAAAAGATTATGTTTTAGAGAATGCCTTACAAAACACTAGTCGTAATCCCGATGTTTACCGCCACTTCACATCTTCAAAAGAAGCCATCGACTGGATTACCCGGAAGGGATTTTTGCCTACCAGTGAAAGAATTGTCGGATAAACAGGCGCCGTGCACTTTAGTCTGACTGTTGCATCCACTTACTGTAAAACACTCGGTAGCCGCAGTAACTAATCGCGCCAGAGACGAAGGTTCCCCATACCCAGTCTTTGATGGTAATACCGATAGGCCAAGTGGCTAAAATGGCGTAATTGGTCATGTTGTAGGCGCCGTAAGCGGCCAATCCCAACAGACAACCATGCAGGGCGGCCCTAATAGCGGCGTTTGGGGGCAACACTGAGATAATTATCTTCACGACAACGGCTGAATACATGAGATAGAACATTGCCCAAGGCCAAACGGGGAAATTGTCGCGCATTAAATGGCCGATCGCGGCCTGGTAGGCCTGTAGTGAAACTAAGCCTAGCCAAATGTAATCAAGCAGCAAATAACTTAATAGAGTGGCTAAATACGCGAAAATATAACGCTTCATCGTGTAAACTCGTGATTGATGTGTGACTGTATTACGCTGCCATACGCCTTTCAGATTGACAAATTCACAGTAAAGTTCTTGTTTCCAACGAATAACTGTATATACTCACAGTTAACTGTATAGAAAAACAGGCTGGTTATGCGTCCACTAACACAACGACAAGAAGAAGTCCTTACACTGGTAAAGAACACCATGGCGGCAACTGGAATGCCTCCGACGCGGGCAGAAATTGCCCGTGAGTTGGGCTTTAAGTCTGCTAATGCTGCTGAAGAGCACCTCAAAGCGCTAGCACGCAAAGGGGTAATCGATATTCTGCCAGGCACATCACGGGGTATTAAGCTCAATATTCCACTCGATGAAACGGTTGAAGAGGACTTGGGTTTGCCTTTGGTCGGTCGTGTTGCAGCTGGTGAGCCCATTCTTGCTCAAGAGCACGTTGAGTCTCATTACAAAGTCGACCCAGCCTTGTTCCACCCACAAGCTGACTTTCTGCTGAGAGTTAACGGTATGAGTATGAAAGATATCGGCATATTAGATGGCGACTTACTCGCAGTGCATCGCACTAGCGATGTTCACAATGGTCAGGTTGTCGTGGCTCGCGTAGATGAAGACGTCACGGTTAAACGCCTAGAAAAGCGCGGCCGCGAAGTGCTATTGCATGCAGAGAACGAAGAGTTTCAACCGATCAAAGTGGATTTAGCGTCACAGCCTTTCGCAATCGAAGGTATCGCTGTTGGGGTTATTCGCAACGCTGATTGGATATAGGCAGTAATACAACCAGATACAAAAAGCCGTGTTTAACACGGCTTTTTTGTTGCAAACGATTCGCTCATTTCTCTTTGTCATACTTTTCGGTTTTTCGCGTAATCAAAGCGTTAATCTATTTGGCATCACTACACAACCGCATTATCTGATATAGATTTCTATCGATACTCACTCGCTGTGAATTGCAGTTTTTTAATGTTTAGTTAGTCAATCATCAATGATCGTCACTGAAATGTTTAAAAAACAACCTATTGGTAAAAAAAAATTGAGAAAACACTAGACTAAGCCTACCTATCCGAGTAATTCTTATACACTTCTTAACAAAAGAATAACAATAACTTGCAGGGCCATTTACAACAGGTGCGCTATTATCCCTTTTCGGGGACGGTATTCATCTGCTTTTTTTGCGCCTAAAGCATTATTCAGGACTAGCACGGAGGTGTTGAGTGAAACCGCTCTTCAAAAAGGCTGTCGCCGCTATCAGCCTATTTGCATCAGGCGCTGCATACGCAGAGACCGCAAGTAAAGGCGATCCTTACCAGCTTAATTTGACTAACGGTGTTACTGATATTAGTAACCAAGTGTATGACTTACACATGTTGATGTTTGGCATTTGTGTAGTCATAGCCGTGTTGGTGTTCGGGGTCATGTTTATCTCAATGTATTTACACCGCAAATCTCGCGGTGTAAAGCCCGCTACTTTTCACGAGAGTTTGAAGGTTGAGATCGCATGGACAGTTGTCCCTTTCTTGATCCTCATCGGTATGGCAATCCCCGCAGCGAATACCCTTATCGCGATGGAAGATACCAGTGAAGCGGATATGACGGTCTTGGTGACCGGCTCACAGTGGAAATGGCATTACAAGTATATGGATCGCGAAGTTGAGTATTTCTCGTTGCTTGCAACCCCACAAACACAAATTACTAACCGCTATGAGAAGGGCGAAAACTACCTGCTCGAAGTGGATCGTCCGTTGGTTATTCCAACCGGTCAAAAAGTGCGCTTCCTGATCACATCTGACGATGTCATTCATTCATGGTGGGTACCTGATTTCGCTGTGAAAAAGGATGCCAACCCGGGCTTTATCAACGAAGCGTGGACGCAAGTTGATGTACCGGGGATCTACCGCGGTCAATGCGCGGAGTTGTGCGGTAAAGATCACGGCTACATGCCAGTTGTGGTCATCGCAAAAGAGCCAGCAGAGTACGAAGCATGGATCACTGAACAAGAAACGGCGCAACGCATTGCAAAAGAAGAAGAACAGCGCCTTCTAGCACTGAGCATGAGCATGGAAGAGTTAATGGCTGAAGGTGAACGTGTTTACATGGCAGCTTGTGCTGCTTGCCACATGCCTAACGGTGAAGGTATTCCGGGTGTATTCCCTGCACTTAAGGGCAGCCCCATGGCATTGAATGATATTCCAGCCCACATTGATATTGTATTGAACGGTAAAACCGGAACAGCGATGCAAGCCTTTGATAAACAGTTGACGCTATCTGAAATCGCAGCGGTAGTGACTTACGAGCGTAATGCTTGGGGTAACAATACTGGCGAAATGGTTCAGGCTAAAGACGTCAACGACATCGCAACTGGTCAATAGGAGAGAGTTATGAGTTCTGCAACTGAACATGCGACTACAGATGTCGCGCATGGCCATGATGAGCATGCACATGACGATCATCATCATGCCATACCGACCGGTATAAAGCGCTGGTTGTTTACCACAAACCACAAAGACATCGGAACATTGTACCTGTGGTTTGCATTTATTATGTTCTTGGTTGGCGGCGCCATGGCGATGGTTATTCGCGCGGAGTTGTTCCAGCCAGGTTTACAAATAGTTGATCCTAATTTCTTTAACCAAATGACCACGGTGCACGGTTTGATCATGGTATTTGGTGCAGTTATGCCGGCATTTACTGGCTTGGCGAACTGGCTAGTACCGATGATGATCGGTGCACCAGATATGGCATTGCCACGGATGAATAACTGGAGCTTCTGGATCCTGCCATTCGCATTTGCAATTCTACTTGCTTCGTTGTTTGTTGAAGGTGGTGGTCCTGCTTTTGGTTGGACGTTCTACGCCCCGCTTTCTACAACCTATAGTTCTGACAGTACAGCGCTATTCGTATTCTCTGTGCACATTATGGGTATCAGCTCAATCATGGGCGCGATCAACGTTATCGTAACCATTTTCAACATGCGTGCGCCTGGTATGACATGGATGAAAATGCCGCTATTCGTGTGGACTTGGCTAATTACTGCATTTCTACTGATTGCCGTTATGCCAGTGCTTGCGGGTGTGGTAACCATGGTGCTCACAGATAAATATTTCGGCACTAGCTTCTTTGACGCGGCTGGTGGTGGTGATCCAGTATTATTCCAGCACATATTCTGGTTCTTTGGTCACCCAGAAGTGTACATTATGATCTTGCCGGCATTCGGCATCATCTCGCAAATCATACCCACGTTTGCACGTAAGAAACTGTTTGGCTACGCCTCCATGGTTTACGCCACGGCGTCGATTGCATTGCTGTCGTTTATTGTATGGGCACACCACATGTTTACCACGGGTATGCCGCTGGCTGCAGAAATGTTCTTTATGTTTGCGACTATGCTTATCTCGGTACCAACGGGTGTTAAGGTGTTTAACTGGGTTGCTACCATGTGGCGCGGCTCTATGACCTTTGAGGTGCCAATGCTGTTTGCGCTGGCCTTTATTGTGCTGTTTACCATTGGTGGCTTGTCAGGTTTAATGCTAGCGATTACACCGGTTGACTTCCAATACCATGATACTTACTTCGTAGTGGCTCACTTCCACTATGTATTGGTAACGGGGGCAGTGTTCTCCATCATGGCTGCGGTGTATTATTGGCTACCGAAATGGACAGGTAAGATGTTCGACATCACGTTGGCCAAATGGCACTTCTGGTGTTCACTGATTTCGGTAAACGTGTTGTTCTTCCCTATGCACTTTGTCGGTCTGGCCGGTATGCCACGTCGTATTCCTGACTATGCACTGCAATTTGCTGACTTTAACAAGTGGATATCAATTGGTGGCTTTGCCTTTGGTTTGTCACAGCTTATCTTCCTTGCTTTGTTGATAAAGGCGTGTCGTAAGCAAGGCGAACCGGTGTCTGATCAAGTATGGGAGGGCGCAGAAGGTCTTGAATGGGAAATCCCTTCGCCAGCACCGTATCACACATTTGATACGCCACCGGTAGTGAAGTAATAGGTTACTACCATGGCATCTCATGATCCTCAAAATGCAAATGGCCGATTAGTTCTAAAGCTAATCGGCATTACGCTTGGCATGTTTGGTTTTGGCTTTGCGCTAGTGCCACTCTATGAGGTGTTTTGTGATATCACCGGTATTAATGGCAAAACTGAAGATGAGGCTGCAGTATACACAGCCGTCGAGGTCGACACTTCTCGTTGGGTCACTGTTGAGTTTTTAACCCGCACCAATAGCGGTATGCCCTGGGAATTTGAAGCGCGAACTAAACGCATCAAAGTCAACCCGGGAGAGCTTCATACGGTCGAATTTTACGTCCGAAACCCAGCGCGTCGAGACATTGTCGCCCAAGCCATTCCATCAGTTTCGCCGGGAACTGCCGCACTTTACGTAAATAAAACCGAGTGTTTTTGCTTTAATCATCAGCCCTTAGGCGCAGGTGAGGAAGCGTTAATGCCGATGCAGTTTTACGTCGATCCGCAGTTACCAGAAGAAATTGAAGTCTTTACCTTGCAGTACACACTTTACGATGTAACAGAAGAGGCCAAAGAAGCCTCAGAAACTGCTGCATTGCCGACGCTTGATGCAGTCGCAGTTGGCAGCTAAAAGGAGAAATTCATGTCTCAGCAAGAAACACCAGCTACTTACGAGAAATACTACGTTCCAGAACAAAGTATTTGGCCTATCGTCGGCGCCGTTGCGTTGTTCCTGATAGCCGTTGGCGCTGGGAATTATGTAGTTGAAGTAACGCGCGCAAAAGACGGTTACGGCAGCTATATTCTAGCGGCTGGTATTTTTACGTTACTCATCATGCTTTTCGGTTGGTTTCGCGACCAAATCAGAGAGTCAATGGGCGGCTTGTATTCAGCCCAATTGGGCCGCTCTTACCGTCAGGGAATGATGTGGTTTATTTTCTCAGAGGTTATGTTCTTTGCGGCATTCTTCGGCGCTTTGTTCTATGCGCGAATGATTGCAGTACCGTGGTTAGGTGGCGCTTCTAACAATGCCATGACTAACGAAGTATTATGGCCGACGTTTGAAGCCATGTGGCCGCTGTTGTCCACCCCTGGTGGTGTGCAAACCACTGAAATGCCGTGGCAAGGATTGGCGACGTACAACACTATTATTCTTTTGATTTCTTCGGTCACGTTGCATTACGCACATGTTGGATTGGAGAAGAATAAACGTAGTCAACTCAATGTAATGTTACTCGTAACTATTTTATTGGGCTGTATATTCCTTGGCTTGCAAGCCTATGAATATGTGCATGCGTATCGCGATTTAGGTTTAACGCTACAAAGTGGTATTTACGGTAACACCTTCTTCTTGTTAACGGGGTTCCATGGTTTACACGTAACCTTGGGAACAATCATTTTGATCGTGCTTTACCTGCGTGTGCTGAAAGGTCACTTTACGCCAAAAGAGCACTTTGCTTTCCAAGCGGGTAGCTGGTACTGGCACTTTGTTGACGTTGTGTGGGTTATGTTGTTCTTCTTTGTTTATATTATTTAAGACTGACATTGAGGGGCTTAGCCCCTCAAACTTTCTAGGCCTCAGACGGGTCTTGGATTAGGAGTGATTAAACCGGTGGCAACAGCCACTAAGATAATGATAACGATAATGGCAGAGGTAAGTACTCGACGACCAATGTACTTACTCATAGGTTCGCCATCAGGGTCGTGATTCATCATTACCTTCATCGCCATAAATAAGTTGTAAATCATATAAATCAGCAAGCCGCATAGTATTATTTTTATTAGCATTTTTTTTCCAGGTTAGAGATGGTTGCTGCAAACAAAACGGTTCCAGTATTAGCTACTCTAGTAACATTTGTAGCAATTGTCACCATGCTTCGCCTGGGCTTCTGGCAGTTGGAGCGGATGGACTACAAGCAGCAACGTCTAGCCGACTTAGCCGATCGACAAACACGCGAGCCGGTCGACTTAGTTACCTTAAACTCATATCCATACGAGTTGGCCGATATCCCAGTTGCCTTCGTTGGCACACCTGATGAAAACCGTTTACTGCTGTTAGACAATCGCATAGTTGATGGGCAAGTGGGTTACGAGGTTTTAGCGTTTGCTGAAACCAATGTCGGTTCGGTGTTAGTGAATTATGGCTGGATTAAAGCGCCAGCTACTCGCGACCAGTTACCTGTAATCGATATTGCCGCCGGGCAACAGGTGTTTGAGGGTAATGTCGTCATTCCCAACATCAATCCTGTGGTACGTGAGACTGCGACGCAAAACAGTGAGTTTCCACTGCGCATTCAACAACTGGATTTAGATCGCATTGCGCAACTTACCAATACCAATTTACAGCCGTTTGTTATCGCATTGGCACAGCAGAACTCTACGTTTATCAATAACTGGCGCCCCGTTGTTATGGCGCCAGAAAAGCACCTCGGCTATGCCATTCAATGGTTTGGTCTCGCGGGGGCTGCATTCATCATTTTTACAATTGCGCTTTTCAAAAGGAAAAAAACCAGTGACCAAGTCTAATCGCATCACCATTATCTTGTTAGTTGTCGTATTTGTTTTACCGGTGATCCTCGCCAAGTTTGCATTGGAGAATGACTGGTTTAATCGCGGTTCAACTAATCGTGGTGAATTGATGGAGCCGCCGCTCGATTTATCTGCGGTTATGACAGAAGCGCAACCGAGTTGGCGGATCTTATATGTAATGCCCGAAACCTGTGATGTTAAATGCAGCAACGCACTGTACAGTTTAGAGCAGGTATGGGTGGCTTTAGGGCGCCAAGCTGAACGTGCACAGGCCACTGTCTTGCTAACCGAAAGTAGTGATGTGGCATTTCTTAGTTCATTATCTGAACAAAATCACCTGCACTTGTTAACGGCGGATCAGCAAAATGTTAATCAAGTGTTTAAAGATGTAGCTACTGATGGTATTTTCATAGTCGACACATTGAATAACGCCATGTTGCGTTATCCACTACAAGAACAACAAGAACAAGCTGTCATGGACAGTCGTGATATGTTGGCTGACTTGAAAAAGCTATTAAAGCTATCACGCATCGGTTAGGGGTTATAGCAATGAAAAAGCTGGTACTAGTGAGTATTCTACTGGCTCTGGTCGTTATCGTTTTGGGGGCATATACGCGCTTGACGGACGCTGGACTTGGCTGTCCAGACTGGCCGGGTTGCTATGGACACTTGACCATCCCGCAAACTGAAGAGCACATTGCTAAGGCCAATGAAGCTTTCCCTGAACGACCTGTCGAGGCTGAAAAAGCCTGGAATGAAATGGTGCACCGTTATTTCGCTGCGGCACTGGGTTTCTTTATTCTGGTTATCGCGATTATTGCCATTACCAAGCGCGGCTATAACCAGCCGCTGAAACTGCCACTGGTGTTACTTGGGCTAGTAATTTTTCAGGGCATGCTGGGAATGTGGACCGTCACACTTAACCTGTTGCCCGCCGTGGTAATGGGCCATTTGCTGGGCGGTTTTACGGTTTTATCCTGTTTGTTTTTGCTCTACCTGCGCATGTCGCATTTCCGGGTTCCCGGTGGTGATCCACAATTAAAACCATTAGCAAAATACGCTGCGTTGGGCATTGTCATACTCGTTTGCCAGATTGCGCTAGGCGGATGGACGTCAGCTAACTATGCCGCTTTAGCTTGTACAGAATTTCCGCTGTGCCAAGGTAATTGGACTGAGCGCTGGGACTTCGCTGGCGCCTTTAGTATTCCAGATGCTGACAACTACGAGTTTGGCGCACATGATTACGATGAACGCATGACGATGCACGTTATGCATCGCATTGGCGCAATAGTTACTTTTATCTATTTGTGTTGGCTCGGTATTGCCGTCTACACCCGCGCTGCTTCTCAGGCAGTGAAAAGTTTATCTGTATTGATGGTACTTGTGTTGGGTGTGCAAGTACTGCTTGGTATCAGCAATGTTGTTTATAGCCTACCGCTTACAGTGGCTGTGGCGCACAATGCGGTTGCCGCGTGTTTATTATTAGTGATGGTCATGTTGACCTACACGCTTTATCGCAAGATCTAATTTTTAGGAGAAAATCGTGGCTCGTACAGCGTCTATTCCCGCTACCGCAAAGACTTCTCAGGTAGCTACGCAACGCGCAACATGGCGTGATTATTACGAATTAACCAAACCACGGGTAGTGATGTTATTACTACTTACCGCATTAGTGGGTATGTGCTTAGCCAGTGATTCTTGGATTGCCTGGCAAACGCTTGTGGCGGGTATTTTCGGTATTGGCGCATTGTCTTCAGCTGCCGCAGTAGTTAATCACGTTGTAGACCATCGAATCGATAGTCAGATGGCACGTACCTTCAATCGTCCCGTAGCACGTGGCAAAGTATCCGTCGTCAAAGCGCTGGCTTTTGCGTTTGTGCTGACGGTGGTTGGTATGGCAACTTTGCTGCTATTTGTAAATGCCTTAACAGCATGGTTAACCTTTGCCAGCTTACTCGGCTACGCAGTGGTTTACACAATGTTTTTAAAACGCGCTACGCCGCAGAATATCGTGATTGGTGGATTGGCCGGTGCTGCACCTCCGCTACTTGGCTGGACTGCTGTCACAGGTGAGATGCACTCGCATGCCTTACTACTAGTCTTGATTATCTTTACTTGGACACCGCCGCACTTTTGGGCGCTGGCAATCCACCGTGAGAAAGACTACGCCAAAGCGGAAATACCCATGCTCCCTGTTACGCATGGCGTGAGTTTTACCAAGACCTCAGTATTGTTATATACCGTGCTCTTATGTGTGATCTGCTTGCTGCCGTACCTCGTGGGTATGACAGGCATTATTTATTTGGTCGGCTCTTCATTGCTCAATGCAGGCTTTTTGTATTACGCTTGGAAACTCAAATTCGGCAAAGACCCCAAAACTGCCATGCAAACCTTTAAGTTTTCTATTGTCCACTTAATGGTGTTGTTTGTGGTTTTATTGGTTGATCATTACGTTTCTATCGGGCTATGACGCAAAAAAAAATCACTGGAATTGTTGCCTTTGTTGCATTAGTGGTGGGGATTTATGTCGCTACCATTATTGCTCCACCGGGTGTGCAAACCGGATCTCCGGATGCTGAGCAACAGACATTCAACACTGAATATGTTCAACTTTTTCCGCAACCGCGAGCACTGACAGACTTCGCTCTCATCGACCACAATAATCAGCCTGTCGACAAATCGGTGTTTACTGGCAAGTGGTCGCTGCTGTTTGTTGGCTATACTTATTGCCCAGATGTGTGTCCAACTACAATGGCGGCGATAAATTCCGCTTACAAAGATTTAGTCAGCGCGACGCCTGCTGAGCCACAAGTGGTGTTTTTGTCCGTCGACCCTAAGCGCGACACCATTGAGCGTCTCAATGAATATATGAATTTCTTCAATCCGGCATTCATTGGTATGACGGGCGAGCACAAAGAATTATTCCCTCTGGTGCGCAGTATGGGAATGATGTACGCAATGACCGAAAGCACTGACACACCTGATTATTTAATTGATCACAGTGCGTCTATTGTTGTCATTAATCCACAAGCTCAAGTTGTGGGCCGCTTCAAACCTCAACATACGCCGGGGCAACTAGCGATCAGTGATACAGACCAAATTATCGCTGACCTGCCAATACTTATGAGTCAAGGTTAAACGTTCCATGGCATCAATAGCGCGGGTTGTTGATGCTACCGCCAGTGATGCACAGACCCTCAGTGAGCTAGTTTTTGCAGCAGCTCCTGCGATGCTGACGGAACTGTTTGGCGCGGGTGATAGTGGCATTGTTAAGCAATTTTTGGCCGACGGTTTTAGACATCCTAATGGCCAATTCGGGTATGCCAACCATCGAGTTGTGCGCTCAGGTAGTGACACCATAGCTGTAGCCTGTGGTTGGCATGACACATTGCCGAAAAACTTTGATAGTGCGACCGTAAGCCACATCCACGAGTTTTTTGGATTTGAACGGAGCATTGCAATATTGGAGCGCAATCGCCTGATAAGCCACTGGATAAGACCACCAGAATCTCACGAATACGCAATTGGTCATTTAAGCGTTGCACCTGAGCATCAGCGGCAGGGAATAGCAAAATTACTGCTTTCTGATTGCGTGAAAGCCGCTCAAGCACTAAATAAACCTCAGATCATTTTAGATGTCGAAACCGATAACCATGCCGCTATTGGCTGTTATCAATCATTCGGTTTTACATCGTTGCCTGTGGCTAGCGGCTCACCCTATGTCAGGTTGGTCTTCTCTTTGGCTGCCAGTTAGCTTGTTAGTCTGGGTAGTGACCATTTTCATCAGCGACAAAAAACGGCTGGGAATACCAGTGAAAACGACCCGGTACAGTGCTTGGCGCCGTGCAGTTAACGCGGCTTCGCCCCGCCTCAAGCGGTTCAGGAACGGTAAAGCTGAGTATTTGGCCCTGGGTAGTCGTTGTGATCACTTCGTTCCTGTAAAAACAGGTTACTTGACTCGCTTTGGGTTGCGTTTGGTTGAGTTCAAGACTTATCTCGGGTTGTGCGCCTAGGGCGAACATCGGATCTGAAGGATTTGAGACGTTTAGCGCCATGCTGTTGAGCTTGGTTTTTAAAGTGTTTAAATTGGCGTAGATACCCGCAGACGGGAAACGTGGAATAGCGCCAAAATCACTACTCGATGAAACCGCACCTGAATGCTGGGCAAAACCGATATAACCGTCAGCCAACAAAGCGTCGCGAAGCTTGAAATTAAATTCACCAAAGGGATAGGCCAAGTACTTAAGCGAGTAGTCTAGTTGTTCAGTAATCATAGCCTCTGCCGCTCGAATATTCTGCATGGTGCGCGTTAGCCATTGCGCTTCTGTTTCATTTTCCTTGCGGCTGAGTAAGTGTGCGTGATCCATCGTGTGATTGGCAAACAATACGCCTTCTTGACTCATGCGCTTAACTTCTGACCACGTTAATTGATCACGCCGAACACCAATCTCTGGTGGATTAATAAAAATCGTGTACGGCATATTGTATTGCTGCAACAACGGGTGAGCATTCTCTAAGATGTTTCGGTAACCATCGTCAAAGGTAATTGCAATGGCTTTATCTGGGAGCACTTGACCTGTCTTTAGGGAATTGACGAGCACATCTAACGGCAGTACTACGTGATGCTCATTAATATGCGCAAGGTGTGCGGCAAACTGCTCAGGACTGATACTGGTTGACGGCGGTGTCTGTGTAGAAACGTGATGGTACACCAGGATAACGGCATTATCGCGCTCTTGAGCTTGCACAAATGTACAGCTCGGGAGTATCAACAATGTGACTACAACGCAGCACAGTAAGCGGCGTAAATGCGATATGGTTTTCTGGTTCATAAGCGATTTGACCCTTTATTCTGCTGCGGGATATTACCATTTTAAGGTACTCTTACGCTTTGTTTTAGCGAATCGACCTGTCACTCAACGAATTTATGTCTGTAATCTCTGCTCAGGACAAGCGTTTATTGTTGCTGGCTGCACCAATGATTCTTGCGAATATCACTACGCCGATATTGGGCATGGTGGATACTGCAGTATTGGGGCACTTGCCATCTGTAGAGGCTTTAGCCGGCGCTTCTATTGGCGCTTTGGTCATAACGCAAATTTATTGGGTTTGTGGTTTTCTGAGGATGTCGATTACCGGCCTAAGCGCACAGCAAAAGGGTGCTAAACAACCTTCCGAGCTCGACTATGCAAAGCCATTATTACAAGGCGCGTTGCTCGCAGTCGTACTTGGGCTACTCATCATCACAGTGCATCCGTGGGTTGTTCAAGCCACGCAAAGCGTTGCGCAAACCACGGGCTTAACTGACCAATTCGTTGCTGATTACATCAGCATACGGGCATTTGGTGCGCCTGCGGCGTTGTTAAACCTAGTCGTGATTGGCTGGTTAATTGGACAGCAGTACACGCGCCAAGTACTAATCTTGCAGGTCGCCGGCAATGTGTTAAACATCGTTTTAAGCATTACATTCGTTTGGCTGCTCAGTTGGGGCGTTAGCGGTGTCGCAGCAGCAACTGTAGTAGCGGAATGTTTTATGGCGGTTGCAGGGTTTTTTTGGGCAACACGCGGTTTATCGCTAAAAACCGCTCAGCGTGGCTGGTTTGCAAAATCTGCAATGGTACGTGTTTTCTCACTCAATGCTGCGATGTTTGTACGCAATTTAATGCTGCAACTTTGCCTTGCTTTCATTACCTTTCAGGGCGCAAGATTAGGCGCACAAACTGCGGCTGTTAATGCGATTTTGATGCAATTCTTTGTATTGATTTCGCTTGGTCTGGACGGTATCGCATATGCAGTGGAAGCGTTAGTGGGTGAGGCAAAAGGACAACGAAATAGCGCGCGCATCGCGCAGTACACGCAAAGAGGACTTGTTTGGTCTTCAGTTTTTGCAGTTGCTTATAGTACTTTTTTTTGGGCCGCCGCTGATTTTATCGTCAGCTTGTTAACCAATAAGCCCGAACTACAGGCCGCTACATCACCTTTTTTGGTTTTGATGGTTGCATTGCCGTTAATCGCACATTGGTGTTTTCTGTTTGATGGTGTATTCGTAGGTCTTAGCCAAGCAAAGGCGATGCGAAATACCATGGTACTGAGTGCGTTAGGCGTCTTTTTCCCCATTTGGTGGCTAACCGCCGAATATCAAAATTGGGCTTTGTGGCTGGCTTTTTTGGCGTTTCTAGGGGCTAGAGGGTTAAGTTTGGGATGGCTTTATTTCAATCGTCAGCAAAGGGATCATTTATTTGATTAGCATCGCGTTGCTCTAGCACCCGAGCAAAGCGATTGGCAAAAATCCCCCAGTAGCCGCGCATGGAAACTACAAAACCACTAAGCACGACACCTACAGCGGGCCAGTACAAAGCAACTAGGTAACGCTGTGAGGCAATCAATAATAAAACGCCAACAACAAAAATGACCATGCCCAAACGAAACTGCAACCAGCTTCGCTTGGGGTTTTGACCTGCTCGATAAAGCCGGTTGCGGAATGACATAAGTGAGTACTAACTAGTAGTAAGAATGCTCGCCAGCTTGATGTTCGGTCGCATCTTTCACGCCAGTTAGTTCACCCGCGAATTGCGCGAGCATTTGTTTTTCTATGCCTTCTTTTAAGGTTACATCAACCATTGAGCAACCGTTACAGCCGCCACCAAACTGGAGTACAGCCACACCGTCTTCGGTGACTTCGATCAGAGAAACATTACCGCCATGACTCGCAAGGCCAGGATTGATTTCAGATTCAATCAAGTAATTAATGCGCGCAATTAAAGGGGCATCGTCATCCACTTTACGCGCTTTCGCGTTAGGTGCCTTAAGGGTTAATTGAGAGCCCATTTGGTCGGTAACGAAGTCAATTTCCGCTTCTTCTAAATAAGGCGCACTTTCCTTATCAACAACTGCATCAAAGCCTTTGAAATTCAGAGTAATATCATTTTCCTCGACGGCGTCTGGCGGGCAATAAGAAACACCGCATTCCGCGCCAGAAGTTCCCGGATTAACGACGAAAACGCGAATATTGGTACCCTCAGCTTGTTTAGACAGCAACTTAACGAAGTGCTCTTGGGCTTGTTCAGAAATCGTGATCATAATATCCACCTTAAAACTGCAATACGCACATAATAACAAAATTACCTGAGTAAACCACTCGGGTATTAATGCTTTTTGCCATATTTTATGCACAATCGGCGATCCAAGTTATAGTACTTGCAATTATAAGAACCAATCAGCCGACCGACTTGAAGAATTTGGGATGTTTATGAAGTCACTACAGACCCTTCGCAACTGTTGCGCGTACAGCCTTTGTGCGTTAGCACAAATTACACTATTCACTACCCTGGCACTTCACAGTGTTGCCGCACAAGCTGGCAAACCCGTACACGAATACCTGCCACAAGGTATCGAATACAATAGTGATGTGCCAGTGCCTTCGAGTGTGTTAGGTGCTCATGTCGGCGAATGGCACGTACGCCCTGACCAGTTGGTCGCTTATATGTACGCGATTGCTGAGGCTTCTCCACGCGTCACTGTGGTTGAGTATGCCCGCTCCCATGAAAACCGTCCGTTGTTACTATTGCAGATTACATCCCCAGACAATCATGCGCGATTGGATGAGTTGCAGAAGACGCATATGGAGACGTTGTTAGCTGGCGAAAAGCCAGCGCAAGACGCGCCGCTGGTTATGTACATGGGGTATAGTGTCCACGGTAACGAGCCGTCAGGCGCAAATGCAGCTTTAGTGATTGCCTATTATTTAGCAGCGGCTAATTCAACCGCTGTCGACACGCTGCTGAATAACAATATTGTACTGTTGGATCCGGTTCTCAATCCCGATGGCCTTGCACGATTTGCGCATTGGGCGAATATGCACCGCGGCCAAACTTTGACCGCCGATCGCGATCACCGTGAGCATCAAGAAGGCTGGCCTTCTGGACGGACTAATCACTATTGGTTTGACTTAAATCGCGACTGGCTGTTGCTGACGCACCCTGAGTCACGGGGCAGAATTGCACAGTATCAAGCATGGCGCCCGCATGTACTGACTGATTTTCACGAGATGGGTACTGATAGCACTTACTTCTTCCAGCCGGGTGTACCAAGCCGTAAAAATCCACTGACACCACAGTCGAATGTGACGCTCACTGGTGCATTAGCTGAGTTTCACGCAGCGGCGCTAGACGCGCAGGGCGAGTTGTATTTTACTGAAGAGAGCTTTGATGATTTTTACTTTGGTAAGGGTTCGACCTATCCGGATGCACATGGCAGCATTGGCATCTTGTTCGAACAAGCCAGTAGCCGCGGACACTTACAAGAGTCTATCAATGGTGAATTGGCATTTGAGCAAACGATTCAAAATCAGGTGACGACCAGTTTATCGACTTTTGCTGGTGCGCTGGCTAACAAGCAAGCGCTATTGGCCTATCAACAGCAGTTCTACAAAGAAACGCAAGACTTGTATAAAGACGATAAAACCACCGGTTATTTAATCGCTGCGAGTGCTGATAACACGCGGATGCGCAAAGTCGCTGAGTTTTTGTCGGCGCACAAGATCAACTTTCAGTATTTGCGTGACGACTTTTCAGTTGCTCAGCAACGCTTTGCGAGTGGCAGTATTTTCGTACCTACCGACCAAGCGCAATACCGCTTGTTGAAGTCGCTGTTTTCGACGCGTACCAGCTTTGCAGATAATACCTTCTATGACGTGTCTACATGGAATCTGCCGTATGCATTCGATTTAAACTTTGCCGGTATTGAGCGCAGTGAAAGACGACGCTTGAAGTTAACCGAAGAAGAGCCCGCGTTCAGTCCTCAGCCGTCGTTAACTGACGCCTATGCCTATGCTTTCGAGTGGCATGACTATCAGTCACCCGCATTGCTGACGCAATTGTTGCGCAAAGGTATCGATGTGCGAGTTGCAGGTGCGGGTTTCACTGCACAAACCACCGTTGGTATGCACATTTTTAAGCCGGGAAGTGTTGTTGTGCCAATGGGTTTGGAACAGCCGGATGGCGCTCGCCAAATGCTCACCGAGTTAGCTACTGAGTATCAAATACAAGTACATAACATAACCTCTGGTTTAACGCCTTCGGGTATCGACCTAGGTTCAAGGCAATTGCGCAAACTTGAAATGCCGCGCGTGGCAATTGTGGGGGGCTTAGGCACTTCTGAAAATGAAGTAGGGGAGATCTGGCATTTTCTCGATACTCGTTTGCACATGCCAGCTTCAATCATCGAAGCCCAGCGCCTTGAGCGTGTCGATCTGAGCCAGTACACGCACCTTATATTTGCTAACGGTAACTATGCCAATATGTCTGGGTTACTCGCGAGTAATATCGACAAATGGCTCAATGCGGGTGGAGTTTTGATCGGCCAAAAAGCTGGCGTTGATTTATTGATTGAAAGAAATTGGTTAAACGCGGAGCTGATGCCTGCCACTGAGGTGGATAAATTGTTCGCCACTAAAGGGTTACAATACAGTGATCGCGAAGCCTTGCTAGCGCGCAAGCGCATTGCCGGTACGGTATTTATGACTCAAGCGGATTTAACTCACCCTCTCGCATTTGGTTTGGATGATACGCAAATGCCGATGTTTAAGAATAGCAGTCGCGTAGTTAGACAGCCGCAAGAGCCGTTTTTGGTGCCTTTCAGCTATGTTGAAGCGCCTCTAGCTGCGGGTTATGCAGATCTTAAAATGGCGGATCTAGTCGCAGAGACTCCGGCGGTAATTGCGCATAGCTTTGGTCAGGGGCAAGTCATCGGTTTTGTTGATGACATGAATTTTCGCGGTTATTGGTACGGTACCAGTAAGTTGTTCGCCAATGCCATTTATATGTCGAGCTTAATCCAGACTCGCTAACGCTATACAGATAGCCCAAATTTCGATGATGAGATTTGGGTTAGCGGCAAGAATTGCTTTACGCATGGCATGCATGGTTGCACCCGTGGTGACAACGTCGTCAAACAATGCAATATGCGTAATGTGCGAGGGTAATACAGCGCAGCTAAACGAGTCTGCGACGTTTGCAAGCCGCTGATCGCGTCCAAGTTGCACTTGTGCCGTGGTGTGCCGAACGCGTTGTAGGCTGTTCAGGCGACACTCTAGTTCTAGTTGGTCAGCAACGCTTATTGCTATTTCAACCGTTTGATTGAATTGACGCTGTAGATAGCGAGTAGGGTACAATGGCGTAGGGATGATGCATTGGGGTAATGCGTGTTGGCGTCCTCTCAGGCTGTCGCTAAAACAATTGGCCAGCGCTTCAGCGCAGCTAAGCCGTTTCTGAAATTTTAATTCAGTGATCATTTTTGCCAATGGGTATTCGTAGTCACCAATCGCGTGAACACGATGAAAACTATGCGGCTTTAATGCACTGGCTACTTTCGGCCAACGCATCAAATTAAAGCCGTATGCGCGATGAGCAAACTTAGCTATTGCGTCTCGACAATGTGAGCAGGGGAGTTGCTGACAATTGCACAGGCAAAGCATGCACTGCTGGGGCACCAGCTTAGCCAGTTTGTGACCGAGTTTTGCTAATCGAAACACTTTGAAAACACCAAGGAAATTGTTAACTGTGATTTTTTATGAATCTTCGCACAGTCAGTCGCCGCTAATCAGCCGTACATATGGTGCAGAAAATCCGAATGCAGTGGACACTGATAAACCCGTCCTTGTGATGCTTCATGGTTGGGGGCTAAATAGCGGGGTTTGGCACTCGGTGATCCCGCTTTTAGCCGAGCACTTTACCGTTATCTCCATTGATTTACCGGGCTTTGGGACAAACAGCAGACAGCTTCCAAAAGACTATAGTTTGGCGCATATCAGTGAGTGGGTCAGTGCCTGTATTCCAATGGCGAGCATAGTGTTGGGATGGTCGATGGGCGGGCTTGTTGCTCAGCACATAGCCTTACAAGCACCCGAAAAAGTTAAACGTCTAGTAACGGTGGCATCAACACCGTGTTTTGAACAAAAGGCTGACTGGCATGGAATAAAGCCTAACGTGCTGAATGCTTTTGAACAGCAGTTAGAAGCCGATTTTGGTAAAACGCTTGCGCGTTTTTTGGCTATTCAAGCACTTGGTAGCCCAAGCGCCAAAGCTGATATTAAACAGATCCAGCGCCATGTACGTAAATTTTCGGCGCCCTCGCCCGTGGCGTTGTTAGCGGGGTTGCAATTGTTGTCTAGCGTTGATTTGCGCCACACAATTGCTTCGATAAGCTGTCCGACACTGCGTATTTATGGGCGTCTTGATTCACTTGTTCCTGCCGATGGTATTCCTCTAATTCAAGCATTACAGCCAGATTGTGTGTCGAAAATCATTCAACACGCAGCGCATGCTCCGTTTATTTCTCATCCGCGCGAGTGGGTTGAGCTGATCGTTGAGTTTGGTACTTAGGCGTTTGCTGGCTATAGCGTACGGTTATAAAAAGTTACTACTTCATAGCCAATCAAACTTGCTTGAGGGTTTAAAAATTAACCAATTTACCCGATAATGTAATAGAGGTAGCGTGAGGGTAAATGTATGCCAATTGATACTGGGTACAATGTTAATTCTGCAATTTTGTCAGGCCAGTTTGGGTTGCAGCGGGCGTCTGAGGGGATCACTCAGGCTTCCTTAAATCTTGCCCAGCGTGTGGCGCAGCAGGATGTTGCTGAAAATGGGCCGGCGGGTGTGTTGTTAAACGCCGCAGAACAACAGATCGGCAACACGCGCAATTTACTCCCATCAGGCGGAGATTCCGTCACCACCGATTTATTGTCGCTGCAAATCAACGCGCGCAACGCTCAGGCGTCTGCCGCCGTTGTTGATCGTGCCGATGAAACGGTCGGTCGAATCATCGATATCTTCGCCTAATGGAAATCTAGAATGAATATCGTGACGCCAATTCCCACCGGTATCGTGTTTACCAACACGAACCTCAACACCGAGTCCGCTCGGCGGGAGAATTTGGCGCGCGAAACGATTCCGCAAACCTCAGCCAATGAAAATTCTGAGGCAAAAGCGGGTTTAGGGTCTGAGTCTGATCGGCTGCGCAATCCGGGGCAGCCAGCGAGTCCTTTGGTCTACGAGCGTCCTCAACCAAACCAAAATCCCACTGCGCAGATTTTCGGCGACAACTCTAATGCTAATCCAGATAACGCCAACCAAGAAAGCGCTGGACGCGAGAGTGCGGAGCAGCGTCAACAAGAGCAGCAAGAGCAGGCTGAACAGCTTGAAATTCAACAGCTACAGCAGCGCGACCAAGAAGTCAGATCCCATGAACAAGCTCACGCCTCTGTGGGCGGGCAATATGCTGGTTTGCCGGTTTATGAGTATGAAACAGGCCCAGACGGCAAGCGTTATGCGGTTGGTGGCGAAGTATCTATAGATATTGGCGAGGAAATTACTCCTGATGAAACGTTGCGCAAGATGTTGCAAGTTAAGGCTGCAGCTTTAGCACCGGCTGAGCCTTCACCACAAGATTTGCGTGTAGCCAGTGAAGCGAGTCAGCGCGCATTTGAAGCGCGTAGTGAACTCAACGAACAACGTGCCGAGGAACTGCAACAAGCCGTTGAACAGCGCCGTTCAGGCGAGTCATCAACGCCGGGTGTAGAACCCGAAATCCCGGATTTGGACGATATCGTCGACGCAATCGATATTACAATTCCAGAGCGCTCGCTCGACGCCAATGGGCTTGGCGCTAGCGCTGCAGTGGAAAAAGAACAGCTAAACGAAAATCCTGAGACTGCACAGTTGCAACAGTCTGAAGCAATACTGCAGCGGGTGAATGTGATTCAAAATACCTATCAGAATATAGCCACGCCCACGGCGCTTAATTTTTCAGCTACAGCCTAGTCTCGCAACTAGCATTGCCGTTAGATAGCGCTCGGTTTACACTACCGTCGCTATTCAGTAATGAGCGCAAGGACAGCAATGGGTTTTGAAGTGAGTTTCTTTTTAATTGATGTGTTTTTCACAACCATTACCTTGTTTATTGCCTCCAAACTGTCTTTTATCAAGATCGAGTTCAAAGTACTTATTCCGATCGTGGCCATTGTTACATTAGTGTCCCTGCTTCCCTACATCGGCTGGATACTGAGTATTATTGCGTTCTGCTATATGGTTATACGCGTCAGTGATGCCGAGTTAATCGATTGTTTTTGGGTTGTGTTGTTCGCCAAATTAGTTGCCATTGGAGCGGCATTAATCTTGGGTGTGCTGGGCGTGAATGTCAGTATCTTTTTAGGACCTCAGTAGCGTGACTCAACACTGTGTATCGATTGGATTGTGTAACCCAAAATCTGCAACTAATGTCGCATCGATTTTACGTGCGTGCGGTTGCTATGGCGCCTCATCGGTGTTTTATACCGGTCAACGGTTTGGCTACGCCAAACAGTACAACCCCGACACTCAGAACATGCGCGCGGTAATACCTACCGTAGGTGTGGATGATTTGCTGGCCTATAAACCTAAAGGGGCAAGCATTGTTACCATAGAGCTTGTCGACGGGGCTATTCCGCTGCCCGAATTCACCCATCCAGACAATGCGTTTTACATCTTTGGGCCTGAAGATGGTTCGGTTGAACAAGAGGTTATCGACGCTTCAGACCATGTTGTTTACATCCCTACGTTTAACAGTATGAATTTAGCGGCGACGGCAAATGTGGTACTGTATGACCGCTTGGCTAAGTCTCAATTTGATCGGTCTTCAGCGCTAATAGCCAGCAGTAAAGATAATAACAACAACCGTCAATGGCGGGGTTGATCCAATACCCGAAACTACTCGGGTTTAAATACGCCTATCACGTCAGCGCTACCTTTTGCAGCGACAGAAACTTCGGACTTAGCTTGTGATTGATGATAGCCACACTTAACGCATTCCATCTTTTCTACGTTGTGTTCAAAATAAAGCATAAGCGTGTCTTGAGCACGACACTTGGGACACGTAGCGCCAGCGATGAAGCGCTTTTTGGTTTTTTGTGACATTAAACTACACACCTCTTTGTTGGCTCGATATTGTACTCTTACTGACAAAATTAACATAGCGATCGATTTACAGTAGAAATCGAAAAAGGAGATTTCTGCGCGAGTTCGCCTATATCTTCTATACTTAGGCCTAATCTCTTCAACAAGGAAGCGGCGGCATACATGGATACGCCGAGTTCAAACTCCCCCGTTGAGCACAGTCAGCGCCATGATATCCTCGATGCATTACGCGGTTTTGCACTATTTGGCATTTGTCTTGCGAACTTGACCGTGTTCAGTGGCTGGGTCGCGACTCCGCCGCCCATTAAAGAAAGCATTGCTGGTGCTCATGTGTTTGATTTCATGCAAAGCTTACTCATAGACGGTCGCTTTTATACACTGTTTAGTTTCCTGTTCGGCCTGGGTTTTGCGCTGCAACTGTCGAGACTCCAGCCATCAAATGGCCATTCTGGTATGGCAATTTATCTGCGCAGACTGGCTATCTTGTTGTTGATAGGGCTACTGCACATCTTCCTACTCTGGCACGGTGATATCCTTGCTCTGTATGCCATATTAGGCTTTGTGTTGGTGTTGTTTCGCAACCTCAGTGACAGGACTGTGCTGCTGAGTGCGCTGGGGTTCTTGTTAATGCCTATTGGTGGTTATGCACTGTTTTGGTATTTGGGGTTAGACCCTGACGGCGGCTTTTACGAAGCGACTAGTTTGGCCTTGGGAGGGGATGGTAGCATACGTTTTTCTCTTTCAGGGGTTTTCGTTAAACCAAACCACAACGGATTTCGCGGTCTTCTACGAGACCCTTGCCGCGTTATCTAATTTCCGGGTTGGATATCTAATCGAAACTTGGCGTGTGCCGAAGGTGCTCGGTATTATGCTGATAGGTCTTTGGGCCGGCAGAAAGTTGATCGCCGGAACACTCATGACTGACAAAACACTGCTCAAACGCACGCTAGTAATTGGACTCGTGATTGCCTTTCCCGCGAGCTTGTGGCTAAAGCAACTCGGCGGCCTAAATGTGTTTAGTGATTACAGTGCCAATGGCCTATATTCTGTGATCGCCTATTCATTGGCAGTATTTCCTATGGGATTAGCCTATGCTGCTGGGTTTGCGTTGCTGTGGTTCAAAAAATCGTATTGGTTCATTATTTTCGCAGCACCTGGTCGCATGGCTCTGACTAATTACTTAAGCCAAACATTAATAAGTATCATCATTTTCTACGGTCTTGGTTTTGGCTTGGGAATGCGGGGTGCGCCGATGAGCCTACTTTTTATCGCCCTGATAATTCTCGTCTTGCAAATCGGCTATTCGGCCTTGTGGTTGAAGTATTTTCGCTTCGGGCCGGTTGAGTGGCTTTGGCGCTGTATGACTTATGGTAAGCTTATCCCGATCAGATATGTCAATCGTTGAAACTCATGATTACGCTGGAGTGACAAGAAGGCGCAATCCCCCAATTTGATCAAACAACAGCAATGCCCATTTTGATGGTTATTTGCTATCATCCCCGGCGATTTTTAGCTGAGTTGTACATCCATGATTAAACTGACCGATATATCCCTCATGCGCGGCACCAAAGTGCTGCTTGAAAACGTGTCGGTCGAAATTTCTCCCCGACAAAAAGTCGCGCTAATTGGTGCAAATGGATGCGGTAAGTCCAGTTTGTTCGCCATGTTACGTGGCGAGCTTGGCACCGAATCGGGTGAGCTTCGGATCCCAAAAGCATGGCGAATTGTCGCGGTTGCACAAGAAGTTGAAGCTAATGACAGGGCCGCCATCGAGTATGTCATTGATGGTGATACTCACCTGCGAAACTTACAACAGCAGTTAGCACAATATGAACAGTCGGAAAATGGTGCCAAGGTGGCAGAGATACACACTGCGCTGGAAGAAGCCGGTGTTTATGAAGTTGAAGCTCGCGCCGCGACTATTTTGGCGGGTTTAGGCTTTAGCCAAGCACAACTTCGCCAGCCCGTTAGTGCGTTTTCTGGCGGTTGGCAAATGCGTCTGAATTTGGCCCAAGCTCTACTCTGCCCCTCGGACTTGTTGTTACTCGATGAACCGACCAACCACTTGGATTTAGACGCAGTCATTTGGCTTGAAAAATGGTTACAGCGCTACACTGGAACGCTATTGCTGATTTCGCATGACAAAGCGTTTATCGATAATTGTGTGGAGAAAATTTTAAGTGTTGAGCAACAGCAGCTAATTGGCTACACCGGTAATTACAGTGCTTACGAAAAGCAAAAAGCAGAGCGAATACGTTTGCAAGCGTTGGAGTACGATAAACAGCAAGACAAGATTGCTCACCTCCAGTCTTTTATTGACCGTTTCAAGGCCAAGGCGTCGAAGGCAAAGCAAGCGCAGTCACGGATCAAGCAGCTCGAACGCATGGAAACACTTTTACCCGTGCACAGCCAGTCGCCGTTTAATTTTAGTTTTGCACCGCCAGCGAAATTGCCGAACCCGTTAGTCAGTATGGAGCAGGTTAAAGTCGGCTACGAACAAACCGTCATTCTCAATCAGGTCAAGCTTAACTTAGTACCGGGCAGTCGTATCGGTTTGCTAGGCCGCAATGGTGCAGGTAAGTCGACATTGATCAAGCTGCTAGCTGGCGACAAACAGCCGATGTCGGGGCGATATGATTTGTCGGCAGGGCTAAACGTCGGCTACTTTGCTCAGCATCAGTTGGAGTACTTGGATTTACAAGCGTCGGCGTTAACCCATATTCAGCGTCTAGATCAGAAAGCAACTGAGCAGTCCATACGCGACTTTCTCGGTGGTTTTAATTTCCATGGTGATAACGCTTTGAGCCCTGTTGCGCCGTTTTCGGGTGGCGAGAAAGCGCGCTTGGTACTGGCAATGATTGTGTATCAAAAACCCAACCTATTGCTGCTCGACGAACCCACTAACCACCTCGATTTAGAGATGCGTGAAGCTCTGAATCTTGCCTTACAGAGCTTTGAGGGCGCTATGATCTTGGTATCGCACGATCGCTCATTGCTCAATTCGGTGTGCGAAGAATTTTACTTAGTTAATGCTGGAACCGTCGAACAATTCAACGGTGATCTAGAGGATTACCGCCAATGGCTAGCTGATGATGAGAAAGCGACAAAAGCTGATACTGTCGATAATCAAAAAGAGGAAAAGTCGCCAGCTCAAGATCGCAAAGTGCAAAAGCGCCTTGCTGCTGAGTTTCGTCAAGCCACCGCGCCACTGCGTAAACGAATCGCTGCGGCGGAGCAAAAAATGGCCAAGCTGCAACTTGAATTAGAGCAGTTGCAAACGCAGTTGGCTGATCCCAGTTTGTATCAAGATGACCAAAAGCAAACTCTTAAAGATCTTATTACTGTTGAGTCTCAAGCCAAGCAAGCGCTCACAAACCTAGAAGAGGCTTGGCTACTTGATCAAGAAGAGCTGGAACAGCTGAGTGCTGAGTTTGACGCGGGGTGATCAGTGACATCTCATTTGCTGACTATTGATACCGCATGGCAAGAAGCGCTGGCGATTTATGCCCTGCCAGGTGCGGCCGATCACCTCATTAAACTGCAAGATAACTACGGCTGTAATGTAAACCTCATTCTGCTGTGTATTGTGCTTGGGAATCGACAGTTTTCGCTAGAAAGAATGCATATTGAACAGTTGATCAGTGGGATCGAGCAATCAGAACGCCAGCTAGCGTTACATCGAGAGTTACGACGTGCGGCAAAACTGGGAGCCGCAAAGGCATATGAGCGGCTTAAGCAGCACGAACTGATATTAGAGCAGCGGCAACACACATTATTGCTAACAACTTTGAACCAATTTAACTTAACGCGTGTAAACACAGACGCAAAGTCTATGCTAGGTTTGGTATTGGAGTACTATGCGGTACCACAGTCAGAAATTGAAGCGTCGATGGTTTGTTTAGCAGACGCGCTAAAGTAAGGATAACTAATCATAGTGAGCGACAAACACATTGAGCGAAATGCTCATGGCCGGATAAAACGCAGCGACTTTTCACCCGCGTTTTGGGCGACTAATCGTCATGTACAGACTATTTGGCCGCGTTTTCTCATGCGTCGCCCAAAAGTCGAAGTCCGGCATGAGAAAGTGACAACACCGGATGGTGATTTTGTCGATCTCGCATGGTCCTCAAAGCCTGAACAAAGTAAAGGTTTAGTGGTGATTTTCCACGGCCTTGAAGGCTCCATTCGCTCCCACTATGCCAATGATACTATGGCTGCGTTGTACAAACAGGGCTGGCAGGTCGTGTTAATGCATTTTCGCGGTTGCAGCGGCGAGCCCAATCATACTACCCGTACCTATCACTCGGGTGATACTCGCGATGCGCGGTTTATATTAGAACGTCTGCGCAAACAGTTTCCGAATGATTTTATGGTTGCGATTGGTTTTTCATTGGGGGGCAATATGCTGCTCAAACTGCTGGGCGAAAACCCGCTACAGAAATGGCTACACAGTGCTTGCGTGATTTCCGCACCACTAAAGCTGGCAGAGTGTTCTAGCAGTATCAATCAGGGATTTTCACGCGTTTACCAAAAGTATCTGTTGGCCAGTATGCGTCGCACACTGCTGACCAAAATGCGCACCTTGGATTACTCAGCAGAGCCGCAAATTACCCAAGCGAAGATCCGCGCATTAAAGACATTTCGCGAGTTTGATGATTTGGTTACTGCACCACTCCACGGTTACCAAGATGCGATTGATTACTATGAAAAGTGTAGCGGATTTAACTTTTTACAGGCGATTCGCACACCAACGCTTATCTTGCACGCTAAGGATGACCCATTTATGAATGAGAATGTCATACCCGAGGAAGTCGATCTTGCGCGTGCTGTAACGCTTGAGCTCAGTGATCGCGGCGGGCATGTTGGCTTCATGCAAGGCACGCCGTGGCGTCCAGTCATCTGGTTTCACCAACGCGTATTAACGTTTCTTGAAACGCAGCGTGGGCAACTACTAGCAAAGTCGCGATGATTATTCCGATAGAGGAACTAGAAGCAGAGACGTTGAAAAATATCGTCGAGTCAGTTGTGTTACGCGAGGGCACGGATTATGGCGAAGAAGAATTGAGTTTTGCGACTAAGGTCGAGCAGTTGCTGACCCAGTTGCGCAGCGGTGAAGCCGTGTTGCAGTACTCCGAACTACACGAAAGTGTCGATATAGTGCCAAAGGCGTGAGTCGCGCTTGGCACTGTTATCCAAGTCTTGTTTAGCGCACAAATTGTACTGAGAAAGACACAGGTACTGCGTAACTGATGTTGGCTAGTCCCGCAATTTTCTGCAAAGCATCTACACCACCGGCTAAGCCAAACTGACTCGCATTAATCATGCTGGGTTTAGTGGTGTAAGCGATAAACACATCTTCGCTCACGCGTACAACTTTCACATGCACGGGTACTTTAGATGTGGCACCGTGCAATGCTAACTCACCATTGGTCATTAGTATTTGTTGCTCGCCAACCGACATGCTGAAGACATCGTCAGATAATTTTGCAGTGAACGTTGCTTGAGCGAATTCACTGACGTTGAAAAGTAATTCTTGCATCCGAGAGTCGCGGATCGGGATCATAGTATTAACTGAGGTAAGATCAATGCTAACCGACACCTCACCGGCATCATTTAGGCTGCCGCTGAAGCGATCGAATTGGTGAATTTCACTGATGTGCGTGTTTTTGGTCGAGATAAAATTAATCGAACTGTTAGCTAAATCTAACTGCCAATTGGCAAATGCCGATGAGCAGCACAGCAGCATGCTCAAAACCATTAAGCGCATGGTAACTCCATTGTTAAATTAGTGATATTGGACGATGTCTCGCCAGTCGACGCGCTGGTCGCCAAGCACTACAAAGTCTGGATTCTCTACAGAATTACGTTGATTGTAGGTTAATGGCTCAAAATCGGCGGCTAAAATCTTACCGCCAGCTTCGGTCACGATACATTGTGATGCGCCGGTATCCCATTCTCCGGTAACGCCCAAACGCATAAATACGTCGGCTTTTCCTTCGGCAATAAAACAGGCTTTTAACGAGCAACTACCCAGAGGTAGTGTTTGATAAACACGCTTAGCGCTCATCCGAGAGAACACTTTCTCACGCGACTGACGTCGACTAATAGCGATTATCACCACGCTATCTTCGGGCTTGTCGAGCTTGCGGACAGAGATGCGTTCAGTGCCTTCTGGAGACTCTTTATACGCACCTTTCCCCTTTGAGGCATAATACAAGGACTGCCCAGGAGGCCAGAAGATCACCCCTATCTTAGGCATGTTATTTTCGATTAACGCTATATTGACCGCGAAGTCACCGCTGCGGGCAATAAATTCTTGCGTACCGTCTATCGGGTCAATCAGCCAATAGCGTTGCCAATGAGCGCGGTCAGCTAAGGTTCCTTGCTTGGTTTCTTCTGACATGATGGGAATATCAGGCGTTTCGGTGCGCAGCATATCCATAATGATTTCGTTGGCGTGATAGTCAGCACTGGTTACTGGCGACTCATCGGCTTTGGCATAGCTTTCATAGTCACCAGAGTCATAAATTTCTAGTACGGCGGCTCCGGCTTTCAGTGCTGCTCGTTTAGCGATGTCCAGCAAAACCTCAGTGCTGTAATCGGTCATTATGATTGTTCCTTTAACCAACGTTGCGTTAAAAATAATGCGGCGATTCCGCGGGCTTCTATAAAATCGTCCCGTGCTAGCAATGCCTCTGCATCAGCCAGCGGCCATTTGATCACCTCAAGCGGTTCTGGCTCGTCACCCTCTAATTTCTGCGGGTACAAATCACGTGCAATAACGATATGCATCCGCGCATTAAAGAAAGTCGGTGCCATCCCTACAGTATGAATATCATGTAATTCATTAGCAGCATAACCGACCTCTTCTTGCAGTTCGCGATTGGCAGCTTCAAGTGGAGATTCACCGGGGTCGATCAGACCTTTGGGAAAACCGAGTTGATAAGAATGCGTACCCGCACCATATTCACGAATGAGTAATAGGTCATTGTCAGCGGTTATGGGGACAATCATTACGGCTCCACGCCCTTGACCCGCCATGCGTTCGAACTGCCGAGTAGCGCCGTTAGAGAACTCTAAATCAACGCGCTCAACCCGAAAAAATTGGCTTTTCGCAACAATTTCGCGGTTGTGAATAGTTGGCAAAGGTTTGTTCGGATCTATTTTACTCATCTGCTGAACCAGCTAAACTTGATTATCAAATCTATACTATCAAATCACACTTAGCGATCGGTTAACGTGTGATTTATGGTTTTTCTATAGCTTACTGTAAAAGAAGGATAATCGCTTGCCTAATCTTGCATGGGATCAAATTGAAACAGTGTTGCTCGATATGGACGGCACGCTATTGGACCTGCATTTTGACAATCACTTTTGGATTGAACATTTGCCGAAAAAAATTGCTGAGAAAACCGGTAAGCCTGTCGCTGAGTGTCGTGCTGATATGCTTGCTCATTACGAGCGCGTGATGGGACAAATTGAATGGTACTGTCTTGATTACTGGGCTGACTATCTAGATATGGATATCGTCGCTGCCAAGCGCGAAGTCGAACACTTAATTGCCATGCGCGATGATACATTGCCATTCCTTGACGCGCTCCGGGATACGGGACGTCAGGTGATTTTGGTTACCAATGCACACCCTGGCAGTTTGTCGTTAAAAGTTGAACATACCAAGCTCGATAGTCATATTGATACCTTGGTGTCGACCCATGTATACGGGGTAACCAAAGAATCACAGTTGTTGTGGCAAAAGTTACAGGCCGACTATAACTTTGATCCGGCAAAAACATTATTTGTCGATGATAGCCTCACCATTTTGACGGCAGCACAAACGTATGGGATTGCCCATTTGTTGGCGGTAGAGAATCCGGATAGCAAACTGCCAACGCGTGAAATTGAAGGCTTTGAATCGGTAAGCGATTATCGCGATTTACTCGAAGTCATTCGAGCTAACCCAGTAACGGCAGCATAAGTTGATTGCGGAGTTTATATGTCATTAAAGGTAATTGTCGGCTCGCAAAACCCAGTAAAAATTGGTGCAGGTCAACGGGCAATAAGTCAATGGTTTGATAATGAGCACGTGGTTGCAGAGGGGATGAGTGTGCCGTCGGGGGTTGCTGATCAACCCATGACTGAGGCGGAAACTCGCTTGGGTGCCGTCAATCGTGTGCGTAAGTGTTTGCAACAGCTGGCACTAGAAAAACGCAGCGCTGATTGGGTTATCGCTTATGAAGGTGGGGTGGATAAATTTATTGATGGCCCGGCGACGTTTGCTTATGTTGCGATCAGTAATGGCAAGGACATGGCCGTAGGCCGCAGTGCTAATTTACCGCTACCACATGCCGTATACGCGGATTTACTCAAGGGTGTGGAACTGGGTGATGTGATGGATAAACACTTCAACACCGAAAACATTAAACAAAAAGGTGGAGCTATAGGTCTACTGACTAAGGGGCTAGCCACGCGCCAAAGTGTTTATGTCACGGCAACCATAATGGCGATGGCGCGGTTCCTGTAGGCTAATAATTTACAGGTTGATCAAGCGATAGCCGTCAGCGTCAACGTCTGTAAAGAACAATGCTGAAGCTTGATGGACTTCTTCGTGCAAGCTTGGATCGGGTTTAAATTTGCCGGTAACCGCAATATTGCGAAACGAACTAATTCGCGCGACCAAATTAAGACCAAGTAGATTTGGCTCTGCCACATTGGCAACTATCACGCCGTTATCACAACTGAGCTCAGCGTTGTAAACACCCATTGGAATGTTCTCCGTTGTACCTGCGACGCTGGCATTCAGCCATTCACCGCGGCCGACTAGAACGGCGCATTGTTGATCAAAATCCAGCTCATTGATGGTAACGCGAAAGCGACCACCGGCAATCACTGGAATAGGTAATTGAACGTTGGCTAAGACTTGATCGGTAGGCAAATATAGAATGAAATTATCGCTGGACAGCACGGGCTCACCACTGAAGTCAGTGGTCAACTCACCCGCAAATGAAATCTCATCGGCACGACGCTGATTGCCGGCGTCTAGGTCCAACGCTACTGAGCCCCACAGCAAAGGTAACGCTGAAAGACTCCAATTGACATCTTTGATAGGTAAACCGTTAACCACAACGTTACGCGCCTTGCCATTCCAAAACGTCCCCGATACGCCACTAACGCTTATGTTTTTGGGTAACTCAACGCGGCTCAATACTTGATTGGCAGGCACATATGCGACTAAAAAGACTAAGAATAAAACTGTGGCTAATACACCTATGCCGATTTTTGACTTCATGGTTTTCCTAACTGTAAACGGCGGATCTTAATTTGCCCAGGCGACTCTGCTTCGGTGACATCAACTTGTAGCACAACAACGCCCATATTCTCCAAAGCATTAATCCAATCTAACATGGCGTCAAACGGTACTTGGTCAACCCACACTTGTAACTCTTCACCTTGTGGTTGCATCCGCGAGATCACGATATTAAAGCGATTAGTTGTAGAGTTGACGGCTTGGGGTAACGAGCCATTGAACGTGCGCTGACCGCCATTAGAACGGCGTAATTGCGTAGCGCGCTGTGCACTTTGTTGCACCCACGCGAGTAAATCTTGATCGCGCTCTATTTGCGCTTGGCGCTGCTCAATACTCGTGACTAATGGCGACCAAATTACAAAATAAAATAAGCCAACCACGATAAACACCGCTGCGATCATGAGGATAATTTGTTCGCGTTCAGTCAGTGCTTTGTAACGTTCTATCAATGCTTGCATGTTGACTTACCCTTTGATGATCACTGAACCGATGACTTGGTTGTCACGGTTGTTGATGGCGCCTTGCTCAACGGTGAAGCCAGCTTGCTGAGCTTGATTGCCAAACTGTTCTAGGGCTTCAAATGTGCTCGCAACCGCCTGTAAACGCAGCTCCCCGCGTTCACCATCAAAGCGAATCGACTGCGGCTTAACTTGGGTTTGGGAAAACGCTGGCGAGAGTTGGTCGAGCATTGCTAGCATCGTCAACCCATTGCCGCCCTGTTCCAGCTTTGCCAACTCACTATTGACCTTGCGACGTACGTCGCGGTATGCCCCAATATCGGGGAATCCGCGTTTGATTTCACTATCGATTGCCGCACTTAGCTCTTCGTGTTGCTGATTTAGGCTACTCAGTGTTATCACTCTGTCGACGACAGACAAGGATAGTGCAATAAGTGCTAAAGACGCGGCTAATCGCCATTTTTTCCATGCAGCGTTGGTTTGTTTCTTTACCTTGTACTCGTTTTGCAGCAAGTTGAACGTGGCTGTTTGGCTACCCTTCACTAGCACATGCATTGGCAGCTCGAGGGTCTGTGTTTGCCATTCAACGTTGGCCAGAGAGCCCACTTCGATACCGCTGTAGTCGTGAATGAGCAAAGGGTCTTCCTGCTGCTTAGCATAATGTGCCACTGCAGGCATAAGCCATGCTTGTTCACCTTGCATACCGCTCCACTGGTCTTGACGTATGAGCCATTCACTGCCGACTTCAAGTAAGCTCCAGCCAGCTTCATTGTGTGGCAATGCCAAAACATCGGGAATTAACTTGTCACAGAACAAACCGGCTTCTGCGAGAACGGCCGACCAAAAATCCATTTGACTGCGTTTAACAATGGCAACTGCTTGCTGATTGCCATTCTTCGGCCCAAGGGCGAAGAATTGCTCGCTAACATCCGTTGATATCTCATCTTCGAGCATATAAGGGATCGCCGCAATGGCTTTGCGACCAGCGCGAGGTGGCAAGGTCACCCATTTCAATAATATGTCGCTACTTGGCGCTAAAGCCGTGACTGGACGCGAGCCAGCGCGTTCAGCGAGCGTCGCTAATTCAGCCGCATTGGGTAATTCACCGGATGCGATGATCTCTTGCTCAGCATCTGACCAGACGATCCAAAAGACTGGGCTTTGGGTGTCTGAGCCTAACCTGACTATCAGTTGCTCCATTTAGTATCGGCCTCCGAATTCGCGTCGTACTACACTGACTTTGTTGTCGTCACCAACGAAAAATACCGATGACATTGAAAAAGTCGCGTTATTGTAACGGGTCTTTGTGTATAGAATAAAATATTGTGTGGTTACTGAAAACCACTGTGATCGCTCTTCGTCGAGCTCGAGTGCCGTAATATCGGGCTCGGCCAAGAAGGTTGCCACGTCGTCGTAACCATCCGCGGGGCGACCGGCAATCAGTCTTGCGGCCTGCTCAGTATCTAAACTGGTAACGGCAGCTAACACGGGGGCTAGTTCCTCAGTCAGCGTATTCACATTGATTTTCATGCGTGCATCGTTAGGTATCGCACACACATAAGGTAATAGCTCGTTAATCCATTCAGGTGATACGCCGTTGACCATACGTAACTCAGTCTTATTCAGCATTAGCGTATTTGCCGCTAAATAAGGATTGGGTAAGGATTCATAATCAATATCTTCAGCACCGTAGCTACGCAACGAATCATCTTCATCGAGCCAATCAGCCAGAGAGTCGCGTACCGTATCGGCGGTAAATGAATCTAATTCGGGCAATAAGTCACGGGTTAGCATTAAGCGGTGAAACGCCTCCATGGTAGCCGTTACTTGTTCGCGATTGTTGGTGTTGTTGCTTTGTGAGTTAGTGCGTAGACTGTTGAGATTAAAACAGCTTTGCAAATCGACCAGTTGCGCTTTGATGCCACCATTGTCCAAAGGATAAATAAACTCTTGTGACCAAGGTTGGTCGAGGTGAATTTTATCGTTCGATTGTTCGAATAACAACTCAATGGATTTGCGTGCATACTGCTCTGCACCCAAGGCATACCAATAGGCCTGGTTACTATCCTTAATGTTGGCAGTACGCTGGGCTTGCAATTGCAGTCTCGCAACCATTTCAGTCCCGACAATAGCTACCAAGGCTACCACCAGTAAGACGATTAAAAGTGCGACGCCTCTGGCGCGGGCGATTCTAGTTTTCATCGACTTGTGCCAGGCTACTGGTGACAAATTCGCGACGGATTTCGCCGAAGGCTTGGGTGGTAATAATCAGTGCTACTGCGCGCGGCAGGACACTGCCATTATAGTTTTCATTCCAGTCACGTTCTGACTCTGGCGCACCTTCGCGTTTCACAAAAAACTCAACTTGGAAGTCCTCTACACCTTCGAGCAATACCCGCACTTTTGGCTCATAGCCAATGACATTGTCGACAAAATTACCGTAAACCCGTTCTAGCCGGTTATCTTGTAATCGATAGGCGACTAGTTGTAAATTGCTTCGTGGTAACATCAGCTGTGGGTTGTGCCAACCGGTGCGCACAAACGCAATACCATCGGCATCACTGTCTGCGCCAACACCACCGATCATGACCGACTCTTGTAAGTCGCCCTCAACCCGTGCTGGGCGCGGCACTGCTTGAAGTAAATCACGTTCGATAATCAATAGCGCCCGTTGCAGTTTCTCCAACTCTGCAAAGCGTTCATCAGATACATCATTAGCATCTATCATACGACTTAGCAGTGCGGAGGAGGCGACGCCTATCATCGCGAATATCGCGATGGCGATTAAAATTTCAAGGAGTGTGAAGCCGCGCGTGCGGTGCCAGTTATTCATTGGGCTTAGCCACAAAGCTGGTGACGCTGGTGATTGAATCGGCGAAGGTTGGATCGAGTCCAACAGCGATTTCAATTGCGCGCAGATCGTCGTCATTGGTTTTGCTGACAACGCGCTGCCAGTGCCAAGTGCGTCCAGCCATTTCTACACTGCCGCGGCGATTATTCGCTGGTGGCCAGCGATTATCTAGGTGTGTGCGGGTCAGTTGATTATTCGCGACCCAAGTTGCCAATGTTATTTCTTCCAATAACTCGACGTTGCGTAAATGATCCGTTGCGGTTTTCATAATAGCTGTTCCAGCCAGTGCAAATATCGCTATCGCGACCATGACTTCGAGCAATGTCATACCGGATGTGCGCGTCATAAGTCCTCATCCGGTCGCAACAGTGGACCTAAGCGTTGTAATGGTGCGGATTCTTCACCCTCTAGACGAAAATACGCGGGTTCATCATCTCCGAACTCCGGTTCGTAGCTAAACACCAAGCTGAAAGGCGTGATGTCGCCACTGGATAAAATCAAAATCTGGGGTGGTGGGGGTGGCTTATCATCCTCGCCTATTTCAACGCCGTCTTCAGAAACCGAGAGACTCTCATCAAAAACACCGCGGTCAAACAAACTGTCTTCGTCATTCCAAGGTAAATCGTCGAGATTGAGTTCCATGCTGAACTCGATAGGTAATTCATGCTCGGCGAAGGTGGGTACATCACTGATTGGTTGCCACTCATCGTCGTCATCGAGCATAGCAAAATGATAAGTACCTTCGTCTTCGTTGATGTAGAGGCCTAATTGCTGTTGATTCAAAATAGCGAAGTCTGAGGCCATATCAAAAACAACTTGTAGGCGTTTGACGTGTTCCTGCAGGCGGTCCGACTGGCTGGCTGAAAACGCATTATACATCACAACCGCCGCAGCAACGCCAATCATAAATAGCACCACCATCACTTCTAATAGTGTAAAGCCCTTTCTATTTGAGGTGATGAAGGTGGTAAGCACTTACTTTTAATTCAAATATTCGTTGATATTCCAATTGCCGATATCGTCGTCCGTGCCGGGCTCTTGATCCGGACCATTTGAGAACACATCTACCAATCCCAGCTCTCCGGGACTGATTAATGTGTAAGGGTTACCCCACGGGTCCTCAGGTAAACGCTGAATAAAACCACCCACGGGGAAGTTGCGTGGTAATGGTTCAATCGTCGGCTCTTCCACTAAGGCTTCAAGGCCTTGCTCAGTGGTAGGAAACACATTATTGCGCAACTTATACATCTGTAGCGCACCTTCAATATTTTGAATATCAATAGCGGCTTTCTTTAGCTGCGCCTCTTCCTGGCTGCCGATAATATTCGGTGCGACTATTGCTGTCATAATGCCGATGATCAAAATCACCACCATTACTTCAATCAAACTAAATCCTTTGGTTTTCATAAAACATCTCCAATTAGATCATATTGTTGAGAGATATGATCGGTAACAAAATTGCGATTACGATAAAAAATACAATGGCTGCCATGGTTAAAATTAGCACCGGCCCTAGTATCGCTAATGCAATATTGACCTGCATTTCAAATTCACGTTCTTGGTTGAGCGCTGCACGGGCGAGCATATCTTGCAACTCTCCACTCTTTTCACCTGAGGCAATCATATGAATCATCATGGGTGGAAAAACCTTGGTGGCCTCAAGCGAGCCGCGCAAACTGGTTCCGCCCTGGACTTTGCCCGCAGCTTCCATGACCAGCTGCTTTATATAAGTATTCTCCAATACATTACCCGCAATCCGCATACCTTCTAGTACCGGAATTGCACTGGCAGTAAGAATACTCAGCGTACTGGCAAACCGTGATGTATTGATACTTTTTATGACCTTGCCTAATACTGGAAAGTTTAATCGCATTTTATGTGATTTCAGACGAAAACGCTCATTGCGCATTAACTGACGATAGCCCACATACAAAAGTACAAGCCCGATTAACACCAGTAGTCCGTAACTCTTGGTGGCATCTGACAAAGCAATTAGAAACTGCGTAACCCCAGGGAGTTCTTGCCCCATATTGTCAAACTGTCCAACAATTTTAGGCACTACATAAGTCAATAACAGGCTAACAATACCTACAGCCACAACCAGCATAATGATGGGATAAATCAACGCTTGGGTAATTTGGTTTTTGACTACGTTACGGCGCTCAGTGTAATCAGCTAAGCGATTGAGCACCGTATCTAAATGACCTGATTTTTCACCAGCGGCAACCATCGAGCGATAGAGATTATCAAATACACTGGGGAACTCTCCTAACGCATCAGCCAGTGCGAAGCCCTCTACAACTTTAGAGCGAATGGCCATCATCATGTTCTTATGACGCGGTTTTTCACTCTGCTCGGCGACCGCTAATAGCGCCTCTTCAATAGGTAGCGCAGATTCAATAAGGGTAGCGAGTTGACGCGTTAATAATGCCAAGTCCGAAACGCTAATTTTGGGCGCAAATAGGTTGAATGTATTGCCTTTACCAGCGGCAGATTTTTTGTCGCTAACTTCATCCACATTGATAGGGATCAGCGCCATATCGCGCAATTGCTGACGCACTTGACGCGCATTGTCAGCTTCTAACACGCCTGACTTATTTTTCCCTGCTTGGGTTAAGGCTTTGTAGGCATAGGCTGGCATGTCAATCCTCGCGAGTAACGCGCAGTACTTCTTCTAATGCAGTGAGGCCTTGTAAGACTTTTGCACAACCATCTTCGCGAATACTTGGAGTCGTTGTACGCACGTACTTTTCAATACTTTGCTCACCTTTACCTGCATGCATCAGATCGCGGATGTTTTCATCAACGACTAATAATTCATGAATACCAGTACGGCCGCGATACCCTGTTTGATTGCATTCTGCGCAGCCTTTTGCACTGTAAATCGTCGTTGTAGCGGCGGTTTGGGCATCTAGCCCTAATATTGCTGCTTCTTGACTACTCGGTGCGTGAGGCTGTTTACAGCTAGGACACAGTGTTCTCACCAACCGCTGCGATAATACTGCCAGTAGTGAAGAGGATAATAAAAATGACTCAATACCCATATCTTCTAGCCGCGTGATCGCGCCCGCTGCGGTATTGGTGTGTAATGTTGAAAGTACTAAGTGGCCAGTCAGTGACGCTTGCACCGCGATTTGCGCTGTTTCGAGGTCACGGATTTCACCCACCATAACGACATCTGGGTCTTGTCGTAAGATAGCGCGTAGGCCTCTAGCGAAGGTCATATCAACACGCGGATTAACTTGGGTTTGACCAATACCTTGGAGATCGAATTCAATCGGATCCTCTACCGTAAGGATATTGCGATCTTTGCTGTTGATCTCGCTCAAGCCTGCATACAAAGTAGTACTTTTACCTGAACCTGTAGGTCCAGTGACCAGGATTATCCCGTGTGGCTTGCGAATAAGGCCTGAAAACAAACCGCGATTGACCTGCGTCATGCCGAGATCTTCTAGATTCAAACGTGCATTGTTTTTGTCTAGCAAACGCAAAACTACTCGCTCGCCATGACTGGCGGGCATGGTTGAAACCCGCACATCCACCGCTCGACCGGCTATTCGCAAGGTAATTCGACCATCTTGCGGTACGCGCTTTTCAGCGATATCAAGCTTGGCCATGACTTTGATCCGCGAGACCAACATGGACGAGAGTTTACGATTGGGGCGCAGTATTTCGCGCAATACGCCGTCAACCCGAAAGCGCACCACCAATTGGCTCTCAAAGGTTTCGATATGAATATCTGACGCCCCTTCTTTAATCGCTTCACTGAGCATGGCATTGATCAGTTTGATGATCGGCGCGTCGTCTTCACTTTCGAGTAAGTCTTCGGTGTCTGGCAATTCTTCGGCCAGTGAAAATAAATCACTTTCATTGCCCAAATCTTCCATCAACTGTTTAGCGGCCGATGAATCGCGCTGGAATGCGTTAGTAAGTACTTGCTCAAAGCGGTCGTCACTAATTTCTTCGAGTACAAATGGGGCACCAAAGAAGCGACGCACTTCGGCAAAGATATGAAACGGGGTCTCTGCGGTGTGGTAAAGCACGGCGGGTGTGGTATTTGTCTCTAATATGACTTTGTGGCGCTTGGCGAAACTGAACGAAAGCTGTGCGGGTTTTTCTACTGCCGATGCTTCTTCGGTATCGACCGCTTCAACCGCAGCCTCTTCAGTAAGCGCATCTGGATTGGTTGATAGCTCGCTCATTAATCATCCTGTCCACGCTCGTCGCGCTCTTTCTGCAATAAGTACTCTTCGTACGAAGGTGGCAAGGTTAACGCATCATTCCACTCAGGAATTAATGGACCTTCTTCATTAGGCATCAAGGGAACGCCTTCAGACTGGCGTTGCAATTGTTGGGCGCGGATATAGTTGTATTTGCGGTGTGAAATCTCATTCATTGTAACACCGTCGCGGACAATCTTAGGGCGCAAGAAAACCATTAGGTTGCGCTTGCGTTTCGACGTAGATGTCGTTTTAAACAGGTGACCTAAAAACGGGATATCACCTAATATTGGTACTTTTGAGACACTCTCTTGCACGTCTTCGTCAATCAAACCACCCAGTACAATGGTGCCGCCATCGTCAACGATAACTGTGGTTTTAATTTCGCGTTTGTTGATAGAAATATCAACTGATGTAGCACCACTTACACTTGATACTTCTTGTTCAATCAACATTTGCACGGCTGTACCTTCGTTGATTTGTGGTGTGACTTTTAGCTTGATACCGATTTCCTGACGATCCACGGTTGTGAATGGGTTGGAGTTATTTGCACCGGTCGTGGTACCAGTAATAACCGGGACTTCTTGACCAACTATAAAAAAGGCTTCTTCATTATCCATTGTGGTCAGATGCGGCGTAGCAAGGATATTGGAATTGGTATCATTGCTCACTGCTTGAACAACTGCACCCCATCCATCTTCGATAATGCCCGCAATCAGGCCGTTTGCGCCACCCAGTAAGTTTGCCAGCGGTGTTAGATTGCCTTCAATTGTTCGGGTGCTGGGAACTTCGGTGCCGTCACCTAACGTTCTTATCTCATTAACTTCTCGGTCTTCAGCTTGTCGCAGTGCTACACCAAGCGATCCAACAGGAACAACACCATTAGTAAATTGTGTTCCACCACCACTTTCTGAAAGCCATTGCACACCTAATGTTGTGCCGTCACCTTCAAACACCTCAACAATAATGGCTTCCACCTGCACCTGAGCACGACGTACGTCGAGTTGACGAATAACTTCATCAAGCGAACGCATCATATCGGGTTCAGCAGTAATGACCAGAGAGTTGGAGTCTTCGTGTGCGTCAATACTGACTTCGCGATTGCTTGAGCCTCGACGACTAGAGCCACTGCTTTGTTCTTCGGCTTGGATACTGGCAGATACCCCTTGGAGTACCTTTACCAAATCTTCTGCTTTGGCATAATTTAGAAAGATAACACGCGTATTACCGCTGGTTTCAAGTTCTTGATCCATGCGCTGGATAAGATTGATCAGACGTTGACGCGCTTTAACATCACCACTAACAATCACGCTATTGGTGCGGTCATCAGCGACAACTCGAGGATCTGATTTAGCACCTGTTCCAGCTTGTTTACCTTGTGATTTGTTGATGCTTTCAATGATGCGCACCATTTCTGATGCCGAAGCGAATCTAAGCTTAACGATTTCAACTTCTTCGTCACCGGCGCGGTCAACGCGTTCAATGATTTCAACTAAGCGGTTTACGACGGCTGCACGGCCTGTCAGCATCATTACGTTTGAAGGGTCATGACTAACCACATTACCGCCGCCAGCTTGGTCATTTAACTGACGCAAAATCGGCGCCAATTCACGTACAGGCACGTTGTACACCGGCACTACGCGAGTGATAAATTCGTCACCATTCATCAAGGCGCCTTCAACGACTGGAATGTTTGAAGCTTTAGCGTCTTTTGAGCGAACGACTTTCAAGATACCGCTAGGCATTTCTACAACAGCGTACTCATATACCTGAAGAACATTTAGGAAAAATTGATAATATTGTTCTTCGGTAAGCAAATCGTAACTGCGCACAGAAATTTTGCCGCGGACATTGGGATCAACAATAATTGTCTTTTTTAGGTTCTTACCAACGATGTTAATAAATTCGCTAATTTCCGTGTCTTTGAAGTTCGGTTGGTATTGTTCAGCGCTTACACCCACAGTATAAGTCAAACCAAACGATAAGCTTGCTACCAATAAGAGCCTTAGTTTTAGACGGCGCATAAAGCCCATAGTAATCTTCCTATTCCTCATCACTTGTTTCTGGTAAATCCAGATACAACGTCAAAAATTGTTCGTCACGTAAAACCGTTAACTGCAATGCATCAGCGGTGCGCAATTCACCCAAGGCTTCACGTGCTTGTTGCGGATCTGTTACGTCAAAACCATTAATTTCGGTGATCACATCACCAGCAACTAAACCGGCGGCTGTAAATAGTGCGGGGTTTTTACCTGGTTGCACTCGGTAGCCTAGCAGTTGCCCATCAACTTGTACTTGTGAAATCGATATAAAGTCAGTAAAGCTCGCTGGTTGTTCGCGTAACTGCTGGGTTGCTTCTAGCGCCTCATCACTTAAGCGAGGTTGCGGTGTGGGTTCTGAGCGTTGTGGTTGAGTGCGCGCGGTTTGACGACGACTGCGGTTTGCCTCGTCAAAATCAATACCATCTAGCATTAGTGTTTCGTTGCGTGCGCCATTACGAATGATAACGCGATCGCTGAAGACTTCGCGTAATGTCGCGTTGGTACCTTCAATTTTCTCACCGATACCATACGTTTGCTGATCACCGCGATGTTCAATAATTGCTGCGCCATTTGATTCTTGTGTGGAAGCAACCACACCGGTTAAGACTAAGTTCAATGAGGTTTCTGGTGCATCTGTAACACTCTCTTCTTCCGTTACAGTAACCTGTTGATTGAACTCGCCGAATAGATTGAGACGCTTAATCGCGGTCAGATTGATTTGGCTGCCATCTGGGCGCGTCGACCGGTCGACTTGGCGCTGTGCAGTGTTGCCTGTCGCTGATTCAGGCGCGGGAATTAGTCGCCATGTAAGCTCTGCTAAATATGCAATGAGATATATCGCCAACAACGCAACGATCACTGAATTAATCAATGACTGTCGTTGGTTAATAAAAGAAATAGCAGCTTGCATAGTTGATTTTATACTGTCTTTTTATCGTTATTGAGTCGGGTCATAAAGCAGAGGGCGAAGGCACAGACTGCAAATTGTGCGACTTTGTATTCTTGAGTAATTAGTAACACACCCCATAATAGCCCAGAGTGCGATGCGGTCACAACACTAAAGCATAGGTATGATACAATTATGACAACACAAAGGGCGTTTTAATTCCCTATGGATGAGACGAGTACGGTAGTTCGACTAGATAAATGGCTTTGGGCCGCTCGGTTTTTTAAAACTCGGGCGCTCGCGCGTGATGCCGTTCAAGCCGGTAAGGTTCACTATAACGGCCAACGCAGCAAACCGGGTAAAGCAGTAGAGCTCGGTGCAACGCTGCGGATCCCTGCAGGATATGACATTAAGGAAATCGAAGTCCTGGAGTTATTTGATAAGCGTCGTGCAGCACCACTCGCTCAAAAAATGTATCGCGAAACTGCACCGAGTATGCTGAAGCGTCAACAAAACGCAGAAGCGCGTAAAGCACAAGCGTTCCACAATCCTCGTCCGGAACATCGGCCAGATAAAAAGCAGCGTCGCGAGCTGATTAAATTTAAACATCAATGATTTTGGCTGCCAGCGTTCAGCCGTTTGGAACTATATGAATAACGATCAACTACAACGATATACATTCCCTGATGCAAGTGTACGTGGCGAGCTTGTTCAACTGAGCGACAGCTATGCGCGCTTGGTGGGATCACATAATTACCCTCTACCTGTCCGCCAGTTATTAGGTGAACTAGTAGCCGCGGCGACCTTGCTCACCGCCACACTTAAATTCAAGGGCGAAATTAGCCTACAAATTCAAAGTGAAGGATTGATCAAATACGCTGTAGTTGACGCTACCGACAAACAACAAGTTCGCGGTATCGCTCGGTGGGACGAGAATGTTGAAAGTTGGCCTGAAAACTTTACTGATTTGTTTCACAAAGGCGTATTGGCTATCACGATAACACCGGCAAAAGGTGAGCGATATCAAGGTTTAGTGGGCTTAACCCAGACAACATTAGCTGAGTGTTTAGAAGATTACTTTACCCAATCTGAGCAATTACCTACCAAAGTAAAGCTGTTCACTAGTGCGAACAGCGAAGCACCGAAAGCGGCCGGATTGTTACTACAAGTCTTACCGCGTGACGCCAGCGCGACTGATTTAACGCAGCATCGTGCCTTCAATGACTTATCGGTGCTTACAGATACGATGACTGAGTCAGAAATTTTAACGTTGGATGCCAAAACCGTGATGCACCGTCTGTATCACGAATACGATATTGAATTATTTGCGGCGCAGCCGGTGGAGTTTAAATGTACCTGTTCGCGAGAGCGCAGTGCTAATGCATTACAAAATATCGATAAGCAGGAACTCTTAGCGGTTATTGCAGAAGAAGGCCAGATCAAGATGGATTGTCAGTATTGCCATGCGCAGTACATGTTTGACGCACTAGACGTGGAATCAATTCACGCGGGCTTTGTTGCGTCGGTAAATAGCGATTCAAATACAAAAAATTTATCCTAGCTTCCAGCTAGATGAACTGAGCAATAAGGGTGACTAACCAGTTAATCGTCACTCTCTTTCTATGCAGCCCAAACATCGCGCTCTCACATTTCCACCATCAATGAAAACTTATTTCGACATAATCTGTATTAATAACACACTCAACAATCTGCCGAATGTTAAGGTCTACTCGACGTTATTTATGCACGGCTTTATGAACCCTCGTTCAACTAATTATTCGTCTGTAGCCGCGCACCAGTATTGGCTTGCAATCAAATCGCACTGGAAGAGTCTGTAATAAAACTACAGGCAAATTGAAAATGTATTCAATTTTCCATACGGGCGATCATTCTTTTTACTGCTGTGGACCGGTCGGCTTATATTTTTTCATGAATGATAACTATATGCTCAAAGCTATATTAATCAGCGCTTGTGGCGCTTTTAGCTTGCGTAAAGTAGATAACATCTGTATTGTCGCGGCGCATAATAACAACACATGAAAGTTATCCTGTAACCTTACGAAACGAGATAGTGTTATGACCCTTGTCGCAGAGTTAAATCCCTCTAAAAATTCAATCGCCAATCAGACTACATCAAATTGCTACACCAGCTTGCCCCCCGCGCAATTAATCGAACAAGCATTACTGCGCGGTGAAGGCGTTTTGGCTGACAATGGCGCATTGGTTGTCAAAACGGGAAGTCGAACTGGCCGTTCACCCGCTGACCGCTTTATTGTTGATGAACCTTCAAGTAGCAGCGAGATAGACTGGGGTAAGGTTAACCGTCCTTTTGATGCTGAAAAGTTTGACCAGCTATGGACCCGTGTCGAAGATTTCATCAATGCACGCGATCGATTTAATTCGATGATGCAGGTCGGAGCTTGCGAAGAGCACGGTATTCCAGTCAGTGTAACGACTGAAACCGCATGGCAGCATTTATTCGCACACAACATGTTTATCCAATCTACTGCAGCATTAGATAACGGCCGTCCAACTTGGCAGATTTTGAATTGCCCAGGTTTTGAATGTGTACCCGAGCGTGATGGCACCAATAGTGATGGCGTTGTCATTATTAACTTTGCTCAGCGCAAAGTGTTGATTGCCGGCATGCGTTATGCGGGTGAGATGAAAAAAGCGATGTTTTCGGTACAGAATTTCTTATTGCCAGCGTCTAAGGTTTTGCCGATGCACTGCAGTGCAAACGTCGGTGAAGAAGGTGATGTAACTCTATTCTTTGGTTTATCTGGCACGGGCAAAACGACGTTGTCGGCCGATCCTAAGCGATTCTTAATCGGTGATGATGAACACGGTTGGGGAGTGGGTCGTGTATTTAATTTCGAGGGCGGTTGTTATGCTAAGTGCATCGATCTCTCTCAGAAGAACGAGCCGGTTATTTGGGATGCGATTAAATACGGCGCTATTTTGGAGAATGTTGTGCTCGACGAACAGCGCCGTGCTGATTACGCTGATACTAGCCTTACCCAAAACTCTCGTGCAGCGTACCCTTTACAACACATAGACAAGCGTATTGAAGAGAATCGCGCTGGCGAGCCGCGCGCTATTGTGTTTTTAACTTGCGATGTCAGTGGTGTATTACCGCCAGTATCGATGCTAGACGAACAGGCTGCTGCTTATCACTTCTTAAGCGGCTATACAGCGAAGGTAGGTTCGACAGAGATTGGCTCTACTGCGGAGATCGAATCGACTTTTAGTACCTGTTTCGGCGCACCATTCTTCCCTCGACCCGCACGTGTTTATGCTGATTTGCTGATTGAGCGGATCAAGACTTTTGGCACCAAGGTATTTCTAGTCAATACAGGATGGACTGGCGGACCTTATGGTATTGGTCAGCGTTTTGATATCCCGACAACGCGAGCAATCATTGATGCAATCGTAAATGATCAATTAGACATTGCTGATACCCGTTTGATTCCAGGGTTAAACCTGCGCGTGCCGAACGCCATTGATGGGGTTAACGCGCAATTGCTGAATCCTCGTGACACTTGGGCCGACCAAGAAGCCTATGATATTTATCTTGGCAAGCTGGTAGCAGAGTTCCAAGCTAACTTTGAACAATATGACGTAGATGCAGCTATTACGGCGGCAGGTCCACAAACACTATAATTTAATACGCGAAATGTAACGTCTAACAAACGGTAGCCTTTAGCTGCCGTTTTTTTTGCGTGAAATTTATTAGAGTAACCAACGGTATTATTAAGAGTCTACTGTACTGATAATTACCGGAGCTTATGCATGCCACCACGCATACCTTGCCAAATACACGATTATTTTGAAGCGGCTTGTGTGCGCAATTACACCCTTGATGTTGAAATTTACTCGGCACAGCGGATCACGGCAAAAGCCGTCGATATTCGTTATGACAAAGACAAAAATGAATACCTTGTGCTCGCAACTTTGGGTCGACAGAAATTCATTAAATTGACCGATATTCGTTCAGTAAGCGTTTTGGATAGCGACGCTGATTTTTCAGAAATCCCAATAAATGATTTATAATTTGAGCATATTTATGCGCATTGTGTTATTTTTAGTGTATATTTGAGCAAAAAAATGCGCAAGATTTGATGTACAAAATTTTTTCTTTTGTAGCGGATGACTGGCAATTCACGGCTGAATTACAGTCGCTGATCACTACAAATTGGTCTTCTCAAGGAAATGTGAACACTCAAATTCAAGAGTTAGTGTTGGCTTACAATGATGAGTTTGTGATAGCCAATTGGGGTGTTGAAAAGTCGGTTTCACTTTCTTCTACAATGCCGCTACAGCTTATGGAAGTATTTCGACATACTTCAATATCGAGTTGGTTAGAACAATATAAGCCGCTGCGACCACAACAGATAAGTCCACAATATACGTTTGGCAATATTGCGATTGCACTCTCTTCTGAACATGAGCTGAGAGTCGCAAGTAATGAACCAGTGACGCCGATGGAACTGTCGCATGTCACTGAAGAACAATTTACCGTTGCTGGTACCCGTCTGACCGGGTGGTACGCAGGTTATCAGTTTCTATTTGCCAAGTTGACTAATAATAGTTTATATCCGCTTGATTTTACTGCTCAAAAGCCAAATGAAAGCTGGGTCTTCATGCCCTTTTACAGTTGTGTAGAATTGCAACATTTGAGTACAAGTCGAAAACAGCTTAATAGCTATTTGCATGCACAATCACTATTTTTCATGCATCTAAATCGTTGTGCTGGTGGTGTGGAACAAAAAGGTACAAAGCAGCTCAACATACACAACGGTCTCCTTACGCGTTTCGATATCCACAACAATTCGCTATGTAAAGTTAACCATTTATCTTTAGTCTTAGGTTGTGATTGTCGAGAGTCTAGTGATTTTCTTGAGTTTATTAAAATGTGTGTAAGTGCCAACAAACATTTAGAAGCCCTTGATCTCGCTGCGAGTGAACTCATCTTACTACTGCTGGTGCGCGATTTAATTTGTCGTCTGTTTACTGATGCGTCGCATCGGTGTTGTTTTAATTTGGTATATGGTGACGACTGGGCGCTATTCGCACCCATCGTTTGGGACCAAAACTCGCCCGCTGAAGCACACCCAGTGCTGCAGTGGCCAATTCAATTTATGCTTAACGATAGACCTGACTATGCTGCCATATGTGCTGCACTTTCCGACTATGCTGAGCCTCATGAATTATTATTCAACTTAACTGAAAGTGCTGAAAACTTGATGAAAATTAATTCGCTTCTGCTTGAGGATGATCCTGAAGCAGGCGCAATTGTGGGCCAAATGTACGGCTTGCCAAACGTTGCCCAAAAGCTCCATCATTTGGAACTCATCCTATGAAAAGTATCTTGCAATCAGCAACCGAAAGAGAAAAGCTGTTACTTGAAGGCTACCGTAATTTTATGCTTGGCAAGCTAACCCGAGGGCAATTATTAAGGCAACTACGCAAGTCAGTACTAGGTATGAATCAAACTGCTTTTGCCCAATTAGCAGGAGTGAGTAGGCGCTCACTTACACAGATTGAAAATGACGCTTGCGATTTCTCAGAGGAAACCCTAAATCGGGTGTTCAAAATTTTTGGGTTGCGAGTCGGCTTACAATTACGTTCTGAGTATCAGGTGCGTAAACTACTTGAGCGGCAGAATTAGATCGCGATTTTTTCTTCAAAGAACGTATTGAAATCAATTTTATAATCACTGGCAAGTACAGCTTTTTCTACTGTCACTTTTGTACCCCTGGACAAATCTACGTCTTCCGGGGCCATGTAGTGTTTACCTTTAGTGTTATAAAAAACTTTAACTACCGGTTTAAGAGGGGCGTCTTCATTGTGCTTGACCACCATGGCAATGGTTTCGTCACTCAGTTTGACCAGACTACCAACGGGGTAAATACCAATACACTTAATGAACTTCTGAACTAAATCCCGATCGTATTTGTCGGGCGTATCTTTGAGAAGTATTTGTAGCGCTTTCTGACTCGGCATTCCCGCTTTGTAAACGCGATCAGCTGTTAGTGCATCGTAGACATCGACAATAGATATCATTCGACCGAAAAAGCTGACCTCATCATCGCGTTTCCCTTCTGGGTAACCGTAACCATCAAGTCGCTCGTGGTGCTCGCCGACGGTGCGGATCATACGTTCGGGAATTTGCATTTCCTCAAGTGCTTCAATGCCATACACGACGTGATCACGCATAATATTCATTTCTTGGTCGGTCAAGCGTCCGGGCTTGTGCAATATTTTGTCTGGGATTTTTATTTTGCCAATGTCGTGAAGGAAACCTGAAAGCGCCAATTCTTGAACAATTTCTTCTTCTAACCCGATATATTGCGCAAAGTTAGCTAAAAGGATTGCTACATTGAGTGAGTGTTCGAGAAGATAGTCGTCCTTCTCCCTGATTTTGGTTAAGCACAAGAGGGCGTTCGGGTTGCGATCTATCGAGCCCACCAAATTACGTGAAAATTCCTCGGGAACTGAAATATCGGTGGGTAAGCCTTTGGCGACGCTGTTCAGCAATTGCTTTTGAATGGACTTGCCTTTTTTGTGAAGCTTATTGGCAACGGCTATTTCTTGATCGAATTTGAGCTTTTGCTTCTTTTTCTCAGGTTCAGGCTCGGGCGCTGGCGCAGATTCAACAGGAGCTTCTTCTTCAACTTCTTCAGGAGCTGGTTCAAATTGCTTTGAGGGATCGATAATCACCGCGAGTACGCCGCGACGTCGCAATTGGCCAACGATAGCTCGACTGGTCACTTTACCGCGACTGGCGACCTGTAAGTTGCCTTTTTGCTCAGCAATACTATCAACATACATGCCTGGCTTGAGGTCATCTATGGATATTTTAGTTAACGAATCTGACGACATTAGGAATAGTTCATTGACCCATAAATGAAAACTAATCGAATCGTCGTCAATTCTCAAGTTTTTAACATTATCTATTGAATAATTGATTAAAAATCCAGCTGGTATAACAAGGTATTTAGATCCGGTTGCCAGCGATATAGGTTCATATCGACTCGCATAGACCTTACAACTACGCCTTCTTCGGTAAGTAAGCTGTGTTGCAGAGTGGCGTTTTCGTGACCTTTGGGAAACGCAATATGTCCACTAGAGCGCAATATTCTATGCCAAGGTAACTGCAACTCTAGTGGGGCAGCACCAAGTGCCTTAGATGTCAGTCGGGCACGTCCCGGCAGTCCTGCAAGATCGGCCACCTGACCGTAACTTGCCACTTTGCCTATTGGAATTAATTTGGCAACCTGCCATATACGTTGTATCGACTGCGTAGTCACTACTGTCTTACACCATTGAACAAGATGTTTTTAGGGTAGCCATTTCAGCGTGATAAATCGACTGGCCTTATAGCTAAACCGTTGATTTATTTTCCATTCATCTTTCATTCAGCGTTTTGGCGCTTAAATACGTCCTGCATAAAGCAACACTTTCCGATAAATGGAACAAGAACAAGGAAACAAATTATGAAAAAGATTAAAACCTCAATGCTGGCAATGGCTACAGCGAGCTTACTCATGGCAGGTTCAGCTCACGCTGATTGGAATTGGTCTGCGGGTTATACCAATATTTCTGATGATGATGACGGCATTGATATCTCGCTAAGTGCGGTCACTGTGGGTGTTGGTTATGAATTTGAGACGACGTACGACGCCTTTACTGTTATGCCGGAACTAAAAGTTGGTTTTGGGGTGGCTGATGATAACGTCCGCATAGCAGATACAAACATTAATGTTGATATTGATCGTTACACCGAGTTGTCTGTTCGCGCCAATTATCAGGTGAATGATTCATTCTTTATTTATGCACAGCCTGCCTATGCAAACCTAAAAATAGATGCAAGTGCCAATGGATTCAGTGAGTCGGAGGACGACTGGGAATTTGGTTATGGCGTTGGCGCAGGTTTCAAAGCATCAGACGACCTAGCGTTTGAATTGAGTTATCAAGACTTTGACGGTACCGATGTGGTTAGTGGAACCGTGCGATATTTCTTCTAAACCAATAACCTTTGTTACAGCCTCGATTCGAGGCTGTCTCTTCTTAATTTACCTCGACCTACTAATTGAATCGTTTACACTAAGAAGCAAACCAAATACTTCTTTAGAGTAACCGTTCAGATGCGTCGTATCTTGTTAAATGTCCTAATCCTGATTGGATTGGCTCTTGGCTCGGCAGCTGGTCTGCTTTACCTGTTACCCAATAAAATTTCGGCTGTCGCCTGGCAGGCCCCGAATAACAATGGTTTCAAAGGGGTGTTTGGCAATTATGAGTCGCTCACGCCAGTTCAGCTCATTGCTATGAATGGACAACATGGACCAGAGGATTTGGCGATTAGTCCAGATGGTGATGTTGTTGTACCTTCAGCGCAAGGGTATTTACTCAAACTCAATGTGACTAAAAATCAATTTGAACCCTGGTTGTATACTGGAGGATATCCATTGGGGATGCGCTATGCCGCAAATGGTGAATTGTGGGTAGCGGATGCGCGGCTGGGTCTCCTTCAAGTGTCCACTAGTGGTGACATCTCAATAAAAGCAAATGAACATGCCAACCAACCCTTCGGCTTCGTCGATGCAGTTGCTTTGGGCGGTGATGGTACCGTGTATTTTACTGATGCAAGTGTGAAGTTTTCGTTGCGAGATTACCGCAACCCAGACTACGCTAGTCATTATGATATTTTGGAACACGGCGGCCATGGTAGGGTTTATGCCTATCATCCAACCACAGGCCAAACCGAACTATTAAGTTCAGGTATTGTGTTTGCCAACGGTATTGCGGTTAGTCACGACCAGACTCATCTGTTGGTTGTTGAAACCGGTAAGTATCGCGTACTAAAAATTGATTTAGTCGGTGAACATCGCGGCAGAGTTACTTCACTTATTGATAACTTACCGGGGTTTCCCGACAACTTGAGTGTTAGACCGCAGGGTGGATATTGGCTGGGATTAATTGCGCCGCGTTCAGCGTTACTGGACGCTTTAGACAGCTGGCCAAGTGTGCGCAATATGATCGCAAAGCTACCAAAATCACTTCAACCGGCCCCTGAGCATTTCAGCCACGTTGTGCAATTAAACAACGCCGGTGAAATTGTTCTAAGTGTGCAAGACCCAATTGGCAGCATCCCTTTAACAACCGGGGCTGTGGAATATCGGGATAAACTTTATATCACAAGTCTCTCTACACCATTTGTTGCAATCAAATCGTTGCGGCCTAGCGAAGAGCATTAACTTATGCGTTGTCGCCAGTCATCAACGGTGGCCACCAGAAGCTGCTGAATGGTATCCGTTTGTGCCGCTTTGGTGCGTTTAATTCGCACACATGAGCGGCCACAATCGAACGTCTGGAAAACTGCACCGGTCGGGTCGACACGTTTTACATCACCGACATACACGCTGACATAGTTCTTCTGTGCATTCATACAACAAATCGCATCACCATCAACTTGTACCGCAGCTTCAGGTGTGCCAAAGGCTAGCATGCCATATTTTATAAAGGGTACTGAATCTGGTGCAAGCGAACGGATGCTAGCGCTGATGTCTTCAATTAAGGCTTTGCGCCAATCTTGATCTAGGCTCGCCATATAGGCTTGAGGCGATTCACAGTTGTGTTGCATTTCGCTCCTTTTCACTAACCAAATGGCGAATAGCAAAAGCGCATGTTGGCATTTGCCGCGGCCTGTTCGTCATAGATGTAATCACCTACATACAATAGTTGTTCAGTGGGGATTTGCCAACGTTCTGCTATCAACAAAAGCGCAGTGGGGTCAGGTTTGGCGGGAGCATCTTCTCGGGTCAGTACCAACTGAATGGGAATTGCGTTTTGGGTAATTTTACGTTGCGTTGCTGCCACACAATTACGCGTAACAATTGCCATTGGGATATTGCGCGCAACGAGTGACTCAACAAAAGACCGCGCGCCTGTTAACCAGCGAGCATGAATGGCATCGTCAAGTTCGTGCTGGAGCACAATACCGTGGGCTCGGGCTCTGGCCTCGGGGGTGGGAAGTGCATCGATGTAGGCTAAAAGGTCGACGCCGTCAGGGCATCCTACAGCCTGTCGAATAGCATTAAAATCTAGGTTGGATTCAACAAGGGTGCCGTCTAAGTCAAAAATAACGCCTTGTGCGCTTTGTATATCAATCATCAATTACTAAGCCTTAAAATACTGTTTATTTATACAGTTCAATGGTGTATGGTTACATCAACTGTTCACCAAGAGGGTGCCGAAAATGGCGATTAGCATTCAATACGTAGTTACTTACAAAGGGGTTGAGAAATTGGTCACAACGGATAAAAAAGCCGCCGATCAGTACGACAAGATGCTCGACGTTGCAGACAATTTGCAGCAATATTTAACCGCAAAAGGCGTTGCAATGTCGGAAGCAGAATTAGAATCTCTCACCTTCTTACTCGCTCAAGAAAAGCTGAACGTGAGTAAATTACTAAAGGGTAGTCCAGCGGATCAACTTCTGGCAGAAGATGCGGCCGAAGTGGTAGAGATTAACAGCGCAAAAGCGAGTTAAGGCGGGATTTAGGCCGATTCTAATTGGCTTGTTTGTGTCACTGGAAACTCGATAAACACGGTCAAGCCATCATCGGGTTCGCAGTAGCAATTGATTTTACCATTCAAGCGCTGGGTCGCTAAGTTGTACACAATACTTAAACCTAGGCCGCTGCCACCAGACTGTCTGCTGGTGGTGTAGAAAGGATCAAAGAGCTTGGGAAGCGATTCCGGTGGAACCCCTTGGCCATTGTCTTTGTAGGTTAAATCCAACTCACTATTGCCCGTGAGGTGAAATTCAATCGAGACTACCCTCTCTCCTTCATGCTCGTCTGAATAAGCGTGCTTTATCGTGTTTAAAATCAAGTTACCAAGAATCTGACTAAACGCCCCAGGGTAAGTTTCAATATAACAATCCGGTGGCCCTTCTAGCTCAACGGTAATGCTATGTCGATCTAGCTCTTTTTGCAGACTGCGCAGCACCAAATTGATGTACTCATGAACATTAATCGCCCGCTTTTGTTCGCTCGACTGGTCAACTGAAACCGCCTTGAAACTCTGGATAAGTTCAGCAGCGCGCTCTGTGTTTTTACTCAATATCTCCATGCAGCTGGTGGCATTGTCGATGAAATCTGACATCACCGAACGCGATAACTTATTATTGGCATATGCGTCTTTAAGTGTTGTTAGACTATTCTCAAGAATACTGGTGGCGGTCACGCAGACGCCTATGGGCGTATTTACTTCATGAGCAACACCCGCAACTAGTACACCAATCTGCGACATCTTTTCTGACTCGACCAGCTGATTTTGCGTTCTGATCAGCTCGCGGTTGATTTTCTTAACTTCAGTAAGTGCTTGTTCTAATGCTTCGGTGCGATTGGCCACTTTCGCTTCTAAGCCTTCTTGATGCTCGCGAATATCCTTACCCATCTCATTGAGTAACTGAGCGACGTTGCGAAATTCAATAAAAGGCAAATTGGCTTCAGTGTTTGAAAAATCACCTTGGTGAAACTTTCTGACTATTTGGTTTAATCCATCCAAAGGTTTTAGCTCTAGCCGAACAAACATATAACCTACTAACAAGAAGGCAATAACAATAATACCTGCATAGAGGCTAAACCGAGCGGTCAGTACATCGATGGGCGCAAGAGCGACATCTTCACGCAAATAAAAGTTAGCCTTTAGTTCAACTTGATTCTCAAATAAAGAAATGGAGGCCTGTGCATTGAGAATGTCGACATCCTCTTCCGCTGGATCAAATGTTAATGTCACATTATCACTGGATATCGATGCCAAAGATAATTCACCACTGCGTTGATAGATCAATCGAGCTACATCTTCGATCAATATTACTGCAACCAGAGCTCCGGTATAGGTAGAGCGTGAATCTAGGCGTTCGGTTTCGCTTAGATATAGTGGAATCGACAACACCAGCAAGTGGCCAGAAATTTCGCTACTTAACGGTACATTGCGTGTAATTTCGAATAACTCTCTTGCCAACTCAGGATGATATTTAATGCTCGCTTCGATTACTGATAAACGCTGGGGTTTATCCTTGGCGGACATTTCAGCGAGCCATTCAGAGGGTAAAGTAAGCGCTTCAGTTGGTGATGCTTCGACCACACCACCACGAGCATCTAACAGCATTGCAGATGCAACAAAAGGGTTTTGAAATTCAAAATCACTCAATGCATTGGCGGCACTGTAACCAAACAACAATGATTGACCTGCCAGTGCAACGTTCTTATCTCGTGCTAACTGTTCGAGTGAGATATAGGCTTTCTCTAATGCGAATTGCGCAGTACTCATTACCCGATCAGCTACGGCCCGTTGTTGCTCGACTTGCTGGTCGATTTGCAAAGTGCGGAAGCTAGAAATAAAAAATGCGCTGAGCAGCAATAACGGTACCAGAGCACAAAGCACAAATTGAATAATCAATGTGAACTTTAACGATACCGATTTAATCATCTTTATGCTCTATTTGGCGTTGTGCCTGTAAGGCAACAGTTTGCATGTAAACACGTGTTTCATCGACGGTTAGTCGATTGGCAAAAAATAAGCTTAAGCCTTTTCGCAAACTATTCCAAATCGGAACGAACGCACTGTCTGCTGGCATATGATAGGCATCGCTATGCATTTGCCAAAGCTGATAAACCAGGGGGGAATCGGTTAGGCGGGCTATATTTCCGGGGTTTGCCGGTACCATTGAAGTTGTTTCAATCAGGTAGGCTTGAGCATAGTCACTCAGCATGAAATCCGTAAATGTTCTAATTGCCTCGTGTTTGGTGCTATTCCAACTGTCTCCTGGATATGTAAGCACAACAGCTGATGAGAGGCTGCGCATCTTGTGTTGCTGATAGCTAGGAAGAGGTGAAATGCCTAAGTCTTCGCCCAATGCATTGCGGGCATCGGACAAAGCCCATGTGCCATTAATTGCATAAGCAACATTACCGGCGTAAAAGTCCACCGATACACAGTCATAGCCGCATTGTGAATCGGTTACACCTAGCTCACTTAAGTATCTATAGAACGTCAGTGCTGAAGCAACTTCTGGCGTATCTAAATTGGGCCTGCCATTCAATACAAATTGATTTTCAAACAAGGTCATAAAATGGGCAACCCAATAGCTTTCGCCAAAAAGCACGCCCACCGGTAAAATGTTGCGCGACTGTAAAACTGACGCTTGACCCAGGATTTGCTCCCAGGACGCTGCAGGCTCACGGATCAGGGACTTGTTGTAGTACAACACCAGTTGATTGACTAACTGAATGGGAACACTGTAAAGCTTATCGTTTACTAGTAGTGAATCTCTTATTGCGTCAGGCAAACTTTCAGGTAAATAGTCCTGCGGCACTTGAGATAATGCCAACTGCTCTGCATACACGGTATTGTCTGATGAGAGGATGGCAATATCCGGACTGTTGTTATTCAGAATGGTTTTGAAAATTGACGATTTTAAATCTTCGTTTGGAATATTGACGACATTAATAGAGATACCTTCATTCTGCGCACTAAACGTATCGGCTAAATGGTAGAGCGGCCCATTGAGCTGATCGGAGGCATACCAGATGTTGAGGGTAATAGATTCATCATCGGATTGAGCAAATGCAACTTGACTCGCTACGATTGCCCATATCAAATTTATTGTTGACCACTTGCGCTTGCAGATACATTTCATCATCACTTAGAAAAAATATAGGCATTTTGAACATTTTGCAAAGTCTCAGTGCTATTGAACTAGCCCGTTCGGTGTTCTTTTTACGGCAAAAAAAAGCACGCTTGAAGCGTGCTTTTTAGATCTTTTAACTAGCGGCTGTTACTGCTTGACTACCTGTTGCGCGATTTGACCAAAAATTGACTGGCCTTGTGAATCGAACATTTCGATGGCTACGCTATCGCCAAATTTCATAAAGGGTGTCGTTGGCTGACCGTTTTGTATAGTCTCAATCATGCGGATTTCCGCAATACAACTGTAACCTACACCGCCGTCTTTAACTGGTTTTCCAGGGCCACCGTCGAGTTTATTTGAAACCGTACCCGAGCCAATAATAGTGCCTGCCGCCAAAGGTCTGGTCTTGGCTGCGTGGGCGATTAATTGACCAAAATGAAATGTCATGTCAATGCCCGCATCGGGTTGACCGAATACTTCGCCATTAAGGTGCGAAACGAGTGGCAATTGCAATTTTCCACCTTGCCAAGCGTCACCTAGCATTTCAGGCGTGACACAAACAGGGCTAAACGCGCTTGAAGGCTTGGACTGGAAAAAACCAAAACCCTTCGCCAGTTCGCCAGGGATCAAGCCGCGCAGTGATACGTCATTAACGATCATGATTAAGCGGATGTAATCCAACGCCTCTTCAGCGCCTACACCCATGGGTACATCACCAGTCACTACTGCGATTTCGGCTTCAAAGTCGATACCAAAACCATCATCTTGTGGCATTACGATATTGTCACGTGGGCCAAGGAAGCTGTCTGATCCGCCTTGATACATCAATGGGTCAGTCCAAAAACTCGCCGGCATTTCGGCATTCCGCGCTTTGCGGACTAATTCTACGTGATTGACATAAGCGCTCCCGTCCGCCCACTGAAATGCGCGCGGTAATGGCGAGTGACAGTCTTCTTGGACAAAGGCTTCGCCGTCAATTTCACCGTTTTCTAATTGTGCGAAACGATGCGCAAGTTGCTCACTCACTGAGTCCCAATTGTCCAATGCATATTGCATAGTTGAAGCGATCCCCTGAGCTGATGTCATCTTCGTCAAATTAGTATTGACGATTACTAACTGACCATCACGGCCGCCTTTCAAACTCGCTAATTTCATGCTTTTGCTCCTGGAAAACCTTTACCATTGTGCAGCCAATCGGCGTGCTTCGGGGCTTTTTTAGTTTGCGCCCACTCTTCAAGCATTGCCGGCGCTACGCGTTTCAACTCTGCCATCATTTCCGGCGTTTGAGTATTGGTTGCCAATTCAATACGGTGTCCGTTGGGATCAAAGAAGTAAATTGATTGGAAAATACCGTGATCAGTTGGACCCAACACTTTAATATCATCAGCTTCAAGTTTGGCTTTCGCCGCTAATAAGTCGTCCATACTAGGCACTTCAAACGCGATGTGCTGTACCCACTCAGGCGTATTGCCGTCGCGTCCCATTTGCGGGGAGTTTGGCAACTCAAAAAACGCCAACACGTTGCCACAGCCGGCATCCAAAAATACATGCATGTATGGATCAGGTGCTTGCGTAGAGGGTACTTTGTCTTCAGCAATCGCCAATTGAAAATCCATATTCAAATAGTGCTGATAAAACTCAACCGTTTGTTTGGCATCATTACAACGATACGCCACATGATGGATTCTTGAGAGTTGCATGCTTACGCTTCCTCTTTAGTGTTTATCACACCGCGTGCTACTTGGTCGCGTTCGATGGACTCGAACAAGGCTTTAAAGTTGCCTTCGCCAAATCCTTCGTCTTGTTTGCGTTGAATAAATTCAAAGAACACTGGGCCAAGGACGGTCTCTGAGAATATCTGCAACAACAAGCGAGGCTGACCGCCTTCGGTGGTGCCATCCAGCAAAATGCCGCGTGCTTGCAATTCATCCACGGGTTCACCGTGACCAGGTAAGCGCTCTTCAAGCATTTCGTAGTAGGTCGCTGGTGGTGCGGTCATAAACTTCATGCCGAGTTTCTTCAAACGATCCCAACACGCAGGTAGGTCGTCACATGCAAAAGCAATGTGCTGAATACCTTCGCCATTGTAAGCCATTAAAAATTCTTCGATTTGGCCGCCACCGCCGCCACCTGCTTCTTCATTTAGTGGAATGCGAATTTTGCCGTCAGGCGCTGTCATTGCTTTAGATAGCAATCCAGTATATTCGCCTTTGATATCGAAGTAACGAATTTCACGGAAGTTAAACAGGTTGGTGTAGAAATCTGCCCAATAGCCCATGCGACCGCGATAGACGTTGTGGGTTAAGTGATCAAGTGTGTGGAAACCACAGCCTTCTGGATGACGGTCAACACCTTCAATCCACTCAAAGTCGATATCGTAAATCGTTTCGCCTTCTTTATAGCGATCAATCAAATAAAGTGCTGCGCCACCGATACCTTTGATTGCGGGTAAACGCAATTCCATTGGGCCGGTGTATAGCTCAACCGGCTGCGCACCTTTGCGCAGTGCCTCGTTGTAGGCAAACTGTGCATCTTTAACGCGAAATGCCATGCCACACGCCGAAGGACCGTGCTCTTCTGCGTAATAGGCTGCCGGGCTTTTTTTCTCGTAGTTGGTGATGAAATTGATGTCACCTTGGCGCCACAGCTCAACTTCTTTTGATTTGTGCACAGCAACTTTGGTAAAACCCATCATTTCAAACACAGGCTCTAAGATGCCTTTTTCTGGTGCAGTAAATTCTACAAATTCAAAGCCATCTAAGCCCATCGGGTTTTCAAATAAATCTGCCATTGCTCAATATCCTCGTAGATGATTAGTTGACTATTCGTGCCAAATGATCAGTAATAGTTGTGATAGCAACTAAATTAGTTGTTAGTGCAACTAATGTCAAGTTGTGACCCGTTTATGCCGCCAATGAGGGTAAAGTTTTTATGACAAAAGCCAATCAAGAACATCTTAAGTTAGAGCGATTTTTACCCTACCGCCTATCGATTCTGTCGAATAAAGTGAGCGGCATTATTGCTGAGACTTATAAAGATAAATTTGCTTTGTCGATCACTGAGTGGCGGATCATGGCGGTGCTCGGTGAGTTTTCCGATATCTCGGCAGATGAGATATCGTCTAAAACACAGCTAGAGAAATCGATTTTGAGTCGCGCAATTAGCAAACTGTTAAAGCGTAATTTGATTGAGCGCAGTATTGCCGCAGACGATCGCCGCCGCTCAGAAATTCGTCTGTCGGCCACCGGTATGACGGTCTACAGAGAAATTGTGCCTCTGTCGTATCAATACGAAGAGGCATTGCTCAAGTGCTTAACGGAGTCCGAGCAACGCCAGTTTAGTGAGTTAATTGACCGTTTGTATGCACACGCGGACTCGCTCAACACGCCCTAGTTTGGGCGTTGAAATACTCGAAAATATCCGGCCATAACGCACTGGCATTACTGCGAAAGTAGCCCATGTGACCGATTTCGCGCACGCCAATCGACTCAGCACTCACCGTAACCCGTTCCAGAGGACTATTGCGATAGTAACGCACAAATGCATCGCGCGAGGCAGGCATGGCCCATTTATCGTCAGCTGCCGTCACCGCTTTGATGGGCGTTTTGACGGCGGCGAATAGCGCTTCCATTTCGGGATGCTTGGGATCGTTAAAAAAGTAGTAGGGAAATCGACACCAGCGTTTCCATTGGCGGTAGACGCCCAAGGGTAAGTCTTCACCCATACCCAACACACTCCAACCCAAGAAGCCTTTCCAGCGGGTAATGACCGGCGCTATCACATTCCACATCAGTTTCACGCGCCACTTTTCCATAGCGGGCATCCAGCCGTGCCAACCGGCGCCAGTACCGAAGAAATAGGCTGCGCTGATACGTTCGTGATTACTGAGTAAGCCCAGCGCATGGCCACCATAGGAGTGCCCTACGATAAAAGTGGGCAAATCAATCGCGGCAGCGAATTCGACTACGGCGGATAAATCTTGGCGCGCCCAATCGCGATAATCCATATTAAAACCCCGTAGTGTGCGTGGGGCTGACTCGCCAATACCACGATAATCGAAGGTGATTACGTGATATCCCTGAATGACAGCGTGCTCGGCAAACTTGCGATAGAACCCCTGAGGTACACCTGTGGCGCTAGCAACAACTATTACTCCACGCGGTTGCGACGCAGAAAACACCCGCCCTTGAATCGTATAACCGTCGGCGGTAACAAATGACTGTTTATTCGTTATGACTGGCATTGAAGACCCCATTGCTCGATGACCTTGGGGCAATGATAAAGTATGGAGTATACTCCATAGTCAAGGGTTTATTAGAGGATTGTTTTATGAACGCAGCTGAAGTCGCCAAGCGCGCTGGAATTGGCAAAGATACTTTGCGTTATTACGAGAAGATCGGGTTAATCAGCCCGCCACCGCGCAGTGCTAATGGTTATCGAGCGTACAATCCTGCGGTGTTGGATGAGCTCAGGTTTATCAAACTCGGACAGTCAGTCGGCTTTACCCTCAGCGAAATAAAACCGGCAATACCTTTTGTTCGCGACCCTAGGCCAGGCTGTCCGTTGCTGACTAAGGCATTAGTGGCGCAGGTTGAACGGGTCGATGAGAAAATTGCCGAATTGGAACAAGCAAAGATTACCTTGCAGCGCTGGTTAACAAAACTAGCCAGCCAACAAGTTTCTAATTCTGGTGCGTAGCGCTGGAAGGGTCGATTGTTCAAACCATGCATAACGCTTCAACCAGCGATTATTGCGGCCAGAGGGGTGAGGCAGGGCAATACAGTTTTGGTTGAGTAGCGCTTCGTAGTCTTGCACGGCAGCGGTTAGGGTTGCATATTGCGGCAGATAGTTTTGCTGTGCATAACGGCCGAGATAAATTGTAAGCGATGCATTAGAGAGCGATAAAAAGTGCGGGTGCCATTGCGGAGCACAGGCTTTCAGTGGTGGTGCATCAGCGCCATTTTTATAACCGGGAAAACAAAAGCTCATTGGCAACACGTTCACCAATTGCTGTTGATAGAACTGCGATTCACTTAGCCCCAGCCACCGCCGCAAACGCTTACCTGAAGCATCCAGCCAAGCGATATTCTTATCATGAGCAACTTTACCTGGCGCTTGACTAATCAAATTGATGACAGCCTTATCGCAAAACATAAAAATTGGTCGGGGGGATTGAGGCAGCTCGCTCTGACACAAGGTACATTGCCGTGCTTGTGTCACGAGTTCATGTGTCTTCACTGTAAAAACCTGAGGAAAATGCCATGCGAGAATATCTTTGCACGTTATTCGTTGATAGGCTATTAATCATAAACAACATTGTAGTTCGCAAGTGAGCAAATTCTTGTTTGATTTCAATACACTTATCATTGACGACAGTGAGATCGACCGCTACATTCTCGCCCGTCAGCTCAAGCAGCTGGGAATTTCTCAGATCGCAGAGCACGCCAGTGCTAAATCTGCCAAAGACTACCTTGTTGCGCTACGAGAGCAACAGGCGGGAGTGTTTCCGAAGCTGTTAATTGTCGATATGCATATGCCACTGATGGGGGGCGTGGAGCTGCTTCGCGACCTTCGGCCGTGGTTTGATAGCGGCCCTCTGCAATCCGCACAAGTATTGATGTACTCAGCCAGCGAGGCCCCTGAAGAGCAAGCCGAAGCGATGGCTTTGCCGATGGTTAAAGGTTTTTTGGTAAAAGGCGCAAGTATCGAGCAACTTCAGCAGTCTTTGTCTAAGCTATAACACGTAGTTAAACACTTTGGAATCTCATGCAAAAACCAGCATTACCCGACAATGAAGTAGAGCGCTTAGCGGCCCTCCAGTCATATAACATCATGGACAGTGACGCCGATCCTGTGCTTGATGATTTGACCGACATAATCGCTGAGTTATGTAATGTCCCCATTGCGCTGGTGAGCTTGGTTGATGATCACCGCCAATGGTTCAAAGCTGCATGTGGCTTAAACGCTGAGCAAACCGATAAAGATATCGCATTTTGTGCCCATGCTATTCACGGTGATGATATTTTTGAGGTGAGTAATGCGTTAGACGATCCGCGCTTTCACGACAATCCGTTAGTTACTGGTGATCCACATATTCGCTTCTATGCCGGAATGCCACTGATCACCGAAGATAACTTCGCCTTAGGCACACTGTGTGTTATTGACACTAAGCCGCGCATTTTGACCGACAAGCAGCGCCAATTTTTGCGTTCTTTGGCAGGCGAAGTGGTGACGCGTTTTGAGCTGGAGCGAAAAAACCGTCAGCTAATGCAGGCGCAACAGCTGCAGCGCTTAATCTCTGACACCAACCAAGACTACATTTTTGTAAAAGATGAGGATTTTCGCATCGTTTTCGCCAACAAAGCCTTTATGACTTTGTATCCGGAAAATATGCAAGACAAGATCATTGGCTACACGACCGTTGAGGATTATAAGCCGGAAGAGGCTGAGCAATTTCTTGCCGATGACCGCTATGCGTTTGCTAATGGTCGTATAGAACGTTTTGAAACTATAGTTTTTCCAGATGGCGCTACTCGTACATTATTTACCACCAAGCTGCGGTTTAAGGATACTGAGAATGCCAACTACATCTTGGGCGTTGCACGAGATGTCACCGAGCGTGAAGCACTCATCGATTCGCTTAAAAAGTCGAATGCGGACTTAGATGAATTTGCTTACGTGGCGTCACATGATTTGCGTTCACCTTTGACCGCTATTCGGCGCTTGATTGAATGGGTGAAAGACGATGCAGTAGGTAAGTTAGACCCTGAATCACTGCGTCATATTGAAATGATCGAGACTCGTGCGGATCGGATGAATCGACTCCTCTCTGACTTATTACAATATTCTCAAGTAGGGCGTCAGCAACACGAAGCTGAAACACTTGAATTGGAATCAATTGTGGCCGACTGTGTGCAATTAATCGATGTTCCGGCGGGTTTTTCAGTAACGGCTGTTAATCAGGCGCTTTTACTGCCCAAATTCCCACTTGAACTGGTACTGACGAACCTCATTTCCAATGCCATCAAACACCACGACAAGGCGACGGGCAATATTGCTGTCGATTGCCAAGAGTTGGAGGCGAGCTATGCCATTCAGGTCAGTGACGATGGTCCGGGCATTGCACCAGAACATCGCCAAAAAGTGTTTGAAAAATTCACACGCTTACAATCGGAAGACCAAGTTGTGGGTAGTGGTTTGGGACTCGCGATGGTCGTCAAAATGGTCGAACACTACGGTGGCTCGATTGCCATCGAGGATAATGCACCGCGCGGCTGCACATTTATTATTCAGTGGCCGAAGACTCATTCAGTCCGCGACCACTAAATTTTCATTTTAAGAGTTAATGAACCACATCAGCAGGTTTTGGTGAGCTTGGCAATGGCTCAGCGTCCATCGCGGGTATGGGTTCTTGCTGCATTTTTTGTTGCAGCAAATCAATGGCTGCTTGCAACTGGGCATCTTCGCCGTTAAACGTCGCATGTGGCGGATTACTCACTTCAATATCGGGCGCCACACCACTACCCTCCACAATCCAGCGGCCATCCATTGCGAACACCGGATATTCAGCAACCCGTGAAATGCCATTGTCGACGACGCGATTACGCCCAGACAACCACACCCCAGCACCTGCCGTTTGCTTGCCAATAACGGTACCTAGGTCGAGGGCTTTTATACCCGCCGTAAAAGTTTCACCATCAGAGTAAGTAAACTCATCGGCTAACACCACTAAATGGCCCCGGAAAGTCTGTTGCATATTAGTGGATTGTTCACCATTTGGCGTTTGCCAGAACATCCAAGCACGCTTGAGTAACTTTTCCAGAATCCATGCATCTACGTTGCCGCCGCGGTTGCGACGTACATCGATAATAAGGCCAGCTTTTTGGTATTGAGCGTAGAATTCACGTGCAAAGCTAGCTACGTCCCGGCCCCCCATAGCGTAGAGGTGCAGGTAACCAATATCATCGTTTGCGTCGGCAACTTTGGCGCCATTGTGTTGTACCCAATCGTTATAGCGCAGCATAAAATCAGTGTTTGCACTGACGGGTTTGACTACCGTCTGATGGGACTGGCTATCACGAGCGATAGTCAACAGAACTTGCTGGCCGGCTTGATTGCGCAGGCTCTTTACCAAGCCCGCTGTATTGCTTATAGGCATACCATTCACATGAGTGATGACATCGCCAATTACCACGTCAACACCCGGTTTATTGAGTGGTGATGCTTGCGCTGGAAGCTCTGGATCGTGGCGGTAAATGTGTGTCACTTCAACGCCCTCATCAGCATCTGCAAAGGTACCGCCCAAGCTAGCCGCTTTGGGTTTGTTCGGGTCATCCGGTGTATCACCACCTCGTACTTGTGAGTGCAGCGCATTGAGCTCGCCCATCATTTGCTCAAAAATATCATTGAGCTCATGGCGGTCAGTCAGTCGTGCAAGTAATGGCGAGTATTTGCTGTACACTTGCTGCCAATCCAAACCGCGCATATTGGCGTCGAATAGTGAGTCGCGTTGCATTAACCAGGTATCGCGGAAAATCTGCTGCCACTCTTGCTGCGGTAAAATCGCCAACTTCCATTGCTTCGTTTGCAGTTTTGCATCTTTACTATCAGCGGGGAATTTTGCGCCCGCGCTAACAATAAATTGATTGTCGTTGTTACCGCCAGCTTTGCGTACAAACAGGCTTTTGCCTTCACTGCCCAATTGATAATCAGCAACATTATCGGTAAAGGTTTCAAGTTTAGTCTTGGGTTTTATCGCGATGGACTTTAGGGCTGGTTTTTGATTTGGTTCAAGCACCTGATCAATTACATAAAGAAAGCTGTCGTTGACCGCTAGCTTGGTATAATTCCCCGCTGGCACAGGTACTTGCCACAAACGCTCATTCAAGCCCGACCAATCGATTGTTACAGCGGTTGCATTATCGTCTGCCGCGCTCTCCTCGCTTGCACTGTTATCGTCGGTAGCCCCTGTCAATTCTGTCGGCGGTTGAAATGGGAACTGTGCATTTGCGTTTAATGCTAATGCATATATCAGTGTGCGTCGGTCAAATAGGGTGCCCATATTCCGATCTCCCCACGGTGAAGATGGCGTGGCATTGAACTCGCGATTCGACAGAAAGTACAACCATTGTCCGTCAGGGCTAAACGCCGGAGAGAATGACTCATACTTTTCACTGGTCAAAACGGCCTTGCGCTGCTCGGCGACCGAATATAGCAAAATACTCGGACGTTCAGACGTGCGTCGGTTGTGGGTTATGGCTAGCATTTGGCTATCAGCTGACCAAGTGAGACTAGCAATTTCTGCGATGCCAGTATTGTTATCAAGGACATTGCGATTTTCACCCGTGGCTAAATTTAACAACCAAAGGTTACCCTGCTTGTCGTCATGCGCGATGTACTGACCATCCGGCGATGGATAAATATTCCAGCGGAAACCTACGGCATCATTGGTCAACTGTGTTGCATTGGGTGAGCCGTCAGCGGCATATTGCCATATTTCCATTTCACCGCTGGCATCGTTGAGCGCGTACACCCATTTACCATCATGGCTTAAAATTGCTTGGCGCGTGCGCGATGTTGGGTCGGTGGCGATTTCAACTAGACGCTGGGAATCAGTACTGGCGACTGCGACGCGACCGCGAGCAGTGATGGTGACTTTCTCGACTGCGCTGGTGTAGCGCGCTGAATTGAGATACTTAAGTGGCTGATTCACCCAGCGCTCACGCAGTTGGGGAAAATCGGAGACCAGCGAAACCTCTACGGTGGATACGCGGTTTGTTGCGAGATCGAGGATTTTCAAATCGGCACCGTGCTGGAAAATAATACGGCCCTTATTGAGCATGGCATCACGCACTGCCCATTCAGAAAACTGGGTGATTTGTTGCTGATCACTGCCATCTGTCGACATCGACCATATATTATCCATGCCGCTCTGATTACTGACGAAAAATAGCATGTTATCGGCAATCATGGGTTCGCGGACTGAGCCTGCATGGGTGGCGGTGAGTGGCTCGGCTTCACGGTTCTGATTTAACCGGAAGCGCCAAATCTCGCCCGTGGCGCCACCGTTGTATTGATGGGCATTGTCAGTTGAAATTTGTAAACCAAACTGCGTGAAGTAAAGTGCGTTACCGGCGTTATTGATGCGTCCCTCTACCGCATCCGAGAGCGGGAGTGTGCGGCTATTTAGCGTAGTCGGATCGACGACTTTGAGCACCCAGCTTCCCGTAGGCCCTACCCGACTGTTGGTTGCGTAGACAATGCCTTCAGCGTGCCACTGATGTAGCTTTACGCTGCTATTTTCAAAGCTCACACGGGTGGCGACACCGCCAGACATTGGCATTACATACACTTCGGTAGTTCCCGAATAATTCGCCGCAAATGCAATCATACTGCCATCAGGCGATATAACTGCGCTGTGCTCTTCGGCAGGGTGAGTCGTCAAGCGCATGGCGGTGGGGTTATCTAATGATACTCGCCAGATATCGCCTTCAGCGGTAAATATCACCGTATTGCCATGCAAGCTGGGTTGCCGATAATAGCCTGGCGCAGCAATGGCTGTACCGGCTAATAAAAACGTTAAGAACACACACAGTCGAGTCGTCATATAAATCCACCTTACACATTGAGGTTTTGCTGCGAAGGGTACTATGGCGAAATTCGCGTTAGAAGTGTAGTAACTTATCGACAGAGTGCAGATTGTTGAGACAGACTTTTGTTGCAGAGATACTGCCGATTTATGAAAGAGTGCGACTGCAGCCTAGCCGTTTAATTATTGCAAAGCGACATAATCGATAGCGAATTGCTCTCCTTGCGCCTTATCGCTTAAGAAAAAATCAATCCGAGCAACCTCACCAAGATTCAGTAAGCGACTTTTAGGCGCGTTTTCTATTTCCGTCAAAGGGATTATTAGTTCGTTGCTACCAGGAGAAAGGGTAAAACCACCATTATAACGTTCATCGTAATGATGCACGCCTACCTCATGCATTCGATCGGTAATTTTTACAGTCACTCTAATAGGCGAGGCGTTAGGGTTTTCCAAACGAATAATTAAATGTTCATACCCCTGCCAGTTCATCGGGAAATCACGAAAAAATACGCCGGAAAAATGCCGATCAGCAGTGGTGAATACGTTGAGCTTACCGGGAGTATATTCGATTAACGCATAGTTACCTTGCCAGCTAGAGGCTTCAAACGAATAGTCAAAGCTGGCCAAAATTGGCGCGTTGATTTGAAAATAAGCTTGCAATGCGACTAATTTAGCAAGGGCAAAACGCTCGTATACAAAAACTGCGACGATTACGAAAAACATCATACCCGCGAGTTTTTTATCGCTAGGTGTACTGACGTACAAACGCCAACGCAAAGTAATTGCCAACCCCATACCAATAAAGTTACGCAGTATGTCAGCCCATTGAAACGCGCGTCCGACTGTATCTTGAATGCCTTCGATTGCGATGCTGGCCAGGGCTGTTATGAATAATAAGAATAAACTGCGCCTAGCTACATGGCCTGAAATGAGTGGAAAGAGCACCCATCCAACAATGAAAAACACACCGATATGTGCACCATCAAGTAATTCATTGATAAACGGTGAGCCCACACTTTGGATGCGGACAAAAAACAGCGGCAAAAAACACACTGCTACCAAGCCATAGCGGATTAGTTTGGCTCTTCGCGACTGGCTTCTTAGTGCTTTAAGGACCAATTTATTTCTCGACCGTGGATATTAAACAAGACTGTCTCATTTTTGCCTTTTTAATTGCAAGCTTAACATTTCCCTAATGTATGGACCTTACGGTGATATTGGTACTGCTACTGCGACCGAGATCGTCACTTACGTGTAATTCATAAACACCCGGTTTGGCATCCCAAACTAGAGGCTGCTGGGCATTGGCTATTGGTGTTGATTCGCCCACAAACTGTTGATTGGCAAACCAATAAAGCTTTTGGGTATCCGCGTCAGCACTGGCCTGCAGCACAATAGGTACCGTTGCTTGTTGACTATCGCGCATCAAGTACTCGATGTGCTTATCAGGTGATTGAATGATAGGGGCGTGGCCCTCAATAGACGCGTAATTAATGTCACACTCTGGGTTAAATGCAGGTGGCTGCTGAATAAATATTCCCGCTTGCTGGAACAGGGCAGTCATATCCGACGGCCAAAAAGCATATACCTGTTGAATGGTATCCGCAGCATAATTATTACAGGCTCGTAATCCCGTAGCTGGATCTATCGCAACAAAGCGATAAACTTGACTGGCGCGTATAGGAGAGACTCCTGGGATAAACCAAGTTTGGGTCATTTCTGGACATGCGGGAGTATACAAATCACCACTTGGACGGCATACGTCTATGCGCTTGAGATTCAGGTTTTTGGCTATGGCTAGTTTGTCTATAGCAGGTATAAAACGGCTACTTTGTTGTACGATTTCGAGCATTTGAAATAACAATGGGCCCGCCGCTTGAGCACCGACAAAAGCAGGGTTGCCCTGGCCATTGAAATTACCTATCCACACAGCTAATGCGTAGTTTCCTACTACGCCTACAGCCCAAGCATCTCGATAAGCCCAAGAAGTGCCGGTTTTCCACGCAATAGGCTGGGCGTTAAGGCCTAAGTTATGGTCAGTTTGTGCAAAAGAGCGAAGTGGATTGGGGTTGTTCTGTAGCATATCAGTCAAAAGAAAAGCTGCTTCAGGTGATAACAATTGTTCGGGATCAGGACGTTCGATAGGGATACCAATATTAGCCGCTTGATGCATACCATTATTATTAAGCATGGCGTACAGTTGGATCAGTTCAAGCATAGTAACTTCACCACCCCCGAGTGCCAGTGCTAACCCATAGTGTTCTTCAGCCTGCAATTGTTCTATACCGGCACGCTCAAGCATCTGATAAAAAGTCTGTGTGGAGCGATCTGACGACACGTCGTTCAAGGCTGCTTGCAGCGCAACAGCGGGTACGTTGCGGCTAGCGATCAAGGCTTGTTGGGCGGATATTGGTCCTTTAAAGCCACCGCCAAAATTCTCTGGTGTGAACCCGCCAAATCGACGCGGTAAGTCTTTTAATATCGTTGCGGGATGAATAATGCCCGCATCCAGTGCTAATCCATAAACGAAAGGCTTTAACGTTGAGCCGGGCGAGCGTTTGGCCAATGTCCCATTAACTTGGCCTTCAATCGCCGCATCAAAAAAACTTGCAGAACCGAGCATAGCCTCGATTTCCATACTATCAGTATTGAGTAGTAATGCTGATGCATTGGAAAATCCCTCGTTGTGACGCTTTAGCACGTAGCTGCGCAATATTTGCTCCAATCGCAGTTGTAATGGCATATCGAGGGACGTTTGCAAATAACCATGCGTCATTGGTGATTGTTCGGTCAGCACGTGCTCGACGAAATGCGGCGCATTGAAGGGTAATTCGCTGATACTGCGAACCTTTAGTGGCATACTTACGGTCGTTGTGTCTATTTCATTGGCTAGATTGTAATGTTGCCAACGAGTAAATAGGCGCTCCCGAGCAGTTCTTAACGCCGCAAACCCCTGTGCGGTCGCTGGATTGCGTTTGTTCGGGTTTTGCGGGATTACCGCCAAAGTCAAGGCTTCAGGAGTGCTTAACTGATGCACAGGTTTATTAAAATAAATTAAGCTTGCAGCGCCAACACCTTCAATATTGCCACCATATGAAGCGAGATTGAAATAAGCTTCGAGAATCTCATCCTTACTGTAATGTCTGCTCAGTTGGAGGGCTCTGGCCATTTGTTCAAGTTTACCCGATATCGAGCCCGTACTGATCCGCCAACGCAAACGTGCAACTTGCATGACTATGGTTGACGCCCCGATACGCCGTTCTTGGGTGATATAAGTTTGCCAAAATGCGCGCAGCAACGCCGCTATATCAATGCCCAGATGTGAGTAGTAGTTCTGATCTTCATACAATATGGTGGCTTGCCGCATTGCTTGAGGTATCTGCTCAATCGGTGTTGCCAAGCGATAACGTTGGTCCTTAGCAAGCGTTAAGCGAAGCAATTCACCATGGCGATCAAAAATCGCCGTTGAATAGCTGTATTGGTTTCCCAGCGACGGTTTCGGTAGCCAGATATAAATAGTGACACTGCCAATCAGTAGCGTGATAGCTACAATGGCAATGTATTTGCTGAATGGGCCTCTAGACATGAGTAAGAGGCTGATTACTCAGCGCCAGCGACGGTAAAGGTCGCTGTAGCTGAAGTCCCTGAGACACTCAAATCGTACATCGATTCGGCTTGTGTTTGTGGGACAACAAAAGTTCCTGCAGCTGTTAGTTGAACTTGATACTGAATCTCGGTCATACGCGCAGATACTTGGCCGTAATATACAATCCTATCGTCGCGAATATCGATATACTGTGAATTCCAACGCCCAGCTGTTCTGTCGACAGAATTACGCAATACTTCGAATCCTCCGGGAAGTAGGTCGATAACTGCAACATTGTTAATCACTTCCTGCGCTGTTGCTCGCAATCGAATACGCACAGTCAATTCATCACCAACTGTGGCCTCGTTGACCACTTCGCCGTCACTGTTGAGGAAGTCACGTAGTACCTCGATTCCACTAGTTTCAGCCGTTATTGGTTGTTGCCAATGATCCTGTGCAGGATAGCCAGCTTGAACATCGACGAAGTATAAAGGTTGCTGCTCAAACTCCGGCAGTGTTGCACTGACTGTACTGGCATTGCTCGCGTATTCAATGCGTGCAAATGGCGTAAAGCTCGGCGCTATTACCGTGCGCTGTCCATCGACGACTTGCGTAAAGCGAATGCTTTGATCAAGGGTTCTTACATGTTCATCGCCCAACTGTTGATGCACTGCGCCAAGTGCGAGCATACTGTATGCGGCGGAAATGGTATTGAAATAGCCACGATAAATGGCCGTTGTCACTGACTCAATCGCTGCCGGCGCAATAGTGGGTAGCTCATCGCTAAAGTGCTTTGCAACTAAATACAAATACTGTGCATCTAATGCAAGACCGTGCATCGCTCCACCAATGGCTTGCTCAACCCGTTGGTCAGAGTCATTTAATTGATATCCCGCTAACAATTGCGCCGCCAGTTCTTGCTGCTGCAATAAGGCGAAGCTTGCGGCCATATACGTACTGGTAACGTCCGCTTGCCAAGCAGACGTAAAGTGTTTCTGCAAACGCGCTTGTAAATCGACGAGTAAATTGGTTGTTACCGTGCCGCTGCGGGTTATTAAATAAATCGCCTGAGCCTGTGTGCGCATATCGACTAAGCGGTGCTGACTGACTTCATCAATGGTCTGGCGCAAGAGATTTTGTGCTTCGCCTTCAATGTAGTTAAGTGCACTGTTGAGCATGTTTGTCGGTACAGCGAAGCCGAGCTCCTTGGCATCGAGCAAAAACTGCGTAACGTAAATTGTCACTGCATTGTCGTCTGAACGCGCGCCCGGCCAATAGGAGAAACCGCCGCGATAGCTCTGACGCTGCTGCAACGCGCTTATCACGGCTTCAAAATGCTGCTCTATCACATCGTTATCAGGCGCATAGTCGCGTAACGATGCCAGTCCAACGAGTGGAAAAACCTGACTGACGATTTGTTCAGTGCAGCCATGGGGAAAGGCTGCGAGATAATCACTTAAACCGGCGCCAATAACCAGCGGGCTAATAGAAGCATTGAGCTGTTGTGTGGAATACTGGGGATAAAGCACAGTGTTGATATTGCGCGTGAGTTCGCCTTCTGCGTCTACACCCGAGGTAATCGCCACTTTGAAAGGAGACGCCGGACGTACGCTAAAGCTTGCCTGACGCTTGGCCTGCCATGTTTTGCCTGTGGCATCGGTCAGATCCGCAGCGAATACCAGACGACCTTCACCCATTTGGCCAGTTGTTTTGAGTCTGAAGGTCACCGCTTTTTCTTCACCCTCTGCGACGGCTAATGTCAGGGATGATTCGCCAACGACTTCAACGTGCTCACTGGTTGTCAAACGGAGGGCAACCTGAGCATCTGAAGGTGTATTCTCGACTAAATTGATAAGGCCAAGCGTGACTTCAAACTCGTCTCCAGGAGCAACCTGATTGAGAACATTTGGTGTTAAAACAAACGGGCCGCGCACAACATTATTCGCTTGCGTACTGCCCATTGCATCATCGTTTACCGCTACTGCCATAACTTGCAAACCACCGGTGAAATCATCCGGTACAGCGAAGTCAACAGAGTTAACACCTGCTTGAGCATCGACTATACCAGACCAATAAACGACTGGTTCTCTGACACTACGAGCAAAGGGGTTTTCGGTTGTGCGCAGTCGCGATCCCGTGACAAGAACTCGGTTCCTCTGCGCTTCGGCGTCACCGCCCGGCGCACTGAGCTCCTGCATGATCTTAAAATCAGGCAACAGTAAGTCCATGATTTGCATGGTACGAACAGACAGTGCTTGTTTACGTAAGAAGTGATCAATTGGCTCTGGTAGACGATAATCAGCCACTTGTAAGATCCCCATATCGACGGCATAAACCACCAATTTAGAGGTTTGCTCAACGTCAACGTCGATACGCATGACCTGCCCTGGTTGGGCAATTTCAGGGATCGTAATATCCATATCGATATTGCGTTTTGAACGATCGATATAGAAGGGCTTGACCGCATAGCTCAATGGGCTTGTAAACACTTCAGGAGAGTCTACATCCCGAATATAGGCAACATTAACATATGCATTACCTTCAATATCATGAGGAATTTGAATGGAATGCACAGAACTCAGCGATGTTGCTGTAAACCACTGGAATGCATGAACCTCATCGCTTTCGATTGATATCAAGCCGCTACCCAAATAGGGCGCTTGAATATTGAGCTCCAGGGTATCGCCGGGGCGGTAATCCGAGCGGTCGAGATTAAGCGTAAGCTCAGCGGTATTATCAATATTGCCGGTATTATTACTGGTACCAACAACGGTGTAGGAAATGGCTGTCAATACTCGGCCGTTGTCGCTGATAAATTCGACGATGTAGTTTCCTGGTGTCGCTGTCTCGAGTGGATATTCTTGCTCGGGTTTAGACAAATTGAGGGGGGATTCAGTAAGCAGTTCACGCTGTTTAATCGTTTCGTACTCATAGCGACCATTGTATTGTTTGACGAGTGTTGACACATTTCGCTGCTGGCTTACACGAACAGTTAGGTCTGTGAGCTGAACAGGATTGATTTCGGCGTCAACGGCAACCAGCGTTAAGATCCGTTCACTGCCTTTTTGTATGTAACTCAAATCTCCATTGACTTTGTATCCCATGAGATACGGCCACGGCGAATACCAGAATGCACGCGTTGCAAAGACCGACCGACCACCGGATGGCTCGAATCCTTCAGTCGTTACTCTTGCTATATAGGTACCGGCCGGGTATTGGCTGAAATCTAAATTAAAAACACTGCGCCCAGTTGCGTCAGTAGATTTTTCTGGGAGGTTAAACTCAACCGAGTCAATATTGTCATCGCCGCTTAATTCTGACACTTGCTGATTAAATGTGTAGCCGTCAAATTGGTCGAATTTAAATTCCGTTGGGTAAAGGGATACATTGCCTCGCACGCGTCGACTTTGCGCAGGTACACCGAACAGATTTACCAACTCTACGTTGGCTGTGACCGCATCCGCTGTCACCCAACCTTTGTCTGGAATGTCTTTAATTGTGGTCTGATTGGCAAGGGTGTCAGGTTGGAACGCCTCTACAGAGAAGTACACATAACCCACTTCTCTTGCCCGAGATTGTTGCTTGCCGCGGTTGCGGACTAGATACAAAGTGGCGGTATACTCGCCAGTGCTGAAATTGGGTTTGGTAACAAATTGATGGTCAAAGAAACCGAACTGACCAAGCGCCAGCGTGTGACTTTCTACTTCGTTGTACTGAGCATCACGAATAACTAGTTCTAGAGGGAAATCACTACTGGGTGCAAAATTCGCAGACTTGACGATTGCCGCTAAATTAACGGTCTCGCCAGGACGATAAATGCCGCGATCGGTAAACAGGAAGCCTTTAACTGCGTTGTTGTCTCCACCGTAATTGTACTCGCCGCCGACATCAAAACGCGAGAAGTTGATTTGTCGGCTGTAGCGATTGAATGGTATGAAAGACACATCGTCACGATGCGAGATAACGTAGACCGTTGGTGTTTTTTCTCGCTCGTAGCCCTCCGTTGAAGGGAACACCGCATAGCCATTAGCGTCGGTGACTTTACTAAATAACGCAGTACCGTTTTTCGCGACTAATTCGATTTTCGCACCACCTTGTGGTCTGCCGGCAGATAGTTGTTGCACGAAGACATGATGGCGATCGTCATTGTCGGTCTTCACTAAGACACCTAGGTCCGTGATCATTACGAGTCGCTGGTCACCTGCGCCGTATATTTGCCGTTCTCGTTGTGCATCCCAGCCGACGATTTCGACAAAGAACAGTCCCAGATTTTGACTGGATTGCTGCATTAACTCACCCAACGAGATCGACGCAAAATCAGCCTCTTTTATGTGTGTGGATTGCTGGCCAACGCGCAGGATCCTTTGTTCAAATTCTGCCAAATTCTCGGCACTGAAATCCCAACCGGTAAAATCTGGATTACTGATGTCGCCTTGAGTTTGTGAGACTAGGTGAAAAAGTGCATTGTCTTTTACTCGACCTATTCTGACTTTGACATGGTTTATACCGCGGGTAAGAAAGGGTAAACGCTGATCTGAACTCGTCGTTAGTATTGAACCATCGCCCATAATAGCGATTTCTTGCGGATAATCTGGTGCATTTAGCACTTTGTCAAACGGGGTGCGTTGCACGAATCCCTTGCTGGATTTCAAGCCGCTATTTACTCGCAAATACAACTGGTGTTTGGAATCAGTATCAAAGCGCAGTTGGAAGTCTCGACTGCTTTCCTCAGCTGTTGGCATTAGAACAAAGTCTAATTGCGGTGTTTGGGCCAGAATTTGTGGGGTGACTTCCCGTGGCGAACGCCAATAAGACTTTCCATTGGGTTGGTCGCTGTCGGGTAATACGTAGAGCTCTAACTTGTCCAATAACACTGCGCGTGAAATAGCATCGGTGAAGCTCAGCATCAAGAATTGCTCGGGCGTATTGTCTTCGTTGCGCAGAATTTCAGTGTATGACTCTTCAACTTTTAAGAAGCTATATTTATCGGGAATGACAACGCGCTCAATACTATCCTTTTGCAAACCTTCGCCGCCGATAGCGCTGGATACACCCGATTGCAGTTGGGCTTGAATGATGCGCGGCTGTTCAGGTAATTCGGTAACAGGAATAACCGCAGTAGCTGAAAATTGATTGTCACTGAAAGCAAAATCTACCGCTATTGGCTCTGAAAACTCCCCATCGTCGGCTTGATATCCAGCTTTAAACCTCTTTTTAAAACTGGCGATGTCTACGGGATGTGAAAAGCGATACTCAACGTAAGCTTGGCCAAGACCTTGGTCTGGGGTTAATTCAAAGCCATTACCGCGAACTTCAAACGCAAAAGGCTGGGTGGTAAATCGATACTCGTAAGACTCAAATTCTAGTCCGGAGCTAAATGTATCTTGCGTAAAGTTTAACGTATAGGTTTTGCCGGGTTCCCAGTCTGCGAGTGGCTTAAACTCGATAGTTCTATCGTCGTACCAGCGCCATTCACCCTCCACATAGGGAGTAATCGTGATACCTGAGTTAATCAAAGCATCAACGTCGGCCAAGGGGGCAACTGACGGAAACTCGGCCAGTTGTGAAAGATCGCCGCTGGATTCTGTGGAGGGCTGTTTGAATACGAATTGCACATACAACGGGTTGGGTTCAGCCTCAATATCGAATTCATATTCAGTTAAAGCGGGTGGTGACTCTATCTGAGCGGTGACCAGTTGCGGTTGAGGTAGGTTTTGGTAGTAATAAAATCCGCTGTATAAGGCGTAGGATAAGGCTGCAAAAGCAACCAAGGTAAAGGTGAAAGCTGCAGGTTTGCGTGTTCGAAGTTGATTTAGTGCCACTAGCCATGGCGGCATGGACCAACTAATTTGACCTACGAGCAAAGCGAGAAGCTTGATGGGCAACATCAGCAATCGAACTAAAGCTTGCATACCTATTCCTTTTTTCGGGGCATTTACTGCGTTTTATAGAGTGTTGACCATTTAAATCCAACCGCGTTCAATACAGCCAACACTATACTGGGAAGACGTGTTTTATAAGCATAGGCAAAAACAGGTAACTTTCCTCCTTGCCAATCACTTAAAGCAAATAAAAATAGTTATCAATTGCATTTGCATCGGCGCTTGTTTATTGTATAGTGCACTTGCTTAGTAAGGTAAGCGATTGAGTGTCACTGGTCCTGGCTCAATCATAGCGGGCAAGCCTACTCCAGAGGGCTTGCCCTTTTTTTGTTTGCAGTTCACGCTTGAATGGTTGGTGCAACTTATCCCAAACTTAGTGCACTCGTTTTTTATGAGTATACATGAAAAACATACCTGACTGATTACACTCACTTTTTTGCTCTTATGTTAGCGCTTTTTAGCGGTGCAATAATTGCAGTCCTTGTTGGCAAGCAATCGTGCGAGAGGGTGACAGTGATGACTAGCAAGCAAGCGGTATTAAATTGGTTTACTGAATTTGTGCCATTTTGGGCGATGGGTCCTTTCGTTTTCTTTAGCGTTTTTGTGTTGCTATGGCTGTTAAAACGCGGACTGTATTTTTATCTTCGAGAATGGGCCGCAGCAACAAATTACTCATGGCCGGGTATTGCTATTCGCGCAGCGAAGCGGCCTTTAAGCTTAGTGATACTCGCCATTAGTTTATTGCTTACTACACAGTTTCTGTATTGGTATGAAGTTTTTGCGCAGCAGTGGGTAACACATTTAACCCTATTGGCGAAGCTATGCTGTATTTTGGCCGTGTTAGTATATGCCGACCATTTTGGCCGCATGACTGTCACGCGGATAACTACCAAAGGCAGCGGTCTACGCAGCAGCGGTACATTACTACGCGGCTTACTACGCGGTGTCATCATTGTCCTTGGCGTGCTGCTGGTGTTTAGCGCCGTGGGTATATCCATCACGCCATTAATCGCGTCATTAGGTATTGGCTCATTAGCCGTCGCGCTAGCACTGCAGCCAACGCTAGAAAACTTTTTTTCTGGTATACAGATGCTCGCAGATAAGCCTATTCGGGTTGGTGATTTCATCGAGTTGGATTCCGGCGAACAGGGGTTCGTTGAAAAAATCGGTTGGCGCTCCACCTGGATAAAAATGTTACCCAATAATATTGTGATCATGCCCAATAGCGTGTTGGCGCAGTCTAAAATCATCAATTATTACTACCCTGAACGACAACTTTCCGTGCCGGTAGACGTTGGTGTTCACTATGACTCCGATTTAGACCACGTTGAGAAAGTAACACTCGAAGTCGCCCATGAAATTTTGCACAGTCATAAGTGGGCGATTCCCGATTATGAAACCTTTGTGATTTTCACCGGCTTTGACAATTCCAGTATCAACTTAACCGTAATGCTCAGAGCACAGGAGTATTTCAATCGTTTTTTCATTCGCTCGGCATTTATCAAAGCACTACACAAACGCTATGCCGAAGAGGGTATTGTCATTCCTTACCCTATTCGTGCAGTAAACTTGCATCAGGAGGGGAGTGATGACGTCCTGCGCACAAAAGCGGATTGAGTCTTAACTAGTTGTTTCTGATCCCCGATAGTGCTTGGCAGCAATAATTTTTAGCGGTATCTTCGCCAACCAAACTACGCTGCCTATAGTCTATGATTAGACACACTATTAGGCGTTTAATGACCTGAGATACTGAGATTTGAGAACTTTTACCTGCCAGTGCGGAAACACGTTACATTTTCCCAATACCAAGTGTATGGCGTGTGGTTTGACGTTAGGATTTATTCCCAATGAAAGTCGTTTAAGCGCATTTATCGAAAATGCTAATGGTGACTTGCAAGCGACATTTAATGGCAAATTATATAAGCGCTGTAAGAACTACAGTGAACATGATGTATGTAATTGGATGGTTGAATTAGATGACGAGCATGAGTATTGCGAGTCGTGTCGACTCAATGAGACCATCCCCAATCTCGATGAGCCGGGCAATATCAAGCTTTGGTACAAGCTCGAGCAGGCCAAGCGACGACTGCTTTATACTTGTCAGCGCTTGGAGCTACCTATTATTGGCAAAGGCGAAGACCCTGAAAGGGGGTTGGGTTTCGCTTTTTTAAAAGATCAAACTCAAGATGCCTACGGCAACGAGCTTACGGTAAAACAGTTTGTGACCACGGGGCATGCCAATGGTTTGATCACCATTAATGTGAATGAGGCCATTACCAGCGCGAGAATGGAGATGCGCGAAAAAATGGGCGAGCGTTATCGAACGTTACTCGGGCATTTTCGGCATGAGTCAGGGCATTACTATTGGGATCGCCTCATCGATGATAGTCCGCATATTGATGAGTTCAGGACTCTATTTGGTGATGAGCGACTCGATTATTTGGCAGCTTTAAAAAACCATTACGACAACGGTCCACCTGAAAATTGGCAGGAAACCTGGATTAGCGCTTACGCGAGCATGCACCCATGGGAAGATTGGGCTGAAACCTGGGCGCACTATCTGCATATGGTCGATACACTTGAAACCGCAAGTCAATTTGAGTTCAGTGTGTTTGGCAATCGAGTCGCAAATCCGATTTCCAGTGAAGCACATCGCGACAACGATTACAGTGCCATCACTTTCACCCATTTATTTAATGACTGGTGCCAATTGTCAACGGCTTTAAACAGTTTAAATCGCAGTATGGGGCACGATGATGCGTACCCGTTTGTGATCTCAATAAGTGCACTAAACAAACTGCGCTTTGTGCACAATGTGATAATGGCAAATTAGCAACATCGTGTCAGCTCTGTGCTTATTGTTCCCACTCAAACCGCGGTAAGCGCTTAAATGCGCGTTTTAAGCCCTCATTCCACTGTTTTTGCACGGATTTGTACAACATCGAGTTTTGACCTAGTACGCTGTGATAAGGCTCGCTTATTGCATTTTCTGTCAGTATGGCAAGTTCAATAGGTGGACCGACAGAAAGATTACTTCTGATCGTCGAGTCGACAGAGACTATGGCACAACGAGCCGCATCCTCTAAGCTTGTCGACTGGGTGATGAGGCGATCGAGAATAGGTTTACCGTATTTGTGTTCGCCTATTTGCAAATAAGGAGTTTCTGCCGATGCCGTAATGAAGTTTCCCTGTGGGTAAATCAAGAAAATCTCACTTGCTTGGCCTTTGATTTGACCGCCGAGAATAAAACTTGATTCATTACTTGATTTAGAGCGTGTCATTGCTTCGCTGTGACGGGTTTGCTCTTGTTGACTGAGTGCGCCTATGTAGCGCGCCACTTCATGTAAGTCTGTGCCTTTACTAATGTCAAACTGAGCTTCTGGATCGGCAAGGTCTTTTTTTATTCCGTTTACTACAGCCTGTGATGTCGCCAAACTTCCTGACGTGAGTAAAACCAGCACTCGATTATCTGCAAATACAAAACGACTCATTTTGCTGTAAGTAGCGACATTGTCGACGCCCGCATTGGTTCGAGAATCTGATGCGAAAACAATACCTTTGTTCACTTTTACGGCTAAACAGTAAGTCAAAACGTTGCTCCGGTTGGTTTGCTCGACTAAGGTATAACAATAGTTGTTTTAAAGGCAAACTGCAGTTTAGACGGAGTGTTAAATGGCAATTGAGTGGGACAAGTATCACGTTGGTCAGTTTTACGATGAGTTAATCGAAGCGCAAGGGAAACCGCGAGATTACGCCTTCCACTTAAGTGAATATTTGGCGGGGCTGAGTGACGCAGAGCTCACCGAGTATAAAGCAGCAGCTGATTCTGCGATCAAAGTCATGGGTATTACCTTTCGCGTATACAACGATGAGGAAGGCAGCATCGATCGCGCTTGGCCTTTTGATATCGTTCCGCGCTTAATTCCTTTAAACGAATGGCGTGAAATCGAGCGCGGCCTAAAGCAGCGCGTAAAAGCACTGAATATGTTTATTGATGATCTTTACAACGAGCAAAAGGTCATCAAAGCCGGTGTTTTTCCGGCGAATTTGTTAGAGAAATCTAAAAATTACTTACCGCAATGCAGGGGGGTTAGTCCGCCCTTGGGTATTTGGGCGCATATCTGTGGCTCTGATTTGGTTAGGGATCAAAACGGTACCATGTATGTGCTGGAGGACAACTTGCGGGTACCTTCAGGCGTTTCTTATATGCTCGAAAATCGTCAAGTTATGAAACGTGTGTTTCCGGAAATGTTTGAGCACTACGACATTTTACCGGTCGATGATTATCCATCTGATCTCTACGATATGTTGGCAGCACTCTCACCTCGGAATATTGAAGAGCCTGAAATCGTTGTATTAACACCTGGCATCTATAACTCGGCGTATTTTGAACACGCCTACTTGGCTCAGCAGATGGGCGCAGAGTTGGTGGTTGGCGACGATTTAGTGGTTGAAGATGACGATTGCGTTTATATGCGTACTATCCACGGATTGAGTAGAGTGGACGTGATCTACCGTCGTATTGATGATGCATTTTTAGACCCGGAGGTCTTTAACCCAGAGTCAGCGCTCGGTATACCGGGGGTCATGCGTGCGTGGAAGGCCGGTAATGTCGCACTGGCAAATGCGCCTGGATGCGGCGTGGCCGACGATAAAGTTGTTTACAGCTACGTGCCTAAACTGATTGAGTTTTATCTGGGTGAAGAGGCCATTTTGCCCAACGTGCCAACCTACCGATGCAACAATCCTGAGGAGCGCGAGTACGTTCTGGCTAATATAGAAAAAATGGTGGTGAAACCAGCAAATGAATCCGGTGGCTATGGCATGTTAATTGGGCCACATACGGATAAGTCAGAACACGACAAATTTCGCAAATTAATTGAGGCAGACCCTCGAAATTATGTTGCACAACCCATGCTTTTACTCTCTACAGCGCCGACTATGGTTAAAACCACGGCTGAAGGGCGCCATCTGGATTTACGTCCGTTCATATTAAGCGGCAAGGAAACCAAAGTGACCATGGGCGGATTGACTCGGGTTGCCATGGTTAAGGGTTCTACCGTGGTGAATTCATCACAAGGTGGTGGCAGTAAAGATACATGGATAATCGATACGGAGAATCAATAAGATGCTTTCAAGAGTTGCAAACAATCTTTGTTGGTTAGGCCGTTATTTGGAGCGCACGGAAAATACGGCGCGTTTAATCAACGTCAATGCCAATTTATTGCTCGATTTACCGCGAGGTATCACACTGGGCTGGGAGCCGATTGTTGATATCGTATCTGGAAAAGCACAATTTGATCAAAAGTACGCATCCGCGGAAGAAAAAAGCGTTATTACTTTTATGGTAAGTGACAGCGATTATCCGGGGTCATTACTTTCTTCATTGGGATACGCACGTGAAAACGCACGGACAATTAGAGAAATCATTCCGCGAGAGGTGTGGGAGCAGATCAACGAGTTGTACTTGTTCACCAAAGAGCAAGGAAGTAAAGCCATACCGCGGCGCACTCGTTATGAATTTCTGACGGAGATTATTGAATCTATCCAAAAAATCACGGGTATTTTAGCGGGAACTATGACTCACGATGAGGGCTATCACTTTCTGCGTATTGGCCGGAATATAGAGCGCGCTGATATGACTACAAGGATCATCGATGTGCGGTCGGCGTCCCTGCTTGAGAAAACCGAAAACGAACAAATAGCGTTTGAAAATTTACAATGGATGAGTGTGCTCAAGTCACTTTCTGGATATCAGATGTATCGGCGAGAAATGCGTCTGCGGATTAGTCGACCAGACGTACTCAAGTTTTTATTGTTAGAAGAACGTTTTCCGCGCTCTTTGTATCATACGCTTTGTGCCATGAAGGCGAGTTTATGTCATTTACCCAAACCCGATGCGATTATCAGTGACATTACACAGGTTGAAAAAGAGTTACTAAGCGCCAATCCACAATCGCTAAAGCAAGAGAAATTGCACACTTTTATTGATGAGATGCAGTTTGGTCTAATCCGAGTGTTTAACACGTTGAGTGAGGTTTATTTTTGAGTCAAGCGAGGTAAGATGCTAGCAACTTTGAGATTGAAAGATTTTGATATGGCTTCTTACCTTCGTTTATCGGCATGCACTGTTGGCGTTTTGGGCTCTTTGTGTATGACCTCTTTTGCCAGTGCGGGAGCCGTCCCCCCAAATGACTTTCTGAACCCTTCAGAAAATGTGGCTGAGTATATTAATTGTTTAGCCCACAACAAAGCCACGTTGGTTAGTGTGCATCGCGCAGGACCCAAACCTGGTTTCCCTGAAAACGCGCTAGAATCGATGCAAGAGGCACTTAAACAAGGGCCTATGTTGCTTGAAGTTGATATTCGCGAGACAGCCGATGGACATCTTGTATTAATGCATGATGTTACCCTAGACCGCACCACAACCGGATCGGGTGACCTAGGTGAGTACACCTTGGCTGAACTTGCTGACATCCGCCTTGTGGACAATGACGGCAATACCACAGAGTTTGCTATCCCGACACTACAACAAGTCTTGGCTTGGGCAGATGAGCGGGCTATTGTGCAATTGGATTTAAAGCGTGGTATTGATTACGCTCAAGTTGTAAAGGCGGTTGTTGAGGCTGATGCGGTTGATTCCACATTGATTATTGCCTATCGATTAGAGAACGTTTTAACCTCTATTGCGCTTGAGCCGAAATTAAGCTTTTCGTATTCAATAAACGATAGAGACGATCTAGCAGAGCTTGAGCAGGCAGGTGTTTCTGCATCACAAATCGTCGCTTGGACCGGAGTTGTTGATGGCGCTGACAAGCCAGTTTGGCCGGAGTTGGAAAGCTTAAATCTGCCATTCGCGGCAGGTGCATTTTGGCATTTAGAAAATGAAATGCTACAAACGGGTGATGTGCAGGCATACATCGATCTTGCCGAAGCTGGGGTCGATATAATTGGCTCAGACAACTATTGGATGGCTTATTCTACGCTAGCAACGCGACAGAATATTTCAGAGGCGATTAAGACTTGTGAGGGACGGTATTAAATCCTCGCTCAGCAAGCCAATTAAGTGCTCCTTGCTCGGTTTCAAAAATTTTTACCTGAATACCCGTTTGCTCATAAACCCTTTCAAACTGGTTTTTTACAATGGTCTCGACGACGGTTTCGCCGGTGACCAGTGCGCTTAGCGCCATACCGTGTAATGCGCGCCATTGAATCGATCGTCGCAATGCACTTTCAGCCTCTTTAGTTAATAGCGCCTGACCGTGAAGTAAGCCTAGAAAAGCCCAATTTTTTCCCGAGAACTTGTTAATAACATCCATCATGTCGCGGCCGTAGCGCTCTATCGCCTTTTTATCAGCAATTCCTTCGGCTGAAACCGCTACTACGTCGCCTAATACGGCAATTTGGTACTGGCCAAATTTACTGCGTAATTCAGCGTTAGGGTTGTCGAAAATCTTCATGGGTCGAATGTCATTTAATTAAATGCCCAGTATAAAATCTATAGTGGCCATTATTGGTTTAGTGATTACTGATTTTAACTTCAACAGCGCCACTTTGAATCGATTCTTGCAGCGGAATTGAACAGAGCCTGTCTAACTCATCTGTGTTGTTGATAGCACGATTATCGACGAACACCCAGCAATTTTTCCCTAGTGATTTGCCGTAATATAGTGCTGAATCCGCAAGACTTACTAACCGATCCCATTGTTCACGACCTCTGGAATCAACAAATGGATAGGTAACCACACCAATAGTACAAGTAACCGGTAACACGGTTCCATCTTCAATATCAAAAGGCTTATGGTTGATAACAGCGAGCAACCGATCTGCTATTTCCATCACTTTGGCTGAACTTTCACAGCGTGTTATAAACATGAACTCTTCACCACCCCAGCGCACTAAAGTATCAGCGCCTCTGGTCTGTTGCTGTAATCTTGTACTGAATTCTCGTAGCACGCTATCACCTATTTTGTGACCCTTTGTGTCGTTGATACGTTTGAAATTATCAATGTCAAAAACGTAAATCCCCATGACATCGCTATTACTTGTTCGGTCTAATAATGACAATTCCCGGTTGATATATTCTTCAAGAAAACGTCGGTTACCCAAATTAGTAAGCGGATCAAGAATGCTTAACTGGCGAAACTGATAGGCTAGTTTTTGCTTGTGCCGCCACTGCGTGTATATAAAAACGGCAATGAAGAATAAAACAAGCGCTACGGCGATAAATAATTTTCGCTGCGTAGCATGCGTTAACTCTCGTTCGTGTTGCAGCATTTCTTGTTGTTGCAGGACTAGAGACTTTAAATCTGACTCTTTCTGTAGCCTTCTCAATTCGGCACTAGAGGCTGCTGCTGCGCCTCTATTGCGCAACTGGGGTTCGAGTTTTTCGACAAATAATGTTTTTAATTTTTCCAGTCCAATGCGTGAAAACTGTGAGTTTTCTACGCTAGATAGGCGTTTGTATATATCGACTAGTACTTCAGTGCTGGTATCGGGAGACAAGTGAACACAACTACTAAGGTCAGTGCTCTTTTCCCAGAAGTTAGCAGCAAGCGCTCTATAACACGTAAGATAAGCCTCAACCGTTTCGTCACTATCAGGTAGAGAAGAAGCCTGAGCAATAAAGTCTTTGGCGTTGTCTAATTGATTTAAGTGGGCGGCCGCTAACGCTGAGAAGGTCAGCGAAGAAGGCGTGTAGTATGAGTCACTGGCGTTAACCTTGGTGAATGTTTGCAATGCTTTTTCGTAGTCATTGAGGTGAATAAAATACGCCACACCGGTATTGAAGTGGGTCAACATGATGGTGTCGAGTAATATATCGCGCTCGTATTGACTTTGCGCATGCTTTAGCTGTTCTTCACTTTTCTGGCGTATTTCAGTGAGTAAGGCAATGCCTTTTTGAATATAGCTATTATCGCCGTAAATTATATAGTTGGTGGCTGTGTCTAACATGATAGTCGTTAATAGCTCTTCAACATCTGAGGGCACCAGTTGTAAAGCCATTTCATAGCTGTGGTAAGCACCGGCGATATCACCATTTTGCGATTGCTTCCATGCGAGATTGTTGAGCATTTCAGCGGCCTCGATGTAGCGCTCATCAATTCTAGCTTGGTGGATCAATTCTAAGACTTGTGTTTGATATTCGGCAAAGCTGGGTTCACTCACCTCTAAGCACGACTCAAGATAGTAATAGTCTTTCCTTACCGGAGGATGCGAGCGACACAGTGCATTCGCTTCTTGCCAGTGACCGAGAAAATAATGCTCAAAGAACAGTCCTCGGCTTACTTGATAAGTTCTGACCGGATCAGACTCTGTTTCCAGTTGTAAATTGAACCATTGCAGCCTTTGTTGTTCTGACCGCTCGTAAATTTCTGCGGGCAGTGGCGGCGCATTAATGAAGTCCTCGAATGTCACAGAAGCCGCACAAGGCCAACAGGTAACGCTTATGATGATAAGCAATAGACGCCTGTATTTACCTAGGGTGATCACGATAACTGTCCCTAACTCACAAGAATTGGTATTCGAAGGTTATGGTAGCAATCAATCTTAGGTAACGTATACACCAAAACATAAAAATGAATGCCAAACACCTAGGGTTGGGTAATCGGGTATTTTTACGTCATAGTTCCCACGACAAAGGTCTGGTTCGGCGTTACACTTTATCTACAGCTAAGCAGTGTTCGTGCTGATGTTGAAAGAATGGATAGGTAATGCGACCCGCGATAAAAATTCTAGTTATTGAAGATGAAACGCTGTTACTTGAGCAAATTACTGCAAGTATTGGCAAGGTGATTGATGATTTCGACCGCGATGATGTTGAGATCAGTTTGCTCGAAGCCAGCTCTGTCGCTGCAGCATTGGCTTTGGTCAGGGATGATGGTGATATTCAAGCGGTTGTGTTCAGCTGGGATTCCATAGTATTTGAGTTTGAGTTGGCCGCACATTTAACCAGCGATAGCGGCGCTGCCGATGCTCAAAGGGACGATGACAAAACACCAATAGAAAACAACGCTAAGGTTATTGCCGCGATAAAATCAATTCGCCCAGAACTGCCGGTATATGTGCTAGGTGACGCGGTGAAAGGGCTTGATATTGTCAATCAAGCGCGCGGAATTGAATCGTTTTTTTATCGCAACGATATCATCTCTGACCCGGAGTCAATCTTGGGCTATATCATCAATGACTTTGATGATCGCAATGAAACGCCTTTTTGGACGGCGTACAAAGATTATGTAGTTGAGGCTAACGATTCTTGGCATACACCCGGGCACAGTGGGGGAGCAAGTTTTAGAAACTCGCCGTATATCAGTGATTTTTATCGCTTCTTTGGCAGAAATGTTTTTGTCAGTGACTTATCGGTAAGCGTCGATTCGCTGGGGTCTTTATCGGATGGCACACATGCGATTGGCAAAGCGCAAGCAGCTGTTGCCAATACGTTTGAAGTACGTCATTCGTATTTTGTTACTAATGGGTCATCGACGTCCAATAAGATAATTTTACAAACCCTTTTGCGCGAGGGCGATAAGGTTATAGCCGATAGAAACTGCCACAAATCAGTGCATTATGGCATTATTCAAGCGCGTGCTATGCCGATTTATTTAGACAGCGTTTTTAATGCTCAGTACGGTATTTTTTCACCGCCGAAGATGACGCAAATTAAGTCGCTAATTGAACAAAACACCGATGCAAAGCTAATAGTACTGACCGGATGTACTTATGACGGCTTACTTACAGATTTGAAACAAGTCGTTGATGTTGCCCATCAACATGACATCAAAGTATTCATTGACGAGGCGTGGTTTGCCTATTCTCTGTTCCATCCAGCCTTGCGTGGTTACTCGGCGATAGCCGCGGGCGCTGATTACATTACTCACTCAGCGCATAAGGTGGTTTCAGCGTTTTCACAGGCGTCATTTATCCATGTGAATGATCCTGAATTTGATAAAGACTTCTTCAAAGAAGTCTTTGCTATTCACACCAGTACGTCGCCCAAATATCAACTAATTGCCTCTTTAGATGTGTGCCGCCAACAGTTAGAGATGGAAGGCTACAAGATCCTCAATGAATTACTCAGTAACGTAGCAGAGCTAAAAGCGCAAATGGCTAAATTCACGCGTTTACGCATTTTGTCAGCGCAAGACTTTGCAGTCATGTTTGATCATTTTGAGACTGACAACATTGGCCATGATCCGCTAAAAATTCTTATCGATGTATCGGCGTTAGAATATTCAAATCAAGAAATCCACCGATTCCTTATGGATGAAGTAGGGCTCGAAATTGAAAAGTTTACCCACAATACAATTTTAGTGTTACTTACATTGGGTGGCATGCGCTCTAAGATTGTGCGGTTGTACAATGCCTTAAAACGGTTAGACGATGGTGCTGTGAACTTAAGCAAGCGTAAGAACAAGAGTGCGTTACCCACTGAAATTCCGCCGATTCATTTGAGCGATTTACCGTCGAAAGCGTTTTTTAGCAAGCGCGAAGCGATTCCATGGCAAAGTAGTGTAGGGCGTATTGCGGCTGGTTTGGTAACCCCGTATCCACCAGGAATTCCGTTGATTGTGCCGGGACAAACAATAGAGTATGCGCACATTGAATACTTGCAAGCGCTGGCGAGTCAAAAATTAACGGTACAGGGGATCTACGACGGTGATGTATATGTGGTTTGCGATGCTTAAAAAATAATCAAATATTTCGTTGCTTCCCTCTATCATTTTTCTTAAACAAGAGTAGAATCCGCGCACCTTGAATTCGGGTTTAGCCCCATGGCCATAGGCTTTCATCAACTTGAAGAGAAGCGCTTATTGACGCTCTCTTTTTATATTGCAGGTGCTTTTGTTGTTATTGCATTTGGGTTTGCTATTGCAACGCACTCCGGCGCGATTTTATTTGACGCGGCGTATTCACTGATTGCATTTGTCATGTCAATGTTAACCCTCAAGGTTGCCAACTTAGTACAGCGTCCTGATGACGACCGATTCCACTTCGGATACACCGCAATCGAGCCCACACTGAACATGTTTAAGTCGTTGATTATTATCGCAACGTGTTTGTATGCGGTGATAAGCTCAATCAATAGTATGTTAGCGGGCGGACATGCGGCCGATTATGACACTGGTATGTTTTATGGGGTTATCGCAACGCTTGGGTGTTTTGCAACCTCACTGTATATGCGTTTTAAAGGCAAAAATCTAGTATCTGATTTGGTCAAAGTAGATGCACACACATGGTTGATCGATGGTGTATTAAGTGCCTCAATATTGTTGGCATTTATTTTGGCTTACGTGCTGCAATCCACTCAATATGGCGCGCTTGCTCCTTTCGTCGACCCTGTTTTATTAATTGTCTTGGGCTTGGCTATGTTGCCCGTGCCGGCGAAAATTCTGCGTGACAGCCTTAACGAAGTTATCAATAAAGCTCCGCCTGAAGCTGTCTCAACCGTAATTGAGAAGAAGCTTAAAAAGACACTGGGTGATGTGCCTTATGAGCATGTTGAAGTTCGCATTAGCAAGCGTGGTAGAGATATTTATCTACTCGTGCATATCATTGTTGATGATGCATTCTCGATAGCGACGATTAGTGAGCTCGATGCGATCCGTTTGAAATGTGAAGCAGAAATGCGTGAATGGGAGCCCGCTATTATTATGGATATCTTGTTCATTCAGGATCCGGAATTAGCGGAGTAAAGCGTTCGCACTTAAACCGATGTAAAATTGCGCGACTACGCCTATTTGTAGGTAGAAATTATCACTGACTTTGGTCACTGAATAAAAAAAGCCGTGACGGTTACCCAGCACGGCTTTTTATTATGCCAAAAACCTTATTCCATATAGTAATTTACACCAATGAAGAATGTGCGCCCTCTTGGACCCACTGGCCATGCAAGTTCAGTTAAGAATGGCTCTTCATCCGCAAGGTTATTGATACCGCCGAAGATCAATAGATTTTCGTCAATTTCATAACTTGCGTTAATGTCATGGATAGTCACACTGCTGTAGAAACCGCCATCGGCGAATAGTGCTTCGTTGCCATTGATACCTAATGAACTTTCAACCGCACCATATGCCTGACGGCTTTGATACGTTGTTTGGAATGCCATGCTCAACGGACCACGTGTCCAGCTTAGTTCAACATTACCCGATGTTTTCGGCGTTTGAACTTCTTCTAACACAACGTTGACATCGGTTGGGTCAGTAGGGTTGAAGAAGCGATTGAGCGCTTCTTGACGAGTACCGACAAGATTGATACCAAACTCATCCTCTCCCACTTCGAAGGTATAGTTGACCGAGAAGTCATAACCATCGGCTTCGATTCTGGCGAAGTTAATTTCACCTGTCGTTAGGCTGTTAAGGCCACCATCTGCACGTCGAGTGAACTGGTCACAGAAACCAAGATTAGGGAAGTTCGTTGAATCGTAACAACCGTCTAATATGTCAGATGCACTGACTGCGTCAATTGCATCTTCGATTTCCATGTCCCAGTAATCGAGCGTTACGGTTAACCCTTCGATAAACGACGGTCTGAATACTGCACCTAATGTGTAAGTCTCTGCCGTTTCTACGTCGAGCTCCGGATTACCACCAGATGTGCCACTGAAGCGGGCTGTCAAAGGGTTCAACCAAATGTAGTTGCCATTGCCATCAACAATGTCCGACGTCGGTACGCCCACAGCTTGTAATGAAGCAACACAGTTAGCTTGACGCTGAGCGGTACCGGCATTAACGTTTGCTGGGTCGCACGGATCTTCGTTGAGATTAACAGTGATCGGCAACTGAGGATCGAACAGTTCGGTAATGTTCGGAGCCCGAACCGCTTCTGACACTGTACCACGGAGGTTAAAGTCTTCTACAGGGCTATATGAGAATCCAAGTTTCCATGTTGTTGCGCTACCGAGAGTTGAGTAGTCAGCCATACGAATAGCGCCGTCAACGGTAAATTCATAGGCATATTCACGGTCGAGGAAAATCGGCAAGCGCACTTCCACGAACGTATCCCAAACATCATATTCACCGGCAGTATTGAATTGCTGCACATTATCTATACCGGTTATAAAGTTTAGCCATGGAGAGACTTCACTTACCAATACGCCCGGTGTGAAAGAGGTTCCTTGCGGAAGGATACCGAGCTCGATAGGATCTAGGCGATTATCACTTGATTCCTCACGATACTCGAAACCTGCTGCGTAACCAATCGCATCGTCCAAGATGCTGTCCAGCACTTCAAAAGAACCAACAGCAGTTAAAGATAATACGGTTTGCTCAACAGTCAGCTTGTCTTGCTTGCGCACCGATATAAAGTCTTTGGCAGCATCGCTCAATGCATTAGTACCAAATGGATTTAACGGTGCACATTGACCATCACCTGGAGTAAAGGTGTAGTACTGGTCGCTGAAGAAGTTGCCATTCGCATAGTTGACATTAAAGGCAAAATAATCAATTTCATAGGCTGCGTTCGGATCCAGATCTGAACGACAGACAATGTTACCATTTCCATCAGTGGTGGCATCAATGGCTGCAAAAATACGATCGATGTATTGATCGGTATATTCAGTAGTATTGGTGAAACGACCGTGGTTAACGGCGAACTCTAACGAGTGATTAATATCGTAATCCCAGGTAAAGCCACCGACAAAACGCATGGTTTCGCGCTCATAGGTTGTTGGATCATTATCCCAAGCAATCGCGTCTTGGGTTAATAATAATCCACCGGTTTCCTCTACAACAGGTAACAGCTGCTCTGGTATAAAGGGGTTATCTGGCAGAATAAACAACGTATCGTAGTAAGAGTCATACTCTGAATAAACATTACTTTCAGTATTCACATACTTAGCTTCGAAGAACACATTTAAGTCATCCGTGAGCTGATAGTTACCGTTTAAGTTAACCACGACTTTATCGGTATTAGGCATCAAAGTGTCATTGTCGAAGTTAAATTTACCACCGTCACCGCCACTACTTAACAGGCCGTCGTATATTGGACCGTCAGTGTTAACACGCACAGTGCCATCAGGGTTGGTTACCCAACAACCCGCTAGGAAGCCCGTTTGTCCGCCAAGTGACTCCTGACAGTCGGGGATACCGTTAGCATTGATATCGACATAGAGAATATCGCGGCCACCAAAGGTAGGAGCAATTGAGCCTTCATTTGACGTTAACCAGTAACGAATGTCGTTGGCTAATATGCGGCGGCTACTATCATTCGGATCGGGCACGATAGAATGCAAACCATTATTTCTAGACCAATCACGGTCACCGTGCAGTAATTCTTCCTCTTTTTCTAAGGTAAGCGTTAACACCACATTACCTTTATCATCGTCGAAGTTCTTACCAAACGCACCATCAAAGGCAAAGCTTTCGCCGCCTGACTCTTCGGGGATCGCGCTAGTAGCATTTAATTGAATGCCTTCAAAGTCATCTTTTAAGATAAAGTTTACTACCCCTGTAACCGCATCCGCACCGTAAATCGCAGAAGCGCCACCTGTAGTGACTTCCACACGCTCAACCAAGGCGCGAGGTATAGTACTGATATCAACCGCCTGAGACCCTCGGAAGCCCGCAACATGGCGGCGGCCATTAACTAGAGTCAGGGTACGGTCAGCGTCCAAACCACGCAAATTAAGCGCATTGGCACCGGTTAAACTGTTTTCTGAAGTCGTTGAGGAAATTAAAGCTGGAATGTCGTTCACAACGTCGGCTAGGTTAAGTTCACCTGACAATGCAATATCTTTACTATCCAGTGACTGAATGGGTACCGAAGAGACGACGTTAGGGTCGGTGGGAATGCGAGAGCCTGTGATACTAATCACTTCAACCGTGGCTTCCTGTTCAGCTTGTGATTCTTGCGCAACAACGGTTCCCGTTGCACCTAAACCGAGCGCCGTTGCAATGCATAAAGACACTGCTGAGCGCTTAATACCATGATGTTGTGTGTGTGCTTTCATTTCGTTTACCTTAACGAGCTTTTTATTTATGGTTTTCGAGCATACTTTATGCCATCTCTGACAACCGCCGTATGAAGCGGGTTATCGTCGGCGTAGTGCAAATTTTCGCCGCTCTATGATAGATGCTAGTGCAAGCTTACGCACAATGATAGTGCAATCATGATTTTTATTGTAAAACGCCTGTATTTTTAGAGACTTGTAAATTTCACAGTACGATGTAGCAGACACTAGTCGGCTATAATAGCGAAGGGCACATATTTTGTTGCAGCTCTGCCAACTCGCTTTCGACTCTTTGCCATAGACCAACGCTTTTGGAATACAGAGGCTCTCGCACTTGCTCACTGCTTGCAGTATGTATTTTGCGAGGGTTTTGATGAAAGTGTAAACACCGTTCGTCATAGCATACCCCCACTTTATCCAACAACCGACGTATTTCCTGTTCTGGAGAGGCGATAAGCGTTTCGTACTGGATCGTAATGATGCGATTGGGTAGCACTGTATGCCAGTATTTCATCAATGCATCATAGGCATTCATTGCCTTAGCAATATCGCTCAGTTTATAGCTGAAATCGACACCCGCATGAAAAAACTGCTTGTAAAGACTAAGGCCACAATCCATTGGATGACGTCGAACATCAACGATCACTGCATTGGGCAGGATTTTATGGATAAGTCCAATCAGGCGATAATTAAACGGCTGTTTGTCGATAAAGTAGCGACTATTTTTACTTCTGAATACGCTACTTTTATTCAGATATAGTTGGCCAAGCTGGGTGAGTTCTTGCTGATTCAAATTGGGTAATGCAGCAAAAAAGTCGGATTGGTATTTGTTTTGACACATCCGCTGCGCAGCGCGCTCAACCGCAGGTAGCGTAGGTTGTTCGATGGTGCCTTCTATATCGGGATGGCTAGCGAGAATTTGTTCGATTAACGTGGACCCAGCTCGCGGCATTCCAACAACAAATATGGGGCAAGGCTTGCTACTGAACGGTTTCGCTTGTGGCGTTAATGACGCCGCCGTGTAGGCTTTTTTGCGTTGTTCAAACTCATTTTCCATTTGTTGTAAATGGTTGTTTTGGAGAGGGAATAGCTGGTTTGCGCGCACATATAGGGGGAAACTTGCTTCTATCCCGCTCGACAGTTCTGTTGCTTTAGCCAGAGCGAAAGTTGCAATAGATTTGGCTTTAGTTGGTCGCGATGGGTCATTGACAAAACGCTGAAGCGCACTGAGTTGGTCAGCAGAGAAATGATAGTTTTTCATATCCGCCAACGCCCACCACGCGTCCGCATTATTAGGGTCGGCGACAAGACTCGCTTTCAGCGCTTTTGTACTTTCATCGCGCTGACCCATAATGCGCAATGCTTGGCCTTGTATAAGTGCTAATTGACTCTGTTTTAAAGGCTCATTTTCAGCGAATTTTGTAGCCCTAGCACAGACTTCTACTAGCGTGTCTGTTTGGCTGTATTTGAGTAATAAGCCGATCCAACGCCACAGCGTTTCAAAGCACTCATTCAGCCCAGCGAGAGCTTCGGCACTTGTTAGTGCATTTTCGTAATCGTCTGCTTGTATATAACTATCCAGCATCAGTTGGCGCAAAGTTACATTGGCTGGCACAAACTGAATATGCTGCGCAAGAATGCAGGCACTTCTTTCTGGATCATTGTCTAAAAGTGCAAGATGAGCAAGTGTAAATAACGCCCGAGGATGATGTGGGCACTTCCTTAGCATCTCATGGGCAATTTGCGCGGCTTCTGAATAATCATTTCGGCCCATAGCCTGTTGGATCTGGTGAAACTCAGTTGTAAGCGGGTCAAATTGTTCAGCATGTTGAAGTATATCGCGTGCTTGTGTGAAGTATTGCGTCTGATACAAGCATTGGCTTAGCTTCAACCAGCCTTGGTAAAAAAGAGGTATTTGCTTGAGGGTTTGGTTTAGCAGTGCGATCGCGTGAGCGTGTTGCCCGTCATCAATGTAACGTTCAACGTGGGTTAATACGTGTTGCAATTGCTCCGTTTGCATAGCGAGTTTAAGGCTTTTAGTTGCGCTGATAATTACACTAGCAAATCAGAAAGCTCTGTCACTTGCAACTGCAGAGTTGGAATGCTCGCGCCTATCCCTTGATTCAACAATAAAAAGGGGCTTACGCCCCTTTTAATTATTCCTCAAATAGGATCCATCCGGTTTCAGTGCATACGTCAAACTTAGTATTTGTCACTACATCACCGTCGGCAAATACTGCCTTTAAATCAAACAAGCAGTAGCCAGAACCATCATCGATATTGATGATAAACTCGTTGCCTGGACTTAGGTAGTTACCATCTAGGATGTTTTCTTCCCAGCTTTCTGAGTCAATATTAGATGCATAAAACTCAACAATAGTGACGGAAGTGTCATTAGTGAGGCTGATGCGGCGGTCTTTACCATCATCGGACTGAGCTGTGGCTAATTGTGATAGTAGTAATGCGGTTATCGCACCTAGGATTTTTATTGTATTTTTCATGGGTGTTCTCGTTCTTTGCTGTTCAAAAAAAGGTGTGTGAGGTAATTAATGTTTGCAACTCAACTGTCTCGCAAACCTCGTTTTTGCGTTAAATAAATTTAGTCTCGCAAATTAATGTTTGAAACTGAAGAAGTAACTTCTCTCGAATGGTCGAAAATTCGGTGAATTAAAGTTTGAAACTGCTTGAGGTATTTCTTGTACCATACTGCACCCATCGCTATTACCTGTTGATTTATCTCCCCCCCTCAGAGTACTACAAACACTTAAAAGAGTGATTAGTAATTGCGAGCTTTGATCTGGATCAATACAGCATATAGTGCTCCATGTGCTTAAATAGCACAACATATAGTTATTTTGGTTTTCTAATGCAGCCCAACTTTAATTCTCTGGAACCTCAAGTGCTCTTCCAAGAAGTGCCTGATGAAGTGTCACTCGGTTTCACTATCACCGGTTGTAAACTGCGTTGTGAAGGCTGCCATAGCAAAGATATCTGGGACTGCAACGCAGGGGTACCGCTAACCAATAAACTGTTTGCAGCTTACCTGAAAAAATATGAGGGTTTTATAACCTGTGTGCTTTTCTTTGGTGGTGAATGGCATGCAGATGCGCTAATTGAAAAGCTCTGTATTGCCAGACAATCCCAGCTGAAGACCTGTCTTTATACCGGGCTGCCCAGAATATCGCCGAGAATCCAAGAACAATTGTCATTCCTGAAAACCGGTAAGTGGATTTTTTCACTTGGCGGACTCGACTCTCCGTCGACCAATCAAAAACTAATAAACGTCAATACAGGCGAATTACTAAACCATAAATTTTGGGAGAATACGTGTGCTAACGCTCGATGACAAACATATAAAACAAAAACTGCAGTTTATCGATAGTTACTTAAATGCTGAAACGGCTGCTGATGGCGCGAAGTTAGACGCCAACGCAAATGTGACGCACAAAAACATTGCCACGCTAGAAGCTGAGCTCATGAAAGACTATTTTATTCAGGTCAATCGTGCATTGGTGAGCAATAAAATTAAAGAACTATTTGGTCATGAACTAGCGCTTGAGTACCAGAGACAGATCGAGTCACATGAAATCTATGTGCATGATGAAACCAGCCTAAAGCCATATTGCACTTCAATCACCATGTATCCATTTCTTTTAAATGGATTGACTGAACTTGGCGGTGAATCCAAGGCTCCTCAACATATTGAGTCTTTTTGCGGCAGTTTTGTAAACTTGGTTTTTGCTATTAGCGCGCAATTTGCGGGCGCGATCGCAACAGTTGAGTTCTTGATTTACCTCGACCATTTCGCGCGACGAGATTATGGTGAAAATTATCTCAATACGCATGCTAAAGAAGTAGCTAATCATCTACAGCATGTCGTTTATGCGCTCAACCAACCAGCGGCTGCGCGTGGCTATCAAAGTGTGTTTTGGAATATATCGTTGTATGACAAATTCTACTTTGACTCAATGTTTGGCGAGTTTGTGTTTCCTGACATGAGCAAGCCCGAATGGGAGAATATTGAATTGCTGCAAGCATTTTTCCTGGAGTGGTTTAACAATGAACGTAAGCGAGCAGTGCTCACGTTTCCTGTGGTGACAGCGGCGATGTTGACTAAAGATGGGGCAGTCAGAGATCTCAATTTTGCTGCAACATGCGCTAAAGCAATGAGTGAGGGTAACTCATTTTTTGTATACCAATCCGAGAGTGCCGATTCATTAGCCTCATGTTGCCGATTGCGCAACGAGATCACCGACAATACCTTTTCGTATAGCTTGGGGGCAGGCGGTGTATCGACAGGCTCTATTAATGTCATCACTATAAATATGAACCGATTAATTCAGGATGGCAGAGATTTAAGCGCTGAGGTTCAGAAGATACACAAGTATCAAGTTGCCTATCGCCGGCTCATCGAAGAGTATAAGGCAGCGGGAGCACTGCCCGTTTATGACGCAGGCTTTATTAGCCTGGACAAGCAATTTTTAACGCTTGGAGTCAACGGTCTGGCAGAAGCCGCTGAGTTTCTCGGTATCGAAGTCGGTAATAACGCAAAATACAAAGATTTCGTTAGGGCGCAATTGCAAGTCATTTACGAACAAAACAGGGCTGCATCTGAGCAATTTAAGTGTCAGTTCAATACAGAGTTTGTACCCGCTGAAAACTTAGGCGTCAAAAACGCAAAATGGGACAAACAAGATGGATACGTTGTTAACAGAGACTGCTACAACAGTTATCTCTACCTTGTAGAGAATACGAATACCACCCATATCGACAAGTTTATCCTGCATGGGAGAGAGTTAAATCAATACCTTGATGGTGGTTCAGCACTTCACCTCAATCTTGAAGAAACGTTAACTTATAAAAACGCATTAAATCTTCTAAATATCGCTGCGAAAGCGGGGTGTAACTATTTTTGTGTGAACGTAAAAATTACGATTTGCAATACTTGTGAAGCTATCGATAAACGCACTTTATATGCGTGTCCATCATGCGGCTCTGAAGATATCGATCATGGAACTCGCGTAATTGGATACTTAAAACGTGTCTCTGCTTTTTCTAAAGGACGGAGGGATGAGCATGCCCTTCGTCACTACCACACTCACACGCGGGTTCACAATTAAGCTGGCGCAATGCAGTGTTTTTTTACCTAATAAGGGGTAGTTCAATACCCCTTGTGCACAATGGTATTGAGGGAAAACGATGTGTACGCTTGAGTTAGCAATTTCCCAGGAGCCTATTGTTATGTCTGGTATGTTTTCCGACCTTCTATCTAAAGCGCAAGAGCAAAGCGAAAAGCAGCGTTTGTTATTCTTGTTCGCAAAAACTGACGAGACCAATAAAAGCAGAAAACGAGAAGACAAAAAGGGTTCTATTGAGCCTAAAATGGTCGTTGATAAATTGCCAGATGAGTTGTCTGAATTTTCCAATTTAGTGAAGGAAGCGGATAGTATAAACAAGGATTGGGATTTTGTGTTTATAGCTAGCCTTGGGGGCGATTCAACTACACCTCCCACTACAGAGGCTGCAGAACCCTATCTAAACAAAATGACTAACGATGTGATGACCGGTAACAATATTTTTCGCTACGTGGTGTTTGACAGGAACGAAAACCCGATAGAAATCACTGCCAATTAGTAAAAGGGAAAACCTAGCTCCTACGAGCTATACTATAGATTATTCTGACGGCTAAAGCCCATGGTCGAAAACGTACGAGAAATTAAAGACGGCTTGTTTCCTTTTAATGGTGACGAGTTGCATAAGCTCACGTTTTTATTGAACTACGCGATTTTGGCTCCCTCCCATTATAACGCTCAACCTTGGCGCTTTAGGCTATCCAACAACGGATTGGATATCATTCTGGACAAAAAACGAGTGTCCCGGTTTGTTGACCCTCATTCTCGTGAGGCAATTATCAGTTGTGGCGCAGCGATAGGCATGATCGAAGTTGCTGCTCATTATTTTGGCTGTTCGGTCAACATAAATTACGAAAATACGACTGACAGAGACTTGCTGGCGCATATCAACCTAACTGGAAACTTCGATCCGTCAGATAATGACATTGCATGGTTTCATGCTATCAAATACAGGCAAACTAACCGTAAATATTTTGATGATACTGAACCACCCAACCAAGCAATCGACAGTGTGCAGAGCTATGCTAAAACGCTCGATGTACAACTGTCTCTCGCAAGAGATATCGGTACGATTATCAAGTTTTCAGATATGGTCGAAAGAGCTGTCAAACGCCAGTTTGCAAAGCCGTGGTTTCGCTTCGAGTTTACTTCTTGGCAGCGGTCATTACTTAGCTTGAAACCAGATGGTTTAACGGGGCATGGCTTTTACAACACCACACTTCCGAACTTAATATCTAAACCGATGTTGAATTGGTTCAATTGGGGCAGCAGCATTGGCAAGTACAATGTCGATAAGTGTCGTAACGGGAGTCCGACATTTGCAGTAATTTCCACCGCCAATGATGACAGAACAGACTGGTTAAATACCGGTCGATTATTAACGTTTTTGTTACTTGGGCTTGCACATCAAGGTTTGTCTGTGTCTTACATGAATCAAGCTATTCAGGAGCCAGACATCAGAAAACAATTACCACCGATTTTGCAATCATTACAATATCCACAACTGATACTGAGAATAGGTAAAGCGTCGCCAGTGCATTTCACTTCGCGGCGATCCGTTGAGCAAACCATTATGTGAGAGTATGAAAAACTCACATATCCAAAAATAGCGTAAGCAACTGTTCTTCAGTCAATGCCCGGTCACACTGAACGTAGAGCACTTGCTCTTCTTTTTCGTTGTGTAGCAGAAGCAGTTCTGACAGGGCTTTTTCCAGTGCTTCAGAATGATCGTCGTTTTTTAAGCTTTCATTAATTTCATCCAGCATGGCTTTAATTTGATCATGCTCATGGCGCATCACCATTGTTGGGCCAGCACCTTTTACCCCCGTAGTTTTTTCAAACATGGGAAATAACAATTCTTCTTCCCAGCGAATGTGTCGTTTAAGTCCTTCACTAAACTTGTCGAAAAGCAAGACAGCCTTGTAGCGCTGGTTTTGTTTGTTTTCCCGGTACATGCGGAATAGAAAATCAAGTCGTTCGTGATCAACACTAAAAAATTGGGTTACCAGATTTTGCATTACTGTCGACTCCATAGCAGTTATCCTGTGGTCGAAAACAAAATGACAACCAGTATCAGCATGGCAACCCAAAAGGCCGACATCATCTGCCAAAAAAGCAAACCTTTGCTGTTATCGATTGCGGGATCATCTTTTAAGAATTCGGGGTTAGGCCGAGTTACATCATCGACAAAGTCTTGTAGACGTTTGTAGCGTTTTGGTATGTCAAGTGTCACACCTTTTTCCAACGCACGGTCAAACCACAACGGAATGATGGGGTTGTGGTCAGTGGCGCTAACATAACGAAGCTTGTCAAAGTCATGGCTATTGACGTATTGCTCTATCTTTTCGCCATAGGGTAGTTCGCCGGTAAACAATTCATAGGTGATGGTGGCGAGCGCATAAATGTCGCCTTGAATGCCGGTGTTTCTGCCTTGAAGGTAATAAGGGTCAGAATAGGTAGCCGTACCCAGTGCGCCAAGATGCTCTATAGGAATAAAAATCTCAGCGATACCTGCAACAAAGACAGATCCAAAATCAATCACCTTAATCTTCATTGCATCATCAACAATAATGTTGGCGGGTTTAAGATCCTGGTGAATAGTTTCTGTGTTATGAAAAGCTTTAAGCGCAGCAGCGATTTGTTTGACTAACGTGATAGCCTTCTTGGGAGTGGGCAACGGATGGTTGATCATCCATTTATCAAGTGAAATACCTGGTACATACTCCATTAAGTAGTACAAACAGGTTCTTGGTCGATTCTGGGTTATGATTTTAACCACGTACTCGCTTTCTATGCGTTTTCCAATCCACTCTTCCTGAATAAAGCGGTCAATGTAATGCACGTCATCCTGAAAGTTGAGCGACGGCGTTTTCATCACCATTTGCTCATCAGTTTCCAGGTCAGTGACTAGATAAACCTGGCTGCGACTGCTGGCAAACAAAGCCTGGTCAATTCGGTAACCATCTAGCTTCATGCCTAGTTCAAGATCGGGGGGGAACGGCAGACGAGTTAATTTGGTGTTAAAATCATCACGACTTTCAGCGGGCAGTTTTTCGACTTTGGCAATCGCGCAGCTGATATTATCGTCGCTGTTGGCCATTTTGGCTTCAGCCACTATGCGCTCACATTGTTTCTGAGGTTCACGTTCATCACTCAGGAACTCAGTCAGTTTCTCCTCATCGATAAAATCGTGAACCCCGTCTGTTGTCAGAAGAAAAATATCTCCTTCTTCTAAAACCGATTTCCCGTAATCAACTTGCAGGACATTATCCATTCCCACGGCTCTGGCGAGAATGTTTTTGCCACCGCCAATGTTGATTGAATGATCTCGCGTCAATTGCGTGATAGCACCTTGCCGATAGCGGTAGATCCTGGAATCGCCGGCATGAAAAAAGTGAGCCGTTCGCGATTTGAGAACTAGACCACTAAACGTGCATAGATAGCCTTTTTCCTGGTGGGTGAACTCGTGACTTTGTTTGAACAGGTTTAAATTAATCGTAGTGAGTGTTTTTTGGCCGGCTTGTTTCGCTGACCACGTATCAGGCGTGCGGAAGTATTCTTCGATAAAATGTTTTACCGCGTAGTCACTAGCCTCTCTGCCCGCTTCAGCACTGCTAACACCGTCAGCAATGACAACAGCTGTGCCTTTTGACGATAAGGCATAACGGTCAGTCGGAGTATGCATAGCTACTGCATCTTCATTGACTGGCTTAACGCCTGCAATCGAAGCACAACCTGTAGCCACAACAAGCGTTGCGTCGTTTATGATGTCGTCTTTTTCAGTGTGCTCTGATTGCATTGAATTAGTCTAAGTGAGTGAAAAGACATCCCTGTTTTAGAGATGCCTTTTTCTGACGAATTATTATTAACTTACATCGATCATATGAACGGTACCATCTTCAGCAATTTCTGCGATCTGACCACGCGGTTCATCCATAAATATTAGTGTGAATAAACCAACCAATGCAGTTGCTGCAATGACATAGAAAAACGTGCTGTAATCAACAAAGGAAAGAACGGTTAAGAATGTCACAGCACCAACATTACCATACGCACCTGTCATACCGGCAATTTGACCAGTCATTCTGCGCTTAATCAGCGGAACTACCGCAAAGACTGCACCTTCACCAGACTGTACAAAGAATGAACATCCCATGGCAATGACAACCGCTAGCCATAGTGGCCATGTGCCATCGACCAAGCCCATTAACGCATAACCTGCCGCCAATCCAGCGGTTAATATCATCAGCGTAGGTTTCCGACCAAATTTGTCAGATATCCAACCGCCTGCGGGGCGTGACATCAGATTCATAAACGCATAGGCACCTGCTACCAGACCAGCTAAAACTGGGTCGAGACTGAATGTTTCGGCGAAGAAAAGTGGCAACATTGAAACGACCGCCAGCTCTGAACCAAAGTTGGTAAAGTAGAGAATATCCAGCACAGCGACTTGCTTGAAATTGTAGCGGTGTAACTCTGGTACTTCTTTACTAAAGATTTCTTTATTGACCTGCCAGACTTTGTAGACTTCAAGTAAGTACAAAGCGAACAATCCAACATAAATTGAGTTCACAATGGTTTGGGTAAGAATGTCCACACCACTTGGAGAAAGTTTCCATGCCAGCAGCGCAATTGCCGCATACATAGGCACTTTCATCAGCAGAAGTAAGAAGAAGTCACCTTTAGACGTCACCTCCATCGCGCCTAAATTTTTGGGTTTAAAGTATGTTGAACCTTTTGGTGTATTGGTCACATTTGCGTAATAAACAAAAGCAAAAACCAAGCTGATTACACCGGTTAAGCCAATAGCATATCGCCATCCATCTTCACCGCCGAATAACACGGCGACGGTTGGTAAGGTAAATGCAGCTGCGGCAGAACCAAAATTACCCCAACCACCATAAATGCCCTCTGCAGTACCCAGCTCGTTGTGAGGGAACCACTCTGACACCATTCTGATACCAATGACGAAGCCAGCACCTATGAAACCAAGTAGGAAGCGGGCAATCGCTGCCTGTACAAAGCTATCTGCGAAAGCAAACATGAAACAGGGGATGGAACAGATGGCCAACAAAGCTGAGTAGACTAGCCTCGGCCCGTATTTGTCTGTCAGCATACCGATAATCACTCGGGCCGGGATGGTGAGTGCTACGTTCAAAATGAGTAGCGTCTTAACCTGATCGGTCGTCAACCCGAGCGTTTCTTTAACCGCTTGAAGTAACGGCGCAAAGTTGAACCAAACCAGAAAGCTAATGAAGAACGCCATCCAAGACAGATGAAGTATTTTCATCTTGCCAGTAAATTTAAAAATATTGAATTTTTCAGTTGTCATGGGAATCTCCACATGGATTTGTTATCTGTGACTAATTATTAGCTCTCTGGGCTCGTGGTCTTTGACTTGAATCAATAAAAATAGACAGTAATTACAATGCTTTACGGATACCTGCTAGGTGGTATTCAGTGATGATTCAGGTGGCAATATTTGGCACCTTTAACCGTTTACTTGGTCAGTTACGACTCGTTTGCCCTCATTACAAGCGTAAACGAAGCCGCCTTTATTCCTATTGCATCTAGGCGGTAAGTTTGAAGTTTTTGTGGGTAGGTAAACTTGCAAAAGTTGCTTACACATTTTTCGCGTATAGATGGGGTTAACCTAATAAAAACAGTGGGTTAAAGGCTTTTAGTAACTACCTACTTAGAGGTAATTAGTGGTTCACATGATAGTTGTACAAACGTACCCGTTTATAGAGTTGCCGACTTGTGAACGCTATAGTGAATACTGGTTTTAGTTTAATCGGGTAGGTTTTTGACGGCTTCACACTCTAGGCAAGCAACGCGAGCTTTAGTATTGGCAACGCTCGTGTTTGCTATCAACTTCTCAGTTTGGACGCTTTATGCAGTAATGAGCGTTGAATTGAAGCAGGTGCTTGAATTATCCAGTACTCAGGTTGGTATTCTGCTTTCGGCACCCATCATCACAGGCGCCTTGTTAAGGTTGCCCGCGGGTATTTTGTGTGAGCGATACTCGCCAAAGATGATACTGATCCTGCAGATGCTCATTACCGTGCCACCTTTAGTTTTGTTACCCAGTATCGATAGTTTTTCTGGCTACGTGATCGTTGGGTTACTGATTGGAATCTCAGGTGTCTCTTTTAGCATCGGTATTCGCTATCTCACGGATTGGTTTGACAGTAAAGAGCAAGGTACGGCAATGGGAGTATTCGGTGCAGGTAACGCTGGAGCAGCATTAAGCCTTATTATTGTGCCCTATATACGCGATGTTTGGAGTTGGAATACCATTGGGCCATCCTATAGTGCGATGGTTTTGATCACCTGTTTTGCATTTTGGTTAGCTGCTCCATCACCGCCGAAATTCAAACAGCAGAATAAACAGAAGCCGCTGGCGTTTTTTGTTAAGCCTTTGGCTCACGCACGGGTCTGGCGATTTGGTCTGTACTACTACTTTGTTTTTGGCAGTTTTTTAGCGTTGTTGCTGTGGCTCCCTCAGTACTATGTGAATGCTTACGCTTTGCCTTTTAATCAAGCCATGGCGCTGACTTTATTGTTCGTGATCAGCTCAAGCATGGCGCGCGCTGCCGGAGGATGGTTTGCCGACCGTTTCGGGGCAAGGAATGTCAACTGGGGAGTGTTCTGGATTTGTCTTGTTTGCCTTTTCTTTTTGAGTTATCCACCAACGACCATGACAATCCATGGCGTAGACAGAGATGTTGAACTTTACATTGAACTCAATGTTTGGGTGTTTACTGTTTTGCTCTTGTTGATTGGATTAGCACAAGGGTTTGGTCGCGCAAGCGTATATAAAATCATCAACGACTACTATCCAGAACAAATGGGCAGTGTCGGTGGCATGGTAGCCATGCTTGGCGCATTGGGCGGTTGCACGCTCCCTATTCTTTTTGGGCTGGCGGTCGACATTGCCGGTGTCTACAGTGCGTGTTTTATGCTCCTCTACGGCGTGTTGGCGGTTTGTATGCTGTTAATGCATTTAGCTATAAAGCGCGAACGCTATAAAAGCCGAGTGTTAGAAGCCCAGCAACATAATTTTCTCGAACAGGATTAATAGCCGTGTTAAACATCGTGGACAATCAACAGGAGCAAAAAACTACACCATTGCTTCGTTTAGGGTTTCGGCCATTTTTTTTATTTGGCAGTCTTTTCGCAACCTTATCCATGGCGTTGTGGCTGCTGACTTTAAAGGGGGTTGTTTCAATCGAGCCACTTAACGGTATGCTTTGGTGGCATAGCCATGAAATGCTGTTTGGCTTCACGGCAGCGATAATCGCAGGTTTTTTGCTCACCGCAGTTCAAACCTGGACGAATATCCCAAGTATCAAAGGAGGACAACTACTGCTTCTGCTCTCCCTGTGGGGCTTTGCGCGGTTGTTGATTTTATCTGGTTCGACGTCGATGCTGCCATTGGCAATGATTGCCGATTTGATGTTTCTACCGTTAACAGCATTTTTTGTTGGTCAACGGGTGGTCAGGATACGCCAGTACCGAAATCTGATTTTTATTCCCGTGCTAGTACTCATGTCAGTGATGAACCTCTTCACTTATTTACCTAGCTTAGGTTTTGATGCAGCCTGGCAGTCACGCGGTATGCAGGGTATGACGTTGTTAGTCACCTTTCTTGTGGCTTTTTTAGGCGGCAGAGTCATTCCGATGTTTACCGCAAATGGCACAAAAACGACCAAAGTATTACCTATAATGTGGTTGGAAATGTCAGCCTTAGCCAGCCTAGTGGTTGTGTTGGTTTTATTGCTGCTCAAAGATGTTGCTGATATTGCGATGTTGACGGGCATTGTCTGCCTGACAGCAGCCGTGATTCATACAATACGCCAGTGGAGGTGGCGCATCTGGGTCACGTTAAATGTGCCATTAGTGTGGTCTTTGCATTTTACTATGCTGTTCATTCCAATTGGGCTTTTATTGCTAAGCCTGCATTTCTTTGGCGCGAGCATTACATTAAGCACTGCAATCCACAGTTTAACCGTTGGCGTCATTGGGGGTATGATTTTGGCCATGATGTCTCGTGTTTCACTTGGGCATACCGGCAGGATGTTACAAGTTGGAAAGCTAATGAGCGTCGCTTTTATTGCCGTAGTGATCAGTGCGATAGTGCGGTCTATTGCAGTAGCGATATGGCCACAGTGGACAATCCAATTATGGGTATTTGCAGGTTGTCTGTGGTGTTTAGCATTCGGTTTGTTTTTCTTCAAATACTTGCCTGTACTGTCGGCACCCAGAGTAGACGGCAGGCCAGGGTAACTGTGTTAAAGCATAAATTTGCTGAGTGCAGATTTAAAAATCAGACCAATGCATATTAACGCGGCAATAAACGCTAGAATCCGTTGCGATTTCGTTTTACCGCGCTTTAATGCAATCGTTCCGAACACAATGTACAACAGGAGCAACAGTATTTTTGCGGCTACCCAGTCGAAAACCCATGGATAGAAGCCAGCCATTATCATCAGGGCTATAGCGGAACTGAGTAAAAGCGTATCAATAATGTGGGGGATAGTTTTCACCCATTTGTGCTGCAGCAAGCTTGAATCAGTGATCATCCAGTAACCACGAATGATGAAGCTGAATAGCGTAGTTACTGCTAACACAATGTGTGCTTGTTTTAATAGTATGTAATCCATTGGTTTCTGACCTTACCTAGTATGTCCGCAAACTTTGCAGTCTTGGTGTGGAACTACATTCACGGTACGCCAACTGTGCTCCATTGCATCAAAAAGCTTGAGCTGATCGTAAAAAGGCTCTCCATAATGAGTAAGGATCTTGATGGCCTCAAGCGCTTGGCTGGTGCCGATAATTCCTACTAATGGCGACATTACTCCGGATTCAACACAACTGAGATTTTGTTCCCCAAAATAATGGCTGTAACAGGCATAACAGGCACTTTTCTTGTCAGGCAGAACGTTAAATAGTTGACCTTCCATGCGAATCGCCGCACCTGACACCAAAGGTGTATTCGACTGATAGCACACTAAATTGATTTGATTTCTACTGCTCAGGTTGTCTGTACAGTCTACGACCAAGTCATGCTCTGCAACTAATATCTGCAGTTCATTTGAAGAGAGTCTTTGATTAACCGTTTTGATGCTTATTTCGCTGTTGATTTGCATTAATAAATGTTCTGCTGAGCGAACTTTCGGTTTCCCGATATTCTTTTCTAAATGCAGCACTTGTCGCTGAAGGTTGGTCAATTCAACATTATCGTCGTCAACCAGCGTTAATGCGCCTACGCCACTTGCGGCTAAATACTGGCAAACAGCACAACCCAACCCGCCAACGCCTAGAATCAAGACCTTACTGTTTATCAGGATCTCCTGTTTATCCAGGTCAAAGCCAGAAAGCAGGACATGGCGGCTATATCGCATTGCTTGTTTTGTGGTGAGCTCTTTTTTCATTGTTCATCTCACAACCTTTGATGCAAGTCTTTTTACCACTCAAGCCTAAGACCAACAATTCCCCAAAAGAGGTAGTCGGTGTACCTCAATTTTCAAATATCGAGTAAGTGTAGGTATCTATCTGATATTTAATGGTTTTATTTCTGTTGAGGCGTAAAATAACTAGCAGCATTTAGTGAGGAGAATACTATGAAAACACGATTAGCAACGGCTATCGCCAGCATGTGTGCGGCGGGTTTAATAATGCCAAATGTTTCGTTTGCGAACGGTTTCGCAGATTTTCAACAAGCGATCGCTGATGGCGAGGCCGACGTTAAGCTACGATATCGATACGAGCGTGTTGACCAGGATAACATTGACAAAGAGGCCAATGCTTCAACCTTGCTCACCCGACTGAGTTACAAAAGTGCCGATTTTGGTGGCTTCTACACACAACTAGAGTTCGATAATGTTACCGCACTGGGCAACGAAAACTTCAATAGCACTGTCAATGGCAATGACATCTATCCTGTGGTTGCCGACCCTATTGGTTCAGATTTCAACCAAGCTTATGTGGGGTACAAAACTGAATCACTGCATTTCACAGTTGGTCGACAGCGCATCAATCATAATGACCAAAGATTCGTGGGTGGTGTGGGCTGGCGTCAAAATGAGCAAACCTATGATGGTTATCGCCTAAGATACGACAATCAGTCTGGCCTGAATGTTGACTACAGCTACATACACAACGTTAATCGTATTTTTGGTACAGATAGCCCAAATTCAGATTTAGGTGGCAATATACATCTACTGAACGTCACGTATAAAATCAATGCTGATCACAAGATGGCGGGTTTCGCATATGAACTAGACTTTGATACCGCTAACGCAATCGCAACACGCACACTTGGTGTGAGTTACGATGGCAAGATTTCCGCCGTAAACATTCACTTTGCCTATGCGCGTCAAAACGAAACTGGTGACAATCCAACAGACTTTTCCACAGATTACCTGGCGTTAGAGTTAAGCACTAAATTGTCAGCAGTGAATTTGGGTATAGGTTACGAATCACTTGGCAGCGATAATGGCAAAGGATTCACAACGCCTTTAGCTACTCTGCACAAGTTTCAGGGGTTCGCTGACAAGTTTCTTGCCACGCCAGGACAAGGGATTAATGATCTATACATTAAAGCGTCTGGCAGCATTGGTAAACTGAAACTATTGGGTGTATGGCACCAGTTTGAATCAGATGTAGAGTCAGTAGACTATGGTAATGAATTTAATTTCAATGCCACCTATCCAGTATACAAAAACACCAACTTCTTACTGCGTTATGCAAACTACAGTGCCGATGATTTCGCAGTTGATACCAATAAACTCTGGGCAATGATGACTTTCACTTTCTAGGGATTTGCTCATAGCTTCCATAACGTCCTCCACGCGTTATTTGCCGACTCAATATGGGTCGGCTTTTTTATACCCCCTTGTGAGTATTCCTTCAGCGCAATAACAAAAACCACACTTTTACGCCAAACTTAGGGTAACAAAAACTCCGAGCTCAAGTGCCTAAGGTGCTAACAACTATGGTACTGGAGCCGCAACTGAGAAGTTGCCCGGTAGTCAGAGAAATCAACCTGCCGCCCACGAGCTGTAACGCTCGACATTTGGAAAGGTGTTAGATGAACTTACAAGACTCATTCGGAAGAAGATTCAATTATCTGAGACTCTCAGTAACTGAACTATGCAACTTCCGCTGCAACTACTGTCTTCCGGATGGCAACGACTGCAACACACCCAAACGCGGTTTGTCCGTAAACGAAATTCAAACCTTGGTGAAAGCGTTTGCTGGCCTGGGTACAACCAAAGTGCGCATTACTGGCGGCGAGCCGGCACTGCGTAAAGATTTGTGTGAAATCATCGAAACCTGCAAGAAAGTCGACGGCATTAAAAAAGTCGCCCTAACAACAAACGGGTTCAAACTCAATCAGGATATCGAAAGGTATAAGCAGGCTGGTCTTGATGCGATAAATGTCAGTGCCGATAGCCTAGACCCACGCATGTTTGCAGCAATCACTGGCAAACAAAAGTTGGAAGAAATACTGTTGGGTGTTGAACGAGCAGCTCAGTTAGGCATAAGCAACATTAAGCTAAACACGGTCATGCTCAAGCAATTCAACTACAAAGAGTTAGATGCATTTTTTGACTATTTGCGTTCCCACAAGGTTACCTGGCGGTTCATTGAGCTTATGCAGACCGGAGACAACAAAAGCTTTTTTGATAAAAACCATGTCGCCGGGCAAACGATCAAAGATCGACTTCTAGAACAAGGGTGGCAGCGCATCATTCGAGAAACCGATGCCGGGCCTGCACAGGAATTCATGCACCCCGAATTTGCGGGAAACATCGGTCTCATTATGCCTTACAGCAAAGATTTCTGTGAATCGTGTAATCGCTTGCGTGTTTCCGCTCAAGGCAAATTGCATCTTTGCCTGTTTGCAGAACAAGGGGTCAGTATTCGTTCGTTTCTGTCGGTAGGCGATGTATACGGTGCACAGCGGGCTATTGTTTCTCATCTTCAACAAAAACACAGTCAGCATTTTCTGCATCAAGGATTTACCGGTGCAACGAAGCAACTGGCTATGCTAGGAGGGTAACATGAACACAATTGGCGTCATTTTAGCAGGCGGTGCTTCTAGCCGAATGGGGCAAGACAAGGCATTGCTAACGATCGAGCAATCAACCATGTTGAGCAGAACTTACCAGCTGTTACTTGAAACATCGGTGAGTAAAGTTGTTATTAGTCGTAATGATGGCAAAGCAGGGCATTTTTCAGACTTGTATCCAGGCAAGGGGCCCTTATCTGGGATCCACAGTGCTGCTATGCGCTTTCCTGACAAAAACTTATTGATACTGCCGATCGATCTGCCGCTAATGGATGTTTCCACAATACAACGCATGATAGATAGCGGCAAAAAGTTTTCGAGCAATGTCAGATTTGGTGAACATAGTTTGCCACTTTACCTACGTAACACCGAGACGACCCGCCAAACCCTGGATTACACACTGCGGTGTACAAACAGTTTTTCTGTTGACCGCTTTTGCACGCATTTCCCTTTAATGAAGCTGCAACTGCGTCAGCAGTCACCCCTTTTCAATTCAAACACACCAGAACAATGGCGTTTTGCGATGCAACATTTCGAAACATCCGAGTGTTCTGTACCAACTGAGGTGCGTCATGGGACATGCTAACAAACAATTTGAATCACTTGGTATCGCCGTACTAACAGTATCTGATACGCGCGATAGAAGCACAGATACCTCTGGGGAGTATCTCGCAGTGAATGCAACTGAATCGGGGCATCAGGTGATTAAGCGAGAGATTGTTATAGATGACATTTATCTTATTCGAGCATGCGTTTCAGCTTATATCGCGGATACAGCGATACAAGCCGTAATTGTAACTGGAGGTACCGGATTCACGTCGAGAGATTCCACACCCGAAGCGGTAAAACCCTTATTTGACAAAGAAGTTGAGGGATTCGGTGAGTTGTTTCGATATTTGTCGTTTAAGGAAATAGGTACCTCAACGATCCAATCAAGGGCTATATCCGGATTGGCAAACAACACTGTTATTTTTTGCCTGCCTGGGTCTACCAATGCTTGCAAGACTGCTTGGACTGGTGTCATTGAAGCGCAATTAAATGGTGCCCATGGCCCCTGTAACTTCGTGCCGCATTTGCAAACCAATGAAACACTTCGATGCGCGAGCAGAGCGGTATGACTCAGTCAACCCGTTCCGTGCTAAGCCATATTGATAATCATGGCAAAGCGAACATGGTCGATGTTAGCGAAAAAGCGGCATCGACGCGCATGGCAACAGCAGAGGCCTACGTCAGTGTTTCTGACATTGCACTTGAGCAGATAATACAAAACCAGCTCGCCAAAGGTGATGTCTTTAGTGTCGCAAGAGTAGCAGGCATACAAGCGGCAAAACAATGTGCCAATCTGGTGCCGCTATGTCATCCGCTTTTGCTCAGTAAAGTCAACATAGATTTTGAAACTGATGAGTTATCCAGGCAAATAAAGATAACCTGTCAATGCAAATTAAATGGCAATACTGGCGTTGAAATGGAGGCGCTTACTGGTGTCTCGATAGCAGCGCTGACGCTTTTTGATATGTGTAAAGCTGTTGATCCAGAAATGGTTATTCATGGCTTGAAAGTCACTGAAAAAAGCGGTGGTAAAACTGGACTGTGGAGGCGTTCAGCATGATACAGATTAAATTTTTCGCAAGTCTTCGTGAAAGCATAGGTACATCCTCTTTAAATCTTGAATATGCCGGTGAAAACACTGTAGCCGATGTCGCACATGAGCTGGTCGAACGCGGAGCAAACTGGCGTTTGCTCGAAGAAAGAGACGTTCTGTGTGCGGTGAATCAAACCCTTTGCGGAAAAGACGCAAAAATTAATGATGGCGATGAAATAGCGTTTTTCCCACCGGTGACGGGAGGTTAACTATGATTAGCGTTCAACGTGACGATTTTGATCACTGTGAACAATACCAGGCCCTTAAGGAAGAGGCTGACGGCGATGGAGCTGTAGTCACTTTTACAGGGTTAGTAAGGGATTTCAACGTCCAGGGTTCTGTTTCGGGTATTCACATAGAGCATTATCCTGGGATGACCGAAAAATCTCTCATGCGAATATGCAGCGAAGCGCGAAAACGCTGGCAGTTAGGGCAAATAAGAGTGATTCACAGAGTAGGTACAATTGGGCCACAGGAGCAAATTGTGTTTGTGGGCGTGACATCAAAGCACCGCAAAAGTGCTTTTGAGGCATGTGAATTTATTATTGATTACCTTAAAACCAGCGCACCTTTATGGAAACAAGAGGGGACGTCAGAAGGTATGAAGTGGGTTGCTAGTAAGTCGTCTGATCAAGAGGCAATGGATCGCTGGGCTAATACAACCAACCAGTCTTGAAAGATACGCCGACTATTACGAAGAGGATAGAAAGCAGGGTAACAGCAATTATATGGGCTGCCATATCCCATAAATTTTGCTGCGATAATTTTGGCAAGACCCTGAGCTTAGCGTCAGCGGCTAATAGTATCGTTAACGCAAGTAATGTGAGTTTTATACCAATCACTCTCGATATAGGATTGGCCCAGTCCAGCCATAGATAAAAATCGGGCAGTAGTCGATGCGCCAACAGTAAACCAGTAATGATCTGGACTAGCATGGCTGGTTTACCAACACGCTCGAATGCCGATTCAAAGTCCAGCAAACGTTCAGGGGATTTCTCTTTCAGCACTCTGGGTAAAACAGCAAGAGACAATACAATATGGCCACCTGTCCATATAGTCGCTCCTAAAATATGAGCAAGTATCAAATAACCATACATATAATAACGTCAACCTCGACTGGGTCTGCTCCATATAAAGACTAAAACCAACAAGGATATGGCAACTACTAAAGCGATTATCCAATAAGTATATTCACCAACTAGTAATGCAACGGTTATCATTGCCATCATGCAAGCACTAGCAACGACCTTGGTTTTATGTGCAATCACACCGGATTCTTCCCAATCGTTTATCACGCTTCCAAGCGCTGGCTGCGATAGTAGCCACTGATGCAGCGTGTTCGAACTTTTAGAAAAGCAAAACGCAGATAAAAGGAGGAAGGGCGTAGTTGGCACTAAAGGCAATACTATCCCGACGACGCCGCAAATACAGGCCAGTAAACCTGTGAGTATATATATCGACTGGGTCAGCTGTGTTCGCATCGCCAGTTTATCTCAACACTGAATCAAACCACTGCACATTCACCGTTTCTCCCGGCTCTACCATACCGCGACTATTCTCAAGTACTGCGTAACAATTGCTTGTAGTAAAACAGGAAAGAACTCCTGAGCTTTGTGAGCCACCAGTGTCGACTATCAGTTGACCATTGTCATCGCGATAACAGATTGCACGTTGATAGTCAGTTCGTCCGGGTTTTTTCCTAAACTTATTCTTTGCAATGGCTTTAACGGCAATTTTACTTTCTGGTGTACAGCCTGCTAAAAGTGATAGGGAGGGGGCGGCAATTTGGTCAAAGGTGACTACTGCTGATACTGGATTGCCTGGAAGACCAAAAAATAAACTGTTATCCAATCTGCCGAACGCGAGTGGTTTGCCAGGTTTTATCGCTAACTTCCAAAAGTCTACCGTACCAATCTCCTCGAGAATTTCGCGTGTATAGTCAGCTTCACCTACAGAAACACCACCTGAAGTGATAACACAATCTGCATTTGCATCGGCTTGCGTAAAGGCATCTCGGATTTTATCCGGATCATCTTCTATCACACCTAAGTCCAGAACCTCAGCGCCAAGACGCTTTAACATCGCGCGAAGCATGGGCCTATTGCTATCAAAGATTTTGCCTTGTTGGGGTGTGTCTCCTGGTTGTAGTAGCTCATCACCGGTTGAAAACAGTGCCACTTTGAGTTTGCGGAAAACTGATACATTGTTAATACCGATAGACGCGAGGAGGCCAACATCAATAGCAGTCAATCTCTTCCCTTTTGACAACACGACGGATTTTTTTGCGATGTCACCGCCTGCAATACGAATCGCTTCACCTAGTTTTACAGCATGAGTGATCGTGATTTTATCGTTGTTAGCAATGGTGTTTTCTTGCATTACCACCGCATCCGCACCTGACGGGATTTGTGCGCCGGTCATAATTCGCACGCACTGATGCTTGTCTAGCTCGCCGTTGAATGGGTTACCAGCAAAGCTTTTGCCGACCAAATTGAAAGTCTTGTCAGAAGACAGATCCTGATGGCGAATGGCATAGCCATCCATTGCAGAATTATCGAAGCCTGGAACATTGATTGGCGAAATCACGTCTTCTGCCAGCACTCTATCCAATGCTGAATCAAGATTGCATAGCTCTATATCGTTAATCGGCGTGATAGTGTCCCAGATGATCTGTTTTGCTTGTTCTACTGGCATAAGGCCTTTTGCGTCGCATCCACAACCCATCGCTATGCTCCTTTTTGATGGTTCACCATCCAAACTGCAGCCTCAACGCGAGAACGCAGATTCAGTTTTTTTAAAAAGTGCTTCACGTGAACTTTTACTGTGCCATCTGAAATATCCAGTTCTCGTGCGATAAGTTTATTGCTCATGCCTTTGGCGATAAGTTTGAGGATCTCCAGTTCTCGACTTGTCAGGCTGGCTAATGCACGACTTCCGGCTCTTTCAGGTTTTCTTAATGCAGTCGCCAGTACCTCAGTCAGCTTTGCGCTCATTACCATTTTGCCAAGTGCGGCTTCGCGCAGCTTGTCGACGATGTCTTCGGGATCCATGTCTTTTAACAGATAACCATCTGCACCTGAACGCACTGCTTCAACAACATCTTCATCGTTGTCAGATACGGTCAACATGATTATACGCGAATCAACACCTTTATCTCGAAGATGTTTAAGCGTTTCGAGTCCATCCATCCCTTGCATGTTCAAGTCCAGCGTGATCAGGTCAGGCTCCAACTGCACCGCCATTTCGATGGCTTCTTTTCCTGAACTCGCTTCTCCAACAACTGCTAAATCATCTTCAAATTCGATGAGTTGGTTTAGTCCTTTACGCAATAAAGGATGGTCGTCGACCATCATGATGGTGGCGGGTTTGTCTTCAAACATGTATGCCTCCTTACAAACGCTTAGTTTTCTTTTAATTTAACTATACACGAACTAGTGAACTTCTCTTGAATTACTGGAGGTAACCGAGCTACCACTTAAGAGGTAGTAAAACACATTCGTTGAAACCCTCTAAATATAGGGAATACAACAAGATAGCCGTACCACTTTCAGCACTCAATATTCTAGAAATCGTGGATTTTGTTCCCACAATGCCTCGCCTGGCTACCTACTGAAGCAGATTGTTAGCTCAGCGTGTGTCAACCATAGTGTGACCAAATAAATGTCATTCTATGTTGGAGTAAGCGTTATGTCTGATCTGCACAAGTGGGATCCAGAAGACCCTGATTTCTGGGAAAAAGAAGGAAAGAAAATAGCGAATCGCAACCTTTGGATATCGATCCCTAGCTTGCTGACAGGCTTCGCTGTATGGCTCTATTGGGGCATTATTACCGTCCAAATGCTGAATCTGGGCTTCCCTTTCGCTAAGGCTGAACTTTTTACATTAATGGCGATTGCTGGGTTAACCGGCGCAACCCTGAGAATTCCTAGCAGTTTCTTTATTCGATTATGCGGTGGAAGAAATACTATTTTCTTCACCACTGCACTGCTGATGATACCTGCTGTTGGAGCGGGATTTGCACTGCAAAACCCTGATACGCCGTTATGGCAGTTTCAGCTGTTAGCATTATTATCCGGTTTTGGTGGCGGAAACTTCGCGTCATCAATGTCTAATATCAGCTTCTTTTTTCCGAAAAAGCAGCAAGGTTTGGCACTGGGTATGAACGCTGGTTTGGGTAACTTTGGTGTTACCACGATGCAAATCGTTGTGCCGCTGTTTATGACATTCGCGGCCTTTGGTGCATTTAGCGGCGACCCAATGACGCTAATCAATGCATCAGGCACGCTTATTGGTAAAATTCCTGCAGGCACCGAAAGCTATATTTCAAATGCGGGCTTTGTCTGGTTACTATTACTTGTTCCCTTATTCTTCCTCACATGGTTTGGAATGAATAACATTCGCACGCCTGATGTTTCTCCAAATATTGGCAATCCTTTGACATCTTTTGCTCTAATAACCGTTATGCTCAGCATTGGTCTGGTTGTGGCTGCTTTTGGCCTGTGGTTAATGTTACCTGAGACCGCAAACGGTTCAGGATTCGGTGTGCCTAAGGAAGTTGTGTTAGTGCTGGTGGTTACCGCCACTGTAGTCATCTTGAAAATGTTGCCAGGTTCAATTGGTGAGAGTCTGACTCGTCAATATCAGATCTTTAACAACAAGCATACCTGGGTGATGAGTGTTATTTACACCATGACGTTTGGTTCGTTCATTGGTTTCGCTGCATCATTCCCGCTAGCCATTAAAGTTATCTTTGGCTATAGCCATGTCATGGTCGATGGGGTGATGACGCACAATACCATTAACCCGAATGGCCCAAGTGCTCTAATGTATGCTTGGATGGGCCCATTCATTGGCGCACTCATTCGTCCATTGGGTGGCTGGATTTCTGACAAAATTGGCGGTGCATTAGTTACACAAATATGCTCTATCGTTATGATTGGTAGTGCACTCGGTGCAGCCTATTACATGCAAGAAGCCTATCAATCTGCCACGCCAGAAGAGTTCTTTAAGCCATTCTTCGTGTTGTTCCTACTACTGTTTGCAGCGACCGGTATTGGTAATGGTTCAACGTTCAGAACCATCGCGCAAGTATTCCCTAAAGAACAAGCGGGCCCAGTGCTTGGATGGACGTCAGCGGTGGCTGCATATGGTGCCTTTTACATTCCCAAAGTTATTGGTGAGCAAATCCAGGCTACCACACCGGAAGTTGCGTTGATTGGATTTGCAGTGTTTTACGGCGTCTGTGTATTGATCAACTACTGGTTTTATTTACGCAAAGACGGCGAATTCTACAATCCGTAGGCAGTTCCAATAATCGATACAAAGGTGCGAGCAATCGCGCCTTTTCCCGTATTACCATGGTTAGACCATCATGCGTTTAAAGCTAATCTTGTTCTCGATAACCCTGTTTGTTCATTCGGTCGTGAATGCTGATGAGTTGTTAATAGCGGCAGCGTCAGATCTTAAATTTGCGATGAAAGACATCGTAAGTTTATTCGAATCAGCAAATCCGGACATAACAGTTAAAACTTCGTTTGGTTCGTCTGGCAAGTTTCGTACGCAGATCCGCAATGGCGCGCCATATGACCTATATTTCTCAGCGGATATTAGTTTTCCACAGCAGCTAAGATCGTTGGGCTATTCATCGTCGGACGTTGTCCCCTACGCCAAGGGTAGATTGGTATTGCTGAGTCATAAAAACGATATGTCCAATAGCCAACTTGCCTCTTTGCTTCACGCTGACTTTGAGAGAATTGCAATTGCTAATCCAAGACATGCACCTTATGGCATGAAAGCCAAAGAGGCACTAGAACAAGCTGGATTGTGGACTCAACTTACGTCAAAAATCATCTATGGTGATAGCGTTTCTCATACTACTCAATTTATCGTTAATCGACATGTCGATGCGGGTATCGTTGCGTTGTCGTTGGTCAAGTCTGCGTCAAACTCTTCAAATGCATCCTACCTGTTGATACCAGAAACACTGCACTCTCCGCTACTTCAAGGTTTTATTATTACCCAACGCGGTGGAGAAAAACCTGCAGCATGGTTATTTCATGCTTTTATGCAAAGTGGAGAAGTCGTAAGGCTACTGACACAGTATGGATTTGAAACACCCAATCAGGAGACTATAAGTGCTTTCGGCGGGTGACTTGCAAGCTTTGCTTCTGACCCTGAAGCTGGCGAGCACGGTAACCATTATCCTGTTATTTTTCGGAATTCCATTTTCCTGGTGGTTGGCTAGAACTCACTCCAAACTCACAAGTCTTTTAACTACCCTGGTAGCCATGCCACTCATCTTGCCACCTACGGTGTTGGGCTTTTACTTATTATTAATGCTTGGCCCAGATGGGCCTGTTGGGAAAATAACAACGCAGTTGAGTATTGGTTTATTCCCCTTCACGTTTACGGGCTTGGTTATAGCCTCAATTATTTATTCCTTACCTTTTACCATACAGCCCCTTGTGTCTGCTTTTGAGGCAATTCCAAATCGAACACTAGAAGTCGCTTCTACCTTGAGAGCGTCACCTATCGATGCTTTCTTTTCCGTCGTATTGCCGCTATCAAAAAGCGGTATCCTTACCGCTATTGTTTTGACCTTTGCTCATACGGTTGGTGAATTTGGCGTTATTTTGATGATTGGCGGAAACATTCCGGGTGAAACACAAGTCGTCTCAATTCAAATCTATGACCATGTAGAAAGTATGAATTATGGCGCTGCACACACGCTGTCAGTGATCATGCTTGTCTTCTCATTTTTGACGTTAACGCTGCTGCAATGGATCCGGCGACGGAGCTTTGCAGTCGCTCTTGTGAAGAGTAAGTAATCGTGAAATTGGCTTACAGACTATCCAAAGGGCGCTTTAATCTGAATGTAGATCTAAAACTTCCTGATACTGGCATCAGCGTGCTTTATGGGCATTCTGGTTGCGGTAAGACGACACTACTACGCTGTGTCGCTGGCTTAGAAAACGAGGCAACCGGACATTGCTCCATCGCTAATGAAGTTTGGGAAAGTAAGAGTATAAAGCTGAAGCCACATAAGAGAGACGTTGGGTATGTCTTTCAGGAGCCAAGCCTATTCAGTCATCTCAGTGTGAAAGACAATCTAGATTACGGTATCAAACGCGCCATTGAGGCAAGCAAGAAGAACCTGGATGAAGCAATTGCAGTGTTGGGTATTGAACACTTATTGGAGCAGAAACCTGCAGCTTTATCAGGTGGGGAAGCGCAGCGTGTTGGCATAGCTCGCGCATTGGCGTTAAATCCCAAGATTTTGTTGTTTGATGAACCTTTGGCATCACTTGACGATGACCGAAAGCGTGAGATCTTACCTTACCTTAAGCGTATTAAACGGCAACTGAGCATCCCAATGCTGTATGTTACTCACGCTGCGCCAGAAGTGGCAATGCTTGCAGACCATGTTGTTGTCATGCACGAAGGCAGGGTTGTATCCAGCGATTCGCTGTCGGCATCACTTACAAACGAAAAACTACCACTAAGGTTAAACGGAGAAATATCGTCTGTTTTGACCGGGAAAATTATCGAGATTGATAAGAGATGGCATTTAGCTTGTTTATCTATCAGTGATCAAAAACTATGGTTACCCAATACCAAAATGTCGATAGGTGATGAAGTAAGGGTGCAGATTTTAAGTAAAGATATAGCTTTGGCCAATTCTGCAGGTGACGCCAGTTTTCAAAACGTGTTCAAAGCTAAGATTGTGGCAATCAATGAGGGTGATCATCCTAGCCAAGCAATCGTTAAAGCTAATGTCGGCGAACACGAATTTATGGTCGCAGTAACCAAACGAGGATTAGCAAATTTGGGTTTGCGTGTTGGCAACCAAGTGTTATTGCAGGTGAAATCAGTCGCAATTCACAGCTAATAAAATTCGCTAAAGGCGCGGAAAACTAAGCACTTTTACTCTTTAACTCGAGCGTCCGTGCATACTCTGGAATGAAACTAAACATGACCGTGGTGCCACGCTCATCATTACGTTTGACTGTTAGTTCACCGTCCAGGTTTCGGCTGCGTTCCTTCATAATGGCTAGGCCATAATGATTAAGTTTATTCGGGTCTTCAGGGATGCCAATTCCGTTATCTTTAACCGTCAATATCACTTCGGAAAGAGAATTACTGGTGATGCCAATTTCAATATTAGACCCTTGAGAATGATAGAAGGCGTTTTGGGTTGCTTCTCTGGCAATTTGCAATAGATGTATTTCTTCTTGAGGCGTGAATGGAATATTGCTGACGTGATAATTAAGCGTAAAACTGAAATCGTCTGAGCGGTTTTGCAATTGCGAAATCGTTTGCTCTAATGCGGCTTTGATGCCCTGTCCATCTAACTTTAATCTGAAAGTCGTTAGCAATTCTCGTAGTTCACTGTAAGCCGCACCGAGCCCGTTCTTTAACTCATCAATAACTTGGTCTATTTGCTCCTGAGCACTCTCTTTCTGCTGCAGTCGTTGTAATCGTGTCACCTGAATTTTCAAATAGGATAATGCCTGCGCTAGTGAATCATGCAGTTCTCTGGCTATCACCGTGCGCTCATTCATCAAAGCGATGCGCCTGCGCTGCTCATTTTGATATTTCATGCTCAATCCATTGGCGACCTGTTCAGCAATGGCTTCAAACAACTGGTGCTGCCAGTCTTCCAGAATACTCCCTTCATCCAAACTCACTACCAAGACACCATAGTGTTGATCACCAATACTTAACTGATACTTCATTTGCCCATTAACAGGCGGGAATAGAGAATCATGCTCAGTACAGTCATGACAGAGTTGCTGCTGACACTTATCTGGAATCGTCTTCTCTGTACTCATCAAATGTTCATAAGGGCCCGTGCCTTGCGCTGTCATAATGCACAGATCCAGGTCTTTCACACCAGTCACGGCTGCCAGCTTGTTGAGTAAGGGCTGAAAATCAACAGAGCCCGGTTCCACTTCGTTAAGTTTGCGAGATACTTGAAACAGCAATTCGAGGGATTGATTAGAGCGCGATAGTTTTCTTGTTTTACGCTTAATTTGTTCTTCAAGTTGAGACTTTGAACGATACAAGCTACCGCTCATTTTATTTATTGTTCTGGCCAGTATTGCAAGCTCGCCTTTGCCAGTCTCTTCTGCTTTGGCAGTAAAATCTCCTTTTCCTATCTGATGGGCTACCCAAGTCAGTTTCGACAGTGGTTGCTCTATGTGACGGTGCACAATCACCATGGCAAGGGCAATAAGTATCAGGGTACTAAATAACGCAAGACTTTGGACTAATCGAATCGTAGCAATATTAGTTTCAGCATGTTTTTGATAAGCACCAACAAGTAGCTCGATATCTTCTACCAGTTTGTTAAAACCATCCAGACTGGAGGTGTTGGGATCACCTGAAGCTGTCAAATAGGTTTCGATCAACGGCTTAACTCTTTCACTCCAGTTTTTTGTCACTGCCGCATGATGCTTTGCGATATCTCCACTGTCCCTAAGTGCCTGTTGATTAACCAGCACGCCGGTATTCAGGGTCAGGTCAAATTCGTCAACTAATTGATTGATGGTCTCAATATCATTTGGATTGTCGAGCATGAAGCTATGAATTCGATACGTCTTCATTCTCAATGAACCCGCCACATTCACCGCCTGAGCATCGAACTGGGCACCGTCACTCATAAACACGGTTGTAAACATACTGACGATCGCCAAAAAGCTAACCGAAAACATTAGTGCGGCGATTTTAAATACAGTCGAATGTATGAAGCTTTTAATGGGTTGCATGGGTTATGTAGAAACGAAGTCGACTCACAAGTGATACCTCCAAAGATTAACTTACGCTCAAATTGTAATCAGTTCTTGATGACATCAGTCTAGACCCCTTTAATACAAAGGAAAAGCAAAAAAACGCCTCTACCACTTTGGTGGTAACTCCCTTATTTAACGCTGTTTTCGGGCTCTTGCCGTGCGATTAACAATGCACTTTAATCCATATAAAGCTTGAGTTTGCAGCGCATCTTATCGTTGCTATTCCATTGATAAAGGAGTCTGGCGTGAGTCATTTTTTAGACAGATTGCAGTTCTTCAAACGTAACGAAGAGCCGTTTTCGAACGGTCACGGTGTTACTACGAATGAAAGTAGAGGGTGGGAAGACGGATATCGCCGTCGCTGGCAGCATGACAAAGTTGTGCGTTCAACCCACGGTGTTAATTGTACCGGGTCATGTTCCTGGAAGATATACGTGAAAGATGGTTTGGTAACTTGGGAGACTCAGCAAACTGATTACCCACGCACACGCCCGGATCTTCCCAATCATGAGCCCAGGGGTTGTCCGAGAGGCGCAAGTTACTCTTGGTACATCTACAGTGCGAATCGCCTCAAGCATCCTAAAATCCGTAAACGCTTAGTAAAACTGTGGCGTGCAGCTAAAGCTCAACATCAGGATCCAGTAGAGGCATGGCGCTCTATTGTTGAAGATCCTGCCAAAGCCAAAGAATACAAACAACAACGAGGCCTGGGGGGATTTGTTCGCGCTAACTGGAACGAAGCCAATGAGATCATCGCGGCTGCGAATGTATATACAGCAAAAACCTACGGCCCTGACCGTATTACAGGTTTTTCACCAATCCCTGCCATGTCGATGGTTTCCTATGCCGCGGGTGCACGATATCTGTCGTTGATAGGTGGTAACTGTCTGAGCTTCTATGACTGGTACTGCGATTTACCGCCAGCATCTCCTCAGATTTGGGGTGAGCAGACCGATGTGCCAGAGTCGGCTGATTGGTATAACTCGAACTACATTATTTGCTGGGGCTCAAACGTTCCGCAAACACGTACGCCGGATGCGCACTTCCTCACAGAAGTTCGATACAAAGGTACCAAGGTCATTGGCATAACGCCTGATTATTCGGAAGTGGCGAAACTTACTGACCAATGGCTGGCACCAAAACAAGGAACTGATGCGGCACTAGCGATGGCGTTCGGCCACGTTATTCTCAAAGAGTTCCATGTCGAGAAACCATCAGCTTATTTCTCTGACTACGTGAAGCGCTACACCGACTTCCCGGTTCTGGTCATGCTGGACAAAGCGGAAGACGGCAGTCTACATCAGGGCCGTTTCCTAAGAGCGTCCGATCTAGATGGCCAACTCGGTCAAGACAACAATCCTGAATGGAAAACTATCTCAATCAACGATAAAGATGGCGAACTGGTCTCGCCCACGGGCTCAGTTGGTTATCGCTGGGGTGAAAAAGGTAAGTGGAATATCACCCAAACTGATGGTAAATCAGGTGATGAACTCGATTTGCGGGTAAGCCTGAAAGGTAGCCACGATGAGCTGGTAAGTGTTGCATTCCCGTACTTTGGTGGCGCTGAGCATGAATTTGGCTACTTCCAGAATACTGAGCACGATGACGTGTTGCTACGCAAAGTGCCAGCTAAGAAAGTCAAACTTGCCGATGGTTCTGAAACCTATGTTGCCACTGTGTTTGACTTAACTCTTGCCAACTATGGTGTCGACAATGGTTATGACGATCCGAATGTAGCCAGCAGCTACGACCAAGACATTCCATACACCCCGGCCTGGCAGGAGCAAATCACCGGTGTGCCACGCGCAGATGTCATCAAAGTTGCGCGGGAATTCGCCACTAATGCAGATAAGACCAAAGGTCGCTCTATGGTTATCGTTGGTGCGGGTATGAACCACTGGTATCACATGGATATGAACTACCGTGGTCTCATCAATATGTTGATGATGTGTGGTTGCATTGGTCAAAGTGGTGGCGGCTGGGCACACTATGTGGGTCAGGAGAAGCTGCGTCCTCAAACTGGTTGGCAACCGCTAGCGTTTGGTCTTGACTGGCAACGTCCACCGCGCCATATGAATGGAACGTCTTTCTTTTACAATCATTCAAGCCAGTGGCGCTATGAGAAATTGGAGATGACCGAGGTCATTTCTCCGATGGCAAACAAAGACAAGTGGTCTGGTTCGATTATCGATTTCAACAGCCGAGCCGAACGCATGGGCTGGTTACCATCTGCTCCACAGCTTGGGATGAATCCGCTACAGCTTTGCAGAGATGCAGAAGCTGCTGGTAAGTCGCCTCAAGACTATGCTGTGGAACAATTAAAGAGCGGTGAACTTAATTTTGCATGCTTGGAGCCTGAGAATCCGCAAAACTATCCGCGTAACTTGTTTATCTGGCGTTCGAATTTGCTTGGTTCTTCAGGTAAAGGCCACGAATACATGCTACGTCACTTGCTTGGCACCAAGCATGGTTTGATGGGCAAAGATCTTGGCGAAGACGGTGGTAAAAAGCCTGAAGACATCAAATGGGTCGATAAAGCCGCAGAAGGTAAAGTTGACTTGTTGGTGACTCTCGACTTCCGTATGTCAACCACCTGTCTGTACTCAGATATTGTGTTACCAACAGCAACCTGGTACGAGAAAGACGATCTCAATACCTCTGATATGCACCCGTTTATTCACCCATTGAGTGCGGCGGTAGACCCGGTGTGGGAGTCGCGTTCTGACTGGGATATTTTCAAGGGCATCGCCAAGCAATTCTCAAAAACGGCGGTTGGTCACTTGGGTGTAGAGAAAGACTTAGTCACGTTGCCGATTCTGCACGATACGCCAGCAGAAATCGCTCAACCCTTTGGTGTGAAGCACTGGTGGAAAGGCGAATGTGATCTTATTCCAGGCAAAACTGCTCCGAATATGATTGTCGTAGAGCGCGACTATCCAAATACCTATGCTCGGTTTACGTCAGTTGGGCCGTTGCTTGAAAAACTCGGCAATGGTGGCAAGGGAATAACCTGGAACACTGACGCTGAAGTCGAATTCCTTGGCCAGTTAAATCGTCGACACATTGAAGAAGGCGCTAACAAAGGGCGACCCAAAATTGAAACAGCGATTGATGCGGCTGAAGTGATACTTTCCCTTGCGCCGGAAACTAATGGCCAGGTTGCAGTGAAGGCCTGGAGTGCCCTAAGCGAGTTTACCGGCCTGGATCACACTCATCTGGCGAAACCCAAAGAAGAAGAAAAGATCCGCTTCAGAGATGTGCAGGCTCAACCCCGCAAAATTATCAGCTCGCCGACTTGGTCAGGTTTAGAGGACGAACACGTCTCATACAACGCGGGTTATACCAACGTGCATGAGTACATTCCATGGCGCACAGTCACAGGTCGCCAACAGTTTTATCAGGATCATGAGTGGATGCGCGATTTTGGTGAAACCATGTGCCTGTATAAGCCGCCAATCAATCTTAAAACTGTGAAGCCAATGATGAACAAACAACCTAATGGCAACACAGAGATTGCGCTGAACTGGATAACCCCACACCAGAAGTGGGGGATCCACAGCACCTATTCAGACAACTTGTTGATGCTGACGCTATCTCGCGGCGGCCCGATTGTATGGATTTCCGAACCTGACGCGCAGCGCGCAGGAATTGTCGATAACGATTGGATCGAAGTCTTCAACGTTAACGGTGCGATTGCAGCAAGGGCTGTTGTCTCGCAGCGTGTGCCGGAAGGCATGAGCATGATGTATCACGCTCAGGAACGCATTGTAAACGTGCCCGGTTCAGAGGTCACCAAAACACGCGGTGGTATCCACAACTCTGTTACCCGAGCGGTGATGAAACCAACGCACATGATCGGTGGTTACGCGCAACAGGCCTACGGATTTAACTACTACGGCACTGTGGGGTGTAACCGAGACGAATTCGTTATCGTGAGAAAAATGGCGAAGGTCGACTGGTTGGACGATGACAGCGTCGAACAGAGTGAAGATGAATTTAACAACTTTGGAGCGGAGGGCTAATCATGAGAGTTAGAGCTCAAATAGGCATGGTGCTCAACCTTGACAAATGTATCGGTTGCCACACCTGCTCTGTAACTTGTAAGAATGTATGGACATCACGTGAAGGTGTCGAGTATGCATGGTTTAACAATGTCGAAACCAAGCCGGGTATTGGCTATCCCAAAGAGTGGGAAAATCAGGAAAAATGGAACGGAGGCTGGACTCGGCATAGCAATGGCAAACTAACACCCAAACAGGGTGGCAAGCTGCGCATTCTGGCCAACATCTTCGCCAACCCTGACCTACCGGGTATAGATGATTACTACGAGCCGTTCGATTTCGACTATCAGCATCTGCATAAAGCGGGTGAAAGTAAACATCAGCCTGTTGCACGTCCACGTTCATTAATTACGGGTCAGCGAATGGAAAAAATTGACTGGGGCCCTAACTGGGAAGAAATCCTCGGTACCGAGTTTTCTAAGCGTCGTGCTGACAGTAACTTCAACCAGATCCAGGCTGATATGTACGGTGAGTTTGAAAAAACTTTCATGATGTATCTACCTCGCCTGTGCGAGCATTGTATCAACCCAGCTTGTGTAGCGTCTTGCCCATCTGGGGCAATCTACAAGCGTGAAGAAGACGGCATTGTGTTGATCGATCAGGACAAGTGTCGCGGCTGGCGGATGTGCGTCAGCGGATGCCCGTACAAGAAGATTTATTACAACTGGAAAACCGGTAAATCTGAGAAATGTATTTTCTGCTATCCACGTATTGAAGCTGGACAACCCACAGTCTGTTCTGAGACCTGTGTAGGTCGCATTCGCTACTTAGGCGTTATGCTCTATGATGCTGACCGTGTGGAAGAAGCCGCCAGTGTTGCCAATGATAAGGATCTTTACCAGGCGCAGTGCGATATCTTCCTCGACCCATTCGATGAGGCGGTACAGGAAGCCGCACGCAAAGAGGGTATTCCCGACGCATGGTTAAAATCGGCGCAAGAGTCTCCTGTTTACAAGATGGCAATGGACTGGAAAGTCGCACTGCCGCTTCATCCTGAATACCGCACACTGCCAATGGTGTGGTACGTACCGCCTTTGAGCCCAATTCAAAGCGCTGTTGAGGCTGGTAGTGTACCCATGGATGGTGTCTTCCCAGACTTAAAAGCACTACGTATTCCAATGAAGTACTTGGCCAATATGTTAACCGCCGGTGACGAAGCCCCAGTTGAACATGCCTTAAAACGCATGATGGCGATGCGTAAGTTTAAGCGTTCACAACAGGTTGACGGTGAAGAAAATCTGGAAGCGCTAGAGCAAGCTGGTCTCAGTGTTGCGCAAGTTGAAGAAATGTATCGTTATATGGCGCTTGCCAATTACGAAGACCGATTTGTCATTCCGACCAGCCACAAAGCGTATGCAGCTGATGCTTATGACATGAAATCGGGTTGTGGTTTCAGCTTCGGTAACGGCTGTAGTGGCGGTGACAGCAGCATAGACCTATTTGGCGGTAAAAAACAAACTGTGCGTCAAGTCATCCCTGTGGAGGTACAAGACTGATGGAAATATTAAAAGTCCTTTCAAGACTTCTTGATTACCCGACTGAGGCGCTTTATGAGCACGGTATCGATATTGCGGAAATCATTGCAAACGATGCCGACCTGAGTGAAAGCAACAAAGCGAGTCTGCTTGCATTTGTCGATCAGCGCTTCTCAGACAGCCTACTAGATTGGCAGGCTGACTATGATGGGCTGTTTGAACGAGGTCGCTCACTATCTCTACTTATTTATGAGCACATTCATGGTGAATCGCGCGACAGGGGCCAGGCAATGGTTAACTTGCTTGAACAGTATCGAGCAGCAGGCCTAGATATTGGTGTTAGAGAGTTGCCTGATTACATCCCTTTGTTTCTTGAGTTCGTCAGCACACAAGGCAGCGAGAATGGAAAAGGCTGGCTGGAAGATATCGCGCCAATCCTTGCGCTACTTCAAGTGCGTCTTGAAAAAAGAGGCAGTAACTACAGTGCGGCCTTTGCTGCACTCGTCGCCCTCTCAGAGGCGGCTATTGATGTACAGGCATTGCGTGAGCAAGTGAAAGATGAGAAGCGCGATGATACCAAAAAGGCGTTGGACAAAGTCTGGGAAGAAGAAGCTGTCACATTTGGTGGCGACGCCGTAAACGGCGGTTGCCCGTCTCAGGTTAATCGACCTTCTGAGACGCAACGTCGCGACCAGGATGTTCCCATCAGTTTTATAGATAATTCGTCAGCCCAAGCGGCTGAGCAAGCAATAAGGAGCTAGTTATGGCTTTTTTAGATATGTTCTTTTTTGGCATCTATCCTTATATCGCAACTGGGATTTTCTTTCTCGGCAGTCTTTTGCGCTATGACCGAGAGCAATACAGTTGGAAAACGGGTTCAAGCCAGATGCTAAGCAGCAAAAACTTCCGGATAGCCAACATTTTATTCCATGTCGGTATCATTGCGATCCTACTAGGGCATTTTGCCGGCCTTGTTTTGCCTTGGGAGATTTGGCACGCACTGGGTATTTCACTCGCAACCAAGCAAGTTATCGCTATGGGTGTCGGTGGCTTCTTTGGTGTCTTATGTTTCATTGGTTTGACTATGTTGGTGATACGCCGTTTGTTTGACCCCAGGATCCGTGCTAACAGTAGTATGATGGACACTGGCATCCTGTTACTTATTTATCTGCAGTTAATCGTGGGTATGTTTACCATTGTGATCTCATCAGGTCATATGGATGGTGCTGTGATGTATAACCTGATGAGCTGGTCTCGTTACTTACTGACATTCAGACCTGTCGAAGCAGTCGAGTTTATTTCAACAGTTCATCCGGTTTACAAGTTCCACGTTACATTGGGTATTACTCTGTTCGTACTATTCCCATTTAGCCGGTTGGTTCATATCTGGAGCGTTCCTGTGCAGTACGTGCGCAGAAGCTATCAGGTTGTTCGTTCAAGAGCATAATTTCCACAACCACTCATTGGGGCAGGGAAGCCTCCTTTTTTAAGTAGGATTGACAATGTCACTTACAAATACACCAGATATTACAGTAAACGGAAAAACTATTAGCGCGGCTATGATCGACGCTGAGGTTCAGTATCATCCCGCAGAATCACGCCGACAAGCGATGGTAAAAGCGGCAGAAACACTGATAATTGGTGAGCTGGTTACGCAAAAAGCGATGGAGAAAGGGATCCCTCTTAACCCTGAATCAGATGCATATGAACAAAACAGTCAATTGATTGATAGCTTATTAGCATCTGAAGTCAGCGTACCGGAAGCTACAACCGAGGAATGCGAGCGCTATTACAACGCAAACAAAGGTACGTTTAAAACAGCTCCGCTAATTGAAGCAAGCCATATATTGATTGCATCAGACCCAAAAAATCTTGAACACAGGGCTGAATCCCATGCTTTGGCGGTTAACCTTATTCATAAGTTGCAAGGTGGGGAATCGACTTTTGGCGAGTTAGCAAAACAGTTTTCTTCATGCCCTTCCAAAGATGTTGACGGAAGCTTAGGTCAGCTTTCACATGGCCAGACAGTAAGGGAGTTTGAACGCCAGGTATTTGCCGCTAGTGAGGGGCTTATGCCTCAGCCGGTAGAGACTCGCTATGGTTACCATGTAGTTCTTGTTGCCAGAAAAGTAGACGGCAAACCGCTTTCCTTCGATATGGTGAGAGAGAAGATAAAACAATATCTTAATGATAAGGTTCACCGTAAAGCACTGTCGCAGTATTTGCATCGACTCGTTAGCGAAGCAGATATACAAGGTTTCAAGTTTGAATTCGATGATTCTATGTTAATGCAGTAGTGTTGTTTAAATTCGATAAAGTGGTGGGGTAAAAGATGACGAATCCCTTCACGGCGCGCTGGACGGCGCAAGGACACACGCTCTGTTTGGGCCATTGGGAAATCAGCTTTAACCAACAACGTTTGGAATTGCCGTCGGCAAAAGCCGAGAACCATATGGGCACTCGCGGTATTTTCAGTTGGCTATTCCCGGACGATGAAGAATATACAGAGGGATTAGAGATTCACGAATGGATTGAGGAGCAAGCGGACTGGCTTGTACCGCTGTTTGAGCGTCACGACATTCCATTCGATGAACAGCATGTTGAGTGGTTTTATCAGGCGGTCAATCAAAATGACTGGCGATGCGGTAGTTGTGGTGGCTGCCTTTAACTAAGAAGGAATTGAAACATGGTAAGTGATAGTGCAACAGTGCTGGATTTGCTAGAAAAATACCCCGTAGCAGCAATTGCCAGTACAGATTTATTGACCGCGTATGAAGGCTGGTCTATCAAAAAGCTCTCGGAATTTTTTGCGAAACATAGAATAACCGGAGCTCCTGTTATCGCATCCGATGAAACCCTTGTTGGTGTTGTGACACAAACTGATGTTGTGAAATTTGAAGGCAGTAGCCCTGACGAAAAAGAGATTGAGAAAATTATTCAACACTACATTGGGCCACAGGGAACCGTGCTGCAATCAGAAATCGATCGGATAAAATCACGCGCTTCTGATTACTGCACGGTTAACTCAATAATGACACCCGAAGTGTTTTCCATTGATGAAACAAGCCCTATTTCAGAGGCGTATAACATCATCGAGTCGCATGATATCCACCGGCTTTTTGTTACACGGGAATCAGTGCTGATTGGTGTGGTTACGGCCATGGATATTCTTAACTGGGTTATTAATTGCCCAACGGTGGAGTGATTTCGATGATAGGGGCGCTAAAACACTTGTTTATTGGCGGTTGATGTATATCTTAGATACGTTTATTTTTTTGCTCGGGGGAGGACGTCTTTGGCTTCTGCAATCTTGCCCTGCCTGACATCTTCTCTTGCAGCGAAAACTAGCCTGGCCAAAGCAAGAGAAGTTTGAAGCCGCTCTGTTTCATAGAGCTCCAGGAATTTCTCTTCAGCGGTGCAAACAAAGAACCCTGATTTTTGTTCTGTAGTAACTATCACACCACCCCGAAAAGCTGCTGGGTTATCTAAATTATTGCTGAACTCTGCCCTTGTCATTGTTCGATGAAGCATAATTAGTTCCTAATTTGGGAGCTCAAAAACGTTTTGGCTATGCTTTATTAATGCGTAATTTATTGCCATACTTGGTGTCTGATTCACTGGAATTTTTCTTTAAGGTCACAATGCGCCCGAAACAGCGACCAATCTGGGTATAACCAACTCTACTTGAGATTCCAATAGAGTACCGGTGGACTAATATTTTAAGATAAGTCACCATGAGCGAGCCTGTCTAATAATGCTTGAACAGCGTCTCTCCCAAAGGCACTCCTCATCAACACTATCGGGATATGGCCACCAAGTGGCGTCTTAACCCGAGTTAACCATTGTGTTGTGTACTCTGACTTATTTCCATAAAAATCCATCATTTGAGACCATATCAAACATAATCCAACAATCGATTCCGTCTGATCAACGCTCAATTTTTGTTGTTTGTTGAAGAGTTCTAATCCCTCTTTAGAAGTAGAAAATAGGGTTACAAGAAGAACTTTGGACATTGTGTTGCAAACAATTTTCAGTAATTCGCCGCTGGCTTTCTCATCACATATAAACGCGATTTTTAGCGGTTCTGGACGGTACTTCGGATCGATAAGGATACGAATCACGAAGTCATTGATAGAGATGGGTTCAGGGAGGCTATCCGATACCTGAGCGTGTTCACGAAACTCGACTACTTTCTCTAGTGCTGATTGATCGCACTTTAGTAGTACTTGCCAAATTTCTTGGTATGCAGCGGATACGTAGTCTTTGCGCAATGTGTTAGCCGAGAATGCACTTGGTGATTGATTAGCCAACCAATTTTCAATCTCTCCAGCAATTAAACTGAGCGGCTTGTCTCGAATCAAAATTGCATCTTGGAAAGCCATCGCATCTTGCAATTGTTTTTCAAAAGAATCGTTTGGATTTGCAACAATAATACCGCAAAGCCTTCTGACATTTGGATCTTCAGACATACTGTCGCGTTCTTTGAGCCATTCCCTGGCTTCCTCTTGATTTTTAAACCTTGGAACTTTTTGAATAAAAAATTGCTCGGGGATTTTGAATTCTCGACACTCCAAATCATATGCGAGAATTTCACCAGTGAGTTCAGACATGCTCGCTTTGTCACTGTAGAGTGCCTCTAGAGCACTCAAGGCAGTCGGAAACGGCGCAGGAAATCTGTCACGCATATCAAACACTCTGAAAGCAAATACGTCCATTTCAATCTCCGACAATGGTTTGTTGCGTATTGCGTAGCCTTGCTCTCAGAACTCCTTGGCATGTCACAAAGTGACTAGCAAATTTTTCTGACCCATCCTCACTTTCAGCATACAGGAGATCGACTACGGCGGCTGAACAGCTTGTATTTTCAAGCTCGATAATTTCAATGCTTGTTGATATTGAGGCAGGTAATTGGCGAAGGTCGAAAGTGCCTTGACCTGTATGGCCTCCGTAATAAAAGGACTGATTTTTGGACGAGAAAAATAGATTTCTTGATGCAATCCAGCTTTCTAGTTGCTTGTTTGTGAGCAATGCAAATTCTGATTTCATTTCTAAATTACCTCAAAGCTGAATGGTGGGATCATTTCGGGAATTACAGTATCAATGAACAATCGAGCAAGAGGAGTAAGACGCTCATCACTTAAACCGCTATTTCTTAGAAGAAACCAACGTTTGAAGCGATACGGATGCTCGCTGAAAAGCAATGTCCTTGTTATCCGTCTAATTTGATATTCGAAAACAGATTCGCTGTACTTGTGCAGTAATGCATTAGTTATTGGTAGTTTTTGAGAATACTTCTCGATAATCGAAGTGAGTGGTAAAACAAACATCAGCTGTCGACGAGTTTGCCGGGGGAGTGATAAATCTGCACATGATGCTGATAAACAGCGGAGCAGCTTCTTCGCCAACATCTTATCTCGAGCGCGCCAATTAACCCTGTCTTTGGCCGGCTCTCTAACCATAAGATGCTTCTTATTGATACCAATCAACCAGTCATGATGAGAGCGAAACAATCGCGCATACAATGCAGGGTGACATGAACGTGCTTTTTTTGGATGATGACTATTTAGCAGGTTTACCCAATTTTGTTGGTCAAAAGTCAGTAAATTACTCGACTCAGAAGGATCCTCTTTCCTGACCGAATCGGTTTCTCTAAGTTGTTTCGACTGAGAAGATGCTTCTTCGATTGATGCGACAATATCAAACTTGTCACCGAGCAATGAGTACAAAGTAACAATATGCTCTAAAAAACTGAACGACTTTCTGTGTTTACGAAAGATACTATGAAGCCAACTTGATTCTGCAGAGGTGTTGTTCAGGTTGTTTTTCTGCAAGAAACCTAATGACCATGTACTTGAAACTGATTCTTCTATCCCAACGAAATCAATGTATGCGCCTTTGCGAAAACCAGCCTGCAAAGCTATCAGTCGATAATAATTTGTCCACTGTGCATATGAAGGAGACTTAATATTTGAGTATCTCAACAATGCAGAACACTGCTTAGCAATTGTATTAGAAAAATGATGGCTCAAGTCTTCCCGTTGTTTTTGTGTACCGGATACAGGAGCTGAGAACAATGTATTACGATGCAGACCAAATAGCGTATTCTGCGCACTCTTATATTTTACATTATGAACAGGGCAATGCGATATGGCTGGAATTTGGGCAAGCCTAGCCCAATAGGGCTCACCATATGTTTGTTGCTGCTCTCTCGAACATGTGGGGCAAAAGCGGAGTGTTTGTATTTTTGAAAGTCTGCTAGCTACTAAGCCACTCCTTACGTGAATGCCAGCACAATCCCCTGAAGTCATAGATTGAATGAGATTCTGGCGTCTTTGAGCCGGCAAGAATGGCGCGTACAAAGGGAAAAGAGAATGATGCGAAATTAAATGTTGGATAGGATTTTCCGGTAAACCAGTAAGGTTTTCAGATAGCGCTTTGAGATTAGTTGGCATAGCTATCGGCGCAGAGACTGACCGTTCACCAAACATTACTTCATTGAAAGACTTTGGACTGACGCGACAATAGTGCACTTGGATTCTTGCCAGCAGACTATAAAGAAGCTCGTCTGGGAAAGGGGCATAGCGGGGAGAATCCATTGATGAACCTCATTAATTTATCAGCTTATCGAATAAACTATGCTGTGCATTTATGTCCTCCTCAGGCATAGATTGCATAGATTTTTTGACCGGCGATTGACCGACTTTTTTTGCCGCTTTCGGCTTTTGCTGTTTTAATAAGTCAGTCACGATTGGCAAAATAGCTCGTTTCTCAAGCCCCTTGTTTTCCGATAAGGCTCTTTCTACAGCAGGCTTAGCCTCAGCTTCACTGAAACCGCAGCAAACTAGGCAGTCCACGAGATCTTCCAGAATTGGTTCGACAGACGTCGGAGTACTTTTAATTGCAACAGCCTCAATAGACGAGTGCAGTTTTGCTATGTTGGCCGTAACAGGAGAAATGGGTAAGTCTGGGAATTCAGAAATCAGATCTGGATTCTTGGAACGCAAGGCCCTAATAACTGAATGGACAGATTTAAAATCGTCTTGATAAGTGCGCCTGATTAACTCAGCAGTAATAACTTCCTTTTGGCTGCGTATTGCATGAAGTTGTGTTTGTATAAATAGTTTTACAGCTAAGTCCAAAATTCCTTGAGTGCAATCATACCAAGTGCTAACGATTTCATTCGTTAGCTTTGCTCTAGGCTTACTCAAAAAATGAATATTCCACACTTTTCGAACGAAGTAATGCCATAGCTTATTCGTATCATTCGTTGAAGAGTAGTGAGATTGCAAGGGATCCCACGTATTAAAACCGGTAACTCTTCGCGCCAATGCTGCATGGGATTCCAGTCGTCCATAGGCGGCCGGAGTACCAGAAAAGACTACCGGAATCTTAATCGTATTAATTAATGAAACTAAGAAAGCGATAACTTCATCTGAATTTCTGGTTTTGCTTCGCCAAAACTGAAATTCATCTATCACTAGTATCCCAATGTGAAAGCGAACCACCGCAGCTTGCATCTTACGTAATAAACTATCTATAGACTCTCGCCGTTCTTCCCACACGGTGTTTGGCTTTCCAGTGGCTCGATTGATCGCATCAAAGAAGTTTTTACACAGTATTTTAAGGCTACCGTCATGCGGAAAATCCAAGAACAAATAGCTTAATTGGGTAATGCCCAAGGATTCATGTTGTATCACCTGATTGTAATGTGACAGTGCTCGCTTCAGAGAAGTTGTTTTGCCCGTACCAGGCACACCATATATAATCCCAGAGGGAGTGGCATGTTCAAAACTGGCTAGAGAATCTTTCATGACAGGCTCCCCACGCATTTGGCGACTATAGTTTTCTTGCAGTAGAGATGCGCTGTGCGTATGTGCAGGATTGCGAGCCACGTATCCTGATTTGATTTTTTGATCAATCCAAAGTGCAAGTTCATAGTGCTGTGGAAGCCCTACAAATATGTTGTTCAATTCCGCGACTAACGCGGATGACCTTTGCCCTGGAGCGGCCGCACGATCAATATCCGAAGGGAATCTATCAAATCGGTCAATTACTTCTTGAGGGCTTCCAAGAGAAGGTAAACATTCAATTAAAGGGTTCCCATCGTATATCGCGATATTTGTCTTTTTGTATATCGCTTTGACACTGCCTTTGATATCAGTATTCATCATCAATTCCATTTGTTTCATAATTCACTTCCTTGTTTAATCCAAAAATTCCGTCCAATATTGGATCTTTCGACTCTTCCTGAGCACTTTCCAAAATTGGGTCTTCTAGTCTGCTTTCTGCAGATTTTTCTGGTGCATACTGGTCAATAAGCACTTCTCGTTCAGCGTCTTTCGCTTGTTCTTTATTTCCTGGGATTTCCCTAATAGTTTGAGCTTTAGATTTTTTGTTAGCACTTCTTTTGTCTTTTTTAGCCGCGTTCACCATCTGCTCGATTCGTTCTTCAAGTTTAATAAGCTCATCTTCTTCTACTTCAAGCTGATTGTTTCGGACAGTGTTTTGGACTTCCTTTATCTTTTTAACTTGTAAGAATGATCTATCCAAATGTTCGCGAGACCTAACATGAAGCGCACATTCAACAGGTAACTCATTAGAATTTGGAATAAATACCCAAATAGTATTCACGCACATTGGGTCAAAAAGTATTTCAACGTTCTTAGGACGGCCTGAACTGCCTTTAAGTCGAGCAAACCAGCCTTTCTGTATTAGACTGTCGGAATTGTAGTGTAAGCCCTCGTAACAGACCCCATAATTACTTGTTGTTGCTGATGCGTGTGGCAGAACAGCAAGTCTTAGCCTTTTTTCATCAATTCGTCGCATACTTCCAGAACGATTTTCTAAACCCCAATTCCAGATATTTGCTGGCGTTTTAGCCATATCGTCTGGCATATCAGCTTCCCCATCGTATCCGAGCATAGGATGGGAGAAATTTCTTACCAAAATTATTGAAATCAGGATTTCTTCAATTTTGTCGAAGGTAAACGACGCCGTCAAACGACCATCTATAGCTCCGGATTTTTTTGTAGTTGCTTGAGAAGACTTACCATCAAATTTCCCTGAGAATGGTTTTTGAACAACACTAATACATTGTTCTACGATCCCTTTCATGTCACTTCTTCCACTCGCTGTGTTTTCGATTCGCATGCCCGTCATCGAAACTAGGCGAGTTCCTGACAGTCCAAAAAGTTCAGCTTTGTCAGACAACAATGCATCAGGTAAACCTACACCTGGCCATGACTCGCAAACTTTTTTGGAGATTTTGTGCTTCTTTAGAAGGTAGGTTTTGTCTTGAATTGCTGATAACAGTGCAATGGTGGCAGTGCGGTAACTCGGTGAGTGAAATCCAATGTAAAACCCAACTATATACCGAGAAAACACATCAATGACTAAGTACAGAATAGGCCGACCTAAAACTCGACTGGAATCTTTAGAACAAACTACGTAAACGTCTATGACTGTTGCGTCAATTTCATAGCGAGCTCCTGGCCCATACGCTGATGCTGTAGCGGTGCCAACTAATGCCCTCCTGTCTTTTAGATATACACGCTCACCTTCGCGTTTTCGGGCTATGAAATCTAAGGAATAATACTTATCTACAAAATGACGAAGGCTTGCCATCGAAGGAATTAGGTCATCTGACGTATAACTTTCATGTTCTCGACATAATGATTTAAACCGACGATAGGTGAATTTTAAATCTTTGTCTTTTCCCAGATAGAAAACGGTTACTACCCTATGCATGAGCTGTATATGAAAGTCCGTTCTTATAGCGTTTAATTTCTTTCCAGTATTGCTTTTGCGGCCGGGCTTTTTATCGGTAAATGAGCGTTGTTTTCCAGGAGCGCCACAAAACGCGTAATCGGGGATCATTGCTTCTTTGCATTGACCTCTCGCCCAATAGCGCCTCAGCAAACGGTAAAGCTTGCTTTTATTAACACCAGTTTTCTCTATTTGCTCGCTAATAATCTGGCCACGTTCGGTTGAATATAGATAATTACTGTTTTCAATAATTGGCTTTATCAGATTGAAGTCTTCATCTGCTTTGGTTTGATATCTTTTCCATTTATCCAGAGGAATAGCTGGTGGGTCATAATCATGGTTCTCCAGGATTTCAATCTCGTCTTCGAAGTAGAGTTCAAGTATTTCCTCAGTTTCGAATGTCTTTGGATATCCTCTATCGATGTCCAGCTCATACAAAAAAGTAGTTAAGTTGTTTGTTTCGATGACTCGATAGTTTTTCTCCTGCCATCTAAGCACCTCATTTCTGATAAATACTGGCAATGATTCACCAAGTGCTGATTCTGCTCCTATGCGCATAAGAAATGTCCACATGGTAAAACCGATACTTCACTGGCAAGTACCTCAAAAAACGGAATATCAAAATCAAACGTGAGATATTTATGGGCTAGGAGAACTCGCAAAGTATATAGAGACCGCCCAGATTCATTGTTCTGTTGGCGATCTATTTCAGAAGCTAAAGTCACCATTTTTGAATTTGGATTTTGGCTGAAAATATCCTCCCAAAAACTTAGCGTTTCGGGCATGTGCTCAATCATTACTACTTCGTTGAAAAAAGGGCTTAACCATCGCAAGTTTTCAGTTTTAACTGTGTTTAACTCTAGCTCTGTTAGTACTTCAAAAGGAACGTTGTTGTCTTCCCAGAATGATTTTTCGATAAGCAGCTTCTGGCAAACCCTAGCTTTCAATAATTCGGATGAAGGCTTTACCTGAAGTGCTAGTAGAGGAGCGTTGGGGTTGTTTGTATTCACAAGGAAGTCTGTTGTCATCACCATTTGTTCACCACGTACTTGGGGGTGGCGAAAACCTAATGAGTTGGCAATGAACTGAGTCTGCGGCATAGCGAGAGGATACTGTTCACGAATGTCTGTCACATGCTCAGACCACTCTAGTAAAAGATATGCCGAAAACTCTAGGTCAGACATGCAGTGCAATACTCGACCGCACTTTTTAGAGAATACTCGATGCGAGCGCCCTTGCGATGGCACATCATAAACATTCAGCCATGGCAGATAGGCAGCACCAGTTCCACTGCCTCTGCCCTCCTTTCGCCATTTTTCATAGCGTTTAGCATTTTGTTCGTATCGTCCCATGATTCGAATCTCTCTTACCTAACATGTCGCCAATACTAGCTTAAAAATTCAGCTTTTCAACAAGCGAAAAATAATTAAGTTATTGATATGTAACAAAAAAGATTGACAAAAAGACTTTGTCAATCTTTATGTTTAAGTAGTTAAAAAAGGTAAGAGACCTAGATCTTGCATTCAATCAAAAGGTTAGACGAGTGTTACGGTCAAAAATGTGATTTATTGCGTCTAACAAAAAAATTTTGTTTATTTCAGAGAAATTATTTTTAAAGGAATGTGAGGATTGCATGGGGGAGTCAAAATTAAAAAAACAGAAACATTCTTGAACTGATAGTTTTTTGGAACTAGTTGCTAAAACGTACTTTTCGTAAAGCGTTTGAACTGATTTGGAAGCTATACAAATTTATCCCAACCAAAGAGTGCATATCTAACATTTGCAGGCTGTAGAGCTGATGCTAAACGAGTAGTACTTAATACCTTACAAAAAAATTTGTTTTTGAAGCAATTGTTGTGAGTTATACACATCTAGGCCATATGGGTTTAGGCTTCTATATATTGATTTTGCAAGGTCGGAAACTTCACTATGTAAAATGGTTAGACCTTCGATCTTGTTTTCGTTATCAAAAACTTTTCGACTCCCGTCAGGAACTCTAATACCGTCTCGAAGAACTGGAAACTCAACAAGTATTGAGAGGTGAGCACGTAACTTTTCAACAAGAGCTAGGGTTAGGTATGTCGGACAAGCAAGTTGATCATTCATATCGAACCCGATTGCAGCAATGTCATAACTGGATAAATTTTTCGCTATGCGTTTCTTATAGTCTGGCATGTCAGCAATCAAGTTCTTCATCAAGCGAACTACCCTCTTAAGGTTGCCTGAGTACATAGCATCTTTGTCATTAATTCGCTTCATGTGCAAAAAGGGCTGATTGCCAATCAATTTATGATCACCCTTATGGTAGATTTCAACTCCTTTGTGATGTTTTGCGAAGGTCTTTTGATATTCATGAGTGTGATACCAGCACGCAGGTACGATATCCACTTTTCGTTTTAGGCTACCACCACTCAGAGCTATTGATTTGTTTCCCCTGCAATTCACTTCGGCTTGATGATATCTCGACGTTAATTTAGTCTCAGACTGTTGGCGCAGCTCTCTAATAATGTCCTTCATAGGCCGTGCGTCGCTGGCTACGCAAGCTGAGCCATCAATTTTGGGAGTTTGGACAAGAACTATATCAGACTTTAGAATTAACATATCAACGTCAGAATGGCCCTCGATGTGAACATCTAAAGCAACTGAGCCTTGAATTTCTTTTTCTGCATTTATTCCAACGGTAGCAAGCATACTTATAAGCGTATCTGCCACTCGTTCACCTTCCTCGATTGAGATTTGCGTTGACCGGCTGTCGACAGCGGCCATTGCACCAATTGCATATTTTATTGGAGCGCTTTCCGATAATTCTTCGTAGTGCTCTCTAGAACGCACATCGCTCTGACTATAAATTGAAAGATTATTGTCAAGAAGTGCTCTTTCTCTTGTTCCTTGACGCCTGTCCTTCAGGCTTTTGAGTCTATTTTCGAAACTAATCATTGCGCATTCCTCGCAAGACCCATTTTACCGAATGTTCTTCTACCGTTGCTATTAAAGTAGGCTCCTGTGCCCGATGTTAAATCTTTATCAATATACAATTCACAGTAGCCTTTGTGATAACTGAGTTCGTGTGTTTGCTCTATGTTCGGATGGTTGCTGTAGCTGTAACTCAAGCGCCAACCAGCTTGGCTTCCACTCGCTTTGGAGAGAGTTGCCGTATAGCTCTCACTGGCGCTATCTTTTGTTTTCAAACATATGACAATCCTTTCCCAAGTTTGCTCTATATCAATTTCAGCGTCCCAACTAAATCTGACTTCCCCTCCTTCTGTAAGTGTTGTGCCTGTAACTTTCCATACACCGCTGAGATCTGGAATTTTGAACAAGGGTATTTTCCAAGCAAACTTATTAAATAACCAATGAAGACCGAAATATACAACGCCTGTTGTGATCGCTACTCCTGTTACAGCCTGGAAGCCAGTGAGTTCGTTTACCCAAGATATGAGGCCAGATACGGCCCCTGTTACAACAATAGATGCAACACCCAGCCAGCGCCCTATGGTAGCTCTATTGTGACCAAAAACAGCGTAATCGTGCATATGCACCTCTCTACTTTAATTAACATATTTGTTCGAGATCCGCGTTTTCAACTGTAGATATAAGAATTTTAAAAAAAGTACCTCTATACCGTTGGGGAAAAGGTATTTTTATATGAATTGATGAGAATTTGAAGCTTACTTATTGAGTTGTTAGTTATTAGAGAATAATCACAATTTTTCAAAATCATGATTTAGCAAAGAAGTCTGTTGTGATCTGGTGTAGTCGTATAACTCAATTGATTTAATTTAAACAAAGAGCTCCGATATGCGAGCTCTTTGTTTCAAACATTAATTCATAGTTCCAAACTTTAATTCCAAGTTTCAAACATTAATTCCATCGAACAAAAGGGGCTTACGCCCCTTTTCAATTATTCTACGGTAACAGATTTTGCCAGGTTACGTGGTTGGTCTACGTCAGTGCCCTTAATAAGAGCCACGTAGTACGACAATAATTGTAACGGGATAGTGTAGATAATCGGTGCAATCGCTTCTTCACAGTGCGGTACATTGATCACTCGCATCGTGTCATCGCCTTTGAAGTGAGCATCTTTATCGGCAAATACATACATAATACCGCCGCGTGCACGCACTTCTTCTACATTCGACTTAAGTTTTTCCAGTAGCTCGTTGTTAGGTGCTACTACGATGACTGGCATTTCATCGTCAATCAAGGCTAATGGACCGTGTTTTAACTCACCTGAAGCGTAAGCTTCAGCGTGAATGTAAGAGATTTCTTTAAGCTTAAGGGCACCTTCCATCGCGATTGGGTATTGATCGCCGCGACCCAAGAACAAGCTGTGATGCTTGTCAGCAAATTCGACGGCCAAACCCTCAATGCCTGCGGTCAGACTCAGCGTTTCTTCTAATTTGCTTGGCAAGCTATTTAAACCTTGAATGATGGCTGCTTTAGCGCTGGCATCTAAACCATTGTGCTCACCCAATGCTAGGGTTAATAACAAAAATGCGGTTAACTGAGTGGTAAATGCTTTGGTTGAAGCAACGCCAATTTCTGCCCCAGCTTTGGTCATATACGCAAGATCTGATTCGCGCACAAGTGACGAGCCTGGTACGTTACAGATCGTCAGCGTCGACATATAACCTAGCTCTTTAGCAAGGCGTAATGCGGCAAGTGTATCGGCCGTTTCACCCGATTGGGAAATGGTCACCAAGAGGCTATTTGGATGAACGACTGATTTGCGGTAGCGGAATTCTGACGCGATTTCGACGTTACAAGATACGTTTGCATACTGCTCTAACCAGTAGCGCGCAGTCATACCGGCATGATAACTGGTACCACAGGCAATAATTTGCACATGGCGCACGTCTTTGAGAATGTCATCGGCGTTGTCACCGAACAAGTTGGGCGCTATACCGGTTTCGGTTAAACGGCCTTGCAGGGCGTTGCGCACAACGGTTGGTTGCTCGTGAATTTCTTTGAGCATGTAGTGGCGATAGCCACCTTTATCACCAGCATCGTGCTCGACATTGGACTCGATAATTTCGCGCTCAACTGGATTGCCGTCAACGTCAAAAATATTCACTTCGCGACGTGTAACTTCGGCTACATCGCCCTCTTCTAAGAAGATAAAACGACGCGTAACAGGAAGTAGTGCAAGCTGATCTGAGGCGATAAAGTTTTCACCTAATCCCAATCCAATCACTAGCGGGCTGCCAGAGCGAGCAACAACCACGCGGCTAGGATCTTGAGTATCCATGATCACTGTGCCGTACGCGCCGTGGAATTGTTTAACCGATTTTTGTACCGCTTCAAGCAAGCTCGATGAAGACTTCAATACTTCATTTACTGTGTGCGCGATTGTTTCTGTGTCGGTATCACTGCTAAAGGTATAACCTTTGTTAGTTAGCTGTTGACGTAAGTCTAAATAGTTTTCGATGATACCATTGTGAACAACGGCAATCCGCTCTGTAGAGGTATGCGGGTGGGCATTATCTTCGGTAACACCGCCGTGAGTAGCCCAGCGCGTGTGAGCGATACCGGTTGAGCCTATGCTATTGTCAGGCGTAACGGCATCCGCCAGTTCCTGTACCTTACCAACGCGGCGTAAGCGACGAAGCTCGCCAGAATCTGATAACAATGCAACACCTGCTGAATCGTAGCCGCGATATTCCAGTCGCTTTAGGCCTTCAAGCAAAATCTCAACTACGTTGCGTTCTGCAACTGCACCGACTATCCCACACATACTCTTAATCCTCTGGTTGGGCGCGCACCACTTCCACGCCATGTTGGGTAATTTGTTGAACCGATGCAGACGACATGCTTGCATCGGTAATTAATGTATCAATACTCGACCATGGCAACTCCACATTGGGGATCCTGCGGTCGAGTTTATTGGCTTCGGCCATAATCACTACGCGCGCCGAATTTGCGGCCATGACTTGGCTTAAATTCGTCAATTCGTTAAATGTTGTTGTGCCGCGGGCACTATCTAACCCTGCCGCACCAATAAATGCTAAATCAAAATCATAGGCGGCTAACATCTTTTCTGCCATTTGTCCTTGAAATGATTGTGATTGTTGGTCCCAAGTACCACCACAGCAGAGCACTTTGGGTGGGTGCTCAGATTGGGTGAGTTGGTTAGCTACGGTAAGCGAGTTAGTCATTATGATAAGGTCACTGCGCTCAATCAGGTGAGGCAGCATAGCCAAAACCGTTGAACCGGAATCGAGCACTATCCGATCACCGGGTTTAATGAGCTTTGCCGCTTGGTTAGCAATGGTTAACTTTCGATTCGAAAGCTTATCGCTTTCGTTTTGAGGTTTTGTCGGTTGCAGGCTCACTGCGCCGCCAAACCGTCGAACTAGCTTGTTATCGGCTTCTAATAGGCGTAAATCTTTGCGAATAGTCACTTCGGAGGTGGCGAACTCTCGGGATAAGGCGTCGACTTGCACTTCGCCGTGTTTGGCGAGCAAATCGAGGATGCTTTGATGCCTTTGTTGAGTTGCTGTGCGCATTAAAAGAAAGCCTTTAATTTCGAAGTGAAAGAAATATAGCTTTCAAAATGAAAAGATCAAGTATAAAAACGAAACATTAAGTATGTTTTTTAATACTGGAAAAGATATTGGGTACCGTTGCTCAACTCAGTACCCAGTAATTTCAGTTGATCTTACGATTTCTTAACTGGACGTTGCCAACCATCGATATTGCGTTGTTTGCCACGCGCAACGGCTAATTGGTTGTCTTCAACGTCTTTGTTAACAACAGAGCCAGCACCTACAGTAGCCATTCGACCAATGTTAACAGGTGCAACTAAAGATGAGTTCGAGCCGATAAATGCATTGTCACCAATAACGGTTTTCGACTTGTTTACGCCATCGTAATTACAGGTGATGGTACCAGCACCAATATTGGCGTTTTCACCGACTTGTGTATCGCCCAGATAAGTCAGGTGGTTCGCTTTTGAGCCTTTACCTAAGGTGGTTTTTTTCATTTCAACAAAATTGCCGACCTTAGCACCGTCACACATAACAGCGCCTGGGCGCAAACGTGCAAATGGACCGACGTTACAATTCGCCTCGACGCGGGCTTGTTCGACAATCGAATTGGCTTCAATTACGGTGTTGTCGCCAATCTCACAATCAATGAGTACACAGTTGGCGCCGATTGTGACATTGTTGCCAAGCGTTACCTTGCCTTGGGCAATAAAGTTGATATCGATAATGACATCGTTGCCGACGGTCAAATCGCCACGCACATCAAATCGCGATGGATCGGCTAATGTAGCGCCAGCTAGCATGGCGGCTTCTGCTTGCTCGAGCTGGTGTGCGCGCTCCAGTGCCGAAAGCTGTACGCGATTATTCACGCCTTCGACTTCATAAATACGCTCGGGGTGGGCGGCACGTATCTGTTTGCCTTCATTGGCAGCCATAGCAATAACGTCAGTAAGGTAGTATTCCCCCTGGGCATTGTCATTGCTTAGTTGGCCCAACCAACGCTTGAGGTCGGCACCCGGAATAACCATCATACCGGTGTTAATCTCTTTGATAGCGCGCTGGGCATCCGTTGCATCTTTGTGTTCAACGATGGCTGTTATGTTGTCGCCGTCGCGAATGATACGGCCCATGCCGGTTGCATCATCCAGCTCAACGGTTAACAGAGCCAAGTCTGCATTAGCTTTCGCGGCGAGTAAGCGTTGTAAGGTAGCGGGTTTAATCAGTGGTGCATCACCGACTAGAATGAGGACATCGTCATCGTCGTTAATTTGATCAGCCGCTTGTTGCACCGCATGGCCTGTACCTAATTGCTCTGCTTGCAAGCACCAGTTGAGATTTTCTCCAGTAACAGTTTGTTTGAGTAAATCACCCCCGTGACCATACACCAAATTAACGCTGTCAGCGCCTATTTGCTCAACCGTATTGATAATCCTTTGCACCATAGGTACGCCAGCAATGGGATGGAGCACTTTAGGTAGTGCGGACTTCATTCGCGTGCCTTTGCCCGCAGCTAGAACAACAACCGATAATGCCATAGTCAAAATTTCCTTACTTTCGTTGGCGCGAAGTGTAACTAACAATGATTAATTTGTCAGCGCTCAATTGCCTTGCAGCCACTTCGTGCTATCATTTACCTGCATTTGCTATGATGCGTCACCATGGATAAGGTTGAGTAGTGAGTATTTTCAGAACACTTCATCGCAGTATTTTAGTGCTGTTTGCGGTTGTCGTTGTCTCAATCGTGACGTTGGTACATTTCAGTATCAGTAAGATTGTTGCCGAGCAGAGCCGTGCACAGCAGGAATCGATGTCGCCGGCAATTGATTTGGTCATAGACCAAATGTTTAAACCTCTACATATCGCCGAAACACTAAGTAAGTCTCGCGAACTCATCGATTTGATGGATATAGAAGAAAACGGTGAGATCGACCAATCCAAAGCACTGGCTATGCTGCAGCGTTTAGAGCAAGAGTTTGGCATGATTTTCTTTATTGCCAGTGAACAACAACGTAAGCAAATTAACTCTGATGGCACTACCATAGACCTCATTGAAGGCGAGGTAAGCTGGTACTTTAAATACAAAGACAGCCCCCGAAACGCCGTAGCTGACATCGGTAAATGGGAAGATACGCACTTTTATATCGATTTAAAAATCTATGATGATGATGGACGATTCTTAGGTTTCTTTGGCGTTGGTAAGTCACTCACTAGCTTCTTGTCGATCTTTGACGCTTATAAGCGTGAATATGGTTATGACTTTATTTTTGTCGATAATAATGACGACATCATGTTAAGTTCCGACCCCCAGCTAATCGCCGAATTTTCAGACTTTAAAAATCTTACTCAACTGCCTTGGTTCGTGACCTTAGATGAGCAAATTCAATTAGATAAGAACCTTAACAATCAACTCGTCATTGTCAGTGGTATGGATCACTTGATCGCCGAGATCATTTTGGGTCAGTTCGACTGGACGCTCTATTTACTCAGTCCACTGGATGCTCGACAAACCGAAATTTCGCGCGGCTTTATCGCCAGCGTAGTGACTTTATTGGTGGTTATTTTTGCCTTGTTTTTGGTGATCTACAACATCCTATACTACTTCCGTAAAGACATGCAGTCTAACGGTGTGCAGTTTACGCCAGCGCGTTTGCCTGACCGTTTGATGGTCGAGCAAAAGTACAACGAATTTATGGACCAGAAACGCGCTTTAGCAATTGTAATCATCGATATTGATAACTTTACCGCGATCAATGATACGTTTGGGCGCAATGTTGGCGATGAGATTATTGAGCGATTTACTGCGTTTTTGACCAGCAAAGTTCGTGATCGCGATGTCGTTGGTCGCTGGAGCAGTGAAGAGTTTATTATACTGCTACCCGATACTGGTCCTCATGAAGCCTACGATATTGCACAAAACTTGCGCCATGGTGTGACCACGATTCAACCGCCGGCAAGCCATCAGAATTTGTTCTTAACAGCTTCATTTGGTGTCTCTTATACCGCGACTCAACGGCCGATGAACGAAGTGACCGCCAATGCCGATGATGCCTTGTATCAGGCCAAGCGCGATGGCAACAATGTGGTTAGAATGCAGTTGATCGAAACCAACTAAGTGTTGCGTCGCTGACGCACCAGTCCATTGGTTAGTGCCACACCGAGCAGAATACACAAACCGCCTAAATAAACCGGCATCGACAAACGTTCAGACAAAAATACTGCGCCCCAGATAACACCAAAAAGAGGGACTAAATACGCGACGGTAATTGCTCGTGCCGGACCAACATTGGCGATTAAGTCGAAATAGAGAATGTAAGCAATTCCTGTGCAGGCAATCGCCAGTGTAATCGCCTGCCACCAAGCGTCGAGACTGGGAGACGTCGAGGGCCAGGTCAATACGGCTAGCGGTAGCAACACAATAGAGGCAAATAATTGGCTGCCCGCTGCAATCGCCAGTGGTTTTATGCCGCTCATGTAACGCTTCATGTAACTGGCGGCGATGCCATAGCAACATGTGGCCATCAAGGCGGTCGCAATTGGCAGAAAGCTTACGTCACCCTCTGACACCTTTGCCCAGCTTAATTGAGTCACACCAAAAAAGCCGATAAACAAACCAAGAATGGCACTTCTAGATAGGCGATCAGAGAGCCACACAAACGCAATTAATGCGCCAAACATCGGTGCTGTAGCATTGAGTATAGAGTTATAGCCAGCTTCCAAATGCAAACTACTGTAATTGAACAAACAAAATGGGATCGCAGTATTAACTACCCCGATGATTGCTATGTGATGCCAATGTGTCAACACATCGCGCCACTGATTGCGCAGCAGTACAAAAGGGGCAAGAAATAAGGTGGCTAATACTGTGCGTACTTCAACTAGGGCGTAAACACCGAACTCCGGCGTCGCGGCACGCATAAACAAAAATGAAGAGCCCCAAATAGCGCCTAATAACAATAATTTAAATATCGACGATGCGGTCAATTGTTGCGATCCGTATAAAGCCTGAAGGGCTATGTGAGTAAATCGAGTTGTTGTCCTTGCTCTAACGACAACAACCACTGCTTGCGTTCAATGCCACCAGCATATCCGGTTAACGTACCGTTACTGCCAATAACACGATGGCAAGGCACCACTATGCCCAATGGGTTCTTGCCATTTGCTGCCCCGACTGCGCGACAGGCGTTCAGGTTACCTATTTGGGTAGCAATATCAAGATAACTCGCTGTGCTCCCATAAGGAATTGATAATAACGCCTGCCAGACTTGTTGTTGAAAGGTAGTGCCTTGAGCCGACAGGGCCAAATCAAACGTTTGGCGCTCGCCGTCAAAGTACTCTTGCAGCTGAGCCTTGGCCGCTTGTGTATGGTTGTTCGGTTTAACTGCAGCGCTAGGCTCATCGACAAATACTATTTCAGTCATTCCATTCTGATTCGCACTAATCGCCAATAGGCCAATGGGCGTTGTTAAGTAATCTATCGCCATGCCTAATCCTCCGTATGTTCAGTAGTTGCAAGTTCCCATAGCTGAAAAGTGAGGTAGCTACGCCATGGCGCTGAATGCTCAGACTCGAGGTTGAGCTTGGCTAATTGTTTAGCAACAATGAGATCGGTTTCGAGCAGCAGATCAGGTTCTGATAGGCCGCGCAACCGCACATAGTTCACTGTCCATGGCCCAATACCTTTAATCGCCAACAATTGCTCTGGTGTGGGATGCTGATTTTCGCAAAAACACTCTACAAAGGCCTTAAATGCCGCTTTTCGCGTGTTCGGCATTCGCAGTATGTCTGGATCCAACGTCAACATTTGCTGCGGTGTTGGAAAAGTGGCTGGTTTTTCACTAGCGTCTTCATTGTGTACATGCGTAACGATACGCTGTAGCTGATTGATCGCACCTGTAACACTAATTTGCTGGCCAATAATAGCGCGACAACCGGCCTCAAACGGTGTCCATACACCGGGTAGACGAAGACCAGGAGTGAGGCTCTCGTCGGGCATTCCACATGCTTGCAAGCGCTCGGCGATCGCCAAAGAGTCGCAATCGAGATCCAATACACGCCGAATATTGGCAATGATACTCATCAATTGGCTTACGTCGGGCAGCGAAATAGTAACGTCAAAGGCATTTTTCTCCGCGTTATGCACAGCCTTAAAATGTCCGGCAACGGATTGACCAGCGACTTGAAAGCTGCGCGCGTAACTATTTTCAGTCACTTGTTCTACCGGTGAGATTGCGCGACGCGATAAAAAATCCCGTAGCCCCGGCCAATAATAGGGCGGGCGATAGTGTAAGCGCACTTGTATACTGTCGCTCTTTACTTCCACAGTTTGTTTACGCAGCTGTGATGGGGTTAATTTATTTACCTGTTGCATGTGCTGTTGCAAACTTCGGCTGGAACTAAATCCGGCGGCTTGCGCGACTGATTCAATACTCAACGTTGTTTGATGTAATAACTGTTTGGCCACCAGTAACTGCGAATACAGGCGATAGCGTTTTGGACTAATCCCTAAATGCTCAACCATAAGTTTGTGTAAGTAACGCTCACCAATCCCTAAACGCTCAGCGATAGTGGCCACGCTTTGATCTGGATTCTCAATTAACAAACGCGTGGCCCGGTTTACTGTGGTATTCACCCCTTGCCATGCGGGTGATCCTGGTGCACTGTCGGGACGACATCGCAGGCAGGGGCGATAACCGTGGTCCATTGACTCTTGTTGCGTCGCAAAATACTCAACGTTTTCCTCCTTAGGGGAAACCGCGGGGCAAATGGGGCGACAAAAAATACCGGTGGTTTTTACCGCAATGTAAAATAAACCATCAAAACGCGGATCACGTGCTTGTCGAGCCGCTTTTAATGTCTCTGGGGATGCTGTCAATGGCATTGCGATTATCTCGGACGGTTTAAAACTAAAATCATTGTAAGTTAAAATTTTACCCTGTATGCGAAAAAATCGGAACTGAAGAGCCGAAGCCAATTAGCCGTGTTGATCATCGCAAAAATTTGCTTTCAAGAGCCTCGGCAACGATAATCACAAACCGCCAAAAATACTCATTTAGAACACAATGCTGAAAACCTCGTTCACTTCTGTTTGCCAACAAGCTCGCCGTCTGGTGTGCGGGGTTTGTGTGAGCCTAGCGGTGATGCTGGGTTGTGCAACGAGTGTTGCGCAGGAGCCGGTGAGCGAAGTTCCCGCGTGGTTTATTAATTATCAAAACGATGTAAAGCAGCGTACAACAACATTAAATATTCCAGGCTATGCCATGTTGTTCGTGCAGCGTGGCCAAGCGCCAATTCTTGTTACTGAAGGCAAAACACATAGTGGTGGTGAGAGTGTTTCTGCAACGACGGTATTTCGTTTAGCGTCGGTATCAAAAACCTTTACCGGTGTGCTAATGGCTAAACTCGTTGCGCAGCAAGAGCTCAATTGGCAAACGCAGTTGGTGGAGCTGGTTGATCAACCCAAGTTTCGCTCACAATATACTGAAGCCCTGCAGCTCGGGCATTTAATTGGTCAGTCGAGTGGCTACATGCCGAATGCCTATGACAATCTAATTGAAGCGGACTATCCGGTGAAACGCGTGCTCAATCAATTGGCTGATCTTGAACCTTTGTGCAGTCCGGGTGATTGTTATACCTACCAAAATGCCTTGTTTGGTACCCTAGAGCACTACTTTTCAACCCAAAACACTAGCTATCACCGGCAGCTTCAAATTCATTTGTTCTCGCCGTTGGAAATGGCGCGGGCGACAGCCGGTAAGGGGGCATTAATGGCCTCTGAAAGCTGGGCAAGGCCGCATATTGCGATTGCGCGGAATCGCTGGCGTGAGGGCAGCGTAGAGAGCAATTACTATCGCTTTTCCCCGGCTGCAGGTGTCAACGCAAGTATTACTGATATGGCGATTTGGATCCAAGCTATGCTGGGTGAGCATCCCGATGTCGTTAGCCAAGCCATTATTGACGAGGTTTCTCAAGCGCGCGTACGTACCGTACGTGAAACTTACAGAAGGGGCTGGCGAGAGCATTTAGACGATGCCCACTATGGACTTGGGTGGCGAGTATATGACTTCGAGGGTTATCCACTGATTTATCACGGTGGCTGGGTTAAGGGGTATCGCGCAGATGTAAGCTTCTCACCGGAAACTGGCGCAGGCTATGTAATGTTAATGAATGCTGAAAGCAATTTGATCAACTATACCACTGCTGACTTCTGGGATATCTACTTTAGTGAGTATAGCAAGGCGATCAAGACAGCATCTGTGATCGAGGCCGCTGAAGAGCAGCAGCCTCGGTAGGCAGGTTAGTTGGTTTTCATGTAGGTGTAACCGGCTAAACAAGACTCGTAAAAGTCAGTCCAGCGCACACCCTCTCTGGGTTTCATGCCACCACTTGCAACGTGCTTATCAATTAATCGCTTCACGTCAGTTGCCATTCCTTGCGTGTTGTATTGCATCACTCCTAAGACGTCATTAACCGACGAGCCCTTAACAACCTCTTCGATATAAAAGTCTTGTGGGTCGTCATCGTAGCTGAAAATGTGCACTTCATTTAATCGGCCAAATAAGTTGTGCATGTCACCCATAACATCTTGATAAGCGCCGGTTAAGAATAGTCCCATCGGGTAAGGTTCACCCTTGTTCAGCTTATGCACCGGTAATACGTCAGAAATACCTCGTTCAATGGTAAATTGATCGATTTTGCCATCGCTGTCACAGGTGATATCGACCAAAGAGCAATTTACGGTTGGCTCTTGATCCATGCGTGTCAAAGGCACTACAGGTAACAGCTGGTCAATGGCCCAAGTATCTGCCGCCGACTGAAATACCGAGAAATTACACAAGTATTGCGACGACAAATTGTAATCGAGGTCTTGCAACTCTTCGGGGACAAACTCGATTGATCGGAAGCGCTGTTGTAACTCAACCATGATTTGCCAATACAGGGTTTCAATTTTCCCGAGTTCTTCTAGACTAAGGACCCGCAACTTAAATGCATCGACGGCTCTTTCTTTATACTCAGAAGCGTCGTTGAATAACTCTTGCAAATTGGGGTGATGGTCAATCGATAGATACAGATCGCGAATATTAGTCACAAAAATATGCTCACCGTCCGCTGGAGCAGTATCTATTTCTGCACTATTAGAACGAATTTCACCGACAATCTCCATGATCACGCAACTGTGATGCGCTGTGATTGCTCGACCACTCTCACTAACGAGAGTGGGATGAGGAACGCCTTCTAAATCACACACTTCTTTCATGCCATAAACTACGTCTGCGACGTACTCTGCCATGGTGTAATTGCGCGACGAGTCATTGGTTGATTTGCTCCCGTCATAGTCGATACCCAATCCACCACCAACATCGACGTACTGCAATGTAAAACCCATTTTGTGAAGTTCAGAGTAGATTCGACCACCTTCTGAAATGGCCTCTTTGACAGAACGAATATCGGTTAGCTGACTACCGATATGGAAATGGAGAAGCTCAAGACAGTGACCTAATCCTTCTGATTCTAAGTAACGTGCCGCTTTGATAATTTCAGTGATGGTGAGGCCGAATTTGGCGCGATCGCCACCTGAACCTTCCCATTTACCGCGCCCTTTTACCGTCATTTTTGAACGCACGCCCACGTGTGGCTCTACGCCAAGTTCCTTGGCAATCTTAACTAACAGTAGTAGTTCACTATACTTCTCTACCACGACTATCATTTTGCGACCGAGTTTAGTACCCAGCAGCGCGAGGCGCATAAACTCTTCATCCTTATAACCATTGAGAATGGTCAAAGACGACTCGTTAGTATTGTATGCCAGTACCGCAATTAACTCGGCTTTGGAGCCCGCTTCTAGTCCATAATTAAACGGCTTTCCAGCGTCGACAATCTCTTCTACGACTTCACGCATTTGATTGACTTTAACTGGATAAACGCCGTTGTACTCGCCTTGATATTCGGCTTCGGTAATCGTTTGATCAAAGGTGCGATTAAGCTGTTCAACTTGCGAGCGTAAAACATCGTGAAAGCGCACAACTACGGGCAGTTGAATACCTTCTTGTTTGATCTCATCGATGACGGCTTTGAAATCAATGCGCATCTCGGTATTTGTTGGATCCGGTGTAACTTGGACATTGCCATTGTCACCGATGTGGAAATATCCACCGCCCCAACGCGATACACCGTAGATGCGTTCTGCATCTTCTATGGTCCAATTGTTTTTTTGTTGCTCTTTCACGCAATAGCCTCAAAAAAAGCCGCACAGACGCGGACTCGTATAGTATTGAAAAGTCGTCAAGTATAGCGACTAATCTGGCGTATACCAAAACACTTCATCTAAGTTTTTATTGAATACTGCTGCGATTTTAAAAGCCACTTCAAGCGAGGGAGAATATTTGCCTTTCTCAATCGCCATTATGGTTTGCCGAGTTACGCCAACAGCCAGGGCTAACTCTTGTTGAGTCATCTCGTTAGCGAAGAATCGACACTCGCGGATCTTATTAGACAAAGCCACCGCTAAACTCCTAAACGATACTCTTTGATCATGATGACAAAACGCACCATTTCGGCAATTAATGCACTAAACAACAATATATGTATCGCAATAAACGGAATCTGTAGACTACTGTGTTCAATCATGTTGTTCCATTGCTCAACGATGAGTAAGTGGCCTGTGGCGACCATAACGCCAGTAAACAAAATGGCATAGGCCGGCTTAGTCGCAATAAGTAGTATTTGTTTATCACGTTCATCGCCCTGCTGCTCTTGGCTGCTTGGATGCGCCATCGCGAGAATGGTGTGAAATACGGCTTCGGCTATAATTACAGCGATTACAGCTGTGCCCAACATCCCCAAGGCGATATCCCGTTTAACACTCATAGCCTCAGTGCTTGAGTGCAGTGCGAATAAACCAAACGTAAAATCACCCCAAACGTAAACCAGGATCACCAGCGAAATCCACGCGCTTTTTTCTGAAAATGACATATTCATTGTTTAAGTCCCTATAGCAATAGCAAAAAACTGGATAAGTTAACTATAGCAAACACTGTGTATAAAATATTTAACAATATGTAAATAAATGTGATCAGAGCAGTTTTAATGCTAAATCGATATCTATTAGATATTTATCAAAAACAAGCACTTAACGATGGATATAGTATTAATTGCTTATTTTTAACAATTAAATAAAGCTCAAGCGATTGATTTCAAAAGAATATTTTAAGAGCAAGAAATTAAGGTAAAAAATAATTGATTATTTTTTCAGCGATGAGTTTTTTTGATTTTAACTCATAAAGGTAACTAATGAATGTTATAAAATTCAATTAAAACAATCACATGAGATGATTTCAGGGATGTGTTTTTAGTACTTTTTCAGCTGTACAAAAAATAACCGGTATTAAATTGTATACCTATGTATAACGTTGTTTATTTTGTGACCGGATGAATTCGGGTTTAATGCGCTCGTTTTCAAACACAACACAAACTTTTTGAGGAAAAAATCATGTTGAAAAATGTTCTTTCTATCGCAGTAATCGCAGCCGGTCTTGGTTTCACTAACGCAGCTTCTGCAAGCGTTGAATCAGAGTTACAAAACATTTGTTCTATCGTTCAAGCCGATGACAAAGGCCAGTTGCGTAAGAAGATGTCTAACGTAGAGAAAAACTACAGCTTGAAACTACAAGATTACTACACAGGTATTTCATGTGGTGGCAACAGCCTAATCCGTACTGCGTTCTTAGCAGGTGCAGTTGAAGCGGGTTCATTGCTGGTTAAAAAGATGCCGAAGAGCCAACTAAACAGCCCTGAAGCCGACGGCAAAACACTACGCGCGTGGGTTTCTGACAACAACCTAATGGATTCTCCAATCGCGACAGTATTAAACGACCGCATCTGATCGGATAGCGAATCATTCAAAAAAACCCGCGAAAGCGGGTTTTTTTTCACCTTCTTCCATCATCTCATGGTGTTGCGCATCAACTGGATGGGTAATCGCCAACAGCATTATAACTGCGAGCGCGAAACAACAACGCGTGAGTTTGGCTTGCATAGTAGTTTTCTCTATCAAGATGCGATGCCATACCTTAAATTATAACTGTATATAAATACAGATTTTATTTGCTAAAGCTCACTTGACCTTAGAGTATACTCTAGGGTTTATGCTATAGTTGTTGCAGATCAAGTGAGGAATGGCATGAAAATCGGTGAATTAGCAAAACGCGGTGGATTAACTGCGCATACGTTGCGGTTTTACGAAAAGAAACAATTGCTGGTGCCACAGAAATCGGCGCTAAATCAATACCGTGATTACACCGCAGATGACCTTGCAACCGCGCAGTTTATCAAGCGTTGTAAAGCGAGTGGTTTCAGTTTAGAAGACACCGCTGCACTGTTGCAAATCAAAGATGCTAAGGATGCGCACACCTGTGCAGAAGCCAAATCGATCACCCTGGCCAAGCGTGCAGATTTGCAAGCCAAAATTACCGAGCTACAACAAATGGTGGCAACTTTAGATGAACTGGCTGAGCGTTGTTGTGGTGGTGCCGAAAGCGCTGAATTTTGCAGTATTATTGCTGACCTAGAATCCCGTTTTGAGGAGTGTAACCATGACGCTCATCACTAATTTTATCGCTCTATTTGTCGAGTCAGCGCCGTATCTCTTATTGGGTATGTTTATCGCTGGAGTCATTCATCATTGGGTACCCCGCACTGCAGTTGAGAAAGTACTTGGCCAAAAAGGGTCGGTGGTTAATGCCGCATTTATCGGAGCGCCATTACCGCTATGCTCTTGCTCAGTGATCCCAGTGGCAATGGGTGTAAGGCGAAGTGGAGCTAGTAAGGCAAGTACTGCGAGTTTTTTAGTGGCAACGCCAGAAACTGGTGTTGATTCTATTGGTATCACGTACGCGTTGATGGGACCAGTAATGACTATTATACGACCGATCGCTGCCATTTCATCTGCGATAATCACAGGATTTGTTATTGCCATATGGGGCAATGAAGAAGCCTCACCTCAAACTTTACAGCCAGCTAAAAAGTGTTGTCACAGTCATGCGCAAGAAACCCCAACTTTGAGCTGGCGTGAAAAGGCTATTGGCGTTTTTACTTACGGCTTTGATAAGTTGCTGGCTGATTTTATGCGCTGGCTGTTAATCGGGTTGTTTTTCGCGGCCTTGATAGTGACGTTTGTACCGGCGAATTGGATGGCGAGTTATGGCAGTGGCCCTTTCGCGATGCTGTTAATGGTGCTCATTTCTATTCCGATGTATATCTGCGCTACGGCATCAACACCTATAGCCGTAGGTTTATTAATGGCGGGGATTTCACCGGGCGCGGCATTAGTGTTTATGTTAACGGGCCCCGCAACCAATATCGCTACATTAATGGTGATCAAAAATGAATTAGGCAAGCGCGAACTTTACCTGTATCTCATTGCGCTCATCAGTAGTGCTTTGGCCGCTGGGTTATTGGTTGATTACCTCTTTACAACGTTTGATTGGTCGCTGGCGTTGGATCACGGCGAACACTCTGACATGCAATCGTTTTTGTATAATGCTAGCGCAGTTATTTTGGCTGGACTGATGTTGCGTCAATTAGTGTCTAGTTGGTGGTCCGGTCGTTCGGCGGTATCAGCTTAATGCTAAAGCTTTTTGGATATAGACGATTAGATCGATGTTCTACACACGGTATACATAGCTGCAATTGTGGTGTTTGTGTGTGAGCCATCGATAATCACTACCAATTAATCAGAAAAAACTGAGTGAACGGTTTTTTTTTGAAAAAAAAGCGAACTATTTACTGATTCGAGCAGTAATATCAATAGTCTGATCTGACCAAGAGAAATAAACTATGAAACTACTTAACAAGAAAGCGTCTGCATTTGTTTTTACAGCAGTAGCGGCAACCGTTGTATCAGCTTACGCGACTGCAAAGCACTCTGTTAATCATATCGAACACGTGTCTGACGAGGTGATTGCACAGCAACGTGCAGCATTGGCTGCGAATACCGAAGGTAAGGGATTTGGGCCACAGTCACCCCGTGACCTAGGTACGCTTGAGGGCGAAAACAACCGTCACTTTGGGATGCAACCTGGCAGCGAGAATATGAACTTATGCAACATCCATTTCCACAAAAACGCGGAACACAAAGGTGGAGAATTTACCACTTACGCGGGGAATGGTGATGGAAAGGGCTTCTATACAGGTTATAAGTACGATGGCACCTTAACCGAAGCGCAGTTGCGTCCTGTAGCGGGTCAAGTGTGCGGCGCAAAAGGTCACCCATTGCAATCAGGTGATACCTTAGAAGTTCACTTTGTTTACACCTCAGCACAAGTTACGCCAGGTCCCACTTTAGGTGCTTGCTTGTCTGACAGCGTGATGAACCCAGGCTTGCGTGTTGAAGGTCAAGTCATCGTCTTGGCGAATGATGAAAACGCGATCGACTTCGCTGACATGGCAGCTGTGGGTATGGCGAATGGTTACCATCAAGCGGTTAATATCCCAACTGACACCGGTACACCGATCACTTATTGGGGGTCTACTACAGGTCCTTCATACAATGAAAAGGCTTCACCGTTGCACGTGACGTGGAGCGTACGCCCTGAAGTCGCTGTTGTGGATATCAACAGTGTCGGTAAGTGGTGTGAAGATAATCAGTTTGACGAAGATCACGCCCATGGCGTAAGAAATTTAGTCGTCAATCCAAACTTAATCTCTGATATCAATCAGTAAAGTTGCTTTTCCAGTCGTTAAAGCGCACCCATGGGGGGCGCTTTTTTATTATAAAGCAGCAGCTTAAGTTCTTGGTTTATCGCTGTTTAGTGCTAAGCTCTACATAATGGCATTCAATAAGCAGTGTTATGGATTTTGAATTTCTGCATCAAAAATTCTTTGATACCTACAAAAAGCGCTACGTAGCGATAATTTCGGGTTGGCAAGATATCCGTAAATCACAGGACCTCGGAAAACTCGATAGCCTCAAGTTTGAGGTGCATTCGTTAAAAGGTGAATCGGGTGCTTTGGGGTTTACCGATTTGTTTGCACTGGTTACTGAACTTGATCATCGTCTTAGGCAGATTACTCAAGACGGTTTTTCCGCGTCTCTGATTGCTGACGTTGATGGCTTTCTCAATCAGTTCATTGCTGCGCATAAAAAGTCGCCAAATCCACTGTTAGTCCACCCAAATAAATTAACTGCGCAAGCGCCTGAGCCTACGGAGCCCGCTGCTGCGACTCCGGTGCCACCGAAGATGCCAATGGACCGCACAGCGGATCAAATACTAATTGCGTTGGTGGATGACGATTTCGCGACATCAGCGGCCACTATTAAATCATTGGAATCTTTCGGCTTTGTTTGTGTTCACTATACGTCGATTACTAAATGCAAGCAGGCAATGGAAGAGAAACACTTCCATCTAGTGCTCCTCGATGTTGTGATGCCGGATGCGACCGAGGACGATGTATTCGCTTTTACGCGTGAGTGCGTTGCAGATGGCATCCGCGTTATCTGCATGTCCGCCAAGGACCAGTTATCTACACGGCTGCAAGCTGTGCGCTCAGGTGTTTCGGATTACGCCATGAAACCCATTAACATTAACAACCTGGTGTATAAAATAAAGCAAGCTTGTGCGTTAGACGTTGAACGGCCATTCCGTATTGTGCTCCTGGACGATCAAGCTACTATCGGTGAGTATTTTGAAGGACTGGCTAAAAGCAAAGGGTTTGAACTGATTGCCTACAGTAGTGCGCCTGAATTTATTGCTAATTTGGAAGTCAGCATTCCAGATATTTTTCTATTAGATATAAACATGCCCGAGGTCAATGGTTACGAAGTTGCACGGATTTTGCGGCATGAGGCTCGTTTCGAATATGTACCCATTGTATTTTTAAGTGCTGATGATTCACCCGCGGCTAAACTGGATGTCTTATCGGCCGGTGGTGAGGATGTTATTTCCAAGTCAGATTCACCTGAGCACATTTTCAAACAGATTGAATATCGTATTACCCGCGGCCAGCATGTGCGAGCGATGGCGGTAAAAGACGGCTTAACAGGCTTACTTAACCACGGTCAGTTAATGGAGTCGTTGTCTGGATTTAGGCGATTAGCTGAGCGCTTGAAAACGCATTACGCCATCGCCTTGCTTGACCTCGATAATTTTAAATCAGTGAATGACAATTACGGTCACGGCGTCGGCGATAGTGTTTTGGTTGGTCTATCTCATCTGATTAAGCGTTTAGTAAGAGAGAGCGACATTGTTGGCCGCTATGGTGGCGAGGAGTTCTTAATTGCTTTTCAAGATGTTAATGATACTGACGGGATCATTGGCAAACTGGATACAATTCGCGAAGCCTTCACAGCAATAGAGTTTGATACCAGCGATGGTAAGATTTCTTCCTCGTTTAGTTGTGGAGTGGCACTTAGTAGAGGTGGTGAATCCATCAGTAACTTGATAAATCGTGCCGATGAAGCCATGTATGCGGCGAAAAAGGCGGGCAAAAACAGAGTATTACTGGCTGAATAAAGGACTACTTTAATGACTTCAGTCGAGCCCACTGATACAAGGCTGAGCTGATATCGGCTAAGTCTTTCTGTTGTGAGGCGGCACCAATGCGAACGGCTTCTTTAGGCATACCGTAAATGAGACAACTGGCTTCAGATTGTGCGATAGTTTCTCCACCGGCCTGCTTCATTTGGGCCAATCCTTGCGCACCGTCTTTACCCATGCCAGTTAATAGTACGCCAGCGGCCCTTCTACCAGCAATTTGTGCCACACTGTTAAACATAACATCGATAGAAGGTCGATGATTGTTTACTTTGTCGGTTTGACTGAGTTTGATTTTATAACCGTCATTAGTGTCTTGTATTTCTAAGTGGTAGTCGCCTGGCGCGATATACACATGTCCTTGCTTGATGGGTTGCCCTTGTGTTGCCTCGACTACTGTGAGTTGGCAGAGGCTGTTCAAACGCTGTGCAAACGATTGTGTAAAACCTTTAGGCATATGCTGGCTAACAACCACTGCGGGAAAGCTCTTTGGCAGTTCCATCAATATATGTCGGATAGCTTCAGTTCCGCCAGTACTGGCACCAATAGCGACAAGAGACAAATTACTCACTTCACTCACATTACGCACGGTCTGAGTGCTGGTAGGCATTATGTCTAGTTTAGCTTGTGAAGCGAGCAGAATTTTGTCGGTTAACTCTTGCTCAAACTCCTTCACTTTGTTGGCGATATCAAGTTTTGGCTTAGGTAAAAAATCAACGGCGCCCAATGCAAGGGCTTCCATAGTGGCTAACGCACCCTGTTCGGTCAGTGATGAAAACATAACCACGGGGGTTGGCCGAGCTTTCATGAGTCTGTCTAAGAAGACCAAACCGTTGACCTCGGGCATCTCCACATCCAGCGTTATAACATCAGGTTTTAGCTCATTGACCATGCGCTTTGCAATAAATGCATTCGCTGCGGCACCAACTAAGGTTAACAGCGGATGATTATCTATCATCTCACTCAACAGAGCCCGAACAAGTGCAGAATCATCAACGACCAATACTGTAATCATCGTAGTATCCTAAAACAGATCGACGTCGCCAGATTGCGGCTTTTGCTTGATCTTCATGCGGTATTCACTTTCGCGATCAATAATGGTGGTGTTATTCAATGACTTGATTTTCCTGACTTTCACTTCGCCGGTTTCAGTAAAGAAATAGATCTTACGCGGAAAGTCTCCTAAAACGTCTTCGGCGATTATTGGAATGTGTTCGGTTCGCAAATACTGTAAGACAAAATTCGCATTAAGTTGGCCAATATTGGCCATCGTGATTCCCTTCAATACGTTTCCACCGCCAAAGACTTTAGCCTCGAGCTGTGATTTTCGCGCGCCTAATTTTAGTAACTCATTGATCAATAATTCCATCGCGTACACGCCGTAGCGAGCAGACTCTGACATTAGGTCATGTGCAATGCCTTCATCAGTGCCACTGGGTAATAGAAAATGATTTAGGCCGCAGATGTTGGCAACTGGGTCGCGCAAGCATACCGAAACGCAAGACCCCAATACTGTTACAATTATGCCTTTCTCTCGAGTCGCGTAGAACTCACCAGGTAAAATCTTAATCGCTTCCTGTTGGAAGTGCCGATCGTAATAACGGGTAGGATGCAGGTTAGGCATTAGTACTCCTGCGAATAGTTTCGTATACCGTTTTACCCCTTGGCTTGAGCCAATGATTGAGATGACTGAAATTTTCGGAGTGCCCTGCGAAATATAAGCCGCCAGGTTTAAGCACATGGCAGAACTTTTCAACTAATTGCGCTTGTGTAGTACGGTCGAAATAAATCATTACATTACGACAAAAAATCGCATCCAGAGGTGCATTCACTTGCCAGCTAGTTGCGAGTAAATTTTGCTGGAAAAAGGTAATGCTCTGCTGTAACTGTGGGCTCACTCGAACTAACCCTGACCGTGCCCCCTTGCCCTTCAAGAAGAATTGACGCTTGCGACTTAGGCTTAAATTTTCAATCGCCTTGCGCGCATAGATACCCCGTTGTGCAGTTTCAAGTACACCACTGTCTATATCTGACGCTAACAGCGTTATGTTGTTGTTCATGTCACCACGAGCTTCGGCACACGCCATGGCGATGGAGTAGGCTTCTTCGCCGCTACTGCAGGCAGTGCACCAAACGGTTAATGGTTGAGGGTTCTCCCGGACGTATTGCTTGAGAATATCAAAGTGATGCTCTTCGCGAAAAAACGAGGTTAAGTTTGTGGTCAAGGCATTCACAAAGGCTTCTTTTTCCTCTGTGTGATTGTCCAAATAGTGTAAATATTGTTTGAACGATTTCAGCTCGAGTGCACGAATACGTCGAGATAGCCTACTATATACCATCGAGTCTTTTGAATCAGACAGATGGATGCCGGCCATCGCTTTAAGGCGGCTACAAATTGCGGTAAAGTCACTGCGCGTGAAAGCAAACTCTTTGGCTCGCTCAGCTTTATTTATCAAAAACTTTCCCACTCATCGTCGTCGACCGTTTTGGGCAATGCTCTATTGGATTTATACAGGCGCTTTTCGGGCGTAAAGCTTCCTAGTGCTTTCGGCGCTTCGAATGACCGAGTGTAGGCATCGGCTATAACGAATGATTGCACGCGAGAAACTAAGTGTTCTGCTTGACTGTTCATACTTTCAGCTGCTGCCGCCGCCTCTTCCACCAAGGCGGCATTTTGCTGCGTCATATCATCCATCTGAGCAATGGCTTCGTTAATTGCCTCGATTCCGGATGCTTGTTGAACCGATGCTGAGGCAATTTCTGCCATTATGTCATTTACATTGGTGACAGCATCAACAATATGCTGCATAGTTTCACCGGATTGGTTGACCAAAACATTGCCGCTTTCTACCTTGCTGACGGAATCTGAGATAAGCGCTTTGATATCTTTGGCGGCATTTGCTGAGCGTTGGGCCAAGGTTCTGACTTCGGCGGCAACCACAGCAAAACCACGTCCTTGCTCACCCGCGCGCGCGGCTTCGACAGCCGCATTCAATGCTAGAATATTCGTTTGGAAAGCGATCCCATCTATTACGCCAATAATGTCGGCTATCTTGGATGCGGATGCGTGAATTTCCGTCATCGTAGCGACGACTTTCTCAATCAATTTACCGCCTTCACCAGCAACTTGCGCGGCATTTGATGCCAAATTGTTGGCCTGTTTAGCGTTGTTGGCATTAAGTTGCACGGTGCTGGTCATTTCTTCCATGCTTGATGCCGTTTCTTCCAGGTTCGCAGCTTGTTGCTCAGTACGTGTGGACAAATCGGCATTGCCTTTGGCAATTTCACCTGAGGCACTAGTGATAGTTTCTGCGGCTTCGCGAATTTCAGCTATCACTTCGGCAAGATTACTGGCTGTTGTATTACAATATTCCTTCATTTCGCCAAACGTCCCATCAAAATCGCTTTCTATGCGCGTGGTCAGATCTTGCTTCGCTATCGACTGCAGAACAACGGTGATCTGTTGTAATCCTTGCTCTGTCACGTCCATTAATTGATTGAGGTTTTCTGCCAATGCTAGGTAGAAGCCGGTTTTACCATCGGTACTCGCTCTTACTGAGAAATTACCCGCGACTGCACCACTGACCAATTCGCCGATCTCTCGCTCGGCTAACACTTCTTTAGTTCGGTCAACCCACTCGACACAAGCGCCTAGGCGCTCCCCATTTTCGGACTTAATAGGACTGGCAATCAAACGATAATGGCGGCCGCCTACTGCAATTTGCGTCACATATTGAGAATCCAGATGCGATAGTATATGGGCTTGATGGCTAGGATCCTTGTGGAAGTCATCGATATTGGAGCCCAGTAAATCATGGGCTCTAAAATTAGGTAAATCCTTGCGTAAATCGTGTTCAGCTTCACTAAATAAATCTCTGACCGCTTGATTGAGATAAATGATATTGCGGTCGTTATCAGCGAGCATAAAACAAGAAGAACTGTTGTCTAATGCCTGGCGCACACGAATGGCTTCTAGTGATTGTTTGGAATATGCCTTAAGTTCATTGGTCAATGTTTCGACACTTTCCTGGATTATGCCAATTTCATCGTCACGACGGTATTTAAACCTTACCGAGTAATCATTCACTGCAAGCTTACTCAACGCTTTGGTAACATGATTGATACCGCGGGTTATCGAGAGGTTAACCAGGACAAATATACCGCTGGCCAATAGCAATAATATGACAATTGTTACCCATTTGACGGTTTGCTGCTGAGATACTTCTCGGTTATATGAAATCAGCAAATCTTCGAGCAGTGTGACATAGGTCGCTTGTTTACTGTACAACAAATCGATTTCTTCTGTGAACGCATTAAAAAATTGTCCTGATGGATAATCTAATGCATCAGCGGTAAGTATCTGCAGCTCTAGCAGACTCAACGATTGAGTCAGTGCACTGTTAAAAGTCGTGGCGTCATTTATCAAGGCTTGTAGCGCCGGTTCACGACTGGTTTCGGCGGCATAGCGCAGATTGCGCAGAAATTCTTGGTTTACCGCTCGGGCATTATTTTGCAAACCTTCAAGCCGCGCACGGGTGCTCGGTTCTAAGGTCTGTCGCGTTAAAACGCCAGCGCCCATTCCTCTGATTTTACCCAAAGTGTCGGTTAGCATGGGCAGCGCATCAAAATTGGCTCTGACTAAGTGATAGGCACTATCAGACGGCGCGTAAATAAGTTTAAAATTGCGCATAACTACTGCGGCCACTTCGCCGATATCGTCAATGAGTTGAGAGTGGCGATTAAATATCGCGGTAGGCTGACCCACTTTATTGATGGCGTTGTCTTTTAATGTCACCCATGTCGTATAGTGCTGCTGGATCAGTAAACGAGCGGTATCTGCGTGAGGGTTGTTTTCAAGCACATTTAGCAAATTTCGAAAGGCTGTATCAACATTATCAGCGGCACTGAGAACAGCGCTACGCGCCGATTCATCCCCGCCCAGCCAGCGGGCAGATGTTCCCCGGTGAACCGCAATAACTTTACGGAGTAACACCGTTTGCTGTGCAATCGGCGTTCCTTGAATACTAAGTTCAGAGAGTTGGACGCTGGCGCTGTTCTGATGTTGCAGGTAGTAACTCGGCACGGCTACGGCTATTAAAGTCATTACAGCGAAAATGATCAATTTCGCGCGAATACTTATTTTATCCGCGTATGGCATTAACTTCATCCGTTTGCTCCCCCTTTCGGTGCTTGCTGCTCGAAGAGTTGTAACTCTTCGCTTGTAATAAGCGCTTCGATATTCACCAGAATGACCATATCGTCATCGATGGTCACCAAACCATGTAAAAACCGGCTATCAAATGCTACACCGAATTCAGGCGGTGGCTTGATATTCTGCTGATGTACTTTTATCACGTCACTGACTTCGTCAACCACAATGCCAACAATGCGGTCGGCTATATTAAGCATTATTACAATCGTAAATTCATTATACGTTGGCTCACCGACATTAAACTTGATACGTAAATCGACCACTGGAACGATATCGCCACGTAAGTTTAACACCCCTTTAATAAACGTTGGCGCATTCGCCACCTTAGTAACTGGGTCATAGCCGCGGATTTCCTTAACCGTCATAATATCGAGTGCATAGGTTTCTGCACCAATGACGAAAGTTAGGAATTCCAACTGTTGATCGTTATTGATTGGATTAGGCGTATTGTTATCAGTCATCAACTTCCTCGGGTGATTCAACATTTGCGGCTTTCGTTGCCAAGGTTTCAATATCGAGGATCATTGCAACACTGCCATCCCCCATAATCGTAGCGCCCGCGAATTGCTCTATCCGTCGATAATGCTGCTCAAGTGATTTTATAACCACCTGTTGTTGACCGGCTAAGGCATCAACCAGCAGAGCAAAGCGGCGTTGGCTTGATTCAATGAGCACGAGTATGGCAGCTTCTGGTGCAGGCACCATATTCTGTAATCCTAATTCAGAGTGTAGGTCAACAATTGGCCAATAATCACCCCGGATAGAAAGCAGTCGGTCATTGCCTATGGTTTTAATTTGGTCAGCAGACGGCTGCATAGTTTCAACGATATTGAGCAAAGGTATTACAAACGTTTGGTCACCGACTGTAACGCACATGCTATCTAGGATAGCCAATGTCAGTGGTAGTCGAATCGTTGTTTTAGAGCCTTGACCGGGTGTCGATTGAATATCAATGGTGCCTTTAATATCTTCGATATTGCGTTTCACAACATCCATGCCGACCCCGCGGCCGGATACATCAGTGACTGCATCAGCGGTCGAAAACCCCGGCGCAAATATCAGCTTCCATACATCACTATCGACTAAGTTATCGTCTTCAATCAACCCTGCTTTTATGGCTTTACTAATAATTTTCTCGCGGTCCATCCCTTTACCGTCATCTTCAATATGAATGTAGACATTGCCACTGCGCTGCTCTGCGCATAGTCGAATTAAGCCGCGCTCAGGTTTTTTAGCAGTAATTCTCGCGTCAGGCGATTCAATACCATGATCGACACTATTGCGGACTAAATGTGTGAGCGGATCGACTAATTTTTCAATCATTCCTTTGTCGATCTCGGTATCCCCCCCCTGAATTTCTAGGTCAATGTGTTTATTGAGCTTGGTGCTTAAATCTCTGATGACGCGAGGGAAGCGGTTAAATACGAAAGAAATCGGAAGCATACGCATCGATAGCACCGAATCTTGGATATCGCGCGTATTGCGCGCCAGCTCATTGATGGCGTTTTCGAGCGTCTCTGCGAGTGCCCCGTGGGCCTGTTGATTTGCCAGACGCAAAATGGACTGAGTGATCACCAATTCACCAACAAGATTAACCAAACCGTCAATCTTATTGGTATCCACGCGGATTGTACTGGCCTCTGCGGGTGGTAATGGTTGTACTTTCGCTGCAGCTTTAATCTTTGGTAAAGGTGTTGTATCTATTCCTTCGGGGGGGACTTCAATTGTCGTTGTTGTCGCTTTTTCAGCGTCCTCTAAGGGCTCAAAAAAACCAAAGCTATCCTCTTCGTCAGCCGCCAGAACGCTCTCTAAAGGCTCAAAAAAGCCAAAGCCTTGGTCATCCTCCCCAATGGTTTGTGCTCCTGGATTAGCCGCTTCAAGTTTACCAATACCTAGCTCTATCGCTCCCCAATCAATGTCACTGCCAGTTTGATAGGCGTTTAATATTTCGGTTAGATGATCGGTTGTGGATAACAGTAAATCAACAGTTGTCTTGTCCAGATGCAGTGCCTTGCTACGCGCTTTATCCAGCATGTTTTCCATGACATGAGTGAGGCCTGTTAACGCATCAAAACCGAAAATCCCACTACCACCTTTAATCGAGTGAGCGGCACGGAAAATCCCATTTAAATGCTCAGGATCTGGGTCTTCTATGTTTAAGCCGAGCAATAAGCTTTCCATATCACGCAAATGCTCTTGACTTTCTTCAAAGAACACCGAATGGAATTGACTCATATCGACTGACATAACTACTGCCTTGATTAAGAATTGAGTACTTTCGCGGATATTACCAGCAGCTTACTCGGATCGAATGGCTTGACCATCCAGCCAGTAGCTCCAGCCGCCCGTCCTTGCATTTTCATTTCGTCACTGGCTTCGGTCGTCAGCACTACAATTGGCGTGCGCTTGTAGTTATCCATTTGGCGCAGGGCGCGAATAAGCGAGAGGCCATCCATACGCGGCATATTTTGATCAGTTAAAACAAAATCATATTGGTTTGTTTGACATTTCTCGAGCGCTTCTTGACCATCTTCAGCGCTGGCCACGTCGTAACCTCCACTAGCTAGAGTGGCTTCAACCATTTGGCGAATGGATGGTGAGTCGTCAACAATAAGTATCTTATTTGGCATAGCTCTCTCGTTCGATTTTACCTTTCTGGGTTAGAATAATTCTACCTCACCAGCCGCTGTTGTTTGACTAGTAACCGGGTTTTTTTTGTTTTCGCGCAGCGCTTGAAGTGCTGTTAGTTGCGGCTGAACATCGCTAATGTTGAGCGTTTTGTGTTGCTCCAGCAAACCACTGAGTAAATTGTTATAAGTGCTTAAGGTTTCGATGGTAAAACTTAAACTCTGGCCATTGATATCGCCAAACTGCAAACTGCGCACTGCATCAGCAATATTCACTTTGATTTGATTGTCTGTAATTTGTATCAATGGGTGTGAATGCAAACTTTGCATGTGTTGCAGAGCTTTTTGCACAATGTTTTCACGCTCTTCCGCAGACGCTTGGCTACTAGGGGCGATTATCGCACTGAGCAATTTAGATTGTGTGTCGATCACCGACTGTAGCTGCACAAAATGATTAGAAAGCAATGCAATGGCTTCATTTTGAGTGGTGAGTACATGGTTTAGATCGCTAACGCACTCACGATTTATGGCTATTGATTGAGTGATGATTGCTGCCGTAGCATCAGCTGCGTCGGTGGATAGCTCAAAGAGATTGTCATTGGCAAGTGCTTTACGGTTTTGCAGCGCTAATAACAATACACTAAAAATAATCCCGCTAAGCACGCCCAGAAGCGGCGAAAAGTAAGCGCCGACAACTATGGCGATACAAATAGTGATCAGTAGCGTAAGTGATTTTGCCATTCCAACAGATATGTTTTACAAACTTTAGATTAAGCATATACCAAAATCTCGAAAGAAGATGAATTTCATTACACAAAACAACAGTTTATTTCCAATCCTAGATAACCTGGTTAATGACAGAACTGGTCGTTTAAAGCAGGCATAAAAAAACCGCGGGTTTAGGGGCCCGCGGCTTATTTGACTGCTGGGTTAGCGGTCGGCTTACATCATGCCGCCCATGCCACCCATACCGCCCATGCCGCCCATGTCAGGCATAGCCGGCGCATCGTCTTGAGGTGCATCAGTAACCATTGCTTCAGTTGTGATCATCAAGCTCGCGATTGACGCTGCGAACTGCAGTGCGGAGCGAGTTACTTTAGTTGGGTCAAGAATACCCATCTCAATCATGTCTCCGTATGTGTCATTGCCGGCGTTGTAACCGAAATTGCCTTCACCGTTCTTCACACTGTTAGTAACAACTGATGCTTCCGCGCCTGCATTTGATGCGATTTGACGCAGTGGAGCTTCCATTGCGCGAAGCGCAAGTTTGATACCGTGCGTTTGATCTTCGTTGTCGCCTTGCAAGTCAGTAATGGTTGCTGCTGCGCGCACAAGCGCTACACCACCACCGGCTACGACGCCTTCTTCAACCGCGGCACGCGTAGCATGCAATGCATCTTCAACACGCGCTTTTTTCTCTTTCATTTCAACTTCGGTAGCCGCACCCACTTTGATTACTGCTACTCCGCCAGCTAGTTTAGCAAGACGTTCTTGAAGCTTTTCTTTGTCGTAGTCAGACGTTGATTCTTCGATCTGTGCGCGAATCTGTGCACAACGACCTTGAATCGCTTCTTCTTCACCAGCACCGTCAACCACCGTTGTGTTGTCTTTACTAATAACAACGCGCTTAGCAGTACCAAGGTCTTCAAGTTGAACTTTTTCAAGCTCTAGGCCAATCTCTTCAGAGATAACTGTGCCGCCAGTTAATACTGCGATGTCTTGAAGCATCGCTTTACGACGGTCGCCGAAACCAGGCGCTTTAACAGCAGCAACTTTAACGATGCCGCGCATGTTGTTAACAACTAGTGTTGCTAGTGCTTCACCTTCAACGTCTTCAGCGATGATCATCAATGGCTTAGATGACTTAGCAACTGCTTCTAGAGTTGGTAGCAATTCGCGGATGTTTGATACTTTCTTGTCAACTAGCAAGATGTAAGGGCTGTCGAGTTCAACAGTGCCATTTTCTTGATTGTTGATGAAGTACGGAGATAGGTAACCACGGTCAAACTGCATACCTTCTACAACGTCTAATTCGTTTTGTAGTGCTTGACCTTCCTCAACGGTGATAACACCTTCTTTACCCACCTTTTCCATCGCTTCTGCGATGATCTCACCAACTTCAGAATCCGAGTTGGCCGAGATAGTACCTACTTGAGCGATAGCTTTTGTATCGGCACAAGGTACTGAGTTCGCTTTTAGCTGCTCAACTGCTGCCGCAACAGCTTTGTCGATGCCGCGCTTAAGATCCATTGGGTTCATGCCAGCCGCAACAGACTTAAGACCTTCTGTTACGATTGCTTGCGCAAGTACAGTAGCAGTTGTTGTACCGTCACCCGCTTCATCATTGGCCTTAGACGCAACTTCTTTAACCATTTGTGCGCCCATGTTTTCGAACTTGTCTTCTAGCTCGATTTCTTTCGCGACTGATACACCATCTTTAGTGATAGTTGGTGCGCCGAATGATTTGTCTAAAACAACGTTACGGCCTTTTGGACCTAGAGTCACTTTAACTGCGTTGGCTAGAATGTTTACGCCGGCTAACATTTTTACGCGGGCGTCATCACCAAAACGGACTTCTTTAGCTGCCATTTTAATTTTCCTCTAATACTTTAAATTGGTTTAAACGTCTTATTCTACGATCGCAAGAATGTCGCTTTCGCTCATGATGAGAACTTCCTCACCGTCTAATTTTTCAGTTTTTACGCCATAACCGTCATTGAAAATAACGGTATCGCCAACCTTAACGTCAAGAGGCTTAACATCGCCATTCTCTAGCACGCGGCCATTACCTACAGCGATAATTTTGCCACGGGTTGATTTTTCTGCAGCAGAGCCAGTTAAAACGATACCGCCCGCAGACTTACTTTCTTGGTCGTCGCGTTGAACGATTACGCGGTCATGTAAAGGACGAATTGCCATTTTCAAATCTCCTGAAAATTCCAAATTACTTAGTGTGTGTCCGTCATCAAGCAGTGGCCTGATGACTTAAAAATTTATTCTGCGGGGTTAAATGGGTATGCCCTTGCCAATCTCAAGGGTATTTTGCAAAAAAAGTCGAAAAATCTAGCTAATGCTTATCTTCGTTGGGGAGTTGAGGCTTATTTTGTTCATCATGGGCGTGATACTCACCTTCAATAATGTCTCCGTCGTCAGCTTTATTGCGAGCTTGATAATGTTGATGAAACTGCTGTGTGTGAGAAAACTGCACCGTAGCATGCTTACTTTGCAACAGCTTGACTAACAAAGCTTTGCCGATCAACTTTCGAGTCACCGGCACAGTAAACAAAAGGCCGATAAAGTCTGTCACAAATCCCGGGGTCACTAGCAATACTCCGGCGACCAGTAACAACAGACCCTGCGCGAGTTCTTCGCCAGGCATTTGGCCTTGATTCATTTTTTGTTGCGCTGCTTGCAGCGTCGACAAGCCTTCGCGTCTAACCAGATAGGCACCGATAAAGGCGGTTACGATAACAATAGCAACTGTATTCCAACCACCGATAACGCCCCCGACTTGAATCAGCAGTGCAATTTCGACAATCGGCATTACAGCAAAGAGAAGAAATAAGATTCCCAACAAGTAGTCCTGAATTTTGGTGTTTGTTATGAAGTATGGGGCGATTCTGACAAATCAACCACTGTCATTGCGTAATAATAGCTAGACCTTAGTATGGATTTGCGCATAGTGTCACGAAAAATCACTTGCTAACCTTCGACAGTATGAAATTCTTTTGTCTGTTAGTAGGTCAATCTCATGGAACTAGAACAACCCATTGCTATTGTACTTTGTACCGTCACGCATAAACGCAATGCCGTGACACTTGCAAAAGCGCTCATCAACGACGGCTGTGCTGTATGTGTCAACATCATTGAAGATGTGACATCAGTGTATCGATGGGATGACAACGTGGTTGAAGATATTGAATGCCAGTTAGTGATCAAAACTGCGGCGAGTCACGTTGATGAAGCATATGAATTGATGTTAAGTATGCATCCTTACGATGTGCCGGAATGGGTTGTTATTAACGCTGGTGCCAGCGAACCCTATATAGACTGGATGAAAAATAACCTGAAATGAAATATAAAAATGTAGTACTCCTTATTATGGCGTTAGTTTTAGCCTTTCCATGGGCGTGTGGCGCTCAAGGCCAAGACGCCATTGACCCGTTAGCGGATTTGTTTGCCGATACCCCTGAGTTTTTGCCGGAAGAGCAGGCTTTTCAATTCGATTTTGTACAACGGGGTGATAAGTTGGTGGTTAATTTCGCGATTGCCGACGGTTACTACTTATATAAAAAGCAAATTAAAACAGTCACCAAAGACGCTACACTGGGGGACCCTGTATTACCCGCAGGAGTAGAAATCGAAGACGAGTTTTTCGGTGTCTCTGAGGTTTATTACGAGCAACTTGATATCATTTTTCCTATTTTGCAATCCAAGCAAGATGGTTCAGTAAAGCTGCGTTATCAGGGCTGTGCTGACGCGGGATTGTGCTATCCGCCTACCACTCGCGTGATTTATCTAGACCAAGTCGGCGATAGCGCTTCAAGTGGTTTAGAATCTAACAAACAATCCGCGCAGACTGGTGATGCGGTCGTTTCGCAACAATTTGGTCTTGCTGACCGATTATCATCTGATGAAGGTTTGATGCTGACGCTGTTGTTGTTTCTCGCCTTGGGTATTGGCTTAGCGTTTACGCCATGTGTTTTTCCAATGTACCCAATTTTATCGGGTATCGTTATTGGTCAAGGTAAACAAATTAAAACGTCTCGCGCTTTCACACTGTCGTTTGTATACGTTCAAGGTATGGCGATCACGTACTCCATTCTAGGGTTGATCGTGGCCTCTGCTGGGGTGAAATTCCAAGCAGCATTGCAACATCCTGCTATTTTAGTCGCGCTAATCATTATCTTCTTGTTATTAGCATTGGTGATGTTCGGGGCATACGAGCTGCAATTACCGAGCAAGTGGCAAGAAAAACTCAATGGCCTAAGTAACGAGCAAAAAGGCGGTAGCCTAGTCGGTGTCTTTGTAATGGGGATGATTTCGGGCTTAGTTGCGTCACCTTGTACTACTGCGCCATTAACTGGGATATTGCTATTTATCGCGCAAAGCGGCGATCTCTTCTTGGGCTTCGTATCCTTGTATGCCTTGAGTATTGGTATGGGGATCCCGCTTATTTTATTTGGTATGACAGGTGGTAAGCTATTGCCTAAAGCGGGTAACTGGATGAATGTTGTCAAAGTTACCTTCGGTTTTATGATGGTGGCCGTAGCGATATTATTCGTTGAGCGTCTGTGGATTTCATTCTGGACAGACGTTATGTATGCGGTACTTGGTTTTACTACTTTCACGTATTTTTATGTGATGAATCAAAACACCACAGTGACCTTCTTTAAAGGTGTGCGTAGCTTCGTTATCTTTGCTGGTCTTTTTGCTTCAGCCTTGTATGGTTACAACGCGATTACCCCACAAGCAGGTTACACTGCTGGTTCATCACCTGTCGCTTCGCAAAGTTACGGGCATCCGGAGTTTGTCGTCGTTCGCGACTTGGCTGACTTTGAGTCAAAACTGGCCAAAGCTAATGCGGATGGTATGAGTGTCATGGTCGACTTGTACGCAGATTGGTGTGTCGCTTGTAAAGAGTTTGAGAAATACACCTTTCCAGACCCGGCGGTAGTTGATGCGCTTAGCAACACAGTGTGGATGCAAATTGACCTTACTGAAAACACCCCAACCAGTATTGAGTTTCAGGAGGCATTTTCCGTATTAGGGTTGCCAACCATTTTGTTCTTCAATGCGCAAGGCGAAGAACTAAAATCAGCGCGGGTAACTGGCTTCATGCGGGCCGAGCCATTTGCTGAGCACGTTCGCCGCGCGCTGCCGAAAACCTGATCAAATCAGCGATGACCTACGTTAACACTGCGTAGGTTGTCGATTTTTACATGTTTTGTCGCACAAAAGCGGCAAAACAGCCATTCCGCACCTTTCGATTGAAAAGACATCCTACAATCACTCTACAGGAGGATTGCGATGCCACTTTTACACAAATCTATATGGGCCAGTTTGCTGCTAGTTGTAAGCGCGCTTGCTAGCGCAGCCGACTGTTACGATGAGTGGTTTTGTGTCGAATTGAACCGTCAGCACGGCGCTGCGACAGTGGCGAATATTACAGATTTTCCTGTAGTCGTAACCGTCACTGGAGAGTGGCGCGATATCTCAGGAAAGACCCACAATTTTGCCGAAACGCTAAATCTCGATGGATATCAGAAGGCTACTTTATTCGAATTCGATACTGCGCATAAGCGAGTTGGGCGCTATTTTAGCTATTCTGCACGTTGGGTGGGCGGCGTACTGGGTGCAAAGCACGACCCGCAAGCAATTTATCACTATCCGTTTAAAGCCGAGCAAAAGCGCTGGTTAGTACAGGGCTTTAATGGTGCTTTCAGTCATTACGGTGCTTCGCGATATGCAGTAGATTTTGCTGTGCCAGAGGGTACGCCAGTATTAGCGGCGCGTTCGGGTGTGGTTATCGATAGCGAAGCACGCTTTAACAACGGTGGAGCGTCACGTCGCTACGCCCGTTATGCCAACTATATTGTCATTCTGCATGATGATGGTACGACGGGGGAGTACTACCATCTGCAGCAAGGTGGAGTAACAGTAAAACGGGGTCAGCAAGTCGAATCAGGTGAGCTGATTGGTTACTCTGGAAACACCGGCTTTTCATCACTACCCCATTTGCATTTCGCGGTATACCAAGCAATGCCAGACGGTAAATTCCAGTCATTACCCTTCGAGTTTACACCAGCAGATACAGTTACAGAGGCCCCAAGTGCCGACTAGATGTCTATCACAGCCTCATTAGACCAGTATTTTGCTGTTATCTTCTGCAAATTGACTATAATTTTGCCCATATCAGTAGGCTTGATGGATTTTTATACTGTTGCCTGAGTAATTATCCATAGCCACAAAAAAATGTTAGTTTAAAAAGCACGTTCGTTACAATTGGCTACTAAGTTTTGAAAATATTGCTATTAAATGGCCCAAACTTGAATATGTTGGGTAAGCGAGAGCCTGAGATATATGGTTCACAATCGCTAGATGACATTGTTGCGCAGTTAACTGCTACTGCTAAGGACAGAGATATCAACTTATCGCACATTCAGAGTAATTCTGAATCGGCGCTAATTGATGCGGTTCACGCCGTTTTTGGCAATGTCGATGGTATTATTATTAATCCGGCAGCTTTTACTCATACCAGTGTGGCGTTGCGAGATGCAATTTTAAGCATCGGTGTACCTTTTGTTGAAGTTCACCTATCGAATGTTCACGCTCGCGAGCCCTTTAGACAGCATTCTTACTTTTCAGACGTCGCCCTTGGCGTCATCTGTGGTTGTGGCGCGCAAGGGTATTCCTTTGCACTAGACACCCTTTATAAACACTTAACATCGAAAGAATAGAGACAGAACATGGACATTAGAAAAATCAAAAAGCTTATCGAGTTGGTCGAAGAGTCAGGTATTGCTGAACTTGAGATCACAGAGGGCGAAGAATCTGTACGTATTCACCGCGGCTCTAGCCAAGCAGCAGCACCACAAGTGCATTATGCTGCGCCAGCTCCGGCACCAGCGCCAGCACCAGCAGCTCCAGCGGCAGAAGCTGCGCCTGCAGCACCAGCTATAACGGGTCACGTAGTTAAGTCACCTATGGTCGGTACGTTCTACCGCGCATCTTCTCCAGAAGCTAAGCCTTTTGTTGAAGTCGGTCAAAACGTCAATGTCGGCGATACCTTGTGTATTGTCGAAGCCATGAAAATGATGAACCAAATTGAAGCCGATAAGGCAGGCGTGGTTCGTGAAATTTTAGTTGAGAATCAAGACGCGGTTGAGTTTGATCAGCCTATGTTCATTATCGAATAAACGAGTTTACTGTCATGCTTGATAAAGTATTAATTGCCAATCGTGGTGAGATCGCATTGCGGATCTTGCGCGCGTGCAAGGAACTTGGGATCAAGACAGTTGCCGTTCACTCGACCGCTGATCAAAATCTTAAGCACGTGCTGTTGGCCGACGAATCAATTTGTATAGGCAAACCGTCAGCCACAGAAAGTTATTTACATATACCGGCGATAATCGCCGCGGCGGAAGTCACTAATTCCATAGCTATCCACCCTGGATACGGATTCTTAGCGGAAAATGCCGAGTTTGCTGAGGCTGTTGAGCGCTCTGGGTTTATTTTCATTGGTCCGACCGCTGATACTATCAATTTGATGGGGGATAAAGTGTCCGCCATCAATGCGATGAAAAAAGCGGGTGTGCCTTGTGTGCCTGGTTCCGATGGTCCACTAAATGACGACGAAGAGCGCAACAAAAGTATTGCGAAGCGCATTGGGTATCCAATTATCGTTAAGGCAGCTGGCGGCGGTGGCGGTCGTGGTATGCGAGTGGTACGCAGCGAAGGCGAATTGATCAACGCAATAGCTACAACCCAAGCTGAAGCAGGCGCTGCTTTTGGTAATAGCATGGTCTACATGGAGAAATTCCTTGAGAACCCTCGCCATGTTGAGATTCAAGTCTTGGCTGATGGTCAAGGTAATGCAGTGCATCTTGCTGAGCGTGACTGTTCCATGCAACGACGTCACCAAAAGGTTGTTGAGGAAGCCCCAGCACCGGGAATTTCTGAACAAATGCGCAATAAAATCGGTGATCGTTGTCGTAAGGCATGTATCGAGATTGGCTATCGCGGCGCGGGTACCTTTGAGTTCTTGTATGAAAACGGTGAATTTTACTTCATCGAAATGAATACCCGTATTCAAGTAGAGCACCCGGTGTCTGAGATGATCACAGGTGTTGATTTGATCAAGGAGCAATTGCGAATTGCCGCTGGCCAGCCACTGTCTATCGATCAGTCACAAATCAAAGTTCGCGGTCATGCGATTGAGTGCCGAATCAACGCAGAGGATCCAGACACCTTTATTCCAAGCCCGGGCAAAATTGATATGTTCCACTCGCCAGGAGGCTTGGGCGTTCGTTGGGATTCTCATATTTATGCAGGATACATTGTGCCACCGTTCTATGACTCGATGATTGGTAAATTGATCACTTACGGTGAAAGTCGTGACGAAGCGATCGCGCGTATGCGACACGCACTCGATGAATTAGTGATTGAAGGGATTAAAACCAATATACCTTTGCAAAGACGTATCATGGCAGATGAAAACTTCTTCAACGGTGGTACTAACATTCACTATTTGGAGAAAAAACTGGGTTTGGCGTAAACGCCTGAACATCAGTATTGACAGTAAAAAGGCTAGTTCAGTTATTGAATTAGCCTTTTTTGATCGCATAGACATTTAACGGCGGGTGGACTAGCCTTTTTACAAGGTGTTACATAAGGATATGGTCATAAATTCAACAATTATTACAGCTTTAAACAACTTCATTGGCTGGCGTGCCAACGGTCAGTCAAAAAATTGCAAGCGAGCGATTGCAGGACTGCTGTTTGCAGCCTTGGCAGCCTTGATGGCGCCTTCAGTTAGCGCAGATTATCAACAAAAAATCGATGTACAAACTCGCGCTGATGACCGCTCCGGGCGAGATATTCGATATCAATACCGGGTGCGATTTTACCCGCAATATTCCTTTGATGATGCATACAGTGTGCATGCTTTTGCTGCAACTGGCGATGACTTCGCTTCTAGTCACAACACTGTCGATGATGGAGACGTTGATTTTTTTTACTTACGCCGAGCGTATTTGCGTCATTCGGGGGATTATGGCAAAACCGAGTTTGGCGTAATCCCGACCTACAAGGGGCGAGTCTCTTCATCAGGATTATCCAAAGATGGATGGATCAGTGGCATTCGTCATGTCAGACAATTCGATAATGACAGCCAGTTTGAAATCGTTGTGGGCCAACTCGATAACCTGAACCCTGCTCGCGCACTCGATGCTCCTGACAAAATCGACTATGTAGAGCTGGAATACTCTGCCAGAATGAGCCAGCGCAACAGCTTTGAGTTTAGTTTGGAGCGTATGACTGATGCTAACTTTATTCGAACTGAATACCGCTATCAAATTAATGACAATCATTTGGTGTTTACAGAATGGGTCAAACAAGTCGCCAACTCACAGTCAAAAGTGGTGTTAGGTGTAGAGGGGGAATTAGTGTTTTGGCAGCAGCCGATTGAATACTTTAGTTATTATTCTTACGTCAGTAATGACTTTGGCCTACGCGCAGAACTAACAGAAGATTTCATCGATGTCGGCAATGGCTTTTCGGCGAAGTTCAGTGCAGATATTGATACGCTACGAGGTAGTTGGTTTGTGCGTTTTGACCACGTTGATAGTCGCTCAAGAGTATTAGCGGGACTTTCTTGGAAATTATAAAAAAGGCCCACATAAAGTGGGCCAAACAGCAAGAACGCGTACACACTTCAACAGTGCATAATAAGTTACGCTGCAAGCCATAAAACAGATCGAAAATATTTTTCATTTATGTGAAAAAAACGTAGTCTGTTAGTCGTTTATTTGCTCGTTTCCCAAACAGGACGTTTGCTGCACTATGAAATTGAAACTGCTTGCTCTTTGCAACCTCTTACTAATATTGACTGGCTGCCAAGTCACTGAGCCACAAGTGTTTACACCCAAGACACTATTTTTACCCGTTGATACCCCCGTTATTGATGTCCAGCAACAAACGTATTTGACGCAAATGAATGCATATCATCAAGCGCCATATGATGAAGTGAAAATGGCCTATGTACAGTTGATCAATAGTGTTGATCAGTTTCCCGAAGAACAATATTGCAGTAGTGAGATGCTCGCTGTCGTCGCAAAAGCACTGGCTTTACACCCAACCAGTATAGCCGCGCATTCGATGAATCGAGGCTGCGGTACCATTATTGGTAGCGAGGCTTTGGTCGCTGAATCAGAAATGGCGATTGCGCATATTACAGAGTTACTATTAGCCAATGGTACTGGAGGCACAAAAGCGACTTCAATTGGCACGCGCGAGCTGTATGAAGCACAATATATGTTGCAATGGGCTGATATCGAAGTGTTTGACGTTGAGCTAGTTGCAACAAAGAATAAAAATTATTTCCTCAATCACGCGGTTGACACGGTAAACGGTGGTTATACGTTTTTCTATTCAGACATCGCCAAGGCGTTTGGCACGAATATGTATTCGATTACGGGTTATCATTACAACGATCGGTTACGGGCCAGTTTATTGAGAATGGAGCTGCTTCGCTCTGGCGAGTACTCTGGGGTGCTCTATCAGCTGCGCGATTGGCTCTATCGCGGTGATTATCAAGCAGTCGTCGATAAAGTTGACAATACGGATGATATCTCACCTGTTTTGGTTTATTTAGCCGCTCACGCGCATTTCAATTTGGGCAACATGGACGAGTTTGATATTTTGGCTGACCGGTTAATCGAATATAGTCAAGCAGGCGTCACAGACGCCGAAATCTTTTTGGGCTTGATCTTACTCGAGAACAACCCCGATGAGCTTGCGATGATGAACGACATGTTTGCCCGACATAATGAGTATCACGGTGTCGAAAACAGCGTTGATTTTTGGCTACGCGTCATGGTAGCGCATCAGGCATTGAGCGATATGCATCGTCAGTGGTTGTCACAACTACCCAGTGATAGCCGCAATGCATTGGCTGATGGTATTCGTCGCTGGCTGGATCAGTATCCTAGTGATAACAATGCGATGAAGCAGCGTTTAGAAGATATATTGCTGGTTGCAGAACAAGGAGTTGTTATATGAAGCGTTTGATTACCCTAGTTTCTTGCTTGTTCACTGTACTGCACGTACACGCAGAAACCATTGCTTCAGGGGGGTTTGAATATACCTTGGAGCCAACCCCAGAATGGGTTGAGCCAGTATCTGTTCCCACTGAAACGCCAGATGACAGTTTGGCATTGACGATTGAGCTGTTTAGTTCACAAATGTATTTAGTCGGTGAGCAGCACCGCTACTATCGCAGGACAGTGCAAACCATACGCAGCGAACAAGCACTTAGTGACGCGGCGCGCCTGAGTTTGTATTTTGTGCCAGATTTCCAGCAGTTGTTTATCCATAAGGTGCATATTATTCGAGACGGCGAACGCCTGGACGTTATGGACAAGGTCAATATTCGTCTTGTTCAGCAAGAAAGCGAATTGAATATGGGGATCATTACCGGTGAAGTGATGGCGCTGATATTAATTCCTGATGCGCGTGTCGGCGACCAAGTCGAGTATGCCTATTCAGTCGAGGGGACGAATACCATTTACGGCGATAAGCGTTTCACCAACTTTACCACGACATGGATGATCCCCTTTGCACGGGGGGCGGTGAAAGTGTTTAGCGACCGCCCCTTTAATCATGCCATCACCAATAGTCCTGGAGAGGTAACGGTAGAGCAGACTGATGGTCTGTATGCCTACCGCTGGCAGCAAGACAATGTTGCAGCGGTTATCGATGAGGGGGAGTATCCTAATTGGTATAACCCCTACGGTTATATTGAGTTTACTGAATATGATAACTGGGGTGAGGTGTCTGCATGGGCGCAAACGTTGTTCGACTACGACGTTGAGCTCTCCAGCGACTTTAAAGCCATGGCGCAGCAATGGTTAGCTGAATCCGACTCGCAAATGGAATACGCAGAGAAAGTTGTCGATTTTGTCCAGAATGATATTCGCTATGTGGGCTTACTGCTCGGCCAGAACACGCATTTACCCAATACGCCTGATTTAATCTTTGAGCGTCGCTACGGTGACTGTAAAGACAAAGGTTACATGATCGCATTGCTCCTGAGACACGCTGGGATTGATGCCTATACCGCGTTGGTATCGATGCATTCGCGCAAAGGGGTCATGGATTATGTTCCAAGCCCGAGTGCGTTTGACCACGTCATTTCGGTGTTTTATATCGACGGACAGGAGTATTGGATAGATGGCACACGCAATTTCCAAAAAACGGGTTTGGACAATCGCGGCGTAGGGGATTTCCAGAAAGGGTTAGTGATCAGACAAGGCGAAACCGCGTTTAGCGATGTAGTTGCACCACAAGAGCACTTGAAAATTCGGGCGCTGGATGAGGTATTAACGGCTTCTGCTTATGACGCACCGGTGAACATGCAAGTCACCGTAGACTTTGAAGGGGCCGAGGCGGAAGAAATGCGTGCTTACATCGCCAGTGACGGAATCAAAGCCTTCGAAAAAGACTTGCTCAATTTTTATCTGCGAATCTACCCAAATATGCAAGCCGTGAGTGGTTTGCAATCAACTGATGATGCCACGCTCAATCGATTGACGTTTACCGGTGAATACAACATCCCAGACTACTTTGATTTGTCACAAGAACAATTAACCATCAACTTGTTCGGTGAAAACATCGGTGGTATCGCATCGCTGCCAGATGTAAAGGAGCGCAGTATGCCGCTAGCGCTTTACAACGGTTTCGTTGCCAGGCACTCGATTCGCTTTAATTTGCCAGAAGAAATCGATTGGGAACTCGATACCAGTCCTTACGTACTTGAGGATGCAAGTACGCGGTATGCACGCACGCTAGAGGCTGAGCCAACGCACATCGCTATTCAACACGAATACGAAATTAAGCAAGATCACGTGCCGACCAGTGCGATGGCGAATCACATTGCCAACCTGCATAAAATCCGTGATTCTTTGTATTTTTCTGTTTGGGTGAGTAATCCAGAACAACAAGATCCCTCGGCAAATCAATTGCGCTCGCGCTTGCGCGATGCGCTGAAGCGGCGCTAGATTGATCAAAGCTGTTTAAACAACCGTATTAATGTCTATCTCAGGTAATTTTCTCAGGTAGACATGTTCGGTTTATTCAAATCAGACCCCACTAAAAAACTGCGCAAACAATATGATGTCAAGCTTGAACAGGCGATGTTGGCACAACGCAAAGGCGATATTAAAACCTATTCAATGCTGACCGCTGAGGCGGAAGAGCTATGGAAATCGATTGAGGCGTACGAGCAGGTAAAAAGTGCAAAGTAGTGAAGAGGACATCTCGCGCGTTATCGAAATGGCGTGGGAAGATCGGACCCCATTTGAGGCAATCGAGCGACTTTACGGTTTGGCTGAGCCTCAAGTCATTGAATTAATGCGGTCGCGATTGAAGCGTAAAACCTTCAATAATTGGCGCGCTAGAGTATCCGGTCGTGCGACCAAGCACGCTAAACTGCGCGATCCAAATGTCAGTCGCGGTTATTGTCCCACGCAATACAAACCAGTACGCAAGCGTTAATGTTGATGAATGATCTTAAGCAGTTCAGCGGCCGCTTTAGCGTCTGACAACGCGCGGTGGTGGCGATCCATTTCTATCCCAAAATGGGCTGTTAAGTTCGCCAGTGAATAAGAGCGCAAACCGGGTACAGCCTTGCGCATGTCGGCACAGGTACACAGTTTAGGGCGCCGGTAGTTGCGGTCTAAGCGTTCGTATTCTTGACGTATAAAGCCGTAATCAAAATTGACGTTGTGTGCGACGAAAATACAGCCCTCAGTGAAGGCTTGTAAATCATCCGCAATCTCGGCAAAAATCGGCGCGTCGGCGACCATCGAATTATCAATTCCCGTCAGTGCGGTTATGTTATTTGGTATGTTGCGCTGCGGATTGATCAGAGTTTGCCAAGTCGCTACAGCCTCTCCATTGATCATCTTTACTATGCCTATCTCGGTTATGCGATGAAAGCTGCTGCGTCCGCCGGTGGTTTCGATGTCGACAACGGCATAGGGTTGCATGGGGTCCCGGCACCACTGCACTTTGGTTATTCGGACATCGAAGCCACAACTCTTGAGCTTGTCTAAAGATACGAGTTGATTGCGCCGCAGTGAGTCGCCCGGCGCCTTTATCTCCTCAAAACGCAGTTGACCATTGGCGATAACCATGATGTCCGGGAAGCCATCGCGCAGGGCCTTAAAACTCTGTGTCATGGCAAGCAGTATAGCTTTGACCGATTCGAGTTTACTGTGTGTAAGTAACCCTTTGATAGGCGTGAGCAAGTCACTGTGCCATTGAAACAGTGTGTTGATTTTGCCGTAGTGTTGAGTGGATTGGGCAACGATAAATTGGAGTAGTTGGTGAGGGGTTTGCCAGCTTTCCAAGCGTTGCTCGATTATCGTGCCGTGGTCTTGATACAGTCGGTCTTCCAATAAAACTTTGGGGCGAATATCAAACTCGTTGCTCAAAGCTTGACTGTCGATGTCATAAATAATGTCCCAAAAGACCAAACCAAATAGGCTTAACCAGAGATGGTTTTCCGTCCGAAAGCAAATAACACCCTCCGAGCGTCGATAAAACGCCATGACACCCGCTTCAACACGATTAATGTGCACTTCATCGATGTTTAACACATTATTAGCTTGCGCGAGCAAATCCGTCATTCGACTGGTTTTTTTCTTGTGGAATTTACGCGCCAAAAAATCCTCGGCAAAGACTAATAGTTCCTCGCTAGGAGGATTATTGATAATGTCGAGGAGGTGTTGCTCAACACTCTCTTTATCACCGTCTTTGTATAGCTCACGCAGCCATTTCTCTCGCGCTATGTCGGCATTTGACGCTGCCAATGCTGACATTGCAAACTCCCGGCCGTCTGCTAGGCAGTGTTTGCCCAATAAATACAAATATTCGTCGCGGTAACGATTGGCCAAATGACCATGTGCGGGGGGCAAATCTGCCAGATTTTCTGGCGTGTTGAGCATTGTACCTTGATGTTTAGCGAGACTGCGCAGTTGGGCGTAGTAAAAGGCCGATTCGGCGGCTTCCCGATCCTCAAAATGCGCTTGATTGTTCTGGCTATCGCGTCGCGTCCGCATAACCCCGAGGTCGCGCATCGAGAATTGGCTCAAAGTGCCGCGCAAATGACCAAAGAACAAAAATAAAAAGTACTGCAAGTGATGGTCAAACTCGCGGAAGACATACGCCTGCATAACGTCACTTTGCGCGAATGCGCTGGTATCAATATGCTCAATAGCCATTGCTAACAGTGCAGCTTTTGGACGTGAAGCGAGGGCTTTAACTGTGCTGTATTCGCGCAAACCCGATAGCAGTTCTGGTTTAGTCAACTGGCACATATACGTTATGACGTCCTCGGCTTGCGGCGGACGCAAAAAGCCCTGTTGCAGTAATGCCGCTACATGCGTGTGGCTATCGGGGATTTCTTCGTATTCGAGGCTTTGCTTTTTTATCAACGGATACTTGCGATTAGCACACCTCGCAACGACGCATTGTTGCCATTTATCTAACTGACCAAAAAGACTTATCCAATTGCGTTGTGCGCGATTGAGAAGATGCCCACTGGGGCCCTCTACGAACTGCAGGAACTCGCGAAAATGGTCGAGATAGTAGAAAGTGGGAAGTTGTTTCACGCGCTCATTTTCCAATAACTTATAGCTGTATTTATATACAGTTTATGGCAGCCTGTAAAGGTCTGCTAGGTGAGCAGTGGCGGTTTGACTCTTTGTTTGGCGACCCATTGAAAATGATTTTGCAATTGCTCATCTGCTTGCAGAGACACGAGCGAATTGCGATGCTTAGCTAAATACATTTCATCATAGGTTCGATGAATCCCAGTGTGACACAACTGACAAATTGCAATGCCATTTTGTAGCTGTTGTTTATCGTAGTGCTTCTGAAAAAATTTACGTCGATGCATTTTCCGCGGGATGAGATGATGAAACGTCAAGCGTGTCATTCTTTTGCATAACGGGCATTGGCCCCGCTTGCGCGATTGTTCAGTATGCTCAGCCATAACAAAACGATTAGATCAAAATATCTATTTTTAATGTGTAGTTGCTAGAGAAGATCATTTTAGTCTGTGGCAATCCATCTGCGTGAGCGCTGCGTAATGAATATTTTGAAAAACATAGAGCCCCCTATGAGTTTGAGTGAAGCGGCGCAATTCGAGTGCCCGTATTGCATGGCATACAACGATTTAGAAATCGATCACGACAACGACATTAACCAACAACAGATTGTGGATTGTCAAATATGTTGCCAGCCAATTGAATTGTTAGTCAGTGATAATGGTTTTGGTATTGAGATTATAGCGAAGCGAGACGATGAATAGAGCCATTTACAGTGCAAGCCACATCAACGACATGGAGCAGCGTTATCGCGCAGAATTCATCAACAGTTTATCCGGGTTTAAAAGTGCCAACTTGGTCGGTACTCAATCGCGTGATGGTCAGCAAAACCTGGCGATTGTCAGTTCGGTGGTACACATAGGCGCCAATCCACCGTTGCTAGGTATGATTATGCGCCCGCATACGGTGCAGCGCGATACGCTGGAAAACATCAAAGACACCGGCGTTTACACCTTAAATAATGTGACATCGAGCATGACCCGTGCCGCTCATCAAACGTCAGCGCGCTATGCGCAAAACGAAAGTGAGTTCGCCGCAGTTGGATTGACGCCTGAAGCATCAACTGCCGTTGCTGCTCCTTACGTGGCGGAATCGACGATTTGCATGAGCTTAGAAGTCCAAGATATTCAATTCATCCCAATCAATCGGACTGAACTAGTGATTGGCCAAATTGTTGAGGTTATTTTGCCTGAGAAAAGTATCGATAAAACCGGATATATCGATATCGAACAGTGCGATAGCATCTCTATTAGTGGTTTGGTAAGTTATCACCTTACCAAGCGCATCGCGCGCTATGGTTATGCCAAGCCAGACCAAGAACTCATCAATTTACACAATAGCGAAGGAGAGACTGAATGATCCCGAATTTAGATCAGCTATTGATCGTATGTGGCATAGTCACGGTTGTTGTTTTTGCCATTGTTTACGTGCTTATCAGTATCTTAAAATCTGGTCAATCAGCAGACTCTGAACAAGAGCCAAACCGAGAATAAAGGTTGACGTAAATCAATCCGGTAATGGGATTGTATTGCAGTAATCTTTTTTACTCGTAAAATCGTATACATTATGAAGCTCGCCATTTGGCGGGCTTTTGTCTTATTAGAGCGTCGTAAAAAAGAATGATTCGTGTTTGCACAACTTGCAAACGCACAGAAAGAGTTTACAAGTATCGCTATAGGAGCATTTTCATGAGTAACATCAATCGCCGTGATTTTTTGAAAATTTCGGGCTCTAGTTTGATTGGGCTAACGCTAGGTGGCGTAGCATTGCGCGCAAATGCGCAAGAACAAATCAGTCTCGATGATCCATTAGTTCAGCAATTCCAATATGTACACGAGAGCGCTGTTGAAGGGGAGAAGTGTTCGAATTGCTTGTTTATTCAAGGCGAAGAAGGAGCCGAGTGGCGCCCTTGTCCGTTGTTCCAGAATAAATTAGTGGCTGCAAATGGTTGGTGTAAGGCTTGGCAGAAGAAGCCTGGTTAAGCAACGAAGAGCCTCCGATTGGAGGCTTTTTTATTTTCATCTTATATACTCGCCATTTTGTCATTTCCATCACTGTCAGCTATGGTGGTTTACGTTATAGTCGACCTGTTTTAACACCGAGAGAGAATAGCTATGTTTTGTCCTTCATCCGCTTTGTCGCGCGCGTTTTCAATTACTGGTTTAGCTCTACTGATAAGCTGTAGCAGTATGTTGCACGCAACAGAATCAGAGCCAAAAGCGGTTAAACCGCCGATTGTTGCTGAAACCACGCACGAAGCTAGGATAAACGGTAAAAAGGTTGAATACACTGTGCTTGCGGGAGACACGCATTTACACAACAAACAAGGTGAACCAATCGCCAGTATTTTCAGCACGGCCTATTTCCGTGACGATGTTAGAGATAAGCAATCTCGACCAATAATATTCGTATTCAATGGTGGCCCAGGCTCGTCTAGTGTCTGGTTACACATGGGCGTTTTTGGCCCTAAGCACGTTGTTATTCCTAGTGATGCTGAGCGCGTTGGTGCACCGCCTTATGTGGTTGAGTCAAATAGTGAGAGTCTACTGGATATTGCCGACTTGGTATTTATGGATCCGGTTGGTACAGGCTATTCAAAAGTATTAGGTGAATCAGAGCCTGATGCGTTTTGGGGAGTAAAGGAAGATGCTGAGATTTTAAGTGAATTCATTCGCGTGTTTATTACTCGACATCAACGCTGGAACTCGCCTAAGTATCTCGCAGGTGAAAGCTACGGTACAACCCGCGCCGGCGCGATGGTGAGAGAGCTGCAAGAAGGTTGGGGAAGCATTGATCTAAGTGGTGTATTTCTGATTTCATCGATTTTAGATTTTCAAGCCGGTGATTTTACGCCGGGCAATGACTTACCCTTCATTACGTTCTTACCGACCTATGCCGCGACTGCCTGGTATCACGACGCATTGCCAAACAAAGCTCAGTTTACTGACTTACCCTCGTTTATCGATACAGTCCGCGAGTTTGCTGTTAACGAATATGCGCAAGTATTACTCAAAGGACAATGGGCCTCAGACGTTGAACGCAACAACGCGATTGAGAAGCTGCATCAATTTACAGGCCTGAGCAAGCAATACATTGAACAAAGTAATATGCGCATTGACGAGTTTTTGTTCATGAAAGAATTACTGCGAGACCAGGGTAAGGTGGTCGGACGATTGGATAGCCGTTATCTAGGTGAAGATGCCAGTATTGTCAGTAATCGCTTTGAAGCCGATCCTTCAGCTTACGCCATTGATGGCGCTTACACCGCAGCTATTCAAAGTTATATGGCGAGTGAATTAGGTGTGTTGCGTGAGGAGCGATACAATATTCTATCTGGTGATGTCTTCAGTGGATGGAATTGGTTGTATGGCAGCAGCCCTCGCTCTCAAGGCTTCTTGAATGTCGCGCCTTTCCTCGCTAAAGCACAGCGTCAGAACAAAGATTTCCGGATTTTTGTTGCCAATGGTTACTACGACTTAGCTACGCCGTTTTTTGCGACAGAATACTCGATGAGCCGTGATGAAATGGATCCTGCTCGCATCACCATGAAGTATTACGAAGCAGGGCACATGATGTATATTCATCACCCTTCGCTTACCGCATTGGCAGAGGACATGCGTGAGTTCTTAACCGCTCAAGATGATTGATGAACAGCTAGTTTGCGCTGTGTAGAATATCGACCAGCTGATATTTATCTAACAGCGCCTGATATGAACCATTGGCAAACATAGTTGTCAGGCGTTGGTTAAAATATTCGCGCAGTTCGACATCTGGAATTGCCGCAGCATACGGACTCTTTGGAAACAGTGAGTGGTAGGTAATTGCTTGTCCTTGCAACTCCGGCTCGGCGATCGAATAAAAGTAACGGAAGATGTTTTGGTCCAATACGGCAACTTCGAGGTTGCCGCGCAATAGTAAGGTGACTTGCCGTTGCTGTTCAGGTAGTTCCAAATAGTTCTCTCTGCCTTTGACCGCATTTGCGTATTCGGGGCCTAAAACGATCGTCGCGGACTGAAAAGCCACAACCGAGTAGCTGTTTAAATCAGCTATCCGTGAAACTTCCACATTGTTTTTAGTCAGCGAAATCGCAAAATTTTGGTAGGCGATGTAGGGTTCTGTCAACCACTCTTGATTGATATCGTGCCATTTATTTAATGTTAAACCGATATCTGCACGCTGATTGCGTAATTCACTCGGGGTTCTGCCGAATGGCACGTAGATTGGCTGAATTTCATAGCCAAGTGGCTTAAAAATGTGCCGCACAATATCTAACTCAACCCCTGTATCATTGGCGCCAAACACATAGGGCGGTTTGTGATACCCCACAACTACGGAGAGAGTTTGTTGGGCATGGGTAGCCGCGGCACACAAGAAAATCACTGCACTAATGCACCACTGTAGAAGTCTTAACCCGTGTCGAATCGTCAAAACACTATCTTATCTGGAATACTTGTTTGCTATCATATCGCAAAAACGAACTAAAAAGGTGTCCGATGGCTTGGTTACAATTGATTATTGATACACATCCCGACAGAGCTAATGCCATTGGGGATTGGCTAGAAGAACATGAGGCGCAGGCCGTGACGTTCGTCGACGGTGAAGATACCCCCATGTATGAGCCCAAAATCGGTGAAGTGAAATTGTGGCCCGATACGCGTATTACTGGTCTGTACGACAGTGAATTTGATGTTTTCGCAGTAGAGCAAGCATTAAGCGCTGCGGGCTTACTGGCGGCAGAAGATAAAACCAAGATAGAGCAACTGGAAGATAAAGATTGGATCCGTGAATGGATGGATAGTTTTCATCCTATGCAATTTGGTCAACGTTTGTGGATCTGCCCGAGTTGGCGCGAAGTGCCTGACGCCAATGCCGTGAATGTGATGCTCGATCCAGGTCTAGCCTTTGGTACGGGTACCCATCCAACAACCGCCTTGTGTTTGGAATGGTTAGATGGTTTGGCTATGCAAGATACTCTAGTTGTTGATTTTGGGTGTGGCTCTGGAATTTTGGGTGTAGCAGCACTCAAGCTAGGTGCAAAGCACTGTATTGGTATTGATATTGACCCGCAGGCGCTAATCGCTACACAAGCTAATGCTGAGCGCAATGAGGTGGGCGATAAATTTGATGTGTATTTACCTGACAATCAACCGAGCTGCCAAGCCGAAGTAGTGGTAGCCAACATCTTATCTGGGCCGCTGTTAGAGTTACGTGAAACTATCACAGCATTCTGCAAACCGGGCGGACGCTTGGTTTTATCAGGTATCTTAGCTGAGCAAGTGACGAATATTGAGCAGGCCTACGCCCAAGATTTTGACTTAGAGCCCAGTGCCATAAAAGGTGAATGGGCAAGGGTAAGCGGTGTCCGCCGTACAAGTGTACGCTAAGGTCAGACCACGAGGGTCTTGTCAATACCTCAAGGACAAATATTGTGCAAAAAATAGCCTTTTCATTTGCTTGAAAATCCGTAAAATGCGTTCCTCTTTAAGCGCAAGGTCATTTTTTGTACAGCAACTTACTTAAAACACTAAGCATTGGTCCTCACACTCTTGAGAATAACGTTATGTTAGCTCCCATGGCAGGTGTGACAGATCGCCCATTCAGACAAATGTGTAAAGCAATGGGAGCCGGTTTAGTCGTTTCAGAGATGTTGTCGAGTAACCCGGACGTTTGGCAATCAAGGAAGTCGCAAAAACGCATGGACCACACAGGCGAAGTCGGTGTGCGTTCAGTCCAAATCGCAGGCTCTGAGCCTGACTTAATGGCGCAAGCCGCGCAGTTTAATGTTGACAATGGTGCGCAAATCATTGACATCAACATGGGCTGTCCGGCGAAGAAAGTGAATAAAAAGCTAGCCGGTTCAGCATTGTTGCAAGACCCTAAGCTAGTTGAATCAATTGTGCAGGCAGTCGTCAAAGCAGTTGATGTGCCCGTTACGCTAAAAATAAGAACTGGATGGAATCAGGCTAATCGCAACGGAGTTGAAATTGCCAGAATTGCTGCAGACAACGGTATCCAATCGTTGGCTGTACACGGCAGGACGCGTGAATGCATGTACAAGGGCCATGCAGAGTACGAAACAATCCGTGCAATTAAACAAGCAATTGATATTCCGGTTATCGCCAATGGCGATATCACCAGTGCTGAAAAAGCCGCGGAAGTCATGCGAAAAACCGGTGCTGACGGCGTGATGATTGGCCGTGGAGCACAGGGTAACCCTTGGATTTTTAAACAAATCATCGAGCATTTTCAAACTGGACGAAAAGCTGCGCTGCCTTCCTTACAAGAGCAGCACCGAGTACTGCGCGAGCATTTGATCAATGTTCAGCAGTTTTACTCAGGTATCAGTGGCGTGCGCATTGCGCGTAAACATGTGGGTTGGTACTTGGCCCAACAAGACACTGATAGAAGTTTCCGCAGTGAATTTAACAGTATCGATACGGATATCGGACAATTGGAAGCTATAGACCGTTTTTTCCAGCAGTTGTGTGACCGACAGGTCAGTTCAGCCGCTTAACTTAATTTTTTCAACTGAGCAGGTAGTATATGTTCGATCAAAACATCACTTCATCATTTACAACAACTGTGACAACTCCGTCACAGACATTGGCGCAAAAACCTTTGCGTGACTCTGTTAAGCAAGCAGTAGCTAAATACTTAAAAGAGCTCAACAACAACGACATTGACAACTTGTACGAGTTAGTGTTGGCTGAACTTGAAGCGCCATTGCTTGAAGAGGTGATGAAGTATACGCGCGGCAATCAAACGCGCGCGTCAGTATTAATGGGTATCAACCGCGGTACACTGCGCAAGAAGTTAAAGCAATACGGCATGAACTAAGTCCAATTTGATAAAAAAGCACCCTCGGGTGCTTTTTTGTTTTGTAATCTTCAACAAGAATTTTGTATACAACTTTAGCGACAACACAAACTATGGCAAATCCAATCAAACGCGCACTTCTTAGTGTTTCAGACAAAACTGGTATTTTAGCGTTAGCGCAACAATTACACGCTGCGGGCGTAGAAATCTTATCGACCGGCGGTACAGCGAAACTGCTAGCTGACAATGACGTTCCGGTAATTGAAGTCAGTGACTATACGGGGCATCCAGAAATCATGGCAGGTCGAGTAAAAACACTGCATCCGAAAGTTCACGGTGGCATCTTGGCGCGTCGTGGCGTAGACGAAGCGGTGATGGCAGATAACGGTATTCAAGCAATAGATTTGGTTGTAGTTAACTTATACCCGTTCGCACAGACTGTAGCCGATCCGAATTGTAGTCGTGCAGATGCGATTGAAAACATCGATATTGGTGGGCCAACCATGGTGCGTGCCGCAGCGAAGAACCACAAAGATGTAACCATTGTGGTAAACGCGAGCGACTATGATGCTGTATTGGCTGATATGCAAGCAAACCAAGGTGCGGTCAGTGATGCCCTGCGCTTTGATTTGGCCATTAAAGCGTTCGAACATACGGCTGAATACGACGGAATGATCGCAAACTATTTTGGTGCGCGCTTGGAGCAGGATGAGGTTAGTGAATTCCCGCGCACATTCAACGTACAGATGACCAAGAAGCAGGATCTGCGCTACGGTGAAAACTCGCATCAAAACGCCGCCTTCTACGTTGAAAATAACGTCCAAGAAAACTCTGTAGCAACAGCTTCTCAGCTACAGGGCAAGGCATTGTCATTTAATAACATCGCCGACACGGACTCAGCGCTTGAGTGTGTGAAAGAGTTTGACCAACCGGCGTGTGTCATCGTTAAACACGCTAACCCCTGTGGTGTCGCCCTTGGCGAATCAATCACTGAAGCCTATGATCGCGCCTACAAAACTGACCCAACATCAGCCTTTGGCGGTATCATCGCGTTTAACCGCGAGCTGGATGCACAAACCGCAACGGCAATTATCGAGCGTCAATTTGTTGAAGTGATCATTGCACCAAGTGTGGCTGAAGATGCATTAGCCGTGTGCAGCGCCAAACAAAATGTCCGCGTATTAGCCTGTGGCGATTGGCAAGGTCAATTAACCGAAGGCTACGACTTTAAACGTGTAAACGGTGGCTTGTTAGTACAAGATCGCGATTTTGGTATGGTTGAGATGGACGACTTAAAAGTTGTGACTAAAGTACAGCCGACTGAAGAACAACTACGCGACCTAATGTTCACCTGGAAAGTTGCCAAATATGTTAAATCAAACGCGATTGTGTACTGCAAAGACGGTATGACTATTGGGGTTGGTGCTGGCCAAATGAGCCGGGTTTACTCAGCGAAAATCGCCGGTATTAAAGCGGCTGATGAAAACCTTACCGTTGCTGGCAGTGTAATGGCTTCTGATGCGTTTTTCCCATTCCGCGATGGCATTGACGCTGCGGCAGAGGCAGGCGTTAAAGCCGTTATTCAGCCGGGTGGTTCAATGCGCGATGAAGAAGTTATTGCTGCAGCAGACGAGCACGGTATTGCCATGGTGTTTACCGGCATGCGTCATTTCCGTCACTAAGTTTAAATAAATAGGGTATTAGCGTGAAAGTACTGATTATTGGTAGTGGTGGTCGCGAGCATGCATTGGCATGGAAAGCGGCGCAATCTAGCAGCGTAACCGACGTTTTTGTTGCTCCGGGTAACGCTGGAACACAACTTGAAGACAAGGTGTCTAACGTTGCCATCGGTGTTGAAGATATTCCCGCATTGTTGGCTTTTGCTCAAGCTGAAAGTATAGACCTGACCATTGTGGGTCCAGAAGCGCCATTGGTTATTGGCGTTGTTGATGCATTCCGCGCGGCAGGACTGATGATATTCGGGCCGACTGAAGCGGCTGCGCAGCTCGAGGGCTCAAAAGCCTTCACTAAAGATTTCTTAGCTCGCCATGATATCCCAACGGCCTTTTACTCTGTATTTACTGAAGTTGAACCGGCTCTTGCATACGTTAAGCAAAACGGCGCGCCTATCGTTATCAAGGCCGATGGTTTAGCGGCAGGTAAAGGCGTTATTGTCGCTATGACAGAAGCTGAAGCCGAAGCTGCGATTAAAGATATGCTGGCGGGTAATGCCTTCGGTGAGGCCGGCAGTCGAGTGGTCATTGAAGAGTTTCTCGATGGAGAAGAAGCGTCATTTATCGTGATGGTTGATGGTGAAAATGTGTTGCCTTTTGCGACTAGTCAAGATCACAAGCGCGTTGGCAACGGTGATACTGGCCCCAATACCGGTGGCATGGGTGCCTACTCTCCAGCACCTGTGGTGACGCCTGATATCCACGCGCGCATTATGAATGAAGTGATTAATCCGACGGTTGCTGGTATGCGCGCAGAAGGCAATGAGTACACAGGTTTCTTGTATGCCGGTTTGATGATCATGGCTGACGGAACCCCTAAGGTTATTGAATACAATTGCCGCTTTGGTGATCCTGAAACTCAACCGATCATGTTGCGTTTAACTTCAGATTTGGTTGAGCTTTGTGTCGCTGCTTGTGAAAAGCGTTTAGATACGCAAACCATTGAGTTTGATCAGCGTGCAGCCGTTGGTGTAGTGCTTGCGGCGGGTGGTTATCCAGGCAGTTACGCCAAAGGGTTACCCATTGAAGGCTTATCGGCCGCAGCTGAATTACCGGGTAAGGTTTTTCATGCCGGAACCAAGTCTCAAGACGGCAAAGTCGTTACTGCCGGCGGCCGCGTATTATGCGCTACCGCTTTGGGTAAAACAGTAACGGAAGCTCAACAAGGTGCCTACCAATTGGTGGATAAAATTAGCTGGCAAGACAGTTTCCACCGCACCGATATCGCCTACCGAGCAATCGCACGCGAACAGTAAAATTGGGCGGTTGGTCGCTCCACCTCTTGCTTTTTTAGTGGACATGACTGTTAATGAAGGCACTAACAGTCATGATCCATGGATAGCTAATGCTCGAACTGGCGGGGATCCGTAAACAGTTTCAAAACGGCGATGATATTGTTGTTGCCCTCAATGATGTCTCTCTATCGATTGCTCAGAATGAGTTTGTTGCCATTATGGGGAGTTCTGGCTCGGGTAAGTCGACGTTAATGAATGTATTAGGGTGTTTAGATACTCCTGACGCCGGTAGCTATTTCCTCGACAAGCAGAATATTGCCCAACTGGATGACGATACGCTATCGCATATCCGCAACCAAAAAATTGGGTTTATTTTCCAAACTTTCCACTTACTCCCCAAACTATCAGCGTACGAGAATATATTACTGCCACTGCGCTATGCGCACGCCAACGAAGATGAAGCGCGGCAGCGCGCCGATGTGTTAGTTGAGCGAGTTGGGCTCGAACATCGTAAACATCATAAACCGTTTGAAATGTCGGGCGGACAGCGACAGCGTGTCGCAATTGCACGAGCGCTAATTAATCAACCGAGTGTAATCTTGGCCGATGAGCCAACCGGTAATTTAGACAGTAAAACCTCAGTTGAAATTATGCAGCTGTTGACCGAATTACATCACGCTGGACAGACTATCGTTATGGTAACTCACGAAGACGATATTGCTGAGTATGCACAGCGTACCATCATGATGAAAGATGGGGATATTTTAAATGACCAATAAGAATCGACGTTTTTGGACCACAACCATAGCTGCGAATTTAGCGTCATTACTGCTGGCAAGTGGTGTTCAAGCAGAAGAGGTTTTGCTGTTGACCGGTAAAGTTAGCTCAGCGCAAAAACAAATTGTGACAGCGCCGAAAACTAGCCGCTGGCAAATCCAAATCCAATGGATGGAAGAAGAAGGAAAAGTCGTCGAAAAGGGCGACCGGATTGTTACTTTTGATGGCTCAACGATTCAAAGTCAGTTGGATATCAATATCGAGAGGGCAGAAACAATAGCGTTAGAGCTTAAGCAAACAGAAATGCAGTTAGCGCAGGCGCTGCTGGAAGCGCAAGGTGCTTTAGAAGTCGCTGAAATGCGTGTTGAAAAGGCTCGGATTGAAGCGAGCGTGCCTGATGGCCAGGTAAGCGCATACGACAAAGGCCAGTATGAGCTAAATCTGCAGCGAGCGTTGTTTGAATTGTTTAAAGCACAAGAAGGCTTGACCTTGGCAGAGGAAGCAATGCGCACAGGAGTGCAAAAGAAACAGCTAGAGTTGCTCAAGCTGCAGGAAGAAATCGCCTTTCAACAGCGTCAGCTGGAAACAATGAACGTTACCGCTGACTTAAATGGCCCAGTAAACTATGCCACGCATCCGTGGAATGGTGAGAAGTTAGATGCGGGTATGAATGTGCAAGCTGCTTGGCAGGTAATGGATGTACAAGCCATCGATAATTTTCAAATTGAAAGTTGGGTGCATGAGATTGATGCTCTAAAAGTAAAGCAAGGCGAAACCGTGGACGTGGTCTTTGACGCTTTTCCCAACCGTCGCTTTCGCGCCACGTTAACCTTCAAGTCGACACAAGCTGAAAAACAATCGGAGTGGAGCAATAGTGTGTATTTACCGCTCACATTTGAATTCGAACAGGAGCCCAATATTCCCATGCTACCGGGCATGAGTGTCCGCATAGAGGTGCCATATGAAGCTTAGACAGGTGCTGGCTGCAACTTTTATCTCAGTCCTGGTGTGGGGCTGTGCTGACTCTTCAACTTCAGCGGATTCGGCTATGAACGACACAAGCCAAGCATTGATCGCGCCGGCTGAGTTGGTGTCATTACAAGAGATTACTATCGGACCACCGAACATTCGCCGGATGTGGCAGTTCAAAATTGAGTACTTAGCGCGGGAAAACACTTTGGTTAAGCAAGGTGATTTATTGGTGCGGTTTGATGGGCAACGGCTAAAGAACGATTTGATTAGCCGCCAGAGTGATTTAGACGCTGCATTAAAAGAGCGCGAGAAATCTATCATTCGCGATGAAGCCACTGAGCAGGATTTGATTTTACAAGTGGCTGAGGCAAAGAAGAATCGTGATATCGCGCAACGCAAAGTTGAAATAACGGACTCTTCACAATCTGAAATTGAGCGATTAAAGGAAATTGCAGAGTTTGAAATTACAACCGCATTACTTGCTCAAGCTGAACAAAAGCTTGCCCAGCACAAACAAGCTGCAGCGGTTAATCTCGAGGTCCAGAATGCCAAGGTAGCCAACGCCGAAGCGCGCGTTAAAGAGTTTGAGGATAGTATCGCTAAGCTCGAGATTATGGCTCCAGCTGATGGCATGGTTACCTATATTGCTGACTGGGAAGACAACAAACCCGCTGTCGGCGAAACGGTATTCATGGGACGCTCATTGATGAATCTACCCTCGCTCGAACAACTCGCGGTTAAAGTTGAAATTGACGAGTCGTTGTCGGCCCAAATACAGCCTGGGCAGCCGGTGCGAATTGTTTTAGATGACCATCCAGAGCGAGCCTTTACTGGGCGCTTAGTGAATTTAGGGAAAACCTATCGCAACAAATCACAGTGGAACCTAAAAGTTGTTGTTGATGCATGGGTTTCACTCGATGAAGCCGATCTAACGATTATGCGACCGGGGATGAAGGCGAATGTTGAGTTTATTTAAACGCGGTGTGCCGCTGATCGTACTAACGACCTTGTTCGGGTGTGAAGAACAGGCCGACGTTATTCCCACGTTTGAAGTTACGGCACAAACACTGCAAGTCAATATGCGTGCCCAAGGGGAAGTTGAAGCTGCCGTTGCACAGCGGATCATGAGCCCTGGAAGGCAACCGATGACTATAGAGTGGCTTGCACCTGAACACAGCATGGTGAAAAAGGGCGATGTTATTGCGCGTTTTGACGGAGAACAGCTACTTAAAGACAGTCGTGACGAAGAATTGCAAATGCGCATGATCGAGCAAGACATTGCGCAGAGTATTGCTCAGCAAAGTCGACAGGTAAACGAAATTCAATCTGAACAACAGTTTGTTGACCACGAATTTCAATTTGTAAACCGTTTTGCGATTGACGATATTCGAGTATATAGCCAGCTAGAGATTATTGAGACGCTGCAAAATCGTGATTATCTGCAAGCCAAAGATGAGTTCTTGGACTGGAAAGGTGACAGCGTAATCGAACAAAATGACAGCGAAAAAGCGGTCTTGGATATTCGCCGTCAAGGGCATGCGGTAAAATTTCAGCGTCATCAAGATGCCCTTTCCAAATTACAAGTTTATGCGCCCAATGACGGATTGCTAACCTACGAGCGCGACCGTCGAGGCGAGAAACCCAGTGTGGGTCAAACGGTATTTCCCGGGCGTCCAATCGCGACTATTCCCAATTTAGACAAGATGCAGGCTAGGGTTTTCGTATTGTCGCGAGACGCTATCGGACTGCAGTCGGGCCTAGCTGTAACATTGGTGTTGGATGCATTTCCCGATCGCGAGTTAACAGGTACAGTCATTGAAGTAGGTGGCTTTCCTCGCTCTATAGAACGTGGCAGTCCAATCACTTTTTACGAAGTGGTAGTGAGTTTTGACGAGCAGGTGCCAGAGTTACTCAAGCCCGGTAGGAAGCTCAGCGCAACGATCAGTACTGAGTTGGCAAGCGAGGCATTACTAGTGCCCTTGCAAGCCTTGGAACACGATCTGGAGGCGAGTTACGTCTATGTCAAACAAGGTAATGGGTGGCAACAGCGCGCGGTTGTAACTGGAGAGAAAAATTTATTTTTCGTAGAAGTCACTGAAGGGTTGGCGCAAGGCGATGTAATAGCGTTGAGTCATCCGGAGGTTCAGGGATGAGTTTGTATCTTGCATTGATTCGCGATGCGGCGATTGAGTTATCAGCACAAAAGCTACGTACATTTTTAACCTTGCTAGGCATGATTTTTGGAGTCGGTGCCGTAATCGCAATGTTGAATATCGGCGCCGGCGCTGAGCGTGAGGCGCTGCAGATGATCGACTCAATGGGGGTTAATAATCTCATCATCGAAAATAAACCTGTAGAGGCTGAGGAGCTAAGAGAACTGCGCGAGGAGAGCATGGGATTGTCGATGGGGGATGTCGAGGCAGCCCTTTCTACTCTGCCTTTTATAGCCGATTATAGTGCGTCGAAAGAGGTTAAAATTCACGATTTATACAGTGAGTTTGCCAAGTCAGAAGCTGAAGTCCTTGGCGTTACAACCACCTATTTCGATCATGCGAATCTAAATTTACGAGAAGGACGGTTTTTAACCGCGGATGATGATCTAACGCTCAGTCAAGTCGCTGTGATCGGTGCGGATGTAGCGGCAGAGCTATTTCCTGATGGAGATGCGTTAGAAGGTCTGATCAAAGTCAATCACTTATGGCTTAAAGTCGTTGGGATATTAGCCGCTCCGCAAACAACCAAGAACGAGTTTCAAGGTGTGCAAATCGGTGGTGATCAATATCGCATATTTGTGCCTATTGGTACGGTTGAGCACAAGTTAAAGCGCGATGCGCTGGCGGCCGAGTTAGACTTGGTTAAATTAGGTGTGGAGCCCGGTTATGACCCACGTGTGGCGGCTAGAGCGGTACAGCAACTGATGTCGTTACGCCACGGCGAAGTGGACGATTACACACTCATTGTGCCGGCTGCGCTACTTGAACAACAAGCGCAGACGCAAGCCATTTTTAATATCGTTATGGCCTGTGTGGCGGGTATTTCATTGTTGGTCGGTGGTATTGGTATCATGAACATAATGCTCGCCAATGTACTTGAGAGAACCAAAGAGATTGGTTTATTACGCGCTATTGGAGCTACACAAAAAGACATCAAATTACAATTCCTCGCTGAAAGTTTTACCATCAGTGTTCTCGGTGGTCTTTTAGGTGTAATGTTTGGCTTGATTTTATCTGAATTGATCGGTTTTTATTCAGGTTGGGCAGTTATCTGGTCGATGCCAGCAATTTTTTTATCACTGGCAATTTGTATGTTAGTTGGTGTAGGTTTCGGCGTATTTCCTGCTATCAAAGCGTCTAAACTCAACCCAATTGAAGCTTTACACAGCGACTAACTTGCCTATTTACTCGGCTTTATCTACCGTTAGAGCAGAAAAATAGAATTCGGTAATAATTAGTGCGCTTTTTTGTTGTTGTTATATTAACGTGTTGTGCGGTAACGACCTCAGGTGTTAACGCAGATTCGGCAAAGGTCATCAACTGGCAAACGTTTCATGTGCCACCCCTATATATGAAGGTCGGAGAACGCATCGGTGAGGGGTTTGTTGATAAGATGCTAGCGTTGATTATTGAAGGCTTGCCCGACTATCAACACAATATGCCACTTACCACTCAAGCACGGGCGTTATATGATATTCAGTTAGGCAAACAGGCATGTCATCCAGCACTATTTAAAACCGCAGAGCGACAGAAGTTTGCAGTCTTTTCGACCCCCGCTTTTTTTACACCTTCTAATAGACTCATAATAAATGCGGGTGTGGCAGACACGCGCCAGCTCAGCTCACCAATCAATTTATTGCACACATTGGAAAATCAAGATATCTCACTCGCACTGGTGCAGGGGCGGTCTTACGGCCCTTTTATCGATCAAATTATTGCAAATTATCCTACGGAAAATATCTTGCGGATATCTGTCGAGCGAAATGAGGTGGTGTTTCAGTTGGTTAATATACAGCGGGTAGACGCAACAATTGCCTATCCCTTTGAGTTAAATTATTACTCACGAGAGGCGATGGCCGAGAGCAACCTGAAATCGTTTGTTATCTTGGACAGTCCAGCCTACAGCCTTGGACATGTTGCGTGTCCAAACAATGCATGGGGAAAAGCTGTTATTGCACGTGTTAATAACAGTCTTAAAGACTTAGTTGCCACACCTGAGTACTTACAAGCAATGACCACTTGGTGGCAAGCGGAGGCTCAAGAGCCTATGTTTGTAGAATTCTATAATGCAGAATTTTTAGCCGCATACAAAAATAACCCAACAAAGAGTCAGTATGAGCATTAATGCACTTCAATCAAAACTGTATCTCATATTAAAACCATCAGACGAGAGAAATCATCATGGCATGTGGTTTGATTGGTTTTTAATTGTGCTGATTCTTGCCAATGTAGTTGCTGTAATATTGGAAACAATGCCTGAGTATCAAGCAACCTATGAGGAGCAATTTCGTATTTTCGAAATTATTTCAGTGGCGATTTTTACCATTGAATATGTGTTCCGGGTGTGGACATGCGTGCTTGAACCACAATCGACTAAAGCGCCTGAAAGCCAGGCAAAACAGCGATTTAAGTTTGTCTTACGGCCAATGTCGGTGGTCGACTTGCTTGCAATTTTGCCATTTTATCTGAGTGTATTTATCGCGATTGATCTGCGCGTTTTACGTCTGTTTCGATTGGTGCGATTGTTTAAACTTGGGCGCTATTCGCGGGCCATGCAAACACTTCAAACAGTTATCGCTAGAGAATTCAGAGTTATCGTAGCTGCGCTTGGCGTGCTGATGATTACTATGGTTATTGCTGCCACTGTGATGTATCACCTTGAGCGCTACGCTCAACCTGAGCACTTTGGTACGATCCCTGATGCATTGTGGTGGTCAGTAGTCACCCTCAGTACGGTAGGTTATGGTGATGTAGTTCCAGTGACGACGGCAGGCAAATTATTTGCAGGTTTTGCTGTGCTTGTTGGCGTTGCGTTGTTTGCTTTGCCTGCAGGTATATTGGCGTCGTCATTTATGGAGCAGATGGCGTTGCGTCGAGACTCGTTTCGACAGCGCGTGTTAGAGTTGCTCAATGATGGGCACTTATCACTGGGCGATCTTGATCAACTCGAACATGTGCGTCAATCGTTAGGTCTAGATAAGGAAGAGGCGGCTTTGTTGATTAAAAGCCTCAATACCCAGCGTGAGGTACTTAAACCAAAGAGTTAAATGGATTTTATCGATGTTTTTTAACTGTCCCTTGGTCGATGAATTCACACTAGAGGGTGCAAAGCGCTTGACCAACGCAGGCAGCTTGAATATAACTATCGTTCAATTCTCCTTTAACGAGCGCTATGTCTGTCAAACACCCAATAATCGCTATCACTGGTTCTTCCGGCGCCGGCACAACGACAACGACGAATGCAATTCGACATATTTTCCGCAATTTGTCGGTAAACTCTGCGGTTGTCGGTGGGGATAGCTTTCACCGTTTTACGCGCCCGGAAATGGAAGTGGAAATTCGCAAAGCGCAAGAACAAGGTCGTCACATTAGTTACTTTGGCCCTAAAGCTAATGATTTTGTGATGCTTGAAAACTTGTTTAAGGAATACGCCGAAACAGGGCGCGGGAAATTTCGCCAGTACCTGCATACATTTGATGAGGCTGTACCTTTCAATCAGATGCCCGGTACATTCACCCCATGGCAGGATTTACCTGAAAATACCGATTTACTATTTTACGAAGGGCTACATGGTGGTGTCGCAACTGATGACGCTGATGTAGCGCAACACGTTGATTTATTGGTTGGCATGGTGCCGATTGTAAACCTTGAATGGATTCAGAAGATTGTCCGCGATACAACCGATCGCGGTCATAGCCGAGAGGCGGTCATGAGCAGTATTGTGCGAAGTCTCGACGATTACTTCCACTACATTACGCCACAATTTTCCCGTACTCACGTGAACTTTCAGCGGGTTCCTACAGTCGATACGTCTAATCCTTTTAGTGCTCGTGAAATTCCCAGTCAAGACGAAAGCTTTGTAGTCGTGCGCTTCCGCCGTGAAATGAAAAACGTGAACTTCCCGTACTTGCTGCAAATGATTGATGGCGCGTTTATGTCACGGATTAATACGCTAGTGGTCCCAGGTGGCAAAATGGGCTTGGCGATGGAGCTGATTTTAACCCCTCTTATCGAAGAGTTATTAGAGAAAAAACGTCGCGCTGGCTTCCAAGTCGACTGGCTACAAGATTCTGGCGATAACTAAAGTATCTACGAGCGCGCAAAGGTATTTATTCCCTTTGGTTCCACACAGCCTTAAATTCCGCTTCTGATAGCACCTCTTTTTCTAATAAGGCTTTCGCTGTTGCCTCGATTTGTCCCCAATACTCAGAGATCAGCGAATCAGTCCTCGTAGTTGCATCGTCTAGCCACTGTCTGACCAGCTTTTCGGTATGTTCACGAAACAAGCTTTCTCCTGCCAGCGATTTTAGTTCAGTGACATCGATGTTATAGCTTTCTGAGTGCATGCCATGTTTTGCTATTGCAGCCCAAGCGGCCCGCATAGCGTTTTTTAAGTCACTTTTCGCACCAGTATCAAGGCCATCTTCACCAAACTGCTTAACCTGAGCGGCTCTACCTGCCAGTGCTACGCAGGTTCTAGCAAACCAAAATTGCTTGGTGTAGTCGATTTTTTGCTCGCTATTGTAAGTTACCATCCCTAACGTTTGGGCGCGTGGAACCACACTAATCTGTTCAATTTCACGGTCCGGCATTAAGACTTTAGATACAACGGCGTGACCTGCTTCGTGGTAGGCGGTTTCAGCTAGTGCTTTGCGGCAAAATTCAGCAGAACGCTTACTGCCGTATTTGAGAATATTTATTTGTTCAACCAGCGCTTCTTGATCAATACGATTTTCACTAGTACTCAATGCTTGTAGGACAGCTTCTCGGTGGATTTTTTCTAAGTCTGCGCCGCTTAAGCCGGCTGTCAAAGCTGTGATTAGTTCGACATCGATATCACCAGTGTAGCCTTCGTATTTAATGAACTTGTCTATAAACCAGCGCCTTGCCGATTTATCCAAATAAGGCACTTGTACATGTAGATCCAATCTGCCAGAGCGTATTAATGCTTCGTCGAGTTTTTCTGGACGATTCGTCGCCGCAACAATGAAAATTGGCTCTGTTGTTTGAGTAAAGCCATCAATTTCAATCAGTAGTCGGTTTACAAGCGCATCCGCAATGGGGCCAGAGTCTCCGCGTTTAGGCAAAGCGTCGATTTCATCGATGAACAAAATACAAGGTGCATACTTGCGCACTCGTTGAAACAGATCGCGTATAAAACTATCAGACAACAAATCGTTTCCCGAGCAAATGGCTATCGGTAAGTTTGCCTCATTAGCCAAGGCTCGAGCTAGCATGGTTTTACCTGTACCTGGAGGACCATAGAGCAGCATACCTCTGGGAGCCGAGACGCCGGCTTTTTCCAACTCACTGCGATTTTGGATTATGCTTATCGTCTCTTGCAAACGCTTCTTCACGCTCTCGTGGCCAGCAATATCGGCAAACCCGATCGAGGGAATTTCTAAGATAATGCCGCCGGCGCCGCCAATATCTTCGACACTGACTAATCGTTCCGTCAGTGGAGTGGAGAGTGTTAACGTCAATACGTCCTGATGGAATGAACACTGGTGCTTGAAACTAAATACCAGGCTACGATTCTTCAATGCTCGAATTTGCGTTTCACAGGTTTCACTAGCCAAAAGAGAGTCAAAATCGGCATTCAGTGTGATTTTCACTGTATCAGGCCGTTTCTCTGGATGAGTGCGTACGAAGTCCATTATCGGATCGAGTATTTTAGCGGTGATGTTTGCTTTGATATCGCGCAAATCAAAGAATGGCGCAAAAGTCGCTAATAATATACGCACCAGCTGGTCGTTTGGGAGTGATATTTCAATACCGCTGTGCAGCGAGAAGTGCTCAAGATCAATGCGTAATTGCTGTTTCGCGACTTTCTGCAACTCTGTTACACCAATGTTTTTGAACAGCATGATGCTGCCCTGTGAAAGACGCGATAACAATTCTGGTGGGATGGCTTTCACTTCTTTATCGCGCTCTAATTTAGTTTCCGTATGAAGCTGCGCGATCATGGCGGCGCGAAGTTGGTCAGAGTGCTTCTCTATGTTTGAGAGATAGTCTTTGCGATTGTAGACAGCACTTCCAAGGTTTGACGTAAACACTATTATCGTTTGCCGAAAGTCGATGTCTTTTTGTGTGTATTCATCAGTTATAAAGCCTGCTGACAGCATTCGTAGCAATGACTGCAATACTTGTGTATGGGCTTTCTCAAACTCATCAAAAATAATAATCGATTTAGGATGCTCTTGAACAAAGGTTGTTAAAACGCCTGGTGAAGAATCGTCATAGGTTTTCTTTGAGCCCACAAGGCCAAAGCTTTCATTTGGGTTTGTGTACTGAGTCATATCAAATGACTTACACGGGTATTCATGCTGCAAGTGATGAGCAAGTCTTTCGGCTAAAAACGTTTTCCCTGATGCAGGAGGCCCGGCAAAAAAGAAAAGCCCATGTGGACTATTTTGACGGGGTAACCACAACGCTTTCACTAAACTATCAATTAGTTGTTCTATTGTGCTGTCTTGACCGTAGACCTCGGATAATAACGTTTGCTTGAGTTGCTCGAGCTGAGCGACCTTAGCATGATAATCCACTGGTGCGATTGGCATTTTGAATAAATCAGTATGTCGGACCCAATTATCGCCGGCTGCCATAGGTTTTAGTTTGGTTAGCAGCTCATTTACCTGTGAACTAAAAGGCAAAACGTCTGATTCTTCCATTTGTTGAATGACTGCACTGCTTAGCGCCGGTCGATATTTATCTGCCAGCGCTTTCACGTCGACGCTCATCGGCTCAAGCGCAACTTGCAGTCGTTTGTACGTTGATTTCTCCGGGTCGATGACCAGTGACTCCAAGCAACAGAATGCCGCAGCAACTTGTTCGCGATAAAGCTTTTCTGACTTCTCTTGTAAGGCGATATATTTAGCGAAAAGCAGCAGGGTTTTCATATTTGGGCGTCCATGTTGAAGTGAAAAACACTGGCAAAACTAATTAATGCCAGTTATTACTTTGCCACACTTTAATTATGGTAAGTAGAATAATCCCTTGAATAATATGATTATTTTGCGTTAATTTAAATCTCAACCGCATTTCAGCAGGCAGTTTAAGCAGAGCGGCTTGGATGGAATCATCAATATCAATTTAGCATTTGAAAGGAGTCATGAATGAGTTCATATCAAGAATATAGCCAATCACTACCACGTATAGCGGAGCAGCGCGAAGATTGGGTTATCAAGTCTGAATCACCACTTACTATTACCCGTCAGACAGAAGAACAACAGTTGCCGTTATCGATTGCTTTGCATGGCAAAGATGAGAAAGCACATCTATTTTTCAACTTGTATGATGGCGGTCCTTTCACGGATATGGCGCGTAAATTTCTGCGCATTAATCAACAGGATGATTTTCGCCAGAAAGATGACGAATCAGGCTTAGTAATCATTATCGATTCTGATGGTATTGCAGCGGTGCTAGATGCAACCGAACTCAACTATTCGGATTTCGAAGAGCATTTTGATGAATTTGTACGCAGTGCAGAAGGTGTTTTAGACCGTGTTTGTCAACAATCCTATGGCAAAGTTAAAGAAGCGCAAGAGTCAGAAAACGGCAGTCCGAAAAATAGTAATAGTGACGCCGAACAGCCCAGTTTCGAATCAATAGATACAGTAGTAAAGCGATTTTTTACCGAAAGAAACTATAAGTTTCAACATAATGAGAAGCGGCAACGCTTCGTATTTGGCTTTAACACCGAGAAGTATGTCGATTCAAATGGCGATCAAAATGTTGGTATTGTTATCAATTATTCTGACTCGGATTTATTGCGTTTCGAAACCCCCTTTTTGTATAAGTTTGACTTGAATGAAGTTGAGTACAGCCTAATCGCTACCGCAATTGTATGGTTTCAATTTCGCTATAAATTCTTATCCATGTCACTTGATCCCTCAGACGGCGAACTAAAAGTTTCTATTGATATTCCGTTAGGACAAGCATCGCTGCACACCAGTCAGGTCAATCGTATCGTATCGTTTATTGTGAGCTTTACTGAAGAAACTTATGAAGAGTTATTCTCATTATTGTTATCTGACAAAAATGCTGCACAAGAGAAACTAAACACTCTGTTCGATGAAAGAAAAGCAAAAGCTGAAGAAGCACTCTGGTATGAAAGTATCAAGGAGAAAATGTCAGGTTTGACCCCAGAGCAAAAAAAACAAATTGAGGAGATAGTAGGACATCAAGACGATGGCGGTAAGCAAGGAGGTATCTAGTGGCTAATCTATCAAAATCAAAGCGAGCCTCAAATATATTCTCGAGGATAGCAAATAGTTCTGTAAATCAGCTAATCATATGGACATTATTTTTTGGTGTAATTACATTCATACTGTTTTGGCTGACGGTACATTTGAATCTTTTACCCAGCGCTCTGATGTCGCCAAGTTTAACCCAAGAAAGTACTGGTTTGTTCGAAGCCTTGGGTGGATGGGCATTAGGTTTTGCAGGAGCCTTGGTTGCGATTCGAATTGCCGGCGTGGCAAGTGTTATTCAAGAAAAAGACTCGATTCGTGAACACATAAACCTTTGGAAAGCTGACGTCACACATGTGTCGGAACTAAACTCACGATTAACACTAGCTGTTATGGATGCCAAGCGAGCGAGTGCATCGGTTTTGTTATATGCAAAGGAGTTCGTTAAGCGGGATGACCCTAACCCGCACTTGCACAATACCTGGTCGTCTAACCCCAAGCTCCTTACTGAGGAGGAAAAGAGAGCATCAGCTCACGAATTGCAAAAGCGTGAAGAACAATTGAGTGCGCAACTCGAAAGTAAACTGGAAATATTAGTTCGGACGATTGAAGAAGTATTCACTGACTCGGTCTATTGCTCTGTACTCGAATCGAGTTTGGGCGAAGTTCCAACTGCTGATAATTCTAGCCTTGGTAACAAAAATAAAGTACAGCAAAACACGTGTAAAGAACTGCCGATGAATGATTTCTTTACGAATCGAGAAACGCGTGATTATGTTTCTAAGGTTGTCAAAGAGGACGCGGAGTTTTTTGACGTAAGACAGGCTATTAAAGGCTTAAATCTGGGAATAAGAAACTTTGGTATCGGCCTAATGGAGTTGCGAGCACTGCCGCTGTTCGAGCATTTCAAAAGAGACCTGAATCATATCACTATAATTCAAGAAGAATTGATGGTTGCAGACAAAAAATTGTTTGAGATCGCTGATGTGGCATGGTTGTTCTTGGGACTTTTGTTGTCTCGTAAGAAGACGGGTGATCAACCATTTGATTACAACGACGGTTTTGTCTTTTTAGCCTTGATGTTGGGCTCAATCCCTACAGAACAATCTATTAAGGACTACCTAGGTAGCCAGCTTAGAGAGATTGAGGATGATTATTCCAAGAAGGCTCGAGAATATATGGAGCAAGAGCGGCTCGAAATGGCTCAGCGTTTATACTTCTTGGACGAATCAGATCTTAAGGAATTTGCTGATTTGGTTAAAAAGTTTTCTGACAATGAACGTTGTTGGCAGGTGTATACGCGTAATACCGGTGTTAGCTCTGAATATGTATTTAGTGAAATTGACAGCAATGAAGCTAAAGATCGAGATAGCGGTAAGCAAGAGGGAATTACTGCGACAAGTTCACCGCAGAATTCAGGGAATATAAGCCATCGTGGAGGCCCCTCAAACACAAGAAGCACTTAATCATATAAACCGACAATTTTTAACTGGAAAAGTTAGAGCTGTTATCGAGCTTCAGCGTTGTAAAGTGTGTTAAATGGTTCATATACATTTCCCAAAAGTAACTTTGGGGTATCCATTTGACATGCTTTGTAACATTCCAGTTGGCGCATGTCGATGCTTCCCCCTTTTTTGCAGCTGCGTGATGATTTATAGTGATTTTAATACTATCGGTGGATTGTACTATGGGTCAGGAAACATCAAAAATATTAGTCGTTGATGACGATATGCGCTTGCGCGCTTTGCTCGAGCGCTACTTGGTAGAGCAAGGCTACCAGGTGCGCTCTGCTGCCAACGCAGAGCAAATGGATCGGCTACTGGAGCGCGAAAATTTTCATTTGATTGTGTTGGATTTAATGTTACCTGGCGAAGATGGCCTGTCGATCTGCCGTCGTTTGCGTCAAAAGGAAAACGATATTCCGATCATAATGCTGACCGCCAAAGGTGATGAGGTTGACCGAATCATTGGTTTGGAAATGGGTGCCGATGACTATCTGCCAAAACCCTTCAATCCTCGCGAGCTCCTCGCTCGGGCAAAAGCTGTATTGCGCCGCAAAGCAGTTGAGGCGCCCGGCGCGCCAAGTCAGTCCGAACAGGTTGTTGAGTTCGGTAAGTATCGGTTGAATTTGGCAACTCGGGAAATGACTGACGATGGCAATCCACTCAGTTTAACCAGTGGTGAATTCGCGGTACTCAAATCTCTGGTGACGCATCCGCGTGAACCGCTGTCGCGCGACAAATTGATGAATCTTGCCAGAGGGCGTGATTACAGTGCACTCGAGCGCAGTATTGATGTGCAAGTCTCACGATTGCGCCGTATGCTGGAAGAGGACCCGACCAATCCTCGCTACATACAAACAGTGTGGGGGTTGGGTTACGTGTTTGTTCCTGACGGTTCAATGCCCGGCACGAAATAAAGGTATCAATGCGTATTTTACCGCAAAGCGCCTTTGGTCAAACTGTGCTCCTAATTGGGGTGTTACTTTTGATCAATCAGGTTGTTTCGTATTTGGGCGTCGCCTATTATTTTGTGCGCCCCAGCTATCAACAAATCAGTGGGTTGGTCGCCGACCAAGTCAACGTTATTTTGACGGAAGAAATTCATCTGCGAGCACAGGACGAGCGCGCTAAATTTACTGCTCAAACTGACATACATTTTTTCACGCCTGAGCAGGCGCAAAAAGCCGGATTGGAGAGTGCCACTTACTATGCGTTTATTTCCAATGCGGTTTCTCAGCGCTTGGAAATGCGTTCAGAAGTGTTAATTGGCATGTTGGGTAGACCCGAACCAAATTCACGCCAGCAATGGATGGTGTGGGTCAAGCCCAGCCGGGCTCCGGATATCTGGATCGCATTACCGATGCAAGGCGTGTCCAGCAGCGACTTTTCACCACTAACGATGTTTTTGATTGTTATCGGAGTATTGAGTGTTGTTGGTGGTTGGCTATTTGTTCGACGCGTAAATCGGCCCCTGAAAGCACTTGAAGCTGCAGCCATGGACGTGAGTCGTGGCCATTTCCCCAAACCGCTCGAAGAGAGTGGAACTACGGAGATGATGGCCGTAACGCATGCTTTTAATCGCATGTCGCAAGGTATTAAGCAGTTAGAAGATGATCGAACCTTAATGACGGCTGGGATTTCCCACGACTTGCGCACGCCGCTCACTCGGATCCGGTTGGCAACAGAGATGTTGCCTGAAGAGCAGGATTGGGTAAAAGAAGGCATTGTGCACGATATTGAAGATATGAACGATATCATTGATCAGTTTATCGACTACGCGCGCCTCGACCACAGTGAACAACACGAATGGGTTAACCTCAATCACCTTATAGAGGACCTTGTTCAAGCACGCCATGTCGAAGAGAACCATAAAATAGCCCTCGAGTTGGCAGATATCCCAGAAACTGAAATGCGCAAGATAGCGATCAAACGGGTACTGGATAATTTAGTTGAAAATGCGTTTCGATACGGCAGCTCGGCAATAGAAATAAGTACTCACTTTGATAGCAAAGCGCGCTTTATCACTTGTTGTGTCCGAGATTTCGGACAGGGGATCAAAGATGACGAGATTGAGTCTCTATTTTCGCCCTTTGTACGCGGTGATAAGGCCAGGGGAGCTGCACACGGTAGCACTGGCTCTGGTCTTGGCCTTGCTATTACTAAGCGCATAATTGATATGCACGGTGGCCAGATTAACATTGCGAACCATCCTCAAGGAGGGCTCAATGTTTGCTTTACTCTACCGGTAGTTGCACTGGCAAAAACCTAGCTAACGCTGACCGAAAACCTGAACTGCGGATGTCACACAGTTGCAGGTCAACCGTTTGAGGGAGCCTAAGGCTGCTTTCAAGGGCGAATAGCCTTACTTCAGCTGATTGATTTTGCGATTGAGTTCGTACTCAGGCTCAGTCACAATTTTTTCAAGCACTTCTATACGCTCTTGTAGCGCTCGTATTTTAGCTGCATCTGCACTACTTGAATTGCCACTAAAGGTTTTTTCTTGGGCAGGCGTGAATGGGTTTACGGCTTTGCCATTGAACCAGCTGACCAGTTGCCAGTTGTGTTTAGAGTCTAACCAATACATGCCTAACGTTAGCGCAAACAATGCAGCGACTAGCAATATAATTTGTAAAGTTTCCATAGTGATCTCCAAATTCGCCTGTTAAAAGAGGTTGCATAACTGGTAGTCTTGGCTTAGATATTTTTCTTACAAAAAATTGTAATTTTTTTGCTTTCGCAGGGACTAGGTTGGTATTCATTGGCACAAATTGAATTTGAAAAGCTGTTGGCTGATTACGGCGATTTATTTGCTCGGGTCGCTGCTACCTATGAAGCAAACTCCGACAAGCAACAGGAGTTGGTGCAAGAGATCTGTCTTGCTGTGTGGCAGGGAATAGCCCGTTTTGAAGCAAAAAGTAGCCTTAAAACGTATGTCTTACGTATCGCTCATAACCGCGCTGTTACGCATGTCAATAAAGAAGTGAAGGAGCCTAGCGAGCAGGCCAGGGACAACAGTGAGGATGAGATACTGGGATTAGCCTCAAATACTCCTAGCGCCGAGGCGCAACTTGCCCAACAGCAGCAGGCGCAATTGTTAGTGTCTTTGGTGCGGCAGTTACCCGTTGCGTCTCGACAGGTAATAACACTTTCAATGGAAGGTGTCAGTTATCAGGAAATAGCCGATATATGTGGTATCTCTCAGTCTAATGTCGGGGTGTTAATTAGCCGAGCTAAACAACAGCTAAAGGAAAAGATGCATGCAAAACAATGATTTTGATAAACAATTGCAGCAGCTTTGGCAGCAGCAAGAGACCGTAGAGGTCAACGCCGCGCAGCTAAAACGCTCGTTCAAATGGATGCGGATCAAACATTTTGGTTATGCGTTCTTGGATATTGCTTGCGTGCTAGCGGCAATTGTTTTTGTTTATGTAATGCGTGAAAAGTTTTCCACTGCTTTTCTTTATGGCATATCGGTGTTCATCTTTATTTCTATCGCTTTTACCCTTTACCTTTTATACCTGCGTCGCTATGCATTACTTAACCATCTCGGCAATGAGTCAACGCAGAGTTACTTAGCCTTGATGGTTAAGCAGACAAATAACAATATTCGGATCGCTTGGATCACTCAACACTCGTGCTGGGTAAGCTGGTTAATTCTGGTTGCCTTGTGGTTATATTTGGGCGTATATGACGATATGCCACATGATGTATGGCTACGCAAAACGCTGATGAGCGCTCTCATCGGAGCATTAATTTTTATTCCATTGTGGTTTTGGGCGAGCTGGCGTCGCAAAAAATTTATGCGTATGCGCGACGAATTGGTTGCACAACAGTATGTTGACTAAACTAATCGGTTTTCTCGTCAGTTTCGCGTTGGTTACCTACGTAACCTGAGCTGAAGCGATAGTAAAGTAAGATTGACTCATAAAAGCCGCTAACTGCTTCTAAGAACAACTTGGGCATTATTTGATAGCGCAATGTTACTTCTGACTCTGAGTTGAAGATACCAACGCCATATTCAACTGTCAGTGATTGGGACAGTTTTCCGCTGACGGTAACCTGTGTTTCATCATCGCTGCCTTTAGTTCGCAAGCGTAAATTATCAATTCCCAATGCTTCGCCTAGACTACTGGTGATCCCTTCGCTGTTAGACACACCTAAACCGACCAGCAAGCCATTATAATTTGGGTCGCTGCCTTGATCAGCCCCCAGTGAACCACTGCCGAACAGCAAATATGCCAAAGTTTGTGCTTGGTCTAATCCAGGTTCGGAAAACAATTCAATATTGGGTTGTGAAGCAATGCCATCAATCCGAATACCTGCTGTAACACCGTCTTCGGTGAGCTCTGGGTCGCGGATCGCTTCAATAAACAACAACGGCTGGCTAAGTGGGCCGTTGAATTGCAATTCTCCAGTGCGAATTAACAGCTCTTGGCCATAGGCGCGGTATTCACCATTCACTATTTGCAAATCGCCGAATGCCGATAGGGTAGGCTGGTTGGCTAATTTAATATCACCAGTGAGACTGGCTTCCAGACCAAAGGCTTCTAATTTCACTGCAGACAATTCTTGTGGGTCGATTATCACATGCAAATCGAGTAGCGCGGTGTCGATGACTGATGTGGGCTCGGGTTCACCGCGCATGATGACATCACTGGAGGGCGAAATAGCATTTTCAGGCAGCGTATCAATCTTTATGTGCGCCCGGGGGATCGTGAGTTCACCGCTGACTTGCGTTTGTTGCGGCGTGAAATTAATTTCCATATTTGGGCTAAGCGCGAGTTTAACATCCTGATGCTGTACGCTTAATTCATTGCCAACGATTGAGGATGTTAGCCAAAACTGTTCTTGCCAGCCTAACTGGCCATTAATCTGACCGGTGCCATCTCCTAGCTGGAAGCGCGAGGTGAAACCAGCTTCGCGCCCTTGAAATATAACTTTAGTGTTCCAGTCTGACATCACAGCCGGAGCACGGTAAATATCCACAATACCGTCTTGGAGAAATAGTTCGCCGGTAATTACCGGGCTTGTTGGCTCTCCCTGTAACTGTAGGTTGGCGTTAATCAGCCCCTGCAGCTGGTGAATTTCATTGCTTAAAAATGCAATGGGCGATAAGTCGAAATTACGCGCTGTAATCTCACTTTCAAACGTCGGTGCTTGACGATGCAATCGCAGTGCAGATTGTAATTCTAGCGCGCCAATTTCTGGCCCGGAAAGAGTGAACTCGGTAATTAGCTGACCGCTGTTTAATGACGCTGTACCTTGCGTTACTTCAACCTTCAAATCAACAAACTTTTCTTCGCCTCCTATGCGCCATGTGGCGGGACTTACCTCGATTACAGCGTTAGCTGTAAACCCTCCTGTTGGTAGCCAGTTCCCGTTAATTTGTGTGTCGAGATAGGCGTCTCTGCTCGAAATCGGCAGCCGAGTACGCGTCAGTTTAACTAGATCATCAATTGCGAATGATGCAACTGAGGCAGCAAAACTCGTTTGGTCGGTAGAGTGTGAAAAGTTCTCAACGCAAATATCGCCGCCACTGCTATTAGTCAAGCATATAGGCTGGGTCTCAATCCCCAAGTTTGTCGTATCTACACTGATTGCGCTGCGCTCTTTAAGTGTCAAACGTTGCTGTGAACTCACGAGATCAATATGCTGCGGTACGATCTGCCAAATAGATGTGCGCCTATCAATATTAAACACGGCATCTAAATTTGCCAGTGAATGTTCAGCGGTAATGCCGAGTTGTGGTTGTTCAACGTCGCCGCCAAGTTGTAAGCTGAATTGTTGCGCTAGCTCAACCGCTTCAGAGCCGTTGCCGTCCGTACTGAGCAATTGAATGTCTGAGCCTGCTAAGTTGGCTTCAATTTGTGGGTTATCGATATTGCCGGTGGCCAGAATATTGCCCCGAAAATTACCGCTCAAGCCGGAATATGAGTCTGATATCTCGCTAAACGCCACGATTAAATCGGCATCAACACGTTGCTCGAGTAGTACTCGCACAAAGCCCTGAAGACTATTATTGACATGTGCAAGGCGTAAGTTGCCCACAGCAAACTTAGCCCGCTCAGAGTAAGCCGCACTGCCACTTAACTGCAAAGGATAGCCCTGTTGCACACCATCGATCGCTAAGGTTGATACGTTCAAGCTTAATTGTTGATTGGCAAAAACGCCTTGGTAAGCCAGTTCACCGGTTAGGCCGCTGGGTAGCTGAGCATCAATTATATTGATATCGACATTGTTTAGTTGAGTCGTTAATGACCACTCGAGATCGTCAGCAAAATGGACTTTTCCTTGGGATACAACAGTGCCAGAAAGCGTCTCCAACGCAAGATTATCTATAATTGCGCGGCCGGGTGTGACTGAACCCGTAAACTCAATATTGGTCGGGGTGGGCAATTGGTCAATACCGACAGAAGTATTGAGGTTGACCGCGTAACCAAAGACGTCACCGATAACATTCATGGTGCCAGGCTGAACATCAAACTGCGGTGAGTTTTCACCTAAAAAACTATTGTTAAATGCTTGCCAGTTGAGCTGTGCTTGCAGAGGAAGCTCAGCCATAAATGGTTGTACATTTGCTTTGAGGTTGGCACTCACGGGTTGATGCACTTTTGCAGTCACATTAAGAGACTGCAGACTTTGTTGAAGCGCTAAATCCACTACCAGATTATAAGCTGGGTCAACGGCAGCAGTGACTGCAGTTTCGATATTTAGCGGGTAGTCATCGCGTAGACTAATATCGCCCGTAAGCGCAACGTTGGCGAAATCGCTGTGCAGTTCGAGTTTATTAACCGTTATATCATGTCCTTTGGCCACGATATCGAGTTGTAATGTTTCTACATTTTGCTGTGCGACTGTTGCTTGCTGTAAGGCAAGGTTTTGCAATTCTAAATCGACGGGAATATAGATTGCTGGAAGCTCTATAGCCTCGCGTGCAGAAGACGAAGAAGCCGATGGCTCTGCTGACGGCGGTATCGCCACATATAGTTCGCTTAGTTTCGGCTCTATGATGCGGAACTTGCGATATAGGCGCAGCCTGCTACTTAATTCACTTAAGCGCACTTCGGTTTGGTCTGCAAGTTCTACATCAGTATTCGTCATTAATAGCTCTTCAATGACTATGAGGATGGGCAAACGAATAATTTCTGGCTCGTCTGACTCAGACTCTGATTGCATACCAGATTCTGAAAGCTGCACATTTATACCGTCGATATGTAAATGCTCTAGGCATACCGAGACCTGCCAAAAACAACGCCAGCGCAGATCAGTTTTAAGCTCGGCAACGGAGGCATCAATCCCCTCTGTCTGAAAGCGAATATCTGTAAATGTTAAGCTAGAACTCAACCCACCGCTGATGTTCTCGACATAGAGGCCCGGCACTTGCTCAATGGCGTAATGAAGGATGAGAGGAGTGCCAATACGACTAACCGCTAACCAAAAGGTCAGTAATAGTGCTAATAAGACGGCCATTACGCCCAGAGTGCAGCGTTTCAACCAAATCATAGCTCAGGACCTATTGAAAAATGGATGCGGAAGCTGGTATCACCATTGTTGTCGCCGCGCGCCAAATACAACCTTACTGGGCCAATAATAGAAAGGTAATGCACGCCAATCCCTGTACTCCAGACTAAGTCTTCGTCAAAGTCATTGGTAGCCGTTCCGGCATCGAGAAATGTGGCGATACGCCAATTGTCGTAAACAGGGTAAGCATATTCAATACTACCTACGGCCACATATCGCGCCCCCGTCAACTCGTTCTCTTCATCGACGGGTGAAATTTTCTCATAACCGAAGCCTCTAATACTTTGGTCACCACCGGCAAAGAAACGCAACGATGAAGGTACTTGCTCAAAATCAGATGAAGCAAGCGCGCCTAGCTCACCGCGCACCGTGATTCGATGCTCATCAAAGGTACGGATCCACTTAGTTTTGGCGCTGAGACGAAATATATCAATATCTGAGAGTAAGTCCTCGGAGCCTCCCTCAATACTTAAAAGGGAGCGATCGCCCCAAGAGATATCAATACCACCGCGTGACCGAAAACCACTAATTGAGTAGCCAGGTAGCACTAAATCCGTAGTTTGCGTTATTTCACCGGCCTGGGTAAATGTTTCATTTTGGTAGCGCAGCGATATACTCTGTTGCCATCGCGAGTCCGCGGGCTTCCAAAAGCGTTGTATACCAAAGCTCGTATTGTCACTGCGGGTATTATTGTCATCCACGCGTTCATAACCCATCAGTATGTTGATGTAATCGTGGTTAACATCAGCCATTGGGATCCGATAGCTACTAGTAAAATTCTGCTCCGGCTCTGAAACGAATATTTCTGATGAAAAACGATGGCCGCGTGAATTCACCCACGGTCGAACCCATTTTGCGCTAAATTGCGGTCCAATATCGGTTGAAAAGCCACCGCCAATGTCGAATAAATCACGGGGTTTGTGCACCACCGTAACCTCAATAGGTACCACGTTGTCACGTGCCTCAGAAACCAGCGGTCGTGCAATGGCTCGGTTAAAATAACCCGTCGCGTTCAATACTCGATTGAACTCACCTATATCCTGTGCGAGATAGTATTTGCCGGGGGTTAGTGGGTTGATTCGATTAATAATTTCCAACGCAATATCGTCGCCATTGATGCGTAACTCTCCAATGCGATAACGAGGACCTGAATCAGCGACAAGCATGACAAAGGCTTCTTTGCTGCTGCGGATCAAATCGAGTCGCGCTGTCTCCCAAGAAAAATCAAAATAACCACGTGACACGGCTGTAGCGATCATGTCTGACTTAAACGCATCGTATTGATGTTGCAGTAAAACATCGCCTTCGCGCAGGGGGAACGCATTGAACCGTTCTGTGAACCAATCGTCTTGCTTGCCTTCTCCAACAACCGCCATTATCACCGCGGTTATGGTCAATGGGTCGCCTAAAAAAACGTTTATTGTGACGTGATCTTCATCATCTATTACCGCCATTTCGGCTGAGTAATAGCCAAATGGCTGAATAGCCAAATTAACTTTTTTTATAATGGGGTCTTGCCATAGTCGCTCAGGCTGCACCGACGTGTCGATATCTAGGGTTTGCAAATGCAGACGGATGTTACTTTCGATTTTACTGTCGTTAACGCCGGTAATTTTATATTCAACCGCGTAAACCTTGTCCGCCACTAACAAGGCAAGCAAGCATGCTATTGCAACAATTGTAAATATTGGTCCTACGCGGTGGGTGGGCAAACAAAAATCCTTTATTGAACCGTGACATTTCACCGTCGGTAATTATAATTGCACTCGGTGCAACTTAACAGCGCTGCTAATAGCAAATGCTGGTAGTTATATCCTATTTGGTTGGCACCCAGAATGTCATTTTTAAGGAATAGTAGTAATGAATGGACCTTTCTCGCGCGTCAGCGTTCTATTTTTTTTCATTTTATTTAGTTTTCACTCAGTTACCTATGCAGAGCGTCTTAGCGTAGAAAGCTTTAGTAGCCTACCGCAGTATGCAAATCCCAAACTGTCGCCTGGTGGCATACGCGTTGCGTTTTTACAGAACGCCGATATTGATGGGGGCGCCACTTTTTTGTCTACCGTAGATTTGCAAACGGGTGAGCAAACCTACCTGTTGCGCTCTGACAATGAGAAGGTGAAAATAAATTGGTATCGATGGGTGAATGATAAGACGCTTGCGATCAGTGCGCGATATGAGTCAAGAGATCGCAACGTCAAATACTATCAAACGCGCCTATACGCTATGGACTATAACGACACCGGTGAAAAAGCTCGCTTGTTAATTAAGCCCCGTGGCAGAAGCCAAGATCGCGTTAGTGTTTCTCAGTTTCAAGACAATGTGATTGATTGGTTACCTGATGATCCTGAGCACATCATAGTGGCCATAGACTTGGATCGTCCTCTGTTACCCTCGGTTTACAAACTTAATGTATACACCACTCGCATGAGCCGAATCGAAAAGGGTAAACGCAAGATTCGCGATTGGCTAACCGACCAGCAGGGCAATCTCAGAGTTGGGATTACTCTCGATTACGATGACGGTGAGCGAGAGATTTTGGTTCGCCGGACATCGGATAGCGATGACTGGGACACGATTTTTAGCTTCAATGCTATGAACGAGTCAGGGATTTATCCCGTTGGCTTTGGCCTCGATCCAAACCTGATGTATTACAAAGCTTATCAAGACGATAAATTAGCATTGTTTACATGGAACCTTACCGATAATACTAAGACGTTGGTGTTTGCAGACCCCGAGTATGACGTTTCGGGGGGGCTGATTTACTCGCCAAAAACACGCGAGGCCATCGGTGTTTATCACGCAAATTCAGAGCTGGGCCGCATTTATTGGGATGACCGCTTCACTGGGTTGCACAAAGGCTTTGACAAGGCATTTCCGGATACTGATAACTATCTCATGAGTTTAGATAATGAGGAGAACAGCTATATCTTGTATAGCGAAAATGATTATACGCCGGGGAGCTACTACATTGGTAATCGAGAGAATCGTTCTTTGGGTCTTTTGTTTGATACCTATCCAAGCTTAATGCAAACCGATGTGTTAACTCAGCACCAGAAGGTCACTTACACGGCACGAGATGGAACGGAAATTGAGGGTTACTTGACGTTGCCCAAAAACAAAGGCGAAGGTCCTATTCCCACTATATTGCATCCTCACGGTGGCCCGGGAGCGCGTGATTTTGCTGGCTTTGATTATTGGACTTCTTTTTTTAGTAATCGTGGCTATGCGGTATTTAGACCAAACTTTAGAGGCTCAACCGGCTACGGCTATGAATTTGCGCGGAGTCAAATGCAAAGTTGGGGCTTGGCCATGCAAGACGACCTAACCGATGCCACCCACTGGCTAGTCGAGCAGGGGATCGCAGATCCGGAAAAAATCTGCATCGTTGGAGCCAGTTATGGCGGTTACGCGGCGTTGATGGCGACGGTAAAAACACCTGACTTGTTCGCGTGTAGTGTAAGTTTTGCTGGGGTGAGTAATTTACGTCAATTGGTATCCTCATCGCGCAAGTTTGTGAATACAGAATTCGTCAAAAACCAAATCGGTTCTGATAGTGACGACTTAGAAGCACGTTCTCCTTACTACGCGGTAGAGAAAATCAAAACGCCAATCTTGTTGGTACACGGAGATGAGGATCGCGTAGTCGATGTGCGCCAGAGCCGCATGATGGCTGATGAATTAGAGGATCTTGACAAAACATTTGAATACATAGAACTAGAAAGCGGTGATCATTACTTGTCGATACAGCGAAATAGACACCGGTTTTTCACCGCAGTCGATGAGTTTCTATCACGTCATTTAGACTAGTGCTGCGGCGATAACAAGATTGCTGATCTGAATCAATGTCTTGTGCTATCTGTCTAACGCGATGAAGCTTATCGCGTTAGACTTTGCATGGAGGCAAGTATATGGATCAAACAAACAACTCAGTGAGCGGCAGCTCCAATTTAGCGAACGGCAGCTCGCCCACATCAAGCACAATCAATTCAATTCCTCATAGCGAGGTGGGTGGGCATAACGAGCTTAAACCAACGTTAGCACAGCGTCGTCACGACCCCGCTTTTATTGAGCAGTCATTTCGATCGGGTGAATACCCCTATGCGCGCAAGATCACACGCAAGTTCTACGAGTCACATAAACAAGGATTACAGGTAGAACTGCTCAAATTACAGAAATGGGTGAAAGAAACTGGGCAACGCGTAGTCATGTTGTTTGAAGGCCGCGATGCTGCGGGCAAGGGCGGCACAATCAAGCGCTTTATGGAACACATGAACCCTCGTGGTGCGCGGGTGGTTGCACTTGAAAAGCCCTCAGAGTCAGAATCAGGGCAATGGTATTTCCAACGCTACATCAAGCATTTGCCGACCGCGGGTGAAATTGTCCTGTTTGACCGCAGTTGGTACAACCGTGCAGGCGTAGAACGGGTCATGGGTTTTTGCCAACCAAACGAATATTTGGAGTTTATGCGCCAGGCACCTGAATTAGAGCGGATGCTGACGCGAAGCGGGATCTTACTGTTTAAATTTTGGTTTTCGGTGTCACAAGAAGAGCAAACCAGGCGTTTCAATAAACGTGAAACGGATCCTCTAAAACAGTGGAAATTGAGTCCGATTGATAAACTAGCACAACAGAAGTGGGATGATTATACAGAAGCGAAAGAAGCAATGTTCTTCTACACAGATACCGCTGACGCGCCGTGGATCGTAATAAAATCTGATGACAAAAAACGTGCACGACTAAACTGCATGCAGCACTTTTTGCACGCCCTGCCTTACCCTAACAAAGATACGCGCATTGCCAAAGCTCCTGATCCTCTGATCGTTGGGCGTGCGGCAAGAGTCATAGATAGAGACAAGCATATTTTGGGTAAGAGCCTGCATCCTGACCTTAAAAGAACATAAATTCTTATAATAGAGCACGGGAATAACTGTCTCGGCGGTACGCTAGCTGTTATATTGTACCGCCTTTTATTCGACGGTAACCGTGATGTCAAAACAAGCCAAGACTTTCAGCAAGCCAGCGTTAGGACTCGTAGAGTTCGTATGTCTAATGGCATTGATGACGTCATTGGTGGCACTAAGCATCGATGCAATGTTGCCAGCAATGAACCAAATCGGCGCTGACTTAGGCAGTACGTCACAGCAACAAATTCATCTTATCGTCTCAATATTTTTCATCGGTATGGCGTTCGGTCAGTTGCTATTCGGCCCATTCGCAGACGCACGCGGGCGTCGCCTTACCATCTTAGTCGGGTTACTGATCTTTGCTGGTGGGACATTAATATGCATGTTTGCTGAATCGATGGAAGTTATGTTGTTTGGTCGACTAGTTCAAGCTGTGGGCGTCTCTGGGCCCAGAATAGCGGCAATGGCAGTGATCCGAGACCAGTTTGCTGGGGAAGCAATGGCGCGCGTCATGTCGTTTATTATGGTGGTGTTCATTGCGGTGCCAATGATTGCACCAATGATCGGACAATGGGTCTTGTTGTGGTTTAGCTGGCAACACATCTTCACGCTATTCTTAATCGTTGGCTTGCTGTCTGGGGTGTGGTTTTTTGCTCGTCAGCCAGAAACTCTACCGCGCGAAAAGCGTGTGCCCTTCACCTGGAGCGCGCTTGGGCATTCTTTGCGTTACATCTTTACTCACCGCGAGGTCATGGGGTACAGCTTGGCAATGGGTTTTATCTTTGGTGCATTTTTAGCGTATTTAAGTGCTTCCCAGACGATTTTTCAGACAATCTATATGACCGGTGAAAATTTCCCACTCATATTTGCTACGTTAGCGGCTTCCATAGGGTTAGCGTCATTCTTAAATGGCACATTAGTGATGCGTTTTGGTATGCGATTTTTATGCAGAGTTGCATTAGTCGGAAGCGTTGCGTTTAGTATTGGACTGCTCGCCTTGGTGTATTTCAATGCAGGTGTACCACCACTTTGGCAATTTGTTACAACACTATTTATAGGCTTTTTCTTTATCGGAGTATTATTCGGTAACCTCAACTCCATGGCGATGTTACCGCTGGGTAATATGGCAGGTCTAGGTGCCGCGATTATAGGTGCTATTTCTAGCTTAATCTCAGTACCGGTGGCGGTATTGGTCGATGCATTTTTAACAACTAACGTCATGCCTATTGCTATCGGATTTGTTGTATTTTGTACGTTGGCTATGCTCAGTGTATTGTGGGCTGATGGTGCAGCCGAATAGCAGACCATCCTTGGTGACGAACATCATCTTACCAAGCGTACAATGGGCTTAGGCTGCTGATTTTCTGCAATTTCAACCGTTCTTGAATAACGTTGTCCTTGCTTGATTTTGTCATAGCTAACGGACTTCATATTAAGCATCTGACAAAATTTATAAAATGCCATGAAGTCTTTGCGAGTAAAATCTTGACCCTCACGAGTCATCTGGGTATCGATATAGATCTGGTCACCATTTGCTGTGAGGTTGGCGGTTGCTGTGTAGGGTTCACCATAGCGAGACACTTTTAGTGCACGGACCATTTTAACTTCAAATATCCAGTCGCCAACTTGCGTAAATCGGCTCGCAGTTCGGTTCATTTTTATTTCCTTTCAAGTAATAACGTTTCAAACATGGTGAAAGCGGTAGTTTGCTCGCTTTGATAGTTTGGTAGCAATCTGCTTGCCAATAATAAAACCCATAAAAAACAGTGGGTTAATATTTTATCTGTGACGATGTGTCACCTTTGTCATACGCGAGAAACAGCTGCACGACTGAAACACATCTAGAATTGCAGGAAATCAATAAATATGTATATGAAACAACTGGATATAATTAATTGACTGAGCGTCGGTAAATAGTGACACAAGTCTACAAAGAAGTACTTTTGTTGCTTTTTAAGAATATTGGTCTTGAAGCACAAAAAAGCCCGGCCAAAATGACCGGGCAAAGAGGGCTTATATTAAGCACCTAACGACAGAACTGTCCTACACGATAGCTTTCATATCGTGCATGTACTCGCGAAGTTGTGAACCAATGGTTTCAACACCGTGGGTACGAATAGCTTGATTAACTTCAACCAACCGCATGTTATCGACCGCATTGCTCGAGTGACTGGCACCTTGACCCAAGTCAGCAGGAGTGATTGAAGGCATTAATTGTTCTCTTAGCAATGGCACAGCAGCGTTAGCAAACAAGTAGTTCCCGTATTCTGCTGTGTCTGAGATAACCACATTCATCTCATATAGACGCTTGCGCGCAATCGTATTTGAGATTAGCGGTGTTTCGTGCAATGACTCGTAGTAGGCCGATTCAGGTAAAATCCCTGCTTCAACCATTACGTCGAATGCCAGTTCTACACCCGCTTTGATCATGGCAACAATCAGCACGCCTTTGTCAAAGAACGTTTGGTCATCAATCTTACCTGAGTAAGAAGGAGCGTTCTCAAATGCTGTCTGGCCAGTTTCCTCACGCCAGCGCAGCAGGTTAGCATCACCATTGGCCCAGTCTTCCATCATGGTTTTGGAAAACTCACCGGAAATAATATCGTCCTGATGCTTTTCAAATAGTGGCGTCAGGATTTGTTTTAATTGCTCTGACAGCTCGAATGCACGCACTTTATCTGGGTTCGATAATCGATCCATCATGTGAGTAACGCCACCGATCTTCAGCGCTTCAGTAATCGCTTCTAAACCGTGCTGAATTAAAGCACCTGCATAAGCAGGATCAACACCGTCAGCGACCATCTTCTCGTAACCAAGTACCGCAGCGGTTTGCTGCATTCCACACAATATAGTTTGTTCACCCATTAAGTCAGACTTAACTTCAGCAACAAACGATGATGCCAATACACCAGCTCTGTCGCCACCGGTGGCACTTGCCAGCGCCTTCGCGATGTTCCAACCTTTTTGCTCGGGATCATTTTCTGGGTGGACGGCAATCAATGTGGGAACACCAAATCCGCGCTTGTACTCTTCGCGCACCTCTGTACCGGGGCACTTAGGTGCACACATTACGACAGTCAGATCGCTGCGAATTTGTTGGCCTTCTTCAACAATGTTGAAACCATGCGAATACCCCAACGCCGCACCTTTTTGCATAAGCGGCATTACCGCTTCTACCACCGCGGCATGCTGCTTGTCAGGCGTTAAGTTATAAACTAAATCAGCAGTGGGAATGAGTTCCTGATAGGTGCCCACTGTAAAGCCATTACTCGTGGCCCGTTGATAAGAGTCGCGCTTCTCATCAATAGCTGCCTGGCGCAATGCATAACTTACATCAAGACCGGAGTCGCGCATGTTGAGTCCTTGGTTTAGACCCTGTGCACCGCAGCCAACGATGACGATTTTCTTACCTTTTAAAAAGTCACATCCTTGCGCAAATTCTGCTCGCTGCATAAAACGGCACTGACCTAATTGTTTCAGTTGTGCCCGCAATGAAAGAGAATTGAAGTAATTTGCCATGTTTACCTTGTCCAAAAATGTTTAGGCTTTTTGCCTGCCAAGAACAATACGTAATTACTATTGTTGTTTAAAGTGATATATTCACAACACTATGTTGCATAAAGTGAAACGAGAGTGGATTTTAGAGACCTGCAGCTATTCTGTCATTTGGCGACCAGCTTACACTTCGGTAAAACATCAGCTGCGCAATTTGTATCTCCTTCGACCTTGAGCCGTGTTATTCAGAGGGTTGAGAATGAATGTGGGGCTGCTTTATTTGTGCGCAATAACCGCAGTGTAAGGCTTACCCATGCGGGTCAAGAATTACTGGAGTTCGCTGAGCCGATGTTGACCGAGTGGCGAGATCTAGTGTCATCATTGAATCAAACGTCACAACAATTGACCGGTGAGTTGCGCTTTTTCTGTTCGGTAACCGCAAGTCAAAGCCATCTTCCTCAGTTACTGGCAAAGTTCCGACAGCAATACAGTGGCGTAGACTTTAAGCTAGAAACCGGTGATCCCGGTTTAGCCGTGCAGAAAGTGTTAGATGGCAAAACTGATGTTGCAATAGCGATAAATGCACCAGACTTGCCTGTTGAGCTACACTTTCAACCGTTGGCAAAAGTGCCTCTCGTTCTCGCCATGCCCAAGCGGCTTACTGCAACTCATATTGATAACATCGACTGGCGTAATACACCCGTCATTATGCCTGAGTCAGGACCGACTCGAAGAACCGTACATCACTGGTTTGCAGAAGCCGGCGTGCGTCCGCATGTGTACGCGTCAGTCGCGGGTAACGAAGCCATTGTGAGCATGGTAGCACTCGACTGCGGGGTTGGATTTGTACCCCGGGTAGTACTCGAACACTCGGCGCTTCAATCACAAGTCAATTATATTGACGTGGTGAATATTGAACCTTACGAATTGGGGTTGTGCTGTCTCAACACGCGTCGCCAAGAACCGCTCGTGCAAGCTATGCTTCAACAAGGCGTAAACTGACGTATCAAGGTATCTAATGCTCGATAACTGATCGCTTCAGCTAGGTGGTGTCGCTGGATATCGCGGCTGTTCTCCCAATCGGCGATGGTTCGCGCAACCCTCAAGAAGCGGTGCATCGCACGATGAGACGCATTGAACTTTTCGAGGCACTCGACAAAAAATTGTTGGTCTGCTGCATTGAGGCTGCAGTACTGTGCTAATTGTGTGCTTGTGAGCTGTGCATTTAAGCACGCTTGTCGCTTCCGTTGTAGTTCGTGTAACTGACTAATACGGTCACGTACTTTACTACTCGAGCTAAATTCGTCGCTTGCTAGGGAGATTAGTTGTAGCGGCTGCCGCTGAACTTCAACCTGCAAATCAATCCTATCGAGTAGCGGACCTGATAGACGACTGAGATAGCGCATGATTTGCTCAACGCTGACGCGTTGGTCCTCTAGATCGCCGGTTGGGCTAGGGTTCATGGCTGCTATGAGTTGAAAATTCGCTGGAAATTCGACTTTCGCCTTAGCTCGCGATATTTGTACATCACCCGTTTCCAATGGTTCTCGCAACGTATCAAGTGCGGCTCGGCCAAACTCAGGTAGTTCATCAAGAAAAAGAACGCCATTATGTGCCATGGAAATTTCTCCGGGTTGAGGATTACTTCCGCCGCCAACTAAGGCAGAAATTGAGGCACTATGATGCGGACTTCGAAATGGACGCTGGCACCAATGTTTGCTCGCTTCGAATTGCCCCAAGACTGAATAAACACTTGCCGTTTCAATTGCTTCCTGGTCTGTCATTGGCGGTAGTAAAGCACTTATCCGTCGCGCCAACATACTCTTTCCTGTGCCGGGCGGGCCGACCATGAGCAGGTTGTGAAAGCCGCTGGCGGCAATGATTAACGCGCGCTTCGCCTGTTGCTGACCAATCACGTCACTCAAGGCTAGTTGCTGTGTTAGTGACGATTGGTCCATTGTTGGAGGTTCGCTTTCAAGCGTTCCTTGCTGATTTAAGTATTGAGTCACTTGCAGCAGATTATCTGCACCTTTGCTTTCTTGAACTTTATAGAGCAGCGCTTCGGTGAGATTTGCATTGGCGACAATCAACTGTCGGGATGATGGTGCAATTGCAAGCGTCGCTGGCAGAATTGCCGCCACAGGACGCAAATCACCAGATAGAGATAGCTCGCCAAGAAACTCAAATTGGTCAAGCAAATTTGCACTCACTTGTTCACTCGCAACCAAGATGCCAATAGCAATGGCTAAGTCAAATCTGCCCCCTTGCTTGGGCAAGTCAGCCGGGGCCAGGTTAATCACAATTCGCTTCGCAGGAAATTCAAATCCAGAATGGATAATTGCGCTTCTCACTCGTTCTTTAGACTCGCGGACACTGGCTTCAACCAATCCAATGAGCGAAAAACTGGGGATACCGTTGGCGAGGTGGATTTCTACGGTCACCTGTGGGGCTTTGACTCCCATGCTCGAGCGCGTATAAACAGTGGCATATCCCATCACATATCCTTGTGACTAATAGGCTTGCAAGATTACGCTGGGTTAGCTGCCCTCACAACTGTCTTGGTGACCGGGATCCAACGCTAACATTGGCGCCCAGTCGCGCGTCACTATGGCACTAGACATATCGGCTGTGACAGGCTTTGAAAAATAATACCCTTGCAGGCTGACACAGCTTTGCTGGCGTAAAAATTTCACCTGCTCTTCAGTCTCTATCCCTTCGGCAATACAGTCCATGTGCAGGTTGTTAGCCATACCAATGGTGGTAATAATTAAACTATCTCCACTAGATCCTTTTCCGATATCATCAGTAAAGCTCTTATCAATTTTAATCACGTCAAGCGGGAACATCTTGAGATAACTGAGCGAAGAATACCCGGTTCCGAAGTCATCGAGTGCGAGCTTATACCCTGCTGCTTTAAGTGCATCAAACTGCTCTAAAGCCATTTCGCGATCACCCATTAGTACGCCCTCGGTTACTTCGAATCGCAATGCTGATTTGGGTAAATTATAGCTCGCTAGGAGTTTATCCAGCCCTTGGATATCAAAAGCGGCGGTAAAATGTAAAGCTGACAAATTAACGGAAAGATATCCATTAAAACCCTGTTTATACCAGTTTGAGACTTCCTTCATCGCTGCACCTAACGAGGACCGAGTGACCTCTACGATAAGCCTCATTTCCTCAAGTATTGGCACGAATTCCGCAGGCGAAATGGGTTGTTCACTGATCGCGCAACGCAGCAATAATTCCATGCCCTCAGTTTTTGCTGTTTTAACATTAACTATGGGTTGGTAGACATTATAAAAAAGTTCTTGCTGATAGGCGCGTTTGACTAAATTTTCCAACGACAAGCGATACTTTGCGCGCACATTCATGGACTCGGTGAAGAATCTAAAGCTATTCACAGGATCATTTTTGGCGCTGTACATTGCGACATCGGCAAAGCGCAATAGATCTGCAGGTTCGATACCATCATTGGGATACATTGAAACCCCAATACTACAGGAAACGCGTAAAATTTCGCTGCGCACTGTAATTGGTTCTTCAATTAACGCGACTAACTGAGAAATAAATGAACTGACGTCTTCAAAATCGACCACGTCTTCCATCACAATTACAAATTCATCGCCACCAATTCTGCCTACAGTGTCATTTTGTGCTGCGATGTTGAGCATTCGCTTTGCGACAACTTTCAAAATGTTGTCGCCGTATTCATGGCCTAAGCTGTCATTGATCCCTTTAAATCGGTCTAAATCGACAAATAAAACCGCCACCAAGGTATTGTGACTTTTTGCATTTTCAATTGCGTGCTCGAGGCGGTCGAGGGCTAAGTTGCGATTAACCAATCCTGTTAAACCATCAAACGTTGCCATTTTACGCAGCTTTCGTTCGGCTCGCTTTTGATCGGAAATGTCAGAAAAGACCATTAGATAATGGTCGGCTTCATTGCTATTGTCGTCGTTACTGACAGTTGTTAGATTAATCAACACATCGTGTTCTTTGCCATCGGCCAAGGTCAGTTTCTGTTCACTGCGCCAGAAGCCTTCGCGTAAAAAGTGACGTAAACCACTCATCGCGTTGCGCTCAAATTCAGGGTAAGTATTTTTAAGCCGCTCAAATTTCACCAGAGTGTCTTCCTCCGAGTTTAGCCCAAAGGCTTTCTCCAAGGACGGGTTGAGAGCTATAGGATTGAATTCACGATCAAAAATTATGACCCAGTCGCTCGTTTGTTTGAAGGCATCACCAAACAGTTTCACTTGGCTTCGCGCTTGTTCGAGGTGATATATTTGTCTGCGCCTAACACTCCAGATTACGAAAAGTACAGCAACGATCATAAATACATACATGGCACGCGCTTGTGGAGTGTTCCAAGGTGCATGCGCAACGTGTATGGGTAACCGAGCGGGTTGAATCTCGGCACCGCCTGAATTGAGCGAAGGGGCAACTACAAACTCATATTTGCCGGGTTCAAGTAAGGCAAAATTAACGAACGGCTCTGATGTTTCGGCTTCAGTCAGTACGCGGCCGTTTTGAAGGAGTTTATAGACGTACGACGTATTATTTGTATGGCTGTATTGTAAGCTAGAGAACCTAATGCTCAGGCCGTTATCGTCATGGCTTAGGTTTATTGGATTGTTGTCAATATTAGAAAAAGGTAGTTCCAACTGACGGGTTGCCAAGGATACTTCTGTGATAGCCATTCGATCTTGCTGAAAAGTGTATTGACTGTAATTGCGCTCTTCAGTGGCTCGGTTATTGACTGAATCGGGCGAAAAACTCACTACACCGCTAGGTGACCCAAAAACGAAGTGACCATTGGCCATCCTAGTTACTGCGCCATCGTTAAATTCAGCCACGTTTAATTCCTGGCCATAGCGAAAGTTGTCGAGCCTATCGCGGGCCGAATTAATCCGATGCAGGCCTGAATGGCTGCTGAACCACAAGTTGTCATCATCATCGGCAATGAGTGAATATACCAAGGTGGTCGGCAGCATATTATTTTGGTTGAAAAAGTATTTCTGTTCAAATGATTGACCATCTAAACCGAACAGCCCTAGGCCCGGGTATGCAACCCATAAAATATTTTGTTTATCGAGTAACAGGCTACTGGGATAGAGTTCGCGCGTTTTTTCAGCAGCATCAAGTTCATGCACAACTTCGACCGACTTATCGACTGGGTTGACGAGCATCAAGGCCCCAACCATTGACGCCCACAGACGATTTTGGTACTCCGGAGCATAACCTAAAAAGGCATAAAACTTCGCCGGATTGAGTGGTGCATCAATCTCTATCGGCTCAACAATTTGCTGCTGTATCGAATAGCGATGAAACGAATTATTAACCACAAACCAAATATTATTGTTTACATCAAGCCCGCTACCCCATACAAAATCGCTGAGAATCTCCGCCTGTTCTTGATTTTGGGTCGGTGGCCTGCTCCGTTTACCCGTTTCCTTATCAAACCACCACAATCCTTCTCCGGACTGTAAAATGAGCGTTTGTTCATCAATGGTAAAAATGCGATCGATATAGCTATCGCTAAAGGGGATATATTCGTCTTTTTGCAAATACAGTTTGCTTTGCTGAGTGGTGGGGTCAAATTGCGTTAAACCATTGTCAGTGCCAATCCAAAGCTGGCCGTCAGTATCGGTCGACAGTGCCCATACAGTATTGTCTGTTAACACTTGCGCTTCGGCCGTGTCGTTAGCAATTTGGATATTGTCAAACAATAAACTCGAGGGCGACCAATACATGGCCCCTCCGTAATTAGTGCCTAACCAAAGGTTACCATCGCGGTCCACTTCAATATCTAATATATCTTTCCGCGACAAGACTTCTATGCCTTTCATCGGCTGTAATATGTATTCTGCGTTAAATTGAGGTTGAGACGCTAATGAAAAAAGGCCGATATCAGTACCAATCCAAAACTTACCCGATTCGTATTCAACAACGCGCCAAACATTGCGTGAAGCAATTGCTGTTTGTGTATTCCATTGAGGTTGGGACTGATCAAGTGCATCCAAAAAAGCCTCAATGGTACCCACATACAGGCCGCGAACAGTCGACACCCATAGATTGCCTAACGAATCCTTGTACAAGTGCTTAACGTTCCGCGAGTCGCGGTCGTCACGATAGTCCTCCGGCAGAAAATCTACCTGCTTGACCTCGCCAGTTGGACTGCGCACAAATAAACCGCTACTCATGGCGATAATGATCTGCTCATCGATGGTTTCTATCCATCGTATGCCATCTCCGTTTTTAACGTGCTCTGCAGGCACCTCATATATTTGTTCAATTGCGCCGCTGGTGTAGTCATAACGGACAATGTGAAAATCGAGACCGATAAACACATGCGAGTCAGACACTTCAATAAAGCTATTGGCAGACTGGTTGAAGTTAGGATCATCAATTAGTGGTAGCGTAAATTCGTGTTGAACTGCTCCCGTTTGAGGGTTAAGCCGATACATACCCGCATACAGCGTTGAAATCCAAATACTCCCTTGGCTGTCTTGAAATAGTCGGCTTATCGACATATCCGTAAGCTGCTCATTCTCCCCGCGGATGCGCTTCAACTGATAACCATCCCAGCGGTCTAATCCGCCTTCGGTGGCGATATATAAAAAGCCGTCATTGTCTAGCAGCATATCTGTGACAATATCTTGGGCGAGCCCAATTTTGGTTGAAACTGTCGAAAAGCGAGGGGATTTAATTCGAGGCTCAGGTGTTTGGGCCAAAACCCAAGAGGAAAAGAGCAAGCTAAATACAACACTATGCATCAGCACGTGCAGTGTATTAAAGTGTGTGACACGCGAAAAAAGGCGTCTAATTCTGTGTGTCATCAAAAAGCGGTACCTATAACCCACGTTGCTGTTAAAGCGAATGTATCAAACACTAAATATATCAGAACCTGATAAATAAGACATAATTTGCGCATTATTCTTCTCTTGTTTCCGTTATCTTTTCTGTGCTACCTTTTATTTAGCGCTCGCCATGGCGCCCTTGCAATTTTATCCGGCGACTTATTTCATCGCCCACTGGTTAACTTGGTCATACAAGTTTACACATCCATAACAATGTTTAGGTAATTTCATAGCCTTCAACGTTGGGCAGAGCTGTTGATGCATGTATCATTCATGCATTAAACAAACCCTACGTATTAAAGTAAGTTAAGGAATTACTATGGCAAAGCAACCTGCAGAGTTTATTTGGTTTAACGGCGAGATCATGCCTTGGCAAAATGCCACCGTGCATGTAATGACGCACGCTATTCATTATGGTTCTTCAGTATTTGAAGGTATTCGTGCTTATAACACGCCAGATAAAGGCACCTGCGTTTTTCGTCTAAATGAGCACAATCGTCGGTTGCTGGATTCAGCCAAGATTTATCGTATGACGATCCCCTATACGCTAGAACAAATTAACCAAGCCACACTTGATATCATTAGTAAAAATCAGCTGTCGTCAGCGTATATTCGTCCAATCGCTTACTACGGTGATATCGGTATGGGACTTCAAGTGCCTTTTGGTCAAGAAACTGAGCTAGCCATCGCCGCATTCGAATGGGGCGCATATTTGGGTGAAGAAGCGCTGAAGAACGGGGTCGATGCTGGTATTTCAAGCTGGAACCGATTAGCCGCTAACACTATGCCTACCGGCGCTAAAGCGGGTGGTAACTACTTATCGTCACAGCTGATCTCAATGGAAGCACGTCGACACGGCTATGGTGAAGGTATTGCGCTAGACGTAAATGGTTATATCAGTGAAGGTGCGGGCGAAAATATTTTCGTTATCCGAGACGGCGTTGTTTCAACTACACCTAAAACCGCTGCGATTCTACCTGGCATTACTCGCGATACGGTCATGACTCTGTTAAGAGAAATGGGCTATGAAGTGCGTGAAGAGAATATCCCACGTGAAGCGATGTATTTGGCTGACGAGATTTTGATGTGTGGTACCGCCGCAGAAGTTACGCCAGTGCGCAGTGTCGATGGCATTTCGGTTGGAAACGGTGGACGCGGGCCAATTACCGAGAAGGTACAAAATGCATTCTTTGGCCTGTTTAACGGCAAAACTGAGGATAAATGGGGCTGGTTAACCCCGGTTTATGAGTAACTAGGAGGGCGACATGCCTAAACTTCGATCAGCGACAACTACTCAAGGTCGCAATATGGCAGGTGCTCGCGCGTTATGGCGAGCAACAGGAATGAAAGACAACGATTTTGGCAAGCCCATTATTGCTGTCGCTAACTCGTTCACCCAATTTGTTCCCGGTCATGTACATCTAAAAGACATGGGACAACTGGTCGCTCGCAGTATCGAAGCCGCAGGTGGTGTCGCCAAAGAATTTAATACCATTGCCGTCGACGATGGCATTGCAATGGGGCATAGCGGCATGCTGTACAGCTTGCCATCCCGCGAAATCATTGCTGATGCCGTGGAGTACATGGCGAATGCCCATTGCGCTGATGCCTTAGTGTGTATCTCTAACTGCGATAAAATCACACCGGGTATGCTCATGGCAGCGATGCGCCTCAATATACCGGTAGTTTTCGTTTCAGGCGGCCCCATGGAGGCCGGCAAAACTAAGCTGTCTGATCAGATCATCAAACTGGATTTGGTCGATGCAATGGTTGCCGCGGCCGACGATAAAGTCACGGATGCTGACAGCGATGAAATTGAGCGCTCAGCCTGTCCGACTTGTGGCTCCTGTTCAGGCATGTTTACTGCGAACTCGATGAACTGTTTGACTGAAGCACTGGGGCTTTCTCTACCCGGAAACGGTTCCACATTGGCAACGCATAAAGACCGCGAGCAGTTATTTAAACGCGCGGGTTCGTTGATCGTCGAGCTATGTGAGCGTTGGTACAAAGACGGTGACGAAACCGCGTTGCCACGCAACATCGCCAATTTTGACGCATTTGAGAATGCCATGAGCTTGGATATCGCCATGGGTGGGTCCACCAACACCATCTTGCATTTACTGGCTGCAGCCATTGAAGGCGAGATTGCCTTTGAGATGAGTGATATTGATAGATTGTCACGCAAAGTACCCAATTTGTGCAAAGTAGCTCCTGCGACTTCGCAGTACCATATGGAAGATGTGCACCGCGCCGGCGGTGTAATGGGGATTTTAGAGCAGTTGAAAAATGCCAAACTTCTGCACAACGATGCCAATCACGTATTGGGTAAGACCATGGCAGAGGTTATCAGCGATTGGTCTATTGTTGCAGATGAAAACCCTGCTGCTGAGATGTTTTATCGAGCCGGGCCTGCGGGTATTCGGACTACCCAAGCGTTTAGTCAAGATTGTCGCTATCCTACGGCCGACAAAGACCGTGAGACAGGCTGTATCCGCGATGTAGCGCATGCTTACAGTGCGGAAGGTGGCTTGGCAGTGCTATTCGGTAACCTTGCAGAAGATGGCTGTATCGTGAAAACTGCTGGTGTGGACGAGTCAATCTGGTCATTCACCGGCTCGGCAAAAGTTTATGAAAGCCAAGATGACGCCGTTGCTGGGATCCTCGGTGACGAAGTGAAGGCTGGTGATGTAGTTATTATTCGCTACGAAGGGCCCAAAGGGGGCCCAGGCATGCAAGAAATGCTATATCCAACCAGCTACCTTAAGTCGAAAGGCCTAGGCAAGTCTTGTGCACTCATTACTGACGGTCGTTTCTCAGGCGGTACATCGGGCCTCTCAATTGGCCACTGCTCCCCAGAAGCTGCCAGTGGCGGTGGCTTAGCTCTAGTCGAAGATGGCGATACCATTGTGATTGATATTCCGAATCGCAGTATCAACGTCGATATTTCAGATGCTGAACTGGCTGAGCGTCGTGCAAAAATGGATGCAAGCAATAAACCATGGCAGCCCGTAGATCGAGTGCGTCCGCTTACTACATCGTTGAAAAACTTTGCATTGCTAGCCACTAGCGCCGACAAAGGTGCGGTACGAGACGCCAAGAAACTTGATAAGTTGTTAAGTCAATGACCAAATCAAGCCCCTCTGCGCAAGAGTACTTAAAGAAAATTCTATTAGCGCCTGTCTACGATGTGGCGCTCAATACTGATCTGAACTACATGGCACGGCTATCCCAAGAGCTCGGGAACCACATATTTCTCAAGCGCGAAGATCAACAACCGGTAAAGTCATTTAAGTTACGCGGCGCGTACAACTGCTTGGCTCAGTTAACGGCGCCGGAAATGGCGGGTGGAGTCGTTACAGCCTCTGCGGGAAATCATGCACAAGGTGTAGCCTTTTCAGCCAATAGAAGGCAAGTCAACGCGACAATTGTTATGCCTGAGACTACACCGGACATCAAGATTGATGCTGTGAAGCGTTTTGGCGGCAACAGTGTCCAGGTGGTATTGCACGGTATGAGTTTCGACCAAGCAAACCAACATGCGAAGCAGCTAAGCCGTGAACAAGGCATGGTATTTGTCCCGCCATTTGACCACCCGGATGTAATTGCGGGTCAAGGTACAATTGCGCGAGAGCTTCTTGAGCAGAATCCCAATTTACAACGCTTGTTTATTGCTGTTGGCGGTGGCGGGTTAGCCGCTGGTATAGCGGTCTATTTAAAACAGCTAAGGCCTGACATTCAATTAATTGGGGTTGAAGCCGAAGAGAGCGCCTGTTTACTTGCGGCCAAGGCGGCGGGTCAACCGGTCGAACTGGATAGCGTTGGCATATTTGCCGACGGTGTAGCCGTTAAAATTATGGGACAGGAAACCTTCCGCCTCTGCGATCAGCTACTCGATGATGTTGTTACGGTAAGTAATGATGAGATATGTGCTGCGATTAAAGATATTTTTGATGACACCCGCGTGATTGCAGAGCCTGCCGGCGCGTTGTCTATCGCGGCGATCCGTAAGTATTGTCAAGATAATGCTGTGGTTGATGAAAATTTGGGCGCGATTCTGTGTGGTGCCAATATCAATTTTCACACTTTGCGGTATGTGTCAGAGCGTTGTGAGTTAGGTGAGCAAAAGGAAGCGGTATTTGCGGTTAAATTGCCTGAAGAGGCAGGGGCGTTTAAACAGTTCTGTGAACGCTTGGGCAATCGTGCCATTACCGAATTCAACTATCGTTATTCAACAGACAATGAAGCGCATGTGTTTGTTGGCATAAAGCTCAAGCACGGCCGCCAAGAATACGCAGCATTACTCGACGAATTGCAATCCGCAGATTATCAATGTTTTGACTTGTCTGACAATGAGATGGCTAAGCTCCACGTGCGGCATATGGTCGGCGGGAAACCCGCTAAAGACATAGAAGAACACATATTCTCTTTTGCATTCCCAGAGCATCCTGGTGCTCTGCTGCGCTTTCTAGATACGCTAGGAGAAAAGTGGAATATCACGCTATTTCATTATCGCAACCACGGCGCTGCAGATGGTCTTGTCTTGTGTGGGTTCGAAATTCCTCAGAACAGTAGAGATGAGTTTGACCAGCATTTGGCTGAATTAGGCTACAAATTTGAAGAGCAAAGTACTAACCCTGCATATCAGTTTTTCTTAGCCCATTAGGCTGTTTAAGTGCCTGATCTTAAGACCAGGCATCACCGCTGTCTTATAGCCGTTGACACAGTTAATTAGATTTCTTCGAGCTGCAGTAAATGTTGGGTAATCTCTGGCCACACCAATTGGTTGATTTCCTCCTGAAGGGCTCGACTGCTATCTGAATGCTGTAGAGTGCCATCATCAGTTGATTCTACCAGCCCCTGTTCACGTAGGGCGGTGACTAAGCAACTAAATACGTTCTTGTCATAAAACTCTGGCGAGCTCATGCCGTAAAGTGAGGATAAACGCTCTGCAATAGTTCGAGAGACTTTTTCTAGTTGGCCGCGTGAAATGGTTTTGGCGATTTCTAATGCGCGTAAAACTACGGCGTAACGCTGAACCGTCTCCTGCATAGCACGGCTTAATAGCCAAGCCGAATGGAAGTGCTCGGAACCGCGCTCTGGAGGCATTAGCTTGCGTCCCTTTTGGTTTAGTAATCCCTGTTCTTTTAACTGCATAATCAGGCGTTCGCAATAATCACAGGCTGACTCTGTATCCATGTACAAAAATAACTCCTTTTGCAACATAGGGTAGAGTTCAATTAGCAGGCGAAGAAGTTTAGCCTTCTCAATACCATTATTAGCAAACACGATCGTCATGATCATGCCGGGTAAAGCAAACAAATGAAGAATATTATTGCGGTAGTAGGTTAAGGTTACTGCTTGATTCTCTTGTGGCGAGATCAGTACACCGTATTTATCATCCACAACAGACAAACGCTTTAACTTCAAGGTGTCTTCCAGCATTTCTTCAGCGCGTTTGTCACTCAATGTCGAGTCGGCGCTAAACGGTACTTCTTGGAGCAACGCTAAATAGTCATTCATGGCTTTCACGAGTTCGGCTTTCGTCATAGTTTTTGTTTTGGATGACAACAAGCACATACTTACCAATGCCATACCATTGACAGCCGCTGCTTTATTGATACGGAGCATGACGCGATTTGCAAGTTCGTTAACAGTGGGTGTTAACCACGATGGTTTTTTGTCCGCTGGTTGGTCTTGACTGTCACGCCATTGGGGGGCGTACTCGTCGAGGAACTGATTCAGCTGTAAAGGCTCACCGAAGTTCACGTAGCCATGACCATAGTTTTTGAGCTTGCGTACCGCTGACAGAATTTGTAGCGGTGATTCTTTTTTCTTATTCCCACCGGTCAGTTCTTTGAGGTAGCTCTTAACTTCCATCACGTGTTCATAGCCGATATAAACTGGGACGATACTTACTGGACGTTTAACGCCTTTTAGCATCGCTTGTAATGTCATTGCCAGCATGCCGGTTTTAGGTGGGATAAGGCGGCCGGTGCGGCTGCGGCCTCCTTCAGGGTAATACTTGACCGAATAACCTTTATTAAACAGTAGTTCTAAGTATTCGCGAAAGACCGCCGTATAGAGTTTATTGCCGGCAAAACTGCGGCGTAAGAAGAATGCTCCCGCGCGGCGGAAAATCTTACCTACGGGCCAAAAGTTTAGGTTAATACCTGCAGCAATATGTGGTGTTACCATGCCTTCATGGTAGATCACGTAGGTTAGCAGTAAATAATCCATGTGACTGCGATGGCAAGGAACATAGATAATTTCATGACCATTTTGGGCTAAATCTCGGATCCGTTTGGCATGGCCAACACTGATACCGTTGTAAATTTTATTCCAAATCCGAGTCAGCACGCGGTCGCCAATGCGAATTAGCCCCTCTCGATAATCGCCGGCAATTTCATCAATGTACTTCTGTGCGCTTTGCTTGGCCTCTTCAGGTGTGACGCCCTTACTTTTAATCTCGTCTTGAATGGCCAGCTTAACGGCGTCAGAACCCAATACCGAATTATTCAGTTCACTGCGTTCCAATAGTGTAGGGCCCGTCAGTGACTGACGCTTGCGATGAAAGTGAGTATTCGCCACGCGGATGAGCTTTTGTGCAATCTGATGGTCGCTGCCGTGCTGCTGGACCATTGAGCGCGTAGATACAGCGCGTGAAAAACTGACAAAGTTATCGCGCCCGAGGAATAACACGATGAAGAACTTGCGTAACCAGCTGGGAGACGCTTGATCGGCAATTAAATCGGCCCAACCTGGTGTACCTTTACCTGGAGCTCGGCCCCAAGTGATATACACGGGCAAGACTTGAAAATCCAAATCGGTATGAACCCGGTGCAACTGAAACATATTGGTAAATACATCAATAGTATCTGTTTGCTTGGCGGCACTTCTAAATACGGGTTTAGGGCGGCGGAGGAAAAGACTGCGAGGCAGCATCACATGATCAGTTTCAAATTTACCGGTGGGCTCGGGCAGCCCTAAACGCTTACAGACAAATTTTAACGCCAATTGATCAGTCACAGAGTCAGTCTGTAACAAATACATAATGGGTTTAGTCTTTACTAGGCCAAGCTCAGCTTCAACATCTGCAGGAATGCTTTTTGATCTTACTAGAAGTTTCACTGGCCAGTGAAAACAAGCGGATAGGCTATTGCGAAGCCAAGACATGCGGTATCCAAATGATTATTTAACACCTGTTAATATTATCATGCTGCTAAAACATTTGCTTTATCTTAGATTCACTCGCATGCTGAGGAGGGTTTTTCTTGCGACGAATGAGAGTCATAAAAATAGTGTTACCGATTTTACACAAGCGTTTGCAGCATCTGTATGTACTTAGCTTACTATTTTTTGGCGGTGTGTGCTCGTCAGCGCTACACGCTGAAGAGGAAGGTGATTGGTACTCCGGATCGGCAGGCATTATGGGCACCAACATATACGCTGAAGTCTGGGCGCAAACGCCACAGCGTGGTCAATTGGCATTAGATACGGTATTTGCAGAAATGCATCGTATCAATGAACTTATGAGTCCATATATTGAATCGAGCGAACTTTCATTGATCAATCGTCAGGCCGGCAGTGAAGCTGTGGTCATTTCGGCTGAAATGTTTGACTTACTGAGACGCGCTCAATGGTTTTCTGAAAATACAGCGGGCGCCTTTGACATTACATTCGCAAGTGTTGGTTACCTCTATGACTACAGACAGAAACAGCGCCCAAATGACAGGCAAATTGCGCAATTACGCAAAGCGATCGATTATCGCTTGATTGCGTTGGATGAAGAGGCGTCTAGCATACGATTTCTGCATCCGGACGTTAAAATCGATCTGGGTGGAATTGCCAAAGGGTATGCGGTAGATAATGCCGTGTCACAGCTCTATGCATTGGGTTTTCGGCATGCCCTGGTGACAGCTGGCGGTGATACTAAGCTGCTTGGTGACAGACGAGGACGTGATTGGATTGTCGGTATTCGCGACCCACGCAATCCTGATAGGCAGGCGGTAGTGTTGCCGTTGAGTCACACTGCAATGTCGACCTCAGGTGACTATGAACGCTACTTCGAAGAAGATGGTCAGCGTTACCACCATATTCTATCTCCAAAGACCGGTGAGTCCGCAAAAGGCGTCCAGAGCGTCTCTATTATCAGTAACTCTGCAACAAACAACGACGCACTCTCCACCGCAGTATTTGTGTTAGGTGTCGAGCATGGCTTAACGTTAATCAATCAATGGCCAGACATTGATGCAGTGATAATGGATGCCGATCGCAAAATGCATTATTCCAACGGCTTGCTACAGCAACAGTAGCAGCTACTACAACAGGAGCTGAAACCCATGTTATTCAGTTTAGATGTCCTACGTGAAGCGGCAACGCGTGTACATCAAGTCCAACCGCCTACTGCACAGTATTGTTGGCCATTATTGTCTGAATACTTGGGCAGTGAAGTCTGGGTAAAGCACGAGAATCACACCGCCACGGGTGCATTTAAAGTGCGCGGTGGGATAACCTTTATGCACTGGTTGCAAACGCATCACTCAAAGTGTCGTGGCATTATCACGGCAACCCGTGGGAACCACGGGCAAAGTCAAGCAAAGGCAGCTACAGCTGCGGGGCTTTCCGCTACGATATTGGTGCCGCAGGGCAATTCAGTAGAAAAAAACGCGGCGATGCGGGCATTTGGTGGTGAGGTTATAGAACACGGCGTCGATTTCGATGAGGCACGTGTAAAGGCTGAGCAATTAGCTGCGGAGCGAGGGCTGTTCTTAGTGCCTTCCTATCACGACCACATAACGTTAGGCGTAGCGAGTTATGCGCTTGAGTTAATGGCAAACGTCGCGGATATCGATCGTATTTACGTCCCTATTGGTTGTGGCTCTGGGATTTGTGGTCTACTTGCAGTGCGCGATGCAATGGGTCTTAAGACTGAAATTATAGGTGTTGTTTCAACCGCAGCGCCGGCGGCGAAGCTATCCTTTGACGCTGGAAAAATGATAAGTACTGATACGGCGAAGACCTTTGCCGATGGTATGGCTGTGAGAGTTCCTGTGGAACAAGCATTTAACTATTACTCTAAAGGCGCGAGCCGCGTTGTCAGCGTTACCGATGACGAGGTAGCCGCCGCTATTCGTTTGTATTACACAGCCACACACAATATGGCAGAGGGTGCAGGTGCTGCGCCACTGGCCGCTGCTATGCAAGAGCGAGAACAATTAAAAGGCAAACGCGTGGCCGTAATTTTATGCGGTGGAAATATTGACACTGATTGGTTTGTTCAGGTTATGCGCGGCGAAACCCCACAAGTAAAATAAACACTAATAATGAGGTGGCGGTGTTTCTTCATCAGCACTGGCAATATTTGACTGTTGCAGCGTTTTGATTTTATCGATCACAAACTTGAGCTTGCGTTCCATATCAATCATTTGCTCCTGCTGAGTGGATAATGCTTCATTTAAGCTGTCGATAGTATGCTCTTGAAACGCTAGCTTGCTCTGTAATTCATCAATTTGCGCCTGCAAATCTTGTTTAGTCATTGTTGGGGATGCTCCATATTTCGGCTAGGCCGCTACTGCTTTCGCTTATAATGGTGGCATTATCTAGGAATCCAACAGCGTTCACGACAGCCGTGCGCAATGGCGCATTTTCATTCGGAGCCACTCGCCACTCTTGAACTTCCAAACCCGTTTGTACATCCCACAAATTTATCCGGCGAGACGGTGATCCCGTTAACAACCACTTTCCATCAGCTGAGAAAACGGCATCAGTAAAGATTTGCTGGCGGACAAAGATATCCAATTGACTGATCAATTCTCCCGTTTGTACATTCCATATTTTCGCGTTATTGGTACTATCTGCAGTAAATGCGTAGCGTCCCATGTCGTCCAATGCCACTTTAGTAACGCGCTGTGGATGCGAGAATGTATGAATAATTTGACCGTTATCTGTACTCCACAGATAGGCGACATAGTCGTTGCCCCCCGTTAAAGCGAAACGACCATTGGGCGAAATATCCACGCTATTGATTTTTTCTTGATGACCCAAGAATTCCAAGCGACGACCATTGCTGGGCTCGAAAAACATGGTTTTACCTGAGCTTCTGCCAACCAATATACCGCGCGCGTTATTACTCACAGCAATATCGCGAATTGCACTCTCATCTATCCGCCAAAAACCGATGGGCTCACCAGATTCAACGCTCCATAAAGCGAATGCTTCACGATCGGATGTCACAACGTGAGATGTATCGGCGGCGATATGGATATTGGTCACCAAATTTCGACCATCACCTTGGTGATGCCACTCATATAAACCGGTATTGGTTTCTAAATCGTAAATCTTGATACCTAGATCAACACTCGAAATAACTGCGAGAGTGCCATCGGCAGAGACATCTGCCGCCAATGCACCATCAGCACTATGCTCTAAAACCTTATCGGGGGTTGATATTGATCGACCGCAACTAGAAACTGCCGTGGTTAGCAGCGCTATTAAGCACAATCTCAACGCGTTTTTCCGGGTTATCATCCAGTTTATCTTCTCATGGGGTTTCGCTTTGGTCATACACAGATTACCATAGCACGTATGCCGCATTTTATTCTTTATAAGACTTTATCTGCGCTAAATCCAAAATAATTACAGGAGACTCATTTAATGCGATTTTCACCTATCGCCACAGTGTTGTTGGCGCTTGGCTTAGCAGCATGTCAACCACAAACATCCGACAGCGCTACCACTGACATTGGTTCAGCAACTTCTGAAGCGACGACGTCGACGATTGAAACGGCGACTGTTGCCGCAGATATAAGTGAAGAACAAAAGCACGCCTACGTAGTCGGTGCGAGCATGGGAACATACATCGCCAACCGTGCTGCGGAAGCTGAGCAGCTTGGCGTGGCTTTTTCACCCGAAGATGCACTGCAGGGGTTTAAAGACGCAATCAATGACAATGCTGCGTTTACGCTCGATGAGATGAGCCAGATTGCACAAGCTGGCGACGCATTGTTTGAACAAAAGAAGCAAGAGCCGGGTCAATTGTTCTTGGTTGAAAATGCTAAGCGTGAAGGTGTTGTGGTGACTGATTCGGGGCTTCAATATGAGGTGTTGACCGAAGGTACAGGCGCCCAGCCTACCGCTGCAGATACCGTTACGGTGCACTATCGGGGTACGTTTATCGATGGTTCTGAATTTGATTCTTCATACTCGCGCGGCGAGCCAATTTCATTTCCACTTAATGGCGTTATTCGCGGTTGGACTGAAGGTTTGCAACTGATGAAGGTGGGTTCTAAGCACCGCTTGTATATCCCATATGACCTAGCCTATGGACCACGCGGCCGTCCGGGTAGCATTCCGCCTTACTCGACCTTGATCTTTGATGTTGAATTGGTAGATATCGCTGGCAACGAGTAATAAACCCGTCAACAGATAGAATTAAGCCGGAATACCCTAAGGTTTCCGGCTTTTTTTAAGAGCACACTCCCTGCCCAGCTTGATTCCATCCCGCCAGCACTCACGACCATTCGCTGTGCGGCTTCACTCTGAATACGCATTCAGGTTTTCAAGTATCGCAACAAACTTGCTACGTATTACTAAGTATAGTTAACGGATAACATCTGATAGGAATACTTGGCTATATAAATGGGTTTTTAATAGCCTACGAGAATTTATCTATAAATTAGCGGGTTAGGAAGTACAACGTACCATGACAACGCGACCTAACTTGTAGCTTACTACGCCCAAACCAAAGCACATTAAATTGCTTAAAGCAAAGCTATTTAGCACAGCGTCTACGACAGAGGCTGCCGCTACTAAGCCTCCGGTTAGGAAAAGTAGAAAACCAACCAGCGACAACACAACACTGGCAGTTGTTTGTGGTTTCTTCCTTGAAATCAACATATGCGAATTCGGATTGTGGGATGATTTCATTTTATTGCCTCAAGTGTTGTTATTCTTATAGTGTTGATAGGCCTAAAATAGTTCAAAAATTAACCGGTTTTTTTTCTGGTGCCGACATCTAAACCGTTGACGCTTAGCACTGTTATATCACATATTATCGACAACCTTCTGAAAATTATGAATTTTAATGAGAACACCGCTAGTAACTCGTCAGGGCTATAATGCGCTGCGCGATGAATTGGATCATCTTTGGCGCGTTGAGCGTCCAGAAACCACTAAAAAAGTTACCTGGGCAGCCAGTCTAGGTGATCGCAGCGAAAATGCTGATTATCAGTACAACAAGAAGAAATTACGCGAAATCGATCGGCGCGTGCGTTATTTACGCAAGGCGTTAGAACGTTTGAAAGTGGTCGATTACGACCCCGTACAGGAGGAGAAAGTACTTTTCGGTGCCTGGTGCAAAATTGAGCGAGAGGATGGCAAAGAATTAACCGTTAGAGTCGTAGGTTACGACGAGATATTTGATCGAAAGGATTACATCTCTGTGGACAGCCCTATGGCTAGAGCGCTAGTCGGTAAGATGATTGACGACGAGGTGGTCGTCAAAACTGAGGCGGCCACAGCCTACTGGACTATCGTGGATATATGGTACGAGACCCCTAATTCTGATTAACGCGATCCAAGTATTGCATTGTTCGCGAAAAAAGACGGCCACTTAGCTTTGCAGGCCAATGACTATTTTTTATCCAGATATCAAAAATCTGAATATCTTCTTGTAACCACTAACTGAGAAGCTGATATAATTCGCGCCAGATAAAATCCGATGCAGCGCGTGCCAGAGCCGCTGTATATTGTTTTAGAGATGGATATGCTTACGAACAGAATTGCTGCTGAATTAAAAGTTGAAGCAGCTAGAATTAATGCCGCCGTAAAACTGTTAGACGAAGGGGCAACAGTCCCATTTATCGCGCGTTATCGAAAGGAAGTAACACAAGGTCTTGACGACACACAATTACGTTTTATTGAACAGCGCCTCGGGTATTTGCGCGAGCTTGAAGATCGTCGCAATGTCATCCTGCGTTCAATCAGCGAGCAAGGTAAACTTACCCCCGAGCTAAAAACAAAAATTGCCACTGCCGACAGTAAGACTGAATTGGAGGACTTGTATCTTCCCTATAAACCCAAGCGTCGCACCAAAGGGCAAATAGCGATTGAAGCGGGGTTATTATCACTAGCCGAAGCACTTTACGAAGATCACAACCTGGATCCTGAAGAACAAGCGCGAGAATACGTCAATAGTGAATCCGGTATTAATGATGCGAAAGCCGCTCTAGAGGGCGCGCGATATATTTTGATTGAGCGTTTTGCCGAAGACGCGGAGCTCCTAGCAAAAGTGCGACAGTATCTAATCAAAGAGGCCTTCATCCAAAGCCAAGTTGTCGCAGGTAAAGAAACCGAAGGCGCGAAATATAAAGATTACTTTGCCCATAGCGAAAAGCTGATGCAAACGCCTTCGCATCGCGCACTCGCAATGTTCCGCGGACGCAACGAGGGCATCTTACAGCTAAAAATGGATGCTGACCCGCAAAGTGAGAGCAATACCTCGTCTTTTTGTGAAACCTTAATTGCTAGTCATTTGTGTTTTCAACATCAAGGACGTGCAGGTGATGATTGGTTCCAGCAGGTGGTTCAATGGACGTGGCGTATTAAGTTGCAATTACACCTTGAAACCGAGTTGTTCGCGGCACTTCGCGAAACGGCAGAATCGAGCGCTATTGACGTGTTTGCAAAGAACTTAAAAGACTTACTCATGGCTGCACCAGCGGGCACAAAAACGACTTTAGGGTTAGATCCCGGCTTGCGAACAGGCGTAAAGATGGCTGTAGTCGATGGCACAGGTAAGGTCTTGCATACGGGAACAATATTCCCACATGCACCACAAAAGCAATGGGAAAAGTCAGTTAGAACTCTCGAAACCGTGTGTCAGCAGTACAAAGTTGATTTGATCAGTGTCGGCAATGGTACGGGGTCGCGAGAAACCGACGCCTTAGTGGCAGAAATGCTGAAGAAGTCGGGCGCTGATATTCAAAAAGTCATGGTAAGCGAAGCCGGCGCATCGGTTTACTCAGCGTCTGAACTGGCAGCCAATGAATTACCTGGCATGGATGTCTCTTTGCGCGGTGCTGTTTCGATAGCGCGTCGACTTCAAGATCCACTTGCGGAGCTGGTGAAAATTGAGCCGAAAGCGATCGGTGTGGGTCAATACCAACACGATGTCAGTCAAAGTCATTTGGGGCGCGCACTCGATAATACGATTGAAGATTGTGTAAATGCGGTTGGTGTTGACTTAAATACCGCATCGCCAGCACTGCTTAGTTATGTCTCGGGTTTAAACAAAACATTGGCGTCCAACATCGTTGCTTTTCGCGACCAACAAGGGCGTTTCAGTAACCGGTTGCAGCTCAAGCAAGTCGAGCGCTTGGGGCCTAAGGCCTTTGAGCAGGCGGCGGGATTCTTGCGTATTGCTAACGGCGATAATCCTCTAGATGCAAGTGCGGTTCACCCTGAGTCATACCCTGTGGTAGACAAGATCATCGACCTCACTAAAGCTGCAGTGAATGATATTGTTGCTAACCCTCAGATACTCAACACAATTGATGCGAAACAATTGGTTGATGAGAATGTCGGGGAGTTAACCGTAGCGGATATTATTGAAGAGCTTAAAAAGCCCGGTCGCGATCCTCGCCCAGAGTTTAAAACCGCGACGTTCAAAGAAGGTATTAATACCATTGATGACCTGCAGCCGGGGATGATTCTGGAAGGGGTTGTCAGTAATGTCGCTAATTTTGGCGCGTTTGTTGATGTTGGTGTTCACCAAGATGGATTGGTGCATATTTCGGCATTGACGAATAAGTTTATTAAGGACCCGCGCGAGGTTGTTAAAGCCGGCGATATCGTCAAGGTGAAAGTGCTTGAAGTGGACGTCGCGCGCAAACGCATTGCGTTCACTATGCGCCTCGATGATACGCCAGCTGCAAAGCAACCTGGCAACTCCAAACCGCAAGCAGCCAAAGGGAATAGTCGGCCTAAGCACAGTAAATCAGCACCAGCGAATGCTGCCATGGGTAATGCATTTGCTGATGCGTTTGCTAAGGCTAAGAAAGGTTAGTCATCGAATGTTGGGGGCGTTTAACATGGACAAGTTAAACGCCATTAACACTTAATCGCCACCTAATATTTGCACTTGTGCGATATCAGTGTCACCTTTGATGACTTTGTAGATGGCATCTTGGACAAGGGTTCGCATGCCATCTTTCATCGCTTGGTCCTTCATTTCAGACACCGATGACTCTTTGTAGACCAAAGAACGCAATTCTGGTGTCATACCTAGTAACTCGTGCACGCCGGTACGCCCTTTATATCCAGTGTCACCGCATGTTTCACAACCTTTGCCGCGACATAAAGTGGGCTTACCTTGAATGCCTAACTCATCTAGATACTCTTCGCCGTATTGTCGCTTAATAAAATTGTATTCATCGTCAGTAGCTGTGTACTCTTCTTTGCAATCCGGACACAGAGTTCGAATCAATCGCTGGGCGAGAATACCGACGCAGGCATCAGAGAAGTTGACGGGATCTAAACCTAAATCAAGTAGACGCGTAATGGTTTCAGGTGCAGAGTTAGTGTGCAGTGTCGACAGTACTAAGTGCCCGGTCAAAGATGCTTCGATACCAGCATGAGCGGTTTCCTTATCACGCATCTCACCAATTAGAATGATGTCTGGGTCGGCCCGTAAAAAAGCGCGTAGCGCGTTGGCAAAAGTAAAGCCGATTTTGGGACTGACCTGCACTTGCTGGAGTCCTGCTTGAGTAATTTCGACAGGATCTTCTGCTGTCCAAATCTTCTTCTCAGGCGTATTTAAGTAACCGAGAATGGCATGCAATGTCGTTGTCTTACCTGAACCGGTCGGTCCCACAACAAGCAAAATACCGTGCGGTTTTTTGATCATCTCTTCAAGTCGACGACGATTACTCGGCGCTACGTTCATTTTGTCAATTGGCATGGCGCCACCCGACGCCAATATACGCATAACAACGCCTTCGCCAGCAACCGTCGGTATGGTCGCCACCCGGACTTCAACTAATTGCCCGCCCATCCTAAACGCCAGTTTACCGTCTTGGGGCACGCGCTTTTCGGCGATGTTCAAGTTCGACATGATCTTGATCCGAGCAATCACGGCATTGTGGTGTGAAGCGGGTACTTGGTTTATATCTCGGCAAACACCGTCAACCCGCATTCGCACCCGAGTGGGACCGCTTTTTTCAGGGTCAATATGAATGTCCGAAGCGTTCAATCGCTTAGCATCATGAAGAATCCGACTTACCAGACGCACAACCGCAGGGGCATCATCCGATAACTCGTCCACGGATTCGTCACTTTCCTCGGCTGATGTTCCAATCTCATCGAGGATCTCGTTCATTTCACCCGGGGCACCGCCGCCAGTACCTTCGCCAAGGTACTGCAGGATCTGATTAGGGATACCCACCGCAATTTCATAGCTATCGATGCCCAGAGCTCGCTCGATTTCCATTAATAGTGCGGCGTTATTAGGCTCCGCCATCAACACAATAATATTTTCATTTGCGTCGGCAACCACAGCGACACAATTGCGCTTTAAGTAACTGCTATTTAATTTACTGTCACTTTGGTACAGGTGATACTTGTCCGGTAAGTAGCCTATGAAGGGGACTTGGAAATGCACGGATAGGGCAGTACCGATATGCTCATCTGAAATGCGTTGTTCGGATTGTAAGCGTTGGACCAGCTGGCGGTGGTCATTACTGCTTTCGGTAAGCTCTTTAAGATTGCGTTCGCTAATTTTGTCCAAATGCACTAGGTAGTCGAACGGCGCACTGGTTCCACCCAATTCGAAGCGAAACTTTGCACCGATCTTATCTGCCAGTTGTTCTGCGGTTTTTAAGTCTGTGTCGTCAAATGACCCTGACTGCTTATTGATTATTTGCAGTACACCCATCATTACACCAGCGTTGAGAATCGGTACGCAGAGAATGTTTTGCGTTTTAAACGTACTATTTTTATCGAACTTATCGGCGAAACGCAGGCGCGGATGGATGTTGGTTAGTTCAAAGCTGTCATAGGGATCATTAATGATAAGTGGAAGTTGCGACAGAGCCACATAACCGGCGATTGAAAGCGGACTTATAGGGACCTTAATCTCCTTAGTCTCTTTACCTGTCTTAAATCGAGCAACCAAGTCTTGGTGCTGCAACCGGCGTTGAAAAATACTCATGCGCTCGGCCTTCAGTAACTCAAGAATCATCGATTCGAGCTCGGAGTATGCATCCATCAGTGGAGACTGCCGCGCTAAGAGTTCGTTAATCTTAGAAAAACCTTGCTCGAGGGTGTCACTCGCTAACATATAACTGCCAAACTTTTCACTATGGGGCTACATTATAAAGTTTTACGCAAAAAGTCACTGACCTTAGTGATTATTTAACGCCTGACCATACCTAGGGTTAAACCAAGCGTCGACTATGGGGTTCTCGAGTTTGCATGATCGCATTGGAGTAAGAGTGGGTTTGGCACGGTTTGTTGTTTAGCACTGTTCAAGTTAGCTGGAATGCCCTATGCTATTTACATAATCTGACCAAGGAGAATCACCAGAATGTCATTGGATATCAATATTGAATTAAATGATAGCGATCTTGAGCACTTTAAATCCCTCATGACCGCCGCTATAGAAAAGGCGAAAGGGTTGCCCGCAGAACAAATTATTTCTCAGGCACAAGCCGTGTGTGCTGAAATGGAGCAAGCCCGTGTTCCTGATTTTGTTGCGTCAAGAATGGTGTCGTTAGAAATGCTAATTCAAGCGGTACAAGACGAAGATTGGCAAATGCCTGAAGACGAAAAGGTTGAAGTTTTAACCTCATTGGCTTACTTCGCTGAGCCACATGACCTGGTGCCTGATAATGTGCCTGGTTTAGGTTATCTTGATGATGCAATTATGATTGAGTTAGTGATTCGTGACTTGTCACAAGATTTACAAGCTTACCAAGCGTTTTGCGCTTATCGAGCCACGGAAGAGCGCCGTCGTGAAGGCACAGTGAATGTTGACCGCGAAACATGGTTAGCCGAGAAACGCACTGAGTTGCGCTCGCGCTTGCGTCGCAATAAGAGCACGTCTGGCCGTCGCCGCGTATTCTCACGCATCATGTAAACTGGTTCGGGGTCAGAGTAAAATAGGTCAACCGTTTTACTCTGACTGCGGCTAATTCGCCCAAAACGGCGATTATTTCTACATTCCCCCTTGCAATTATCTCTTAGCTCTATATAATTCGCGCCCACTTGTCCTTGTGGACATAGATTTTCTGCCGTTGTAACACTGCTTTTAGGGTTACAGCCAAAGCCTTAACGGAACTGAGTAAGGTGGGCGTGTAGGGGGTCGAAACAGGGTTCCGAATGGGAACTATCGGTTTACGCACATCTTTTTTGCAGATACGAACTGCAAGAAGGATGAATTTTTTTGTTCTTTCGATTGGAGCTTAATCGATGCCAAATCAAAGAATTCGTATTCGTTTAAAAGCGTTTGATCACAAGTTGATCGATCAGTCTACGGCTGAGATCGTTGAAACAGCGAAACGTACTGGTGCTCAGGTAAGCGGTCCTATTCCTTTACCTACTCGCAAAGAACGCTACACAGTATTGATTTCTCCGCACGTCAACAAAGACGCGCGTGACCAATATGAAATCCGTACTCACAAGCGTTTGGTGGATATCATTGAGCCTACAGATAAAACTGTAGACGCTCTAATGAGATTGGACTTGGCTGCCGGCGTTGATGTTCAAATCAGCCTGGGCTAATAGAAGAGGGTTATAACAATGACGATTGGTATTGTCGGTCGTAAAGTAGGCATGACTCGCATCTTCACTGAAGATGGCGTTTCGATCCCTGTGACTGTTATTGAAGCAACCCCTAACCGCGTGACTCAATTGCGCTCAGACGAAACTGATGGCTACCGTGCATTGCAGGTAACTACCGGTGAGAAGAAAGCAAATCGCGTTAACAAAGCGGCCGCTGGTCACTTTGCTAAAGCAGGCGTTGAAGCCGGCCGTGGTTTGTGGGAATTCCGTCTTGATGCCAACGAAGGCACTGACATTGAAGTAGGCAGTGAGTTAACTGTTGAACAATTCAACGATACTAAGAAAGTAGACGTTGTAGGTACTTCAAAAGGTAAAGGGTTTGCGGGCGTTATTAAACGTTGGAACTTCAGTTCTCAACGTATGACCCACGGTAACTCATTGTCGCACCGTGCACCTGGTTCAATTGGTCAAAACCAATCACCAGGTAAAGTATTCAAAGGCAAGAAAATGGCTGGCCAACTTGGCAACAAGCAAGTCACCACACAGTCTTTGGAACTAGTACGCGTAGACGCAGAAAACAACCTATTGTTGGTTAAAGGCACGGTTCCTGGCGCAACTGGCGGTGACGTCATTGTTAAGCCAGCAGTCAAAGCCTAACGTCTGGGGAGTTAAGTGATGGAATTAGCATTGAAAGACGCCAAAGGCGCTCTTGAAGTATCCGAAGCGACCTTTGGACGTGAATACAACGAAGCCTTGGTTCACCAAGTCGTTGTAGCTTACGGCGCAGGTGCTCGTCAGGGTACAAAAGCTCAGAAGACACGTTCAGAAGTACGCGGTGGTGGTAAGAAGCCATGGCGTCAAAAAGGCACTGGTCGCGCACGTGCTGGTACAATCCGTAGCCCAATTTGGGTCGGCGGTGGCCGCGCATTCGCTGCTAAGCCTCGTGATCACGAGCAAAAGGTCAATAAAAAGATGTACCGTGGTGCTGTTAAAAGCATCCTTTCAGAATTGGTACGTCAAGACCGTCTAGTAGTTGTTGAAAGCTTTGGCGTTGATTCACCAAAGACTAAAGGTCTACTAGCTAAATTAAACGAGCTTGAATTAAAAGACGTTTTAATCGTAACACCTGAAGTTGATGAGAACTTGTTCTTGTCTGCTCGTAACCTCTACAAAGTAGATGTTCGCGATGTACAAGGTGTTGATCCGGTCAGCTTAATTGCGTTTGAAAAAGTGCTAATGACTGCTGACGCAGTTAAGCAACTTGAGGAGGCGTTAGCATGAACCAGGAACGTCTATTAAAAGTGTTGCTTGCTCCACATGTGTCTGAGAAATCAACACTTGCGGCAGAAGCGAATAACACAGTTGTTTTTAAAGTTGTTAAAGACGCCAACAAAGCTGAAATTAAAGCTGCTGTTGAATCTTTGTTCGAAGTAGAAGTGAATTCTGTTCGCACTGTAAACGTTAAAGGTAAAACTAAGCGTCATGGTGCCCACTTCGGTAAGCGTAGCGATTGGAAGAAAGCTTACGTTGTACTGAAAGACGGTCAAGAAATCGACTTCGTCGGCGGCGCAGAGTAAGAAGGGGATTAGACATGCCATTATTGAAAGCTAAGCCAACTTCTGCCGGACGTCGTCATGTTGTTCAGGTCATTAATCCTGATCTACACAAGGGTGCACCACACGCGCCTTTGCTAGAAAAGAACAGCAAGTCTGGTGGTCGTAACAACGGTGGTCGCATTACAGTGCGCCACATCGGTGGTGGTCACAAGCATCACTATCGTGTAATTGATTTTAAACGCAATAAAGACGGTATCCCTGCGAAGATCGAACGTTTGGAATATGATCCAAACCGCTCGGCTAACATCGCATTGGTATTGTACGCAGACGGTGAACGTCGTTACATCCTTGCGCCTAAAGGTGCAAAAGCTGGTGATGCAGTGCAATCAGGTTCTGATGCACCCATCAAAGCGGGTAACGCAATGCCTATGCGTAACATTCCTGTAGGTACTACCGTTCACGCCATTGAAATGAAGCCTGGTAAAGGTGCTCAAATCGCTCGCTCAGCTGGTGCATATGCCCAGATCCTAGCGCGTGATGGAGCTTACGTTACCTTGCGTCTTCGCTCTGGCGAAATGCGTAAAGTATTAGCAGATTGTCGCGCCACTATCGGTGAAGTCGGCAACGCTGAACACATGCTACGTTCACTTGGTAAAGCTGGTGCTAACCGCTGGCGTGGTGTTCGTCCGACAGTTCGTGGTGTTGCCATGAACCCGGTTGATCACCCACACGGTGGTGGTGAAGGCCGTACTTCTGGAGGCCGTCATCCGGTATCTCCATGGGGTGTGCCTACCAAGGGTAAGAAAACCCGTAGTAACAAGCGTACAGATAAGCTTATCGTACGTCGTCGTAACAAGTAATAGCGAGGATTCACCATGCCACGTTCTCTCAAGAAAGGTCCTTTTATTGACCTTCACTTGCTGAAGAAGGTAGAGGCTGCAGTGGAAAAGAACGAGCGTCGTCCAATTAAAACTTGGTCACGCCGTTCAATGATTATTCCAGATATGATTGGTTTAACCATTGCAGTCCATAACGGTCGCCAGCACGTTCCTGTATTAATCAGTGACGAAATGGTTGGCCATAAGTTGGGCGAATTTGCGCCAACGCGCACTTACCGCGGCCATGTCGCGGATAAGAAAGCGAAACGTTAAGGGGAAGAAGATGGAAGCATTAGCTAAACACCGTTTTGCCCGTACGTCAGCTCAAAAAGCACGTTTGGTAGCAGATCAGATTCGCGGTTTGCACGTTGAAAAGGCACTTGAGTTATTAACTTATAGTCCTAAGAAAAGTGCAGCATTGGTCAAAAAAGTACTTGAGTCTGCAATTGCTAACGCAGAGCATAACGAAGGTGCTGATATTGACGAATTGACCGTTGCCAAAATCTATGTTGACGAAGGCCCAACGATGAAGCGGATCAAGACACGTGCAAAAGGCCGTGCTGATCGTATTTTTAAGCGTAGCAGTCACATTACTGTGGTTGTAGCGGATAACTAGGAGTAGAGAATGGGACAGAAGGTACATCCTACAGGTATACGCCTGGGTATCAGCAAGCCATGGACATCTACCTGGTACGCGAATACTGCAGAGTATGCAGACAACTTGTTTAACGATCACGAAGTTCGTAAGTATCTAACTAAACAGTTGAAGAACGCTTCACTTTCTAAAATCGTTATCGAGCGTCCTGCGAAGAGCATCCGTGTGACAATTCACACAGCTCGTCCAGGTGTTGTTATCGGTAAGAAAGGTGAAGACGTAGAGAAGCTTCGTAATCACGTATCTAAGCTAGCCGGCGTGCCAGCTCAGATCAATATTGCAGAAGTCCGTAAGCCAGAGCTTGATGCACAGCTAGTTGCTGACAGTATCTCAAGCCAGCTTGAGCGTCGTGTTATGTTCCGCCGTGCGATGAAGCGCGCCGTACAAAACGCAATGCGCTTAGGTGCAAAAGGTATCAAAGTCGAAGTTAGCGGTCGTCTAGGGGGCGCAGAAATCGCACGTAGCGAGTGGTATCGTGAAGGTCGTGTACCTTTGCACACATTCCGTGCTGATATCGATTACGCAACTTCAGAAGCGTTGACTACTTACGGAATCATTGGCGTTAAAGTCTGGATCTTCAAAGGCGAAGTATTAGGTGGTTTACCTGCAGCAAATGCAGTTGAGCAACCAGCAGCGCCGAAGAAAAAAGGCCGCAACGCTAAGCGAGAGGGCTAATCATGTTACAACCAAAGCGTACGAAATTTCGTAAAATGCATAAAGGGCGTAACCGTGGTATGGCTATTGCCGGTGGTAAAGTTAGTTTCGGTACATACGGCCTTAAGGCAGTAGCGCGCGGTCGTATGACTGCTCGTCAAATCGAAGCGGCTCGTCGTGCAATGACTCGTCACGTTAAGCGTCAAGGTAAAATCTGGATCCGCGTTTTCCCTGATAAGCCAATTACTGAGAAGCCTCTTGAGGTTCGTCAAGGTAAAGGTAAGGGTAACGTTGAGTACTGGGTATGCCAAATTCAACCGGGTCGCGTGCTATATGAAATGGAAGGTGTTCCAGAAGAACTAGCTCGTGAAGCGTTTGCATTGGCTGCGGCAAAATTGCCATTTAAGACAACCTTTGTAACTCGGACGGTGATGTAATGAATGCGACTGAACTAAAAGCAAAGAACGTAGAAGAGTTGAACGAAGAGCTAGTAAGCCTTCTTAAAGAGCAATTCAACCTACGTATGCAGTATTCAACTGGTCAGCTTGAGAAAACTGACCAATTGAAGAAAGTGCGTCGTAACATCGCGCGTGTAAAAACCATTCTGACTGAAAAGGCTAAAAGCTAATGACTGAACAAAAAATTCGTACAGTACAAGGTCGTGTGGTAAGCAACAAAATGGATAAAACCATTACTGTTATGGTAGAGCGTTTCGTTAAACACCCAATCTATGGGAAGTTTATCAAGCGTTCAACTAAGCTACACGCACACGATGAGACTAACCAGTGCAATGAAGGTGACGTAGTAACTATTACTGAATGTCGCCCTCTATCTAAGTCTAAGACTTGGAAATTGGTTGATGTCGTAACTAAAGCTGCAGAATAAGCAATTATTCACATAAGCATTAAAAAAGGCCGCAAATGCGGCCTTTTTTGTATGTGCTGTAAACACTATTTGTGGCGCTGATCCAAAATAACTGGGCCACTGCCATACTTAGCCAGGCTATCTTCCGGGTTGTAAAGCGGACAGCTCTTCAGTGACAAGCACCCACAACCAATACAACCGTCTAAACTATCTCTAAGCCTCTGTAGGGCATTTATACGTTCGTCTAGCTCCTGCTGCCAACGCTTTGATAGTTGTTGCCAGTCACGCTTGGTCGGCGTACGTCCGTCAGGTAATGTGGCGAATGCAGCTTTTATGCTATCGAGACTAACCCCGAGTTTTTGCGCGGCTTTGATGACTGAAATTCGGCGCAGTATCTCGGGGTGATAACGGCGTTGATTGCCGGTATTCCGCGTACTGTAAATTAGGCCTTTCTCCTCGTAGAAATGACACGTTGAAACCTTTACGCCACTGCGTTTTGCTAGCTGGCCAACACTGAGTACACGTTCACCCATAGATTTCTCAAAAAAGTACTTTACCTCAACCCTACTTGAGGTTTTAGCCTATTTGTTATCGATTCACAAGGAGATAAACAAATGAGACTTGAACACATCAATATGGTTGTCAGCGATATGGATGAAACACTGAGGTTTTACAGTGCGGCCTTCCCGCATTGGATTATTCGGATGCGCGGAATGGCTAATTGGTATGGTGTACAGCGCCAGTGGTTGCACTTTGGTGATGATTATAATTACTTAACTTTTAACGATAGCGGCAAAAGCACGCCCAGAGATCTGCACAGTAATGATTTGGGTATTGCCCACCTAGGTTTTGAAATTAATAACTTAGCTGCACTGCGCGAGCGGATGGCGGTAGTCGGTTTTACTCCGTCACATACCGGTGCCGAGCATCCGCATCGGCGCAATACATACTACATCGACCCGAATGGTGTAGAGGTAGAGTTCGTTGAATACCTTTCCGATATTCCTGCACAGCGCAATCAAAGTGAAGAGATATAGAGCGATGAATATGAATCAAGTGATTATGAATAGCACTGATATTGAAAAATCGAAGCAGTTTTACTCAGCCTTAGGGTTTACCCTTATTGTTGCTACCGAGCATTACTTGCGCTTTGCGTGTCCTGACAATGGTGCAACATTTTCATTGTCGCTTGCTGACAAGGCCAGCGACGGAATGAAAGTGTACTTTGAAGAGCCAGACTTAGACCGCAAAGTGGCTGAGCTAGAGCAACATGGTTTTGTGTTTGAACACGGTCCTGAAGATAAGCACTACTTGTGGCGTGAAGCCGAACTTTGCGACCCCTCGGGCAATAAGCTGGTACTGTATTGGGCGGGTGATAACCGGCTAAACCCACCCTGGCGCGTGAGCGCCGAGTAACTAGCGCTATTCCTCGGGCAAAATTAAACTAATGATTTTCCATCCGGATTGCGGACTTAAGGACTGACGCGTTGTAAAAACGCCAACATCACCTTCGCGAATGTAGACTAATGGAATAGCGTTAGCTCCCCACTCCGATTGGTAATCAGCGAAGGTAAACTCGGCGGATAAACGCGTGGTTTTGATTGAAGCGCCGCGTTTCATCGCGTTAGCTAGAAACGCATAAGTGACACCGTCCCCGAATAGACAAAGTTTTTGCGCATAGTTTTCAGAGACTTGATGACTCTCACGTACACTACTTTCATTGGTACCTAAGCCAAGAACAGTGGCGTCTTTATCCAATTCGTGTTCGAAGTGATGGGTAACTAAAGGGTTCAGCTGGCGATAGGGCGAGATGACCAATACACTGCCGATGGTGGATAGGTCTAAGTGCCGCTCTGCGTGGTCTGACATTGGATTACCGAAGTATGTATGGATATTCTGCATGCGCGCGAGGCGGATTGCATCCCAGTTAGTATCGGCAAGAATGACCTGAATATCGTTCTTGTTAAGCTCTAGCGCCAGCTCGCGCGAAAAGTGATGCGCGCCAAACAGCAAGAAGCCGTGCTGTTCAGGTGAACGCAACCCGAGCCATTGCGCTACTGTTGAGGCGGTCAAACTCTGAATGACTACTGTCGCGATGATGACAAGGAAAACCATCGGTACGACTAGGCTCGCCTCTTCGTAGCCGGCCGCTTCGAGTTTAATTGAGAACAGTGCAGATACTGCTGCTGCGACAATGCCTCGTGGCGCAATCCAGGCTAGCAATGCTTGTTCTCTAAATGATAGCCCTGTACCAATTGATGAAACGGCTACTGACAGTGGCCGAGCGATAAACATAATCGCCGCTATCACTATTACAGCGCCCCAACCAACGGCTTGCACGCCTCCAAAGTCAAGACGAGTTGCGAGCAGAATGAATAGTGCCGATATCAGTAAAACACTCAGTGTTTCTTTGAATTCCAAAATGCCATCGACATTAACGTTTTTCATATTCGCGAGAATCATCCCCGCAATTGTCACTGTCAGTAATCCGGACTCGTGGGCAAAAACATTTGAAAACGCAAATGCCGCCAACATCAGGGTTAAAACGGCGGTGTTTTGTAAGTAATGAGGGATCCAGTTGCGCCTCAATGCTACACCCATGAGATAGCCGCTTAAGCCACCAATGCCACAACCCACTAACAGCGTGATGCCAAAGGCCTGGAAAGTGTGTAATAAAGCATTTTGTTGCGCGAGGACAAACTCAAAAACAAGAACCGCAAATAAAGCACCGATGGGATCGATTACGATCCCTTCCCAGCGCAAAATATTGGCAATCTTGGTCGATGGCCGCACTGTTCGCAACATGGGAACGATGACGGTTGGCCCCGTAACTGTGACGATAGCGCCAAACAAGGCAGAAAGCTCCCAGCTCAGCCCAAGCGCAAAGTGGGCCGCTGGTGTCGCGACGAGCCAGGTTACTAAAACACCTATGCTACAGAGATTGCGCACCATCTTTCCATGGCCACTAATATCGGAAAACTTCAGCGTCAGTGCGCCTTCAAATAGAATAATGGCAACTGATAATGAAACAACGGGAAATAATAGCTCACCAAAGAGCTCATCGGCATTGATAAGGTTGGTACCTGGACCAACAATAATACCGGCTAACAACAGAAATAGAATAGCCGGAAGTTTTATGCGGTAAGCTAAATACTGACACGCAATAGACAACAGTCCGACTACAACCAGAATGACTGATAAGTTCTCCACTGAAATCCCCTATTGGTGCGTGTATGCGCCGCTAACCTTAGACCAATAGGTATAGATTTATCAAATAATTAGATCATTCCCATGCTAATTACGGAGATACTTTAAGTTGCCAATCTGGGACGCTTTAGTCTTGAGTGTTTTCTTTACAAAATTATTTCAACTGGCAACTGTTGGTTACAAAAACGTCAGCTTTTTTTACACATCAAATTTAGATAAAAATAAAAACCATATAAAACAATAACATGCATTTTGGCATGGTTTAAGCTTTCTAGGTTGCACTAATAATTTTCAACGTACTTTTAGTACTTGTGTTAATAAATAGTAAATTAAGGATTAGATGAATGAATATTAAACCAAGTAAAAAGGCAGGAGTGTTGGTCGCAGCGGCAATCGCATCGGCATTAGCTGCATCGACGGCACAAGCCTCTCACTTTCGCGGAGCAGCACTAGTACCTAGCGTAGATGCGAATGGCGTACTTACAATCAACAGTAAATCCTTCTGGCGTAAGGGTACTGCAAGCGGTGGTGTAGGCAGTTTCGTTAACGTTTCAGGCGTGGGTTCGGCTGGTGAAGTTTCTTCAGTTGTGGACACCAGCGATGTTCGCCGTGACAGTAATACCGAGGTGTTTCAAACAACCCTTCCCGGCGCTGGCTATTATACAATCACTTGGGGAAGCTGCTGTTGGGTGCGTCCTGGCCCAAGCCAAAACTTCACTGAGTCAAGCTACAGCACTGTATCAACGATTTATTGGGATGGTTCAAACGCGACCAACCCTATCCAGTTTGATTTAGAAAATATTCAACAGCAAGTTGTTGGCGGTCAAGCGTATTCAGATAACTTAGATGCAGTGGGTAGTAGCACACTTAGTTACGACACAAGTTACATCGCTCAGAGCATGACGATGCAAGCTGAAGGGTTTACTATCGATGCAACAGGTCAAATTAACATTGATGCAACTAGTACCGGTAACTATGTTGATAACCCTTTCAACGATGGTGCTGATGAGGCATTTAGTGCGCGTATTACAGCCTCTGATGGTGTTAACCCTAATGAAGACAGTTCAGTTGAGTTCGTATGGTTATTCGACGTGGTCGATTCTCAGTCAGCAAACCTTGCTCCAGAAATCACTGACGTTACCATCAATGCGTTGATTGGTGACTCAATTTCTCAAGTGCTAACCGTAACCGATCCGAACGCGGGTGATGTAGTAACAACCAACTTCTTGTCGTTCATCGGTTCAAGTGGTGCTGTAGCAGGTTCGACCTTTGATCCAAATACACTTCAGTTTAATTGGGATTCTACCGGCTTCTCAGCGGGTCAATACGTTGCAACTTTCAGAGCAGCTGATGGTGGCGGCTTAACTGACCAAGGTACAATTACCATCAATCTTAGAGCGCCGTCTAATCCGAACGTTACAGAGCCAGGCTCTTTAGCGATTGCGGCTGCTGGCTTACTTACTCTTGGCGCATTGCGTCGTCGCAGAAAGTAAATAGATATTTCGAGTGTTAAAAAGGCAGCTTGAGCTGCCTTTTTTTGTGCACAATCAATCGTAGCCCTAGAAAATATCACTAACCCAGTTAATATAAGTATTAGTTAGCTATTGTGAAAACTGTATGGATTTCGCTGCGTTCAATGACAAGTGCTTGTGTATGCAAGGCGTAAGGAGAAAGGAATGAATAATAAGATTGCAAGAAGCGGTTGGCAGAAGCTGCTGTTAATAATCACAGTCTTGAATTTTTGTGTAATAGGGGGGCTGCAAGCAAGTATTGTCACAGAAACACCTCAATCACTTTACGATATGTCAGAATCAGAGCTATATGAGCTGATGGTGCAACAAAATCTGATTTTGAACGGCTACACGTTGGACAGCGTTAAGATTCCGACAATTGTAAAGCAGGGGATCGGAGATGAACGAGCATTGGCATTGGTTGGACAATTGCTGGCACAAAACGATGCAAGAGGTCCATCTGCACTAGCCAACTATTTAACCCGTTATCCAGATGATCTGTTGGCCTTGCACCTAGCGGCTAGTGAACTGATAGAACAAGGCAAGTACCCAGAAGCTGAACTAACCCTTAGTAAAGTTTTGCAAGCGCAACCTAATTTTCATGCAGCAACAAACTTATTGGGAATAATCCGTATTGAGCAGCAGCAATATGATGTTGCGGCGCAAATCTTCGCTCGCGTTTTACTGCAAGATCCAGAGCCAAATGAAATGGCTGGTAGATACATGACGTGGCTAAGTTTGCGTAAGGGCAATATTGAACAAGCAGAGATTGCGATGCGCCTTACGATGGCGAAAATGCCCGTTAATGATCAAGTAGTTGCGCCTATTCACTTGGAATATGCGGAACTATTACGCCGGCAAAACAAGCATGAGCTAATCGTTGAATTGTTTTCCGACTTGGATCCTTCTGATATGTCTAGCCCGCTGATGGTTGAAGCTCTCGCCAGACGTTTAGAAGCGGCAACTCAAGCAGGAATGTTGGATGAATCATTGAGATATCTCGAGCAATTACAAAACCATCCATCACTATCGCTGATGCCTGGCCTCATGAGTCAGGCGAGAATTAAAGCGCAACAGGGCGACTATCAGCAAGCACTCGAACTTATTGACCAAGCAGAAAATATGGTGCCCGTTTTAGAACCTACTCGATTGGTTGAGAAGGCCAAAATTTTAGCGGTAGCTGGACAAGCATCTGCGGCCGCAGAGAACTTGAATTTAGCATTAGGCGACCCGAAAACAGCCACGCTGAGTGAGTGGCAACGCTATATGGAATTAATGATAGCCATAGGGCAAGGTAACCAAGGATTGCAAACGCTAAGGCAAAACCTCAGTGATACTAATGACAAAGATCAATTGCGTTTAGTTTTAGTCGACGCGCTGATTAGTGCTGGAGACCTAGGTGCTGCAAACCGTGAGTTAGTCAGCTTACTTAATCAATCTCCGAATTTATCTGGCGCGCATTATCGTAGAGGAATACTGTTATTTGAACAAAATGACAATCAAGCTGCCGTTGATGCGTTCCAAGCAGCTGTGGACAACGATAGACAAAACATACCTGCTTGGTTAGCACTTTTGGGTGCTAAACATGACCATCGCGTTCACGACCATGCTAGTGGAATGGCTGCGGCTAGTCACGCTGATCTAATGCCTTTGTTTGCTCAAGCTATTGAAGCTAACCCAGATTCTATTGTCTTATTATATGAATGGGGGCTGACGGCATACTCTGGCGGACAACTCGACCTTGCCAAGCGAGCGTTTGACCTTGCTGTCGCAAAAGCGCCGTTTGATGTGAAGTCTCTTGCTATGGCATCCATTGTTCGCTCGGATGAAAACCAGCGTTTGAATGAAGCTCAAGCATTAGCACAGCGCGCAAAACAACTAGCGCCAAATAATCCAGCCGTCATCGACGCATTGGGGTGGGCACTTGTGCGAATGAAACAGGTTGACCAGGGCATACAGTATTTGCAACAAGCACTTAGAGCAATGCCTGGTGATGAGGCTGTGTTGGCACATTTAGCTGAAGCCTATGTAATGAAAGAGGACTCGAATCAAGCAATAGCGTATATCTATGATGCTCTGAAAGGCACATTGCCGGACCATACCAGTGCGGCACTTCGTGCGCATTTAATTGCACTTCGTCCAATGCAATCTTTGACCCTCGATGTTAATTATATCAATGGCTTAGGGGTTGGAGACGCGATAGGCACGATTAGCATCACTGCTAGAGATTCAGGCGTGGTTGTGGAGGCTGATGTTTCTGGTTTACCTGCTGGGTTAAATGGCATGCATTTCCACGAAAAGCCCAGTTGCGAGGCAGGTGTTTTAAATGGTGAACGCATTGCTGGTATGGGAGCTGGCGGACACTATGGACACGATCAAATGATGATGGATATGGAAAGTATGGATATGGGGAATATGAGTCATGAAGAGCATATGATGCATATGCAGATGATGAAACCCAAAGGGGATTTACCACCACTTCCCGTTGATGAGAGTGGTAGTGCGACTGATGTCGTAATAGGCCCCAATTTGACCATTGATGAACTGCGTGGCAGAAGTTTAATCATCCATCAGGGCCCTGATGTTGACGGCCAATCTGGACCTAAAGTAGCCTGCGCTGTTATTCCATAAGGGCTTTTCACCAGCGAGCAGTTTTTGCTGCTCGCTAACACGTATCTAAAAAGATACATATGTGCAGACAAACAAGACGAACAATCTGATCTATCCGCCTATTATTTAACCACTCGCTTTAAACAGACGGTTTTGAAATGAAAGTCGGTGCAATTGTTCTTCTAATGACTGGAATGTTTGTTACTCATTCGGCTTGTGCTGATATGAAAGAGTTTCGCAGTAATGTGAAGTCTTTCATAACAGAAACCTTTGCCGGTGAACTGGAGTTTTCATTTCAACGTCAGAAAATTCAATTTCAAGGGTGTAAGCAGAAAGCTTATGACTTGGTCATTAGTAAGCCATTTACCGATCAGTTCTCTATCGACATGTCACTGGGGTATGCCAAAGGTCGCAATAGCTGGGGTATTTTCTCGCAAACAGTTTTAGTCAAAGAGTATCAGATTATCCCTCGCTGGCAGTTTGAAAACTTTGCGGTAGGTATGGGCGTAAAAATGCAATCAGCTCATCAGCTTAGATCGTCTCACGGTCCAGACTTTAATTTACCACTCCAAACTGAGTGGGCAGTAGAAGCTGACATTCCAACGCGTTTTGACAATCACAATATGCGGATTTCACTGGCTCACCAACAATGGCAAAGTGACGATATTGCCTTTACAGATGTGGATTATGTGGCAGAAAACAACGCAGTAAGTATCGAGTATTCCATCGTATTCTAAGCGGGAATTTTAGAGCAACATAGTTAGGCGTATAGAAATACACCTAACTATTAAGACGAAATGGGAGCAGTTATTCTCCTTCAACCGGGAAGCCGCGGTCACGCATCAGCGCTTCAACGTTGGCATCACGGCCACGGAACTTGCGATACGCTTCGGCAGGATCCATCGCATTACGTACAGCAAATAGATATTTCACTAAACGCTCACTCAACGCTTCATCGTAGAATCCACCCGGTGCTTCAGCAAAAGCTTCAGCCGCGTCAGACGTAAGTACTTCGGCCCACATATAGCCATAATACGCCGCTGCATAACCTTCACCAGAGAAGATGTGACCAAAGTGCGGGGAGCGGTGGCGCATGACAATTTCTTCAGGCATGCCTAGTGCTTGCAGCTGTTCGCGTTCAAACGCGTCAGGCTCAATCGTTGCAGGATCGGTTGTGTGATAGAGCAAATCAACGATTGCTGAAGCCATGTATTCAGTCGTTTTAAAGCCTTCATTAAAGGTGGCTGCAGCCTTGATCTTGGCGACCAGTTCAGCAGGGATCGGTTCACCGGTTTCGTGGTGAACAAGGTATTGATTGATCACTTCATCGGTCAACAACCAACGCTCTAAGAGTTGTGATTGGAACTCGGTATAGTCGCGAACGCCGCTGTGTGAAGTAGGGTATTCAACATCGGCTGCTAAGAAGTGCAGCGCATGACCAAATTCGTGGAAGTAAGTCTCAGCATCATCCCAAGAAATGAGTGTTGCCTGTCCCTCCGGAGCTTTTACAAAGTTACTATTATTCGAAGTTAAAGCCGAGCGCTCACCGTCGAAACTTGTCGGTTGGCGATACATTGTTGCCCATGCACCAGAACGCTTGCCCTGACGAGCAAATGGGTCGAGATACCATAAACCAATGTGCTTACCCGTAGTTGAATCAGTGACTTCCCAGACTTTTACATCGGGGTGGAAAACGGGTACCGAACCCTCAGGTACCGGTTCAAACGTGAAATTAAACAAGCGATCGGCGACATAAAACATCGCATCGCGCAATTTATCGAGTTGTAAATATTGCTTAACTTCGTTGGAGTCTAACGCGTATTTAGCTTTGCGTACCTTTTCGGCATAGAAGCGATAATCCCAAGGTTCAATAGTAATGTTGGCACCTTCAGCATCAGCAATAGCTTGCATATCTGCAACCTCTTCTTCAACCCGCGCTATCGCAGCAGGCCATACACGCATCATCAGATCCATGGCATTTTCAGGTGTTTTGGCCATGCGATCTTGCAAACGCCACTGGGCATAATTTTCAAAACCCAACAACTGAACGCGTTCGTGTCGCAATGTAAGCAATTGCTTGATGATCGCGTTGTTGTCAAATTCATCGCCGTTGTCGCCACGGTTGTAATACGTATTCCAGACTTGCTCACGCAATTCGCGATTGGTCGAATAGGTGAGGAATGGATCCATCGATGAGCGAGTGTTAGTAATCGCATACTTACCTTCATTTCCACGTTGTGTGGCAGCTGCCGCCGATGCACTGACAAATGACTCGGGTAGGCCGTCTAATTGGTCGGCAGTCAGATAAAGCACATAATTTTCTTCATCAGCCAAAACATTATTGGAAAATTGGGTACTGAGCTTTGATAGTTCCTGATTGATTTCTGCATAGCGTGCTTTTGCCGCCGCATCTAAAGTCGCCCCGTTACTGGCAAAGCTGTTGTAGGTTAACCATGTAATTCGCTGTTCTTCTGGGGTGAGCGTGGCCAATTCTTCACTCTCATATACGGCTTTTACTCGTGCAAACAGCGCTTCATTTTGGGTTATTTGAGAGAAAAACGCTGATAACTTAGGGCTCATCTCAGCCTGAATGGCACGAAATTCAGGACTGGATTTATTCGAACTCCAAATTCCCCAGTAAGTGAATATGCGATTTAAGGTAGAACCAGCACGTTCCAATTCGACGATTGTATTGGCAAAAGTTGGTGGCTCAGGATTGTTCGCTATGGCGTCTATCTCAGCTAGATTCAAGGCCATTCCTTGCTCTAGTGCTGGCTTTAGGTCGTCGAGTTCCATTTTATCAAACTGAGGTACACCACCATACGGTCCGGCGTATTGTTGCAGTAGCACGTTATCGGTGGTTACGGTAGTCACTGTATCGCTGGCAGATTCGGCCGTTGGTGATTCAGTTTGCGGTTGTTTGTTGTCACTACAGGCTGCTAAGGCAAGAGTAACGGCTAAAGCTAATGAGCTGAGCAGAACTTTCTTCATGTAATTTCCAAAGTCTTGTTGTTAGGTGATTATCATTTTTTTTTAAGGCTTAAAAAGAGCTCCAGCTAATACGCAGAGCTCGGCGTGTATTGAGTGTAACGCATTCGGTAAGAGCAAGATACCGCCTGCTTCGCAACACCTTTTACTCAAAAACGATAGTCTTATTACCGTGTACAATCACGCGATCTTCAAGGTGGAAACGCACGCCATTGGCCAATGCAGTCTTTTCACAGTCTTTGCCTTTGCGCACCATGTCGGCGGCTGAATCGGAGTGAGTGATGCGCTTAACATCTTGCTCGATAATAGGTCCTTCGTCTAAGTCTGCGGTGACATAATGGCAGGTGGCACCGATCAGTTTCACGCCCCGCTCATAGGCCTGTTGGTAAGGCTTGGCACCGACAAACGAGGGTAAAAAGCTGTGGTGAATATTGATCGCTCGTCCCGCCCACTGCTCGCACATTTCATCGGGTAAAATTTGCATAAAGCGCGCAAGTACAACTAAATCTGTGTTGTAAGCGGCCAGTGTCTCTTGAATCACAGTAAACGCTTGTTGCTTGCCCAGCGCCTTGAAGTCGACATAGATGAACGGAATCTTGTACCACTCTGCAAACGCCGCTATTTTTTCGTGGTTGGCAATGATGCAAGGAATATCGCAATGAAGTTCACCCGTATGGTGGCGGTGCAGTAGGTCCACCAAGCAATGGGATTCGTGGCTTGCTAATATCGCCATGCGTTGTTTTTGGGCTGAGTCAGTCAATTGCCAGCGCATTTGGTACTTCAGTGCTAGCTCAGCAAATGCCTGTTTAAAACCAGAGTGATCCAATGCCAAGCTATCCGCCCTAATTTCGTGGCGCATAAAAAAGCGACCGGTTTGTAAGTCGGTATGATGACTGGCCTCGATAATATTGGCTTGATGTTCAGCGAGAAATGTCGCCACTGCCGCGACGATACCCACTTGGTCAGGGCAATCAATGATTAGGCGATAGGTTTGTTGCATGGTCGGGATCAAATCAAAAAAGAAAATCAGGATAGCATTTTCCGGCTCGTGGACGATGATTTTTTCACTTTCTCATTTTTTACTGTCGCAGAAGTTTTAGCAGAGATTTCATGGAGTTGTAAAAGCTTTTCTAACTTATAGCCAAAAGCCATAAAAGTTATGGGGTTATTGTGTGGTCCAAAATTAAGACTAAGGTCGTATTGACTATATGTACATCACTGGAGATGCCTTGTGGAAGCCTATCTCATTCGAGCCGCCAAAGTGCTAAAAGACCCTGAGCAAACCATTACGGCTAAACAGACTGCACTCGAAGTTCTGCGTAACGCTGGGTTTTCAGACGCTGACATCAAAGTTCTGCAATCAGATGGAGTTGAAAATGATCGCTTATCGACAGTGATCTTTCTAGCCTAACGACCACGTCTCAATAATAGGGTAGTGGACGCCATTGCTGCCCGAACGAGACTCGAACAAATGTATTTTATCAACAATAAACCGCCAGTCTTGCTGAGGTTGCGGGTAGCTCGTCGGTTCTTTAAATTTGCGCATTAGTGTTACATGAGGTTGATACTCTCGTGCGACATCAGGTGATTTAATATCCTGTTGTTGGCATTGTGTGCTGACTGAACTTTGCAATGTTTTTAAGGCAATCGGCGGGACTTTTGATGATAGCCATGCGATCGCAGGTTTTCGCCAATGATTGACCCAATCCAGTGTCAATGTAAATGGTTCTATGTCACTGACATCTAGCGCTTTAACAATGCTTGCACGTTTGCTTTCGACAAGCGCTGGAATAAACACTAATGTCATATGTAAATTGAGGGGCGGCACTGGCTTGAAACCTTCTGAACCTGGCCACTCATTATCTCGCCATGTGACTATTTGGGTCTTTAATGCGGGTGGTAGGTCAATGCCAATAAAACAGCGCATAACAATACAAAAACAGTTTTCGTGGTTCACATCATAGTTTATTCAAGGAATAATCCAAACACACAACCTTGAGTCTTTTTTGTCTGTAGCAGGCACCCATTTGGCTAACGATTTACCCATTCATGCATTCCTTGGAGAAATCCAAGCGAAGTTAACTAACGGCGATGTGATTTTATCTGCCGCGCCAGGTGCAGGGAAATCGACGGCGCTGCTGTTGCACTTGCTCAAAACACATTCACGCAAGGGTAAAATCTTAGTGCTACAACCGCGGCGAGTCATTGTACGGGCGCTGGCAGAGTATCTTGCGGACCAACTGAATGAGATGGTAGGTACACGCGTTGGCTATCAAATTCGCGGCGAGCACAAGACCAGTAGCGATACACAACTTGAGTTTATTACCGAGGGCATATTAGCTAGGCGTTTACTCAACGATCCCGAGCTGTCTGATGTTGATCTGATTGTGTTTGATGAGTTTCACGAACGCAGTTTACATGCAGATTTTGGCTTTGCTTTAATTAATGAGGTACAACAAGCATTGCGCGATGATCTGCGCTTAATGGTCATGTCAGCAACACTGGCCGAAGAGGAGTTGCAGCGCGCCTTACCCAATGCTGAGCTCATTCAAGTCCCGGGCCGTCAGTTTGCGATTGACTATCACTACCGACCGATTGGTTTGATGCCATTGCAAGTGGACGAATTAGTATTCGTTATCGTTGAAGCTTTGCAGCAAGAACCAGGTGACGTCTTGGTGTTTATGCCCGGGCAGAAAGAGATCAATCGCACCTTGGATAAACTTCAGCAAGTATTGCAGTCACGCACTGATTTGGCGGATGTAAGATGCCTGCCGTTATACGGTAGTTTGAGCAAAGAGCGCCAGATCACAGCGCTACAACCGAGTCCAGCGGGACAGCGAAAAGTCGTACTAGCGACCAATATTGCCGAAAGTAGTTTGACCATCAATGGCATAAGAGTCGTGATTGATACTGGGCTAGAGCGGGTGGCTGAGCTAGACCTGCGCACGGGCATCGAGTATATGCGCACGCAAACTATCAGTCAGGCGTCGGCTACTCAGCGCGCTGGACGGGCCGGTAGATCAGCAACCGGTGTTTGCTATCGCACATGGTCACTAGAGGCTCACGACCGTTTGCGTCAGCAGTCCGAACCTGAAATTCTAACCCGTGATGTCAGTGATATTAGCTTGCAAGCGTTGGGATGGGGGAGCTCATTAACGGAATTGCCATTATTAACTCAACCGCGTCAAGCACAGCGAGACGCAGCAATGGCTAAGCTACTTCAATTAGGAGCAATTACGAGCGCAGAAAAACTAACATCACACGGGCGAGCCTTGGTGGCTATGCCGGTGAACGTTCGCCTTGCCAATATGCTACTTAGGGCGAGAGAACTACAGAATGATTATCCATCTCTACCAATCGCCGCTGCAGCTGTAGCAGCCTCGCTGTGGGACGTCGCAGCGCCACAAAACGGTTTGCTCAGTGAGTACATTGTCAATAACTTACAGCGCAACAACCGACGATTCGTTAGCAGTGTGAGTCGTTATGGTAAACAGCTCTCGTGCAAGATTAACCCTGAGATATTATCTGAGCTTAGGTCGACTGATATTGCTCATGCGCTATCATTGGCATTCCCGGATTGGTTGGCGAGGCATATTAGCGATTGCCAATACAAATTGGCCAATGGTAAACAGGCTAAACTACTCGACGCTGACCGATTTGGTGTTCCTGAATGGTTGGTTGGCGCTGATCTATTTGGCAACAATCAGGGCGCCATCAACATTGCGTTGGCCGAACCCATTACCAGCGAAGATCTGCTTCGCTGGTATGGCGATGATATTGTTGGTGAAACCACCTTATCGTGGTCAAATGAACGCAAGCGATTCGACCTACGTTCAATTCGACGGCTTGGCGCCATTACTCTCAGTCAAGAGCCGGTTAATAAGCGAGCGGCCAGCAATCGCATTTCCCAAGAGCAACTGCGCGGCGCATGGTCCAACATCATACGCAAACAGGGTTTGGAATGGTTGCCACTTCCGGCATCTGCTTGGCAGCTGATTTATCGCGTGCAAATCGCTACCGAGTTGTGCACGCGCGATGATATTGAACCCTTCCCCAATTTTTCAGCCGCAAATTTACTCGATACATTGGCAACGTGGTTGATGCCTTTTATCGATAATCAATTCAGTTTTCAGCAGCTGAGCGAATTAGACTTTTACAGCTGTCTTAAGTCGTTACTTAGTTGGGAACAACAACAATGGCTAGATCGAGAGTTGCCCACGCGCTTGACCCTGCCCACGGAGGATCGCTTGCAATTGGAATACTCGGCACTCAATCAACATGCTGAACAAAAGGTGACACCACCCAAAATTGCAGCGCGCATGCAGTGGTTTTATGGTTTGGCTGCAACACCGACATTGGCCGAAGGGAAACTGCCGGTAATCGTGGAGCTGCTGTCACCGGCAATGCGGCCATTGCAGACAACGACTGATCTTGGTGCGTTTTGGCATAGCGACAGTTATCGCCAAATCCAAAAAGAAATGAAGGGACGCTACCCTAAACACCTTTGGCCAGATGACCCAGCCAATACTGCCCCGACTAAAGTCACAAAGCGCAAGATGTCTTAAGACATTGATTTCGATCAATTCCCAACCTGAAACTCATCGTTGCTGTTCAAAATACGACCATCGTCGAATAGTCGCTATTTCGCTTCTTGACTAAGGTATTAGCCGAGGCTTAATCAATGAGGAAATCAACATGAGTAAAGTAGCGCTAGTAACTGGGGGAACGCGCGGCATTGGTGAGGCTATCAGTGTCGGCTTAAAGAATGCCGGATATACTGTGATTGCCAATTATGCCGGTAATGATGCCGCAGCTTTGGGATTTAAAGATCGCACGGGTATTGCAGTAGCAAAATTTGATGTGAGTGATTTCGAGCAAACTGAAGCTGCCATTCATGCGATTGAAGAAGAGTATGGGCATATCGATGTGTTGATCAATAATGCGGGGATCACGCGTGATGGCACTATGCATCGCATGACGTTTGAACAATGGGATCGCGTTATTCAAACTAATTTAGCGTCTTGTTTTAACACCTGTCGTGCCGTAATTGAAGGCATGCGGGAGCGTCAGTTTGGCCGTATCGTCAATATCGGTTCGGTGAATGGTCAAGCCGGTCAATACGGTCAGGTTAACTATGCTGCGGCTAAATCAGGCATTCACGGTTTTACCAAGGCACTCGCGCTAGAAGGCGCGGGTAAAGGCATTACAGTGAATGCTATTGCACCAGGTTATATTGATACCGATATGGTGCGCGCAGTGCCTGAAGACGTATTGAAGAAAATCGTCGCAACCATTCCTGTCGGTCGATTGGGCCGCCCAGAGGATATCGCCGAAGGCGTATTATTCTTGGTGGGTGACAACGCTGGCTTTGTCAGTGGCTCAACACTGTCACTCAATGGCGGACAACATATGTACTAACGCTTCACTCGGTATTGAGCTGCGCTAATACGTGTTGGCGTAGCTCGACGCTGGGAAAGCCATCAGCAATCAAGTTGTGATGCACTTGATAAGCGCGAATGCCGGCGCGCGTGCCTGGTCCCATAATGCCGTCAACACCACCAACGTCGAAGCCCAGTTGCGTTAATGCTCGTTGCAGCTGCATGATATCGACGCGAGACAAGGGGGGTAAGTTCGGTAACTCGACACTCAAACCTGGCCCATTGACAATACGATCGGCCAAATGTCCAACAGCAATAGCGTAAAATTCTGAGTTGTTCCAACGCATGATGGTACGGAAGTTTGCATAGGTTAGGAATGCAGGCCCGGCATGTCCGGCGGGGACTCGCAAAGTCGCGAGTAATTCACTTTCCGGGAGCACGCTACCATCAGTCATCGTTATGCCAGTAGATTGCCATTCGGTTAAGGTACGACGATTGTTGTAGCCCGCCAAGCTGTAGTCGAAAGTGTCTGGCAACACAATTTCTCGCCCCCAACGACTACCCGATTGCCAACCCAATCGAGCCAAAAAGTTAGCTGCGGAAGTGAGTGCATCAGCTTCGCTATTCCACAAATCAATAACACCATCGCCGTCACCGTCAACCGCATACTGGGTGTAGGTAGATGGCATAAACTGAGTGTGACCCATCGCACCAGCCCAAGAGCCCTGCATAGTTGCAGGGTCGAGATTTTCGCGATCAACCAGCAGCAATGCGAGCAGTAATTCTTCAGTAAAAAACGCTTGGCGGCGTTGGTCACAGGCGAGGGTAGCTAACGAATCTAGGGTTGGCATATTGCCCTTGTAGCCACCGTAATTAGTTTCTAGCCCCCAAAAAGCCACCAGATAATGCCCTGGTACCCCATAGCGGGCGGTTAGCTCGGCGAGCAACTCGCGGTGCTCGGCGTACTTTTCGCGGCCCTTGTTAATTCGCCAATCGTTGACGCGTTTTGAAAAATAGGCCGGGAAGGTCTGGACAAACTCCGGCTGATTACGGTCCAGCTCAATCACTTTGGCTTGATATTCAAGGCCACTTAATATTACCTGAGTATCGGCACTTACGCCGCGGCTCTCGGCCAATTGGCCTAAATTCCCTAAGCACTGCTTAAAGTCTGAGGCGGTGGATGTACTGGCGGTAGCGGCGAGCAAGAAAAAAGAGCTACACACAAGCAAAGAAGAAAAAAGACAGCGAATCATAGAGAAGGCATTCACAAAGTAAAAAAACTTATGCTACCCGATGCGCTGCTGGCCGCCTAGACTTAGTCGCTGTATTTGTGAATAAATTCGGTGACTAACGGACGAATGTGTTTGCGAAACGCCGAGCCACTGAAAATACCGTAATGACCCGCACCGGCTTGCACGTGGTGCTTGCGCTTGTGTTTAGGGATATTCTTACAAATATCTTGAGCGGCTTCGGTTTGACCCAGACCGCAAATGTCATCGTTGGCACCTTCTACCGTGAGTAACGCTGTATCATCAATTGCCTCAAAAACCACAGGCTCACCCTGATACGTAATTGCGCCGCGAGCAATTTCATTATTCTTAAATACCCGTTCAATGGTTTCTAAATAGAACTCCGCGGGCATATCGAGTACCGCTAAATACTCATCGTAAAAGGCGCGAAATCTATCGGCATCTTCCACTTCGCCAAACACCAAGTTTTGGAAGAAATTCATGTACTTTTGAGTGTGCGTTTGCTGATTCATCGAAATGAAGCCACCCAGCTGCATAAAGCCTGGATACACTTTACGTCCTTGGCCGGGATAACCGTATGGGACCTGCATAATGGCGAAGTTGCGAAACCATGACATAGGGCGCTGGCGCGCAAACTCATTCACTCGGGTCGGGCTTTTGCTCGTGTCTAATGGGCCTGCCATTAATGTCAGGGATTGCGGTACGCAAGGGTTCTTGTTCTGCGCCATAACGGCGGTAGCAATAAGTGCTTGGACAGTGGGCTGACAGATAGCAATCATATGCGTGTCGGGCCCCAGAAACTCTAAAAACTCTATGAGGTAAGACACATAACAATCAAAACTGAATGGCCCTTGCGATAACGGAACCTCTCTAGCATCAAGCCAATCGGTAATATAAACCTCATGATCGGGTAGCAGCGCTTCCACAGTGCCTTTTAACAGTGTTGCGTGATGTCCAGATAATGGTGCCACCAATAATACGCGTTGATTATCGTGTAAACCGATGCGGTTAAAGTGAATCAAATCACAGAATGGTTTGGATAAAACCACTTCTTCACGGACTACATGACTTTCATCGTCAATTGCAATTTCATCAATGTTAAACCCCAACTTTTCATAGCGGCGGGTGAGGCGCATGGCCGTTTCAAGCGACGCTGTGGTTAATCTGCCTGCTAGCGAATAGGCATAAGGGTTTGCCGGGTGCTTGATGACGTCATTAAGCAAGCTAAAACCTTCGTGCATAACTTGCCCGGTGCGCGCCATGTAATCGTAGGTTTGGTAGCTGACCATAATAACCGTCCTCTGAAGAAGTACTGAGTGATTGTTAGGGGAGAATAGAAGCTGGCCAATATGGCCAGCTGTGAAAGGTTACTGAGTCACGGTAAAAGACGCTGCAAACTCTTCGCTCATGCCTTTCACCATTTCGCCCGCTTTTTGTTGTGTTGCAGTGAGTAGACCATAGGTGTCTTTCGCTGCATCGGTTAGGGTTTCTTGTAACTGCTCAGCATAGGCTTTTTGCGTTTCAGCTAAGCTGGTTAAGTCTTTTTGCTGAGTTGCTTTTTCGACAAATGCCATGCCATCACTCATAAGCGAGGAATACAGCGCACTTTGCTTTTCAGTGAGGGTTTGCAATGTACTCATATTTAGTGCTGCAAGATCAGATACGGGTTTAAGACTGCTTTTGAGTTGCTCATTCATTTGTTCAAACATAATTGTTCTCCAATGGGACTGTTAAAGTTTTACTACGAGTTATTCAGCAGTTTTTGCCGCTGGTTTAGGTTTGGCTGTTTTCGCCTTAGTTGCTGTTTTACTGGGAGCTTTGGCCTTGGTCGCCGGTTTTGCGGCAGACTTTGGCTTGGCAACAGGCTTAGCAGCTGCCTTGGCTGTTGTTTTTGGCGCCGGCTTGCCAACTGGATTGCTGACCGGCTTACTTACGGGTTTGGCGGCCGCCTCGGTTTTGGGCGCATTACTCGCTGATTTGTGCTGCAGACTCGCTGACATTATGGCGCTTATATCATCCCTAGCGGCACTCAGTGTCGCCAAGGTACCGCTGGTGGCGGTGGTCACCCGATCGCGAACCGATTCTGAATATTGCGACTGGGCAGCAATAAATCCACGCAGCCCTTGCTGCTTTGCAGCAAAGTTAACTAGTTTTACACTGTCGCTCAATACGCCTGATACAAACGCGGCTTGTTGTTTTGCTAAGGCTTCAATCGTTTTTGCATTCAAAGCGACTATTGACCTTGCTGGTTTTGCTGACTGTTGAAACTGCTCTGAAAAATTGCCAAACATAGTTAATCCTCTTGCGAATAAAATGCTGCGATGCAGCAATGGTTAAATAATAGACAGGCGTGGAGTTGAGTGTCAAGCAAAAATGTTGCGGTGCAGCAAAAAAGGTCTAAGACATCAGTCGGAGGAGGGAAGAAGTGTTATTTCTTAGGTTGTTGCCATTGATTCATATTGGCTTCAAACATTTTATTGAGCATGCCAAGGGGGCTGTTATCGACCATACTTTTCATCACGCCTTGCAGTTTGTCTTGCTGTTGCATAAAGGCCAGTAGGCTTTGCTCCATATATTGGCGCACAAAAGGTTGCATGTCGGAATCGTAGTAACAAATCAGTTGTTTAAGTAACTCATTGGTAAGTAACGCTTGCGCATCATTGCTTTCCGACTCAGTGATGATCTGTAGCAAAATCGACTTTGTGCGGTCTTCGCCAGTTTTTGAGTCGACAATTTCAAACTCGCTTTTTTTTGTGATCAGCTGCTTGATGTAATCGAGATTTACGTACTTGCTTTGGCTAGTATCGTATAATCGTCGATTGGGATATTTCTTAATGGTGATCACTGCGAGTCCTCGTTGTTGCGCAGTTCAAGACTATCCCAGAGTCGACCAACTCTCAACTGTCGCCTAATCGCACTCGTACGTAGCGACCCGGCGCCGGTTCTATTTCTGGATATGCTGCATGGCTGCCGGGTTGCAGAGATTCTACTTTACCGGCCGACTTGTCATTAAGCCATTGGTGCCAGTCTGGCCACCAAGAGCCCTGATGTTCTTCCGCTCCCTCTAACCATTGTTCGGCATTTTCGGGTAATTCGGTATTACGCCAGTGCGGATATTTACCGGTTTTCGGTGGGTTAATAACGCCTGCTAGGTGACCGGAACCCGCCAGCGTGAAGCGGCAGTCACCCCCGAGTAACTGCGTACCCTTATACGCTGATTCCCACAGCACGATATGATCGGCAATGGTTGCCAAAAAATAAACCGGCACATCAATGTTAGCCAGATCAACTGGAATATCATCAATCACAATCTGGCCCGGCTGACAAAGCTGGTTCTCGAGATAACTGAAGTGCAAATACTGTTTAAAGCACGCTGCTGGGATGTTCGTTGCGTCGCTATTCCAATACAAAATATCGAAGGCGGCGGGGTCTTTGCCGCGCAAATAATTATTGATAAAGAACGACCAAAATAGGTTGTTTTCGCGCAGTAGACTAAAACTCAAACCGAGGATGCGACCGTCGTATACCCCTTTCATGGCGGCTGTCTGTTCAAGCACCGGCACCATATCTTCGCTTAGGTAGTTACCAATCTCACCGGGTTCACTGAAATCCAGTAGCGTTGTTAATAAGGTGAGTGACTGGATCCGCTCATCGCCTTGTGCGCGCAGCCAAGCAGTGGTCATTGACAATAGCGTACCGCCAATACAAAAACCGACTGCGTTGATCTTTGGCGCTTGGGTAATTTCTGTGACAGCATCTAAGCAGGCCACAGGTCCGTACTTCATATAATCCACAAAGTCACGCTCTGCGAGGCTTGCGTCAGGATTCACCCAAGAAATCATAAATACAGCGTGACCTTCGGCAAGGAGTCCGCGCACCATGGATTTTTGTTCGTCCAAATCGAGAATGTAGTACTTATTAATAAATGGCGGCACAAAGAGCACCGGCTCAGCAAAGGTTTCTGTCGTTATGGGGCGATAGTGGATGAGTTGGCAGATGTCATTTTCAAATACTATTGAGCCTGGGGTGGTGGCTAAGTCTTCACCCAAAGTAAACGCGCTATCATCCGTTTGGGTTATTTTAAACGCCTCTAATGGGCTTTGTTCAAGATCATGCATAAAGTTTTGCATGCCTTTGAGCAGGCTTTCACCTTCTGATGCGAGTAACTCTTCACACACCTGAGGGTTAGAAAATAGATAGTTGGTGGGCGCTACAGAATTAATGTATTGGCGCGTATAAAACTGCACTTTGTCAGCAATTTTTTTATCTTTAAAACGCACCGCACCTATGGTGTTTTCTAGCAGTTCGCTATTTAAAAGGTAGGCTTGGCGAATATAGTTAAATACGGGGTTTTGTTGCCAATCTGCGTGATTAAAGCGTTTGTCAGATTTAGCCTCATGAGTTACTTCATGGTATTCCTGCCCCATCATGGCTTTACTGGCTTGCTGCCATAAGTCGTTCTGCTTCTGCATAAAGTCTAGTTGTGATTGCAGCAGCGCTTGGGTATCAATATCGCAATCCGAATTTAGCATGCTCTGCAGTGAGTCGAGTGTCGTTTGCGGCTCACCGTCGACGACTGGATTTAATGAAGCCGATAGGATTTCTTGTACTTTCGATGAAAATACGGTGGCGTACTGTTCGAGTTGAGAGAACAATTCATCTTGGGTGTGCGCTTGCATGCTAGCCTCGCAAATGATCTATTTTCAGTCTTAGCCTAGTCTTATTTTTCCCATAAAATAAGGGCTCTACGACTAATGTCTAAAGCGATACAAAGGCAGCGTTGGTTATTCAATGGTGAGCACGTATAATCGATTTCAGCACCTCTCAGTGAGCAGTAACCTTGGCCAAAAAGAAGCAAACAAAAACGCAAAGCAAAGCAACATCGAAACGCGCTAAACAACCAGCGAAGAAGCACTGGTTTAAGCGATTGCTACCGATTGTCGGTAAGTTATCGTTGGTTGCGACGGTGGCACTGGCGGCCTATTTGTTTTATCTCGATGCCTCGATAAAACATCATTTTTCGGGCAACAAATGGCAAGTGCCTGCACAAATCTATGCCCGTGCATTGCACATTGAAGTAGAGCAAGAAATCACGCCAGCAGAAATTCTCGATGAGTTGGAACTACTGGGCTACCGGCAAGTGGCAAACGTGACCAGTAGTGGTGAGTATCATTACGCGAACCGGCAATTGACCTTTATGCGCCGGGCGTTTGATTTTATTGATGGCAATCGAGCCATGCGTCTTATCCGGCTGAACTGGCGTGGCGACCGCATTGGCGCGATTGAGGAAGCACTACCACGTCAATTAACGTTTGCCTCTGCCACCGCAATACAGCACATTCGCCTCGAGCCATGGCTGGTGAGTCGTTTGGTCAGCAGTCACCGCGAAGACCGCATGTTGCTCGATATTGAAAAAGTGCCGCCCATGTTAGTTTCGGCGCTAACCTTGGTTGAAGATCAGAACTTCTACAAGCACCACGGTGTTGCGCCGCTATCCATATTACGTGCACTGATTGCCAATATTGCCGCGGGCAGGACGGTACAAGGGGGCAGTACGTTGACCCAGCAGTTGGTCAAGAACTTATACCTAACGCGCGAAAAATCGATTACGCGGAAAATCAAAGAAGCGCTAATGGCAATTGTAATCGATGCGCGCTACAGCAAGGATCAGATCCTCGAAGCCTATCTCAACGAAGTGTTTGTGGGCCAAAATGGTGATCTTGGTGTGCATGGTTTTGGTCTCGGTAGTCACTTTTACTTTGACCGTCCGGTAGCCGAACTCGACGTTGCAGAAATCGCATTGTTGGTGGGTATGGTCAAAGGGCCTTCTTATTACAATCCTCGCCGCCATCCAGAGCGCGCCACCGAGCGTCGCGACTTGGTGCTTAAAGTCTTGTTTGAGAACAACGAGATTTCAGCGGCTGAGTATGAGATGTATGTGAATCAGCCGCTCAATATCGCCTCAGGCGCCAGTTTAGCCAGTGGTAAGCATCCAGCGTTTATGGACAAGGTACGCCGCGAGTTAACCGACATATTGGCTGACCCGGATATTCGCGAGTCGGGTGTGCGTGTATTCACTTCGTTAGATATCAATGCCCAGCGCCGCGCAGAAAAAGCGCTCGCCGATACGGTAGAGCGTTTGGCAGACCAACGCTCTATTCCCGGTCTTGAGGGAGCCATGATGGTCACCGATATCAAGAGCGGTGAGATCCGCGCCATAGTCGGCAGTAAAAATACCGCTTACAGCGGTTTTAATCGCGCTCTGGACGCAAGGCGTCAAATAGGCTCGTTAGTTAAGCCCGCGATTTACTTAACGGCGTTAGAACAACCAGCACGGTTTAACCTTGCTACACCCTTACTCGATGAGCCCATCGATTTAGCCGATGAAGGTGGCAAACGCTGGCAACCGCAAAACGCCGATAAAGAGTTTCGTGGCCAAGTGGCGTTGGTATCGGCATTAACCGAGTCGCTTAACGTACCGACGATAAATCTGGGCTTGGATGTTGGTTTACCCAATGTCATCGATACCTTACAGCGCTTGGGGGTTAATACGCCGATAAAAGAAGTGCCGGCACTGACGTTAGGTGCGATTGATTTGTCCTTATTACAAGTTAATCAAATGTACCAGACCATCGCCAACACAGGTGTTTATCGGCCACTTCGAACAGTTAACGCGATTACTACCTCAGGTAATCGACTGCTATGGCAGCACAGTAATTACGCGGAGCAGCGGGTGGATGAAGCTGCAACGTACCTGACCAATTATGCATTACACAAAGTTACGATTGAGGGCACTGCCAGACGTATCAATAGTCAATTCCCTAGAATTAATATGGCGGGAAAAACGGGTACTACCGATGACTATCGCGACAGTTGGTTTGCCGGATTCGACCGCAATATATTAGTCACTACGTGGCTAGGTGACGATGATAATGCAACGACTGGCCTAACCGGGGCTAGCGGAGCACTGAGTGCCTACATTGCCTATCAAAAAGCGCAACAACCCAAGTCATTATCACGACGTTTTCCAACCGGTCTTGGTATTGCTCATTTCGACCCGCTTTCGGGTGAGGCAATGGTAGCAGGGTGCACTAATGCGTTAACGGTACCGGCAATTTTAGACGTGTTACCTGCTCAGCGACGTGCATGTGATGTTACGACTGACGGCCCACAACAAGAAGAGCCCGAAGAAGAGCGCTCCTGGTGGGAGCGCTGGTTTGGTGATTAGGCGGTAATTAGGGCGTGTTGATCTTTGCGGTACAATTTTGCAGCAGTAAGACTACAATTTAGACAAGGATGAATGCGCGCAGTGTAGTTATTCTACATAAGCGCATGAAGACGCTGTATAAATTGTAGTATTGCGCTGCCCGTCGGGTTCAGTTAAGTAGCTTGGGGCCTTTGTCACTCCTCATTCACTTAGAATAACTAAGCTTCATTCATCGTTTCGCGGCCGCAAGCTACTTAATTGAACAAAATTCGTACCGCAAAGATCAACACGCCCTAGTAATAATTGAGTGCTTGGGCTTTACCTCTAAAGGCAAAGTAAGCAAAGACCGTATAGCCTATGATCATTGGCAGTACGAATAGGCTGCCAACAAGCATAATGCGCAGTGACTCTGGTGCACTCGCGGTGTCAAATATTGTCAGTTGTTGTGGTACCACATACGGATAGAAGCTCAACGCCAACCCCGCAAAACAGCAAATAAATACAATGGTTGTCATGGCAAACGGCAGCCAGTCACCTTGATGGTCGGCCAAGGGCAAGCGTTTCAGAACTTGATAACCCATAGCGAACATTGAAAAGCACAGCAGCGGTATAGCATTAATAAAATAGCCCAATGGCGGTGTTAACCAACGTTCAAACACAAAGGGGTTGATTAGTGGGTTGATAAAGCAAACCAATAGAATACCAACAAAACTAATCACACCAGCTTTTTTAGCCCACTTAATAGCCCGTAATTGCAAGTCGCCATCGGTTTTCATAATCAACCAGCTCGCGCCAATCAGTGCGTAAGCGGTGGTAACGCCAATACCACTGAGTAATGCAAAGCTGATGCTTAACCAGGTATATTCTAGGCCCATTACATACATGCCGAGCATAAAGCCTTGGCTCATGGAGCTGATAATCGAACCAGCCTTAAACGCTCTATCCCAACGATGCTTCTCAGTAACGGCAACTTTAGCGCGAAAGTCGAATGCTACACCGCGCAAGATCAGGCCAATCAGCATCAAGGTCGCGGGCAGGTATAGCGCCCGCAGAATTTCACTATGCGCTGCCGGGAAGGCAACCAGTAACAAACCAATGGCCAGTACTAGCCAAGTTTCATTGGCATCCCAAAAGGGGCCAATTGACGCAATAGCAGTGTCGCGCTGCGGCGCTGCATCCATGGGCAGTAATATCCCAACGCCTAAATCGTAGCCATCTAGAATTGCGTACACCAAGATGGCAACGGCCATTAATACCGCAAATACGACGGGCAGATTCTGATCTGCAAATAGCCAATCAATCATGCGTGTGCCTCCTGTTGGTTGAGTGATGGGTTAAAGCCCTTTTGCGTTACTCTTTCATGCGGCTGAATATCTTCAAGCTCAACAGCTCGGCGCGCCATCAAGAACAGGGTGCGAATGTATGCGACTAACAACACGGCATACACAATTAAGTAAACGATAAGGGTTAGCAGGACATTTTCTGACGCAATGGTTGTTACAGCATCGGCGGTTTTTAATACGCCGCTGACTAAGTAGGGTTGCCGACCAATTTCGGTTACATACCATCCAGCAAGCGTGGCAATCCAACCACTAAATGTCATACCCATTAACACCTTGAGCTGTAGCTTACTGAGCGAACGTCCGCCGCGCATGCTCCAGCTACACCACCAAGCAACCATTATCATCAGCAGACCAATACCGACCATTATGCGAAAGCCATAAAAGACGGGTTTGACTGGCGGGTGAGCGCCTTCAAAATCATTGAGCCCTTTGATTTCGCCGTCCCATTCATGGGTCAAGATCAGGCTGGCAAAATTAGGAATTGCTATGGCAAATTTATTCTCGCGAGTTTCTTCATCAGGGATGGCGAATAACAGCAAATCTGCACCCTTTTGGGTTTCCCATACGCCTTCCATTGCGGCGACTTTTTGCGGCTGATGTTCAAGGGTATTTAAGCCGTGTAGATCACCCACAAAGGCTTGTAATGGCGCAAGTAGTGCGGCACTTAAAATTGCCGTCTTTAAGGTCACGCGAGGCGCACGCTTTTTATCCCCACGCCACAAGCGATAAGCACTAATCCCGGCAACCACAAAGCATACCGTTAAGGCTGAAGAGAGCAGTGTATGGCTAAAGCGATAGGGGAATGATGGATTGAAGATAATGGCCAACCAATCTGTGGCATGAGCTACGCCATCACGCATTTCAAAACCAGCGGGCGTTTGCATCCATGAGTTTAATACTAGGATCCAAAACGCTGACATAGTTGTGCCAAAAGCGACTAAGAATGTACTTAAAGTATGTGCCCATGCTGGCACGCGGTTAAAACCAAATAGCATGACACCTAGCAAGGTTGCTTCGAGAAAGAACGCCGTCAGGATCTCGTAGGCGAGTAATGGACCGGCAATATTGCCAATGGTTTCCATAAAGCCAGGCCAGTTGGTGCCAAACTGAAACGACATGGTGATACCGCTGACGACGCCCAATGCAAAGGTAAGGGCAAATACCTTGACCCAAAAGCGATAGGCACGCATCCAGACTGGATGACCGGATAGGTCGAAGCGCACCTTAAAGTAAAATAGCAACCATCCAAGAGCGATGGTAATAGTAGGAAACAGTATGTGAAAACTGATGTTAGCCGCAAATTGGATCCGACTGAGCATGAGCACATCTAACATGACGATTTTGGTTACCTCAATGAATGTTTAATTCGGTATAAAAACGCGCTCCTCAATGACTCGTTATTTTTTTAGTTATCCTGTCTTATTGATTAGTTTGTCTTTGATATCCAGTACTTTGCCGACACCAGCACCAAGCTTCATAAGGGTATTGAGCTTTTCAGGACTCAAGCTCTGTAAGCTTTGTGTCCATTCAGTGATGTTTTCCAGCAGATCGTGGATTTCGTTTATTTGTGTCTGAGCGTAGCGTTCTTCTTCGTTGCTTGGATTGTCGAGCAAGATATCGCGCAACATGGATAGCGTTGGGTCTATTTCACGCTTGCGACGCTCTTCAAATACTCGGTTGGCCATATCCCAAATAGAGCCTTTGCTACGATAATATTCCTTGCGATCGCCCGGCACGTGTTGCGTTTCAATCAGTTGCCAGGCGTTTAATTCTTTAATACCCATGCTGACATTGCCTCGCGATGCGTGCAGTGCTTCACCGATTTCAACCGCCGTAAGCGCGCGGTTGCTGACAACCAATAGCGCGTAAATTTGGCCTACTGTGCGATTAAAGCCCCAGCGGCTTCCCATTTCGCCAAAGTGCATAACAAAGGCTGTAATCATTGGTGTCATTTGCATAATGGTTTATTCTGAAGTTTCAGTAATTACTGAAAGTATAATAATTAATTGATTTAGATCAAGTGTTTTGTTGGGTATTCGGAAAGGATATTGGCTCTCTCACGCTGGGAACTATGGGGTGCAAAGACACAACGTCCTCGTGGGCATCCCTACGGGAATGAGGATCTTCTAAAGACAAGGAGCAGACGTTCGCGTTTTGAGATTTTTTGTATTGAATAATTGCGGGTTAGAGACGTTATTTACTGAAGATATGAATGATCACTTTGCCCGGTTGACTGACGTTCGTTTTTGATTCGGGACAAATGACAGGCAGATAGTTCTCATTCTGGTGGTTTGTTTTAGGTACGTGTCTCAAAATCAGAACAACGGAGTAACCTCTATGGCCCTATGATATGAGCCTGACTCATAGACTACTTTTACCACCATCTGGGTGTTCTTGTTCGTGTTATGCATTATCAAAACGGTTTGTGTAGTTACGTCAGTTTTACCATAAATCCTTAAAGCATTGTCCTCGCTACTGAAGTGGTAATATTCAACTTTTAGATCGTCGATAGACGATAATACTGAATCTTCAAGATTTTCCAAACGGCTTAAATTTATCTCTAGCTCTTGAAAATCAATGAGTGGCTCTTCAATCGCGACTATTGCATAAAAAGGTTCTACCCAAACTTGAGTAAAACTTTGTAAATCATGAGAGTTGCTCCCTGAGCCAACACCTTGTGGAACGGAGTTCGGCACTGTAACGAGGAGTTCTGAAAATCCAGAAGAAAACTGCAATGTCATCTGGTGCTCAAACAATTTTGAGAATGAAACACTATCTAGCTTTACTGGATTTGAGGTTTCCGCACGCGATACAAAAGAAACCATTACTAATACACAGAGAGCGAAACGTGTGAGCATGCGCGGTTTGTTATATCCTTCAACCATTCAATTCACTGCGGATATTTTCAATAGAAATATGTTTGTGCAATATTCTGAGTGAATAGATACTTGATAGCAAAATAGCAGCGTATGCGGCACTCATACCTGAAACCCACACACAAATTGACATTAGGATATGTGTTATGTCCGTTAAAAAATATAGGTAAACACTTGTTATAAACATTAAGACTGCCAAGATTAAAAAAATATCAGCTTGTTTTCTTACACCCAATAAATATTGGTCTGGTTCTTCTGCAAAGTTTAACCAATTTATCAATGCTTTTTTCTTTTTAGTATCCATAAACTTCCTGAAAATTTAAAATTCCGGTAAGGCTCTCATAAGTTTCCAAAGACAGTTCATCATTAACTTGCCTCACCTATTTCACAGCCATCGCCACCAAAATGCTGTTGCGCATCTGCTATTTCGCTATCGATAGCAGGTTTAATCTTGGTCACATAAGCATCGACGATTTCATCTAATGACTCATCAAAACTTATAGTATTCTCTATATGGTATTGAATTAAATTACACCACGGTTCAGTATTGCTTGCGCTCAATCCTTGAAAGTTAGAATTAATGACCATTAATGAAAAAACCAATTTAGTAAACTTTTCATCATAATAAGATTTGATATCAGGCTCGAAAACACCCTTTTTCTTAAGTGCTTTAATGACTTTAAAGTCGCCAGACAGGCTAATTGAAAGCGACGATAAATGAGAGGTACGAAAACTTTCATCATTTGAAAAAGCGTTTGCAAACCACCCTAAAGCAATACCTGTTATAAAAGTTATTGAGAGTATTAAAATCCGTTTAATCATAATTTTCCTCTTGGAACCTAAATTCACGATGACTAGCGAGCATGTTTATTGGTTTCCTAGCCCGCAAAATAACCTCTATGTAGAATTACCAACTGAACTGTAACAATGAAAGGCAGCACAGAAAACACCGAAAATAATACAGAGTTTGAGAAGAATAGATATGGTAAAGGTATTGCGGCGAAGCAGCCACAAACAAGATAAAATATCAATCTTCCTTTGGGCGGCAATGTGATATCGGTAGTAAGAGAGGCTGCCAATAACTTGCTTATACCCCAAAATCCCATTGCTCCTCCTATGGTAAGAAGTGGAATAAACAAACTGCTAAATGAGCCTGAGAACATTGAAGCAATCGCCATTTGCGTTCCAAAGAGTCCGAATGCCATTGCCACAACGGGGATCCAGAATGCCAAAGCAAATTCTGCTACCAAAAGAAATTTCAGAAAAGGGGTTTTCACTATACTAGCGCTGTCACTTCGAGTTGTGCGGTTGAGCTTGATCGGTTTGTATGGTGCCTGCACGTTTAAAGAGCCCAATAGTTGAAAGTACAAAGAAACTTAACACGGTCATGACTAGAGGTGGAGCACCAACTGTCGCCGATATGAGAAAGTCGATAAGCACAATGATTGGTAGTGAGGCAAAAAGGACTGGAAACCACCAACGCCCCCAAAACCCGCAAGCCCAAGTTACTATTAAAACTGAAGACATAGCAACTAGAACCGAAATTGCGATGCGACCAAAACCAACATCTTCTGCATCGGTAAGAGCAAGAAAGAAGACAATAAGACTGAAGAAATAAACAGCGACAAACGGTGCTGCAATAAAAACGAACTTCAAAAATCTCATGAGGTTTTTATTCATCGTGGCACTTAACGCCCCTAATAAACGGCAAATGCTTGTTGGCTAAAATTAGCGAGGTACGAGCATAGCCAGCGAGTATTTGTCCGGTTGATTGGTTTGTTATGTTTCATTTTTTGTCCTTAACCGGCCCAAGTAAAAAAGTCCAAAAATCCGAATTTAAACGCACATAAAGCTTGGGGTAATTTCTTTTTAAAACCGGATTGATAGCAATAAGCAATAAGTCTTTTACAGCCCAACAAGCCAAAAATAAACCTAGCACGAAAATGAATAATGGATGCCTTCTCCCATAATCTTTTTCAGGGTCAAATATGGAAATCATCCAATAGCAAATAATAAGGCCAAATAATAATAACAGTAGATTTACCGTTACTTTTTTATTCATTTTGAAGTCCTTTCAGTACCTTTTGAAACATAACAATTTAATAGTGCGCAAGTTGCGCGTTTTTCTACCGAGCCACTACTCGTTTTTATCCATAGTGCCATGATTATCAGTCTTCTGAAAGCCAATAAGTAACGGAGCTGCAAGGGATTCTCATTGACTTTGTTTGGCAGGAAAACGCGCGATTGGGTCGTTTTTCTGAATGTGGGAGCAAACAGCTGTTTAAAACAGTCAAAACAAAAAATGTTTCGGCTTAGCATCACTAAGCAAACGTTCAAAAGCATTGAACCGGCTACCATCAATTAGGGATTAAATAGCAGTTGTTTTCGAAATTTAGAGATGTCAGCAATTACGTACTCAGCCGAAGAATAGCCTTGTCTGTCAAAGACAAGGAGCTGTAACTACCCCCTAAAATGAAACAGCTTACTCGTAGAATTTCTTTTAAACTATTTGAAAGGAGTTTTGCGATGACT
>NZ_JAUCBP010000014.1 GCF_030362855.1 Neoalteromonas arenosi
ACATGACACCGATTGAGTATAGAAATGCCGCCTAGATATTCTACGAAGTAACTGTGTTAGATATGGGGTATTTACAAGTTCGTTACAGGTATACGGCATCTATGCTGAGACCTGGATAAGCGTTATCTCCATCATAATTATTTTTGCTGGTGTTGCTGTATTCACTACCCAGCGATATATCGCACGTAAAGAATCATCTGAATTTGACTATGGACCAAGCGGCAAAAATACCAGCCTCCCCCTAATGGGCGATATTTTTAATACCAGTGGCCAGCGAACCGGCGGAAGAACAGAAAATAGCTGGTCAGGTGACTCAACCGGTGTTGACGGCGGAGGAGGTGGTGACTAACAAACACGTCATTTTGGGAATAATGCTGACTGTATTTGTGGGCCTGGCTATTTGGACACAACACGATGGTAGCAACGATTCAGTAGATGTTTCTTACGCCCCACCGTTGTGTACTAGTGAGCAGTGCCGGTTTGAAGTTGTCTTAAAAAATAAACGACCAATGAGTATTGCTGGTAAAGCCATTATTCGCTCAATGTATGTAGCCCATTCCAAAACAGGGAGTGAGCTGATTGAAATATATGAACGGCACTTTGAATTCGAAATAGATGCGATGTCTGAATTTAGCCTAAAGGATTCGGTAAATGGCGTTAGTAACTTACCAAACTTCAAGGTTTATATAAGACTGAATGAAGGCAAATGATAGAGCCTATATAGCTACGTATTAGTGAACAAAAATCCAATTAAAATCGGATTGTACTGTACAAAGAAGTTGAATAGCGTGATGTACAAAAAGAAAGTAAAAGATAAGGATTACACACCCAATCATTTTTCCGTAAAAAATCGACTCACCCGATTATGTTTGATCCTCGTTCTATTAATTTACGGGGGCTACGGAATGATTAATGGCGAACTCTATTTATCTTACCAAAGAGCCGAAATTACACTACAGGGGCCTTCAATATATTTAGCCTTTGCTTCGTTCTGTATTGGTGCTATTTACTTAGGGCTTGCTATCGTCGACCATTATGACAAGCGTAATAATGAGCATGAATATCGCAGGCTAGAGGCTATCTTTAAGGGTCTTGCCATTTTAATATTGCTAGTTGCGCTGTGCACACATATTAGTTACACCTTCGGCATACAAAGCGGCACGTAGCAAGCCCTCCGAGGGCAAAAGGAGAGTAGATTGAAAAATTGGATTTTAACTTTATCAGTTGTTCTGTTAATGCTTGGCTGCAAAACAAGCCCTAAAGAAGAAAGTTTGAGCTCAATGCTGATGGTTATGGCTACCGAAAATGCCTATATCGTCAATGGAGTAGAAGTCAACAAAACCGATCACGATGCGTTTCTAGCAGCACTCAAACAGACTGGATACTCCAATCTTTTGCTGACCGGCTTAGAGATAGGTGATCTGCTACAGGTATCCAGTCAACTTGATGACGCCGGGTTTTCTTTATATTACATAAACAGCGATAGTGAAATTAAAGCTATTTATGTTGATTGAGTACCCATGCTCAAATAACCATATGCCTGTATTACGCACGTCAGATAAGGAATGTTGATGAAAACCATACGGATTGTTCTCACCGCGATTTTTTGTGTTTTTGCCGCTATTGGGCTGGGCTCCGTTTTGATGGGGCGCATTTCCCCCTTTTCATTAGTGATTGTATTATTGTATTTATCAGTTGCTGCGGCACTCAATAATAAGGGAGGGAAGCCTGCAAGAGTCGTCGCTTTTTTTGTCTCAATATTGCTCGCGACCTGTGGGCTATTTTCCCTCGCAATGTATGTTTCAACATTTTTTGGTCAAGCCTATGATTCAGTAACGCCGGTCGCACTGGCAGTTATTGGAACAACAGGGATATTGACATTTTGGACGCTAAAGAAAGGCAATATTAAATGAGCATATCTATTAGTTTTGTATACGTGCTTTTAATCTTCATGTGCGTTGTTCCGGCAATACTCGCCGTTCTGCTAGCGAAGAAACAAAATCGCTCCATGCTGATTTCGGGTTTAGTCACATTTGTTTTAGGCTTCACCTGGATAGGGGGGTGGGTATATTTAGGCTGTATGAATTTGCTTAGACCAAAGGAGCAGTGACTCAATAACCAAGACCTTGCACTCTAGTTTTAAATTCAACAAGGATGATAAAAAATGGCACCCAAAGGATTCTCTTCAGAAAAGTTTTTAGTCCTTACAGTGATCTGGATGTTCTTAGGAATAGGAGCAATTGCCTACTTCTTAAATTACGTGTATGAAAAATCTGAAAATATGCCCAATGAGGTTGAGTTAGCAGCCAACTCACTTAAAAAGTTATTGCCCATTGATTATGGTGAAGGAGTTCAGTTGATTAGTGTTAGCAGTGACACCTCCACGCTTATCATGGTAATGGAAATTGATGGCCGCCAAGACACTGAACTCCTAGAAATATTCGCGGCTGATCCCACCGCTGAAGACTACGAAGATGTGTGCACTTCATCGGAGCAAATGAAAGGACTTCTTATGTTTGGCGCTGCGATTAGAATCCAATACATTTCTCACGACGGACAAAGCCTAAATCAGATTGAAGCGAACAAACAAACGTGTGAGCCGTTTCATCAGCCAACATAGAACAATGGAACATTACCCTAACTGTTAAACAATCAGTGAAGGGTAAAAAAAAGTTGAACGCTATGCATTTTTGCGTCAGTTTAGATACTTAAGACTGCACTACAGATTAAACCGAAGAGCACTTTAAGGACAAGATTACACACGAGGGATTATGAAACGCTTATCAATTCTACTGCTGACTATTATCGCACTCGCTGGGTGCAGCAAACCACTGCCGCCAGAAAAGCTCTCATACGCTGGAGAGTGGCAAAGCCCAGAAATGTACTTGCTGATCCTCGAAGACGGCACCGTTGCGTATAAACGCTTACAGAATGGCGGAAGTACGTCGATAAATGGTCCATTAAAAGAGTTTGTAGAGGATGACTTTGTCGTCGGTTTTGGCTTCTTAACGACGACATTCGACGTTACGCAGCCCCCACATGAAGTGCAAGGCACTTGGACTATGGTAGTTGATGGTGTCACGTTAACGCGAACGCCATAAATTGCGTGAATTGAATATTTCCCGGCGGTCCACTCGCCCTCTACAATACGTGCAGCTTTTACTAAAGGACTCATTGATGGCAAAGCTACTATCTGCACTCACACTCTTATTAGCCTTAACAGCCTGTGATTTTAACTTTGACATTCCTCACGCCGATGAAACATTTGGTACACAAAATTTTGTGTCGGCAGTGTCAATTATCGAATTACACAACGTACGCAACGGAGAGTACCCTGAAGATCTCGACGAGTTAGAATTTTTAGGTAACTGGGATGCGATTTGGCTATCGGCAGTGAGATACGAAAAAGTCGACAATGGCTACAACCTATTCGTTGAACGCGGTTGGGCAACGGAGCCTAATTTAGTATTCCCGATTCGATTCAAACAAGGTTTGGGTATACAAGCAACAAACGTAGAGTGGCTAGAATAACGCTTAAACACAAGACGCACATCGAGCACACAATGACTGACCCACAAGCTATTTTCCAAGAACTCAAAGCTATTTTGGCTGAATATGCCGATGAGATGATTGTCCTCGCCGACGAAGATGATCATTTCTACCTCAATACACATCACATAATGAAAAATAAAAAGCCCATGTATTTTGGTTCTGTCAAAATTAACAAACGCTACGTGAGCTTTCATCTGATGCCAGTGTATGTGTTCCCTGAGCTGCTCACCTCAATAAGTGCGCGGCTTAAAAAGCGCATGCAAGGCAAATCGTGTTTTAATTTCACCGTGAGCGACGAGCCGCTTTTTACCGAACTCACTGCGCTAGTCAAAAATGCTTATGAAATGTATGCCCACGAAGGCTATTTATAGCCGAAATTCGGCACAATTCCGGTAAATTTGTGCAGAAAGTGGCACAAATTAAAGAATCGGTTTAACCTAAATGTGATGAACCAACGTAGAACTATTATATTTTTTCTGCATTGGTGATGATGTACACGCGGGGGAACAGTGCGACTCTTCTACGTAATAACTGTTGTTATTGTATGCGTTTTTACGAACCTAATTGTTGCTGGGAATTGCCGAGCTCAATCTGATGGTACGGCTGATAGGTATTACATTAATTTTGCACCCAACCCATCCTCCGTTGCCCAATTGGAATTTTATCATATCTTAGCCGCCCGTTTTGAGAACCAATATCCTCAAACCAAGATCCGCATCAAGTCGCAAACCATGGAGTCACACAAGCGTAGAGTTGAAGCTTTTTACCATGGTGACACGCAAGAAATTGATGTCATGCTCGCATTTGCGGGAACACAATTAAACACCCTAATTGCAAGCGGTCACATAGCCTCATTAGAAGCCTTATGGAATGAAAATGATTTCGATGTGGTTTTTTCTGATTCAACAAAACAAATCATCAGTGACCAGGGTGAACCTTTTGCTCTCCCCGTAGGCTACTATCAATGGGGGTTTTATTATCGGAAATCACTGTTTGAACAGTGGAACCTCTCCGTACCGCAAACATGGCAAGAACTGTTAGAGTTTACAAAAGACGCTAAAGAGTTTGCCGATGCACCACTGAACTTCAGTGGTGCGAGCCAGTGGACAACCCTAGCGTGGTTTGATTATATAGCATTGCGTCTGATGGGGCGTGAACATTACTTAGCCTTACTCAATGGCCAGCGAAGCTTTTTATCTCCAGAAGTAGAGTCGATTTTCAGTCATTGGCAAGAATTGATTGAAGCGGGTGGATTTGACAATACTCAGGTCTCGCTGACTTGGCAGGAAGCTTTACCCTTTTTTTATCGCGGTAAAACAGCAATAACGTTGCAAGGTAACTTCTTTCTTGCTGATGCGCCGGAAGGTATTCTGGATGACATTGGCTTCTTCCCATTCCCCAATATTAACCCTCGCATGCCGCGCTATGAGATCGCTCCTACAGATGTTGCAGTAATGTCAAAATCAGCGGTTAATAAACCCTTTGTTCGAGAATTTATAGAGTTCCTTTCGGCTTACGAAACGCAGGCCTTTTTCTCGGATTATGTTGATATCATATCACCGCGCAATGATTACCTATCTCCGAACAACCGACTTCTGCAAGTAGGGGCTGAGCATTTAAAAAGCTCAGACGGTATCGTCCAGTTTTTTGATCGCGAAACCACAGTTGAATTTACTCAAGAAGCGGCCCAGTTGTTTGTTGAATTTATGCAAGGCAAGCTGGATATCGACACTGTAGTCAGTGAACTCGAGGGTGCTCGTGAAAAATATTTGCTGCCCAAAGTCTTACAATAAGCCAGCCGTAGATTGAAGCCGTTACTTTGCGTAGTTTAAATTACAATCTACTCCGTATTTGTAGCTCGTTTTGAATATTTTCCCTTTCAAATAATTTTATTGCCGTTATTATTTGGCTCATTCTTTTAGGCGCACTCAACAGTGTTGGAATACCGAACGCGCTCCTTCGAAGGCGAACGATACCAAGTATGCATTCGATACACAGAAAAAGAGATTTCAATGTCTGTAAAACAACAATCTCCCAAAGCATTAATGGCTCAGTGTGTCGCGATCGGCATTGGCGTAGGCACAATCGCGGGTGTCGCTTTAGGCGTTGCTTTTAATACTCTGGTGTTTGGCATTGCCATAGGCATAGCGGTTGGTTGTAGTTGGGGTATCTTGTTTGGAGCCTGTTCTGGGCGTAATTCCTAAGGATTAAGGGAGTAATCATTTTTGAAAAAATATATATTGATCATAGCTATCGCTCTCGTCACAGCATGCGCAAGCAAGCCTCATGAAGATCCAGATGCCCGGTCCACGTCCGCTGAGACCACAGTGAAAGTTTCCGGCACTCGCGTCAGTAGAGAAGAATTAGGAGAGCTTAAGGTGATCAAAGTGGGTAATCTGTTAGACCAGCTACAGCAGCAAATGAGTGCCTACCCACAAATTCAAGAAGGTAAAACCTGCAAAGCGTTGATTGCTGAACTCGAAGCGAATGAAATCGAAGTTCAAGCCATCAGTGACGATAAAGTGTTTGCTCTGACTAAAGACAAAAAATCATTGAAATATACATTTCAAGAAGGTGGTTGCCTGTAACGGTTGAAATGCAATTTGAGTTAAAAGGACGTTCGTATTATGCAAGAACCAATGAATATCGGTTTACCCGACAAAATTCAATTGGAAAAACATCTCAATTACATTCATATTACGCGGAAGTGGTTTGGCATACAGTTTGTTTTTTTCACAGCTTTTGCAGTGTTTTGGAACGCCTTTTTATTTTATTTCTACGCTGGGATGGATGAGGATACCGACAATTTTACCCGCTTTTTGCCCATCCTTCATGTTATCGCAGGCATTGCAATCAGTTATTACGCGATAGCCGGTTGGGTTAACAAATCCCATATATTTGTTAGTAAGCAAATGTTAGAGATCCAACACAAACCCTTGCCGTGGATAGGCAATAAACAATTCAGAGCTACAGATTTAAAGCAACTCTACGCGAAAGAAAAGATCTCAAATAATCGCAACGGTACTCATGTCACCTATGAGGTGCACGCGATATTGACCAATGGCAAAAATGCTAAATTGTTAGGCGGGCTAGATTCCAGTGAGCAAGCGTTGTATATCGAACAGGAAATTGAAAAGTACCTTGGGATTAAGGATACTGCTGTGCGCGGAGCTTTAGGTTAACCGATGGCATCAACGTTCAAACATTTCGCTTACACCGCCGCAATAGTATGTCTGCTCACAGGTTGCACTACCGGGCAGCTGTATTACACAAATGCTGCAGGTGAGCGCAAATTAGCCTGCAATGTTGAGTTTGTTGGGCTACCCAAAGTCGATATTCATGCTGTAGATTACGCCTTGAGTTTTTGCGCAAAAACCGCGGTGAAACAAGGCCATATACTCGATGCCGAGCAGCAGTATTTGTTGACCTTAGATACGCAATTTCCTGCACCTCCCTGCGGTGTGGCATGGGATCATGAAATTGCAAAAAGCGCTTACGATAACCGTTTCCTAACGGCTCGTGAATATGGATACATTGTTGCGCATGTTGACCTAGGATTGGCAGCGGTCAATCACTGCCAATAAGCAACTGACCACCCATTGAGTATGTATTGTTGATCCGTTTAGCTACCGATAATGACTGCTACAATTTAGCCGCTCTTTCTGCATACGTATGGTTGCAAACCTATGCCGCCAAGAGTATGACAAAATCCCATATCGACTATGTTCGAAACCATTTTACGCCTGTGCAATATCAACAGTTACTGGATTCAAAAAGCTATCGAGTGATTGCAGTTATTCAAAATGCCAATCTAGTTGGCCTAGCAGTTGTGAATTTAAAGTCGCAATTTGAAAACCCATGCAATGGTTTTGAGATAGAACGGATGTATATCCACCCTAGTTACCGTGGCGCAGGCTATGGTCGTGCAATATTTGATTACATCAAAAGCCAATTAGGTGGACGTTTTTGGTTGTATACTTGGGATAAGAACGAGTCGAATGCATTCTACCAACACTTGGGTTTTAGCAAAGTTGGAGAGCACCAGTTTTACTTCGCCAACCAAGTGGTAAACAACAATGTGTTCGCTTACGTAGAGGAAGGAGCAGAGTAAATTCGCCTAATCCACTGGTTGTTAGCACAAAACGTATTGCCTCTATCGCTGGCGGCGGGGTTTATTGCAAGTACAATAGGCTTACTTACTTTTACGCTAAGCTGGAATTTGTATGAAGTTTGGGATGGCCCGATGCCTGGCTACCAAGTATTGCTATTTCCGGGCAATATGTCGCTGGTTTACATCTGGCACCCATTGTTCAGTGAGGAAATAGATTTGTACCCAAAACTGGGCCTTATTTTGCTTGGTCAATTTGTCTTCGTTGCCCTGTTTTTCGCACTTGTGCGACAGATACTGGCACGCATATTTCATCGATAGAATAACGCGTTAAAGATAACCATTGAAACCCAATACCTAATTTATAACCTCAAGTCAGGTTATTCACCACAATTCAATGACGTTTTGGATGGTAAGTTCCATCATTTGCTGTATTTACGGCACTTTTTACCTAATGGGTATGCGTCAGCTATTTAAATAACAACAGGCGTTGAAAAACGCCTAATAAGGACTTCGCTTGCAGGACTTACAACAACAACTCGGTTTTATTCTCGAACTAGACAAACTCAAGGCGGTATATCGCCAAGCCTTAGTCAAATGTGACAATAATCGCTTTGAAAATAGTGCTGAGCACAGCTGGCACATTGCCATGACCGCGCATACGCTCAAAGACTATGCCCAAGAGCCAATTGATATTGGTCGCGTGACTTTAATGTTACTGCTTCACGATATTGTAGAGATTGATGCCGGCGATACTTTTGCATTTGCCGAACCGCACGAGCTCGATGGCCAAGAAGACAAAGAATTAGCCGCGGCAAACCGCATATTTGGTCTGCTGCCCGAGGCACAATTTAATAGTGTGAAGCAAACCTGGCAGGAGTTTGAAGCCGCACAAACACCGGACGCGCGTTTTGCCAAAGCCATGGATCGCATTTTGCCGCTACTACAAAACATGCAGAATGGTGGCGGTAGTTGGGCACGCCACAACGTGAAAAAGTCACAGGTGATCCGCCGTAACCAATATCTTGAAGGGCTGGCGCCCGCGCTGTGGGAGTATGCACTTGAGCAAATAGATATTGCAGTGCAAAAGGGCTGGTTGCGAGACGCATAATACAATCAGTAGAGCCTTTGTATCCAAAGGCTCTGGTATATTTCAAATTGGCTTAATTGCGCCCAGCCATTACACCGCCATCGACATCCCAAATGGCTCCAGTAACCCAGCTAGATGTATCGCTAAGTAAAAATACAATGCTATTGGCCACATCTTCTGGTGTACCAATACGGCCAATGGGGTGAAAACCGTCAAAGCCAGCTAATGCTTGATCAACCTCTTTGGGGTCAATAAAAGTCTCATAAATCGGCGTTTTGACCACTGCAGGTGAAACGGCATTTACTCGGATGTTATCGCTAGCCAATTCCATTGCCATATGCTGAGTCAAGGCATGCAAACCCGCTTTCGCCATCGAATAAGCAGAAGATGGTGTAGCTTTAATGGCTTGTTTAGCCCACATTGAACCAATGTGCACAATCGAGCCACCACCATGAGCTTTCATATTTTTCGCTACCGCTTGGCTAATGAAAAATGTTGCCCGATTCAATAACGCATAAATGTCGTAATCTTCTGCCGTATGCTCCAAAAAGCCTTTGGGGTTGAAGTAGCCTGCCGCATTAACCAAGTATTGAATATGACCTTCTTGCGCAGTTATATCGGATACAACGCGGTCAACATGTTGTTGCTCATTTAAGTTAGCTTGGATAGTCTCTATTACTGCCCCATTCGTTGCGACGTTTTCTAGGGCTACTTTTGCGTCAGCTAACTTGGTAGCATTGTTGCCTAAGATAATTGTGCTGACACCCTGAGCGACAAGCTGTTGAGCTGTTGCTAAACCCATACCGCTGGTGCCTCCGATGATCAATGCAAGGTTAGATGAAGTCATTTTTTCTCTCCGCTTAAGTTAAAGTACGGATGTGAATTTATGTCGATGTGAGGTGCAAAAAAAGTAAGCACAAATTGGTAAGGTATGTACTTTTTGGTACATCTTTATGAAAACTATGACAAAAAAAATTTCAAGAAAAACTCCGCCGAGTCAAAGTGCGCAGATGGTTGAAACCATATATGGCTGCAAGTGGTCGTTAACGGTTTACAAATTGTTGGCAGAAGGCATCAATCGCCCGGGTGAAATGGTACGCAATGTTGAGGGTTTAACCACAAAAGTGTTGAATCAGTGCCTGAAGCGTAACACTGAGTTTGGCATTCTTGAGCGAATCTCATACAACGAAGTGCCCCCTCGGGTTGAGTATGAAGTAACGGAGTTGGGTGCCAAATTCCTGAAAATTTTAGATGGACTGGAAGCGCTACAATTCGAAATTGAACAGCAACAACCTGATACCAATAACGAGTGAGAACTGCTAAACAATGAATATTAGCTATCGCAAAGCCACCAGCGCCGATATGGACCGCTGTCTTGATGTTCGCGGTATGACCCGTGACAACGCCTTTACGCGTGAAGATCTAATTGCCATTGGCGTGCCGCCTGGCTCTTGGGATGAGCCAATTGATCAAGGGGTGTATGTAGGTTATGTCGCTCTAGTGGAGGGCGAGATTATCGCTTTTTGTTACGGTGATACCGAAACTGGCGAGATCTTAGTACTGGCAGTAATGGATGGTTATGAAAGCCGAGGTATAGGTACTGCGCTTTTAACCAAAACCTCCAGTGCATTATTTGACTATGGCCATAAAGAGCTGTGGCTCGCCGCATCGGCCACTCCGGTCGTAAGAGCCCATGGCTATTACCGTGCGATTGGCTGGCACCCTACCGGCAAGCTTGATGATAATGGTGATGAGATTTTAACGTTAAACGCTAGAATGAAATGAATCTGTGCAAACCACTGAGCATCTGAACAAAAGCATAAGGAGAAATAGCTGATGACATCAACGACTAAATATTTAGCCTTGGCTATTTTGTTTTGCTTGGCTGTACTGTGTTTTATGGTAGGCACGATAGCCGGTGCCATAGCCTTTATTGCGATCGGCTTCTTACTGGAATTAGCCTTTTGGATAGGCGTGTTTAAAACGTCATCAAAGCCAAAAAAAAATAAGCGTTAGACGATGAATCAGCCGCAATCTGTTTTTCTAGAATTAAAAGTCCCCCCTGTATTGCTAGTATTAATCATAGCCGGATTCATGTGGTTATTGTCTATTTCGTTCCCTTCGTTGGACGTCAGCTTTCCCTACTCCTACATTGCAGTGGTTGTATTAGCCAGCTTGGGTATCGGGGTTGCGCTCGCAGGAGTTTTTGAATTTCGCAAAGCGCACACCACTGTTGACCCGCGAACCCCAGATCAAACAGCAAACTTGGTTCAGTCCGGTATTTTTAAATTCTCGCGTAATCCCATGTATGTAGGCTTTGCCCTACTATTGATGGCCCTAGCAATATGGCTGGGTAATAGTGCGGCAATGGCATTGATTGTTGTTTACGTGCTGTATATGAATCGCTTCCAGATTTTACCCGAGGAGCGATTTATGTCGGCTAAGTTTGGCGCCGCCTATGACCAGTACAGAGGCAAAGTTCGTCGCTGGTTGTGAATCAGAGACAAATTCAACGGAAAGTTAGCAATGTCCAAAACAGTTATTTTTGGTAACTCAGGTTCAGGGAAATCTACTTTAGCCAAGCAATTAAGCGCATCTGACACGGTCGCGCATATGGATTTAGATGCCATTGCGTGGCTGCCGAGCACACCACCGACAAGAGCACCTTTAGAGCAATCCAAACAGCATATTAACGCATTTATACAAGCGCATAACAAATGGGTTATAGAAGGCTGTTATGCTGATCTTATCGAACTTGTCATGCCTATGGCTGAGCATCTTGTTTTTATGAACTTACCCATTGAAGCATGTATTGCCAATGCGCGCGCTCGACCGTGGGAGCCTCATAAATACCCGTCCAAAGCAGAGCAAGACGCAAACCTAGCGATGCTTATCGAATGGATTGAGCAATATGCGACGCGAACTGATGAATTCTCACAGTGTCGCCATCAGCAGCTTTACGATGACTTTGGCGGGTCGAAAACTATGGTGACCGCAAACAACCAATATAACTCATCAATATGATAACTCTACGTCCACTTAAATGGCTATCCCTTGCTTTATTATTGATTGTAATAACGGGTCTATTAATACCTGAACGCATTGTTATTCCTGTTGCTGGTGCCAGCTCAAGTGACTGGAACCACCAAACATTCTGGTTTGAACCCTGGGGCTCTTCTGGGGTACACAAAGGCATTGATATATTTGGCGATATGGAAACAGCAGTGCTTGCCGCGACCTCTGGCGTCGTGGTGTACACTGGATATTTGAGCAAAGGCGGTAATGTCATTGCGGTTTTAGGCCCTAAATGGCGCATTCACTATGTCGCTCATCTAAATTCGACTTCTGTGCAAGTAGGTGATTGGGTCGAGCGTGGTGAAACAGTCGGAACACTCGGCGATACCGGTAATGCCAAAGGCAAAGCACCGCATGTGCATTACTCGATTGTATCAGTTGTACCTATCCCATGGCGGATGACGACCGATAGCCAAGGCTGGAAAAAAATGTTCTTCCTCAATCCGCATGACAAACTGATATAGTAGGGCCTGAAGGTGGCACCTCAGCAATAACAGCAGCGATCAAAACGCCAATAATAAACGAGTGAGTATTATGGAACTAAGCCCTGAGAAACAACTGGAACTGTTAGAGAAAGAATATTTTCACTTGAATCACGTGGTCGAAAACTTCGATGCCAAATCACTGACGATTAAAGCTTGGAACGTTACCCTGGCAGGCTCACTCAGCGGTGCAGGTGCCTTTACACAGCATTATGAGCTGTTGTTTTTCGCCGCGTGTGCCAGCGTGCTATTTTGGTTTATTGATACTTATTGGAAGAATTTCCAATTTGCCCACTACCAACGCATTGGTGAAATAGAGGCCTACTTTGCAGGACGCGCTGAGCACACTGGTTGCTTCAAGATTTCTGAAAGCTGGAGTAAATCCTATCGCTTTAAGCCCCATAAACGCTTTTATCGGATCATGTTTTATCCGCATGTAGTGCTACCGCATGGCGTAATGAGTATTGCGTTATTCGCGACTTTTTTCTGGCTAATCTACAAGTAAAGGACGAAAGCGTGGAATATTATTCATTCTCCCTTGACCAACTAGATACCACCATAGCGCTTTATACAGATGTTTTTGCTGCTGCAGAGGGGCAAGCCGTTGGCGAGTCTATCGGACAATTAGTCAGGGCCTTAGTGACAACGTCTGCTGAGCGTGATTTGTATGGATATATAGCGAAAGATGGCAACACGATGGTTGGCGGTATTTTCTTTAGCCGTTTTAGCACCGCTCATGAATCGACCATTTTTATGTTGTCGCCAGTGGCCGTCGCAAACGATTATCACGGTCAGGGAGTTGGACAAGCATTGATTGCATTTGGTCTGCAAAGTATGACCAAGCAAGGTGTGGATATTGTGGTCACTTATGGTGATCCAGCGTTTTATAGCAAAAGTGGTTTTGCGCCATTGGATGAAAACAAGATCAAAGCGCCCTTTCCACTTTCCCAGCCCGTTGGTTGGCAAGCTGTAGCGTTAAATGGCAAACCCATTCCAATCATTGCCGGAGCTACACAGTGCGTCGACGCATTTAACAATCCAAAGCACTGGTAGCACTGAGGATACGCATGTTTACTCCCAAAGCAATGGCGATGCAAGAGCCCGAGGCCATACGGCAGTTTATCGCTGATTATGGTTTTGGCTTACTGATCACAGCCGACTTAAATACCACTCGACTGCCACTGTTATTCCAAGATGATGGTGATAAAGGCATGATTATTGGCCATATGGCCAAAGCCAATCCGCAGTGGCAAGTCGCTGACAATCAGCGGGTCTCAGCGGTATTTAGTGGGCCACATGCCTATATTTCACCCACCTGGTACGAATCACGTCCTGTGGTCGCGACGTGGAATTATGCATCCGTACAGTGCTTCGGTACGTTTTCAAGTTTAAACCGCGATGCCACCCGCGACGCGATCAATGCGTTAATGGCACACTACGAACCTAGCCTGCTCGGCAACACTGAACTTTTACCCGTTGATTACATGGAAAGACTACTCAATGCTGTGGTTGGATTTAAAATCGTCATAAATGAGATCCACGCCAAAGAAAAGCTTGGCCAGCAAAAGAGTAAGGCCGATCAATGCGGCGTCTATCAGGGGCTACTTAACAGTCAATCACCGGACGCTGCAAATCTTGTCCGCTATATGGACAACAGAGGAATAGGTAATGGAAAAACGTAAATTTACCCTTGAGCTAATAGCTATTGCACTAGTCAGTTTGCTCGCTTTGGCGAGTTGCGACAATACACCCAGCGGTGATATTAAGGGCGTTAGTCTCGATGGTGTATGGCAACACGCCGACAAAGACGCGCAACTTGAATTTAACCTCAACAGCGGGCTTGCCACCGTATATCAACACGGGACACATGCTGAGAATCAAGGCCTAACAGTCATTAAAGAACTCGTTGAGGTGGAAAATGGCCGCACTTGGCAGGGCATGATGTTTGACGGCTATCAAAATACCTATGTGCCCGTTACTATCACATTGGATGACCAGCGTCTTGAAGTACGCGATCAAACTGCCCAGGTGATCCTCACTTTAACCCGTTAACTTAGCGCTGATAAGGAGCTCTTGTGCAAGTTACCATCAGTACCAACCGCGACGATTTGGATTTTGACGTGATTTACGGCTTTATCTCCACCAGCTACTGGGCAACGGGGATCCCGCGTGAGGTTATGCAGAAGGCTATCGATAATTCGCTGTGCTTTGGCGCCTATAACACCGCTGGCGAACAAATTGCATTTGCCCGTGTAACAACCGATAAAGCGACCTTTGCTTATCTCGCCGACGTTTTTGTACTGGAGAGTTACCGCGGCTTAGGCGTGAGTACCAAGCTAATGGAAGCTATTACTGGGCATCCAGACTTACAGGGCTTGCGCCGCTTTATGCTGGCAACCTTCGATGCCCACGGTTTATATGCCAAGTTTGGATTTAAGCCGATTGAACACGTGGATACCTTGATGCAAGTGCATAGCCCTGATGTGTATAATCAGCGGGGATACTAGGCAGAAATTTTTTTTGGAATTTTTTGTAGCTGCAGGCGTCAAAGCAACAAGTATCCACACTGCAAACTGAATGCTAGGATCCCAATAATACTGAGAATGGATGATGAAAAAACTCACTGCACTGTTTGTCATGTTACTTGGCTTTACACTTGCTGGATGTGCACCTGGGCCTTTAACACCGAGCCCCGAACAAACGCGAGAATTGACTCAGCAGGCAATCGATTATCAACCCAGTGGCAATAGTAATCGTCAGATTTTGAATATCAAAGCAGCGGGCGTGCAAGGACAGTTTGTTTATCTCAACACCGAACTGGATTACCGCGACCACTCGAACATTACAATCGCCATTCCGCCGTCTGTGGCTCAGCAGCTTGAACAGAAGTTTGGTGCCTCGCCGCAAGATTACTTTATCGGTAAATCGGTGTCGGTAACCGGTGACTCCCGTAAAATCAAAGTCCGCGAAAATAACGATGGGGTACCTACAGGCAAGTACGTCTACCAAACGCATATCCGTATTACCCAACCAGAACAAATTGTGGTGCTCAACTAAGGCTCGTTGTGTTGGGGAAAGAGTCTTTGTACTCACATCATGGATTGGTTATGCTTCTGACATGCTGAACCCGAGAGTTTGAGACCTTACATTGGATCCGAAAGCCTACATCGATGAGTTTGCCTGTATCGCTCATCTGCCGCGCGAACAACAATTCAAAGAAATTGAAGCGGCGATCGAAGCAATAAAGCAAGATAGTGCCTTACCGGTATTACCACTGATTAGTATTGCAATCCCTGCCATTGTAGTTGGTGCGCTGGTTGCCATGATGTACCTGTTTTTTGGTGGTGAAAGCTGGACCTTAGTGATCGCCGCGATATTTGGTTTACTGGTCTCTCGCGTCATTGCCAGTGAACTACGCGCCAAGTTGCTCAATAAAGCGCTGCACAAGCGCCAGCAGGTAGAATAAATGGCCAAGACCATTGAGTACCGGGTTAATGCACCTGTCAGCGTCGACCAATTTCACGATGTGCTAAATGCCAGTACGCTCGGTGAGCGCCGCCCGGTGGAAGACAGTGTGTGTTTGCAAGGCATGTTAGCCAACGCCAATCTAATAATTTCAGCCTGGCAGGGCGCAACCTTGGTGGGAATTGCTAGAAGTGTCAGCGATAACTACTATGCTTGTTACTTGTCTGATCTGGCTGTATCTGAACACGCGCAGCAGCAAGGTATTGGCAAGCAACTGATTGCACTGACACTCAAGCAGCTTCAACCCACCTGTAAATTGATTCTCATTGCTGCACCAAAGGCGAATGAGTACTACCGTAAGCTGGGTTTTGAGCACAATGACCGCTGCTGGGTCACCACGCCCTAATCACGTTGCATTCTGCGGTGGCTTACCCAGCGAAATAACCTCTATCGCCCCGGTGTGCTGTAAGTCTTTAACATGTAACTTACCGTGAGGGTCGAGTTTCTGTTGCTGCGCAAACCACAAGGTTAAAGTTGCCAATGCATCATCTAAAGCATTGTGCGCGGGCGCTGCCGGTAAGTTTAATCGGTCTCGACATACACTTAAGGTTGCGCTATTCGGTGGTAACACTTGTTGCTGTTTCTTAAGCTCATAAACCGCCAGCTTGAGCGTATCTAAAGTAACGATTGCCGGCACATATATGCCTAAGTTAGTCGCCACTTGATTGAGCACACCAATATCCAACGAGGTGTTGTGAAACAGCCAAATGTGCGAGCCAATGTAGGTTTGCATCGCTTCAACCGATTGTTGCACGTGCGTACCTTGCCGGACCTCTTCGTCAGTTAACCCATGGATCACAGGGCTTTGCGCCAAGTCACCTTTAGCCCGAATCACCTGATAATAACAACTGGATAAGTCGACGGTGTTGCCTTTGCCACTAACCCACCCTATCGAGAGCACTTTGGCGGTCTGAGGATCAAGTGATGTAAGTTCAAGATCGATCGCCAAGATTGGTATATCGCGCAGCTGTATAGCGCCAATTGCTTGTGGAATAGGGATGCCAGAGTGGCCGCTTAAGCGTCGCCACAGTTGGTTTAAAAATCCCATTAGCCCATGCCACCCGCGAATTTCATCACAGCCGCTTGTTGGGCGCGGTCAATCGCTTTAAACGCTGCCTTGAGCTGATGTTTTTCAATTGATGACAACTCACTAATAGAGACACAATTGTCAGTAACGCTCTGGGTTAACTGGTGCCGCCAGCGCAAACGATTCATAAATAACCAAATATCGCGCAAGTTTGCTGCATCGCGCTGGGATAAACCACTTTCTTCGGGCAGATTATCGAGTCGGCCCAATGTCGACGGCATTTTCAAGCCGCTCTCAAGTGCATAAAGACGCACTAAATTATTGATAATCGCAACCGCATTGACTTTCAAATCGATGCTGTCTTTGATTTCTCGGCCTTTCTCAAAGACAAACTTTTGAAACATCGACAGCGGCACATCGACTTCATTGGCGTGGCGCGCAAGTGCGGCTAAGAACATCTTTTGTTTAAGCAAGGGGGCGCGCGCTTCTTGTAAGCGTTTGAACAACTCAACATCACCCGCTGCTGCGCGCGCATCGAGAAAGATATTAAAGTGCATGATGGCTTTTGGTGTAGGCTGTTTAACCCACTTCTGCGCTTCTTCGATAGCGTCGTCTAATGATAACCGCAGCTCTGGATTAGACGCCATGATATTCCCCGGACAAAGCTTAATGCCGCATTTATTTAGCCCCTGACAAACATACTCTGACATCTGTGTAAAGTATTCGGCTTCTTGTTCATTTGGTCGATGCGCAAGTAACAATGCGTTGTCTTGATCTGAGCCCATCGTTTGGTCTTCGCGAGCTTGTGAGCCATACACAATCCAACAGTATCCCATGGGAGCATGACCATGCTTCTGTTGAAAAAATGCGATAAGTTTGCGCGTCATGATATCCGTGGCTTGCGACAGCACTTTACCAGCAATATCAAAATCGCCGGGGCGTTTCGCGTGGATAGAAAAATAGTGCGGAATTTGCCAACTGGCGCGAGTTAGCTCGTAAAGATTTTGCGCTTTGGATAATTCCCCAATTACGAATAGCACATTGCCGCGCTGATGACGCACAATGTCACTGGCGGTGATCATCCCCACTGGCTGTTGTGAAATGCGATCGACCACCGGCAAGTGATGTATGTTGCGTTCACTCATTACCGACAGGGCATCAAACAACGTGCGGTTATGCGTGATCTTGGCCGGTTCGGCGGTCATTACTGTCGCAATGCTGTCATTCAGATCGCGCGCAACTGCAACCACGCGATTGCGCATATCACGGTCAGTGACAATCCCCGTCAGCTGATTGTCCTCGGTGAGTAGTAATGACGATACATTCTCTTCGGCCATAAGCTTAGCCGCAGCGTGAATGCTAGTACTCGTATCCGCTTGGATCGGGGCACGGCTAATCACCTCTGATAGCGGTTTATACAGCCACATAGAGTTTGAATCTTCGACCGCTTTGTTTTGCAATGCATCGGTTTTAGCGCTGTTGAAAAAAGCCGCGATTTTAGGATTTTCCATCGCGTTTAATACGGCGTCTCGAGCTAAACAAAACACTAAACCTGCACTATCGACCGTAATATCAATCGCGTAATCGACACCATCGATGATGCTGTTGATGCCAAAATAATCACCGTCGCTTAGGTGACGCTCCGGCCCGTCAGAATCTTTAACCGAAAATTGGCCGCTTTGTATGAGATACAAGCAACCTTTATTCGCTGCCAGTAACTCCTTGGCGTTGTTTGGGGCGATATAAACCAAATTTGCAGTTTTTGCCAACGGACTTAAATCATTGTCACACAGCTGATCAAAAGGTGCCGAGCTGTGCAAAAAATCAAATACCTGCTGAGGTATAGCGGTCATAGTAGCCCCTTGTCTCTTTGCTGCTGAGTTTTGATTGTCACTCAGCAGATCCCCAACGTCGCTGCGCTGGATCAAAAAAAGGTCCGAATAAATCCGGACCTCCACGGAACTCCCTAATCAATGATTAGTGAGCAGAAGCTTCACCTGCTCCTTTAGGGAAGCGGATACTTTCAACTAATTGTTGGATTTCTTCCGGCGCTTCATCAGTCATCTTGAACACTGCGAATGCCACACCAAAGTTAACCAACATACCAAGCGTACCGATACCTTCTGGTGATATACCGAACCACCAGTTTTCAGGTACGTTTGCAGCCGGATTCACAAACTTGAAGTAAATGATGTAAGCCGCAGTGAAGGCGATACCCGCGAGCATACCTGATACTGCACCTTTGTCATTCATACGCTTGCTGAAGATACCCATGATAATCGCAGGGAAGAAGCTGGATGCGGCTAAGCCGAAGGCAAACGCTACCACCTGCGCCACGAATCCGGGCGGATTAATACCGAAGTAACCTGCAATACAGATAGCCACCGCTGCCGCTAACCGTGCATAGAACAGTTCAGCTTTATCGGTGATATTTGGCGCAAAGTTACGTTTCAGCAAGTCATGCGAGACGGAGGTGGAGATTACTAACAGTAGTCCGGCTGATGTCGACAAGGCTGCAGCAACACCACCGGCGGCTACTAGTGCGATAACCCATGCTGGTAAGTTAGCAATTTCAGGGTTAGCCAGTACCATGATGTCACGGTCAACACGCATTTCGTTACGCTCGTCACCTGAGTAGAACATTTTGCCGTCGCCGTTTTTGTCTTCAAAACCGATAAGACCTGTTTGCTCCCAGTTTTTAATCCAAGTAGGCGCTTCTGCATAGCTTGTACCCATCGCATCTGGACCGTTGATAGTCTCAATCATGTTAACGCGGGCAAATGCAGCTAAAGAAGGAGCAGTAGTGTATAGGATAGCGATGAACGCTAACGCATAACCAGCACTCTTCCGCGCATCACGTACTTTAGGTACAGTGAAGAAACGTACGATTACGTGCGGTAGACCCGCAGTACCCACCATTAGAGCGAAAGTAATGAAGAACACGTCAATAGTACTCTTAGTACCCGAGGTATATTCATTAAATCCAAGTTCGGTGGACAGCCCATCGAGTTTGTCCAGCAGGAACACCCCGGACCCGTCGGCCAAGGTCGCACCAAAGCCTGTTTGCGGTAGGATATGACCAGTTACCATCATAGAGATGAATACTGCAGGTACGATGTATGCGAAGATCAATACACAGTACTGAGCGACCTGAGTGTAAGTAATCCCTTTCATACCACCAAGTACGGTGTAGAAGAACACGATACCCATACCGATAATAACACCCGTTACGATATCAACTTCTAAGAAGCGACTGAATACAACACCAACACCGCGCATCTGACCTGCTACATAAGTGAAGCAGACAAAGATTGCACAGAATACCGCTACAGTACGTGCTGTTTGACTGTAATAACGATCACCGATGAAATCAGGTACCGTAAATTTACCAAACTTACGCAAGTACGGTGCTAAACAAAGCGCTAGCAATACGTAACCACCGGTCCACCCCATAAGGTAAACTGCGCCGTCGTATCCCATAAAGGAAATCAAACCGGCCATCGAAATAAATGACGCTGCCGACATCCAATCTGCCGCAGTCGCCATACCGTTCATTACCGGCGGAACACCACCACCAGCAACGTAGAAATCATTGGTTGAACCCGCACGGGCCCATATCGCAATGGCAATATACAGCGCGAATGAACCGCCGACGATTAAAAATGTGAGAGTTTGAACGTCCATGGTATTACTCCTCGTCTACGCCGTATTTTTTGTCCATGGCATTCATTTTTGCCATATAGACAAAAATCAGTGCGACAAACACATAAATAGAGCCCTGTTGTGCAAACCAGAAACCTAATTTGAAGCCGAAGAATTGAATAGTATTCAATTGCTCAACAAATAAAATGCCGGCGCCGAATGACACGACGAACCAGACCACCAGTAGCTTAGCGAGTAAGGCGAGGTTTTCCCGCCAGTATGCGCTTTTATCATCATCGTTCTTAAAAGCCATTTTGTAATCCTCGATCACGTTAATTGGATGTTTTGTTTTTTACATTTCTCTAACCAAGTGCCTCTAGCAGGCCATATGCGCAATGCTAAACTCACTGGCGACAGGCTAAACCCACAAAAAATGCTTGATTAGAGCCTTGATAGATACTTTAGACCTGTCGAAGCCAACTCGAAATGAGACCATGGTCGTAGGTTTCAATAAACGCTTGAAGCTGTGATAAAGTCTGGTTTGTAAACAATATGTTAGGAATTAACATGGCGCTTGGTTGGTCATTACTGGCAATTTTTTATCTGTTTGGTTTGTTCTGGATGGCGCGTTGGGGCGATAAGAATTCACCCACCGCGCGCTGGCTTACCTCTCACCCGGCCATTTATTCATTGGCATTAGCAATTTACTGTACCGCCTGGACGTTTTTTGGTGCGGTGGGTCAGGCCAGTCGCGACCATTGGATTTTTCTGCCGATATTACTCGGGCCGATCTTGGTGTACGCCATTGGCTATCGGTTTATCTATAAAATGGTGTTGGTCAGTAAGAAGCAACACATAACCACCATTGCTGATTTTATTTCCTCGCGCTACGGCAAGCGTCAATCGGTTGCACTGATGGTCACCGTGATCGCCCTACTGGCCACTATTCCCTACATTGCGCTGCAGTTAAAAGCGATTGGACAAACCTTCCAACAACTCACCGACTATCAAGATACCAACCTGCTAATCTTAATTGCGACGCTATTTATGGCGATTTTTGCAATTTTCTTTGGTACCAAACACGCGGATGTCACCGAGTACCGCCGCGGGCTTATGCTAGCTATTGCGTTTGAATCGAGTTTGAAATTACTGGCTTTGGTATTAGTTGGCTTTATTGCCTACTTGGCTATCGATAATGCTGCAGGCGAACCAAAGCTTGCCCCTATGTTGACTGATGAGGCCTTAAGTACCTTTAGTTCATTTAATTTTTGGGCACAAACTTTGATGGCTGCAGCCGCTATCATTTGCTTACCGCGGCAATTTCACGTAGCTATAATCGACAACTTAAGTCTTGATCACATCAAAACTGCGCGTTGGTTGTTTCCCTTGTACTTAATCATCATGGCCGCCGTAATCCCTATTATTGCGATGGCAGGTAACCAACTTTTCGCCGCTAGCAATGTGGCACCCGATGCTTATGTCCTCAGTATTGCCATCGATAGTGGCTCGATTATCTTGCAAGCACTGGTATTTCTTGGCGGACTTTCTGCCGCCACCGCGATGATCATTGTTGCAACCCTAACTTTGAGTACCATGTTGACCAATGACGTCGTACTACCGCGTATTTTTGCGATTGATAAACATCAAAATAAAACCGACTTTAGCGCGCGTATTCGTTTTATCCGACGCATAGTCATTGGTGTGATTTTATTGATGGCTTTTATTTATCAACAACAGATGACCGGGAGTCGTTCACTGGCTTCGATTGGTTTAATTGCATTCTCTTTAGTGATCCAGCTGTTACCTGCTATTGTTGGCGGCGTATATTGGAAAAAAGGTCACGCGCACGGCGTATACGCAGGCTTATTAGTCGGCTTAACCTGCTGGGTATTGTGGTTGGTGTTGCCCACTATTAATAACGACTTTGACCAAGTGCACCAAAACGAATTACTCAGCCAAGGTGCTGTGGTTTCACTGATAGCCAATGCCATCGGTTACATCCTGTTCTCGTTGATGGCCCCGGCTCGCCTCATTGACCGTATTCAAGCGGAAGCATTTGTATCTCCCGCTGACATTCGCAACAACGTTACGCGCAGCCATGGCAACAATATAAAGGTCGCTGACTTATTAACCTTGTTAACTACCTTCATGGGACAAGGGCGCTGTGAGCAGCTCGTCGATGAGTTTAATCGCACTCATAACATTAAAGTACTGCCTAACGACAAACCGAATCCAGCCTTTATGGCATTTTGTGAACGCGCGTTAGGTGGCGTAATAGGCGCATCCAGTGCACGGGCATTAACTGACAGTGTGATCCGCGGTAAGAAGCTCGATTTCACCGAAGTGATAAACTTTTTCGATGATACGACCCAGGCCATGCAGTTCAATATGACGGCCTTGATCACGTCATTGGAGAACATCGACCAAGGCATCAGCGTAATCGATAAGCAATTAAAGCTGGTCGCCTGGAACAAACGCTATAGCGATATGTTTGACTATCCCGAAGGCATGCTTGAAGTCGGCACGCCTATATCAACGCTCGTGCGATACAACGCCGAGAGAGGTGAGTTTGGCACTGGTGAAGTGGATGCCGAAGTCGAAAAACGCATGGCCCATTTACACTCTGGATCTCCGCATAAATTTACCCGCCATCGCAGCGACGGCAGCGTCATTGAAATGGTCGGTAACCCACTGCCTGGTGGTGGATTTGTAACCACCTTCAATGACATCACCGGACACGTTGAAATCCAACAAGCGTTGGAAGAATCCAACATCGATTTGGAGCATAGGGTTAAAAAACGGACCGAAGAAGTGCATTCGATAAATGCCGAATTGCGGTTAGAAATTCAACGTCGCTCAGATGCTGAGAAAGAATTGATCCGCGCTCGCCAAGCGGCTGAAGAAGCCAATGCCAGTAAGACCCGCTTCTTGGCACTCGCCAGCCATGATGTGCTACAACCCTTAAATGCCGCCAAGCTCTATGTATCAGCGTTGCGTGAAACCAGTTTGGATGACAATGCCGCTAAACTGGTGGATAAACTCAACCAATCAGTGAATTCGAGTGAAGCGCTGATTGGTACATTGTTAGATATTTCACGCCTCGACCAAGGTGACTTAAAGCCCACCATAGAACCTGTGGATGTGATTGCAACCCTGACGCCACTCATCGACCAGATTGCGATAAAGGCGAAAGAAAAAGGTCTTGAATTTAGAACTAAAATTCGGCCCTGTTGGGCAATGGCAGATAAGACCTATCTGTACCGAATTGTACAGAACTTGCTATCAAATGCAGTGAAGTACACACAAAAAGGCAAAGTTCTGTTAACTATTAAAGTCGTGGAAAATCGAGTACAAATTCGCGTTTTTGATACTGGGATCGGTGTTACCCAAGAGCAACAAATACTAATCTTTAGCGATTTCTATCGCGCCGATACCCACACCGAGAGTGGTGTGGGTTTGGGTCTCGGTGTAGTGCGTCGTTTGAGTGGCCAAATTAAAGGTAATGTAGGTGTGCGCTCAACACCTGGTAAAGGCAGCTGCTTTGAGTTACGGGTACCTGTCTCCGAACCCGGTCAAGACGAGTCCAAGACAGTTACCCGTGCTAGCTCGTCATTCTCGGGTTTACGGGTGCTGTGTGTCGATGACCAACAAGAGAACCTCGATGCCCTCAAGACACTGCTGGAGCGATGGAGTATTACTGTAGAAGTTGCGCAAACCAGAGAAGCGGCTTTAGCAACCGCTCAGTCATTTAAACCACAAATCGTGTTGATGGACTATCAGCTAGGCAAAAACGACAATGGCTTAGAGGTAATTGATGCTCTGCGGACTGAGTTAGATATGGTATGTCCGGCGTGTTTGGTTACGGCGGTTCGCGACACTGAGTTGGCGGAAACCTGCAAACAACACGGCGTTCACTATATGAATAAGCCGGTTAAGCCAGCAAAACTGCGCGCCCTGCTACAAGCAATGACGCGCCATATTGATGCTGCTGATGTGATCGAAAAAGAGGCTTAAAAGGCTTTGTTAAACCACAAGCGGTAGGTGTGATCATTAGCGCCATTTGACACACCTGCCAAGTAGCCCAATTGATAGCTAAATTCACCAATTTTGCCGCTCAGTACCGGGCCAATTTGATGCTCTTGGTCATTGAATGAGCCCATGTCGCTGATACGACCATACTCGTTGAACATCTCGACCCCCAAACGATGGCCGTTTTCCATCTTATAGGTCAGGCTCGCGCGAGTCTCTAACGTAGTTCCGCCCACTGCCGTGCCACCGAAGTTCCAACCGCCAATCACAATACCGCGTAAACGCCATTCTGGTGTCAGTTGCCACTGGTTAGTCCAATTGATCGCGAAAAGTTCTGGGCGGCTACCTTTACGCGTGCGAATGTCAAAACGAACACCCGAATCCCAAATACCGTCTTCTTTGTGTTTAAAGTGGTAAAGCAATTCAGCACGTAAGTAGTCGTACTCTAAGTCATCGCCAACATCGCGAAACTGCGTGATGATGCGCCAGCGAAAATCTTCATTGAACGCTTGTTGATAATGGAAGCGATGCGCCCATGCATCCTCACCGCCATCCTCACCTGGAGAAAAGCCAATGCGATACATCGCCGACCGATCATCGGGGTTGACTGTCGGACCATGCACACCTGATGTATTACTGGCCATTACTTGAAAGGCACACAACCCTAAAACTAGCAGCGGCAACTTAATCCATTGCTTCATAAATCATCCACCATGTGAAATAACAAACTAAAATCCTATACGTGTTATAGCTTAAAAAAGCGCAATGTACGCCTGATGATCGATAAATAAAATAGCACTCAGCACGACATTACCGAATGGTTCGTACAGAAATTATTACACATTGTGGGCTACTGATGCGCTTTAATGAATGGCGGCAGGAGGCTCTAATTCGAGTTGTGAGGCAATCAATACTGCCTGTGTGCGATTGTTAATACCCAGCTTTTTAAAAATAGCGGTCACGTGGGCTTTTACAGTCGCTTCAGCAATATCTAAATTGTAACCGATTTGTTTGTTGAGTAAGCCATCGCGCATATAACACAGCACTTTATATTGTGAAGGCGTTAAGCTGGCTACTTGATCAGCGAGTTTGGAAAACTCTTCGTCGACCTCTTCAATCTTGCCGTCAAAGGCTTCGGGTAACCATACATCGCCATCTAGGATTGCGCTCACTGCATCGGCAATATCGCTGCTACTGGCAGTTTTGGGGATAAAGCCTAAAGCACCGACACCGACAATCTTTGAAATAATCAGTGGATCTTCGGTACCGGATACCACCGCGACAGGAACATCGGGAAAGAGTTTGCGGATATGCAGTAGCCCAAATAAATCTTGGCTGCCTGGCATGTGGAGGTCGAGCAACAACAAATCGACATCATTGTGCTCAAGAGTCTCTACAGTAGCGGCGAGATCCGCCGCTTCCAGTAAATGAATATCCGTTAAGGAGGAGGATAACGCTCCGCGCAGTGCATCACGGTATAAAGGGTGATCATCGGCTATCAGTAACGTTATCATGGCGACTCCTTTTTATTATCTATTCAATCGCTCCGCGATGAGTGTATCAACCACGGACGGATCCGCCAAGGTTGATGTATCACCCAATTGCTGGTGTTCATTAGCGGCAATTTTACGCAAGATACGGCGCATAATTTTACCTGAACGCGTTTTAGGTAAACCGTGAGACCACTGGATCATGTCCGGTGTTGCGATGGGGCTAAGCTCTTTACGCACCCAGGCTCTGAGCTCTTTCGTTAGCTCATCGGTCACTTCAACACCTTCATTTGGCGTTACGTATACATAAATCCCCTGACCTTTAATGTCATGCGGATACCCAACCACCGCGGCTTCTGCCACATCGTGATGCGCCACTAGAGCACTTTCGATCTCTGCAGTACCCAAACGGTGACCGGAGACATTTAGTACATCGTCAACGCGACCAGTGATCCAGTAGTAACCGTCTTCATCTCGACGGCAACCATCACCCGTGAAATAAACGCCTTCATACGCACTGAAATAGGTATTTTTAAAGCGCTCGTGATCGCCATAAACCGTGCGGGCTTGTGCAGGCCAGCTGTCTTTGATCACCAAGTTACCTTCGGCTTCGCCTTCAAGCTCATTCCCGTCTGCATCGAATAGCGCTGGCTGTACACCAAAGAACGGGCGACTGGCCGAACCTGGCTTCAATTCAGTTGCGCCGGGTAACGGCAGGATCATGGTGCCGCCGGTCTCGGTTTGCCACCAAGTATCGGCGATTGGGCACTCGTTGTTACCGAATACGCGGTGATACCACTCCCACGCCTCTGGATTAATCGGTTCACCGACGGAGCCTAAAACGCGTAAGGTAGAAACATCACAACCTTCAACCGGTGCATCACCATGGGCCATTAAAGCTCGAATTGCAGTTGGTGCAGTATATAGCTGGTTAACTTTGTATTTCTCTACCACTTGCGCGATACGACGCACATCTGGATAAGTCGGCACGCCCTCAAAGAATACTTGGGTAACAGCATTCACGAGTGGCCCATACACCATGTAACTGTGACCGGTGATCCAGCCCACATCGGCCGTACACCAATAAATGTCACCGTCTTTATAGTCAAACGCATACTTAAACGTCATCGCGGTATACAGTAAATAACCACCCGTGGTGTGTACCACGCCTTTTGGTTGACCCGTAGAGCCGGAGGTATACAAGATAAACAATGGATCTTCAGCGTTCATCACTTCGGGTTCACACTGTGCAGATACATCATCCACCAATTCATCCCACCATACGTCGACATCGTTCCAGGCAATATCACCGCCAGTAAGTTTGTGTACCAAAACAGCTGATATACTCGGGCATGCGCCGTTCGCCAACGCTTCATCGACATTGGCTTTTAATGGTACGCTTTTGCCACTACGACGACCTTCGTCAGCGGTGATCACCACCTTGGCGTCACTGTCGTTAATGCGATCAGCAATAGCATTCGGTGAGAAACCGCCAAAAATCACTGAGTGCACTGCACCGATGCGCGCACAGGCCAACATTGCATAGGCAGCTTGAGGCACCATCGGCATATACAGTGCTACGCGGTCACCTTTGCCAACACCGAGTTTTTTCAGGCCGTTGGCAAGCTTACAGACCTCATAATGCAGTTGTTGATAGGTAATTACCTCACTGTCTTCTGGCGAATCACCTTCCCAAAGGATTGCTGTTTTCTTAGCATTTTTTGCTAAATGCCGATCGATACAGTTGTAGCTGGCATTGAGTTCGCCATCTTCAAACCATTTAATGTATAAATTGTCGGACGCAAAAGATGTATCTTTTACTTTAGTGGGTGCTTTGAACCAATCAAGCATTGCCGCGTGTTCGCCCCAAAATGCCTCTGGGTCGCTGACCGACTGTTGGTACATTTCGAGATACTGCTCATTGGTGAGTAGCGTATCTGCTTTAATAGCTTCTGGCACTGGATATGTTTTGGCATTCATCGTGTTGCCTCCAAGTTTAAAAATTGAATTTGCAAAGTTAGTTGCTACTGATTTGGGTATGGCTTAACTGTAGCCCTTATTAACAATTACAAAATGAGACTTTGGTCTTACCGGACTGTAACGCCGCATCGACAAGACAAAACAGATTTCCTGACAAATATCCTAACAGACTGATATTTCGAAAGTAAGACTTTAGTCTAATAGACGAACAGCTTATTTTTTTTTTGCCTAAACTGCGCACAATAGAATCATGTTAACGAACATTTTACATCGTTTTAACTTTAATCAATACAGCAAGTGGACACTCTTATGAAGGCAGCAATTAAAAAAACAGCATCTATCGTAGCACTCACCTGTGCCGGTTTATCGGGTACTGCAACTGCGGCAAACCTCGCCGGAACAGACGTTAAGTTTTCAGGCTATATCAAACTTGATGCAATTGTTTCAAATTACAGTGAAGGTTCATTAGCAACCGGTAACCTCAATCGTGATTTCTATGTGCCCGCACTTATTCCAGTGAACGGCCTTGATGAAGGCGCGCAAATGGATATCCATGCGCGTCAATCGCGTTTCCGCTTTACTACCTCTACCGCTACAGAAGAGGGCGATACGATTACTGGTGTGCTTGAGTTTGATATGTTGGCCACGCCAAACGGTAACGACCGTATCAGTAGTTCATGGACTCCGCGTATTCGTCACGCGTTTATGAAGTATAAAAACTGGACGATTGGTCAAACCTGGTCAACGTTTATGGACGTTAGTGCGCTGCCAGAAACGCTCGATTTTATCGGTGTGACTGACGGAACGATCTTTGACCGCCAAGCACTTGTGCGTTACACCTCAGGTGCATGGGAATTTGCAGCGGAAAACCCAGAAACAACCGTCACTCCTTTTGGTGGCGGTGGACGTATTGTTGCCGATGACAATGTAACACCAGACTTAGTGGCTCGTTATACGCATAAAGCCGATTGGGGTTACTTAAGAGTTGCGGGTTTGTTGCGTCAACTCGCGTATGACAATGGCGATAACATCGATTCAACTGATACCTCAATTGGTATCAGTGTTACCGGTAAAATTAATTTAGATAACGGTGATGATCTGCGCTTTATGCTCAACACCGGTCAGGGCTTAGGTCGCTATATTGGTCTTAACACGGCAAATGGTGCTGTGATTGATGCCAATGGCGAGCTGCAAGCTATCGATTCATTTGGTTACGCCATTGCTTATCGCCATGTGTGGAATGAAAAAATGCGCAGTAACTTTACCTTCTCGGCACTGGATGTAGACAACGATACTGCGCTTACAGGTCTGGGTGTGACGCAAAAGACCTACTCTGCGCGCGCAAACCTATTGTATTCACCAACCAAAGCAATCACCGTGGGTGGCGAAATTGCTTTTGCGAATCGCGAAACAGAAGGTGGTTTAGAAGGTGATATGAACCGTATCCAGTTCTCTGCAAAATATGCTTTTTAAGCAATTTTCTTGAAGTAAAAGGCCAGGCACGTTGCTTGGCCTTTTTTATCGGGTCGCAAAAATAACCGACAGCGGCAGTAAGAAAAACACGCCAACGATATAGGCTACGCCCAAACTCTTGTGCTCGGCAACGCGCAACGACAATAAGTAACTGAGTTTGTAGGGCAACTCGCGCAAGAAAACTAGGCCATAAATTACCGCAACCGCACTGACGTTATACAACAAATGTACAATCGCGATCTGCAGTGCTAATGCGGCATTAGCACCGGTGATAGCGAGTGCCGCAACGAGCGCAGTGATACAGGTGCCGATATTCGCACCTAAAGTGAAAGGGTAAATATCACGCGCTTTGAGCACGCCGTTACCTACTAACGGCACCATTAATGATGTAGTAGTTGACGAACTCTGCACTAATACGGTTACTATTGTACCTGAGGCAATCCCCGTTAACGGGCCGCGTCCGATGCTACTGTGCAAAATTTGCTTAGCGCGGCCGACCATCAAGGATTTCATGATCTTGCCCATGTAGGTAATTGAAACCACGATCAAGCCAATACCTATCACAATCTTAATCAAGCCAGCATAAATCGCTGGTAAACCGGCAAGTACATAATTCAGTGCATCAACCACCGGTCCAGTCACGCCTTTGATGGGATTAAATCCACCAACGTCGGCCGCTGCGCCAATCGAAAATAGCGAAACCATTGCTCCGCTCACGTGTTCTAAAAAGCCGAACATAATCTCTAGCGGTAAAAATATTAGTACCGCAAATATATTGAAGAAGTCGTGAATAGTTGCCGCGTTAAACGCACGCTGAAACTCTTGCTTATTGGTAACATGCCCTAAGCTAACAATGGTGTTAGTAATACTGGTACCAATATTAGCGCCCATCATCATGGGTACAGCAATGGTAATGGGTAATCCGCCCGCCACCATTGCAACAATAATGGAAGTAACCGTGCTTGAAGATTGAATTAACGCGGTGCCGACCATGCCGATGATGAGGCCCATGACAGGATTAGATGCAAACTCAAAGAGACTGCGGGCGTGTTCAGCGGTAGCAAGCTTAAAACCACTGCCAATGATGCTGACTGCTGTGAGCATTACAAAGACAAGAAATACTAGCCATAACCATCGCCGCAGCTTTGCACCGCCAGATAGTGGTGCCATCACAATCACCTCTGTTTCAGGCGCAATCGATGGGTTAGATACTGGCTGGGTCATTAGTTACTCAAAAATTTAGCTACACACATACACGCAATAGGGTACCTAGCGTAAATGACAAATTGATTACGCCAGCACAGATCGCGGATCCTGCCACAAAACTTTGGCAGGAAAAATCGAATAACCCGACCTTTTTAATCAGCTTTTTATGTGGGTAAAAGCCACAGTTTTAGAAGGGTTGGCTAAATTGTTGTAATACTTCGTGAACCTCTGCAAGCTGCTGATCCGTTAGCGTGATTGAAAACGCCGCAATATTTTCTTCCAGCTGTGCCAACGTAGTAGCACCAATGATAGTAGACGTTACGCCGTCCACTTGACGGCACCAGGCCAATGCCAATTGGCTAGGCGTGATCCCAAAATCATTAGCCAAGGCGACGTAACGAGCGATAGCTTGGTTTGCCATGGCGGTATCGCGGAATAAACCTTGTCGCTGCACCATGGTCCAGCGGCTACCAGCGGGACGTTCACCGTTGAGGTACTTGCCAGACAATGCCCCGCCCGCGAGTGGCGACCAAGGCAAGTAGGCAACATCCTCTAAAACACATGTCTCAATCAGGTACGGCCAATCTTTAAGATGGATAAGACTGAATTCGTTTTGAATAGATACTGGACGCGGCACATTTAACTCACTACACAGCTGCAAAAAGGTGTGAATGCCCCAAGGCGTCTCATCAGACAGCCCCCAGTGACGGATCTTACCGGCTTTTATCTCTTCACCAAGCGCGATGACCAACTCTCGCATCGTGTCTCTTTCGCGGTCAGCATCGATTTTGCTCGGCCGGACTTGGTTCGGCCAATGGGTACCAAAATGGGCGGTGGGACGGTTAGCCCAGTGCAGCTGATACACATCGACATAGTCGGTTTGCAAGCGCTCCAATGAGGCGTCCAGTGCCACGGGTAACGCTTTGCCTGTCATGCGTTCGCCACCGCGAATATAGCCAATTCCCGGCCCAGCTATTTTGCTCATTATGATCAATGCTTGGCGCTGCGCGGGGTGGCGAGACAACCAATCACCAATAACGCGTTCCGTATCGCCATACGTCTCCTTATTTGGCGGTACCGGGTACATCTCGGCGGTATCGATAAAATTAATCTGCGTGTCAATAGCCCGCTGAATTTGTTGATCAGCATCGTGTTGATTATTTTGAATACCCCAGGTCATAGAGCCTAAACAAATTTCAGAGACCGTTAGACCACTACTTCCCAAAGGATTAAATCGCATGCTTAGTGTACCTTATCCATTAATTGTAAAAGAGAATACGTCAGTACGGCAGATTCGATTACTTAAACCGCATGTTTGATTGCAAAAGCGTCGCGACCGCCTTGCTTAACTTCGTACATGGTTTCATCGGCCAATTGCAGCATATTGTCGAGTACCTGTGTAGGGCTATCGGTGTGGACAATGCCGATACTACCGCCAATTTGGCAAGTAATCGTAGGACTCACATTTACGGGCGTGCGCAATTCACCCAAGATAAGCTCAGCCAGCGAAGACAACGCCTCTTCATCCAACTGGCTTTGTTTAAAGCCGATTACGAATTCATCGCCCCCCCACCGTACGCAAATATCTGATTGGGTATTGAAATGGCGTTTAAGACGCTGCGCCATGGTCACCAAAACTTCGTCACCCACATCGTGCCCATAGGTATCATTAACCGGTTTAAAGCGATCTAAATCGACCATCATCAAAACAAACTGAGCGCCTTTCTGCTGGACCTGAGCAAGTGACTGTTTGAGTGCTAACTCGCCAGAACGACGGTTGCGTAAGCCCGTGAGAGAATCGTGATCGGCTTCAAACCGTGTTTGCTGTTCGCGTTGAATACGGTCGGTAACATCGTAGGCGATGACTTCAATTAAAGTCGATTGATCAAGACGCCTTTTAACCCGCTGTTCACTCACTTTAGCCAGCAAACAATGGACATAGCGCTTTTCATCATTATGCATATATTCTAGGTCTAAACTGAGTTGTCCCAACGCTTCTACGGTCCGCATTTGCTGCAACGTCTCAGTAACGCGATCTTCATCACTAAATAATTCTGGGAACAGCTGACCTTCTTGAATCTGCTCAAATAGGCTTTGCATCGCCTTATTCATGGTGATCAATCGGTTGTCGGCACCAATCAAGCCAATACCGGCACTGGCTTGTTCAAACAATAGCCTAAACCGCTGCTCAAGCCTTTGTGTCCGTTCGCGCAAAATACGTTCGGTTTGCAAGTTTTGTTTTAATGCAATCATCAAGGCATTGATGCCGCTGATTAACACGCCCAACTCATCGCGCTTGCGATAGCCGATATCAATAGGCTGCATTGATTCAGGCAAATTGGGATCGACCGAGGAGAAGCCTTGGGTAAGTTTTTGGATTGGACTGGTCAAACGGCGATGGACGAATAGCGCGACCGCGCCAGTAGTCAATAAACTCAGTAGCATCAACGCTAGCGCATTTTGCAAACCACTTTGGCGGGCTTCAGTTTGACTATATCGATCATCGGGGAAGATCACTAAATGGCCAATCACTTCGTCACCGGAGAAGGGATGGATAAGATCAATCCTTATGGCTTCACCAGCCTGGGTTAAATCACCAGCCTGCAACGCCATATATTCAAAATTAGTGATTGATGCCGCAGCCACTAGATTACTAGCCACCAAGCCATTGATAATTTCTAAGCCTAAGTCATCGTCTTCCAAGTAAGCCGCTATCGCCGACGTCTTCTCTGCTCGACGAGCAAGCTGATCAACCATCTCGCTGTTCAAACCGATTTGGCGGTCAAGGTTATACCAATAAGTCACCGACGCAGTTAACAACGACAATATGATTGCCACTAAAGCAATTGTCAGCGCAACTCGGATGTATAATTTTTGACTTAAATGCAAAGTGATAGACGCTTAAAAAACCGTGCTTAAACCTAAGTGTACAACATTCATAGAGTGAGGTGTTTTTTCTAATGCAGGGTTGTTGTTCCCGAACGCACCAGAGCCTGGGTAATCAATATCGATGTGATCAATTTGGAATTTCATCACCCAGTCATTCGCAAAATCCCATCGCACTCCAGCACTTAACGTTGTTTGATCGATCAGAGGGCCTGTGACTGATGCATCGGCAATTTCAGCAAGTGCGTTAATCGTGAATGCCAACTCTTGTGGAATACCTGCGGGTAAAGTCGGCGCACTTATGCACGTAGCCTCGTCCTCAGGACTTTGACCAGAGAGCACTACATAGGGTAATAAATCATCGAAATAGTAACCCACTGAGAGATAGCCAAAACGCGCGCTCGGGAAAAGCAACCAATCAGCACCGTATCGACCTAATTCAGCCTGAATATTCCAGCGCAGGTCATCGTATTTGAAACCGAATGAGGCAAAATTGGCTCGCTCTCCTTCTGGATCGAACTGCTCCAATAGCTGCGGTATTTCTGGCCAAAGTGACGTTGGGATCGTAGCTAAGACAGCGGTAAACTGATTGAAAGAATCAAACTGTAAATTGTCACTTCGAGACGACGATAAACTCGCTTTAAGTTGCCACGGCCCTCTCGAGTACTCTGCACTAAATGTAACGATATCCTCATAATCTATCCGCAGCCGACCACTATCGCCATTCAAACGCGCTTGAGACTCACCAACAGTTAAACTAAATTTTGCGAAGCCTGAAAAAATATCGCGCGAATATTGAATGTCGACACCGTCTGTAGAGGCCGCCACAGCCGAACTGGAGTAGAAATCCAAAGGTGGCCTGGCCCACGGATAGGCATATCCGACAGTGCGTATATCGGATAACAGGTAGACATTACTGTGCATCCGTCCGGCACGGACCGCCCAATTCCGGTGCGGTTTGAAACGAATAAACGCTTTTTCGAAATAGTTACTCCAATCAGTATCCGCTCGGTCTTGAATTACAACTTGCGTGACAAAATCCCACTGCGGATCAATTTGCACATTTAGCTGACCGCCGATGACAGAGTCACTGGCAAGGGTAAAATTGTCGCGTGTTTTGTTAAGGAGTGTACTGCGAAATCGCAACTCATCGTGACTGTGATAAGTTGCCCCTAGCGTAGCAAAGCCGCTAAACGTAACTTCAGCACTGATGCCCACTGTGGGAACTAGCATGGCCAGCACAATGAACAGTATGCGGCACAAACGAGCAAAGGGAGTGTTCACGGCCGATTTATTGTTGGTCAAACTGATAAACAATCTTCATCTCCGTTGTCACTTGGCTGCGCGGCACATAGGCCAGAGTATTAATATCAGTATCTAAATATTGCGCAATTTCCGAGGCAGTCTCTAATTCACGAGGCGGCTTGGCTCGTCCAGAGAACAGCAAGCGCGACCAGTAAGACCGAATCTTGCGCAAGTCTTGATTAACTAATAACTGATAAAATAATGCCTTTTCCACAGATTCATCTGGAAAGTCTATAGGGGCAGCGGGTTGACCATTGGGAAAGCTTGAGTAACGGCCCATGTAAATGTCAATAACTTGTTTTTTACTCAGTGCTTCAATGGCATTTCCGGCGTGAACAACGACCACCAAGCTGTCGCTTGCGTCAGCAGCAACAGCGAATGGCATCGCACTTAGACAAAGGCATAAAAACCAAGTCCGCAGCCGTTGCTTGAAAAGGTGAAGCATCATGAAAGAAAACAACAAATCCATAATGAGGAAGTTAGTCGATAATTATAGCATGGTATCTTGTAAATATGAGGCGTTGCCATTTTTTACAGGCAATAAAAAAGGCCGCCTAAGCGACCTTTCTTTAAGATGTCTTAACTATTAGTCAAGGATCTTAGATACAAC
>NZ_JAUCBP010000015.1 GCF_030362855.1 Neoalteromonas arenosi
GGGTTAGGCGCTTCACTTCGTTTAAATTATTGAATATGTAACAGTCCAATACATCGTCACGGTAAGTCCGGTTAAACCGTTCAATATAGGCATTTTGATAAGGACAACCTGGCTTGATGTAGTCAATCAAAATACCGTGAGCCTTTGCCCAGTTTGTAAATATCTCCGAGGTAAACTCACTACCGTTGTCTACACGTATTTTCTCTGGGTAACCATGCCACTCAGCCAACTGGTCAAGATAGCGGATTACACGCAGCGAAGGCATGCTAGTTGCCACGTCTATGCCCAATACCTCTCGGTTAAAGTCATCAATCACATTAAACGTGCGGAATCGGACTTTGTTGTGCAGACTGTCGCTCATAAAGTCCATCGACCATGACTTTCCTAGTGCGCTGGGCACGGCCAGTGGCTCTGGGTTGCGAGTTGGCAATCGCCGCTTGGCCTTTCGTCTCAAGTTGAGTTTCAGCTCTGTATACACGCGATGCACACGCTTGTGATTCCAGCGATAACCGAGCTTCCTCAATCGCTTAAAACACTTTGGGAAGCCCCATCGATGATGCTTTTCTACCAACTTATTAAGCGCATCTATGATGTCATCATCATTACTTAATATAGGCTCGTAGTAATACGCTGTGCGGCTCATACAGACGACTTCGCAGCTCTTCACCACGCTAACACGATATTGCACCTGTAACTCGTGTGCCCAGACTTTACGCTCAGCCACAGGTGCTACAGCTTTTTTATAATATCAGCCTGCATCTGTGACTTTAGGCTTAACTCTGCATACATTTGCTTCAGCCGACGATTCTCTTCTTCTAGCTCTTTGAGTCGCTTAACGTCTGAT